>NZ_JAUZUT010000001.1:0-3835886 GCF_031844205.1 Paenibacillus sp. RRE4
TGTGCGTGTGCGTGTGCGTGTGCGTGTGCGTGTGCGTGTACGTGTGCGTGTGCGATTATGAGGTAATATTGCCAACAAGGGTAGGCCCAAGCTAGCTAATGTTCTATTGCTTGAGTCACGTTGTATCTGGTCTCTCTCCATTATTCCAGTTCCACAGCTATCAAAAAAACGGGACAAGGCGGAAATTCCGTTACCTTGATCCCGTTTTTAGCTTGAAATTTGTTGTGGTTTATTTAAAAGATTTGTTTTTGGCGTTTAGCAAGGTTAGAATTTCAGGACGTTATCTTCAGATGCCGGCTGGCTTAATCTCACTCGCCAGATCGATCCAGGCGATCTCTTCCGAAGTTAGCGTGATGCGGGAGCCTTCGTCACAGGAGAGCAACTCTGCTTGATTCTGTGCACCAATTAAGGCACAGGTCGGGAAGGACTGATTCAATACATATGCTAACGCAATCTGAATCGCCGTCGTATTCTTGGATGCAGCCAATTCCCCGGCACGACGAAGTCGTTCCCAGTTGCCATCGCTGTAGAATACACGCACCAAGTCCGCATTGTCGCGTACCTCTGGTGTGAATCGACCAGTGAAGAAACCGCGAGCCTGGGAAGACCAGGACAGGAGCGGCAGTTTTGTTTGCTCATGCCATGCGAGCGTTTCGGCATCCGCCGATACACAGCCTGCCCAGAATGGCTCGTTCGCTTTGGCGAGACTGAGATTGGGGCTGCTAAACGTAAATCCTTTGAGACCATGGGAGGCGGCATAAGCGTTAGCTTCTTCTAACCGTTGCCAGGTCCAGTTAGAGGCGCCGATGGCGCCGATTTTGCCAGACTCGATGTGTTCGTTCAGTGCCTCCAGAATGGCAGCCACAGGCATGTTAGGATCATCCCGATGCAGTGCGTATAGCTCGACACGCTCCGTCTGTAAACGCTCCAGGCTTTCTGTCAGGTCTTTGCGAATGGCATCCGCATTCACGCGAGGGCCGTTCTGGTCATGGTGTGCCCCTTTGGTGAGAATCACCATCTGGTCGCGATTGCCGCGTTCCTTCATATAACGTCCCAGTACCTCTTCGCTCTGACCGCCGCAATAGATGTGCGCTGTATCCACCGTGTTGCCGCCGATCGCCAGAAACGCATCCAGGTTTGTTGCAGCTTTCTCATACGTATCATGGAAGAAATAATCTGTTCCTTTGATTAGCCTTGAGACTTTTTTGCCAGCTCCGGCGATTTCAATATATTCCATAGATAAACCGTCCTCTCTTATATAAGGTTCCTCACAATGTAATTCGTGTACGTTCTTCTGCCGAGCGAAGACAAGCTTCAAGGACTTTCATATTGGCTGCCGCATCGGAAGGAGCGAAACGAAGTTCCTTGCCTTGAAGTACAGCGCGAGCCATATCGTCACCTTGTAATGCATAGTGATTGACCTGTTGCACCTCAACCTCACGGCGTTCACCGCCTGCCGTAACATAGAAGTTAGAACTGCTGTCTGTACGAGCAATATAGGCAGAAGGGACTTCGATAATACCGTCAGAGCCAAGCACCTCTAGCGTATTACGGAAGGCTGCCCACATACTGCTGTCAAACGTAACGCCAACATGGTTATCGAATTCAAGCAGTCCGGAAGCCATCATATCCACCTGATCATGCTCTGGTGAGAACATACCGATAACAGTCACGGCCTTCGGCTCCTGTCCCAGCAGGAGGCGAGCCGCACTAATGGAGTAACAGCCGATATCGTACAGCGCGCCGCCGCCCCATTCCTTACGGAAACGAACATTGCCGGATGACCCGGAATTGTTAAACGAAAACGTACTGTGGATGCCACGGATTTCGCCAATCTCGCCGCTGGCAATAATCTCCTTAATCTGGTCATAACGCGGGTGATGGCGGTACATAAACGCTTCGGCCAGATGCACGCCTGCATCTGCACAAGCTTCAACCATCTCGAGCGCTTCTTTTTCCGTGAGAGCGAGTGGTTTTTCGCATAAAATATGTTTGCCAGCCTGTGCCGCGCGGATCGTCCATTCCCGGTGCAGATGATTCGGAAGTGGAATGTAAACGGCATCAATTGAATCATCTTCCAAAATGGCTTCATAGCTTCCGTAAGCCTTTTCAATTCCAAGTTTATCAGCGGTTTGCTGTGCTTTATCGAGATCCCGGCTGGCAATAGCGGTAACCTCGTTCAACTCCGATTGCTGCAAGCCAGGAATGACGGAACCTATTGCAATGTTGGCGCTGCCGAGAATGCCCCAGCGTAACTTTTGAACAGAATTCATAACTTGTTTCCTCCTGTATTTAAATGTATATTGTGATTATAAAGAATAGATGAATGAATTAAAATGATAATATATTGAATTGAATTAACACAATATTGTTTAATGGAGTGAACCAACCATGATGAGACAAACCGTATTGCTGACCCTGCAGGATATCCCATATTTCTGTTATCCTGAGTCCGTTGGACACTATACGGATCATGCCCAGCACGCTGTATTACGTGAGGCAGGGGTGCTTAATAATTTTAACATTCACTATGTTGCGGCAGGCAAAGGATATGTAGAGGCTGATGGGGTGGTGCATGAGCTCAGGGCAGGTCAAGCAGTGCTTTATTTCCCGCATCAGCGGCAGCATTATTATAGTAGCAAAGATGAGCCGTGGGACGTACGCTGGGTTCATTTTTATGGGGAACGGTTGCATGATTATATGCTGGAACGAGGCTTGCACCGCAACCTTTTATGGATGCTGAGACAACGTACTTCTTGGGAAGACGCTCATCTGGCGTTGCTTGAAGAGGTGGAACAGAACCGGATGCTTCGTCCAGCCCAGTTGTCCACGTTGACCTATGCTTTGCTGGCGGAATTTGTACAGCATGCGGTACCGCTCAAGAACACACGCACCACGAGCAAAACGGAGAGCAGAGTGCTGTCGTTATTGCCGCAGATGCAGCAGGAGGCTTGTGAGCCTTTTCTGTTACAAGACTGGGCGGATCGCGCAGGAGTGAGTACGTATTATTTTTGCAAAATGTTCAAGAATGCCGTAGAGATGACGCCAATGGAGTTTATCACACGTTCCAGGTTACAGATGGCCAAGCAATGGCTGCTTGAACGACCGTCGGCCAACATTGGGCAGATTGCCGAGGAAGCGGGATATCCCAATGCAAGTTATTTTAACCGCCAGTTTATGGCGCACGAGGGCATGACACCTACCGATTACCGAGGGTTATACCATAAATAAGAAAGAAAAATGGATGAAGCAAACTTCCAGCAACGCAGAAACGCCATCTACCTTGCGACTCTCATGTGTATTCGTTTGACAGAGCCTTTAATCAGGTCTATTATGGATAAATTAAATCCGTATATATGAGGTGTCCTCTCATGAAATATTCCAAAGCGACCAACTATGCGTTGCATACAATGTTGTATCTGGTTAGCACTGCGCCTGAGCAACTGATTAGCGTGCATCAACTGGCTGAATTCCAGAAAGTATCTCCAACGTACTTGTCGAAAATATTGACCAAACTCGTTAAAGCGGGCATGATCGAATCCACTTCCGGTGCCAATGGTGGTTATCGACTTAGTCGCAAGAACCCTGATCCTTCTTTTCTGGAAATCATTCATGCCATCGAAGGCAAGGCTTCCTTGTTTGAATGCTCACAGAATCATAATGCAGCGTGTTTGATCCAGCAGGTGATGGTTCAGGCGGAAGAAGAGATGGAAAGTTTCCTGCAACATAAAAAAATGTCTGAGCTCGCGTCCCAGATGAGGGAAGCTCATTCGCTGTAATCTTTGCGGCTCTAGTGTGGCTCTTGAATGTTTCTATTCCAGTAAGATTGGGTAATGCTTCTAGATTTCTCACTTGTTGTAACGTTGTGCCTGACAGAAGGGCAATGCTACAATAAGGAAGATATTATCTATACATACTTAATCACATCTTACATCTCTGGAGGGAATACACATGAGCCAAACGACGACGATGACGGAACTGGAGCAACTGCTTGCACTTGAAAATATTAGAAATACCAAGGCGCGTTACTGCCGCTATATCGATACGAAAGCATGGGACGAACTCGGTGACGTATTTGCTCCCGATGCCGTTGCCGATTTCAGTACGGAAGGCAATCCGATTCCCGTTCTGACTGGACGTGACACGATTGTACAAGTGTTCCGTGACCTTGTAGACCCGGCGGTGACTGTGCATCACGTACATAGTGCGGAGGTGGAGTTTGTATCTGCGACTGAAGCCAAGGTTATTTCTCCGATGGAGGACTGGGTGACGTTCCCGGAAGGCAACGAGAACAAATCTTTCCACGGATTCGGGCATTATCACGAAACATTTGTCAAGATCGATGGACAGTGGCGTATTCAGCATACCAGCTTGAAACGTTTGCGTCTGGATCTGTTCGAATAAGCAACCGCTAATTGATTATACAATTCACACGGAGAGTCTGATCTTGATCAGGCTCTTTGGTTTGTTTTCTTTGTAGCGATGACATCATTAAACATATCCCCGAGAAAATAAAAAACCCAGAAGAACTGTCGGATGACAGTACCTTCTGGCTTGGTCAAGCTAATCCAATTTCGAATTAGGCTAAAGTATGTTTCCGTGACTGCATTCTCAGATAAATTTGCGAAAAGATAACGGATGCGAGGCCCACCACGGTCATGCCCCAGAAAATAAAGCTATACGCCGAAGCTAGCTGCATGTTCTGCATCGCGGTCAAAGCAACTCCGGTTACAGCTACGCTGAATGCACCGCTGAAAAATTGACTTAGCTGGAACAGTCCCATGCCTGCGCCCACTTGATCCATGGACAGATTGCCTGATAATTCGTTGGATACGCTAGTCGTCAATGATGAGAAACCGACGCTGAGTAGCATATATACAACCATGATGGCATAGATGCTTTGGTCTGCAAACAGAGCGAACAGTCCGGCAGCGGCCAGGAGTAGCCAAGGAGCAAACTTCAATAACAACGTATTGCCATGACGATCAATCATACGCCCGATGCGGTTTGACAGCAGCATGGACACAAGCGCACCCGGGAAGATGACAAGTCCCGATTGTGCCGGTGTCAGTCCATAGAGATGTGCAAGAACCTGCGGCAGCAGGAACAAGGTAGCGAAGTTATTAATGTAAGATACAATTCCCAGCGAGCTGAGGATCATATATTTCTTGTCTTTGAACAATGCCGGTTGCACAAACGGATCAGCTGCACGGCGAATGCGGAACCAGAACAGCAACAGTGCGCTTATCCCGATGATGAGTGTAATGATCTGACGAGAAGTCAGAAATAACAGAATCCCGGTTGTACCGATGGCAAGCAAAACCGCGCCTAGCATGTCGAAGGAACCCTTTTGCGGCGTCTCTCGCGGTAACAGTTTATAAAAAACAGGGATTAAAAACAGCGCTAAACCGGTAACGATAAACAGATCATGCCATCCCAAAAACTGTGTAATGCTTCCGCCAAGTACCGGGCCGAGTCCCAGACCCAGCGAACTGGCGGACATAATAACGGCCATCGATTTACCCCGGCGATCATTCGGAATGTAACGGGTGATCAGCACAATGGCAAGTCCCGGAACGGAAGCTGCACCTGCCGCCTGAACCAGACGCGCAATGAGCAGAACAATGAAGTGGTCACTGAAGAAACCCAAGACAGATGCGGCTCCGAGCAGGGTCAGTCCAGTAGTAAATAAAGTACGTATCGGCACAAAATCGGACAAACGGGAGAATGTAATCGAGGATATCGCAAATACGATGGAATAACCCGTAACAATCCAGGATGAAGCGACAGAGGTCAGCTTGAATTCGGATGCAATTTTGGGCAGAGCCAGATTAAACATCATCGTGTTCATCACGACGAGTACAACGGTGAAACCAAGTAAGGCCACAATTAATCCTTCTTGTATGCTAGTCCGTTCCATCGGAGTTGCCGTAGCCGTGTTGTTCATAAAAACCTCCTATCGTGATGTGTATTTCGCAACATTTCAGAAACGGTTGTAACATTTGCAAAATGGTGTATAATGTCAGCCCCTGTGTTCCACAACAAGGGATGCATGCGAAATGATATAAGTTCGATTGGTATCGAACATTAGAAATATATCATGGATGTATGTTAGAATACAATGCATAGTCTTAAAAAAAGGAGACTGCCTTATGAAAATTTTACATCATCCACAAGTGGCGGATATTGAGCTTTCTTCCGTGCTTTATGCGCTCAGCGACCCGACACGGCTGGGCATTGTGGCTGAATCCGCCAGAAGCGGGGAGCAGCCATGCAGTCATTTTCATGCTCGTGTTGTGAAATCAACGATGTCGCACCATATTCGTACTTTACGGGAGGCGGGTGTCATTCGCGTCCGAGTACAGGGTACACAGCATTTTATTACACTACGGTCGGAGGATCTGGAAGAGAGATTTCCAGGGTTGTTACAGCCTCTTCTCCAAGCTGCAGCACTGACAAGCACAGAATCGGCTGAATGAATGTCCTTTCTTCTATATGAAGAAGGGGCATTTTTTATTTTTTGGATAGATGCCCATGAAAGACTCCATATTGAACTCGATAAAAGATTGCTCCTGATGCGACATTCTGTGTCGTCCCAATGCCTCTATAATGATGGTGAACAAAAACACATAAACCCTATTGAAAAGAGGTTCACAATCATTGGCTAAAACAAAAAGAGGTCGCGTTCTATGGAGTCTTCCGTCCAGAGGACGGGGAACATGTCCAATATGCAAGAGTACACGAATCAAATTGTTGTATACGCAAACGAAAACAGATGGCACGAGTCTGAAAGTTTGCAAAAAATGCTCCAAAGCAGTGCAGTCCAGAGTAGATCTGGCAGAAGCAAATGTGTAGCGTTGAAAGCTAACATACGTGTACGTAAATGTTATACGGATAAACTGTCATGGCCTGTTCTTCGGAACAGGCTATGCCCTTTTGTTATAATACAGGAATAAACGTTGGAATGATTCAGGGGGTGAAATCGCTTGAGTAGTATGCATCGGATTCATTGGTTCGATGAACAGATTCGAAGCGGGCGTTTTCCGAACAGCGGTGGCCTGGCCCAACAATTCGAGATATCTCGGCGTCAGGCGCAGCGTGATATTGAATATATGGTAAATACCCTCAGAGCCCCATTGGTGTATGTAGCCAAGTATCGAGGGTATTGTTACGAGGATCAGACCTTTCGTTTGCCGCATTTATATATGACGGATGAGGAACAAGGCGTTCTCAAATATCTGGCTCACCGATATCGGCATTATGACTATGAGCATTCGGATACGGTGAAACGGGTGGCACACTTATTGGAACGTTTTACGATGGAGGAGCATCTGCCCAAAGAGCAGTATCCGGTGTTTGCGGCATCGCCTAGGCACCTTCAATGGTTTAAATTGTTGTCCCATGCGATAGAGGATGCACGAAAAGTGCATATCTATTACAAGAATCATGAGGGGGAGCACCAGATCACCTTCTGTCCAGTGAAGCTGACTGCTCAATTTAATGCAGACTATGTAGTCGGTTATGAGACAGACCCGCTACAACAGACACCGATTCGGCTGGAAAGCATCATGCAGCTGACGCTGCTGGACGAACGCTTTGAATGCAACCAGGATACATGGATCAGTAGCTGGGAAGATACGTTGCCTGTGCGGAAACCGTTTGTGGCCGAGATTCGTTTCCATGAAATGCAGCGATCAGAGCTGTGGCAAGGGTTCCGGATTCGGGAGCGAAAGGGTCAGGTCTGCTTGATAGAATTTTACGATGCGGACGTATTTTTGCAACATCTGTATGCTGCGGAGTGGGAGGAACTACTCTCCCCAGGATGGCTCAGACGCAAGCTGATGAAGCGGGTAGGAGAAATGACAGAGCGGCTTAGCAGGGGACAGAAAGGGAGAGAACAGGATGGCTGAGAACATGCTGGAGCATCTGGTGATGACAAGGGAGTCCAAATCATTTGTGGACAGCCTACATGCGATTTTGCGGCATACAGGTCAATTCCAGGGTGAGAAGTATATGCTTGCAGGGTATACCGGCATGGCCTTTAAATTATCGGTTCATAAGAGATTACTGCCGATGTCCGTGACGGCTTACGGACAGTGGGGAGTGGCTCATCAAGGCGGAATCGATAATCTTGGCCTATTTACAATATATGATGGGGGACGCAGTCGTCATCCGACATTTGCTTATTATCAACAGGATGCAGTGAATTGGGTCAGACGGAGTCTGGATGAAGGCAAAGGCGTCATCTACTGGATGCCCGAATTTGGTGTCATTTATGGATACGATGATGCAGATCGGGTCTTTTATGTGCAGGATGGTTGGAGCAAAGAGCCGCATATTTTACTGTATGACAATTTCGGGTTGAATTTCACCGGTTTCTGGTACTGCCAGATCTTTGGTGACCAGGTACAGCTTACAGAACAGGAGATGGTGCTGGAATCTTTACGCCTGGCAATGGAGGATTGGGATATTCCGTACCGTTTGTTACCTGATCAAAATATAGCTTCCGGACGGCTGGCATATGATGTTTGGATTGAAGCACTTCGCTCTGGAGATTACGATGGTGCAGGAGCAGCCTACCTTCTGGATTCATACTGCCAATCGCGTACCGAGATTCAAATGTACTTACATGATGTTCGCGGCTTATGGACTGAACTGGATCTGGCATTAACGTGTTATACCCAGATTGCTGAACGCATCCAGCAGATGAGAGCACTTCTGGTAAGGGAAGAAAACGGGCTTGTACTGCGGGAGGATACCAATGAGCAACTTGCGCAGTGGCTTGGACAGGCGAAGTTACTTGAAGAACAGGCGGTTGATTCTTTTCGTAATATATCCGCGCAGTATGCCGATCGTAAAGGATCTACGGTACCCCGCTGGGGCACACACTCCGCACGTTAGAACTGGGATGGGGACGTACGATGAAGAAAAGGAAGGCAGAATGGATGCAGGAATGGGGCTCAAAGAATGAACAAAATGAGGTTATTGACTGATTTAGCTGATTTAATGCAGCGACTACCTCAGAGCAATTCGGAGATCACAAACACGGATACATGGCGATACGCAACAAGCACCTATGCAGATGCGTTATATCCTATTTTATTACACCAAAAGTGGACACATCTTCCGCGCTATATGATTGCAGGCATGACAGCAAGTCTTTTTCGTTTCGTGGTGGACCGTCGTCTGACGACAGAATCCATCTCGGCATATAACTGGATGGCAGAGAACTTTGTTGCTGCTGATTTCATCGGCGTGACAGCGAGTCAGGCTGCCGGGTTTTCTTTTGAACCGACGTTCCCACTCTATCAGAAGCAGGCATTGCATGATATTAAGGCCTCGATTGACCGGGGAACCGGGGCGGTGCTGTGGCATGATCAATTTGTGGTGGTTGTCGGATACGACGATGACGAGGAAGTCCTATTTCTCTGCACAGGAGATGATCCTGACATGCTTCGTTTACCCTATTCCTTAGTCGGCCGGAATAACTCACCCTATTGGTATTATCAAGTGTTGGAAGCTCACCAATCCATCGATATGTGGGAAGTGTGCAAGGAGTCGTTAATACAGGCCGTATACAAATGGGAAACGCACGACTATATGTTGCCAGCGCAGGATTACTCTTGCGGTTCTGCCGCATACACCGTGGTTGCGGATGTGCTGCAGTCCGGAAACTATGAGAGCAATCATGCGGCAACGGTGCTTCGCTATTATGCTGATACAAGAGGGGACATCGCCTCATATGTTAAAGCACTTGAACATTTATCGCCGCATATGGATCAAGTGGTTGTAAAATACACACAGCTTGCTGATTTCTATACATCAATAGTTGAAGTACTGGATGATTCCGCCGCAGCATGGGATGCAAGGAAACCGGAAAGTGTACGACGAGTTAGCGAACTCATTCGAAGCGCAGGGGAGGCAGAACAAGCTGCCATTGATGCAATTAAACATGCTTTTCCCGAAACGATCAACAATCGCTTCTCGGATATTGGGCTAAGATAACACTACGACACTTTAACATCAAATGAGCTGTACAGCCGATGACACGTTAAACACCAGAGAGGCGATGAGCCAGTCTGGTGTCTTTTTGCGTATCCATCCAAGTTTCGAACTCAACAAGGATAAACGCTGCTTTTATAAAAATAATATATAAAATTTGAAATAAAGGTAATCTGAATCCTGCTTCATTCCGAATATTATAATATATGGTCTTATTTGGATGGTGAATTCAAGGAATGAATGGGGGCAGAACGATGGTACGGAACCCGGAAACCCTTCAGGAATGTATCGAAAACGCAAGGCAGAGACTTTACCAGATGGCAAACCAATATACGAATCTGCAACATCCAGAAGTCATTCGTCAGTCGATGGTGCTGGATGAATTAATTAATGAATATAACGATGCCAAACGCTTCATTTCACAAAGGAACCATCATATTTAGGGTCAAGTGTACGAACGGCTGACTGAACCTCCGAAACAAGTCGTTCGCGTTCTTCGTAGAGTGGCATCTCTTCTTCATCAAACTGAAAGTGAATCGTTCGGACATCGCCTTCAGACAGTGTCATTTTTTGAAGAAATTTTAATTCAAAGAGAAATGAGTCATCAAACCTCGTTCCATCTCGATCCCTGTAGCAGTACAGAGAGTCAATATCCTTTTCTTCAACCACTAACACACCTTGTTCTGTCAACTTCATCATTGGATCCTCCTTCATAAGTGTGGTATGCAATATCTATTTACATTATATAGCGTCTGTTAAAATTTGGGGATAGCTATATCATACATGACCTGAATATTTTATAAACTAAATGATTTCTGTTTTGCTTAGCTGTAGGAGTTTAGTCTTCAAGTAATCGTACGAAAGTCCGACAAGGATATAGGCAATTTCATAAATACACTGAAACGACGTTGTTAACATCTCATTTCGGTGTATTTTTTGTGCTTCCTCCGAAGTTTCACGCCAGAGAAGGAACTCTTGATCAGGATTAGTTTCGGGACAACCGTGCGTAAGACTTATTGTTGCGAGTATGACCGGGCGTGTAAAATATAGGTGGAATGCGAACGTTAATGCGTATTTTTATCATTTAATGTACAGACTGCTCAGGCAGTTTGAGATAGAAGCCGTCGTGGCGTTGAAACAAGAGTACATACAACATGTTTTACGAGAAAGGCAGGAGATAGAATGACAGCAGCATTGGAACAAGCACTGGAAGAGATGATTCAGGCCATTCATGAATGGTTTGATGAGCAAACGGCACGTAAGGATTTAGAGCAGACGATCCAACGAACGAAACTGCAGATGGGCATATTCGATGATATCTTTGTTTTGTACAAGCCGGGAAGAACGATCGTGGATAGTCTGGATATGGGATGGGATGAAGGTTCATTATCGACGCAGGCGATCCGGTTTACAGAAGAAATGGTACGCGCCGAAATCCAGCCAAGGCTGGTTGAAGTGGTTCAGGAAAAATTGGCTGAATGGGCAGATACACCGCTGATTGATTACCGGTTTACGTTTAGAGGGAAGTTTCCTACAAGCAACGGGATGCTGAAACTGACGTTGCTGGAATACATCAACGAAGAGAAAAGACAGCAGTTGCTGGAACGAATTCGTACGTATACAGAGCATAAACTGGAGAATGGTGTGTACCCGACCAAGCCGCTTGAAACGACCTTTTTGGCAAAACATCTGCTTGATCCCGTGTTGTTTCCATCTATGGATGCAACATGGATCATTAGACAATATGAACAGATTCAAACGTTAAATCGGGAGCGAAAGGATGCTCTCGCCGAGCATCGTCATACGATCATTTATGCCTTGACGCTATGGGCGGAGAAGCAGTTTTTACCACAGTATTTCGACGTGCAGATTTCAGAATATTGTGAAAATGAATACACGTTGAAGCCGGATCAGAAGCTGGGCGGACTTGTTAAAGATATAAATATAAGTAAGGATAAGGAAATGGATCAGGATTTCGATCTGGCTCAGGCTCAGGATGTGGCTTCACACCCCATCGATCTGCTCCTCTATGCAGCGGTGATGATTTTGCGTTTCGAACCTAGCTACAGCAAGCCAAGGGGGCTTAAATTTCTGGAACTCGCGAAGCAACTCGGTAGTGAGCAGGCAGATCGGATGTTAACTGAGGGCAGTGGTGCATATAAGCCAGAAGATACTTATGTTAAAACGGAGCAGGTGGAGTGCCAGGCCAATGATGTTTTTGCGAGGATAACGATTCAGATACATCAGGAAGGACCAGGAGCATATCAACAGGCGATAGCCTTTATTAGTCGTTTGCTGGAGCAGGGTTTCCCCAAGAGTTATCACATCAAACTGAAATCTAAAGTAAAACAGTATCTTCCAATCAAGGGACTTGCCAAATCAGATACACACCGATTCTTTGCAAATGCTCTGGCATATCCGGAGCTGTATTCACTTCTGGAACAATACGCACGAGTAGCCATCCAGGAATTTGAGTTTTATGCTGATACAGAAGGGGAGAAGAGTGGAATGCCTGGAAGTTATGCAGCTTTTGGGCTTGGACTTACGAGCGAGCAGTATTTTCCTCTGATTCACGATTATATGGGGCAGGTCGATGATGAGCATCAGATGATTCAGGACAAATTTATTGCTGCCTTTGCCGATAAATATGGGGTGACAGCAGACTCAGTGCCGGTTCTCGTTCAGAGTTTGCGGCGTTCAACGGACGGACTGAAGCTCAAATTGTTGCCGGAGTTCGAGCAGGAAGAGAAGCTTGAATGGCTGCTGGAACAGGTTCAGGAGTTGGAATCCTATGAAGTTCAGCGTGTGCTCTATCCGATTTTTGGCAAGGTGGAGAAACTGGTTGCACTGGCTCGCAAGGCGGAGGGGAAACGAAAAGAATTATTACTGAGGCTGTCGAAGGCCGCAGGCCAATAAACGATTCTTTTACCAATTAAACCAATTCATATAAATGACCTTGGCGATCCATTGAATAGTACAGTAGACACCATGAGATGTGATGAAAGGTGGAGTTAGGATGGAAGCTTTAACAAGAAGCGTTTGGCAGGGGCTGTCCGAGCAGGACAAGCAAGAGTGGATGCAACGTATTGTGCTCCAGTTGCCTGAAGGGATGCAGTATGAGGGATTGCAGACGTTTGAACGATATGGGCAGCGGACTCAAACCGGGGTGTTTACACACGATGAGCAGCGATTCGTATTTGTTCCAGGTGATCAGGTAACATTAGGCTGGGAAAAGTGGCATCACGGAATGGATGAGCAAACGACTGCTGATCTGCACGAAACTGCAAGCAGTTACGGGATTGAGGACGTACAATCGTTTCTGGCAGGCCAGATGTCACCTGTGAGAGCGGTCAATATTGGCCCGATGCTTGTGGAGTGTGAGACCACCTCCCTGGGGTGGATTGAGGTAACCGAGGAAGAAGCATTTGCTCAGGAGCATGATGACTTTCCTAAAGCCTTAGCCGAATTCAAGGAATCAGGGCTGAATGAATATGAACTTCATCTGGAATTCAAACTGATTCAAGACCAAGGAGAGGTTCGCATTCTCTGGTTTAATGAAGGGATCGAACTGGAGGACATTGTAAAGGAAGAAACAGCGGCTGGATTTAGTTTGTTGACGGAAGACGAGTGGGAGTATATCTATGGTGGAGGTTGCCGCACGTTATTCCCTTGGGGAGACAGCTTTGACTATACGATGAGATTAAGACATTTGGGAATACCTCAAAATCAAGATCAGCTAGATCAATCGTTTGTTCATTCAGAAAAAGATACAGATACAGCCGTGGATACTGGGACAAATGCACTTACGGAGCCGACTGAATCCTCGCGAGCTGGAGCAAATCATCACCAGTATGATTTGGAGTTGCCGAATTTCTTCGGTATACAGTTTACCGGAGATCCATATAAATACGAGCTTACGCTGGGTGCAGATGATGAAGTGATGCCAAAAGGCGGAGATGGCGGGGCTCTGATCTGTGGAGGAACAGGGCCATTGCTTAGCTTCCTGCCTGCTGCTTCGGTGTTTTTTCGGGATATGAATGTGGATGAACTGGATTGGGAGGAATTGATGGATGCGTTGTATTATCGCCGGGTCATCCGTCTGAGGGATGTAAAGATTAATGGAGAGTAGTGTAGTATGGCGGAGTACATGACAAACAACAATCAAACAGAACCTTCGGATGATGAGGTGAATGCTACAAATGGTGCCGTGATGTTTAAGGGAAAAACCTATCCGAAGGAAACGTTCGAGAACTATTTGGTTATTTATGCATCCGACGGAATTCGGCTGAGTGCCGGCACGCTGGTTTTGTTTTTTCTGAATGTATTTCTGCTTATTCCGATCTTTAGTGTTCCATATCAATCTCTTTATGCATATCTTCTTTTGCCACCATTAGTGATCTTGAACCTGTGGGCCATCGCTCTAATTATTGCTCCACGCAGACTTCAATTAAATTATGTATTGTTCCGGGGTGTATTTGGGCTTGTGTGTTCAGTCACTTTTATGGTGGTTATACAGAAGTTTGCGTACGGGACGTTGGGTATGACAACGCCATGGTATGTGATTGGTTCCTTCGTGATGTATGTATTTACTTTAATTCAATATGTGAGGTTTCGTTTGCGAAAATTAAAGCAGTCGCCTCGGCTTAACAAAATAGACAAAAACTTCAGGATGCCTATCGCTGTCATAGCCGTGATTTCAGGAGGGGCATACCTGATGGCTAACATTTCACTGGCTTTCGTTACAGAACAGACGGTAGTTGTTATTTTGATTTGCGTATATAACATGCTTATCTTTGTTGTGTTTCACTTTGTTATGGACTTGCATCGATATTACTGGCTGCGCCGAGTCATGAATGAAAAATGAAGCTAAACGAATATCTCGTTTTTTATTTATTAAAAAAGTTTTCATATATGGAATAATTAGTGATGAAACTTTTATATAAAGGAAATATACTTAACAAGTCTCAATCCAATCCATTATATAGAGAAGGAGTTAAGTATGTCCAAAGAGTACAAGTGGTTTGTAGTCAGTGTTGTTGTTATATTTATCTTGATGTCTAACGTGTATGGATTCTCCGAGGCATCCGCTGCCTCACTTTCTCCAAGTGCACAGACTGGAGAACGAGTGAGCTCATCTGCGGATCGGGTGCAACATAACATTCGTTTTGCAATCCGAGGCACCGAAGTTGAAGTTTCGACCGTGAAGACCAGTTTTGATACCGGTGAAATGAAAAGAAACAATTACCATTTTACAGATCCAGCGGTTCTTCCACGAATACATACGGGTTTGACGACAACCTCTCACCATTATGATCCGATCGTCAGTGATACACCATCAGGTTTAAAAGGATACATGGTTTATTACGCAACGGAAAAGAACGAGCAATACTATGTTTTGTATGAGTATGATTATAGTTCCAACACCCTTCGCAAGGTTCATGAGAGTGAAAATCGTATATATATCGAACCGCAGCTGGGCATGTTTTACACCATGTATGAGAAAAATGCAGTGAAGTATCAGTATTATTCGATGGCAACGGGAAAAAAAGTATATACTCACGGGAAAATATATAAAGAAAGAGAGATTACTGACACGAAATATGCGGTATCGCCAATACCGAAGAATCGTGATTTCGGAGTATATTGTACATTGACGTTAAAAGATTGCCACTATCTGGAGTATGGTGGAATAAAGGGACAGAAGGCCAAAGTTAGCAATTTACAGATGATGCATGATATGAAGACAAAGCTAACATCAAAAACATTTCAAGCAAGTTCAGATGTGCAACTTAGCGTTTCGCAGGGAAATGTACATGATCGGAAATCGGATTGGACTGTGATTGCAACCAAGAATGGCCAAAAAACGACACTGATTAAAGAGCGTGTTGGCTATGTGCATTCTTTTGTATCCCCTGAAAGAAAGACATTGGTATTGGTCACAGAGAGTGGTCTGGATAGTAAAATGGAATCGTCGAAAGTACATCTCTATGATCTAAAAACACTAAAGAAAATTCGCTCCTATGACTCACCGTATAAAGCTCGTACAGAAAGTATTCAATGGGTTACCGAGGATGAGTATGTGATTGAGCAATACTTTTCCAATCCAGGCGGATATCCGCCATCTTTATATGTAATTTCCGAGAACAAACATCTCAAATTGAGATATGACACTTATCGTGACTGGAAAAATCACTGGAATTCGTTTCAGTTTTCTACGATTTTCTTTCCAATGGAGCCTGTAGCAATTAAGTCCGGTAATGGCGTATTAGCGTATAAAGGCCAGCCATCCTTCTATATGGGAGGTCAGAATTATGTTCCTTTGCAAGAATTTACGCAAGCCTTCCATATTCAATATCAGCTGAGCAAAGACCGGATCACCTTTACTCGTGGTCAGCGCTCTTCCAGCATAAACAAACCTTCTAGCCAATCGATAACTTTATACAATCAGACCTTTATTCCGTTAGGTCAATGGAATAAGGATCTGGGATTGAAGGTTTCAGAAACGAAGGGCGGAATTCATAGTAGAGAATTAATTTTGAGTGATGAAGAAAAGGGTAGTGAACTGGCAATGGCTCCTAAATATCTTGCGTTTCGAGCATATGCACGATGGATGAAGAGTGTTGGCGACGGTTACCAGTTAGATATAGTAAATACAAGAACAGTGGAATCACCAGTATCGGACCGATTAGAAAGTGTAGTGTTAAATTTTGACGGGACGATCACGTATGATTCTCCTGAATCAACTTTGACTGAATTATGGTTTACCAGTCAGGATTTTAATACCGTCATTGGAACCTTGTCTGTATCCGATATTCCCGAGAAAAAGTGGGGGTTCACCACAGCTAAAATCCCTGCGAATGTAATACAAGACGGAATTGTGAATGTAATTGTTCCTAGGAAAAAAGGAATTTCAACCTATGTGCACTCGGTGAAACTTCCAGCCCCGTTTGATAAAAACAAATTTGAATAGGCACTGATTACGGGTACAGCCTCAAGGCTGTACCTTTTTCATGAACAAAACACATACCAGGTCGGCTTTTACGTCTGGAGAACGGATGAGCCGAGATGGTATGTGTTTTATTTGTTAGTATTTATCTTATGGTGTTACCCTAAAGAAGCTGAGATTTATTTCAACTTTTGCACGCCTGCAGCCATTTGCTCCAGTTGGGTATGCGTCAATTGGTTATTTGGCGAGCTGAGTGTGACATATCGATCATCCAGCTTGAACGTAAGCATGTCGGTTTTGTCCGGAGTGTACCATTTGGCATATACGCCGTTAGGCAGTTTTACTGTTTGGCCATCATAGCTGAACGAGTAGTCTCTAGGAGACACCGTTACATTCATGCGGTTAAAGACAAAATTCACACCATCTCCGCCGGCACCCACGCTTTTAAATGCATCTCCCGCAACCATGTGTTGTGGTGCATAAGCGGTGGTGAAACCATCGAACTGAGCAAATGATTTACGGATCTGTTCCAGTTGCTGTTTGGAGTAACTTACATTTTCAAAAGCAGTAATGCCTTGATCATTGCCGCCCTTTACTTTTTGTACAGAGACAGCGACTTGTTGCAACTGTGTTTGGGACAGCTTATGATCTGGTGAACTGAGTGTCACATACCGATCATCCAGCTCGAAGGTTAACATGCCGATATCGCTCGGTGTATACCATTTTGCACTAACACCGTTGGACAGTTTAATCTCTTTGCTCGTGTAGCCGTCCGAATAATCTCTTGGAGAAACCTCCACTTTCATGTGATTGAAAATGAAGCTTACTCCATCTCCGCCTGTGGCTACGCTTTTGAATGTATCACCTGTAGCCATTTGCTGCGGCGCATAGGCTGTTTCGAAGCCGTCGAATTGAGCAAATGCCTTCTGGATCGATTCTTTTTGCGCCGCGGTATAGGTTACATTGGTTAGTGCAGTTGGATTGCTGTTCGCTTCACCAATAATCACTTGTTTATTGACACCATCGTACGTTACAGGCACATGCAGTGCATCGGCCAGTGCGCGAACTGGCAGATAAGTCGAGTTATTGTACGTGATGGGAGCCAGTTTTTTACCGTTCCCGTCAGTCGGCGAGTAGGCTGCACCGTCTACATTAAAGCCGATCCCATGATTGAGGTAAGCCGAGATTTTCTCTAATTGCGTTCCGGCGTATACACCGGCTGCTCCGGTTAAGGTCATACCCAGCACCATCATTGTAGCTACGGATTTCTTCATGTTTTTCTTCATCATATATCTCTCCTTTAAGTTGGGGTTATTTGTTGTCTTGCTGTTCCTTATGGCTTTATATTACCCCCCGAACTTATCCAGAATAATTCTGAATTATCTCCAACTTGTAAACATGTGTAACGATCTTTGCATCATGATGGGTAGTTCTCATGTATAGCTTATAGGGGAAGCATCTTGTTTGAGTTTCATCATTAAGGAGGGACATGGATGGATCATCGCGTTATGAAAGAATTTATTGAAGAGTTTTATGATATTGGTCGGATACAGCGCGTGGAAGTGATGAAACAGGGGACGAGTTCTGAAGCCAAATGCATTGATTCTTCAGCAGGTAGATTTGTGTTGCGTAGACTTAGAGATGAGCAGCAGGCTGTAAACGAAGAGAGATTTCATCACGTTCTGTCACTGCAAAACATCTCTCCAGCAATGGTGATTGCGCGGAACGAGTTGTCCTACGCTCATTGGAATGATGAGATATATAACTTGCAGCACTATGTAAAAGGGACGATACCATACGATCATGCAACGATGGATTTTGTTTTGTTTGGAAAAATGCTTGCTCGCTTCCACCATGCCGCTCACAAACTTGAAATCGTGGATCAGCCGGATCGTTTTGCGTTATCTCTATTATGGTCACAAGTCTGTGATGAAGTCAGGGGATCTTCGTCAGCTATTATCGGTTCACTTGAGGGGCATGTAGAGCAATGTACAGAGTATGTCGTGAGAAATGATAGCCTGATTCATGGTGATCTGGGTGTGTGGAATATGTTATTTATGAAACAAAAGACGCTTTTGATCGATTTTGGAGAGGTGAGAAGAGGTGATCCGCATTTTGATGTGGCTGCCGCGCTTACTTCGATGATCCCTGCAACCGCAAGAGCGAATGAGTGTTTATGTATAATAGAAGAAGTGATGAAAGGATATGCTGAGGCCGGGGGACTGCTCACGAGAGAACAGTTGTATGAACATATTCACCTTTGGATGCTACGCGGCTGGTTGGCATCGATCAGGGAGAGGGGAGTTACCTCCCCGATGGTGGAGTATATTGAGCAAGGCATGCGAAGAGTTGCCACTTTCAAGAAGATGTTGCTGTAGTGTTCATGGACCCAATCAATTGTACAAATACAGGACAAACCCGCCTATGCCCAATACCACAGCACCGACGTATACATATGTAAGTTTACTCAGATTTTGCCGTGTACGGCGATCATATTCGGGGTTACTGATGCGATTGGCTTTCGAATTCCCGATGATAAGCGTAGCAATTCCGCCGAATAAGGCGATGCCGATAACCAATGCATAAGGTAGCCAAGTCATGAGTCGACCTCCTTCTCCAGTCGATAGAGAGCGTTTGCCTCTATTGTATCTCAGGTTCACTCGCAATGTAAGCTATTATTGAGAAATATAGGAAATTTGTGTGATTTGAATTTGAAGGATGTAGACGCACTTGTGGATGGACGAGTGAATTAAATCTATACGGTATATTGCAGATAAGTTGTGCATTTCTGACTCAGATCACTAGAATTTTAATTTTTTTTTAGATAAAAAAACATAGATGTATCAAGCGTTTGCGGCTTTCTTTATCGAAAGCTGTAATTTTTTTTGCCTGCGGAGTGATCCAGAATGGAAAACCGTGCGTTACACCCTATGAAGACAACGACAAAGAAACAAAGGAACCAAAAACATACTTAAGGAGTGACTCACCAATGAAGATGAAAATGAAAACATTTATTGCACCAGTACTTAGCTTGTCGCTGTTAATGCCAGGAATCGCGGGAGCTGCTGCTGCACCCCAGACTTCCACTTCCATGACCATGATGAAAGCATCTGTGAACACCCCTGCGGCTGACCTGAGAGCGAATCTGGATCATCTGTTGTCTGAGCACTTTGCTCTTGCGGTGACAGCTATGGCGAAAGCTTATGATGGAGCCAAAGATGCAGATGCAGCGTACAAAGCACTCGACCAGAATGCACTGGATATGCAACCGGCGATTGCTTCGCTTTACGGTGAAGCGGGTGCCAAAGAATTCGAACGCATTTTCCGCGCACATAACAAGTATACTGACGATCTGGTGAAAGCAACCAAGATGGGTAACCAGGCTGGCATCAAGCAAGCTCAGGATAACATCAACGGATTTGTGGATGAATTCTCCACATTCCTGAGCACGGCGACAGAAGGCAAATTGCCGAAAGACGCAGCAAAACAAGCATTGAAAGTGCATGAAGATCTCGTGCAAAAAGTATTCGACGAGTACGTAGCTGGAGATTACACCGATGCATACAAGGCATATCGTGAAGGCTTCAAGGAGATGTTTGACGTAAGTAAGGCACTTTCCACCGCGATTACGACACAGATGCCAGAAAAATTTAACAATACCAAAGCAGATACCAAAGCAGCTGACCTGAGATCTGCGCTCAACCACTTGGCTTCGGAACACTTTGCGCTTTCCGCTCTGCAGATGCAAGAGCAATATGATGGACGCACAGCGGCATCGAATGCCCTCGTAACCGCAGAAGCTGGAAATACAGCGGACTTCAAAGCTGCGATTGCTTCCATTTATGGTAATGAAGGAGCGAATGCGTTCGAAAAAATCTGGGTGACTAACCATGTTAACGCTCAGAGTGATTATGTTAAAGCGGTAAAAGATAATGATGCTACCGCCCGTGCAGCTGTGCAAAAACGGATCGACGGATTTACAACAGAGTTTGCTACATTCCTGGATTCCGCAACAGCGGGCAATTTGCCGAAATCCGCAGCACAACAAGCGCTGACAACACATGAAAACCAGGTGCAAAAAGTATTGGATCAATATGCAGCAGGCAACTATGATGCTTCATACACTACGAATCGCGAAGGCTACAAAGTGATGTTCGGGGTAGGTCAAGCACTGGGTAACGCGATTGTGACTCAATTCAACGACAAGTTCCAAGAGGAAGCACCAACAACGCCTGCACCAACACCAGCACCAGATATGACAACCGTTTGGATGAAGCTGAACAGCAAAATGCTGAAAATTAACGACAAAACAACGAACATGGACACCACACCTGTGCTTTGGAAAAATACAACATACATCCCGCTCCGTTTCCTGAGTGAGGGAATCGGTGCAACGGTGAAATGGGATAAAAAAGCACAACAAGTGACCGTTATGGCTGGTGATGATACACTCGTATTCTGGGTGAATAACACGGTCATGGAAGTCAACGGTATGAAGAAAAACGTAGGTTCTACCGTGTTTGTTAACAAAGACGGACGTACACAAGTACCGCTGCGTTTCATTGCTGAATTGCTGCAATGGAATGTGAAATGGGCTCAAAAAGATGGTTCTATTACATTGACTAAAGCAATGTAATGCAGGCGTAATGCAAAATCAACACTGTGATTCTATACTGTCTTAAGTTGATATAACTAATCTCACATTCAAACCGAAAAAGCTGCCCATGTGGCAGCTTTTTTTGTATTCGCCTGAAAGAGCAAATATTTGGTATAATTAATTGCATGATCAATTACATAAGGATTTGAATAACTCAAGCAATACAAAGTAGTGTTCGATTATTCCAAAAGAACAAGATGAAGAGGAGGACAGAGGTATGAGTGCAACATCCAATTCAGAGAAGCCTGCACGGAGTGTAGATACCCGATTGTTTATTGCCTGGGCTGTATCCGTCATTGCAACCTTGGGAAGTCTGTATTTGAGCGAGATCAAGCAGTTTCTGCCATGTGATCTATGCTGGTTCCAGCGCATCTTTATGTATCCGTTAACGATTCTGCTAGGTATTGCGTACTTCAAGGATGACGTGGGGATTGCCAAGTACGTGCTTCCGCTTAGCGTTATCGGGGGCGGCATTTCCTTGTATCACGTAACGATTCAGCGGATCTTCTCGGCTACCGGCAACGCGGTGGCATGTGGTAAGGTGCCATGTTACACCGATTATTTGAACTGGTTTGGTTTTATCACGATTCCATTGCTGGCTCTGATCGCATTTATCATTATTATCGTGATGTTGTGGGGAATCGGTAAAACACCTAAATCTTCTAACTAAATGTTCTTCTTAAATCTTTTATACGCAGAAAGGACCAACGGTGATGAAGGGACAAGCTCGCTGGTTTACGCCTCTGCTCATCCTGATTTTTATTCTGGCTGGCTGCTCGTACACCGAGCAGTCTGCCACAGGTGAGATGCCGGAGATGATTCGTGTGAAGCTCATGATGCCGGATCAGGCGAAGGTGAACGAAGAAGTCGCTCTACAGATCAAACTAACCCAGGGAGAGAAGCCTGTAGACGATGCCGATCATGTACAGTTCCAAATCTGGAACGAACAGAACGAACCTGCGGCACCCTCCATCGAAGAAGGCATGATGAACGCCGATGAGCTTGAGGCACGCGGGGCAGTGAAGGCTAGTTCTGTAGGTGACGGCATATATGAAGTGAAGCATACGTTTCAGGAACCGGGGGTATATGTTGTTCAGGCACATGTAACCTCAGGCGCAATGCACACCATGCCGCGTACGAAGGTGACTGTCGAATAATATTATGATCTTCATTTTAATCCTTGACCTTGAAGTATACTTCAAGGTTTATTGTTGTTGTATTAACAACGTTTGGAGGAAAAATCATGAAGATATTCGAATGGATTTTCGTACTAGTAACGATAGTGGGGGCGCTGGGTTTACCTTTTTATGCGAAAAAGCGAAAGCTTGCGATAGGCATGCTCAGTGCCTTGGTGATTGCTTTTCTGCTACATGCGCTCATGGATTTCGTACGGGTGATGTTACTGCCGTCTTATATTGTCGCGCTCATTCTATTTATCCTGTTAATGATTCAAGTGATTAAATGGATTCGCAGTATTGGAAGCATAGCACCAGAAATACATAAGAAGAAGTCAAAAGGACGTGCCTGGATGCGCGGCCTCTTCATCCTTCTTCTTGCTGCTTTCTCGGGCATTGGATCAGGAATGCTTACGAGGTATTTCCCGGCATTTACAATGCCCGAGCCAACGGGGCGATTTGCCATCGGTACATTTTCACAACAAATCGTAGATGAATCTCGTGAGGAGACTCTTTCACCCGAAGCCGGGGACAAGCGGGAACTGATGATTAATGTGTGGTATCCCGTAGACCCGGAAGTTGCAAAAGGCATTAGACCGGAGTCATACCCTGCGGAATTGGGGGAAGCGATCAGTCTGGTATTTGGCATCCCGTCACAAGTATTCAGTTATCTGGATACGATACAGACCCATGTGGTAAAAGGTGCAGCGATGTCTAATGCAAGTAACTCGTATCCTGTTGTCCTGTTCTCTCCCGGTGTCCGGTCTGCCCGTTTTCAAAGTATGACTGCGGTGGAGGAACTCGTCAGCCATGGCTATATTGTTGTAGGGATGGATCATCCGTATACGTCAGCTAGAGTAACCTTTCCGGATGGACATAAGGTCTCTTATGATGCCGGGCCAGAATTTGCAACATCGGAAGAGTTGTATCAATATAATGTACAGGGAGTGGGCATTCGTGCGGCCGATGCACGTTTTATACTCGACACACTTGAACAGTGGAACGTGAGTGATCCGAATCAGGTGCTGGAGGGCAGACTTGACCTGAACCACACGGGCATTATGGGACATTCGTATGGCGGGGCGACAACAGCCGAAGCACTGGCGCAGGATGAACGTTTGCAAGCAGGACTCAGTTTGGAAGGCGGTTTCTGGGGCACTGTTTCGAAGTCGTCGCTAAAACAGCCGTTTATGTACATCATGTCTGGCAAGACAGCTAAAAGTCTGGGACCCAACCCTACCGAGCATGAAAAATTGTTCTATCCCGAGTTTGAACCCGATCTAAAACATGTTATGAAGAACAGTCTGAATGATACTTATTATCTGACCGTGGATGGTTTTTTCCATCAGAGCTTCACCGATATTGCGTTGATCTCACCGCGTTTGTTTGCCAAAAATATGTCTGCGGAGCATAATATCGATATTACGAGAAGTTATGCACTTGCCTTTTTTGACCGTTACCTGAAAGGTGAAGCCCAACCTCTGCTACAAGGAAGTTCAGCGAAATTTCCCGAGGTATCTTATGATGATGAATATACGCAGATCCGTAACAAACAAGCGCAATGAGCCAGTTGGAAAGGGGAGAGCGTTGTGCAGACCATGACAAGAGGCCAATTGGCTAAAGAGACGGGAGTAAGTATGGCCACGCTTCGATATTATGAGGATAGCGGCATATTGCCTGCTCCGCACCGATCCTCCAACGGATATCGCGTGTACACCGAGGATTATTTGGTCAAAGTGAAGTTTATCAAGGGTGCACAGACGCTTGGTTATTCGCTGAAAGCAATAAAGGAAACGCTAGAGTTGCTAAGCAATAACGATATGGAAAAAGAAACATTGAAGACCCTTGTCCGTGAACGGATCACCGACATTCAACAGCACATCGAACATCTGGAGCAGATGCAAAAACATCTGGCCGGATTGTTGCTTGTACCTGAGGACGAAATCGATAGTTACATCCAGTCCTTCAGAGTAGAGAAGAGAGAGCCGTAATCACGGCTCTTTTTTTTCTATTTTAAGAGTAGACAAGTCGTATGTAACGTGCAGGAAATGTGGGGAGAGAAACGATTATAATGAATACAACGTTTGAATCCTCCATTCGAGGTTGGTTAGCGTCACGTACCTATTCGAATCGGAGAATCAGAGCTTTATTTCGGTTGGCAAGAGGATACGGCGTTGGATCAGAATATTTGCTTATTCCTATATATTAAAGGAGGTATTCAGTATGCTTGATGATCTAGAAGTAGCCATAAAAGAGAGGATACAAGAAAGGTACGATATTCTGGCAGAGCTTTATACCATATGGTTTACAACAAGTGAGTCTGCCGTTGTTTCTAAAAGCGTATTTTACCAAACGGAACACATCGAAAAACATAGGGCGATAACCTATTTATTAGATAGAAAATACATTGTAGCCGATTCGGTAGAAAATGATGTGGAAATGGTGGCAATTACAATAACCCCCGATGGAATTGATTTTTATGAACAGGGGTACTTGAGCGGAAAAGCTAAAGGTTTTCAGGTTGTTTCTGATATAAAAAACATGGAGAAATAAAGCATAGAATCGCTGCTTCAAGATTGATTTCACAAGTCAGTTTACTGATAAGGAGCCTTATGATGAAGTTATTCAAAGCGTTTAAAGAATGGTCTGACCAAAATGATGGCCAGATTGAAATATTTACTTCTGCGGGGAAGATGACAGCTATAAACAGGTTGAAACCTGGAGCAACTAATTTGGAAACATGGCTGGAGCGATTTATTCTCTCTCAGGGAGAGAAATTCTGGTATTGGAAAACAGATCGGTATACCTTTTAAGAAGGTCGGAACTTACTGGAATTCGTGATGCAGAATCAATGATACTAAAATAACCACCTCCATTGCGCCCGTCGATGTCATTCATCGGCTTTGCTGCATTGGAGGTGGTTTTTGTTTTTCGCTCAACTCATGCCTGCTTCACGTAGAAAAGAATGTACAATCTCCGTCTGGTACTTGATCCGTACAGCGCGTTTCAGGCTCCAGCACGTTTCCACGGTGACAGACTTCGCATGTAGCAACCTTGAAGCCGCTGTCCGAGCGGAGCCCGGCAACTCATGCCGCTTCAGATTAAAATGATGCTTGCCCACCGGTATAGAGCGGTTCATGCGCTCAATCACCCTGCGGCAGATCGGCACGCTGGAGCTGCCGGGATTGGTGATCAGCGTTTGTCCAAGCACACGTGGACTGAGCTGTGACAGACCGTTTGCCTCATGCAGATCGAGCCACCAGTCAGGCTGATGCTCGCGTGCAAGCTTGAACACGGCGGCTGCCAGTGGATGCTTTGATTTTCCTGACTTTCGACGAGGAAAGGTGCGGTTCAGGTCAGGTTTGCCTCTGATTTTTTTGGCATAAGCCTGCTGGTTGACTCTCGGCACAATAATCAACGTTCCGCGATGGATCACACGTCGTCCCGCCATATAATCATCGGCAAGCTTCTGCGCAGCGGCCATGCTCGCGGTTTCATTGCCATGAACTCCGGATGTAATCATCATGACGGGTCCGGGATTGGTTCCGCGTACGATGTAATAAGGCGTAGCATAGGGACTGGGTGCAGCAAGAACATGTCTGGTCACAAGCATGACCCTCACCTCCGTTACTACAGTACGTCATGTCCCTCTCTCCTGTAACGGCGTTCGAACAGTCCTGTAACCCGTTTCACTATAAAATAGGCCAACCCCTGGACGAATCAATAGACTTTGTGAATGACATCCTCGAAGTCAGGTTCCTTCATCTCAATATCGTCAATCTCTCCCCACTGCTCCAGCTCTTTCAAAATGTCCATCGTACGCCATTCCTTCCGGTTCACCCGTGCCGTCAGCACCTGATTGTCCATACTTGTAACCTGAATGGCGGAAGGCAACGCATCTGGCAGTTGAATCCGTCCACGGAAGGCCACACGGATCAATGTAGGCAGACCGATCGTATCCCGAAGGGAGGCGATGGTTCCGTCATAGGTCAGTTGTCCGTGGTTAATAACCATGACGCGGCTGCATAGCTGTTCGATATCATCCATGTCGTGTGTAGTGAGCAGAATGGTTTTGCCAAACTCTTCATTTAATGTGCGCAGGAACTGGCGTATATTTCGCTTCGCATTCACGTCCAGTCCGATGGTGGGTTCATCGAGAAAGAGTAACTCTGGATCATGCAACATGGATGCCGCCAGATCGGCCCGCATGCGTTGCCCAAGAGAGAGCTTGCGAACCGGGGTCGCCCAGAATGATTCGAGATCCAGCAGTTCAGCGAACTGGGACAGCCGTTTCTTTTTGACATCCGAACTCACGCCGTACATCTCTGCCAAAATATCATAGGAATCCTTCACGGGTAAGTCCCACCAGAGCTGGCTTCGCTGTCCGAACACAACGCCGAGCTTGCGAACCGTTTTAAGCCGTTCCTCATGTGGATTCATCCCGCCAAGCATCACCTCGCCCGCAGTCGGGTGAAGAATGCCTGTCAGCATTTTGATCGTAGTGGATTTACCAGCCCCATTGGGGCCGATGTAACCAACAAACTCTCCTTGCCTGACATCAAAACTGATATCACGTACCGCTTCTTTGGTTACATACTGGCGTGAAAACAAGGTGCGTACCCCTGAGAAGCGCCCTTCCCGCACGACAGGGGTTTTGAATTGTTTCTGCAGGTTGCGTGCTGTAATCATATCCATGTGTATTTCGCCTCCTCCGTTAATGTGTAAATAAATCGTTCAATGTATATAACTTCTCTAACTACCCGTACTTTGATATTTAGTCATGCCGAACGCCCAGAACCGCAAACTGGCTACCAGACATATCACGGCTACCGCAGCAATGACGGCTAGCACCCAAGCGCCGCCTTCACCGCGAAGCAAGTAGAGGGATGGAATATAGTTTACAAATCCGACGGGAATGACGGTCAACAGCAGGCTGGACATCCAATTGGGATAGAGGGTGAGCGGATATTGAGCCGCGGTGCGGGCTGCATCCTCTGTGATGACTTGCAACTCCTCGATGCGTGTGGTCCAGAAACCAAGAGTCGCTGTAGCGAGTCCGATGGAAAAAAGAATGATGGCTCCGGTCACAATGACGAACAGGGAGAGAGGAATAACCGTCCAGCCGATCTGACCGCTGTGCATCATCCCCGCAAGCGACCAGCATAGAATGAATCCACCTTGAAGTACTTCGCCAATCATGATGCGGAAGTTCTGCGGCATCAGTGCCAGCAGGACAGGCATAGGTCGTGTCAGCAGTTGATCCAGCTCGCCGCCCACCAAATATTTTTCCAGATGATGCACTTCATTGCCGAATGTGCGATATAACGTTTTGGATAAGGTCATGATGGCAAAGAGATAACCAATTTCATGTAATGACCAGCCTTTAATTGCACCGAATTTGTGCAGTACTAACGCGACCATCAGAAATTCGGAGATTTGAATCAGTGCGGCCAGGATGGCTCCCAGCACGAAGTTAAACTTGTACTGCATCCGGCTGCGGATGCTGGTTCGAATGAGTATTTTATATAAGTGGAACCACGAGATAGGTTTCATCCTCCCTGCACCTCCACTTTACGGCGTAACACTTGGGTAAGGGCAAGACAGATTAACGTCATGACTACACACCAAAGCAAGGTTCCCCATAACAAGGAGCCATCTTCAAAACCAAGATAAATTCGGGTAGGGACGTAAAGCAGAAATGGATAAGGCGACAGCCAGGCCAGTTGTTCCAGCCATTTCGGCAGCCATTCCAGCGGGATAAAGAAACCGGCCATCAGGTTCATCAGGGCATGATTGGCCCAGTGCAGCCAGGACGATTCCGTAGTCCACATCGATGTGACTCCGATGATATAGTTCATGCAGATGGACAAGTACGCTGCGCCGGCAAGTGCAAGTGCGGCATAACCTAAAGTCCAGGCCTCTGAAGGCCATTTCAGGGAAAAAACGATAGAGTAGAGAAGATAGATCGGAAGGCTTTTGTACACGAACTGGTAGGCGATCTGCCCCCATTCCCGTGCCATCAGGTGAGTAAACAGATGTACTGGACGCATGAGATCCAGTGCAATCTGCCCTGTCCTGACACTGAGCGGAATACCGAGTCCGTTGGTCAGAAAGCCTGAGATCCAGAGTGATGCTTGCGTGAAGGCAATATAGCTGATCATCCCCTGAACTCCGTATTCTCCGAGCTGGTGGTCGGCCCCGATACCGATCCAGAGACAAGCATACATGTAGCCAAACATGGCGCTTGCCAGGTTATGTACCATGTGTGCCCCGCGATATTGCAGGTTTCGGGCGTAGGCTTTGGAAGCCAACGTGAAATAAAGCATATGACACCTCCGATAAGTGGATTGAACGGCGGACCCGTTCACTTCAGTCAAGGCGAAAAAGAGAGAAGGACAACAGCATACCAATATATTCCTTCACAGGCAAGACATTTTTTTAGCGAATACTGGAACGTGAGGGAGTGTTCATGAATGCGCCACAAGACAGGCAGGGGAGAATTCCTTTATAATGAAGAGGTAAAACAGCAAGCGTTTACAATTGTGTTTATTCAAATTTAAAATAACCGCCGGGCATGTGCCTGACGATGGGTATAATACCAGCACGAACAATCCGGCAAGAGAGAAGGATGTCATGAAGAAAATTGCATGGGTCACCGATAGCACCAGTACACTGGATTCCGCTTTTGCGGAGCAAAATCATATCTACATCGTGCCGCTGCGCATTGTATTTGGCGAGGAATGTTACCGGGAGACCGAGGAAATCTCGTCCGATACATTTTATGAGAAATTGGCAGCTTCATCGCGCGCGAGCAGTTCACAACCGCCGATTGGCGAGTTTATCGAACTGTATGAATCCATTAAGGATCGGTACGATGAGATTATAACGATTCACTGCTCCACGGCACTTAGCGGAACGCTCCACACCTCGATGCAGGCAGCGGAGATGGCAGGCGTGACGGTTACCGCAATTGATTCTAGGGCAGGAGCCTATCCTCTTCGGGAGATGATTCTGCAGGGTCTGGAATGGCAGAAACAGGGATGTTCGGCTGCTGAAATTAAAACACGTATCGAACAGATGATTGATAACATGTCTTTCTATCTGATTCCTGCAAGTCTTCAAAATCTTCATCGCAGCGGTCGTGTGACAGGGACACAATTAATCATCAGCCAATTGCTAAAGATCCACTTGTTGCTTCGATTCGAAGAGGGGAAAGTGGTGGTGAATGAGAAGATTCGCACGTTCAAACGTACCAAAGAGCGCATGCTTGAGATGCTGAAAAAAGATATGGAAAAGGTAAAACATGTATGCATTATGCATGCAAACAATCAAGACGAAGCTCATAGTATCAAACAGCAGATTGCGGAGCTGCTTCCGCGTTTGAAAACAGAAATCATGCCATTTATTCCAGTAGTCAGCATTCATGCCGGGGCCGGGACAATCGGATTGTGCTGGATTCGTGGGGAACATGCATAGCAATTGAATGAACGTTGATCAATACTGGTTATATCAATGAAGTGAGAGAAAACCTCACCATAATTAACAACATAAATTACGTCATTAATTACGTCATATAAGCCTGATGAAGCACACTTGAATCTGAAGTGCCTGCTTGGTCAGGTTTTTTTGAACGATCATTGCCAATTTCATCAAACTGTGAGGTAATAAAGAAAACGGTCTTATAGAATAGCTTCATAGAAAATGTTTTTACCGGAGGGGAGTTTATGTCAAGTCATCGCTTGTTGCTTGTGGAAGACGATCGTTCGATTAGCGAGATGGTCGGTCCCTATTTGGAAAAAGAGGGCTTTGACCTTACATATGCCTATGACGGTCTGGAGGCAGAACGGCTGTTCAACGAGGCGAAGCCTGGTTTTGACCTGATTATTCTTGATCTGATGCTGCCGCATCGCAGCGGGATGGACGTCCTGCAAACCATTCGCGCGAGAAGTCTGGTCCCCGTGCTAATTCTATCTGCCAAAGATGGGGACGTAGATAAAGCACTGGGCCTTGGCTTCGGGGCTGATGATTACCTGAGCAAACCGTTCTCGCTGATTGAGCTGACAGCTCGCATCAAAGCGGCCATCCGCCGTGCCAATTACACCGCCCAGCCTGCGGAAGAAGAGACACATGACCACAGAATAATCCTTGGCGGACTTGTGGTAGATATGGAAACGTATGAGGTAGAGCGTGAAGGAGAGCCCATCAAGTTAACGTCCAAGGAATTCGGCATTTTAAAATTATTGGTCACCCATCCTGGTAAAGTGTTCACCAAGGCTCAGATTTACGCATCCGTCTGGAATGATCACTATTATGGCGATGAAAATATTATCAACGTACATATGCGCCGCTTGCGAGAAAAGCTGGAAGTTGATCCTTCTTCTCCACGTTACATTAAAACGTTATGGGGCATTGGGTATAAGCTGGAGGCGGAACCGCTATGAACATTATGCTGTGGTCGCTTGCTGTATCTACGATTCTGCTTTTGAGTGCTGTTATTGCGCTTGCATCGAAGCTTCGTAAACGAAGTACGCATCTAACGTATATTCACAATAAAGTGTCTGGTATTCTCGAGCAAGGTTCGTTTGAACGACTGCTTGTATTTGATAGTGATGCACAGGTAAGCCGGCTGTTAAACGACATGAACCGGTTGCTTGAACACGCCCATCTGGCCAAAGCAGATTATGCCAACCAGGAGAAAGAAATGCGTCATATGCTCTCCAACATTTCACATGATTTGAAGACCCCGCTTACGGTTGTACTCGGGTACAGTGAAACGCTGCTGCACAGTTCTTCTCTGACCGATGAGGAGCGGAGGGGAATGACGGAGAAAATACAGGATAAAGCACAGGAAGTGCTGCGTTTGATGCATTCCTTTTTTGATCTCGCCAAGCTTGAATCGGGAGACCGTCAGCTGGAACTTAGCCGGGTGAATATTAGTGAGTTGTGCAGGGTGAAAATGTTATCGTTTTACGAATTGCTTACGAAGCTGGGGTTGCAAGTGGAGCTGAGCATTCCGGAGCAGGATGTGTTCGTTCGCGCAAACGAAGAGGCACTGGATCGCGTGCTGGACAACCTGATCACCAATGCGATGAAATATGGCGCCGACGGCAAGGAACTCGGAATAGCTATACTGAACAGAGAAGGAGAGCCCGTTACTGTGCAGGTATGGGACCGTGGCAAAGGTATCCCGGAACAGGAGCACAGTCGTGTCTTTGAACGAATGTACACGCTGGAGGATTCCCGTAATCGGATGTATCAGGGTAGCGGTCTCGGTTTAACTATCACGAAGCGGCTCGTTGAACGCATGGGTGGACGTATCGAAGTGCATAGCGTGCCACATCAGCGTACGGTTTTTTCTTTTACATTGGAAGAAATGGTTGTAGAGCCGTAAAGACTTAACTATTCCAAGTTGCTGGTTATTCGTATACAGGTCAATTTTCCATTGAAGTGTCTGAATAAATCAGCACGCGTTCCAACTTAAGATTTTTGTAAGATTTGATTAATAAAAAAGCAGACTTTTTTCTTTACAATACAGATATAAGCACCCGAGCAGGGGACGTAAAGGAGAATGACCAGATGAGTTATATAGCACGGACCATAAATCTTACCAAGGTGTACGAAGGAACAGAGGTCGTATCTGGCGTTAACATGAATATTAAGCAAGGTGAAATCTATGGATTTTTAGGGCCAAACGGAGCAGGGAAAACAACGTTAATGAAAATGTTAACCAACCTTGTTAAACCTACTGCGGGTGAGATCGAACTCTTTGGCGAAAAGCTAAACCCGGACTCTTACGAATTATTGAAACGAATGGGCAGTATTATCGAGTACCCCTTTTTCTATGACAAGCTGTCTGCATGGGAAAATCTGGATCTGCACTGTGAGTATATGGGGTTCACGAGCAAACAGGTGATTGGAAAATATATGGAAATGGTCGGTTTGAAGGATGCGGGCAAAAAACCTGTGAAGGACTTCTCTCTCGGTATGAAGCAACGTCTTGGGTTGGCTCGTGCGCTGATTACGACACCCGAGTTGTTAATTCTGGATGAACCGATCAATGGACTTGACCCGGTGGGGATCAAAGAGATGCGTGATCTCTTTAAACGATTGAGCACAGAATATCGCATTACGATGTTGATCTCCAGTCACATTCTGGGTGAAGTGGAGCAGGTTGCGGACACGATTGGTATCATTCGTGAAGGAAGGCTTGTCGAAGAAGTATCCATGGAGAGTATTCGTGGCAGTCATACCGATTATATTGAAGTACAGGCTGCGGATCCTAGGAGGGCTGCATACGTCGTAGAACATTTGTTGCATCTGAGCAATTATAAGCTGTTTGATGAGAAGACGCTTCGTGTCTATGACCCAGATATAACGGCTTCCGATCTTAACAGCAAGCTGGTTCAGCACGGGGTTGAGGTGGAGTCGATCTCTAAACGTTCGCACTCCCTGGAAGAGCACTTCATGGGTCTGATGAAAGGAGCTGATGACGTTGCTTAAACTCATTCGTCTGGAATGGCGCAAGCATCGCTTTGCCCGGAATTTCGTGGGCGCGGGTATCGCCATTGTCAGCATTCTTTTATTTATGATCCTGATTGGTGTCACAGATTTTGGGGCTGAAGATTATGCCTTGGCCGATTACCACGGGGCCTTTACGCTGATTGATACATTTTCCAGGGCCGTGTTTATTATATTTGCCGGTTCCTTGATATCCAAACTGATTATTAGCGAGTATAGGGACAAAACAATGAATGTAATGTTTACCTATCCGATCAAACGGCATAAAATCATTGGTGCAAAGTTAATGTTAGTGTTTGTGTTTACGTTTGCGATGATTATGTTTACGGACATTTTAATGGGTGCGCTCCTGCTAGTCGTAAATCAGTATTACGGTTTTATTACCGAGCCGCTGGGACCAGCAGCTTTGGGACAGACCGTGCTGAAATATACCATCAGTTCCCTATCTGCCGCCGCCATGGCTCTGATTCCTCTATTCTTCGGTATGCGCAAGCATTCGGTGACGGCTACAATGGTTGCTTCCATTTTTCTTGTTCTCATCGTATGCTCGGGTTTCAGCGGTTCCAATGGACCTACCATGTCGGTCAATAACATCATCGTAATTCCGTTGACCTTGGGTGCAATCGGCTTATGGATCGCTACACGTTCCATGACAAGGTTGGAAACCAAAGATCTGAATTAAGATATGATCTCTCTTTTGCTGAAAAGCATGATACGTATGGCCTCACATGCCATTGACATCCGCTCGTACAAGGGATAGGATAGTGTCAACTGAAACACGAAGGAGAATAGAACGACCATGACGATTCCGAAAACATTAACAATCGCTGGCTCGGATACGAGCGGTGGCGCAGGCATTCAAGCGGATTTGAAAACATTCCAGGAGCTAGGCGTATACGGCATGACCGTATTAACAACGGTTGTTTCCATGGAACCTGAGACATGGGATCACCAGGTCTTTCCTGTAGAATTAAATGTAGTCGAGGCGCAGCTTCGCACGGTGCTGGACGGGATTGGTTTTGACGCGATGAAAACGGGCATGCTCGGTTCAGTGGATATCATTGAGCTTGTTGCCAAACATATTCGCCGTAGCGGTCTGCCGCAAATCGTTATCGATCCAGTTATGGTGTGCAAAGGTACGGATGAGGTGCTACAGCCGGAAAACACCGAAGCCATGATCGAATTTTTGCTCCCGGGTGCGGATCTTGTAACACCTAATCTCTTCGAAGCTTCCCAACTGGCAAAGAGTGGCCCGATTCGTTCGAAAGAGCAGATGGAAGCTGCGGCAGCCACTATTCACGCGCATGGTGCCAAACATGTCCTGATTAAAGACCGCGGTGTAATTAACCCGGGTAAAGCCATGGATTTGCTCTATGACGGAACCAATTACGATTGGTTCGAAGCTGATGTTGTCGGTTCCGGTTACACCCATGGTGCAGGATGCACAACATCTGCGGCTATTACTGCCGGGCTCGCTCGTGGACTCTCCGTGAAAGAGGCTGTACGTGAAGGAAAAGCTTTTGTAACCAAAGCGATTGCTGGCGGGTTCCCGTTGAACCGCTTTGTTGGGCCTACTTTGCACGTAGCCCATCGTTTGGAGCACCAACGTTAATTTCTGTTTTGTATAAGTTTGTCCTCAATAGGACAGGTTGCAGCAGAGCTATAATTTTGATAAGCATATCCCGAATTTCATCTCAGGAGCGGTCAACGAACAGCGTAGTATCTGTTGGCTGCTTCTTTTTTTGCGTATTTTGATAAAAAATAGTAACTTTTGGTATATATTAATCGTATATATGATGGAGCTATTCCCGAATATAAATGGATTTATATGGATGAATCAGGACACATGAACGACACATGGAGCAGGTATGTTATCTATAGAAATAAAGAAGGAGAGTCGGTCATGGTCAGAACCGTGCTTCTGGTAGAAGACGAAAGCCGCATTCGTGAGATTGTGGCCGATTATTTTATAAAAGAACAATGGAATGTAATTGAAGCCGAGGATGGCGTGCAGGCGCTGGAACAACTAGCTTTACATGAGGTAGACCTGGTCATTCTGGATGTATTGATGCCTGAAATGGATGGATGGACATTATGCGGGCATATTCGCTCCACTTCCACCGTACCTATTATCATGCTCACCGCTAAGTCTGAGGATGATGATAAGATCCACGGGTTCCAATTAGGTGTAGATGATTATGTTACGAAGCCGTTCAGCCCCCGGGTTCTGGTTGCACGGGCGGACACGTTGATGAAACGAGTGGAAGGTGCGATGGGGCGAGAGCAGGGTTTGATTCGCTTTGGCGATGTAACTCTCGACCCCTGGGCCAGACGTTTGGAGAGAAACGGGATTGAGCTGGAGCTTGCGCCTAAAGAATATGATCTGCTACTCTATCTGGCTCGCAATGCTGGCATTGTCTTATCCCGGGAAGCCATATTAAATCGGGTATGGGGATTCGATTTTGAAGGGGATTCCCGTGTGGTGGATACACATATCAAAAAGCTTCGTAGCAAACTGGGCGATGAAGCGAAGTGCATTCGTACTGTGATTGGTACGGGGTATCGTTTTGAGGCAGAAGCATGAGAAGAAATGGCGTAACGATGAAGTTGTTTCTGGTCATGGCCGGATTTCTGCTCCTATTATACGGAACAACGGTGCTTGCCCAGTTGATCTGGTTTCCCGATTTCTACCAGCATCAGAAGATTACCAGTATGAAAAAGAAACTATCCAAGTTCGAACAGCAGTATTCGGCCAGTCGCTGGAGTGATCTGCAGCTTGCGAAGGAAACAGGCAGGTTCATGAGGCAAAATCAGTCCCATCTCGTCATTTTGACGAACACAGGCAAGTTGGTGGATGATCCCTTTCACATTACGCTACTTCAGGAGGACGGCAAACGTGTGAAGGTGTCCTTGTCACTATTCATCAATAGTGAAAATGCTGGGTGGATTAGGTCTCATCTCAAATTTGGGCAAAAGCTGACTGTAAAAGGGCCCTCCAGCGTTGAGGAGAAGCCGGAACCTATGGTGTACCCATTTAAAATTCAGGATGGAGCTTCTGCAGCATGGGGCACAGAAACTTTTCAGGAATCACTGCTACCCGTTCAGGAATGGACGGGGGTGCTAACGGAAGTTGTATTGCCTGACCTTGCTACGTGGAGTCAGAGGCAGGGGCTTCTCGTGCAGGCTCTCGAAAGTCGATTCCCCTTATCGTCAGACGATCAGCAGATGTTGTCTAACGGGAAGATGATTAATGAAGAGTGGATGGACAGCTGGAGTGGTGTTCGTAACGTCATTACGATTGCTCCCGTGCACCGTTCCGGAGCGGAGCAACAGTTGATTTTCTCACTGACTTCACTACAGGAGATGAGAGAAGCCAACGAGGCAACACGTTTATTTTACGGATACTTTGGTATAGGCGCGTTTGTACTGATTCTTTTGCTCGCACTGTTATTGTCCCGAATTATAACCAAGCCATTGCTCGCTCTAAATCATGTGGCGAAGAAGATGTCTACGCTAGATTTTACGGTGAAGTCTCCGATTCGGCGTAAGGACGAGATCGGTAGTCTTTCCGAAAGTCTCAATGCCTTATCAGGCACCTTAGGTAAAACATTGGAGGAACTCAAGCAAGCCAATGACCAGATGCGTACCGATATGGAGATGAAGCAGCAGATTGAACAGCGTCAGCGCAAATTTTTTGCCGATGCCTCTCATGAACTCAAGACACCGATCAGCATTATTAAGGGATATTCCGAAGGTCTGAAAGACGGTGTCAGTGAAAACAAGCGGGAGCGCTACATTGAGGTTATTGTTGACGAAGCGATCAAGATGGAAACAATGGTTGAGGAAATGCTGGATCTGGTCAGACTTGAATCTGCCGCGATCCAATTAAATACCGGAGCGATTGCTTTGGCTGATATGATTGAAGATATTGCTGGGCGCCTTGGGCCTCAGTTGAAAGATAAAGGACTTGAAGTGGTGCTTGTATCGACTACGGAGCAGACCATTGAAGGAGATCGAAGCAAGCTTGAGCAAGTATTTTACAATATCATGATGAATGCTATACGTCACGCGGTTCCGCAAACCGATATAATGATTGAGATTAACAGACATGAAGGTTGTGTTCACGTTACAATCGAGAATAAAGGTGAACACATCGCGGAAGAGGAAAGGCAATATATATGGGAGAGGTTCTACCGTGTAGAGCGCTCGCGCAATCGTAAAATGGGAGGGACCGGGCTAGGCCTGGCCATTGCGAAACAGATCCTGGATCTGCACGGATGTGGTTACGGTGTGGAGAACACACCGGATGGCGTACGTTTTTATATTACATTTCCTAAAGCCTAGTATGAAAGGAAGTTAAATTTTATGAAGTCTTTACCATCCATTTTAACCTTGGGGAATTTAAGTTCGGGGATGCTTGCGGTCATTATGGCGATTCATGGGGAGTTTGCCTTGGCTGTGACGATGATATGGGTAGCGATGTTCTTTGATTTATTTGATGGTTATGCAGCACGCAAGCTTCATTGCGAAGGGGAATTTGGCAAGGCGCTGGATTCACTCGCGGATGTGGTTTCCTTCGGTACAGCGCCTGTGCTGATTCTTTACCTGAATTCGATGACAGAAGTGGGTATGCTCGGTATGGCATTGACGGCCCTGTTCCCGGTGTGCGGAGCGCTTCGTCTTGCGCGTTACAACTGCCAGAAAACACCGGTTAGCGGTTTTGTCGGCATGCCGATTACCTTTGCAGGTGGACTGATGTCCTTCTTCGCTCTATGGAGCCCTTATTTTAATCATGCTGTAGCATATCTTGTAATTGTGGTATTATCCGGTCTCATGGTTAGTCAAATCCGTTTCCCTTCATTGAAGCAAATACTGCCCTCTCATGAGAAGGATATTGTGGAACCGAAATAAGGAGCGAGTCAAGTTATGGAATTTGCTAAAGAAATTATTAGTCAATATGGGTATTTCGCAATATATGGTTTACTCGCTCTTGGTGTTATTGGGCTACCCATTCCGGATGAGGTGTTGATGACCTTTGTCGGTTATCTCGCCTCGATATCCGTTCTGGATTATTCCGCATCCATCGCTGTTTGCTTTGGCGGTGCGTTTACGGGAGGCATACTGAGTTATACGATTGGCCGAAAAGCCGGCAGGCCCCTGTTTGACAAGTACGGTAAATGGATTGGGGTAAATGCCAAGCGATTTAGCAGGGTAGAAACGTGGTTTCTCAAATATGGGTCCTGGTCCGTTATTGTGGGTTACTTCATCCCAGGCGTGCGGAATCTGATGTGCTGTTTCTCCGGCATGAGCCGCATGAGGATGGGGAGATATGCTGTTATTTCTGGAATCGGTGCATTTGTTTGGTGCGTTGTGTTTATCTCGATTGGTTTCTATGTAGGTGTGTTAACCTAGATGGTAGATGGACAAGCCTGATAGCAGAGGGAGAGACGGGCTACTGAAAGGGCACTTAGCAACAGTGAGTCCCCTGAGGGTGTACGCCGCGGCAACAACAAACGGTTGGGAAGCGATCCAGCAAAACCTATAAATACAACTTAGAATGGAAGACCTCTTCGTGTGTAAGGTGGTCTTTTTTTTTGTTTGCCATTCGAGACAACATACCCAACCCAACCCAACCCAACCCAACCCAACCCAACCCAACCCAACCCAACCCAACCCAACCCAACCCAACCCAACCCAACCCAACCCAACCCAACCCAACCCAACCCAACCCAACCCAACCCAACCCACCATTTATCCGTATATCCCAAATTTTCAAAAATGAAAAACCAAGTCTGAGGAAAGTCCAACGTAATATTCTAACGATCACCAGAAACCTTATTCGTAGCGAATAAGGGCTTTTCAAGCGCTAACGATCACCAGAAGCCTTATTTGGCAGATTTCACTGTGAAAAGTGCAATTATGGAGGTTTTTTAATGAAATAAGGTCCATCGTGATCGTTAGAATTCCAAAAGCGCTGAAATTGGGCAAATAAGGTCATCTGTGATCGTTAGAGTCAGGAAACAACATAAGGGAGGGAGGAAAGCAGGAAAACAGACAAGCAGAAATACAGAAATACAGAAAAAGAGCATATGGCGCTGCTAGACGTAATAGTGTGCTTTTTTATACCAAGAAGGGCCGGACGTTATTCACGTTCAGCCCTTCGGAATCTTCCTTTTCACATGTAGCCCTTCAATATCCATGCCTACATTATCAAGTAAAGGAAAGGGAAGCATGGGATGACTCACAGCATGTTGCCAGCAGTTAAGTGCACAGAAACACAGTGAGATTAATGGCAGATATCTGAAAAGCCCTTTACCAAAATCATGCTTCTGCTGGCTGTTTCACCTCACATTGCAACAAAGAGAAGCCGTATGCTTCGAGATCCAAGGTTAACTTGTTCTGTCTTGCCTCAACCGAAGCCGCAGTGTACAAGTCGCGCCATACATTATGATCTGCCCAACCAAGCTCCAGTGTACAAGGCTCGTCACTGGCATTGATCACCAGCAGCATGCGTTCTCCCGTTTCCGAATCCATACGCTCCATAGCAAAGCACGGATCGCCCGTTTTGGCATAAACAATCTTTAACCCTGCGCTTCGCAAAGCGGGATGTTTCTTTCGTACCTCAATCGTATGGATGAAAAACTCAAGCAACTCCCGGTTCTGTTTGCTCACGTCCCACTCCATACATTTGCGGCAACCGGGATCATATCCACCGTCCAGTCCAACTTCATCCCCATAATAGACGCAAGGCGCACCCGGATAAGAGAAAAGCAACGTTACAGCCAATTTCATCCTGCGTATATCTCCATCACATAACGTCAGTAACCGCGGCGTATCGTGGCTGCCCAGCAGGTTAAACGCGGCTTCGGTAACGGGTTGGGAGTACGCAGCAAGCAGTTTGCCAATCTCGTTGGCGAATTCGAGTCCATCCAGCTTGCCATGCACGGCATAATCCAGTACGGAGTTGGTAAAAGGGTAATTCATGACGGCATCGAACTGGTCGCCTTGCAACCACATTAATGAATCATGCCAGATTTCACCGAGCAGATAAGCATCTGGCTTGATCGCTTTGACCGTCTGACGGAATTCACGCCAGAACTGGTGATCCACCTCGTTGGCTACATCCAGTCGCCAACCGTCAATATCCATCTCTTCGATCCAGTAGCGTGCAACCTCAAGTAGATAAGCTTTGACATCCGGGTGCTCCGTGTTGAGCTTCGGCATAAGCGGTTCGAAGGCAAAGGTTTCGTAGGTTGGAATGCCATCCTCAACCCGTGGCGGCCAATCCTTGATGTAGAACCAGTCTGCATAAGGAGAATCAGCCCCATTTTTCATTACGTCGACAAAAGGAGGAAACTCTCTTCCCGAATGGTTAAATACAGCATCCAGAACGACTCGTATACCGCGAGCATGGCATGCGTCCACTAGCATTCTCAATTGTTCATTCGTACCAAACTGAGGATCAACCTTCAGATAATCGGCGGTGTTGTATTTATGGTTGGTCGTGGCCTCGAACAATGGACAGAAATAGATGGCTGTGATCCCGAGTTTACGAAGATGGTCCAGATGGTCCATCACACCTTGCAGGTCTCCGCCAAAGAAATTGGTAGGCGTAGGCGTACCGCCCCAAGACTCAGCATTTGCTGGCGTTAGAGATGGGTCACCATTCGCAAAACGTTCGGGAAAAATTTGATAAAATACAGCATCTTTAACCCATGCAGGCGGTTCAAAAATATCAACCGGATTCATGAACGGAAAATCAAACATTTCCAGCGGATGATCCGGCAGTACCTGCTCAAATCCTCGCTCTGTCATCCACACGGAATCTTCCCCTTGGATTAGCTGAAAGGCATAACGAAGTCTGCGGTAAGGCGGAGATGTCTCGGCTTCCCAGTAGTCAAACATTTCATCCCGTGCGAAAATTCGCATAGGAATATGTGTGATCGTCCGATCCCAGGCATATTTGTCCCCGGTAATGGCAATGACGGCATCCAAATCTCCTCGTTTGGACCGCAAGCGAAGATGCATGGTTGTTCGATTATACGCATAAGACCAGTTCAGTTTGGGGCGATGATAAATGGCTTCTAAAATCATAGATATCACTCCTTGGCACATGGTTAAATGCAAATTAGGGGCTAGAGAATGCCGTGGAAAACGCGTAGAAAACGCAAAAAAGGCACAACCTCTCATGTTCACGAGGTTGTACCTTTCGGCAGCATAGCCTTTTGATTATACGGTTATTATACGAATTTTTATTGCAAAAGAAAACACTTTTTTTCCTTAATTATCAATTAATTATGGAGCCGAGTGTGCTACATCTCGAATCCCAGTTGTTCTCCGTATGTCTTAACTTCTTTGAGGTACTGCTCGATGCTCTTTTTGCCAGTAGCAATCTTGTCATTGCCCTGCTTGAGGAACGTGCGGTTTACTGTTGTTTTGGAAACAGCCTTTTTGAACAATTGATAACCTTCCAGCTGTGCGTAGCTGCCTTTAATCAATTTGTCATGGATTTTTTTCAACTGGGCATTCTCCGGTTTGATCTGCTTCAGCATGGAAACATATTTCGTGTAATTCGGGATAGCTGTGTTGTTTAACGTCAAAAAGAAAGATTTCCGATTGGAGGAGGTGATGTATGTGTTCCCGCCTATGGCGCTCATAGCTTTTGTTTCATAAACAGCTGCTGCCTCCAAGGCATCCAAATAATCCAGAAAATCTTGATCATCTGCCGTAAGTTCCTGTTCTTCCTGGTTGATTGTCTCTTCCGTATTTACCTCGTCCGAAATCACAGTGGAATTGTCTGCAGCAGCGTAATGCCCTGTTGGAAGAACTATGCCGCCGATCAATACCATACTCATCAGAATCGAAAGAATCCAATGTTTTTTCATAATGTCCGTCCCCTGTCTCTATATGTGATTTTATTCCAAGGGATAATCTAACATAAGAAGAGCTTCATTTACAGGAATAATTTAGGAATAAGTGATGAGTTAAATGAACCTACTCTAGTACGAAAAGTACAAAGTATGGTCGGATTATTCATAAATATAAGAATATAATGTATAAATATTAATACTCTTGGATATCGTCACATCATGAAATAGAAGGATAGTTCAAGTTGCATTTAGCCCAGAAGAAGTAGGCGACAATTGACATAAGTGGTTACACCAACGTTTGATAATATCGATTAATATTATATGCATTCACCTCAAATATGCTTTTACAGCAGCGTTTATAGAAAAAAGAAGCTGGCTACTAGTCGTAAATATTTTTCCGAATATGTGCTTGTCTAAATCACCCAACTCTATTACAATACAATTGATAATGAGATTCAATATCATTTAGAGTGAAAAGGGGAGACGGATTCCATGTTTCGATTCAGCAAAAAGTTATATATTTATGCATCACTTATTCTTATGATTTCGCTTCTGGCTGGCTGTGCTTCAGGGGGAAGTGCGGGTACAACCAATACAGCAAGCTCGGCAACAAGTGGTAAAAGTGCTGAGAGTAGCACAGAGGGAGATCAAGCGGTCAAAGCTACAGGCGAGACTCGGGTGATCAAACATGCCATGGGGGAAACCAAAATCACGGGAACTCCGCAACGGATCGTGACACTGTTCCAAGGTGCGAATGATGTTGTGGTAGCACTTGGCGTGAAGCCGGCAGGTGTCGTGGAATCATGGGTTCAGCAGCCTGTTTATGAATATCTGCGTAAAGACTTGGATGGTGTACCGCAAGTAGGTCAGGAATCCCAGCCGAATCTGGAAGAAATCAACAAGTTGAAGCCTGACCTCATTATTGCTACCAAAATCAGAGATGAAGAGATCTATGATCAGTTGTCCCAGATCGCACCAACGGTCGTGACCGAAACGCTGTTCGATTGGAAAGAAACATTGAAGATGGTCGGGGAAGCCATGAACAAAACCGAGGAATCGAATAAACTGATTGCCGATTGGGAGACGCGTGTAGCGGATTTCAAAGAGAAAATGGGTGACCGTCTGCCGATTGAGGCAACCATTACCAACTTCAGAGCGGATCAGGTTCGCATTTTCTACATGGGATATGCAGGTAAGATCCTGAAGGAACTTGGATTTACAAGACCAGCGGGCCACGATGCAGATAAATGGGGTGTTGAACTGACATCCAAGGAGGCTATTCCGGATATGAATGCAGACATGATTTTTAATTTCAATTCAGGTACGGATACGGCTGCGATCGAGAAGAATTATAAAGATTGGACAAGCAGTCCGCTCTGGAAAAACCTTGACGCTGTGAAAAACAATCAGCTCTACCAGGTCGATGAGGTGGCCTGGAACATGGCAGGCGGATATACATCAGCCAACATGATGCTGGACGATCTATACAAGCTGTTCAACCTGAATAAATAATAACCGGATCAGGATCTGCCATGCACCAGAACTTTCGTGAGCAAAGTGTATGGGCAGGCAGGTCTTGTTTCACTTCATAGATGAGAGAGTGAGAGTATGTTTCCTCTTTTTACCAAGGCGAGTGCCAAAATATACGGATTGTTGGGATTGTTCATTCTTATGTTACTCGCTGCAACCGCCAGCATGATTCTGGGACGAACGCCGATTACGTTTCATATGTTGTGGGATGCGGTTCAGTCCTATGATGAAACGTCAGTGGAGCATGTGGTGCTACTGACAGAGCGATTGCCACGAACGATTATCGCGGCCGTTGTAGGGGCAAGTCTGGCTGTTGCAGGCGGACTGATGCAGGCGCTGACGCGTAATCCTCTCGCATCCCCGAGTGTGTTCGGGATCAACGCAGGTGCGATTTTCTTTATTGTTATTGCTGTTGTCGTATTGTCCGTGTCTTCTTTAACGACGATGATGTGGTTTGGATTTGCCGGGGCAGCCATATCGGCAGCTATTGTATATGGTTTGGGGTCACTTGGGCGTGATGGCCTGACTCCAATCAAAATTGTATTAGCGGGCACGGCTATCTCAGCCTTGTTCGCCTCTTTTACGCAAGCGATTCTTGTGCTGGACGGCACGGGACTGCAGGATGTACTGTTCTGGCTTGCCGGTTCGGTAAGTGGACGAACGCTGGATATGCTTTATCCGGTTCTACCTTATATGGCCGCAGCCGCACTGATGTCGTTATTTATGGGCCGAGCTATCAATCTATTGTTAACAGGGGATGACATTGCAAAAGGCATGGGACAAAACGTACTTCTGGTGAAAGTAATGATGGGAATCGTTACGGTAGTACTCGCGGGAGGTTCTGTAGCAGTTGCCGGTTCCATAGGTTTGGTGGGTCTCGTCGTACCACATATCATGCGTGCTTTTGTTGGCAATGACTACCGCTGGCTTGTCCCGTATTGCTTCTTGGGTGGAGTGATATTGTTAATGTCAGCTGACGTCGTAGCAAGGCTTGTCATTATGCCGCAGGAAGTTCCGCTGGGTGTAATGACCGCATTGATCGGCGGACCCTTCTTCATCTATATCGCCCGTAAGGGGGTGACGAAAATATGAGGAAGATGCTGACGTATCGGAATAAAAAGGACACAGTCTCCATGCAAGTGGAACGTAAGTCGATGGTTGTCATCATTGTATGCCTCATTCTGTTTCTGGTAGCAGGGGTAGTCGGAACAAGCTTAGGCAGTGACTTTATATCTCCACTGGACGTCCTTCGCACCATCTTTGGACTGAATGCAGGAGAGCATGATTTCGTCGTGCTGACACTTCGGCTTCCACGGGTATTGTTATCTCTGCTTGTCGGGGCCGCACTGGGGATGTCGGGTGCACTGCTCCAGGGAATTATCCGTAATCCACTTGCCTCACCTGATGTCATTGGCATAACTGGCGGTGCTGCGGTAGCAGCCGTAGGCTTTGTAACATTACTGGGTGGGACCGTAAGCATTAAGCTACTGCCACTCTTTGCGGTCATGGGTGCAATGGTAACAGCATTCATCATTTATATCCTTGCCTGGAAAAAAGGAGTCAGTCCGATCCGGCTGGTGCTGATCGGTATAGGCGTATCGGCTATAACGGGCGCTGGCACGACCTTTATGTTGATTCTAAGCCCTTTTTATACAGCAAGTCAGGCTTATATCTGGCTAACTGGCAGCATCTATGGAGCCACATGGACAGATATTCAGACGATATTACCTGTGATTGTCATCGTTCTGCCCCTCGCCATATGGTTTGGTCGCAGTTTGAATGCACAGGAGTTCGGAGATGACCTTGCCACAGGGCTTGGCGTGACGGTGCAGTGGCATCGATCTGCCTTGTTATTGTGCAGTGTGCTTCTCGCCGGGATTGCTGTGTCTGTCGCGGGTACGATCGGTTTTGTGGGTTTAATTGCCCCGCATATCGCACGAAAACTGGTAGGGCGGATGTTTGGCAGCTTGCTACTGGTATCCGGCTTTGTAGGTGCTTTATTGGTATGTATAGCCGATCTCATTGCCCGAACGGCGTTTCTGCCGCTGGATATCCCTGCAGGCGTATTTACCGCAGGTATTGGAGCACCGTTTTTCCTGTATCTATTATTTAAGAATCGAAACCATTATTGAGGGGGAGAGAGCCGTGAGTATTCTGGAAGCCAAGGAGCTTACCATCTCCTATGGAGCAGATCCGATTATAGAAAACCTGAACCTGACCATCCCGAAGGGAGAGATTACCGTCCTGATCGGCAGTAATGGTTGCGGAAAATCGACGTTGCTACGCACGATGGCTAGACTGTTGAAGTCCAGTTCAGGCACCGTGTTGCTGGATGGTGAAGAGATTGCAAAGCTACCCACCAAAGAAATCTCAAGACGCATGTCTATTCTGCCTCAAGGACCGACGGCACCGGAAGGTCTGACCGTGAATCAGCTGGTTCGCCAAGGACGCTATCCTCATCAGACATGGCTTAAACAATGGTCGCGTGAGGATGAGCGCATGGTTGAACTGGCTCTTGCGTCCACACATCTGACAGAACTTGCAGATCGTCCTGTTGATGCGTTATCCGGTGGTCAGCGTCAACGTGCATGGATCGCGATGACCTTGGCACAAGGTACAGAAACATTGCTGCTGGACGAGCCTACAACGTATCTGGATATGACACATCAGATTGATATTCTGGATCTACTGTTTGAATTAAATGAACGGGAGGGGCGTACCATCGTGATGGTGCTCCACGACCTGAATCTGGCTTGTCGATACGCACATCATATCGTTGCGGTGCACAACAAGTCCATCTACGCAGAGGGCAAACCGGAGGATATTATTACTCGTGATCTCGTGCGTAACGTTTTTCAGATGGAGTGTGACATTGCTGTAGATCCGTTATTCGGTACACCCACCTGTATCCCGCACGGAAGAGGCAGGAAGCTGCATGAAACGCAGCAACGTTATACACAGATGGCTTGATAAACAAGAGCTTAGAGGCACCTGTTGGTCAAAGATACACGTAATGCTGAATCGGTACGTTTGCTATGCCTTTTTGGCAAATGCTACGATTCTTATAACATCATGGACACAGGCGTATACGTCATGTTCTTACGGCCATCCATCCCCAAAATTATTCCTCAGTACCATAATATATTGTCATGGGGATAACGAAACAGGCAAGCAGAGGATTTGGAAACTCCATAGCTTGCCTTGTTTGTTATGCCTAAGTATGCCAATACTCCACGATTACAATGCCAATACCCTTCTTAAATAAAGATATTTTTTCCTTAAAAGTTTCATATTGACAACGGGTGAATAATTACCATAAAATAGATTTTGTGTGATACTGATAATCATTATCAATAAAATCAACCGATAGGAAGGTCGGATATGAATTTACTTCGTTCCAAATGTTCCGTATTTCCAGAAGGTTTTGAGAATCTACAGAATCGGCTGATTCTGAACAAAGCAAGAGAGATGGGGATCGGGTGCGAGTTGCTGGTGGATGGTTGTGAGGATTTTCTAAAACTGTCCCTGGAGCACAAACAGATCATCATTAACAAAACGAGAACTCACCGGCTACCGCTGATCGCAGGGTTGCTTGCCAAGAATAAACAGGCATGTAATCTGATCCTGCATGAACAGGGGATGCCCGTTCCCCCTCATATCGTTGTAGCAGGTATGGGAGAAGAGGCCGAAGTTTTCCTTCATCAATACAGTTCCATCGTAGTCAAACCGCTGGATTCGAGCAGCAGTCAGGGGGTTACGCTGGATGTACGCACCGTTGCTGAGTTGGAAGCGGCAATTCAGCTCGCAACCCAATACGGCAGTAGCATCCTGCTACAACAATATGTCATTGGAACCGACTACCGGGTGTTAATTATCAACGAACAGGTAGCGGCGGTTAACCAATACCGTCCTGTGTATGTGACGGGCAACGGCAGTTCATCTGTCCGTGGACTGATTGAAATGCTGAACCGGAACCGCATCCAGGACACAGAGATCGGTGCGTACGAAGCTTTCCCCGCGATTGATCCCGAAAATGCACATTTGCTGGATACGCTGCGTAAGCAAGGTTTTGCTTTGAATGATGTGGCCCCCGTGGATCAGGAGATTAAGCTGTATGATCTCCGTAATTCGGCGGCCGGGAAGATCAGTGAATTTTACAGGGATTGCACGGATGATATTCACCCTGATAATGCCCGTATGATGATACAGGCAGCCCAAGCGCTCCAGATTGACGTTGCAGGTATAGATGTCCGTTGCAAGGACATCCGAGTACCTATTACAACGGAACAGGGAGGCATTCTGGAGGTCAACGCCCTGCCAGATCTGACTCACCATGTATATCCACATGGCGGCACGACAAGAGACGTTGTGCGTCAATATCTGGAATATCTCAGTCAGAGTTAGCGGTTAGCACGATTCAATAACGAATGAACAGGCATCTGGGCCTGAATCGACGATAAGGGGCGTTAGAGAGTTATGTCAGTAGAGGTTCAGACGGAATACCTGAAGCTGCAGAACGAAAAGGAGTCCAACGCACGAGCGTACCCACGGCATTTCCCGCTCGTCATCAGCAAAGCTCAAGGCATCAAGATCACGGATACGGAAGGCCGTGAGTATTACGATTGCTTGGCAGGTGCGGGGACACTCGCGCTTGGACATAACCATGAATCAGTCGTTGGCGCTATTCGAGATGTTCTGGATCAGCAGATTCCATTACATACACTCGATTTGGCCACACCACTTAAGCTTTCGTTTATGCAAGAGATATTCTCTTTACTGCCCGAAGAGATGCGGAATACATCCAAAATTCAGTTCTGCGGCCCAACGGGAGCGGATGCGGTCGAAGCCGCAATTAAGCTGGTGAAGCATGCTACAGGCGGGAAGTCCATTCTGGCTTTCCAAGGTGGATATCACGGTTCAACCCAAGCGACGATGTCCATGAGCGGTAATTTGAGTAAAAAGGAAAACCTGCAAAGTCTCCTGCCGGATGTGCATTTCTTGCCATTTCCCTATGAATATCGTTGTCCGTTTGGCATTGGTGAAGGCATGACTGCCCGATTAAGTGCACAGTATATCGAGAATGTACTGGATGATTGCGAGAGCGGAATAGCTGCACCGTGCGGAGTGATCGTAGAAACGGTACAGGGCGAGGGTGGTGCGATTCCTGCAGATATTGAGTGGCTGAAAGAGTTACGCCGAATCACTGCGGAACGAAATATTCCGCTCATTATTGACGAAGTGCAGACGGGTATTGCACGTACGGGTCGGATGTTTTCGTTTGAACATGCGGGCATCGTGCCTGATGTCATTATTTGCTCGAAAGCCGTAGGTGGAAGTCTTCCCATGTCGGTTGTGATCTATAAGGAGGAGCTGGATCAGTGGAAACCCGGTGCGCATACAGGCACATTTCGTGGCAATCAGCTGGCCATGGCAGCCGGTCTAGCCACGCTCCGTTATATCCGGGAGCATAATGTGATGCAGAACGTGCACCTGCGTAGTGAGCAGTTCATGGCAAGGTTACAAGCGATGAAAAGCCGTTTTGCCGAGATTGGTGATGTTCGTGGCCGAGGGCTCATGATCGGTGTTGAAGTGGTTAACCCGCAAGGGGGCAAGGATCGTCTTGGACATTATCTGCAGCATGGCGAGCTAGCGTCTGTCATTCAGCAACAATGTTTCCGTAACGGACTCATTGTGGAAGTCGGCGGACGCCATTCTGCGGTTGTTCGTTTCTTGCCGCCCCTGAATATTACGGAGAAGGAAGCAGGCGAAGTACTCGCGATCTTTGAGCAATCGGTATCGGACGCCATTGCATTAACGACAACTTTATGCTGAGTGTATCGTTGCTTCGGCGGCATGCGGTTTTACTTGCCATTCTGCTGGGAGCCTTCACGCTTGTGCTTACCAACAGTGCCTTTAACCTCTTGCTTCCGTATTTTATCCAATATTATGACATTTCCGCCACGGCGGGCGGGTGGATCATTGCCCTGTATATGCTCGCCATGACATTAACGATGCCACTGGCTTCCCTGATCGTAGACCGGTTGGGACGCAAGCGGACGTACATGCTGGGCATCTGCATTTACGGGATATTTTCTGTGCTCGGTGCCTTGCTCCATTCTTACATTGAAGTGCTGCTGATTGTAAGGTTCATGCATGGTGTGGCTGCTGGCCTGATGATTCCTTTATCCCTTGTGTTGCTGTTTGATGTCTACGGCCCGGAGGTTCGGGGACGCATTACGGGTGCATGGGGACTGCTGCTGATGCTTGCTCCTGCGGCTGGACCGACCCTTGGCGGATTTATCATTCAGTATGGAAGGCTGGAGATGCTGTTCTGGCTGAATGTACCCTTGGCTGTTTTTTCACTGATCGGCTGTGGACGAGTGATTCAAGCCTACACACCTGCTCGCAGGAAAAAGTGGCATCCATCCAGTGTGATACGGCTTGTTAGCGCAGTGGGTGCACTCAGTCTGGGCGTACAGGTGTACGCCAGCCCGGGAGTAGCTCCATGGATATCCTGGACACTGATTGTGCTTGGCGTAGTGCTGGTTATTCGTTTTATCCAGGTTGAGAATGAACGTGATGAACCGCTGATCCGTTATTCGTTACTGCGGAGAAAAGGTGTATTTCCTCTTACCGTTCTGATCTCTACGATTCAGGATTGTGTCATGTTTGGCGTGATTTTTGCGCTCCCCCTGCTTTTTCAGGAGGTATTTCAGTTGTCTCCGGCGCTTTCCGGTGCCTTGTTCATTCCGCTCTCCATCTCCACGAGTCTGTTCATGTGGGTCGGAGGAAACTTGCTGGATCGCGGGCGGTCACTTCAGTTTATCGCTTGGGGAACATTGCTGGTATCGGTATCTATTCTCACGTTTGCCTTTCTTCCCATCGGGGCGTCCGTATGGATCATCGGGTTGCTGATGGCGTGCCGGGGCATTGGCGTAGGCCTGTCCGGTATGAGCATTTCTGCAATTGGACTGCAGGCGTTACCTGAGGAAGACATGCATGAAGGATCGGTGCTGTCCACAACGATTGAACGACTGGCTTCATCGTTTGCAGTGATGGGCATGACGCTGTATTACGATGTGCGCTGGCAATGGCTCGCCGAACATGGCAGAGAGCTTGAGCTAGCGAAATGGGGGGCCGTTAAAGAAATATGCGTAGGTCTTGGTTGTGCTATTCTGCTGACGTTACCTCTAGTCTTACTTATAACTCGAAAGAAGGTTGGCTTCATTGTTCAAAATGGAAAACAAACTCCGGTCCAAGGCGGAGCAACAGGCCGATGAGCATTCCTGCAAGTTGCTGCTGAACTGTTATATCCGTGAGCTTGGGTCGAAAAAAGCAGAACATGTGCAGCTTAACCCGGATACGCTGACGTATATGATTGCTTTTCCAACCAGCCGTGTAAGCGTCATGGGGTTGCTATCCTACTACTCGGCGATGGGGGAGCATGAATATCTCAGCATGAACTGGAATGGACAAGCCGTGCATTACCGGGATCTGGTGCGCTGGATTTCGTCTGAAATTAGTGGAGATCAAGGCCGGGGTGCCGAACGTGTTCGTGAATTTACTCAAAAAGTGGAGAACAGTGTGGCTAACCTGACCTTGTTTATGGAGCAGGCGTCCGATCTCGGGATATATGACTATATTACTTCTGAACAATCCCTGCTGTACGGTCATCCGTTTCATCCTTTTCCGAAAAACTCCAGAGGTTTCACTGCCCAGGATGTGCAGCGATATAGTCCAGAACTTCGAACCTCGTTCCAGCTCTGTTATATCGCCGTAAGGCAGGAGGTATATGCAGAGGAATGGGTGCAACATGCAGAAAAAATGGATATGCAACAGCTTCTGACAGGCCAAGACTGGTCTGTTTCCAAAGAAAAGCTGGACATGTACAGGCTTTTGCCGATCCATCCGTGGCAGTATGCGCACATCTCCGGTCTGGACGAGGTCCAGTCGTATATCCGTGAAGAGAAGTTACTGCTGCTAGGCAGCGCAGGGCCGCTTGCTTACCCGACCTCTTCGGTACGTACAGTGTACATTCCAGACTGGAACTGCAACATCAAGCTATCGCTCAATATGCAGATTACCAACATGATTCGCACCAACAGTGCCGAGCAGATGCGGCGGACACTGGATGCGTCCAGCTATGTGTGGCAGCAGGGCTGTTTCGAAGCGGAGCCATATATCCATATCGCATATGAGACAGGTGTAGCGACATGCAGGTTCGAGGACGAAGAACTTACCCGTTTATTCACCGTTGCTTATCGTCCGATTGAGTTCGATGCTGCGAGCACCTATGTATTGTCCAGTCTGGTGGAGTCGCCATTGCCAGGAGCACCATCCCGATTAGTGACCATGCTGTGTGGTAGACAGGATGATGCCGATGTCGTTGATCGTGACAAGGTAGAGCAGTGGCTGTCACGATACTTGGAATGTTCACTGTTGCCGCTTGTGCGGGCGGCTGGAGAGAAGGGCATTCATTTCGAGGCCCACTTGCAGAATACGTTGGTGACGCTGGAGCAGGGCATGCCGGTTGCTTTTATCGTACGTGATCTGGAAGGGGTCAGTGTGGATGAGCAGTTGGTGGATGAATGGCAGCGGCATGAGCAGAGGGAGGTTCTAAGTTCAAAACCGTCTGAGTTGTTACGTTATTCACGTGAGAAGGCATGGGCGCGAACCTCGTATTATTTTATCGTCAACCATCTGGGATCGTTAATTCATGTATTGGCTCGGGATGTGAACGTATCGGAGGAATACTTCTGGATGCAGGTACGTGAGGTGCTTGAGGAAGAATGGGCACGAACAGGTAACGCTTATGCGGAGCATTTGCTGACTGCAGACGCTTTTCTGGCCAAACAAAATCTGGTGAGTTGTCTCACGGGCATTAGTCAGACCCCGGTTTATGTGCCGGTAGGTAACGTCATGAAACGTTTAGGGAGTGAAGCACGTGAGATCCGTGGAAATCGGCAATGAGGCAGAAGAAAAAAAGGGAAGTAAAGTAGCAGGCAGAATAGAAACAGACCCAACTGAAATAGGCGGAACAAGTGGAACAAATAAGATGAACAGCATTAGTGAACCAATCGAACAAAACGAACCTAATAAATCACACGAATCACATGAATCACCCCAATCAAATATAGCGGATGAAAGACGTAGAACGCCAAATGACAACGCAGTCCCTGTGTACGTGGAAGTTCAGGAAAGGATCATACGCCAGGCACTGGAAGCGATGTGGTTTGAAGATATTTTGGATCGTCGAGTGAACGGGAGTGAGTGGTCGACCTGCGGTGTTACTGCAAATGGTGAATCCGTGGTGTATACGTGTGACGCAGAGCAGAAGTTTTCGTTTGGAAGGGTGAAGGTGAAGGTTGGATCGATCAAGCGCGAAGGTGTTACCTGCACGGATCTGGATTTATTTTTGGAAGAGATGGTGCTGAATCGTTTGCAGGGTGCGAAACTGACGGCATTTGTTCAGGAGTTGCAAGAAACGATGGCCAAAGACAGTCAGTGCCGGGCTTTGTTGCCTCTTCGCATTCCGGCAGAGGATCGTCACTACGATGCGCTCGAAAGTCACATGACCGATGGTCATCTGTATCATCCGAGCTACAAGTCTAGGTTAGGATTCTCGCTGAAAGACAATCTTGCCTATGGCCCGGAGTTCAATGCCGACGTTCCCCTCGTTTGGGTTGCGGTGAGAAAAGAATTGGCTCAAACGGCTACATCCGATGGGTATGATCTGGCAGCACTGCTGGAACAGCATCTGACCAAGGAGGATTTGCAGCAATTCGGTCAGGTGATTTTGGACAAAACGGCTCCGCTACGTATGGATGCCTACGTTTTGATTCCGATTCATCCGTGGCAATGGGAGCACGCGGTGGAGTCCGTATTTGCCAAACAACTTATGGATGGAGACATCATATATCTGGGGGCTTCAGCCTCAGCCTATCGTGCGCAACAATCCATTCGTTCCCTCTCGAATCGTGAAAATCCAGAAGCACCTTACATCAAGCTGGCTTTAAGTATTACGAACACATCTAGCACACGTATTCTTGCCCAACATACGACGCAAAACGCCCCCCTGATCAGTGACTGGCTGGGTCAATTGATACGTGAAGATGAGCTGTTGCAGCGCGAGCAGTTTGCCATTTTAAAAGAAATCATGGGGCTTTCGTTCCGTTACGAACAATTACCTGTTACGCAGTACGGCCGCGCTTACGGCACCCTGGGTGCGATCTGGCGGGAAAATGTATCCGTTCACCTGAATGAGGGCGAGACGGCTTGGCCACTGAATGCGCTTATGCTGGTGCAACGAAACGGCGTTCCTTTTATCCAGGAGGCGATCGCACGTCATGGGGTCCAGCCATGGGCAGAGGCCTTGGTGCGTACACTCACATTGCCTGTCATTCATCTGTTGTATGCGCACGGAATTGCGTTTGAATGCCACGCACAGAATATCATTTTGGTGCTGGAAAACGAGTTGCCGAAACGCATCATCCTTAAGGATTTACATGATGGCGTTCGTTATGTCCCGGATCGGTTACTACACCCGGAACGTGCACCGAAGTTGCATCCTGAACCGGAAACTCATCGCAAATTCAATCGATATTCGTTCATCTATGCTGGCGATGTGTCGGAGGTACGCGACTATACGTACGATGCGTTCTTTTTTATCTGCATGACGGATATTGCGCTGTCGCTGGAGCCTTATGGTTTGTCCGAAGAAGCTTTTTGGCAACTGTGTGCCGGAGTAATTATGGATTATCAGCAACAACATCCCGAGTATGCCGAGCGGTTTGACATGTTTGATCTTTTGGCAGAGGATGCCCTGATTGAAGAGATGACGAAAAGGCGTTTGTATGGGGATGGAGAGTTATATTTCCGCAAAACAAACAATCCACTCCGGCTAGCCAAGGATATGCTTGAACAGAAGGCAGCAGATCGATGAGAGTGAACACACTTCAGGAAAAGATTGCTCGTGAGCAGCAGGTATATGGCCTTTTTGTATCGATTCCGCATCCGATTATCATCGAGATGATTGGTCATGCCAATTATGATTTTGTCATCATTGATCTGGAGCATACGTCAACGTCGATGGAATCGGTAGAAGATTTGATTCGCGCAGCCGAACTGGTGGGCATCACACCACTTGTACGGATTGCTAGGGTCGAGCGCACAGAAATTTTGAGGGTGCTTGACTGCGGGGCACAGGGCATCGTGATTCCACATGTGGAGACGCAGGCGCAAGTGAAAGAAGCTGTACATCATGCATATTACCATCCATTGGGTATGCGTAGTCTGAACAGCGGACGTGCAGGTGTATTCGGCAAATTCCCGCTAACGGAGTACATTACGGAAGCCAACTCGCAGGTGATGATCGTACCGATGATTGAAAGTGTGAAAGGGATACGTCAGAGCTCGGAGATTTTATCTCATCCGCAGGTGAGCTTTGTGCTTGAAGGTGCAGCGGACTTATCACAATCACTTGGTGTGCCCTGGCAGACCAATCACCCGGATGTAAGAGAAGCAATAGGCGTATTGTATGAGAACGCGCAACAATTAGGCGTACCTTATGCAACAGTCACAAGAGGCATCGAAGATATGGCGGTATGGCGTGAGCGTGGTGTGCACATCTATGTGCTGGGGGATGACCGGAATACGGCATTTCGGGCTTACGCCCAAAAGCGGAATGACTACGGAAGTGCAGGTGGACAGTTATGAAAACCAGTGTACAACAAGCCTTAGATGCGATCCAACGCGAAAAGAATGAACCGATCTGCGCGTACATTTACGATCTGGGAGGTATTCAGGAGCAGGTACGCGGCATGTTGCAAACGATGCCATGGAATACGAAGTTATTTTATGCCATCAAAGCCAATCCCGATCCACGCATTATTGAAGCGCTGCTTCCACTCGTGAAGGGTTTCGAGGTGGCTTCCATTGGCGAACTGCTCAAGGTTCGGGCGTTGAGCTATGAAGTTCCGATCCTGTTTGGCGGCCCGGGCAAGAAGGAGAGCGAGCTGAAGCTGGCGATCGAGCATAACGTGAGTTATATCCATGTAGAAAGCCTGCTGGAGTTGCGCCGTATCATTGCGATTGTGAAAAAGCGACAGCAGCCCGAGGTGCGTGTGTTGCTCCGCATTAACTTGCGAAGTAATACGCTGCCACAGACCAAAATTGTGATGGGCGGTGGTCCCAGTCCTTTTGGTATCGACGAAGAGGCGGTGGAGGAAGCGATTGAGCTGATTCGTGTGGAAGGCGCGGGTGCGGTGCGGTTATGCGGATTCCATTTCCATTCTCTGTCCAACAATATGGACGCAAGGCTGCATGCCGAGATGATCGAGCTATATTTGCAAAAGGTAGAGCGCTGGCAACAGCAACATAACTTGCAGGTGGACGTGGTCAATGCAGGCGGAGGTTTTGGTGTGACGTATGACGGCAGTCCAGGCTTCGACTGGTCTTTGTTTACCACTCTTTTGCAGCAGAGTGAGGCCAGAAAGCGTCTTGCTGCCCATGGTGGAGAATTGTTCTTTGAATCAGGTCGCTTGTTAGTGGCAGATCACGGTTATTATGCAGCCGAGGTGACGGATATTAAACGTTCGCACGGACAGATGTTTGCCATTTTAAGGGGAGGGACACATCATCATCGGCTGCCTGCGTCATGGGGACATAATCATCCTTTCCACATTGTATATACGGATCGATGGAAGCACGAGTTTACAAGACCCGAGGTGCGAGGAGAGCGAGTCCATATTGTAGGTGAATTATGTACGCCCAAGGATCGGATGCACTCCGATGCAGAGATTGACTGTTTAAGAGTCGGCGATGTGATTGTGTTCGAAAAATCCGGTGCGTACGCCTGGACGATCTCGCACCATGATTTCCTGGGGCATCCGCATCCGGCATTCCACTATTTGATGGAGGGTGATGAACATGTCAACGTTAATGCAACGTTCCAGTCAGCAAACTGCTGAACAGCAGGTGATGTCTGATCTGATGAATAGTCTGCTCGCTGAGCAGTTACTTCCGCTGCAAGGTCATCGTTTTGTTGATTTTGCTACTGCACCCGCACAGCTTCGACAGTTATATCAGGGAGTTGGAGCTGACTGGGAAAAGAAACACCAGAAAAAACGTATAACCCATCAAGTATCTGGTGTGCATGACCATATTGAGTATAACTTAAGTGAGCATAACTCCAATGAGCATAACTCTGTGAAGGATAGCTTTACTGGGAATAGCTCCAGTGAGAATAACTTTATTGGGATCGACTCCAGTGGGGGTAACTCCATTGCGAGCAATGGCAGTGGCAACAATATCAATAACCATAGCTTCAATAAAAACAACTCCAATAAGGTTGATTCTATTCGGGATACGTCCGCAGTTACGCTGCCTTTCAGTCTGGGTTTGCATACCGAAGGGGTGCTTTGTCTAGTTGAAAACGGAGTAAGACAAGGCATTCAGTGGGTTCAGGGATCACCGATCTATCAGCAACAATCGGATGGAAGCTGGGCGATGCTGGATACTCCGGCGGCCGTGGGGCGTGCGGTATTACAACGGGCATTATCCGAAGATGAATTTAAGCAACCGGGTGTGGCAGATTTTCTGTCAAGTTTGGACCTGGCTGTAGAGCAGTATGAACTTGGTTGGAATCAGGTTCAGACGTTGTCCGCTTACCATCCGAAGTCTGCGTATGAATGGTTTGTGAAAAGTGAGCGCATTGCAGCACTCCGGGATCGCCCGTTCCATCCTTCCTCCAAAGCAAAGATTGGATTCAGCGCCGAAGATGTTAAGGCATATGCGGCTGAGTTCGGGAAAGTGATCCGGCTACGCTGGGTAGCGATCAAGCGGGATGCTGTGCAGCAAGGATGTGAGGACGGCTTGTCGATTCTGGATATGCTCTATGATGCTCAGCGAGAGGAAGTCCAGGCTGAATGCTCTCGCAGAGGTTTGTCGATGAACGAGTACTTGCCTATGCCCGTGCATCCTTGGCAGCTGGAACACATCATTTTGCCGCGGTTTACGAAAGAAATCGTAGAAGGCAGCGTTGTGGTGCTTGACGTGCAGATTGGAGATGCATTTGCTACCTCATCTCTACGGTCGATGGCTCAGACTGCTGAGTCTGCACTCATGCTCAAGTTGCCCGTTAGTGTCCTGTCGCTTGGTGCTGCACGATATCTTCCGGTTGTTAAGCTGCTGAATGGACTTGTGGGAGAGAAGATGTTAAGACAGGCAGTGGCTTGTGACGAGACATTGAAAGACAAGGTATACATGTGTGAGGAGCAGAACTGGTGGGGCTTCATGCCCGAATCGATGGGATTGTTCGACGATCACCCGCGGCATCTGGCGGCACAGATTCGTGTCTATCCCGCAGAACTGCTGGATGATGCCTACCAAATTGTGCCAATGGCTGCACTTGGCGTCAATCTGGATGGGCATCATCTATTGAGCGAAATTGCTGGCGGGAATTTGAGAGTAGAAGATGTCCTGGAGTTCTACAATCGAATTGCGACTACATTTTATGATATCGTGATGCGTTTGTTCAAGGTGGGGGTTGTACCGGAGATTCATGGTCAGAACTGCTGCCTGGTGTTAGAGCATAATCAGGTGAAGGGACTATTATTCCGGGATCATGACTCCGTGCGTTTGCATCAACCGTATTTGGACAAGCACGGGATTGCTGATCCTGGATACCATATTCGTCCGGGGTATTCGAACAGTCTCTATAATGAGACGATCCAGAAGCTGATTTTTTATGTGCAGTCCCTTGGGACGCAGGTGAATCTGGCTGCGATCATGGAGGCGATGAGCGAAGTGTACGACATCCCGGAAACGAAGTTCTGGGAGATCACGGAGCAGGCCTGGCGGGAAGCGCTGCACCAGGTGCAGCTTCCCGAGACGGATCGGGCCACGCTGGAGCGCGTGATCTTCGAGAGCGAGGCGTGGCCTGTGAAGTTAGTTGTCCGTCCGCTGCTTGAGGCGGACGGTGTGCCAGGCGCGATGCCATCGGGCAAAGGCCAAGGGTGGAACCCTTTTTACAAGGCATAGGATTGGGTGGGAGTGAGTGCTCCTCCGATACCTGAACAACGCTAACGATCTCAGATGAGCTTATTGGAGTGATATGGGGGCCACCGGAATTCTAACGATCACCAGGAAGCTTATTTCGCAAATAACATAGGATTTTCAGCTCTTTTCGCTTCGTTTTCTCCAAATAGGGTTCCCTGCGATCGTTAGAACATAAAACGGTGTAATTTTACCTAAATAGCGTCTCTGGTGATCGTTAAAAAAAAGGACAGGTGGTAAGGGGAGGGGCTGAAGTTAGCGAAGCTTAATTAGAGAGCCGTAATGTAGTCAGAGAGGCATAAATATAGTGGGGATAAAAACAGAATTTCAACTGGTATCAGCCATTGAGAGGTGGCCCGTGCGCGGGTTGCCTTCTTTTTTTCTTTTTGATGTTGGCTTCGTCGTAGACCGTGAGGTCAGATTAAGGTAGCATGCGAGAAAAGATTGACGTAAAGAATGAAGATGAGGGATGAAAACGTTCACTTTTTTTGTTTGATTAGTTAGATTAAATTACGTTACAAAGATGAGACAAATGGTATAATTATTGCATTGTTAACTAGCAAGTTGTATCTTTTTATCATTTAACGAAAAGGTTTTCGATATGGGAATGAAATCAGGCATTTAAACGTAATAACTATTCAACCAGAAGAGAGTGAGAAATGACATGAATGTGAAGAGACTTTTTAATGAGGGATGGCAATTTGCCAAAAGTGACTTAAGTGTTGCAAAGCTGACGGAGCCTAATACAGGAACTGAAATTACTGAAGATGTGAATTTTACTGAGCAAACTAATCACACTGAGCCAACGGGGCGTATTGACCTTATTAATGCTATAGATTCCATTGAAAATATGAATGCCACTGAACTTGCTAACTTTACCGATCTTCCCAATTCTACTGACCCTACTGTTGATACTGAACTTACTAAACCTATTGATCTGACTAAGCTTTCCTTCGAGGCGGTTGAGCTTCCCCATGATTGGCTGATCTATAATACGCTAAATTTATATGAGAACAGTATCGGGTGGTATCGTAAGACGTTTCATTATGTGAAGCATGATCAGCAGCAGGTGATTCTGTGTTTTGATGGGGTATACATGGATTCCTCGGTGTATGTGAATGGGCAGTTTGTAGGGGAGTGGAAGTATGGATATTCTGCGTTCGAGCACGAAATTACGAATGCGTTGTTGGACGGGGTTAACGAAATTTTGGTCAAAGTTGTGCATCAGAGTCCGAACAGCAGATGGTATTCCGGGGCGGGTATCTATCGTAATGTGTGGCTGAAAACGAGGAGTCGCAATCACATCGTAACGGACGGCATCTATGTTTCCATAGAGCAGCAACCCGATGGTTGGCAGGTGGAGGTAGATACAGAGCTGTGTCTGGAACAGAATCAGCGTGCGCAGTTGGTGCATACGATTCTGTACAACGGTGAAGTCATTGCATCCTCTCAGGCGGAGATGGTGGGGAGCACTATAGATGAAGGTGTTGAAGCACATGAACATCCAATTCAGTTTACAAACAGCCAGCAGCTTAACGTCCTTAATCCCAACCTATGGAGCCCGGATAAACCCCATTTATATGATCTCGTAACAGAACTACGTCTGATCTCGGGAGAGCAACATGAGGAGCTTATCGAGTCTGTTCCACAGCGAATCGGGTTCAAACAGGTCAGACTGGATGCTAGCGAAGGCTTCTACCTCAACGATGTCAAAATGAAATTGAATGGTGTCTGCGAACACCATGATCTCGGCGCATTAGGGTCTGCTTTTAACGTGACAGCGCTGAGAAGAAGGTTTGTTTTGCTGAAAAAGATGGGGGTCAATGCAATTCGAACCGCGCATAACATGCCGGCGAAAGAGTTCATGGAACTGGCTGATGAGATGGGCATGCTGGTGGTGTCCGAAGCATTTGATATGTGGGAACGGGCGAAGACGCCGTATGACTATGCCAGGTTTTTCACCGAGTGGGCACATGCCGACGTAAGAAGTTGGGTGAGACGTGATCGGAATCACGTCAGTCTGATCATGTGGAGTATCGGGAACGAAATCTATGATACCCATGCGGATGAGCGTGGGCAGGAAGTGACTCGCATGCTGATGGAGTATGTGCAGGAATTTGATCCGAAAGGAAACGCACGGGTGACGATTGGTTCGAACTACATGCCTTGGGAAAATGCTCAGAAATGTGCGGATATCGTGAAGCTGGCTGGCTACAACTATGCGGAAAAATATTATGACCAGCACCATGCCGAACACCCGGAGTGGATTATCTATGGCAGTGAGACCTCTTCGGTCGTGCAAAGTCGGGGCATTTATCACTTCCCATACGAACAACCTGTTTTGGACGATGATGACGAGCAGTGCTCGGCACTCGGAAACAGTACGACCAGTTGGGGAGCGAAATCGCCGGAGTATTGCATCATCGCTGAGCGCGATCATCCGTTTTCGTTGGGGCAATTCCTGTGGACAGGATTCGATTACATCGGCGAACCGACGCCGTATCATACGAAAAATTCATATTTTGGACAGCTGGACACGGCTACGTTCCCGAAAGACTCGTATTACATCTATCAAGCCGCCTGGACGGATTATAAAAAAAGTCCAATGGTGCATCTATTCCCTTACTGGGATTTCAGCCCTGGTCAGATCATTGATGTTCGTGTGTGCAGTAACGCACCCAAAATTGAATTGCAACTCAATGGCGAAACCATCGGCACGTATGATATCGACCATGCCCATGGAACCCAGTTGTCCGGCTGGTGGAAAGTACCGTTTGAGGAAGGTGAGCTGAAAGCCATCGCTTATGATGAGCATGGTACGGTGATTGCCACCGATGTACAGCGTTCTTTTACCGATGCGAAGAAAGTGCACCTGTTCACAGATCGTCAGGAGTTGCAAGCCAATGGCAAAGACCTTATTTTTGTGGAAATTTCGGTTGAAGACGAAGCAGGTCATCCGGTGCACAATGCGAATAACCGTGTGCAGGTGAAGGTGTCCGGTGCGGGACGTTTGCTCGGTCTGGATAACGGGGACAGCACGGACTATGACCCGTATAAAGGGTTAAGCAGAAGATTGTTCAGCGGTAAATTGATGGCAATTATCGGTTCAACCCATGAGGCAGGAATAATCCAGATCGAGGTGTCTTCGGAAGGATTAGAAGGAGCAACAGCTACATTCGAATCTAAAGTAGTGAGTGAGGGGCGAGAATCCATAACAGCGGGTGCGAAACCTGTATTCATGAAAAATGAAAAGCGTCCGGTACTGACGGGCAACGCTCAGGAAATACCTCTGCGGAAAATTGAAATCATCAGTGGATCAGGACAGATTCTTGATGCCTCTAACCCGGAAGTGATGGTTACAGCCAAACTGTACCCGGAGGATACCACTTATCGTGATGTGCAATGGTCTGTTGTAAACGATGCTGGCATCGTATCCAATATTGCCAAGGTGGAAGTGATCACTTCTGGAACGGGCGACGAGCCAGGTTCACAGAGTGTAGACGTAGACGAGAAAAGGCATAGGGTCAGAGTATCAGCTATGGGCGACGGGGCGTTCCGCCTGCGTGCAACCAGCAACAACGGTACAGACAAACCCAAACTCATCTCCCAACTGGAGTTCAAAGCAGAAGGTTTGGGTACAGCCTACAAAGATCCATATGGATTTATCTCAGGTGGTCTGTACGACTATACCAAAGGTGATGTGGGCAACGGTAATGAACGTGGCGTAGCTACCAGCAGGGACAGCGAAACTCATGTGGGCTTCCGTAATATCGACTTCGGCCCATACGGCTCGGATACGATCACGATTCCCATTTTTGCGCTGTCGAGTGAAACGTATTTCATTCAAATCTGGGAAGGTATGCCGGGTGAAGAGGGCAGTGTGATGATTGCCGATGTTATATATGACAAGGAATCGATATGGAATGTATACCAGGAGGAGACGTACCGTCTATCCAAACGACTCAGCGGCATTACGTCGATCTGCTTTGTGCTGAAACAGAAGATTCATATTAAGGGCTTCTCGTTTGAACGCCAAAGCAGGGCTTTTGAAACTAATGCAGCTGCGTCTTGCGATCATCTGTACGGAGATACGTTCACGATTGAGGACGACCGTGTGGCAGGCATCGGGAATAACGTTTCGCTGGAGTTTGAACAGATGAATTTCACAAGTGAAGGTACGTCAAAACTAGTGATCTATGGCGCTTCAGCGATAGATAAAAACACGATTCATATCCGCTTCGCTGGGGTAGACGGACAGTGCAACCAACTGGTGGAGTTTACTCAATCCGAAGGATACGAGGAACGGACATTCGAATTAGAACCGGTATACGGGGAGCAAAAGGTAACTTTTATTTTTCTGCCGGGTAGTCAGTTTGATTTTGGCTGGTTCCGGTTCGAGAAGGAATAAGGAAGAGCACATATACCTAAGTACACATGCACTCCTATACGTACGAATTATAAGAGCATATAAAAAAACACCTCTAGCGACTATAAATAAAACCTCCTGAACTCTCGGATGTTGCTTCTTAACAGCCATTGATTTCAGGAGGTTTTTTTCAGTTCGTGTGTATGCTCAGCATTCTAAGCTTTCTACAAGTATCGATTTATATGCGTATGTGCATCGCATCTGGTATTGCCTGTACTCTACTCTACTTGACTTCATCAATCGTTACTTTGGCGGTGTTACTGTCCCAGGTTACGTTCAGCCCAAGCCCCTGAAACATGTCATAAGGTGCTGTGGTAGCTCCAGAGTAGTTTCCAATGGGTTCACGTAGTGATATGACCTGTTCTTCCTGCGGTTCAAGCTTATTCAAGCTAGATACCGTGTATTGAAGTTCATTCGGTTTAATTGTAATGATCCGATCGTTATATTTTAAGGTATAGTGGCTTATGAATCCATCCGCGGTATGCACTTCAAATGTTGCTCCAAGTGCTAACGCAATCGTTTTGATCGGAAGTTGGAGCGTTTCGCTCGTTTCTACGGCAGGATATACGGATTGCAACAGTTTGCCGTTCACATAGATATCTGTACCTAGCTTAGCTTGAACAGGGATGTACACCATTCCCCCCGGTGATGTGGCCGGTGCACCTGCCTCCTGATATTTGTCACCACCCCATCCCCAGACGTTTCCATCGGAGGAAAGTGCAAGACTATGGTAGTACCCGGCAGACACACCTTTGATATCCGATAACTGCTTTATTTTCCCTTGTTTGCCCGTTACGGTTTTCCCGAAGCTGTATACCTCGCCTTTTGTAGTCACCAGAAGGACATAATTGGAGCTTGCATCCAACGTTTTCACTTTAAGTTCGTGGTGATATGGAATCCGTTTTCCTTGCACATCCATTCTCCAAACTCTACCTTTCGAATCGAGCACCATCAGTTGCCCGCCTTTACTCGTGATGAACGTGATATTGGTGAGGCCTTTGACTGGCTTTGCTTTGGAAGGCGGACTGCCCGCTTTATCCGCTTCTTTCCATGTCCAGACAGAACCGTCTTTTTTCAACGCATATCCATCGTAACCAGAAAGCGTGGTTTGCACGACATCTTTCAAACCGCTGATTCGGTGCAGGGTGGGCTTCTTCCCAGCATCCTCGTTCACCGTGTTAGGAAGCTTCTGAGGTGGGGTCTGCCAGGATTGAACGGTACCGTCCCGAAGGAGGGCTGCGTTCGTAAAAGTTCCTGCGGTAACACGTCTAGCATCGGTGATTCCAGGAACTTGACTGGGGCCTCTGCCAGCTCCCCACTGCCACACGGTTCCGTCTGCTTGAACAGCTATACTGTATCCCTCACCGGAGGTAGAGATGGCCGTGACAGTGAATAACTGCGGAATACGGACAGGACTGAATGTATGGCGATATCTCACTGTGTCGCTGATTCCCAGCTCTCCTAACAGGTTTCGTCCCCATTTCCAGACAGAACCGTCACTTCTTAAAGCTACCGTGTAATATTGCCCCCCTTCTACTTGAGTGTAGTGAAGCTTCTGAGCCGTATTGGAAGTTACAGAGGATTCGGGGGAGGAGCCTGAAGAGAAGGCCGAGACTGCTCGATCCAGAGCGCTCCCTGTGAAAGCCTGCTCGTCATTGGCTGCGTACGTAGTAGAGACCGAAGGCAGCGTAGATGTGAGCAAAGTAGAGACAACACCAGCTGAAACCAGAATTTTACCGAAGTGGCGAAGGGATGTACTTTGTTGCGTGCGGGCCGGATTGGCCAGCGAGGAAGAGGATGCTTTTTCTGTTGTTACATGATTAGCTTGATTATCGGAATACATAAGATCGCCTCTTTTGGAAGGATGATGGTAAAAATGGAAGTGCTGTTAAATAAACGTAAGAACTAGCATAAAGGTTACACGAATTGAAGATTTCACTAAAAAAAGTTGCAGGGGATGATGCAGAGTTTGGACACTCATTTTCTAAAAATGTAACTTATCCAGCCCGGGTCACGTTGTACATATGAGGTGATTGCAATGGGAAAATACGTAATGATGTTATGTTTGGCAACTGTACTCGTAACAGGCTGTAGTTCGAATGATTCGCAGCAGACTGCCGATCCGGTAGAGGAAAGAAGCCCTTTTCCTGCCATCGTTGAACCGCATAACGGGGAGCAAGCAGAAGAAAGTGGAGATGTTGTCTTTCTTTTGGGGCAGATGCGAAACCGAGATAAGTGGGAGTCTTTTATGCAAAATGTGAAAAAGAATCAACCGGATCATGTCCGGGTCACCATGTATACAATTGAAGGCGATCCGATCATCCATGAGCTAATCTATGACGGTACGCTGTTTCAATCCACCTATGATGCCACAAGAGATAAGTATGGCTCCAGAGAAGAGATCACGACGAATACTTGCAAGGGATTGGAACTGACCAAAATCGAGCGAGGAGAATCATTGTACGTCTTAACCGATTGTGAAAAGCAAAATGTATTCTACATTCCAAACATGCAGGAGGAAGAGAAGAGTCAAGAATGATGAAGCATGAAAGAAGAATGTGAAAGGAAAGGATGGACTCTGGAAGGATGAACATTGAAAGGATGAACACGAAAAGGAGTACCTATAAAAAAGAAGCGCTCGGTTGGGATTCTTTTGGGAGATGAACAGGTTTATATAGAGTAGGGTAGATTACCGAACTTTTATTTTTCCTATGAAAGGGGTCATCACATGAGAAATGCACTAACAGACGGGCAAGCTTCATCTCAGTTCTATCATTCGGTTCTTGTCCAGAGACAGCTGGCCCCGATCTTGCAGGAGGCATGGTTGAAGCAGTTTATGGAAGGGATCATGTGGGTGCTTCTGGGCATTATTGCTGTTCAGTTACTGCTCTGGGTGAGGGCTCGCTTAAGCAAGGGGCCTTTTACAGACGAAGAAGTGGAGCAAGCAGATCCGTTGTTTCTAGCCTATTTGCGGAGCAAGGGCCAGCTGAAGTTGAAGGACACGCAGGCGACCATGTTCCATTTAACACGTAAAGGCATATTGTCGATGCGAGTTGTGAAAACCAAAGGACGATATCGGAATGACCCGGGGGAAAGCAATCCTCAACTTAGACCCAAAACAACATTGGAGTACAGTGTGGAATCCTCGGTTGCTAGCAGTTCGCCGGATGAACAGGGTCTGCTACAATGGTTGTTCTCTACCTATGGTTTCGGTAAACAACGGCTGAGGCTCGATGCTTTGGCTGGACCAAGCGAAGGGGAAAGTAAGCGGCGAGAAGCCATGAAGTACTACCAGCTTAAAGAGAAGGCGCTGAGCGAAGGCGTTCAGTCGTGGAAGGAACAAGTCGTAGAGACGAGAGGCTGGGAACAGCTGATTCGAACACCGATGCTTTTGCGATTGCTTGTCTATGTCATGTTTCCTATTCTGATGCTCTTTACAGGTATCGTGTGTTTTGTAGAGCGTGTGTCTATACCGGGTGTGATAGGCCTGGCAGTTACGACGGTAATCTGGTGTTTGGCTATTCGGAAAATTCATATGCGTTTGCTCTATCAAGCGGCTTGCGTAGGATTAATGATCAGTCTCACCTTGGCGATCGATGGCAATTCAGCTTTTACTTCATCGCTATACAGTATGATTTTTCTGTCCATTTTTGTTCGTTTGTTCTTACCTGCTAGAGTAGTTGCCCCGTCTGCGAGAGATTGGGAGGCCTCTATGCGTAACTGGCGTAAACGATACAGAAAAGGCATTCCAGTCGAGCGTTTGAGTGAGTCTGCAGAAGTGCTGGAGCAGATCATTCAGACGGCTCTGGTGCTGGGCATCGGATCACGATGCGTGCGCAAAACAGACTGGTCTGTGTTACAGCAACATCATGATCCGGAGCTCAGACGCCTTGCGGATCGTGAACCTGCATCAGATAACAGTGTACCTGGATCAACAACATTAAAACATACACCTCTATTGGTGCTAGCTTTGCATTTGCGAGGCATATTCAGGGCGATGTTTGCGGCAGAATTTCCGTTTGATCGCACCAATTATGTCTTCGCCACGTTATTCCCTGATTCGGGTGGAAGCAGCGGTCACACTTCGGTCAATACGGATAGCTACAGCGGGGGCGGTCATCACCACGGATCAGACAGCGGAGATTCCGGCGGAGGCGGGGACTCGGGTGGCGGTGGAGATTAATTAATTATTTTGGATTGGAAATATGATTGGATTGATCCCTCCGCTGGGGGCCTGATCTTCACGTGGAGGAACCGGAATAAATACATCAAATTAGTTAGGGCATGCGTACATGTGCAAGCTTGGCTGACTAGAGTGGTTACCTAATTACCGAATTGCTGAGAGAGAAAATGATCCTTCTGTTCAATTTCAAAGACAATTTCCATTTGTTAAAATTTGGGTATAACGACTATGATCAGGTTTGGTGGTGAAAACGGCATGTTGCGGATTCAGGTACACCCCGATGAATTGGATGCCAAGGCACGTTATGTTCAGCAATGCAAATTGGATTTGGATCGAATGGTTCGTGAACTGGACAAATCTCTGAATATGTTACAATCCGAATGGTCTGGGGTTACACAAGAACGATTCTTCTGGGATTTCATGGAGGTCAAGCATGTTTTCCCGTCAACACTCGGCATGCTGGATAATATTCAGAAGGAGTTTACCTTTATTGCGAATAATTTCAGAACGACAGACAGCACAGGCGAGGTGGCTCTGTACATCCCCAATGAGTTGAAACCAAGTTTTTTCACTGGAGCCGTGGACAAAGCCATTGGTGACACCGTTACAGGTCTGGGCGAGACAGCCGAAGCACTCATCTATAATCCGTTAAGTACATTAGGCAGTTTGGCTTATGCGATGACTATAGGTAAGGTAGTTGACGCTGGACGTGGACTCGCTTTTGCTTGGGATGCGGCCTGGGGCAACGGAACGGCAAGGTCTGACATCGAGCAGTTTGTGGATGAGAAGAAAAAGCAACTCGACGAGGACGAGTCAGGTTATGTTAAAGGTGCGTTGGTCGGCCAAGCCCTCTCTTATTTTATCTTTGGTAAGGCTTTACACTCGAAGGATCATCATGGGTCGGGTGGAGGAGGGGGAGGTAAGAAGGAGACGGGTGAGAGAAGTACAGAAAAATTCAATCAGCCAATGAAAACGAAAACTAATAAAGGCATAGAGATTGAATTTACAAATCCTCATGGCAGTATAATAAAATGGACTGAACAAAACTCTAAAAATATACCTATTGCTATTGAAAGTGCTATGAGCAGTAGCACTCCAGGTAAAGTAATAGAAGGTAAAGTAGGAAGCTTCGTTCAGGGGAAAACTGAAGTTACTGGATTTGGTCTTAAGTTGGACAATATATCTACTGGAAAGCCGGCTGGAGATATTGATGTTATGACAAACAATCAAATCATTGAGGTTAAAAAGTCAATATCTTCTGTCAAAATGGATCAAATTGATAAGTATGTTAATCCAGATCACTCTCAATTTTTTAATTATGAGGGAAAGAAAGTAGTCCTTTATATTGATGAGAGTTTTGATAAGTCAAATAAGTACACAGAACAAATGATTCGAGAATTTAATAATAAGGGTGTAAGTGTTGTGAATTCACTCGAAGAATTAGGAGGGGTAATAAAGTAATGGGAATGTCATCATTCATTGTATTTAAACAAGGGGAAAGCAAATCAGCAAATAGTTTGCTGAGTACAATTAAAAATATATGTATCAAAGAAAATTTGTTTTTCGACAGTGACGACGAAAAGTATGATATTGAAGGAGTATTAAAATATACTCGAATATATATTAGTGACAAGCCATTTAAGGAAGATTACTCAAGAACGATCAGTTTTAGTTTATATGACGAACCATACGATTTTCAAATTGTGAATTTTGACTGGGACAATATGCAAAATGAATATTTTAAAGCAATAGTATCTGACGATTTTGATGAGAATGAGGATTTATTGTTTCAATTTTTGTTTGCGTTACTAAATGAAATCTCTGATGCAAAAGTATGGATTGAGGAAGATTGGTTCTACACTTTAGAGGATCTCGAAAGGATAAAGGATTCATACAATAACAGTTGGTGTTACACGGATCCTAAGGATGTTTAGATAAGGATGTCACTAATGAAATGTGGAGCTTATAGTTGGAGATTTTTCCACATTAACGTAGAGGTGTTGCTTCTGTTCAATTTCTACAAACAAAGTGGGTACAGTTAAATGGCGGTATAAGAGATGCTATTAAATTGGTCAACATAGCAGGTCAGGAGCAAACTTATGAACTATGAATTGTTTGTAAAATCCAGTTTATATCATAGATCTTTAGGAGAAATGATTAATCAATATGTTACTGAAACGGTTAAGGAGAACAGTTCACTCCAAATTAACGAAGATGAAATCGTAGTTGGCTGTAGATTTTTCACATTGTTCATTGAGATTGAGGATGTTTCTGATATCACGTTTGTTCAAAAACATTATAATCTGGCTTTGAATGTATGCATTAGAATTCAACTGTTTGGCCGTACTTTTAATGATGGTATCGGGCATCTGTTCAAAGTGATTAGTAAACTTATGAAAGATACTGAAGGGAATCTATTATTCTTAGAAGATGGTTCTACTCAGTTACTTAGAATGGAAAATGGTTCTTTAACGGTCAATAATCGATTAGATAAGTATCAAACTAAATATTTTACTCCAAGCCTGCTGAGTATCCTTAATTATCCTTATATTGAAAAAGAGCTCTCAAGCTAGAAATGTAACGGAATCCTCATTTTTGACTGTCAAAAATAAGATTAATAATTCACAGTGTCACCTTTTTGTTAAAGGTGCGATGGTCGGCCAAGCCCTCTCTTATTTTATCTTCGGGAGAGCCTTACACCCGAAGGAACGTCATGAATCGGGTGGAGGAGGGGGAGGTAAGAAGGAGACTGAGCAGGGGAATGTGAAAGAAGGGAATGCAGGCACTGTTCAGAAACAAAAGGAAATAATTAAATCTTTTAAACATTTGAGTGATTTTGAAAAAAATACTCTAATGCAAAGAGCACGTGATGGAGTTATTAATCCTGAAAAATGGACAGGAACTATATCAGGAGTGAAAGAGTTTAAGAACGTTGATGAATTTAAAATAGCTGATAGATGGCTCCGAGAGGGGAAAAATGTAGAAAAGTTAGCTGATGTTAAGGGCAAGGATGGGAACTTAGTTCCAGGTGCTGACTTTAATGTAGATGAAGTAATTATTGAAGCGAAAACAGCTAAAAGTAAAAATATAAATACCACTTCTAAAAAAGCCATTGAGGCAATCAATAGACAGGGAGAAAATGTTGTAATAGATGGTAGAGAAGTTGGATATACAGTTGAAGATGCAAAACGGATTATAGAAATAATCAATAGAAAGACGGGAGGAAAAGGAAATCCAGAGATTTGGATAAATGACGGATCTGTTATTAAAAATTAATAAAAGGGGATGGAATAAATGGCGTCTTTTCAATGCAAATGTGGATATGTTCTTTCGAACAGCCAAGCACCAGACGATGTAACTATATGGGCTTATACTGATCGTGAGTGGGATGAAATCACAAGTGATATTACAGATATTATAGATTTACCTAACCCAAGAAACAGTGTATGGCGTTGTCCTAATTGTGAAACTATCTATGTGTTTGATGAACAAAACAAATTAAAGAAAAGATATATACTTGATCCAGAATTATAACCATTTTGTCTCCATAACACCCATTCTAACTGACCTGTTTGAATACGATATTGAATTGTTAGATAGATGAGGTACACGGTGGGAACGGACAATTCGAGAGGTAGATGAATATGGAGTATGAGTTATTTATATTTTCGAGCTATGAAGCAGTGTATATTGCTAAAATATTGATTGATTCGGATGCAACCTTAGACTTTTAATTGATTCAACACAAGTGTTGAGAAAAGAGAATGGGGTTTTGTATGTGAATAGATTGGGCAATTTTAGAGGTGAGAAACATGTACCTAGATGATACGGTATGTAGGATAAACGAAATTAATTGGAGAAAAGTTGGTACTATTGTGTCTAATGAAGATGCAGATTTAGGGTATGAATTTCTAAGAAGGCTGGCTTTATTTTATAAAAATGGGGGTATTAGACCCCAACCACCGATGTTTACTAATGTAGCCAAATTACTTGGTGATACTGAGAATGAATTTCCTACGTTTTCAACGACTGAACCTTTTAATAATCAGTGAACAACTTCTGCTACATATAAAAGTAGGGGAGCAAGTCTATGGAATATTCACTTAAACTAAACAGAAGACAGGATGCCTTATGGATAAAGAATCTACTAATAAGTAAAAATCTTAAGGTGAATTATAGAAAAAATGAAAACAATGATGAATTTGATCTGGGTAACGGTTTGAAAATAACTTTATATGATAATCATTTCCCGCCAAATCATCCAGCCGCTTCTTATGAAACGATGTTCCAAGAAGAGGATTTTATATATGAACAGACTATATCTTACGAATTAAAAAACAATCAACATTATGAAATCTGTTATAAAATGATGTACGAAATCTCATTTGCAATTCTAGAATCGCTCCATGTAAGTGGAATATTCTATCACACATCCGGAGAGGAAATATTTTTTTATGCAGAAGGAACATATACGTTCAACATAGCTTACCTTGAAATGCTTCAGACGAATTATGGAGAGCTTCTTGAGCATATTGAATATGAGAACATTATGGAACGTTAAAGTTAGATTTAAAGGCACTTCTGCCATGTAAATGTAAGAGGGACTTCTTGTGTTGAATGTCTGTACGTTGTATTTATAGAAGAAGCGCAAATAAAGAAATTAAATAAGATTGGGTTTATTTGTAACGAGGTGATCCAATTTAAGAAAGGAATTGAGATTGATGAAACGATTAGCAGATATGGCTTCTCTAATTCTTTAATTGATACGTCAGATGATCCCTTTGGATACGAGTCGAAATTCCTCTTTAGTGATTTTGAATATACTCAAAGTTTAAATTTTCGCCTAGATAATGAGTGGGATAGCATTGAAGCAACCAAGAATATTCTATTGATCGTCTTCGAAATCATTGATTCAACAGATAGTAATCTACTTTTTTCCCATAACGATAATGAATGCTTCTACAGAATTGACGGAATTCTGAGAATTAATAACGAAGAGGGATTTTGGAATCGGGAAGAGTACAGAACGTTGATTCAAAATCGAAACTATCAGGAGATGTAAAGAATTTCAAGGAGGTTTAAAGGCGATCAGTTCAGTAATAGTTCTAAAAAAAATATCAAATTATTCTCCAGAGCAGACCCTTGAGAACTTCAAGAAGGCAGCGCGGAGAGCGAATATGTATTATTTTCACATTACAGTTGAACTTGATAAAGATCAGAACTTTCAATCTGCAGAAGGCACCTTATCTGAAGTAGATGAAGAGACTCTATTAAGTTCTGAAAATGAAGATACAATTAGGTACTTTACGTTTAACGTAAACAAAGTTGTTGAAAATTCATATGATAGTTTCACGTGGCTCACCCAATCAACGGATTATTTTTGGGCGATGGATATTGTGAATATCAATCATGAGTATGAATTTATTTACAAGTTTGTAGTGGAGTATTTTAAAGATAATCCAGAAGATTACTTGTGGTTTGATGATGCTGAGTGGTACTACACGGCTGATGATATCTTTAGACTAAGTCAAAGACCTTATAACCCTAAGTGGTGTAGTGAAAAAGTTATCTGAGTTAAGAGGGCTGAAATAATGGGAATTTCAACTTTTGTATTATTTAGGCAAGGAGAAAGTATCTCGGCAAGCGATTTATTAAAAATTATTAGAGAAATATCTATTAATTACAGGCTCTACTTTGCTAACAATTATGACAAGTATGATGAAACTGGGAAATTAAAGTTTTGCTCAATATATATTAGTGACATTCCGTTTGAAGACAGTTATTCAAGGCAAATACCTTGGAATTTGTATGATGAGCCTTATAAATTTCAAACCGTAGACTTTGATTGGGATGATTCCAAAAGCCAATATTTTAAGGCATTAGTATCTGAAGATTTCTATGAGAATGAAGATTTATTATTTAAGATACTTTATGGAATTCTAAAAATATATCCTTCTGCAAAAGTATGGATTGAAGATAATTGGTTTTATACAATAAAGGATTTAGAAAAAATAAAAAATAAGCCATTGGACAATGAATGGTGCTATAAGAATCCCATAGATTTGTAAGAGAACTTACTTGAATGATTTACTAATGCATTAAGAGAAAGTAATTCTCTGTTGAAATGTTATTTGAGGCATGGTGGGATGTGAATAGATTGGGCAATCTTAGAGGTGAGAAACATGTACCTAGATGATACGGTATGTAGAATAAACGAAATTAACTGGAGAAAAGTTGGTACTATTGTGTCAAATGAAGATGCAGATTTAGGGTATGAATTTCTAAGAAGGCTGGCTTTATTTTATAAAAATGAGGGTCTTAGACCCCAACCACCGATGTTTACTAATATAGCCAAATTACTTGGTGATACTGAGAATGAATTTCCGATTGCTATGTACTGCAATCCAGAAGTTCTGGAATTTGTTGATGATTATCAGTATTTAAAAAAAATATTTGAATTCTATATGCAATTATCAATATTTGTTGAAAAAAAACCGGAATACACTGTTTATTTACATGTATATGAGCCATTAATCAGAATATTGGAAAAAGGAGGATTTTTCGTCCTTAGGCCACAAGAATTAGAAATACAAAATGTGAAGTATATACCATTAAACAACTGGTATGATACGTTTTCAACAACTGAACCTTATAATATCAGTGAATAACTTCTACTACATAAAAAGTAGAGGAGACAAGTCTATGGAGTATTCACTTAAACTAAATAAGTGTATGGATGTGAACTGGAGAGAGTGCTGGTGGGAGATATCCAGACTGCTGAAGTAAAGCAGGTAAGAGGGAGGACTATAGCAGAAGCTGTAGTTCTTTTTTATTGGGCTGTGGTCATAGTTATTCGCACACTCTCCGCATGTTTAGAAGACATAGTATAGGGCATATATACTGTGTTTACTGGCCTAAGGAGTGTGGCGACTTTGAAGCATACGAACAAGGTGAAAACGACTCTTCACTCATTAAGAAAGAGACATCCTTCAGTGAAACGCTGTAACAATATTCCAAGAAAACGTAAGAAACGGTATGCGATACGTAAAGCTTTGGGAAGAACAAAATGTGCTTGTAAGCAACGTGTGAGACAAAAGAAAGTATCCCGCAGATACAGAAATATTGCAGTCCCTGAACGAGGCAATGTTCCCCTGGCCTGTCCTGAGCCCACTTTGGATTCTGTCCCCGTTAAAATTGAAGAAATAAAAACAGTCAGTCTTCCCGAAACGCAGGGACTGATCGTACAAAAAGGTTCCCAAGGCTTGGCAGGCCCTCGGGGTGAGCAGGGTGAAGCAGGCAGTTCAGGAGTACAAGGTGTCGCCGGTCTTCGCGGTGAACGTGGCGAACCGGGAAGTCCGGGAGCTCAAGGTCCGGTTGGTCCTCAGGGTGTCGCCGGTGAACAGGGGCCTTCCGGAGTGCAGGGACCTGCTGGTCCTCGTGGTGAACAAGGCGAACCGGGAAGTACAGGAGCCCAAGGTCCGGTTGGTCCTCAAGGTGTAGCAGGTGAGCAGGGGCCTCCCGGAGTGCAGGGGCCAACTGGGCCTCCAGGTGAGCAAGGCCCGCCGGGCAGTATCCCCGGAATTCAGATCATTCCTACATCAGACCGCTACTTTTATTTCCCTGACACCGATTTGGATTTATCGAACTCGGTTACAGTTGCTGCTGGTGAATTCGTTAATGATGAGGGAGGAAGTATATCTCAATTTGCAGGGATCGGCATGACGAGTTACTACAATCTTTATATTAATGGGATCGTACAACCTGGCAATTCGTATGTGTTAACTACAGATAGTTTATTTATTCCATCTCAAAGCGGTGTCCTGTTTGCTGAAACACCAGTCATTATTGAGATCGTTCAATTAACAGCGATAATTCTAAACCTTTGAAAATGGTTATATCATCTCATCTCTCTGCCTTCACTACTCTCAAATCTACTACATATACTATGTCAGGTAGGAGGTGAGAAACATGCCACTGGTTACACCATTTCAGAACAGTTTAAGATTCGCCGCGACTATAGGGGATGGAACCGGAACCGGAGCAACATTTGCAATCGCTGCGACGGCTTTTACAAATGATGCAGGTACAGCCGCAACAGCTTTTCCAGGCACGTTCAATTACTACAATCTCTACGTTAATGGCCTTATGCAAACAGCTGACACATCCTCAGTTACCACCACCACGCTTACTATCCCCGGTGGAGATGTATTAAATGATGGCACTCCAATTGTCGTACAATTTGTAGTGTCATAAGGATTGCTTGAAGTGATTTAACAAAGCATTGTACGGCTTCTATCTGTGATAGGAGCCGTTTTTCTTATTTTAACGATCAGAATAAAGAGGTGTAAGAATCCCGTAGATGCGTGAGAAGTTGAGGGATGAATCCGGATCATGAATTAACTCTTTTCTTTCTCTAGTACAAGTTCGAACGGGATAATAATGCTATGTTGTTCAGCCAAGTTTGGACGTGCTTTAATCTCAAAAGTGAGATTCAATGATTCTGGCAGATCACGGATTTGATCCGTTTTTGCTGTAATGTAATAATGTTTATCTCCGAGTTGTAGAAGGGTTCCACTTACAGATTCAGCGAAAGGTTCACCTTCATTATAGAAGGTATATCCCAAATCGTTCTCGGCCTGTCCGCCTCCCTCTATTTCATATCCCAAATGCAATTCCTTGTTGTTATATGTTGCATTTTGTAACGTTATGGTGATGCCATTTACGGTTTTGGTTTGAGTGGGGATATTAGGTTCAGGCAGCGCTGATTCTTCTGATGATCCAGTAAAAAAGTAAAAGACAGCGGGAAGAACGAATATAAGGATACCAAGGACCAAGGCAATGACTATGCTCTTTTTATTCATAAAGTGTCGTGCTCCTTTCGTAATAAAGGACATATAGAGTCTGTGCACTCTTTATTTCTAACTATGCTTAGGTATAACTTGTAGATTCATAAATTTGATATAACAGTCGTTCATTGTATATACAAATTAAGGATATGTAAAATGTGAAGTATAGGCGTATTTTGACATATCATCCTGTGCATCTTAATCGTTGTACCGTATCCACAACCTATCTTAAACTTGCTTCCATATCCCCCCATAAGTTGATAGATATTATTTAAATCGTAAACTATAATGAAAAGTTCTCTTCATTTGTCGATAATAGTATAGAAGACTCTAAAGATATTACATAATAGAGCACAACTACATATCCACAACCATCCTAACCTTCGCGAGGTACATTCATGAAACAAGGTATATATGAACAGCTTATCAACACAATCACCAGACAGGAGATTTCGGCGCTGGACCCAGATGTGTATCACATTGGGACCGAGAAGCTGGATGCGGAGGAAGCGCGTAAGCTGCTATCCACGTATCTGGCAGCGGTGACCCGGCGAGCGCTCAAGATTGTACGTGAACAGACGGAAGACAAAATGGCTGTATTAGAGCAGATTCGAACCTGTAATGAGATCATAGCAACTTTAAAGGACACGTTGGGGGAAGAGGAATATAACGAATTGCAACTGGATGAGCAGGGGGAGGTGCTGACCCATGTGTATTCCAAGCTGAACAGTATTCGTGCCATTCGGGATACCAAAATCATTCGCCCGGATACGCCGATTGCCCAAAGCTCGTTATTCACAGGGGCCAAGTCTGAACCAAGTATGCTGCTGGAGTTGCAAAAAGAGATCGTGACCGCCGACCGGATCGATTGGCTGGTGTCTTTTATCAAATTCAGTGGGCTTCGCCTGCTGTTGGAACAACTTCAGCAGTTCACATTGGGTGGGGGAAAACTACGGATCATCACAACCACCTATATGGAAGCAACCGACCTCAAGGCGATTACCGAACTTAGCAAATTACCGAACACTGAAATCCAGATTTCGTATGATACCAAAGTTACGCGGCTGCACGCCAAAACATATATCTTCCATCGCGATACGGGATTCACCACCGCTTATGTCGGCTCTTCGAACCTGTCCAACCCCGCCCTGACCAGTGGCATGGAGTGGAACCTCAAGGTGACAGAGAAGGATTCCCTGGATGTGCTGCGCAAGATTGAAGCGACCTTCGAGAGTTACTGGAATGACCGCGAATTTACGAGGTACATTCCTGAGGATCAGGAGCATGAGGCCCAGCTGAGAGCAGCCCTGAATCGCAAAAAAGACCCATCCGGACATTTCCACCTCGACATCCAGCCCTACGATTATCAAAAGGAAGTGCTGGAACAGCTGAGCGCCGAGCGCATGCTGTATGGACGACACCGTAACCTGATCGTGGCCGCCACAGGCGTTGGCAAAACGGTCATCTCTGCCTTCGATTACAAGCGATTCCGAGCAAGCCATGCGGGAGCCAAGCTTCTTTTTGTCGCCCATCGGGAAGAGATTCTGAAGCAAAGCCGGGACACGTTCCGGTATATCCTGAAGGACATGAACTTTGGCGAGCTACACGTCGGGAGTCATCGGGCGGAGGCATTGGAGCATCTGTTTGTCAGTATACAGAGCCTGAACGCCATGAAGTTAACGGATATCACCAGTCCAGACTATTACGACTATATCATTGTGGATGAATTCCACCATGCTGCTGCACCTTCCTACCAGAAACTGCTGTCTCACTACGAGCCCCAGATTTTGCTGGGACTCACAGCAACATCTGAACGGATGGATGGCAAAGACATAACCCCTTACTTCGATCATACGATTGCCGCCGAGATCCGTCTGACCGATGCCATCGACCGGAAGCTGCTTAGTCCGTTTCAATATTTCGGTGTCACCGATACCGTCGATCTTTCCCAAGTGAAATGGTCACGTAAAGGCTACGATCTGAACGAGCTAGAGAAGCTCTACACCCATAACAAAATCCGTGCCAATCAGATCATGCAAAGTCTGAACCGATATGTCACCGATCTGGATGATGTGAAAGGACTTGGTTTCTGCGTAGGGGTAGATCATGCGCTGTATATGGCTAAAGTTTTCAACGAAGCCGGCATTCCATCTATAGCTTTGCATGGCGGATCAAGTGAACAGGAGCGTCATTCTGCCAAGGGAAAACTGGTGAACGGAGAACTACGCCTGATTTTTGTTGTCGATCTGTACAATGAGGGTGTGGATATCCCTGAGGTGAATACGATTTTGTTCCTGCGTCCGACCGAAAGTTTAACCGTATTCCTGCAACAGCTCGGTCGTGGACTACGGATGGCAGAAGGCAAAGAGTGCCTGACCGTGCTCGACTTCATCGGGCAAGCGCATCAGGAGTACCGATACCAGGATAAATTCCGAGCCCTGATCGGTGCGACCAAACATTCCATCTCGTACTATGTCGAGAACGGCTTTTCGAACCTGCCTCGTGGCACGTTTATTCAGTTGGAAAAGCAGGCCAAGGATTACGTTATGCGTAATCTGAAACAAATGAGCCGTAATCGCAGAGCGCTGATCCAGAAGCTGCAAACATTCCAGCAGGACACTGGACTGCCGCTGACGCTGGCTCATTTTGTAGAGCATCACGGGATGACACTATATGAACTATATGGTGGTCGTTCGGGCAAAAGGTATTTCCGCGGACTGTTGGCCGAAGCGGGGCTAACCGAGCCAGTAGAGGATGAGCAGGAGGAATATATCCGCAGACTGCCGTCTGTGCTGTCAATCAACTCCCGAAGCTGGCTGAATTTCCTGATCGAGTATATTGAAAAAGGTAAAGAGCCTATCAATGCTGATGAACAGCGTATGTTGATCATGTTCTATTACACCTTCCACCGGGCTGCACCGGAGAAGCTGGGGCTAAGCAGCATCGAAGAAGGGATTACACGCGTCCTGTCTTGCGCAGCATTCCGGGACGAGCTTGTGGATATTTTCAAATATAACTTGGCTCATCTGCGATTTGTGGATAAAAGCAATTCGTTCCCGTACACTTGTCCACTGGATATCCACTGTATGTACTCCATCGACCAAGTGCTTGCTGCTTTCGGCTACTGGAATGGCGAGCACTCGCCAACCTTCCGCGAAGGCGTGAAATATTTTGCCGATGAACAGACGGATATTTTCTTCATTACATTGAACAAATCGGATAAGGACTTTTCTCCATCCACGTTGTATGAGGATTATGCGATCAACGAGCGTTTGTTCCACTGGCAGACTCAGAGCCGGGTATCTGAGCATACGGCAACTGCACAGCGGTATATTCATCATCGAGGGACGGGGAATCGTATCGCGCTGTTCGTACGGGAGTATAAGGAGGAGCATGGCTACACGTCTCCATTTGTCTTCCTGGGTGAAGCGGATTATGTGAGTCATGAGGGGAACAAACCGATGAGCTTTGTATGGCGACTGCGGGAAGAGATGCCTGCGAAGATGGTGGCGGTGGCGAATAAGTGTATTGTTTGAGAAAGCATTATTAAGAAACCTGCTATGTTAGCAAGTCTTATTCTGGATTACTTTCATAGACATAATTTCAGCTTGGAAATAATACCTATAAATCTTAATTTTGTACCTTAAGAACCATAAGTGTGGTATATTTATCCTATAAATAGTCATTTATTGTAGATTAGTACTTCGCATTGTTGCAGTTAATGAATTATTTTATTTTTAACTTTATGTATGCGGGACCAAAGCATGGTCTATTACACAGTAAACAGCGTATGATGACAGACATGGTTCCAATAGGAGAACTGTGTCTTTTTTTGTTGTGAAATACATTAAGTGTTTTGGAGGATAAGGCATGTCTACAAATACTCATTTCATTGATGTTCTTAAGCGCTGTAAACAGTCTTCTAAGGAAGCTGTGGAGAATCTTGAGGGATTTAGCGAATTTAAACAATATATGCATGTTCAGAGGCCAGTTGAGAAAGAACTTGAAAACTATATTTTAGAAGCTAATCGGACAAAAGAACCACAGTTAATATTGGTATGTGGCGGAGTGGGCGATGGTAAATCACATATTTTATCTTACTTAAAAGATAAGTATGATTTTTTAGAAGATCCAGAACGATTTTATTTACATAATGATGCAACGGAAAGTTTCTCTCCTCGGAAAACTTCAATTGAAACATTGGCCAAGATACTGAAGCCATTTTCAGATCAAGAGATTGGAAAGGGTTCGAATATAACCATTGTTTTAGCTATTAATCTGGGTGCTCTGAATAACTTCATTGATGCAGATGAAGGAAAAGAGTTCACACGGATTAGAGAATTTGTACATGCAAAGAGAATCATAGAGTCTGTGATCACGGAGGAAGTTTCTCAAGATGATCACATATTCAAATATGTGAATTTTAGTGATTATCATATGTATGAGTTAACGGAACATGGACCTCGCTCTAGTTACATTAAGGGAATTCTACAAAGAATTACTCAGAATACAGAACAAAACCCTTTCTACAAGTCTTATCTCAGAGAAAAAGATAATTATCCCGAAGTAGCTTTAAAAAATCCAATTCTTCAAAATTATGAGTTGTTACAATATGATGATATTCAGGACAAGATCATTGATTTATTGATTCAAGCGATGGTAAAAGAAAAACTTATTATTTCTACTCGGGCGCTGCTTGATTTTATATACAATATTATAGTTCCTTCTTCAATGGATAACATAGAGCATGAGAAATTGATGGAATTAATCATAAATCAAGATTTTCAATCTTACACGTCATGTTTGTTGCCTTTCCAACTATTTGATCGTGAGGATGCATCTGCTATACATCAAGCTATAAATCATATTAATCCTACGCAATATCGTACAGAGTTGCTTGACCAGCACCTCATTGATTTTAAGTCTAGAAAGGACGGGGCATATTTATTTAGTCAATATATTGATGTAAATAGAGCACCATATTTTGCGAAATCTCTTGTTCCGCATTCTCCATGGAAAGATGAGGACAAAAAGAGCGTTTCTTTCAGAAATGAGTTAGTTAAGTTATTTGTATATTTATACTATTTGGTTCCCAGGGAACAACATAATTCGTTCAAAGATCAGGACTATGATCAATATATGAATTACTTGTTTCATTGGAATAGAAGATCATGGAGTATGTTATCCAAGCTTTACAGAGAGGACGTTCGTGATGCGATCTATAAATGGAATGGTGAAGGCCAAGGCGGACTTATTTATGTTCAGATTGGACAACCGCAGACGCACTATTATGCTTTGCAAAAACTTGAGATTGAACCTGCGCTTGAACGAGTAGAGGCTAGAGCAGAAGATGTCTTAATGAAGTTTTTGCCGATGTTAACGATTGCCTTCAGACCTAAGGGTGGAGCACCCGTTGAAATAGACATCGATTTCTCATTATATTCTTTGTTGATTCGAATCAAAAACGGTTATCGCCCGAATAAAAAGGACAAATTCCAATATATCAAGTTTGTTGAATTCATAGATCAGTTGAGTAGTAAAGGGAACGACAAAAATGAGCTTATTTTTGAAAGCAAGAAGTTCGGTAAGTCTCAGCGTTATCGACTGACTTACGATGATTTATTCGACCAATATTCATATACGGAGATGTGAAAATATGGAGTTTAAGTTGGATTTAAAAACCATTATAGACAAGTTCAAATTTGATTCTTCCATCAGGCATAATCCTAAAATTACTGTTGAACTCTTACCTTACAATACAAAATTCAAAGATATGCAATTTAACCTTAAGGAAGTTGTAGGTGAGTTTTTGCGTCTGGTGGGGCAAAAAAAAATGTCCTCAGAAGCGAATCCCGAACAACTAGTTGAAGCCGTATTAAAATCTATTGATTTCAAAGATATAAATCAAAAAAACGAATTCAAGCAAATGATTAGAACTTTATTCATTGACGAAAACAACCAACTATTCTTATTCCATCCTCAGACGCTTTATTACATCAATACGGTTGAGAACGAGAACAGAAAGTTGGCTGAGTTTCTCTTTGCGGTTTTATGGAATGGAAACGCTGCATGGGAAATTAGTAATGAAGAACATCAGACGGATGATTTGATGAGTTCGTTAATATTCAAAGCTTTACCAGAGTTGAAAAGTGAGGAGTTACAATCCCCTAAGTATGCGGTGTTATTACCAGAAATATCGGAATTATTTGCTGTTGATTTTGAATGGCTTTCTACGAAACAGGATTTGTTTACTCAACAATTTGAGAAACTTCTATCTTACTATTATTTTTTCTATATTACTCAAATGTTACGTAGAAATGAAGCTTTGTTTGCCAAATACGAGAAGAGTATAGTGCCTATTTATTTTACATTTGAAGAAGAAGAAAGATTATCGAAAACCAGAGTTAGTTACGAATACGGATGGAAAAACATTGAAAGATCGATTAATAGAATGTTTACACATGTGAATTTTCTCAAAATGCTTAATATTTCAGTGGAGGGAGTAGAGGAGGTACTTTCTTATCAAGAAATTGCTGAAGTACTTCGCACAGGAACAAATGAAGAAATTCTTGCAATCGAAGAAGATGTGGATAAGGTGATAGAGCAATATCGTGAGGGGCTATCCGATGTGAAGTGGAGTCAAATGAGCTTAAATCCCGAAACATATGACCTACCTGTGTTAAATAAATTATCTATATTATTTCAAATGATTGAATACCAGTTCAATAATTCATTTCGGTCCAAACCGTATAACGAATATAAGATGTGGTTTACACATTTTTGTCAGAGAACATTCCTCAAATCTAGGGGGAGATCTGGAAAAATGTTAATTCTGGATACAGATTATTTATTATTCCTGACTAAAATCATCATTAAAGATGAGCATAAAATCAGATTGAAGAAACTATTTGAACAATTCGAAGTAAGAGGAATTATCTATGATAGGGATACTCAGGTTTCAATCATTGAGTATTTCGAGAAGTTGAATTTGCTAGAGAAAAAAAGTGATAGTGGGGATGCTATTTATGTCAAAGCATTTTTATAGTTATCTTGCTCAACTCGTGGAACGTTTTTTGAGTGAAGTTAACATTCAGGCAGGAGAAAAATATCATATTCAATTTGAACGTGAAGAACAAGTAGTAAATCTGGTAAATCAAATTAAGGGTATGAATCGAGTTAGTCCGTTCTCAATGCCAACGGAGGATGGATTCTATCAATCTCAAACTTTAGATTATGATCAAACCAAGGTATTAATCGCATCAAATATTGAGGAGACCACTCCAGACTTTCTTACAACATTAAGGAATAAAGTTGGCATACATGAAGAACATTTCGAAGATCTGGCTATGCTTTTAATCCACAATTCAAACTTAGATAGTTTGGTTCAAGGAATGACTTCGTTTGCAAAAGAAGGTATGCCTTTTCATATTGATTCAATTGAAAAAGATTTGCAAGAAATGATGAAGCAAACGAATCTATCCTCAGAAGAGAAACAAGTTCTTAACTTCTCCATTGAGTCAATGAAAGCCCAACAAGGACTTCATGAGAGAGTGAACTTATTTGACTACGAAAATATACTTACTGTGCTGAACAATGAGAAATTGGAAAAGCATGAATATAAAAACTTTGGACTTTTTTATGATGCCGAACTTTTTAATACCCCTAGAACTCCTAAGGAAATTAAAGAAAGATTAAAAGAAAATCATTCTCTTTATAGTGACGTTGAAATTGCCCATCAATATGGTTCTGCTGAGGTCAGTCTCGAGCGGTACTTTGATGATCAAGGGGTTAAGATTTTATCGGAGTCAGAGACATGGCAGGATGTTGATTTTGGTTCAGTACGAAGATCGAATCAAAAAAAATTAGAAGGAAAAGGTCTAGAGTATGTAGAGGCTGGTAAGAAATTGACTTTGGAAGGATTAGAGTATTGGGAGAGAGCCGATGGCGAAACCAAGAGTAAGCAACGTAAACGAAACATTATCGTGTTCAATCCTGATCAAGAAGAAGATATCACGTTAGAATTTACATTTAATGATTTTATCAAAAATCAGTATATCAATGAAACTAAAATTAAACATTCAATACTGGCGGAACAAGCAGGTAAAAAGATTCGCGTACGCTTAAAGCATGAAGTTGGACAAACTACATTTTACGGTGTGAAATACAAAACAGAGGTATCTCCAGCTTATGAAATTAGAATTACAGTGGTTGAGACTCAGCCCAAGTTTCTTCAGTCGATACAAACGGCCTATGCCATTACGTTATCAAAATCCAAAAGTTCGTATCTTTTAATTAATTCAGATGCGGAACGTTGGTTTTTCAATAAAGATGCATCAGAAATCACCAAAGTTAATTTAACAGAATCTCATAGCACATTTGACATTTCTGAGGACCAGGAATTAGAGGTATCTCGTAATGATGAAAATAATAGTGATGAAGAAATGATTTATTTTAATATTAAACTTCCTCACACAGGCATTCCATTTGCTGTGCAGGATTTAGTTGAACGTCCTGTTCCGATTGGTGGTTTTAGTGTGTGGAAGCTAAAGCGTGAAAAGCAAGAACACTTCATCTATCGCATAGAGAATGAGAAGATGAAGATTGTACAAGGAACGAGGGAGACTTATGCTCAAGGAGAATTCAAGCGTAATTTAGAGAGGGAACGAAAACTTTTAGAAACCAATCATTTGTTTTTTCTAGAAGATAGCTTAGGAGAGATTGTTCCTCAATCGATCTCAGTTCCTGAACCGTTAAAAGAGGCATACTGCGATTTATTGCGATATTTCAGGACTAACGGTTTACTCCCGAGTTTAGCTTATTTTGATGCAGATTATACTGCACTAGCCCGTAACTATATAGATGTGTATTTACAGGAGCTTGAACAATTGCAAAACGGCCAGTCATTAAACCAGATCCAAAGAGACCTTGTTCTAATTGGAACTATTCAGAAAAGTCATATAAATCCAGAGTGGCTACTTACACCATTACATCCTCTTCATTTGGCGTACCAATTACAATTAAATGAAGTGGTGGGTGATGAGTTAATAAATGATGAATTGCTGCATTCCATGAGACCTACGAATTTATTGCCTTATGTTAATTTCAATTCCAAACTATACAAGGCAATTGAAATGATGGATTCATATGAGTGGGCTTCTTACTTGGATCAAAGTTTACCAAGATTCGAGTCATCCAAAACATTTGTAAGTAAATTGGTTCAAGAAAAAATCGAAGAGTTTACTGGCCATTTCGGATATCTTTTTGAATTAGATCGTCGTGCTCCCCTCAAAATTAATACGATTAATATGGGGGACTGTCAGGAAATTCTTCAAGGTCTTTTTGAATACTACAAGAAGCAACTTAAAGATAATTTGGAAAAAGGAAATCTACTACCTATTGAAATTCACATCTATGCTGAAAAAGGTATCAACAATGTATTTGAGGAGATGTCACAATATACAGATGCAGAAGAGATTGCCAAACAGTTCAATCTTCGATTGGAACTGGATGGATATCATGCTGAAGAATTATTGAATGTTTTCCGAGATAAAGTGAAGTTTTATTCTAAAAGTTCGGACACTAATCATTTCGAGTACAGTCACGTTACTTTCTATCAGATGAATAAAATTGAACAGATTGCTACTAGCAATGCTGCGGAAATTACTACTGGAGTTTCATTATTAGGTCTTGTTTCAGGTGTTCCTTCTGTATTCATAAACGAAGATTATAAAACGGGATTCGGAACGAGATATTATCCCATACAAGAAGCTCCGCTATTGAAAATGGTACCGAAGTTGAATTCATTGCTGAGAGTTGCCCGAACTCTTGATAATTATCAAGAGGATATAAATATTGTTACTGCGATCTCTGCTGATCATAAACAGCAATTAGATCAAGTCTACGATTCAGCCCATTGGGTTACTTTTATTGAGCCTAAAGTAGATCTGAGTTTCTTCAAGAACAGTGATGCTCAAAAAGAGCTGCTTGTTATTCATTACAGCGATCAATATACATCCTCAAGTGGGTTTGATGCGATCACAGTGACCAGACGATCAAAACAATATCAGCGCTTAATTAAAGAATTCCTTGGTCATCAGAGGTTGTATGTTGACGATCATGTGTTACCTCCAATCATTAATTTCTTCAATGCTATTAATGGGAATTGGCTGCTTCGATTGTTGGCTCAGAAGAACTATTTTCCGAAGGAAAAAATTAGTATTCTTTCAGCAGTAAAACTATCCCTTGCTGCTTATGCACACAGCAATATTATATGGATTCCTATCTCAATGGAAGAAATTCTTAGAATCTCAGGTGGGACTGGATTAAGACAATCAGAAGGTTTATTTTCTGCTAAAAAACTAGGGAAATTTGGTTCATACAGTGATGATCTGTTATTGATTGGGATTGAGCCTTCTGATCAGGAGATGTTTGTTCACTTTTACCCTATTGAGGTCAAGATAGGACATAACGGTGCTAACGTGCAAGAGAAAGCGGTAAAACAAGTAAAAGAAACCAAGCAGTTATTGATGGAGTTTTTAACTGGTGATGAAAAGAGTTTCCAAGCTGTATTATATCGTAATTTCTTTATGCAATTAGCAATTGCAAGTGCAGAGAAAATGAAGCTTTATTCGGTGTGGCCTGAACAATCATGGAGTAAAATTACGGAAAGTGATGTTCGTGAGTTTCTCCTTAATGATAAATACACAATCGTAAATACATTGGATCAGCACATTGGTCAAGGTGCTGTGATTTCCTTTAAGAAGGATGTCGTGTTTACGGATATTAAAATGAACGATTATGTTATGGTCTATGACTACCCTGAACAAAGTGGATATGAATTCATACTCAAAAGTGTTGAAGAGATGAAGGAATATATACAGAGTGATCAAGGGGATTTGTCTCCTGAGCAATTACTGAGTAATTTATATGATCCTTCCAGACGTTTTGAAATAGCACAAGATATTGAGGAATCGACACTACTTGTTGCTGAGAATAGCGGACATTATGAATTGGGAATGTATGAAGTAGCAGCGACTATGCTTAGATCTGATGAGAATTCAATAGATGAAATAAATGATAAGTCTCAGAGAACTGTAGATTTAAAGGCCCCGGCAAAACCACTAGAAGTCTTGTTTGGACATAATGCAACTTCTAAAGAAGAAGTGAAATGGTTCCCTACTTCAACGGATAAAATTATGCACACGAACACAGGAATTATTGGAACGATGGGAACAGGAAAAACTCAATTCACGAAATCATTGATTACGCAGTTAAGTCGTAATAGCTGTGACAACGTGAATCAAACTCCTATTGGTATTTTGATTTTTGACTATAAAGGTGATTATATAAAGCCTGATTTTACTGAAAAGACAAATGCGAAGGTATATAATCTATTTCATTTACCGTTTAATCCCTTGTCTTTATACATGGCAGAGCCTATTAAACCGTTGCTGCCTCTTCATACAAGTAACTCTCTAACAGACACAATTGTAAGGTCTTTCAATCTTGGACAAGTTCAAGCAATAACATTGAAGGATTTAATGATGGAAGCATACGCTAATAAAGGCATTATTAAAGGGGATTCTACGACTTGGGATTTACCAGCTCCAACGATGAGTGATATATACGAACTTTATGCTAGTAAAGAAAACTCTAAAATTGATTCTCTGTATGCGGCACTGAAAGAGCTATATGAAACCGAAGTGTTTGAAACAGATTCCTCCAAAACCATCTCATTGTTCGACATGATTGATGGGATCACGGTAATTAATCTGTCTGGATACAGTGAGAGTATTCAAAACCTCGTAGTATCCATTACGCTCGATGTCTTCTACAACCAAATGCAAATGTTTGGACACAGTGCAATTGATGGAGCTTATCGTGAAATTACGCGAATGATTTTGGTTGATGAGGCGGATAATTTTCTCAGTAAAGACTTCACTTCGATTAAAAAGATTCTGAAGGAAGGAAGAGAGTATGGGGTTGGCACAATCCTATCTACGCAATTCTTAAGCCATTTCTCAACTTCTGATAATGACTATGCGAATTACATTTTGACCTGGATTGTGCATAATGTGTCTGAAATGTCTGCGAAGGAAATTCGAATGGTTTTCAGCACGCAGAGTAAGTCAGAAGAGGATAACATTATGAGTAGGATTAAATCGTTGCAGAAGCATTATAGCCTTGTGAAGGCTGGTTCGATTCAACCCATTTGGATGCGAGATATGGCTTTTTGGGAATTATAATAATTAATAATACTGGGTTATGCTATCTAAGCATAACCCAAAAAAGAGTATGAAAAGAGGGAGTTACATGGGAGTAAAGCTAGATGTTGTGCCTTATAAATGGAATGATCATATGTGTTATATAGGTAAAGTTAGATACAAGGAACTTGAAAGTATAGTAGATATTCGATCAGATATTTCAATGAATAGAAAGATAGATGAAAGACGAGTTGATAAAATAAAACAGTATATTTTAAATGATATACCAGCTACATTTTTTCCGCCTACTATACTTAATAGCAAAGCTGAAATCTCGTATAAAGATCAAAATGTTCTGGAAGTGAAGCGTGGATGTTTTACTGTTATTGATGGACAACATAGGATAAAAGCCATCATTTCACTTATGAATGAATCTGGAAGTGAGCAAAGAGATTTACTAAATAGAATGGAACTTCCAATTTTTATTGTTGAAGGATTAGAAGATTATCAGCATAGAGATCTGTTCTATATGATTAATGAAACTCCTAAAAATGTTGAGAGTAATGTCTCAGAACGATTTGCTCCCAAATTAGAAAATCTGTTGGGTTTAAAATTCATCTCAAATAATAAAATGTTTCTTAATAGCATAGAATGGAATGATAAGCAGTCTAGGGAGAAGATAGTTTATTTACATATGACCGACTGCATTAGGGAGTTAAATCTTATCATATATCCGTTAATAAAAGATTGGTTTGATTGTGAGAGAGACCTAATTTATCAAGAGGCAGAATACTACGGAATAGTCGAAGGATACTGGCTCTGTTACTTTGAATTAATTGATACTCTCGGTCAAGAAGAGCAAGGTTTTTTCAGAAAAAAAATCACTTTAAGAGCGCTGATTGAAAATTTATCCATTAGGATAAGAGAGCGACAGGAAGAATTACAAGCAAAAGCAGAAGATAAAGAAATCCTTATAGATCAGATAAAACAGGTTATTACAAATTCATTAAATGAAATGATTAATAAGATGCCAATTAGGTATACAGGGATGGAGAATGTCCGAAAAGATGTATATAAATCATTAAGGAACTATCTTTATTTTAATAGCCTGCTTCAAGCATATACAGAGCAGATAATCAATAATAGCATCATACAGCAGATTTTAGAAAAAATCTTTGAAGCATTTTATGATGAGAGGAAACTTTTAACGTTATCCACAACAGGACATACAACCGACGGACAAATTTTCGAGGAGTATATTACTAAAATAATATCAAATAAAGAAGAGTTCCTTGAGTATAATGTTAGCGCAGTAAAAGAAATTGCAGCTACTAAACAAACAATAATGGATGAAATTTTAAGCTTGAGAAGAAAGGAATTGTGATATGTTAAAGATTAAGAATAGTTTCCTAACGGGATATAGAGAATTTCAGACAAGTCTGATTGTTTCGTGCAAACCAGGTTATAGTGAGAAAACATTACACGATATATTTGAGACAGGAAATTTTCATGAAGAACTTGAAGTTCTACTTAATAAGGAGGGTAAGATAATATTTATCACAATGTACCCTATAGATAATAAAGAAAGAAAGTTTGATACAAATAAAAAAAGATATTTAGAGAAAATAAAACCAGTTTGTGATTACATTTCAATCATTTACGATAATCAAACTATTGATTACATGAGGAAAATTTCAGAGAGTGTATATGTATTAGAACGTGAGTTTCGTACTTTAATAGAAATTATTTTCTTAAGGGAAAAAGGGGCAAACTGGTTTAAAGATTATTTTCACAATAAAGATAATGAAAAGAAAAGAACGATTAATCGAGACAACATCTTAGAATTAATTGATAATCCACTGGATAATTTAGATTTTGTCCATCTGAAAAATTTTGTGGAAGAAAGGATACGATTTTCTAGCTCTAGCATTTCCGACAGATTGAATATAATTGAAGATTTATTGACCTCGAATACTACTGTAGGCGGCACAAGGGATGACTTAGAACTTATGATAGTTGAATTGAGTAAAATTAAAGAACTTACACACTCTAAAAAAACAGAACTAAAAGTTTCAGAATTATATAAACATATCACTTCAGATTTAGCAAAAGAATGGGGGGAATTGTATAATTTTAGAAACCCTTGGGCACACAATCATTGCTTAATGACAAAGAGTGATCTTATAAAGTATGAGGAGTTAGCCTCTTCGGTATTAAAGAAAATTAGAACAGAAATAACCCTGTTAAGTCTATTAAATTCAGGAAAAGAGTTCGTGTTGGGTAGAGAGAAGTTAAAGCTTTCAATTGCTCATTTTCCAAGTTTAGGAACTTCATTCTGTAGAATGAAGTTGGAGTTTAACAGTAAAGGAACTCAGCATATATTAGAAGTTCATGAGGCAACTTATGTAGATTTTTTTGAAATTATTGGAATATTATCAAGATTTGCTGGATTTAATTATTACCTAAATTTGGACCATCTTAGGATGAATCCTTTTATTCTAAATAAAATAGAGGAATACGGTAATAAACTTTTTTGTAATGAAGAGTTGCTATCAAAGCTAGATAGTAATCTCATAGAATTAGAAGGATTATTAAGTGAATTTGATGAGAAATACGAACTGAAGAAGTTAGAAGGCGCGATGTTTACGATGAAAAATGATGTTGACCAACTTTTGAATAAAATTTTTAAGCAAAACTGACAGGCCACGAGTCAGATGAAGTTTCAGTTTTATCTAAATCGTGACCAGAATTAAATTCAATTAATCTTACTAAACAAGTCCAACTCAGCTTCGCTTATATCAGCACTCAAAGTAATTCTAATCGTCTGACGAACCTCTTCCAATGTTTTCCCCGCGGCACTTAGAACATGACTTGGCTTACTAGAACTGCAAGCAGAACCTGAAGAGAGTGCAATGAGACCAGAGAGTTTTTTTAGCAACAACTCATTGTTCACACCTATGAATTGAAGACTAATTAATCCCGGAATTTTGTCGTGATCATCGCTATTGAAAATAATTTTGTCTCTAAGATTATTCTTTAATATATCAACTAAATAGTTCTCCAATTGAGTCAGCCGGATGACGTTTTCCTCTAAATGCTGAGAAGCTAGCTCAGCAGCTTTGCCTAGTCCAACAATGTTGTGAACAGCAAGAGTTCCACTTCGATAGTTGTTCTCCTGTCCTCCCCCGTGTAAAAGCGGGGTAAGGCGAGTGAAAATCTCTTTCGACTGTTTCCGTATGATGGCGGCCCCGATTCCTTTGGGGCCGCCTATTTTATGTGCTGACATAGAGAGAAAGCGAATTCCACTATGCTTCCGCAAATTAACAGGTACTTTACCTATAACCTGAGTTGCATCCGTATGGAAGAAAAAATTATTCGCTTCGAAAAATTCGGAAAGTTCGCTAAGCGGATTTAACGACCCAATCTCATTATTTCCCCACATAAATGAAGTAAGCAGAGGCTTGATCTTAGTAACTGTTTCAGTAACATTCTGAATAGTAACTCTTGCAAAACTATCCACTTCAAGGAATTTCGTTTTGTACCCACGTTCACCGAGAAACTCTACTGTTTCGAGTACAGAAGGATGCTCAGCAGCAGAGGTTAACAAATATTTAGAAGAATTGTTTTTATGACTATAATAATCAGCTACACCCTTAATAATCATATTGTTACTTTCAGTAGCCCCACTTGTGAATACAACCTCGTCCGGGTCACACCCTAAAAGTTGAGCAACTTGTTCTCTTGCAGTAGCCACCGCTTTTTTAGCATTCTCCGCCAAGGAGTAAAACTTGCTGGAGGGATTACCAAACTCCTCTTGGAGATAAGGGAGCATTGCTTCCAAAACCTCAGGATGGATCTTTGTTGTAGCGCTATTGTCGAGATATAGCATTAGGATCACTACTTTCGTTAAGATAACAAATTACGAATGAATTTCTCATAATTTCCTGCCGCTTTATATTCTGAAGCCAACATTCGTATACCACGTTCCAAATGAGCATTAAAATAAGCAGGGAAAAACTCCTCATCTGTCAATTCGCAGCCTGCAGCCTGAGTAATCATCGCTCGGAAGGCATAGTCATATTCACCAGTAACAGTACTTCGATTCAATACTAAACCATCTGTAAAATCCTTTGTAATAGGCACAATCTCAGTAGTGTTTCTTAGGGATAAAGCAACAGCATACCGGATTAGGATATTAGGTGTGATTCCAGTAGAGGCATGAAGTTGCGTAAGAATTTCTTTAGCGTATTTTGATGTTCTTAAGGTGAAATTCATAATTATTGTACCGCCTCTCTAATAATATCAAAGTAGCGGTCTTTCACAATAACTGCACTTTCCTGAGAGGCATCATATTCTAAGGTGTAACAACGTGCTGTAATTTCTTCAATCACAGGAAACTGTTCTAACGTTATTTCAGAGTCCGTTGTAAACATAAGGACTTGTTCTCCACAACGCGGAATAAAATGTTGAATAAGTGACTTTTTGTGGTCTTGGTCTAATCTTCCCATAAGCGTATCAAATACAAAAGGCAGCTTCCAACCGGATACTCTAAACATTGCCAATATGACAGTGAGCATGAGCATTTCCTTTTCACCAGCAGATAAGCGCTCTTTTGAAATTTCTTGATTCATTAAGTTATACAGTTTTAATTCAAAAGAAGTGTGGTCGATGTGAATTCTTTTGATAAAACCTTTCTTTCGGAACAGTACGTCAATCATACGTACTGTTTCATTAGCTACATCATCAAGTTTTTTACGCCATTGCCGTTCTCTGAAACGTTGACTAACTATCAATAATTTCTCAGTCATTTCATATGACTTTTCTGATTTATGATATTCTCTAATCTTTTCTTCAACTTTATCTTTTTGAGACAGCTTAGTGTGCAAGGTTTCTGTGAGATTATGAATTTCCGATCCAAGCTGTTCAACTAATATCTTGTGTTGTTCAGATAATTTTGTTTTTTTCTCAATACGTTCAAGAAGTTCTTTAAATTCGCTGGCCTGATCATTGGTCTCCAATTTAGTCCTTAGTTCTTGAGACTCTTTTAACAGCAGGGCGTTTTCATCGAAACGGTTAACATAATCGGTGATATTAAGAGCTTCAAGTTGTTTATTCAAATTATGAATCTCGCTACGTTGCTCAAAAGATGCACGATGTATTAATTCCGTATGATTCGGTTTGATTAAATCCAGGATACCTTCGAAAATGGACTTCATTTCGGAACTTTCAATTTCTTTAGTTTGTCCAAGAGTACTTGTCAGAAGTGAAGTTAGTTTGTCTTGTTTAAGCGTATTCGCAGCATACTCATATGACTCATATTGTTTTTCTGCATTTAACTGATGATCCACTTGTTGGAGCTGTTTTCTTGCTATAAAAAAGGGAAGAAGGGAAGAAACGAAATGGCGAACATGTTCTGAATTTACTTTGCGTTTGTTTTCAATCACATTGATCCGTGAAACGATTTCTTGTCTCTTTTCTTGTAATAAGCCCCCGTGAGTCTCAAAATCTTTTTTATCTTGTTTAATTACATGATTCAGATCGTTGATTTCATCTTCATATGAAATTGAAAGTAGTTGCTTTTCTTCAATGGTCTCTTGGAGCTGCCTAATTTCATTCTCAAGTCTCTCATACTGAGCAACTTCTTCCGCTGCACTAGCATTTTGCTGAGCATATTGCATTCGATATGTGTTCAGATCTTTTTCGAGATTCACAAAGAGATCAAGGTTAAAGAGTATTTTACCTGATTCTTTCAAGTATTCTGGAATTTTTTCTTCAGAAACGATTCGTGATATATCTTCACCATCAAAAAGACAAAGTTCGAACAATTTTGGAGGCATTTCTTCCCGTAAACGACTCTGGAAATCGGAAGTCTGTTGCGCTGTTAAAAATTGATTATCTCTTTTTACTGAAAAACTTTCACGAATACGATCATTTTTTATTCGCCAGCTTCTTATTAATGAATATTCATGTAATTCGAAATCCTCAGTAGAACTGTAATCAAGAGTAATCTGAAATGCATCAGTCTCATTTTCATTAATGGCTTTACGATTCAGCAGTGTTCTAATTTTACGATAGTAAGGTTCATTTTCTGTAACAAAACCATATGCCATTGAACCAAACAAAACGATTCTTAATGATTCTAATATTGTTGTTTTACCAGCACCATTTTTACCGCCGAGTAGAATTACATTACGGTTAGTTGTTGTACGAAAATCAAATTTATTAAGCTCTCCATGGTAAGCTCCTATATTTCGAAGAGCAAGTTTTTGAATGTGCATTGATTGTTAATCCACCTTTATAAATGTAAGAAATCTTGTCTGAGTGTTTTATCAAATGCTTGGAATAAACCTCTTCTAACTTTCACACCTGAATATTCTTTTTCAACAGATATTAACTCTTTAAGCAAATTAAGATTGACCCCTTCTTCTTGACAGAGAGATTCTAGATCAGTAACCTGATCTTCTTTAAAAACAGGACGATCATTTTGATGCCAGTCGTAGGAAATACCTGTTTCTTCTTCAACAATTAGTGGGAGTCGATCTTCCCATTGCAAGTCATCATGCCAGTATTTACGAATTGCCTTAAGTTCTTCAAAAGTAATCACTTCGACATTAGGATCATGCAAGCGGCGTATTTCTTCCTGAGTTTGCAATAGCTTTCTTAGGATTTCTTCACGTGCTTTCATTGTAAACGGACCAACACCAAAGCGTTTTGGAGGAGCATCTGGATTTGAATCATCAAAAATTAAAACATCCAATTCTTCAACTGAGGCAAGATCGATTTTGTTTTCTTCAATGAAATGTTTGATTTCAGATTTGTAAATTCTTGCATTACTCAGATCTTCAGGATCTATACCGCCTAAATTGTTCGTCAAATAGACTTCGCCATTCATCCGATGTTTCTGTCTTTTTGTACGGTCTTCGCGAATTTGAACTAGGAAGTTTCTGAAATCATATAAAGGTCGTAACCAGTCCACGCCATTGTTAATAAACCCACTTAAAGCCTTATCCTCACTGACAACTGTACAAGTCCAGCAACCAAAACGACTATTGCCGCAAGATCCTGCACTTTCTTTAACCTCTTTATCTACGATGAGGGGGCATTCACTACTTGAATCTTGATAGAGTTGAAGTAACTCATTATTGTCATCGCCCCAAGGCGATTCATGCTGCAATAAAAATTCCCATACATCATCTAGATTGTAGGAGCGGATCGGTGCAAAAACAAATGCATTACGAAGAGTAGAATGACGCATTAAATTTGAACCTTCTATAGTATGAGATTGCATTACTCCTGCTCTTGTTGAACTTTCTGAATCGCGTACTCCTAGTAGCATAACGACTTCACCAAACTGATCTACCTTATCCAAAATAAAACGGTTTGCAGGTTCAATTTTCAAGCGATCTGTGCACCATCTGAATTTTTGACGAGGAGTAGGATACCCTTTTCCGATAATAGAAGCCCAAAACGTTTGTTCAACTTTTGGACGTACTTTGTGAGTTTCGATAGGCAAACCTATTGCAAGTGCTTTGTTTTGTATGCGTCCAAGAGTTCTAGTAATTTTGTCAATAATTAGAGGTGTTTCTACTTGCGTATCGGATGAAATAACGTATACCTTTTTCTTCAGAAGAGAAGGTTCCAATTCGGTCAAGGCTTGGAAAACCAGCTGTACAACCGCTGTTGAATCTTTTCCTCCACTGAATCCGACGACCCACGGCCGTTCATCAGCTAAATAGACTTCTTTAACAAGTTCTTTGGCTTCTATAAACTTTGTTCCTGTATCAAATATATTAAACATCAGCAGATATACCTTCTTTTATTTTATTTTCAATTTTCTGCTCGGCTTCTGTGAGGGGGAGACCAAGTTTGATTTTTATAAGATTAGCAGTCAATTGAATGGTCTCATTAGTCTTATTTATACGTCCAGTTTGTCCGTAAGCTCGCCCTAGCCAATCCGCTTTATTATCTCGATTCCAGTCAATTTTTGAGAACTTTTTAACATATGAATCCCATTCATCTGCATGATAACGATAAAGATAGTGACCGACTATACCAACAGCTTCTAGAAATACACCATGGGCGACAACGGAGCCAACACGAAGATCTCTTGGAGAGGTTCGCTTATTAAATACATCTTGCCATTCATTAATAGAAACACAAAGAAGAGCCCAAAAATCGGATACGAATTTCTTCTCCGGTTCCGAAATCAACTCACCTTTACGTTTTCCTAAAAGCCTACATATTGTATTAAATATGTGATTCAGTGCAAATAATTTTGGAGAATTTTTAGACAAAGAAACTTTTTCACGATCTGTATAACGTTCTAACAAAGGGATTTCATTAATTAGACTTTTGGTAATCAAGGATAGTTGATCTCGATGATCATATAAAATTCCGATCGAAGACGTAGTGTTTACCGCATGACGGTTCAGATCCGAAAACATTTGCTGGGAGCGCACCAGTCCGAGATCGTGAAAGAAAACTACAGAAATTGTCTCATCACCAAGTTCGGGTGAGATTTTGAGAGCTTCTTCAATAGCTGCTCGTCTATGTTGCCCGTCATTAATGAGAAATTGAGCATCTAAAGAAATATTTAAGTATCCTAGGTCCTTAAACTCTTCCGACTGTGGCTGAAAAATCAATTCGCCATTTACCGACGCTGTTAAGGAAGAAAAAATATAATCTCCAGGATTCTCAAGAATATAATTTGTAATATCCGGAATTCTTGATTTATTCATTAAGCGTTGTGCACGGTGATCGGCCGGAATTTCCTCCTCATCAAAAAGGAATATCCTGGGTATTAATTTCAATGGACACATTACTGTATAAAAATCTCTTCCAGCTTGAATCCCGCGAATTGCTGGAAAACTATAACTAAAATTCATAGGCATCCTCCTGTTTTACGTACGTAATAACGTAGAATGTATATTGATTTTATCGTAATACGAACGAATGTTCAATGTCTAAATTACATAATAAAGTAAATATAGTACGTAATTACGTGAATAAAAGATGAAGACATAATGAAATAACGAGGTACATTCGATCTTCTTGGATCGATGTACCTCGTTATTTTAGTTTTTATCGTAAGTATCAAAGATTTCCGTAATGACATTAAGCACCATTAGAGTGTGCTTAGGTTCGTGGGTTCTTAGAAGAGAAATAATCTTAACAATATTTTCATCATAATGTGAGAGCTCTTCACGCTCTTTAACATATGTAAACAGTTCGTATACGCCGACATCTAGGGCAGCCGCAATCTTCTCTAGATTTTTCAATGATATGTTTCGTTCTGCTCTTTCAATGAAACCAATGTAACTCGGATTAAATCCCGCATTTTCAGCTAATACCTCTTGAGAAAGACCTTTAGCCTTTCTTAGATCTCTGATCCTCGCGCCCACCAGTTCCAAAAGTTCAGACATATGAACACCTCTCTTTAATTAGAAGTGTAGAGAAAGAACTATGGTTATTTAACTAACAGAAAATAAGTTATTTGTAATAAAAACTACTATGTAGTAATATTTCAGTTATATCTTGTCCAAAATAACAAATATCATAACAGGGTGTTCAATGTATGGGTGATTTCTAAACTAATATATTGAGGAGTTGATTGATATGAATCACGTTTACTCCTACACGAATCGGCAGAATGAAGAATTTGCTATTGGCCTGAATGATAGTTTGTCTCGCTTAAAGACTGAGACAATTGAATATCAGAAACTTTCCAATCATCACATCAAACTTGCCAACATTATGCATAGTCACAATCAATTCCAAGCTTGTCTCATCCTCTGCGATTGGGCACTAGCTTGCATGGTCAAAGCATTATATATCCAAAAGTATCATGCAGTACATCCGCCGGAGGAGCTCACCATGAATGAGATTTTGCCTTTAGTGCATACGGATACTGAGCCCGGGCTGGATATTGCTTTGTTCATTGGTACGATTCAACATATATCTTCCTTAGAGAAGTTTGATCAAGGGCAGACAATAAAACCAAATTACATTAAGAAACTACTTCAACGAACAGAAGAAATACTGAAAGAGTTAGAAAACCGATCAAAGTAAGCTACATCAGAGCTAGCATAAGCTAGAGATCCAATGTACGTTTAGGATGACTAGATTTCTTTTGAGAAGGGTTCGATAAATGTACTTAAAGATAATTTTTTGGGATTATAATTAGAATATATTAGGCTGACATATATGAAATGCTTCTTCTAACATGTTTGAAGAATAACGGATTGGAGTGAGATGATGAGAGTGCAGCTTAAAGATACAGTAACATTACAAAGCAATTTATCATTGGATCAAAGCTATATCGTATATGAGATAGAATCTACGGCTTCAGGAAATAAGTACTATAGAATTGAAAATGAAGCGAAGCAGGTTGTTCCGTATGATTCGATGTTATTTGATGTAGTTTCAGATAAATTATATGGTGAATGGACGGTCTTAAACAAGTCTAATCAATCATCTGCCAGAGTTCCCGGGGAGTTCGCTTATATCCCATTTTGGGAAGAGTTTTATAATGATGATCCAAGGGCTTTACGTGCTTTTAGACAAGTTAAGGCTAGACTATATCTCGCAGAATTAGAAGCGTTCGAAACTAAAGATATTCTGGAGAGTAACAACGAAGATGAGATTTACTTTGTTTTTAATATGTTAATACGCACGAAGTGTGACATATTCACACATGAAGTAATTCAGTTCGCCAAGACAAGGCTGGTAGAGCATATCTATTCAGAAGATGATTTGTTGATAACTGCATTCGAGTATTTGAGTTTATTCAAAGAAGAATATATCCATGCATTTTTTATAGATTACTTGACCAATATTGAACTTGGAAATGATAAACTAACAAAAATTGTGAGTAGTTACTTTGCTTCATAACTGAAATGGAAAGTGGATATAGTGGAAGTGTGAATCTGCTAGAGGTTGGTGGATAGTGTGTCAAAGAGTATTTATCTAAAGAACAAAGAAGAGTTATTGCCACAGGAACTTATGGCTTATACATTGGCCAAATTAGGATCTTACGCATGGAATAGGACAGAGATGTACAAACCGAATCGGATTTATGAGCGTCCTGCTGGTTTTTATTTCAGATTTCACAATGCCGATCAGGTTTATGAACAATTAAAGCCATGTATTGAGGAGTTCAAAGGTAACTTGAAATGGATAATTCATGTAAGTCCTGTAACCAGACATCAAAATTATGTTGTTGAACCTGCTGATGTATACTATGCGAAACAAGCCGAGACATATCAGGTGAATATGGAGCTGAAGAAAGTGCTTCAAGAATCGTATAAGGACATCTGTGAACTGGCAATTCAAGATATACCTCTATTATGCAACCATATTGAGCAATGGTTCGAGCTGGAGCATAAACAACTCTATCCACCTACCATACCGAATGAGTGAGTAGGGGGAGATTCGTTTGTCACAAAGTGCAATTCGTTATAATCAGCGAACACGTTATATACAAGCTGTTCAATTAGGTGCAGTACTTCAGTGTGTTTTTATAGTTGTAGATCAAAATGCCACGAAATTTTCTGACGAAATCGGGTGGTTATTGCATGCAATAGAGGAGTGGTGGAGTGATTTTGAAGAGTTGCCACCAGGATTAAAGGAGATTGAATTAGATAAGTGGCTGACAACGGGAAGTCGTAAAGAGATGTTTAACCTATTGTTAGATGGAGCTCTTGAACAATGTGATGAATCCTTAAAAGATGGAATATTCAAATGGATGGAGATATTGAGAGATTGATCTAACAACACGGAATTTCAGTCCAGGCCCTGTAAACTTATATAGAGTCATTCTGGACGTAATGATTTTTATTGCATTTTTACTGACCAAAGGAGTTTTGGACATGGGGAAGTATGTATCTGTTAGAGGTTGGCTGGAGTGTGATGAGCATACAGTTAACGAAGTGAAAAAGATAAGGGATGACTTCACAGCGAGTTCTAATGAAGGTTTACTAGAAGAAGATAAATTGGAAATGTATCAGTCGGGCTGGACATTCCCGGAGAGGCAAATTAATTGGACAGCTTATGTATTTTATGGGGCAGATGTCAGAGAGTATCATCTTGATTTTATGAAAAAGCAGCTTTCTGAGATGGCTAACATTCAAGATGTAACAGGATATTTTCTGATAGATGATTATGATGGAGATTATCATTGGTGCTGGCAGATATATGAGAATAAGATTGTTGAGAGTGAACAGCAGAATACCGTATTCAATAAATAAATAAGTTTAAATCAAAGGCCCGCCTCAACTTCTAGTAGAGGAGTGATGGGCTGTTTTCGTTTGGAGGTAATGAAGGAATGGCAACCGCTTTTGTGTTAGTAGAAGAGAACAGTAAAATACCGATAGATCGTTTGGTGAGAGATGTACAACAAGCCTGTAGGGAAGCGAGATTACATATTTTTTCTGGAATACAAGATGTAGATTCAGAACAGAACTTGAAACATGGTGCCTTTGGAATTTCATTTTCAGAGCAAGAAGTATCAGACCTTGATACGGTAAATAATACGATTAGAGTCGATGTATATGATGAGCTTGCTCCATATCAATACATAGAATTGGAATGGAGAGAGGACGGGCGGGTATACTTTAACACGCTTATGATCGATGAGGTTTATCAAAATGAAGAGATCACCCTAATCTTTCTGTATCATTTTCTTACGAGATACCCACAGATGATGGTTTGGATGGAGGAAGATTGGGTGTATACATTGTCTGATCTGGAGAAAGCTTTGAAAACTTCAAAAATGTCTGATTGGTGTTATGTGAACCCGAACTCCTTATAGGTAACAGAATTTGGAGGTTCTTATTCTAAGTTTTTAACTATCCTACTACTATACTTCTGGCATAATGATAATTATCCGGATTATGATATAACATTATTTTGTAGTGGGAGGATTTTTATGAGAAGGGCTTTTGTATTCATTCTGACTTCTATGTTGTTACTTGTGGCATGCTCAAACTCAGGGCAAAATGAACTTCAAAGTTGGGCATTTGATGTCGTAACTTGGGAGAATGGGGTTTACAAGGTGACAACTGAAACTGTTCCTACAACTGATGTGGAAATCGAAATTGGAACAATTAAAAAACACTCTACAAATGAGAGCGATAAATTACCCAATCTGTTCTCCAACAAATATAAAAAAGGCACAAAATTATTTAAAGTGAAAAATGTAGAGACAGACGAATATATTGCAGTAGAAGATAATGAGATTTACTATAGAGCAGTAAAGATGGATGGAATGAATACAGCGGTCAATCTCCAGCATAGTAAGAAGCATGAGCAGTTCCAAGCCACTGACAAGCTTTTGAATTTTTCTATACGTACCTGACGGAAAAGGAGTATCGGAAACGAAAGGACTTCTCGGACGAAGGTAAGGCTTCACTCGTGGAATGGAATGAGAAGACGGCAAGGGAGATTGAGAAGCTAATCATTGACATGCCTATGTCTAAGTGGAGCGGGGCAAAGGGAAGTATGACGCGGTTTGAAAATGGTGTGTTCTCGCTGAATGTAGAATTGGAGGATGCAGAGGAACGAGCAGTGTTACATGGCTGGACACGGGAAATATGTCTGTATCGGTTGCATGCGTATTTTGAGCGGGGGAGAAAAATCAGAGGAACTTAAAGGTACAAGGTATTTTATATAGATATACTTGCTTTTAGAATTTATCCATCAATACCCCTTTCAAGGTGAACAAGGGTATTGATGGATTTTTAATTAGCATACTATTGGTATGTTGAAGTTATAAGAATGAATAAAACATATATTCACAATTATTTTGTAGGAAAATAAAATTATAAAAAGGGTTAAAAGGATAATTATTGAATATATAATATTATATGGGAGGAGGTTTGTTTGTAGGAGGTGATAAATTTAAGACTTTTTCTTACTAAAATAAATTATTCCGAAGATTAATACTCCTAAACCTATAGGACCAAGAATGAAGAATATTATATTGCTCCAAACAATATCCATGTCTAAACCCCTTTCATAAAATAAATCTCAGGAGGAAGTGCAATGAAGAAGATTAGTATATTTTTGATTATACTTTTTGTTTCTACATCTATTTCTACTATTTTTACAAATTCAGCATATGCAAGTGTTGGAGAAGAAGATATTACATCTAAAATACAAAATATTTTGGACAAGTATGATATAAACGAACCTTTCTCTGAGGAGGACACACAAATTTTAATAAAGTATTCATCTTTAAACAATAATATAACATATAATCAAAATAAAGGTGAAGTTTCAATTTTATCTACATCAAAGAAATATTTCACAGGAAATGATAAAACATTAGCCTTGACCGGATATGTAGAGTATGACTCTAGTTTTGGTAAAAATAGTTGGAAACTATACATGGATGCATGGGACACTAGTGCAATAAAAAGAAATATTCGAGCAGAAATCAAGATTGATTGTGTAGGTATTGTCAACTTTGAAAATGGTTCAATGGGGAAGATTTATAATAATACAGTGAGCCAGGCTTCATCTGGTAAAGTAAGTTATCTGACGTTGAATAAGACGGATTCCTTCACTGGGTTACCTATTTTTGTGTTTTACTATCCTAAAGCTACATTCGATGGAGTTGATTTAGCTGGTGAGTTCAGATAACTACTAAAATTAGAGCGTGTAGTTATGGGGAAATCACTGAAGTATTTGTTTAATGTACAGCTAATTTTATTTCTTGGGAGATTCATATTTTTTAATCACAATAAAATGTAAGATATAATTGGACTGATTAAAAATAGGCCATTAAGAAAGCTTATCTTTGCTTCATCATTAACGAAGCAGATAAGCTTTTTTTGCAATAGGGCTTTGGCACATAGTTATGAGCTACAAGGCTTGTAATTAGACTGGGGCTTATAAAGTATGCTGTGAAACAAAACAGCTACGACTCACGTCTGAAACATAAATCCCAAACCGAGGATAAGCGAGAAAGGAGCACACTTTTATGAAAAAATGGATACTGTTTGCTACCGCACTATGCGTTGTCACCGTAGCCGGTGCGCTGTATGCTTCAGCTACCAAAGCTAGTGCAGCGGCATCCACACCGGCCTACACCTTAACCGTGAACGGCAAAGAGATACAGACGAGTAAAACGGAATTGATGCCTTTCGAGCATAAAGGAACGGTTTTGGTGCCTTTGCGCGCTACGGCAGAGTCTTTGGGCTACAAGGTCAGCTGGTTGCCGGCAGAGAAGGCCATTCGTGTAGAAGACAGCATCCAATCCGTTTTCGTGAAGGATGGCAGTACGCTGGCTAAGTTTACGGGAAAACTGAAAGTCATCAATCTGACTCAGGATGTGGAGTTGCCTGTACCCGTTCAATCCAGAAAAGGCATAACGTACGTGCCTGCTGCATTCTTTGAACCTTTTTTCAACGAGGTAGTTGTAAAAGAGGGGAACGTGTCCATCTCGGCGCAAATGTCGAGCATCCAATAGCTTCATGTTCACAACGATGTTTGAGCTAGATACGATATGGGTCGATGTTTGCAGACTGTTCATGGAAGGAAGTCCGATCCATCCGAACCTTACCTTTGAAGACATGCTCCCACAACGGAGCATAAGTCTTAAAGGTTTTTTCTTTTTTCAGGCGGGCGAACAAATCAACAAAACAAAATAAGATCAGACCCGATACGCAACCAAACAGCCTAAAGCATTACAGCCCTTATATTACTCACGTATATTACTGTAATCGGCATGTATATTACCGCTCCTTTTCAACAAAGATATGGAAGAAAATACTCCATCAAGATTCATATTCCATAATCTCCCTCAAGTTAGGGATTACGCATTTTCCCAAATGGACACATGTTTCAAAAAACGCTTCCAAAATTTCAATTCTGCCCTACCTTTTCGGCTCAGAAGCTGAGATAATGGGGATGGCTAATCCGATGAAGGATTTTAGACGACATAAGGGATAGCGGTTACATGCCGCTTGCATATGAAATGGGAGGAATAGAGATGACCACACAGGTAACAGAACTCATTCAATCAAAACAGGGACAAGCTTTGCTTGCGCAAATGTACGGACCACAGCATGTAGAGGAGCAGGGTGCCCGTTACGAGAAGCTGGATGCTTCGTTCCGCGAGCATTTCGGTGAGCAGGAGCAAATGCATCTATTCAGTTCCCCGGGCCGCAGTGAGATCGGCGGTAACCATACAGATCATAACCATGGTAAAGTGCTCGCGGGAAGCATTACGCTGGACACGATTGCCGTGGCTGTGCCGACAGGCGACAACGTGATTACGTTCTACTCCGAGGGATACGACAAAAAGTATGTCATCAACCTTGCGGACTTGAAACCTAACGCAGAAGATGATGGTACTACCGGATTGATTCGTGGTATGGCAGCGGGCTTTGTAGAGCTTGGATTCAACATTGGTGGGTTCCAAGCGGATATCTCCAGTAACGTATTTGCGGCTTCGGGTGTCAGTTCTTCTGCATCCTTCGAAATGTTGATCTGTACGATCCTTAACCATTTCTATAACGATGGCAAGCTGGATGTCGTAACGCTGGCCAAAATCGGACAATATGCGGAAAATCACTACTGGAACAAACCGTCCGGCCTGCTGGATCAGATGGCTTGTGCATACGGCGGTCTGATCTCGATTGATTTTGCTAATCCGGCTGAACCTGTGATTGAGCCTGTGGAGTGGAATTTCCAAGAGAACGGATATTCCCTGGTCATCGTGAATACAGGTGGAAACCATGCCGATCTGACAGAAGATTATGCTTCTGTACCTAACGAGATGAGAGCTGTTGCGAAAGCACTTGGCGCTGAATACGTGCGTGAAATCTCAGAAGAAGATATTTACGCAAAATTGCCAGCGATTCGTGAAGCAGCAGGAGACCGTGCGGTATTACGTGCATTGCATTTCCTGGCTGAGAACAAACGTGTGGATGGACAGGTATCCGCATTGCGTGAAGGACGTTTTGCTGATTTCTTGTCACTGATCACTGCATCGGGTAACTCTTCATGGAAATGGTTGCAGAACGTGTATCAAGGCGGGGCTTCCCGTGAACAAGAGATTTCCGTGGCACTTGCCTTAACCGAGAACTACCTGAGCAACCTTGGCGATGGCGCATGTCGTGTGCATGGTGGTGGATTCGCAGGTGTTATTCTGGCGATTGTGCCAAACGAGAAGGCTGAAGAGTATATGAACTGGATGCACGGTATGCTGGATACACCAGTCATTGTCGTTAACGTGCGTCAGCACGGATCGATCTGTTTGAATGCAGAATTGAATTAATCCGGCTTGATTATAGCTATATAAAGACAGAATGAATTCAAAAGCGGACCCGGTTAGGATATTCCTTCCGAGTCCGCTTTTTTGTTTGAAAATGGAGTTTCACGAATAGCCTCATACTGAAACGGTAGTTAAGATGGTCACTGTTTTTGAAGGAAACGAATCAACGATAGGGTATGTTTATGCTGACGATTGCTGCTGTTTACTGCTCAGGTATATTGCGCATTTTGGAAGCAAACAGAAAGCAAGCCAGAATGTAAACCACGCTAAGTAACAGATAGGGCAATTGCAGCGAGAACAGACGGTCGAAAAAGGTTTCGCTCACGCGAACGAGCAATCCGCCCAGCAAGGTGCCGATGGCGCTGATACCAAACGACAGGAAACGGAACACACTGCCTACCCGTCCGAGCAGTTCATTTGGAACGGAGCGCTGCAGAATCGACGAACGGACTACGTTATAGACAACAATGAAGAAGGCTGCGCAGAAGTATAGACCACCGACCACGTACGCATTGGACGTCAGACCAACAGCTCCATAGAGCAGACCCATCGACAGGATGGAGAGCAGAATGAGCTGCTTGGAGCTCCAGCGTTTCCGCATATAAGCTACAGCCTGACTGCCCAGAATACTGCCGATGGTTGCAATGGAAATCAGAATGCCGAAGGCATATGCTTCCAGCTGTAATACTTCACGTACAAAGAAAATTTGAGTCACCAGAATCATCGAGAACATTAACGTAATAGTCACCGACAAGATGGCCAGACCGCGAAGAAAACGGTCTTGAAACACATACTGGATGCCGGACCACATCTCGCGTTTCCAATCTTTCATCGGGCGAGCTTTCTGCTCCGATTCATCCTGAGTCGTTTGCTTAGAAGTTTCCGTTGATGCTTCCTGAGCTGGGGATTCGTTTGATTTCGCGGGTCGGAAGCTGCCGCGCAGGCCACTAATGAGTAACAACGAGAGTATAGCCGTCACGGTGTCGATGGCAAAAGGATAAACGATATGCATCGTAATAATGAAGCCGCCCAGCGCTACGCCCAGAATATCACTGGTGATCAGTTGCCCGGCAGTAAATTGGCCGTTGGCTTTTTCCAGTTTTTTCTCCTCCACAACCTGAGGAATAATCGTCTGCACGGTGCTGTCAAAGACAACGCGGCTTAGACCAATCCCGAACATAAACAAGGCAAGCAGAGGGATGCTGATCCAGCCTCCCCAGATACAGATCGTTAGGAACAATAGAAATATCATCCGGGTAAAGCTGGCTCCAACCAGCATATGTTTGCGTGAATATCGGTCGATCAATACGCCAACCGGCAGGCTAAAAATCAGCCAAGGTAATCGCAGGGCAGTCATCGTAATGGATGCATATAACGTATCCGTTGTTAGGGTGGAGACAAGCCAAGGTACGGCGGCAAGAGTTAATCCATCGCCTAGAAAAGTAAGGGAAAAGGCACCGAACAGCTTGGAGTAGTTTGATTTTGATTTCATATATTCCTCCGTTCGTAGATATGCTTCTGGTATGTAGCGTGTAGATAGGATTCTCATGTAATAGATTAAATTAAAGGCTTTCTCTAGTACCAATTTATGTTATTTAGTAGAAATTCGCAAATTTTGGAGATTATATGATCCCTATTTTCCTCAAGAGGTGTTGTTCATAAGTGCATTTATTGTCGAATTATGATGTCGAATATTGTAATAAATTGTAGAACGAATGAAAAGAATACGATTTTTATTAGAAAAAAACATGAAGTGGTATAAAAGATTGGTTTTTGTTTTTTATTGTAGAAAATTGGCACGGAAAAGAGTATAGTTGAGGAAGAATTTAACTATTTATTCCTGACATTTAGGTTGTAAACAATATACTGGTATTTTACAGTGTGTTGAACCAAATAAATACATTTAATATGAATTTAACGGAGGTTACATATGAGTGCTTTCAAGAATTGGCTCAATTCAACCAAGCAAGGGTTAGAGGATCAAGTCAAGCGATTCAAGAACAAAGATTTCATGGATGCCGTAGTAGCTGGTTGTGCCCTGGTAGCATTCGCAGATGGGTCCGTCGATGCCTCGGAGAAGAACAAAATGGCGGGTTACATTAACCTGAGTCAGGAATTAAAAGTTTTTGATATGACAACGGTGATTGAAAGATTCAATCATTATGTGAATAATTTCGAATTTTCCCCTGAGATCGGGAAGCAGGAAGCATTGAAGGCGATTGCCAAGTTCAAGTCCAAACCTGAAGTAGGGCGTGTCATTGTAGGTGTATGCAGTGCCATTGGTGCTGCTGATGGTAACTTTGATGATCAAGAGCGCAGAGTAGTGGCGGAAATTTGTACTGTTCTGGGCCTGAATCCAGGTGAGTTTAGTCTCTAGAGTCTGTTTGATAGAGAAGTTGAAAGGAGGTGAATATTAGTGGCCGGTATTAGCTTGGTAAAGGGACAGAAAATTGATTTAACCAAAGGTAAAGCTGGATTAACCCATGTGATCGCCGGTTTGGGTTGGGACCCTGTAGCTTCAAAGGGGTTTTTCGGAAGAAAAAAACAAGCCAATATCGATTGTGATGCTTCAGCTTTGCTATTAGGTGAAAATGGAAAGTTAACCAAAGAAACAAATCTGGTTTGTTTTCATAATAAAACGAGTTTATGTAGATCTGTCGTTCATTCCGGAGATAATTTGACGGGCGAAGGTGAAGGGGACGATGAGCAAATCAAAATTAACCTCTCCGTCGTACCTGCTGATGTTCATAAAATTCTGATCGTCGTGAACATATATGATTGTGTTAATCGTAAACAGGATTTTGGAATGATTGAACGTGCTTATATTCGTATTCTGGATGGTAGCAATTCGCAAGAATTGGTTCGTTTTAACCTCTCCGATAGCTATGCGGGTATGACAGCCCTCATCTGTGGTGAACTGTACCGACATGGCGGCGAATGGAAATTCTCAGCTATTGGGGAAGGTGCTCATGCTGTACATATCGATGAGCTTGCTCGTCGTTATACGTAAAAATAGGATTACCTGAAATAAATGCAGCAACTAAAATTATAGTGAGCGGAGATGAATCTTGAATGGCTATTAATTTGTCTAAAGGTCAAAAGATTGATTTAACAAAAACGAACCCGGGACTGGCTAAAATCACTGTAGGTTTGGGCTGGGATACAAACAAATATGATGGCGGTAAAGATTTCGACCTCGATGTCTCCGTATTCTGTGCTAACGCTGACGGTAAAGTAAACGGGGAGAAAAACTTTATTTTCTTCAACAATCCTCAAAATGAGAACGGTTCTGTCGTGCACACAGGTGACAACCGCACTGGAGAAGGGGACGGCGATGATGAGCAAGTGAAAATCGACCTGCCTAACGTTCCGGCTGATGTTGAGAAAATTGCATTTACCATTACGATCTATGAAGCGCAGGAGCGCAGCCAGAACTTTGGACAAGTATCACGCGCTTACGTGCGTATTGTAAACGAAGCAAATTCCGAAGAATTGATCCGTTTTGACTTGGGCGAAGATTTCTCTATCGAGACAGGTGTTGTCGTTGGAGAGTTGTACCGTCATAGCGGTGAGTGGAAATTCAGCGCAATCGGTAGTGGTTACCAAGACGGTCTGGTTGGACTGACTCGGGATTATGGCTTGCAATAGAATTGTTAATCAACTTGTGAATGTATAGCAATACCGGAAAGCCGTCGATCTGACGGTTTTCCTTTTCATTACAATAAGATCTTTTAAAATCTTTTGCTGAAAAGAAGGGCGGACGAATAGATGACGATTAGCTTGGCTAAAGGACAGCGGATTGACCTTACGAAAACAAACCCTGGTCTGACTAAAGTTGTGGTGGGCCTGGGATGGGATACCAACAAATATAGTGGCGGAGTCGATTTCGACCTGGATGCTTCCGCTTTCCTGCTTCATGAGGATGGCAAAGCCAAAGGAACAGATGATTTTGTCTTTTATAACAATCCAACAGGCGGCGCAGGATCACTGACTCACACAGGAGATAACCGTACGGGTGAGGGAGACGGGGATGATGAGCAGATCATCGTGGATTTCAGCAAGGTTCCCGCAAACATCACGAGAATCGGTATTACAGTAACGATCTACGATTATGAAGCACGCGCACAAAATTTTGGTCAGGTATCCAACGCTTTTGTTCGGGTTGTAGATGCTTCTAGTGACCGTGAAGTTTTACGTTATGACCTGGGCGAAGACTTCTCTACCGAGACGGCTGTTGTTTTCTGTGAATTTTATCGTTCCGGCGCAGATTGGAAGTTCCAGGCGATCGGCAGTGGTTTTGCAGGCGGTCTCGCCGCGTTATGCCAGAATTATGGACTAGACGCGAAATAAGAGAAGGATAGGTGAATCTGTTATGGCTGTAACAGTCGTCAAAGGGCAAAAAACGGACCTCACTAAAACGAATCCCGGGCTGACCCGGCTGACGGTGGGCATTGGCTGGGATTCTTCTCCTGCGCTTGATCTAGACACATCAGCTTTTCTTCTTGGTGCTAGCGGAAAGGTATCGGGTGATAAAGACTTTATCTTCTATAACCAGCCAACAGGCGGTTTTATTACCTACAAGGATACACCGCAACAATCAGATAAAAAGCAGTTTGAACTCGATCTGAGCCTAATTCCTGCCCGTATTGAAAAGATTGCGTTCAGTCTGACGATCTATGAAGGAGAGTCCAAAAACCAGAGTTTTAGCCAGGTTCAGAACACCTATATTCGTTTTGGTCATACGAATGGCGGACCGGAAGCACTTCGTTATGATTTGAATAGCGGCTTTACTGTGGAAACGGCGATCGTTATTGGTGAATTATATCGACATAACGGAGAATGGAAATTTAACGCTGTAGGTGCTGGTTTTTCCGGTGGACTGAATGCATTATGCAGTAACTTTGGCGTGAGTGTGGAGAACGACACATCCTCTTCACAGCCTGTCCCTCCGGTGCCTCAGCCGCCTACACCTAAACCTCCTGCTCCACCAGTTCCACCCCCGACGCCTCAACCCAAGATCGAGTTGAACCTGAGCAAGATTGAGCTGAAGAAAAAGGGCGATACCATCAACCTGAAGAAAAATGCAGGTGGACTTGGTGAGATTCTAATTAATCTGAACTGGAATCAACAGACGAGCAAGGGATTGTTCGGGCGAAACAAAAGCGTGGATCTGGATCTGGGTTGCCTTTTCGAAATGAAGGATGGCAGCAAAGGGGTAATCCAGGCGTTAGGTGAATCGTTTGGTTCTTTGAATCGATATCCTTATATTGCTTTGGATGGCGATGACCGGACAGGTTCCGTGAAGACGGGAGAGAATCTGCGTATTAACGGTGCACGGATTTCCGAAATCAAACGACTCCTCGTATTCACCTACATTTATGAAGGGGTTACGAATTGGTCACAGGCGGATGGCGTCGTTACCATTAACCAGAAAGACGGCCCGGATATTATCGTGCGCATGAATGAATATGGAAGTTCCTTAGGGATGTGCGGAATCGCTATGTTCAGCAACGTGGATGATGAAACATTTAGTATTGAGAGGATTGTTCAGTTCTATAATGGACACCGCGCTCTGGATGAAGCCCATGGATGGGGCATGCGCTGGACTGCCGGCAGTAAATAACAATTTGAGTTAGCGGAGGCTCTCTGTTCATGTTTAGTGATTTCTTTAGAAGTATTAGTGAGAATTACGGTCATTTTTTCTCTTGGACCGAAATCGTAGCCACACTCTCCGACCCCGTAAGTTGGGGAATTATCGGCAGTTTGATCTTGCTGGAAGGGCTTTTGTCCGCAGATAACGCGCTGGTACTTGCCGTAATGGTTAAGCACTTGCCTAAGGAGCAACAGAAACGAGCATTGTTCTATGGTATTTTAGGTGCGTATATTTTCAGGTTTATTGCCATTGGGCTCGGAACATTCCTTGTCAAGATTACCTTGGTCAAGGTCCTCGGGGCGTTGTACCTTCTCTACATTGCTTACAAGGGACTATTCAAGCCTCAGGAAGAGGAGAATCAGGAAGGAAAGCAATACTCGTTCTGGAAAACCGTACTTATGGTCGAACTGATGGACATTGCCTTCAGTATCGATAGTGTTATTGCTGCATTTGGTATCAGTGAGCAGATTTGGGTGTTGTTCCTCGGAGGTATTATCGGGGTACTCATGATGCGTGGAGTTGCACAAGTGTTCCTCAAACTCATTGACAAATTTCCTGAATTGGAAAAAGCGGCATTTATTCTTATTGCGATCATTTCTGTAAAAATGATGTTGAGTGCTTTTGGCTTCCATATCCCTAACGTACTCTTCTTCTCATTACTGATTGTTGTCTTTGTTGGAGCTATGCTGATAAGTTCCGCAAGAAAGAAAAAAGAAAATCAAGGCCAGGCTTAGTTTTAAAAATCGCCACATCTACTACCAATCCCTCCGCACCTTGGAGGGATTGGTTTTTATACCCCGACAGCATTCATTTTATGATGCAGACTGACTTCAAGTCAGAAGTGCAAGGAGGAGAATAACCTGAAATATTTTAGTTTTTTGAATGCAGAGGAAGAAGAAGCTTTATTTTTTTCTTCGCCCATATCGTTTAGTCACCGGACCTCCAAAGAAATACTGGCATACGCTGTTGGGGCTGCTTTGTACATGCCGGCCACACGTCCGCATATCGCGGACGATATTTTACAACGTAAACATGAAGGACTTACAACCATCGTTATTGATCTGGAAGATGCGGTAGGCGACGAGCAAGTCGAATTTGCGGAACAATGTTTGTCTCAGCAACTTGGACATATCGCGGATTACATGGAGGCAGGGAAATTAAACACCAATGACATGCCTTTATTATTCATCCGGATGAGATCCCCTAAACAGTTGGAACACCTTATCGAAATGTTGGGAGAACGAATCTCGTTATTAACAGGTGTTGTACTGCCGAAGTTTAGCTGTGAGAATGGACGCGCTTATTTGCAGCTTGTTCACCAGTATAATCAGCAGAAAGATCGCTCACATCCACTCTTATATGCGATGCCCATTTTGGAGACGGCGGAGGTCATTTACCGTGAGACACGTTGGCAGACATTAATTGACCTGAAACAGATTGTGGATGAATATGCACCATACGTGCTGAATATCCGAATTGGAGCTACAGATTTCTCAAGCCTGTTCGGACTGAGAAGAAGCCCGGAGCTTACGATTTACGACATTGCAACGATACGTGATTGCATAGCTGATATTGTCAATTTATTCGGGCGTGCAGATCAGGGATATGTGATATCCGGGCCGGTCTGGGAGTATTTTAGCCAGCGTGAACGTGTATTCAAACCCCAATTAAGACAGACGCCATTCGAGGAATCCCTGGGCAAGACAGGTCGGAACCTCAGAATGAAATATATTACGAACTCCATGGACGGGCTTATGCGTGAAGTGATGATGGATAAGGAGAACGGCATCGTAGGTAAAACGATCATCCATCCGACACAGATCAAGCCTGTTCAGGCGATGTATGTGGTTACGCATGAGGAATTCATGGATGCACAGGGGATTATCGCTCGAAATGATGGGAGCCTGGGTGTTTTTAAAAGCACGTATACCAATAAAATGAACGAAATTAAACCGCATTTAAGCTGGGCTAAACGAATCTTGATCCGATCACAAATATATGGGGTGTTACATGAACAGCAGCATTTTGTCGGGCTCCTGCCCAAACACGAACAGACTTACGTTTCCTATTCTTGATCAGTTTGAAGTCTCTGTTGAAGCTACACATAATCCGCTTGCAATCCCATTGGAAAATCTGTTCTCTATGGCGGCACGCCTGAATAAAAAGAGATCTTTTCTCTTTGTCAGCAAGCTGCTGGGCAAGCATATTGCTGTTAATCCATATACTTCACTCCTAAGCGGAGCTGCTCTGGCCGTTCTATTGTATGAGGATGTAACGCACGGAGAAGACAAGCGTATTATAGAGTGGAAGCAACAAATGGTCCGTGGACTAATCGATCCGGAGCAGGCCCGTGAGGCTTATGAGTATCTAATGGGTGTGCAGATGAGTTTGCCTGAAGAGGTTCGCTTTGTTGGTTTTGCCGAGACGGCCACAGCTTTGGGACACAGCATGTACGAGCTATTTGCTAACCGTGCAACGTACATTCATTCTACGAGAGAATACCTTCCCGAGATTGAGCCGGATATCCAGTTCGAGGAGGAGCATTCCCATGCGATGTCTCATCGCTGTTATGCAATGGACTCTTCCGCCCTTGCCGAGGGTGGGCCGTTAGTCCTCGTGGATGATGAGATTACAACAGGCAACACCACGTTAAACATCATTCGGGATATTCAGCGTAATTATCCGCGTAAACATTATTATATTGCGTCATTACTGGATTGGCGTACGGATGCAGATGAGCAAAAATTTTCTTCATTAGAAGATGAGCTCGGAATAACCATCACCGCTCTCTCTTTGTTAAAAGGAAAAATTCAGGTCACGGGTGAGCCAACCATTGATATCTCTGGGGAAAAGAAAATCCCTGAATCCACATCTCTGATAAGTGTTATATCTGTAGCAGGGGAACTGGAGCCTTGGGCTATGGTGTCCGCAGATTCCGAAGGGAATCGCTGTTCACTGCCCTACCTGAAATATTCGGGACGATTCGGCATTCATTCCGGCCTCAATTCAATACTGAATGAAGGCATCTCAAGGATCGCATCCATCTTACGTGAAAAAAGAAAAGGACAACGAACCCTTGTCATGGGAACGGGGGAGTTTATGCATATCCCGATGCGGATTGCGGCTGAAATGGGCGACGGCGTTCTATATCAGTCTACGACTCGAAGTCCGATCTATACGGTGAATCGCCCGGGATATGCTGTTGTTTCAGGTGAAGGATATGCTTCTCCAGAAGATCCGGCTGTCCGAAATTATATTTACAATATATTGCCTGGGCAATATGATGAGATCTTTGTTTTGATGGAAAGACATATGCCGGAGGAACGCATGCGGCCTATGCTTGATGTGTTGTTACAACTCGGATGTAAGCAAATACATGTGGTGTACTGCGGTGCTCCACAGGAAGGCTGAGAAGACAAGCGATGAACTTACCTGCAATGGAAAGCATAATCAAGAAGCAGATTAAACCTCCTGAACCCATGGGGAGTTATGACCCGTCCGATGTTATATTTTTGTTGAAGGATCTAAGTAATATTTCATTAGAAAAAGAGACCGGAGAGCGTGAACATGCAATTCAGTCGGGCGTGCATTATTCAGAGATGTTGCCTGTGGAGTACCACCCTTCGGATGAATATATTGAGCTATTTCACGAGACATTAGCACAATCCGCTGAAAAAGTAGCCAGAGCTGCCGCAACGGTAGCGGAGATTATTGTACGCAAGCGGGGATTGAACACCGTTCTTGTCTCGCTGGCTCGTGCAGGAACGCCCATTGGCATTCTGGTGAAACGTTATATTTCCATGAAATATAATGTGGACTTGCCTCATTACAGCATTTCGATTATCCGTGGCAAAGGAATAGATGAGAATGCCATTCTATATATTTGGCAACAGCATGGGGTAGATATGCCAATCCAATTCATCGACGGATGGACAGGCAAAGGTGCCATCCGCAAGGTGCTGGTCGATGCCTGCGACAGCCTGGATCAACGTTATGGCATTCGGTTGAATGATAATCTGGCCGTACTCGCTGACCCCGGTCATTGCTCAGATACCTATGGCACCCGAGAAGATTATTTGATTCCAAGTGCCTGTCTCAACTCGACCGTATCGGGCTTGATGAGTCGGACTGTGCTACGGGATGATCTTATTGGACCGAATGACTTCCATGGAGCCAAATGGTACAAGGAGTGGACTTCTTCTGATCTGTCGACGATGTATGTAGACAAGATTTCAGAATATTTTACCAAAGTTGAAACGGAGGCCTCGCTTCAAGCAAAGGATGCACTAGCCGATCCTCCGGAAGTCACATGGCAGGGAATGAAGGATATTCAATCCATTCAACAGGCGTTTGATATCCAGGATGTAAATCTGATCAAACCAGGAATTGGAGAGACGACGCGGGTACTGCTGCGCCGTGTGCCTTGGAAAATACTGATTGACCGTCCGAACAATCCGAACCTGAAGCATATCATGTTACTTGCTCAAGATCGTGGAGTTCCCGTTGAGGTATTCCCTGGGCTAAGTTATTCATGTTGTGGCATTATTCGATCTGTAAAGGGGGGCGGCGAATGATCTACGCAAGTGATTTGGATCAGACACTGGTCTATTCTCGCCGTTCTATGGGCGTTGCCGAGGATGCGCCCGGGTTGGTTCCTGCAGAATGGATCCGTGGTGAGTTGTCTGCCTTTATGTCAGCCGAGACGTTGAATCAACTGATGACACTCCCCAAGGATATCCTGTTTATTCCTGTAACGACACGGACAGTGGCGCAGTATCAGCGGATACAGATCTTTCAGCAAGAGGTTATTCCGTCCTATGCGATAACTAGCAATGGTGGCAACATTCTGATGAATGGCAAGGTTGATCCCTCTTGGAACGAATATGTTCGTTCCAAGCTTCAAGAGCATGCAGCAACGGCTGCTGAGGTGCGCCAGATATTTGACGGTGTACTGAACAAGGAATGGGTTGTAGGAGAGCGACTATGTGATGAGTTGTTTTTTGCTTTTGTCATCCATCGTGATCGCATGCCGGTAGAAGAGGTTACAGAAAAGATCAAGCTTGTGGAATCCCTCGGCTGGGAGGCTTCCGTTCAAGGACGCAAGTTATATCTGGTTCCTTCGGCGGTGAATAAACGAGCTGCGGTAGAACATATTCGCCATCAGATCGGCGATGTACCCGTTGTTGCATCCGGTGATTCTTTACTGGATCGTTGTCTGCTCGATTATGCAGATTATGCGATTGCTCCACGCCATGGAGAGTTATACCGCGAGAAACAGCGGAATCCTGATGCAGTTCACTACCAGTTCACCGAACAATCCGGTATTTTTGCCGCTGACGAGATATTAAACTATGTTCGCTCTATACACCACGCTGCGATAGGAGATGTTGTCTCATGACCAAGACTCGTATATATTTTAATCGCTGGTTTTCGGTGGCATATCACTATATGAATATGATTCGAAACAACGAAGACGGGATGCAGTTCGAAATCTATGGCACACATTCTGATCCGAATAACATGGCGCTTCAGGCATGTGATCATGCAGAGCTGGAGCCGAAGGTGACGGGAAAAGAGTATATCGATTTCTGTGTTGATTTTTGCCGCAGACATCGGATTGATCTATTTATCCCACGTCTCCACATGCTGGATATCAGCCGGAATATACACCTCTTTGAGGAGGTTGGAACCAAGGTCTTGGTTTGCAGAGATACAGAATTAATGGAACAGTTAATGGAGAAGGATCACTTCTACGAATCTGTTCGTGAACTTGGAATCATGAGCATTCCAGATTACTTTACGGTCAGCAATGCCTCTCAATTCAAACATGCTTATGAAGCACTCACTAGCGCAGGACATGAAGTATGCTTCAAGCCTTGTAACGGTGAGGGCGGTATGGGCTTCAGGGTGATTGATAATAGTCGTAATCCGCTGGAAGAACTGTCTGGACATACGCAGAATCGTATATCATTTGAAGACGCATTTCGAGCGTTTTCCTCTGTAGAATCTTTTCCGAATCTTATGGTTATGGAGAGACTTCAGGGATATGAGTACAGTATCGATTGTCTGGCTGACAGCGAAGGGAATCTGCTGGTAGCTGTGCCTCGCCGCAAAGCAGGCGGGCGTTTAAGAAAACTTGAGGAAAATGCAGACCTGTTGAACATCGCGAGTGAGGTGGCTAGCGCATATCGCATTCCATATAACTTTAATATTCAGATGAAGTATCAGAATGAAACGCCCAAACTGCTAGAGATTAATCCAAGGATGTCCGGAGGGCTACATGTGTCTTGTCTTTCAGGAATCAATTTCCCTTATCTGGCTGTAAAGCTAGCTTTAGGTTATGAGGTGGGGCCACTACACCCACAGTATGATATATTGGGTAGTCATGTGGAGCAGCCACTCATTATGGATGAGCAGAAGGTTAGGAACCATTAAAGAACCGTTGCCAAAGATTGACACCTTCTGACTGATTTTTTTACAATACGATTATATAGATGATCTTGAGAGGTACACCGCAGCGAAGTGATCAAGTGTAATCTTCATTTGTTCATTGTATACGATAGTGTTGTTACAGGCAGGAGGAAAGCAGATGTTACGCAAAACAAAAATCGGATTAGGTGCACTGATCGGGTATGGACTCGCCGCTGTAAGCAGCTTTTTTGTCCCTGAATTTGTAACCTGGGCCATCCCGGCTGTGGCGACAATGGTCGGTGCCTTGATTCCATCCAGGCCGCATGAGCCCGTAGTGAAGACATTGGATTCAAATCGATACCCTGAACCTTCGGCGTTGAATAATGCATCCAGTGAGCAGGGGACAGTTGAACGTGTTGAGCGTTCGTCTAATCAGCGAATTCATCCAACAACCGGACAAGCAGAGACGACCAGCGCTTCCGAAGTCAGTTCAAAGCATAAACACACGGATATGGACCCTGTTTTTGGGCCGGTCATTGAGTATCTTGAGGTGCTCGAGGATATGGTGATCTCCGAAGGGCAAAAGAATGAACTGGACAATGAAATTGTAGAGAAGTCGTTAGCTTTGTTTGCCAGATTACAACGAGTCATTCCGGCACTGAAAGAGTTAAACAATGGTGATATTAACCATACGATGCGCAGATTGATTTTGAAAGATCTCAATGGATTTATTAATCCCTTCCTGCGTTTGAGTGGAGAAGCGAAGCGTAATAATCGCCGGATGTTGTTAAATGGTTTGAAGGATGTAGATTCCAAAGTTTCAGAGATTGTATCTACCATTGAACATAAGGATTTAATGGAGCTTCAGAATAAAGCGGAGCTTATTCATCAGAGGTATAGTAGCTCCGAATTATAGGAGGGATGGTCAGAGATGGCAACGGAATATATTCAACTGAAGCAGGATGATCAGCAGCGAATTAACCAGGAAGCAAGCCAATTAATCCAGAAGGTGTCACAGACGGATGTTGTCCAGCTGGATCTGTTAATGGACGATATCGGCAAACTGGGTGTCAAAACGCAAGAAAAAGCGGGCCAAACGCTAAAAATGCTGGACCGACCTGTCAATGATCTGATGTCTGGTAACCGGGCAGAAGTGTCAACGATGATCTTGAAGCTACGTGATGAGTGTGAAAGCTTGCAACAGAGCAAAAATGTGAGTTTTGTAGGACGATTACTGCGCAAAAGCCCTCTGAAAAACTATGTCTATCGCTACCAATCTGTCAGAACCAACATTGATAGTATCATTAATGGGTTGAGAGATGGTAAGGACAATCTGGAAGAGAGCATTGTAAGCATGCGTCAATTAAAACGCTCTTCGATTCAGGAAATCTATAACTTGCAAACCAAAATTGCTTTTGGTAATCAGTTGAAGGAACTATTCGAGGCAGAGATTGCCAAGCCGGAAAATGAGAACCGCAAGGCTCACCTGGAACGTGGATTGCGAAAGGTCGTTACGCGTACGCAATCCATGACCGAGATGATTATGCTCTACAATCAGGCCATTGCAGCTACCGATATTATTAATGATAACAACGATAAACTGATCGATTCCGTAAACAATGCGATTGATAAAACGGCAAATCTGATCACGGTATCGGCCATGATTGCGATGGCGTTGAATGATCAGGAAAAGGTCATTTCGGCTGTGGAAGCTACCAATAGAACGATTGAGGAACAGTTCAAGGAGAATGCAAGATTGCTACGCACCACGACCGAAAAGACAAATGATCTGTTAGCCAAACCGGCGATGTCGATGGAATCGGTTAATCAGGCTATTGGAGATTTGATGTCTGCTCTGGATCTCTCGGAGCAGTCGAACCGCCGTATTATCGAAAGTTGCAATGATTATACAGCCAAGATGACTGCGCTTAATGCAGGCATGAGTGAACGGTTAGGTCTGGAGTCTCCCAAAGCTGGCAGTATCCAGGCTAAAAATCAACCGGATGCGAACGCGTTAAGCTCTTATCTGGATTAGTTCGGTGCCTGGCTGCTAGTAAGTTAGCTTATGTATTTATCATAGTTTGTCAGAAGGAGGCGCCGTGGCGTCTCTTTTTGCTTTTCTGTAGTTGCATCGAAGAGAAGAAACTCTCAAGTCCGAAATTGGCACAGGTTTATTCGAATCTCTAGCGGGCGATACTGGGCATAGATTGAAGTTTGTTGCATACACTGTGAACATGTACATCTTCATCGTGAAGGGGGCAGGCAGGACATGTTATCTCTCATTATTGCCGGTATCGTGGGTGTTCTGATCGTCGTAGCAAGCAGTGAAAAGGCAGAGTCTGTTGCGGAATTAAATGACCGTTAATATGCTGTATTTTCCGGGAAGTCTTTGATAAGATGAAGGTAAACTTTGGAAGTCGAAGAAGGAGCCGCCTAACATGCTGGAGTTTACTTTCGAAATCATTGATGAGGCCAAAATTAACATTCAATACAAGTATGGTAGTCAGTTTTTTAACTTTAATCTGTTCTGTTCCAATGGAGAATGGAAGTTGCATCCGTTTGATGGCATTCTGATTGAGAATCGGGAGATGTGTCGCCTGATCGTTTCGGATCTGTTACAAAACAAGGATTTTCATGTGATGCTTGCCAAAGAAAAAATCGTATTATCGCGTCTGCGAACCACGGTTAATCTTCAACCAGATGATTCGGAAGAGTTCGAGAGGGATCATCGGTGGGATGATCGGTCATCACAGAACGATGAGTTAATGGATTACATAGAGAATCATAGTTTTGAAGAGGTGCTTGAACTAGAGAAACAGCAGCTGGGTGCAAGGGTGGACTTTTTTCAACAGATCATTCAGAGAATGTTTATGGAGGGAATCGGACCTGAAGATCCTGATTTTCGCAAGGTTCAGTCTCTCATTAAGATCTATAAAGATACCATTGAAAGTCTGGGTGATATTAACGGTCATCATTTTGGAGATCATCCGCGCAAGAGATGGTAGAACCAAATGTGAATTAACTTGGATTTGCTAAAATTTCAATATGCCTGAGAAGAAGTTAACAAGCCCAGGAACACTTGGGCTTTTTTCTTTTTTTAATGTTGGATTTAGTGTCATTCACTTGTCTTCTTCATGGAATGGACCAAACTTTAGGCTGGGTTCGTTTGTTGAGTAGGTATAGGGATCATGATTTGGGGAGGTTAGAAGATGAGTAATCTACATATAGAAGAAACAAGTCAGGAAGAGACTCGTTTATATGAGGAGCTTCGTCGTGCATTGCAAGGCATACCGCAAGGGAAAGAACGAGAGCAAGCGATGCGGCGAATGATTCGTCAGTTAAAGTCCGCCAACTGGCGCAATGCACGTTTGAATGGGCTAAAGCAGTATGGGAGGGACGCTAGGCCAGTTAAGTTATGGATCTGGATTGCCGCTGGAGCGCTGGCTCCCGTTGTATTTTTCTGCTTATTTATCTGGGCATCCCTTTGGGTGGAGTGAAGCGCAAGATGTGGTCGATGAAGAAGTATTGATAGAGTACGTGTAAAGATGCAATATGATGTTAATGTTCTGGTAACAACGTCCTATGAATAAACCAAATAAACTAGGTTTAGATTAGGATGTGTATAATGACCTTTTACTCATTTATAGGCGTTGTTATACACGATATGTATTAGATGATCTATAATGATTCTACTTCTTTGGAAAATGCAGGATAGCTTCAATCCTATACGTTTATACCAAAAAGAGCCTGATGGAGTATCAGGCTCTTACGCAGGGTGAAAGCTGGTAGACATTATATTCTATTTGGCAGATTTGATCTCATCAGGTACTGACCCGGTTTTTACCGTATACGTATCATAATCAACCATTGCAAAAATTTCCTGATCTTTGTGTCCTTGTACATACCCTGTCAGTGAAACCGTATGAGATAGATCCGCGGGGATGAACTTGTGATCTGTAAACACAACGTCAATGCCGTAGGTTTCTTTGAAATAAGCCAAGCTTACTTCCTCGGCCTTTTGGATAATCTCCTTTTTTTCGCTGGACATACAACCTAATAAAGTAAGTGCAACCGTGCCTAGTATTAGAAAAAGAAAAAACGACTTTTTCAATATTTCACCTCATATTCCTAATGTTGTCGTTAGATATTGTGCATTATACAACTTCTTCTAAATTGAGAAAAGGGTGATTGGATTGAATTCTTACAAGCCGGACGAATTATATATGAAAATATCAGAACTTGCTTATACGAATGTCCCTGCTGGAAGAAGTAATATTTTAGATAAGGATGAATATAAAGATTGGACTACAGTCGAACCTGTTGGTGCAGAATTGCATAGAAAGTATTCAGGATTTGATGCAGTTGTACTTGAGAATCCAAAAACGAATCAAGTAATTATAGGTTATCGTGGAACAGAACCAGGAGGTAACGTGACTGATATGGCTGCGGATTGGGAAACAGATGCCTTCGATGTTTTAGGTGGCAGAACTAGAAGACTCGAAGATGCAGTAACTGACCCGGGACGCCATAACATTTTTAAAAATAGTCCCTTCAAACTTCTTATGGATAAAATGTCTTGGGAGAACAACCAGTTTCACCAAGCCGAGGAACTATATGAGGTGGTACAGAAGGCATATCCTGACTCCGATATTACGGTAACAGGTCATTCTCTTGGTGGTGGCTTGGCTCAATATGTTGCAGCTCGGAATGATGTATCCGGGATGACCTACAGTGCCCCAAGTGTGATGAATCTGCTGGATGATGCCAGTATTGCTAAAGTCAATGAAGGCCACTTCGATAACAAAATACTTAATGTCGTTCATCCCAATGACTCTGTAGGTGCGGGCGGATTAAGTGAATATGACAGACATGTCGGTGTTACCGTATATAAAGGGCAGGATTTCGAGACGGCCAACGCGATGTATCAAAACTGGAAATTCCAATTACAGCTGAAAATCCCGTTTCAACCTCTGGGGGCTGGATCACCGATGCTGGTGCATGATTTAAAACTCGGTTTTGATCTGGATAAACTACAAATGGGCAACATTGTCAGACTCATGGATTCCTTTTCCAAGGATGAGGGGAAAGGGTACCACTCCATGAAACAATATCGTTTTGATGAGAGAGGGAACTTGATTGGTCCATTAATTGATCGGAAAACAGGTGCTACACTGGATATCTCTCCAAGATGGACTGCCCACCAAGAGGCTCTTGCGGCCTTCTCTAAGATCACCTCAGGAGCAGTCGGCACTTTGATATCTGCTATTGCTGGCAACCAAGGGGGACTAGGCGGAGGAAAGATACAATTAACACCGGAAGAGTTGGCACAGTCTGCTCGTGAAATGAGAATGAGTCTAACTGGGTTTTCAAGCGATGCGCAAGCTTCGATTCAGATGTTTCAGACGCATATTTCCACAAGCGAAAGTCAGTCTTTTACTCCGATTGCTTATAACGCGACAGCGACTCTGCAACGGATCAATCGTTGGTACCAGGAATCGATTAGTGAGATTGCAGATTACATTGAGCGTAAGCGAGAAGATTTTGTCATTGCAGACCAGCAGTAAAGCACAAGGCATCTTATTCAGACTAACAGGAGGAAGGACATGGGCAGAATTTCCGTATCCTTATCAGACTTAAGAAGAGCAGTTCAGCAATGTGAACAGTTACAACAACGGCTTATGCAGCAGGAGCAGAAAATGCGAACGATCCATGGAAGATTGCAGCAGGATTGGGTAGGGGTATCGGCAACCGAATTAACCTCCAAAATGCAGTCTTTTGTAGAAGGAGCCTCCACTAAACTTGCCGAACTTGAAGCCCATAAAGAGGAACTCAAACGATATATTCGTAAAATGGAGGAAGCGGATCGGGAAGATCGCAAAGCAAGGCGTATGTCTCAATAACCATAGATATGACGATAACGAAGAAATAGTTAGAATCGGCAGATCAAAGGCTCCGAGTCTAACTATTTATAATATATGTGGCTGGCCTGAGATAAAGGAGACTTGTTGTTACTTATTCATCACCTTGACCTGACCTTGTACATATTCATGATAGTCACGAAAACTGTTGATATGGTGCAGGGCATCTGTCTTCGCAGACTGGATTTTAATTTTTCCGGATGGAGGATTGTTTTTCATTTCGGTGACTGCATTTTTGGAGCCCTCAATATCTCCTGACATTTCCTGAATTCGTTGTAACAAAGCAGGGTGGCCTTCATACTGGAGCATCTCGGCGAGTGGTCTCATCTCTTCAAGTTTTTGACTTGAACGCTCCAGCGTTGTCATGACCTGATCGCCATCCGTGTTAACGCTCAGAGAAACCATGCGATGGATATGATCCTTCTCCATTCTTTCCAGAGCTTCCAGGTGAGAAGCTTCTAACCGTTTGGGATCTCCCCAGCTTCGGGTTTGTTGTTCGCTCGGGTTCGTTTGCTCGGCAGTAGGCATGTTATTGCTGTTGTTGCCGTTACCGCATCCCCAAACTAGAGATGTACATGCCAGAATCGCTCCAATAGCAACGATACGTTTTAAACTCATGTTGTCACTCCTTCAATATTTTCCTGAAAGTAGTATGAGCTATTTTTTCCAAAAACATGCCTGAATTTTAAGGATGCGATGCATCCCTATCGAAATAATTAGGATGTAACAAGGCAGGGCATGAGGGCATCGATGTTAAACACAGGTTAAACAAGGAGGAAGGTCAAATATGAGGATTTATAAAAATCCAATCTGGAGATGGACGACTATTCTTCTGTATCCCGCCATCATTTTCTATTTTCAGAGCTGGGGCCCTATATTGAACTCATGGACGGTTCCAATCTTATTTGCTGCGTTATTTTGCTTTCTCTGGAGTGGTGTGAAGGACATGCTGGCTTCGACATCCTTAACATGGGTCGTGGCTATTCCAATATGGTGGTACTTTGTGGAGCGACCAAAGCCATCGTTTGGTGCTGAACATTTTGCCGCCCATCTGTGGTTAATTATTCTGGTGTATATTGCCTTTGTGTTTATCCCACAACTTATGATTCTCGTTACTCGATTACGAGTGATGGATTATTATTGGAAGTGAGCCGGGATAGGAGAGGAGAGGGTAAAATGAAGGCAATCAAACGCATTAACAAGCCGTATCTGATCTTCCTGATATGGAATGTGCTCATGGTTTTTGCCGTAGATGGAATGACGATCAAGCATGAAATGGGTAAAGGTGTATCTGGGAATGGCAATTTGGGCATTCTTGCTTTATTTCCATCCGTGCTTACTTTTCTGATCTTATGTTTCTGGACGGCATATGTCACGAAATGGTGGTTCTATGACCAACGTGAGTACTGGGGCAAATGGGGCAATGCGGTGGTCAGTGTTGTTGCGGCAGCATTGTGTGTATTGTCTGTCTTCTGGGAAATCTACATCTTTGAAGACCTGCGTGTGCAGCTTAACGGTTATACACATGACCCGGAATCGGCAGTGTATCGTTTTGGCTGGCTGAACCAATATACGAATACGCTATACTACAACTTCCCGATTTTGCTGTTTGGCGTGTCTTTCGCAGTCATCATCGGTTGGGTGCTGGAACAGGTGCAGCGCTTACGCACCAACTCCAAGGCCTGATAGCAACATTTTACTACTTGTCAGATTGCAGTGCTTGGTTGCGGAAAACCTGCTTTCGTAACCATCTGATCTGAAAAAAAGATGCCTAAAAGCCCTCCTGCTGAACATGTTTTGTTATCGGCAGAAGGGTTTCTTCCTTTACACTTTCCTTTTGTATTTCCCAGTATACGGAATCGTCAGGTGAATATTTAAAGTTTCAATGGAATCCTCCGTAAGAATGAGGTTTTCCCCATCTCCGGATAACTTGTGCCACAGTTTTGGATTTTTGCGATACAGTTTTTCTTGTAGACCATAGACATCCACTCCCCGTTGTAATCCATTTCGATAAGTTTCCATGATCTGCTCTTTAAGCGTATCCTCGCTTACTCGGGTCATTTCGTCATATGACATGGGAACGAGATATTCATACAGGGCGGTCAGATATTTGGCGTCAATTTTGAAGGTAACTTTCTCTCCGCGGATGATCGGTTCTATTTTTATTGTGGGCAGACCGACACTGAGTGCCCCGTAGATTACACCGTTTTTTTGAACCAATAGAGGAGCCCGGCGCATACCTTTGATCAACCAATGATAGCCAGACAATTCGTCTCGCGACAAAAATTTAAACTTCTCTCCCATTTTTTCAAAATAAGCTCCTTCAATCAGGAACAAGTCATGTTCTTTTTTATTTTGCAGCCATAAGTCCTTGTTTAAGGCAATGACAGGCAGATACGTCGTAGTTGCAGGATCATTATGCTTGGCAATCAGTTCGAAGCTGAGTACAGGCGCAAACAGCGAATTTTCCATGTAACTGGGCAACGGATTGTGCAAAATGCTGTCCAGTGGAGACAAGTTGTAGATCGAAGCGGTGCTCAGAATGTCCAGCAAAGGCTCCCGCGTACCGTATACCCATGTGGTATATCGTGCTTCCGGAAATCGTCCGAGCATGTCGAAAACATCCTTGATGTGCTGGTTGTTCAGCACGCTCTCTGCCATAACGATGGCTGTCACATGCCCCCAAGCAATGTGGAGCTGTGATGCACGCCATAACTCGTTCATGGCAAGGCTCATCGTTTTCCCTTGAGCATGTCCGACCCAGATGGGAGGGGATTCGGCTGTTTTCCCTGAATTATCCGTTTTGGCTATACTTGAAAAATCAAGAGTTTGCACGTAAATATGATACATGCCGTCCTTATATTCAATACCAATCGCCTTCGCATAATCCACCTGCTGGATCTCATATGCACTCCAACACCCCGTGGTCATAAGGCAAAATACCAGACTTAACACACCTAGCAACCAGCGGTGTAGTACGCGGCTCATCGACCTTTGCCATCCTTACGGGGTTTTTGTGTCTCCAGGTAGACAGGTCTGCGTTTCCCCAAACCCGTCGGGACTTTGAACAGAGAGGCAATGGCTTGTTTAAAATTCAGCGGTGTTAAGGGCGTAAGATAAGGGATGCCAAACGATTTCAAGTCCGTCAGATAGATCAGGAACAGGATCATGGACAGGATGAACCCGTAAATCCCCAGTGTCGCTCCCAAGATAAAGCAAAGAAAGCGCAAAATGAGTATAGAACTGGTCATGACTTGATTGACAATGGTTGCTCCGGCTACAACAGTGATGGCGATGACGACAATCATAAGCGGAGAGACCATACCGGCCCTTATGGCGGCATCTCCGATAATCAGACCACCGACCACGGTTAACGTCTGTCCAATGGCGCTGGGCAAACGGACGCCTGCTTCCCGGAACAGCTCCATCAGTAGCATAATGAGAAACATTTCAATGCCAGACTCCATGGGAAGTCCCATGCGACCGACAGATATCGTTGCGACGAGTGGAAACGGGATTTGATCCATATGGAAAGATGTCAGAGCGATATAGAAACCGGGCAGAAATATAGTGACAAATAGACCGATGAATCGAAGCAAGCGCCCCATGTTCACCGGAAGGAAGGGGAAACTGGCATCCTCTGGTGACTTGAGTAGCAGAAACAGATTCACAGGGCCAATGATCACGCTGGGGTTGCCATCTACGATTAGAACAAAGCGACCGCTCAGCAAGCATTCCGATGCAAAATCCGGTCTACCCGTGTAATGCGTTAAGGGAAACAAGGTGATTTTGGCGGGTGATAGCAACTCTTCCAGATCATTTGCCGTCATCAGGCGTTCGGTTTGAATGGCATGGAGACGATGTTTGATATCCTTGATCAACTCTGGATTGGCAATGTTCTTCATATACATCAGAGCCACTTTGGTTGCTGAACGTGATCCGATGAGTTCGATGCTGCAAGCAAGTTCGGCAGTACGCAAACGGCTACGGATCAAGGATACATTGACAGCGAGTGGTTCAATAAAACCATCCCTTGCTCCGCGGATCGAGACCTCTGTCGTTGATTCTTCTGGTGTTCGTGTAGCCATGTTGGAGATATCGACGCTCCACATGGTCTGCAGAGAGGGGAGGCATAGGAGCAGATGCCCTTCAAAAACACGAAGCGATATTAACTCCGTTCCATACTGCGCATCATCAAGGTCAACGTTGTTCCATTGCAGGTTAATATTTTTTTCAATGTCAGGCTTGTGAATGAAATGTGTGATTTCGTAGGTTCGTTTCATTTCCGGCAAGATGATGTCATGGATAATCTGTGTATCGATCATGCCACTGCAATAAGCGACAACGAGCTTCATCTGTCCGTCACCAAGCCGGTGGCTGTCGATAATAACATCATCGGAGCCTGCGAAATAGGTTTCCAGATGATGCTGATCGATACGGAACGGTTTAGTTTCTGGACGGGGTGGTATCGTTCGCGGCGTCTGAACCATGAGCAGGAGCCTCCTTGTCCTTTTTGTGAATAAGAGCGGCCAGTGTCAGAAGAGTGGTGATGGTTGCCACATAAGCGAGCATGGCCGGAAATTGTATGTGATCGACATAATAATCAACGTAATCAATACGCCACCACTGAATAGCAAAAGCACACATGATCAGCGTGAGACAGAGGATAGCAATGTATCTCTTTTTGGGTTTTCGAATATCCAGCAGATCAACCATCAGATACATGGAGATAGCGACACGCGCAAAGGAACCACTGAGCCATTGGTAGATCGAGAGAAAATCAACGTGCTGAAAGAGCTTGCCGATATTGACGAGTTTCCACTGTTCGTATGGACTATTCCGCTGTTTCGCCGCTTCTTCTGGCCCGAATTCAACAATGGCTCCTAGCGTAGGCCCCAGTGCCATGCTGATCATGAAGAGGCCAAGCAACAACACATGCCACCAGCGTAGTTTGCCTTTAATGTCATGTTGGAAGAGCATCAGCACCCAAATCTCCATGAGTCCGGCTAGAGAGTAGATCATTCCTCGGACAACGGGAGTCCAGCCGTGTTCCATGATGGGAAAGAGCTGGCTGTAATCTTTGTATTTCATATTGGCTGACATGACAAAGTAGCCAAGCAGAATGACCAGAGGCAACAGGATGCTGGAAGTCATCGCAATCGAGCGAATGCCCTTGGCTGCCGACCAGGCAGCTACCAACGCACCTCCTCCAGCTAGCACATAGGTCGGTGTAAAAGGGAGATAGGTGGATACCGTCCAATTGGTTGTTTCATATAAGGTGTGTGTACCTAGTGAGAAGAGCAACAAGACCGCAGTCATGCGAAAGATCCAGGAGGGCACCAAGCCAAACTCACGGGTAATCCAATCGGTCAGTCGCTGTCCGCGAATACGCCGGATGATGATGTACATCATACCCAGGAACAACAGGAACAATGGCGCTGCCGCGAGAACAGAGAGCCAGCCATCCCTTCCGGCCACATCCAGAATGGCGGGGACAGACAAGACATGACAGACCAGTCCGGCACTGAGCAAAATAATGGAGATGGATAACCAGATGGTGATCTGTCCTTTTTCCTGCCCCATGTCCATCCCCTCCCCATTCAATGTGTTTTCGTTAGATTGTACAGTCTATGAGAAAATGATTCGTTTTTCAGTTTTTTTCACAGAAAAAGCAGCCCGAGATGGACGGAGGGGAAAGAAAGATATAACATATACGATATAATGTATTGGTCAAGGTATGGAGTAGAAGGTATGAGAAGTGAGCACTCGCTCACCACTTAAATATTCTAACGATCTCAGATGAGCTTATTTAAGCGAAATGGGGAGTTTTGGAATTCTAACGATCACCAGAAGCCTTATTTTACTGAAAAGAGAAGATTAACGCCCGTTTTCGAACCACTTCCCGAAAATAAGCTTTCCTGAGATCGTTAGAGTATAAAAAGGTGTGATTCTGCTCAAATAGCGTTTCTGGTGATCGTTAGCGGATGGTAGCATCAGTATCCACTTACTCGCCCACATCGGTGTCCCTAATCGCAATCGACTCCGTATCTACATTCTCTTCACCAGAGTATGGACAAGCACTTGCATCACTCAACAACGCTATGTAGCACTCAAATGAACTATACAGCACTAAATATCACTATCGATCAATCAATCACTGTGGATCACTCAAGATAAAAGGGAGGAAACTTGCGATGACACAATCAACTAAATCACCTGAAGAGATTCATGTAGGCTTTATTGGAACAGGCGTTATGGGAAAAAGCATGGCTGGTCACATTCAGCGTGCAGGCTATCCGCTTCATGTATACACGCGCACTGCCGCTAAGGCAGAAGCGCTCGTAAAAGAAGGAGCTGTCTGGCATGAAACGCCTGCGGAACTCGCTGCTGCTTGTGATGTAATCATTACCATGGTCGGTTATCCGAAGGATGTCGAGGAGATATATCTCGGAGAAGGCGGGCTTGTTGCTCATGCCAAACCAGGTTCAACACTGATTGACATGACCACTTCCAGCCCGCTGCTGGCTGCGCGCATTGCCGAAGCTGCGGAGGCTAAAGGTTTGCATGCTCTGGACGCGCCTGTATCCGGCGGCGATATCGGCGCACGGGACGGCAGGCTGTCCATTATGGTGGGTGGTGACGCGCAAGCTTTTGAAGCGGTGCGTCCGATTTTTGAACAGATGGGCACCAACATTGTGCTACAAGGCAAGCCGGGCGCCGGACAGCATACCAAAATGTGCAACCAGATTGCTATCGCCTCTGGCATGCTCGGCGTATGCGAAGCACTCGCCTATGCCAAGACGTCGGGACTGGACGCGGAGAATGTGCTGAAGAGTATTGCGACCGGCGCAGCCGGAAGCTGGTCCCTCAGCAACTTGGGTCCGCGCATGATCGCAGGCGACTATGAGCCTGGATTCTATGTGAAACATTTTATCAAAGACATGGGCATTGCACTGGAGTCTGCTCAAGCGATGGGCATGAACACACCGGGACTGGCTCTGGCGGAATCGCTCTATCAGGAAATATCGAAGGATGGCTTGGATGAGAAAGGTACACAAGTACTGTACACGTACTATCTCCAGGCGTAGAAGATGAACATGGGAAGACAGCAGCGGACTCTTTTGCTTAGGGAAAAGGGGATGCTGCTTTTTCTTTATATATTGGAATTGAAGGGAACTTCATATGGATTTGAAATGAACTGGGTATGGATTGGATATGGACTTATTGGTGGGTTTGTTGTGCGTCTAAAGTCTCGGGTTTGGGTATATACTGTCGTGCGCATTTAACGAAACAATGAATTTGGTCAATGTCTCTTTATTTTTGTTCGACTTTATCCGACATAAGGTATAGAAGTTTACATGTGAAAGGTACTAAACATCTACATAAACCATAATTCATAAGCCATATTTCATTAACCATTCCAAATAGAACGGAGCTTGCCCATGTTCAAGAAAATTTGGTCTCTGTTCAAGACGCAGCCAGAGCTTGTGAGCCCGCTTACCGATTCTGTTGCAGCTTCGGCTCTGCCGCCAGTTACAGCAATTCCTCCCCGTCTGGCTCGTAGTCGGCGCAAAAAGAAGAAGTCTGAACCCGATTGGATCAGCACACCGCAAGAACCAACAACCGCCGAATTACTGCTTGGTTTGCCCAGTGAATATAAAGTGTTGAACGATCTGCTGGTTACCAATCCGAAGTCACGTTCGGGATATTCCCAGATTGATCATGTCGTGATTGGCCCGCGGGCGATCTTTGTCATCGAAACCCGGAATCTGACAACTGGAGAGATTCGTGGGGGCCGCCGCGAAGCGAATTGGTCCGTGAGCAGCAGCAGGGTCAAAATGTATAATCCGCTCTTGCAGCACCGCGCCCATGTTGAAGCGATTCAGGCACATCTCGGGGATTACAAGCGTGTTCGGCTGGTTTCCATGGTGACGTTCACGAATCGATGCCGGATCAGTGTTGATCCAGCCGTAAGGTATGTCAATTCCGATGAAATGATTATTTATGATCATGAATTGGTGGAGACCATTCAACGCAAAACAGAACGACTGGAGACAGAACTTCCGGAGACCTTATATCAAGAACAGGATACTCAGGCGATCTGGAACATGCTGAACGCAGTGAATTCAACGGATCATCAGATTCGGGCCGAGCACATGGCTAAGGCTAAAGGAATTAAATAAGCAATATATAGACAGTTAAATCGCCAGCACACAGATTAATGATTAACAAGTAAAGATGCGAGCGGAAGAATGGAATAATGAGTCACAAAAAAAATGAAACAGGGATATTCCAGGTCACAATGCCAATCTCCGGAATATCCCTGTTTGCGTTCTATTTTAACCATTACGGTAAATGAAGCGTTTGAACATGGCTGGTGTGCATGAACCGCGCACGACCTTCAGCATCAATGACTTCAAGCAACTTGTCGTTGATACTTTTGAGCAATCCTGTCTGTTCGGGCTTGTAACCCAGATTTAAGATGACGAGTTCTCCGGCCATTTTTTGCAGCTGTTGATCGAGTGTGCGAGAGAGTGAGATGGATGATGGCTGTATGGGGAAATGTTGATGTTCCATCGCATACGGTCTGCTATTGGAGGGAGAAGGGATAATATATTTCAGATGATGGATGGAGACATAGACCGAATGGTGCAACGGAGAATAGAAGATAAAATAATCGTTCATGATGCTGGTAATATAACCATGCAGCGTTCGCCCACCAATGGAAATTTCACTGAATCTTCCGCGGGCATTCATTAGTACTTTTCGATAAGAGATGTTGTCATGGTCCATTTCGGGATCAGGTGCAGGTACGTCCGAGCTAGTTGAAGTTTCCTCTGATTTCGTAAAATGCATCGTTTGAATATGGTGAAGCGGCACATAAATGTAGCGTTGATTCCCATAAACCACTATAATGTCCTCTCCTGCATCAATAACCTCGCCTTGGATCGGTAGTTTACAGCCGGATAATTCAAACTCTATCGTTTTACCTAACCACGTCGTTGCAGATTTCACAGTATACCTCCTCTCAATACAGCATAGCCACCCAAATATATAAGGAAAATAGGCTGATAATTAAACTGATGGGTATCACAATGAAGGTTACTTTCATATACTGTTTCCATGAGACTCGAATATGGTGGGTCCGTAATATATACATCCAGATTAAGGTGGCAAGTGTGCCTATGGGTGTCAATAATGCTCCGATGTCACTGCCTAGTATATTAGCGAGATATGCCAGATGAAGTTGAGTATCACTCAAATGAAGATCAGTAACGGCGAATGTTCCAATCATGACCGAGGGCAAGTTGTTGAACAAATTAGACAGCACCGTTAGTAATAATCCGGATACGGCAATCAGACTGGCATTGCCTCTTTCGGCAATCGGGCCTGTAAATTCGGTAATCCATGTGGTCATCCCGGCTCGGTGAAGACTGTCCACGATAATATAAATGCTGAAGGCAAAGAGAAGAATATGCCACGGCGTCTGTGTGACGACATCTTTCAGTCCGGATCGTGTACGATACCACCGTACAGCAAGCATCAGAACCACACCGGTAATGGCGACAATCTCCATGTGTACACCGATTTGCTCAGCGAGGAAATATCCTGCCCGGATCAATACAACAATCCCGATACAGACACGGAACAACCACCAGTCTACGTTCGTTTTGGAGTTATCCGATTCGGATTCTGTTGTCTTCAGTGGGTGATAACTTGATCGAGATGAACTTTGCATGGATACGGGGAACTGGTGAATAACCTTGGGTATGCTTCTGCGAAAATAATAGAGTAACAGCAAAGTCATGGCGATAATTCCGAGCATGGATGGCACAAACATCATCTGAGTGTAGGTGTTCAGGTTTAATCCAACCATTTTTAAGGCGATCAGGTTAGCGAGATTACTGAGTCCGATCGGAGCGCTGGAAGCCGTAGCAATGAGTGCACCGGAGATTAGGTAGGGCAACTGCTGGTGGATTTTCAGACGTAACATGGAACAGATTCGAATGATGATGGGGGTAGTGATCAGTATGCTGCCGTCGTTGTTGAAGAAGATGGTCATGAGAAAACAAAGTAATAGAATCAGCCAGAACAATCGGAAGCCTGAACCCCGTGCCTTTTCAATCATGTTCACAGCGATCCAGCGAAAGAAGCCGATGCTATCCAGAATAATGGACATGACAATGGTGGAGAGAATCGTAATCGCTGCGCCGGATACAATTTCGAAAATGCCCAGGATATGCCCCAAACTGCTTACACCGGTCAGGATAAGAAGCAGCGCCCCAAGCGAAGTGGGAATCGATTCATTTAATCCGCCAGGCCGCCACATCAGGAAAATGACTGTGATGATAAATACCCCGAAGGTTAACCACAACTGGTAATCAGGCATTTACTGTGATTCACCTCCCAGGGGGAGAAGTCCTTGTGAAGACTGTTTCAGATGTTCATGAGTCGAAGTGGGCCTTCCCGGCATAACAATCCAATACAAAGGCACACCTGTCAAGACGATTGCGATAAAGATCAGCATGATCATTCCCCCCTTTAAACTGGTAGTAGCTTCGTTTGTTGTTGTTTACAAATTACCGTCTGCCTCCGGACTTATTTCCGCGTGATTGATTTCCCCGTGATTTGTTTCCGCCCGATTTATTTCCCTGTGATTTGTTTCCGCACGCTTGGTTGCCTGCACTGCGATTCCCTTGGGAACGATTGCCGCCGGACTGCGTATTTTGTGTTTTATTCCCTTGGCTTGTGTTTTTACCGTTGTTGCCGTTGTTATTGCTATTGTTGTTGCTGCTTCCGCGAACCAGGGAGACGGATTTCACATGCTGTAAAGGAATGCGGATGATCTCCTGATTTTTCAAAGTCAGAATTAATTGACTCTGGTTGGCATCGGCCAGGATGCCTTCCACTTTTTCCGGGCCTCCGCGGTTGATCTGTACAGGACGGAAGCGAAGTGCCTGCATCACGCCAAGGAATGTGTTCGCCGGAATCGGATTCCCCATAGGTCCTCTGGCTCCGCCGGAACGACCTGTGTCAGTAATACTTTTGACATGAGCATCATTCACATACACCATACCTTCTTTGCAGCTCACAGCCATGTAGTCCCAGCGTACATCCATTAATGTGCCTTGGATTGAATCGGGTCCACCGCGATTAATCTTGACTTCTCTTCCAACCAAACCTCTCATTCCCTGACCATTCATAGACATTGTATTTTGCCCCTTCCCAGATATAAGTTCAGATAGGCCGCTGACGGTTGTTCGCTGATGTTCGTTGAATCCCTGCCACTCGTCATTGGAGTCTGTCTGTAGTTTAATCATATGTGTACCTAGCATCTGAGGAACCAGCAGACAACCATTTGTATAGCAAATTGGCAGTAATCTATGAGAAAAATGGTAATTTTTAGATTGGTGTGATATATTTTCAGCAAATTTACACTGTGACTTCGCGGATGGTTCCATAAATGGGCTGTGCATTAGCCCTTACGGCCTGCTGTGCTTGTGCATAGGATGATGTAATAGCCTACGGGCTTAACTCACAGGTGACCGAAAGGCGGATGGAAATGACTCTACCTGTCTACCACATCCATGTGTCGACGAATGAATACCAGCGATTAACATCGAACATATGGTCAGAAACGTTTGTGAACGGCACGATGCAGATGGACGGCAAGCAGCTTCCCATTCGAATTCGGTACCGGGGTGGACATACACGCGCTTATGAGAAAAAATCATTCGAGATTCGCACGGCAAGCCGTACGTTCCACTTCAATGCGGAATATGATGACCCTTCACTGCTGCGGAACGCACTTTCATTTCAGTTCTTTGAATCCATTCGAGTTCCGGCGCCTGCTACGCGCCACTGTGTGCTGTATCTCAATGATCAACTCGCGGGGGTGTATGTAAGAATTGAAGGCGTGAAGTCTTCTTATTTTCGCCAGCGGAGAATGCCTGTCCGGAGTATTTTCTACGCCGTCAACGACAACGCCAATTTTGCATTATCAACCGGATCAACTCATTCAGAAAACAGCCAGTTGTCCGGATACAGCCTGATTCGCGGCAATGTGGAGGACCGCCAAAGACTACGCAGGTTTATTCAACAATTGAATATGAAGTCCAAGATGGATCTGTTTCGTTTTTTACAATCACGGGTGGATATTGACAACTATTTGCGCTGGTTGAGCGGAGCTGTGCTGACAGGCAATTTTGACGGATTTCATCAGAACTATACATGGTACGAAAAAGTGAAAAGTGGAAAATATGGCATTCTGCCTTGGGATTACGAAGGAACCTGGGGTAGGAACTGTTACGGGGCCAAGGTCAATCCGAATCTGGTTCGCATTCAGGGGTATAACAAACTGACGGGGCGAATACTCGCATTTCGTACGTTTCGTGAGCAGTATAAAAGACTAATGAAACAGCATCTGGAGCGTGCCTTCACGGAGAAAAGAATCATGCCGCTAGTATATAGATTACACGATGGAATTCGGGAAGATGTAGGGAACGACCCTTATATGAAGTGGCCCATGAATGTCTTTCTGAATGAACCGGAGAAGATTCGCACGTATGTGAAAGAACGCCGTGAGTACGTGGGCACCGCGTTGAAACAGCTGTAAAAGGATGCCCAGGCAACGGGCGACGCTGCCTCGGGTATTTTATTTTGATTAAGCCAGCATGTTCTTCAGGATTCGATTGCAGGTTAAAATTTGAGGTTAATACTAAGAATGAGAAGAACATAACGGTGTGCAGATGGAAAATGCGATATAATAGTCGTATTGGTTACGTGAAATTTTACATAGCTTTAAAGAAAGAGAATAACGGAGCTGACGGTGTGATTGTAATGCGGTATCGCCAGTAACGTGCTCCGGGCCGGAGGTATGGGAATGCTCAAGCTGTTCGTTCACTTGAAAAAGTACCGGGTCGCCGCCATTGCAGCGTTAGTTATGATGCTGATTGAATTAACAGTGGAGCTGGCTCAGCCTTATCTGATCTCGAAAATCATTGATAATGGCATCCAGCAGGGAGACCTGACCGTCGTATGGATGTGGGGGGGCGTGCTGGTTGGCAGTGCGGTCATCGCATTTGCCGCCGGGATTGCAAGTTCGTTTTTTGCCTCGCATGCGAGTCTTGGATTCGGGTATGATCTGCGAGAGAAGCTGTATGACAAGATGCAAACGTTTTCCTATGCAGTGTTTAATCGCTTCGCGACCTCATCGCTAATCACCCGGTTAACCGGTGACGTGACTCAGGTGCAGGATACCATCTTTATGAGTCTTCGTTTTATGACCCGTGTTCCGCTCGTGGTGATTGGAAGCATGATCATGGCAGTGGTGGTCAGTCCGAGGCTGGGATTGTTGCTTGTTGTTATGGTGCCGGTGTTGCTGGTTGTTGTGATCTGGATGATTAAAAAGGCAGCGCTGCTGTTCCGCAATGTGCAGCGCAGACTGGATGCCGTGAACGGTGTCATCCAGGAGAATCTGACAGGCATCCGGCTGATCCGTGTTTTTGTACGGATGGGCCACGAGATTGAACGCTTTGCCAGCTTCAGCGGCAAGCTGATGAAAGGCACGATCTCCGCGCTGCGCCTGACGGAGACCACGATGCCATTCATGCTACTGATGATGAACGGTTGTATTATCGCCGTACTTTGGTTTGGGCGGAAGGACATCGTATCAGGCTCGGCAACCGTTGGTGAAGTCGTTGCGGTGATTAACTATCTATTGCGTACCATTGGGGCGATGTCGGCGCTTTCCTGGATTTTGGTTACATTTTCACGGGCGAGTGCTTCAGCACAGCGTCTGAATGAAGTGTTTGAAACCGAGGATACGTCAGAGACGGAGCGTACGGGTCAGCGGGAACAGGCCGGACACACGGATACGGATACCCAAAGTTCGTTGGCTCCTTTGCATAGTTCTGGTTCCATACAGCATGTGCATGAGCAGGACCAACGTACCGTACAAGGTGAAGTGGAGTTCCGCAGTGTAGGATTCAGTTATCCCAACAGTGAGATTAAAGTGCTTGAAGATATCACGTTCTCGGCAAAAGCAGGTGAGCGAATTGCTATTATGGGGGCTACCGGATCAGGAAAATCCTCTCTGGTGCAGCTCATTCCACGCCTGTATACGGAAGAACAAGGTGAGGTGCGTATTGATGCTACAGATGCATCCGAGCTGGATCTGCCGACCCTTCGTAAAGCCATTGGTTATGTTCCTCAGGAAGTCGTACTGTTCACGGGCTCTGTGCGTGAAAACATTGCTTGGGGACGAGAAGATGCCACGATGGAAGAGATTGTGGAAGCGGCAAAACGGGCTCAGATTCACGAGACCATCGAGCAGTTGCCGAACGGATACGATACGTTGCTCGGTCAAAGGGGTGTTAACCTTTCGGGTGGACAAAAGCAACGCCTCTCCATTGCGAGAGCTTTGGTACGCCGTCCAAGCATTCTTATTCTGGATGACAGTACAAGTGCTCTCGATGTAGCTACTGAAGGCAGGCTTCTAGGTGCACTGGAAGATCTCTCCTGTACGACGTTTCTGATTACACAGAAGATCAGTTCAACCACTTCGGCCGATCTGATTCTGCTCCTGGATGATGGACGCTTGATTGGACAGGGAAAACACGAAGACTTGATGGAGTCGTCGGAGTTATACCGCCGAATTCATGAATCACAATATGGGGAGGGCGCACAGTATGTTCAAAGCACTCATTGAGCCTTTCCGTCAGCCACGGCCCGTTCTGGATTCCGAGTCACTCCGTTCAGGAGGCCAGCGTAAGCCGAAAGCGAGAGCCAAAAACTGGTCAGGCACGCTTGGTCGGATCTGGAGCTACCTCTCACGCCGCAAAATCAAGCTTTCACTTGTGTTACTGATGGTATTTGCCAGCTCAGCCCTTGCTCTGCTTGGGCCTTATATGGTCGGCGTGGCCGTTGACCAATTTATCGAAGGAGAGTCGACCAGTTCCAGCTGGACCTGGTTTCTACTCGGACTGGTAGCGGTGTATGTACTCTTTTCGCTTACATCCTGGCTCCAGAATATTTGGATGATTGAGATTGCTCAGGAGACGGTATTCCGTATGCGTTATGATCTGTTTGCTCATCTGCATAAGCTGCCGATCCCGTTCTTTGGCAAGCGTCAGCAAGGTGAGATTATGAGCCGGGTCACCAACGATATTGAGAACGTCAGCAGTACGCTGAACAGCTCGGCAATTCAGATTTTTTCGAGTGTGTTAACGCTAATCGGCACATTAGGCGTGATGTTGTGGCTCAGTCCGTTGCTCACGTTACTCACCTTTATTGTTGTACCTCTAATGGCTGTGGGGATGCGCTGGATAACGCGCAGAACGGGTCCGCTTTTCAAAGAGCGGCAGCGCAATCTGGGTGAACTCAACGGTTATATTGAGGAAACGTTATCCGGACAGCGGATCATCAAGGCCTTTTCGCAGGAAGAACGGGTCATTCGCGGCTTTGAGGAGCGTAATATGCGCATTCGTATTTCCGCGTTCTGGGCACAGACGATTTCAGGTTTTATTCCCAAACTGATGAATGGACTCAACAACCTGAGCTTTGCAATCGTCGCGGGGATTGGCGGTATTTTGGCGATACAGGGTTCCGTTACGGTAGGGGTCATCATTATTTTTGTAGAGTACGCGCGTCAATTCACACGTCCGTTGAACGATCTGGCGAATCAGTGGAACACGCTGTTGTCTGCGATCGCGGGGGCAGAGCGGGTGTTCGAGGTGCTGGATGAGGATGAGGAATCCAAGGATGAAGGGGCTGCCATTGCCTTGGATAACATTCAGGGCAACGTTCGGTTCGATAAGGTTTCCTTTGGATATGATGAGGGGCGTGATATTCTGCGCGGGATTAGTTTTGAAGCGAAGCCCGGCGAGATGATAGCGCTGGTCGGTCCAACAGGAGCAGGCAAAACAACGCTGATTCAGCTCTTGTCCCGCTTTTATGATCCGACAAGTGGAACGATTACCGTGGATGGGCACAAGATGACAACCATTCGGCGGGAAAACCTGCGGTCGCACATGGCGTTTGTATTGCAGGATTCATTTTTGTTCCAGGGAACGATTCGTGAAAATATCCGGTTCGGACGTCTGGATGCAACCGATGAAGAAGTGGAGATTGCCTCCAAGCTGGCGAATGCACATTCCTTTATTATGCGAATGAAGAACGGGTATGACCGGGTGCTTCAGGCGGACGGGAGCGGTATTAGCCAAGGACAAAAGCAATTGCTTGCTATTGCCCGGGCCATCCTGGCTGATCCGTCCATTCTGGTATTGGACGAGGCGACCAGCAGCATTGATACGGTGACTGAGATCAAAATTCAGGAGGGGCTGGAACGTCTGATGCATGGCCGCACCAGCTTTGTCATTGCCCACAGGCTGAATACGATCCGTCAGGCCGACCGGATTCTGGTACTTAAGGACGGGAAACTGCTGGAGCAGGGTTCACATGATGAACTGCTGAAACAGGGTGGATTTTATAGTGATTTATATAACAGTCAGTTGCGGAAAAAGGCGCAATAGTGTGCGGGTGGCTTGAAGCAAGCAGGAGAGTCGTAGGAAGCGAGGGAGGGACTGTTCCTTCCGGTCGGTGTAAAGACGGTAATGTAGACTCAGGCTAGCGGTGTAACAGCGGAAGGATTGGAGCCCGGAAGGGGGCTTCAATCCTTTTTTGATATGTTGATATGTGCAGTAAAGAAAGAAAAATTGATTCTTGACAGAGAGGAAGCCGCAGTTGTATATTTAGTTTGCGAATAGTTAGATATCTAACATTTAGATTTTGAGTCTGAGTCTGAGTTAGAGATTGAGTAAGTAAGAGAACAGTGATGAAACAAATTAGAGAGGAAGCAGAACAGGAAGGAGAGAATTATGCGCGAAAATACGCCGTATTCGGATCTATTTCAAACGATCGGCATCAAGATCAAACGCAAAGCGGATGAGCAGGTGAACGAACTGGGATTGAACGCACAGCAAGGAAGAATCATTGGATATATCTACGAGCACCAGGACGAAGGATTAATTCAGAAAAATCTGGCTGACGTATTCAACCGCAGAGATGCAACGATTACAAGTATGTTAAAAGGACTAGAGAAGAACGGTTATATCGTTCGTAAAATTCCAGCGAATAACGAGCGGCAAAAGAATCTGTATGTATTGCCGAAGGGCGAGAAAGTGATTCAGGATATAGAGCAGATGTTTTCGACCGTGGAGAACGAGATCGTGAAAAGCCTGTCAGAGGAAGAGCAGGCAACATTGATGCGTTTGCTGACCAAGGTTAATCAGAATTTATAAGGCTGATTACGATGACTGGGGATATATAGAGCAGATGAACTGCTCTTAGGTAAAAACTTAGAATTCGAACTATTAGTGTTCTATTAATCAAACTGTAAATATAGCTGTAATTGTGGCCGTAGTTCTACATGTAATCATGGAATTATGGAATTAAGTGTATCAAGCTTTAATTTCCCTTGCAGATGATGATGAATTTAACTTGGTGTTTTTTTGCAGTAATACTTAGAAATCTAATTGTTAAGTGGTTAAGAAAGGTGGAGGTTACCATGAAAGAAAAACATTCAAACTCCTATTATCTGGACAAAGCGCCCGTCCACAAGTCGATTATGCATCTGTCCATTCCGATGATGCTTGGTATGTCTGCGGGGACAGTGTATAACCTTATCAACGCGTTTTTTATCGGTCTGGTTCATGATACAGGCATGTTTAGCGCTATCACGCTGGGACTGCCGATTTTTACGGTATTAATGGCTTTTGGCAATATGTTCGGGGTGGGTGGTGGCACATTCATTACACGCTTGGCGGCAACGGGAGAGAAGGAAAAAGCAAAACGGGTCGCAGGGTATTCCTTTTATTCTAGTTTAGGTATCGGTTTGCTCATTGCCCTGATTGCCTGGTTATTCATCTCACCTATTGTTCAGGGACTGGGAGCGGATCAGGCTGTATATGAATACACCAGTCAATATGCCATTACACTTTTGGCAGGAGGGGCTATCGTTATTCTTAATTTTGCGCTGGAACAGCTCGTTCGGTCGGAGGGGGCTTCGAAAGAATCCATGATCGGCATGTTTATTAGCATCGCAGCCAGCATCGTTCTGGATGTGCTGTTGATCCTGGTATTGAATTGGCATGTGATTGGAGCCGCATTATCCATTGTATTAGCCAATGCTTGTTCCGCAGCCTATTATGTTTGGTTTCTGTCCCGCCGCAGCGAGAATTTGAGAGGGTTTCTGGGACATTGGAAACTTCAGGTCAAAGACCAGATGGAAGTATTCAAAATTGGAGTTTCCGAGTTGTTGCAGACCTCGTTTCTAATCGTATCTACGCTGCTACTGAACCATTATGCCATGATCTATGGAGAAAGCGTAGTCGCTGGATTCGGTATTGCTTTACGGGTTGTGCAGCTTCCCGAATTTCTGGCGATGGGTATCTTTATGGGGATTATCCCACTGGTGGCACACAGTTTCGCGAGTAAGAAGTTTGGTCGTTTAAAGGCTACGTATAAGCAGGCTTCGCTGTATATCATCGGTATTGGTGTTCTTTTCATAGGCATCGTTTATATGTTCAAGGAATCTGTAATTCGGTTATTCTCTTCGGATATAGCCGTACTGGAGGCGGGAAGTTCGATTCTGGTGGCCATGTTGATCTCTGCTCTGTTCACTGGATTAACAGGACTGTTTACGGGTATTTTCAAAGCGGCAGGAGAAGGCATCCCGACCAATATCATGGCAATATGCCAAGGCACGCTGTTTATTCCGGTAATTATCGTTTTCCATAAATTCTATGGCCTTACAGGCATCATCTGGTCTATGACAGTAACGGAGATCATTACAAGTGCGCTGGGACTGATCCTGTTCGCTTACCACTACGGACGCATCAATAGAATGCACAAACAGGTTGCTGTTTGAAAGGAGATATACGTGGATATGTACTGATTAATTAATGGAAAAATATACCATGACATGATAGAAACAGGTGGATATACTGAAATGAGTTTGGTGTTCACAAGGAGGTTGTTCATCTGTTTTGAAAAATCCCAAACTTGCATATCGGCTCATATTCTTCAATGCGATTTATGGAATAACCCTTTTGCCCTATCCGGTTGTACTGATCATGAGTGTGTATTTATATGCCTATCGGGAATCAGGTGCACATCCATTGTTAGATACAATTGCGGCAGTCCTCATGGCTACGTATCCCATTGGTGTGTTAGCTTCCTTATTATGCTGGGCGTTCTATCATTCGGGCAAAAGCAAATGGGCAACCGCAACTGCAAATTTGTTTCTGTTCTGGTTAGGGGCTTTTCTCATTGTACTGCTTCTCTCGGATTCATTGTTTTAAAAGGACGAAACCGGATAACCCGGCTCCGTCCTTTTTTCATGTACTTGTTCATTTTTCGTTTTTCACAATCCAAACTTCAGTTGGTGACCTTCCAGTTATGCACTTCCCGAACTTGTAACGGCTGGTGCCTGCGAATGAAATCTTCCACCAGAGCGGCCATGTCCGTGGCGCCTTCGTGCAGCACCTTTTTGCCGGGATACATCGCATAATCTCCGCCGCCTGCCGCGCGATAACTGTTCATCACGACGGAGTATGTACCATCCATCTCCAGTGGTTTTCCATCTCGTTCCAGTTTCACAACACGGCTGCCTACAGGCTGGGAAATATTCAGTTCATAATCGATACCAGCCCACATGTCGTAGTTGTAGTGTTGAGGTTTGGGTTGCATATACGCTGGGTTAACGACTACTTTGCCGGAGGTGCCCAGTTCGAAATATCGTGCTGTTTGCTCCAAAGCTTCCCGAATATCCCTTCCGCTGAGTTCAAGCACAGTTAGAGTGTTGGGATAAATGAAGTTTGATAACACATCACGCACCGTAATCTGCTTGCCGAAACCACGAGCTTCTTCACTAAGCATAGCCGTATTGGAAAGCTGTGCCCCTGTCGCTTCGATCTGAACCTGATGTACAAAGTCAATAAAAGGATGCGCTTGAAGCCGCAACTGTGTCGCGCTGGAGATCGATAGATCTCCGTCTCCGGCTACTTCACCTATAGGCTGATCCAGCCACGATTGTGCCGAAGCCTCCAGCTCAGTGGTTAGCTTCATTACTACTGGATCAGGCTTTAGATCGGGGTAATCCTCAAGCAACAGCAACTTCGCTTTTTTCTCCGTTACTACCCATTTGCCCGTGTCCGGCGATTGCTGAAGTTGCACGGACACTTGACCTAATCCACTGCCATTAAACCCTGGCTGAATTACAGTTACCCCATGGATTTCGCCCGTCAATTGGCGATGCTGATGACCCGTCAGTAGTACGTCAATGCCATCAATCTCTCGGCAGATGGCATATGCCTGATTTTCTCCGGTCAAGCGCTCTGCAGGTTCTCCCGTGTCTAGATCACATTCAAATCCTCCATGATAACTGACCACCAGTACGTCGGGTTGTTCATATTCCCGTATATATTTCACCCACGTACGAATCGTATCCAGTGCATCCATGAAATGAAGTCCTTCAATATTTTTCGGATGCTCCCAGTTGGGGATGTAATGGGTGGTTGCGCCGAGCAAGGCGATTTTTACGCCAGTCGAGAGCGTCTTGATCAGATACGGTTCGCCAAAAGCCGGAATACCTGCTCCTTCAGGGGCAAGCGGCAGTCCTACAATTTGTTGCTTTTCCCGTTTCATCAGAATATTGGCAGACAGCCAAGGAAAGGAGGAACCTTCCACCGCACCGCGTAGCAACTCCTGACCATAGTTAAACTCATGATTGCCCATCACAGCCGCATCGTATCCAAGCTCATTTAAGACGTGAATAAAAGGATGCGTCTGCGCTTGGGGTGCATGAGAAGCTGCGTAAGAAGCCAGAGGGGAGCCTTGCAGCAAGTCTCCATTATCGATTAATAGCAATTCGGGCGACCGTTCACGTTCCTGCCGAATCAGGGAAGTCAGCAAAGCAAGACCAGCATGACGATATGCGTTGGTATTGTAATGGATCGGGCGAATCGCCCCGTGAAGGTCACTGGTGAACAGGATATCGAAGTTTGTCGTAGGGGGAATGCGTGTCATTTTACAATCTCCTCTAATATATAAGTTTAGATATATGGCATAAACCGTAGAAAGAAGCAGAAGAAATCGTCTTAACAACAGGTGATAAGCCTTAATCCAGGCGTATTTCCTCTGAATTCATCGACCATAATGAGCCTATTTTAACAGAAGAATGTGACGCTGACAGCCTGCCAGGAAACTTTACAAAACTCCAAATTTCGTTTCACATCGCGCAAATATTTGCCAATTATAGTAGACAAGTATTGAAAATCAGAAAAACTTTTGGAGGGTGTTCGATTGAAGAAGTCTGCTTTATTCTTACCATTGTTGATTTTGGTACTGTTCCTGAGTGCATGTGGGTCTAACGCTACATCCAATTCGTCAAATGGCGCTGAAGCCAATTCAAGCGCGTCCGGCACATCAACCGACACAGCAGAGAAAGACAAAACCGCTGAAGGTTATGTCCCTACGGAACTGACTGTGCAATTCGTTCCTTCACAGAATGCAGACACCCTTGAAGCAAAAGCAAAACCGCTGGAAAAACTGCTTGGCGACAAGCTGGGTATCCCGGTAAAAGTCAGCGTATCCACGGACTACAACACGATTATCGAAGCGATGGCTTCCAAAAAAGTAGATGTAGGTTTCTTGCCTCCAACAGCTTATGTACTTGCGAAAGAAAAAGGAGCAGCACAAGTCATTTTGCAAGCACAACGTTTCGGTGTGAATGATGAGACTGGCGCTCCGACAGAGCAACTGGCAGATTCGTATAAATCCATGATTATTGTCAAAAAAGACTCCCCGATCCAATCGGTAGAGGATCTGAAAGGCAAGAAAATGGCTTACCAGAACGTAACATCTTCCGCTGGTTATGTATGGCCGGCAGCCTTGTTGCTGGATCGCGGCATTGATCCGCTCAAGGATGTACAGCCTGTGACCGTTAAAGGTCATGACCAAGCTGTTCTGGCCGTGTTGAACGGTGACGTCGATGCAGCCGCTATTTTCCAGGATGCCCGTAACACAGTATCTAAAGACTACCCGAATGTATTCAAAGACACACGCGTTCTTGCCTTCACTGAGCCTATTCCTAACGATACGATCGCCGTTCGTACCGACATGAACGCAGATTGGACAGCGAAGATCAAACAGGCCTTCATCGATATCGGTAAAGATACGGAAGGTCACAAGATCATCAAAGAAATCTACACGCACGAAGGTTATGTGGAGTCCGATGACAGCAAGTTTGATATCGTTCGCCAGTATAACGAGAAAGTGAAAACCGAGTAGTTTTTCGTTCCAACAAGCAAATCATGACTTTGCACAGTGAACAGGCCAGTTCAGCGTAATTGACGCTGTTCTGGCTTGTGCCGTTATTATAAGTTTCTGCTGGAAACAGCGGAAACGATATATGTTGAACTTTTAATTTACACATTATTCTGCGATCGAAGTGCCTGTGTAAATCAACCTTTAGTTCAACTTATATCGATAAATATTATGGATGAAAGAAGGATTAACGCGATGATTGAGCTTCATAACGTGACCAAAACGTATGCAAACGGCACGAAAGGCCTCAATAACATAAATTTGCAATTCAAGCAGGGAGAATTCATCGCGGTGGTCGGATTGTCTGGTGCAGGCAAATCCACATTGCTGCGGTCGATCAACCGGCTGCATGATATTAGTGAAGGTGAAATTCTGATTAACGGCAGCTCCATCACCAAGGCACAGGGCAAACGCCTGCGTCTGATCCGGCGGGATATCGGCATGATCTTCCAAAGCTTCAATCTGGTGAAACGATCCAGCGTGTTACGCAATGTACTGGCTGGTCGGGTGGGGTACCATTCTACACTTCGTACCATAATGGGTCGTTTTCCAAAAGAGGATGTAGAACTGGCCTTTGATGCATTGGATCGGGTGAATATCTCCGAGAAGGCTTACTCTCGTGCAGATCAGTTGTCTGGTGGACAGCAGCAGCGTGTGGCGATTGCCCGTGTACTCGCTCAGGAAGCAAAAATTATTTTGGCCGATGAACCGGTGGCCTCACTTGATCCGCTGACAACGAAACAGGTCATGGATGACCTGAAACGGATTAATCAGGATCTCGGCATTACAACGATTGTTAATTTGCACTTTATTGATCTGGCGAGAGAGTATGCGACACGTATTGTTGGTTTGCGGGCAGGCGAAGTTGTATTCGACGGTCCGGTGGAAGAGGCAACGGATGAGCGTTTTGCTGAAATTTACGGCAGACCGATTCTGGCGGATGAATTGCTGGACAAGCAGGCAGTGCATGAGCAGGGAGAAGTACTGGTATGAAAGGACAAACCAGCGTTTCACTTGAACATGAAGGGCGTGCAGACGTAGGCAAGGAACCTGGCTCCAGCCCGAAGCAGATCGTGAATCGCCCCAAACCACCGGGAAAGACCAAACATCTGCTAACGCTGGTCATCATTGTGCTGCTCTTGTGGGCGAGTGCCAAGCAGACGGATGCGAGCTTTGCAGAACTGTTCACAGGTGGCCCGGAGATGTGGAAGCTGCTGAAGGAGATGTTTCCGCCGCGCTGGAGTTATTTTGACAATATCGTGCAGGGCATGCTGGAGACGATCCGGATGGCTTTGATCGGAACCACGATTGGTGCCATTCTTGCCATTCCGATCTCCATCATCTGTGCGGGGAATCTCATGCCAAGTCGCTGGATCTATTATCCGGCACGCTTTCTGCTGAATCTGATTCGGACGGTTCCGGACTTGTTGCTGGCGGCGTTGTTCGTTGCTGTATTTGGACTGGGGCCGGTTCCGGGTATTCTCGCGCTGGCTGTATTCTCGGTAGGTCTGATCGCCAAGCTCACCTATGAAACGCTGGAGACGATTGACAAAGGGCCGCTTGAAGCGATGACTGCTGTGGGCATGAACCGTATTCAGCTTATTGTCTATGGTGTGGTGCCGCAACTGGCAGCCCAGTTCACGTCCTATGTACTGTATGCCTTCGAAATTAACGTACGTGCCGCCGCCATCCTTGGACTCGTTGGAGCGGGTGGTATCGGACTTTATTACGAAGCGACACTTGGATTCCTGGAGTATGACAAGACGAATACCATTATTATTTTCACATTGGCCATCGTTCTGATTATCGACTATGTGAGCACTAAGCTGCGGGAGAAATTGTTATGATGAAAAATGAAGCGAGCCGTATTCGGCCAAGACCCAAGCCACGGAAAAATCCGCTCCGCTGGCTTATCATTCTGCTGTTAATTCTGGTTTATGCGTGGGCGCTTGCGGGCGTACCTTTTACCGGATTCAAGGAAACTGCGGGACAGATCATGAAAGCTATTATTGCGGGTATTTTCTCGCCCGACTGGAATTTCGTTTATTTGCCTGAAGGCGAGGATTTGTTGCGCGGACTGCTGGATACTCTGGCGATCTCTGTACTGGGTACTGTAATCTCTGCTGTGCTCTGTATCCCGTTTGCCTTCTGGTCTGCACGGAACATGAGTGGACATCGGGCGATCTCGGGTGCGGGTAAAATGATGCTTAGTTTCATCCGTACATTTCCTGAAATTATCATGGCTCTCTTGTTCATCAAGGCTGTAGGCCCCGGATCATTCGCGGGGGTGTTAGCCCTTGGACTTCACTCGATCGGGATGCTGGGTAAACTGTACGCGGATGAGGTTGAAAATATTGACTATGGCCCGTCCGAAGCGTTACTGGCTTCCGGAGCAACCCGGTTGCAGCAACTCTGGTTTGCCATCTTGCCGCAGGTCATCCCGGGATTCCTGAACTATACATTGTATCGGTTCGAAATAAATGTTCGCTCTGCCACGATCCTCGGTGTGATCGGCGCAGGTGGTATCGGGACACCGCTGATCTTTGCACTCAGCACACGCAACTGGCCGCGTGTCGGCATTATTCTACTAGGCATTATCGTGATGATCACGATCATTGATCTGATCTCGGGGTATATTCGGAAGAAGCTGGTGTAGCTAACGGAATGAAGCGGTAGAGAGAAGGACTATCTTTTGCTGGATGATACGGCAGTGGATAGTCTTTTTTCTGTTGTTTTTAAAATACACAGGCTCTAAATCTAGTGATATGTCGGTAGTTGCCTAATTTTTCTCTTGAAATAATTTGTGATAATAGTTGTACAATTTGCTTAATTCTCTATTCAATTATTTGTAATTTATTCCGATTTTAATATGAGAAGGAGGTGAATTTCATTTTGAGAATTATTTTACCTATTATTGCATCGATATTGAGTATTGGAGGAGGGGGAGTTTTTGCCTATTTTTTACTTATACTGCTTTTATCTATAGACAATGGTGGATTTCGTATTTTCATTGGTCCGCCTAAAAGCGAGACTCTTCTCAAACTTGCCTTAATTATTCTACCGTTTGTTGTCGCGGTATATGTTCTTAACAAGAAGCAGCAGCATGTAATAAAAAAAACAATAATCGCTTCTTTTGTAGCATCTTTTGTAATGAGTTTTATATTAATACCAAATCAAGTTGCAATTCTCGACTTTTTTAGAACGCCTTCGAAACATGTTCAATTGGAGATTCAAAGTCAAGTGCAGCAAATTATTGATAAACAACAGTTGCCTTATGTCATAGACCAGAAAGAAAGTGAAAGTTGGACCGATGACGAAGTAATACGAACAGTTGTTTATTTAAACAAAACACTACCTGGGGAACTTAAAAAGGAGGAAGTCAAGCCATTTTTGGGGACGACATTTGAAACGAATGTTTTGCTGGTTTTTAATGACAAGAGAGAGGGCGAACTTTTCAAAATAGTAATAGATAAGGGGGAAGAGAGCGGTTGTAGTAATGAATCCTTATGTAGATAGTTGAGAATTAGTAGTGACTTTACATATTGTTTCCTCATCAAAAAGCAAAATTTAGAACTGTTTGGAAAACCTGATTTTTCGATTTGTTAGGGCACGTTCAGTCCTTTTTAAATCCGCTAAGTACGTTTTGTAATTTATCGATTTTAATATGAAAAGGAGGTGCATTTCATTTTGAGAATTATTTTACCTATTATTGCGTCGATATTGAGTATTGGAGGAGGATGGCTTTTTGGCTATTTAATAATGCTACTGATGCTATCTGGAGACGAAGGCCTCATTATCTTTGATGTTCCTCCAGCAAGTCATACTCTCTTGTATCTTGTGTTAACACTTCTTCCGTTTGTTGTCGCGGTGTATGTACTTAACAAGAAGGAGAAGTCAGGAATAATTGGAACCATTATCGTTTGTTTTATAGCATCTGTTGTAATGTATTTTATAATTCTTTTTAACCAAAGCGCAATTGAAGACTTTTTTAGAACGCCTTCGAAACATGTCCAATTGGAGATTCAGAGTCAAGTTCAACAAGTTATTGATCGTAACCAACTGCCATTTGTTATAGATCCAAAAGTAAGTGAAAGACAAACCCAGGATGAAGCGATTCGGACGGTTGTCTATATGAATACGACAACGGAAGGAGATTTACAAAAAAACGAGATTAAGCCACTAGTTAGTATGTCATTTGAGACAGACGTTAGACTAGTTATTATAGACAAAGCGAATGTCAATCATGTCTCAATTGTAATTGACAAGGGAAAAGAAGTAAGTTGTAGTGATGAATATTATTGTAGGTAGCTGAATTTAAAATCAAAATTAACTATACATATTTTTTCCCGATCGCAAGAATTTCTAGTTATCATTCATTTATCCGTATAAGATACAGATGCTCTAATTAAAGGGGGTGTGGGTTATTATACGGATTATTTTGTTGATTCTAACGGGCATTCTGAGTGTTGCTGAAGAACTCGTCTTATACTGAATATGGCGGTAACCCTGTTCCCACTTGTTGTTGTGGTGTATTTCCTTAAGCGAAAAAAAAGAATATATGTTCATTAAATTATCGTGTATCTGTTTATTGCATCCTGGATAGTCGGGTTTATGTGGTTCATTAATTCTTAGAAATCAGATATATTGGTAAAATTAGAATGTTGTCTGTGTTACAATTGTAGTAGTGACGAGATGAATAGATAGTGCCGGTGAGTAAATCGAAGAAGTTTGAGAAGTCAGTTGCCCTGATGAATATAGCCGTTGGACAAGTTGGAACGTACATAATGATGTTGGATATGTGGCTCGAAACGTTAACTTTTAACGTTAAAGTTGACCTTTTTGCAAGGAGGTAACTATTCTATGGAAAAATTTTATTTGATATGGCTCCTCTTTATGGTGCTTATATTGCTGTACCGATTGATCTTTCAGGAGTTTAAAAAGCATAACCGGGAGAATATCGGACTTAGCGCGATTCTGATAATTTTTACGGGGAGCGGCTATTCATTTACGCAGATGAACCTTATTTTTGTTATTGGTATCATGGCCTTAGCGGCATATAGTGGGGTGTGGAACAGCATTCTTTTTGTAAGAGAAGGTTATGAGAGACCTCGACTGAGATGAGCTGATTTACGTTACGTGTATGGATCGTGTAGAGATATGTGTACAAGTAGGAAGTTAACTCTCATGGATTGAGGGGGCAGGGTACTGTTGAACCTAGCTTGAAGCGCTAACGATCACCAGAAGCCTTATTTAGTCGAAAAAGTCTGGATTAAAATTCTAACGATCCGCACAGACGTTATTTGTTGCAATTAGCCCGATTTATCCCTCAAAATATTGAAAAATAGCCAAATAGCGTCGCTGGTGATCGTTAGAATTTTAAATGTGGCAAAACGGGCCAAATAAGCTCTCTCAGGATCGTTAGCGCTGAGGGAGTAGAGAGTTTCAAGGGTTCAATGGTGCGCCAGAAATGAAAACATAATACAACCATAATAAAACCACAATAGAACATTCCATAAACTACAAAGACCTAAAAAAGACTACAAAAAAACCGAAATCACCGCAGCCTCTTTCCTGGCCGTTGGGTTGGTTTCGGTTTTTCGTTATTGTTTACGTTACTACTTTCATTATTACTTTCGTGACTGCTTTCGTTACTACTCAGGCTCTGCTCTTCATTAATTTCCGTTTTCATTACTACTTAAGGTATTAATTACTTCCGTTCCTGGATTCGTTTCTATCGGTGTTACTATATTCGGTTTGATCTACGTTATGCCTAAGTTTCTGTTCATTTTCGGTGTGTTTACTTCTACTTATATTGCTACTTCGGTTCGGCATTTGCGCCTACTCTATTCCTGCATCTACATCTAATCCTAATGTTAATTTATACTAGCTCGCCAAAGGCAAAGTAGCTTTGCTTACTTGTACCGTAACGGTTTCCGTACTGGTCACACCTGCAGCATTGATCAGTTCCGCGCGATACGTGTACGTTCCGTTCGCACGACCGCTCAGGTCGGTTTTCGCCGTTTGAGCAGATGGTGTAGCAGCGTTCAACGCTTGCGTATCGATCAGTACATCATTTTCATAGAGGCGATACTCGGTTGCGTTGGTTCCCCACCAGAGGTTCATCGTTACGGTGTAGTTGCCATCACCGTCCCAGTTGTTTTGCGACAAAACGGCTTTACCTGGAGCCGCGTTCGTAATTTGAACCGTTAACTCATCGCTGCGAGTAGCGCCTTTGTCGTTGATCAGCTCGGCAACATACGTATAAGTTCCGTTCGCTTTGCCTTTAATCGCCGTTTTAGCAAACTGTGAAGAAGGGGAAGCCGCCGTTAACTTTTGCGTATCTACCAAGACATCGTTCTCGTACAGCTTGTACTCGGTTGCATTTTCGCCCCACCACAGATTCATGCTCACGTTGAACGAACCGTCAGACAGCCCGGTGGTATGTCCGTTATCGGAAGAAAGCACCGGTTTACCCGGCGCTCCTTCGGCTGGAGTGGAAGGGTTCTCGCCTCCACCTTGTTCTTCCGAAGCTACAATGTCACCCAAGCTTCTTGGTTTCAATTGATAGACATCTTTGAAAATGGCAGACACACCTGTGATATCAATCTTGTCACCAGCAACATAAGGGAAAGTCGTTTCACTCACACCGGTACGCGTATCCACACGCACGTGTGTGCTTGTTCCGTCCGCAGCCACTGCATCAAATTCAAATGAACCGGCAGGCGTAGCGCTGATGATATTCTGCACCGTTACATTTTTCAATTGAACGAGTTGACCTTGGTTGGTATCGTTAATGGCTGTAACCAGTGCTGGAGCCGGAACAGAAGCGGTTCCTGTTTTCTCAATCGCAACCACATCGGTTAACTCGAACTCGCTGTTGTAGATCGTTGTTGGTGCGGTCACTTTCACTTTGTCACCTACATCGAATCCGCTCGTGTGCTGGAACACGTAGATTCCCGCTGTATCATCCTGAAGATAGAAGGCTTGTCCGCCGAAAGAACCCGGTTTGGTTGTGACAACACCTTCAACAGTAACTGTAGCGCCAACCGCTTTGCTGCGCGCTTCGGCTACGCTAATGGTTGCTGGAATTGGACCTTGTTCTTCTGGCAGTGGCTCCGCAGGTACGTTAGCAATGCTTACCGCATTAGTAATCAGGTTGCTTCCGTTCAGGCGCAGACGCAGGCTGGCGTTACCATTCGTGCCTGGTTTGATGCGTACATTCAGATCTTTGATCCCGCGTCCGTTGCTATCCGATGTTACGCTAAAAGCAGAGCTGTATCCGTATGAAGTTGGCCATGTTCCACTGTCATTCTGGATCATAGCTACCTGTGTTCCACCTGTCAGATAAATACCGGCGCTGTAACCGGAAACGGTAGTGTTAGGAGCCATATTTTCTACAACTACACGAATCTGGAAGTCTTCGGCATTAGGCAATGTATTTTGCTTCACGAAGCTGTAAGCCGCGTTAGCACTGGACGCAGGGCCGCCATAAGAGCCTGGCTTGAACGTGGAACGATCATACCACTTGTATCCGGCAGCCGGGGCAGCCCAAGGTTCAGCTTGCGGTTCAGTCGAAGCCGCTGGCTCCTCGAAAGGCAACAGCGCTGTAGCTGTATCCAATGTAAGGCCGTTTACTTCGGACAGTTTAGTATAGTTTTCTTGTGTCGCCAGCCAGTTTACCGTATTGACGAGCAATACCGCATCATCGACTTCTTTGAAGCCGTCATATGTTGTTTTGCGTGTGCCTGTTTCTTCGCGCAAATATTTCGGGGATGCATCTTCCACCGGGGAAGAGTCACCGATGAAGGCCGCTTTACCTGCACCCAGTTTGGATACAGCCACATATGGACCTTCTTCGATCCCGCCGCCGTTATATACACCTTGGTCTACGGCATTATTCCATTTGGCATTCGTTTTTGGCAAGTACACAATACCTTTGGCTTTCTCCGGGTCTGTGATCGCCAGCGTGGAGCCTGCGTGCATCGCTACAGCAGAGACGCCTTCCGTAATGCCGAATGCTTGATCCGCTGGCACGATGATATTGGCGTTAATATCGCCGAGTGCGTTATAACGGAAACGTACGCCGAAGTTATCCGACAACCAGTCTGAACTGGTTATATTCTGCATGGCTTCGGAGTTGCGTTCATCTGCACTCATGCCTTTAGCAGGATCTTCGTATGCACCGCGGCGATAGCCGTTAATGACTTCCGAGCCATCCCAGCGGTTTTTGTTACGGTCGGCGTTGTAGTGATCTCCAACGAAGAAGATGCTGCCGCCGGATTCTACATATTGTTTTAAAGCTGCCTGTTCAGACGTTTTGAAAGGAATTTGAGGTTCAGCAATGACGAATACGTTGTATTCTTTCAGATCATCATAGGTAAACGGTGTCGCTTTGCGCAGCTCCTTCACATAATAACCGTCGTTTGCCAAAGCGTTGGCAAAGTCGGAGAAACCGCCATCAATGACCCAGTCGGCTGCTCCGGCAGTCTGACCGTGCGAATTGTCGAACAACACTTTCTTGCCAGCGTTCTCGTTAACGACCTTGGCTTGAATGAATGGAGCCGGATCTGTTGGTCCTTCCGCATGAACCGAAGCATCTCCGTTCCATAATCCGACTTGAAGTGGCAAAGCCACGGCTAATGCCAGGAGCGATTTTAACCAAACTCCCCGCAAACGTTTCATTTTACCCAACCAAATCCCTCCCAAATATTAGTTGATTCATAAGTTCGTCCATATTCTACCACATGAAAATCTCACATAGTCATAACAATTTGTAAAAATTAGATCGAACTTTGTAAAATTAGGCATTTTGGCATACGAATAGGCCATTTGGATTATTGGTTATTACAGGAATGGAAATAATGATATGGGGGAACAAGCATGGAAAGATAGAGCGGAAAGAACATGTGGATTAGAAACTTACGAGTCGTGAACAGAAGAGATGAACACAACGTAAAAAAAGCCATCTCTACGAGATGACTTTGGCACGAATACGATTGACGGCGTGGAAAACGGAAGATTTGATCATGCCTTCACTACGGTTCACCAACTGGGCTGTTTCTTTAATGGAATACCCATGGATCAGGCGCAGTTCCAAAATTTGGCGATGTTCGGTGTTGTGGATATGGGAGACGATTTCGTTAATTCCTTCATTAATCTCCATCTCAGGGGTATCAACATGGTATGAAGGGGATTCAAGCCTGCTGTCACGGCGTAAAGTGCGCGTACGTCTGCGAAAGCTGTCCATAGCCAGGTTACGGGCGATGCGTTTGAGATAGTAGAGAATTCGGTCTTCAGGGATATGGACAGTGACGTTCATGAGACGGATAAAACAATCTTGTGCCAAGTCTTCCGCATCCTGCGGCTGTTTGACGATTTGGGATAGATACCTGGTGATTTCTGATTTATAGTTAATGTAAGCATCGTTAATTTGTGAGTGGTTCATAAGATGTGAATCCCCCTTGGATATGGATCAAGCCTTGGTTCCGGTCCGTTTGGCGTTCTATTAATGCCAGTATAGCGGGAGGTTGTTTCCAAAAGGTTCAGAGTTGTATCGGAGTTGTAACATTTCTTGATTTCCTCTGTTCAAGCAGACGGCTTGGGATACAGAATATAGACAGATGAAATTCATAGAGCAGGGAGATTACGAATGTATTATGAGACCAAAAGAGATATTAATCATCGAAGATGAAGAGTCCATTCGCGATATATTGTCCTATTCGCTTCGCAAGGAAGGCTTCGAGATCAAGGAGGCGGCTTCCGGTAGAGAAGGGCTGAATCTGCTTCGGGAGTCGAGGCCGGATCTGATTCTACTTGACCTGATGTTGCCTGATATGAGCGGCTTCGACGTGTGCAGACAGTTGTCTGTGAATTCCAAAATCCCGGTAATCATGATTACGGCAAAGTCCGATATGCTGGACAAGGTGCTTGGTATGGAGCTGGGGGCTGACGATTACATTACCAAGCCTTTTGATATCCGCGAAGTGGTTGCCCGCATCCGGGCTATTTTCCGCCGGATCGATCTCATCAGCGAAACGCTGGAGAACCAGTCTTACGAAGTCGTTAGACTAGGCAAACATATCGAGATTCGTAAGGATGAGCGCGAGGTGTGGAAGGACGGGGAACGGGCAGGGCTCACCAACAAGGAGTATGACCTGCTACTCTTCCTCGTGAACCACCACCGCAAAGTACATACACGTTCAGAGCTGCTGGACAAAGTGTGGGGATTTGATTTTGCAGGAGATACGCGTACCGTGGACATCCATGTGCAGCGCATTCGCAAAAAGCTGGACAGCGGCGATCAAGGCATATCGATGATTGAAACGGTATTTGGCGTAGGGTACAAGCTGAATATTCAGGTGCAGACATGAAATGGACGATTCAGTTCAAAATGGTTGTGCTGTTCTCGGTGATCGTGTTTATCGGTTTCTCGGCACTGCTGATTCTGTCCAACAAGGTCGCTCAAGAGAATATGTACCGTGAAGTGCGAGAGGATATGGTGCAATCCAAAAAAAATCTGGATATCGCCTTGAATCAGTATTTTCTCATCCATAACAAACGTATCAGTAAAGATTCGCTGGAGGCGGGTAGCCGCGAATTGGAAGAGCAGATTGGCTCTGCTGTGGGTGGAAGTATTACGCTCTATCGCCCCGATGCCTCCACTTATGGCTCCAGTACGAGTGCAGGAAAACTGGTTAAACACACCGACATAGAAGATTTGAGAGAAGCGATGCAATCCCGCATTGCCTATACGACAAAAGTCGATCAAGGACGGGTTGTAGCAAGCCTCTCTTTCCCGCTTCAGAGTGACCAGCAACTTGTCGGCATTGTGCAGCTTGAAAAAGATTATACGGATCTTTATCGACGCAATATGCGCTTTCAGGATACGATTAAGCTGTTCGCAGCGACGATATTTGTGTTTGTTTTCATTGCTTCCATTTTTATTTCCCGGAAAATTACGCAGCCCATTCGTGTGCTGACGAAACGTTCTGCCGAAGTGGCCCAAGGTAGCCTGAACGCGGATATTCAGATTGCGACGAAGGATGAGATCGGGGAACTGGCGGCGAGCTTCACGGTCATGATTGACCGGGTAAGAGAGCAGATTGATGTGATTGAGCGAGAACGGGACGAAGTGAAACAAGTGCAGGCGCGAAGCAAGGTGTTTTTTGACAATGTGACACATGAATTAAAAACACCGCTGACGACCATTCTGGGCTATGCACAGATTTTGCGGGATAATGGATTCACCGACCCGGATTTCTTCGACAAGGGCATGAATTATATCATCAAGGAAAGCCGTCGTCTGAATACGATGGTTGCGGATATTTTGGAAGTGTCCGTGTCTTCGGCAGTGATTGAGAACTATCGCTTCGGACGGGTAGACGTCTCGGAGATTATCCGCGAAGCGTGTGAGGACATGTCCATCAAGGCAGGCAAGTACAATATCGGCATTCATTATGAACTTGAAGAAGAGCTATATGTACGGGGGGATCGGGACAAGCTGAAAGAGGTATTCCTGAACGTACTGGATAACTCCGTCAAGTATAGTGATGTGAATTCGATCATAGAAGTGCAGTCCTCGCGGGAAGAACAGTCTATTGCCATTATGATTCGAGATCAGGGTGAAGGCATTGGTGCAGAAGCCCTGAATCATGTGTTTGAACCCTTTTACCAAGATAAGGGTGTGAACCGAGTCGAAAAAGGCAGCGCAGGCCTGGGGCTGTCGATTGTGAAAAACATTGTGGAGCGTCATGGAGGAACAGTGGAGATGAAAAGCATCATGCGGGAAGGGACGCAAGTCCATATCCGCCTGCCGGGGGATCGAAACACATGAAATATACCGGCTTTTGGCGTAAACATCGCGATAAGCTGATGCTGTCCGGGCTACTCGTTGCCTTTGTGGGGGGGATATTCGGGATTGGCAGTCTGTTCAGCATGAGTCACCTTAAACCACGTACGGTGATATTGCCTGGGGAACAATTCAACAGTCGTCTCGCGCCCCCATCGAGCAGTACAATCCAGATTGAGTCAGCGACTAAAATTCCGAATGATTTTGTCATTTATGATTTTGATATCGGGGATCGGAATACGATTGTTGTTAACAGTACCGAACGTTCGTACACAGGATTACGGCTGCTCAAACTGCATCTGGATGATAACCAGGTGAAGGAGATCAGTGGCAACACCGATTTTGGCGTTGTACTGAGCCCGGATCGAACCAAGCTGATGTATGCTCAGTATCGCTCGGGACAAGCCCAGCGCACGGCTTATATATACGATATGAAGAGTGGCGAACGAAACAAACTGGGCAAGGAACATTCCTATTTCAGGGAGTTTCTCAGTAACGACACATCCATCAGTCATGATGAGCGTGGTTTCATTCAGACCGATCTGAGAACGGGCAAGGAAGAGATCCTGTTTTCCGATGAGGCCATGATGAAGAAAGTCGGAGTAGAGACGCATGAGGATAAGTCGGGCAAGAATTACATCGTTATTGACAGTTTTGAGATTAGTCAGGATATGAAGCAGGCGTATGTTCTGGTCATGCACAAGGATGATTTTGCCGTCTATCGCGTGTCGCTGGCGAAAAATCCAGACGTGTCCTTATACCTTAGATCGAAGGATATTCAGCAATACCATCTGATGAAAAATGGGGATATGATCTTTCAGGGTGAAGTGAATCAGGTGCAGGGACTATATCGATATCAGGTGGAAAAAAATAAGCTGAACTTGCTGGCCAAGGGCACATTCTGGAATTTTGATCTGAGCGCGGACGAATCCCGAATTGCTTATCTGAATACACTGGAGAATCAGAAAAACGAGCTTCATATTGCCTTCCTGAATGATCAGAGCTTGTCCTCCGATACGGTGATCTACCGTAATATCAACAACTTTATCAAGCTCAAATGGTTTGAGGAAGAACTGTTCATGGCAAGCAGCACCGCCAGCAAGAGTGAGTTGTATCGTTTTAGCTTTAAGGCGTGGTAGGTTTTGAATTTGAAAGAACATATATCCCTGCGGGTAAGCGTTGTACGCTCTGCCGCAGGGCTTTTTGTGTTGACATGTTACAAGTTGGATACAACTGCGTCCTGCCCCGATACATCTGCGCACTATAATAAAGTGAGATACACAGAAATACATAATCAGGAAATGGAAAGGAAGACAAGCGCGAATGCTTCAAGTTGAACAGGTATCCCATGCTTTCCGCAATGCACAGGGCGATGTTCCCGTGCTGCAAGATATTAATCTGACGATTCAAGAGGGGCAGATGGTTGCGTTGCTGGGTAGTTCAGGTTCAGGCAAGTCCACGCTGCTGAATCTGATGGCTGGTCTAATGAAGCCCACGCAAGGCAAGATTTGGATCGCGGGACAAGATATTGTGCGTTTCAACGAGAATCGCCTGGCGGAGTTTCGGCGCAGCCATATTGGCTTTATTTTTCAATCCTACGAGCTATTGTCCAATCTGACGATCCGGGAAAATGTAGAGTTGCCTCTGGTATTTATGGGGATCAGACCATCCAAACGCAAAGAAAAGGCGCTTCGCCTGCTGGAGCAAGTGGGACTCGGCGACAAGACGAATCTCTTTCCGTCGCAGTTATCCGGTGGTCAGCAGCAACGGGTCAGTATCGCCCGCTCGCTCATCACGGAGCCTTCGGTCATCTTTGCAGATGAACCGACGGGTAATCTGGATACGGAGACCGAGGAAGAGATTCTTTCCATTTTGCAGCAACTGAACAGAGAGATGAAAACAACCTTTGTCATTGTGACACACGAAGCCGAGGTGGCCGAACAGATGCAGGTTGTACTGACGTTACAGCAGGGGAGATTGGTCGAACAGCAACAGGTTGCCCAGTTGCAGCATGTATGAGAGTTAATGTAAAAGGAGAGGAACAGTGAGAATACGGGACGTAGTGCGCATGGCCTGGGGACAGATCATTCGGCGCAAAGTGGTCACACTACTCTGTATGATCGGTCTGTCAATCGGTTCGGCAGCGATGATTATTGCACTGAGTGTGGGACAGTCGGTACAGACATACAGCGAGAAAACGTTAAATGATAACTACAAGATGGATGAGATTACGATCAGCCCGAACGAGGGAATCAAAACGGGAAATGGAAGCGGCGGAGGCGCGAAGAGTACGTTTGAACGCGGCGCGCTGACGATGGAGAAAATTCGGATTATTCAGCGCCTTCCGCATGTTGTCGCTGTGGCTCCTATGCTGAAACTGGATGCGCTCGATATGGTGCTTCCGGATGGACGCAGCTCCTACGTGGAAGTGATTGGAACCGAGATGCAGACGTTGAGCGGGTTTGGATATAAATATGCACAGGGTAGCGGAACTGGCAATGGCAGAGTTGCCGTTGTGAATTACGGAGCGACCTACGGATTTATTGATTCAAAAGTAACTCAGAAGCTGTTTGAGCAGTTAAATTCCGATCCCTATAACAATGATCTTTTGCAGCAGTACAACGAGATGATGATGAAGCAGGATCAACTGATGCAGCAACGTATACAATTTCGGTATGAGGATTTTACGAATGGCAGAAAGACCAAGATGAGTGGAACGATACGTGTATCGGGTGAACTAGCCAAACCATCCAATATGGATGATATGAGCGCTCAGAATGACAAGAAAGTATATGTGCCGCTGGATACAGCACGAGCTTTGCAGGATGAGCTTGGACTACAACAGGCTGACAGCCCGGCGCTCAAACGTCTCAATTCCGCATTAGTGAAAGTGGATAACAAACGGCATGTGGCTCAGGTGGAAGAGCAGATCAAAAAGCTCACGTTGAACACGCAAAGCAATCTTTTCCAGGAAGAAGCCATGGCTGGACAGCTTGCGATGTATCAGAAAGCAGCCATCGGTATTGGCGGTTTTATTATGGTGCTGGCTTCACTGTCCATTATTGTGGCAATGATCATGTCCACGCATCAGCGGCGTAAACAGATCGGGGTTATGAAGGTGCTTGGCGCCAACCTGTGGCAGATTCGTCAGATGTTTATCGCGGAGGCGGCCATGCTGGGATTCATTGGTGGTGTGGCTGGTGTAGGCATTGCGTTTGCTGCGCTCGGTGGGGTGAACCAGCTACTTGCGAGTCAGATGGCGGATCAGGCAGGCGGACCGATGACGGTGATTATTCAGCAATCGGCATTGCCATTGGGGATTGTTTTTGCTGTGCTCGTCGGTGTGGTATCGGGTATCTATCCAGCCATCAGTGCATCGCGAACCAACGCGCTAAGCGTTATTAAATCGATGTGATGTGTGATGGCTCAATGAGAGACGAGCGTGCAGGGCCAAACGTGGGGACACTTGGAAATATGAACAGACTCAAACTTATCAGTGAAAGGGATACAGGCATGAAGAAATGGATCAGCATCATCACTACGATTGTACTTATGGCAGGCGCAGGATACTGGGTGTATGAGAAATACAAACCCCAGCCCGAAGCGCCTGTTGAGATTCCACCGCCCATCACCTTTGATGTGACACAGGAGACGATGACACAGACCATTCAAGTGAAAGGGAAATCGGTCTATACCGAGCAGACGGATGTGTTTGCACCGTATACTTCTAACATTAAACAGTGGCATGTCAAGAACGGGGAACAGGTGAAAAAAGGGGATGTTTTGTTCACGCTCGATACGTCGGCATTGCAGACAGAAGTCAGTCAGATGCAGAGTGATCTGGATAAAGCCCGGTTAGATGTGGAGATGAATCAGATTAGCATCGACCAGGCCGGCATGACCGAAACATTAGGTGTGACGGAAGAGGAACGTAAAAAAGCATTCGCGGACCGGGAGAGCAAACGTCTGGCGAACGAGCTTAGCCGAAAAGCTTTGGTTCTCAAAGAGCAGGAGATCCGAAAGAAGCAGGACGTCATGAGCAAGGCAGTTGTGTATGCTGCGACCACGGGAATATTTCAGTTGAACGAGCAGGATAACAAAACACGGGCCGTTACGGAAGGGCAGTTAATCGGCTCAATCACGAACACGGGCAAAATGAAATTCAATACGATTGTTGGTGAGGAAGAGATGTTCAAGCTGAAGGAGGGCATGCCAGTACAGGTGCGCATGAGTGCGCAGAAGGATCTGAAATTTACCGGAAAAGTAAGCAAGGTATCCAAATTTGCCCGGAAAAGCACGGATACCGATCTGAAGCAGGCCTCTCAGTTTGATGTTGTCATTGATCTGAAGCCGGATGTTCGCATGTATGGAGGTGTCAGTCTGGAAGGAGACATTGAAACGATGCGCAAGGACAAGGTGACTGCCGTATCGAGTCTTGCCATTATGCGTGATCAGCCCGAACCTTACGTGCTACTGGATAAAGGGAACGGACAGACGGAGCAGCAAGCGGTTAAGACAGGCATGGAATCGGGAGATAAAACGGAGGTTGTTAGTGGTTTGAAGCCAGGGGATGTTGTTGTTATTCCATAGAAGGAGGTAAAAGCTTATTGCGGTTTTGTGCCGTAATGAGCTTTTTCTATTGCGACAGAGAGAAGCAAATTCCTTCTTTTTATGTGGAAAAAAATATAATTTAATTTATATAATTCAATTTACTGTAATATTTACATGTCGTATAATCACACTATAAGGAGGTGAGCAAGGAGTCATACGAGAGATCAAATTTTTTTAAAGGTTAAATGGAAAGCGCTTACGCAAAGTTAGTTTGCATTCAACGTTCTCTTCACACTTCAATTCCAAGATGATGATTTAACTACTCCACCACGGTTTACTCTCAAGATTCAACCCCCACACAAGCTCACACACAGCAATTCTACTGAAAACACCCGACGTTTATTTTTATTTGCTCTTTGACTTCAGCCCTTTTAATTATGGAGGTGACCGAAACACCACACATTCTTTCATGCACTTTGTGCCATGCATCCTGCTTCTACACAGAGGAACAGCAGACATGAGTCGAGACCAATCTTATCTAAGGGAAAGGTGGAACTATGAAGAAAACATTGAAAACCAAATCAAGAGGCCAGAAGCTGCTACGTAAAGGTGTAAAACAAATGATGGCAGCTGCGCTGCTTGCGGCAGGAATTTTCCCCGGCATGTCTCCAGGTGTGACACAGGCGGCGGAGGCACATGTGAACAATCCTTTTGTGGGCGCCACGGCTTATCTCAATGAGGACTACTCTGCACTTGTGGACACCTCTATTGCAATTACCAGCGATGCTTCGCTGAAAGCGAAGATGGAAACGGTGAAATCTTACCCTACCGCGGTATGGATTGACCGTATTGCAGCCATCTACGGCGGGGCCGAGAATGCTGGTCGCAAGAGCGTGGAAGAGCATCTGGATGCGGTTCTCGCTCAGAAGAAGCCAGGCGTACCTATTACGGCTTCCTTTGTCATCTATAACTTGCCGGGTCGGGACTGCCATGCCCTCGCTTCTAACGGTGAGCTTCCTTTAACCCAGGCAGCTTTACAGACGTATAAAACGGATTACATTGACGTGATCGCAGATATTTTTGCTGATCCCAAATATCAGGACATCCGCATTATCGCTGTTATTGAGCCAGATAGTTTGCCTAACCTGGTAACCAATCTGAGCACACCAGCTTGTGGTCAAGCGGCTTCAACGGGGATTTATGAAGCCGGGATTAAATATACGCTCGATAAGCTCCATGCGATTCCAAACGTATACAACTATCTCGATATCGGTCACTCCGGCTGGCTCGGATGGGATAACAACCGTTCTGGAGCAGTCGCGCTCTATACCGATGTAGTAGGGGACACGCTTGGTGGACTGAGCAGTGCGGATGGATTCATTACGAATACTGCCAATACAACACCGCTGTCCGAACCAAACCTCACCAACCCGGATCTGAACATTGGTGGACAACCGATCCGTTCAGCGAAGTTCTATGAATGGAATCCGTACTTTGACGAAACCGATTTCACAGCGAAGTTGTATGCCGATTTCGTACAGGCAGGATGGCCAGCGAGCACAGGTTTCCTCATTGATACCAGCCGTAACGGATGGGGCGGGGTGAATCGTCCAGCTACGGCTACAGGCAGCAATATCAATGATTATGTGAATTCTGGTCGTGTGGATCGCCGGGAGCACCGGGGTAACTGGTGTAATGCAAGCGGAGCAGGTATCGGAGAAGCGCCAAAGGCAGCTCCAGGACCTGCGCATCTGGATGCGTATGTGTGGGTGAAACCGCCAGGTGAATCCGATGGCTCCAGTTCTGAAATTCCGAATAATGAGGGTAAAGGCTTCGACCGGATGTGTGATCCAACGTATACAACCAAAGATGGCGTGCTGACTGGCGCATTGCCTAACGCGCCGGTATCAGGTCACTGGTTCCATGATCAGTTCGTACAACTGGTGAAGAACTCCTTCCCTGTACTCTCCGAGAATGGTGGAGGTAACCCTCCGGGTGGAAATACAGCACCAGCGGCTCCAGCTACGTTAACCGCTGCGGCTGGCAATGCTCAAGTGACGTTGACATGGGCGGCATCGACAGGTGCGACGAGTTATACGGTGAAACGTGCCCTGACAGCATCCGGTCCATTTGTAACGGTTGCTGCGAATGTCAGCGGAACAACTTACACCAACACGGGCTTGACGAATGGGACAACGTACTATTATGTCGTGACAGCAAGTAATGCAGCAGGCGAGAGTGTGAACTCTGCATCTGCTATGGCAACACCGGCAGCCGTTGCAACGGCTCCAGCGGCACCCACAGCGTTGACAGCAACAGCTGGCAATGCACAGGTGAGTCTGGCCTGGACGGCATCGGCAGGTGCGACCAGCTATAACGTGAAACGTGCCCTGACGGCAGCGGGTCCATTCACGACGGTTGCATCCAATGTAACGGCAACGTCGTATATCAATACTTCGCTGACGAATGGCACAACCTACTATTATGTGGTGAGTGCGGTGAATGCAGCTGGGCAAAGTGCTAATTCTACGGTAGCCTCTGCAACACCAACGGGTGTGGTTGTACCAACAAGTGATCTGGTGGTGCAATATCGTGCAGGGGATACCAATGCAACGGATAACCAGATCAGACCGTTGTTCAACATCAAAAACCTGGGTAGCACCGCAGTGGATCTGAGTGATTTGAAACTTCGTTATTATTTCACCAAAGAAGGTTCGGCGGCAATGGATTCTGCCATTGACTGGGCAGTGGTTGGCGCAGCCAACATCGACCGTACCTTTGGAGATGGATATGTTGAGCTGAGCTTTAAGTCTGGAGCAGGAAGCATTGCTGCTGGTGGGCAATCAGGCGATATTCAGCTTCGTATGTTCAAAACGGACTGGTCCAACTTTGACGAGAGCGATGACTATTCCTATGATCCAACGAAAACATCTTATCAGGATTGGAATAAAGTCACACTCTATCAAGGTGGCAGCCTTGTATGGGGAATTGAGCCTTAAAGGTTATTCATTTGGTGATTTAGTGCTAAGGTACGTGTGAGTGTACCCACAACTTGTCAAAACAGAGCTGTTTTCTGGTCATCCATTGACCGGAGGCAGCTCTGTTTTTGTCTAACGATCTCAGGAGAGCTTATTTGGTGAAAAAGAGGCATGATGAAATTCTAACGATCCGTAGCGACGCTATCTCGATGAATTTTGGTGATTTCCATGTAATTTGCCTTGTTTGGGAGGAAATAAGGTCACTGGTGATCGTTAGAATTCAAAAGTGGCTGAAAACGGCTGAATAGGCTCCGTGGAGATCCTTAGCATTTTTTAGAAGGACGTGTTTGTTGAAAAAGCATAACAGGATGAATGAGCTTGGAGCGCTATCCGACGGTTGGGATGAATGAGCTATAATGATAAGGCTTTGAAGACGGTCCATTTTTCATCATTCACCGTTGTACACTCTGACCGATATACACTGAATATTGATCGTTTTGCACGGATATTTGCCTATGGTTAGGCGGTAAGGATGTCTATAATAGTACCCGATGGATGGTAACTCTTGCTACGAAGGAAGTAAAGAGAGCGGAAGGGGGATCGGAGGAACCGGAGATAGAAGTACGTCAGACCCACTAAATTCTTTCTTGAATTTCATTTCGCTCCATAATGTAAGCGCAACCATTTTTCCTTTGATGTATGAAAATGAACCTGACCTAACGAGCATGAATCTGATCTTCGTATGAACACGAAACTGACCAGACCATTAACTTGTTCAGGTAGAAGCATTATTACCCATTCTAACCAAGGAGAGTGAAGGTTGATGAACTTAAGATCAGTAGAAGATAATCGAATTAAACATAGTAACAGCACCGGCGACAGAACCCATGTCAGTACGAATGTCAGCCAAAAGAAGAGCATTAGCACTCATAGGGCAAAACGATCACGCATGCCTCTCGGGGCCAAAGTGCTCTCTTCTGCACTCAGCCTGGCTTTGATTCTAAGCGGAACCGCCGGGATCAGTGGAGCGGATGCTTCACAATCCCAACCCCAATCTCAGGAGAAAAGCATTCAACTGGAGAAGCTGGATCGCGGGCTGGTAGCGGCTTCGACGTCCGAAGGTGTGTTTCTAAGCTGGAGATTACTTGGGGACGAGGCAACAGGGTACAGCAACAAGGGGCTGACCGGGACGGATTTCAACGTTTATCGGGATGGCAAAAGAATCGCAACCGTCACAGACAGTACCAATTATGTGGACAGCACAGGCACGACATCTTCTCGTTATGAAGTTGCCGCCGTGAACAGCAAAGGCAAAGAAAGCAAACGTAGCTCATCCGTCAGTCCTTGGGCGAACGGTTATGTTGATATTCCTTTGCAAAAGCCAGCTGACGGTGTAACGCCTGCGGGCGAAGCATACACCTACAGTGCCAATGACATGAGTGTCGGTGATGTCGACGGGGATGGTCAGTACGAGTTTTTTGTGAAATGGGACCCATCCAACGCCAAGGACGTGTCGCAAAAAGGATATACCGGCAACACCTACGTCGATTGTTATACACTGGACGGACAACTGTTGTACCGGATCGATCTCGGGGTTAACATTCGTGCGGGAGCACATTATACACAGATGCTTGTCTATGATTTTGACGGAGATGGCAAGGCTGAACTGATGTTCAAGACTGCCCCGGGCACACAAATAATCAAGTACAACAAAAAGGGCAAACCAACCTCACAAAAGTACATCACACTGCCGAAGGAAGATCGCAAGGCGGGGGTGACACACGAGGACGATTATCGCCTCAGTGCGGAAGGGTACTATGACCATGTGGTCGATATGTTCCGGAACTGGCATAAACACGAAGAGGTTGTAAAAGGAAACTGGCCTGCGACACTGGAAGAGGCATTTGGAATCGAGAAGAAATACAACTATCCGTTATCCGGGCAGGATGCGGAAAGTCTGGCCGACTACTTTATAGATGTATATGCACCGCAACGGAGCGCCCGCAATGAACTGCGCAAGTTCGAAGGGTTTATTGTGGACGGGCCGGAGTATATTACCGTATTTGAAGGCAAGTCGGGAAAAGAATTACAGACCGTCCCGTATGAACCCGAACGTCATGATGACGGCCTGATGTGGGGCGATTACGCGATGGCACGCATTGAACCGGCAAACCGGGTAGACCGTTTTCTGGCCGGAGTTGCCTACCTGGATGGCAAGAAACCGTCTGCGATTTTTGCACGCGGATATTATACTCGCTCCACCATGGCTACCTACAACTGGGATGGCAAGAAACTGAAAAAAGAGTGGATGGTAGACAGTGGCTGGACACCGATGAAAAATCCGTTCAATGACGGGCCGCATGGTGTAGATGGTACAGACCCGCAGTACGGTTCGATTACAACACAGGGAGCACACTATTTCAGTGTGGCGGATGCAGACGGTGACGGCAAACAGGAGATCATCTATGGTTCGGCTACCATAGACCACGATGGTAGTGTGTTATACAGTTCCACTGATGTGATGCCGCCGGAGAGCGCTGCACCGGGAACGATTGCCCGTCTAGGACACGGAGATGCACTGCATGTCGCGGATATCGACCCGGATCGCCCGGGACTGGAGATCTTTATGGTGCATGAGGGCGGACCTTGGGCGCCGTACGGATATTCCCTGCGTGATGCCAAGACCGGAGAAGTGATTTATGGCGGATATACAGGCAAAGATACCGGACGCGGTATGGTCGGAGATGTCGATCCAACCCGGCGCGGGCTGGAGACATGGGCTGTCGGATTATGGACGGCACAGGGCGAAAAAATAAGTGACCAGGCGCCTGGAACCAATATGAGCATTCGCTGGGCCGCCGACATGACCACCCAAATCGTAGACGGTGCCATCGATGTTACGCCTACAATCAAAGACTGGACACGCGGCACAGTGCTGACCGCGACAGGAACCTTAACCAATAACCACACGAAAGGTACACCATCGCTGGTTGCCGATGTATTCGGAGACTGGCGTGAGGAGATGCTGGTGCGTACAGCCGACAGTTCAGCGATCCGCATCTATCTGAGCACCGAAAAAACAGATCGCAAGCTGTATACGCTCATGCATGATGCGATGTATCGTGTAGGTATTGCTGGACAGAATAGCGGATATAACCAGCCTTCGTATCCTTCCTTCTACATGGCATCGGATATCGATTGGTCGAAGGTGACGTTGCCGAACTTCTATACTCCGGGGAAAGGCAAAGGGGATAAATAAGACTGTCCGCTTAGAATAGAAAGAGAAAAGATGTAAGCTAACCGCAAATAGCTCTGGAATTCGCTTCTGTGTAATGATCACGCAGAGACATTCCAGAGCTTTTTTGTACATTCAACTACTTCTCGATGTCTTCAGTCAAGTGTGTTGCGGAAGCAAATGATTCCAGCGTATATTGACCGTCCTGAATCAGTAACTTGGTGATGGAACACTCGGGAACGAGACGTTTCTGCTCAACCAGGAAATTCGGATGCCATCTGTTCAGTTCTTCTTCGGAAAACGTTTGCACCAGGAAATCGGTAATCAGACCGCCATGGGTAGCCAATACAATATGACTGCCGGTTGGCGCCTGCGCAGCCAGTTCGTCAAGCAAAGAGGCCAGCCGTGTACCTGCCTGTTTGGCGGAGTCACCAACATGTGGAATGAACTCCGGGTCTGCGGTACACTGGTCCCACAAAGCTACAAATTGTTCAAAAGTCTGCTCGGGATCATCACCCCAATTGGCTCGCTCACGCAAGCGTGCATCTTCCAAGACGTCAGACCCGGTAAGGGAAGCAATGGCTTCGGCGGTTTCCTGTGCTCTCCGGAGTGGACTCGCTACGATCCGGTGGATGGGATATGGAGCTTTCGAGAAATGCCGGGCGGTCAATTGGGCCTGACGGCTACCTTCGGCAGTAAGCGGCACGTCTCCAATATCACTTTTTTTGACACCATGTCTGACCAGATAAAAGGTTGTACTCATCGCATGAAATCTCCTTCAACATTGGATTTAGAAATGGCAGATAATGATATAATGATTTTATACTAAGCTTATAGGAACTTAACCTTTCGATCCATTACAATTTGGAGGATATTAAAATGAAAAAATTGTTTTTGTCTTCTTCTTTTGATGACACAGCAAGCTTGTTGAACACACTGGAAGCAACGTTAGCCGGAAGAACCGTCACCTTTATTCCGACAGCCGCGTTTCCCGAGACATATGATGCATATATACACGAGGGCAGAAAGGCGCTTGAGAAGTGGGGACTTATCGTACAAGAATTGGAAGTATCCACGGCATCTTCTGAAGAAGTAGCAACGAAGCTACAACAAAGTGACTTGATCTATGTGTCGGGTGGCAACACCTTTTTTCTGTTACAGGAGCTTCGCAGAAGCGGAGCAGCAAAGTGGATTCAGGCTCACATTCAAGAGGGGAAAATATATATCGGAGAGTCGGCAGGCTCCATCATTCTCGCCCCTGATATTGCATATGTGAAAGCTATGGATGATTGCACGGTAGCACCGGACTTGTCCAGTTACGAAGGGCTGAATGCCATTGATTTTTATCCCGTGCCGCATGTGGGGTGTCCCCCATTTGTAGAGTCGGCAGCTCAGGTCATGGATGAGTATCAGTCCACACTGCCTCTCGTGCCGATAACGAACTCCCAGGTTATTGTCATGGATGGGGAGCAGTACCGGATTAGTAGCATCTAACGTCAATTTTAACGATGTTTATTTCAAAAATAGAGCGAATACTTCTGCACGCCATATCGTGCTTGAAGGGAGGTTGCAGGGATGGGAACGGGATCAGGATCAGGATCGTTAACGAATCATACACAATCCTTTTCAGGCAGTCTTTTTCAGGAACGCCTTCGCACCGAAGATTGGGGGCCGCGTTTTTTCGCTTATTATTATAAACAATGGGATGATTATCAGATGTCCTACCACACTCATGACTCCACGGAAATTATGTATATCATTACGGGCATGTGCCGAGTGGATGTAATGATGGCAGACGGAAGCTCGGAACAGGCGGTGTTGAAAAAAGGACAGTTTATCCTGCTGGATGCAGGGGTTCCCCATCGGCTGATGGTGCAGGACGGCGTGCCGTGCCGAATGCTCAATGTGGAATTCGGTTTTGCGCGTACAGCATCTGGACAACTTACCATAAAGCAACTTGCGCTGGAAGAGGATACGGTTCATGCTTTTCTGAAACATATGGCGCCTTATCTTGTATTACCCGACCCGGAAGAGGTGTATTACACCATGAAAAGCCTGGTGCTTGAACTGGATCAGCGTGGTCTGATGGAGCAACGGCAGAGACAGGAGCAGGGAACGTTAGTACGAACCCTTTTTATCCAATTACTCGTTCGGATTGCCAGGTTGCGAGGCGAGATGGAACGAAGTGCACTGGATCAGACAGAGCTCTATGTCAAACGTACGATTGAATTTATGCATCACAATATGGATCGCAGTATTCAGATGAAGGATATCGCGGCAGCAGTCAATTTACATCCAGGGTATTTGCACCGCATTTTCCGTAATTATATGCAATGGACTCCGACCGACTATCTGACGATGCTACGGATGGAGAAGGCCAAAATGTTACTCCAGCAGACCAATATTCCTATCTCCGAAATTTCAGACTATGTGGGTGTGGGCAGTCGGCAGTATTTTCATATGCTTTTCAAAAAATATACAGGCAAGACGCCTGTTCAATACCGGGATTCCATGGAGCGAATACAGTGGAGCTACCCCGAGGAACTGGAGTAAAAGCAGGGCCGACGGGCCAGAACAGGCGGGTAGAAACTAAATGTTGAACTGAAAGGGTATTCATGATATCCTTTGTTCAGAAGTAACCCATTCGTCGATAATGTAGTAGTAATTGAATATATTCAGGATTGTGACTGTTCGGCAGGCGATACCTAAATTGTTCGTAGTAAACATGTGTTGTGCATGTTACTGCTTCAATTTAGGTTTTTTTTATAGGAGATTTTAATTTTTTGGAAAATTTCATGGAATATTATAGCGGGACGAGCCTGTGATGAGTTGGGGGTGATGCAGATGAAGATTAGGAAAATTTTTAATAACAATGTAATTTTACTGACGGATGATAACGGGCACGAAATGATCGTGATGGGAAAAGGGATCGGGTATAACAAACATAACAGTGATGTTATCGATTTTTCGCAAGTGGAAAAAAAGTTCGTCGTTGAAAAAGCGACGTCTGACAAACTGATGGGGCTGATTGGCGAGATTCCAACCGAACATCTGGAGTTGTCGAACGAAATTATTGAATATGCGGAACAACAGCTTGCCCTCAAATTCAGTGACAACATCTACATTACCCTGACAGATCATATCAGCTTCGCACTGAGAAGATTCCCTGAAGGTATCATTGTAAAGAATGCTTTGCTGTGGGAGATCAAAAAATTTTATGCAGCCGAATATGAAGTTGCCTTTAAGGCGCTCCACATTATTGAACAGAAAACAGGTGTGAAGCTGCCAGAGGATGAGGCTGGTTCCATTGCCCTTCATTTTGTGAATGCACAGCAGCGTGGGCAGGATATGAAACAAACCTATCAGATGACGAAGATTGTTAACGATCTGGCCAACATTGTGAAATACCATTTTGGAATCAAACTGGACGAAAACTCGATTAATTACAGCCGTTTCCTCACACATTTGCGGTATTTTGCGTACCGAATCCTTCATGATGAGTTGATTCCGGAGGATCGAGATTCTTTATACGATCATGTAAAGGACAAGTATCCCGAATCGTACGCGTGCGCGAAAAAGATTAGAAACTACCTGGAGATTAACTACGAGAAGAAAACAACGAACGAGGAAATGGTTTATTTCATGATCCACATTCACCGGGTCACGAACCGTGAGCATGATCTGACGGAAGAATGAAGAAATATTGATACAAACTATACATTAGGGATTGTGACTGTTCGGCAGGCGAAACCTGAACTGAGGCTTGTGTATTGACTAAGGTCAGTAGACGAGCTTCAGTTCAGGTTTTTATTTTGTCATCGTAATATGTCATGCGAATGGACGAAGTAAAGTTCTGAATTGTAGAGATTATACAAAGTATGGGGGGAACAACATGGATCATCTCAAATTAGCTCAAAACATTGTAGACCGCGTTGGAGGAAGGAAGAACATTCAATCGCTGACGCACTGCGCTACCCGTTTGCGATTTGTCTTGAACGATAACCGGAAGGCCGATGCAGACACACTCGAAAACACGGCAGGCATCCTGAAGGTGGTTGAAAGCGGCGGTCAATTTCAGGTTGTTGTAGGCAATGACGTGTCAGAGGTGTACAAACATATCGTTGCCGAAGGGGAATTCGATAAAGCAGGGTCCGGTGCAGGCTCTGAAAAAGAAAAGAAGAGCCTTCGTTCAGCCATCTTTGGTCTGATATCGGGTAGCCTAACGCCATTAATCCCGATATTTGCCGGAGCTGGTCTGGTCAAAGCATTGTTAATTGTTCTTGAAAGAGCAGGCTGGATTGCCGTGGATAGCGGAACATACGCTATATTGGCTGCTGCGGGGAACTCTATCTTCTATTTCTTGCCGATTCTTCTTGGCATCACGATTGCCAAAGTTCTAAATGTGAATTCATATGTGGCGGCTGCAATCGGGGCTGCATTGATGGAACCGAATTTTACGGCATTGACAGCTGCAGGAAATACAACTCATTTTCTAGGAATACCTGTATCGTTAATGAATTACGCTTCGTCGGTCTTTCCGATGTTTATCGCCGTTAGCATCTACGCGGTTCTGGAAAAGTTTTTGAAGAAAATGATGCACAAAAATGTGCAGTTGTTCGCGGTCCCGTTCTTCTCTCTTGTCATTATGGTACCGCTCACGGCCATGTTGATTGGTCCTTTCGGACAGTATGTAGGTCAATGGATTGGGGATATCGTTAATTTCCTGATTAACAGCAACTCAGTCATCGCCGGAATTATTCTGGGGGGAACGTGGTCGTTTCTTGTATTGCTTGGATTACACTGGGCGACGGTGCCTATTATTATGGGGAATCTGAGCGCTGGCGGCGATCTTATTGCACCTCTTGCGGCGACATCTGTAGCGGCTTCGATGGGGATTGGTCTCGGGGTATTCCTGAAAACAAAGGATAAAGATCTTAAGGCTTTGAGCGGTTCATCTTTCCTTTCTGCCATCTTGTCCGGGGTTACTGAACCGATTCTGTACGGTATCATTCTGCGTTATCGCAAAACACTTATTTATTTGGTAGCCGCTGGAGCCATTGCTGGTGGTCTGATGGGGTATCTCGGCGTGAAGTTAATTGTGTTCAATTTCTTCCTCAATGTGTTCACACTGCCAGCCCAGAGTCCGATGTTGTATTACATTATTGGGGTAGTGACTGCGATTGCGGGCGGAGCCCTGTGTGTGGTGCTGTTTGGCTACGAGAGTAAGAAAAATGATCAGGTTGCTGAAGGTTCGAAGGTACAGAAAGACGAGAATAACCCCGTTGAAGGAAAAAGTGAAAGTGCAAGTAACCAGCACTCAGCATCTGAATCGTCCACGGCGAAAATGGAACAAAATGCGGCTGGGATCGACGCGAACGTAGCGATGGAAAGCTTGATTACGAGTCCACTCGAAGGCAAAGTAATTCCGCTTCATGAAGTGGAGGATGTCGTATTTTCCTCGGAGTCGATGGGGAAGGGCGTAGCCATCATTCCGTCCAAAGGTCAGCTGGTATCCCCGGTAGACGGCGTCGTGTCGGTCACGATGAAAAGTGCACATGCCATCGCAGTCACCTCGGATGAAGGTGTTGAAATTCTCATGCATATCGGCATAGATACGGTAAGATTGAAAGGGCAGTATTTTACTCAGAAGGTGCAGCAGGGGAATCGAATCCGCAAGGGAGAGGTACTGATTGAATTTGATATGGATCAGATCCGGAACGAAGGTTTTAAGCTAACCACGCCAATTGTGGTGACGAACTCCGATCAATTCCGCGATATTACGCCGTTGCTGTCAGAAGGAACGGTTGCTGTCACAGAGGAACTGTTATCTGTTCGATCCTAAATCAGATCAGAGAGGAGTAGAGCAAGATGAAGCTGATTGTTAACGCAGATGATTACGGTATCACGCTGAGAGTGAGCGAAGGCATCCTTCATGGAATGAAACACGGTCTGATTACAGATACCTCGGCGTTGGTGAATTCGGTACATTTTGAGAAGAGTAGCGTTATGGCCCTTGAAGCGGGCATTACGGCTATGGGGGTTCATCTGAACTTGACGTTCATGACCCCTGTGCTGGAAGCTTCGGCTGTTCAGAGTATCGTGGACGAGTCGGGCCGTTTCTATCGAAAACCTGGACTTATTCCTTCGACCTATGATCCCGGGGAAGTACGCGCGGAGTTGAAGGCACAGATCGAGAAGTTTCTGGCTTCCGGGTTAACGTTGAATCATCTGGATACCCATCATGGGGTGAGTGTGAAAGATGCACAAATGCTTGACTTGGTCATGGAACTGGCTCGGGAATATAACGTTCCCATGAGAAGAGATGATATCTTATCTCCGGAGTTGAACGGCAAGCTTGTGGATGCGGGGATTCGGACTACGGATATATTGTGTGGTGATCCAGCTATGCCTACTCTGCAGGAATCATGGTTGCGCGGGGTACTGAATCAGTATAAGGATACGGAAAATATTGTTGAGATTGCTGGACATCCAGGTTATGCGGATGAGGAACTGCGCAGCATCTCATCTCTGGTAGATGAGCGTGAGCATGATCTTGCGGTGTTGATCAATCCCGCGCTACGGGAATATGTGACAGCACAAGGTATTCAACTCATTAGCTACAGCCGGCTGTAGGGGAGACACGGCCGGTTCATCGTTTCAGAGTTTAGCAGGTATTCATCGAATATGTAAGAAGATACAAGTGAATATCAAAGGAATAGGAGAATTAAGTTAGGATTTTTGACACCATGCTCCTGAACAGGTCATGATTTTGATAACGCTCTCCTTACCTCTGTTGCTACAATAAACCCATGAAGCAAGTCATTAACCGAAGCCGGAAGGTTCGGATTACGGGAGGACATGTACATGTCGTTTAAAGTGGCGTTTATCGGGGCGGGAAGCATTGGTTTTACAAGGGGATTGTTGCGTGACTTGCTCACCGTACCGGAATTTAATAACATCGAGATCGCATTCTGCGATATTAATCAGCATAATCTGGACATGGTCACCGAGCTGTGCCAGCGGGATATCCGAGAGAACGGATTGAATATTCGGATTCAGCCGACAACCAATCGGAGAGAAGCGTTGAAAGACGCCAAGTATGTTCTGTGTACGATTCGTGTAGGGGGACTGGAAGCTTTTGCAACCGATGTCGATATTCCGCTCAAATATGGGGTGGATCAATGTGTCGGGGATACGCTGTGTGCAGGCGGCATTATGTATGGACAGCGCGGAATCGCCGAGATGCTTGAAATCTGCAAAGATATTCGCGAACAGAGTGCGCCGGATGTATTGCTCCTGAATTACTCGAATCCAATGGCAATGCTGACATGGGCTTGTAACAAATACGGTGGTGTGCGCACGATCGGACTATGCCACGGCGTTCAGCATGGACATCAACAGATTGCGGAAGTGTACGGACTGCAAAAGAGTGAAGTGGATATTGTCTGTGCAGGTATCAATCATCAAACATGGTATATTCAGGCGTCCCACAAAGGCAGGGATCTTACCGAAGGTTTGCTGGAAGCTTTTGAGAAGCATCCCGAGTACAACCGGACGGAGAAAGTTCGGATCGATATGCTGCGCCGCTTTGGTTATTACAGTACGGAATCCAATGGTCATTTAAGTGAATATGTGCCATGGTATCGCAAACGTCCTGAAGAGATTAATGACTGGATTGACATGGGAAGCTGGATTAACGGTGAAACGGGTGGATATCTACGCGTGTGTACAGAGGGCCGCAACTGGTTCGAAACGGATTTTCCAAACTGGATGAAGGATGATCCGATGCAGTATTTACCGGAGAAACGCGGCGAAGAGCACGGCTCCTATATCATAGAGAGTCTGGAGACGGGACGTGTGTATCGGGGTCATTTTAACACGGTGAACAACGGGGTGATCTCCAACTTGCCGGATGATGCCATCATCGAAGCACCGGGTTATGTAGATCGTAACGGCATCTCGATGCCGCATATCGGCGAACTGCCCCTTGGCCCAGCGGCGGTGTGTAATGTAAGCATATCCGTGCAACGTCTGGCGGTGGAAGCTGCAGTGCATGGGGACGATCAGCTGTTGCGACAGGCATTTATGATGGACCCGCTGGTAGGCGCGGTTTGTAATCCGAAGGAAATCTGGCAGATGGTCGATGAGATGCTGGTTGCACAGGCGAAGTGGTTGCCACAGTACGGTGACGCGATTACAGCTGCAGAAGAGAGACTTGCTAAGGACGATCTTATTCCAACCAAGGCATACGAAGGCGCTGCACGTCTGAAGGTCAAAACGGTAGAAGAGATGCAGGAAGATCGGGAGGCCGCGAATAAAAACGCAGGTGAGTCCGACAAAGGCAAGGATCGGGAGAAGGTACAGCAGTAGAGAGTGTGATAACAGTAGAGGATGCGGGGGAAAATAGTCAGTACAGAGGTATAACAATAACCAGCGCAAAAGCATCAAACAGCTAGATGGTAAGTTTGCTGATGGAAATGACAGCATGAATGAGGCAGTATAACAGCTTGATAATCTGACTTAGATTACAGAGAGAAAGAAGCGGAAAAGAAGAGGAAATGAGGACGGAGCAGCAATAGGGCTGCTTCGTCTTTTTGTTTTTTTTGGATTGCAGGGAAATTGCGAATGGGAAAACAAAGGGGTAGAGAAGAACATAAATTCAATTACAATGCACAACATATTACCTTTACAGACATAGTAATATGTCTTATAGTATACTCAGAGTAAGAGGGAGAGCGGTGAGACGCACAGATGGATGTACAAGTGATTAACAGTGACCTGATTCGGGGCAATATTGATCCCATTATTTTGAGTGTGCTTATTCCGGCAGACAACTATGGATATGGCATTATTAAGGAAATATATCGCAAAAGCGGGGAGCAGTTTGAACTCAAGGAGCCGACGCTGTATTCCAGTCTGAAACGGCTGGAGAAGAGTGGGTACGTGGAGTCTTATTGGGGTGAGGAGACGCAGGGCGGAAGGCGGAAATACTACCGGATTTCCAGCCAAGGACATGAAGTTTATCAATTACAGGTTCAAGCTTGGCATGCAGCCAAAACCTTAATCGATTGCATGATTGCCACCAGTGAAGAAGGAGATGAGTAAGGATGACGCTCGAAAGACGGATGAATCGGCATTTGGAGAGTTTGTTTGCAGGTGTACAGGATACATTGGAGCATCGGGAGTTGAAAGAAGAAATTCGCAGCAACCTCGCCGCACGAATAGATGATTATCTGGCCGAAGGCATGAGCGAGGAGCAAGCTTTCCAGACAGCGATACAGCATATGGATGGTATGGAACAATTCATGAGTGATTACCGACTCGTAAAACGTATTCCTTACTGGACAGCATTGTGGCAATCGACCTTGATCTACAGCCTGGTTGCCTGGATTATCACGATTCCTACACGAGTGATGTTGGGCGGTGCTGCTCTGAACAATCTGCTTTTGATCATTAGCCTGATTGTGGGCGCTGCTTATGTCGTTTATTTGATGAGCAACAGGGAGAATGGCAATGGATCTTCCAATCCAGATCATACAACGCGGATTCGTATGCCCATTTTGAAGCAGTGGCAACGCAGAGCATGGTGGCTGTGGGCGGCAGTCGTACTTGCGCTTTGGGGTACGCAGGCGGCTTTGCGGTTTGGAAGCAATATTTGGTTTAACCGACCCTTTCAGGTGAATGGACCCTACCAGCTCGCTGTCATTTTGTTTGCTTTTGCGTTACCGCTACTTAGTATCCTCATTCCGTTGGTTATTCACCGGGCATACCGGATCGTTAGCAAATATGAAGTGAGTGATGGCATATGAACAGGAAAAATCTGTGGATTGTTTCCTTATTTATTATCGGGTTATTGGGTCTTGTCGTGGTGGAAGGGTTCATTAATCCTAAAATTGCGGCAGAACAGAGTCGATATGAAGCCGAGCAGAATAGCCCGCTGACGCATGATTTTACCGCCTTGGCCAAATATCAGAATGCATACATGGGGAATTTCTCTAATCTAAGTCATCTGAATCAGAATCTGCCGTTACATGAGCAGTTGGATGGCTATCAGCTGTTTCCTGAGACATTGACCGCTCAGATTAATTACAGTGTGAATACAGATGAGATGGATGCGGTGCAACTTGATCGAATCCTCGTGTATAACGCTCTTGCAAACTTTGTACTGATCGATAATCTGGAACAGATTGTCTACCAGTTCAAAGACACACGGGTTGTATTTGAACGTAAGCTCGCGCAGCGATGGGCTGGAACAGAGCTTAATGCGCTACAGAAGCCGGAGTGCTGGGATTCTACCGTTCGCGAGAAGCTGGTGGAACCGGCTGAAGTGCGGGCTTTATTTTCACAAATTGTTGACAATTCTTAGGGTTGAATTCGCTGGAAATGGGCAAGGTGCTCGACTCTTCTCTCATGCTATGTTATTATAAGGCTCTGATAACGTGGTAACGAACTAAAGCGTTTGAGCTTGGTCATAGACATGGAGGGGTACGAGAGATGAGAAAGAAAGCAATTCTACTATTATTTATTAGCATATGTATGATCATTATGGCGGGCTGTTCCAGCTCGGCAAGTAAAGACGAGAATACGATCATTGTAGGGATCGACGATAAGTTTGCTCCAATGGGCTTCCGGGATGAGAAGAATGAAATTGTCGGGTTCGACATTGATTATGCCCGTGCAGCTGCGGAGAAAATGGGTAAAAAGGTGACTTTCCAGCCGATTGATTGGTCTTCCAAAGAGTCGGAGCTTAACAGCGGCCGGATCGATATGATCTGGAACGGATACACGATTACAGACGAGCGCAAAGAGAAAGTGCTTTTCACCAAGCCTTATCTGGAGAACAGTCAGGTGGCGATTACTCTGGCAGACTCCCCGATTACGAAGCTGGATGAACTGGATGGCAAAAATGTAGGATTGCAGGCACTGTCCTCAGCGGCAGATGCGCTGGCGGCAAGTCCTCTAAAGGATAAAGTTAAAGCTTCCGAATTCAAAGATAATGTACTGGCGCTGACTGATCTGAAAACGAAACGTCTGGACGCAGTCATCATTGATGAAGTGGTCGCAAGATATTATATGTCGAAGGAAGAAGGCACCTTCAAATTGCTGGACGAATCGCTGGCGCCAGAGCAATATGGCATCGGGATCAAAAAAGGCAATGAAGAACTTCTCAATCAGCTGCAAAATGCGCTGGATGAGCTGAACACGGACGGCCAAGCCGCTGAAATCTCTAAGAAATGGCTTGGTGAGGATAAGGTTCTGAAGTAAGAAGAATCATTTAGAATTGAATTTGCGAATTGGAAAGTAGCCAGGTGAAACACACCTGACAAATAATGATGTGAGCTTTTCCTAGTTGGGGAAACTGTACTCACGAAAACGATGACCCCGTATTCCATGCTGGAGCGATATGCTTCCAAGGAGTGCGGGGTTAACAGATTAGAGGAGAACTAATTCATGAATTGGGACTATATTTCAACGATTATAAAACCGATGCTGGAAGGTGCACAAACGACGATTTTCTTATTTTTACTTGCGATTGTGCTATCGGTACCCCTAGGATTCGCGGTAACGTTGGCGATGCGGAGCCAGTTCAAACCGCTGGCGTGGATTGCACACACATACGTCTATGTAATGCGTGGGACACCGTTACTTTTGCAAGTATTATTTTTCTGTTTCGGCCTTCCATTACTTCCAGTCATCGGAGAGTATCTGGTCTTTGATCGTTTCATTGCAGCGGCCATCGCATTTATTCTGAACTATGCAGCTTACTTCGCCGAAATCTTCCGGGGCGGATTATTGTCCATTGATAAAGGGCAGCATGAAGCGGCCAAAGTGCTTGGACTCACGAAGTGGCAGACCATGACGAAGGTCATCATTCCACAGATGGTTCGGGTAGTACTGCCAGCGACAGCAAATGAGGCAATTACGCTGGTTAAGGATACGGCATTGCTCTACGCTGTAGCTGTACCCGAGTTGCTCTATTATGCGCAAGCCGCAGTGAATCGGGACTTGCAACTCATTCCATTTTTCGTAGCGGCGATTATGTATTTGCTTATGACTCTGGTGCTTACCTTGTTATTCAAGGTTCTGGAGAAGCGTTTTTCGTATGAATAAATCAAATCTGTTCAATCAAAGGACTGTCTGCATATGACCTATAGTATAGAAGTAAATCAGTTGAAAAAATCATTTGGCACGCTGGATGTGCTGAAACAAGTCTCTTTTAACGTGGAGCCAGGGGAAGTGATTGCAGTTATTGGACCTTCCGGTTCGGGGAAAAGCACGATGCTGCGCAGCCTGATCCACCTGGAAGACGTTACGGGCGGAACGATTCGCATTCAGAATCAGTCGCTGGTGGACGATGGAAGGTACGCAGGGGTTGCCGAGATTCGGAAGATTACCGATCGTATGGGCATGGTGTTTCAGCATTTTAACTTGTTTCCGCATCTGACTGTACAGGCGAACCTGGAACTCGCACCGAAGACGTTGAAAAAAGAGAGTACCAAAGTCATTCGTAGCCGCAGTGCGGAATTACTTGCCAAGGTTGGACTATCGGACAAGGCCGATGCTTATCCGTCGAATCTGTCCGGTGGACAGAAGCAGCGCGTAGCGATTGCCCGCGCTCTGATGATGCAACCGGATATCCTGCTCTTTGATGAGCCGACTTCGGCTCTCGACCCGGAGCTGACGGGAGAAGTACTTCGCGTCATCAAGCAACTGGCACAGGAAAACATGACGATGATGATTGTCACGCACGAGATGAGCTTTGCTCGCGATGTGGCGGATCGCGTCTTCTTCATGGACAATGGCGAAATTGCCGAGCAAGGCCCGCCAGATCAACTCTTTGGTGCACCAAAGCTCGCACGTACCCAGACGTTTTTGAAACGGGTGGATATGGAAGAGTAACGGTGGAAAGTGATGTAAAACAGGTGCGAATGCCAAGCTCCCATGAAATCCCTGGGGGATTCGCACCTGACCATAGGCTAATTTGAACCCTTTTGGCAATTTACCTTGAATATTTTAGGTTTTTTATATTAAGATGAAACTAATTAGTGTATGAATTAAACGAGAACACGTAATAAAGTATACAATCTATGCTTTTATTACGTGTTTTTTTGCTGTCGCACTCCGTATGGAGTGCGTGGTTTGAAATCTTTTCGGTTTATTTTCGGGTCGCGTTGTTCCTACGTCGCACTCCGTATGGAGTGCGTGGTTTGAAATTCCTCGTAGGATAGCAACTCGTAAATCGGATCAATGTCGCACTCCGTATGGAGTGCGTGGATTGAAATAATGACCTCATGTGCCACTCGTGTGAATCCATCGGTCGCACTCCGTATGGAGTGCGTGGATTGAAATATTAAGAGTGACGGCAGTTTTACATCACGAGAGTTGTCGCACTCCGTATAGAGTACGTGGATTGAAATTCACCAGCCGCGTCATTATCCGTCCCGATCACGAGTCGTGCTCTGTTTAGAGTGCGTGGATCGAAATAGGATATGGAACTTTAGATATCATGTCTGATTTTCCCGGCTTCGCTTACACCTAACACGCTAACGATCACACAGGAGCTTATTTTGCGATTTCAGCGACCATTGAAAATCTAACGATCACCACGAGCGCTATTTGGGCTGAAATCCTCAAAATGTAGCGTGAATCGCTGTATTTCAAGTAAATAAGGTTTCTGGTGATCGTTAGAATTTTAAAATGGCTGAAAAGGGTTAAATAGGGTCTCTGGTGATCGTTAGAATTTGGGAAGCCGGAGATCGTCCACAGTCGGGTGAATCTGGTATCTGGCAAACCGGAGATCGCCCATACTAGTGTTCATTTAGAACGAAACGTTCCCCAGAGAAAATATAGGTGGGAGAAACCTCCAGTTCATATACTCTACCCGAGAGACACGCACCACTATTTTTGATAAAACTGTGAGCCGGTTGGTTGATGCAGTCTTTAGTGTTATAGTTTTGACTGCGGGTGTATTTTACATATTAGGAGTACGATCAATATGCTGCTGATTACTAGAAACTTAATAGATCGACTAATCGAACCTTACAAAGAAGCCGATATGCTGGCCTGTTACGTTACATCACAAGGGATTTCCTCAACGACAACTCGAGCTATATTGCTGATCAATCATGACGTGCTTAAAATTTTGTTCCTTAATTTATTTTCTTCCAAAGTTGTCCAAATGGTTCGAATACCCCTTTCAGATCTGGAGCAACAGCGACTCAAATCCGGGGTTTCGTTGGCGTCGATATGGTCATTTCAGTCTCATGGTATTCATTATCGGTTTAGCATCATCAAAAAAATGCTTACGCTCGGCTCCATGCAAGCAGTGTTTCTAAAGTTTGTTGAAGAACATGTTGTGAGAGCCTGACGATAAGTATAAAATCTTTTGGCGTATAACGTGAAATCAGCAAAGGCTATCATATTAGTTAAAAAAGCAAATTGACAAAAGCATACTAAAAAGGCATATCCTTTGTGTCAGACTTGCTGTGATGAAGCGAGTCAGAACAATGGATATGCCTTTTACATTTCTATACCAAATCAGAATCTCTGGCCTAAGCTTGAAGCACAGCTTCACTACCAAGACTTTCGTTTCGGGCCGTGCGATGTTTCAGGAAATACGTTAACGTACCGACCAGACCGAGAACGGCGAAGATGCACAGAATGCCAATCTGATCCCAGGCGACGCCGAATTGTCCGCTGGAGATGACCGCTTTGTATCCCGTTACGGAGTACGTCATTGGTAACCATGGATTGAACACTTTCAGCCAGTTCGGAATGAGTTCCAGTGGGAACGTTCCCGCGCTGGTGGTGAGTTGGAAGATGAGCAACAGGATAGCAATGAACCGTCCCGGATTCTCCAGCCAAGTTACCAATGCCTGAATGATGTACATGAAACTCAGACTCGTTACAAAACTGAACAAAAGGAATAACGGCACACTCTGTACCTTCAAGCCAAGCCCGTACAATACCAGCCCGGAAGCGAGCAACGATTGAACGCCGCTCATGATGGTAAACGCAAGGGTTTTGCTGACAAATCGATTCCAGCCACTTGCGTCACTTACACTACTACCACGTGTTGGCACAACCAGCGTAGCAATCAACGCACCGACAAATAATCCGAGTGAGAGAAAATAGGGCGAAAAACCTGTGCCGTAGTTGGGCACTTCGTTTAATTTATGTTCATCGACATGAACCGGTTCGGCATACATCGTTACTAGTTCATCGGTCTTTTTGACACTGCTCGTTTGCTGCGCAGCGTCGTTTAATTTGGTGGCGAGTTTACCGGAACCGTCGGTTAACTTGATCGTGCCTTCTTGTAGCTTACCTGCACCATCAGCCAGCTTATGAGATCCGTCCGTAAGGGTGGAAACTCCGCCCTCCAGCTGGCTTACGCCAGACAAAAGCTTACTTGCTCCAGCATTCAATTGCTCTGAACCTGCTGCCAGTTTGGCACCGCCAGCGGCGGCTTCGTTCAATTTAGCATTGAATTGGTTAAGCCCGGCGCTCAGCTTTTCTTGTCCGCCGGATAACTGTGCTGCGCCTTCTACTAGCTGCTCTTCACCTTGAACCAACTGGCTGCTGCCTTGATGCAATTGTTGCTGTGCAGCTTGCAGTTGCTGACTTCCGGCAACGAGCTGCTGTCCGCCTTGATATACCTGCTCACTGCCAGCGGCAACGGCCTGGCTAGCTGCGAGTAGCTGTTGAACAGCGGGGCTGGCTGCCAGTTCGGGATTGGACTTTGCTAATTGGGCGAGGCCTTGGGCGACCGCTTTGGCGCCTTCGCTGACTTTGCCGCTGCCCTCCACGGAAGTTTGCAGTCCGGCGGTCAACTTGGCACTGCCTTGTTCGGTAGCTGCGAGTCCGGCGTCCAGTTTGGACGCGCCTTCTTGAGCAGCTTGGATACCGGCATGCAGCTGTTTGCTGCCAGCTGCCGCCTGTGTTGCGCCGTCACCCAACTTGGTGCCGGCAGCAGCTAATTGTGCGAGACCACTGGATAATGTGCTCGCGCCGGAGTGAAGATCACCTGTGCCTTTGGCGAGGGTGGCTGTGCCTTCTTTTAACGAAACGGCGCCGGTTTGCAGCTTGCCTGCACCGTCAGCCAGTTTCGCCAGGTTTTCTTTTAACGTAGCCGCCCCTTCGTCTAATTTGCTTGCTCCATCATGAATCTTACCTGCGCCATCTCCGGCATCCGCCAAACCGTCCGAGATTTTCTCGACCTTATCCAGCAGGGTTTCGGTATATGATTCTGTGACTTTGGCAGAGACTTTGGAGCGAATCTGTTTGACCGCCGTGCCCCCGATCTGACCTGCAAGGAAATTGTAGCCTTCGTTGGGCTCGTAGATCAGCTCAGCCGGAGCCGGATGCTCATCCATCAGGGTAGTTGCTTTGGCGGAAAAGTCCTCCGGAATGACAATGGTCATGTAATATTTGTTGTCCTTCATGCCTTGTTCTGCCTGGTTGCGAGTGACGAATTGCCAGTTAAAATCATCGCTTTTTTTCAGCTCATCGACCAGATTCTGGCCGACTTCTAGCGATTTGTCATTGTAAACCGCACCCCGATCCGTGTTGACCACGGCTACAGGTAATTCATTCATTTTGCCATATGGGTCCCAGAAGGCGTTCAGAAACAGTCCGCTATATAACACGGGAATGAACAGTACAACGAGAATTGGAATAAATACTTTTGGTTTCTTGAAGGCGGATTTCAGATCCTGCCCAAATACACGAAATGATTTCATGATGTTCTCTCCCTATCTTACGCTTATCCCTTGTTTTTCTATTTAGTATGGTATGTGCGCGTCCGCGGGCGTTTCTCTAGGTGGGGGATAATCCATTTTTGAGAAAGAGGCCCACAAACGCTTTGATCTGATCCTTGTGCAAAGTAGGATGCGCTTTATTCCAATCGGATGTTAGGCCGACGTATAACTTCAGTAGCACAAACGAGACCAGCTTGGGATCGTCGGTACGAATCTGCTGTAATTCCATGGCCCGACTCACTTGACGCTCGAGGTATTCGAGAATGGCTTTCTCTACTTTTTGCAGACCCTCTCTCGCTTGGGGTGTTCCGAAATCGTTAACCTCTTGGAAAAGCTTGATCAGCAGCTCATGCTCCTCCCGATATTCCAGCAACGAGTCCATACTCCGATGCACGTTATCCAGAAAAGAGTGTTCTTCCTTCACCGTCTGCTCCGTAATCCGTTTCATGTCTGCAATAATCGAGCGCAGGATCTCATCAAACAATTCTTCTTTGTTCTCGAAAAAGGTATAGATCGTTCCTTTGCCCACATTGGCCAGTCTCGCCACTTGCTCCATCGTTGTGGCTTTGTAGCCAAACAAGGCAAAGGATTTCTCGGCAGAGTCCATCACCTGTTGCCTTCGATCTATCGTTTTCACGGCTATGCACCTCCTTGGGGGCTGACGTGTGTAATGGGTGAAGCGGGTAAAACACAAGAAGCAGTGTTAAGCAGTAGAAACTTTTGAAAATGGTGAAGCTGGTTGAAGCACAGGTTGAAGCAATTATGACTGGTTTTGAAAAGGATGAACCTAACCTTTCGATTGACCATTTTACTGTTTTGGTCAGTTGGTCGTTATTTAATGTAGCACTTGTGTATGAGGATGGATGTGATCTATGTCATAGTTTGGAAAGTGAACGTTGTGATGGTGGGGTGGGGAGAAGTTGGAGGAGTAGGGAAAGGAGGAGACTTGAAAAGGATAGTAGGAGGGGAGGTACATAGAAACGTAGGAAGATTAAGTAGAGAGTAGAAAGTGATTTATGCGGTGCGAATGTGAAGCTCACATGAAAACCCCGGGGGATTCGCACCTTGAAAGTAGTGAAAACAGTGCATTTTGATACCTTTTGGCATCATTGAGCTGGAAAAAGATTGAATTTGTTGGCGGGAACACATAGAATAGTAGTGTAAAAACGTAGTTTTGTGACGTATAGGTATGTACTATACGTGTTTTTTCGCTGTCGCACTCCGTATGGAGTGCGTGGATTGAAATCATAGAGGGTAGTCGGTATCAAAATGAACAATCGGCTACTCACTCTGAGCAATCAATCGGAATTTGTTAAAAGATTCAAAACTAACGACAAGGTAAAAGTATTCCCTCATTGGTTCGCTACTACCATTGTTCAAAAGCAATTCGAAGTGGATCAAGATAATGCGCGTACCAAATGAAGCTAGGCGTGAAGAAGAGAGATTTCAACGGAGATTAGAGCGTTACAAAAGTATTAGTCAGCAGAAAGCTCAACTCAATTTCCTCTAGTATAATTAAACTGGTTAGTCACGCTGCCAATAGATTCGGAGTTTCGAAGATTAGAAGTTTGGAAGATGTTATCCGTAGTATATCAACCGATGAGGAGTGTCAGGACATGTCCATACATCACATAGGTCAAAAGGTTACTTTTGCCGATATCAAAACGAGGTTGCCTCACGAAAGCTGGATGTATACACAGAATGAAGCGCATGATGGTGAATTTGATGCCGAGGAAGTATGGCTGCATTCAGGTGATCTTCATGTCAATGAACTGTTGCTGGATGAGGGGCCTTTTTTAATTATGGTGGAGGGAAATCTGATCGTTGATCGTTATATTGGAAACACAGAATCCGACGCGGCCTCTTCTAACCTGGTTGTGCTTGGTGATCTTACAACGCCTTATATGCTCGTGGGGGGGCAGGAAATATATATTACAGGTAATCTTTATGTGGAGGATATGTTCTGGGGAGATTACAACCATGGAGAATTGACGGTGAGAGGCAACGTAGAAGGTGGGCTACTAGTAAGTACAGAGCAATATGGAATTCAGATTCAAGGACAGCGGAAAGTGAAGCGTCAGCTTGAAGATTGGGAGGATCTCGGACCATGGCAAGGCTTTGACATGCTGGAGTTATTTGTTCCCGAGTGTGTAATTGACGAAGATACAGAAGAGCCTTTTCCATGGCGAGAAGAGATGATAAAGAGGCTACAGCAGGGACAGCCTATCATTAAACGAGAGTATATTTTTGCCGCAGAACTAGCGCCAGATGTACCGGATTGGTTCGAAGATCATCAGTTCACAGCTGCGAACATTGAGCGTCTTACTCACCCTTCATTATTACCTGTAAGAGAGGAGGGTGAGTTGCTGAATAGCTATGAGTTTTGGGTAGATGGAAAGTTTTGCCGAGGTTCTGTCTACGGGGATGAGTATACCGAAGGCTATTTCCGGAGTCTGTATTTTCAAGACGACCACGGCTGTGCATTGTTGCTCAAAATAGAGCCAGCAGACCAATCTTCAAGCTTTCCTAATGAACTTGCCGAGCAAGGGGGCACTCCTATCTGGATGATCTCAGGCGCATATCGTTATGTGAACAGTGAGAACTCCGAATGGAGCGTATTTACGGAAGACTCACCTTCGAATATTCAGCAGTTAAGCAACCGTGGATGGGATACCTTGCTGCAGTCCGTATCGAATTACCAGTATGCCCGCACCTTGATTTCGCCGAAACGTATTCGTGATTTATTAGCGTTACCTATCGTGGAGCCTTATGACGATTATTATGATGATGACCGGCATGGGTTGTGGATTGAAGACTTCTACTTTGCATTTCGACAAGCAGGTCAAATGTATAATGATGTTCCCCAGCCAGCTATGCTGCGTATTGGTAGAGAGTATACGGATACACAAGGGGAGACGAAGGTCGAGAAATACTTCTATACGCTACACCAGCATGCGGACGGCACGGAAGTTGTGTTAATTGAATACTCGGCTCAGGAGAAAGAGGATGAGGAAGAGCCGTTATTGCTTGAACTACATTATATAGGTGGTCCCCAATTACTACATGCCGTTCAATTGCTGGAGCATGGAAGCAAAGAGCTGATGCAAGCGAATAGGGATTTGCTCGATGGGGAACTGCCCTATGCCGTTGAATCCTTTGCGAAGCGATATTGGAAATCCAAAGGATACCTGAAATAAAAGAGTTACACCATAAAACAAGACGCCCAGACAGGATATTGCACCTGACCGAGCGTCTTTATCTGTTCATTTCTGTAGAAGAGCAAGTAAAAGCGGAGTAAAAATAGATAAAGATAGAGGTGGGCTAATATGTATTACTTGCAGTTCTGCTCTGCCCATTCCACGAAGAGCAATTGTTTGGAACGGCTACTTTGACATTTCTTACAGATGTTTTGTTGTGGACTGTGGAACGGTAAGACAGGAGGTTTAAACTAGATCGTTCTCAATAAATACTAGTATTTCCATATAAATAAGCTGAATTCTAATGAGAGTGATTGAGTGCGAATGCCAAGCTCACATGATTTCCTGGGGGATTCGCACCATTTTTAGTTTTGTTTATTCCCTTTTGGCAACATATTATTGAATTATTTATTTGCTTTGTATAAGGTGAAATCATAGTTAGAAAGTGCGGAATTACGGAAGATTTTCATTTACGAAAATGTTTATACGTTATTTTTCGCTGTCGCACTCTACACGAGTGCGTGGATTGAAATGGCAATGACGGGGAATTTCGTGAGTTTGCGGTTGTTGTCGCACTCTACACGAATGCATGGATTGAAATTATACGCGTGTGTTCTTGACCAACAGACTCAGAAAGGTGCTGACAACAACGATGAATAACGAGCAAACCAAGTCACTTATCGGCGCGATCTCTTTGGAAGAGTACGTGCAAAAGGGGAAGTTATCGCAATGTTTACCAGCAGATGCTCAGATCACTCTGGAGCAGGCCAAGGCGCAGGCGGATGAAGTATGGAGTGTGGAAAAAGAGAAACTGGAAGTAGTCAGCTTGGATTACAAAGGATATACGGTAAATATGACATTCCGGACGGACGGAAGTTATTTGTTCGATAGTGTGGATGTTTGGGCCGAAGTAGGGAACAGCGTAGGAGTAGCGACAGAAATAGATGTAGAGTCAGAGTCAGATTTAGATTCAGGTTCAGTAGAGTCTACTTTAGTTACTTCTAAATTAGCTGCAATGGAGACAGTGGAAGGTATTCAACGTTTTGCGGCAAATGTGGGAATGCAGCTGGAATGGTTCGAAATGGGTGATGAGCGAGTATGCCTTTTGCCCAGTGCGGTGACGTTGCATTACTTGAAGCAGAAAAAGAAATGGAAGCTGGTTAAGATTGCTGGCGCTTATCGAAGCGTTGAGGAAGTTAGAAGCAGCTTGAGCAGTATAGCAGATACGATGAACTAGTCTCGGATGAGCGCTAACGATCACAGGAGAGCTTATTTGGTCAGTTTATGACCTTTTCCAAATCTAACGATCACCACAGACGTTATTTGGAAGAAATACAGCAGAAAACGACGGAAAACAGGGTGTTTGAAACAAATAAGGTTTCTGGTGATCGTTAGAATTCTATGAAGCAGAAAATCAGGCAAATAGCGTCTCCTGAGATCGTTAGAATTAGAATGCAATGTCAGAGCAAGCTAGAAAAAACCAAGGCTTGAGTGCACAAACACTCAAGCCTTGGTTTCATTTTACTTCTATGGCGCATACCGCCTATGATCAGCACTTGGTGATATGCCTGCAATTCCCCGCAATTTCTATGGGTTCTTATGCAATACAATTTACAACCACCGCATAATCTGTACTTCTCTCATCCGCGGTATACCCGGGAATATATAATGCTCCCCAGTTTACGCTTCCTTCACCTTAAAGAACGAGATGAGTTCTTGCAACTGCTCGGATACTTCGGCTAATTCGTCGGATGCGCTGACGATGGCAGCCATGGAAGTTTCCTGTTCGGTGATGGAGTTCTCGATGAGTTTGGTGCTGCTGGCTGCTTTGCTGACACTTGCGGACAACTCGTCTGCCGTCGCGGACATTTCTTGCGTGCTTGCCGAGATTTCCTCGGTGGAGCTGGAGATGTCCTGAATCTGGTTCGCGACTTTGTTGGTTGCCGTCAAGATATCTTCGAAGAAAACACCCGTTTCACGCGTAACGTTGAGGCCTTTTTGCACTTCTTCTGAACCACGTTCCATCGCGTCTGCCGATTGTCCGATATCCCGCTGAATCTCATCGATCAACGCACGAATCTGAGTTGCAGATTCTTGGGACTGTTCCGCCAGTTTACGGACTTCTCCAGCCACGACTGCGAAGCCGCGTCCTTCTTCTCCAACGCGTGCTGCTTCAATGGAAGCATTCAGGGCGAGCAGGTTCGTCTGACCAGCGATATCCGTAATGATACCGACAATGCTACTAATTTCATTAGAACGGTTCTCCAAGGATTGAATTGACGCGTAGGTGTTCTGGACTGCACTTGAGATCAGCCCCATCTGATCAATCACCTGTTTCATAATTTCATGTCCGCTATTCGAACGCTGCTCCATGCTGAGCGCTTCATCGGCTACTTCGGCTGAGCTTCCGGCAATGTTCTGCACTACGGTAGACATCTCGGTCATGGCGCGTGCACTTTCTACCGTTGCTTTGTCCTGAGACACCAGACCTGTAGAGATCTCACGGATGTTGGTGCTGATGGATTGAATGTTATCATTGTTTTTCGCCGAAATATCCAGCAGTTCTCTGGACGAATTCGAGAGATGAAGAGACGTATTCTTTACCTTGAAAAGCGTAGTATTAAAACGATCAATCATCGAATTAAACTTCTCGTTGATTACCCCGAGATCATCGTGTCCTGTCCGAATTGCAACGTTCAGGTTACCTGTGCTTACTTCTTCAATGCCTTTCATAAGGTCACGAATCGGGCGCATGGTTTTTTTCAGCATAATAAATTGCAGTACCATGAACAGAATCAGGAAACCAACCAGGTACATCAAGCCGTACATAAGCAATTTGTTAAGTCCGTTAGGGACTGCACTTGCATCGACATCAAAGTATAGAGCTGCGTAGATGGAGCCGTCTGCTTTTTTGATTGGATACATCAGTGTTGTCCATGTACCGAAATCATCGGTATAAAAATCACTAAATGCAGGTTTACCCGTTGCATTCATATCATCTATACCATGTTCAATCTGTTTGGATAACGGATAGTTTGTGCCGGGCAAATACTTGTCTTTCTCGAATGGTTCGACCAGACTCGTTGGAATCGCATAAATGGGAGCTCCGTTATTTTCGTCCAGCTGCGAACTGAAAATGTAAGCTTGCGCGATATTGGGATTAAAGGTGTGGATGGAATCCAGATACTCCCGCAGTTTACTCTGATATGTATCGGAATAACTCTTTTCGGATGTGGCTTGTTCGACCTGACTTGTGTCCAGATCCTGAGACCATTTCAAGGTTGTAATCTCGGCTTGATCTTGCAGTTGCTTGATTAGTATGCTTTTTTGCAACTGATAAGCTGCAGTGATCAGAATAATTCCAATCAGAGCGATGCTCCCGAATGAAATGATCAGATTTTTGACGAAAAATGGCATGGTACTCCAGCGAAGCTTTTTAAACAAGGTCATTCACTCCTCCTGTAAAATTAAAAGGACTTCACCTGGACGTCGTATACGTTGCGTATGTCTTTACCATTACAATGAATGGACTTCCTCAATGGCTTGGAAATGCTTTTATGGTGCTACGGAAAAAATAAAAATACTAAACGATACTCATTTTAATATTCACGTATATGAAATCCAGGTAAGTTCTACTCCTCACTTATATCGTTATTTCGACATATTAATGTTAGGTTTATCTACTAAAATAGGACTTATGAACCGGAACCTTTGAATCACATCTTAATTTTTGCGTAAAAAATTTCATATAAATGGATGTTCGTTGGAAAATCGGAGAACCAGCATCTACGCAGAACATATGGTGTGAGATTTGATTTAAGATTCACTAAAGGTTTATCCTCTATCATGGTTTTACAAGCCTCAGTTGCTTACTGGGACGTGTCTTGAAACCTACTGAAGTGCATCTTTTACCGTCTTTTCGCCCCCTGCTGCGTCACTTTCCCTTGACGTGCCCCGGCATGCCTGCGGAAAACTCCCTGGCTTGGAGCGAAAATGCAGCAAAATTGGCTTCCTTCAGCGTTTTCAGACACGCCCTAGAAAACCAAAAGGAGGAATTATCGTTTGAAGCATTTATTACGAAAAGTTTCAATTACGGCACTGTCCGTAGCGTTGGTAGGCTCTTCTTATGGACTGATTGTGAATCCGAATGCGGCATGGGCCGCAGAGGCATCTACAGCAGCGAAAAGTACAGGGGTCACAAAGGCTTATGAGTCGCTCTTTCAAACGGATAACGTGATTGACGTGAAAATTACGATCGACGAAGCCGATTGGAAAAGCATGCTAGAGAGCCCAATGGATAAGGATTACAAGAATGTCAGTGTTGAAGTGGATGGCAACAAGCTCGACAATGTCGGTTTCTCCACCAAAGGAAACCTGACTCTGATGTCGGTTTCTTCGATGAAGGATTCAGACCGCTACAGCTTCAGACTGAAATTCGACAAGTATGATAAAACACAAACACTGCTTGGTCTGGACAAGATGGTACTGAACAACAATTTTAGCGATCCCTCTTATATGCGCGAGGTGCTCCATTATGAAGCGCTGCGCAGCATTGGCATGGATGTGCCTATGACGAATTACGTCAATCTGTATATCAACGGGGAACTGGCCGGTTTCTACACAGGTGTGGAAGCGGTAGATGACAGTTACCTGGAGCGCAATTACGGTGAAAGCTATAAAGAGGGCGTCCTCTATGACACAGAAGAAAAAAGTTATCTTCAATACAAAGATGGCAGCGATTACAGCACTCTCACCAAGGATTTGGGAACGGACAAGGATAAGGCCAAGCTCAAAAACTTTATCAAAACCTTAAACGACATGCCCGCAGGTGAAAAAGGAGACATCGAAAGCGTGCTGGATGTTGATTCCGCTCTTCAATATATTGCTGGTAACGTTGTACTGGGCAATTACGACAGTTACAACGGAGAGAAAGGGCACAACTACATGCTGTACAGCGATGCCGACGGCAAATTCACCGTTGTACCTTGGGATTTCAACATGTCCTTTAACGGTTTAGGTTTCGGTGGCGGTGGCCGTAATCAGGCCGGAGCGTCTACCACAGCAGTGAATACGAACGCAACGAATGTATCGGTAGACAAGCCTGTACTGGGCATTCGCATGGATCAGGTGCCGATGATTAATAATTTGCTTGCGGTGCCGGAATACAAAGCGAAGTATCTTGCCTACGTCAACGAGTTGACCGACTATCTGGAAGGGATCCAGGATCGCATTACAAGTCTGGCAGATGAGATTCGTCCGTATATTGAAGCAGACCCGACCAAGTTTTACACAACGGAGCAATTCGAATCCAACATTGTTTATTCCGCAACTACAGATGCAGCAGGTAGTATGGGAACACCCCCTGAAGGATTCGAGGGCATGACTCCGCCGGAAGGTATGGAAGGCATGATGCCTCCAGAGGGCTTCGAAGGCTTCACTCCGCCGAATGGGATGACTCCTCCCGCTCAATCGGGGACAACTGCAGGAGACAATACATCTGGTGCGGATGCCAGCAACGATAATATGCCAACTCGTCCGGGAGGTAACTTTGGCGGCTTCGGGATGAATATGGGACTCATGACAGCAGGTTCGTTAACAACCTTTGCCCTTAACCGCCTTGCCAATCTGCAGGAGCAGCTGGGCCGTGAAGTGACTCCATTGCCTGACACATCTGACGATGAGGCAAGCTCAAACGGCGGTGCCGGGACTACCAATCAAACCATTACTGTTTTACTGGACGGTAAGAACATGACTTTCCCCGATCAGAATCCCTTGGTACAAGATGGTCGTGTGATGGTTCCCGTCAATGCTCTCCTTGAAGCTCTTGGTGCGGAAGTGAAGTGGAATCCAGCAACCAAAACCGTAACAGCCGTTCTGAATGACCAGACGTTTGTTCTCCAGATCGGCAGCAACACAGTAACAGTGAATGGTAAGGCACTCCAGATGGATACATCGAGCATTATTCAAAACAATCGTACGCTGGTTCCATTGCGCTTCATCTCGGAAGGGTTGGGATTGAAGGTGGATTGGAACGCAGCCGATGCATTGGTGAGTCTGACATCAGAATAGAAAACCCGGGTGGGTGAACCGGATCAACAAGAGCAAGCAAGTGAGCGAGCGATTGTAAAATTCCCGCCAAGTCGTATCTTCCTCCTGATAAGCGGAGGGGGTACGGCTTTATTTGGTTTACTTTCCATAACGAAGAGTTATCTGCACTTTCAGGACATATGGCATGTAATTATTACTGCTAATCTCCCAGCCCCATACATCTTTTGACACAATTACGGAAAATGCGTAAACGACTAGCTAATATTTTAGAAAAAATGTGATAAAAGTCACAGTTTAATTATTAAAAATGTGTATATCACCACCGATAAGTCTATATGTGAATTCTCCAGGCAGAACTGAGTCTGCCGGAGATCAAGACAATTTAATCGTGAAAAGGGTGGCTCACACATGCGTAGCATGAGCATTGGTACTAAAATCAGTTTGATCGTGATCGGCATTTTTGTGTTGTTCTCCTCGGCTGTAGCGGTCAGCGTCGTGATGGAGATGAGAGATGGCATTAAGACCTTCGCTACCGAAAAGGCAAAACGGGACCTCGAGATGGCGAATCACATCTTGTCATATAAATACCCTGGAGACTGGGCCATTAAAGATGGGCAGTTGTACAAAGGCGATGCATTGCTGGAAGAAAATTTTGATCTCGTGGATGAAATCGGCAACGCATCAGGGGATACCGTGACCATTTTTCGCGGAGATGAACGAATCGCTACGAATGTAATGGTTGACGGGAAACGCGCCATTGGCACGAAGGTGTCCGAACAGGTGGCACAGACCGTTTTGCAGAAGGGGGAAAAGTATTTCGGGGAAGCCGTTGTTGTCGGACAGAAGACTCAAACCGCGTATGAACCCATCAAAAATGCATCTGGAGAGATCATCGGTATTTTCTATGTGGGTGCTTCCCAATCATTAATTGATGTGATTATCTCTTCGTTTCTTCGAACCTTTCTCATCGTTGTGGGTCTTGCAATGTTGATTGCCATTGTGTTGATCGTTTGGTACGTTCGCAGGGTGAGAGCCAGAATTAATCGGGTATCCCTTGCCATTAAACGTGCGGGAACGGGAGACTTCACTCAACCAGTGGTCGATCATGTTAGAGATGAGATTGGTATGCTAGGTGCAGGTTACAATGAAATGAGAAGCAGCTTGCAGGGCATTATTCAAGGCGGGCTGGACGCAGCAGACAAAGCAGGTCATTCCACGGGATTGCTGCTACAGATTGCGGAACGGACCACAAGTGTGTCAGAACGGATTGCTGTCTCTGTCGAACAGGTTGCGCGAGGGGCCGAAAGTCAGACAGTAAGTACGGAAGAGAATCTGCAAGCGATGGAAGAGGTGGCTATCGGCGTACAGCGCATAGCAGATAGAGCTTCCAGCATTGCAGATGCCGCAGTGTACTCACGGGATCAAGCGGATACTGGGGGACAAGCGGTACAGCTAACGGTGCAACAGATGGCTGCTATTGAAGTTTCCGTCCGTGCAACGGATGAAGTGATTCGTATGCTGGAGGAGAAGTCTGCCCAGATCGGTCAGATGGTATCTGCTATTCATGACATTGCAGGCCAGACGAATCTGCTCGCGCTTAATGCTTCCATCGAGGCGGCAAGAGCGGGAGAGCAAGGCAGAGGTTTTGCCGTTGTATCTACCGAAGTGCGGAAGCTGGCTGAGCAGGCCGGGCAATCGTCGAGCCAGATTGAAGCGCTTGTCGGAGCGATGGAACAGGACATGCTGCATTCCTTGGCAGCGATGGCCAAAGTGAAGCAAGAAGTAAGTGAAGGTTTGCGACTTACCAAAGAAACCGAGCAAAGCTTTACCCAGATTCGGGATACGAACCTGCGCATTGCAACAGAGATCGAAGATATGGCGGCGACCAGTGAAGAGATGTCGGCAGGTGTGGAGCAGATTGTGGCATCCGTGAACGAGATCGCACGTCATGCACAGACGGCCAGCGCCAATTCTCAGCATGCCGCCGGGTCTGCACAAGAGCAACTCAAATCTGTGGAGCAGATCAAAGAGTCCGCATCGATGCTGTCTGACGTTTCGGCAGAACTGCAAGCATCCCTGAAACCTTTCAAGATCTAACATGCACCCTGAACTTCTTGGCCTTTCAAACACGATCCACCTACAGATTGAAGTGAATTTGCATCAAGTCCACCTGCGGGTGGACTTTTATTTACTTTGGGCGGGTTATACTGTTTCTAGACGGAGCGGTAAGAAGAGACGATAAATGAAAGAAAGCGAGGAATGTTAGATGTTGAATATGGTGATTACAGGTTTGATTATTGTATTGTTATCGATGAGGGAAAAAGAGGTTAAGCTTGATCGCATGTGGATGCTGCCTGTGATTGTTGCGGTCGCAATTTTTTTCAATATTTCCCAAGTGCCTCTTACAGGATTGACGTTGCTCTTTTATATTATGTTTCTGGTCATTGGCTGCGGGATAGGCTTGTGGCGTGCCTGGATGGAACGGTTGCGGGTGGATACGGTGACTGGCAAAGTGATGTCTAAAGGTTCCATGGGCACAGCTATTGTACTTATCATCATTATGCTGGTTAAGCATTACATCAGTACAATGGATGTCCATCACAGCGTGGTTGCTCTGAGCAGTGCATTGTTATTCATACCGCTTGGAAGTATTGCCGCACGTCGGTTTATCATTTATTATCGGGTTCGTCACATGCAAGCTACCAAGGTATAGTTAGTTCAACGTATAGTCAAAATTACACTGGAATCCTCACGAGAAGTCACCCGATCAGGCTTGGTGGATTCAAGGTGATGCGAAAGGAATACTTATGCGGAATCAACTTGTCACGCTGGATAACATACGAAAATTTATGGCTGATCATACAGGGGATATGATTCTCAGTCTGTTGCTGCTGTATAATCTGGTCAGTCCAATGGAACCATTCACCTGGCTCGGTTTGTGTGCAGGTCTTGTTATCCGTTTACCATACTTTGTACTGGTCTGGACACCGAACTGGTTAAAAAAAGATCGGATTCGTACGATCATGATTGGTTTAACCTGGGTGGCTACGCTACTCTATGCAGCATGGTTCCATGCAGAGTACCGCATTTTTGAACTTACCTTTTATCTCATCGGATATGCCGCGTTGAATCTGCCCGTATTGCGTTCCTGGTGGCTGGGTCTAATCATTCTCGTGGGTAACGGGCTATTATTATATGCCGCTGGAGTGGAGTTACATCTGATTTGGTTATATACGATGGCTTATATTGTCACGTACATTTTTTGCTGGGGAGCACGGATCAAGCGGGAGAGCAGGCGAGAGAGTGAACGTCATTATGCCGAATTACAGGCTGTACATGCCGAATTGAGCCAGGCGCATGACGAGCTTCATCATACGCATGAAGAATTGGAACGGGCAACCGTTCGTTTAATGCACTATGCGGTGCTTGAAGAGCGGGGACGAATATCGATGGATTTGCACGATAGTATCGGGAATCGTCTGACATCGGCCATTGTACAGCTTCAAGCCATTCCATATATGATGAAGGTAGACGCGACTGAAGCGGATAAAACCATTGGCACCGTGCTGGACGTGGTGCGGCAAAGCTTGCAGGAAGTGCGGACGGTGGCTCACCAGATGGGGAGTAGTGAAGCAGGGCTTGGATTAGTTGCGCTGAACAGTCTGGTCAATGAAGTACAGAAGCTAACGGGTTGTTCCATTGAACTGCGCTATGCTGGGCCAAAGGAAGCGTGGACGGAGGAAACGTCCGAACTACTGTACCGGATTCTACAGGAGGCCTTATCCAACATTATTCGTCATGCCCAGGCTACCCAAGTAAGCGTACATATCAAGGAACAGGAAGAGGATCTGTTCATGCAGGTAGAGGATAACGGCGTATTCATCCAGGAACAATCGCTTGTACCGGGTTTTGGTTTATCCAGTATGAAAGCAAGGTGTGAAAGGGCTGGAGGATCACTGACTATCGAAGCGATCCATCCGCACGGGATGAAGCTGACTGTCTGCATTCCACATGGCGGCATAAAATCGGCAACAGGAGGTGGTGAGTCATGACAGAGCAACCAATCATTCGTGTGCTTCTGGTGGATGACCAGCATCTGGTCAGGCATGGGATACGTTTTATAATTAATGCCCAGCAAGATATGGAAGTGGTTGGTGAGGCAGGGAGCGGACATGAGGCGGTGAGGCTCGCGGCAGAGTTAAACCCCCACGTCGTGTTTATGGATGTGCAGATGGAGGACGGTGACGGACTGGAAGCCACACAGGTTTTAATGGATTTGCAGCCCGAATGCAAGGTTGTCATTTTAACGACGTTTGATCAAGAAGATTACGTATATCAGGGAATACGTGCCGGGGCAGTAGGTTATCTGCTGAAGGACGCCGCGCCGGAAGAACTGATTGATGCGGTCAGGGCGGCTTATCGCGGTGAAGCGATCTACAGAACCGCTGTTGCTGCGAAGGTGATCGGCATTGCGGTACGATCGCCCGAAACATCAGCCCAGGACGAAAAAAAGGCAAGAGAAGCTGAGAATCCAACCTTCGGACAGGAAACGAGAGAGCTCGAACCACTCGCAGATGCCTTCACGGGACGTGAACTTGAAGTGTTGCAACAAATGGCTTACGGGCTAAGGAATGAAGAGATTGCCCGAAAGTTGTTCATTGGCGAAAGCACCGTAAAGACGCATGTGCATCGCATTCTGCAGAAGATTCAGGTAGAGGATCGGACGCAGGCAGTGGTCTTTGCCATTCGAAACGGTTATGTAAAATAAGCATACAGATGTAGGATTACAAATCGAATTTGAAATAGGCCCTGTACCGTTCAAGCGGTTTAGGGCCTTCTGCTTTTGTCGGATAGGTTGGTTGCTTTCTTTTCGTGGTTAACGTTCGGCCTTGTAATCCGTGTGATCCTTGTGTTTGGATGGATCAGCCGCACGCGCAGGACGTGAGTGAGCTTCAGTACGTTCAGTGCTCGTTTGCTGAGGTGAGTAGAAGTTAATGATGTCGTCAACCGTGGAAAATACAACGTGTTCACTGGATTTATAATGATCTGTTGGAATAAAAACCTCTTTTCTGTAATGGATATAAGTTGTATAAACAAAAAGTCCAAACTTATATAGTGGTTGATGTAGATAAAACAACATAGTAAGCGTCATTGGGCATAAATAAAGAGCTGCCGGAGGCAGCCCTCGTATCAATTACAGTTTAGTAACGTTCTCCGCTTGTGGACCACGGTTACCTTGAGTTACTTCGAACTCTACACGTTGACCTTCGTCCAACGTTTTGTAACCATCACCTTGAATGGCGCTGAAGTGAACGAATACGTCTGTTCCTTCTTCAGTTTCGATGAAGCCAAATCCTTTGTCTGCGTTGAACCATTTTACTGTACCTGTTTGCATGTGATTCCTCCAAAAATAATAAGTTTTGTACGACCATTGGTATGAGCAATATTTCATTCTGATATGAATGCTCATTCGGTAGTTAAACCGTGACGTTCTGTCCACTAATGTATCGACCTATATCATCATAACATGCGTACCAATATAAGTCAATTTTTGAATGTATTTTCTAAAAAAAAATTGCCCAAGGAAGCACAATCCCTTGCCAGACCGGATAAAATGCTTCATCAATAGATCGTATTTCCCCATTAAAAAGAAAGCGATTACATAAATAAAATTTTATTGTATATTATGTTGGAAACCTTGCGCTTTATGATATCGGTTAAAGACCGTGCATATTCGTTTGTTAGAGAAAAAGGGAGGAATCATATCATGTACCGGGTGCTGCTCGTGGACGATGAGGAAGATGTTCGTGAAGGATTGGTTGTCGAGGTGGATTGGGAGGCACTGGATCTACGCATTGTGGGTCTGGCCGAGAATGGCCGTGAGGCTCTGGAGATGGCAGAGAGGATAGAACCCGACATCGTGATTACCGACATCAGCATGCCGTTTATGGATGGATTGGAGCTGGCACGAAGATTAAGGGAGCGGAATCCGCTGGTGAAGGTCGTTATTTTAACGGGATATGATGAATTTGATTACGCTCGGCAGGCGGTATCGCTTAGTGTAGATGAATATTTGCTGAAGCCCTTCTCGGCAGGACATCTTACCGAACTGCTCACCAGATTGCGTGCTCAGATGGAGTCGGAGATTGCGGAACGTGAGGACGTGCAGCAGCTACGAGAACACTATCGCACCAGCTTGCCTTTATTGCAGGCGGATTTGATTGCAACGTTGTTACATCGCCAAAAATCATCAGCATATATATTAAGCCGGGCAAGCCAGTGCGGACTGGAACTGGGAGGTAAACGTTATGGCGTATCGATCCTAACATTGCATCCGACCGAAGATCCGGAATTGAAGCTGTTTGCAGCGCTGAATATTGCGTCAGAAGTATGGGCAGATCACAAGGCAGGCTATGCCTTTATGCACCAAGAGACGGTTGTATTACTCTACGTGGAACCGCTGGACGGAGTAGCAGGGAATGCGGAAAACCTGCAACAGCATGCACTGGAAAATGTAATGCGAAGCATCCGTCACTATTTACGTGTACCTGTAACGATTGGGTCGAGTCGGCTTGTGGGCACCCTTCCCGATGTGAAGCATGCTTACGAGGATGCTTTGCTGGCGCTGGATTACCGACTTGTGCCAGGAACGGATTCCCTGATCTACATTGCCGACGTGGAGCGTCAGGCGGCTGGCAAGCTGCGTTTTGATGAATTGAAACAACAGACGTTAACCCGCTGCTTGAAAGCGGGAACTCAGGCAGAGCTGGAGCAAGGGCTACAGATCATTTTCCGGGAAATTACGGTGGAGCATGGGCGCAGTGATATTCAGTTGTATTTGATCGAGGTATTAACTACCGTTTGGAAGGCCGCACAGGCTTCGGGTGAAGAGATGGAGGATATATTCGGTGCCGGATTCCAGCTGTATACGGATCTGTTCCGACTTCCGGGTCTGTCCGAGGCACAACATAAGGTGAGTGAAGTCTGTCTGCTTGTACAACAGCGAATCTCCAGCGGGCGCCAGCATGTGTATAAAGATATTGTGGAGCAGGCGCTCACGTTTACGAAGAAACATTATGCCGATCCGGATCTGTCCATTCAGAAGGTATGCGCGCATCTACATATCAGTTCCGGTTATTTTTGCAGTATTTTCAAAAAAGAAGTACAGCTTACCTTCCTGCAATATCTGATGCAGATTCGAATGGATGAAGCAAGGGAACTGCTTCGCTCCACGGAGCTGAAGTCGTTTGAGATAGCCGAGAAGGTAGGCTTTGCCGAGCCGAATTATTTCAGCTTTTGTTTTAAAAAGCATATTGGCGTCTCGCCCAAAGAGTATCGGAAACAGGCAACTACGACCCCGGAAGGTTCCCTTCAATGAGTTGGAACACGTTAACCGCACGAATCAAGTCTATTGTGATGAAGCTCCGCTTGGTTGTACGTTCCTCCAAGGTCAGCAGTATTCGTTCTATTATTACATGGTCTTTCTCCATCTTCATTGTACTGGTACTCACCATTATGGCGATATTGTTGCATGACAAATTCACTCAGGCTGCGGAGCGCAGTGCAGAACTGTCGACCAGACAGATTGTGGATCAGGTCAGTTATAACCTGGAGGATTACGTGCGCAGCATGTCCCATCTGTACCGTGCGATTGAGGAACATATGCTACGGGACGGTACATGGGAAGGAGAGCAGGTGGACAAACAGCTGGATACCTTGCTCAGTAGCCGGGAAGACATCATCTCCATTACACTGCTCGACGCGGACGGACAGTTGCTCAAGAACAGACCGGCTGCTGAACTGAAGCGCAGTGCTCATGTCACGCAGCAAGGATGGTTTCAATCAGCCCTGCGTGTACCTAATCATCTAAGTTTCTCCTTGCCTCATATTCAAAATATGTATGCTGGACCCTATCAATGGGTCGTTTCCATGAGCAAGGGTATTACCATCAAACAGCAAGGTCAGGAAAAGCAAGTGATCCTGCTGGTCGATATTAATTTCAAGCAAATGGACGAACTGAGCAGTCGGGTTAGCCTGGGACAGCGGGGGTACGTCTATATCATTGATGAGAGCGCAGGCAATATTGTGTATCATCCGCAGCAGCAACTCATGTATATGGGACTGAAAAAAGAAAATATTGAGCAGGCATTGGTAGCTACGGGGAGTTACGAAGATGAGGCCGATGGGCAAAAAAGGCTGAATACCGTCAAATCGGTGGCAAATATCGGTTGGAAAATTGTCGGTGTGGCGTATCTGGATGAAATCATGACGACACGTCAGGAAGTGAACGGATACCTCATTCGTGTGCTGGTTGTTGTGCTGGTGCTTGTCATTGTGGTATCCCTGTTTCTCTCTTCGAGTCTGACACGTCCAATCCGGCTTATGGAACGGAAGATGAAGGCGGTGGAACGAGGGGATTTCAACGTGGAACTGCCTATAACGGGACCACTTGAGGTCGAGCGCCTGGCGCGCAGGTTCAACCTGATGGTGAACAAAATCCGTAACCTCATGGATGAGATCATTCATGAACAGGAGCAGAAACGCCGTCTGGAGCTGGAGGCCTTACAAGCCCAGATTAATCCGCATTTTCTGTATAACACGCTGAATTCGGTTGTACGCATGGTTGGCATGAGCCGTAATGACGAAGTGATCACGATGATTACGTCGCTTTCCCGGTTATTTCGCATCAGTCTCAGCCAGGGGAAAACGATCATTACCGTCCGTGAAGAATTGGAGCATGCCCGTCATTATCTGACCATTCAGCAGATGCGTTTCAAAAACAAGTTTACTTTCACCATTCATGCGGATGAGCAGGTACTGGACTGCCTGACACTGAAGCTGATACTACAGCCGCTCATCGAAAATGCCATCGTGCACGGTATCGAGTATCACATGGACGAGGGGCGTATCGAGGTGCATGTGCAGCGAGAAGAGCAGATTCTGGTATTTCGAATTACAGATAACGGTGTAGGCATGTCGGAGGAACAGATGGAGGGATTGCTCAGCGGCCGTCCGGTGGTGAAGAGCGGGGCGGGCTCCGGTGTCGCTGTACGCAATGTGCATGATCGCATCCGGCACTATTATGGCGAGAGATACGGCCTGGAATTTGCAAGTGAGCTGGAGGAAGGTACAACGGTATGGATTCGGATTCCTGTTCAGGAGGAAGAGAAGGAGGACGGGATGAATGATGGACGATAGCCCAATCAGTAGCAAAACCACTGGTGAAACCAGCAACAAGATCAATAACCAGAGCAAAAGCACACGCCGTGTATTGGCAAAAAAAAGCCAGGCCACTCTTCCCGGTTCCCCGGGATTTTGGCTATTCAAAGCCTTGTGCCAGGCAGCGGCGGTAGCCTGCTGTCTGTTCATCTGTGCCGCCTGCGGCATGGCAGGGGCGGATCAACCGGCGTCGCCGCAGCGCATAGCGCTGATTACGCCTGCGGGCACGGGGGAGCTCGCCGAAGCGATCCGCCTGGGAGCCGAGGCAGCCGCCAAAGAGCGCGGCGCACAGCTCATTACCGTTGAAGCGTATCCCGTGGATTCCGCTTCACACACCTCACCCAACGCGGACTATGCGATAAGTCCGCCACCTTTGGGCACACCAGCCGCAGCAGATCGGGATTTTACCCGCAGTGAGCGTGAACAGGCACAGGTTCAGGCAGCCGTACTCGCATTGAAACAAGGGGCAGCCGCGGTACTGGTTGATCCGTTAAGTGAAGATACCCTGGCTGATATCATTCGGGAGGCAGAGACGGCGAGAACGGATGGAAGTATCGTACCTGTTATTGTGCTCAACGATGAGTTTCCCGTCAAAGGCATCACCAGTGTCATCTCCATGGATAATCTCGAGGCAGGACGTCAGGCCGGGCAGGCCATGGCCGAATTACTGGAAGGCCATGGCCATATTGCTTTAGTAGGCCCGGACCCGCTAAGTGCAGGTCTGGTTCTACGGGAACAAGGGATCGTGGAAGCGTTGCAGCAATACTCGGGTATCAACATCATCCCCAAATCCGTATGCAACAACAGGGATGCGTGCTGGCAAACAGTCAAGCAGTTGCTGGATCAGCATGAGCTGGCCGGAATCATTGCCCTGCAAGAGTCGGCATCGCTCGGCGCGGCAGATGAACTGCATCGCCGCAAGGATGGAAGGCAGATCAGCATTGTTGGGTTCGGCAGCGAACAACAACAGTTAGAGCAGTTGCAGGAAGGCGTTTTTCAACGATTGATTGTGCAGAATGGGTACAGTGCTGGCTACCTGGGGCTTAATCAGGCACTTGCCAAACTGAAGCGGGAGCATGTTCAGACAAGGGTCATCCTGGAGACCAAGGTCGTTAGCACAGACAATATGTTCTGGATGGATAACCAGAAGCTGTTATTTCCGTTTGTGCAATGAACTGATGAGGATTTCGATAGAACAGATGAAGATATTGTATTCGAAAACAATGTAAACCCTTTCATAATAAAGACATCGGTAAAGCCGAATGAACTTGGGGGAGGTCATGAAGAATGAAAAAGAAAACGTGGATGACATTGTTGCTTACGGTGTGCATGGCGGTGGCGGCAGGATGCAGCAACGGGGGAGATAGCTCTGGCGGAAACGGAAATGCGGGAACAGACAGCGGTACGAAAGCAGAAGCTGGAACGCAAACGGAAAATCCGAAAATTGGCGTTGCCATCTATAAGTTTGACGATACGTTTATGACGGGAGTAAGGAACGCGATGACTGCGGCAGCGGAGGGGGTAGCTACCCTTGATATTGTAGACAGTCAGAATGCGCAACCGACACAGAATGAAAAGGTCGATCTGTTTGTATCCAAGAAATACAATGCCATGGCGGTGAATCCGGTAGACCGGACCGCAGCAGGTGTCATTATCGACAAGGCGAAAGCGGCTAACATTCCGGTGGTGTTCCTGAACCGTGAGCCTGTAGCAGAGGACATGAATAAGTGGGATAAAGTGTATTATGTCGGGGCAAAAGCGGAAGAGTCCGGTACAATCTCGGGTCAGTTGATCGTGGACTACTGGAAAGCACACCCGGAAGCTGACAAAAACGGCGATGGCAAGCTGCAATATGTCATGCTGAAAGGTGAACCGGGTCATCAGGATGCCGAGCTACGCACGAAATATTCCGTTCAGGCCATTCAGGATGCCGGCATTGAAGTCGAAGCGCTGGCTGAAGATACGGCGATGTGGGATCGGGTAAAAGGCCAAGAGAAAATGCAGGCCTTCCTTGCTTCGCATGGCGACAAAATTGAAGCGGTACTGGCGAACAATGATGACATGGCACTGGGTGCGATTGAAGCATTGAAAGCAGCGGGTTACTTCAAGGATGGCAAAACCATGCCTGTGGTAGGCGTGGATGCTACAGCTCCGGCGATTCAGGCGCTGCAGGATGGTACCATGTTAGGCACCGTGCTGAATGATGCCAAAAATCAGGGAGCGGCAACGGTTGCTCTGGCTACTGTTCTGGCCAAAGGCGAGACACCAACCAAAGAAAACACCAAATTTGATATTACAGACGGGAAGTATGTCTGGATTGCTTACAAAAAAATTACGAAAGACAACATTGCCGACGCCCAATAATAGCAGCAGAGAGGGACGTATGTCACCCAGGCAGCGTCCTTTTTTTGCCGGTCAGATGAAAGGGGAAGATAGAAGATGCAGTCACCTTATCTGCTGGAGATGAACGGGATTTCCAAAGCTTTCCCCGGCGTGCAGGCACTCAGCGAAGTTACACTGAAGGTCAAGCCGGGAACCGTTCATGCGTTGATGGGCGAGAACGGGGCGGGAAAGTCAACCTTGATGAAATGTTTGTTTGGAATGTATCGTCCCGATGCAGGCACAGTGCGCATCGAAGGCAAGGATGTAGAAATCCCGAATTCGAAGGCTGCGTTACAGCAGGGTATATCCATGATTCATCAGGAACTGAATCCGGTTCCGCACCGTCCGGTGACGGAAAACATATGGCTGGGACGATTCCCGATGAAGGGTCTGCTGGTGGATGAGAAACGGATGTATGCCGATACGCTGGCACTGTTCCGGGATTTGAACTTGGACATTGATCCGAAGGCACTCGCTGGAACGTTGTCTGTGTCTAAAATTCAGTCAATGGAGATTGCCAAGGCGGTATCGTTTCACTCCAAAGTGATTGTAATGGATGAACCGACCTCATCCCTTACAGGTAAAGAAGTGGAGCAATTGTTTACGATCATCAATAAGCTGCGAAGCCGCGGCGTGTCCATCATCTATATCTCGCACAAGATGGAGGAAATTTTAACGATTTCGGATGAAGTAACCATTATGCGTGATGGCTTTGTTGTAGGCACCTGGGACGCTGCGGACCTGACGACAGACCTGATCATTACACGTATGGTTGGTCGGGATTTAAGTGAACGATTCCCGGAGAGGCTTAATGTCCCCGGTGAAGTCATTCTTCAAGCAGAGGGGCTGACGTCGAATCAGCCGAATTCGTTCCGGGACGTTTCGTTTCATTTGCGCAAAGGCGAAGTACTTGGCATCGGTGGGCTTGTTGGCGCGCAGCGGACGGAACTGATGGAATCCTTGTTTGGCTTAAGAGGACTCGCTTCAGGTACGATTTCTATTCATGGGCGCAAAGTGAAGATTAACTCGCCCGCTGCAGCCAAACGTCATAACATAGCACTATTGACCGAGGAACGGCGAGTGACCGGGATATTCCCCGTGTTATCCGTCTATGAGAATACGATTATCGCAAGCCTTGGCCGTTACCGGAATCGTCTGGGTTTACTGGATGAGAAGAAGGGACGCGAAGAGGCGCAGGAACAGACGCAAAAGTTCAGAACCAAAACGCCTTCGGTTAACACGCTGATTCGAAACCTGTCTGGAGGCAATCAGCAAAAAGTACTGCTGGCTCGCTGGCTCTTGACTGACCCTGAGATTCTGTTGCTGGATGAACCCACACGCGGAATTGATGTCGGGGCCAAGTTCGAAATCTATACGATCATTACGGAACTGGCCCGGCAAGGCAAAAGCATTATCATGATCAGCTCCGAGATGCCTGAATTGCTAGGAATGTCAGATCGCATTATGGTCATGAGCGAAGGACGCCTCACCGGCATTGTGGACGGAGCCGAGGCGACGGAGCAGCATATTATGAGGCTGGCCGCGCAGCAGCGGATGGCTGGTCAGGAGGAACACACATGAATACAACCCTTGTTCATCAAGTGAAGCAATACGTGGCTCAGCGTGCGATTTTTATCGTGCTGATCCTGCTTGTTATCGGTATCGCCATTGCCGATCCGAACTTTCTCGCATTTTCCACGCTGAGAGATATTTTGCAACAATCCTCTACTCGCGCGATTATCGCACTTGGCGCGGCTTTCATTCTGGTGACGGGAGGCGTCGATCTGTCTGCCGGACGCGTCGTTGGTCTGACAGCGGTGGTATCAGCATCCATGTTACAGATTGATACCTATGCCAATCGCTTTTTCCCGGATCTGCCGCAATTATGGGTGGGTTTGCCGATTGTAATCGGTATCATAGCAGGGTTGCTCGTTGGTCTGGTGAATGGCCTCATCGTTGCCAAGTTGCATGTACCCCCTTTTATTGCCACACTGGGTACGATGGTCGCTGTTTATGGTCTGAACTCGATCTACTTCGATACAGAACCCAACCAATCGCAACCCATCGGAGGGCTTAGACCGGATTTCACGACCATAGGATCAGGTTATATTGATCTGGGTGGAGGTTATTCGATTCCCTACATCGTGCTCATCGCCATTGGAGTAGCACTGATCTGCTGGGTTGTTTTCAACAAAACCCGTCTGGGTAAAAACATGTATGCCATCGGCGGAAACATTCAGGCCGCTCACGTATCCGGTATTCATGTCGCACGAAACCTGATTGCGCTGTATGCAATTGCAGGAGCTCTCTATGGACTCGGCGGTGTACTGGAAGCGGCTCGTACCGGTGGAGCGACGAACAACTACGGTAACATGTACGAACTGGATGCCATTGCTGCATGTGTCGTTGGCGGGGTGTCTACGGCTGGCGGAATCGGAACTGTACCCGGTGTGATGGCAGGCGTGCTGATCTTTGGCGTCATTAACTACGGCCTCACCTTCATCGGGGTAAGTCCTTACTGGCAATTGATTATTAAAGGATTGATTATTGTTGCGGCTGTAGCGTTTGATATTCGCAAATACATGGCTAAGAAATAACAGGATATCTTCTTAATCTTCCAGAACGATTGATCTAATATGGAAAAACAACAAAGAAGCCAGCCCTCATTCCACGAGAGCTGGCTTTGAATACTTTATGATAAATTTTGCGTTGCGAAATACGTGTAACAATATTCATGTACACATTCTAACATTTCAATTCATTCATATGTCCTATTGTTTTTGAAAATTATACATCCTTGCGAATTTTAACAGCTTCCAATAATCGACAACATCGGCTAATCATAATCGATATAATATTTGTGTATATGTTTGTTAGTGTGACTTTTGTCTAAGGGGGCGAGGCTATTTGCTAAGTTACACAATGAAGATGGTAATTTTCCCAATAGGTTGTCTGCTTGTCATTGTATCCTCTACTGTACTGGGACAAGCATCGCATCCAACCTTGATGATCGTCACAGGGATTCTGCTAATGATCAGCATATGGGCGGAAAGGCGTTATCCATTTTTAACATGGACCCAATGGCTCATCCTTGGTGCATTTCATTATTTCAGTCAATTAAACTGGTGTAATCTGCTCTATTATATGCTCATCATTTCAATGATTCAGAACAAGCAGAGGATGGTACAGACCTTACCCATTTCACTGCTGCTTATGCTCCAGTATACGATCATCAGGTTGTCATATGTCCCGATAGAACCATACAGCTTGCTCGTGTCTTTATTTGATTTGCTGACCGCGGTACTGGTTATTTGGCTATATCATACTTTAATGAACAGTGAGTCTGAACAACGGAAGCTTCGGGAAAAAAATCGGTTTCTTACCCTTCATGATCCGCTTACGGGATTGTTGAATTACGAAGGATACATGCAGGTGCTTCATAAGACGTTGGAGGAAGAACGATCATTCCTCTTGATTCTTTTGAATGTTAATAATTTTAGTGGATACAAAAAAGAATTAGACGATCCCTGGTGTGCAGTCATTAAGGGCATCGGACAAAAGATCACGAATCAGTTCCCCGAATCTTATGGCATATCGAGGTATGCGGGTGACCGATTTGCCATTGTGTTGCCGCAAATACCCTATATCGAAGAACGGATATCTTCCTTGTTGTTAAATCAGCTACAGGGATTGCAAGCGAGTTATAGCCTATCGCGTTATCCGAGGTCATCACAGACCTTGCAGCAATTCATGACCAGTGCGGAAGATCAACTGATCGAGCAACAGCGCAGTCAGTGGATTAAAAATGAAGAGGAAGTGTTCCGTTCCGAAAGACTGCGGGCTGTAGGCGAGCTTGCTGCAGGGATGGCACATGAGATCCGTAATCCACTCACTGCAATCCGAGGATTTTTGCAACTGTCTCGTGGGCAATCCTTTAATATCGCACCGTGGTATGAAGTTATTATGAGTGAGGTCACAAGAGTCACTGATTTAACGGGGGAATTTTTACAATTTTCCAAACCTCAAGTCCATCATATGAAACCGGAGAAGCTGTCGCTTTGTCTGGAACGGGTGATGTCTCTGACCGAATCGGATGCGGCTTCCAGAGGACACCGGATTACCCTTCATGTGCGGGACGAGTCGGTTTGCGTGAACATGGATCGGGATAAAATTGTACAAGTTCTAATCAACCTGATCCGTAATGCTTTTGAAGCGATGTCAGACCCCGGAGAGGTACATATCGATATGATACAGGAAGGGGATAACGTGTTGATCTCCATAGCGGATACGGGGAGCGGGATTCCTGAGCGTTCGTTAACCGCGATTTTCAACCCGTTCTTTACGACAAAAGAAGAGGGAACGGGACTGGGGCTAGCACTTTGTCAAAAAATTGCTCAGGATCATAACGGTAATATTACCGTTCACAGTGAAATGGGTGCAGGTTCCACTTTCACGTTATGTTTGCCCGTAGAGTCGGGCGAATAATGCTTGGTCTTTATAGGCCAGACCAGCGCAAAAGGGGGAGAAGGCGTGCTGGGTCTTTTAGTAATATGGAATAAACAAGGGCTATCCTATGAACTCCATCGGTCATTGATTACGATCAATCATCGATGGAGTTCCGGAATGCCCTTATTTGCGCGAAACGCATTTATACAGATGTGTCTTGAGACGTACTTCCGGGTCTGGGAGAAGGGGAGAGCGACAATCTGCGCCATAACCATTCGACTGGACCTAGTGGATATTTGCGCAGCCAGAGGTGAGAGAAAAGCATTAAGAGCAGACAGATGCCAAGCCATATCAGCAAAATAAACAGTGAAGACGGGTGTCCGCCGAGGCCAATTCCCCATCCATAGAAGAGCGCAGAAGCGATGATGTTTTGTACAATGTAACAACTTAGCGCCATTTTTCCAATTTCACCGAAACGCTGGAACAGCGAGGGGAATAGCCCTTTTTCCAACCCATAAGCAATGATTCCGAGATAACCAAGCGTAAGTACTGGCGCGCTGATATATCGTACCCAAATATCCATAACTCCACCGGGAACGAGCAGAAGCAGATTCAGAGGAATACCTGCCGCAAGTCCGATCATCATCAGTTTACGGCGCTTACGGCGTCCAGACTCGTCGTTAGAAAATACACCTGTTCGCAGGAGCAGTGCCCCTAGCAGAAAAAGAAAAACATTCAGTGGGATGATAGCTATCGATTCTGCACGGAAAAAACCAAAATTGTTGAGCCGGAACGTCACTTGTTCCCACCACGTTCCGGAAGCGTACAGATGAGTAATGGTATCCATCCCGTTAAAGGATGAACCGGATTCGAATGCCAGCAAGACTGTAATGCCTGTAACGGCGATCACATGTATGCTTCCTGCAATCACCATCATCGTTAGCATAAAGCGTTTGGAGCGATGAATAATGAGGGAAACAATCATGCCAGTAACGGCATAACTCATTAACACGTCATACTCTATTACTAAAATATAATGCAAGAGTCCGTCCAGCAGCAGAAGTGCACATGACCAGATATAGACACCGGGCCAGGCATAGCCTTCACGAGCTGCTTTTTGACGTTTCAACTCCATGCCGGCTCCAAATAGCAAAGTGAGCATGCCTAGAAATTTTCCATTCACTAAGATGAGCATGATCGTCTGCACCAGACGATCTCCTGAACTCCACCACGGTTCAAGCGCGTTACCGAATACCAGATTCAGATCGCCAAGGTAAGCAAAAATCCAGATGTTGGTTCCCAAGGTCCCAATAATCGCAAAACCCCGAAGGATATCGAGTAAGGCAATACGTTTCATGCAGTCCTCCTTTTTTGATACATATGAATTAAAAACAATATAACACAGATGTACTAAAAAGAAATATTAAATTTTATGGACATCAGGTTCATGGATAATGCGGCAGGTACATATCATGTTTCGCAATCGATGTTTTGTAATTTGGAAAATATGGTATTATCTATTAGATACGCTTTATTCTCAGAGGCAGGCTAGTTTAACGAATGTACTTTGGATTCAAGTCATAAAGGAGGCACTTGTGTGATAAAAAAACATTCTTGGAACCCTGTAACAATGAAGTGGAAAACAATGATCTCTGCTTTTCTGGCAGTAATGTTATTTATGATGTCCGTTGTCCCGGCTCTTGCAGCTTCTCCGGGAAAGACCGTAAATGCTTCAGCCAAGTTGGCTTATAATCTTAAAGGACTCAAGTTTAACAAAGTTGTGCAGAAGGCTTATATAGCAGACAAGTACGTATACGTTACACAGCGCGTGAATACGACATGTCAACTGTCCAGACTACTGATCAAAGGTAATAATGCCGAATACGTGGATCATATGACGATTACCAACAGCGGGCATTGCCAGACGCTCGATATGTATACGTATAACGGATCGAACTATTTTTATTTTAGTTCCAAAGCGGATGTAGCGCCTACCAATGTGTGGTCACTTCAGGTAGCGAGACTTCAATACTCGGCTGGTAAAACCGTAGATTATACCGATCTTCATCGGTTTACTTATATGAACTACGCAAATAAAAAGGGAACAAAACAGGGAACGACATACCGAGTGGATGGCGGTGGCAACAGTAATTATACCGTGTTCCGGATTCAGACAAGGGAAGGCGGACAATCCAAAACGGATAAGGTAGTGTGGTCTGTATATAATACGGCTGCTTTAAACAGGCTGCTTGATCAGAACAAGCAGGTTCGCATGGACAGCCCAGCGGCAATTAAAGCAGCAGTCTCCAGCTTTACGCAGTCTGGCAGCGGAATTATTCGGCCAAATGGTTCTTTCCAAGGGGTAGACTTGCTGGGTAAGACTCAAATATTTACATCCGGTGGGGCAGAAGGAGATACGCCTCAGATTGCTAAAATCTCAAGTTCAGGCGCGTATCAGTCTCTTGTAAAAATAACGAATGTCGGAAAACATGAAATCGAGGGTGTGCAAACGAAGAACGGGAACGTTTATTTTCTGATTGTGACCGATCCGGGAAACAAACCAAATGGGCAGAAAATATACTACGTTCCAGATAGCGTATTTTAAGAACGTTTTGGTGGGCCTCTGAGAACTATATTGCGATATCTATCTTATGGAATTCTAAAACAGTGTTTATAGCCGTTGTCTTAGCTCTGTAAAGAGCAAGGGCAACGGTTTTTTTGGATTTAAGGAAGATTTGACCTGCTGGTTACAGTTGTGCTACATTGTTATTAACTATTTGTTAATAACAAAATGTTAATAACAGAATGAGGTGCATGAATCATGTCTCATGGAGACAAAGCGCTTGACCCGGTTAACATTAGCGAAGAGGAGTTCCTAAAAACCTATGATGCCGGAGATTACGAACGTCCCTCGGTTACTGTGGATATGCTTGTATTTACGATCCGAAGCGGAGAACAGGAAAATTACCGTAAGCTGGCGGAACCGGAGCTTGGCTTGCTGCTGATTCGCAGGGGCGGTCATCCGTACCTCGGGCAGTGGGCGCTGCCAGGAGGATTCGTCTCCATGGATGAATCACTGGAGGATGCTGCCCGGCGGGAATTACAGACGGAAACAGGACTGGACGATATCTATTTGGAGCAGCTGTATACATGGGGAGATGTAGGGCGCGATCCGCGTACAAGGGTCATTAGTTGCTCTTACATGGCTTTGGTGGACAGCAGTGAGCTGGAGCTTCAGGCGGGTGATGATGCCAGCGATGCAAGCTGGTTCCGGGTAGAGCAGAAGCTCATCGAAGAGAAACGTCATATTCATGAACGCGGACGGGTGACAGAGCGCAGATTGCAACTTATTTTGAGCAATGAAACAGAACAGTTGTCCGCCGTCATAGAAACCAAAGAGCAGGTAGAGGGGCGCGTGCGGAACAGTAAATTGAGTATAGTGCATGTTCAAGGGATCGCGTTTGACCACGCCCAGATTATACATTATGCGTTAGAGCGGCTGCGTTCCAAGATTGAATATACGGATATTGCGTTTAATCTGATGCCTGAGAAATTTACGTTAACGGCGTTGCAGAAGGTATATGAAATTATTAGCGGCAAAAAACTGCTGGCAGCTGCATTTCGGCGCAAAATGACGGATTGGGTCATCGAGACGGGTGAATATGCAAGTAGTGCCGGGCATCGGCCATCCCGGTTGTACCGATTAAATCCGGAGAGAGAAGAATGGTAGTTGAATTTAGTAATCGGATTCAGTAATGAGCAGAAATGATTCAATCCGAAGAAAGTAAGCAATAGTTGGACAGATAGAAGTAAGAGGTGATATGGATGGAAAAATTTACGTTTTTCTGGCGGACAGAATCGCCGTTCTCTCAGTGGTTTAAGGCTGACTTTACGGTGAACGGGGTTCAGTATACAAGTGCAGAGCAATATATGATGCATCAGAAAGCGCTGCTCTTTGGCGATCAACAGATTGCGGATAAAATCATGAACAGCCGTTCGGCTTCTGTGCAAAAAAAGCTGGGCCGCCAGGTCACGGGTTTCAACCAGACGACATGGGAAAGCGAGTGCCAGCGCATTGTCTATGAAGGCAATCAGGCAAAATTTAAACAGAACGAGGATTTGCTGGCGGCTTTGCTTGCCACCCGGGGCACAACACTCGTAGAAGCAAGTCCGGATGACCGAATCTGGGGTGTGGTTGGCGGAGGAAGATCCGCGTATTCGTAACCGAAAAACATGGCGAGGAACGAACTGGCTAGGCGAGATTCTTACTCGTTTGAGAGAAGAGATAGGAAGGGATCGAAATGAGTAACTTCGATAAACAAAACAAACACAACAAAATCAATCATTCAATTCATAAGACTACGGGGTCTCGTCATTCTACCGTAGCAGCAGAGGGCACAGGTATTAACTCGCGTTCCGGACGCTCGCGTATAGCGCATCAGACGTTGGAGATTCTGGAAGAAGGCTTGTATGTAAACGGTTATGATCGTGCTGTTCATATCAAGAAAGACATGGAGCAAGCCATTCAGAATTCAGTTCTCTATCGGCCCTCGGAGCTTTCTGAACTAGGGGAGAAGCTACGCAAAGGGGGACGGGGACGCATAGATGAGCAAGCAAGCTCGGCAGGGAACCAGCAAGAATCCCGGTCTATGGAGTCCGGAGGAAACCTGGCACCGATAGAAGTAACCAGTGAAACGACGCTTGCAGCAGCAGCGCGTCTGACCCTGGAGGAAGGTAGAACGGATGTTGTTTGTTTAAATTTTGCATCGGCCAAAAATCCGGGCGGTGGTTTCCTTGGTGGAAGTCAGGCTCAGGAGGAAAGCTTGGCACGGGCAACGGGGCTGTATCCATGTATTGCACAGATGACAGAGATGTATGAGTATAATCGCAAGCAGCGGACTTGCCTCTACTCAGACCATATGATCTATTCTCCAGGTGTTCCCGTGATCCGTGACGACTATGACCGATTGCTGGATCAATATTACACAACCGCCTTTATCACCGCTCCAGCGGTAAATGCAGGTGTGGTCAAAGAGCGGAAGGAAGCAACATATGCTGAGATCAAGTCGGTCATGAAGCAACGCATTCGATATGTACTGGAGGTCGCTACTGTACAAGGCCATAGAACCATCGTACTTGGAGCCTTTGGCTGTGGTGTGTTTCGGAATGAGCCGGAACAGGTCGCTTCGTATTTTGCCGAGGTCTTGGATGAAGAAGGATACAGGGACTACTTCGATTACATCGTATTTGCCGTATATGACCGGAGTGCAGGACAGCGAACGTTGGAAACCTTCAAGCGTTTACTAACGTTGGGGTGAGCAGGGGAAGTCGGGAAGCGCGGACGTCATGTCATAGAAAGGGTGAACCAACATGCAATTTCATGAACGACAACAGGATTTGTTTGAACTAGAGGATCACTATGCGCTGGCACATTGCATATCAGCCGATGCGAGAATGGGTAAAGGAATCGCGGTGCAATTCAAAGAGCGGTTTGATCTACAGACTCTTCAGGAGCAAGCGAAGCTGGAGCCGCTGGACATTGGGCGATGTTATCCGGTTGGAAGGACGCTGAACCTGGTGACCAAAGCCAAATTTTCATATAAACCTACGTATTCATCATTAACCCAGGCGGTTGAATCAATGCGGGACGTCTGTATAGAGCAGGGAATTACTGAGCTGGCTATGCCCCGAATCGGTTGCGGGTTGGACAGATTGAAGTGGGAGAAGGTCAGCGTCATTATTCAGAATACGTTTGCGGAGATGGATATCGAGATCGTTGTATGTACGGTATGATGGAGTACAATCGGTATGCTGTATCTAAAATAAAAAACCTCAGCTGGGTAAGGAAGCGTGCGAGTGACGGGGAGTAAGACGATTACGAAGTCTGATCCCTGCATTCATTAAGCCTGGAGCATGATTCATCTGCTCTGTGCTCTCGCAAACGCACTTCCGTTACCGAAGCGAGGTTTTTTGTTGTTTTTATAAATAGGCGAAGCTGGATTTATTTTTTGGAAAACATTTCTTTTGCTTCATCCATAGCCATCTTGTTCCCGATGGAAGAATAATCAAGCCAAGGCTGTGCCCCGATTGGGTATACGTGACCTGCTTTGACCGCTTTCAGCCCTTGCCAGATCGGATTGTTTTGTAGCTCCTTGAACATCGTTTGGGCTTCATCGTCCGAGTTAACCACGACAAAGATCGCATCGGCATCATAGTCCGGCAGCACCTCACGGGATACAACCTGATACGGTTTGGAAGTGTCCATTTCTTTGATGCCTTTGGCTGGAGTCAGTCCGAGATCATCGTACAAAATAGGGCCCATAGGACGGCGTGTGCTGAATACACGTAATTCCTTGGCGGTCACACGAATCGCCATCACGGTGCCGTCACCGATCTGATCATGAATCAGTGACTTAACTTCCTTCGTTTCCGTTTCGTAGTCCTGAATATATTGCTCCGCTTCCTTCTCGCGATTTACCAGCTTGCCAATCTCTTTCAGGTGATCCCGCCATGTGCCGTCGTCCAGATTGAACACATGTACAGGTGCGATTTTTTCGAATTTGGCTACATCGTCACCGGAAAACTCCTCATCGAGATAGATGACATCCGGCTTAAGCGCGAGCAGTGCTTCCATATCCGGATCTTTGACGGGGCCAAGTGGTGTCGTATCTTTCAGGCGATCAGCCACATGGGACAGGAAACCTTTCGCTTCACCGCCGATGACAGAACCGACAGGCGTGATCCCGAGGGAAAGCAAATCATTGGTCAGGTGGATGGACATGGAAGCGATACGCGGCTCACCCGAAACTGCATTGTTATTTGTATTGTCTGCCGAGGTGCTTGGGTTTGAAGTGGTGTTTGAATCGTTTGCGCCCGATGTGGACGTTTTGGCTGTCCCGCAGGCTGCAAGAACCAGCACCAAACTGATGGTTAGCAAAAGCATAAGATTTTTCTTTAACATAAATTCGCGTTCTCCTTAAACATCTCATGGATGAAATTCATATTTTGGATAGCTTTATTTCGTTCGTACAAGCAGGTATAAAAAATAGGGCGCGCCAATCGCGGCTACAACAACACCCGCTGGAATAGCATTTGGTGCAAATATCGTCCGGCCGACCGTATCGGCCGTCACCAGAATCACCATGCCGATCAGTCCTGCGGCGGGAATCAAGTGCCGGTGCAGTGGCCCCACCAGTCTGCGGGCCAAATGCGGGGCGGCGAGTCCAATGAAGCCAATACCTCCAGCGACAGATACACTGACCGCAGATAAGGCAACGGCACAGAGCAGAAGCAGGATGCGTCGCGAGCGCACAGGCGTGCCGATGCTGGTCGCGGCGGCATCGCCTAGATGGAAGGCGTCCAACGTTTTGGAGCGGCTCCAGATATAGGCGATGCAGATCACGGTCCAAGGCAACAAAGACTGTACATGAATCCAGTCACGACCCCATACACTGCCTGCGAGCCAGCGTGCAGCGAAGGAATACGTGTCCTCGTCGAGACGTAGCGACAGATAGAGCGTAAGCGCATGAAATCCAGCAGCAACAGCAATACCGACGAGAATGAGTTTAATTGGTGATACACCGCTGTTTCGGTCATAGGACAGTAGCATAATAATCAGTGCAGCAGCTACACTGCCGGCAAACGCAAAGAGTGGGATCAAAAGTGCTACTGAGGTATCCATGCTGAATGAAAGGCTGACAAAAACAATTAACCCAAAAGCGGCCCCGGCATGTAAACCCAGAATTCCCGGGTCGGCAAGTGCATTGCGCGTTATGCCTTGTAGCGCAGCACCTGCAATTCCTAATCCAGCCCCGGCAAGCACGGTGACCAGAATGCGGGGCAATCGGTAGTCAAACAGGATGATCTGATCCTGTTCGCTTCCCTGTCCCATCAAGGTCTGCAGGGCGGCGAGAGGGGATACGCGAACGGTACCCGTGTTCAAACTGATGAGAACTACCAAAGCTGCGAGACAGAGCAGTATAATGCCGACGATTACGGCTCTTTTGCCCCGAGAGGTCTGATTCAACTTCTCTAATGGAAATCTGACGACGGATTTCATTCCCCGTTTCATCACTACAAAGCCCTCCTTTCTTTGCGGGCCAGATAGAGGAAGAACGGTACGCCGACAAAAGCGACCATAATACCTACCGCCAGTTCCTGAGGCGGATTCACGATGCGTGCCCCGAGATCAGCGAGCACAAGCAGAATCGCTCCGAGCAGCGAAGACATCGGGATGATCAACCGATAATCTACGCCCACCAGTTTACGGGAGATATGAGGAATGACCAGTCCTACAAATCCTATTGAACCAACAGCGGAGACGGACACCCCTGCGAGCACAACGACAGCAGCAAGAGCAAGAAAGCGAGTCCAGCGCAGGTTCATCCCGAGATTAATGGCGACTTCTTCCCCGAGGGACATCAGCGATATACGACGTGCGAGCGGCATGGTTAATAGTAGTGTGAGCAGCAACACCGGAAGAATCAGTTTCAGATGGCGCCATTCTATTCCTCCAAAACCTCCCGCATACCAGAAGGCCAGATCCTGGCTCAAGTCAAAATAAATGGCTACTCCCGTGCTCAGAGAACCGAGCATCGCAGCAATGACTGCGCCTGCAACTGTGAGTCTGATTGAACTAAGTCCTCCGGGAGCAGCCATGCCAAGCAGGAAGATGAGTAATGTGCCGAGCACGGCTCCTATAAACGACAGAAGCATAATCCATCCGTAAGATAATCCCGGCCAGAACGCAAAGCTTAATGCCACGACAAACGTTGCTCCAGCGTTAATGCCGAGGATGCCGGTGTCCGCCAGCGGGTTCCGGGTGATGCCTTGCATCAAGGCTCCGGCTACAGCAAAGGCCGCTCCAATCACAGCGGCAGCAAGCACACGTGGCAGTCTCAATTCATGAATGATCTGATGGGGTGTCAGAGCCGGGTTGTACTGGAAAATAGCTGTCCACACGGTTTCCAGTGTCAAGCCTTTGGCTCCTAATGAGATAGCAACAAACATGCTGATCAGCAGGAACGCGGTGGCAGACAGAAACATCAGACCAACGGTGACTGCGGATCGTTGAATCTTGGACGGGCGATGAGGCAGTCCCGGATGTTGGATACGGGTCACTCCTTTATAACAAATAACAACATTCATTGTTATTGATTATCATTATCAATTAGTGAATATTATAAAATCTTAATCCAGGCCCGTACATGGCATAAATTAAGATTTGGGAAATGGACATTTTTTAGATTACAAAAGTACGGGCTTGTTCGTCAACATCGAGAGCGCTTCCTCAAGCTGGATGTTAATGGAATATGGAGCGTACACAACCCAAGTGTTCCAATCTACAAGATGCACACGGCCGCTACGAACGGCGGGATGGCTGTTCCATAGCGGATCATGCTTTAATTTTTGCAACAATGCTGCTTGATTATGCAGATTGTCTGTCGCAAGCACAAGAACATCGGCCTCCAGACCGTCCCATTCTCCGGGTGTAAAGGGCATCCAGTTGAAACCTGTTCCGGGAGCCTTGCCTTTCAGTTCGGCTTGAATACGCTGTGGTGCATGGAGTTGAAGCGTACGGTAGAACACATGACCGAAGTTGCGGTGGCTGTACATCCGCGGCCCTTTGGCAGTCAACGTGCCTACAGCTACAGTGAGGCCGCCAGCCCGTTCTTTGATCTTCTTGCGCGCACGCTCTGCTTTGCGCTCATGCTTTTCCAGCCATTCTTTGGCCGCCTGAGTCCGGTCTACAATCGAAGCGATCTGTTCCAAATGGCCGAACATGTCGGTCTGGTTCCACGGAATGGTTATGATGGGGGCAACATCACCGATATGTTCCATCGCTTTAGCCGTAGCGTTATCTTTGGTCAGAATCAGGTCGGGATTCACATCAAGAAATGCCTGCCGCCCTTGTTCCCACGGTTCATAGGCATGAAAAGGCATGGTAAGCGACCGGGGCAGATGTGGCAGATGGCCTTGGATCTGTGCTGCGCAAGGAGTGATGCCAAGTGTCATGAGGTGATCGGTATAGGGATAAGAAAGTGACACAATGTTACGATGAACTTGCTTGGCATAAGCCGTTGGTGCATAGCCGGCATAGTTACGAAACCGTCTGCTGAAATAAAACTCGTCACGGTAACCGACCTCACGGGCGACATCGCGAATACGCAGGTCGGAGGTCAGTAACATTTCCTTCGCCCGGTTCATACGCAGATGCGTAATATATTCGATCGGATTTTTGTGCATCCGGCTTTTGAACAGTTGAGAGTAATAGGACGGGTGCATGCCAGCCAGCTCGGCTAAGGTATCCAGTTTAATCTCATGCATATAATGCTGCTGTATATATTGCAATGTTGATTTTAACCAGGACTCGGGATCGTCCTGCTCCGGTTCTTCCGTAGGGCTTGCATGTTTTTCAGGCCAGAGTAGATAGAGTAGCTCCGTCAATAGCAATTGTGCCTTGATTCCACGGGATGCTGTTTCGCTGTCGGGATGTGCAAGTTCGGTCAGTTGTGCAGCGATCCGTTGAATGCCGTAAAATGGCCCTTGAATCCATCCGGCAACAGGTGAATGAAGTTCACGTTCATAGATGCGCTTCGCTTCGGTTCTCTCCGTCACTCGAAACAGGTCGAATTCAAGAATATACAACTCAGCATCGTGATCGGCATCAGATACAAGTTCCAGACGGGTTCCGGGTGGATACAGACAGGCCGCTTTGCGAACGACACGGGATGGCTCGCCGTCCACGATCTGTGTACCCGTGAATCGATGTATGTAGATGAAGGTATGATGCGGGAGTTCATCTGCATGCCATTGAAATTGGCGGTGCGTGTTAATATGTTCTGCCCGCCGAAGTTCAACCAGGGCATGATCCAGGAACTGGTGAAGTTCATTGCGAGCCGTTGCACGTGTATTTATATGATTGAAATCGCTGCTAGGGCGTACAGTCCGTTTGAGATCTGAAGGTATGCGGTTATGGCCTTGTTTTGGCTCGGAGATCATGGCGTACCTTCCTTTCATTGGGGTCATTGTGTTCTTCAATAGGGTACATGTGCTCACTGTATGTCTCCAAGTTATCTTAGCAAATCTGTTGCTAAATTGAAATGTGATAAAGGGAAGCAGGCTTTTCTGACGAAAACGTTTCTTTTTGGTAAAATAAGAGAGATACCATGTTGGCTGGTCTGAATCATGAACCTAGTAACACGCAAATTGGCAGTAGGGAGGATATACGTATGACACAGACAGCGGGACAGGATAAGGTACGATGGGGCATTATGGGCACGGGATGGATTGCATCCCAGTTTGCCAAGGATTTGGCTCATGCCGGGAATGCAGTTAAAGCAGCGGTCGGTTCACGAACCGCGGGCAGTGCAGAGAAGTTTGCAGCCGAATATGGTTTTGAACGCGCTTACGCCTCGTATGATGAATTGCTGCGGGACCCCGAGGTGGATATCATCTATGTGGCAACGCCGCATCCGGTACATAAGGAGAATGTGATGGCCTGTCTCGAAGCGGGCAAAGCGGTACTTTGTGAGAAACCGTTTACGATGAACTCACGCCAGCTGGAGCCGCTCGTGGAAACGGCGCGAGAACGGAAGCTTTTCCTCATGGAGGGCATGTGGACGCGCTTCCTGCCGCCAATTGCGCAGGCACGGGCATGGATAGAGGAAGGTCGTATTGGTGAAGTACGGATGGTGCAGGCAGACTTTGGATTCCGCATCGGCTGGGAGCCGGAAGGACGGCTGCTTAACCCGGATCTGGGCGGTGGTGCGTTGCTGGATGCCGGGGTATATCCGATCTCTTTCGCGTCCATGATCTTCGGTGAACAACCTCAGCATGTATGGAGCACGGCCCATATTGGGGAAACCGGTGTGGACGAGCAATTTTCGATATTGTTGTCTTATTCCGAGGGGCGTTCGGCGTCACTGAGCGGTGCCATTCGTTTGAATCTGAACAATGAGGCCGTTATTTATGGTACGGAAGGCCGAATTCGTCTGCCTTTTTTCCTCGCAGGCAAAGAAGCCTATTTACATGTGAACGGACAGGACGAGCCAGAGAAGTTTGTGGACGATCGGACGTGTCTCGGGTATGCGTTTGAAGCAGAAGAGGCGGGACGGTGCATTCTACAAGGCCGCACAGAGAGTCATACCATGAAACTGGACGAATCTCTGGAGATCATGAAGCTGATGGATACAGTTCGTCGGCAGTGGGGATTGCGCTACAGATCGGAGTAAGGTCGCTAGATAATGATGGGAAGCACTTATTTATAGTGACTATAATGCACGGTAGCTGGATGGAACGCTGGAAAGGTCGGGGCGGGTGAAAAAATGCTACAGCTTTAGAGACGATGATTGGTGATGTTCGCTTTCTTTGTTATCTCAAATCCGATTTGTTTTTGTAATCTAATTTTAATGAGAGTTTCCACGCATATGGCGAGTGTTTTTTGCAGAGATGTAGTCCAGTCAGTTAAATGTGATGGCATCTGTTGTTGAATCCGCAGAGCTAAACAAAGGGTTGGTTAAAAAGGGCGCTGGAATTGTACAAGCCTTGCAGTTGTATAAAGGAAGAGCGAGGTTACTAAATAACGACTCAATGAGGCGAAGCAGGTTGTGGCAATTGAATTGTTCCAGCAGGAGGGAGTACAACAAATGATGAAGTTTCTGATATCAGGGTATGAGCCATTTGGCGGGGATGCCGTCAACCCGACAGGAGCGTTAATGGAGGCATTAGCGCATGAGGTGATTGAGGGAGCAGTATTGAAAACCGTGTTGCTACCTGTGAATTTTGATGAGTGTGCAGACATGCTGATTGCAGAGATGCAGGTTTTTCAACCGGATATCGTTATCGCCTGCGGGTTAGCAAAAGGTAGAACGGCAATTACGCCAGAGCGCATCGCCATTAATGTGAAGGACATTCCGCCCGGATCATATGCGGACAATCAGGGTCAGCGCCCTGTGGATGAGCCGATTGCAGCCGGAAGTCCCGATGGTTTATTTTCCACCTTGCCCATCCGGGCGATGGTTAATGATATGACGGCTGCAGGTATACCGGCAACGGTATCCAATACAGCAGGAACGTATATATGTAATAACACGATGTACCGGATACTCGATTACATTCGGTTGCAACAGTTGCCTGTGCGGGCAGGCTTTGTTCATTTTCCAGCGTCGACGGAAATGGCGGTTCAGGCACCTTCTGTGCCATCTTTGCCACTTCCGGTGATGCTGGATGCACTGCGATCCATCATTCGCACGGTGATGTCAGAGACGGAAACAAATAAACAAATGAATAAATAAACTGCCATTATACCAAGCAGTAACAAACAACGAGGCACAACAACCAGGTAACCAACCAAAACCGAACCCGGACAATCAACACTAATCAGGCAAACAACTATACTAAATTGCTAACGAGGAAAATAATAACCACACCGACAACAACGAGGCACAACAATGATAAACGAATACGAGGAAACCAAAAACCAGGTAATCATTAAACCAACAAACAACCAATCATAAGCCGTAGCACAAACCATAAGCCGTAGCACAAACCATAAGCCGTAGCACAAGCCATAAGCCGTAGCACAAGCCATAAGCCGTAGCACAAACCATAAGCGGTAACACAAGCCATGAGCGGTAACACAAACCATAAGCCGTAGCACAAACCATGAGCAGTAACACAAACCATAAGCCGTGACACAAACCATAAGCGGTAACACAAGCCATGAGCGGTAACACAAACCATAAGCCGTAGCACAAACCATGAGCGGTAACACAAACCATAAGCCGTAACACAAACCATAAGCCGTGACACAAACCATAAGCGGTAACACAAGCCATAAGCGGTAACACAAACCATAAGCCGTAGCACAAGCCATAAGCCGAAGCACAAACCATAAGCCGTAACATAAGCCATAAGCCGTAGCACAAACCATAAGTCGTAGCACAAGCCATAAGCCGTAGCACAAGCCATAAGCCGTAGCACAAACCATAAGCGGTAACACAAGCCATAAGCCGTAGCACAAACCTATAACCCATGGCCATAACCCAACTCAATGAATAAAGGGCAACTCCAATACGTCACAAAGGTGGCGAGAGGAGTTGCCCTATTCATATGTGGTATGTGGTTAGTTTGATTTTTAAATATATATCTCCCAATCAGAGGGAAGTTTTACGAGCTAGTACCCAATATCAAGGCGAAAACCTTGTTTAGACTCAATTCTTACTGCGTATTAGACTCAATGATACTTCAATATCATCTGGTGCAAATTCTAACGATCCCCACAGACGCTATTTATACCAATTTGGGCGTGTTAAAATTCTAACGATCCGTAGGAACGCTATTTCGCCAAAATAGAGCAGATTGAGATGAAAAAGGGCCATTTTCGGCTAAATAAGGTTTCTGGTGATCGTTAGAATTTGCAGACTGCAAAAATGAGTCAAATAAGGTCTGTCAGGATCGTTAGAGAAAGACGGCACATAAAAGATATAGGTGTAGCTATCCAGCAACGATGGGTATGCTTGAAGTCAAATACAAGTTTAGATACAAGTTAGGTACAGGTGAGGTAACACTTGTTTTACATGGTACTTGAGATACCAATGAGATATGGAAAGTCAACATTCACGTTGGGGAAATTTAAACTACTAAACTATAGCATTTAAAATTTCCAGTATCTAAATTGGCAATATCAGTTCAACAACAATTCTTATCTCCCAATACAGAGAGCACGAGCACCGTAACGTGACGGTTAGATCTTTAACAAGTTCAGGTCGAACTCGGGAACCAATTTTTCTTGCATGGCACGACCAAGCAGCGCTGTAATCGCAGCATAACCGTCTTCACCCAAATTAGCACTGAACTCGTTGACGTACAGGTCGATATGTTGAGCGGCTACGTTGGGGTCCATCTCTTGTGCATGCTCCATGACATATGCTTGCGACTCTTCAGGATGAGCCCAAGCGTACTCGACAGAGGCACGCGCCCATCCAGCCAGAGCGTGAGCATCCAGATCACGGCGGGCAATAATAGCACCGAGTGGAATAGGCAGGCCTGTGTCATTTTCCCACCAATTGCCGAGGTCAGTCATCAGTTGCAAATTATAGTTTTGGTACGTAAAGCGTGCTTCATGGATAACCAGCCCGGCATCGATATGACCATCACGAACGGCAGGCATAATTTGTTCAAAAGGCATGACAACAATTTCACCGACACCGCCGGGAATATTTTGCGCGGCCCATAGACGGAATAACAGATAGGCTGTCGAGCGCTCGCTTGGTACGGCAACACTTCGTCCAGACAGGTATGACGGGTCAGTTGTTCCATTAGCTGTCAAAACCAAAGGACCACAGCCTCTGCCCAGAGCGCCGCCAGCAGGTAGCAAAGCATAATTTTCCAATACATAAGGTAGCGCTGCATAAGAGATTTTCATCACTTCCGGAATGTCTGGTCCGATTGGACTTGCAGCAAGGCCGTTTGTTATATCGATATCCGCATAGCGAACTTCAAGCTCAGGTGCACCTGGAATCAGACCGTGTACCCATGCGTGAAAGATAAAAGTGTCGTTAGGACAAGGGGAAAAAGCAATATTCATGATGTGATAACCTCCCGTAAAATAGAACTTGCTACCTGGAGCGCATCCAAGGCATCCTTGATGCGCCAAGCGTCGCGGTCGCGTGGACCGACCGCGTTAGATATGCCGCGCAGTTCGAGCACCGGCAGGCCGAACTGCTGCGCAGCTGTTGCTACGCCGAAGCCTTCCATGCCTTCGGCGGCAGCATCCGGCACGCGGCGCAGCAGCTCCGCGGCCGTCTGCGCGGTTCCGGTCGCCGTGGACACGGTGACCGCAGTGCCCCCGCTGACAGCGAGCCCTGCCCGCTGCAGCTCATGGCGCAGGCGCGCGGCAAGCACCGCGTCCGCCGCCACACGGGACGAGCCGAATCCGAGCTCGTCCACAGAGAGGAAGCCGTCTGGCGTCTGCGAGCCCAGATCGGCTGCAACCATGGCGTCCGCTACCACGAGGGAGCCGACGTCCGCCCGGCCGGGGAACCCGCCGCCGATGCCGGCACTGATCACCAGCCCATAGGCTGATGATCTGGCGCAGGTTCCGGCAACGGGCCCCGGCCCTGAAGATGCGGCTGTGCCGTGCGCCGCATCAAGTTCCTCTGGCGCGGCCATGCCGTGCGCCAGCTCACGTGCCGCTGCTGAAGCAAAAGCTAGCGCAGCGGCAGTTCCGGCAGCGGCCGAGGCGGGGCCGACGCCCGCTGCGATAACATCAAACTGTGTAGCGGCATCATTACCCAAGCCGCGAAGGATGGCGTCTTTTTCCGCGTCCACAGCCGTTACAATAAGTATGCGTGGAGAAGCCCAGAGCCCGGCTGTAGAAGCAACCTTATCAGAAATCGTACCTTTTGTTATGTTCATGGGTTATTTACCTCGATTTTAATTGTATTAGTAGATAGATCGCAGTTGCCAAGCCCAGCATGTATAAGGTTATAGTGTTCAGAAGGCTATCTGCTTTAGTATTACACATACACATACACATACACATACACATAACCCGAACTCAAACTCGTAACCATACATTATACGTATATATAAATGTCCACTCTATGGAAACAAAACGATCCTTTTTGTCTTTCAAAGAGTGGACAGTACTCTCCAAAAGAGCATGTCCCTCCGCTAATGATTGTAACACCATATATAGATGGAAAAATCAATTTTTTTATTTTTTATCTATATGTAGGTTGGTAGGTGAAGTGTGTTCTTTTTGAAAAAGTGTCCACCTTTTGATAAACAAAATCCTCAAATGTACACGACAAGTGGACAAGGTATAAACAAGATCATGTCCTATCCAAAGCCGGAACACCGAATAGCAAAATGAAAACTTTCCACCATACTGTTACTCACACTCACTCATCACTTTCACACTGATTCTGGCACTGACTCTGACACTGACTCTGACTCAACCCATCTTAACTCTTCCTACCTCACACTAACCCATCCTGACTCATTCTAACTCATTCTAACTCATTCTAACATTTTAACTTTATCACACCACATCTAACCCACACTCACTACTCTTATTCAGATCTCGTCGTGCTTTGTCATGTCTTTCCATTCCTCGTCATACCTCATCTTAATTCTTCTTAATTCATCCTAACTCATTCTAAGCCATTGTAACTCATCATAACGAAGGGACAGGCGCAGGACAACCTTTCGAACATATTTGCACCAAGGCCAGTTTCGAGCATAATCGCACCAGCCTAATAAGGAGGAACGATTGGTTGTAGAAGCTATCCAATCTTTCTCGCTAAACTCTATTTCAAAGGGATATCCCTTTCGGTTTCTAGGAAATGATTTCAGACAATAACATGAGCATTTTCTCGCGCATTTTTATATGTCAACTATACCATATTGATTATTTTTATATACATTTTGCTATTCCCAAATTCACGCATGGAGTTAAAGTTAAAGATTGACAAACTGTATTAACTGTATTATTAATAGTAGTACAGATAGTACACTAACAGCAAAACAAGCAAGGCAACTTACTGAGTTAAGAAAGGAGGTGCGGGATGTTCGAATTGGATGTACGTAGCCGGAAGGCGATCTATGAGCAACTGGTGGATAAAGTCAAAGAAATGATCGTATACGGTATTCTGAAACCCGATGAGCAGCTTCCTTCCGTTCGGTCATTATCAACACAGCTCACCGTGAACCCGAATACGATTCAAAAGGCATACCGTGAGCTTGAGCGGGAAGGTTATATTTATTCCGTGCAGGGTAAAGGAAGTTTCGTATCACCATCTGTGGAACATCCGAAGGAGGCTATGAAAGACGAGATCAGAGAATCCTTGGTGAAACTGATTGCCGAAGCTTCGTTTTCCGGTTTAACCAAGGCGGAGATGATTCTTTTATTCGAAGAAGCGATGGCCCGTATAGAGAAGGAGGTGCCTCATGATTGAGCTGAATCAAGTTATCAAAGCTTTTGAACAGGAAAAGGCCGTCGATGGCGTAACCATGTACATACATAAGGGATCGATCTATGGTTTGCTCGGTTCCAACGGGGCAGGCAAAACTTCATTGCTCAAAATCATTGCCGGCATTTATCGTCAAGACCGTGGAACGGTACGCATTAACGGAGCCGAAATTTACGAAAATTTAGACCTGAAAGGCCGCACTATTTTTATGGCGGATTCGCCAACCTTTTTCCCGCAATCTTCGATTACTCATATGGCCGCATTCTATCGTTCAATCTATCCGAGTTGGAGCGAGGAACGTTTCAACCAACTCGGGACTGTCTTCAAATTAGATGTAAAACGCAAGCTACATCGCATGTCCAAAGGCATGCGCCGTCAGGCTGCGGTATGGCTGGGACTCAGCTGTATGCCTGAGGTGTTGCTGATGGATGAACCGATTGATGGACTCGATCCTGTCATGCGCCAGCAGATCAAAAACCTGCTGTTCCAGGAAGCGGCGGAGCGCCAAGTGACCATTATCATCTCGTCTCACAATTTGCGGGAGATTGAAGATCTTTGTGACCATGTAGCGATCATGCACAAAGGCCAAATCATCGTGCAGAAGGATCTGGATGACCTTAAGGCTGATACACATAAGATTCAGGTTGCCTTCCGCCACCCGGATCATGCCGATTTATTAAAAGAACAAGTTCATATTTTGCATGAAGAAAAAAGAGGAAGTGTCTCTTTGTATATTGTTAAAGGTCATCGTGAAGATGTTACGGCACAATTTCGTTTGCATGATCCGTATCTGCTGGATGTGTTGCCGCTGACACTGGAGGAGATTTTTATCTATGAAATGGAGGGTGCAGGGTATGACATTCAACCGATTATACTTTAACCGCGGCATCCTGCACCAAAATTTCAGGCAGCATGGCTGGCTAGGTATTGTTTATCTGCTACTTTTATTAGTTTCGTTGCCGTTGTATATCGGTACACAGTATCGAGACTATACTGAGGAAATCAACAGCCTTTTTAGAGCAAACGGAGAATTTCATTGGCTAATGGCCATTACGGTTCCCGTTGTGATGGCCTTGTTCCTGTTCCGTTACATTCAAGCAGGTGGGCCGGCGGATTTGTATCATAGTTTGCCTTTGCAACGTAACCATATGCTCACGATGAACCTGATGACCGGATATGCGATGATACTGATTCCTATTTGGATTACAGCTGGAGTTACCGGGTGGGTATCCGCAGTTTTAGATGAGCCCACGTTCAGTTTTGACAGTACTGCTGTTTGGATGTGGGGAGTAACAATGAGCATTGTTTCTTTGTTCATGTTTACGCTGACCGTTGCGGTGGGCATGTGTATTGGACAGTCGATCTTACAAGGGCTTACCGTGTATGGTATCAGCCTGATTCCATTAATTTTCTGGGGAACTTTTGAGATGCATCTGAAGCGTTTTTTGTATGGTTATCCGGTGGACATTTTCCGATTCAAAATAGAGACCATTTCTCCAATCTCCCGTATGGGTAGCTTAAGTTATGCGATTCCGGGATGGGGCGAAATTGGAATCTATGCTACCTTGACAGTGGTACTCTCTACTCTATCGTATCTCCTGTACCGCAAGCGGCATGTGGAATCGGCAACGCAAGCCATTACATTCCAAATCGTAAAACCGATTTTCCGTTTTGGATTGATGTTCACTATTGTTTTGCTTAGTGGCGCATATTTTTCAATGATTTCACCTGGAAACACCGAAGAATGGGGCGTCGCAGGATATATCATCGGAGGCGTTGCGGGATACGTTGGAGCCGAGATGATTATTCGCAAAACCTGGTTGATCTGGAACCGCAGCTTATTACCACAGTTTGCTGTATATGGGATTGCAGCTGCACTTATTCTTTACGTGCCTGTCGCAGACTGGAATGGTTATGCGACAAATGTACCTTCGAAAGATAACGTCGAGAAGGTTCGTATTGGCGGGGACCAAAGGATCTATGTAGATAATCAGATTGTAAAGCTGAATGACGAACAGTTCTACTCCAGCTCTGTGGGATATATTGATGCTGTCCTAACACTTCATCATAAGATTGTCGACACCAGACAGAGCTTGAATGACAGGGGGCAGAATCAGATTATACCCGATCAAGAGAGTGTCAGGATTGATTATAAGTTAAAGAATGGAAAGACGATATCGCGACAATATACCGTTCAAGAGACCAATTTTCAACAAGAATTTCAGAATATGAAAAACTTCGAGGATTATAAAGTAGTCAGTTATGGAACCTATGCACTCGACAATGACGTTCACAGCGTTGGTATCCGGTCAAGATTAACTAGTGATCGCGCTGTATACATCAGTGACCCTCAGCTCATTCGTGAATTCAAGGCACTCTTGAAAACAGAAATTTTAAATCAAACGTATGAAGATCAAAAATCTCATTGGGAGTCATATGCATCAGCTGAGGTTTATCAGAATTACCGGGATGAATCGCATAAGCAGATATTAGATAATCCTAATCTGAGCTCCACATATGAGATTAAACCAACCTACACCCGTTTGATTGCTTGGCTTAAAGAGAACAAGTTGTATGACCAGTTGCAGGTGTCTGTAGACGAAATTGCTTCCGCCCAGTTTATTAAACAAGAGATCGATAGCCGAGGTAAAGCTACACTAGTCTATCCTGACCCACAATTAATAGATCAAAGTCTAACAGGGAAGAAGAAAGTCGCGACCAAAAACAAAGAAATTATCAGCCAGTTGCTTCAGCGCCAAAGATCAGGTTACTATACCGATCAGGGTATCTTCTATCAGATCAAGCTTAATTTTAACAAAGGTCAGAATGTCTATATGATGTTAAAAGAGGAAGATCTCACCGAGGATATGAAAACCATCTTAAGCGAGCTATAACGTGTTGTTGTTCTTTGCATTTGTAGTCTGAATCCAGAAACAATCGAAGATAGATATGTGTTACGAACTCTTAGTGTTTCAACATTTAGCTTGACCAGAAGATTCTTATGGAATATATTAGAAAAAGCGAAGATTCAAGCTACGCTTTAATTCATCGAATCTTATATGGAACGGCTCATGAGGGAAGCACCCGTAAGAGCAGGCATAGGCCTGACTTGCGGGTGCTTTTTTTGTCGTTCGCCGAATTGAGCGTTAAATGCAGATCGAAACGTGGCGCGGGATTCCATACTAATTTGGAGAAAAAGGGGTGCAGGAGGATGAGGTATTTAAGACCGGAGAAGAGAGGATTGGTAGAGCAACTTACGTTGCCGAAGCAACCAATGGACATGTGGATGGGACATTCAAAATGGGTGCTGTATATTCAATTTTGGTTAAAGATGCTGGTTGGACATTCCCTTTTATCACGATTGAGCATGATGTTTGTTATAACATTCAGCATTGGAATGATGTGGAGTACAGCAACGGCTCATGGCGAGGGGATTGAGCTGAATGTCACCGCGCAGAAAGCCTGGAACACGGTATTGAATAAGGCGGATGCATCAACCAAACGTTCTTTACAGCAGTCGTACGAAAGTGCCGGGAAATGGATTTCCCAGAAAGAGACGTGGGAACAAAAGGCCAAGCAACTACATACAGCGAGCGCTGCTGAGTTGGTGCAACTTCGAAAGGCGATCAGTAATACCGATGGAGCGAAACTGGCGGCTCTTCAGAAGGCAGTGGAACTTACGCAGGCACGATACGAACCCTTATTCAAACTGTATAGCTCACTGAACAAACAATTGTCTGCTGCCAAAGCTCTCCAGAGCAAAGAGTGGAGTTCGGCCATTCGTACACAGGCTGACACGCTAAAACCCTTGGTGCAATTGGCACGTGAGGATATTCGTACAAAGAAATTGAGCCTTGCTGAAGCACGGAAGCGGAAAAATAATGAGGTGAAGCGGCTGCGAACGATGTTGAATGGCACAAATGCTGTAAAAAAGCAGATTCAAACGGCCAAGAAACAAGTCAGTTTGTCCAGAGAACGGTATTCGGATGCGCTTCGGAACTTCAAACAATCTCTGAAAAAAGGTGAACCTGTACGTGTATTAAGTACTCTGAATGCTTTGGTTTCTTCGGCTGAGAGATGGACGGTTGCGAGCGAACATGTTCATACATTAGAGCAAAAGGTGTCTGCGATCTACGTTAAAGTAAGCAAAGAGATTCACAACAGACCCCAATGAAGGAGCCTGATCCTGCAAGAAAATTGCATAAGAGAAACTTGATTTTTTCTGGCGCGTACACCTCTATAACAGAACCATTCATCGAACATGAAGCGAGGTGCAGGGCGGTGCAGACAGAGACCAAAACGGGTTTGAAACGAAAGCGTTACTGGATTCCCATCAGTTTATTGCTTCTGATTATCGGTGTTGTAGGGATGGGCTCACAATTCACACCCAGAATAACAGTCTTTTTGCTAAAGACAGGGATTGGGGTGTTTACTACAAAGGAAAGCGACAAGGAATCGTTTATTTCGGAAGGGATAACTCGTGTTACCGATGTGGCCTATGCAGATGGAGGGCGAAGCAACAGTAAGCTGGACATTTATTATCCTTCTGCAACAACCGAACCCTTGCCAGTCATTTTGTGGGTTCATGGCGGCGGTTGGGTTATGGGTGATAAAAAAGACATAGCCGATTATGCGGTGCAGTTAAGCAAACGTGGTCATGTGGTGGTCAGCATGAATTATGCACTTGCGCCGAATACGACATACCCTGTGCCCGTGGTGCAAACCATTCAAGCTCTAACATTTATCAGAGATCATGTAAGTGAATATCAGGGTGATCCGAGCAACCTGTTTCTTGCCGGTAATTCGGCTGGTGCCCAGATTGCTAGTCAGACTGCGGCACTGCTTACGAATCCCAATCTGGCAAAACAAATGAATATAACGCCATCAGTGGAGTCTGAACAGCTAAGAGGAACACTTTTGTTCTGTGGGCCTTATCATTTGCATACTGTCGAGAGCACAGGCTTTCCATTTATGCGAACGTTCCTCTGGTCATATACGGGAAACAAAGCATACGAAAATGATCCACATCTGGACGAAATGTCAACGGTACTTCAGGCTACAGCCGCGTTTCCACCATCATTTATTACTTCTGGTAATGATGATCCTTTGACCGTACAATCAATTGAACTCGCGGAAGTGCTGAAGCGGCAGGGGGTCACGACAGAAACGTTATTTTTTCAATCATCTCCGGAGAAGCTGGGACATGATTACCAGTTCGATCTGGGAAGTGAAGCAGCACAGCAGGCGCTACAGGCATCCGTGCAATTTATTCAGGCTCATAAAAAAGAAAACTGAAGATACAAAAATTCAAGTTGAAATAGCCATTGTAGAAAAAGAGGATGTCACAGCGCTTCACCATGAAAAAAGAACCATGACATGACGACTGGGACACCCTCTATTTATTTATCTATTTGCCAGAACTAATAATCTGCGCATAGCTTCTTCAACTGTTGCACGTGGACAGGCTACGTTGATGCGCATGAATCCGGCATATTCTTTGCCGAATACAACCCCGCTATTGAATGCGAGTCCTGCCTCATGAAGAAGTTTCTTGCTTAATTGCGCATGAGTCAACCCTAATTCCCGGAAATCAACCCATAACAAATAGGTGGCTTCAGGAAGGTATACACGTATACCTGGCAGATGCGATGCAACGAATTGCTGCACGTACTCCATATTGCCCCGAATGTAGGCAAGACACTGATCAAGCCAGTCTTCGCCACCGTTATACGCCGCCTCGGTTGCTACGGCTCCCAGTGTGCTGATACTGGACAACCCCATGGTACGCACGCCTTTGGCGAACTGTTCCCGCAATTCGGCATCAGGAATGATAATGTTTGATGAACTTAATCCGGGGATATTAAACGTTTTGCTCGGTGCTGTGCAGATGATGCTACGATCTGCGATTGCTTCTGAGATCAGACTTAGCGGCGTATGCGTTCCACGTTCATACACCAGATCAGCATGGATCTCATCCGATACGACGAGCACATTATATTTCAGACACAGGGATGCAAGAGCCTCCAGTTCCTCACGACACCATACTCGTCCAACCGGATTGTGAGGACTGCACAGAATCAGCATTTTGACCTTTCCATTCTGGAAACTTCTCTCCAAATGATTCAGATCCATGCTGTATTTTCCATGTTCTACGATCAGTGGATTCGTAATGAGTTCCCGCCCTTGATCTCTCACGACATCATAGAAGGGAGGGTATACGGGGGTCTGGATGACTACTGCATCTCCTGGTGAAGTAAATTGTTGTACCGCTATACTGAGCGCAGGTACGATGCCTGGCGTGAATACGATCCAATCTGCATTGATTTTCCAGTTGTGACGGCGTTGCATCCAGTCTGTGACGGCTGCATGATAGGTCTCGGTTCGCAGGGTGTAACCAAAGATGCCATGCTCTACCCGGGCCTGTAATGCTTCAATAACAGCAGGGGGAGCGGCAAAATCCATGTCGGCTACCCACATGGGAAGTGCATCCGCTACACCAAATAACGGTTCAAGCCCGTCCCATTTCTCGGAACCGGTAGATAATCGGTCAATCCGTGTATCAAACAAATGTTGATTTGTCATCTCAAAGAAGTCCTCCCTGGTTCATTCATTCGTTGTTAGGTCCTATAAACAAGACATCATTATCTAATACATCTTGTATTTTCGCAACTTCTAAACCATTTTTATATGACCCAAGTCCTGATTTATCGAGATATCGTTTACAACCTGCCATCAAGTACTTATGATATGGCTAACATGAATGGGGAGTTGAAGGTTTATTTATACAACTCATTGTTATATGAACTGAATTCATCCGAACGATATCTTTTATCACCCGGTTATTCAACTCAATATGTATTACTCAAACTTAATTATACTGAACTTTGGAGGCGAAGGAACATGAAAAATAAAAAGTGGCTGATTGCAGCAGGCGTATTTGGTATGGTGTTAACGGGATCAGCAGGTGTTTACGCAGGCACGCAACTGGAAACGATCAAAGCTTATCTGAATCACGGACTTGCCATCGAAGTAAACGGACAAAAATTTACACCGACAGGTGATCAGGGCAAAAAACTGGCGCCCATTACGTATCAAGGCAGTACATACCTTCCGGCTCGCTCCATTGCGGAAGCTTTAAATACAGAAGTGAAATATGACGCCAAAAATAATAAGGTAAGCATAGGTGCTTCAAGCTCATCAGGAGGGTCTGCATCTACTGGCGGCGGTCAATCCTCATCTCCATCGACAGGTACGAACACACAAGCTTCAGGCGTGAAATCCAAGTACTTGCCAGCAGATTTCCCATTGCCTAAAGATGCAAAAGCGACCAGCCTGATTGAGAATGTTGTAGATGGAAACAAAAAGGTAGTGCTGATTTATACATCCAAGGAGAGCCTGAGTACTCTCGCTTCATCCTACAAAAACTATTATCAGAATAAAAACCTGACTCAAAACAGTGAGGATATTCAAGCTGACGAATTCAGCATTTTAGGTCGTGAGGAAGGCAAGTACGCTGTAACGATTACAGGTAACGCATCTTCAAGCGATAAGGATTTGAATGAAGTGACGGTCATCTGGGGAGAAGAATAAGCAAATTCGTATGCTGTCTGATTCTTAAAAAAAGCAAGCCGATATGCCTGTAATGATTCGTGATTACAGGCATATCGGCTGTTTTTGTTCGATGCACAAGGTATCCGGTTGCGAAATTGGAGTATAACCTGCGGCTATCCGAATTTTTGTAATCACTGAATTGATCCAAAAGATCCAAATGAATTAAATGATCCATGTAAAAGCCTTTCGTTCAACTTCCATGGGAGTTTACAGATATTCGTTGAACCACTGGGCGATATGCTCTAAACGTCGTACCCTTAGATGTGGATTACCGGAGCGAGATAGTTCATGGTTTGCCCCAGGGAAACGAACGAGCCGGGTGGTCTGCTTGCGTCGTTTCAACGCAACATATAATTGTTCAGCTTGCTCAATGGGACAGCGGAGATCCTGTTCGCCGTGAAGAATAAGCAGTGGTGTTTGCACATTGCCGACATAAGCAAGCGGAGAATGTTTCCACAGTTTTTCCGTGTCCTCCCATGCATTACCGCCAATCTGATCTTCTGTAAAGAAATATCCGATATCACTGACGCCGTAGAATGACAACCAGTTGCAGATGGAACGCTGGGTAACAGCGGCTTTGAAGCGGTTCGTATGTCCCACGATCCAGTTCGTCATGAACCCGCCATAGCTACCGCCAGTTACGCCCAGTCTGGATGGGTCAATAAAGGCATAGTGGGACAAAGCATAATCTACAGACTCCATCAGGTCTCGGTAATCCCCTCCGCCGTAATCTTCCCGACAGGCATTCACGAATTGTTGACCGTAACCTAGCCCTCCACGCGGATTGATATACATAACAGCATATCCTTGAGCGACAAGGAACTGGAACTCATGCATAAAAGTATAACCATACATCATATGCGGGCCGCCATGAATTTCAAGAATCGTCGGAACCTTGACCCCCTGAGCGACACCATGAGGTTTCATGATCCAACCTTGTAGCTGTAGCCCATCCGACGAGTCAAACCAGAAAGTCTCCGGCGTACTAAGCCAAATATCCTGTTCTAGCTGCGGGTTACTGTTCGTGAGACGGATAGGCCGGGTTCCGGGGTCTCCCGGTTGTTCGTACAGATACAAGTCACCGGGCTGTTGCGTATTCGCAACAGCCGCGACGATCTGGCCCTGCGCCAGCTCCGCAAACTGATAGATCTCGCACTCATCTCGCAAAAGGTAATCGGCACCACTTCCATCTAATGCAAATCTAGCGATACGCACGCTGCCATGTATCGTAGCTAGACACAGAATGGAAGAGCCATCCTGTGAATATAGCGGACCTGTCGTGACGAGGTGGGAGCGCATATCACCAACAAGGCTGTGGTTCAACTGTACATCCCAATCTGCACTCAGGCATTCAGGTGTTCCACCCGATATCGGGAGTGTATACAGCTTCACTAGGGTAGCATTGCCGTAAGAGCGGTCACTGGCGAGCAGGGCGATTGATTGCGCGTCAGGTGCATAATTAAGCCGATAGAAGGTATATCCTTCCGGGGTTAATTGCTGTATGTCTGACCCATCAGGGCTCGCTGTATACACATGATTGGTCAACGTAAAGTCGCTATGATTCGCATCTTCTTCGGGCATTTCGGTGATCCAGGCGATACGTTTTCCATCCGGAGACCAGGCATAATCCCCGATATCATAGTGACCTGTCGTTACAGGTATAGCCTCTGCGCTGATTGGCGCGATAATATAGAGATGGGAACGTCTTCCATTCCATATTCCGCCGCCATCAGATTTCATGCGAATTCGGTCCACGATGATTTCTTGAGGCAGTGAACTTTCTTTGTTATCTTCGCCGCTACCTTCCGCGGACGCTGAATCCGGTTTCTCATCTATATTTGCATTCATTTCCACAGAAGACTTTACAAGCAGAGTCCCGCCATCCGGTGCCCATAAGAAGGAACTGACGCCATGTTGCAGGTGGCTGATCTGCTGCGCTTCTCCGCCATCCGAAGCCATGAGCCATATCTGGGAGTTTCCATGCACTTCGCGTATAAAAGCGAGCTGTGTCCCATCCGGTGACCAAGCTGGGGAATGATCATTTTCTCCGGAAGTGAAAGGTCTGTCCTTCCGGCTATGCAGATGAAGTAGTCTTAGGTGTGAGTGGTAACCATCATGTTTTTCATTCACTTGCCGACTAACATACACCAGATGTCCGCCTTGGGGAGACGGGACTGGATCATTAACCCATGTAAGCTGGTACAAATCTTCCGATGTCATGCCACGTTGCTCGTTCATCGCTTGTCCTCCCACATATTCTGATTGGATAATTTCCTAAGCTTTCCATTTATATTAACGGAAAGACAAGTACAGGACAACAACCTCCCGAATGGAAAGACGTTAAGTTTTTTTTACAAGGAAGGAATAAACGCAGAGGGAATGTTTAGGATTAGGCCGAATGGTTTAATGTACAATGCTATTCCTGTTTTGAACTGCACATGATTTAGTCACAAGGAGGAGGAAGTTACGCTTGAATACATCTTATGAACAGCATGTGGAATATCCGAGCAGGAAACGAATGGCCTGGATTACGGCAGGGGCAGCGCTTTTTGTGAGTGCCGGATTCTTTCTGATGTTTGACCGATCTTCAGGTGCAGGTGCTTCCATCATATCCAGTGTTCTTGGTCTGTTATCTGTCCTCTTCTTTGGCATATGTTTCTTCTACAGCCTGGTAAAGATGATCCGAAAAGAACCTTCCTTTGTCATCAATGAACAGGGGTTTGTCGATTCTTCTTCTTATACCTCAGGCGGGGCAGTAGCCTGGAGGGAAATTGAACATATGTTTATGTACGAGCTGATGGGGCAAAAAATGATTGGGGTTAAACTGCAGGATGAGAAAGCATTTATGGAGCGTCATAACGGGATGAAGCGCAAGCTGATGACGGCAAATAGCCATATGGTGGATGCAACCATCAGTATTGCGCAAAGCAGTATCACTTTGCCGATCGACGAACTGTACCTTATGATGATGAATCATTGGCAGCATGGTAAGGGAGGCAGAATACATGTTTTGAACAGGAGGAAGCAATAAAGAGTTGGGGAAATAGGCCTCCTAATCCGTAATAGCCTTTTTCAATTAACATATAAGCTTAGAGGGCAGGTCTTTGAGACCTGTTTTTTTTATTGCGCTCGGATGATGCTTCAAAACGGGCTTTACAATACTAAATCACTAGTGTACTATGTAACCAACACACCAATACAGAAAGGAGCGAAAACATCGTGCCTATCGAATTTGATAATAATTTACCGATCTATCTGCAGATCATGCAATATATCAAACGACAGATTGTAACCGGAGCCCTCAAGGCAGGGGATAAAATTCCTTCGGTTCGTGAACTGGCTGCCGAACTGCAGATTAATCCAAATACAGTACAGCGTACGTTCCAGGAGCTGGAGCGTGAAGAAGTGGTTGAGACGAAGCGGGGTTTGGGCAGATATGTGACAAGTGAGGAGAGGAAAATCATGATGATCAAGAAAGAAATGGCCGGCGAATTGCTGGATCGTTTCCTGACCGGAATGCAAGAGCTTGGAATCGAAGAACAGGATATTGTGTCCATCGTGACGGATGCTTTGGCAGAAGGTAGTCAGGGGAAAGGGGAGAAGACACATGAGTAACATTCTTGAACTTAATCAGGTCAACAAGACATATGGGCGTAAACAGGCGTTACACAATGTCTCCCTGAATATTGCTCCAGGACGAATTGTAGGTCTTCTTGGTAGCAACGGCAGTGGAAAGAGTACACTGATGAAACTGGTCGCAGGTTTGCTACATCCCGCTAGCGGTAGCATTCAGGTTACTGGCAAGCCAATCGGTCTGGAGACAAAATCACTCGTTTCATTCATGCCGGATCGTCCGTTAACCGAGAAGTGGATGAAAGTGCGGGATGCGATCGCGTACTACCGCGATTTTTATGCTGATTTTGATGAAGAAAAGGCACGAGAGATGCTGGAGTTTATGAATCTTGCCGAGGATGAGCGTGTCAGTCATCTATCTAAAGGTATGAATGAACGGCTGCAGTTAACAATGGCACTGTCTCGCAAGGCTCGGTTATATTTGCTGGATGAGCCGATCGGCGGCGTTGACCCGGTAGCCAGAGGCAAAATTCTGGATGCGATCGTTAAATTTTACGACGAAGACAGCAGCCTGATTATTTCCACACATCTGGTAAATGATATTGAACGCATTTTTGATGAAGTGGTCTTTATTCGTGAAGGCAAGGTAGTTATGCATGAGGAAGTCGAGACAATCAGGCTGAAGCATGGAAAAAGTGTGGATGAGATGTTCAAGGAGGTCTATGCAGAATGATGACATTGTTGAAGTATGATTTTAGAAGAAGCTGGAACACCCTGCTGGCAGGACTGGTCATCCTGATTATTGTTCAACTGGGTCTGATGGTATTTGTGTCGTCCGGTGTTACTGCAAATGTGTTAGGCATCATGGCATACGTCGGAGCGGGAGTAGCCATCTATGTGAAGACGATAAAAACCTACGCTGCCAACATCCGCTCCTACAATCGTCGTCTGATCCCGGTCACGGGTCTGTCTCATGTGTTATCACCTATCATTTTTGGTACAATTTGCGGCCTGGGCTTGCTGCTGATAGGCCTCCTCCACGCTTACCTTTACATTACGATGAAGCTGGGGCTTGATCTGTCTGAATATATCGGTGTCAACATAAGTGTAGCTGAGATATGGAGTACTTTGTTTTTTGCAGGTTGGATTGTTCTGTTTATGACGATCATGATCTTTTTCTCCATCAGCGTGGCTGGAACGTTCCGCTGGAAAACAGGCCCATGGATCGGGATTGTAACGTTCATTGTTCTGATTAACCTGCTTAGCTGGTTGGAAAATGTTATTTTTTCAGGAAAGTTCAGTCCGAATGATCTGTTTCAGTTCACCGAAGAAAGCACGGGCATCTCATTTTCAGCTAACGGTGTCATATGGGCGGATGGACGGTGGGGGACCACGGTGTTTGAAATGGCACTGGCCGCGCTCCTCGTATGGGGGATAATCTATATGAACACAAAAAAAGTGGAAGTCTGATCCCTTCTTTAGCAAAAGAAAACAAGATGGATATAACGGGTGGCGGAGCTGCTCGTTTTTTCTTTTGGCAGAAATGATGGGATATATGCACCCTATTCCAGTTTGAATACGTAAATTTATGTATAATAACTGCGAATGGGTAATTGAAGATAGATTCGCCTGATGAGCCTCTTTAGACATTACAACATCGGGAAGGGGAGAGCGATATGCAATTGTACTTCAGAGATAACTTTTTCAACGCCGGATATACCGAAATTTTGAATGCCGATCAGGAGCGGGCAGGACACCTGGATTTGAAAAGTGTATTTGGATCATCACTTGATGTATCGGATGAAAATGGTCTGGTCTGCAGCGGCAAATTCCGCATGTTGACCAATCGCTGGGACGTGACCGCATCAGATGGCACACATCTGGGGTTGCTGAGAGCAAGATTCAGCTTTTTTAGCAAAAAGTATGAGTACGATGCGGGCTCACGTGGCATCTATGATGTATCTGCCCCGGCATTTTCGCAGGAATATGATGTAACTGACGGGGTGGGCCGTGTCGTAGTAAGCTTCCGCCGTACCAGTGGTTGGTTTAGCTCAGGGGCATTTGTGCTGGATAATCAGTCAGAGCATCTAGACACGTATGAGTTGGTTGCTGTGGTCATGGGCGTGCACGCCATTAACAAAAGACGAAGAGCAGCCAGTAGTAGCAGTGCTACGTAGATCGGAAATTAAGGACGAAATGAAGTGATTGATCTGTTCCAGACCGAAGGAGTAACGGTCAGGTCAATCGCATCCTAATCGCATTTCGTCCTTTTTGCTGTATATCTTTCGTCATATCGGATGAAATTGCCTAGTTGTTGAGCCAATTGTTCTAGAGCTACTTTCTACGCTAATCACCTTGGGCAGCCGTTTCATGGCCCAGCTGTTTGGACTCGGAGTCCGCATATCGTGCCAGTACCTTGGCAGCAGTCTCGGACATGCGCTCCTGCAGAGCCGAATGATCGATGATGCGAACACGTTTACCGAGAAAACGCATCTTGGACAACACGTAATCGACCTCGTTTCGCGGAACCGTCAGCAGAATACGGTATACATGGTTCGCTTCGTTATATTTAACCTCTCTCTCAAAGCAAGAGAAGGCATAGAGAATACGGGACAACTCCGCATTGAACTCAGGTAAAACCTCGATCGTGATCGTCGTTTTACGTTTCTCCGTGATCAGGGCGATGCTCGCTTTGTAGCGTGATGCGGCCTCCGGTTTAATGGATCTGGGCTCCAGCTTCGTAATGCTATGCAGTTTGGTGGACATTAGTCTGGCAAAGTGCGGGGCATACCAGAGCACATACCATTCCTTTTTGACCATGGAATATTCCAGCTTATACGGGAACCCGAACTGCTCCTGGCTTGTGCGTCCGTTACGGATACGACCAGTCATTTGAAACCCCTCACCGTTCAGGATCATCTGCCGTAACGGCCTCAGCAGGGGATGAGAGACACTGCTCTCTTCACTTTTTGCTTTTTCCGTGAGGTAATCTTGCAGATTCAAGTGCTTTTCCCCGTCCAGCATATGGTTTAATTTGGTCAACGTCGCCGGGTTTAGCGCTTCTTGTGCAGCCGGATGTTCGATCATCATACGGAGCCAGGCTCGTTCCTGCGAAGTCCAGGTGAACAGTCCGGTTTCATTCAGTCTCGTCATGATCTGGTAGTTGAACATCTTCTCGAACAGGTTCATAATACGCCGCAATCTCCTTCCATTCTTCGATCATTTCCTCACGCAGCTTACGCGGAGCCAGAATCTCACAGCTTGAGCCAAAACTGCGTAGCCAAGGTTTGATCTCTGTTGTACCGTTGACCTGAATCTCATACAAAAAGCTATGATCCGTTTCGGGTGTAATGGTTCCCCATTGTCCCTGTAGCCGGACGCGATCCAGAATAAAGTTGCGCTGACCATCTCCCGGGTGGAAAAAGCGTGCTTGCACCGTCACGGTGCGGCCAGTATCAACAAGCCAGCTGTACCGGCTGATGTCGGCCCATTCTCTTTTCAAAGCCAGCATATGCTCTTCTTCAATAGGTTGAAGCTCCTCCAGCTGGGTAATGCCCTCCATCCGAAACTTCATGAATCTCCGCCGACTCTGATAACCGATGACATACCAGCGCCCGTACTGGTGATCGTAAACGACTTCAATCGGGATGATCCGATTGGAGCTTCCGCCAGCTTCGCGTTCGAATTTCGGGTTCGTATTTTGCGAGCTATAGCTGGACGGTTTCTTCGGCGAAAAATACTGGAACTGCACTCGTTTGCGTTGCCGAATTGCCCCAAGCAGGGGGTACAGATGAGCCTCGTCCAGAATGCGTGAATAATAATGATACTTATAAATATATGGCTCCGTCGCTTCTTCTTGCGGATAACTGGCTTTAATTACTTTTTTCATACTATCCCGCAATAGATATCCTTGCACCGATGGAACCTGTGTGTTCGCCATCATATCAACGAAGTCGTATAACTCCAGCTGTTCTTCCGGGGTGAGCCGTGTCAGCACATCCTGCTGTAACGAATAACGATAAGGACGTCCGCCCGGCTCTTTACGAACGACACCCACTTCCTCCAAATACTTCAGATCCGAACGGATTGTTTTCTCATCCGGCAGGGCCAGTTCTTCCGGCAAATCGGCGCAGCAGGCATCCAGTAATTCCATCGCGGTCAGCGCGGAGTCTTGAAGGGTATGTAAAATGACGGACAAGCGCTCCACTTCGGTTTCTTTCATGGATTTGGCGCGAAAAAGAAATAGTAGCAGCGGCTCGGCAGACTCGCCGTACTGGAAACGGGCAAGGTCGGCCATCTCTGAGCCCATTTCACTGTCTGTGTGCTGATCGGTCAGGCTCTGGCGAATGTCACGCAGCTTGCGCTGTGTTTTATCAAAGGTATGTACAGAAATGCCAAGTCGTTTGGCATACTGCTGACGGTTATATGCGCCACGGGTCAGAGACAGCATCCGCAGAAACTGAATCTCTTTATCAAAGCTTTCTTTAGCCATAGCTCTCACTCCTGATTGGACTGTGATCTTTGTATTGTATCAAGATAAACGTCTGCTTTCATGGCAAAGTTGCTATATCTCGCTTAAATCCATATCATTTCAATTCAACTTACTACCATTCACTTCCCTCCAAGTTACTGCAACTCACTCTAATTCACGGCAAGTCGCCATACTTTCACCATGTTCGTGGTTGAGGGTTTCCATGCATAATAAGGATGTGAAGCGGGGCGGTGAAGAAGCCCGGCTGATCTGATTTCCGAGGCGCCTGGGAGGGTTACTTCGACTGTTAATCGACCAGGTCGTTGGTTCGAATCCAATCGCCGCCGGTTATGGCGGTGTAGCTCAGCGGTAGAGCAGGTAAAACCTTCCCCCTTTTTCCTCGGAAAGTTCTATAAGAAACGTTAACCAACAACGTTAGATTCAGAAGCTATTACCCAAAGCGTTTATGAAGATAATCAAATGTATCGCATAGATGAAGCACAGCATTTTACCCGAAGGGAGGTTACGTGTGATGAGTAGAGCCAAATCATTATTTAATACACCTCAATCTGTAGTACATAATCATGATGGATATGTAGCTTATGAGCGATTGGTCGAGGAACAATATATACAGATGTTGACGACGAATACGCTGAACAATACGTTTTATGCGGATGAGCAACAGCTGATGCAAGAAGCGGGGAGCAGCCATCAGGAGATGGCGGAACTGGATGCAAACTTCATGGCGAAGGCTTTGGTATATGCTCGGAATGAAGGCTTCATGCGGCTACAGCCTTTGTATGGGCTGGCAGTATTGTCCAAGATTAATCCGGAACAGTTCGCACAGGTTTTCTCTCATGTGGTGAAGACGCCAGCGGATCTGGCCGATTTTCTGACGATCCTTAGAGGAAGCGGGCGGGGAGAGGGAGGACGTGCAGTGAAGCGTCAAGTCAATCAGTTTCTGAACGAAATCAGCGAATACTGGGCGATCAAATATAATGGACGAGGGCGTGGGTACAGTCTGGGCGATATGATCGTCACCGCACATCCCAAGCCGAAGGATGAGAGGCAACAAGCCTTATTCCGTTATTTGCGGGGACATGAGACCAGTCTGGTGGACCTTCCGCAACTGCAGGCACTGGAGAAACTGAAAACGACACGTAACCCTGCCAGTCAGCTCCACCAGATTGAAAAAGGGAAACTGCCGTATTCGGTCGTGACCTCGATCCTTCAGCCAACGCGTCCGATTTGGGAAGCTTTGATGCTCCAGATGCCGATGTTTGCGCTCCTGCGTCACTTAAATGCGATGGATCGTGCCGGAGTTTTTGCCAAAAAGAAAAATATCGTTTACGTCACACGTCGTCTGACGGATGTCGAGGCACTGCGTCAATCGCGGATTTTGCCTTTTCGCTTCGTCAAAGCGTATGAGATGGTGGAGCGGCCAGAATTCCGGGAGGCGTTGCAACAGGCCGTAGAGCTGTCCGTGCACAATCTGCCACGATTGCCGGGAAGAACAGCTATTTTTCTCGATCGCTCAGGCTCTATGCAGGGAGACTACTTACGTATCGGTTCCGTGCTTGCACTGGCGCTATACAAACAAACGCAGGGCAACTCCTTGTTCTGGTTGTTCGATCAACAGGTCGAAGATGCCCGCCCCAAGCTGGACGAGGGTATTCTGGCGCAGGCTAATCGGATTCGTGCACAAGGCGGAACCGATACGGGAAGACCTGTCCGAGAGCTAAGAGAATCTCAAGAGATGGTGGATCGCATCATTATGATTACGGATGAGCAGCAGAATGAAGGAAGTCCATTTTATGCCGAGTTAGAACGATATCGACGCGCCATGAATCCGGGGCTGCAGGCATTCATTGTAGATATTACCCCTTACCGGCAGGCCATGGTTCCGCCGCGGGATGGTCAGACTTTTTACATCTATGGCTGGAGTGAGGCAGTATTGACATATATTGCAGAAACCGCAACCGGATATGAGACGATTGCGGAGCGTGTGCGAAAAATAACACTTTAAATCAAGGCAGAGAGAGGGGATCGCAGATATGACTGATGTAGATCAGGCGATGAGAGACATCATCGCGAGGCAACTCGCGCAGATCGAGCAGGAGGAGCAAGTTCGCATTATCTATGCCTGTGAGTCAGGCAGTCGGGCATGGGGATTTCCTTCGCAAGACAGTGACTACGATGTGCGTTTTATTTATGTCAGACCTTTGGAGTGGTATCTGTCGATTGAAGACCAACGTGATGTGATTGAACGTCCGATCAGCGACCAGCTGGATATTAACGGATGGGATATACGCAAAGCGTTGAAGCTGTTTCGCAAGTCTAACCCGCCGCTGCTGGAGTGGTTACAGTCCCCGATTCAATATGATGAGCAGTATAGCGTAGCTGAGCAGATTCGGAGTCTGTCACCGCTGACGTTTTCACCGAAGTCATGTATGTACCATTACCTGAACATGGCTAGGGGAAACTTCCGTGATTACTTGCAGGGCGAGCAGGTGAAGATCAAAAAATACTTTTATGTGTTGCGCCCGTTGCTGGCCTGTGGCTGGATTGAACGTTATGAAACCATGCCGCCGATGGCTTTTGACAAACTCGTTGAGACCTTGGTCCCAGCGGACACATCCCTGTATACGGAAATTCATGATCTGCTACGCCGGAAGAAAGCCGGAGACGAACTGGATATGGAGCCGCAACTTCCGGCCATTCAAGCGTACATTACGGCTCAAATTGCACATGTAGAGCAACTGGCTACGGAGATTCAAGGACAAGCGACTGTGGAGATTGAGGTCTTAAATCGGATATTTCAATCAGCTGTACAGGAAGTTTGGCAATAAATAAATAAATAAATGAATGAATGAATGGGATTAGAACTCACAAAATGGGTTGAAGATCAATGAAAGGAGGAGAAGATATGCATTTGATTCTAAAAGCAAGTGGAGTGAACGCAGGGGTCGTATCCCACCTGCTCGCCAAAAATCCGAATAATGTGTATGACCGGACAGATAAAGGTGTGCGTGTTCGGATGGTTTACACCAAAGCGAGTGAGGAAGAGACGGAGGTGTTGATTCATGCCGAGCCTGATCCGGTCGATCTCGTTAGAGGCACGCCGGATGGATATGATATCACACAATACATCAATGACCGGGAGTTTGTGACCAGCAGTTTATTCTGCTCTTACATACGGAATGCGCTGGGCACAGCTCTAAATGGCAAACCGAAGGAAGACTATGTGCAGTGGGTGGATCATGCTTTTGAATTGGAACTGAAGTTTGGCCCGGTTGCCTCTGATCTGCCTGACCGTGTGGTGGAGGAGCTGTTCTCCTGTTTGGGATATGACATTACGGTGGAACGGGGAGAGTCGGCGTATTCGTTTGACCTGAAAAATAGAAGTACGGTTCGTCACATCACCCTGCGAGGTAAACAAACGGTACAACAGGCTTTACGTCAGCTATTTCTGCTGATTCCCGTGCTGGATAACTACAAGCATTATTTCATCAGTGAGGATGAGATTGATAAAATCAACCGTTACGGTGAGGGCTGGTTAGATGTCCATCCGCTTAAGGGACTTATCGTTAGGCGTACGCTTCATTTTGCCGAACTGATTCGGACGTATGAACGTCAGCATGGCGCGTTGGATGATCGGCCTTCACGATTAGAACAACAAGCTGAGGAAGCAGAAGGTGATCTGAAAAAAACATTAAAATCGGAGTCGGCAATATCCAGGCATGAGGATAAGAATCCGAATGCAGACAAAGTTCAGGCCACAAGTGCAGATCGAGCTGATGACTCGTCCGAAATACCTGTACGATTAAATGATTTACGTTACCGAGCGATCACAGACATTGTGGCTTCGTTACCTGAAAAACGCCGTATTGTGGACATGGGGGCAGGTGAGGGAAAGCTGTCTGCACGTCTCGCTTATATCTTGGGAGTGGAATCAATTCTTGCTGTTGAGCCATCGGGTCAATCACGTTTGCGGGCGATGGAACGTTTCGCCAAAATGCAGGATCGGGCAGGGGTTCAGGCTATGCCGGAGCCGATGCTTGGTTCTCTGTTTTATTTTGACGAGCAGTTACAGCATCAGGATGTCATGATCCTATGTGAAGTGATTGAGCATATTGAGGCATATCGTCTGAATGGCATTATGGAAACGATTCTGAAGGAGTATCGGCCGCAAGTGCTACTGGTTACTACTCCGAATAAGGAATATAACGAAGTGTATGCGATGGAGCAAGAACAGTTCCGTCACCATGATCACCGTTTCGAATGGACACGGGAGGAATTCAATGGCCGATGTGCGGAGTGGGCAGAGAAAGGCAATTATGATTACGAGATCAGGGGCATTGGTGAGGAAAAGGAAGGCTACGGACAGCCGACACAACTGGCGATGTTCACACGGGGAAAGGAGGAGCATGTATGAGAAACGAAAGGCAGAAAGGTGCGGGTGATCACCATCGTTCGCGCTACGGAACAGATGGAGTGCAACGGCAAATCGAAAGCGATACGCAGGATAGACAGCGAGAGATCCGACTGCCGCATGCAGGCATCGTAGTGCTGATTGGCCCTTCAAACAGTGGAAAGAGTACGCTGCTTGCAGAACTTGTGGAAAAGGATATCATCCGCGCTACCGAGGTCGTCTCGTCCGATCAGTTCCGCATGCTGGTTGGGGACGACGAGTATGTGGAATGGAGGCATCGGCCTCGTAGTGAAGCGGATGTGCTGTATGCAGCGTATCAGCAAGTATCCGCCAAAGCATTTGAAGCGATGGAAGTGATGCTCGCCACACGTTGCCGTCTGAACAAGCTGACCTGGGTGGATGCGACTCATCTGTATCCCGAAGATCGCGGACGATTAGTGGAGTTGGCACGCAAATCCCATGTCCCCGTTATCGCGGTAGTGCTGGATGTACCAGAGCATGTATTAGTTGAACGTGATGAACAGCGTAAGCATCCGCGCGGTCGTCAACGCGTAAAACAACAGGCACAGCAATTCAAGCGTACGCTACGTGCGATCCGTGATGAAGGGTTCGATGCCAGTTATGTGCTGAAGCATCCATATCCTGTGACCTTTGTACGCACAACGAATCCGTTGATGTTAGACATGGGAACGGGAATTGATATCATTGGTGATATCCACGGTTGCTATGATGAAATGATGGAAGTTATTCAACGTCTGGGATACGTCGCTGAACAGGAAGATGGCCTGATGCACCATCCCGAAGGACGGAAGCTCGTTTCTGTCGGGGATGTAAGCAGCCGTGGACCGGAATCGTTAAAATGTTTGCTTTTCTGGCAACAACACTGTGCCTCCGGTCTTGCTTATATGGTTGACAGTAACCATGGCTGGAAAATTGCACGTTATCTGGACGGCCGTGATGTCACCTTAAGTCACGGGGATGAACGGGTGGAAGCTGAATTGCTTCAGCTTGAACAGGAGCGAGGTAGTGAAGAAGCCGCAAGGGTACGGGAATCGTTGAAGCATTTTCTGCTGAATGCACCTGCTCATCTGGTGTTTAAACGGAATGAGGTAAGACAAGTGGTCGTCGCCCATGCGGGGATACGGGATCATTTTATCGGCAAGCAGTCGAAACGCATTCAGGATTACTGCCGCTATGGAGATGTGGAAGGAACGGATGAGAAGGGTCGGCCCGTACGTAAAGACTGGTACGTGGATCATACGTCCGGTGAATGCATTGTCTGGGGGCATGATCCAAGGCCATATCCTACAATTGTCAATGATACGGTGAATATCGATCAGGGGGTTGTGTTTGGTGGTATGCTCACGGCGTGGAGAATGCCGGAACGGGAGAGTGTTAGCGTACCGGCGAAGCAAGACTATGCCCAAGATGCAGACAGTCCGTTGAAACGCTGGAATCAGCAACGGTTTGCACCGCCCAACATCCGCAAGTTCAAGGACGGTTTTACTGTTCAGACGGGTTCGCGGCTGAATGTCGCTGTGCAGGGAGAAGTGGCGCAGACGGCACTGGATACCTTTTCTCATTTTACGGTGCCACTGGAGGAACTCGTCTATATCCCGCCAACGATGAGTCCGCCGCCGGGTGAATGTTCGGTAGAAGGTTATATGGAGCATCCGAGAGATGCGTTCCGTTATTATCGTTCTCAGGGCGTGACCCGCATGGTAGCAGAGAAAAAACATATGGGTAGCCGAGCGATACTGCTTCTGTTCCGCGACGAACAGGCTGCATCGCAGCGAGTAGGCAGACCGATGTTGGGGAGCATCGTGACCCGTACAGGCCGATCCTTTTTTGACCCCGAGACAGAACAGAAGGTGCTCATCAGATTACATGCGGACTTGACCGCAAGTGGTTATTTCGAACGGTATTCCACCGAATTTGTGTTGCTGGATGCAGAGATTGTACCTTGGAACCTGAAAGCGCGGGAGCTTATTGCATCTCAATATGCGCATGTCGCCGAGGCAGCGCAAATGGATCGCAGCATTGTGATGGACAAAATTCGCGAGGCTATGAGCGCAGGCCGCCACGTCGCGGACTGGTTACAGGAAACAGAGATTAAACTGGCGAACGCGCAGACATTCCGGAATGTGTTCCAATATTATTGCTGGGACGTGCAGGATATTGCAGACATTCGCATTGCACCGTTTCATACGCTGGCTCACAGTACGGGAACCTTCTGGGAGCATACACATGAGTGGCATATGCAACAAAACCGTGAGCTGGCTCAGTTGTCGCCGCTGATGATGGAGACGGAATATCGGATCATAACGGATGAGACGGATGAGGAAGAGGTCATTGGCTGGTGGGAGGAACTGACGGCCGAGGGACATGAGGGGATCGTCATCAAACCGGAGACATTCCGGAGCTGGAATGGGAACAAAATGATGCAGCCTGCGCTCAAAGTCAGAGGACGTGCCTATTTGCATATCATTTACGGCATGGATTATTTGACTCCCGAGCATGTGTCCCGTCTTCGCAAACGTAAAACGTCCAAAAAGGAGCGGCATGCACTGTTTGAAAGTGCTCTAGGCATGGAAGGGGTTGAACGTTTCGTGCGGGGAGAATCCATAGAGCGGATTCATGAGTGTGTGCTTGCCTCTTTATCGCTGGAATCGGAACGCGTAGACCCGCGTTTATAGAGTAACATGGCTCATAGACGAGCTTGAAAAGGAATGTAATTGGATGATTTACCATCCTGTTACATTCCTTTTTTGCGTTGTTCCGTTTTAACGGTACATACCGTTTGTTCTTCGCTTTCTTTCTTTGTTTGGTGAAGCCTGGTGTTGATGTTTTTGTATAAATAGCACCTTTGCATGCACCGATAGTAATGGTGAGTTTTCCAATAAAAGGACTCAGAAAGGAAGCGAAGAAAATGTTTAAACGCGTAGAAAATGAATTGGAGTTTGCCATGTTCAACGGAATATGGACAACAGTTTGGAACGAGAAAGGTTTTGAGTTTGAGTTCTCAGAGGTGTTTCTGGAAAGATATGTGGTCGTTACGGAGGAAGGTCATTATGTAGGTTCAATTGAAATCAAACCTTATGCCAAAGAGAGTTCCATGAACGAAATTGGCCCCTTTCTGGGGCACCCAGTGATTCAGGCAGAAATGGGGCACATTGCAGAGATCGATAAACTGGCTATTTTGTCCACCTTTCGGGGGCGATATGTTGCTGATTTATTATCTGCGATCGTTCATTATGCAGAGAAACACCAGATTAGTTATTATGCCATGTTACTAGAGCCGGTGCTGATGAGAGCCTTGCGTATCTCTTACCATGTGCCGATCCAGAAAGTCGGGGGAAGAGTATTTTATAAGGGAGAGGATGTGATTCCGTCTATTGTGAACGCTCGGGAAGTATATATGAATAAGGAACGGTTTACATGGCTCATTGACCCAAGACATAATGTGATAAAAAAATACAAATAACTTCATATAACAACATTAATTCGACAATTTATAACTAATGTATAATCTCATTGGAGTCGCTATTTCAGCGACTTTTTTCGGTATTGGACATTTTTTCCATGTAATTAATTGAACTGGCCGGATCAGTTGTTTAAGACCTAAGTGCTTATCTAATATATAACTTTATGATAGGTTAGAAAAAGAATGAGTAAAAGGGGAATATGAGTTCTCAATGAGAAAAAAGACTATATCTTGGATGCTTATATTGTAAAATACAAGTGCAGAAGTATGATCAGGAGTTCAGGATGATTCATGAACACTAAAAAACTTGCGTGAAAATCAGGCTATTAAGCTAACTTAATCTACACATAAGTAAAATAAAAAGGGCATTACTGAGGCTGCAATATAATGCTTGTCGCCTTAGTAATGCTCAGAAGTTTAAAATATATATCGATCTGTCTTCCAATACCAAAACTTTGATCCTTGAGAGACTATGAAGCGTTCCAGCCAAGTTTCAAAATCAGTATTAAATGAGCCTGAATACTCAACAGGATTCATACTCTCGCAAAGCAATAGATAATTTTGGTTTCCAGATTGATACAGGTCTAAGTCAATTATAATTCGATCATCTTGAATGTTGGCTACTACGATCTTACGATCCGCCGGTTCGTTGTAATGTATAATATCTTGGACCGAAAATAAAGTAATCTCTCCACCATATTCAGGATGTTCAAACAAAGATGCACCATTACAAAACTGAAGAAAGTTTATATAGTCTGGGGGCAATGTGGTCGAAAAGAAAGTGTTAAGATCATTTATTTTATCTTCAGGCGCACCTGGTTTAAATTTGTTGACTGCGGTTTCTATCCCTGTACGATTTAAGATCGTAATGTGACCTTCATTTTGATCAGATACCTTTTTAAAATCACTAAACAACTTCATTTAGAGCAGCACTCCTCAGAATAAACTTACTCTACAGTGAAATATAGTAAAGTTGGTTTATTATAACATACTAGTAACCAGTGAACCAAGGACTTACAATGGACTCGTGTACTCTTGCTGGGATAGGTATATTAGTACCACCAAGGTTACGAGGTCTAACATGATGAGTATGTGTCACATTTCCAGACCAGTTCCACCCATTGTTAGGATATAATTCGCTGTATTTCTTTATATATTCATAGCGATCATTGGAATCCCAACTCACAGAGGCTGTTCTTGCCCAGTCCGCTCTTGCAGGCTGTGACCTGACGCAATGTATTCCGCCGAAGTCCAAAAATCATCTGTATATGGAACAGGTATCCGTACGTGTAAAAAATGCTTTGGCGAAGCTAGACGATGACCCTAATCTATCTGACGATGGGCGGAAAATACTGGTACGCAGTCTGCGCAAGCTTGAGCATATGGAACAATATATTTTTAACACGGCACATATGAAGAAAATATATGGTGATGTTTTTGTTGAACGATTTTTCAGTAGCCTGGAATCAAATTAGTTGCATGGTATGATGAAAATGGAGGCCTAAGGGCCTCTTTTTTTGTAGGAAAGATGGGATGTTTGAATCAGCCGAATAAACCAAAGCCCTATATCTAATCTTATTATTCTAGGTAATAATTATAAGAGGAGTGAATAGCATTGGAATCTCACTACGTAACGAGGGGGTAACCTGCATGGCGTCATTGATTTTGCTGGTGAAACAGACGGAGGACGATGAAAAGGTTATTTATCGATTCGGACCGAATGAGCGGAAGATGGGACTTATTGAGATGAACAAGATCAAGGAAAGTGTGAAGGAACTAGAGCCTGTGCAAGTGGATGGAGTCAGTCCCAGCTTTTTTTTCAATCGGGCAGCTCAGTGGCTGGTACGATGTTTATTTAGAGAAGGCGGCAAGTTTCCAGACCGAACCACGGTTGAATCTTAGTCTAACGTAGGCCTTCTAATGAAGAAGACTGAACATACCATGGGGAGAGCATCAGGCAACACCTGAATAGGTGCATTTAGGTAAATTATAGAAGAAGTCCAGGTACAGCGGTGATTCGTTGCACTTGGACTTCTTTGTATTAGATATACGTTTGATTAGGGATGTGAGATTACGTTAATGATTTAGAATGTTTTGGCATATGAAATCAGTGCCGTAATCGTAATAATGTTAAGTAGCGTGGAGATCAGCACCGTCTGAGCCGCAAAATCGGGTTCGTTGTCATATTCCTCGGCGAGAATGGAAGAGTTGACCCCGGTAGGCATGCCTGATGCGATAATGAGGGCCTGAGCCGCTATGCCTTCAAGCCCGAGTAGTAGCACAATGCTGATCCCGATTGCCGGGCCAATCAGCAGGCGTAAAAATGTGCTAATATACACATCAAGACGATATAAACGAATCGGGTATTTCACGATTTGTGCCCCGAGTGTCAGCAGTGCAACGGCAACCATACTTTGCTGTGCGTAGGTGAGTGGCATGGACAGAAATGTAGGTAAAGGCAGCTTCCACGCCTGAAACAAAATGCCTAATAGTAGCGCATAAGGTACTGGCATTTTCAGAAAGCCGATAATTACCGCACGGTAGTTGCCCTTTAGCTTCGCGCCTTGGATCGACAAAACACCATAAGTGAAGGTGAGCAGAGACTGCAAGGACATGACCAGTGCCTGAATGGATGAGGCAAGCGGGTCACCCCGGAATACCAGTGCGTTAATCGGCAGACCGTAGTTGCCTGCGTTATCCAGCATGATACTATTGTTAAAAGCGGCTTTCATGCCTTTGTTCATGCGGAACGAGCGGGATACCACAGAGCCTATAATATAGAGAATGAGTACATAGATCGCGTAAAAAAGCGTAACCGTACCAAGCAGCTCACCGGACATATTTGAGTGATACATGCTCATAAAGACGGCTGCGGGGGTAATACAATAGAAATTGATTTTGGCGAGGGTGTACAAGTCCAGCTTGAACACCTTTTGCATCCAGGACCCGACAGCAATCAGGAGAAAGACGGGCAGGACGACTTCTAACATGATGTCTGCAATCATTGGTTCAGCTTCCTTTTTCATGAAAATTTCAGTTCTTTACGGAAAACACTTCGATCATTATATCATTTTATACACAGCTGCAATGGCATTTGATCAAAAAAGTTCAGGAGGTGCCACCCTATGATCCCGGATCATCTGGATATTGGCTTATCGATTTTGTTTATTGGCTTCAATCCCAGCATTACCTCAGGAGAGACGGGTCATCATTATGCGTATAAAGGCAATCGCTTCTGGCGCATTCTGGAGCGTTCCGGGCTGACGCCGCGTTTATATGATGCAACAGAGGATGGTGAACTATTGAAGCTGGGATATGGGTTCACCAATATCGTAGCCCGTCCAACGAAAGGCATTGAGGATATTACGAAGGAAGAGTATGCGGAGGGGCGCGAGATTTTGCGGGAAAAGCTGAAGACATTCAGGCCGGATATCGCTTGTTTTGTCGGCAAAGGCGTATATACCCAGTACAGCAAACGCTCCAAAGTAGAATGGGGATTTCAAGACGACCCGGTTGTGAAAGAAATTCAGGAGTTCGTTGCGCCTTCGTCCAGTGGACTTGTACGCATGTCGATGGATGAAATTGTGGCAATCTATGCCCAGCTTGGGGATTTTGTGGCCGAGAAGAACGGCGGAGAATAGGAAAAATCGGCGTACTTCACGATATCATTCGTAGATTTGAGTTCACCCGTTCGGCGATGGCCGGAGAGGGTGGATTCTTTTTTTTGACGATAAAGTGAGATATTTAGGGAACAGCTTCCGTCTATATAGTACAGAACCATGCATGGACGCTGTAGAGAAGGGGGATTACATGACACATCTGATACCAGAGGAGGAACTGATTCAGCGCATTATCGATGGGGATAAACAGCTGTTCAGCGTGCTCGTGGATCGATATAAAAATAAAGTCTACGGCATCATACGCGGAATGGGCGCAAGTCACCCGGATGCGCAGGATCTCGCACAGGACACATTTATTCGGATCTATCGATATATGCCGACCCGGAGAGAGGGGAGTAGTTTCTCGGCTTGGGTGTATACCATTGCGGTGAACATCATGAGGGATCATATGCGGAAAAAGAAACCGATGATGACCGCCGATCAGGAGATCGAATCCGTCAGTGAAGACACACCTGAGAAACGGTTGATGCACAAGGAAATGAAGCGGGAAATCCATCGTCATCTTGAACAGTTGCCGGAAACGTACCGGCTTGTACTGCTCTTGAAATACACCAATGAGTTGACCTATGAAGAGATCGCCACAATTACAGATATGAGTGACGCACAAGTGCGTAATGCACTGTATCGAGGGAAGAAAATGCTGAGAAAGCAAATGGAACGTAAAGGAGGTTTATCGACCTATGAAGCCCATTTCAAGTGAGCAGGACAAGACGCTGGATCGCAAGTGGGAAGAGGAGTTGTTCCGCGAGGGGCCAGATGCGGATTTCACATTACAAGTGATGCAGAAGCTGGATCATGTGCCTATGGAGGACTCTTATGCGCAGGTACCATGGGAAACCAAAAAGTCGCATAAGAGGACATGGATTTATCGAACGGGAATCGCCGCAGCGGTTGCGGTACTGATTGCAGGAGGAGCTTGGGCTGCTTGGGATGGGACAAGGGAAAGGCCAGTTCAGCCGCCTGTAAACGCCATAAATATTCCTCCTTTGCCTAATATTCCTGTCCCGGAAGTTCTGAGATATGCCAACTTGTCAGACGACTACAAACGGCTTCAACCGCTTGGACTTGTCGTGAACCCGAACATTGATATCGATGATCAGGGGTACAAACTCAAGATTGCAGATGTGCTTGTAGACGGTTCCCAACTTATACTTATGTTACAGCAAACGGCACCTGATGGCACTGGATTGTATCTTTTGAATTCCAAAGTGGAGGATATCCACATCACGGATGAAAACGGCAAAGACGTTGCTGAGCCTGCGATGGATACACGGCAAGGGAGCGGCTCTCTGAATAAGCTGGTGTTTCAGTTACATCGAGACATTCCTGATGAAATCACTGTTCGTGGAGATTTCGGGCATTTAGATGTAGGAGACGGCTATGGCTATGATGTGAATACCAAAACCTATACGGACAAAAAGGTTTCCGTAGACTGGAGCTTCCAGTTCAAACTGGATATGACCCAAGCCAAAGTGATGTCCAAAGAAACCCCGATGAATGCGTCCTATACAACACCGGAAGGGTTGGAACTGGCTATGACACAATTGGTGCAGACGCCAAATGGAACCCGGCTTGATCTGGAAGTGAATCTGAACGACGAGCTTCGCGCTAAAGCAGGAGAAGATTGGGCAAGGGACATGGATATTTTGTATCATATCGAAATTAAAGACACGGGAGAGTATCGCATTTTCAACGGGGGTAGACCTAATGCACGTCAGGCCAAATTCCGTTATCGTGATTTGGGTCAAGTGAGTGTGGGAGGTCCACTTAAGCTGTCGGAGACATGGGACCCGTCTTTGGTAACACTAAATGCGGACAATATTCGCTTTGTGCTGGACGGTTACACGATACCTGTGAAAGAGGGACAGACGATGGAAGTTGATCTGGATAAGGCTAGTGAGGAATCTAAGTTCTATACGTTTGCCTCATTTAATTCTCTTGGAGATCAGATGGATATACGCAGTTTCAATTATCAGCGTGGACAGTCAGCGAATGACCAAACAAAAGGTGGATCGGAAAATGAAACTTCTCTTGTGCTGGAAGGGAGCGGTTTGTTCCAAAATGAGTTTTATGGTGATCATTGGCTGGCAACAGATTCTACAGGGAAAGAGTATCCCGTTGAGATCATGGGGATTAGAAACCCGGCCAATCTGAATGAACAGTATGTTATCGATGATGTGAAGCTGATTGTTCATGGTTTTAACAAGGACAAGGGGACGAAATTGACGTTAAAACGAACCGTTGTGCATCGTGATTTCCGGGATGTGAATTGGAAAGTAAACCTTGCGAGTGATTCAAGTACACCTTGGGATCAATAAATATCTTCAATTATTAATTATAAAGAAAAGAGCCTTGCACCATTAATAGTGCGAGGCTCTTTTTTTGACGTAGATAAACAATTAAGCCGAATCTCTTGGAATCAAGGTGGTGGATAACATGACCGTCTCTTTCGGCGTACCCGGGCGTTCGATTCGACGCTTCAAAGCCTCGACGGCTCGTTGCCCAAGTTCCTCTTTGCACAAATGTACCGTTGTCAACGGTGGAGATGAGGTGGCAGCGGTGTACACATTGTCAATTCCGATGACCAGACAATCCTGTGGTACCGAGACGCTCATCTGCCCAAGCTTCTGCATCCATTGTAAGGCAATATCGTCATTCGCCCCAATCCACGCATCGGGTCGTTCTTCAGCAGGAAGTCGCTCGATGGTATCAGCGAGCTTGTTCATCCATTCCCCGTTTTCATAGGCTATATTCCAAGCTTGAAAGCCCACTTCTTCCCTTGCCTCGGTATGAAAATGATTCAAAGCGAGCTCAATTCCAATCTTGCGCTGTGCAAAACTTGCGGCACGTCCGTCATCGGTAATCAGACCGATGCGTCTGCATTGCTTCGACAGGAGATATCTGGCCGCAGTAATGCCAGCTTCCAGATTATCATGACTGATCGTATCACAGTTCAGCAAAGGCTCTTGGTGATCGACCAAAATCATGGGGTGGCCTGTCTGTACCAGCGTTTGCAGCACGGTATGCGGAAAAGATCCCATAACGATAATTCCGGCACAACGTGTCCAGTCGAGATGAGGTGCGATGGCTTTTTCAGGTGAAATCTTCTTGCCCGGTAAGTCCAGTGAAGGTGACACAATGACGTGATGCCAGCCTTGCTCGTTACAGCCAGAGATGATGCCTGACAGCACACGCTGCCAATAGTGCGGCTCACCGCGGTTAAGCTGATTCATACATATTAGGGCAAATGGAGGTTCGGCTGCATGAGCCTTATTGGTATTCGCAGTATGACCCGCCGAGCCCGGTGTATTCTGGCGATACCCGAGTGCACGGGCAAGTTCCAGAACACGTGCACGCGTAGATTCGCTGACGCCGGTTTTACCGCTGAGCGCGCGGGACACGGCATATTTGGATAACCCCAGCTGGTCAGCCAGCGTCTGGATCGATACTTTTCGAGACATATGATTACTCCTTTTATGTACAGATGGATAAACCTGATTTTATCAGTAGGTAAATGACTTGTGTCATATGGGTAGCTGATTGAATAGGAAACTGTTTAATTGTGAATTGACGTGCCTGCATGGAACAGGTAAACTTACAGGATAATAACGTTATTATAATTTATAATAACAAAAATAACAATAGTTCGATTGGATGGTTATTCTGTCATTGGAGTGCAGATGTAAACTCTTTAGCTGGGCTAATTTATAAATTAAAAAGGAGAGGACTCCCATGGATCAGTTCAGATTACCTACAATCCCGATGCCTGAGCTAGAATTGCCCCAAGCTGTTGGCGGTGTTTTGGCTGAAGCAGACGAGCGCTTGAAGCACAGACCGAAGCTGCTGACTCAGTTTCGCAATTGTTTTCCGAATACGCTCGAAACGACCACCAAGCTGTTAGATGACGGTACAACCTTTGTGATTACGGGAGATATCCCCGCCATGTGGCTCCGGGATTCGGTGGAGCAAGTGATGCATTATGTTCCGCTGGCGAAGCATGACGCGCAGTTGCAACGGATTATCGGAGGGCTGATTAAACGGCATACGTTCTATGCAGATATAGACATCTATGCGAACGCATTTAACGAAACGGCCAATGGCTGGCACTGGGACGCGAATGATGAGACAGAAATGTCACCTTGGGTATGGGAACGGAAGTTTGAACTGGATTCGTTGTGTTTCTCCATGAAGCTGGCCTATACATACTGGCGTGAGACTGAGCTTACAGACATCTTTGATGAACGTTTTAAAAAGGTTATGGAGCAGATCTTGCACCTGTGGGAAACGGAACAGCGTCATGCAGAGCAATCCCCGTATCGATTCATGCGGCGTAACTGCCCGGCGCACGATACACTTCGTAACGAGGGAATGGGGATGCCAGTAAACTATACGGGCATGATCTGGTCGGGCTTTCGCCCAAGCGACGATGCCTGTGATTTTCACTACAATATTCCGTCCAATATGTTCGCCGCAGTGACGCTGAGCCAGATGGGGGAGATTGCGAAATGGGTGTTCCGTGACGAACAGCTAGTGAGCCGTATGGCGCGCCTGGAGGAGGAAATCCGGCACGGCATTGCCCTGTATGGTACCTATCGTCATCCGGTGTATGGACAGATTTACGCCTATGAAACGGACGGTTATGGCAACGTTTGTCTAATGGATGATGCGGGCACACCGGGACTCATGTCGATCCCTTATATCGGATATGTGTCCGTGGATGATGCGGTGTATCAGAATACACGGCGTTTTATTTTGAGTAAAGAAAATCCGTATTATTATGAAGGCACAGCGGCCAAGGGCATTGGCAGCCCGCACACTCCTCCAGGGTACATCTGGCATATGGCATTATCCATGCAGGGACTGACGGCAGACAATGACGCGGAGATGCTCGCCATGATTGATATGCTGGAGAATACCGACGCGGGAACGGGGTATATGCACGAGGGTTTTCATGCCGATGATCCGCATACGTATACGCGTCCATGGTTCGCATGGTCCAACAGTTTGTTTGCGCAATTGGTGTACAAGGCGATGAAGAAGCGGATTTTGTAGGTGAATACAAACAGCCGTTCCAACGTTGGAACGGCTGTTTTCCTTATACTACTGGAACCTTCGTTACTTGAATAATTTATACCAGTATAAAGTGGTATCGATATTAGGAGTATAGGATTGTTTGAGTGTGTCGGCTCCGCCTAGTATGAAGCCCTGTTTCACATAGAATCGGCATGCACCCAGATTATCGTCTTGTGCTTCGAGGGACATTCCGATAAGATTTTTTCGTTTTGCCCATTCTTCTGCTTTATGGAGGAGCAACGTTCCGACTCCACTGCCCCTATACTCTTGTTTCGTAGCAATGTTTTCAATATAACAGAAGCGATTCCAATCCTTAATGATTCTAATCTGTCCTATACAAACTTGATTCATATACGCTAAAAACAGCATTTTATCTTCCTGGTTGATATATTCGTTCCAATCCAGTTTGTCATCCGGGAAACGCGTTTCTTTCGGTTCATCAAAAAGAACTTCTACATAGGTCCATTGTCCAGATTGTAAACGGGGGATGATTTTACCGAATAACGTAAAGTAATCGTTTGTCGTATGGATATCCTCTATTAAGTCCGCATCTAATGGAGAAATCATAATTTCACTTTCACTATCCAATAAGAATCACTTCCTTTTATGCGCTTGAAAATATTTATTGAAACAACATTAACTCTAATCTTGCTCAAGCTCAGGATGACGGACCTGTTGTTTTCAATAAATCGGCAATCAGCACTTTTTGTCCGGTACGTGCGCTTTCGAGTGAGGCGAGCACCATAGCCATGCTGAACTGGTTGTCACTGCAATCCGTTTCGGGTAGCCGATCTTCTTCAAGTGCAGCGAACATCTCTTCAAGACACCCGTGGTGTCCGGTTTTGTCCATCACAGGCAGTTCGGCTTCGATTCGTTCCGGACGCTGGAGGAAAGACGGTTTGCCATCAGCCTCCAGCGCGAGTGTGTTGACCACTTCAGCATAGATGTCTTCATGACCATCCCAGATGGCGGTTCCTTTTTCACCCGTCACACGCCAGCTTGCTTCCCAGGATGTCGGCACGCCCTCGGCACACCAAGACCCCCGGTAATCGAACACAGACCCGTCGGACATCTCGAAAATACATATCGCCATCGCATTGCCCTTATACCAGGAACCTGGAGGATTGAATTCGTGACAGTACACCGACACCGGATCTGCACCGAGGATATAACGCGCTTGATCAAAGGTATGTATCGCCATATCCAGCAAAAGCGGGCTGTCCATGAGGTCGCGGAAACCGCCAAAGTGTGCCCCGATAAAGAAGTCTGCTCCTGCATATCCCGGCTTCCCAATCGTTCCGCTGGAAATGAGTTGCCGATAGGCACGGATTCGAGGATCGAACCTGCGGTTCTGCATCACCGCTTGAATACGTCCCGTACTGCGGGCGGTTTGCACAATGTCCGTACAGTCCGAGAAGGATTCTGCCAGCGGTTTTTCGCCAAAGACGTGACAACCTGCCTGTAGCGCGGTCATCGCAATATGATAATGGCTGGAAGGGATGGTCACATCAAATACGATGTTGGCATCGACGGCTTCAAGGGCATCATCAATATTAGTAAAGATTGGACAGGATATATTGTGTCGCTTGGCAAAAGATGACGCAGCTTCCTCGTAGAGATCAACGAGTCCCACGATTTCCGTATCTGGTCGCTCTTTGGCATAGTCCGCCCAAGTGTTTGCCATTGCCCCGCAACCTGCGATGATAACCCGATAAGGGTAGGTCATGTGCTCAACTCCCTCATATAGATGCATAGATGTTATTGATCCAAGCTATAAGTTATTGCAGCATATAAATAGTACTTGTGATTGTGACGTGATTTTGTATTTTCTGGGCATATCTGTTACCCGGTCTTCATGCCTTCCATGCCTCTAGGTCTTTATGTCTTTAGATAATTATACCGGGTTCGGCACAAAGCTACCCCCGCGGCAATGTTTTAAATAATTCAACGCATGTACTTGCCCGGTCATCTCAAGTTCGTCCCGGTACACCGGATCATGCCAGCCTTCAATGTCGATGGTGCCCTGGTAACCGTTCTGGCGCAAAATGGTGATGATATCTGCCCAATTGCTGTCTCCAAAGCCGGGGGTGCGATGCCATACAAATTCATGCGGGCCATGTACGCCGTGTTCTTTGACAATATCCCAGGCGATGGTTGCGTCTTTGCCATGGACGTGGAACACTTTCGGAGCCCATTTGCGAAGCTGTGGAATCGGGTCAATCAAGCTGACCATCTGGTGACAGGGTTCCCATTCCAGCCCCACATTTTCATCAGGAACGGCATTAAACATCATTTCCCAAGCGGTGGGGTTGTGAGCGATATTCCAGTCGCCGGTCTGCCACGTTCCACCCATATCGCAATTTTCAAAAGCAATGCGTACACCCCGGTCTGCTGCCCGTCGTGCCAGTTCACCGAACACCTCCTTGAACCGTGGAATCGATTCGTCTATTGGCTGATTGGTCAGACGTCCGGTAAAGCCGGAGACGATATCTGCCCCAAAAAGCTGTGCGTGGTCAATGACTCGCTCCCAGCTTGCCAAGGTGTCAGCATTATCCCCTGTGCCGGTGAGCGGATTACCAAATACACTTACAGCCGAAATGGTGATGCCTTGTTCGTCAACGATGTCGCGGACACGTTTGGCGGTTTCTGCCAGATCAAGATTGCCCGTGCTTTGCCAGAACGTCAGGTTAAAGGATTCGAAGCCGTGTTGCAACATCTGCGGAATGACCCGAACGGCATCATGGCCGCCTACAAGGGTTCCGATACGAATGGATGGATTCATGGTTGTCATTCACTCCAATATTGGCTTATAGTACTTCGTGACACACTCATTATAGCCTTGGATCTATGGGAAGGCTCTAAACAATTTTGTGCTTTATTAGTCGGATTTTGTGGTGAGGGGGAAGAAAGCCATGTTAGACTTGAAAGCGCTTCATGAAGACACGCGAATTGATCATAAATCCCATCCGTTTCAGTTGTTCCAAAATCGCTGTTCTGCGAAAAAAACGGAAGAATGTATATTATATCTGCACTGGCATGAGCACTTTGAATGGATCATTATGCGTAAGGGGAGAGCGGTATTTCATATTGATAGCCGACCTTATGAAGCTGAGGCAGGAGAAATCATCATCATTCCGGGCGGTGCACTGCATGTCGGTTACGCCCTGGATGAGGGAGATGTACATTATGACTCGGTTGTAGTTAATCGTGCCTTGTTTCAGGATTTTGCGAGCGATCCTGTGCATGAGCAGTATGTCGCGCCCTATCTTGAAGGCAGTGTACGGTTCCCGGTCAAACCGGCCGCAGAGAATGCAGCCTGTGCCGGGTATTATTCCTTATTAAATGAAGCTGTGGAAGAGATGGCGACGCAGCCTCCGGCGTACCAGCTTGTGGTGAAGTCTAAACTGCACGCGTTGTTTACGTTGATGGCCCGGACGTTTATGCCGCATCAGTTGCGGGATCGATCGGGTGCAGTGTATTTTCCTAACCGCGAGCGGTTCAAGCAGTTGATTGCACAGATTGAGGCGGATCCTCAGGAGAAATTGTCGGTTGGTGAAGCGGCAAGCCAAGTGGGGTTAAACGTATATCATTTCTGCAAAATGTTCAAAAAGCTGACCGGACGTACGCTCGTAGAATACGTAAACGGATGCAGAATGAGTGAGGCTGAGCGTTTGCTACAGGGCAGCAGTCTCACGGTCACGGAAATTGCCGCCCAGGTGGGATGCGACAATGCGAACTATTTTACAAAATTATTCAAGCAGTACAAAGGCATGACGCCATCGCAGGCACGGGGAATGAAGGGTGAAAAGTGACCGTTGGAAAGATGGTGCAGATCAAGCTGGATGGTGAAGGTGTATAGAGGAAAAGGGTAAAGTTCCCCGGGTTTAATCGATTTTCGGCTCGGTTAAACCCGGGTGGATGGGTGAGGAAAATAAACCTGTGTGCAAACCTTTAAGATGTAACTGCCTATACGGTGTAGATGTCAAAAAAGCATAAACAGAATAACTGATTATACAGTGCTGATGGCGCAAAAAGCATATGTAGCATTAACAGCATATGCATCATAAAGTCGGCTTTCGGGATCTCGCGGTTTTACTTCAGAAATCTGGAGAACAGTCGATTGGCTTTCTTGGAGAGGTCTTCCATTTTGAAATTAGCCTGATCGAGCTGGTTATATGCCCATTTAATCGTTTGTAGCATACGGGGGGATATGGGCGTACCTTTGATGCGTGGATAGATGTTGTGGTAGGCCCACACGAGATGCTCCCAGCGATGATCGTCTCCCTCCTGAATATACTCAGATACGTCCAGCACTTTGCCGCGTCCATTCTGGAGAAGCACATTTTTGAGATGGATGTCGCGCGGATTCAGTCCAAGGCGGCGAACCGCTTCTCGCGCTGCGTCTACATCGAGCATGACCTGCTCGGGGACGGGGATTCCTTTTTCCAAACATTCCAGCAAGGTGTCTCCAGGTTCGTAACTGATAACAAGTATATTTCTGCCGCTGCCGTAATACGTCGGGAAGTATGACAGCCCTTGAAGCTGAGCGTAGACCTGTTTTTCGTTATTTAATTTATCTAGAGCATGATCCGAATACATTTTGAAGGCATACTGCGGCAGCTGGTCATACGTAAATACAGCCGCATCCGTACCGATGCCAATGCAGTTGATTCCTGCTGCCTCGCCGATAATATTGACCAGCTCATTCCGATCGCTTCCGATGACTTGAATTTGTTGTAATGCTGCTTCTGCCTGGAACCAATCCGGCTGCTTCATGGGTGGCGCCTCCTTTTGGATATGCCTGTACATATTTTCAATAGCCTTTCAACGCTCCCGCCAATTCTAACGATCAGGAGAAACCTTATTTCGCCCAAAATAGCCATGTTGAAATTCTAACGATCCGTATAGACGCTATTTTGCGTAATTCGTCCGTGTTATCCCGTTTTCAACTGAAATCCGGCTAAATAGCGTCTCTGGTGATCGTTAGATTTTGAAACTCCGTCAAAATGGGCAAATAAGATCTGTGATGATCGTTAGCGTCGACAGAGAGTTTTCCAACGAAATCTCACCTCAACATTCCAACCCCATGCGTCATAACCTCTTGCCTCGACACGAGATAATCCACGGTATTTAACGTCTCACAGGGGTGGGATGCTCTCACTTATATGAAGATGAGCGGCACTTCCTTCATCCTGATGTAACTATATAAACGATACGTATCGTTCCTCAAACGGTTGCGTGCTCAAGAAAATAACGGAAGCCGGGTTGCGGCATGACGGCCAGGGCTTTATACTGTGAGCAATAAAAGGATCTTCCAGCCCAATGTGATGCGAAGGCGGATATGTAGAGTAAGTTCGGATGTTATGTTACACAGATTAGTCCTCAATACGTCCCTACGGTATGCCCTTAGGTTATGACTCTACAGTACGTCATTACAGTACGTCTCCAATATGGTATGTACCTTTGGCATGAGTAGATCCGATATACAGAAAGGCAGATTATCATATGGCACAATACCCGCAGTGGTCTTATTCGCAGTCGCGGGCGAGTATGTTCGATGAGTGCCTGCGCAAATATTATTATCATTATTATGGTGCCCACAACGGCTGGAAAACAGAATCGGCGGATGAGATGCAGGTACGCTTGTATCGTCTGAAGCAACTGAGTAATCTTTATCTGGTATTTGGTGATCTGGCACACCGGATGTGTGAGTCGGCAGTACGAAGCAGAGAAGAGGGAAAACCGAAGCCACGGGAAGTTTTTTTGGAGAAGACGATACGTGATCTGCTGAACCAGGCATATAAGGAGTCCATGAACCCCGAGCAGTGGCGGCTTAATCCGAAGAATCATACGATGTTGTCCGAAATTTATTATGGCGATGATACCCTGAATGACCGAATCGCAACCATTAAAGAACGCGCAGGAGCCTGTGTAGGCAACTTGTATCAGACGCTGACGTGGGAAGATTTGTCCCGTGCAAGTACAACGATTCTGGAGATTGAGAAATGGGATACGATGATACTGCATGATACGCGTGTGTATGTGAAAATGGACTTGTTATATCGGCGCAACAACGGAAATATTGTCATTGTGGACTGGAAGACGGGCAAGGAGGATGATTTCTCCGATCAGTTAATTTTGTACGCCTCCTATGTCAGAGAGCATTACCGGGTTCCGCTGGAGCAGATTGAGATTCGGGTGGAGTATCTGTTGACTGGCAAACACAAAGAGTTTAAAGCTACCGAAGAGGACATTCGCAAAGTGGAGGAGAACGTAGGGCGTTACATCGAGGAGATGCGCTCCTGTGTGGCAGATGAGTATTACAACCGTCCAAAAGAAATGTCCTACTTCACCCCAATGCCTTCGTACCGGGCGTGCCGTGATTGCAACTTTCGCGAAGTTTGCAGTGAACGAGTGGTTTAATGAACTTGGCTCGTAGCCGGTCCTATAATCCATCCTAGATGTGTATTCTTATATGTCAAAAAGAGAAGCGCAGTGCCCGGAGGAGGAATCCTTCATGGGCACTGCGCTTTGGTGCGTTCCACAGGCTGGATACAGTTGATTCCAGGTGGAACGGTCAGAAGATTTACTGGACAGCGGCGGCATCTTCCAGCGCCTGTCCTGCAGGTACGTAGGCGTGCCCGAGGTCACGGGCAACCGCCTCGTACGTAATATGTCCATTCAGCGCATTCACCGCGCTGCGAATGGACGAACTGCCGCGAATCGCGGTGGCTACACCATGGTTCGCCAGTTGCAGCGCATAAGGCATGGTGGCATTGGTCAGCGCCACCGTGGACGTGCGCGGCACGGCGCCAGGCATGTTCGCTACCGCGTAATGCACAACACCATGTTTCACATAGGTGGGTTCGTCGTGGGTGGTGATATGATCAATGGTCTCGACGATCCCGCCTTGATCAATCGCCACATCCACAATGACCGACCCTGGTGCCATGGTCGTCACAACCTGCTCGCTGACAAGTGTTGGCGCTTTGGCGCCCGGAATCAGCACCGCACAGATCAGCAGGTCCGCCCCGGTGACAGCGGACGCAATATTGGAAGGGCTGGATACCAGCGTCTGGATCTGATTGCCAAAAATATCGTCCAGCTGGCGCAGCCGATTCAGATTCAGATCCAGAATCGTGACATCCGCCCCCAGACCAAGTGCAATTTTGGCCGCGTTGGTACCTACCGTACCGCCGCCAATAATGACAACCTTGCCGCGGCTTACGCCAGGCACGCCGGATAACAGAATGCCTTTGCCGCCTTCTGTTTTCTCCAGAAGCTGCGCACCGATCTGCGCAGCCATCCGACCTGCGACTTCACTCATAGGTGTGAGCAGCGGGAGAGAGCCGCCGACTTCCAAGGTTTCATACGCAAGGGCAGTCACCTGTTTGTCGACCAGTGCTTTGGCGAGAGCCGGCTCTGCGGCGAGGTGCAGGTAGGTGAACAAAATCAGCCCGGGGCGAAAATAACCATATTCACTGGCAAGAGGTTCTTTCACTTTAAGGATGAGCTCTGCATCTTGCCATACCTGAGCGGCTTCTTCAACAATCAGGGCGCCAGCTTTAACATACTCTTGATCCGTAAATCCACTGCCAAGTCCTGCACCTTGTTCGATAAAGACCTGATGCCCGGCTGTCACAAAATCAGCTGTCCCGGCAGGAGTCATCGCTACACGATTTTCATTGTTTTTGATTTCTTTGGGAATCCCGATTCTCATAGCCATGCACCTCGTCCATTTTTTGGTTGTTAGCTTATACTACAAGTTTATGACTCCATGCGTCGTTTTGCACCTTACACAATGTCTAATTTTTAGGATTAACACTCAACAATTCGTCGAAATAGACTGTTCAGGACACATGTCTTTGGATTATAATGTAAGAAAAAATAACACTAAGAGGGATCGACTTTGCGAAATGACCGCGTGTTTACTGTCAGAGATATCCTGCAACGTCCGGTGTTTAGTCAAGCAAGGCTTGCGGCAGGGCGCGAAGGGTTGGAGCGCCAGGTAGGCTGGGTTCATGTGCTGGAAATTACCAATGTGTCGCCTTTTGTAAGCCCACATGATCTTATTTTATCCACGGGTCTATGGCTTCAGTCGGAAGAAGGGCGTGAAGCTTATCTGATGCAGCTGATCAACCGTGATGTAGCTGGATTATGTGTCGAGTTTGGCACCAGCATACATGCGATACCAGAGTCATTGATCGAACTGGCAAACCAGTATCAGTTTCCGCTCATCGTATTTGAACAACCCGTGCGTTTTGTCGAGATTACGCAAGATATCCATTCTCTGCTTATTAACCACCAACACCAGCTATTAAAGAGTCTGGAGACGTATTCCCGTGAGCTTCAGCAACGCACGTTGCAGAGTACGGATATGTCAGCGGTTCTCGACCTGCTACATGCTTATGCGGCAAAACCTGTGGTATACATTTCGTCGATGGAGGCCGGGAGTTTTGTACCAGAACTCGCTCCAGACATGGAGCAGGCCATCTATAGCTGGTACAGCCAGGAAGTGGAAAGGCTAAATCTGAACGACTCCGATACGGAGCTGTGGTTTCATATGGATGAGGAGAGGGCTTTGCTCTGTTATCCGGTGGTTTGTTTTGGCCAAGTATTTTCAGCCATAGGTATGATTGTGCACCCGTCGGCAACGGTAGAATATCTCAAGCTGTTGCTTGATTACACAGCCAAAGCTGCAGCTACGCTTACGCTTCGTTCACAATTTCTTGAAGAGAAGATGGTACGCAACCAGAATGAATTGATTCAGGATTTGATGAATGGCGATATTCAGCAGGAGGAGCAGGCTAGAACAAGAATGGGGCTTCGCTTGCTAGTAAAAGGACAATACTGGTTCGCGGGAGGTCTATTGCAGATTGAACATCGCATGAAGGGAACGGGCCGGGAGCGAATGGAGGCGAATCATCAGGACATTCTCGTATTGCTTCGCTCGCTTCTGAAGAAAAATCATCTCACCAGCCTGATCATGCTGAAAAATAATCAAATCTACCTCTGTTGTGCCAAGGAAGAAACACAAACTGCCTCTGAACAGCCACTGATCCAGATGTTAGAGAGCATCACTCAGGATATGAAACGGTTCGCTCGCTCGAATCTGAAACAAGTCGAAATTCATGCGGGCTTCGGCAAACTTCGAAATCAGCTAACCCTTCTGAAGGAAAGCCTTCAGGAATCGGTCCAGGTTATTGAAGTGGCGAGGTCTGTCAAATGGATGAAACATGTTCACTTTTACGATCGTATGGGTATATATCAAATGTTAAAAGCCATGCCGCTTTCTTTCCTGCAATCCTTTGCGAACGATCATCTGGGTGTGCTTATAGAGCATGATCGAAGCCATCAGTCGCGATTGGTCGAGACATTGGATGCCTATCTGGCGAACTTCGGGTGCAAAAGGGATGCGGCTGCCCAGCTGTTCGTTCATCGGCAGACTCTGTATAACCGACTGGAGAAACTGGAAGAACTGCTGGGACCGGATTATATGCAACAGGGAAAACGGGTGTGCTTGGAGATGGCATTGTTAGCTAATGCCATGATTGAAGGTGGAGATGGACAAACGTCATGACAGTAACGTTTTTGAGATATGGGCTTTGCTTGAATAATAGTTTTTTTTTGCTCGTCTACAGCTTGTTGATCCGTCTTATACCTCGTAAGGCACGAGACCGGCGACGGGACCCTGTATTGGAGAAACGGCTCCGATAGCGTTCGTATGCACGGGTAGAGGGAGCCTGAAGTGGTGAGGTGGGTGTTATAAGGCGATATGGAAATGTCATACGCTCAGACCTTCGTTCCCGTCTGTCTTGTGGATCTGCAATAGTTAAACCGGCAAGGTTTAACCATGCCTGAAGCTTGCTGGAATGAATGCCGAGTTGTCCGCTCAAATGAGAAATGTCGAGATGTTTTTTCACACAAATCCGCCTTTCCATAATTATCGGGCTGGAGTAGGATACGAAAGGAAAGCATGAAACCAAGTCGGTAAAATCGTGTGTACAGGCTTACTCAGGGTGATTGGCGGAGTGTTGCGTTTTGTGATATCCATAAACGGCATGATTCGATTGATGTAGAAGAGGCCACAGATTTGCCTTTTTCTATAAATTGGCTTTTATCAAGATTCTAACATTTCGGAAGCGATTGCGCGTCTCAATATAGTCTCATTTTTATATAAAAGTAAGCTACAGTAAAAGTACCAGTATCTAGTACGGAGGATATATATGGGAAACGGAAGTGGATCTCAAAAGCAGAAAGTTGTCAGGGACGAAAAGCGTTTCGTTGGTCGAGCCAGAGAGCTGATGATCCTAGAGCAGTGGTTTGAAAATGATGAAGCGCCTATGACTATATTTTCGGTTACGGGTATGGGTGGTATTGGGAAGTCTTCGTTACTTTCAGAAATGCTGTCCATCGCTAGAGAGCAGGAAGCAACCGCTATATGGATGGATGGACGGGCATGTGGCACAACGCCCTCCGTGTTTATGGATTATTTTAGTTCAACACTGGGACTGGAACTTGGACTGTTGAATAGCCAAAACGCCCATCTGCTATCGTTGTTGAAAAGCATGCCCAGAGAGAAACGGCTCGTTATTGCGGTAGATAATTACGAGGAACTTGCATTGCTCGAGAGCTGGTTTATGGAAGTTTTCATAGCGAAACTTCATCTAAGTGGGATACTCGTTATACTTGCCTCTCGTTCAGAGCTTTCAGCAGCATGGCGAACGCATCCCCGGCTGTATCAGCATCTGGTTCCATTGCAGCTGCAACATTTTACTGCGGACGAGATTACGGAGTATATTGTAACGGCTGCTTCGTTAAAGCCGAATATGGCTGGTATTATCACGAGAATGACGGACGGACATCCGCTTGGACTTGCTCTTGCGGTGGAGGCGGCTGATCAGGAGCGAAATCTTACTCATGCCGAGTGGGCTGAACTGTCCCATATGATCAGTGCCCGGCTGTTGCTTGAACTCACCACGCCACGTCTGCATCCGATGGTGGAGGTGTTAACCTTGCTGGAGACAGCAAACCAGGAACTCTTATCCACGGTGCTGAATGTACCCGTTAAACAGGAAGAATATCACATGTTGAGACGAATGTCTTTCATTCGCTCCGCGCCGGACGGGCTGGCCTTGCACGATATGGCCCGGGTGCATTTGATGCGGGATTTCCGGCAACGTGAGCCGCATCGTATGCAGTCCATGCGGATTCGGATTGCGGAGCTGCTGAAACCACTCCATGAACAGGCATGTGCACTTGGGAAGCGTCAAATTGCGAGAAAGATGCTGTTACTCTGTCAGGAATCTATGCTCCAGTTTCGCAAGTATGCTGATGTCTCGCGCGACTCTTTGTTTACGCCGCTTGAACCAATGAAGCAAGCTGACCTACCTTCTCTTCACAAGCTGCTTGAGCAATGGTGTGAATACAGCGTTGAGCCCTGGCAAGCCGTGAACTATGGCCCCTTCCTGGATGAACTGGCTCTCCGATATCCGGAAGGCATCGTAATAAAGCGCGACATGAAAGGCGAAACGATTGCGATGTTTATCACCGTGCTGGTGCACCGAGAGATCAGTGATTTACTTTTAAAATATTTCCCGAATGAGATGAAAGAATGCTTTACGCCGGAGGAATTACAGAATGATCCGGATGAGAGTGATACACACTTCGCATTACTGGCTGCGGCGAGAGATGATGTGCCTGGATATACACGCGAGGAACTTGTGGGATATATGACACTGGATCGCTTGTCGCTCCTGGGAGATGGAGCGAGAGCGATTCTTGTTGCGACCAATCCTCATCTGAAGCTGTTTCTGCGGAGTATCGGCTTTCAGATGCGGAGAACGTCCACGCGTGCGTGTGATCGATATGAAGATCAGGCGGATGTGCTGGAACTCGATCTGCGTAGCGGACAATTCGGTGCATGGGTGATGTCCCTTTTGCATCCCGACCTCCCGGCTAATGCAATACAGCCCCGGACAGCGGGAACCAATAGCAAGGTTTGGTCTGAACAAGAAGTGCGTAAAATGCTCGGGCACCTTCGCTCACCGGGAGAGTTACAAGAGTATGCAGACAGAATTACAGGTGTGAGGGATGGCATTCAGTTACAATTATACGTTCTGGATCTGCTGGAAGGCAGAATACATGGGGTGTCTCCTCAGGATCAGAAGCTGTTACATGCGGCTTACTGGACCCATGCTGGCAATCCGACTGCCGCTGCGCAGATGTGTTCGATGAGTAGGGCTACCTTTTACCGTCATATTAGAACTGCATTGATTCGTTTAGCGAGAATATTGTAAAGTGTGAAGGTGAATTCGGAAAAACTGATCTGATAGATTACAAAAATCTAATAGAATAGCAGACCTTGTTTCGAAATCAAACTCAAACCCAAACCCAAACTCAAACCCACAGTTAAACGGCAATTATCCGTAACTGCGGGTTTTTCTAGCACATGATTTATAGGTGACCCCACCACACAAATTCTAACGATCAGGAGAAACCTTATTTCATTCCAGATAGCCATGTTGAAATTCTAACGATCCGTAGGGACGCTATTTTGCATAGTTCGTCTGTTTTATCCTGTTTTCAGCTGAAATCCAGCTAAATAGCGTCACTGGTGATCGTTAGATTTTAAACCCCCGTCTAAATGGGCAAATAAGGTCTGTGGTGATCGTTAGAGCCGCCAGAGAGCAGGATTGCTATTTACGCCTTCGATGATTCGCTTCCTCTAATGTTAGCGTCAAATACTCGGTATTCTATTGCCGCAACGGCAATGGGGGAGAATACTTTTTCCTTGTTTTAGCCGTGCATTATGTTCAAATGTGAAAGCAAGCGGTAATCACCGCGAGGATTATAGGTTACACGAAAGCTATAGGTCTATATACCAAGCCGATTCATACGGTTGTAGAGGGTAGCTCTGGAGATGCCAAGTTGCTTGGCTAATGTTCGTTTGTTGCCGCCTGCGGCCTCTAAATATTGAAGCAAAAGCCGAGCCTCGTACGCATCCATCTGTTGCTGATAAGTGGAGCCCGAACTTTGGCGAGGGAGTGTAACGCTTGGGTTAGTCCCCTCCCGAGTAACCGTTGCAGGATGATCAGGTCTGTGACTCTCTTGTTGAGAGTCTGCCGCATGTGGGTCATGGGCTACTTCTCTTGCTGGAAACTTGAGGTTATCTGCCGCCTGTTCCGACTCCGACGGTACGTTTACTTTCGCTGATGTCAGCGAATCAGGCAAGTATTCCGGCTTGATCTCACCATCCATCGTTAGAATGGTCAGACGTTCAATCACGTTGCGCAGTTCGCGGACATTACCCGGCCAATCGTACTCAAACAAATGTTTGAACACTTCTGGAGGAATCACTTCAATATGACGATTATAGAGCAATGAGAACTCTTGCAGGAAAGTCTGGGTGAGCTCATAGATATCTTCTTTGCGTAGCCGGAGCGGCGGAATAATCAGATTGATGACATTCAATCGATAGTAGAGATCCTCCCGGAATTGATTACGCGTAATCATGGCTGGAAGATCTTGATTGGTTGCAGCAATGATTCTGCAGTTAGCTTGTTTGGTACGGGTGCCCCCAACCGGAAAATAACTTCGTTCCTGCAACACACGAAGCAGCTTGACTTGCAGTTCAGAAGGCATCTCTCCAATCTCATCCAGAAAAAGAGTGCCGCCCTCCGCCAGCTCAATTTTCCCCTTTTTCCCTTTAGGGTCTGCCCCGGAGAAAGCGCCTTTCTCGTAGCCAAACAACTCGCTTTCAAACAATGAAGCTGGTATGGCTCCGCAGTTAATCGCGATAAAAGGAGCGCTCTCTGGTTCACGAAGATCATGGATGGCTTTGGCGAAGAGCTCCTTGCCTGTGCCACTTTCCCCCATAATGAGCACCGTAGCAGGGGTGGTGCTGATTTTGCGAATGGTCTCCAGACATTGCCGGATAATGGGACTGCTGCCTTTAATACGGGCAAAAGGATCGGTCTCGGGACGAAGCCGTGCAACGGCTTTTTCCAAATGCTGAATTTTGGAGGACATATGCAATAATTCCTGATGTAGACGAATTTCAGTTGTGATGTCGACCTCCGCAGCCACTGCACCAACAATGCGACCATCCAGCCTGACAGGGCGGGCATTGATTAGAGCGAACAGATCAGATCTGGGTTGATGCTGTTTGCGGTAGACCGTTTCACCCGTATATAACGTTTTGAGAGATTGAAGTCTTTCGGGTGGGAAAAAGTTGGCAGCAGGCTGACCGATGATATCGGTTTTGCGAATAGAAAATATATTCTCCGCACCGGATGTCCAGTACGCCACTTTGGCTTCTTCATCTATTAAAGATAGTGCGGAGCCGGCAGTCTCAAGCGTGGTTTCCAGATAGGCTTCCATCAGTCGGTAGGCTTGATGAAGTGAATTCATGACATCGGATGCCGTAATATAGCCGGTCCATTCGTCACGATCATTTTTGATGATGAGAACAGAACTTCTGGCAAACAAAGGAATCAATTGTGCCAGTTCCATAGTATGTGCGATCAAAGGCACAGGGACAAAGAACGATGGGGGAACTGGAAAAGGGTCGGGTTCTGTTGATTTAGCAGAAGATGTGGAAGGCAGACCTTTCTCATCAGGCAAGTTTGGTTGATCCAGAAAGGAACAATGGAGATAAGCGCTTCCTGTACCAGAACGTACAAAAGCAGGTCGAGCTACGTTGATATCTGAATCCATATACGGGCGTGGAAGAAGCTGTTCCTGAACGGAGGATTCATCGTAAATGTGCATGTCGGTTCGTGTCAGTTCTTTCAGAGTAGGTAGTAAATGTCTCATCAGGATCACCTCGATTACAACATACGGATTAAAGTGATTGGAATGAGTACTATTATATCGCTACAGGATAGTTGTGTATATATTTTTTGACATGAATTGTTCGCTTGTTTTATTTTAATAACGCTCACCAAATTTGTTTTTTATGTAAACGCTCTCTTATGGTGAAAATATGAAATGTGTTGATTTAACTACAGATTTTAACTTATTTCAGGTTTTTTATTTTATTCTTGTGTCAATTTATATAACGCTCATTTTCTTGTAAAACTGTATAAATATAAGAAAATGTGTAAGGAGAGAGACCGATGTGAGGGTAAGATACAAGATTATTAGTGTATAATTTGTCTAAAATTTTGGACATTAAATTTTGTGTATTCTTATTTTTTAGACATATACTCTGTTGAGCGTGAACGTTGAAATTGGTGGTGCCGTAATAAAGGGAAAAGGAAAAACCATGCACTCCAGAATGGCTGGGTTGCATGGTATGACAGGCTATCTCTTACATAGAAACTAGCGAAACATGTTCTTCACAACCATCCAGAGATTCGCAGGTTTCTCTGCCAGACGGCGGGTATAGTACGGATACCACATCGTGCCATAGGGGACATAACAACGAATACGATAACCCTCTTGTGCCAGACGCTCCTGTTCACTCATGCGAAGACCATATAACATCTGGAATTCAAAGGCCTCAGGGGAGATATCCCGATCCTTCGCGTATTGTTTCGTCCAGTTAATGATGTGATCATCATGGGAGGCCACAGCGGTATAAACACCCTGATCCAGATGATGACGAATCATCGTTTTGAACTGATGAATGACCTCGGACGTATTTTGATATGCGACACTTGCAGGTTCTTTATACGCTCCTTTGACCAAACGCAGCCTAATACCTTCCCGAATCATATCGCGGGTATCTTCTTCCGTTCGATGCAGATAAGCCTGCAATACGGTACCTGAGTTATCCAGCCCTTCCGAATGCAGTCTACGCACGATATCAATGGTTGCTTGGGTGAACGGACTGTCCTCCATATCAATCCGAACGAACAGTTCATGCTCCTTCGCCCGGGCGGCAACCGCGCGAATATTCCGGTACCCTTCTTCAGGGTCAAGTGCCAGCCCCATCTGGGTTGGTTTCAGTGAAACATTGGAGTTCACACCGCTATGCGCTATACCTTCAACTAATTTCACGTATTCATCTCTGTAAAGTGCCGCCTCGCGCAGATGGGTGATGCCCTCTCCCAGATGATCCAGTGTTGCCATAATGCCTTTGCTATTTAAAATGCGAATTTCCTCCAGCGCCTCTTCCAGCGTATTACCGGCTATGAACTTGCCAGCCAGCTTTTTGCCGTATTTGAGAGACAGGTTCTCTACAGCTTTATTGCCAGCTACGGTTAACAACGTTTTGCGGTATAGTTCCGTTCCGACACTCATCGTGGTTCCTCCCTAAACATTCATCATTTTGTATTTACATATCTAGCAAAAATCGTGCCAAAATCTGCTGAATGCGATTGCTGATGTCCTAATTATTTTTGTGAGAATTTTATTTCCGTGAATCAAAAAAAATTCATTCTCAAGCGGAGTTGGCACGCTTCTTGCTTCATATATTTGAATGAGACGACCCACATCCTGAAGGAGGAATCATTGATGAATATCCCTTTTGTTAACGAACCATTTACAGCTTTTTCGGTGCAAGCGAACCGGGAAGCCTTTGAGGAAGCGCTCCATAAGGTGAAATCCGAACTGGGACAGGAATATCCGATGATTATCGGTGGGCAAAAAATAACCGGCAACCGCACGTTAACCTCCGTTAATCCGGCAGCTAAGGATCAGGTGATTGGAACGATTCATCAAGCGGATCAGGAGCTGGCCGAGAAGGCCATGCAAACGGCTGCGGAAACGTTCCATACCTGGAAACATACGGACCCGAATGAACGGGCCCGTTATCTCTACAAAGCGGCAGCAATCATGCGCCGCCGCAAGCATGAGTTCTCCGCCTGGATGGTCTATGAGGCGGGCAAAACCTGGCCTGAAGCAGATGCAGATACTGCTGAAGCGATTGATTTTATGGAGTTTTACGCAAGGGAAATGCAGCGTCTCAGTGAACCGCAGCCGCTTGTACGGATTGCTGGTGAAGATAATGAACTGACTTACATTCCGCTTGGTGTTGGCGTGGTGATTCCGCCGTGGAATTTCCCGCTCGCGATTATGGCAGGCATGACCTCGGCTGCTTTAGTATCGGGCAACACGGTGGTGCTAAAACCGGCAAGCACTACACCGGTGATCGCTGCCAAGTTCGTGGAACTGCTGGAAGAAGTGGGTCTGCCAGATGGGGTAGTCAACTTCTTGCCAGGGCCAGGCAGTGAGGTGGGTGATTATCTCGTCGATCATGCACAGACACGTTTTATCAGTTTCACAGGTTCCCGCGATGTCGGTCTGCGAATCAATGAACGTGCTGCACGCACCGCTCCCGGTCAGAAATGGATCAAACGTGTAATCGCCGAGATGGGCGGGAAGGATTCCATTGTGGTTGACAGTGACAGTGATCTGGAACTGGCCGCAGAGTCGATTACAGCTTCGGCTTTTGGTTTCTCGGGACAAAAATGTTCGGCGTGCTCCCGTGCCATTATCCATAAGGATGTATATGATGAAGTATTACAAAAGGTGCTGGAGCGTACGAAGAAGCTGACGATGGGCAGCCCGCTTGAAGTGGGAAATGACATGGGTCCTGTTATTGACGATAAGGCGTATGCTAAGATCACCGAATATATCGAGATTGGCAAAGGGGAAGGACGTCTGGTTCATGGCGGGAAGACAGGTGATTCCGCAGGTTATTTCATCGAACCAACCATTATTGCGGACGTAGATCCGCAGGCTAGAATTGCGCAGGAAGAGATTTTTGGTCCGGTGCTGGCCTTCATCAAAGCCGATTCGTTCCAGGATGCGCTGGAGATTGCCAACAATACAGATTATGGCCTGACAGGTGCGGTGATCTCGCGCAATCGGGCACATCTGGAGCAGGCGAGACGGGAGTATTTCGCAGGTAATCTGTATTTCAACCGCAAGTGTACGGGGGCTTTGGTGGGGACACATCCATTTGGTGGATTTAATATGTCGGGTACAGATTCCAAAGCAGGAGGCAGGGATTATCTGTTGCTGTTTACCCAAGCGAAGCTGGTGTCTGAAAAATATTAAATGACTTTTGACAATGAATGTATGTATTGACATGCTGACAAGGGTTGGATTGTATGGTATTATGCCTGCAAATCCCAGTGTTACAATGAATAATGTCCAGCTTGACTTAAGGAGGGCATCGGATGTTAGGTGTTCAGTTGGTGCAGGAGCAACGCTTCCGGCTGTCCATCACGCCGGAAATGAAGCAGTCCTTTCATTTGCTGACCTTGTCCGGTCAGGAACTGATTCGTTATTTGCAGGATGCCGCAGCGGATAATCCGCTACTTGAACTGGAAGAGCAGTCCGTTTATTCTTTTAAGCCATCAAGACGAAACAATCAGCAGGTGTATCCTTCCTATGACCCTCTGCTTCAGGCCAAAGGAACAGCGCCTACGCTGGAACAAATCCTTGCTTCGCAAATTCGCACGATGAAAATTCCGCATAGGCTGGAGAAAGTGGCGGTCTATTTGGCTGGGTGTGTGAATGCTGATGGTTACTTGAAGGTTGAGCTATCTGAGGTACAGGTTGAACTCGGATTGTCCGTGAGCGAACTGAAGGCAGGAATTGATTTACTGCAGTCCCTGGACCCTCCGGGTGTAGGGGCGCGAAATCTGCAAGAGTGTTTGCTGTTGCAGATTCAGCGTGACCCAGCAGCGGTTCCTTATGCCGAGCGTATCGTTCGGGCAGGGCTGGAGGCCTTGGTTCCTTTTCATCCCGGACGGACAGCAGGCAAACATAGTATAAATTCGCGGGAAGCACAAGCAGCGTACGAGTATATTACTCGTCTGGACCCCAAGCCTTGTCGGTCGATAGGCTGTAATGAACGTGCGCATTATATCGTCCCCGATGCTACCGTGGATATGGTTCATGGGGAAATGGTGCTCAAGCTGCTTGTAACAGGCAATCCGCGGGTATCCTTAAACGAAGCTTGCAACAACTGGATACAGGAGTCGTCTCCCGGCGAAATCTGGGTGACTCGGGCAGCGGAGGCGAGAGCCATTATGCGCAGTGTGCAGCAACGACGCAGGACATTGTTACGTGTACTGATGGCTATCATGGAAGAGCAAAAGCGCTTTTTAAGTGAGGGTCCCGATGCACTTGCGCCGCTTAATCTGGTAGCGATTGCTGAGAAGGTACAGATGCATGAATCAACAGTTAGCCGGGCCGTGAACGGAAAATATATACACACTCCTTATGGGGTTTACGAGGTTAAGGCTTTTTTCGATTCCGGTATTACGACTGTTTCTGGAGAACAGACGTCTGCATCGGCTGTCAAACGGCGGCTGAAGGAAATCATTCGAACCGAGCAACTAAACAAACCTTACTCAGACAGTCAATTATCAGCTCTCCTTGAAGGCGAGGGAATCATCATTTCCCGAAGAACCGTTGCGAAATACAGGGAGGAGCTTCGAATTCTGTCATCCCTGGAACGAAAACGCTGGGCATGAAGTTTACACGTCTTCTCATGTAAAATCCGAACGATTCTTTATGATCTGAAATTTATCCTATGAAATTATACTTCAAATAGCCCTGTTACCCGTTGATAAACGGATAACAGGGCTTCTTTAGAATTTTCAATCCGAATCCATAAAATCAGTGTGTTTACATGCGCTCCATGTTACGCAGGAAATGTTCTCCGGCAATCCCCGGCGTGGTCATCTGTTCTGGATGTAAAATCTCTTCCAATTCTTCAGGAGTCAGCAAACCTCGCTCCAGAATAATTTCTTGCAGGGTCATGCCGGTTTTCAATGCTTCTTTTACAATGGAAGCAGCTACGTTATAACCAAGATGCGGGTTCAAAGCAGTCACGACACTAAAACTTTGTTTCATGATTAGCTCGCAACGCTCCCGATTGGCTTCCATCTCTTCCACGGCGTAACGTGTAAACACATCAATTCCGTTATTCATAATCTTCAGCGATTGCAGCAGGTTAAATGCAATAACCGGTCCCATTACATTCAGCTCGAATTGTCCGGCTTCACAAGCCATGCAAATCGTGTGATCATTTCCCATGACCTGGAAGGAGACTTGATTGATCACCTCTGCCATGACCGGATTGACTTTACCAGGCATAATGGAAGATCCCGGTTGACGAGGCGGCAACAACAATTCGTTAAATCCGGCACGCGGGCCTGAAGCCATCATACGGATGTCATTACAGATTTTGGACAGGCTGACGGCACATACTTTCAGTGCGGCTGAGAGTTCCAGGTACGCGTCTGTATTCTGTGTCGCGTCAACCAAATCATCTGCGGTCTGTAGCGGCAGGCCGGTCACCTCCGACAAATACTCGGTAACTTTGACGATATATTCCGGTTTGGCATTGAGTCCTGTACCTACAGCTGTTGCACCCATATTAATCATAAGCATACGTTTATTGGCATATTGAAGACGTTCAATATCCCGTCCAATCACGCGCGCATATGCGCCGAACTCTTGTCCAAGTCGGATAGGCACGGCATCCTGAAGGTGGGTACGTCCTACTTTGACAACATCGTTGAACTCAATCTCTTTTTTGTGGAAGGCTTCCTGCAGTTTTTTCATCGTACCCAGCAGGGTCTCCGAGAGCTGATAAGCCGCAATGCGCAGCGCCGTTGGCACAACGTCATTGGTAGACTGAGACATGTTTACATGATTGTTCGGATTACAGTGGAAGTAGTCTCCCTTGTTTTTGGTTAACAGTTCAAGTCCGCGATTGGCCAAAATTTCGTTGATATTCATATTCATGGAGGTGCCTGCACCGCCCTGAATGGAGTCTACAATAAAATGATCGAGATGATGGCCTTTCATCATTTCATCCGCTGCCATGATGATGACTTCCCCAATCTTGTTTGGGAGCATTTTCAGTTCCATGTTCGCCATCGCCGCCGCTTTTTTAACAGCAGCCAGTGCCGTGATCAGTTCGCGGTGAACCGGAACACCGGTAATCGGGAAGTTCTCTACAGCCCGCACCGTCTGAATTCCATAATACGCATAAGCTGGAATTTCTTTTTCGCCGATAAAATCTTTCTCCGTCCGTGTGGACATAGTAGACATCTCGTTCGCCTCCAGTGGCATCATAAAAATAGTTCGGCTCCAGCGTTGCTGAAGCGCACTCAGTATATCATTTAAGCAAAATAGATGCCAAGCTAAATGATTCTTTCGTTGAAACCGATAATAATTTAAATTGGGGAATTTTAAATTTCATATCATGAATTACAGTAACAGGGGAGGGATACCTAAGCTTGTCTTATTCATTATGAGCTTTATGGTATGAAAGTCATGCATGAACGGCTTGTGAAAGGTAAATAGAGCGTTTTCAGTGATGTTTGTCACATGAAATTTGGTACAAGATTGGTAAAATAGGAAAAAAGGACTACGGGGTGCGAACATGAAATGGACTTTAGGGGCAAAGACTGTCGCAGGTTTGGTACTAATTTCAATTATTACGTACGGAACTAGCGGCTTTTTTATTTTCTTTGTAAAAGATTGGATTTTGCTTGATATGCCAAACTGGCTGTACATATCTATCATTTTGCTTATGGGAGTATGTTGGAACGGGATTCTCGGCTGGATTGCTTCCCGCTATCTGACTCGTCCGATTGTTCAGCTGTCTCGTGCAGCGCAGCAGGTATCTTCCGGTGATCTTACGACGGAGATTCCGCAGCGCCGTACACAAGATGAGCTTACCGTATTATATGATGCGTTCAACGTAATGGTTTCTAATCTGAGAAGTATCGTGAACGATATTGCGGAAAGTACACGAACGACCTCTCAGAACGCACAGTCATTGAGTGAAGCCATTACGCAGGCAGCAGAACAGATCGAGATGATGTCTGAGGCTGTGGATCATATTGCGGTTGGCGTAGAGGATCAGAAAGTGACTTCCCAGCATTCCCTGATTACTGCGGATGAGATGTTGAATGATTTTCAAAAAATGCAACATCAGTCTATAGGTATGACGGAACTGTCTGGTAAGATGGAACGTTCGGTGGGTCATACAAAAGAAACCTTCTCATCATTGATGAAGGGCATGGATGAACTGGCCGAGTCTCACAATCGTTCCCGTGATATTATGCTACTCTTGGAGAAGGAAGCTTCCGATATTGAAGTGATCACGCAATCGGTCAAAAATATTGCTGAAGAAACAGGGTTACTCGCATTGAATGCCTCAATTGAAGCGGCGCGTGCAGGAGAAGAGGGCGCAGGATTTGCCGTTGTAGCGCAGCAGATTCGCAAACTTGCTGATGAGAGTAAAGATTCCGTGCATCGTATTAATGAACTGATCAGTCGCGTTCAACAACGAATTCGGGAAACCGTGGAGCTGAGCCATGAACAGCATGGACTGGTTGTGAACGAATCAGAACGAACGGTTTCCGTTGATCAGACGTTGCTTGAATTGACAGGCACGGTGGAAGTGTTTATGCAAGGCGCCCATGATATTGGTTCCAAAATCGCTGAGCAGACAGGGCGTGTGGAGCAAACGCATGGTCATGTGAAGAAGATCCAGGGGAAAGCCGGGTCTTTCTCTGATGAAGCGAAGCGCATCATGGATGCCGCGCATGAGGAGACCGCAATCATGGAGGAGATATCCTCTTCTGCAGAAGAGTTGAGACAGTTAACAGATCGATTACTCGATAAAACTAAAGCATTCCGGATGCAGCCTTGAGCTGCTTCCGGAGTGTTTTTTATTTTCCGGGAAATCAGGGCATGCCTGCGGGAAACTTTCTTGCTTGGAACGAAAATTCGGCAAAATCCGCTTTCTTCAGCGATTGCAGTCACGCCCTAGTTTATTATGGATAAAGACGAACGTTTTTTCGTGTGATTGAAGGTTTGTAAAGATTTTTTAAGAAAGATTAACAAAATTGCAACGCGCGGGCGATAAATGAAGATATAATAGGATTATCACAACAGAAGAAGGAGCCCAGTATATTGAAAACTTGGACAGGTATCCTGCTGATGATTATTTTGGCGGTGGCTACACTTTCGGTAACTTCAACTGCCAAAACGACAAATGAGTCGCAACAACAGCTTAATATAGATGAATCATCCAGCCAGGCCGCAACGGTCGAGGCTTCCCATATAGATCGAATGAATGATGCAGTGAACAGCAACAAAGAAATGATGCCAGTTAAAGCAGATGATGTTTCGGTGGCACCGGAAAATAACGATGTTCGAGTGTACCCAATGAGTATTGGGGGCTCGGGATATATATATAATGGCCTTGTGGTTGAGGCAAACGGCAAAAAACGTGAATTTAGTGATTGGAGAGCAGAGGGGGGATCGTACAAACCTGAAGTACATGAACTGGATTTGAACGATGACGGTAAAAAAGAGATTGTGGTGTTGTATTCAGAGGGACACGGCACCGGAATTTATCTAGGTCAGGCATACATTCTTGATCCGGCTTCACTGGAAGTAATGAAGATGCAGTCTCTGGATGACATTGTGAAAGAACATGTACAATCCAAAGTGACTGAAACCTCTGATCAGATTAAGATCGATATTACCGTGGATGGGGTTCCGGCCGAGTCCTCCAATGTGGAGAAGGGGGCAGGTGGTGGCCTCTACAATGATGAGCTGCAATTTGGTCGTGTGACTTATTATAGTGTCGAGAATGGCAAGCTTGTTGTTTCTTCATCGGGTGCATATGGCGAAGGGTTGTATGCTGGCGATTTAACGTTTGGCTATGTGTTTCGAAATGGGGAATGGAAGGCGAACGACTTGAAATATAGTATGGAAGTATATGAAGAGGAATACTACGAATCATTTGATTGAGTAAAGGCTGGAATGGTGTTGTAGCAAGAGGTCTTAGATGTAAATACCTAATAAAATATAGGACATGCCATGGCAAGCGTGACCATTGAATGGGGCTGAAAAAAAAGGAGTGACTACAGCCTCATTTTGTGCTGTCTTGAAACAAAAAAAGTTGCGAAAAAATGCTGAAAACAATTGACATTCATGCTTTAGTCGTTTAAATGTATAAAGGACAACTCATTTTAAACGTCTGGGAGGGAATTTGATGAAGAAAAAAGTCGTACTTGGTTTAATGGTGGGAACATTGACACTCGGTATTGGAACAGGTGCACTGGCAGCTACAGGCTTGGAACAAATTAAGGCATATCTAAACAGCAAAATTACGTTGAAACTAAATGGCGAGACAGTGACAGCCAAGGATGCGAATGGTAAGACGGTACTGCCAATCACATATAACGGAACCACATATCTGCCGGTTCGGGCAGTAGGTACGTTGCTCGGAACAGAGATCAATTATGACGGTGCAACTTCATCCGTCCTCATCGGTGGAACGAATGGGTCTGCGCCAGTAACAAACACAAAAGTAACGCTGAGTGCACTTGGAACTTCCGTACTGGGATCTACCGCTTGGCACACCAAAGATCCTAAGGATACCACATACAAAGGCAAAGATTACAAAGATGTATATCTGCATAATGACCCTACAAAACAGGGCGATGATATCCAGATTAATACGGGGAAAAAGTATTCTTCTCTTCACTTGGAACTTGCCGCGCTGACGGGAAATCAGGAGATTCATATCTACGATCAGGATCTCGCGACACTTAAAAAGTTCAATATCACTCCGGAAAACGGTATGATGAGCTTAGATGTAGATGTGAAAGGTACAGACGCTGTCTATGTCGAGATCGTATCTGAAGATCCGGGTTCAGCCCTATTTGTACCGCTTACAACGTCATATCTGACCAAGTAAAACAGAATGAATAAGTTTGCCACCTTGCATCATAAGGGGAAGGCAAGCATAAGCATAAAAAAACGATGCTCCGCTAGGCAAGCCCTGAAGCGAATCCGGTTTTCAGAGCTGCCTGGTTAGCATCGTTTTTCGTTTTGAATTGAGTATTTGTGGACTTACCCCACAACCATGAATATTAGCGGATCATGGTATCCAGCGGTTTCAGGTTTGCTTCGATCTCAGCGCGGCGTCCTTCCAGGAACGGAGGTAACGCGAGTGATTCTCCAAGTGTGGCGAAGTCCTCGTCCGTATCGAATCCGGGTCCATCTGTCGCAAGCTCAAACAGAATACCGTTAGCTTCACGGAAGTACAGGGAGCGGAAGTAGAAGCGGTCTACAAAACCGGAGCTTGGGAATTGGAACTGATGAACTCGGTCAACCCATTGTCTTAATTCTTCCTCATTGTCTACACGGAAAGCGACATGGTGCACACTTCCGCGTCCTGGCCGTTCTTGCTCCAAATCATTGCGTTCCTCCAAATGAACTTCTGAACCGCTACCGCCTTCGCCAGATTCGAAAATAAGCACATCAGGCTGACCTGGAGTAAATGCAGGATAGCTACCTTTCGCTCTAAATCCAAGCAGTTCGGTGAGCACAGGTGTAGTGAGTGAAGCATCCCGCACAGTCAGATGAATTGGGCCCAGTCCAATGATGCCATACTCCGCCGGCACAGGGCTTCGATCCCAAGGTTTGCCCCCGGCGACACCCGAGTTATGTTCATCGGATACGAGAATCAGCCGCATACCTTCAAAGTCTGTGAATGCCAGCGTCGCACGACCTCCGCGTTGTACAATCTCGCCGTGAGGTACTTCATATTCATCGAAGCGCTGTGCCCAATACGCAAGGGCTGCATCACTTGGCACACGAAGTGAGGTGGCAGAGATGCTGTTTACGCCTTCGCGTGTGCGTCCAGCCATCGGAATTTCGAAGAAGGTGAGCTCTGTGCCGGGATTTCCTTTTTCGTCTCCATAGAAAAGGTGATAGACCGAAACGTCATCCTGATTGACCGTTTTTTTGATCAGACGAAGGCCCATGATGTCCGTATAGAAACGGTAGTTTTGATCGGCATGTGCGGTAAGCGCGGATACGTGGTGAAGTCCTTTGATTAACATAATATATTCCTCCTAGTTAGAGATAAGGATTTAATTTCGGCTAAAATTGATGCGTTATTTAAAGTTACTAACTTTTTGTATGTTTTGTTCTTGGTTTTATCTTAACATAAAGATATTTAAAATACAATACTTATTTGAATGAAGCTGGACAGGTGTAAAGATCAGTGGCAAAATGAAAAAGTTACCAATCACAATAGAAGAAGTCACCTCTATTAACCAGAATAAAAGGAGAGAAGAAAGGCATGGCCTATCCACCTTGGCTTGACCCGTATGACGCAGAGCCTTTTGCAGCATTCTCGACTTCACATATTGTAGCGATGATCATTATTTTTGCACTTGTTATCCTGTTATTTCTTTTTAGGCATCGTCTTCGTTTCATGTCTGAACGCTCAAGCAGGCTCATGCGCATCGGTCTGGCAGGGTTTATGATCGGTTGTGAGATTGTTCTGCAAATCTGGTATGTGTATGGAGGAATTTGGAGTCTGCAGACATCGCTACCGCTGGAGCTGTGCAGTCTGTCGTTATTATTATCAGCGTTGTTATTACTGACACGCCAAAAATGGTTATTTTCTGCCTTGCTTTTTTCAGGTATTGCAGGTGCTTTGATGGCTATAGTTACGCCGAATCTCGGTTATGCTTTTGCTCATTTCCGCTTCATTCAATTCTTTGTTGCACATGCGATGATCATTCTTGCTCTTCTCTATATGACTTGGGTGGAACAACTTCGTCCTGGATGGCGATCTGTTGCAGGCTCCATGATATTTGTAAACATTGCTGCGCTCATGGTATACGGTTTGGATGTGTTACTCGATGCGAATTATATGTTCCTGAGACATAAACCGGGCACACCGTCTGTGTTAGATATGCTTGGGCCTTATCCGGTCTACATTCTTGGAGAAGAGATTCTGGCTCTGGTGTTATTCTCCTTGTTGTACCTTATGCTCTTTGCCATTCCCGAGTGGCTGAAGCGTGCTATTGGCAAAAAGGAAAAGCAGCCGCAGACGTATTCCAAAAACTAAGTTTCCTGAATCTGAGTTTTAATTAAGATAACCCGCAAACATTCTGATCATCCAGAAAATTTGCGGGTTTGTTAGATTTCTGTCACCCGGAGTGGGCGTGTAAATAAATAGCTCATCCACGCAGAAGGGATTCGGCACCATCCACATAGATTCGTGTGCCTGTTACATGAGAGGCTTCATCTGAAGCGAGGAACAGTACCAGATTGGCGACTTGCTCCGATGTTCCTGGTTCACCCTTGAGTGGGTGCTCATGCCCTTCGGGAAACTCCACTGGAATCTGAACATCTTTCAGATCATCCGATGGATACGTATTGTCATCAATATTGGTATCAATCGCGCCTGGACAAACGGCGTTGACACGAATCTTGTAACGAGCCAGCTCCAGTGCCGCCATTTTGGTGAAAGCCGTTTGACCTGCTTTGCTGGAAGCGTATGCAGAAAATCCGATGCCGGAGAATACCCGGTTGCCATTAATGGAACTCGTAATGATAATACTGCCGCCGCGCTCTTTCAGATGAGGGATGGCATATTTCACGGTTGCAAACGTGCCACGCATGTTAATCTCCATCGTCTGATCCCAATCTTCGATGTTCATCGTTTCAATTGGAGCCATGGCGCCATTAATTCCTGCATTAGCAAAAACGATATCCAGCTTGCCTGCTTCGGTTGCCGCCTGGTTTATCGCTTTCTCTACATGTTCTGGCTTGGAGATATCACATTCAATCACATAAGCTTCGCCACCAGCTTTTTCAATAATCTGTTTTGTTTCCTCTGCGTTCTCGGGTGTGCGATCCAGCATATATACTTTGGCTCCGTGCTCGGCGAATCGAATTGCAGAAGCTTGACCAATACCTGAACCGCCTCCAGTAACAATTGCTACTTTGCCTTCCAAACGTTGTTCAGCCATTCATTGATCCCTCCATGTATGAATTGTCCTTGAACACTCTATTTCTAAATACCCGACATGAGGGGGGTGAATCATATGTATACATATAAAAAAACAGAGCCCTGTTCGGACCCTGTTCCAGAGGTAGCATTGGGGCTCTCTCATTGCTCCCCTGATTACTTATGCTTCTTCCAGTCCATGGAGCTGTTGTTCAGCAGATATTCAAAGTCATTGTCCCGGCGCTTCTGCTCCGCCTTGCGAGCTTCCTCTGCCTGTAAACGCTCCTGCTCTTTGCGCTGTGCTTCGACAGCTTTGGCTTCGTCAGCCTGAGCTTTTAGCTTTTCGAGCACATCACTGCTCAGCAAATCTTTCAGCGTGGTCGGTTGGTCTTGATTCTGAGCCCGAGCCTTGGGTGCTGGAGTATGTCTTTTGGATTTTGCCACTTGGAAAATCTCCTTTCGAAACATGAATCATCATCCATATCGTTATGGTAGTCATAGTATATCAGGTTCGTATTGTGCATTCCATGAAGTTGCTGAGAAGATGCAGGAAAAAGGGCATGTCACGGCGAATGAAGACAGGTATAAAACCATATAATGGTACCGATACTACGACTATTCCCTGAAGAAAGGAGTCGTTGTTCGTGGAAGCAAACCGTAGTTTGTTGAAAGGGCTTGCATGGGGAATGGCATTTAGTTTCCCACTGTGGATTGCGGTTATCGGGTGGCTGAATTTATTGGGATGGATTCATTGAGGTGTTCCCGCGGCCGAAAAAGAGGTTTGATCCAGTGATTTATGTAAACGTTATCATTAAATAAGCTCTGCTCTGCGCCACATGCACAGAACAGAGCTTATGTTTGTTCCTAGAAGAGAGGTTATTTCGTCTCCTCTGTAATCTTCACAGGTTCTGGATATTCGAGTCCGTGGGTATCAACGGTTACTTTTTTCATGACTTGGTCCGTAACCGGCTTGTCTCCTTCGCCGATTTGTTGCGCCGCTATACCATCAACTACGTCCATTCCTTCGGTCACTTTACCAAAAGAAGCATAGGCGTTATCCAGATGGTCTGCATCAGCCAGCATAATAAAGAATTGGGAACCGGCTGAATCCAGATTGTCTCCTCGAGCCATCGAGATCACTCCGCGCGTATGCTTCAGATGATTTTTGTGACCGTTAGAAGTGAATTCACCTTTGATCGCATAGCCTGGTCCACCTGTACCTCTGCCATCAGGATCACCGCCTTGAATCATGAAGCCCGGAATAACTCGATGGAAGATCAGACCATCATAAAAGCCTTTGTTCGCCAGGGAGATGAAATTGTACACCGTATTTGGCGCGATTTCTGGATACAGTTCAATGACGATCTTCTGTCCGTCCTGCATTTCAATCGTTGCCACAGGGTTAGGACCCTCTGGCGGAGCTGGAACCGGGGTTTGCGCAGCATTGCTTGCCGGGCGGACGCATCCGCTCATAACGATCAACAGCATCGCAAAGACAAGCGAGACTGCGGTTGTTTTTTTCCACCGTAAAGACATGAATAGGTTCCTCCTTGGTTCGTTGTTATAACGAATTTCATCCAATATAGTTTGGTTAATTCTTCAACTATCATACCGTTTCCAGGCTTAGAATGGCAATGCAAGCCGTGTTAATTCGGTGAACTGGGGATGGTCATCATAAGAGCATGGGTGTAAAATAAGGAAAATGCTTCCGCATCAGGGGGACGTACGGGTCTGTTCCGTCCGCTCCAAATACGGCAGTCCCGGCGTCAGTTACGGAAAGGACGGGCGGGTATATGAACTTCTCGTGGAAGCGTAATCTGATCATTTTATGGGTCGGTGTCTTTTTTTGCAGTACGGCGTATTCGATTTCTATTCCGTTTTTGCCCTTATTTCTAAGCAGTGATCTGGGCGTTCGCAATCATTTGGAGTTCTGGGCCGGACTTTCGTTTGGTATTACGTTTCTTGCAAGTGCACTTGTATCGCCCTTCTGGGGATCATTGGCAGATAAATATGGGCGCAAGCCGATGTTAATTCGTTCAGGGTACAGCTTGGCTGTCCTGTATCTGATTAATTTTTTTGTACAAGATCCGTATTCACTTATTGTTGTCCGACTGTTCCAGGGGTTACTTGCCGGATTTGTTCCTGCAGCGATTGCTCTTGTGGGCACGAACACACCCGAGGAGAAGACTGGATATGCTTTGGGCATCATGTCCACTGCTGGAGCAACAGGGGGGATTATCGGTCCACTGATTGGCGGTCTTGTCAGCCACTATTATGGCAACCGGAGTGCGTTTCTATTTTCTGCGATCGTCGTACTGGTGTCTGCGATCATTGCAACCTTCTGGGTCAAGGAAGAGAATTTTAATCGGAATAAGGCTCGTTCGTATGTCATGGATGATATCCGTGAAGCGAGAGCAAATCGTGTGTTTGTGACTGTACTGGGTATGATGGGCATATGTACCTTCTCCGTTATGATTCTGGAGCCGTTATTGACGGTATATGTCATGGAGATGGGCGTTCAGACAGATCGGGCTTCCTTAAGCTCGGGGATTATTTTCTCGGCGGTAGGGGTGGCGACGGTTATCATGGCTCCCCGCTGGGGCAAGCTTGGGTCAAGGATCGGTTTTGGAAAAGTGTTAGTGATCGGACTCATTGGCGGCGCAGTAGGCAATTTGTTGCAGTTTTTCACTACAGGTTACGTTGCATTTGGCATCTTGAGATTTGTCTACGGACTCTTTTTTGCGGCTGTGTTTCCTGCAATCAATGCGATGATTGTACAGGTGACTGAACCGGCATTTCGGGGACGTGCATTTAGTCTGAACCAGTCCGCGGCCCAGATCGGAACGATGGCAGGACCGATTATCGGCGGTGTCCTTGGCGGCTGGCTACCGATCCGCTGGATATTTATCATTAACGGTCTTGCACTTCTGGCTACTGCTATAGTGGTCAAGTGGTCCAGACTGGAGCACAAGCTCCCGGGAGTGGCTAAACCAGTGGAGAAGTGACCGTTGCAATGGCAATGGTGAACCGGAGAGCACTTGGTTTAGCTATAGATTTTGAAATCAGATTTTGTGAAGTAATCGTTATAATTATGGGAAGAAGATGACGCTGGAAATGCAATTGTCATCTTCTTTTTTATATAGCTTTGAAGTGAAAATAAAAGAACCCCCTTCTTAAGGGGGCCTCCAGCATCACTTTATCACATGCAACGTAACGTTTACGCATACATATCTTTTGGAAATCAGTTCATGAGATTTACTCGGAGGTCTGTTCATCGGGAATGGCATGTTTGATCGCATCGCGCTGATCTTCATCTTCCAGTGCATCGGGGAAAGAATCTTCTGTAAAGAGGCCAAAATCAGGATCGATATCCCGCTCGGTAACAAGGTTCTTGTGTTCTTTAACCTGTTCTTCCTCATTGTTTTTGGTCATGTCAGCACCTCCTCGTATCAAAATACGCAAAACAAGGCGTCTACTAACGCGGTGGCAGGATATTCTGCTGGGGTTTGGCGTCAGCTCCAGCCCCGTTTAGCAGATCTGTACCATGCAGGGCATCGGGGTCGGGTGCGGCAGGATCAACCGGGCTACCCGGTTGCACCAGATCTGCATCAGGTACAGATTCCAGTGGAGTTTCCGCCAAGCGGGATTCCAAACCTTCTTCGTCTACAGCCGATGCAGCAACGGGTGGAAGCTCCGATTCTTCCATTTCAATTTCAATGCGACGCCCAGAAACTTCATCAAAGGTATCCATGTCTCCTTCGGGCACTTCGGTTTCAGGTGGGATATCACGTGACCTCTGGTAACGGTCATAATAGCGATCGCTTTCCGCGTTGCTAATAGGTTTATCAGACATCATCAGCACTTCCTTTCATAACTTGTTTAAGTACAACGAATACAAACATTGTAATGCCATCATTTCAGCATTTTATCGTCATTCCAAGCATGATATTGTCCCCCTAAACAGACTAGGTTATGTCAGGATTTCGTTAAAATTTCGGAAATACATATTTCACAAGGAAGTAGAGAAATCCAAAAAAGATAATGATATATGCGGCATATTTAATAAATGTAGAGGCGACCATACTTGAATCCGATTTGTGCTGTACATCCTTATGTTCAACTTCTACCGTGCGATGAGGCTCATTCATGATAATCATCTCCTTGTTTAGTGAGTTTGCTTTGAAAAACCATTACACATGATCCACAGGATTGAATCGTGTCAGCTGTTTTTACAGCATTTCTTGTTTTGCCTATGTTATGATGAAGCATGACTACTCAAGGAGGGGTGTAGCGTGGACTGGTACACATTAGGCAATATGATTACACGTATTCGGATTGGACAGAAAGCGTCCACACCCGGGTTTTCTCGTACAGTCATCCGTCGTCCGGATGGATTGTTCTGGGTTGGCGGTATATGGTCTGGACAAGTCGTTCAGTTACGCGATTTTTTGTTTTCTGATATATGGACCATTTACGATGATGAAGAAACGGAGCAGTGGTTGGAGTTTCGTACAAAAGTGGAACAGAAGGAACGTGAAATGATCGAAAATCAGTTTGAGGACCTGCGAAGTTAACGGTTTTTATAACAATAAAATGGAAAAAGGACTATAAATCTACTTATATGTGAATTTTAAATTTGTGTAAGAAGGTGACATCATAAACGGTGGCGAATTGATATGGTGAGGGAGAAATGAAGAAGCGAAAATAAAAACTTTGAGGTGCTGTGAATGAGAAATGTGCCCAAAGCTATTATCATCTTGTGGATGACGATATGCACGATTCTGTGTATGCCGCATGGACTTGTGCTTGCCGCACCAGAAGAGATTCAGCAGCCTGTAGCCATTACAGGATGGGAAGTGAAATGGGGGAACGCTGGAGATCAGGGCTTCATTAGTGAGGTTATGGGCCAGGATGAAATATGGGAGAAACGGAGTACTGAGCGAATTGTAGACAGTACTAAAGAATCATCAAGTTCTTTGTGGACACGTTTGACAATTCCCCGTTTACATGACGGAAGTTCAGCGATTCGCTTCGAAAATATTAAAGGTACTCATATTGTGATCTATCTTGAAGATCGGAAAGTATATGAGAATTACCATTATAATTACGACAATAATGCCGTTTTTTTACCGCTATCTGCAGAAAATTCGGGAAAAACACTCTATGTTTGGGCGCAAAATGAGAGAGGGTGGTTGGGCATTCAAGGCGATGTCCAGGTCGGACCATATGCCATGCTGCAGGAGAAGTATCTCCATAATGGGTTAATGGATATCATTTTGGGTTCAACTTTTGTATTTACCTCGCTTATTATGCTGAGTTGCACATTTTTTCTGGGTCAGTTTCATAAAGGACTATGGATATCACTGTGTGTCGTGATGGGTTCCATCGGGACAATGGTGATCACTTATTCTCAATTCCTGTACACCTTCTATCAAGTGTATGGTGACCTGTATTCTATTCTGTTTGATTTGGCCATGTTACTCGGCATGCCTGCACTTTGTTATTTCTTTGAACAAGTTATTGGCCCCGGTGTACACGGGATATTCACCAAATTAAGGAAGGCTCAGTGGGCCTATTCCATCGTTTCTGTGTTTTCATTGTTTGTATACGTGACATCGGGCGGGCAATGGGATCTATTGTACAGTCTTCTTGTACAGCATGTGGTGGGCATTATACTGGTTATTGTGCTGACCATCCTGTTGGTTGGTACGATAGCCCGGGCGCTACAACGTAACCGTGAAGCGATCCTGTTAGCAGTTGGTTTCGGCACCTTTTCGTTGATTAGTGTCATGGAACTTCTTTGGTACTATCAGCGAAGCGGGGCATATCACCTCCTCTGGTGGAAGTGGTCGATGGTTGCATTTGTCATCTCATTGATTGCTATTCTTGGTAGCCGGTTTGCGGAAAAACATAACAAAGTGCTAGAGTACTCCAAGGAACTGGAACTATTCAACAACGAGTTACAGCGATCCGAAAAGATGGAGATCATTAGCGAGCTTGCTGCTTCGGTTGCTCATGAGGTACGTAACCCGCTTCAGGTGACGAGAGGATTTCTTCAGCTTATGACAGAGCAGGAGGATAACAAGAATAAGGGGTATGTACGTATTGCATTGGAAGAACTCGACCGGGCTTCCGGCATTATTACGGATTTTCTGACTTTTGCAAAACCGGAATTTGACCACATTATTTCATTGAATATTTCGGATGAATTTGATCATATTGAAGGTATACTGGTACCGATGGCCAATCTGGAAGGTGGAAAAATTACAACGGATATCCCGCCTAATATTTATATTCGTGGCAATTCTTCGAAGTTCAAGCAGGCCTTTATCAACATTATTAAAAATAGTATTGAAGCGTTTCAGGGAGGACAAGGTCAGATTGATATCTGGGCATACTCACAGGATGGCAAAGTTAAAGTGCATGTAAGAGATAATGGTGAAGGGATGAGTGAGGAAGCGTTGTCGCGACTGGGAGAACCGTACTTCTCCAATAAAATCAAAGGCACTGGGCTAGGTATGATGGTTACCTTCCGCATCGTGGAAGCGATGAATGGACAGATTAGTTTTACAAGCACAAAAGGGGTAGGAACAGAAGCTGTTGTATCTTTTCCCGAGTTCGTTAAATGACGGACTTGGAGAAGATACCCAGTTTAATGTTCTACCCCTGATTTTTTTATTTAGCCAAGATTAAAATGATCTCCACGGTCCACAATTGACGTCATAATTGACTTTGGAAGGGTTAGGTGGAATGACCAGAACATAATCATTTTGTTGCTCCTCAACTGTGCGAATCTTGATATGATCAGGAATCGTAATACCAAACGCCTCGCGAAGTGCCTGCTTAGGATTAGAATGGAGTTGTTGTCTGAAGTGCTCATCTGTCCAAGCTTTCTCAATAATATCCTCATGCAACGTTTTTTCTGACACCATCATCGTCAACATTCCCTTCGTATTTAAATTAAACTGAATCGGCTTGTTCCGTATTAGAAGGTCCGGATTGTGGTTCGCTGATCCAGTAGTGAAACCCACCTCGGTAAAGTCTTTTTTTACGTTGTTCTATTTCCTGAATAGCTTGTACCAATGAGTTGCACAGATAAGAATTCAGGGCAATTAGTTGTGACAACGCTAAGTTAGAGGATGCTATGATGTCATTGAATTGTCGAGCTAAGTCTGCATAACTGTTCATCAGCTGTGAGTTAGATACATTGTTGTGTATAGATTCGTGAAGTACATGACTCGTCGGATATTCCTGTCGGAGAGCTGTGGATAAGTGAGAGAGGTAGCTATTGTAGTTGCCGTGTACAGCATCCATTTTCGTGTCTGTAAAGTCATCTGTCATCTGCAGGGTCATGAGAACGATATTCAGTGCACCGCAGACCGAAGAGATTCGTTCTGGTTGCTCTAGTAAAATCAGGGAACCGATGACTCCTAATTGTGTTGGTGAAGCCTTCTGGGCGATGAGAAGCGGGTTATGCTGAAAATAATCCACGTGTAATTCACCGTTAACGCTTACTGCCCAGTCCTGAAGAACCTGTCTGAAATGGTTCCAGAAGACAGAAGAGGGTTCAAATAATGCATTATAGACTTGAAGAGCATCCACATAGCAAAGGTTCCCCAAAGATAACTTCAGCACGGCATCCTCAGTTGGCTCATCCATGACATCATCCAGATTAAGAAAATACATCATGTGTAACAGGCAAGCTGTGCTAAGCTGATGAGCTTGATCGGACGGGAGTCCCTCTGTGTATTGCATCCATAGTGGAGTGATGTAACCGATGCAACTGTGTCCCGGATCTCCCCTGAAGGGGTTGAGCAAACGGAGTTGTTCAAGCGCATGCCCTGCCAGTGAATCAGGGTATTGCCGAAGACGCTCTTCAACGGAATCAAACACGGCCTTCACGTCAAGCATATACGGATCTAGCCATTCTCGATGCATGATATGAAAACGTCCCTCCTGCATTAAATGTTGGAATATGCAGTAAGATCAAGAAGTTAAATACAGTATAGCTTAAGTCAGTTGAAAAAAATAGGATTTTTTGTGATCATTTGTGAAAAATTTGATGACATTTTGGATTTTATAGCATAAAAAGTTGTAATTTGGGTTCAGACTAAGAGGGCAGAGGATATCGAGACAAGAAAGGTGGATAAAGAATGAAGATAAATTGGAAATCATGGCTGGCCGCCAGCGCTGCTGTTATCATTTTCACTGTTGCTTCGGGCCAGATAGCTTTAGCTGATCCCGCTTCTCCTGCGGAGCAGCAAGATGAAAACCTGGCTGAATCTGCCGGTGGAAACCATAAGCCTTGTATGCAGGCGGGCCATGGTTTGTTTATGATCGGAGAAACAGCCGATTTGCTGGGAATTGGACTCCGTGATTTGAAGCAGCAGATGCAACTTGGGAAGACCTTAACCCAGATCGCGAAGGAACGCAAAGGTTTCAGTGAGGAACAGTTACTGCAAAAACTAAAGCCCACGCTGTCAGAGCGCTTGGATCTGGCCGTGAAAGAAGGCTGTCTCACCAAGGAACAAGCTGCAGCAGCGAAAGCCAATATGGATGTGAAGCTAAAAAAGGTAGTGAATACCCCGCTTGCCGAATTACGACGTGAATTTACGCACCATGGGAATCATTCCATGGTAGATAAAGGGGCAATAGCGAAATACATCGGGATTACACCTGAACAATTGCAAGAACAACTGCATGCGGGCAAGTCTTTGGTTGAAATTGCGCAAGCGAAGGGCATCAGTGAAACACAGCTCGTGAATCAGTTAAAAGAACAATTAACAGGTGATCTGCAAAGGTTTGTTCATCAAAAACGGCACGGTCATTCCATGCCAGTTCATCCGGGACACGTGCCTGGTCGATCCACCTCAACCGGAGTGAAATGATCGACTTCATAGAAGAAGATGACTGACCTACTGAGCAAGATGAGAAAGAAATGCAAGAGCGTCCTCCGCAGGGGAGAACGCTCTTTGTTTGCTTTGTAAAAACCACCCTATGGTGTTAGGTCTATCCGTTTGTCTTTTCGTTTTAATTTTTGGAAACCGATCCAAGGGGCGGATTTTGATTCGGGCGTCTTCCAGTACCCGCTAATGGATCACTAAAAGAAGAAGCTTGCCTAGCCTTGCTACGTGTCAAGCCAACCATGAAACGAGAGCCTGGCAATTTGGATAATGTGTAGCTAATGCCAAGAGCGGTCACAACGGTGACTATGAATGAGATTATTGTTACAGGCAGATGCCAACCGCTAAGATGTAAGGGTCTGGTTACATATGCGATGGCATAAATCACTAATGCATGGACTAAATAACCGCCGAAGGAATAGCGCCCAATCCAGGTGAGCAGACGCTGAAACCATAGGTTTTTACCATGTAGCAGAACAAGAAAACCGTAGAGCATAAGCATCTGAGCCATAATACTGATGAATGTACTGGGTTTTAGATACGTAGAGATATTGAGGTTCATCGTATCTTCCGACCCGCGCAGTACAGCGTACCCCATCCAGATATACATCGCGACAAAGACTGCAATCATGCAAGGGAGCGCCCTTATCGTCCAATTCCTCCAGCTTTCCACCGTCCAGGCACATACCGCGCCAAGGAAAAAGTAGAACCAATACATGAGCCATGAATATGAACGATATTCCAGCATGCTAGACCAGGGCTCTGGCCACCATTGTGTCCAGTCAGCCATATCATAATAAGACCATTTCATAAGCCAGAGATAAAATAGGGCTGCCACGAGTATGATGGTTAACGTTACCTGTTTAGGCGTCAAACGTTTGAGCTTATCGAGCCTTTTACGAACAGCATGAGCCCCCGCGAGAAATAAAGGAAACAGGATATAAAACTGGAACACCATCAGCACAAACCACAGGTGATATCCCGTCTGAGGTATAAATAACTCATGTACAAAGCTTCCCAGATCCGGCATACCGGAAGTCCAGAACGTAGGAGTAAACACACGTACAGCTAACCAGTAGATGAGCGTCCATATGAAGAAAGGCATATATATATCACCAAATCGCTTCCGGATGAAGCGGGGATAATCCGGCTTCGTATGGCGGTGGTGATAGAACAGCAACACACCAGACAGAAATACAAAAGTAGGTGTGCCAAACCTTGTCAGATGATAAATCATGGTCAGCATCACGGAATCAGGTTGCTCAATGTCTGGTCGATAGATGTATTCAGCAATGTTATGTTGCATGACGATAGCCAGAAAAGCTAATCCGCGAAGTTCGGTCCATTCGGCTATTTTCGGCTTTTTCATTTACATTCCTCCCTTATGTAGCCAGGGTCATCATATAAGACTACCCTCCAAACATTAAGGCTGCATTAAATGCCGAAAAAAGGAACTAAAAAAGGACGGCCTAAGCCGTCCTTTTACTAATTATGATGTGAGACTCCCTCCTGTGATTCTCCAGTTGCTGAGCCATCGGAAGGAGAATGGTTATCTTCTTCAAATAACTTTTGAATATAAGCTTGAAGCTTGAGCACATTCACACCTAATACCTGAGCAGATCCAGCCCGCTCATTGGTAAGTAACTTGTTCGGTGGAATCTGTTGCTGGTCGATCTCGTTCACACGAATATCAAAGCCAAGTGAAGCGAGCTTCAACATTTGGGTTGGGCTTAGATCGGTTTTGATATAAGGAGCAATGGCTTCCAGCATCTCAGGGATTTTAAAGAGCGAAGTGGTGCTCTGCATCTTCTTGGCAAGTTCGGTCATGAAGATGCGCTGCCGCTGCGTGCGTGTGAAATCGGAGGTTGCATCATGCCGGAAACGAACATACTGGAGGGCGGTCTTGCCGTCCATATGTTGCAGCCCTTTTTTCAAATCAATATCATACATGTGTTTATCCGCTTTGCTCGTGTAGTACATATCTTTTTCCACATCAATATCAATACCATCCAGCGCATCAACGAGAGCCATGAAGCCTGTAAAGTCCGTGTAGACATAATGTTGAATCGGTATACCGAGCAGGTTGCTGACCGTCTGTTTGGTTAATTCTGCTCCGCCGTAGGAGAAGGCAGCGTTAAGGCGGCTTTTGCCATGGCCCGGGATGTCAACGTAGGTGTCGCGAAGTACGGAGAACAGGTGGGCCTTTTTGGAAACTGGATCAATTGAAGCGACCATCACCGAGTCTGAACGCCCTGCGTCATCCCCTCTCGAGTCACCACCAATCAATAAGATATTTACTCTCTCTTTGCCGTCCCATTTTGGAATGACCACTTTGGGTGTATCGGAGCTTTCCGTACTGTTCGAGGCATTACTAGAATTAGGCGAATCGCTAGATGCGGCGGTCGAAATGCTATTGGCAAAATGAACGATTGAATATCCGTAGTAGACAATGACACCTGTTACAACAAGTGCCAAGGTCAGGGCTGTACCCCATAACCATTTTTTAATCATAATCTCACCTTTCTTATGTAGAACTGATAGACACCCCAAACTAGTTTAACAAAAAGAAAGTAAAATGTCCTCTTTGATTCCGAAAATACGTTTGAAATCAATATTGTTTTACAAATGGTCTGTTAATTGTGGTTGAAACACTCACTAAGGAGTTTTATAACTTTTTTGAAAAATGTCCGACCTTCCGCAGGCTGTGCATTTCTACTTCTGTTAGCCAATTGAAATTACCGTCTGTTGAATATACTTATTTCATTGTTAAGAGAAATTTTCTTGAGATTAAGATTTCACATATTCACTCAAAGAATATCTATGTCGATATATTATTTAGATGTACTAGTTTATTGGGGGAAGTTGGAGGAGTGGAAACATGGGAAAAATGCGAGGTAACGCTTCGGGGAAAGTGAAATTTTCGATTCGTGGCAAATTATTAACAGGCTTTTCGATTGTTCTGGCTTTGCTTATCTTTGTTAGCGTGTATACACTAACACAAGTGTTTACAATGGCTGACAAATCCAGGCAGATCGACCAGAGTGCGATGCCAAGTGTAACCTTGCTTGGGATTATGAACGGTGATATATCGGATGTCGAAAGACTGGGACTTGCGGTCATTGTAGAACAGAACCCAAGTGAAACGGAGAAACTGAATGAAGCTTTAAAAGTATTGCTCGCTAAAATTGAAGATGAGCGTAAGCAACTACTTAACTTAATTAAGGGTGATCCTCAAGCAGAGCAACTATACGAACAGTTTTCTACGAATTATGATTCTTATTTGCAAAAAATGCCCGAATTCATCGAATATGGTCTGAAAAATGATTATGCTACATCCAGCATGCTACATACAGCAGCTTATCCAATGTGGTATACAGCCAACGACCTGATTACTCAATTAATTAATCTTGGCAATAGCGCAGCAAAAGAACTTTCTGCTGAATCTGTTAAGCTGGCTGACAATGCTTTTAAAATCATTCTAGTTGTAGCTATCGTTGCAACATTGTTATCCTTATTCATAGCCCTCTTTATCGCGAGTATGATCTCTCGTCCGGTTAAAAAGATGAGTGAAGCTGCGGCAGCGATTGCTGGCGGTGATCTGACAGGTGAGGCAATCACATTGAAGAACAGAGATGAGCTGGGTGTCTTGGCAACCTCCTTCAATACCATGAGTCAAAATCTGCGTTCGATGATTCAATCCGTATCGGAAACATCGGAGCAAGTTGCGGCTTCATCCGAAGAGCTTCTCGCAAGTGCAGAGCAAAATGCAAAAGCTTCGGAGCAAATTACCGAAACGGTGGAAGAATTGTCTGTGGGAACATCGAATCAGGTTGATATCGTGAAGCGTTCTTCGCAGGCGATGAATGAGATGGCTTTGGGTTCAGAACAGATTGCTGAACTGGCTCAAAGCGTATCCGTATCTGCTGTGGACGCGGCGAATCAATCGTCGGAAGGGAACAAAATCATTCAGCAAGCGGTTGAACAGATGGGATCGGTTCGTAACTCCATCGCTTCCTTGAGAGAATTGGTCACAGGACTCGGCGAACGTTCTGCCGAGATTGGTACGATCACCGAAGTGATCAATAACATCGCCCGGCAAACGAATTTGCTGGCTCTGAATGCAGCGATTGAAGCCGCAAGAGCAGGGGAGCACGGTAGAGGTTTTGCTGTCGTTGCGGGAGAGGTGCGCAAGCTTGCGGAAGAATCCTCCGCTTCTGCCCAACAGATCTCAGAGATTGTTCAGCTGATTCAGCAGGATACGAATCATGCTGTAGAGGCTGTGAAGGTAAACAGTAATGAAACAGAAGAGGGCATTGAATTGGTTGCTGCAGCTGGACAGGCATTCGAACAGATTTCCGACGCTGTCAACAAGGTAGCCGGGGAAATTCAAGAGGTATCCGCCGGTTCGGAGGAGATGTCAGCTAGCACCAATGAGGTTGTAAGTTACGTGGGTCAAATCTCCAATATTGCTTCGGAAGCCGCGGGTTCTGTACACAACGTATCTGCTGCAACCGAAGAGCAACTGGCTTCGATGGAAGAGATTGCTTCCTCAGCTGGATTGTTATCCAAAATGGCGGAGGAATTGCAGGGACAAGTGAACAAATTCAAAGTATAGATTGAAAAGCAGATCGTCAAAAAGGCTGTTTCTCCCCGGCATATCCGGTGCAGAAACAGCTTTTTTGTCATATCACGCTGATCAAGTCACAACAATGTTATTCCAGAAGTCACCAATGTTGATATTTCAAGTCAAACAAACGGCTATAATGGTAATTAATGGTGGAAATTACATTGAGTTACCACCATGGAGAGGAGAGCGGTCACTCAGAATATTGGGAAGCATTCATCTGGAACTTTCGAGAAAAGGAGATGAACGTGATTTATGAAAGGGCGCTGGTGGAGACGCGTTGCTATGGTAACGTTATCGGCAGGACTTCTCGCAGGGAGCTTTTCTATGAATACAGGATTACGTCAGGCGGATGCGGCCGCCGGAGATCATAACTATGCCGAAGCACTTCAGAAGGCCATTTATTTCTATGAAGCGCAACGTTCAGGCCCGTTGCCTGCCAACAACCGGGTTGAATGGCGAGGAGACTCGGGAATGCAGGACGGAGCCGATGTCGGTGTGGATCTGACTGGAGGCTGGTATGATGCTGGAGATCATGTGAAATTCGGTTTTCCGATGGCAGCTTCGGCAACGATGCTGGCCTGGTCTGTCGTCGAGTATGCAGATGGCTATGAGCAAGCTGGACAACTGGAGGAAATCAAGGACAATATCCGGTGGGCAACCGACTATTTTATGAAAGCGCATACGAAGCCAAACGAATTGTGGGGACAAGTCGGAGGTGGCAACACGGATCATGCTTGGTGGGGACCTGCAGAGGTGATGCAGATGAACCGGCCTTCGTTCAAGATCGATGCTTCCTGTCCGGGAAGTGATCTGGCGGCAGAAACGGCTGCTGCACTTGCTGCGGCGTCTATCGTATTTGCGGATGATGATCCAACCTACTCGGCGAAGATGCTTCAGCATGCGAAAGAACTGTACAACTTTGCAGATACATATCGGGGAAAATACACCGATTGTATTACCGACGCTGCTGCATTTTATAATTCGTGGACGGGATATGAGGATGAGCTTGCATGGGGCGGAGCATGGCTTTATTTAGCCACTAATGATAACGCTTACTTGTCCAAGGCGATGGCAGCTGCAGATCGGTGGTCTACAACCGGAGGTTCCGCGAACTGGCCTTATACCTGGACACAGGGCTGGGACAGTAAACATTACGGTGCCCAGATTCTGCTTGCCCGAATCACCTCCGGTTTGAACATGCCAGAGGCAACAAAGTTCATCCAATCAACCGAGCGCAATCTCGATTACTGGACGGTTGGCACGAACGGAGGGCGTGTGACCTACACCCCGGGCGGATTGGCGTGGTTGGATCAGTGGGGTTCACTCCGATATACGGCGAACGCAGCATTCATTGCATTCGTGTACTCCGATTGGGTTAGTGACCCTGTGAAAAAATCCAGATATCAAAATTTTGCGACTTCACAGATGAATTACATTTTAGGAGATAATCCTCGTCAGAGCAGTTATGTTGTGGGATACGGAAAAAATCCGCCACAGCATCCGCATCATCGTACCGCTCATAGTTCATGGATGAACAATGAAGATATTCCGGCAAATCACCGTCATATTTTATACGGCGCCATGGTGGGAGGACCCAATGCGTCAGATCAATATACGGACGATATCTCGGACTATGTGAGCAATGAGGTGGCGACGGATTATAATGCTGGCTTCACGGGTGCACTTGCCAAGATGAATCTGCTCTATGGACAGAATCATCAACCTCTGGCGAATTTCCCTGCTCCTGAAGTCAAAGGTGACGAGTATTTTGTAGAAGCTGCTGTTCGGTCATCAGGCTCCAATTATACGGAAATCCGAGCATTGCTTAACAATCGCTCAGGCTGGCCTGCACGAATGGGAGATCAGCTTTCCTTCAAATATTTCCTCGATTTGAGTGAAGTGTATGCTGCAGGACGCACCGTATCCGATGTTCAGGTCACGGTATCCTCTACTGAAGGTGCAACCGTTTCTCAACCTGTCGTCGTGGATGCCGCCAAACGGATTTATGCGATTACAGCGGACTTCAGTAATACCAAAATTTATCCGGGAGGAGAGGGGAATTACCGCAAGGAAGTTCAGTTCCGGATTACGGGACCGCAAGGGGCATGGAATCCAGCAAATGATCCTTCATACCAAAACCTGACGACAGGCAGTCCGGTAAAAAGCAACTATATTCCTGTCTATGATGCCGGAGTGAAGGTGTTTGGACAGGAGCCGGGCGTTACACCTGTGACTGTTCCAGCCGCACCCTCTGGAGTGCAAGCTTCGCCTGGCAACAATCAGGTGACGCTGAACTGGGTTGCCTCTGCAGGGGCTGTATCGTACGCGGTAAAGCGTGCCGAGGTTAGCGGAGGCCCGTACACAACCGTTGCGACAGGTGTAAATGGATTGACTTACACCAACACAGGATTGACGAATGGCCAAACGTATTATTACGTGGTGACCGCCGTCAATGCCGCCGGGGAATCACCAGCTTCCGTTCAAGTGGTCGGGACACCGCAGGCAACTTCAACTGTGCCAGGTACGCTTACCTTAAGTGGAACAGCAGGCAATAATCAGAACGTGCTGTCATGGACAGCGGCATCTGGAGCTGCCAGTTACAAGGTACAACGTGCTGCTGCCAATGGTACGTATGCGGATGTAGCGACCGGGCTAACGGTGTTGACCTACACGGACACGACAGCCCTTAATGGAACTTCGTACAATTACCGGATTGTTGCCGTAAACGCAAGTGGGCAATCGTTATCTAACGTGGTTGTACTGACACCATCCGGACCGCCTGTGTCCACAGGTGCGCTGGAAGTGCAGTATCGAAGCGGAGGGTCCGGGAATTCGAGCAATGCGGTAACCCCTCAGTTTAATGTGAAAAACACCGGCACACAGCCTATCGATCTAAGCACGGTGAAAATCCGGTACTACTTTACCAAAGATGGCACAGAGGATCTGACCTTCTGGTGTGATTACGCCGTGGTGGGCACAGCCAATGTGCAAGGAAAGTTTGTGAACGTGAACCCGGCGAAAGGAACGGCGGATACGTATCTGGAGATCAGTTTTACCTCTGGAGCGGGAAGTTTGGCAGCCGGAGCAGAAACGGGTGTGATTCAGGGACGTTTTTCAAAAAATAACTGGAGTAACTTCGATCAGAGCAATGATTACTCCTATGATGGTTCCAAGACTGCTTTTGTTGCATGGAACAAAGTGACCGCGTATCAAGGCAGTACCCAAGTATGGGGACTGGAGCCGTAAAGCAAAGAACTTTGACAGGCAAGAGGCCAAAGAACAGCATGGGCAGACCAGCAGCATTGATATTGAATTTCCACTATTCCAGGGAGGTATATATTCATGTTGAAAACAGCTGCAAAAAAGAGTTTAACTGCCATGCTGGCAGGAACCGTCATGCTGACGGGATACACGGGGCTCTGGGCAGGACCTGAAACGGCACATGCTGCCGATCAGGCGATTGAAATTCAGGCTGATGGCGTGAATGAAGCTCGCTTTTTGCAATTATACGGTCAATTAAAAGACCCGGCGAACGGATACTTTTCTCCAGAAGGCATTCCGTATCACTCCATTGAAACGCTGCTGAGTGAGGCACCGGATTATGGACATATGTCTACGTCGGAGGCGTACAGTTACTGGTTGTGGCTAGAGACGATGTATGGTCACTACACGGGCGATTGGAGCAAACTGGAAGCGGCCTGGGATAACATGGAGAAGTACATTATTCCGGTGAACGAAGGGGACGGCAAGGAAGAGCAACCAACGATGAGCAAGTACAATCCGAACAGTCCGGCAACATATGCAGCGGAAAAACCATTCCCAGACCAGTATCCTTCCAACCTGAATGGTCAGTATGCGGCAGGTAAAGACCCATTGGATGCCGAGCTCAAGGCAACCTATGGTAACAACCAGACGTATCTGATGCACTGGCTGATCGACGTGGATGACTGGTATGGATACGGAAATCTGTTGAATCCTTCCCATACGTCAACGTATGTGAATACGTTCCAGCGTGGGGAGCAAGAGTCCGTGTGGGAAGCTGTTCCTCATCCATCCCAGGATGATAAATCATTCGGTAAAGCAGGCGAAGGGTTCATGAGTCTGTTTACAAAGGAAAATCAGGCACCATCGGCACAGTGGCGTTATACCAATGCAACGGATGCGGATGCGCGTGCAGTACAGGTACTGTACTGGGCGAAAGAGATGGGCTATAACAATACGGAGTATCTTGATAAAGCGAAGAAGATGGGCGACTATCTGCGGTATGGCATGTACGACAAGTACTTCCAGAAGGTTGGAAGTGCGAAGAACGGTACACCAACCCCAGGTACAGGTAAAGACTCCAACATGTATCTCATGGCTTGGTATACGTCATGGGGCGGTGGATTGGGTCAAGGCGGGGATTGGGCATGGCGTATTGGGGCAAGTCACACGCACCAGGCCTATCAGAACCCGGTTGCAGCATATGCCCTGTCCGATCCGGCAGGCGGCTTGATTCCAGAGTCACCTACAGCCAAAGCGGACTGGAATGCGACGTTAAAACGTCAGCTCGAATTCTATACCTGGCTGCAATCCCATGAAGGAGCAGTCGGCGGCGGGGCAACCAATAGCATTGGTGGTTCCTACGCGGCTTATCCGGCAGGTGTGAGCACGTTCTATGACATGGCTTATCAGGAAGCACCAGTATATCGTGACCCGGATTCCAACACGTGGTTCGGATTCCAGGCATGGCCGCTGGAGCGTGTGGCGGAGATGTATTACATCTTGGCAGAGAGCGGTGACCTGACTTCTGAAAACTTCAAAATGGCTAAACAGGTCATTACAAAATGGGTGGACTGGACCAAAGATTATGTGTTTGCTGGTGAGCGCCCTGTAACGGATGCTCAAGGCTACTATTTGAATGCTGCTGGACAGCGCATTCTCGGCGGAACGAATGTACAGGTAGCAACGACTCCGGCTCCAGGCGAGTTCTGGATTCCAGGTGGTCAGGAATGGCAGGGACAGCCGGATAAATGGAATGGATTCAGCACCTATACGAATAATCCAAACTTCCATGCCATTACCAAAGATCCAGTACAGGATACAGGGGTACTGGGAAGTTATATCAAAGCATTGACGTTCTTCGCAGCCGGAACTGAGGCAGAGAATGGTACGCTCAGTGTGAAAGGTCAGGAAGCCAAAGACTTGGCTCAGACGTTGCTCGATACAGCTTGGGATTACAATGACGGTGTAGGTATCGTTACAGAGGAAGAGCGTAAGGATTACTTCCGTTACTTCGCGAAAGAGATCTATCTCCCGGCGAACTGGACGGGGACGTTCGGTCAAGGTAATACGATTCCAGGCACCGCAGGTGTACCTTCCGATCCGGCAAAAGGCGGAAATGGCGTGTACATCGGATATTCCGATCTGCGTCCTGCAATCAAGCAAGATCCGGCTTGGGCTTATCTGGAGAACAAGTACAAAACATCTTACAATCCGACCACGAAGCAGTGGGAAAATGGTGCACCGACCTTTACGTATCACCGTTTCTGGTCACAGGTTGATATGGCTACCGCTTATGGAGAGTTCGACCGTCTCCTTGGTGACAGCGAAACACCAGGCGTGGAAGCACCTGCCGCTCCTGCAGGTGTAACTGCTGCCGGCGGTGACAAACAAGTGGTATTGAACTGGAATGCTGCGGCGAGAGCAACTTCCTATACGGTAAAACGTGCCGAAGTGAACGGCGGCCCGTATACTTCTGTAGCAACTGGCGTTAGCGGTATTACGTTTACAGACACCGGACTGACGAATGGAAAAGCATACTATTATGTCATTACCGCTGTAAATAGTGCTGGTGAGTCCGCGCCATCTGTGCAGGTGACAGCAACACCGCAGGCCGGAGTCGCTATACCAGGAGCCTTTACCCTGAGTGGAACAGCAGGGGATGCAAAAGCCGTGCTGAACTGGACGGCTTCAACCGGAGCGGCAACCTATAACGTGCAGCGTTCGACAGGTACAGGTGCGTATGCCAATCTTGCTACAGGGCTGACGGCACTGACGTATACCGATGCAACAGCAGTGAATGGTACGGCATACAACTACAGAGTGGTTGCCATCAATGCCGATGGACAGACGAACTCGAATGTAATTGTGCTGACACCAATGGCTGCTCCGATCTCAACCGGAACACTTGAAGTGCAGTATCGCAATGGAGGCTCGGGTGCTTCAGGCAACTCTCTTACACCACAATTCAATGTGAAGAATACAGGTACGACGGCCATTGATTTGAGCAAAGTGAAGCTTCGTTATTACTTTACGAAAGATAGTGCCGCTGATCTGAGCTTCTGGTGTGACTATGCACAGGTTGGCAGTGCCAACGTGCAGGGCAAATTCGTAGCTGTGGAGCCGGCAAAAGGAACCGCAGATACGTACCTGGAGATCAGCTTTACTGCCGGTGCAGGTAGTCTGGCGGCTGGTGCTGAGACAGGAATCATTCAGACACGCTCGTCCAAAAACAACTGGACGAATTTTGATCAATCGAATGATTATTCCTTCGACGCTACACAAACCGCATTTGGTGCCTGGACAAAAGTAACGGCATACCAGGATGGCGTGAAGGTATGGGGAATGGAGCCATAATTGAATCAGCAAGCGGAGCATGGAATGAAGGGAAAGGGTTAGTTTCAGGAATTGGGGCCGGGAACGGAACGCCTGATCTTTATTCAAACTTGCTGCTAATTATACTTCCGATGAAAGGCCGGGGAGAAATCCCCGGTTTTTTTCTTGTGCTTACATAGTTAAATCCATTTATTTTCATTTGTGAAAGAGGGATTCCAGATTAAACTGCAATGAAACGTAGTAATGTTTTCCAGTTGGGTGACGAGAAAAATTAAAATCTAGTGCATAGGTTGCATGTGTGTGTAGCCAAGGTCTGCTTGACCAAAACGTGGAAATCTAAGGTATATCAATTAGTTACAAAAATTTAACCATTCATTCCGTGTAGGGTATGCTCTATTTTTCCAGTCGAAGAACGTTTTCCCTGATCCTTAGTGCTCATACTTGTCTAAACGCTAGCAGGACTTTGGGCTGATGAACGTTAGGGAATGCCCGTTTACAATAAGGCGAGCCGGGAAGGTGGCTTCTTGGTTAAAATTTTGTAATATCCGGAGGGACACGACATCATGAACTGGAAGAATACCATTGTTACGGCAAGTGTAACAGCAGCAATGCTGATGGGAAGTCTGACAACAGCAACGCTCACAGGACAGGTATCCGCGGCAGCGGCAGATCAATCGAAAGTAGAAGTCATCTGGGGTGTAAACCTTCGAACCTCACCAACGTCATCTGGTAAAGTCATTCGTATGGTTTCCAAAGGAGAAACATTAACTGTGCTTGAGCAATCCGGATCGGATTGGTATAGAATCAAAGATGCTTCTAATCGGACAGGTTATATCTCGTCTTCATCCAAATACACACAAGCAATAAGCGGTGGATCAACAACAGGCAATACGGGCACGACTAACGGTTCAAGCGGCTCGGGGTCTAATCAGGGTTCAACAAGTCAGGGAAGTGTTGCAGTAGAGAAGGTTATTGCGGCCGGAATGAAATACTTGGGGACACCTTATAAATATGCTGCGGATCGCGACAGTACGGCAGCGTTTGACTGCTCCAGCTTTGTACGGCGAGCTTTTATTGACGGACTTGGCATTACACTTCCGGCGGACTCACGCCAACAAGGAGACTATGTGAAGGAGAGAGGTACAGTCACTACGAATTGGAAAAACCTGAAACGTGGTGATCTGATGTACTTTATGTCCTACAAAGGCACTTCTGCATCAGCCTACAGTGGCGTGAACAAATCTCGGGCGACGATTACACATACGGGTATTTATTTGGGTAACGGTAAAATACTGCATACATACTCCAACGCTGGCGGCGGTGTGACGGTTAGTGATATTGCCGGCAAGCACTGGGAATCCCGCTTCCTGTTCGGAGGCAGTGCGTTGTAGGACAAGCACTGGTTTATCCGCTGGCTGACGGCTAGTCAGAGATGGAGCAAAGCACCTGGTAAGGCTGATCACATTAGAATAGCCAAGTTCGAGTATGATATGTGTGCAACAGCCAGGCTGCGCCAACTGGTGCAAGTGGCACATAAATCAAACACCTTTCATTTAACCGTTATTTTTGGCAAATGAAAGGTGTTTTTTTGTGCTTTGTTTTACTTGTTTTACAAAGGCGCTATTCCATCGTGATAGAACAATCGGAACAAAATGTCTTGGTTATAGTTGCCGAACCCCTCACCATATAGCGTCATTCCGCCCACGTGACGTGCATCTTCCTCCACAGAAAGGCGCAACGTCCACTGATTACGCTCCACTGGAATGTCTGAGAGTGTAATGCTCGACAGATGCTGGCCATCGATAAACGTTCCTTCATTCGTTATACGCAACACTTTAAGCATGCCATATTGATTCACGATATCACTCCACCAGTCAGGCGTAAATATGCCGCGACCATTGCCGGAGTCACCCGGGCTGGTCCATTCCCCTAAACAAATGCCGTTCAGTGTGAACGTAATATCTGAAGGCCAGTTTGGGTTAACGGAAGGGGCCTCTGATCCGATCTCCAGAGACAACTCAATGGCGTCAATGTGCTGCCCGGTCAACATGTAGTTGGGGATTTTATACTCGACAAATCCGCGTCCCATCCACAAGATATGAGCATGCATTCGGTCCGGGTCCAAAAAATAACGAGGATCATCATACTGCCCAATGACATGATCAGATGTCGCTAAACCGCAAGTAGGATATACGTCAAAATGCGTGTAGTGCCCGACAGGGATGGACACCTCGTGAAACTTGCGGGATGTTCCGTTCTCTTGAGGCATGGAGATGCCGATCCAGTCGACAGCCAGGCTGTTCATTTTATGTGTGCCGCCATCCTTGCGTACCATTTTGGACTGAATGATGCCGACATCTTGAAGCTTGCGGACGTGCATGGTGACGATCGCACTACTCAGGCCAAGCGAAGCGGCAATATCTTTCACATTCATGGGTGTCTCAGCCACAAGGCGGATAATCTGTAGCCGAACTTCACTGGCAAGTGCTTCATATAAAGGGAGCCATTCGGCGTCAGTATTTGCTCTGATCACAGTTGTTCCTCCAATTTCATGTATAGAATTAAGTTAAACATAAATTCAGTGAAAAGAATAATATTTTTCGAATTTCGGGTTGAAATATGTGTTGTTATCGATTTTAATATAAATATGAACGTTGATCCATAGAATATCAATTAATTTTTATATTAATCTTGGGGAGATGAGATCATTCATGGAAAAAGCGAAAATGACGGTGGATAAAGATTTTACAATTGGTGAAGTGGATAAGCGTTTGTATGGGTCGTTTATTGAGCATCTGGGGCGTGCCGTATATGGCGGAATTTATGAGCCGGGCCATGCTTCATCCAATGAGCAGGGTTTCCGTACAGATGTACTGGAAATGGTGAAGGAGCTTCATGTGCCGATTGTACGTTATCCTGGTGGTAATTTTGTATCCGGTTACAATTGGGAGGACAGCGTTGGACCGGTATCTGAGCGTAAGCGCAGGCTGGATCTGGCATGGAGAACGATTGAAACCAATGAATTTGGTTTTAACGAATTTGTGGATTGGGCTAAACAGGCGAACTCCGAAGTAATGATGGCGGTTAACCTTGGAACACGCGGTGCGGATGCTGCCCGTAATATCGTGGAATACAGCAACCATCCGGAAGGTTCATATTACAGTGATCTTCGGATTAAACATGGATATAAGCAGCCACACGGTATCAAAACATGGTGTCTTGGCAACGAGATGGACGGACCTTGGCAGATTGGGCATAAGACCGCTGAAGAATATGGACGTACAGCCGTTGAGGCTGCCAAAGTGATGAAGTGGACGGACCCAACGATTGAACTCGTCGCTTGCGGAAGCTCAAACCTCGGCATGCCGTCATTCCCGGACTGGGAAGCAACGGTCTTGGATCATACGTATGATGATGTAGAATATCTGTCTCTGCACCAGTATTATGGTAATCCGGATAATGATACGCCAACCTTCCTTGCACGCTCGTTGGAGATGGATCGTTTCATTGATACAGTGAAAGCGACATGTGACTATATCAAAGCGAAGAAACGCAGCAAAAAGACGATGTATCTGTCCTTTGATGAGTGGAATGTCTGGTATCACTCCCATGAGAATGATTCAAAGATGGACCCGTGGCAGATTGCTCCACCACAGTTGGAGGATATTTATAATCACGAAGATGCACTATTGGTGGGTTGTATGCTGATTAGTATGCTCAAACATGCGGATCGGGTCAAAATGGCTTGTCTGGCGCAACTCGTCAACGTAATTGCTCCGATTATGACGGAAACGGGCGGAGCATCATGGAGACAGACCATCTTCTATCCATTTATGCATGCGTCTGTATACGGCCGTGGCACGGCACTTGTACCTTTGATTCAGTCACCTAAATATGATACGAAAGAAATTACGGATGTTCCTTATCTTGAAGGCATTGCAGTGCATAACAAGGAGCAGGGAGAAGTAACGGTGTTTGCGGTCAATCGTCACTTGCAAGAGTCTCTGCCGCTTGAAGTGGATCTGCGCAGTTTTGGCAAATGCAGTCTGATCGAGCATATCGTTCTGGAAGCCGATGACCTCAAAGCGGCTAATACCGCGGCACAGCCTAACAATGTTGTTCCACACAATCGCGGAGGAGCAGTAGTATCCGATACGCTGATCACCGCGAGTCTGGCGAAAGCATCCTGGAACGTAATTCGTTTGAAGGTGCAATAAGAGGCTGGCAGTGTTTTATGGGTGGCGTGCAGGTTACTGAATTGCATCAAGGTTGACGTAAGATAAGGTTGAGGCAATACGAGTGTTTAGTGTTTAAGTAGGCTCTACCTGAAATAGAGTAAGTTTGAAGTGGGTAAGTAAGGCCGACGTGCATTAAAAAACGGTATGCGAATATTCGCATACCGTTTTTTTTCAGAAGAGTTCCCCAGTATATTCCTTTTTCGCCATCCAATTGCGCTAACGATCACAGGAAACCTTATTTAGGCATTTAACGCCACATTTTAATTCTAACGATCATGAGAGACGTTATTTCACTAAAAAGGGTTGGAATTCCAGAGGAAAGTGGGCATTTCGCTTAAATAGGCTCCGCTGTGATCGTTAGAATTCCAAAGTGGCAAAATCGGCCCCAATAGGGTCTGCTGTGATCGTTAGAAAGGTACGCGAGCAAGTTACATCATACGAATGATGATTGGCATGGAAATCTGGTGTAATTTCCCGCTTATATACCCCACCAAGAACGTTCGCTTACACCTATGATTCAAAACTCGAAGCTTTCCCCGTCCAACGGAAGGAGTACACTATCTTCCAACTGCTCTTTTGCCAGATAAGCGGCTAGATCAGCACGTGTTGTCATACAGTGGTTGATGACATCCATGTGAACGGCGATGAGGTGAGCGGAAGGTGCGGCGTGTTTCACGGCAACAACGTCGGGTCCGTCCATCGTGATGGGATCACCCTGCAAGAAGCGTGCACCCCCGGCATTGAGTACAATGACCTCTGGTTGATATTGCTTGATCGCTGCCGCGGGCTCATCACACCAGATCGTATCTCCGGCAATATAGGTGATCGGTTCTTCATCCGCTTCAAGCACAAAACCGGATACCTTACCCATACGTTTGCCAATCTCCCCTGTACCGTGCTGACCGGATGTACGCGAAAATCGCACCGAATGATGCTCATGCTTCACGTCAACAGGCGTTACATCCGTAAATCCCGCTTTTAGGAAAATAGGCTCGTCCCCCGGTTGACACAGCAATGGGATATCTTTTTGCAGTTGATTTGCGGCTGCTTCATCCCAATGGTCGGGATGGGTATGCGTGACAATCAGCAGATCAGGCTTGAGATAATCTGTTTCGGTTTCGGGGAGATCGACTCCAGGATTACGCAGCTCATTCGGTGTGTTTGGAAAAGCGGGCATGCTCTCGGCATCCATTAGCATGGGATCGACCAGAATCTTTAAACCACCGTATTCCAGCCACAGGGTAGCATGCCGTATCAATTGAATTTTCATTTTATTTGCACTCCTTCGGGTTCTCTCTTAGTATTATCCTATATGTTATACAACCCGATTCACGTCGTACATAACCTGCTGAATGCATATCGGTCCGACTATTTTCAAGGTGAAAGGAATGCTGAGTACCTATGAACGAAATGATAGACGCCACGGATGTACGCATTTTACAGATTCTGATCCGGGATGCCAAGCGTTCGAACAAGGAGATTGGAGAGGAAGTGCATCTGACAGGACAAGCGGTTGGGGCGAGAGTGCGCAAGTTGCAGGACCTGGGGGTTATTGAAGGATATACGGTAAAATGGAACCCGGACCGCCTTGGCCTTGGTTTGAAGGCATTTGTCACGGTATTTCTGAACTCTGGCGATAAGCATGCTGCCTTCCGTGCGTTTGTGGCAGGGCGCGAGGACATTATTGAAGTCCACCGGGTAAGCGGGGAGGGATGTTACCTGATGCAGGTGCAGACAGGGACAACAGAGCAACTCGGTGAACTGCTGGAAGCGCTGCTGCCGCTAGGTAATTATAGGGTGAGTTTATCCATTGGAGTGGAGAAATCACCGTCCTAGGCGTGCGACTCCCGGCACATAGGCCCTGCTGCATGACAAGGGTGGCTACATGAGCCTGACTTGGACAAGTTCAATCCAGATCAGGCCCTTGGTGTTCACGTAACGTCTTTTGGAGAGTAGCCAAGGAGGACTGTAGCTCTTTTTTTCCAAACAAATGGTCTGTATGAATGTGAACTCGAGTGCCGTCCTTCAGATACAAGGCGTACATGGGGGAGGCGGATAATTGCCATTTGCTTCGTGCTGGGGTAGCGAGCTCAATCTTGCGAATCTGGTTCCATGGAATATCGCGCTGACCCGCATGGAGAGAGTGTTCATCCCATGAGACGAGGATCGCCACGCGCTGCATGGAACGGGTCCAAAACATAAAGAAAAACGGCCCCACCATCCACATGCCGAGTATGGCAGCCATAGGGTAATAGATTTTTTCCACACTCTCGGTCTGCCCGGCAACGATAACCCATAAGAGCAGTACACATAAGGCGAGAAACAGGAAACATAGGCTTCCTTTCCAGATCGCTGTGATGCGACGATAGCGAATTTCCCCCTGATGGTGTTCCTCCGAAGTTGCAGGCAACATCATCGTCATCTCCTTTTCTTACCGATTTATATGTAAAAATGCCGCCTGCACGAGCAGAGCGGCCGGTTTGACCTGTCACTCCTATATCAAGTTTACGAGTTCATGCGGTATTTAGGTAGGGCAGTTTTGAACAATTATCGAATTTAAATCTTAGTACTTCTCGTTGCACATGTCCTGTCCAGATGCATGTTCGATGCACGAGGTAATTGAAACTAACGTATAAAATATTACCCCGACTTGCTGGGTTGCTGCCCTGCTTCCCGTGCGTGCTGGTACAGATCCGCATAAACGCCTTGGCTCGCAACCAGCTCCTGATGTGATCCTTCCTCGACGATAGACCCTTGTTCCATGACCAGAATCCGGTCAGCATGCATGACTGTGGACAGGCGATGTGCAATCACTATGGTTGTTCTGCCTTGAGATACGGACTCCAGCGCATGTTGTACAAGTTGTTCGGTATGTGAGTCCAGATTGGCCGTAGCTTCATCCAGAATTAGAATGCGTGGCTGAAATACAACGATTCGTGCAAACGAGATCAGTTGTCGTTCCCCGGCGGATAACCCGCTTCCGCGCTCGGACAGACGGGTGTCATAGCCTTGCGGCAAACGACTTATCATCGCATCTGCCCCAACAAATCGGCATGCTTCTATTGCTTGCTCTCGTGTAATATCCTCCCTGAACATTCTCACGTTATCAATAATGGTACCGGAGAACAGGAAAGGTTCCTGTTGAATCAGCCCCACAATCCGGTGGAGCGCGGCTTGCGGAATGTGGCGAATGTCGGTGCCATCGATTTGGATACTGCCCTGATTGACGTCATAGAACCGATTGAGCAGGGAGATCAGTGTGCTTTTGCCCGCTCCGGTTGTACCCACAATACCGACCATCTCCCCAGGGTACATGTGCAGATTCATATGTTGAATAATAGGGCGATCCGCCTTGTAACCGAAGGATACATCATTAAAGTCAATCTGACCCATCACATGTTGTGACTCCAGAGGAGAAGCTTGATCAGGGGACGGGGCATGTACTTCAGGCCTTGTGTTCAAAATATTCCAGATCCGATCCATCGAAACCGTGGTCGATTGAAAGGTATTCCACTGCATTGTAATCTGGTTGATCGGTTGAAAAAACTGACGAATGTAGCTGATAAACGCATACAGCACCCCGACTTGCAAAGACTCTCCAAGCACGGCGCGACCACCCAGCCACACCATCATCACCAGCGCCGCGTTACCAAGGATGTCAAACGTCCGGTTAAAAATAACATTGGAACGAGCCTGTGTAATGTTTGCCTCCAGATGAAGGGCGTTCTGTTCTTTGAAGCGTTTCTTCTGCTCTTCTTCCTGGTGGAACGCCTGAATCAGGAACATGCCCGACAGATTTTCCGCCGTAAACGCGATTAGACGGGAAAGGCGTGTGCGCGCATTTTGATAGGCGCTCCGCAGTCTGCGGCGGAACAAGGCAGCCACGACAGCGATGACCGGAAGTATGATGAGTGAATAACTGGCGAGCATGGGATCGAGCTGAAACATGAAAAAGATAATGAGCACCAGCATCATGCCATCCCGGATCAGACTGAGCAATACCTGGGTGAAGAAGCTGCTGATCGTCTCCGTATCACTGGACACATTGGTCACCAGACTACCGATATGGAAGCGGTCGAAGAAGGACATGGACATTTTGGAGATATGTCTGAACAAATCCTTGCGAATGCGGGAGACGATGCTCTGACCGACATGTTGCAACAGATTATTTTGTATATAGGTGAAAATAAAACTGATTACAGCCAGCCCCAGAAAAACGGCGGCGAGTTTAACGAGAAACAAGGTGCTGGTTTGACCTACGGCCAGATGGTCATCGATAGCGATTTTCACGAGATATGGCTGCAACAAGTCGGCGGATATGCCGAGCAGGGAGCAGAGGAATATGCCGGCAAATGCCCAACGATGCGGTTTGGCATAGCCCATCATTTCTTTAAAGGAAGCTCGTTTGCTGTGATGATCGTTGGTGGAGGCCTCCGATTTTACGGCTGAGTTGTCGGAATGACTGCTATTGTCCAAATGATCGGTACGTTTAGAATTATGGTTCTTAGAATTATGGTTAGTGTGTTTAGGATTTTCATCCGCATCAGACATGATGTAATCCCTCCTCCTGCAAGCGATAGGTCGCCGCATATAGCCCTCTGGCAGCCATCAACTCCGTATGCGTTCCTTGTTCAACAATCTGCCCTTCATCCAGCACAAGAATGACATCCGCATGACGGACTGCACTGATACGGTGAGAGATGATCAAGGTGGTTTTGCCTTTGCCGATCTTACGCAGACTGCGGAGGATGCCTGTTTCGGTAACGGCATCTACTGCACTCATACTGTCATCCAAAATCAGGATTTGAGCCTGTTTGATCAATCCGCGAGCGAGACTGGTACGTTGCCGCTGTCCACCAGACAGCGTAAGTCCACGCTCACCCAGCAAGGTATCGAAACGATCAGGGAAACGCACAATATTTTCATAGATCATCGCTTGTTTGGCGCTGTCTTCTACGTCTCCCATAGGTGCTTCACGGTTGCTGAATGCAATGTTGTCCCGTATGGTGGTGCTGAATAGAAAGCCGTCCTGTGGGACGTAAGCAATTTGAGACCTGAGACTGTCCAGTGACAGTTCCCGAATGTCTGTGCCATTGATGAAAATGCTGCCTTCTGGGGGCTCGTATGTACGGAGTAGCAACTTGACCAGTGTGCTTTTGCCTGAACCTGTTTTACCGACAATGCCAACCGTACGCCCCGCATGAATCTGGAGCTGGATATGTTTTAGCGCGGGCGATGAGCTGCCTGGATAATGGAACGTCAAATCGTTGATCTTAATTTCCTGCATGTTCTCCAGTGTTTCTGCCTCAGGGATTTCCTGTACATCGGGTTCTTCACGGAGAAGATCATTCACTCTTTCGAGCGAGGCTCCTGAACGTTGCATCGTATTAATCACGTTACCAATCTGCTGAAGTGGACCCATGATGATTCGCAGATACAAGGTCAGAGCGACAAAGCTACCTAACGTAATGGAGTTTTGCATTGTCAGAATGCCGCCAACTAGCAGCGAAATTACGAGAGACGTTGCACCGAGCAATGGAAGTGTGGCCTGAAAAAGGGAAGATAGGCGAACTAACCGTAGCTGTTTATGTTTGATATCATCCACGGTTGCGCCAAAACGTGAACGAGCGTTATCCTCGATGGCAAATGTTTTGATCACGCGAATCCCGCCAAGCAGCTCCTCCGCAGACTCCGTCATGGTGGCGAGCGCCTCTTGCACATCACGGGAGCGCTTTCGAATCCGTGGGCCGAAGAACACAACCAGGAATGGAATGGCGAGCAGAGGTACAATGCTGATCAGGATCAGTGTCAGCGGAATTCCGCTAAGCAACATCATTACTACACAGGACAATAATAGAAAGGCAGCATTGGTCATCATCGTAACCCCGTTGGATATGGCTTCCCGGACGGAGGTGACATCATTCATAAAATAGCTGAGCAGCTTGCCGTTGCCCTGTTTGGAAAAATAGTGCTCGCTAAGCTCGGAAAACTTGCGGAATATCCGCTCGCGCGTTATAAATTCAAATCGCCGGCCCAGCTTCATAATCATGAACTGGCCGGTACCAAACAGCAGGTTGTATGCAATTGCAATCGCAAGTAGCGATAAGCTGTAACGGATCACCGTCTGCATCTGGAGTGTGTTTTGTAGGAGTTGATCCGTAAAGTTGCCCAGAATACGGGGCAGGGAGGCCTGACCGACATTGGACGCAATAATCAAAAGAACAGCCAGGAGATAGATAGGCCAGTTGGATAACACATAACCGCGCAGCAAACCTTTTTTGGACATAGGTGTGGGTTCTCCTTTGTTACGAAGTCAAGAAAAGGGCAGACACCTTATCGTAGCGTGTCATGCCCTCTTACTTTATGCGAACTTGTTTGTTATTTATCCGTCAACCGATGAATCGTTCTATTTATATTTTCGCGCTAATATGAGTCGTTGTCAATGCACGCTGCCTGGTATGAAGAGAGGGAAGTAAACCCTTGAATGTTTAATGTATTTCCCCTGTCAGAACCGTGCAAATGAGGTTTCCCAGGGTGAGATGACAGTCTAAAATACGTTGTCGTTACACCGCAAATCATATGCATGGTTATGAAGTATTATTCACCAAATGCGAAAAGAACTGAAACATTTTACGAAGCTGTCCCGTCTGTAGGGATGAAAAGATGAAAAACAGGATTTACTAATCATAATGGAGGTGCCAGGAAATGAAACATAAAAAAGGATTGGCTGCAACACTTGCGCTATGCGTTTCTCTGACAGCAGGAGGTGCTTCGGTATTTGCATTTTCCGACATTAAGGATGAGGGCCAGAAGACGGTTGTAGATACCTTGAAATCGAAGGGGATTGTAAATGGAGTAACGGCGGATCTGTTCCGACCGGATGTTGCTTTGTCCGAACCGCAGGGAATTCAGTTAATTGTTAAAGCATTTGGTTTGAAAAATGCATATGCGGAAGCTTCCGCGCAGAACAAAATCAGCCCAGATACCTGGTATGCAGATGCTGTGCAAGCGGCAACTCAGAATGGCCTTTCCGTTCCGGTAGAAGTGAATCCGCAAGGCAAGATGACGCGTGAACAATTTGTTGTTTTGCTGCATGAGGGAATTAACACGACCGGTAATTATCCGGTAATCATGAAGTATAATGAAGTGAAGGATGAAAAAAAATTAAGTAAGGACGCCATATCTGCGGTCCAGAACTTGCTGAACATGAACATCATTGAACTGGACAAGGATGGAAACTTCCGCCCGGATCAGTCACTTACCCGTATGGAGGCAGCAAGCATGATTTTCAATGCCCTTGAGTTTGTGGCTCAGCATAGTGATGACGGTTCAACCGAACCGGCTCCAACGAATCCCGGTGAAGGTCAGCAAGCCATCGTACCTGCGGTAACGATCAGCAAAGTGGATGACAAAACAAGTAAAGTAACCCTGACTGCTGAAATGCCGCATCCGGGTTACGGATTGAAAATTGATGAAGTGAAGCTGGAGAAGGATAAACACGCTATTGTCAAATACTCCATCGTGCAACCTGATCCGGATATGATGTATCCAATGGTGATTACCAAAGTAACGGCAGAAGCCGAAATTCCGACAGGGTACACTGCTGAAGCGCAGCCTTCCGGCAAGTAAATCCGCGTGAGGAAGGGAGATCACCTCACCTGCTGCCTGCTAGGGATGATTGAGCCAACTTGAAGTGAACCCAGAACCAAGAAAACCAGACACCGAGAAAACCAGAGAACCAGAGAACCAGAGAACCAGAAAACCAGAAAACCAGAAAACCAGAAAACCTCTAACTAACCATATTCTCTATAGAGGGGTGCTAGCCAGTTACCAGTCAAGTGATCTGGTTAGTTATCCAACTGCGGGGAAAAGCTTGGGCAGGTGGTTTTCGTATGATCAGGTTAGCCAGTAGTTACTGGCTGGCCTTTTTTTGTGCGTGGAGAGCCTGAGTGTTAAGTAAGCTTGAAGCGCTAACGATCACCACAGGGCTTATTTTGGCGAAAATGAGGTGTTTTAAAATCTAACGATCCTCAGAGACGCTATTTTAGTGGATCTGGCCGAATATGCCGGGAAACAGGCCGGAAATCGAAAAATAAGCTTTCTGGTGATCGTTAGAATTTCATTCAGGCGAAAAACGGCTAAATAGCGTCTCCTGTGATCGTTAGCCGAAGTAGCACAGCACGGTGAATGAATAGAAGCATGACTGCTAAGAAAGGAAACAGAGCATAACAGATATAGAATAAGTAGGACACTAATATTCTGAAGGAGGAAGTTTCATAAAAGCAGAAAAAGTAGAGCGAATACATCAAAGAACAGGGACAGAGAAACAGAGAAACAAGATCTTCCCTAGCGGAAGATCCTGTTTAGTATACCAGTGACAGTATGCTTTATAGGCCAGTGGGTTTGAGTCTAGATTGTGCACGGTGTTATCCAACCAACTGTCTAACAAGTCATACACACGTTTTAATCCTGTAACAACCTTCCATTATCATGCCACTGACCATACAGTTGATTTGCCTTCGTATGTTGGATGAACTTATCAAGTCGGCTTTGAAAGAGATCTGGTTGCCGTTTCACGCTCTGGATTGTGTCGATGCGTACGCGTTGATAGAGGAGAGGGAAAGCTGTGAAATGATCATACACTTGTCTGTCCGCAGTTAGCCTCTCTTCAATCTCGGCATCCACAACAAAAGCTCCAGGATTCATGTCGGGCAGAACCTTTCTACCCGCATCTTGCATCAGACCTAGCCTTTCTAATCGGCGCACACGCTCCTTATTGAGCTCTGTCCATGAGCTTTTGCGACTACGGGGAGATAACCTTTGTAATAACAGGCCATCGGAAGTTTTCTTTTTGAGGCCATCAATCCAGCCAAAGCACAATGCTTCTTCAACAGCATCCAGATATAGAAGGGTATCCGGGCGCGGCTTTATACTCACGGGAACCCAGCAGCAGGGCTCTGTAGTTCCGTGTTCCTGTAACCATTGTCTTAACTCTTCTCTGGATGTAAAGGTGAGTGTTTTTTCGAGTGGAGCAGGTGGCATCATATCCAAGACCTTTCATGTTGCATTTATCTAACACCTTACAGTATATCTAAAAGCTTCATACTACATCGTATCCAAAAGTTTTTATCAGGCACAATGGACTTCAAGTATTAGATAATTACTCGACAGTGTTGGAGTTTTCGTACCAGAATCTGGAATAGTCATTCATGACAGAAGCATGTCCGAGCTGACGCAACATGGTGGATATATTGCCCCGGTGATAGGTTCCGTGATTCACCAGATGTAAGACGATTTCCGCGAAACGGGTTTGACGCACGCCAGCAAAGGGATTGTCGAGCAGAAGCGCCTGCTCCAGATCCTTATGCTGACTGAACCAATCCAGGTATTGATTGGATAGTTCGGCATAACGTTCGAAATATTCTTCTATTGTGGCAAACGTTTCCCCGTTACGCGGCATGCAGATTTGTAAAGCTTCAGGCATGCTGGTTCCGGTTAGCACCAGGTACCACATCTGATCCACAGCATACATATGACTGAGCGCATGGGCGAGGGTAGGAAAAGAACTGTTCACTTCCTGATGCAGCACAGAAGCTGGCAACTCCTGAATGCGTTGCATAATGATCTGCGAAGCCCAAACATGATAATGATACATTTCTTCTAGGTGATTCATGAAATATCGTCTCCTTTATTTTGGCGAATGGTGGGATGGTCATAGTAGATCCCTTGTTACTGAAATAAGTATAAAAAAAGAAGTATGACAACAGCGTGTCATACTTCTTCTTTCACTTCACAAGACTCCCATTATGTGGCTTCAATGATTGAGTTTGTCGTAACGTCTCAGTGCATTTCGTAGTTGCGTCTCCAGAACATCCCTCAGTGCTAGAGGTTCCAAAACCTCTGCGCCACTTCCCAAACTCAGCAAAAACGACCATAACCACGGGGCTTGGAGCGGTTTGTGAACCTGAACGCGCATCGTCATACTGCCGTCCTCATGAAATTGTTTGTCTGCCTGCTGAAAATGATCGAGCGCTTCCGCGAGTGCATCCGGGTATACGCGAAATACCACATCTGTCATGTTTTCCTGTGCGACAGGGAAAATAGCGGACGGCTCTTCCGTAGGGAGAGCATGCGGTTCGAAATGACGGTTGGTCAGATGCACGTTTAACATCCGTGAAAGTCTGAATTCCCGATAATCCCGCCGGCTGCGACAATATCCATAAACATACCAGCTACGGTATTTAAACTGCAATCGAACAGGTTCGATTTCTCGGGTCGTGTGCTCATTTTTGGAATTAATGTAATCAAACTGAACGACATGATGTTGCATGATTCCTGCACGAAGATGCGAAAGCGAGTCAGGCTCAGTTCGGTACGTATTCAGGTCTACGGTTAAGCTTGCTCTCTCATGCTGGTCTCCGATTGTCTGCAAACGTTCGATTGTACCCTGTGCACGCACATCGTTAAATACGGTAGAGAGGCTGGTAAGCACTGTAATCAATGCATCCACATCATAGGAGCCGAGCAAGCTTTTATCCATTTTATATCCATCCATAATGCCATATCCGCCATTCATTCCCTGATGCGAGACAACCGGAAATCCGGCTGCGCAGATGACATCAATATCCCGATAGATCGTTCTGGGCGATACTTGATATTCCTCGGCAAGGGTAGAGGCAGACAACACCTCATGATTGAGTAACTTGTATATGATCGAGACTAACCGTTCCAGTTTCAATAGAACCCCACCCGTCATCACTTCTTTTCCAATACAGGCCATAAGTATATCACAGCCAAGGCAGGGACTAGCATGCATCTTCACTAATCAGTTCAACGGAAATGCAATGCGTATATCACTGAAAAAAGAGTGCAGATTCGCACTCTTCTTATATTAGGAGCTTCTTCAACCAAACTCTCCAGCCAGATCCTGTCTAGTCCTCCTGCACGTTATAAAGCACCCGTGCGAGCAGACCTTGACCATAATTGCCGAAGTTTTTGCCGAAAATCGTCAGGCCGCGTTTGTTGACCGGTCCATCTGTGACAGCGATGCGGAAGTGAATATCACTTTTGTAATCGAGCCCGATATCATCCAGGGTAACGTCCGAGATTTTGCATCCGTCGATGTAACTGCCTTCCTTCGTAATGCGAATCAGCTTTAGCATGCCGTACTGATTCAGGTGAGGAGGCCACCAGTCTGGATTAAACGTACCGCGTGTATCGCCGAAATCTCCTGGACTCGTCCAGAGTCCGATCTTTTTGCCATTGATGTAGAAGTAAATATCTGACGGATAGTTGTCACAGAATCCAGGGGCTTCTGAACCGAGCTCCATGGAGAGCTGAATCTCGCTAAACGTCTGGTTGGGCTTCAGGTAGTTGGGAATTCGGTATTCCAGATATCCTTCAGCTAGCCAAATCATCTCGGCATCGATCCGAAGCGGGTCGGCAAAATAGCGAGGGTCATCAAACTCCCCGATAATGCTGTCTTTCGTAGCAATGCCGCATGTGGGTGCTGCCTGATAATCACTGTAATGCCCAACCTGGATTTCTACCTCGTAGCGGTTGTGGATCTCCTGTGAACGCAGGTCAACCATCAACTTTTCCTCGTTAAGATAACAGATCTTCTGAATGCCGTGTTTGCCGACCGCCGTGTTAATCTCAATTAATCCGCTTTCCTCCAGTTTTTTGATATGCATTGTGATCGCGCCGTTACTAAGTCCGAGCTTGGTTGCGAGGTCGTTGAGATTAAGACTTTGGTTTCTGGCCAGCAACTCAATAATCTGAATGCGAATTTCGGAGCTGAGTGCTTTGAAAATGTTCACACCTGACATCAGATCTTTAATATAAATCATAGGTGGATGTCCTTTCCCCGTTCTGAACAAAGCCTATTTACACAGACTCTTGCACATTTGACTGTTTTATTTCAGATAATTATAAATCATTACATGCTCGAAAGAAAGAGCGGAGAAAAGTGAGATATACCCTATATATACAGTAAAATAATTAAAGCTCATACGAGATTTTATCTCCACATACTTAAAATAAAAACTTAAATTAATTCATAAATATTTGAAATATACCATTGAATTGTAATGTAACCGCTTTTATAATCCTATTATACTTAAATTGATTTAATACTTCATGAACCAAAGCAACCATTTATTCAGGAGAGGCGGCGTTCCGGTATGGAAAAGTTCAGTTCATGGAAGAAGTTGAGGAGTTTGGAGTGGAAGAAGTTGAAGCGGCTGGAGTGGCAGACATGGAAGAATTCTAAAACGGTGAAAGTGGCATCAGGCTCAGGCGAATCAAGGGATTCAGTTCATTCGCGTGGCTTGAACAGCTCGAAGTTTTCATCCAGAAGGCGTTGGGTTTTACCTGCATTGTTGGTGATGGTGCTAGTGCTTGCAGGACAGTCTCGGGCTTTAGCCGCGTTTTGGAATCTATCGGGAGATATCGCCGTTCATGATCCGACGATCATCAAAGAGGGCAATTCCTGGTACACCTTTTCCACGGGTCCGGGTATTCAGGTGCTGAAATCCGATAACGGAACGTCGTGGTATCGTGTGCCGCAGATTTTTCTGAGTGAACCCTCCTGGTGGAATTCGGCTGTTCCTGCACAGAAAGAGCTGGATGTATGGGCACCGGATGTACAACGTTATAACGGCAAAGTATGGCTGTATTATTCCATTTCGACCTTTGGTTCCAATAAATCGGCTATTGGTTTGGCATCTGCAAATAGCGTTGGCGCAGGGCAATGGAAAGATGAAGGGCTTGTGTTGCAATCCAATACATCGAATAACTACAACGCCATTGATCCGGAACTGGTTATTGATGCTTCAGGCAATCCATGGCTGGCCTTTGGATCGTTCTGGAGCGGTCTGAAAATTGTAAAATTGGACAAAAACACGATGAAACCGACAGGTAACATATCCTCGATTGCAGCACGTCCGAATAACGGGGGCGCAATCGAAGCACCGAGTATCACGTATCGCAACGGATATTATTATTTGTTTGCCTCTATTGATTCCTGCTGTAAAGGTGTGAACAGTACCTACAAAATGGTCTATGGTCGTTCCACCAGCATTACGGGCCCTTACGTCGATAAAAACGGAGTCAATATGATGAACGGTGGCGGCACGATTTTGGATACAGGTAATGTGAGATGGAAAGGACCGGGTGGGCAGGACGTGGTTAACGGCAATCTCATCGTACGCCATGCTTATGACGCAACGGATAATGGCAATCCGAAATTGCTGATTAATGATTTGTTATGGGACGGAAACGGATGGCCGACGTATTAGTATGATTTTTATTTTATAAAAATATAAAATGTTTTAATAAAGTATTGACTAAAAGGATCTGGATTTGATAAATTTAACAACAGAAATGCTGATTCATGGTATTGAATACGTTTACAAGTCCAGATCAGGAGGGGTTCATATGGTCAAGAGAAAGAGTTGGGTCACGTTTATGCTGCTAGTGCTGGTCAGTGCACTGGTGCTTGCAGGTTGTGGAGGGGGAAGCGGAAGTTCGAGCGGAGATAAAGAACTGACGTTTATGTTCCGCGGCGGCACGGATGAGCAGAAGGCGTATCAGGCTGTCGTGAAGAAGTTTGAAGAAGAACATCCCGGCGTCAAAGTGAAAATTATCGTTACCGCTGCGGATCAATATGCGACAAAGCTTCGAGCGGCGATTACAGGCAATAGCTTGCCAGACGTATTTTATTTCACACCGGGTGATATGAAGGCCTATGTAAACAGCAATGTGCTCATGAATCTGACTCCGTATATTGAGAAAAACAAAGAGATTAATCTGGATAATATCTGGAAGTATGGCGTTGACTTATATCGTTACGATGGCAAGATGGCAGGGCAAGGAGACCTTTACGGTATGCCTAAGGATGTCGGGCCGTTTGCACTGGGTTATAACAAGACCCTTTTTGAAAAAGAAGGTATCCCGTTCCCTGACAAGGACAAGCCGTATACTTGGGAAGAGTTCATTAAGGTAAACCAGCAAGCAACGAAGGATACGAACGGAGATGGTAAACCGGACGTATTCGGCACAGGTTTTAACGTACAGTGGGCACTGCAAGCTTTTGTATGGAGCAACGGGGCTGACTGGCTGGACGAGAGCAAAACGAAAGTCACCATCGATGATCCGAAATTTGCTGAAGCGCTGCAATTCTTCGCGGATATGCAGAACAAGTACAAGATCACTCCTTCCATTGAGGAGGCACAAACGCTTGATACGTATCAGCGCTGGATGAAGGGCGAGATGGCGTTCTTCCCTGTAGGTCCGTGGGATATGAGTACATTCGAAAAGCTTCCATTCGATTATGATCTGCTGCCTTTCCCGGCTGGATCCACAGGCAAACCAGCGACATGGATCGGCTCCCTCGGGATCGGAGTATCTGCCAAAACCAAACACCCGGAAGAAGCTGCTGCATTGGTAAACTACCTTACTGCGTCAAAAGATGGCATGAAACAACTGGTAGACGCGAAGGTGCAAATTCCGAACTTGCTTGATATGGCAGATGAGTGGGCGAAAGACACCTCTACCAAACCGGAAAACAAACAGGAATTCATCGATATCGTAAAAGACTATGGACGTGCGTTGCCAGGTAACTATACGTACAACGCGGAGTGGTACGACATGTTCTTCACCGACATTCAGCCGGTACTTGATGGCAAGATGACTGCCGCTGACTATGTGAAGCAACAACAACCGAAGATGCAGAAACTGCTGGATAAAGCGGTGGAGCAGGAGAAAAAATCCCAGAATAAATAGATAGGAAAGAGAGGATGCCAGCAGCCTGAACCGATGTTGCTGGCATCATTTGTTTGGTAGAAGATAAAAATCGAACTATTTTTTACATGTTGTAACGTAGAGGACAGAAAAAACCTGAAAAAGCGAAGCGTTCGCCTAAAAGCTTTCTGAAAGAAAGCTACATCGGAAGCATACGCTTATCACCGGATTTTCCCCTTTGGAAAAGGGAATTCAAAAAATCTGGGGATAACAGCGATTGGAAGGTTATTCTGTCATTGGAGTGAACGATGTAAACGGTTTGTTTAATTTTATCGCCAGATTCCATACGAGCATGTGGCATGTATTGACCGGAACAGAGCAGAAGCCATGATTCAAAAAGGCCAATCGATGTATGCCACATGCTGATCTTAGAAACAGGGGTGAACACGTGAATACGAAATCGAGTTTGTATCGCAAAGAGATGATGTATGGATACTTGTTTATTTTGCCCCCCGTTTTGGGGCTTGTGATTTTTGTATTGTTTCCGTTCCTCTATTCCCTCTATGGTTCGTTCACCGATTGGGACGGACTGGGGCAGATGAACTTTATCGGGCTTGCCAATTTCAAGGATTTGTTGACCGATGATCTATTTTACAAGGCGATGTTTAATACGTTTTACCTGATGCTCGGCATCCCGATTGGTCTGTTGCTGGCGCTCTTGCTGGCGATGGGATTGAATCGTAAAATCCCGGGTACAACCACCTTTCGCGTGATCTACTACATACCGGTTATCTCTTCCTTGGCGGCGGTATCCATCATGTGGAACTGGGCGTACAACGGAGACTATGGTCTGGTGAACCAGTTCCTCGATCTGTTTGGTATCAAAGGCCCGAACTGGCTGGCAAACAAAGATACCGTAAAACCCGCACTGATTATCATGACGGTATGGAAAGGTCTGGGTTATACGATGCTGTTGTATTTGGCTGCACTGCAAAGTGTATCCCGTACTTATTACGAAGCCGCCGAGCTGGACGGAGCGAATGGATTTCAGATTTTCCGCAATATCACCTGGCCGATGGTGAAGCCCGTAACTTTTTTCCTCGTGGTGACAAATATCATCGGTGGTTCTCAAATTTTTACCGAGATGAATATCATGACACCGACAGGTGGGCCGGAATATGCATCGGCTTCAATCGTCTTTTATATCTGGCAGAAGGCCTTTAGCAACCTGCAGATGGGTTACGCTTCTGCGATGGCGATGATTCTGGGTATCTTCATCTTTGTGATTACGCTTATCCAATTCAAACTTAACGAAAGATCAGCCTACGACGGGGATTAATGGGCGAGGAGAGGAGTGGAACGGAAGATGTCTTATAGTCAAAGAAGGAAAGTAACCAATTCTATTATATTTATCGTTCTGTCCATCGGCGCAATTGCGATGATTGCGCCTTTGCTTTGGATGCTGTCCACCTCGCTCAAGGAGAAACAGGATGTATTCGCGCTTCCTCCGGTGTGGATTCCGGAAGTGTTTCGGTTCGATAAATATCAAGAGATCTGGGAGGCAGGACCACTGCTCAGCGGGATTAAAAACAGTCTCATTGTAGCTCTTAGTGTGACAGTAGTTGGGACATTTACGTCGAGTCTTGCGGCATTTGCTTTTGCCAAGTTAAGATTTCCACATAAAAACAAACTATTTCTCGCCTTGCTGGCTTCGATGATGATTCCATATCCGACGGTGATGATTCCGCAATTTATTATGTTCTCCAAACTGGGCTGGGTGGACACTTTGCTACCGTTGATTGTACCGGGACTATTCGGGAATGTGATTATGATCTTTTTCCTGCGGCAATATCTGCTTAGTGTACCGGATGCAATCATCGAAGCGGCGAAGATCGACGGAAGCTCCTACTTCCGGTTGTATTCCAGCATTACGTTTCCACTGATCAAACCGGCCGTGGCTGCGCAGCTGATCCTCTGGTTTATGGGCATCTGGAACGATTATCTGGCACCGATTATTTATCTGAATTCACCTGAAAAGCAAACGCTACAACTTGTCATAGCCAACTTTAACGCGACCTATGCCATTCAAACAGATTATCCGCTCATTATGGCGGCGTCGATTGTAGCTCTGCTACCGGTTCTGATCATCTTCCTGATCTTCCAGAAGCAGATTATCGAGTCGGTTGCGATCTCAGGGGTCAAGGGGTGATCGGCATGAGAGGATGGAGAGTATGGAAAAAACCGGAGAGACGGGAAGAGTGGAAGGAAGCGGAGGGGAAAAAAGGACGAAAAGAAGAGTTGAATGAAATGAAAGAATGCAAAGAGCGGAAATACGATAAATATTGGACGGGGCTAAAGTGGCGACATAGGGCAAGGAAGGGAGTTGTGGTATTGATGTTACTGATGCTTCTAGGTACGGTAGGCTGCGCAGATGGCGGGGACACGGCGAAACCTCCGGTTTTTCCGGAAGCTCCGCAGGATACCAAAATGTATGATCTTACGATTCTGGATGATGAATCCAAATGGACGGTTAACAATGCACACGATCCTGCGATTCTCAAAACAGACCAGGGCTACTATGTCTATTCCACAGACGTTCGAGTAGCGGGGGAGCCGAAACCAGGCGTAATGGTCCGTAAATCAGATGATTTGATCAACTGGAAATGGGTCGGGCAGGCTTTGACAGGTATCCCCAAGGAAGCACTCGATTGGACAGGAGCGACGAACCTGTGGGCACCGGATATTATTAAAGCAGGGGACACGTACCGACTGTATTATTCGGCTTCGAGCTTTGGCAGCACGCAGTCCGCCATCGGGCTGCAAACCTCCAAGTCTCCCGAAGGGCCGTGGAAGGATGAAGGACTGGTTGTGAAGACGGCTGGTCAGGAAAAAGACGGACTGAATGCCATTGATGCCAATCCGGTGCTCGATGCCGTAGGCAACCCGTGGATGGTATATGGTTCATTTTTCGACGGGATCTATATTGCACCGCTTGACCCGGACACGGGCAAGTTCAAGGAAGAAGGATATGGTACGCGCATCGCCGCAAGAGATCGTGCCACCGAAGAGGGCGCAGTCGAGGGGCCATATATTGTGTATAATCCCGAGTTTCAAAAATATTACCTGTTCGTGTCTTATGATTCTCTGTTCGAAGACTATAACGTGCGGGTAGCTCGCGCCGACTTCATCACAGGGCCTTATACAGATATGAACGGCAATAAAATGTTGGATACGGAGCAGCTGCCGCAGTATGAGATTGGCACCAAAATTTTGGGAGGATACCGATTCTCCGAGGGAGAGGGTTGGGTTGCTCCCGGACATAATTCCGTGCTGAAGGATGGCGACGATTATTACATCGTGCATCATGCAAGGGGCGAGACCGATAAAAACTGGCCGTATCTGCATGTTCGCAAAATGCTGTGGACCAAGGATGGCTGGCCTGTCGTGTCGCCAGAACGTTATGCCGGAGAGACGGCACAAGACATTCCGAAATCGATGATTGCCGGAACGTGGGAAGGCATGGAGCTTGATCCGTCTGTAAATGGACAGGTGCAGGCTGTGCCATATACGCTCACGAGCAAAGGCAAAATCGAAAGCGAGAACGGTTCCGGAACCTGGACGTTTGATGGCAAACAAACGTTAACGCTGACGTGGAAGGAAAGCCCATGGGGCGGTGCTTCCACGGAAGAGCTGAAGCTGCTCCCATCCTGGGATTGGGAGCGAAGCCAGCCTGCGCTGGTGGTGACCGGCCTTAGCGACCGCGGCATCGCGGTCTGGGGCAAACAAATCAGCGCAACTGAGAAGTAGACCGCTGACCCTGAGTGGTGGTCAGCGGAGGGGCGCGGACATGATGTCGTCCGTGCTTAGACTTAGGCATCGTGCGCTGGCGAGAACAGCGCAAGCACATCACATGTGGCGCAAGCAGTGAGGCGGCGAGCCAGCGAGCGAGAGTGCCGCACGAGCGCTTGGCGCCAAGGGCACCAGCAGTGAGAGGGAGGAAGGAGCCGCGAGTGCGAGTTTGCCATCCGATTTCCACCGCCGAGAGCGGTGAATGGAAGAAATCGGAGGGCAAGGAGAGCCACCAAGGCCCTGCCGCCCGCGAACGCTCGCTGTGCCGTCCATCAGGATGTCCTAGTGTTAACCGCCACCTTACATCGTGCCCGACTAGGGCAAGTACAGCATTCGTCAGGGAGAGTTGACCCAGCCAAGCGGTCAACGCCACCAACCATCGAGCCAGCCTAACGGCTCGAAGCTCGATGTGTGTCAGCGAGCGAAAACATCGCGAGCAAGCAGTGCAGAGGGGCACCAGCAGTGAGAGGGAGGAAGGAGCCGCGAGTGCGAGTTTGCCATCCGATTTCCACCGCCGAGAGCGGTGAATGGAAGAAATCGGAGGGCAAGGAGAACAGCAAGGCCCTGCCGCCCGCGAACGCCCGCTGTGTCTGAAGCGGGATAGGGGCACCAGCAGTGAGAGGGAGGAAGGAGCCGCGAGTGCGAGTTTGCCATCCGATTTCCACCGCCGGAGCGGTGAAGGAAGAAATCGGAGGGCAAGGAGAGCCACCAAGGCCCTGCCGCCCACGAACGTCCGCCGTGCCTGAAGCGGGATAGGGGCACCAGCAGTGAGAGGGAGGAAGGAGCCGCGAGTGCGAGTTTGCCATCCGATTTCCACCGCCGGAGCGGTGAATGGAAGAAATCGGAGGGCAAGGAGAGCACCAAGGCCCTGCCGCCCGCGAACGTCCGCTGTACCCCTCCAACCCTGCTCTCCATGTTTTTGCAAGCACACTGAGCACGTCATAGATTCGAGCCATAACCACATATATGAAAGGGGTTCATTCCCATGACCAATTCCATTACATTTACCAATCCCATGCTGGAGCAGCGCGCTGATCCTTGGGTGTACCGTCATACAGACGGGTACTATTATTTTTCTGCTTCCGTACCAGCCTTTGACCGAATTGAAATTCGGCGAGCAACGACGCTGGAAAGCTTGAGAGATGCCGAACCCGTAACCGCTTGGACGAAGCGTGAGACTGGGCCAATGAGCGCAAACATCTGGGCACCGGAGATTCATTTTATTGATGGCAAATGGTACATATACTATGCGGCGGCACATACGAGTGAAACGAACGAGGGACTATTCGATCACCGCATGTATGTACTTGAGAACGATTCCGCTAATCCGCTTGAAGGAACGTGGGAGGAGAAAGGGCAAATTCGAACCAAATGGGAGAGTTTTGCGCTAGATGCCACGACCTTTAAACACAGAGGCATTCGTTATCTGGTATGGGCCCAGAAAGATCCGGGCATTGACGGCAATTCAAACCTCTATATTTGTGAAATGGAAAATCCATGGACGCTACGCGGAGAACAGGTCATGATCACGACACCTGAATATGACTGGGAGATTATCGGCTTTAAAGTAAACGAAGGCGCAGCCGTGTTGCATCGGAATGGTCGTCTGTTTATCAGCTACTCAGCCAGTGCAACCAATCATCACTACTGCATGGGGCTACTTACGGCCGATGAAGATGCTGATCTGCTTGATCCGGCAAGCTGGGAGAAATCACCGGAACCGGTATTCCAGACTTGTGAAAAGAATGGACAATATGGTCCGGGACATAACAGCTTTACCGTTTCACCAGATGGCAAAACCGACATTCTGATCTATCATGCGCGCAACTACAAAGAGATTGAGGGAGATCCGTTGTACGATCCAAACCGCCACGCCCGCGCTCAGGTGATTCATTGGAATGAAGATGGAACACCGAATTTCGGAATTCCTGTTCCCGATGGGCAAGTTGTCGCAGAGGTGAAGTAATAACGTATTGGATAAAGTATAAGTGATGAGAGTCTTTGGTTAGCAGAGTATGCTAATAAAAGGCTCTTTTTTGATATGTATGATTTAAGACAATCGATTCAAGAAAGGTTAATAAGGATTAGGAGCTGGAAGGCTGAATTAAGAAATTTCGACCGAGAAAGCAACCGAAGAGAAGTAGAAACGTATAGCACTACATCGAAAAACTCAAAACAATTTAAACGGAATGACTTATTACCTTTAGTTTTAATGCCTTGAACATGGTGTGCAGAATTCTAACGATCACAGGAGACGCTATTTAGCCGTTTTTCGTCTGGTTGAAATTCTAACGATCTCAGGAGAGCTTATTTGCGGGATTTGATGTGAAAATGAGTATTTATCATGCGTTTTCAGCGAAATAAGGTTTGTGGTGATCGTTAGAATTGGAGAAAGCCCGATATCGATTAAATAAGCTCATCTGAGATCGTTAGACTAAACAAGGTGTGGGAGAAACGCTAAAACCGAAACCAAAACCAAAACCGAAACCAAAACCGAAACCAAAACCAAAACCAAAACCAAAACCGAAACCGAAACCAAAACCAAAACCAAAATCGCTCATTTTAAACTGTTCTAAACATATTCCGGGTGTTTCGTTATAAAGCGTTTATAAGCCGAGATTGAGATAGGTCAGGTTTGAAATTTTAGGAACACACTACAATCTTCAGGAGGATAACATATGGAATCACGTGAGACATTAGATAGGGAGCTTGAGCAGATTTTAAAATGGGAGAAGGAACAGAAGGATCTGTTCATCTGGGACAAGATCGGGCGGTTACCATTTGCCATGCTGGATAAAGTGATGCCGAAGGCGATCAAACAGAAGATCGGCGACTCCCTGAACGAAGTGGGTCAGTATTTGCAAACGGGTGGCAAGTTCCTTGTTCAGAAGAAAAAAGTAGCCAAGCTCCTGCGAGAGGAAGCCGAGCGCTCGGGTCACCCCATAACAACGGATTATATGTACCGTTTAGAGCAGGAAGCAGATACAGAGAATACGGCCCAGATTCATAGTGTGGAAAAAATACCTCTTGAGGTGCTGGACCGCGTGGCAGACAGCATCACCGAGAGTCGAAGCAAATTTGCTGCGGCACAAGGAGCCGCGACAGGATTTGGAGGCATTGTCACCATTGCTGCGGACATTCCGCTCGTGATGGGACTTTCACTGAAAGTATTGCAAGAGATGGCGCTATGTTACGGGTATGATCCCGATGATCCACTGGAGCGTGTCTTCATCGTGAAATGTCTGCAATTCTCTTCCGCCGATATTGTAGGCAAAAAAGCCATCCTTGAAGAGCTTGCGGATTACGATAACCCGGATAAGCAAGTTGAGGTTATATCTCAAATGCAGGGTTGGCGCGAGGTGTTCAACTCATATAGTGAGTCTTTTGGCTGGAAAAAGCTGTTCCAGTTGGTGCCTATTGCAGGCATGATCTTTGGTTCGGTCAGCAACAAAAATACCATTGAGGACGTGGCCGAGACAGGCAAAATGCTGTACAAGAAACGTCTGATTCTCCAGCGGAAGCGGGCATAATCAGATGAGTCAGGTTCACAGTTGATATAAGAAAAGAACAGGTGGTCTTGCGAAAGTTAGTTTCGTCAGACGGCCTGTTCTTTGGTTTCAGATAGCACAAGTGTATCCTGTATATAAAGATTACTTCCTAGGGCGTGTATTGAAATCTTACTGAAGTGCAGCTTTTACCGCTTTATCGCCTCCTGCTGCATCAGTTTCCCTTGACGTGCTCCGGCACGCCCTGCAGAAAACTTTCTTGCATGGAATGAAAATTCAGCAAGCAAAATCTTCCTTCTTCAGCGTTTTCAGCCCCCCCTTAGTAAATTTTGCTTAAATGGCATGCAAGATATACTTTCATCCAGTCCTCACTATCATTGAAATCCAGGTCCAGAATTTCCTCCAATTTACGCAACCGTGTATATAGCGTGTTGGGATGAATATGAAGCTGTTCTGCTGTGAGAGACATGGAACGGTTATTTTCCATATATACACGCAGCGTTAGCTCGAGCTCCTCTGCCTGATATTTATAGCTGCGCAAAGGGGAAAGCACATCATAAATGTAACTCTCAATTTCTTTCATATCCTGTTGCAGAAACAACCGATTAATGCCCATCTCCTCATATTGCATGATGCCTGCGCGCTGGCTCTTTCGAAGAAAGAGCAGTGTGCGTGATGCTTCCTCATGACTTTTGGCTACTTGCTCCAAGCCGGAATACAACTCCCCGATTCCTCCATATAGAGGGGGGAGTCCCGTTGTAGCGCCTTGTTTTACTAAGCTTTTCAACTTGCGGACAAGCTGTTGTTGGCTGCGCAATTGCTGCGCCTGAAGCAGGATTGTAACTTTGTCATGTGAACTGAATAATAGCATGCTCTCCCCGGAAAGCTCCTTCTCAATAAGAGCGATCAAACGCTGCATAAAAACGTTACTTTCCTTGAGATCCTGAACATTTTCCGCCAGATGTAAGAGGCAGACAAACATTGATTTTTGACCTGACAGACCAAAGCGCTGTATCTTATCCGAAAGTTCGGCAGGCTCCCGATATTGAATGAGCTCTTCGAAAAAATCTCTTCTCCGTCGGTATACCATCTCTGTCATGGAGTAGGTGTTCATCAACTGCAGCATGACCACGGCGCTTCCCTGCTCCAGAATATCATGATCCAGTGGGCGTAGCGTGCGTTTTAGCTGTACAACAAAGCATCCGGCAAGCAGTGGGCCGTTATGAACAGGGAAAATATAATACGGAAAGGGTCCATCTGAATCGAGTATGACAGGCTCCAGATTTTTCCCCAAAGTCTGGTCCAGTTCTGAAGCGGTAAAGGGCACGTTGTGCTGCACAGGGTACCACTCTTGCTTGGTGAGATCAACAAAGCGGGTAGGTAGCCCTATATTTTTTTCAACAGCCTGAATCATTTCTGGCAAAGAACGATTATCCATGGACAGCTGAGTGAATAGATTATGAATTTCGTTTCGAATAACCAGATATCCATTCGTTTCAATAAGTTCACTAACCATACGTGCATTGGAGATAGCGATAGCAGCTTGGTCGGCGAAGCCTTGAAGCTTGATCAGATCGCTCTCATTCAACAGCTTGGCATCCTTATATTGATAAACAAGCAGCACACCGATACGATCTTCTTTCATCGTAACGGGCACAGCAATGGTTCTTTTGGCAAACCCGCTATAGTGGCTGGATTCTGCGAAGATGCGAGCATTTTCAAGACTCAGAGTACGAACGGTTTCCTCAAATGGCGGAGTGTTGACTTCATAGATTTTGCCCTTGCCTTCACGGTATACGGTACCGGTAATGCCTTCTTCAATATCTGAGGTGATTTGATAGATGGAGTCCTTGAATCCAATCTGGGCTTTGGACACCCATTTCCGGGTATTCGGGTCAATCATCATAAATAACGCACTGGAAGCAGCAGGAATGACCTTAAGTGAATTCTCCAATATTTTAAACAATAGATTGTTCAGATCAAGAGAACTGGTCAATTCTCTAAGTCCCCCCAGCCAGTGCTCATGATGCGCACGTTCAATAGCGATCTGTTCTTTCATGAGCGTATCCCGAATCAAGTACTCCAGCAGCAGACATTGATCAGGCAAAGCGGTAATTCCTTCTGGCAATACTGCTCTGATTTCGCAATGGTCCAGCAATTCTATGGAGAAAGATAACGTTTGTATGTTATTTGACGGCAACTCTGACGATTTCAACAGTTCATCCTCCAGCCAGGCCGGGGCAGGATAATCAGACTCTGTCTCTGCTGATGGATACCAGCATCTCCAGTGCTGATCATACATATCCCGTCTCCAGATATGAATATCTGCAGTCCCCCAAGTCGTTCTCATCCAGTCCGCCAATGCTTTCATAATGATCAACTCTCATCTGATGAATTTGTTATATAAGTTAACATATTGAACGGTCTATGGAAATAGAAAACTGTTGTCAATTGTGGATTGCCACATATTTTTATGAAGAATTCTGATGGATTCTCCAATGACTTTGGGTAGGGATGATTTCTATAATGTCAATATATCTAACGCAATTAATTAGGGGGGAACCAAATTGACATTTACATTACTTGATCATTATGGCGTAGAACAGCTGGTGTACTGTCAAGACAAGCAGTCGGGCTTGAAGGCTATCATCGCGATACATGATACTACGTTGGGACCTGCATTGGGGGGAACTCGCATGTACCCTTACGCCTCTGAGGATGAAGCTTTAGAGGATGTGGTTCGTCTGGCTCGCGGTATGACTTACAAAGCGGCAGCGGCTGGTCTTCAGCTTGGCGGTGGGAAGGCTGTAATTATAGGTGATCCCAAAAAAGACAAGAGTGAGGCCTTGTTTCGTGCGTTTGGCAAATATGTGAATACACTACAGGGACGGTATATTACTGCCGAGGATGTTGGCACAACCGTAACGGACATGGATTATATTCATCAGGAGACTCCATACGTGACAGGGGTTTCTCCTGAATTCGGAAGCAGTGGCAATCCTTCACCAGTAACCGCGTTTGGTGTGTTTCAGGGAATTCGTGCGGCAGCGAAGGAAGTCTACGGTTCTCCTGATTTATCCGGCAAAGTGGTGACTGTACAGGGAGTTGGCAGTGTAGCCTATCATTTATGCGGTTTTCTGAAAGAGGCGGGCGCTGAACTCATCGTCACCGATGTGGTTCAGGAGCATGTAGACCGGGCTGTGCGAGAGTACAATGCCACAGCAGTTGGGGTTAACGAGATTTATACAGTGCCATGTGATATTTTTGCACCTTGTGCGATGGGCGGTATTCTTAATGACGATACACTCTCATTATTGAAGGCTCGGATCGTTGCCGGTGCAGCCAATAATCAGCTTCGGGAAGAACGCCATGGTGATCTGCTGCATGAACGCGGAATTTTATATGCACCTGACTACGTTGTTAATTCAGGTGGACTAATCAATGTATCTGATGAACTACAGGGATATCAACGAGAACGGGCGCTTAACAATGTAGCGAAAATTTATGAGCAGCTAGGTACCATTTTTGAACTGGCCAGACAGCATAGTATTCCTGCGTTCCGGGCGGCAGACATGCTTGCGATTCATCGAATTGAACAATATAAAAAACAAATGAGTATAGCATAGAAAGGATGTTGTGAAATGGAGAAACGAATCTGGTTGACTGGGGCAACACTGATTGATGGCTATGGTGGCGAGCCACTGGAGAATAGTGGGGTCTTAATTGAGGGAAAAAAAATAACTTATGCGGGCCCAGCCAACAATTTCGTTGTACCTGAAGGGACAGAAGTGATTGAGCTGCGTGGCAAAACGATCATGCCCGGCATGATTGATGCCCACGTCCATATTCATGGCCCTAAATCACTGAATATGGCACAAGTCGCTCTGGAGCCAAGCGAGATGCAGATGGGGCGTGCGATGCAAGATCTGCCCAAACTCATTGAGGCGGGTTTTACAACTGTTCGGGATGTCGGAAGCCATGTTGCTGTATATGTACGTGATCTGATGAAGGAAGGTGTAATGAAAGGTCCGCGAATTAAAACCTCCCGTCACATGCTGAGTCAGACAGGCGGACATGCAGACATTCACATGCTCCCGAGTGAAATGAATATTTTTACAACCTGTGACGGAGTTGATGAATGCATCAAGACGGCGCGTACACAGTTTCGTGAAGGGGCAGATTTTCTAAAGGTATGCTCTACGGGTGGAGTGCTGTCAGAGAAGGATGATCCCCGATGGTCCCAATTTCGCCTGGATGAACTTAAAGCGATTGTGTATGAAGCAGAGTCCGTTCAATCTTATGTGGCTGCTCATGCCCAAGGGACACAGGGAATTATTAACGCATTAATGGCCGGAGTTAAAACGATTGAACACGGGATTTACATCGATGAACGTGGCATTGAACTCATGTTGGAGCAAAAGGCTGTGCTTGTACCCACCTTATCCATTGTTCATCGTATCATTCAGGAAGGGCACAAATTCGGGGTTCCTGAATTCGGTATTCGCAAGGCACAGCTTGTCTATCAGGAGCATATCGAGCATATGATCACAGCTCATAAGGCCGGGGTGGTCATTGCTTCTGGTACGGATTTCTGTTCATGCGCTCCTGTAGAGCATGGAGGGAATGCACTGGAGCTTGAATTGCTTGTAAAAGATGTCGGCTTCACACCGATGGAAGCGATCGTAGCTGCAACTCGTTCTGCCGCAGCCGCAATGCAGATGAGCGAGCAGATTGGCACGATTGAAGCAGGCAAGCTGGCAGATATCCTGGTGCTGGGAGCGAATCCGTTGTCTGATATCGCACTATTACAGACAAAAAGTAATATTGAGCAAGTATATCTTGAAGGTGAGCGCTTGAAATGATTTAAAATGAGCAAATGCGTCATCATGAGAACGGGGGAATTCACATGTTTAGTCAGCCGATTTTTATAGCCGCCATTTTATTGCTTCTTCTGGCCGTAGGTGAGATCGTTTCCGTATGGTCCAGAGCACGTATTCCTTCGCTGCTCATCATTCTGGTCGGATTCCTGCTGCTTAGCTGGGCTGGATTTTTCCCGGAGGGTATTGTCAAAACCTCTGCACTGACCGCATTCGGCAGTCTGATGGTTGCACCGCTACTCGTTCATATGGGAACACTGATCCCGATTAAGCTGATTCGATCACAGTACAAAGCCATACTGATCTCGCTGATTGCGACGATAACGGGAACAGTGCTCATTTTGTTAATTGTTTCGCCGATCTATGGATATACTGTTGCGGTATCGGGAGCAAGCCCGGTTGTAGGCGGAATACTGTCTTACCTGATTACTACGCAGAAGCTTCAGGAGTTAAATCTTGCATATCTGATTACAATTCCAGCCGTCATTATGGCAATTCACTCTCTATTTGGTATGCCCATTGCAACGAATCTGCTGCGCCGCTATGTGGTGAAAATGAAGGGACAGGGCTTTTTTGAAAATAAATCATCGGTTGGAAGTGCTGATCCTCATACAGTAAACACATCCAAATCTTTGCTTCCGAGTCGTTTTCAGACGCCGCCCATTTTGCTATTTCTGCTTTTCCTGACAGGAAGCCTGGCTGTGCTTTTGAACAGTCTGACTTCAATCAACTACAGCATCTGGGCATTGCTGTTGGGTATTCTGGGACATATGGCAGGCATATTCCCGGCTCGTATCATGGACAAGGCAGGCACGACAGGTGCAGCTATGGTAGGCTTGATCGTTGTGGTTATGTCCAGTACAGATGGAGTGACGTATGATGCACTAGTCCAGTCCCTGGGGCCGGTACTGCTAATCATTGTGATTGCGGCTGTGGGTATTATTATTGGTGGCTTTGCGGCTTCCAAGATGCTCAAGTGGGACCCACTCAAAGGCATTCCTGTGGCGTTGACAGCTATGTTTGGTTTTCCTGGCGACTATATCATTTGTGAGGAAGTTAGCCGCTCGGTTACAGAAGATGAGCAAGAGCGTAAAGTCATTATGGATGAAATACTCACGCCGATGCTTGTTGGCGGCTTTACTACCGTAACCACGGCTTCTATCGTTGTAGCCTCCATCCTAGTGAATACGTTATAGATCGACAAATAAGCGATCCATATTCTGCTTTAGGGTGTTTAAATGCAGTAAAGCTGTTCAAAACAAAATACGATGATACGTTATCATCGAACTTCATACCGAAAATCAAGCCCGCCTGCTCGTAAGCAGGCGGGCCTTTATAAGGAGGGGATGTCATGAGGGAATGTGTCTTGTCAGTGACGGTGAGCAATCATCCTGGCGTGTTGGCGCGCATATCCAATTTGTTTGCAGGTTTGGGGATTAACATTGACAATATTGCCACGGTACGCTCGCGAGATCGGCATGTGTCTCGCGTTAGGATCCAAGTTGAATTGGACGAAGAAGGCATGGAGAGAATCTCGCATTCCTTACAGCAGCTGCCAGATGTCATCCGGCTCAACCAGGTGCGCACACGTTTGAAGCGTTTCTCCTATTGGACTGCCGCATACGGTTTGTTTATCGCAGTGATGGGCCTAAATCTGGTTTCACCCATCTATGCGATATACAAGCAACAGTGGCATCTTTCACCCGGGATGCTGTCCTTTGCTTTTGCTGCTTATGCAATTGCTCTAATTCCGTCAATCATAATCACTGGGCAGCTGTTATCCGGTGGGGGCTTTCGCAGATTTCTTGTACCCGGGTTACTCATTGCTATGACGGGTACACTCTGTTTGCTATTGGCTACGAGTTATCCAATGCTAGTATTGGCTAGAGTCCTACAGGGGGTATCCGTAGGCATATTCAACGGAGTTACGGTTGCTGCTCTGACCCGGTTGCATCCAAGACAGGATCGAAGGCAGGCCGCCATGGTTGGTGCTATCGCCGTAACTGCAGGCAATGCTCTGGGGCCAATGATGGGCGGCATATTGGCGCAGTATGCGCCGCATCCGGCACAGCTTCCTTATGTCATTCATTTACTGTTTATGATCCCGGGCCTCCTGTGCCTTATAAGTTCCCGTGCTGAATTACCCGGCAAGGCTAGAGGATACAAGCTTCATCTGCCGACACTTCCACAATCTGGAACCAAGGCATTCAGCATTGCCGTGCTGTCCTCATTTGTAGCATGGGGGATTACGAGCCTTTATGGCTCGACGATTCCGATGTATTTAAATGAATGGATTGGAGAAACAAGCTATGTTCTGTCCGGACTTATTGTGGCTATCGTATTAATTATTGCTGCACTGGCTCAGTTCAGAAGCGCACGCTGGAAGCTTCGTAGCATGGGGATATTCGGGACACTGCTGCTTGGAGCAGGGCTTCTGCTACTGCTAGTTACGATACACACTGGATCGATCATTAGTTTGTGCGCGTCTATTGTTTGTGTAGGTATGGGATATGGACCGCTCTATGCAGGAAGCTTGGCTCTTGTGAATGAAACGACCTCGGATGAGTGGCGTGCAGATGTCCTTTCTTTGTTTTATGTGGGAACCTATCTTGGTGTTGTTTTACCTGCGATTGGTCTGGGTTTGTTGACTCAGTGGTTCGGCTTGCAAAGAGCATTTGATTGTTTTGCCGTACTGTTTATCGTGCTCATCCTGGCAGGGCTACAAGGCTGGAGCCAACAAAAAACAGGTTAGACTGTGCGAATAGGACAAAAAAGAAGAAGGTTTCTGCTCGTCTGGTTAAACAGAACAAGCAGGAACCTTCTGTCGGTTTATTTCATGCAAATGGATTGTTTAGGTCTAATCCTCGCTTCCGTTTTCTTGTGCCCAACGATTGAGCAACTTGTCAGATGGTAGCAGGAACGTAAAGATACCGATCAGTGGCAAGAAGCTGCATATTTGCATGACGGGTGAAACGCCGAAGGCGTCGATCCAGTTGCCGAGCACGAGTGCCCCAAGGCCACCCATACCAAAGGCAAGACCCGTAATCAGACCGGAAACCGTTCCGATTTTGCCCGGAATGAGCATTTGAGCGTATACCACAGTAACGGAGAAGCTGGATAACATAATAAAGCCGATAATCGTCAGCAGTACGCCCGTCCAGAACAAGTTGGCATAAGGTAACAACAGCGCGAGCGGTGCAGCTCCGGCCATGGATAGAAAGATCATGTTGCGTTTACCGAATCGGTCTGCGAGCGGGCCACCAAAGAAGGTACCCAGTGCACCAGCAGCCAGGAAGAGAAAAATATAAATTTGTGCGTCTTCTGTAGATAAACCAAATGTATCTTTCAGATTAAAGGCATAAAAGCTGCCGATCGAAGCTACGTACCACGAACGGACAAATACAAGCAGAATCAGGATCGTAATCGCGGCAGCAATTTTTTGACGTAAAGCTGGATTGGGGGTACGACGGGCAGCTGCTTGTTTACGCAAATATGCGCCGGATTGCAACATCTGACCATACCAACGTGCGACGTAGAGCTGTACAGCAATTCCCATTGCGGCAATACCCGTAAAGCCGATGGCACCAAACAGCCCAAACGGGATGAAAATCCAGCGTGTCAGTAGCGGTGCAAGGGATTGTCCAGCATTACCTCCTACCTGAAAAATAGACTGTGCCAGTCCTCGGCGCTGGCCCGCAGCCATATGGGATACCCGGGAGCCTTCCGGATGAAAAGCAGCGGAGCCGAGTCCGACAAAAATGACAGAGATGAGCACCATCATATAACTGTCGGCAAAAGCGAGTAACAACATGCCCGTGAACGTGAAACCCATGCCAATCGGCAGGATCGACGGAGTAGGTTTTTTATCAGCAAACCAGCCGACAACAGGCTGCATAATCGATGCGGTAAAGTTGATCGCAAAAGCGATCCAGCCGATCTGAGTGTACGTTAGATGCATGGAGTCTTTTAAGATAGGAAATATTGCCGGAATGACAGACTGGATGGAATCGTTGAAGAGATGCACTAGACTGATGGCAATAAGTATCCGGTATACGGTGCCTTGGGCATCCAATCCGGGTGTGGCTTTCGAACGCGCTGCGGCGTCCTTGGCTAATGTAGTTTGTGTAGACATGTTCAGTTCTCCTTTGGTCGCGGTCACGAGGGATCAGCGCCTATGTTAGATTCTATGCAATTAAGCATATTGTTACATAATAGGGCAGATTGGAGCGACCGACAAGGGGAACAGAGGAGAAAGATGAGCGAAGCTCATGAATTATATTCGGGTGATAGCATACGCATACGCTTATGCTTATACCAAATGAATATCTACCTATTGGGTTATATGGTATAATGTGTTACAACAACAGAATGGCTTGAATGGGCGGTCGGCTAGTCTCCTGTGGAAGGAGGTGATGCCTGTGGAGATAAAAGATGTACTGACGCTGATGATCAGTTTTGCGGGGTTTACAGTAACCTTGATTGGACTGATTGTAACGATCGTCATTGCATTGAATAATCAAAACAAAAAGAAATAGACCGCCCCGACTAAGGTAATGGTCTATTTCAGTTACCGGTTACAGCCACCGCCCTTGAAAGCGGCTGTTGTAAAAGAGTGAGGATGTTGACGCATCCTTACTCTTTTTTATATTATCCTTGTTGACTACAGTTTATCACAACATTTCCCAAAACTCCACATTCCTAATTCTGGCTTTTGACCATTCACGTACCATTGTCAATTTGGTTTGAATGAAAATTTGGGTAGAGCAGGTAAGGTCTATCATTTCTATTATTTCAATTGTGAGAAAATGGGGCTACTTCAAGTTTGGAAAAGTCCCAATTTTATCTATCCTATCATTTCCAATTAACGATTATCAATCGTCTCCGGATTCATATCGTGGTTCATCATGCGGTGTTCGGCCATTTGCTCGTATTTCGTTCCCGCTTTGCCGTAGTTGGTATACGGATCGATAGAGATGCCGCCACGCGGGGTGAATTTGCCCCAGACTTCAATGAAGCGTGGGTCCATCAGCTTGATCAGGTCGTTCATGATGATGTTCACACAGTCCTCGTGGAAATCACCGTGGTTGCGGAAGCTGAACAGGTATAGTTTGAGCGATTTGCTCTCAACCATTTTGATATCTGGAATATAGCTGATGTAGATCGTTGCAAAGTCCGGTTGACCCGTAATCGGACACAGACTAGTGAACTCCGGGCAGTTGAATTTTACAAAATAATCACGGTACGGATGCTTGTTATCAAAGCTCTCCAGAATACCAGGATCATACTCAAACGTATATTTCACATTCTGGTTGCCCAGCAATGTTACATCTTGCATCTCGTCAGGTTGTCTCATTAAAATAAACTCCTCGTATTCAAATGAAGCCGTAGGCCTCGTATTTATATCTCGTATATAGTTAAACCTCGCGTTTATTCCCCCATACCAGCGTATGAAGCTGCGGAAGCACGCGCACATCGTTCAGATTGTCCGAGGCACTTACCTGATCAATCAGCCACTCGTAACGCTCCAGCAACGAAGCTGCCAGATCCGGCGTATCCGCCGAAGAAACATCCGGGTTCCCCGTTTGTAAAAATAAAGCCGTGCCCGGATACCGTGCATGCACGCGGCGGGCATAGTCCAGGTCTGTCTGATCGAAGATCACGATCTTCAGACTATGGCTTCGATCCGCCGGGCCAGTAGCCAGGCGGCCGATCACATCGTCCAGCACAGCCCAGTCAGTGTCCATGCCTGAGCTGGGTGGCTTGGGCGAGACGGTGACTTCGTCAATGTCCGCCAGCCACGACTGCCAGCGCGAGCCCTGCGTCTCAACCGCGGTGCGGACGCCGTTCTCCCGCAGCAGGGCAACCAGCCCGCCCAGCGAAGCCAGCAGGGCGGGGTTACCGCCGGAGAGGGTCACATGGGAGAAACGCGAGCCGCCCAGGCGGCGCAGTTCATCCCATACCGCCTCCGGCGTCAGCATGCGAATCTGGTCCTTGCCGCTGCCGTCCCAGGTAAAGGCCGAGTCGCACCAGGAGCAGCGATAATCGCAGCCCGCGGTGCGTACAAACATCGTTTTTTGCCCGATCACCATGCCTTCGCCTTGAACCGTCGGACCAAAAACCTCCATGACGGGGATACGTGCTTCCTTACTCATCGATCATCCACTCCCGTCTTGCTTCAGCATAACTGGTTGGAGTCTCGAAGAGTCGAACGAATTCCGTGCGTGCGCCGTCTGTAAGTCCGGCATAAGGCTCCGTTTGTAGAGCATGTTCCATCTGCTCGAACAACCAGACCACCATATTTTCAGCCGTCGTATTCATCAGAGGTAATGTTTCATTCAAATATTGATGATCCAAATAACCTTCAATCCGGCTTTTCCAGATGTCCTTAATATGTCCAAAATCAACCGTCAGCCCGGTTTCACCCGGATAACCGCTGATACCAAAAACCACTTTATACGTATGCCCGTGCAGATTTTTGCATTTGCCTTCATAACAGTGCAGATGATGCGCCGCATCAAAAGTAAATTCTTTGCTGACCAGCACACGTTTGCGGTGATATCTCAACTGCGTGGGCAGAATATCCTGATCAATCCGCTGCAAGCGTTCAACAATACGAAACGTTCCGGGTTCTCTCATCATGCATCCACTCCAGTTGAAGAGGGAGCTGTAGGAGCAATGGCACGTTCCTCTACATAACGATCGAGTCCCGCTTTGCGTAGTTTGCAAGCGGGGCATTCGCCGCACCCGTCACCGATGACACCGTTATAACAAGTCAGCGTACGTTCACGTACATAATCGAAAGCGCCCAGTTCATCGGCCATTTTCCACGTTGCTGCTTTGTCCAGCCACATCAACGGAGTATGAATAACAAATGGGTAGTCCATCGACAGATTAAGAGTTACATTCATCGACTTCACAAATGAATCCCGGCAATCGGGATACCCGCTAAAGTCAGTCTCGCAGACACCTGTGACCAAGTGGCGAGCGCCTTTTTGTTTTGCCAAAATGGCGGCAAAGCTGAGGAACAGTAAGTTCCTTCCGTCCACAAATGTGCTGGGCAACTCGCCTTCTTCGTGAATGATCTCTACATCATCTCGTGTGAGTGCATTCGGTGCGAGCTGGTTAAGCAGGCTCATATCCAGTACGGTTTGCTGCACGCCCAGATCTTTGGCAATCGCTGCCGCACATTCAATCTCCAGCTTGTGGCGCTGCCCGTAATCAAACGTAACTACTTCAACTTCGGCAAATTGTTGTTTTGCCCAGAACAGACACGTTGTGCTGTCCTGACCGCCGCTGAATACAACGACCGCTTTTTCTTTGTTCAACATAAAAAAACCTCTCCATCTTCTTGAGATCACTCCAGCATAAGCTAGGAATGTCGGAAGAACAGAGAAGTTCATGAACTGGCATCCATCAAAAAACACACCTTCTTAATAACCGCTTCAAAAAAGCTGCTATAAGCAAGTGTCCTTAGTTTTTTACGCACACCGTGTAATCACGGAAAGCAGTACGCAAGACTGTAGCGACCTTACACAGGTCAAGTCTTGTAGAGGGAGTTCGCGAACCTCTCCCATGCCATCGGCATGGATTTTCTTCTTTAATTGTCCGGGTACAGTATACCATATCATTTACCGGATCGGCACGTTTTTTAAAATCCAAGAATTACTTAATAATAACGTTACCGAAGGGGATGACTTCTTTTAATATACGTTTGAACAAACCTTCATCATTGACGTCCTGCTGCAGTCTGTAGTTTTCGCGTCCGGCTTGAAAGAGCACCGGGCCGTGTCCTGTCATTTTCCAATGATAGTTCATATGCTGACTGGCCAGGTTGTTTCCATATACAGTTAGTTCCAGATGGGCATTTTCAGGGTAAGCAATGACGCTTCCAGCATCTACATAGAGTGGGGCGGTGGGGTGAAGTTCTTGTTGGCATACCTGACCCTGTGTGAGCAAACCAATGGTTCCTTTACCCGAAAATTTCATTTTCACCGCATCCCGGGTAATCAGCATGTTTTTGATCTTCTGAATTTTGGTCTGCATCGTGACACCTTCGGAATAGAAAAACAAGTGGCGAAAATCATAAAGCAAATCACTGTGTTCGGTAAGCTGTACTTCTTTCATGGTGAATCCCGGCGGAAGGGCGGCTACAAATTGGCATGGTCCCGTAATTTCCGATTTGATCAGCTTTTTTTTGCGATACATACCCGAGATATTCATGAATTTATCTTGTCTGCTGTTACTGGAGCCGCGAAAAGCAACGATTTGCTGCGGATGCAAAATATGAAGGCGATCATCCTGGATCAGTGAAAATGTGACCACTTGTCCGACTCCGCCAGTTTCAGCATGATTCAGATGTATATGCATGCAGTAGCTCCTGTTCTTTTATAGTCGGCCAGATCGCCGGCGCATTCCCCAGCGCATCACGCGAATCAGAAGGAAGTAACCCAATATGAGAGCAACAATGGTGATCACCATCGTTTGAATTCGCTGTGCGGTGGCTGTTCTGGCATCCTGTTCAGTTTGAAGTTTGCTGACCATTTCGGTCAGTTTCTGGTTCTGAGCCAGAAGCTGATCATTTTGTGCTTTGAATGCTTCGACATTAGCTTGGGCTTGTCCGAGCTGGGCGGAGGTTTGATTTAGTTGCTCCAGCGTTTGCTTGTAACTCTCTTGTAATGCGTTCACTTCCCCGGGTAGTTCCGACACGCGTTCCCAACCATTATAAATATCCGAGAATATATTCGCACTCGCTGCATTTGCAGTAGAACCGAGTATGACTGTATATAGAATACATGTGGAGACAAACACCCGAATGAAATATCCCTGAATGGATTTTGGCATGTATAACACCTCTCTCTTGGATAAGATCGATTCAGAGCCGAATTCGTCGTCATTTGTTGAATCCTTACTCTTTCATTATACGTCAAAAACCCGATATTGGGTTCAAGAGGATTACGTTTTATTACCCGAATGTTTCGCAAAGAATTGCTAAAAACAAATGTTTTATTTTAAAAATCAGCGGGTAATACAAGAATAGCAGTACCCCGGACAGAGCAAACACAGAGGCTTACTTCCGCTCCGGGTATATCCTGTTCACAAATATGCAATATAATGCCTAAAATTAATATATTTCGATTTTGAATAAGATCGTTAATAATGAAGGAGTAGAATAATATGTACGCATCAAACCAGAACGCGTCAACGAAAACAATCATGATTACTTTAAATGGCGAGCCAGTCGGACGCAAACTGATTATTGACAGTGTAACTTATGCACCGGTTGATCAAACGGACAGTGCACAGTACTTGCAAAAAATGGAGCATAACCATCCAGCTGTTTAAGTTGGGACTTGTCATAGAGAAGGGTGTAAAAAGCTTGGCTATTAGCCAGGCTTTTTCGTCGTTTATTGTCGCTTCTAGGCGGATCAAGGGGAATAAAACTAATATAATGGAAAAAAGTAACGGGAACATATGTTCCGTGACAATATAGTGTCCATTCACCCTGCTAACTTAGAAGATAATACACATAAATCGGGGGAGAGACTACCAGTGAACTCAGTCTTTGAAGTATCTTATTCGTGGAATAAAGAGGCCATACCGACAGGGGGAGCCGATCCCGTATATATGATGGTAGAGTGGCGTTACGGATCCCCTGCCAAAAGACTTAGGAAAATAGCACCCAAAATTATGTCGAGAGATTTAGAGCTTTTGCTCAAACCGGAATATGGTGTCCAGCTTAAAGGCATCTATGGATGCCGATCCAAAGAAACAGATATTGGCTGGGTACTACGACTTGGTGATGTACTCAAAGGAGAAAGCAAACAGATTCTGCTGGAATTTGCCGTAGGACCGCATCTTTCAGGAAAAGCAGCGATATGTTCTGCATATTGGAGTACCCGCAAGTTAAAACAGAGTCAGCGTGTGCTTCTTCGTCGGGAACAACTCTATATTCAGTATACAAGTCACCTCGGGATGTTAAGACAGCCTGAAGATCCAAAAGTAGAGAAAACGATTAAATTGAACGAAACCGTACCCTTACTTAAACAGGCTCTGCGTGCTTATGAACGAGGCCGTACCCAGGAAGGCAGCGACTTGTTACGCCGTCATGCCGATGCACTGCTAATTGAAGCTGCGCGCAAACAGGATCTGGATTATTTAACAGAAGCCGAGATTGTTGAGAAGCTTCGTTATCATTATGGTATTACGTTTACTGCCAATCGCCAAAATGTGAAAGAACAGTGTTAGATCAATGAAAACGTAGTCAAGTAATGACGTACAGAGAGAACCAGTTTACATAAGTTTTGAAGGTGAAGTTAAACAACAAGTCGAATGTATATATCCATACTATATCAGTCAAGGATGGAGCTGTATCATACTATTTGAAACAACATCATGGAGGGCCTGGCCAAATGACAGACCGACTAATCCGATTAATGCGCATTATCACGCTGGTACAAGCCAAGCCAGGCATACTGGCTCGGGAGCTTGCGGAGAGGTGCGAGACAACGGAAAGGACGATATACCGTGACATGGAGGCCCTCAGCGCAATGCATATTCCGATCGCCAATATGGGACATGGAAGAGGGTACATGTTTATCAGCCACTTTGCCATGTATCCGCTAAATTGGTCTGACGAGGAAGCGCAAGCTTTCATACAGCTTGCAGACGTCATGGAAGATATTCGTCCCCTGCTAAGACCTGCCTTTGAGAGTGCCTATGAAAAAGTGGTCGCTTCAAGTCAGAAAAACAGAAGCGAGCGTGTGGAATGGGCTGAGAAAATCAGAGGAATGTTTAGAGAGGGAACAAAGGTCTGGCAAAACATTGAAGGAGACGAGGCGAGTCATTCTTTCCTTACTTTACTTCAAGCCGGAATCTCACAAAACAGCATTGAAGGAAAATATATGTCTCAAGGAGAAATGGAACACATTCGCTTTGATCCATATTGTCTGATTCCCCGGGAATATCAATTTGATCTGTTAGCTTATTGCCATTTCTCAGAGAGACTGAAAAAATTTCAGGTGAATCGGTTGCATGACTTACGCATTATTCCACGTACTTTCCGCAAAAACGATTATTTGATTCAATCTTATCTGCGTGTTCCCTGGACAACAAGAGGAAGTACGGTAGGAGATGCAATCAAAATCCGATTTTCTTCCTCAGTCGTGGAACGTGTGATGCAAGAACGTTTTTGTGTGCACCCCGTGATGACCATAGAGCCTGAAGGCACTCTATTGTTTGAAACGGTACTCGTGAATGCGGAGGAATTATTTGCATGGTTATCCAAGTACGGACCGGAGGCTGAGATTATCGAACCGGAACATTACCGGTCTCTGATGAAAGAACATTTAGAGCGCTGGCAGCAGGTATACAACCAGAGATAATTTTAATTCTTGCCTTTGAACAAATTGGCAAGATTGCCAAACGGCGATTCCTTTTCCTCATCATCCAGAGCACTGGAGTAAACCACTTTTGAAGCTACGCCTTCATCATCCGCTGCGCAATTTTTTTCCAGTTTGAACTTATCAAACTGGTGCATAAACACTTTAGCCGTATTAATAGCATCATCCAAAGCGCGGTGTTGTGTACCGTCAAATTCAATTCCACAGAGTTCAAGAGCCTGGGCAAGTCCGAGTTGCCGAAACTTTCCTTCTTTGTGCATGGCCCGCGACCATTGTTGTTGTAAATCATTATGATTGGTAATCCAGGCCACATCCAAGTGATGTGTTCGGCAATGGGAGATGAATTTGTTGCGGTCATCTGGTCCCCAGGAGCACATATAATAAGGCTCATTGCCCATCCAATCGATGAATTGACGCAGCGCTGCCGGGAAAAGAGGGGCTGCATCGATGTCTTTCTGTGTGATTCCTGTGAACTGAACCGTGTCGGTAGACAGGACGGATTTGTTAGATGGACGAACATACGTATGAAAGGTGTCCGTGACGGTAAGGCCTGTATCCGGGTTCTCACTCACTTTGACGGCACCGATATCGATAATTTCAGAGGAGTAGCGCGTATTTCGGCTTACTGTGAATTCAAGATCGTATATAATATAGGACATAAGATGAACTCCTTTATGAAGGATGCAAATTTCCATTCAGGGATCGGTACGTTAGATCCGTAAAATGTTAATCTCTATTCTACAGTGAACCTAGGGCTGTGTCAGCCATTGTTATGGATTTTGCCTGAAAGAGCTTGGCATAATGGTTTCGAGGACCCGTTCGTTTAATTGTATTGATTGACAAGTTCGTTTAAATGTTCTAATGTGATCAAAAATGAAAAATAGCGTTTACCGAGGACATAATTACGTAAGCCCGCTTCAACAGAGAGGGAATGGATTGCTGTAACATTCCTGTTGCTGCTGCGCAATTCCTCCCTCGTTAGCTGCAAAGGGGAATGTCTGTTTCATAACAGGCTGCAACTTTCGCCGGAAGGGTCCGTTATGCCCAAAAGGACTGTATGTAAGGGCGCGAGATATGAAACGACTGTATACAGTTAAATAAGGGTGGTACCACGACGCATTCGTCCCTTGACGAATGCGTCTTTTTGCTGTTCAAGACTTCATGTGCGTAGTGCTTACCTATCTGATCATAAAAGGAGTGTATTCAAGATGCGTCAAAGTGAGATGCTTGTTCCAACATTACGTGAAGCACCAGCAGAGGCTGATGCGACGGGACACCGCCTGCTACTGCGCTCGGGTATGATTCGTCAAGTGGCCGCGGGAATATACAGTTATTTACCACTTGGGCGACGTGTGCTTCTGAACGTCGAGCGAATCGTCCGGGAAGAGATGGATCGTGCCGGGTGCCAGGAAGTCTTGTTACCAATTATGCAACCAGCAGAGTTGTGGGAGGAGTCTGGCAGATACACGCAATATGGTCCAGAGTTGATGCGTCTGAAGGACCGGCACATGAGAGAGTTTGCGCTTGGACCGACCCATGAGGAGGTCGTTACGGCATTGGCTCGTGACGAGGTCAACTCTTACCGTAAGTTGCCATTTACCTTGTATCAGATCGGAACCAAGTTCCGGGATGAGCGCCGTCCGCGTTTTGGCTTGTTGCGCGGCCGAGAATTCATTATGAAGGATGCCTATTCTTTTGCATCGGATTGGGAGGAACTGGATCGAACCTATCAGGCCATGAATACAGCATATTGCCGCATTATGGATCGCTGTGGCCTGGAGTTTCTTCGGGTTGAGGCAGATGCAGGAACGATTGGTGGACAAGGGGAGACACATGAGTTCATGGCTTTGGCCGATGTAGGAGAGGATACCATTGTGACGTGTAAACCATGTGGTTATGCAGCGAACCTGGAGAAGGCGGCGTTTCAATCCGCAGAACCTGCGATCCTTACGCATGAAGAAAAGGCTGCTGAGCACACGGGAGTATTACGGATTGAGACACCAGGCGTTCGTACTATCGCTGAATTATGTTCTTTCCTTGGTAAGCAGGCTGAAGAGATGATCAAAACATTGCTTTATCTGGCGGATGGTCAGCTTGTTGCAGCACTAGTCCGTGGAGATCATGAACTGAACGATATTGCCTTGAAACAGGTGCTTGGTGCAGAGGAACTGGAGCTGGCTGACGATGCATCTATCGCCGCGTATTCCAATCTCGCCGTCGGTTATCTCGGACCTGTGGGGCTTGGACTGCGTATGGTGGTGGACGCTGATGTGGCTACCATGAAACAGGCAGTGACCGGAGCGAATGAGGCTGGCATGCATCTATCAGGTGTTCGTCCAGGCGTGGATTTTGCGCTGGAACACGTCGAGAATATTCGCTTTGCCGCCGAAGGAGATTGTTGCGTATCATGTGGCGAACCACTTGTGTTCACCAAAGGCATTGAAGTCGGACATATATTCAAGCTGGGTACCAAGTACAGCGATGCCATGGGAGCTTCTTTCCTGGATCGCAATGGCCGTCAGTGTGCACCTGTAATGGGATGTTACGGTATCGGGGTATCTCGCTTGATGGCAGCTATTGCTGAACAGTACGCGACGGAAGAGGGCATCCAGTGGCCTGTATCTGTAGCGCCTTATGATGTGCATCTTATCCCGGTAAGCTGGAAAGACGAGCAACAACAGAAGCTGGCTCTTGAGTTGGAGCAACATCTAACGGATTGTGGATTCCGTGTGCTCGTGGATGATCGGGATGAACGGCCCGGTGTAAAATTCAAAGATGCCGAGTTAATCGGGCTGCCTGTACACATTGTTGTAGGCAGAGGAGCAGCCGAAGCACAGGTGGAACTGGGCTCTCATATGCATGCTGGTTCAGGCGAAACGAAGCGAATCAGTATGACGGCGCAAGAAGCTGTGAATTACGTGACAGAGCAAATTCGCCGAGATTAAGCATGGATGTAGCATAAGTAGCGATGAAAAATACATGTAATATGTGATAGATAACATTTGCCTATATAATAGGACTGAATATTATGTCGATATTTATTTTTAGCTTAATAAGCTAGAGGTTCCTTGGAAAACGGGACTCTAGAAGTAGAAAGAATGTCTAATCACAGAAAATAATCATACCAAGTGACTACAGCTGGAAAATAAAGATCAGGTAAATTATACTTTTGCTCATAAAGACGCGTTAGGCTTGGCTATTCGAAGTGATAAGGGTATAAGTATGCAAAACTAGCGTAAGCATGGTTGTCCCCCGTCTGCCCCGTAAATCGCATAAATACGGATTTTACAGGCATAAATGTTCTAGTTCAGCAGGGGGTATACATCAACTTTGGAGCCGAAAGCGGCATGCAAGAGATTTATTTTTGAAATAGAAAACAAAAGGGAGTCCTTAGCCAGTGATCTGGCTAAGGACTCCCTTTTGTCGTTTATTCGAAATGGTTGCAATTAAGAAGCAGCAGGCAACTTTAGTGTTTGACCAGGATAAATCCAGTGTGGGTTTTTGATTTTGTTGAGCTGTTGCAGTGTCTTCCAAGTTGTACCATATTGTTTGGAGATCGAGTACAGAGACTCGCCTGATTTTACAATATGCAATTTAGCAGGGGCTGGAGCTGGTTTTCCCGGGGCTGGTTTGACCGGTTTTTCCGGCTTCGGTTTTTCTGGTTGAGGTTTGGTTGGTGTTGGTGCTGGAACAGGGACCGGAGCCTCAGTACCCGGTGCTTCTGGTTCTACAGCGGATTTCTTGCCTTCACTTATGCGGCCGTCGGTTTTAATGTCGACTGCGCCGAGTTTATGCATGTAGTTGATTAACGCCTCATCCAATGCACCGTACATACCGATTGTTGGATACTTGGCGAACATTGTGTACTCATCACCGCCGACAGCTGTGAAGTCATTGGTTGCAAGGGTATAGGTCGCGGCTGGATCAAGAGCTTTATCACCAACCATTACGGAATGAACACGGCTACCTTTTGCAGCAGCAGCGTCAATTTTGAATGTGATTCCGGATACTTGCGGGAATCCACCACTTGGTTCCGGGTAGGAACCTACACCGTTCTCAAGGGCTGCGAGTACATCAGAGCCTTTTACATCAAGGGTAACGACTTGGTTGCCAAAGGGAAGAACGGTAATGACATCACCTTTAGTTACGATGCCCTTTTCAATAGAAGAACGAATACCTCCGCCGTTAGTCAATGCGATATCGGCTTTGCTGACATCACGGATTGCATCAGCCAGCAAGTCTCCCAGATTGGTCTCGCCAGCACGTACTTGTTCACGTTTGCCGTCAAGGAGAACAGCAGTATTTGCTACTTCTTCCTTCAGGATCGGTTCTTGTTCTTTCTGGATGGAACTTACGAGTGCTGCAACATTCTCGTTTGGCTTAATATCTTTGGCCCCAGTTTCATCAATTAGTGTTGCTGTTTTCTTTGAGACTTTGCCGCCGTCGACCCATAGGTCAATGACACCTACATAATTGGTGTATTCACCTGCACTTGCAATTAAAGTTCCATGATCAGATACAAGTCCGTTTTTCAATACGGTATGGCTATGTCCATCGATGAACACATCAATGCCGGGAACCTCTTTAACGACTTTGAAGCTTGTATCCGTACTGGAAACATCTTGTCCAAGGTGTCCGAGAACAACGACAACATCGACTTTGCTACGAATTTCATTCACGAGAACTTTAGCTTCTGCAGAAGGATCTGTAATTTGCAAACCTTCTACGTTTTTCGGGTTCGTTTTGTACATGGTTTCTGGCGTAGTCAAGGCGATAATCCCGATCTTCACACCATCAACTTCTTGGATAAGGTACGGTTCGAAGATACGAGTTCCGTCTTTTTTCTTTACGTTTGCACTGAGCATAGGGAATTTCATCATCTTCGCCAGCTCCATGAGACGTTCCGAGCCATAGTTGAACTCATGGTTACCAGGTACCATCGCCTGATAGCCTATTTCGTTCATGACCTGCACAATGCTCTCGCCTCGGACAAGAGTAGCAAATGTGGTACCGTGTACCGCATCGCCTGCATCCAGCAAAAGGGTGTTAGGATTTTCGTTACGATATTTGTCAACGATGCCTGCGACTTTTGCAAAACCCATAGCAGGTGATTGTTCAACTGCCCGAGCATGCATGTCATTGGTATGTAGGATAGTGATGTGCTTACCTGTGCCTGGAGCAGAATCCGTTGCTGCTGCCGCAATGCCTACGCTGCCGAACAGTAAACAAACCGTTAGCAGAAGTGAAACAACGTTTTTCCAGTTTTTCATGAATCCGAAACCTCCCAAAATAGTAATCTATTAGAGCGTTTGTACAGCTCATATAGTATTTTAACAAACTATGTTGAGGAAATCTCGTGATTTGCGTAAAAATAAGTAACCTGAAAGTAACATGTAAATCTGTTAGGAAAGCTAGTTTCATACCCATTGAAAGGAATGCACGAAAGGAACGTATGTTCTTAAATGTTGCAAAAAAAATGCTGCGCTTCACGTGGCAGTCCGGTACGCAGGCAAAATTTCTCAAGAGATTCATCCGGTTCCGGTGTGATTCCGGCCGTCAATAGTTGAATGGCGAAAAGATTGGCTTGTCTCTCCAGTTTGCCTGGAGCGAAGTAGGAATGCTCCTCAAGGAAGAAACGGTTAATCCCTTTGTGCAGTCTGTCGTGTCCCAGTTCATGTGCACATACAAAGCGCTGCCATTCAGGGGGCAAGTCATTGTGAATCACAATAAATCTGCGACGAAGTTTACGGAAATACAGCCCTTTCGTAGACTTGCCCAGATTCGTAAAACGAATCTGTATTCCTACAGCACGGGCAATGCTGAAAGGACAGTTGGTTCGGTGTTTGCGAATCAGCTTGGTTACGATGTCATCCATATGATCTCACCTGCAGTTTCAATAAGTTTGAACTCGTGTCCTGTTCTCATGGGCGTTGATCCGATTCGCCTGGCTTTTTCCGTTTATTCATCTGTTTGGCTTCCCAGAACAAACCAGTCAGCACGTCTTTGATCCGTTTCTTGTCCTCTTCATCCAATGGAATACCGTCGAACATCAGATCGTCGTCATCCTCCAGCATTTTTTTAAAGTCCCGGCGATCCTTGTACGTCGCCCATTCCGGTACTTCCTGGTGGTTCACCTCAAGGCCTGTTTCAATATAACCTGCCTTTTTCATCATGTCTGAGTAAGGTACGCCGAGTGCGTCGGCAATTTTTCGGATCGTTGCTGGTTTAGGAACCCCGCGCACGCCATTTTCAATCCGTGAAATCTGTGAATTGCTTATTCCAGCCGCTTCGGCGAGCTGGTTGATGCTGAATCCCTGCTGCTCTCGCAGTTGTTTCATATAAGGACCAAAAGCGTGCTCCACAACTCATGCATCTCCTTCGACTCGTCATAAGTGCTTGTGATTATAAAGAAGTTCTTTCTGCTCATGTGACGTTCTGCAAACTTGCCCGTTCCGAAAGCGGATCATTCTTTCGATCGCTGTTATCCCCGGATTTCCTATCATTTCTCCTTAAAGGGAGAAATCCGGTGATAAAGGCGAGCGCTCCGCTTCTCCAGAATTGATTCCGCCTCCTGCACTTCGTCTGTGCGCCTGCCAACGTGGAATCATTCCCAGAGCCATAGACTTCTTCATAAAAACAAATGACTTATACGAGTTCAGTAATTATCTGTACTATATCGTATATATACCATTAGGTAAAGAGATATGAAACAATTATGCCAAAAGGTATAGAAAATGAGAGCGAAGGATTTATTTTATCGTCTAAATGACCCAAAATGAAGGTTTACTACATTCTCCAGAAAGTGGTATCCTCTAATAGAAATACGAACAATATACGAACACGATGTAAACAGGGAGTCGTTTCCAAAAGGCAACGGAAGAGAAAACTAAAACGTTACGTTTTGAAGAATCGGAACAATTCTATGGGTGAGACTTTCTTCGCTATAAGATGGGGATGAGCAGAAGTATCCGTATGAGTTGTCAAAATGGAATGAAATATAGAGGGAATTAAAATTAGGAGGAGAATGACTATGGCAACGATGACAAATATGGAATTGATATTACCGGAATTGGATCGTCGGAAAACGCAGGCAGCTGTGGAGGCTGTATTGGAGAAGTATCGGATTTATAAAACGATTGCTTTTGAAGAACGTGAGGTCCAGGTGACTGCAAGTTATACGGAACGTTTTCATGGAGCTACCAATGTCACAGGAGATTCTACCGCAAGAACAGCAATCTTTAATGTGGATGTCCAGCGTGCGCGTCAGGCTTACTGCGATACCATTGATCACATCGTCTCTCGGCTCAGTGAGAAAGAACGAGTATTAGTACACGAGCGCTATATGAAGGACGATGATGTCTTTGACTATAAAATATACAACCATGTTTTTGATCCGCCTGTGAGCAAGGATACGTATACTAAGATTCGTACCCGTGCTTTTTACAAATTGGCGCTGGCGTTGTCCGACCGTGGGCTTATTAACATGGAGCCTCTGTCATGCACAAGAAAAGAACGGAAGAAGCTGGGCTGAGCACTAGGAAAAAAGTTGAAGCTTTCATATCCCCGAAGGATTGGTTACAATGGTTTGGACAAATTCAGAGACGGAGCATCTGAGGGGGAGTGCCAATGCCGGAAGAGGCCGGAATGCAGGAAATGGTGACACTGAAAACCATTGCGGAAACGTTAAACACCTCCAATGACCTTAGTCCGATGCTGGATACAGTGGTTGGCAAATTACTTGAGCTAACCGGACTCACGGCGGGATGGCTTTTTCTCATCGATGAACGCGGAGAATATGCCTGTGTATCAGACTATAACCTGCCGCCAGCTTTGATTCGAAACGATAAAGAGCCTATGCGAACGGGAACGTGCTGGTGTATCAACCGTTTCAGGGATGGAAGGTTGCAGCATGCGGTTAATATCATTAACTGCAAACGTCTTGAAGATGCTGTGGAGTTCAAGTGGGGAGACACACAGGATATTACACACCACGCTACAGTCCCACTGCGCTCGGGTGAACGAATGTTGGGACTACTCAATGTGGCAGCGCCGGGCAAAGAGGTTTTCAGCGATAGTGAACTCGCACTTTTGCAGGCGGTAGCCTACCAGATTGGCAGTGCAATGGAGCGAATGCGATTGTATCGAGCAGAGCAACGGCGGGCAGAACTCTATGCCCGGCTAGGAGATTTCGGTACAGCATTAAGTCTTGCTGTGAACGAGTGTACCGAGGTGAATGCATTGCCTGATACCGTGCTAAGGTTACTTGGCAAGCATTTTGATTGGCCGTTCGCTGCGCTTGTACAACAAACGAATAGCACGTTTCATAACCAGGCAATGTATGCTCATGGTCAGGTGTGGACGAACTCGTCAGAGACCTTTTCCTTGGAAGGGACACGCCTTATGGATCGGATCGTGGATCACTATCGTGCAGCCATCCTATCCGCAGATGAACTTGCTGAAATATTCGGCCAATTCAGGCTTGAATTTCAATGGGGTGAATTTGCTTCAGGGGTTGGTGTACCTCTTTCATATCATGCACCAGAGGAACCGGGAGTGCTGATCATTGGTACTGAATCACGATCCCTGGATCTGATCCGGGCGGACAGGGAAGTGCTTGAGGCTCTGGCAGAGCATATCATTGCTTCACGGGAGAGCCTGAAGCTGGCAGATCATCGGCGCGAACTGGCAAGGCTTGAAGAACGGAATCGGCTTGCTCGGGATTTGCATGATTCGGTAAATCAGATTTTGTTCTCCCTATCGTTGACGGCGAAAGGTGCAGAGAGTATGCTCTCCGGTTCGGAACCGTTGCATCCGGCAGCAGAAGTGATGAGAGATATACGAGCTTTGTCCCAGGAAGCACTCAAGGAGATGCGAGCGTTGATTATGCAACTTCGTCCATCAGGTTTGGAGGCCGGATTGGTAAGCGCGCTACAGGATTACGGTGCAAAACAGGGGCTTCAAGTTATCGCTGACCGTAAGGGAATGCGCTCCATACCGCGCTTTATTGAAGAAGTTTTGTGGCGTATCGGTCAGGAGGCGCTGAACAATATTCGGAAGCATGCAGGGGTATCCTCGGCATGCATACAGCTTGAATTCAATGAACGTGAAGCAAAGCTCACGATCTCGGATCGGGGGAAGGGCGGTGCCAAGCGGCGGAAGCCATTATCGGAAAATTCACTCGGATTGTCGATTATGAGGGAGCGTGCGCAATCGCTCGGAGGCAAGCTCAATATATGGAGTTCTTCGCGTAAAGGAACAACCGTGACGGCAGTTATACCACTTCCGCTTGAAGCGGAATAGAGTCAGGAGGCAGGCAAAGATGCCGATTACAATTTTACTTGCCGACGATCATGTCATGGTCAGACGGGGACTACATGTTTTTCTGAAAACGCAGGAGGATATGAAGGTTATCGGTGAAGCATCGAACGGGCAAGAAGCCTTGGAGCAAGCGCAGGAGCTGGAGCCGGATATTATTCTGATGGATCTTCATATGCCTGTCATGGACGGCATTGAAACAGCCAGACGTTTGCGTAATCTGCTACCACACACACGGATTATCGTGCTAACTTCGTTCTCGGATCAGGATCATGTCGTTCCTGCCGTTCGCGCAGGCGTGAAGGGATATTTGCTCAAAGATATCGAGCCTGAGGATTTAGCCGTTGCGATCCGTAACGTGCATTCCGGTCAGGTCGAATTACATCCGGCGGCAGCAAGTCAATTGATGCATGTCATGGCTTCGATGGATATGGTTCCAGATACACCGCAGGAGGAGCGCAACGTTCAAGGGGAAACGTCTTTCCAGGGTGCAAATCAGACTGTACAGCAAGTAATGCAAGCGAGTGAAGCCAGTGAATGGCGTAAACCGAGTCAGTTAACTGAGCCGAGTCATTCAAGTCACACAAGTCCTTCGTGGAGTTCAACTAAATCGGACTCTCCGTCCGATGGAGGTCTTCATACGCTCACTCGCCGTGAACGCGAGGTGCTAGGGCTGATCGCTCAAGGGTTAAGCAACAAAGAGATTGCGGTTCGGCTCGTAATTACGGAGAAGACAGTCAAAACACATGTCAGTCATCTACTGGATAAACTGGGGCTTGCAGACCGTACTCAGGCAGCACTTCATGCTGTTCGGAACGGCTGGGAACTGTGATGAGTTGAAGGCTATCATTGGAGTCGCCATATTCAGACAAAATTCAGACTAAAGTCGTATGAACTCAACCGAAAGGTTGAGTTTTTTTGTGCTGAAGTTAAGTCCATTAGCTGACGCTTGCTACCCCGTATCAAGGTAAAATAAGGATAACCGAAGTCGAGAGGCAATAGCACGTAAAACGATAATAACAGCGATCAGGAGAGTGAACGTAATGAATATTGTGATATTGGCAGGAAGCAACCGGAGAAATGCAACGAGCACACGTTTGGGTGAATATGCCGCAGAGATCATTCAAGGACAAGGACATGAAGCGAGCGTATTCAATCTGTATGAAAAACCACTTCCATTCTATGCTCCGGATGAAAAGCAAGAGAACGACGAGAATCTGGCTGCATTAAGCGCTGCAATGCTTGCAGCGGATGCCATCATCCTGTCCACACCAGAGTACCACGGCAGTATAAGCGGTGTGTTGAAAAATGCACTGGATCATTTAAGTCAGGCTCATTTCAGTGGTAAACCCGTTCTGTCGATCAGCTCCGCTGGAGGGGCGGTTGGTGTAAGCTCGCTTACCCAGATGCAAACGATGGTGCGTAATCTGCATGGGATTAACGCTCCGGAATGGATTTCCATTGGTGGTGCACAACGCAGACGGTTTGAAGCGACGTTTGACGGCTACGAGGAATACGAAGGAAGTCAGGATATCGAGGAACGGGTACAGCGTGTACTGGGCTCTTTTCTGAATTTGGCTCAGACGTTAACGGCGGCAAGGAGCGCACTGTAGAGTAATCCAGGCTGACAAGTGGGGCATCAGTTCAGTCTAATAAATTCATCATTTTAACGAAATAGAAGGAGGGGACACAGCATGATTAAAGGATTATTTGAAACCCATTTGAACGTTACAGATCTACAAAGATCACATCATTTCTACGAGAAGGTACTTGGATTACCTCTTGCTAGTGAAAACCCGGAACGCAAATACTTATTTTATTGGATTGGCGGTGAACGCCATGCCATGCTCGGGCTGTGGGAGAAGGAGCCGGCGCAGGTGCAGCGTCAGCACTTTGCTTTTCAAGTATCTCTGGAAGATATGCAACATGCCGTTGAATACCTGGAAAACAAGGGTATCGCCACCCGTAATTTTCTGGATGACGATATTGGGGAGTTATATGTCTTCGGCTGGATGCCCGCGGTTGCTGTTTATTTTGCCGATCCGGATGGTCACTCGTTAGAATTCATTGCTTTGCTGCCAGACGAAGCGAAGCCTGAGCTTGGCTTGGTGCCGTGGAGTGAATGGGAGAAAATGCATGGGAGAAGTATATGATCATTGAACAAGTATTGTTTTACACCGTAAAGCTGGAGGAACTGCGCCAGTTCTACGGGGATACGCTGGGCATGAAGGTGTCCGCGATTAATCCATTGGAGGAAGCATTTACTTTGTGGGCCGGGAGCACCAAAATGATATTCAAACAGTGGAACACCGCATCCGAAGCAGAGAAAAAGGGTATCAAACCGTTCTATCATTTTGCCTGGATGATTCCGACGAATCAGTTTCAGCAAGCGAAGCAGTGGGCAGCGTTGCGGGTAACGCTAAGTACAGATGGAGAGCGGGACCAGACTTACTCAAACAATTGGGATTCGCATTCGTTATATTTTGAAGACCCGGCCGGGAATATCGTGGAGCTGATTGCTCATCATAGGGAAAACAACGAGCAGGAGCGTGCATTCTCGGTGGCAGATATCCTGCAGGTGTGCGAGATCGGGCTGGTTTCGGAGGATGTTCCGGCAGCCGTGCACGAATTGGAGAAAGCGGGACTATCCCGCTGGGGCGAGGGGAGCGATACTTTCTCTCCGGTGGGTGACCGAAACGGTTTGTTTATTGTGGTGAAGAAGGAACGTGTCTGGTTTTTCTCGAAACGTAAGGCGCAGATTTTCCCGCTCGAAGCAACGATACATCAAGTGGGCAAGCTTCGTTTCAAGGGGAACGACAGCAACTTTGCAGCATATTCTGCCACTGAAGTGTCCATATAAAATATCTTTAGATCAGATATAGTGCAAATGGAATAAGTATCTGAACTCCGTCATGTTATAGAAGTAAACGCTTTTATTTTGGTTAGAGATCAGGCGGTCCGGCTTGTAGCGAGGCTTCCATAAGTTGAAGGGGGATGGCAGACTTGGATCGACGTTTGTTGGAAGAGGGACTAGCGACAATGGCGTCCAGTCGGGAACGCACAGGTGATCTGTGGCATGCCCATTATGGGGCAGGGGCAATTGCTGCTTACTTTTGGGTGCGGGAAAATCGTCTCACAGCCCTTGCGGCTGGCAGCATTACCGCCGAAGCAAAAGCGATGCTTCGCCAGCATGGGACACATATCAGTCATACCGCTTCACCAAGTGCGGGCATGCCGTTAGAAGAAGCCGAAGCGCGTATTACAGATGCGCTGGAGCACACGATTGGCGAGTTGCACTGGGTAGGACACCAAGTGATCTATGGAGCGATTAGTCTCAAAGCCATTCGTGAACTGGAAGGATGGGGCACCGTAGAAGAAATAGAGCAGATTGCTCGATTAATTGAGTCGTTTGAACGTACGATCCCAGGCAGATCCTGGGTGAATACAACGGTGAAAGAGATTCGCCATATGCAACTGGATGAGAATGACAATTTTCCTGAGATGTTGCATCCGATTCAGCTGTCTCAGTTCATTCTGGAGGAACTTGGGGCGTTTCGTACAATTTATCAGGCGGAAGCTCACCATGACCTGATCGGTCATATGCTTACCTACGGACATGCGCTGAACATGCTTTATGAGCTAGGTTATCAGGCTCTATTTTATAAAGGCATTCCACCTTTTCTCAAAATGGTCAAGGCCCTGCGCCAGAGCCGTCATATGGATATGACGCAAGAGGCAGCTACGCTGCAATCGCCTGTGGACGTGCTGCCATTAGCCCAAGCTGAGCGATCACGTGCACTTCCGCATGAGTTGGAATACTGGTTGACGGATCGGCGCTGTCGTGACTGGTATGGCGGGCATATATTCAAATTTCCGTTCAGCTTCTATCACCATGCCAAACATGAGGAACCTATGCCTGAAATTTGGGAGAAATTCCGTTATATTATTGCGTGAACATGGATCAGTCTGAATAAGCCGCACCCCATTTCTCATAAAACCGACGACAAATCGGCGTAATTCATCCGCAATACCGTCTGCATGAGGGAGAAAAGAAGGTAAGATGATATTATCGGATCAGAAGCAAGGGGAGCAACGTGTAGCATACAGTGTACAAAGTCTAGACGATGTGCAAGAGACAGAACAGTAGCTCACACACGAAAAGATCAGGCCAGCAAATGCTGGTTTTTTTTCATTTCGGTGATTGCCCCCTTACCCTGATCGGGTATTGAAGAATATCAAAAAACAGGAGGCTACATGATATGAAAACAGTATTGTATGTACCACTCGATGATCGTCCGGCGAATCTGGATGACGTCATTGTACAAGGAAAAGCAGCCGGTCTTCACATCGTTACACCCAACCTGAAAGATATCAAGAACCGTTTGGATACGAAGAAGACGACCGACGGCACAACGCTGCTTGGCACTTCGACACCCATCTACGGGAATCCGCCCAACATCTATGATTTCATTGTCAAACATGCAGCGAAGGCAGAGGGTTTCATCATTTCAGCGGATATGCTTGCTTACGGTGGATTGATCGGCAGTCGTCAGCTTCGCGAAAACGGCGGGGGAACGTATCCGTCATATGACGAGCAAACCACTCATTTGCTGGACGTCATTCGAATCATTAAAACGAAGTACCCTCGCAAACCGCTGTTTGTGATGGATACGATTATGCGGCTGGCAACGACTTCGTTTGCAGATGGATTGGCACTGGATGCGTATAATGAATCTCGCTCTCTGATGCAACAACCACGCCAAACCTTTACGGAGTTTGAAGATATTATTCAAGGATACAACGTTTCTCCAGATGGAGTAGAGTATGGGGAAACCACATATTTCGATAAACCCAAATACTACAATACAAGACAGCACAAGTTCAAAACGAATCGTTACATTCTGGATCAACTGGCTCGTACAGGATATATTGATTTCCTTGCCGTTGGTGTGGACGATGCGAATACCCAAGGGGTTCAGATCAACGAGATCAAGTATGTCGAAGCGCGGATTGACGAATGGCTTGGCGGTACGGATGGACAGAACCCGGATCGTGCGATTATTTTGCCGGATGCCGATGGACTGGGACATGCTTTGGTCGCACGGATGGCCAACCAGTTATTCAGAGGTGGGGCTAAAACGAAATATGGCGTGAAGTATTACGGGCCACACGGCTCGACGATCATCAACACCTATGAATATATGGACGTACACCAAAATGTGGTGCACCACGTCGATATCGTCGGCGGTACATTGGTGGAGGATGAAGCAGATGCTGCGGTGGATATGGAGATCATCGCCATTACAGCGCTCGATCAGGTGCAGGCGGCGGTGGAGCGTTTGGCAACGAATGGGGAGCAGGGGTTGCCTTCGATCCTGATTGATTTTGTGGGTAAAGGACCTGCAAATGTCGATGTGGCTGAAGCGTTGCTGAATAGTCCATATACCGGACGCGTACTTGGATACAGTGCCTGGAATACGCCGGGGAACAAAATTGGACTTGCGGTTGGCATGGCACAATCGAGATTTGCGCTGATCACTACGGAAAAGCATGAACATAAGTTGCGGGATGCAATGAATGCCCACGGATCGCTGTTGTTCAAACGTTTCCTGAAGGACTACAGCTACAAAGCGGTAGCGATTGCCGATGTTCGCACCTATTCGCGTGCGCATGCCCTGTATACCAATGTGGCAACACTGGCGGATCAGAATATGGTGCTGTTTAACTCGGAAGAGGATTACGCTCATCTGCAGAGCTTGTTACGCGATCTCATGCAGACACACACCGCTGAACTGGCAAGCAAACCGGCTTTCGGGCAAGGTAATCCGGCCATCCGCCAAATCTGTGACGGCCAACTAACGTATGCCACTTATAACGGTGCGCTTTTGGAATACAATAACCCTGATTTCATCTGGGGACGTGCGTTCGAAATTACACTGAGCCCGCAGGTGAGGATGAATTAAAATCATGTTTTAGCATGACAGAGGAAATGGGCTGTAATTCAAGTTGAGAACGAATAAAGCGAGCTACTCATGAACGGTAGCTCGCTTTCCTATTCTCAATTCCAAGCAATTATAATGACGAATATCATAGCTGCAACAAAAGAAAGTATGAGAAATGATTTATTATTGTAACGCTTATGTGCGATCCATACCCCATAAGAAGACATGAGTGATGATATAAAGAAACAGAGGTAAAACAACGTTCCTTCTGGAGAAAATAGAAAAGCAATATTTGTAAGGTTCCAAAATCCAGAAAGAACAGGGATAGAATATACGGGGACAATGGCAACCAGTGCGAATAACAGCGTTTGTGTCCAAAGAAAGTACTTCTTCATGCATTTCAATAGAAGAATGGATAAGAGAAATAATAATAAGGTTACGGTGAAAAAAGAGGGGGCGGTCCACATCAGAAGTTGTCCCCAGCCACTCGTTTTTTCATTATAAAGTAGAAATAAACTCAAGCTATAAGTTACTACGCCTGCTAGATAACTTGAGATAAACACCCAGATGTAGAATAGGTCAGATTTCTTCATTTAATCGCCTCCACTCTAATAGAACACGATTACTTTATTAAGGGTATGTTTTTATCATGTAAATGTCTATCTTTATGAGAAAAAAATCACATAAGAAGTGTCGTCTTTTTACCTCCCAAGCTCCGCCCTTATTCGCGCACAAGTCAACCCAATCACCATCCGCGCTAGGGGAAAAAGGCTGTAAGATTGTATTATCGGATCAATTGCCGAGGGACACACCGAAAGCACATACGCTAATGTACAGACCAGCCAATACGGCTGGTCTTTTTGATGCGGTAAGATTGTCCCTGCATTTTGATCCGGTTTCTACATGGAGTGTGGAAAAGGGGGAGTCCCGAACTGCCACGTGGTTGCTGTAACATGCGGGCAGTATTCATTTTTACGGCGGAAGGGGGCGAAATGAATGTGTCTATTAGCACACGTATTAAAAAGACGTTAAAGCAGAAGCTTGCGGCTCTTATACCTGCTTGGGAAGGCCGAGTGCAGAATATTCCTGCTTCGGGTGAAGTATTGTCAGGTCCATGCGCAGTTGTTGCTTTTGCCGAAGAAGTACCGAAGTCAGCTTGGGCAGGATACAGGCGAATCATCAAGATTTCACCGTATGCCCGATCGGAAGACGGGGGTGCAGAGCTGGTGGAGGTCTGGTCAGCAGCGTTAATCGCAGGCTTGCATCAGGTGCGGCTGGAGGATGAGGAAGGTGGAGCTTTTACATGCCTCTATCTGGGTTCTACGGATAGCGACCGTGCAGATGTTGCCTCAGGTTTGGTCACACGTAGTTTGCGCTTTGGTGTGTACGTTCCTGAACCGCAAGGTGCCGCCCGGAATAGCCCTGTCATGGGTGATCCTTGGCTTGCTGCATTGCAGCTTTGGACAGCGAACAAGCTAGGATCGAACTGGTCTGTGTATGCCAATAGTTGGCCAGGTGGGTATAGGATGCCGTCTGTACTGTGGCGATTAAACGGGAACAGTACCGCATTGGCCGGAACATCGGCGCTTGAAGTGCGCAAACAGTGGATCGGGCATGTTCTCACCGATGATACGAGTCTGACGGATCAGGCGGCAAGTCATCTGGTCCAGCAATTGGCACTTCAATCGCGGATTCCAATGACTCCATTGGATAGCGAAGAAGCTGGAGCTAACACGATGGGCGAGAGTCATACACGTTATGTGACAGTAGATGAGGTAACAGCGGATTTGCAAGCCGATGCGTATCTGAATGGACAGATTCGTCTGACATTAACACAGCGAATCCGTCGTCCGGTTACAAGTGCACCGCTTATGCGTGAGATCCACCATAACAAAGGAATAGAGTAAAAGTAAGTCCAGAGAAGCTATCACTAATGGGTAGGTTCAGATCGTTTTATGTCGTAACTATCGTAGCTTTTGTAGACTGATTAGTTTCAGAAAGACTGCTTCAAAGTAAATATTTCATAGATTTATAGCTTATAGATCAAACGTTCATAGGTGAGACGATATCATTTGAACTTTGTTAAACCAACGAGGTGAGAAATACATGGCAAGCTTTTTGAAAAAAAAGTTACCGGTTCTCCCGCAGTATACGCGGGCTGAACTGATGAATCATTCGGAAGCTCTCTTTGCCGTGAAGGCTGAGGTGCTGGCTGGTGCGCTACACGAAGCGGCGCACCAGACGTTTTCCATTGAAGAAGCACAGGCAAGAATCAACCAATTTTTGAAAGCGAAGGTGAATGAATAATGGCAGGTGGAACTTGGGAACAAACAAATCGTCCGGTCCTTCCGGGATTGTATATGAATTTTCAGGCGGCGGCGTCTTCGACAATTCAGGCAGGCAGTCGTGGAACGGTCGTTGTGCCGGTCAAGGCTAACTGGGGTCCGGTGGGCACGTTTGTGGAAGTGGGCAGTGAAACAGCAATTGAACGTACATTTGCGGCAAATGCACTGGATAACGGTACGGCCTATGCGTCTTTGAAGCTGGCTTTACTTGGCGGACCGAAGAAACTGCTCGCTTATCGGGTGGCAAGTTCGGTAGCGAAAGTGGCTACGCTGACGTTGAAGGACGGCGGTGGTGTGGATGTGCTTCAGCTCGATGCAAAGTACCCGGGCGACCGTGCGAATAGCTTCTATGTAACGATTCAGCCGGGTGTTATCGACAATACGAAGTTTGAAGTGCGCCTATTTGAAGGCAACCGCATGCTGTACGCTCTTTTGACTGCGAATGTTACAGCGGAAGCCCTTGCTAAAGAAATTAACGCTGATGAGCAAAATCTATGGATCACGGCTCAGGCGATTGGAGAAGGGACTGGGGAGGTTGCGAACGTATCGGGTGCGGCTTTCAAAGGCGGCGTAAGTGGCAATGATGCACTGACGAATGCGGAGTACATTGCTTTGCAGGGCTCGCTGGAAGGCGAACAATTTGATGTGCTTGCCCTCGATCATGCGGCGGATGCAGCGCTCCTTGCGAGCTTTGCGGCGTGGGTCAAACGGGTACGCAGTGAAGGCAAGCCAGTCATGGCTGTATTCGGTGGCTCTACGGCAGACGATACGTCCGCTTCGGCAGCTCAGAAGGCTGCAACGCGCTCCCTTACGCTGAACCATGAAGGTGTGATTAATGTGGGCACGGGCGTGCGTTTGGGTGATGCTTTCTATAGCTCCGCACAGACCTCGGCTTATGTTGCGGGTCTTATCGCCGGACAACGTCTGAACGAATCCACGACATATGCGGCAACACCGTTTGATGATGTTACACGTCGCTGGACACGCGCCGAACAGGAGCAGGCTGTACAGAATGGCGTATTTATTTTCTTCCACGATGGACGCCGGGTTAAAGCTCTTCGTGGCGTGAATACTCTGGTCACCCCTGCTGCCGGACAGAATAATGCGTGGAAAAAAATCCGGTCCATCCGGGTCATGGATGCGATCAATACGGATTTGCAGCGCTCCGCAGAAGATACGTATATCGGTAAAGTGAACAATACCGAAGAAGGTCGTCAGGCACTGATTGGTGCGATGAAGGCTTATTTGGCGTTGCTCGCACAAAGTAATGTTATCGAAGCCGAAGGGTATGATGTTGTCCTCGACCCGGCATATTACGGTGATGCACCTGCGCTGAAACCGGAAGCCGATCAGGTATTCTTGCAATGGAATGTGAAGCTAACGGATGTGATGGAGCAACTGTTTGGTACGTTTTACGTGCAATAAGGTAACAGGCTTGAAAGCAGGCTAACAGGCTAGTAGATCGTTTTGTAAAAAAAAGTAGAAGGATATGTTGAGTGGTTGGTTTACACAAATAACGGAGAGGACAGCGAAATTCCAGGGATACAGTGATTCGGAGGACTTCTGATGGCATCGTTATGATGTGTGAACAATAACCACTCAACCATAATAAGGAGGAAATAACCATGTTGGATGCATCAAGAGTGATTCTCGGTACCCACGGTCAATTGCATATGGATGGTGTGTGGCAGACCAATATTAACAAGCTGGAGGCCAGCGTAGAGATTGAGAAACGTGAGCTGAATCTGGTCGGCAACGAGTGGAAGGTTCACAAAAACGGTGCTAAAAAAGGCACAGGTACGATGACAGGTTACAAGGTTACGTCCGATATGATCAAGCGCGGCTTTACCAAATTTCAGATTATCTCCAAACTGGACGATCCCGAGTCGTACGGACATGAAAGTGTACTGTTGAGAAATTGCATGGTGGATAAAATTCAGCTGGCGAATTGGACGGCAGGCGAGGAAGTGCCGGAAGAAACGGGCTTTACCTTTGAAGGGTTCGAATTGCTGAATCCGATTGTAGCGAACTGATTTTTATGAAATGTTACTGAACTTGTTAACAGCAGGCAAGGACATTGAAACAGACCGGGAACCTCTCGGTCTGTTTGGTGTCTGGAGATGATTATGAAATACACACGGAAGCACATCAAATTCAGAGAATAGATGAGAAAAAGGAGATTTTAACCGATGAGTATGAACGAAAATATGTCCGAAGAGCAGATTTTGGATCAGTTGTTTGAGGCGGCAGAACGTCTGCCAGAAGAAAATGTACGTATCCAGCGTCTGGATCTGCTACTCACCTTGCGCGGATTGACGTCTTCCAAAGTGGATCAGATTCGCGAGCGCTGTACAATTCGCAAAACGACAAAGGGGCGCACCGAGGAAAAGGTGGATACCGAAACGTTTAATGCCCTGCTGATCTCCGAGGCTACGGTGAAAATGAATGTCCGCGGACTGGAACTGTCCGGCTGGGGAGACAACCGAATCACGGGACGTATGAAGTTGTCAGGTGGAGAGCAGGCGGTGCGCCGTATGTTGCTGGCTGGTGAACTGGATGCGGTTGGGGACAAAGTGCTCGAACTATCCGGCTTCGGCGTGGAGATTGAAGACCTAAAAAACTGATTCACTCCGGCGGGATGACCACGTTCTTATATCACATGTGGGTGCGTCATCATCTCCGTCCCGGAGAGTTCTGGTCTTTGCCACGCGGGGAGCGCTCGCTTTTGCTTGCTTTCTCGGAAGAAGAGATGGCAGCGCTAAGTGCTCAAATGAATCGTTAATTGAAAAGGCCAGGAGGTGAAACAAATGGCAGAAATGATTATCGGGTTATCCCAATCCAACACACAAATGAAGACGATGCTTCGTTACCTTGATCAGATTCAACGCTCTACGGATCGTTTAAACCGGGTGCGTTATCAAGGGTTGATCAAAGTGAACAATGAGCTGAGAACTACCGGACGCAGACTAGAGAGCATCTATAGTACCGCTGTCCGCTTGAGCCGCTTGCGAATTACTCCGAGAATTGGATTGGATGATCAGTTAAGCCCGGCTTTGGATCGTGCGTTGATCAAACTGAACAGCTTCCGTAATCAGCTAGTGAAGGCTTCGGGAACAGTATCGGTCGAGGTAAAGCAAAAGGTTGAAGTTGCGATAGGGAAAATGACGCCGGCAAGTGGACCTTCGTTGGCGTTGAACATTGGGAACAACAATAATACAGTAAAAAATGTGGCGAAGGAAGAAGATCCTAAGAGTTGGTTCGATACGTATCTCATTGAACCTGCTGAAAAGGTGAACAGTTTGTTTGATGTATTTAATAATGTTAAAGGAATTTTTGACAATTTCAAAAAGAAAAAAGAAGAACCTCCTGCTTCAGATCCAACGACGAGTCCTGCAGCTAAATGTTGCTGTTGTACAGGTGGAAAGATAAGTAAAAATCGCAGAGTCCGTTCTTCGAATACGGATGGTGGTAGTTCAGATCGGGGTAGGCGAAATTACCGAAGTGGACGAAGATCAAGTAGTCGTACGAACCGGGGCCCATCACCAATACCAAGTCCAGTACCTGATACCCCAACTCCTCCAGCCGATCGCAATCGTAATAGAGGAGGAGGGAGAAGAAGAATCCGCGGGGGCGGTCGTTTAGGTTTTATGGATAGTTCATTGGGGTCTTTAACTGACATGTTGTCTGGTAACGGGTTGATGGACAATTTAAGTGGTGGCTTTGCCAAAGGTGCAAAGAAATTGCTTGGTCCAATCAGCATGCTGGCAGATGTGGCTAATATCGCCAATGCACCAGCTGAGGAAAGAGGCCGTGCTGTGGGGAACATGATTGGCGGAACGGCGGGTACTGCGATTGGTAGCGCAATTGGTAGTTTTATTTTGCCAGGAATCGGTACTTACATTGGTGGTGCTGTTGGAGGTTGGGCTGGTGGTGAAGTGGGGGGCTGGATTGGAGATAAGGCGAAGGATATCGGTAGCTTTGTATCCAATGCATCGGAAGGTTTAGGCAACGCGTTATCTGGTGCTGCTGACTTCGTCTCTGAGAAAACAAAGAGTCTCACTGAGGGATTTTCTAATTTCTTCGGTTTTGGATCGAACAAAGAAGAACAGACTACTCCACCTGTAACCGTTGCTTCAAACCCTTCCGTACCGACAGCACCTCAAATGCCGCCAGCGTACAGGCCAGAATTTCTATCGATCACCGGACCCGAAGCCTATATGAACAATCGATTGGGCTCACCGACGGCTGCGGGTCTTATGGGAACAAGTGTGATGCAATCCCAAGCGAAAGCTATGAATAACGCAGGTCAACCGAATGAGAAAGCTTCGCCGCTCACCGTGCGTATTTCCGAAGAACAGATGAGCAGTCTGGCAGGTTACCTTAAGGATTTTAAAACGGAAACGACCAACCAGATTTCGGTGAATATTGCACCGGGTACGGTACAAGTGACCGTTCGGGAGAACGCAATTGATTATGACGCTGTGACTCAACAGGTGGGGCAACGGATCTCGAACGAGTTCCGCCGGGCAATGCAAAACCGCAAAACGATTATGGCCTAAGCAGAAAGGAGGCCGCTGATATGTCTGTACTTGAGGATAAAGTGGGTCCTAACAAAATGTCGTTCACGTTGAAGGATGGTAGCACTTCGTTTCTATTCCCGGTGAACCCGGAAGAAGTCAACATTTCCAGATCCAAGGGGTACGAAACGATTAATATGCTGGAGCATGGCGAGTTTGATTTTGCGCAAGGGGAGAAGGTGAAGGAAATCACCTTCTCTTCTTTTTTTCCGAAACAATATGACCCGTCCTATTGCATGGACGAAAAGGATTTTCCTGATCCACGCGTAGCGCTGAATGTGCTTAACACGTTTCTCATCTCCAAAAAACCGATGCGTTTTATCATAGCAGGAACCGGAGTGAATGTACCGGTGTTTCTGATTTCACTCAATTCGAGTTTTCGCGGCGGGGAGACGGGAGATATATATTTCGACCTGACCCTGCGAATCTGGAGAGATTCCAAAGTGGAGAAGGTGGGTTCGGGTGCTGCTGGTAGCAAGTCTGGTTCACGTACCGATCTGAAAAAAAGTAGCAAGACGTATACCGTCAAAGCCGGGGATTCTCTGTCTAAAATAGCCAAGCTTGAGCTCGGAAATAGTTCCAAATGGAACGAGATTTACAAGCTCAACTCGAAAATCATCGGCAGTGATCCGAACCGGATCAAGCCGGGGCAAAAGCTGGTGATGCCATGACCTACAAGGTCATTGTCGATGACAAATATGATATCACCAAGCTGGTGGAGACGATTACGTTGAAGGACTCGCTCGACCAAATCGCCTATCAAGCGAACATCCGGCTGGCCGTGTCTGCTTCTTCAGGTCTTCCTGCGATTTCACCGGGCATGGCGGTGCGGATCAGCGGGGTTCCTTTTGGCGAAAAATCAATGGTCTATCTTCTCCATCCAGCGGTCATTTGGGAAGCGGAAAGCTCGAACAGTGGCACCAAGCGATTGTCCCTCACGGTCTACGACCGAATGATTTATCTTGAGAAATCGGAGGACGAATTCCTGTTTCCCAAGGATCAGACGGCAGTGCAACGGCTCAAAGCATACGCCAAGGAATGGAAAATCCCGCTGATTGCTCTGCCAGAGATCAAGACCAAGCTGGGTAAGGCGGTGTATCGGTCGCAGACGATTTTTTCGATGATATTTGCTGACCTGAAAGAAACAGCCAAGTCTGGGGGAGACATGTACCACCCACGGATGACGCCAGGCGGGTTACAGTTATTCAAGGTAGGTAGCAACACGAAGGTGCACGCGCTGGATCGGCTAATCGATTTGACGCAGATGCGCACACTCGAAGGCGCAGTCACGAAAGTCAAGGTGATGGCAGCGTCTGAGTCCGGCGGTAGCGGTAAAGAGGTGCCTTCCAAAGTGCTGGCGATTGAGCAGAGTGATACAGAGCAACTGGGTAAATTGCAAAAACTGGTCGAGGACGATCAGGTAAAAACAGCCGCCGCCGCAAAAAAACTGGCGAAAAGCAAGCTGACAGGCATACAGGAGACGTTTACGATCTCGGCTCCAGATATCAACACGATTCGCGCAGGAGATGCGGTCATGTTGAAAGGTTTGAAGCTGATCGTCATGTCTGTCAGCCGGGATCTTTCAGCCGGACCGGGCACGATGACGCTTGAACTGGGCACGGCGGAGCTGGTGAAAAGGAGGTTTTACCTTGAATAAAGAAGATCCGTACGGGCAGTTTGCCGACGTGATGCGGGGAGCGATGAGCACACATTCCCGTCAGGCCGTGAGTGGTATGGGCGCAGTGCTGGGTACGATCACGGCGTCCGGTGTGAAGCTGGACGATTTCAAGCACGAAGTGCAAGATTATCTCGTGGCCGAGCTACCGGGCACGCTAGGGTTACCGGAGCGCGAGCAGGCTGGCGCGATTTCCGGGATATCTGACGTGGCGGGCGGCGGTACGACGGGCACGGGACGGTTTCTTTTGCAAAAAGAGGAAGTGGAAGAAGCAGTCTGGTCTTTGGGCAGAGGTTTGAAAGCCGGGGATCGCGTGCTGGCGATGCGGGTGAACGGCGGGAACGATATTGTGGTGCTGTGTAAGGTGGTGAGTGCGAATGCCTAGTTTGTTTCCGGAAACGGGTATGGTCTGGGGAGATGAAGAGGACCTGTCGGGTGCGGCCTCGGAAGAAGTGCGTTTTGGGCGAAGCTGGCGCTATGACTATGATGCTGGTGATTTTGTGCTGACTCCAAGTGGCAAGGTGGCTGCGGCAGACGCACATGAAGCGTGGGTACAGTGGTGTATTAAGGCAGTGAAAACTCCGCGGTACAGACATGTGATCTATTCTCGGGACTACGGTTCGGAGCTGGAGGATCTGGTCGGTCAGGGGGATAGCCGCGGTGTGATGGAAAGTGAGATTGCCCGGATGGTGACGGAAACGCTGCTGGCCGATCCACGTACGGATGCGGTGGACCAGTTTACGTTTGATTGGGACCGGGAGCAGTGTGTATTTACGTGCCGGGTGATGAGTGTGCAGGATGAGATGTTTATTCTGGAAAGTGAGGTGATCTGACGGGATGGCTGAGATTCCGCGTTATTTGGAGGACCAGACGGAGGAACAGATTATGCAGCGCATGCTGGATCGTCTGCCCGCGGATCTGGACAAGTCGGAAGGTTCGTTTTTGTGGGATGCGGAGGCTCCGGTAGCTTTTATGCTGTCCGAGGCGGCGCTTTGGGCGCAGGAGTTACTGCGGCGCGGATTTGCCAGTACGGCGGCGAGTAGTGATCCGAATTTTCGTTCGGAGGAGCTGGATTTGCGGGCGGGGGAACATGGCATTACGCGCCGGGCGGCGGTTGCGGCACAAGGCACCGTGAAATTTACGGGTGTGCCGGGGAAAGTCGTGCCAGCAGGGACGGTTGTAGCTACGCTCGCGGATGAGGTGTCCGGTGAAGCGTCGCTGGAATATGAAACGGTGGGCCGTGTGGAGCTGGATGAGGATGGTCTGGGGAATGTAGGTGTACGTGCGCTTGTTGCTGGAAAAGAGAGCAATGTACCCGCAGGCACGTTAATCGTGCTGTCTACACCGGTAAGCGGCGTGACGTCTGTGGTGAACATGGACGTCATCAAGGGCGGTGCGGACATTGAGGCGGATACCGCGCTGCTGGAGCGCTTTTATGCCAAAGTCCGCAACCAGGGTACAAGCGGCAACAAGGCACAGTATGTGCAATGGGCCAGTGAAGTGCCGGGCGTCGGGGCAACACGGGTGATCCCGCTATGGCAGGGGCCGGGCACAGTTGGACTGTATCTGCTCGATACGGACAAGCGTGCTGCGGGCACCGATCTGGTGGCAGCGGTGCAAAAGTACGTGGACCCCACGCAAGATGGACAAGGTGAGGGCGTTGCCCCGGCTGGACCTGTGGTGACGGTGATGCCGGCAGAGGAAGTGCCGATGAACATTCAGGTGAAGCTGACGCTGGCAAGTGATGCCACGCTGGCGGATGTCCGGGCATTAATCGAGCGCGGGGTTACCGCGTATTTGAAGCAACTTGCATTTGCCGATCCACTCGTACGTTACACTCGTATTGCTGCGATTCTGCTAGACATCCCACCGATTATCGATTATTCGGAGCTGACCGTAAACGGCGTAAGTGACCAGAATATCGAGATGACCACCAGCCAAGTGGCTGTGCTGGGGACGGTGGATGTGCATGAGTAATGTAGGGGGAGAGTTAACGGATGCGATTCAGAAAGTGAATGGAGAAGAACAGCCGAGTGAGTGGCTTCCCACAGATGTGAAAAGAAAGGAGGACACAGGACATGAGTGCTCCTTCTGTTGTACATGCTGGACTGACGAGTGAAAAGGGGCGGGAAATGTTTTCGTATCTGCCCCGATATTATGAGACTTCGCGTGTGATGCAGGCCGATATGCAGGCCAAGGGCAGTGAGATGGATTTGCTGTACCAGGCTCTGGACGAGACGCTGGAGCAGTTTTTTGTCCGCACGGCGACATGGGGGCTGGACTTCTGGGAGCAGGAGCTTGGTATTGAGACGGATCGTCTCAAACCTGTAGAGCAGCGGCGTGCTGTGGTAGAGTCTAAGCTGCGCGGAGCAGGTAAGTTTTCGGGCAGGCAGGTCGCAAATGTGGCCGAAGCGTATGCCGGGGGCAAGGTGGACGTTACATTCCAGCCGGAAGCATGGAGTTTTACGGTGAGTTTTGTGGATACGATGGGCATTCCACCCAATATCGATGATCTGAAACGTGCCATTGATGAACTGAAACCGGCCCACATGGCCGTGGAATATAAGTACCGTTATCTGGTCTGGGACGATCTGGACAAGAAGCAGAAAACTTGGGATGAACTTGATGCCGCGTCCCTGACGTGGAATGAACTGGAGGTGTGGGCATAATGCCACAGGAAACCGATCGATTGAAGCTACCTCTTCCCTTGGGGAACGAGACAGTAACGAGAGAGAGTATTAACAGGATTTTTGAAAAGATTGATGCAGGCGTTGCAACACGTGAATCCATCCTTATATCTGCGGGCTCTGATCTTAATAGCTATATTACAGAAGGAGAGTATTATTGCCCAACGAATGCCACAGCAGGAACTTTAGCTAATTCCCCAGTAGGCGTAGCTTTTCATTTGACGATAGAAAAACATGCTGGTGTGGTCCAGACTCTAACAACCTTTGAACCCAGTAACCTGCAAGTTTTTCAAAGGAACTACTATGTGGGCTGGGGTCCGTGGAAAAAAGTACCTACAAGGGACGATATTGAAGAAGTAAAAGAGTACACCGATCAGAAAGTCGGTGAAATCGTTATTGATGATGCATCCTTAAAAAATAAGGGAATCGTCCAACTGTCCAATGCAGTTGATGGTACCCGTGAAGATCTGGCTGCTACGGAGAAGGCGATTAGGGATGCGAGGGTTGCAGCTGAAACAAATGCGAAAAATGCGAGTCTACCAAAGTCAGGAGGCTCATTGGTAGGGGATGCGGGAGTGTTAAATCTTGTTGGATCAACTCATGTTTACCAAAGTTTTTTGCCAGCAGGTGTTAATGCAGGGAGGAAGGGCTACATTGGCTTTGGCACTCCCGGTGGAATTGATTTGTCAATTGCGAATGAATATGGCGGAGAACTGATTTTTAGAGATAAGAATGGTCCTACAACTCTTTCGGATTTAAAGTCATCTGTCAGTAGTGGGAAAGCGAGCATTGCTGCCGCCATTACTGGCAAAGGTATTCCAACGGCAGCGGATGCTTCATTCCTCACGATGTCCAACAATATAAGCTCACTTAGAACTAGTATAAAATTTAAAAGTGCTACATTTCCTGCTTCAGGAGGAACCATCTCACCTTTATCTTTTAAGCCCTTATTCTTACTAGTGCAAAGTTCATCATATCGTGAAGTTGGCGGTATGATTGGAAGTGTTAGATCCAATGGTAATATTTTTGCTTGGTTAGACGAAAGTAATACTTTAAAGAGGAGTGCCCCCGTAAGTGCAATTGCTGGTATTAGCACTCCGGAATCATCAAACTTCGATTTTTCCTATGTTGAGTTTGGAGAAAGAAGTGTGAATTTCGGAGTTCAATACTATGCTCGATCTAACCAAAATTCTTTAGAGTGTTTTGTCTTTGGTCTATAGTTTTAAATTAAAAAGGAGGTGAACCATGACCACAACCCAACTTACCAACGCCATCGCGGCAACACTATCACATCATCTCCCTAATATCCCAATCCAGCCTGCAACAGGAGCAATAGCTCCAGACACCCAAGGGCTAACTTACCGCTTACTTGCTGCCAAACTCACTCGTGAGCGCAGTGATCGATTCGTGCAATCTCACATCTACGAGATTCGGTGGCTGGATGGGAGTAACATTCCGGAGGACTTGCCAGACAAGCTCTTTGAAGCACTGGAGACGATTGAAGTGGAAGGTACGCCCTATCGAGCAACGGAGCTGCGATGGAAGGCTTGGGGAGAGACACCCAAACTGTGGGTGTATTACACGATGCGAACCACCAAAGTGTCGGAGTCCTCCGGCCCAATGAAGCAGCTGGAACAACGACCAACTGCTTTGAAATCATCATAGCAGGATGAACTTATTTTAGGGGGACTTATTATGAAAGGAATAGGAGGCGCGCTCGCGATGTTTACCAAGAAAGAAACTGATCAAAAGAAGAACCTGGAAGAAACAGAACAGCAGCATAACGATACCGAATATAAGAAAGAGCAGTTTGCCGAAGCCCGGCAGTTTAGCCGGTTGGAAAAAGATATTTTGGCAGCTGTTCTATCGAAAGAGAAAACGTACACCGTGCAAGCAGCACAGCAACACATCCAACAATTTATGAATGGGGAGGCACAATAATGGCTGGAGGAACATGGACAACTCAAAATAAGGTACGCCCCGGCGTATATATGAATTTTGCATCAGAGGGTACTTTGCCCGGTACAGTGGGAGAGAGGGGAACGGTGGCTTTGGCACTTCCGCTGTCTTGGGGACAAGCAGGTACAATCTTGACGGTACAGGCAGGTGATGATGTAACTTCGAAGCTTGGTTATGACTGGACAGCACCACAACTCTTGCTGATTCGTGAAGCGTTGAAACGTGCACAGACTCTACTTTTATATCGTCTTAATGCAGGAACGAAAGCCAAAGCCACATTGGACACTCTTACAGTAACTGCTCAGCATGGCGGTGTTCGAGGAAATGATCTGGCCATTGTCATTTCAGCAAATATGAATGAGCCGGAACACTTTGATGTATCTACTTTGCTGGCAGGCAAAGAAGTACACAAACAGACGGTGTCGAACATTGGGCAACTGCAATCTAATGCATTTATCACCTTCACTGGCGAAGGCACGCTCACGAATACGGCTGCTCTTCCGCTAACAGGTGGAAATGATGGTACATCTACCAACCAGGAGCATGCCGATTTCCTGAGCAAACTGGAAGTACTTGATTTCAATACGGTTGGCCTGATCTCGGATGATGCAACACTGAAGTCTGTTTACACCGCATATATCAAGCGTTTGCGCGATATCGAGGGCAAGAAGGTACAACTTGTGCTTTCCAACTATCCAGCCGCGGATCATGAAGGTGTCATTAGTGTGAAAAACGGCGTTGTGCTTGCGGACGGTACCGCGCTTACACCGAAACAAACGGTAGCTTGGACTGCGGGTGCAACGGCAGGGGCTAACCTAAACGAATCTCTAACCTTCCGTGCGTATGACGATGCGGTAGACGTAAACGGACGGTTGACACACACTGAGACAGAGGCGGCACTGCGAAACGGTGAGTTTGTATTCACAGCGAGCAGCAACCGAGCGCTGGTTGAGCAGGATGTGAACACCTTCCGTTCCGTAACACCGGATAAGGCGCGTCATTTTGCCAAAAACCGTGTAGTTCGTGTTCTGGATGGCATCGCAAACGATATGAAACGTATTTTTGAATCCTATTACATCGGCAAAGTAAACAACAACGAGGACGGACGTAGCCTGTTCCGCTCCCAATGTGTCACCTATCTGAAGCAGCTTCAGGATATTGGTGCGATTCAGAATTTTGACTCCAAAACCGATATTACCGTGCTTCCGGGCAATGAAACCGACAGTATTTTGATCGAAGTACAGGTACAACCTGTGGATTCCGTTGAAAAAGTATACATGAAAGTGAAGGTGGTTTAAGATGGCATTTTTGAAAGCAAGCGACACGATTTCCGGCCAAGAGGGCCGTGCATATGCAACCATTAACGGACAGACGGAAGAAATGTTCTATGTGAAGACACTCGAAGCAACGGTGGAGAAACAAAAAGCAGAGGTTAAAACTCTGGGTCGCCGTGGCGTGCAGCACAAAGCAACAGGCTGGTCAGGGTCGGGCTCCATGACGATTTTCTATACAACTTCCCGTTTCCGTGCGCTGATGCTTCAGTACATGCAAAATGGCGTGGACACCTACTTCGACATTCAAGTGACCAATGAAGATCCTTCGTCCACTATTGGCAAGCAGACGGTGACTCTCAAGGGTGTCAATCTTGACAGTGTGATTATGGCATCTCTGGATACCGAGGCGGAGGCGTTGGAGGAAGAAGTGAGCTTTACGTTTGAAGATGTAGAAATGTCAGCATCCTTTAATCTACCGAAGTAGGCAATATATGCGGTTCACGCGTACACCAAGATAAATAATAAATAATGGAGCATTGGTTTTGTAAAAGGAACCAGTTCAACTTGCCTGTGTTACGGGCTATTTGGCATTTTCATATTCTTCACCGGATTTTCCCCTTCAAAAAAGGGATCAAAAAATCCGGGGATAACAGCGATTGGAAGGTTATTCTGTCTTCCGAGTGGACGTGTAAAAATCTTTAGTTAACTTAATAACCTAATATAACTGCTCTTCGCCGCTTCTTTGCGGCGGGGAGCCTTAACTTAAGAGGAGGAACTAAACATGAGTGGATTGAGTATGTTTTTTGCACAAAATGCGGTAGCGGATACAACAGAGGAATTTATCGTCTCCCCTCGTTTCAAAGATGACAAAGGTGCACCGGTTGCCTGGAAACTGCGCAGCATGACCGAGGACGAGAACCAGGAATGCCGCAAGGCGGCTACCCGCAAGATCAAAGGTAAAAACGGCGTATACACACCCGACATTGATGCCAATGATTACATGGCTCGTTTGATGACGGCAAGCGTGGTATACCCGGATCTGAAGAATACCGAACTGCAGCGTTCCTACGGCGTAATGGGGGCAGAGTCACTTTTGCGAAAAATGCTGTTGCCTGGGGAATTTGCTTCGCTTGGTGAACAGGTACAGAAGCTGAACGGTTTTAATCAAGACATGAACGAACTGGTGGATGACGTAAAAAACTAATCAAAGAGGGCGATTCCGAAGCCAATCTGGCTTATTACGCTCTCCATGAATTAAAGATTTTGCCGCATGAGCTTATGGCCTTCTCCATGCGAGAACGAGCAGCCATCTATGCGATGATTCAGGTCCGGGTGGAGGAAGAGAAGAAAGAGCGGGCGAGAAGCCGCATTCGGAAGAAATAATGGAGAAAGGAGGGAAATCAATGTCGGACACAAGCATAACGGTAATCAATCCTCCGACAATTAATAATCTGATCAATAATTTGAATCTCGTCCAGGTGAAAACGACAGAAATTATCAATAATTTCAACCAGATGAATCAAATTAACTTGAATCAGTTTAATCAAACCAATATTGCCAATCACTTTAATCAAGTGAATCAACAGATGAATGTAACCATTAACTTGATGGAAAAGTTGGAGGATACAGCTGATGATACAACGGATAAACTCGGAGATAACTTAAGTAAGCTCTCCAAGTGGCTACAGATGATAAAGTCGGCTGGAAGCATCGTGTTAAAAGCGGCCGCTGAAGAAGAAGACTTTAAATATCGTTATATGGTGGCTGCTCAAGATCCGGTAGTTGGTGAAGGTGTTTATCGTAAATTCCGAGATCAGGCTTCTAAAAAAGGCCAAGATGTGAATGATTCACTTAAGGCTTCCCTTGGTTATTTGCCAATGGCACAAAATACAGGACAAGTAGAGCAGCTAAATGACCTTACTGCACGTTTAAGTATGTTGTCACCCGATGGCAAAAGTCTGTCGGATGCTTCTGGAGCCATCCAAAGCGCTATGAACGGAGATAACGGTGATTTGACAAGTCAGTTTGGTATCTCCGAGAGCGCATTGAGTGGTGCAGGTTTGGAGGGATTTATTCAAACGAAAGATTTGGATGGCTTTATCCAGGGCTTGCAGTCGGTTCTTGAAATGCAAGGTTATACTCAAGAAGCATTTGATACGATGCTGGATTCCCCATTGCAGAAATGGACTGCTCTTGTGAACCAGTTCAATGGCATCCTATCTGAGATCGGTACAAAAGCGTTGGAGGTACTTTCTCCAGTACTTGACCGACTGAATGAAGCGATGAGCTCAGGACAGTTCAGCAGTTTTATTGAATGGATTGGTGGAGCATTTGCGATCATCGCTCAGGTCATCGCCTTTATTGTTGATGGATTCATCAATTTCGCTACAGCTGTGCAAGAAAACTGGGATATTATTGCGCCTATTTTGACTGCAATCGCTGTAGTTCTGCTAGGTAATCTTATTATTAAACTTGGTGTTGTTATAGCTCAGTTTTTGATGTTGGCAGTAGCTAATTGGCCTATTTTACTTATAATTGGTGCTATTGCAGTACTTATCTATATTTTGCAAGCGTGTGGATTCACCGCTGGAGATATGGTTGGAACGATAATTGGTTACTTTTATATGGTCTATGAGCATATGAAATCAATTTTCGCATCCATTCTGAATTATTTTATATCTTGGGCCGAGTTCGTCATTAATGTTTTCAAAGAACCGACTTATGCTTTTAAAAAGTTGTTTGCTGACATGGGGCTTATTGTTTTACAAATCTTATACAACATAACAAAAGGGGTAGAAGATTTCGCAATAGGATTCAAGGATCAAATTAATTGGATAATTGAGGGTATTAATACAGTTATACCTTATCTGAATAAAATTTTTGGTACAGACTGGGGTGGAATTGAACTTGTATCAGATAACAATATTCACTCGATGAGTGAGAAGATCAAAGGACTAATGAATGATCTTGAAGATAGTGTTCCTGAGAATAAAGAAGATGTTGTTAAATTATGGAGAATGGATGCATCAGCAGATTATAAGAATTCGTTTGACCTAGGGTTTAAGAAAGGCCATGACTTGATGGATAACACTAAAAATCCATTTTCCCAAACTTCTGATGAATTGCCCGGGGGCTTTGGCAAGGACTTTAAACCCAAAACACCTCCTATGCCACCGATGCCGACAGCACCTACCCCCACCAACATGAACAATATGAGTAACCTCAACAAGATTAACAATATCGGACAGGTGGACAAAATCGGTGATGTAGATGGCACGGTGGACGTAACGAGTGAGGATCTGAAACTGATGCGTGAGCTTGCCGAGATGCAGGCTATTCAGCGTTTCGTCAGTCTGACGCCAACGGTGCAGGTGACGACAGGGGATATCAATAGCGGACATGACGTGGACAGTATCATTAGCAAAATTACCGAAGAAATGAACAGTCAGATCGTCTCCGGTGCCCAGGGGGTGTATGGATAAGTGAGTTATTCGATACAGCTTAGCTTCAACAATCGCGCGGAATATATTTTTTTCCCTGTTATACCGGAGAGTATTGAGTTTTCAGATGCAGGGGACGGGAGCACGTTTAACGTTAGTCGTCTAGGGGAGGTCAATGTGATTAAATCCCCCAAACTACGCGAAGTCAGCTTCAGCGGCATTTTTCCGGCAGATTACAGTCCATACCATTACAAATATGACGCAACAGACCTGAATGTAAAGAATGAGTTTTACCGTGATCCCTACGAGTACGTGAAAGATATCATCCGCTGGATGCAGACAGGGCGCCCCGTCAGGCTAATCTTTTCCAGTGCAAGATACACGGTCAACATGGCCGTCTCCATTGAGAGCTTCGATTGGAAGGAGACAGCGGGTACGGTGGGCGACGTGCAATATGATATCAAGCTAAAGCAGTACGTTTTTTATGCCGCCAAAAAAGTAGTACCCCTGAAGAACAGTCAGAACAAGGCTGATGCTTCAAAAACGAAAACCAAAGCCTCCCGGCCGGATGAAAAAGTAAAACCGAAAACCGTCACCTTGAAAGCCGGAGACTCTTTATGGTCTGTTGCCAAAGCTCATCTAGGTGATGGAGCACGCTGGAAAGAGTTGCAGAAGCTGAATGGCATCAAGGATGCACAGCTCAAGAAGCTGCCCGTTGGACTTGTCATCAAGCTTCCGTGAAAGGAGAGACGATATGCAACAGGAAATCCATCTGGACAACAGGCAGATCCTTGAGAAGGAACAGCTATTGCTGGATGACAAACAGGGAAACATCTGGGACATCAGCGACATTGCTGGCGAAATTACGTATAAGACTTCACGTATCGGCAAGCCATCCTCTCTCGAATTCACGTTGATTAAGGGTAGCTTGTTTCAGCATCGAAAGTTTAGCTATGAGAATGGTTATGTAGTGAGGTACACCCATGGAAAACAGGGAATATTTTACGGATATATCTTTTCTGTCGACAGTGGCAAGGACGAAAAAGTAAAGATCAAAGCCTATGACCAGACAAGATATCTAACCGCAAATCAGACGTATAAGTTTGTTAACGCAACTGTAGCGGATGTCATTAAGCGGATTGCAACGGATTTCCAGTTAAAAATAGGAGATTTGAAGCAACCCATTTACGCTATTCCGCGAATGGTTTTTGATAATAAAAAGCTGATTGATATGATCTGCGAAGCTCTGGACAGAACGCTGATTTATGGCGGGAAAAACTATATTTTCTACGATGATTTCGGCAAGCTTGCCCTTCGTGATGTAGAAGAGATGCCCTATGGTTTTGTTATTGGGGATCATAGTCTGCTGACGGATTATAGTTATACACGGTCGATTGACGATCAGACATATAACAAAATCAAGTTATACCGGGATAACAAGGATACGGGCAAACGTGACACGTTTGTGCATCAGGATTCAAGCAGCATCCGTCAATGGGGGCTGCTTTTTTTGTACCAAAAGGCAGATGACGGTTTGAATAAAGGCCAGATCGATGACATGTTGAAAACGCTAATGACCTTGCGTAACCGGGAAACACAGAAGTTAAAGGTGGATGCCCTGGGCGATTTCAAGGTGAAAGCCGGAAGTTTTGTCAATATTCAGATCGATGAATTGAAGATCAATCAATATTTTCTGGTGGACGAGTGTACGCACAAGATACAGGGGGGTGTGCACACCATGTCCCTGGATTTGAAGGTGGTGTAGCCATTTATGATGCTTGATTTAATTAAAAAGGCGGCAGTAGCCGCCGTAGATGCCAAATCTCCCGTACAGATTATGTACGGAACTGTGACGAACACGCACCCTTTGGAGATTACCGTGGAACAGCGGCTTGCGCTGAGCGACCCTTTTCTTGTGCTCACGGAATCGGTGGCACAAAAAAACTGGATGTTCGGTGAATCGGCCTTATTGCTACGTGTGCAGGGCGGGGACAGTTACGTGGTCTTGGATCGGCTGGTGAAACCATGATTCCACAAGGTTCTCAAATTGGAGAAGACAATCAGGAGGAGGTTTCGGTGCTTCCTAGCCTGACCTATGTGTTGCAGGCTTCTGGACAACGGATTGGCAGGCTTCAGTTGGACGGAAAAGAAGCGGTTAAGCAAGCGGTGTACAAAGCGTTATCCACACGTCGTTATGAACATCTGATCTATTCATCAGATTATGGCATGGAATGGTCTTGGGGAGGCATTTCCGGGAGAGCCATGGTTGAATCTGAATTAGAACGCTGGATTCAAGAAGCATTGCTTCCGGACGACCGGATTTCGGAAGTCACTGAATTTGAGTTTGTTCATGAGCCGGATGGCGTCAAGGTTTCTTTTACGGTGGCAACAGATTTTGGCAACTTCAGGCAAGAGACGGAGGTGAACATAAATGTATGAACAGGAGACTTTTGAGGTTATTTTGAGCCGGATGTTGGATAAAATTCCGGATGGTGTGGATAAACGTGAAGGAAGCATTATATACGATGCTCTCGCTCCAGCAGCCGTGGAGATGGCCCAGATGTATATTGAGTTAGATATTAACGCCAATCTGAAGTTTGCCGATACCGCTTCAGGTGAATATCTGGATCGTGCGGTAGCATGGTCAGGTATTACTCGCAAACGGCCTACGAAGGCACACTGGTCTGCCAGCTTTCAGGATCAAGAGGGCAAACCTGTAGAGGCTCCAGCGGAGAGTCGTTTTTCGACAGGAGAACGGGTGTATAGAGCGGTAGAGCGAATCGCCGCAGGGCAATATGTGCTCGAATGTGAGATTGCCGGTGCGGAAGGTAACGAGTATACCGGGACACTGTTACCCATTGATTACATTGCAGGCCTGACCATTGCGAAATTCTCCAAACTGCTTGTTCCAGGGGAAGACGAGGAGACGGATCAAGCCCTGTATGATCGTTATCAGGACAAAGTTTCCCGTCCGATCACAAGTGCCAACAAGTATCAGTATGAGCTGTGGGCGCGGGAGAATTCGGGAGTTGGCAAAGCGAAGGCCTTTCCGCTCTGGAATGGTCCCGGTACCGTCAAGGTGGCATTGTTAAATAATGAGATGCACTCTCCTGCGGAGGGAGTGATCGAGGCCGTGCAGCAATACATCGATCCTTCGCAGGATGGCATGGGGGAAGGGGCAGCACCCATCGGTCCGGTTGTCACCGTCGTAGGGGCGGAAGAAGTTCCAATTCATATCGAGGTGCAGGTTACGCTCGCATCAGGATCAACATACGAGGGTGTGAAATCCTTGATTGAGACAGGGGTTACTGCGTATCTGAAAGAGTTGGCGTTTGCTGATCCGCTCGTTCGCTGGACACGGATTGCCAATGTCATACTGGATATTCCGCCCGTGATCGATTATAGCAATCTGCTGGTTAACGGCGGCATGTCCAATCTGGAGATTACACCGGGAGCTGTCGCTGTGCTTGGGACGGTGAAGGTGACGTGAGTAAAGCAGATATACTGATGAATCTTTTGCCCCCGCTCTACGAAACTGTGCTGGAGATGCAGTTGCTGACACAGACAGAAGGGGCTGAGCTAGATCAGATCGTAGCTGGTGTGGAGGATGTATTGCAACAGTTTTACCCGGAATCCGCAACGTGGGCGTTGGAGAGATATGAACAGGATCTGCAGATTCCGACCAATCGTGCCAAACCGGACGATCAACGAAGGTCTGTCATCATCTCCAAAATGCGTGGCAGCGGTAAAGTTTCAGGGTCCATGCTCAAAAATGTAGCTCAAGCGTACGAAAACGGGGGCATTGATGTATCCGTTAATCCAGGCGAGTATCGCATCTTGATTCGATTTATCGATACATTGGGACTGCCGCCCAACCTGGACGATCTGAAAGCAGCAATTGAAGATATCAAACCGGCTCACATGACCGTCGAGTACCGTCTGCGGTATCTGACCATTGCCGAGGTCGAGAGCATGACCCTTAGTGAGATGGAACAAACCCGGCAGGATAAATTAGCAGGAGGTGGAGCGTAATGAGTGAACCAAAGACACCCAATCTAGGGTTGAATAAAATCGATCGTTCCTCACCGTCAACAACCTACTTTGATCTGGACAAATATCTGGATCAGAACTGGGAGAAGATTGATGATTTTGCCGATCAGGTGGGGGAAAAGACTGAAGAAACAGCAACGAAGGTAAGTAGTTTGCAAGAGAGGTTGGATACAGATAAACGAGAAACTATTACATTACAGACAGGCGTAAATGTAGTAAGTGCTAATCAGGAGGCAGCGTTTAATCTCTCGAGCATTAAGGGGAGAACATTGGTTAATTTGCTGGGGCGTGCTGGAGGTTGTGAACAAGCAAGCTTAGTAAACTCCTATCAATCTACAATAACAGCTGATACATCTAACAAAGTACAAGGAAATCAATCTTTGAAAATTACGACAACGGCAACGCCAGCAGGAGCATTATCGATATCTCCTATTAATTTAAAATCAGGGAAGTACTATATTGTTCTTTCCTCAGCAAAGCTGATATCTGGAGAATTGATAGGTATGTACTTAAATGAGCTTAACCCGAACAAAGGGATGGTTACATCAAGTAATAGTAAAAGATTCAGCACTTTATGGGGAGCATATAGCATTTCGACCGATATTAGCACTTTTTTTGTTAGTCAAGTTGTTGGAGCTTCTGGAAGTTCCGGGTACATTGATGCGATTCGACTTTATGAGATTAGTGCCTCGGAGTATGTTGCACTCGAAAATATGACGGAGGAGCAGATTGAACGTAAATACCCTTACGTTGATAGTGTTCAACCAGTTTTGAATCCGTATGCCATTCGATCTGGACAAAACTTATTACCGCCATTTTATGAGTGGAGTGAGACAGCAATAGCAGGTCCAAGTGAGATCGAGGCACCCTACCAACTGAAAATGACAAAGGCAAGCGGTACGGTAGGTTTTAGTAATTTCATTTGTACTGTAAACGTGGCTCCCGCTACGGAATATACGTTTTCAACTACTGTAGACGTGACTAACTTTGGTGGCAATGGAGTAGCTGGAGTTTATTGGAATGGATGGTACTACGATGAAGATAATAATGCCATAACGTCATTTAATAAGCCTCCCTATGCAAAGGCAAACGGGAAGTTCACATTAGGGAATAGCTTTAAAACCCCTGATAACGCGAAGAGTGTACGTATTGTTATCGGTTTTGATAGCGAGACAACAGGAACTGCAATTTTTAAAAATCCGTGTTTAAACTTAGGTACGTCAGCAATGACCTTTAAACCACGTGAAGACTCTTTTCTCGCACTACAAACTGAACTATACGCCAATCCAGATACGGGAGAAAACCCTGATAGCGTTTTTGAGCGTGATGGTCAGTATTATAAATTGGCGAAGTGGCGTAAGGTTAGGTTGGGTGCTGACATCAATTTTTCATTGTGGGGGGGGCAGAATGGTTTTAAGGTTGTTAATGCAATGCTTCCGGGACCCCCAGCCGTTGACGGATCAGGTACGCTGACGAAGTATCAAGGTAAAGTGATTAAAGAGACAGATTACGTTACTGTAAACAGCGCAACGGATAATTTAAATATCGGTTCATCTGGTGCTAACGGGGTATTCGATAATTTTCAGATTTCTATTTCAAGCGCGGATAGTGGGTGGGGAGACAGCTATACTAACCTGACCTCTGATGAAATTAAGGCTTATTTCATGGGATATTTTATGTATACAGCTGGACAAGACCCGAATAACAATGGAGCCGGGTATAATGGGTCTGGAACTAAGGTATGGACACCATTACTGTCCAAGAATTCACAAATTTTTTTTACGACAGTGCCAACAGTTCCAGCGCCAAACTGGACCTCATATCAACTTCTATACCAACTAGCTAAACCAATCGTTGAGCCGATCACGTCTGAGGGGCAATTGACGTTTATTGACGGAGATAATCAGGTTGAGGTAGGTACTGGGATTGTACTGCGTGAGAATGCGCCCGTAATCAAAAATCCGCCAGTAGCCGTGGCAATGGCTGATGCAGCACTGCCATCAAAATTCAAGGTTAAAAAGTTTATTAGAGGATACAAAAATGGACTATATGATCCTATGTGGTACGCCAGTAACCTCGGCCCTTATGGTTTGGAGAAAGCGCGTCTTGACTGGCCCAACTTTGATCCGTCAGCAGCCTACAGCGTCACATACCTGATGTTGGACAAGTATCCGGCTACTGATATTACTGGCACATACGCAAAGAATGAAAAGGCTCTGCTACTGGATACCGTCAAAACGTTGGAAGACAACACGACTCGGATTTCAGTGCTCGAAAGTAAGAAAGCCGAGAAGGATAACCCTGCATGGATAACGCCAACGTTAGTAAATGGGTGGGCGAATTACTCTGATCTGTATCAGCCTATTAGGTATTACAAGGATAGCATAGGAGAAGTCCATTTAAGTGGTGTGATTCGCGGCGGAGTAAACACAAGTGGGACTAGTATAACAAGGCTGCCTGTGGCATATCGACCTAAAAAGGCGATGATATTTAATGTTTTTACATCAAATAGTACTGCGCTTGTGTCAGCCTCAGTAGAAATCGCACCTGATGGAGTTGTGTACTTGGGATTCGCTGGAGGAAACACGTGGCTTAATTTAGAGAATATCTCGTTTCTAGCCGAACAATAAAGGAGGTTTACCATGAAAGCCGTACCTAAAGTAAATACAGAAGGCCTCTATCTGGAGGACGAATTAGTGGACGATGCCTTTAGTGGTGTCGTCCCTTTTTATGCCGAGCCTGAGCCTGTGATGTTTGATCCCGATCAGGCCGAACAGGTGACAATGCCAGATGAGGATAAGGAAGACGCGGAACAAGAGATTGCCGGGTATCTAGTCGGAGTGCCTGTTCCTGCTGGTCTGTTTCACCCCCGTTTCGATCTAGAAGCATGGGAAGCATACCAGGATACAGTACAGGACGGAGCACAGGAAACTTTTCCTGACCTTTGGATTGAAGGGCTGAGTCAGGAAGTAATTGAAGAATTGACTAAGCGGCAACCAGAAGAACCGTCCGAACTAGACCTTTTAAAACAGCGTCTTGCAGAATCAGAAGCGGAGAACAAACGTTTAGCTGAGGAAAGTAACGCCAATCAACTGGCCTTAATGGAATTACACAAGCTTGTGCTCAGTGTGGTACCGCCAAATCAGGGATAAATTTAAAGGTTTGCGATCCACTAGCCTGTGATGTTTATAAGGAGAGGTGAGACTATGCTAGCTGTATACGTAATGATGATTAATAAAAAATTGATTGAGCTACAACAAGTTCCAGAGAGTAGTCGAAGTCAGGTGGCTGTACTACTGGAATCAGCAAATATAGACGATTAAGGATAAGATAAGTTGTTTTAATGAATACACAACGAAAGGAGGTGAAGCTATGGAACGATGGGACACCCTATGGAAATGGGGGATTGCGCTGATGAGCAGCTCGGCATCCTACTTCTTTGGAGGCTGGTCAGGAGTGCTCGGCGTATTGCTTGTCTTTGTCATCTTCGATTACCTGACAGGTATCGCGGCGGCGGGAATGACAGGCAAGCTTGAGAGTAATATTGGACTGTTTGGCATCGCACGAAAGGTATTTATATTTGCAATGGTATCGGTGGCTCATCTGGTGGACGGTGTTCTGGGAGACGGACATTTGTTCAGGGATGCGGTGGCCTTTTTTTATATCGCGAATGAATTGTTGTCCATTATTGAGAACGGGGGTAAGCTGGGCGCTCCGATCCCGCCTGTCATTCGGCAGGCGATTCAAGTGCTCAAAGGAAAGGCGGGGGAAGATATGTTATCTTCTTCATTGCCACATATCCCTCCGTCGTTGGATCATTCCGAAGGCGAAAATAATCATCCTCCAGAAAATGAGCAACCCAAAGAAAAAGCCGCGGATCAAGAGAATTCAGATCATAAGAAAAGCACAGCGTAACAATAAGAGAAGCACCCAATACGGGTGCTTTCGCTTTCTTTACTTTCAATCGTCACTCTGTAATTATCTTGTTAATTCTTGATACGTAGTGATCTCATACCATTAAGGCTACATACTTGCCTATAGATTATTGATTCAGCTTAATAATAAGATCGTAGTAGTATTTGAGCTGTCCCAAATAGGAATCTCTTTCATAAGGCTAGCTCGGTATTCTGGGTCATACATCGTACAACAATGGACACGCACACAAGCAATCCTTAACCCGTCCGCATTAACTATATACAAACGGCAACTAGCCGAATAAAGGGTGTGAGAAATTTGCAAAATAGAACCCCGGGCAACACGCAGGGCATTGATGTCTCCAGGTACCAGGGGAATATTGACTGGGCCAAGGTGAAGGCAAGCGGCATGACGTTTGTGTTTATCAAGGCAACCGAAGGGCGAACGTATATCGATCCGAATTTTCAGAAAAATGTAGCGGGTGCGCTGGCGGTGGGCATGATGGTGGGAACCTATCATTTCTTCCGCGGAACGACTGTGGAGATTGCGAAGGCGGAAGCGGCACACTATGCCAATACATTGAGCCAAATTGGAGGAGCCAAAGCCCTACAGTTACCACCGGTTATGGATTACGAGAACAATCCTGGCAATCTGAGCAAAGCCCAGATGAATACGGTAGCCAAAGCCTTTTTAACAGAATTGCAACGTCTCACAGGTGTTAAACCGATCATATATACAGGCAATTCATTTGCCGGCAATTTCGATACTTCGTTGGGCTCTTACGATCTGTGGATTGCGCGCTACAGCACGACACGTGTGCCTGATGATCAGCCGGCATGGAAGCGCTGGACGTTCTGGCAGTATACGGATTCGGGCAAGGTAAATGGCATTAGCGGCAACGTGGATATGAATGAATTCGAAGGAACGGCGGCACAGCTTAGAGCGAGATATGCAATGGCTAATCCAAACCCAAATCCTACGAATCCAACAGAGCCCACCAATCCGACTAATCCCGGCAACCCGTCGAACCCGACCACACCATCGAATCCGAATCCACCAACTGTACCACCGAAGGGGGGCGAACCGATGACAGCCGAAGAAAAAGCCGCGTTTGATGCACTGAAAGCGCAGGTTGATCGTTTGCAAGCACGTCAGCAGATGGAAGTCCCTGTCTGGGCGAAGGCTGCTGTAGATGCAGCGCTGGCCTATGATGCCAAAAATCCGTTGTTTAGCATTGATAACGGCGCAAGCTACGATTTTTATCGTTTTATTACCGTGATGCACCGTAGAGGTTTGTTTAAAAAGTAAATGCTCGATGTAAGCCTCTATAGTTTTACTAGAATAGAACAGATTTGACTGTGGAGGAAAAGCAGGGAACATGAGCTATTTTGTCGAGCTATGTTCCTTTTTTGTACATAATGTCACTAATTCTGACGCGTGTAACAAAGTTGAAAACGTATGTCTGTAAATCTCTTGTCTATTTGGTAAATGTGATGTAAAGTAAGTTACACGAAAATGTTTTTCACCACGATTTAATACACAAACCTCCTCATCATGACAAAACCATAACATGAAAAGTTATTGTAGTGTCGATCTGTTCTGTTCTCTTTTCTACCCATAAATCGAATTAAATCCAATTCACACCTCATGAAGACAAACTCACGGTACAAAGTCCGAAGGCCAACATTTGTGCTCTATTTTTGTACCCATTCAAGGGCAGATTTACTGTTTCGAATTGACCTTGGTTCAAATAGATGCATCGCCATATCTCAGAATGCTAGAAGTTTTATACTCTAACGCTGCTGACCCGTTGATCTGTGTTTTTCAACGGTTCTACATTTGTCTTACTATCTCATTAGTCTAATTAACTTGTGTCCAAATTCTCAGCACTCTAACACAGGTATCACAGGCATATAAAGCCTTTAATGATTGATACAAGAATTTAAAGAGTTACAACTAGGGATTATCTGATGACTGGCTAGCATCGCCACCACATCATCGCACGCACGGCCAGAGGTACCGTTTTTCGAGCGCAATCATCACACACATTATGAGACAGGGAAGGGTGTTGTACGTATGCGAATGAGAAAAAAATGGATGTCCGGTTTTCTGACTTTGGCACTGAGTACCGTACTAGTGTTATCTGGCTGCTCCAGCAGCAAGGAAGGTGGGGAAGGTACGCCTGCACCTGCGGAAGGTAATGATCCTCCTACAGAAGCGGCTGCCCAGGATACGATGATTATGGGACGGGGCGGGGACTCGGTTGCGCTCGATCCTTCGATTGTGACGGATGGAGAATCCCTCAAGATCGGGCATCAGGTGTTTGATTCGCTCCTCGATTACAAAGAGGGTGGAACCGAAGTGGTTCCGGCGCTGGCTGAGAGCTGGGAAATTTCCGCGGACGGGCTGAAGTATGTATTTAAGCTGAAATCCGGGGTGAAGTTCCATGATGGAACTGACTTTAACGCAGATGCCGTAGTGTTTAATTTTAATCGCTGGAGCGATCCGGCAAGTGAATATAAATTCGAAGGTGATTCCTTCGACTATTATGATTCCATGTTTGGTCCAGATGGCGCGCGTGTGATCAAGGAAGTGAAGGCACTCGATGAATCGACAGTGGAGTTTACCCTAAACCAGCCACAAGCTCCTTTCCTGCAAAATATTGCGATGACTCCGTTTGGCATTGGCAGTCCGGCCGCCATCCAGGAGAAGAAAGAAAACTTCAAGAGTGAGCCTGTCGGTACCGGCCCGTTTGTATTCAAAGAGTGGAAGCGGAACGACTCGATTACACTGGAGAAAAACGCAGATTACTGGAGGGAAGGTTTCCCGAAGCTAAACAAGGTGATCGTGCGCTCCATTCCGGATAACACGGCTCGTTTCAATGCATTGCAAAATGGCGAGATCGATATTATGGAAGACCTGAATCCGGATGATCTGAGCATTCTGGAAGGCAATAGCGAGCTGCAGAAGATTGAACGTCCGCCATTTAATGTGGCATATATCGGCTTTAATTTTAAGAAAAAACCGTTTGATAACGTCAAAGTCAGACAAGCCCTGAACCATGCCGTGAACAAACAGGCCATTATTGACGCGTTCTTTGCTGGACAGGCGAAGCCTGCCGTGAACCCAATGCCACCTACGCTGTGGGGGTATAACGATGAGATCGAAGATTACGCGTATGATCTGGAAAAAGCAAAAGCGTTACTGGCCGAAGCCGGCTTCCCTGACGGATTGCCTGATCCGGTAACATTTTATGCCATGCCGGTATCCCGTCCGTACATGCCTGATGGTAAGAAGGTAGCAGAAGCGATTCAGGCTGATTTTGAGAAAATCGGTGTCAAAACAACGATCGAATCTCCGGAGTGGGCAACCTATCTGGAAGATTCCAAAGCCGGGGAGAAGGACGACATATACATGCTCGGCTGGACAGGGGACAACGGGGACCCGGACAACTTCTTGTATACCCTTTTGGATAAAGACGCCATTCCAGGCAACAACCGTAGCTACTATGTAAATGAAGAGTTGCATGCCTTACTCACCAAAGCACAAACGGAGACGGATCAGGATAAACGTGCCGAGCTTTACAAACAGGCTCAGGTCATCATCAAGGAAGACGCACCGTGGATTCCACTTGTGCATACCACACCGATTCTTGCCGGGAAAGCCAGCCTGAAAGGTTTTGTAACCTCTCCGCTGGGAACGGAATCGTACGTGGGGGCTTATTTTGAATAAAACTTTCGAGTAAAAATAAATGAAACGCAAGTGTTAAACCAAGTTATGCGCTGGCGGACATGCAATGCTTATTAGATTCTACATCCGGGTCGTGACGAGCCAAAGCATACGTGTTCGCCAGCGCTATTTCTTTAATTTTGCCAAAGTTGAAATCATGCAGATGAACCCTTTAGGGCAGGTGATCTGGAAGTGAACAGCTATATTGTCAAACGTGTGCTGGTACTGCTGCCCGTTTTGCTGGGCATGACGTTGATCGTTTTTTCCATCATTCATGCAATACCCGGTGATCCGGCCGAGACGATTCTGGGGCAAAAAGCAACGGAACAATCCAAGCAGGCTCTCCGGGATCAGCTCGGACTGGACAAACCTTGGTTCCAGCAATATTTCGCCTATCTGGGCGACTTGCTGAAAGGAGATCTGGGCACGTCGATTCGCACCAAGGTGCCTATTGCCCAGGAAATCGTGCCTTATCTGACAGCGACACTTGAACTTACGATGGCAAGTATGTTGTTTGCTGTCATTATTGGTGTGAATGCAGGGATTGTTAGTGCATGGAAGCACAACTCCTGGTTTGATTATTGCTGCATGGTGATTGCGCTTGTAGGTGTATCGATGCCGATTTTTTGGCTCGGATTGATGGAGCAATGGCTGTTTGCCAACAAACTGCAATGGCTACCGTCCATTGGACGAATAAATGCACGTGATCCGGTAGAGGCGATTACAGGTTTGTATGTGCTGGACACAATGCTTGCCGGACGCTGGGATCAGCTGTGGATAGTGACCAAACATCTGATTCTGCCAAGTGTGGCGCTGGGCACCATCCCGATGGCTGTGATTGCACGTATGACACGTTCCAGCATGCTGGAAGTGATGAGTTCCGATTATATTCGTACCGCCAAGGCGAAAGGATTGGGGCCGTTTTTTGTCGTATACGGACATGCGCTGAAAAATGCATTTATCCCTGTGCTGACCGTCATTGGTATCCAGACCGGGTCTCTGCTGGGTGGCGCGGTGCTGACGGAAACGATTTTTGCTTGGCCGGGTGTAGGGCGTTATATATATGAAGCGATTAGTTCACGGGATTATCCTGTGATTCAGAGTGGAATCCTGATCGTGGCTTTCTTTTTTGTGTTGATCAATTTGATTGTAGATTTACTCTATGCGGTGTTTGATCCGAGGATCAGTTACAAGTAGGGGAGATTTACGAGAATCACCGAATTCCCGTTCAACATATCTAAGTTCAGCAAAGGAGAACCTGTATGGCCAAATTGTCGACCAATACCGGACAAACCGTTGACACAGTCAGCGCAAGTAGATCGGGTCCCTGGCGTGAGGCATGGAGGACGTTTCGGCGAAATCAGCTTGCGCTGGCAGGCTTGATCATTATTGTTTTTTTCATCGTATTAGCCTTCCTTGCCCCCTATATAGCGCCCTATGATTACAAAGAGCAGGTGCTGCAGGACAGGCTTCAAGCCCCTTCGGCTGAGCACTGGTTCGGAACGGATGATCTGGGACGAGATGTGTTCTCCCGTGTAATTCATGGTGCAAGAATATCGTTGTGGGTTGGATTTTTCTCTGTCATTGGGTCCATTATTGCTGGAGCACTGCTCGGACTGGTTGCGGGGTTCTATGGAAAATGGGCGGATATGCTGATCTCGCGTCTGTTTGATATTTTGCTGGCATTTCCGGGCATTTTGCTGGCAATAGCAATTGTCGCGATTCTGGGACCCTCTTTGCAGAATGCGTTGCTCGCCATTGCCATTGTGAATATTCCAACATATGGACGGTTGGTGAGGTCGCGTGTACTTAGCTTGCGGCAGGAAGAGTTTATTACATCGGCAAGGACATTGGGAGCGGGGAACGGACGAATCTTGTTTCGGCACATTTTACCAAACAGTCTTACGCCCCTAATTGTGCAAGGAACACTTGGGATCGGTACGGCGATTATCGAGGCAGCAGCACTCGGATTTCTAGGTATGGGGGCGCAGCCACCGGACCCGGAGTGGGGCAAGATGCTTTCGGATTCACGTCAGTACATCCAAAAGGCTCCGTGGACGCTAATCTTTCCCGGTCTTTCCATTATGCTGACGGTACTTGGTTTCAATCTAATGGGCGATGGTCTGCGTGACACTCTTGATCCAAAGATGGCGAAGAAATAAAGCAGGGCGCCACGATTTATTAGTCACCTCTCTAGGTGTTCGTTGGGAAACCTAACGATCCTGAGGAACCTTATTTTATGATTTCCCGGATATTTCCCAGGCTAACGATCACCACAGAGCTTATTTACCGAAAACTTTAAGGATTTACCCAAAATATTGCCGAATGTAGTTAAATAACGTTCCTGAGGATCGTTAGAATGGGAAATACCTCAAAAAGGCTTCATTAACGTCTCTCATGATCGTTAGCGCCGGGTGGTTGAAGTCGACATACGAAAATGGAGAGTGGTGCTCGCGATTTTGTTGACATCACACTGGTACATTTACTCCTTGCGGCATCAGCGGTCTGGCTTAACATCCATACGTCTCGTTTTACCCCTGCCGTCCCGAAGTTGAATTCGTGGCGGTTTTTGTATTGCTGAAGTAAGTACGTTAAACTGATATAGAGCATGTATCTTGACTGACTGCCATCAAACATTGTAGCACAGCGCACCGGGAACTCGGCGTGGACAAAGGGAAGTCCGGACGCAGCTGGAGCATCATTTTTTAAGTTGAAATCCATGATTTTGTTAAAATAACCGTCTTCGTATTGACACCCAATTTTCCCATATGTTATATAAAAAGGAGGGCTTAGCACTCTTTATGTATGAGTGCTAATAGAGTGAAGAATACAAACCACTACATATGGAATGGTTTTATCGAGAATATGGCTATGCTGTGCACCATTTGTAAACGGAACGTTTATCTTGCAGAGCCGCTTGCCTTTATTTTCTATCGAATCATTCAATACCCAAATTCGAAAGGAGCACTTCATTCATGGCGATTAAAAAAGAATTTCAGGCAGAATCCAAACGTTTGCTGGATATGATGATCAACTCCATTTACACACAGAAAGAAATTTTCCTCAGAGAACTGATCTCCAACTCCAGTGATGCCATCGACAAAATATATTACAGAGCATTGACGGACGACACGCTCGTTTTCAACAAAGAGGACTACTATATCAAGCTTACCATTGACAAGGAAAACCGCACACTTACCCTTACCGATACCGGAATTGGTATGACACAGGAAGAGCTGGAGAACAACCTGGGTGTCATTGCGAAGAGTGGTTCCCTGGCCTTCAAAAAAGAGAACGAAGCCAAAGACGGCCATAACATTATCGGTCAATTCGGGGTCGGTTTCTACTCGGCGTTCATGGTGGCGGACAAGCTGACGGTAACGAGTAAAACGCTGGGTAGCAACGAAGCTTGGAAATGGGAATCCGAAGGTGCCGACGGGTACACGATTACGCCTGCTGAGAAAGACAGCGTAGGTACAGAGATCGTTTTGACGATTAAACAAAACACCGAAGAAGACTCGTATGACGAGTTTTTGGAAGAATACCGTTTGAGATCCATCATCAAGAAATACTCTGACTTCATTCGTTATCCGATCAAAATGGATGTGACCAATCATCGTCCGAAGGAAGGCACTGAGAACGAGTTCGAGGATTACAAGGAAGAACAAACGGTCAACAGCATGGTGCCGATCTGGCGTAAAAATAAAAGCGAACTAACCGAAGAAGACTACACCAACTTCTATATGGAGAAACGGTACGGTTTTGACAAACCGCTGAAACATCTGCACATTAGCGCAGACGGCGCGGTAGTGTACAATGCGATCCTGTTTATTCCGGAGAATACACCGTTTGACTACTATACAAAAGAGTATGAAAAAGGGCTCGAACTTTACTCCAACGGCGTATTGATCATGGATAAGTGCGGCGACCTGTTGCCAGATTACTTTGGTTTTGTCAAAGGGATGGTGGATTCCGAGGATCTGTCTCTGAACATCTCACGTGAGATGCTTCAGCACGACCGTCAGCTGAGCCTGATTGCGAAGAACATCAAGAACAAAATCAAAGGCCAATTGCAAAGCCTGCTCAAAGACGAGCGCGAGAACTACGAGAAGTTCTATCAAGCGTTTGGTCGTCAGCTGAAGTACGGCGTATACAGCGATTATGGCGCAAACAAAGACACATTGCAGGATCTGTTGCTGTTCACGTCTTCTAAAGAGAGCAAGCTGGTGAGCCTGGACGAATACGTCTCCAGAATGCCGGAAGATCAGAAGTACATCTACTATGCTGCTGGTGAGTCTATTAGCCGAATCGAGAAACTGCCTCAGATCGAGGGTGTATTGGAAAAAGGGTACGAAGTGCTCTACTTCACCGACGATATCGATGAATTCGCGATCAAGATGATCACGAATTACAAGGAAAAAGAGTTCAAATCGATCTCCAGTGGCGATCTCGGTATTGAAGACAGTGCGGAGAAAGAAGAGACTGAAGCGCAGGACAATGACAACAAGGAATTGTTCGAAGCGATGCAGGCACAGCTGGAAGGTAAAGTTAAAGCGGTGAAAGCGTCTAAACGCCTTCGTAGCCATCCGGTTTGCTTGTCCACCGAGGGCGATTTGACGATTGAGATGGAGAAAGTATTGAAAGCTATGCCAAACAGCGGCGATGTTCAAGCGGACAAAGTGCTGGAGATCAACGTGAACCATGATGTGTTCAAATCGTTGAAAGACGCTTTTGCACAGGATAAAGAGAAGCTCAGCCTGTATACCAGCCTTTTGTATCACCAAGCGTTACTGATTGAAGGATTGCCGATTCAAGACCCGGTAGAGTTTACGAACGATATCTGCAAGGTGATGGTGTAAGCCTTCTAGATTTAAAATTTCATTTGGAATTTAACCCGACAAGACGTTATTCGTTTGTCGGGTTTTCTTTTATATCGAGGTACCACTTACTGGCTCAACTATCGATGTACAGTTCTAATTCTATGCACAGACAATAGTCTTGCAGGGTATAATATATAGAGAGAGTGTGGTACATCATTAATTGATGTAAGAAGAAGTGACATGACAGACGGATTTTACTTTTCGAAACCGCAGATGTTGTGTATAATCACTCAAAATAGAGACAGTCGGCTAGGAGTGATCTACATGCAATGGCATGATCTGAGAGAACATAGACAATACCCTGAACTTACGAAACTGGAGGGTTCTCGTGCAGCGTATGAGCGAGACTATTCCCGATTGATTCATTCCCCAACGTTCCGGAGGTTGCAGGGCAAATCGCAAGTGTTTGGTGCAGGTACAGGCGATTATTACCGGACACGTCTGACCCATTCCCTTGAGGTGGCACAGATTGCACGAGAAGCGGCGAGAAGCCTGCTGCGGCATTACCCGGAGGTAGATTGGGGCCGGGCGGAGAACCCCGGTCTGATTATTGATTCGGAAGTCGTAGAATGTGCGGCGATTGCACATGACTTTGGTCATCCACCTTTTGGACATAAAGGGGAAGAAGTGCTTGATGGCATTTTGGATGATCTGATTAACAGTGAGACGAAGAAGATTATGAAAAAAAGTCGGGCTGCGAAAGCCCCTAAGGCTGAGTCTGACGTGCGAGCGGAGCTCAAACGGAAATATGAGCATTTTGAAGGTAACGCACATAACTTCCGCCTGATCATGTATTTGGAGAAACGAGAAGACATCGACGGATTGAACTTGTCGGATGCTGTGCTACTTGGGATTAACAAGTATCCGTATCCTGGAACAGAGAGCAAAAAAGGCATGTATCACCACGAGTGGCAGTACATTCGTGAGATTCGGGAGCGCTGGAACATTCCGGCAGGCAAGAAAACGCTTGAAGCACAACTGATGGATCTATGCGATGATATTGCGTACTCCGCACATGATCTGGAGGATGGCATCAAGGCAGGCAAAATCGAGGTGCATGAGCATTTTCTGCAAGACCAGCATATTAACCGGCTCATCGTAGACAAAGTCACTACACTTGAAGATCTGTTCTGGAAGGGCTGGACAAGAGAGGCCATCGCGGAAAAAGTGGAAGAAGTCCTCGCGTCGTTCCTGCGCATCTGGAATGAGAAGATGCCTTTCTGCGAGCATGATTACTCGCGTACTCGTCGTGAGGTCAAGGCCTATTGGGTCAGTCTTTTCGTGGGCAGTCTAGGAGTCATTGATGATGGGGATTGGAAAAAGGTAACCTTTGTCCGCCAAGGCGTAGAAGACCTCGACATGCTACGCACGGTGAGTGTACTCAAGAGCTTCGCCTGGGTGACGATGATTCGGGATCTGCGTGTTCAGCGTTTGCAGAAGCGCAGTGAGTGGATGATTAAACGGCTCTGGGACGCATTTCTCGATCCGGAAACGTCAAAATCCATCATTCCTTCCGATTGGTTGCAACGATATGAGAAGGATCAAGCCAAAGCGCAACCGATCTGGACTTGGGAGCATATGGTGATTGATTACATTGCGGGGATGACCGATGCATTTGCCGAGAAAATCTATAATGAACTTTATGGCCTGAAGGTTGGTTCGATCTACGATCTGGACTAGGCGCGAATTCAAGAGGGGCTAGAGATCAAAGGAGTTGTACGGTTTGGTTGCAAATTTAAGTGAAACCTTTAGCGAAAGCTCAGGTGACGACACCCAAGATCGCTCTGGAGAAAAGTTCAGTCTGGGCGTGCTGGATCTCGTTCCTAGACTGAATGGTGCATCCGCTGAGCATGCTCTTCAACAAGCAGTACTGTTGGCTCAACAAGCAGAAGCGTGGGGATATAAACGATACTGGACGTCTGAGCATCATGATATGGCCGACCTTGCTTCTGCTTCTCCTGAGGTGTTGCTCTCTCATATTGGTGCAAAGACAGATACCATTCTGCTTGGGTCGGGAGCTGTTTTGCTTCCCCATTACAGTCCGCTCAAGGTAGCGGAGTCGTTCCATCTGCTGGCTTCACTCTATCCCGGACGAATCGAGCTCGGCTTGGGACGTGCTCCTGGCGGAGGGCCTCATGCAACGATGGCGCTTAGTGGCAATTATTTGCAACATGTCTCGAATCTTCCCGCCAAACTGGCTTCGCTTACCGAATTGCTCGAAGGACGTTTTGAGTATGAAGATGTTCCGGTTACAGCGCGTCCAATTCCAGAAATTCCATTATCGATATGGATGCTAGGGACCAATGTCAAAAGCGCAACATATGCTGCACAGTTTGGTATGGGCTATGTTTTTGGACAATTCATGAGTGACTCGGATGGGGTGGAGGCTGTTCGTCGCTATCGTGAGGAATTCGTGCCTAGTGCCGGGCTGAAGGAACCGGAAGTCATGGTGGCCGTCAGTGCAATGTGTGCGGCAAATGAGAATGACGCTTTAGATTGGAGCTCTTTCAACAAAGAAGATAAGGGAGTGAAGCGGCATGTTGCCGGCACACCGGAACAAATATGGCAGTATATTCGGCAAGCAGGGCAGAGGCTGGATACCAACCAGATCCTCATGGTAACGGCTGGTCCTGATTATGAACGCAGGTTGGAATCCTATCGTTTGTTAGCTGGGCTTCGGTTACAAAGTGAATCTAACATTCCTAACTAATTATTAGGTGATGTTAAGAATGGCGATGAGCTGCAGATCTGAATCATACAGATGTTGCAGCTCATTTTTAATTCGAAAAAGTTCAACAAAATTTCATGGATTACAGCGTTTACCGACAAAAGAATGCTATAATACTTTATCGCTATCATGCAGATATAATATAGAAGAGTGTAATTTGCAAGGGGCCAATAGATGGGTTTATTTGCGAGAAAAGCACTAAATTGAAATGTGGCGAAAGTTGTCATGAGGGGGAAATTATATGTTTAGCCGATTTAAAATCAAGAGCATCGGTCTGCGTATCAGCATCGCATTTTACCTGTTAATCCTCTGTTTAATTATTCTGAGTGTTACCATCATTGGCCGGATGAATTCAATTGAGACCAACACAAACGATATTACAGGGAATTGGATGCCTGCGATCCAGAAGATTAACCAATTAAATTATTCAACAGAACATGTGTTGTCTCTGAGCTATCGTTACTTTGACGCTGAGGCAGCGGACAAGTCTAAAATTAATGAAGAGCGCACTAAATTTATTCGTGAAACGGCGCAGACGATTGCTATCTACGATAAACAGGCAAAGTCAGCGGAAGTGGAGGAGCACTGGGCATCGTTTAAGAGCAAATGGGAAGACTATCTTAAAATCAATGCACAAGCCATTCGGGTTAGTGACGAAGGACAGGCTCAGCTTGCCAAAGAAGTCGCTGACAAAGGATCTGATTCCTTTGATTTGATGCAGGTTGATCTGGATTATCTCGTCAATTACAATCAGCAGCAATCAGATCTATCGGCATCCCAAACCATTCGATCTGTGCAAGACGGCAGATTGTCCGTTATTATAGGCGTGCTTGCAATGATTATCATAACTGCCATTTTTGTTCCGATCATCCGTACTCAGGTCGTCAAACCGCTACTTCGTGTCATCAGTGCTGTTAAATTGATCGCGGAAGGTCAGTTGAACGTGCAGGACATCCATACTAAACATGAAGATGAAGTGGGTGCCCTGGCGAAAGCAGTCAATGAGATGAAAGGTAACCTGACCTCGATGGTGCTTAATGTAAGGCGTGTAGCTGAATCGGTAAATCGTCAGAGTAGCGAATTGGCCATTGCTTCGGAAGAAGTGAAGATCGGCAGTCAGCAAATTGCGATCACAATGGAGGAATCGGCTAAGGCGGCGGAGAGTCAGGCTCAGACCGCTGTGGAGTCGGCTCGCACGGTGGAAGATTTGAATAATCATATTCAGCAACATGCGGAACAGGGGAATCAGCTTCGTATGATGTCCAATCAAGTGTTGGAGCAGGGACAGAGCGGCCGCAAATCCATGGAAGAATCCGTACAACAGATGCAACAGATTGCCAGCTCGGTATCGTCCTCGATGAGCAAGATGGAGCAGCTAAACCGTAAAAATGAAGACATTTCCAAGCTGGTTTTGGTGATTCACGACATTGCTCGCCAAACCAACTTACTCGCGTTGAATGCATCGATTGAAGCTGCACGGGCTGGAGAGAGTGGACGCGGTTTTGCTGTTGTAGCATCGGAGGTCCGGAAATTGTCAGAAGCAGTCCAAGCTTCCGTTGAAGAAATTACGACCATCACTCAGGATATCCAGCAAGATTCACAGGGTGTAGTGAACGAGCTACGTGTTGGCGTTCAAGAAACGGAATTAGGGCAGGAGCGTATGCTTACGTCAGGTAAGTTGTTCAGAACCATCAACACATCCGTAGAAGGCATGGTAGAGGTAATTGGCACGATGTCGGAAGGACTTTCAGGTATGGAACAGAGCAGTGGCCTGATGAATGACTTCAGTCAGCAGATTTCCGCAGTGTCTCAACAATCTGCGGCCAGTGTGGAGGAAGTCTCTGCATCGGCTGAAGAGCAAGTCGGTTCTATGGAGACCATCAGCAGTAATATCCAAACGTTGAAGGAACTGTCTGACGATCTGCTCACATCCATTGAAAAATTAAAAGTATAAGTCGTTCTTTATAATAGAAGAAACAGGATAAAACGATTGTTTGAACAGGTGGGTTTGTGGTTGAATTTTAAGTTTAAGATCAGGTCCTAAAATTGAAGTTGAAAGGGATATCCAGCAATGGGATCCCTTATTTTTTTGAATTAAACTTGAAAAGTATAACCAAGAAACGAGGGTGATTATGATGGCAGCTACATATATATACATCTTTGCATGTCATGAAAATGAACGTGAGTTATGCCATCTTGAATTGAGTACATTGCTTAGGCCGGATTCAGAAATGCGCATTGCCAATAGTTCTTATATTAGGTCTGAGCGATGTATCCCGCCGGGAAGAAGTCCATTTATTCATGGACGGCTGAATGTATTGGGTGAAGGAAACTCCATTACGGAGCTACTCCCTATAGCTGGAAACATTCGTTTACGGCAGGATGAGACATTTAAGGTCGTTTGTCTGAAGGCAGGAGATGCTCCACCTGACTATGCTCAGGCACGGAAGATTGAAAAAGAAATCGGGATGAGCATCCATGGAAAGGCTCAGATGAAGCAACCTAAAGTGACTTTCGGACTAATCAAAATAGGTCTAAAATGGATCTTGGGTCAGTGGACAGAAGCGGAGAAATCGTGGCATATCCATCAGCAGAAGCCGCAAAACTACTCGACAGGCTTCGGTGTCACCTTAGCAAGGGCGCTGGTAAACGTTGCTGTTCCAGAGGCAGAAAATCATCGTTTGCTGGATCCATGCTGTGGAATGGGAACGGTTGTCATTGAAGCTTTATCCATGGGAATTGATACCGTAGGCAATGATCTTAATGCACTTGCTGTGCGCGGAGCAAAAGTTAATCTACCTCATTTCGGGTATGATGCCAATCGAATTACTTTGGGAGACATGAGGGATCTGGAAGGTGAGTATGATTCGGCAATTTTCGACATGCCTTATAATCTTTGTTCGGTTCTTCCCGATCAAGAACAGCAAGAGATGATCCAGAAATTGCGCAAGTTATGCAAACGAGCTGTCGTCGTTTCCACAGAGTGGGTACAGGCTCACTTGCTGGAATCAGGATGGACGATAGAAAAGTACATAACGGTGCGTAAAGGCACGTTTGTACGTCATGTCTGGGTGTGTATGTGATGATCTGGTTGTGCATGTAATTATACGTTAGAGTGCATAATAAACACTCCACGAAGGAAGAGAGAAAGAATCCTTCGTGGAGTGTTTTGTCGTTCCAAATTGATCCATAGTGAATAAGCATCACGTTAAACAAGTTGCATGGGAACGGGTGTTTGTGTTAATATTTATGACTATAATCGACAAGGTTGAGCGGAAGAGTTTTACCAGCAACGTAGGCTTCCAGATTTTTGATGAAAATATCGAGAGCGCGATGCGTATATTGTTCTGTACTTCCTGCAATGTGAGGTGTAATTAACACATTCTCCATCCCCCATAACGGGTGGCTTGATGGAAGGGGTTCCTCTTCGAACACGTCCAGAGCAGCGAAGGCAATTTTGCCGCTTTGCAGGGCAGCCAGCAACGCTTCTGTGTTTACACTGGGGCCTCGACCTACATTGACAAAACACGCATCATTCTTGAAATGGTTAAAGGTATTCTGATCGTAAATATGCCGGGTTTCATCGGTCAATGGCAGAATGTTAATCACATAGTCACCTTGGCTGAGAGCTTCATGCAGTCCGGACATATCATACATACGGTCAACATGGGGCACGTCTTTTCCTGAGCGTCGTACTCCAATTGTGCGCATCCCCAGAGCTTGTAATACACGGGCTGTTTCGGTACCAATCTCGCCGACTCCGACAATAACAGCTGTCTTACCATGTAACTCAGGCAGTGCTTTGCCAGGATTCTTCCATTCAGCCTGTTGCTGATACAGCATAGCTTGTCTTAACCAGCGACTGTGGGATAACATCATACCCAAAATGATTTCTGTAATAGGAATGGCATGAACGCCGTTGGCGCTGGTCACCTGAATATTATTTTGTTGTAGCTCGGCGAATGGGAGATTATCTACACCGGCTGACCAGACCTGAATCCATTTCAAAGGGCTGTCCTGATGCAGAGCGTGTTCAGTTACAAGAGGAGACCAGCCCAGTATAATTTCGGCTTCTTTTAATTCGCTCGGATCCAGATCCTTGGCTTTACCCACTTTGATCGTGTATCCTGGCGCAGCCTGCTGGATCTGTTGCTGTTGTTCTTCGGACAGAGATGGAAAACATACGATTTTACCCATAATGTGTGTGCCTCCTGAGATCGATGAATTAGTCTTGTCAAGTGTATCAGATTCAGTGTATCCTGTGCATGAAAATGGAAAATTCAGGAACGAAGTCTGATATGCAAAATCTATATTGTGTGCCACTCTATATTTACCCAGCTTGAAATGATATGCATAGTTATGGAATAATAGAGCGAACTTTAGAGAGGTGTATGCAATGAATGCCCCAAAACTTCAAGAACATGCATCCAGACGGGAACGTCTGTTTATTGCTGTGCGTCTGCCTGAATCTGTTCAGCAGTTTCTTCATATGCAGGCCAAGTTAATACGGAACAAGCTTGATTTTCGTAAGTGGACAGACCAAAGAGATTATCATATTACCTTGCAATTCCTAGGGGATACGTTGATGAGTGATGTCGGTCATATTCGGGCAGCTTTGCACAACGTAGCCGCTGATTTTCATACATTTGACCTGCAGCTATCGGAATGGGGAACGTTTGGTCTGGAGAAAACACCGAATGTTCTCTGGAGAGGTGTTAACGGAGAAGTAGAGCGATTACATCAGTTACAGCAAGAAATTGTAAAGTCCACAAAAAGGTTGGGTTTTGAAGCCGAGTTAAGACCTTATCGTCCACATGTTACTGTAGCCAGAAAATATCTTGGATCGCTTCCTGGTATAGATCATGATGGAGTTTTCGAAATCGTTACAGAACATGCTTCTCATGGAAATTCATGGTCAGTAGACGGTTTTGTACTTTATGTGACAAGGCTTGGACAAACGCCAATGTATGAGACAGTGGATACGTTTTCATTTTCCTGAAAAACTTTTTAATGCCATAAACTCACATTGACATTGTGTTTATCCCTATGTAATATTAGCCATCGTTATTCAAATTCTTTTTTTTGGGTTACTAAGATTAGGGAATTGTTTCGATAGGAGGAATCTTCGAATGGAAATTATAAGCAAGAATCGTTGGGTAGCACCGATGTTATCAGTGCTGCTTGTATGTATAGTGGGGGTAAATGTCGTTCAGGCGACGGGGAAATGGAATGAAGCGAGTGATAGTAAACAGATGACGGAGCTTGCGTCTTCGGCGCATAACAACCCATCATTTCCGCAAGAACAGAGGCGAATGATGGAAGATGGGACAAGTCTATCTTCTGACACGTCTGGACAATCCGTAACATGGACGAATGCTTTGCCAGCAAAAAACTGGCTTTTGACTGCTCAGGAAGAGCGCGAGCAACAGGAAGCTGCGGCTAAACAAAAAGCCCAAGCTATCGCTACGGCCAAAGCCAAAAAAGAAGCTGCTCTGAAATTGGCTAAAATGGAACATGCCAAAGCGGCGGCTGCGATGTCAACTCCCCCCCAACAACTTTACTTTACGCGGACCAAACTTTTGAATCAGGATGATGCGAAACTCGCAACCTGGTCTTACAGTGTGTCCGATAAAGAGCTGCATCTGCTACAAAAAATTGTCATGGCAGAAGCGGAAGGCGAACCGTACAAAGGCAAAGTGGCAGTTGCCAACGTTGTCTTAAACCGGCTGCGGTCAGCCAATTTTCCCGATACCATTTACAAGGTCATCCATCAAAAATCACAGTTCAGCCCTGTGGCAAATGGACGATTAAAACGGGTAACCCCGAATGAAGATAGCATCAAAGCTGTAAATGCTGCACTTAACGGCCAGAAGGAAGTGTCAGATGATACGTATTATTTTTTATCTTTGACGCTTGCTGATGATCTGACAGTGGCTCGTACGAAGAAAGAAGTAAAAACGATTGGGCATCATACTTTTTACAAGTAAAGTACCTAAAAATTCTGCAAACAGGCAGGGTAGTTAACAATGTGAGTGTCACATCAGCCCTGAATCTTGTAAAAATGCAGTTTTATTTCGTCATTTTTGTAAGTATCTTTGATTGTAATTTACCCATTTTTTTGGTAGATCATACGATGAAATGCAATAGAAATAAAAAAGGTTCCCCTTCATTCTCTGAAGGGGAACCTTTTTGCTTTTTCGTATTCGTTTAAGCACTTGATTGATTGTGTATTGAATATTGCGTCCTCAGGCCGATGCTAAGGCCCCTTAGAGAGATTATAAAGGGAGTCTGGTACCAGACAAAGGTCTGTTTGTAATGCCTGCTGAGAAACGCTCTAGAGACGTAGTTGTAACCTCTGTTGTTGCAGGGAAGAGTAAATCGTGAACAGCTTGAGCACAACAGGTTGGATCATAAGCTGGTGAATGTCCTGTTATATACCTTTTGTTCTTCTTAGGCAGATTACCTTGCTTATGCTGATTTTCAGACAACTCCCGGAATCGATTTGTTATGACATCCTTTGAGTGAATGACCTCTCCATATCCAGCTTGTACAAAATATTCGCAGTTCTCCTCTTCCTGTCCTGGCAGTGGAGGGATAAAGAGCATCGGAAGGCCTTTAGCCATCGCTTCCGTACATGTCATGCCTCCTGGCTTGGTGATCAGGACGTCCGAAACATCCATGAGTCTGCTGACTTCCTTCGTGTATCCCAGAATACGGATGTTGGGATGCTGGAAGCAAGGGATTTCTTTTATTTTATCAATCATCTTCTGGTTGCTTCCCAGGCAGAAGATTAATTGAACCCGGTCTGCCCAGGATGCGAGAGTTTTCATATGTTCCTCGTCAAAAGAAAGCCCCCAACCGCCCCCCATAAGCAGCGCTGTTGGCATATTCTGCAGTCCCATCTCTTCTCTGAGCTTGACCTTATCCCCAGACTCCCAAAAATCAGGGTGTACAGGAATGCCTGTAATCTGGATCTGTGAGGAAGGGACCCCTCGAATCTCTAGCAAGGCTTTAACTTGAGGAGTAGAAACCAGATATTTGTTTACCTCCGGGTTGATCCATGTTCCATGCACGTCATAATCCGTGATCAACGTATAAAGCGGAATATTCAGTCCTTGACGTTTAAGTCTGGAAATAACCGCATTAGGAAATGGATGGGTACAGATTACAATATCCGGCTTCAACTGGGATACGACCTGCGCCGTCTGGGTATAGAAGATACGGTGCAACGCCAGTTTGGTTAAGCCGTTTAAAGATTTGTTGTACTGTGTTCGGTACAACAGGCTGACAAGTTTGGGTTGAACCGATAGTGTCTTTCGATATGCAGAAAAGATCAGTGGAGCGACGGTCGGATTCAAAAATTTCCCTAGTTCGATAACGCGACTGTGAACATGAGGACTTACTTTTTTGATGCCATGTGCCAGAGCATGAGCCGCCTGTGTATGACCAGTACCGAATCCTTCTGATAATAAGAGCACTCTTGGTTTTCGCATGAGTTCACCTTTATTCATAAGTTTGAGTTAAAATTAATATTTGAATGAGAACAGTTTCGTACGTTTTAAGTAAGGACAGTTATGCTAGGTTTGTTACTTAATGAATATACAGCAAAACAAGGAATCATGTTTCATCCAAAAATATTTACACCGTATAACCTGATTTGAGACAGCAAACTTCAGTTATATGCGGATTGTTTGAGTCATCTTACACTATAGACGACGGCGCTGACAGTTTCCACTGCATTTCGGTTAAAAAATATTAACACATTTTTTTATTGTTAGGCTTGCAATCTTATTTTCAAGGTGATATTGTAGTTTTTGACCGAATGACCATTTTGTATTTTTGGTCATTTTATAGAGAGCGATGAAATCACTCGTCACAATATATATGAAGCAAGGAGGGGATAAGATGGCTCCGATCGACAGGAGACAGCAGGTGATTCATGCAGCCGCCCAGTCGTTTGCCATGTTTGGATACAAAGCGACTACGATGGATCAAGTGGCCAAGATCGCCAATGTAGGCAAAGGCACGATCTACACCTTTTTCACGAATAAAGAACAGCTGTTTGATCAGATCCTCGTGGAAGTCATACAGGAAATGAAAAATATTGCGCAGCGTGAAGTGCATCAGGAAAGTACTTTTTTTGATAACTTGTTTCGCGTGCTGGATGCGCTGTTGGAATTCCGCCGTGATCACGAGCTGCTCGTGAAACTGTCACAGGAATTGAAGGATTTCGGAACGTTGCAGGCCAAAGAAGGTCTGGAAAAAGTGGAGAAGGTTATTTCCGATTTTCTAGCCCGCGAACTGGAGAAAGCAAGAATTAGTGGAGAAATACGTGATTGCGATCCGCAAGTTGTCGCTTTTATGATGATTCGATTGTATATCGCATTAACCTCGGATTGGAGTAAACATCATGATCCGCTTAGCAAAGAGGAAATCAAGAACTACTTTCGTCTTTTCTTAATGGAAGGCATAGCTGCGATCAGTCCGGTTGATTGAAACTCGCTTGTCGAAAGACAAGTTTGTTTTTTGCTCTGGACTGACCGTTTGAGAGAATTGGTCATCACGTATTTCGGTAAAAATACCAGAGTTTTTCATTCTGTTTTCATATTGGTTATTCCTGCTGTCTAGCAGAGAGATTAAGGGGAGAAAATGACATGAAATCATTAAACGTGTTTTTCAAGGATTTGGGATCAGCCGTGAGAAACCCGAAGGTGTTGATCCCTGTAATTGCGATATTATTTATACCGATCCTGTACAGCGGCATTTATTTGGCGGCTTACTGGGATCCTTATGGTAATGTGGATAAACTGCCGGTAGCCGTAGTTAATCTGGATAAAGGCGCCGAACTGGAAGGAAAATCACTTCATGTCGGTAAGGACCTTATCGATGAACTGAAGAAAAATGAAGATTTCAAATGGGACTTTGTCAGTGCCACTCAGGCCAAGGATGGCATGCAAAACGACAAGTATTACATGCAGATCACCATTCCTGAGAACTTTTCGTCCCAAGCCACAACATTGCTTAATGATAAGCCAGCACCAGCAGAACTGATCTATGAGCCGAACGGCAATTATAACTTCGTAGGTGCGCAAATCGGTAAAACGGCAATTAAAGATTTGAAGGCTAAAGTTTCAGCCAAAGTTACTGAGTCTTATGCAGAAACGTTGTTAGATAAATTCTCCGAAGTGTCGGATGGCTTGGCTGAAGCAGGCAACGGTGCCGGAGATTTGAAGACTGGTGCTGGAAAGCTCGACGACGGGGCCGTGAAACTGAAGGATAATCTGGCTAAGCTTGCATCCGGCACATTGAAACTTCAGGATGGATTAGCTCCGTTAAGTAACGGAGTTACTGCACTGCATAATGGAGCTTCGAAGCTTGAAAATGGAACGACAAGTCTAGTTTCAGGGTTAAAGCAACTTCATGAAGCAGCTACGGGGCAGCTTCAAAGTGGGGCTGACCAGTTGAAAGAAGGAAGCGACAAGCTGGCCTCCGGCTTGCAATCTTCATTGGATGGCGCAAACAAGCTGCAAGCAGGACTGCAATCATCCGAACAAGGCAGTGCGAAGCTGTCTGACGGTCTGCAATCAGCAGTTCAGGGCAGTGGAACATTGGCAACCGGCCTGCAATCCGCTGTGGATGGTAGCAGTAAAGTTGCCGATGGCGCACAGGGAGTGGCAGCCGGATTGAAGCAACTGGCAGCAAGCAACCCGGAACTGGCGGCAAGCGCTGATGTTCAAAAGCTGATTGCAGCGAGTCAGGCTGTTGCTGACGGCAGTGCACAGTTGCGTGAAAGCGAGCAGAAGCTGGCTCAAGGCGCGGATCAACTCCACCAAGGTAATCAGCAACTGGCTACGGGTGCAACTGAACTGCATGGAGGTCAACAGCAACTGCTTGCAGGTGCCACTCAATTGGTAGATGGACAGAAGCAACTGCTCGCAGGTGCTGGACAGCTCAGTCAGGGTGGAGCAAAACTATCGGGCGGCTTGCAACAATTCAGTAGTAAATTGGGTGAAGCAGCCACTGGCGGTACACAACTGGCAGCTGGTGCGAAACAGCTAGGTACAGGTACGGCTGCATTGCAGTCAGGTGTTGGGAAACTTAGCGGCGGTGTTTCATCTCTCGCTGACGGTTCCAAACAGCTGGGTGACGGAGCCGGTAAACTGGCTAATGGCCTTACAGAACTGAAAGACGGTTCAGGTGAACTGGCAACGAAGCTAAAAGATGCTGCTCAGAAAACGTCCGAAGTGAAGAAAACAGATGAAGTTGTGAATATGTTTGCAGAACCGGTTAGCTCTTCCGAGAACAAGGCAGAGAACGTAAGTAATTATGGAACAGGTATGACACCATTTTTCCTGTCCATCGGTCTGTTTGTAGGATCACTGATCTCTACGATCGTTCTGAAAATGCGTGAAACGTCTGTACCTGGAGCAACAGGCTGGAATCGTTTCGTAAGCCGCACATTGATATTTGGTTCGGTGAGCATCTTCCAGTCGGTTATTGTAGCAAGCTTTATGCTTTACGGTCTCGGACTAGAGACACATAGTACAGGACTGTTTTATCTGTTTACGATTATAACGGGTCTAACCTTCATGCTGATCGTTCAGGCGCTGGTTACTTGGCTCGATCTGCCTGGACGTTATGTGATCATCTTGCTATTGGTCTTCCAGCTTGCAGGAAGTGCGGGTACATTCCCGGTAGAACTGATTCCTTCATGGCTGCAGTCCATCAGTCAGTGGCTACCAATGACACACAGCATTATGGGTCTCAGAGCTGTTGTCTCCAGCGGTAATTTCAATGTGATGTGGCATCAGGCTGAAATATTGAGCGTCTATGCAGCTATATCTGTGTTGCTTACGCTAACGTACTTCCTCCTGAACGGCCGACGTACGAAGAGAGAAGCCGAAGTAGCCGAAAGCGGTCAGCCTTTGACTGTATAATAATGAATGAAGCAAGACGATAATTGCAAAAAAAAGTCAAAGCATATGTATCGAAATTATGCAATATAGTAGTCAAATAGTACAAATGGCCTGCGGCGTGAAAATAAGCCGCAGGCCATTTTGTATTCAATAGTATGAAAATAGAAAGTTATATTGGAATCTGAAGCATGAAAATTGCGAAAATATGGTCAAACGCAGGCTGGATATGGAACGATTTTCTTTTATCAGCAATTAAAATCAGTTGTGCTCTGCTATAAAATGTGTATAATTATTCGAAAAAGAGATGTTTTTAAACGTCAGCACACTAAAGCTGTACTGCAAAACAATTCTTATCAGAGGTATTAAAAAGTTTAAATTGCGCTGATGTTAGGTCGGTGTTAAAATAATAGAACTATATCAAAAAACGTCGCTTCATCTTGAGTAGTCGTGCTAGCGGCTACGTATTGTTGTATATATGCTGTTACCGGATTACCGGCGTCAGTCCTTCGCAATAATGGCGGTCTTTACCGCAATACCAGGCTTACAACAGATAGCCCAAGCTATCACCCCTCCATCTCAGCAGGCAGGCTTATCGCAAGCGAAATGCCAGCTCCTCCCGTTTCATTGTTGCCTGTTGTTATGTCTTGATCTTTCCGAAATACTTCATTATAGAAAGGTTGCGTTCCATGAGACACATCGGATTACCTCCAAAACAAGGTCTGTATGACCCACAATTTGAAAAAGATGCATGTGGTATGGGTTTTGTTGCCAACATCAAAGGAGTACCTTCACACGATATCGTTAGTCAAGCACTGACCATGCTCAGTAACATGGAGCACCGTGGGGGTCAGGGAAGTGAACCGAATTCCGGTGACGGAGCAGGCATCCTGATTCAGATTCCACATCGTTATTTCGCAAAGGAAGCAGAACGACTCGGTTTTGCTTTGCCTGAACAGGGATTCTATGGCGTAGGTATGCTGTTCCTGTCTCATGATCCGGTTGTTCGTACTGCTCATGAAGAGAGCCTGAAGAAGATTATTGAAGAAGAAGGGCAGACCTTCCTGGGCTTCCGGGATGTACCTACGTATGATGAGATGCTGGGTCGTTCTGCACTGGCAGCGAAGCCTTATGTGCGCCAGGTGTTTATCGGAAGATCGGATGAAGTGAAGGATGAGCTTGCATTTGAGCGCAAATTGTATGTCATTCGCAGACGTGCTGAACTGGCTATCCGTTATTCCGCAGACGAGGCGGAAGGAGAATCATTCTACTTGCCGAGTTTGTCTTGCCGTAAAGTGGTCTACAAAGGCATGCTGACAACCGAGCAGGTGGGCAAGTTCTATCTGGATTTACAGGAAGAACTGGTTGAATCAGCGATTGCACTCGTACACTCCCGTTTCAGTACGAACACCTTCCCGAGCTGGGAACGTGCCCACCCGTACCGTTTCATGATCCACAACGGTGAGATCAACACGATGCGTGGTAACGTGAACTGGATGCATGCGCGTCAGTCCTTGTTCGAAAGTGAACTGTTCGGCGATGACATTGCGAAAGTAAAACCGGTCATTAATCCGGACGGTTCAGATACAGCGATGTTTGACAACACGCTGGAATTCCTGTACCTAAGCGGACGCTCCCTACCGCACGTGGCAATGATGATGGTTCCTGAACCGTGGAGCACCGATGAAGGGATGGATCCTGCGAAAAAGGCATTCTATGAATACCACAGCACGATGATGGAGCCATGGGATGGCCCTGCGGCTATGGCATTTACAGACGGTTTGCAGATCGGTGCTACGCTTGACCGTAACGGTTTGCGTCCTGCCCGTTATTATGTAACGAAGGATGACCGAATCATTCTTTCTTCCGAAGTCGGTGTTCTGGATATCGCACCGGAAGACATTCTGTACAAAGATCGTCTGCGTCCGGGACGGATGTTGCTTGTCGATACTCAAGAGGGCCGTATTATCTCTGATGAAGAAGTCAAAGCGCTCATCGCTGCAGAGAATCCTTACGAGGAATGGCTTGAAGAGCACTTGATGGATCTGAACGAGTTGCCGGAAGCACCGGAGCTTCCAGACCCTAAACATGACAATGTTACGCAACTTCAACTGGCTTACGGATATACATTTGAAGAACTGCGCAAAGTGCTGGAGCCAATGGCATCCACAGGAATGGAAGCTACAGGTTCCATGGGTTATGATGCACCGCTGGCTGTTCTGTCAGATCGTCCGCAACGCCTGTATAACTACTTTAAACAGATGTTTGCACAGGTAACCAATCCGCCGATTGACGCGATTCGTGAAGAGATCGTTACCTCTACAGCGACAACGATTGGTCCGGAGCGTAACCTGCTTAACCCTGAACCGGAGAGCTGTCGCCAGATTCGTCTGGATACACCGGTATTGTCTAATGAAGATTTTGCGAAGATCCGCCACGTTCGTCGTCCAGGCTTCCGTTCCATGACGATCCCGATCTTCTTCACCGCTGCAGAAGGAGCAGAAGGGTTGCGTAAAGCGATGGATTTGCTCTTTGAAGCAGCAGACCGTGTCATCGACAAAGGACATAATATTCTGATCTTGTCTGACCGCGGTGTGGATGCCGAGAATGCAGCAATCCCGGCGTTGCTGGCTGTTGCAGGTCTGCATCACCATCTGATTCGTCAGGGTACAAGAACGAAAGTCAGCATTTTGCTCGAATCGGGAGAACCGCGTGATATTCACCACTACGCATTGCTTCTGGGCTATGGCGTAAGTGCGGTTAACCCTTATCTGGCATTTGAAACGCTGGATGATATGATTCAGCAAGGTTTGCTGCGCGGCATTTCCCATGAGAAAGCCGTTAAAAACTACATTAAAGCCGCAACCAAAGGCGTTATTAAAATATTGTCCAAAATGGGAATCTCCACGATCCAATCGTATCGCGGTGCTCAAATTTTCGAAGCCGTTGGTCTGAAATCAGATTTCGTTGACCGTTACTTCACTTGGACACCTTCGCGAATCGGTGGCATCGGTCTGGAGGAAGTAGCAGCAGAGGCGCTGACACATCACAACCGTGCCTTCACGGATAAGGACGGCAATGATAAAGTGCTGGATTCCGGCGGTGAATACCAATGGCGTAATGACGGGGAAGAGCATTTGTTCAACCCGCAAACGATCCATACGTTGCAACACGCTGTACGTACGGGCGATTACAAACTGTACAAAAAGTATTCCAAACTCGTACAGGGTGAGAATGATCAATTGCTTACGATTCGCTCCATGCTGAAGCTGAAACCGGTCGGAGCATCCATTCCGCTCGAAGAAGTGGAATCGGTGGAAAACATCATGCGTCGTTTCAAAACGGGTGCAATGTCCTTCGGTTCGATCAGTAAAGAAGCTCACGAAGATTTGGCAATCGCCATGAACCGTGTAGGCGGTAAATCCAACACAGGTGAAGGCGGAGAAGATCCAGCTCGTTTCGTGAAAGACAGCAATGGGGATTCCCGTCGCAGTGCGATCAAACAAGTGGCATCCGGACGTTTTGGTGTAACTTCCAACTATCTGGTCAACGCTGACGAGATTCAGATCAAAATGGCACAAGGGGCTAAACCAGGTGAAGGCGGACAGTTGCCAGGTCGTAAGGTATATCCTTGGGTAGCAGAAGTTCGTGGTTCTACACCAGGTGTAGGTCTGATCTCACCGCCTCCGCATCACGATATCTATTCGATTGAGGACTTGGCTGAGTTGATCTATGACTTGAAAAATGCTAATCCGCGTGCCGAAATTAACGTGAAGCTGGTATCTGAAGTGGGTGTCGGAACGATTGCTGCAGGTGTAGCTAAAGGTCGTGCGGACATTATCCTGGTCAGCGGTTACGACGGCGGTACAGGGGCATCTCCTCAAGGTTCCATCCGTCATGCCGGTATGCCGTGGGAACTTGGACTTGCAGAGACACATCAAACGTTGATGCTGAACAATCTGCGTGATCGTGTTGTTCTTGAAACGGATGGTAAAATGCTGAACGGGCGTGACCTGGCAATTGCAGCGTTGCTTGGAGCGGAAGAATATGGTTTCTCTACTGCACCACTCGTTGCACTGGGCTGTATCATGATGCGTGTCTGCCAAATGGATACTTGTCCAGTTGGTGTGGCAACACAAAATCCGGAACTGCGTAAAAACTACATGGGAGACCCTGAACATGTCGTGAACTTTATGCGTTTCGTTGCTGAAGACATGCGTGAGATTATGGCTGATCTTGGATTCCGTACCATTCAGGAGATGGTTGGACGTACAGATTGTCTCGAAACGGTAGAAGCTGTGGATCACTGGAAGAAAAAAGGTGTGGATCTGTCGGTATTGCTACATGTGCCTGAACTGCCAGAAGGCGCTGCACGTTACCGTACACAGCATCAGAATCACCAACTGGAAGAAACGCTGGATATGCAACAACTCGTGCCACTCGCACAGCCAGCTATTGAATCCGGTCAACCTGTTGAAGCGGTTCTGCCAATCACCAACGTGAACCGTGCAGTGGGTACCATCCTGGGTAGTGAGATTACACGTAAGTATGGTCTTGCTGGTTTGCCTGAGGATACGGTTAAATTTAAATTTGTCGGCTCCGCTGGACAAAGCTTTGGTGCTTTTGTACCAAAAGGTATGACGCTCACGGTTGAAGGAGACTCCAACGACTACGTGGGTAAAGGATTGTCAGGAGGCAAGCTGATTGTTATGCCTTCACCAAAAGCGACATTTGAAGCCGAGAATAACATTATTATCGGAAACACGGCTCTATATGGGGCGACTAGTGGGGAAGCGTATATCCGCGGTATTGCTGGTGAACGTTTCGCTGTACGTAACTCCGGAGCTAAAGTTGTTGTTGAAGGTGTAGGCGATCATGGCTGTGAATACATGACAGGTGGGCGTGTCGTCGTACTCGGCGATACAGGTCGTAACTTTGCAGCAGGGATGTCCGGAGGTATTGCTTACGTGTATGATCCAAAAGGCACCTTCCTGCAACGCTGCAATCTGGAAATGGTTCTTTTGGAGCGTGTAGAAGATACTGCCGAAAGTGCAGATCTACGTGGCATGATTCAACGGCACGTAGCACTCACTGGAAGTGATGCAGGTCAGCGTATCCTGGATACATGGCAGGATTCCCTGAATCAATTTGTTCGTGTCATTCCGAAGGACTTCAAACGTATGACGGAACAGATCGAGCGTGTACAGGCAACAGGTCTGACAGGTGAAGCCGCTTTGCTGGCCGCGTTTGAAGCAAATATGCGTGAGCTTGCGCGCACCGGAGGGTAATGTTTCGTTTATTTTCCTAATAAAAGAAAAGATTTAAAACAAAAGGAGTCTTATAGCCGCCAGAACGGCGTTATAAGGCTCCTTTTTGCTTTCGACAAAATTAGAACCCGCTTAAAAAACGTTATCGCCATGAGACGACAACATCAAGGAACGTTCTAACGTATAATTAGGTTTAGTTTTTGGCGTGCAGAGAAAGTATAAAGATAAGAGAGGTTAGCGGAATGAAGATGAAGCATCCAAACATGGGCGATTCTAAGCCGACAAGTAACAAAGTCGAAGCAACCCGAGTGGACATCATGAAAGTTTTACTGCAATGTGGAATCGACCCGGAGCGTTTGAAACATTTCGTATCCTCCGACAGCAAGCGTACATGAGCCGTTGCACACCAAGGAATGGAGGGAAATCATGATGCACAAAAAGGCCCAGAAACCGAAGCAGGAAGTACTCGGAAACTGGGTTTTCTTTTCGGGTGTAGCATGATTAATCCATACTGCGTTCCATTCGTACAAAAGCGATAAAACGACGAGCTTCTTCCTCTGTTAAAGGTTTACCATCAATCATCAGATCAAAGCGCTCTAACACTTCCTTATCTGACAATTCAAGCGCATCCACGAATTCACGCACGTCTTCATCCATAACCACATCACTTTGCTTCGTACGTCCAATCAAATAATCAATGGACACATCGAAAATGTCAGCCAGCCGCGTTAACACCTCGAAATCCGGTTTGCGCCGGTTTTTCTCGTAGTGGGAAAGAGCTGCTCTGGTAATATGAATGGAGTTCGCAAGTTCTTCTTGAGTAAGTCCCCGCTGTTCTCGTAATTCGGCAATGCGATTTCCGTAGCTCATAAGCTATTTCCCCCTGAACACCATCATATATATTGAAACAATCCTGAGCCAAGTTTTTGATCAGGGTAAACGTACCTGCAAATGTACTACGCCTCATTCGTCTCATATACCACTTAATAAATAGGTCTGTCTAAGGACATCTCATATTGTCGTAAATCAAAAGAACCATGTCCAAATACCGCTTGACATGATACGTATTGTATCGTAAATTGAACGTATGGAGTTACAAAATGTATCATTGTTAGTATTTTAAGTATTTCCTCATGGTTAGAGCGTTATACCTGTCAAAAGCAAACGTTCTCGTCCATGTTGGTCAATCCATTCTAAAGGAATGAAATCATGAATTTAAAAATTCTTCAGGAATGGGCCGATCTGAAACCAAATGTCCATATGTACATTCAGGAGTTTCATGGGAAAATGGTAGACCGCAAAAGACGACCCGTCCTGTTACTTGGTATGAATACACAAGCGATCACTTTCCTGAGCGACCTGAACTTACCCGTAATATCAGAAATGGTACTAGGTTTAGATGTAGAAGACAGCCGTATATGCGTCAGGCTTCATGCCAAGCTGCAATGGAAACAGCCTTTTGGAGAACTGATATTGTATCATTCAAACTTGCATATTCAGAAAGACCAAACACTATATATAACTGGACAGTTAAACAGAATGCTTACTGAAGTTGAATTTGAGGCGGTTTCCCGTTCAAGATATGGGAATGCAACAGATCCATCTCCTCAGCTAAAGCCTTATCGTTACATTGATTTTATCATATAGGATGAGGTGGACTCTGAACATTTTCTGAACAAGCATGTACTTAACGCCATTTTACTATATTTCGTAGCGTTATGCATTAGTTCTTTAACACCAAAAGCATTTGCGCAATGAATAAAGGGGCGAGGGGGAGCATACTATTTCAGGAAGTTTGGATATGGTTGAAATGCACTGCCACATTCTATTCGGTCTGGATGATGGTCCTGTTCAAATGGAGCAGTCCGTTGCGATGGCTGAGAAGGCAGTAGCTTCAGGAATTACCTCCATTATTGCAACTCCGCATCACCTGAACGGACAGTACAACAATGAACCAAAGGTAGTCAATCAGGCTGTTCATATGTTTCGTGCCGAGCTAGCCAAACGAAATATCCGTTTGCAGATTGGTCCCGGTCAGGAGATCAGAGTGCACGATGGGCTGATTGGAGACTTGTATGCAGGAAAGTGCTGCACACTCGCCGGTAGCCGTTATATGTTGCTGGAGTTGCCCTTTGGTCATATTCCCTCACAGTTCCCCGGAATACTGCACGAACTGCGAATCGCGGGAATTACCCCTATTATCGCTCATCCGGAACGTAACCTTGTCATTTTGAAAAAGCCATTGCTGTTGTCCGACTACTTGCTTCAAGGTGGACTATGCCAGCTAACGGCGGAATCATTCACTGGACTTTTCGGGCGAAAAGTTCAGAAGTGGTGTTTTCATTTTTGCAAAGAAAACGGGTTTCATTTCATTTCATCAGATGCACATGATACGAAACATCGGACGTTCAAACTGGATGTCGTATATCCGTTGCTCGAAAGACGTTTGGGACGTTGCTACATTCAACATTTTCAAGATAATGCACAATCCCTATGGAATAATCAACGTATTTCAGCTGTATTACCAGCCAATAAAAAGCGCAGCTTTTTATTCTGGTGAGCAGCTACTAATGTACCAAATACATAGTCACTTATCATGGTTGACTTATATGGGAGGAAAATCGAATGGAACTCAAAGAGTATTTACACATTTTACGTAAACGCATCTGGATTATTGTTGCCTTCGTAGCTGTGGCTTGTATTGGTGCAGGTGTCAAAAACTACTTTTTTACTGTACCGATCTATGAAGCAGGCGCCAAATTAATTGTCAACCAGGCGTACAATGCCCAAGGTGTTCCAAGTTTGGATATTGGCACTATTCAGACAAACATCAAAGTGATCAACTCTTATATGGAGATTATCAAATCTTCTGCAATCCTCGATAAAGTGGCATCTACATACCCCGATCTTGGTATGACTGGTAATCAAATCGGGCAGAACATCCGAGTTTCCACCGCCAATGAGTCCCAGGTTATGAGTCTAACGGCCACGGGACTATCATCCGAAAAAGCCGCAAAAACCGTAAACGCAGTTGCGAAAGTGTTTAAATCTCAAATCCCCGTAATTATGAAAGTAGACAATGTCACGATCCTAAGTGAAGCGAAACCTACGGATTCCTCCAATCCTATTAACGTCAACCCCATCATCAATATTATGATCAGCTTTATTGTTGGACTATTGCTGGCAGTAGGCTTTATATTCCTGCTGGAATATTTGGATGACACCTTGAAAACGGAAGATGAATTGGAGAAAGAATTAAATCTCCCTGCACTTGCTGTCATCTCCAAGATAAGAAAAGAAGAGAGCCGCATGTCAAAACAATCATCCATATCTCAAAAACAGGTAGGTGATGGACAGTATGTCACGATTAACCAATGAACGAGTAGGCCTGGTCACGATGGCTAATCCCAGATCCACTTCATCAGAAGCCTATCGAAAGCTACGAACCAATATTCAGTTTTCATCCATAGACAGTCAGATTCAAACGATCATGATTGCCTCGGCATCCTCAGGTGAAGGGAAAACAACGACGATTGGCAATCTGGCAGTCACCTATGCCCAAGAAGGGAAAAAGGTTCTAGTGATGGATACGGATTTGCGTAAGCCAGCAGTACATCTGATGTTTAATGTGCCCAACCATGTAGGCCTAACCAGTGTGTTATCGAGTCAATACAAAGTGACGGAAGTGCTTCGGGAAACCGGGGTGGAAGGTCTGCATGTCTTGTCTTCCGGGCCGATTCCTCCTAATCCTTCGGAGATGATCGGTTCACGTAAGATGACAGCACTCCTTGAGGGCCTGAAGGAAGAGTATGACGTTATTCTGTTCGATACACCGCCGGTTCTAACCGTGACAGATGCATTGATTATCAGTTCATTGTGTGATGGTGTCATTCTTGTGGTGAATGCAGGCAAGGTAAAAAAGGATCTGGTCAAAAAGGCGAAGGCTCATCTTGAACATGTGAACGCACGTATTCTGGGCGCTGTGCTGAACAATGTGCAGATACCGAAAAGCCGCAATAACAGTTACGGGGAAAAATAACAGGCAAGACATTTGAGTTTTATTTTCAAATCATCTTAAAAGGTCATGTCTACTATACCTCTATCAAGGTAGGCACTCGGTCACACTGTGGGTAGTGTACCTTAGACGTTTATCGTCAGGGGTGTGATGTGAGGAGGGGTTCAATGCCCTATTATGAATGATTTTTTTCATGTTTTCATGGTTTTGAGTTTAAATAAAAAAAACTAAATGGATAGGGTGATATCTATGACAAAGGTGAGAAAAGCAATTATCCCTGCTGCTGGATTGGGAACCCGTTTTTTACCTGCTACAAAGGCAATGCCTAAAGAAATGCTGCCTATTGTGGATAAACCGACTATCCAGTACATCGTTGAAGAGGCGGTTGCTTCCGGGATCGAAGATATTATCATCGTGACGGGTAAGGGAAAACGTGCGATTGAAGATCATTTTGACAGTGCGTTTGAACTGGAGCATAACCTCCTTGAGAAAGGAAAACTCAGTTTACTGGAAGAAGTTCGGAAGTCCTCCAACGTGGATATTCATTACATAAGACAGAAGGAAGCCCTTGGACTCGGGCATGCTGTCTGGTGTGCCCGGAATTTCATAGGCAATGAACCTTTTGCTGTACTGCTTGGTGATGATATCGTCGTTTCAGAAGTGCCGTGCCTGAAACAGCTTATCCAGCAGTATGAAAAGGTAGAGCAGTCAGTACTTGGTGTGAAAACGGTAAGTCCAAGTGAAACATATCGCTACGGGATTATTGATCCACTGCATACAGAAGGTCGCTTGTCTTCTGTGAAGAGTATGGTTGAAAAGCCGCCACTAGGTTCGGCACCGTCCAACCTGGCGATTATGGGACGATACATTTTGACTCCGAAAATTTTTGAATATTTGGAAGAGCAAAATGTAGGCGCAGGAGGCGAGATTCAGCTTACAGATGCGTTGCAAAAGTTGAATAATGATCAAGGAATCAGTGCCTATGACTTTGAAGGTTCCCGCTTTGATGTAGGGGAGAAGCTAGGGTATATCCTTACAACTTTAGATTTTGCACTCAAAAATAAAGAATTGCGTGCACCGGTGCTGATGGCGATTGAAGAGATTCTAATGAAGGAACAAATGAATCAAATCCTTGTCGCTGGAGGGGATAGTCTGTGAAGCTATCAGGACCGGAATACTTTGGGAGCGGGGAAACCTTGGTTAAAGAGGGGAATGCCGCTGTACTTGAGCAGCCATACTCACAACGTGTTGGCGGGTATGCGGATGTGATGAAGCCATTGGCCGATTTTGTTACCGCTATTCTGTTACTGCTGATCACATTACCGGTCATGCTACTTTCAGCTATTTTGATTAAACTGGATTCCAAAGGGCCCGTGATTTTCAAGCAGGAGCGGTACGGGAAAAACGGAGTCAAATTTAACATTTATAAATTCAGAACGATGCGTACAGACGCACCGAAATATGGCCTATCGCCAACGACTAGCCATGATCCGAGGATTACGCGACTGGGCAGAATTCTGCGCAAAACGAGTCTCGATGAACTACCGCAGCTGCTCAATATTATCAAAGGCGATATGAGTTTTATCGGCCCAAGACCTGAGATGAAACGTATTGTGGAGGAATGTTATACCGATCTGGAACGCAGGCGTTTTCTGGTGAAACCGGGAATTACGGGATTGTGGCAGGTGAGCGAGGCTCGGAAGGAGCCTATTCACCATAATCTCCAGTATGACTTCCACTATATCTCGAATGTATCCATGAAAATGGACATTACGATCATTTTTAAAACGATCGGCGTAATGATTAAAAGCAACACCTTTTGACCATTTTGGATCATAATTTGGAGTGTGATGTAATGAAACATATTGTAGTGACAGGTGCTGCCGGATTTCTGGGCTCTCATCTCGTGCAATCCTTAATTGGCCAGGGTCATCAGGTTACAGGGATTGATAATCTTTCAACAGGTGTGATCCGTAATCTGGCGGAGGTCATGGAGAATCCTCATTTTGTATTCCATGAAGCAGATGTTACACATCCCGATGCGCTGGATATTTTCTTTGATCAGCAGGTACACGAAATCTATCATCTGGCTTCGCCTGCTTCACCGAAGTTCTATCAAGCGGATGCGATCGGCACGATCTGGGTGAACACGCGAGGAACCTATCATATGCTGGAACTGGCCCGGGTCAAAGGAGCCAAGTTTCTGTATTCCAGTACAAGTGAAGCCTATGGCGATCCCGAGATTCATCCGCAGCCGGAGAGTTATCGAGGCAATGTAAATACGTGGGGGCCACGAGCCTGCTATGATGAAGCCAAACGGTTAGGCGAAGTTTTTTGTTATGAATACTACACAAAACAACGGATTTCCGTGAAGGTTGCGCGTATTTTCAACACGTATTCTTCAGGGCTTCGCAATGATGACGGCAGGGTGATATCTAATTTTGTAACACAGGCGCTGACGGGTCAGGATATTACGGTGTATGGAGATGGTTCACAGACCCGATCCTTCTGTTATGTGGATGATAACATCCGGGGATTACAAGCTTTCATGGCGGAAGATCGTGCTGATGGGGAGATTATCAATATCGGCAATCCTATGGAATACACAATCCTTGAGGTTGCCCATCTGGTGAAACAGCTCACACAATCGGACAGTAAGGTTGTATTCTTGCCTTTACCTGAAGATGATCCCAAGGTTAGACGTCCAGTAATTGATAAGGCTCGCGAACTGTTAAACTGGGAACCGGAGATCGGTCTGGAAGAGGGATTGAAACGTACGATAGAACATTATCGATCCATGTTGCAGGTACAGGAAACTTGATAACACTGAACTGATAACAATGAAGCTGAATAAAAGCGAGTTGAGAACCGTGCAAACTATATTGATTGCTCACAGTTTATATCCACCCCATATTATTGGGGGAGCCGAGATATCCACACAAATTTTGGCCCAGACGCTGGAGTCCAGTTATGACGTTAAAGTCATTACGGTTGGTGGACATAAGGAGGGTGGGGTGCAGACGGATACAGTGAACGGGATTGAAATCTCGCGGCTACCATTTCATAATCGGTACTGGATCGGTGATACGGCAAGGCAGGCCAGCACTTCTGACAAAGTGTTATGGCGTATCCGGGATATTTTTAATGTGAAGCAGTACCAGCATATTAAACAATATTTGATGATGAAACGTCCTGCCCTGATCCATACTCAGAATATTCCGGGACTAAGCCTTGCGATCTGGAAAGCGGCGTTTGAACTGAACATCCCGGTTGTGCATACCCTGCGCGATTTTTCGTTAATTGAACCCATTGCGATCTCGGCATATTCCAGATTTTACAGACAGATCTCCAAACACTATAGCCGCAGGGTTTCTTCTGTTATTGGCATATCCGAGCATGTGCTTAACAAGCATACCGAACTGGGTTTTTTCGCGCACGCGTCCAAACATGTCATTCATAACATTGTTGAGCGTGATGATCAGGTTCAGCATGTTAATGCGGGCAAAACGGTTCGTCACCAGCAACCCCTGCACGTTGGATATTTTGGACAACTAACCGAGGTCAAAGGAGTTCAGTATCTGATTGAAGCGGTGCAAAAGCTCGATCAGCAGATCGTAGGAAAGCTGTTCATCCATGGGGATGGCCCTCTGTTCCAGACGTTACAAGAACTTGCAGGGGATGATCCCCGGATCGTGTTCGTGGGCAAAATCGATAAAAAGGAGATCACTTCCCAGATGAAAAAGATGGATCTCACGATTGTACCGTCCACCTGGGATGAACCTTTTGGCAGAGTGGTCATCGAATCGTATCAAGCAGGTACGCCTGTTTACGCTTCGAAGGTTGGGGGCATGCCCGAGATTTTGCTGGATGCGGACACCTTCTCTTTTACCGCTCATCGTGCCGATGCGATCCGTGACGCAATCCTCCATTACTTTGCATTATCCGAAGCTGAAAAAAATGATTTAATGCTACAATGCTGCGAACACAGCTTATCCTTTAATGAAGATTATCTTCTCGCCAGACATGAGATCATCTACGAGAAGTTAATTGGGGGTGAAGGTTAAGATGTACATGACTTCTCTGAACGTCAAATCGCCATCATTAATTCAAGCGAAGTCTGATGCGCCCTCCTCTGTCATCATGATGTTGATTCATTTCTTACTGCTCTATCTGTCCATTTATGGTCTGATCTCGATCTACGTTGATAACATTGTGATTCGTTCATTAAAGGATGCGGGCATGTTGCTGCTTGCGGTATACACGCTTGCCCGGGTGTATCGCCAGCAGATTCATTTTCTGAATCTATTCCTGTTTATACTGGCCTCCCTCATCGTGCTCGGATCGTTAAATGTACTTGTCGGTTCCAGCGTGGTCACGTTAGTCTATGGAATCAAAATTACGCTTTTACCGCTGGTGATGTTGTTTGCAGGCATGTTTATGGCCGAGCAGGGTGGAATGTACGCATTTGCCAGAACCAATCTGGTTATTTTTATTATGCTCATTGCAGGATGGTGCGCCCAATATGCGCTGGGTATAGAAAAGTTAATCACTATGGGATTCGTATACGGCGTAAACATCAAAAACTATCTTGAGGGTGTGCCGCGCCTATCCTCCATTACGTACTCCCCGGATGGTTATGCGTATGCACTGTTAATGACAGGCATCATTGCAGAACAAACCAGGATGGCAGTGAAACACCGTAGCTTTCGCCTGATGATCCAGTTGCTGACGATCGGCTTTTTGCTTTTATCCACGATTCGATCGGCTTTATTGCTCTGGTTTGTATATCAAGTGGTTCTTTTTTTACTTCGGATTCGCAAGTACAGCAAAAAGAATATGTTAGTTCTGGCGGTTGTTTTTCTGACACTGCCCGCGGTTGTGTTTTTCGGAGGCAGGTTCCTACAATCCAAAAACCTGCTCTCCAGTTCATCCCTGCTTGATCGATTACAGATATGGGGAAGCAGCCTGACCTCGCCATTCACCATGAATGGCATGATCGGCAACGGAATTGGTTCGGTTGGTGCAGCCAGCCGGCGCACACATATGATGGGTCTGAACTCCAGTAATTTTGCAGTGGATAACCAATACTTTTCCTTGTACGAACAGACAGGTTGGATCGGGCTCGCCTATTTTTTGGTGTTATTCATGTGGCTGCTCATCACACTGGTTAGACGAATGAATGCCTCACCTTACTCGGCAGGTTCCAGACTTCCTCAGGTGGCTATAGCCCTCGGCGCAGGAGTGGCTGCGGCATGTATGACGACCAACGTTCTTGAGTTGTTTCCTGCGAACGTTTTTTTCTGGATGTTCATAGGCATAGCTCTGTATCAGCATCGTAATGCAGGTGATATACCATATAAAGCGGGTGAGCGAAAATGAAGGTTTTGCACATCGGAGAATATGTGGTGGGCGGTGTCGCCACGTATTTAAACGAGCTGGTGTCCTACCAGCGTAACCGGTTTGAGGTTTATGTATTGATGAGTGATTATAACTCGGCAAAGGATTTTGATCTGGAGCCAGAACATATCTTTCGTTACAGTTACAAACGCCACCCAAAACACTTTTTCTCAGCGATGAGACAGATTCACCAAGCTATTCGGCGGATCGAACCGGATATTATTCATGTACACAGCTCATTTGCGGGTATGCTCGCAAGGGGCTTGTTTTTTTTCACACCGCGCAAAGCGAGTATCTTTTACTGCTCACATGGCTGGTCTTTTTTGATGGATACCAAACCCCTGCATAAAAAGGCTTATTTCATGATCGAGAAAATACTGGAATTCAAAACAGACTATATCGTGAACATTTCAAAATATGAGATGCAGCAATCGATTCGCATGGGTATGTCCCCAGCCAAATCCCGATTCGTTTACAGTGGCCTGCGTGATCGCAAGTCTCACAAGCCTCAAAATCATGAAGAGCAGCCGCAAGTAATTGTGCAAAAAGATCAGGAGCAAGAGGACGACAGCATGATCCGGCTCTTGTTTGTGGGCAGATATGATCGGCAGAAAGGATTGGATCTGTTGCTGGATGCATTCAGGCAGTATCCCGAGCTGCAGCAGCGCATTCAGTTATACATCATCGGAGACAGCGTATTGGAAAAAAATGAATGGACCTTTACCGACAATATGATCCGGTTAGGATGGGTCAACAATGCAGAGATTGATCACTATTACGAGCAATGTGATGCGATTATTATGCCTTCCAGGTGGGAAGGGTTACCCTTGGTCGCGCTGGAAGCGATGAAAAACCACAAACCCGTCATTGCTAGCAATCGGGCCTCATTGCCAGAGCTGGTGACGCATGGCGTTAATGGCTACATCTTTGAACTCGAACGACTCGAAGGGTTGAGAGAGATTCTAATGCAGCTCGATAAAGAAACGCTGGCAACCATGGGCGAAGCGGGACATCAGGTGTATAAAGAGAAGTTCAGCTCGGATCGAATGAATGAGGAGTTCGTGAGTCTCTATTACGAAGCGAGAAATGTAGAAGTTAGCTTCCAAACCGCTCAGCCAGCTTCCCGTTTGGAAATTTCTAAGAGAAATGGAGATTAGCATGAATACAATCTATATCAATGCCCGTTTCCTGACACAGACCGTTACCGGGGTTCAGCGATATGCCATTGAACTCGTGAAGGAAATCGATAATTTGATTGACGCTGGAGAAGTGGACGGTACGAAAGTAGAGTTTTGCCTGCTCTCACCCGCGAATGTGGTTACTCATCTTGAACTGAAACATATCCGTCACCGGATTGTTGGCAGACTGAAGGGACATGTGTGGGAGCAGCTTGAGTTACCATTTTACGCGAAAAAAGGATTGCTGATTAACCTGTGTAACACAGGCCCGGCATTCAAACGCAATCAGGTCGTGACGATTCATGACGCTTCTGTATTCAGTTATCCGAAGGCATTTTCCTTCGCGTTTCGGTCATGGTATCAGTTTTTAACGGTTCGCTTAGGCAAGATATCGAAAAAGGTCATTACCGTGTCTAACTTCTCCAAAGGCGAGCTGATTCAACATTGCAAAATTGCCGCGCAGAAAGTATCCGTCACACATCTGGGCATCGATCATATCCATCATAGACAGGCGGCTCAAGGCACGCTTGAGAAATATGGGATTAACTCCCCCTATGTACTGGCCGTCAGCACGATGAACCCTTACAAAAACTTCAAGCTGATCTTGGAGATTTTACCTCAGGTGAAAGCACAGAATTTGAGTGTTGTCATCGTGGGTTCCAAGAATAGTAAAGTGTTCAGCAATCATGCCGTCAACGATTCGGAGGGTGTGAATTGGGTAGGGTATGTGACGGATGAGGAGTTAAAAGCGCTCTACGAACATGCCACCGGTTTTATTTTCCCCTCCTTGTACGAAGGGTTTGGCTTGCCGCCACTGGAGGCGATGGCGCTTGGTTGTCCGGTTATCGTGTCTTCCCGCGGTTCGATCCCGGAAGTATGCGGAGAAGCAGGACTGTACTTTGATCCTCATCATCCACAGGAAGCAGCTTCACGTCTAGTAGAGATGATGTCTGATCCGGAGCTTGGGCAGCGAATGTCCATTCAGGGCAAGGAGCACTCAGCCTTCTTCTCCTGGAATAAATGTGCCAAGGATACAGTCAACATTATTATGAGCACGGTGTAAGCATGCCAAATGTATTGTTGTGAGGGAGATAAAGCCATGAACAAAGTGTTTGTTGCGATTGATTTCCCGCCTGAAAAGGGAGGGATTCATGATTATGCCTACGGGCTGATCTCACAGATTCCAGCAGAAGAGACAACGGTGCTGACCAATAAAATAAATAATACCACAGAGTCCGAGCAGTTTGACCGGAAGAGTGATTTTGAGATCATTCGGAAACGTATTTTTTCGGATTCTAATAAATGGCTGATGATTCTCTCGCAACTTGTTCTGGTCATGCAGCTGATTCTGTTGAAATGGCGCAAAAAAACAGATGAGATTCATTTTGTGAACATATTCCCGGTTGGCTTAGCCGGTCCATTCATGAAATTCCTTTTTCGAGTAAAATACTTTCCTTATGTTCACGGCCTGGATGTGATGGGGATGGTTAATAGCCGATTATTCCCACTGCTGTTGTTCATTCTGAAGCGTGCGGACAAGGTGATTGCCAATAGCCAGTATACGAAGTCGAAGCTGGTTGAACTGGGGATTTCGGAGTCTCAGATTGTCATTATTCCACCGGGACTTAACGTGAGCAAGCTAAACGCGGATACAGGGAGCCAGGAAGAGTTACGGAATAAGTATGGTCTGCATGGAAAAAAAGTGATGATTACCGTCTCGCGACTTGTGGAACGCAAAGGTCATGATGTCACACTGAAAGCCATGAGTCAGGTTATTAGGCATATTCCTGATCTGAAGTATGTTATCTGCGGAGATGGGCCGTATAAGGGAGAACTCGAACGACTGGTAACTCAATACGGACTCGAATCTGTTGTTGTATTTACAGGGCGTACTACAGACTATGAGCTTCAGCAATTATATGAATGTGCGGATCTCTTCATTATGCCAAGTCGGGATATTAAAGAGAAGGGTGATGTGGAAGGGTTCGGGATTGTATTCCTGGAAGCCAACTATTATCGATTGCCTGTCATTGCAGGCAACAGCGGCGGTATTCCCGATGCCGTGAAGGACAATATCACCGGTTATCTCGTAGATCCGGTTAATGATCAGGAGATTGCTACACGTATCGAACAATTAATGACCGACGATAGGCTAGCCAGAGCGATGGGGGATAACGGATACGACTGGGTGGTCAACTATTGTCTGTGGTCGCATCGCGGACAGTTGTTGAAGCAATTGGCCTAATGGACGGGTTCCACAATCTTCATGTCCTAACGGGGAGGATTAAGGATGAAAATATGTATCGTTACTCACAGGGTAGTCAAAGGAGAGGGTCAGGGCAGAGTTAATTATGAGATTGCAATTGAAACCCTAAGACAAGGTCATGAAGTTGTTATGATTTCCAATGAGGTGGAGCCGGAACTTCTTGAATATGAGGGAGCTACATGGATTAAAGTTTTTCCTTCGCTGAGGTTACCCCAGTTGTTACGATACCAGATGTTTGCCTGGAACAGTGCCACTCATATTCGCAAATTAAGAAAAACAAAGCAAGTTGATCTTGTCATGGTCAATGGTTTTATCACCTGGGCTAGAGGGGACATCAATGCGGTTCACTTTGTGCACAGTACATGGATAAAATCCCCCGTACATAGCTTCCGTGTACACCGTTCCTGGAAACGATGGTATTTCGGTCTGTACACGCTGGTGAATGCGTATCTGGAACGATTCGCCTTTCGCAAAAGTGGTAGAATCATTGCGGTTTCCGAGAAAGTAAAGCGTGAATTGATTCAATTAGGGACGAATCCGGATAAGGTTCAGGTCATTCATAATGGAGTGGATGTGCATGAATTTTACCCCAGTAATGTTGGAGAGAAGAGCAGAATGGATATTAACTCCGGCCGAGTCGTAGGTTTATTTGCAGGTGATATTAGCAGCCCGAGAAAAAATCTGGATACGGTATTGAAGTCGATGGTGTCTGTACCCGGATTAGAACTTGTTGTAGCGGGAGCTACAGATCGAAGTATTTATCCTCAAATGGCTAAAGACTTAAACATAGAAGATCGGGTCCATTTTCTGGGCTATCGGAAAGATATGGGGTATCTCATGCGCAATGTGGATCTATTTATTTTCCCCTCGCGTTATGAAGCTTGCAGTTTGGTCGTGTTGGAGGCCCTTGCCTCAGGACTTCCTGTTGTGATCACGGAGGAGTCAGGCGTAACTGAAATGATCAAGAACGATCATGAAAGCATCCCTCCCGGTGTTATTTTGCAAGATGCTAATAATGTAGATGGGCTGGCAGTCATTCTTAACACGTTAATGCAGGATAAATCCCATCTGAACGAGATGGGCAAGGCATCCAGAGAGGTTGCTCTTCGAAATGATTGGAAGAAGATGTCTCTTACTTATTTGGAAAGCTATGAAGACTACTTGAAACACAGTGGAATCCATGCCGGAAGAATGAAACGAAAACAAAGCATTGAGGTGGAATTATGAGAGCATCGGTAGTCATTTGTACACATAACAGAGCCGAGGACACCGTTGAAGCTGTCCATAGTGTTCTGGCTCAAGAGGATCAAGATATTGAATTTGAAGTACTGGTTATCGATAATAACTCCAAAGATAACACCAGGGAATTATTTCAGAATGCCGATTGGCCTAATCACGTCCGCTACATCTTTGAGAGTAAGCTTGGTCTATCTTATGCCAGGAACCGTGGCATACGAGAAGCGCAAGGAGAATTTATCATGTTTCTGGACGATGATGCGTTAGCCTCTTCTTCATGGATTCGTGAAGTCATTCATGTGTTCGAACGGGATGAGCGTATTGGCTGTGTGGGCGGGAGGATTGATCCGATCTGGGAAGGTGGCAAGCCGGAATGGATTCCGGATGAGATTATTGGCCTGTATACGTTGATGGACTTTTCAGACCAGGTTACCGAGATGAAACCGCCTTATTTCCCCTTTGGCGCAAATGTGTCTTTTCGAAAAAGCGTGTTTGATTCCATTGAGCCGTTTCGCGAAGACTTGGGACGCGTAGGAAATAATCTGCTTTCGAGCGAAGAGAGCGAACTCATTAGCAGAATTCGAGAGAAATACGACATATTTTATACGCCATATGGATCAGTGCAGCATAAAATCTCCAAAAGCAGGTTAAATAAACGCTGGCTCTTGCGACGAATGTATTGGCAGGGAATCAGTGATGCAACACGTTACAACAAGAGCGGCTGGGGTGTGTTCAAACATATTGTTCGAATTGCACAAGCAGGTCTGATGATGTTGTTATGTATGAATAATGTACAGAAGGTCATGAGCCAATTAGTCAAAATATCTTATCGGAACGGCACGATTGTGGGATCTTTCCGAAATGGCAGAGGGCTGAACACCTGATGAACATGGCGATTGCCCGAAAACCAAGGCAGCGAAGCATTATTCAGACCATCGTCATGACAAGCATGGCGAATATTCTCATTATGGCTGTGACCACGCTAACCTCGATTATTACAGCCCGTATGTTCGGAGCGACGGGGAAGGGGGAGCTCGCTGCCGTTTTATTCTGGCCTGCATTTATTTCGGGTCTGGCCGCATTTGGTCTGCCGACCTCGTTAATTTACAACGTCAAAAAAAGCAGTCAGCAACTCGCTGTCTATATCAGCATGAGTTTTGCCGTTCAGATTCCGATCAGTATCATCGCCGGGGTGATCAGTTGGTTTGGTATCCCTGTCTGGCTATCCGGATATTCCGAATCCGTCATTACCATTGCACGGTGGTATACCGTATCCATGGTTCCAGTGATGCTGTTCATGGGTGTGCTTGCAGCAGCAGCACAAGGAACCGACAAGTTCCATATTTACAATCTGTCGCGCTTGCTGGCTCCTTTATTAAATCTTGCAGGGTTGGTACTACTGTGGGTAGCGCAGGTATTAACCGTGGAAAGAGCCATTATTATCAGTTTTGCCAGCACTGTACTAGTGTTGACCTGTTACATGATTGCGATGCGTCAGCAAATATTCAGCTCCGTCAGCAAGCTGGTGGCTCAGATTCGAACAGGGATTCATCTATTCAGCTATGGCCTTCGTGTATATGGGGTAGAGTTGCTGGGCACGTTGTATAGCCAGTTTGATAAAATTATTATTTTGGCTCTACTGACGCCCAAAGATTTCGGGTTATATTCCGTTGTGTTTGCCCTGTCACGCATGTTTAATGTTGTGCAGACGGCAATCACCAATGTGATTTTTCCGAAGGTCGCCGGCATGGAGCAGCAACAGGTGTTGTCTCTTGTTGGCAGAGCTTTTCGCATTAGTATGGTACTTATGACGATCATCATCATACCGAGTATGCTGATTGGTCGTTTTTTTATTGGCTTGTTGTTTGGCCCGGAATTTCTTGAGGCCAGCGGTGTGTTCTATCTGTTATCTCTGGAGTGTATTGTTGGCGGTGGATCATGGATTCTGGCTTCGGCTTTTAATGCGCTCGGGAGACCAGGCGTTATCGTGCTTCGGCAGGTCATTGCACTTGCTGTGACGATTACGTTGTTTTTTGTGCTTACGCCGATGTTCGGATTATACGGTTTAGGGCTGGCGTTGTTGCTTGGTTCCTTCGTCCGTATGCTGATGTCCTTAATATCCGTTTCGATTATATTCAAAATGCCGATGCACAAGATGTTATATAACAAGGAAGATATGGCCTTCCTCAAGCAAAAATGGAGAGAAAAAAATGTATTTAAAGGAGCCGGAAGAGATGTCAAACGTGCAAAAGATTCATCCGATGGATGAGTTGAAAAAACGACTTGAATCGATCCTTGAAGTTGTGCCCCCGCGTTCCAAGATCTATTACATTGATTATCCCGTTCACAGCAATTGTGGTGATCTCCTTATTATGAAAGGAACAGAGGCTTTTTTCAAAGACCATCAGATTCATGTGTCTCAACGATACAGTGTCCATGACTTTCATGGCCAAGTCGAAATTCCGCGCGATCATATTATTGTTCTTCATGGCGGCGGGAATTTCGGTGATTTATACGAAGCCCATCAATCTTTAAGGGAACGTATCGTTCAGCATTACCCGCATCATCGAATCGTGATTCTTCCTCAGACGATATTTTATAAGGATCAAGCTATTCTTCAAAGAACTGCATCTGTTTTTGCTCAGCATACAGATCTGCATATCTATGTTCGCGATGAGATATCGTTTCAAATTGCCTCGGATCATTTCACCAACTGTAAGGTGAACTTAGTTCCTGATATGGCGCACCAATTATGGCCGATGGAGGTCCAGCGTAACCCTCGTAAAGAGAGATTGAATTTTTTTAGAACAGATATCGAACAGACAGCAACTCAACAATCTTTGAATTCCATAGAGCAGCACGGAGATTACCTGGATTGGCCCACCTTGTATAACAAATACGAGCGAAAGCTAATCTACTATATCAGTAAAGGGTTGAAGAAACCCGCTTCACGAACGATCTCCCAATTCATATGGATGAAATATAGTGACTACCTTGTAAATAAGGCGGTACGCTGCTTTTCGGATTATCGCATGATTCACACATCCAGATTACATGGTCACATCCTGTCTTGTCTGATGGCGAAGCCTAACCTATTGATTGATAACTCTTATGGGAAGAATTCGGGATATTACCGGATATGGACACATGAAGTGAACACTGCCAATATGGACTCCTCTTCCAAGGCGAGTGCTCCACCCGTGCCCAAGTATATGGAATCAACGGCAACGGTGTAACGGACGAAAAGTCGTCCCGCATCATCTTAAAATATATAGAGTGGAGTGGTTGCATTGAGAATCGTACTTCTCTCCGGTGGATCAGGTAAGCGGTTATGGCCTTTGTCCAACGACACGAGATCCAAGCAATTCCTGAAGGTGCTTGAAGGTGAGGACGGACAGACGGAATCGATGGTACAGCGCGTATGGAGGCAATTGCAGCATACGGGGCTGAGCGGGCAAGCCACGATTGCAACAAGTAAACCGCAGGTGGAGATTTTGCGAAGTCAGTTGGGGTATGAAGTCGATCTGGTGGTGGAGCCTGAACGAAGAGACACCTTTCCCGCAATCGCCTTGGCAGCCGTATATTTGTACTCGGTGCAGGGAGCCAGCTTAAATGAAACGGTAGCCATGCTTCCGGTTGATCCCTATGTGGAGGAGTCCTTCTTTTATAAAGTAACAGAGCTGGAGGACGTGCTGGATGACTCCGGTGCAGAGCTTGCGTTAATTGGCGTGAAACCCACGTATCCTTCGGAAAAGTATGGTTACATCATTCCAGAACGGTCCGAAACTAAAGAAGAACAACGTTACGCCAAAGTATCCCGTTTTCAAGAGAAACCCCGTGAAGCTGAAGCGGCAGAGATGATCGAACAATCTGCCCTTTGGAATTGCGGGGTTTTTGCATTCAAACTCAATTATTTGATCAATCTGCTCATCTCGCTTGAACTGCCTATCCAGTATGAAGAAATGCTGAAACAATACGGAAGATTGCAGAAAATCAGCTTTGATTATCAGGTGGTGGAGAAGGCTCGGCATATTGTGGTTACACCTTACGAGGGGTATTGGAAAGACCTGGGCACATGGAACACGCTGACAGACGAGATGAGTACCAATATTGTCGGCAAAGGTGTCATGACGAACAGCACGGTGAACACACATCTGATTAATGAATTAAACATTCCGGTCTGTGTGCTGGGCGTATCCAACCTGATCGTGGCAACAAGTCCTGATGGCATTCTGGTCAGTGAAAAAGAGGCGAGTCCTCAGATCAAAGAAGTGTTGAAAGACAGCGCAGAGCGCCCTATGTATGAAGAACGTCGTTGGGGCTGTTACCGAGTTCTTGACTACACACGCAATAAAAAAGGCGAAGAAGTATTAACCAAACGCATTATCATCGAGCCCCATAAAAACTTTTCGTACCAGTACCATCTCAAACGAAATGAGGTATGGACCGTTGTCTCAGGACAAGGTGAGTTCATTATGGACGGCGAGCTCAGACCGCTTCAGCAAGGAGATGTCATTGTGATTCCGGCAGGGGGGAAGCACAGTGTCAAAGCGTTGACCGAACTTGAAATTATTGAGGTGCAGATGGGCAGTGAACTGGTGGAAGAGGACATCGTTCGCGTTGAGATGGAATGGGAAGATATAATCCAAAATTGCGTGAATTGGGGGAAAACAAGATGAATATTGCGGTGATTGGAACAGGTTATGTGGGACTGGTATCAGGGGTTTGTTTTTCGGAGATTGGCAACCAGGTGATCTGTGTAGACAACAATGAGGAAAAGGTACAAATGCTGAATGAGGGCATCGTTCCGATCTACGAACCTGGTCTTAAAGAGTTGATGATTTCCAATATGCAAGCAGGCAAACTTTCTTTTACTTCAAATATCGGTGAAGCGATACACCAGTCAGATATTGTCTTTATAGCCGTAGGCACACCTTCTCTACCAAACGGTGAGGCGAATTTAAGTTATGTAGAGCAAGTGGCTATGGAGATCGGCACCCATCTCGAGAGCTACAAAATCATCGTGACCAAAAGCACGGTTCCTGTAGGCACCAATGACCGCATCCGCGATCTGATTCGCAGCATATCCTCCCAGCCATTTGACGTGGCCTCTGTTCCCGAGTTTTTGCGAGAAGGCTCCGCTATCAAGGATACGCTTAACCCCGACCGGATTGTCATCGGCACGAGCAGTGATCGGGCCATCCAGACGTTAAAGAAACTTCATCGGCCCTTAACAAGTAATCTGATTATTACAGATATCCGCTCAGCGGAGATGATTAAATACGCATCCAATGCATTTCTGGCAACCAAAATATCATTTATTAATGAAATTTCGAATATTTGTGAGAAAGTTGGGGCGGATGTTACACGTGTTGCAGAAGGCATGGGGTACGATAAACGCATCGGGTCTGCTTTTTTGAAGGCAGGGATCGGTTATGGCGGCTCTTGTTTTCCTAAAGATACACAGGCGCTGATCCAGATTGCAGGTATGGTAGATTATGATTTCAGACTGTTGAAATCTGTAGTGCAGGTCAATCAGGACCAACGCATGCAAGTGATCTACAAGCTGGAGGAAGCGCTGGGGTCACTCGCGGGCAAAACAATTGCTATCTGGGGACTGGCGTTTAAACCGGATACCGATGATGTGCGAGACGCACCAGCCATTGATATTGTTCAACATCTTATTGATGCTGGAGCATCGGTCAGAGCCTACGATCCGATTGCAACGGCTAACTTCCGTAAAGAGATCGACATTGCCTCGATTTCGTGGGAGGATAGCCCGCTTCATGCTGCTCAAGACGCGGATGCGCTATGTGTGCTGACAGAATGGAAAGAATTTGCCCAGGTTGATCTGACCACCTTAGCCCAAACGATGAAGGAGCCTGTGATGATCGATGGTCGTAATGTGTATAGTGCGGAGCAGATTCAAGCATCTACCTTCCACTATTATTCTGTCGGACGTCCAGGTCTCGTGAAGGTGGAAGGGAAAGCAACAGCAATTATCTAATCTGCCAGTGAATATCAACAATATGAGTGAGGAAGATCCCCATGAAAAAGTGGATGAAATGGACGGCTTGGATCGTTTCCCTTTTGATCATCGTTGTATTTGGTTATGCGATCTATCTCTATCAATCGGTTAAATCAACCGCTGATCAGATTTATGAGCCTCGTAACCCCGTAAAGCCTGTTTCGGTAACCGATGCGAAGGGCGGACTCCAGGTTGAACTCAATCGCAAAGAGCCCTTTAATGCCTTGATCCTGGGGGTGGATGAACGCCAGAATGATCGAGGACGTTCAGATACGATGATTGTTCTAAGTGTGAATCCAGGGAAAAAGAAAGTGCTGATGTTTAATATTCCGCGAGATACACGAACGGAAATTGTAGGACGCAACACCGAAGACAAAATCAATCACGCTTATGCTTTTGGGGGCGTGGATATGTCTCTTGCAACAGTTGAACAATTTTTAGGAATTCCCATTCACTATTATATGAAAGTAGATATGGAGGGGTTCTCCAAAATCATTGATCTTGTTGGTGGTGTGGATGTAAACAACCCGTTTGCCTTTGACTATGAGGGTAAACGTTATGAGCAGGGCAATATTCATCTGGATGGTGTTGCTGCTCTCGGATTCTCCAGAATGCGTTATGATGATCCGAAGGGCGACTTGGGAAGGAATGATCGTCAGCGAGAGGTCCTGAAGCAGATGCTCAAAAATACGATGCAATTCTCCAGTGTGCTACACCTTCAGAATATGTTAGATGAGCTGGGTACACATGTCAGAACAGATCTGACATTTGATGAGATGAAAGAACTGCTTCTGGATTATCGTAGCGACCTGGAAGAAATCGATACAGTTGAGATCAAGGGAAAAGGCGAGAAGATCAACGGTATTTATTATTTTATTGTAGGTCAAGAGGAAAAGGAGCGCATTCACGGATTACTGACGCAGCACCTAGAACAGTAAGGGCAACGTCCGTGAAACAGCAAGGAAAGTGGTGAAAACATTGCTGAATGCGGAGGGAAGAGAAACAAGAAAACAGAAATATCAACGCAAGAATCGTTCGTATAAAATGTTGTTTTGGCTAATGCTGGCAGGGGTCTGGATTGCGATAATCTGGCTGATGTCTTCCCAATCCTATCAACAGCAAAATATTCAGCCATGGCTTCAACGTTTGACCAAACAGGTGCACATCGGGGTTACACTGCCCGATGTGCACCTGTTTTATAATGGGCACGAGTATTCACTAAGAGAAAGACCTTATGCTTTTGTAGAATTCCTCTTTCGCAAGACTGCACATCTATTAATCTACGCTGTACTCGCAGTATTAATCTATGGCAGTCTGCGTTACAAACGGGTGAGAGTCATAACTTGTATTACGGTGGCACTGATGTTCGTGGCAGTAATTGCGTCCATTGACGAGTATATCCAACAGTTCAGCCCCAATCGTACGAGTTCAATCTGGGATGTCGGTGTAGACTTGATTGGCGGAAGTTGTGGCATCGCGGTTTATACAGGAATTCGAGCTTTGCTGGGTAGGAGACATCATTGATTTCCCAGGAAATGCAGTGTGTAGTCCAGGCATAGCTTCTACTTGTTTGCAAACCATCATACATATGTGGGGTAGGCAGGACAAGGGGGCTGAATGATGCTAAGAAGAAGAAACCGTAATGCACTGTTCAAAAAAAGTGGGCTTATTTTATTTGTAGTGCTTTTGCTGTGGCTGATTATTAGGAGTGTACCTGCACTGTTTCGTGCAGATGCGCCTACAGAGGCTGCTGCTGTGGCAGAAGAGTTTTACAAATACGAGCAAACGGGTGACTTCGGAAGCTCCTGGGAGCTTTTTCATCCTTTAATGAAAGAGCGATTTCCGAAGAGTGCCTATGTGCAGAATAGAGCTCACATTTTTATGCAGCATTTTGGTGTGCAGACGTTTGAACTGGAGATGGAGCCGCCAGAGCGGGAGTTTGATGTGGAGATCATTCAGGGCGTGAAGCCCTTTCCCGAAGCATACAAAATCAAAGTTATACAAACGTATTCCGGAACCTTTGGGAAGTTTGATCTTGTGCAGATCTGTTACCTTGTACAGGATGGTAAGCAGTGGACGCTGTTATGGTACTATCCGGATGATAGGAAACACAACACTGAAACTTCATCGTGATGCATGATAGGATACAATATCAGGATGAGAAATAAATATTACATATGATGTAATGTAAATGGAGGTTGAGTATACCGTTTTGTATCATTAGTCCTTGATCAAGCGCTATAAATGCGAGACTTTTGTCGCATTTATAGCGTTTTTTTGAATTTTCAACCTAAATCCATGCTTAAAAAGCTTGACAATAGTCCCGGTGTCAAGTAAATTACGAATTAGGATACAAAATGTATCAATTTTCAGCGTCTAACGACAAATAACAGGGACTAGAGACTCCCTGTGAGGGGAAGGTATTCCATTGAATGAAACGGGCCGCTTTTACTGTGTCAGTTGTGGGATGATTGTGTCGGTCGCTAGAGACGCCGCCCAGAAGCCAGAGGGCAATGGAGGCAATCACGTGTTTCGTACTGGGTTTTACCGGAGTGAAATGCCACTTGGATGCTGTGAGGCGTGTATAGTTGAGTCAAAACGAGAAGGTAAGTCCCAGTTTGCAGGACAATATACTAAAGATTATGATACACTATGCTCATATGAGAAACGGGCATGAAATAAGTCCGTCCATGAAGGAGAGGATTGAATGCAGCAGGAGCCGGTCGTCCGACTTCAAGGCGTCAGTAAAATCATTTCCTCCCGATCATTGGTCAGCGACCTGACCCTGGATATTTCTCCGGGGCAGGTTTTTGGTTTTTTAGGACCGAATGGCGCGGGGAAAACAACAACCATTCGAATGATGGTAGGTTTGATGTCCATTAGTAAAGGAGATATCTTGATCTCCGGACACAGTGTGAAGAATGAGTTTGAACAGGCAATAGCCCAGGTGGGAGCGATCGTAGAAAATCCGGAAATGTACAAGTTTCTGACCGGGTATCAGAATCTGGTGCATTTTGCCCGCATGTCACCTGGTGTTACCAAGGAACGTATTGCGGAGACCATTGAACGTGTAGGCCTGACAGCTCGTATTCACGACAAAGTTAAAACCTATTCTTTGGGTATGCGTCAGCGCCTTGGTGTCGCGCAGGCTATATTACATAGACCTAAGCTGTTAGTTCTGGATGAGCCAACGAATGGTCTCGACCCACAAGGCATAAGGGAGCTTAGAGACTATCTGCGTCTTCTCACCCGTGAAGAGGGAATTACAGTTTTCGTATCAAGTCACCTCTTGTCCGAGATGGAATTGATGTGTGACACCGTGGCTATCATTCAGAACGGTAAACTGATTGATGTTCGCAATTTGCGAGATGAGCAAGGTTCAGATGCTTTAATCGAAGTTGCATTTGAAGTGAATGATGCGGAACGTGCTATTCAGCTGCTGGAGGGCGAGGTAGCCATTCAGGGGAATGTTATCGTGCTGTCTCTCTCAAGGGAACAGATTCCTGAAATTAATGCCAAACTGGTTCGTGAAGGCGTACAGGTTTACGGCATTCGCAACGTGACTCGGACGCTGGAAGATCAATTCTTGCAAGTGACTGGAGGTGGCGGCATTGGGTAGTTTCGGCAATCTGTTGCTGAATGAAAATATGAAGGTATTCCGACGTGTGCGTACCTGGGTTATGTTAGCTATTCTTGCCCTAATCTCGTTGTTAATGCCCGTGTTAATGAGGGAAGGTATGGGGTCGAGTGACGCTTTTTATTGGCAGCCAGCGGTTACAACGGTTCAGATCGCATTTTTCCTGAATACGATTTTTTGTGTGGTCATTGCGGCGGAATCGGTCGCGGGTGAGTTTACATGGGGAACCATTAAACTGCTGTTGATCCGTCCGTGGTCACGCAGCAAGATTCTAGCTTCCAAATATCTGACTGTAGTCGGCTTCAGTATATTGAGCACTTTACTGGTCATTGGTATGGCGATGCTCAGCTCGTATGTTCTGTTCTCTCATGATGCTCCGGTAGAGAGCAGTATAATGGCAGCCAATGCGTTTACGAGATGGGGATATCTGTATATCGATCTGTTTATTACACTCGCAATTGCATTTATGGTATCGTCTGTATTTCGTTCGGGTGCGCTTGCGATTGGTCTGTCTCTGTTCATTATGTTCACACAAAACATTTTTTCGCTAATCTTCAATCCGGATCGATATGAATGGGCCAAATACGTTTTGTTCAACAATATGGATCTGAGCAAATATATGAACGCTTCATCCGATATGGGTTTAATCAATGGTCCGAGTGATGGGATGACTCTGGGGTTCTCCTTGGCCGTTCTCGCTGTATACTACGTCATCTTTATGACGATATCATGGGTTGTGTTCAACAAAAGAGATGTGGCAGGTTAATTCCTGCCTCTTTTTTGTGTTATCGTGAGGCATAGCTGTCTATTCAGGGTACATACTGGTATTGTAATGTTAGAATCATATTATCGTCGCAGTCACTTTGGCAGGGCAGCGCATGGAGGGATCATGTTTCTTGATTAACAACAAATTTTACCGCATATGCACGGCAATTATTTTACTGTTGCTGATCGTGTATTTGGGGGATAAAGTCAACTTTATTTTCCGCCCTCTTACTTCGCTGGTTCATATCATTATTATCCCGCTCCTGATCGCAGGTTTTTTCTACTATCTGTTGCGTCCGCTCGTGGACTTCATGGAACGGCACAAAATAAAAAGGGCACTGTCTGTCCTGATTATTTATGTGGCTGTGGGACTCCTCATTGCAGGATTCAGCGTTCTCGTGTGGCCTTCCCTGCGGGAGCAGTTATGGAATTTTATTGAAAATACACCTAAGCTTGTTTCATCTCTTGTAGAGCAGATTAAAGCACTGGAAAACAATCGTTTTCTTGCCCGTTACCTGCCTGAGAATTCGGACTTGTTTACCAGATTGTCCGAGTATTTAAGTCAGGGGATTACGCAGGTTACGGATTATGTCTCTGGTCTGTTTTCCGTCGTGTCCAACCTGGTCATTATTTTGGCAACATTTCCGATTATGCTCTATTACATGCTCAAGGAAGGCAACAAATTTGGAACCAACTTGACGCTGTTATTGCCGAGACATTATCGGAAAGACGGCGAAGAAACGGTTCATGAAATTGATGAAGCTCTGAGCAATTATATTGTGGGCCGGGTTATCGTTAATGTTGCGCTAGGTATTCTTATGTTTATTGGCTTCCTTATCATTGGCTTGCCTTATGCATTGTTGTTGACAGTTGTATCCATTATTCTTAACTTCATCCCTTATGTGGGAGCATTGCTGGCTGCAATTCCTGTTGTGATCGTTGCTTTTATCGACTCGCCTTCCATGGCGCTCTGGTCTCTGATCATTATCGTTGTTGCACAGCAAATTCAGGATAATCTGATCTCCCCGTATGTCTATGGCAAGCAGCTCGATATCCATCCGTTGACTACGGTGATCCTGCTGCTCGTTGGAGCCGACCTGGGTAACATTCTAGGAATGATTATTATCATTCCGCTATACATGATACTTAAGATTATATTTAGGAAAATCCAGAACCGGATTGTTGAAGATCGAGCAGATTCCTGATGAGTTTGGGATGCTTCACCTGTCAGTATAGAGAAAAGGTCTGTCCTCGTCAGAAGTGACGGAGGACAGACCTTTTAATCAAACGTTTGTTTCTTTCTCATCTTCATCGGTGTAGTCTGACATGTTCAGTGGTTCTTTCGGGACGATCGCGACCTTGTAGAAGCGATTTTTATCTTTTTCCAGCAGGACAAAGGTCAGGTTCTCATATTCATACTCTTCCTGTTCGTTCATCTCCGGACGGTGGCTGTATAGCCATCCACCAACCGTATCCCACTCGTCCGCATCAAGCGAAGCCGTGAACATATCGTTGACCTTGGACAGCGAAACCTTACCATCCATGATGATATAATGCTCATTCACAATCTGAATTTCTTCTTCTTCGTCTGCATCGAACTCATCGCGAATCTCACCAACAATCTGCTCGAGTACGTCTTCGATCGTTACTATACCCGAAGTACCCCCATACTCATCGACGAGAACAGCAATATGCACGCCATCCTTCTGCATTTTTTTGAGCAAATCTTTAACCGGAGTTGTCTCATGAACAGCCGAAACGGGCTGAATGAGGGAAGACAGGTCGACAGGTTCATCATTACCATACAGTTCCAAGAAAAATTGTTTCGTATTAATGATACCGATAATATCGTCTTTGCTCTCATTAACGACTGGAAAACGGGTGTATTGCTCTTCACGAATAATTTCGAGATTTTCCTCGTTCGTTTTATTTAGATAAAGGCAGACCATATCAGTCCGGGGAACCATGATCTCTTTGGCTAACATCTCATCAAATGCAAAAATTCGGCTAACATACCCAAATTCCGCCTGATTGATTTTCCCGCTCTCAAAGCTCTCATTAATAATGATCTGGAGCTCTTCTTCGGAGTGCGCTTCCTCATGTTCTGAAGCAGGCTTGATGCCAAACAATTTGACCAGTTGGTTCGCAGAGCCGTTTAACAGCCAGATAAAAGGATACATCACTCGGTTAAACCAGATGATAGGACCGGACGTCAGCAGGGCGACAGTCTCGGCTTTACGGATCGCTATCGTTTTGGGTGCAAGCTCACCCACAACAACGTGTAAATACGTGATCGCGACAAAGGCAATGACAAATGACAAGAATGAAGCGAGTGCGTCTGGAATGCTCATGCTCTCAAACACCGGGTGCAGGATTTTCTCTACTGTAGGTTCACCGAGCCAGCCCAGACCGAGAGACGTAATCGTAATCCCGAGCTGACAAGCAGACAGGTATCCGTCCAGATTTGCAACAGCCTGTTTTACAGCGAGTGCACGTTTGTTCCCTTCTGCAATCATTTGATCAATTCGGCTCGGACGAATTCGTACCAGAGCGAATTCCACTGCCACAAAAAATGCCGATAACCCTATCAATACCGCAACCAAAACCAAATTTAACGCATACCTCTCACTGTCCATTCACTACTCTTCTCCTTTTATGTAATAAGTTTTAACGAGTATTATATCTAATTTTACGTAAGAAGACCACCTTTGCCGGAAGAAAAGAGGAAGAGTCTGGAAAGGGAGTTATGCAAAACAGTGTTGAAGTTAGGTTATGTAAAGTTTTATCTAAGTATTCGTTACGAATGTGGTCTACATTGGGTATCTATGATTAACTGGGAACAATATCGTCAAAGCTGGTTAGAATGAAGCAAGGCAAAGCTAGTAAGCGAGATAACGGAATTTTACAAAACTGATCATAAAAATATTAGAGCGTATGTATTAAGGGGGAGGCCGCATGTTCTGGCTGGTCGTTATTTTACTTGTTTTTATCTTTCAAGCGGCTACGATTCTCGTGCTGGAGTTTCGCAATCCGGCCAAAGCAGTGGCTTGGCTGTTCATCTTGTTTTGCGTGCCCTTAATCGGATTTGTTGTGTATTATTTCGTGGCCCAGGACTATAGTAAACGCAAAAAACTGCGAAAGGGTGGGTCGCGCATCTTCAGGGAGATGCGCGAAACAATCTGGAAACAGGCGCACATTATAGAAGAGGTTTCCCAAATGCCAGGGGATCGATATAATCACCAGCACCGTTTATTTAATTTGTTATCGCATTTGTCCGAGAGCCCGATTACGGGATGTAACCGGAGTAAAGTGCTGACCAATGGGGAAGAGGCTTTTGCGGCTATGCTGAGAGAGATGGAAAAGGCGAAGCACCATCTGCATGTCGAGTTCTATATTTTCAGAGATGATGTGATCGGTACTCGCTTTCAACAGATGATGATTCGTAAAGCCCAGGAGGGAGTTAAAGTCAGGTTTATCTGCGATGGGCTTGGCAGTCATAACCTGAGCTGGAGTTTTATCCGCAAGCTTCAGGATGCGGGTGTTGAGTTTCACTTTTTTCTGCCACCGCTTATTGCTACGATTGATCGCAGAGTCAATTACCGAAACCACCGTAAAATTGTAGTTGTGGACGGGAAGGTTGGTTTTGTTGGCGGTATTAACGTTGGAGATGACTATCTGGGTCAATACCCGGAGGTCGGATTTTGGCGAGACACCCATGTGCAGATTGAAGGAGATGCTGTCTATTTCCTGCAAAGCACGTTTCTTAACGACTGGAAGCTGGCCTCCGGAAAACGGATTATGGAGCCGCAGCTTGGAGAGTTGTTTCCACCTCATATTTGCAGCGGCGGAGAACGGATTCAGATTCTAGGGAGCGGACCTGATCAAGATTGGGACGCCATTCAGGAGATGTGTTTTGGGGCGATTTCAGTAGCCTGTGAACGGATATATATTACAACACCGTATTTCATTCCTGATCCAGCTCTTTACGAGGCTCTCAAGACTGCTGCGGTCAGTGGAGTAGATGTGCGAATTGTTATTCCGTATCAGTCCGATTCACGGTTAGTGCATCTGGCATCTCTTTCTTATGTTGAAGAGTTGCTACGGGCCGGTGTGAAATTTTATCAATACCGCAAAGGTTTTGTACATGCCAAAGTAATGATTGTTGATGAACTGCTGGCGACAGTAGGGACGGCCAACATGGATATGCGCAGTTTCTTTTATAATTTTGAATTGACCGCTGTATTGTTTGAAAGCTCTGCAATTCATCGTCTGATGCATGATTTTGAACGTGACCTAGAGGAGTGCAGCCAGATAGATACCTTCGAATTCCAACACCGCTCACGTCTGCAAAAAGGGGCAGAAATGCTTTCTCGCATGCTTTCTCCGCTTCTTTAGCCGATTTAGGGCAGATTTCTGAAGATAAATTCACTTTATTTGAATTTATCTTCTTTTTGCTAAGTATTTTGCTCCAATTTGATCTTTTATGATATAATAGTTATATAAATCATGTCGTGACGAAGGAGGGGAGTCTGGGGAAACAGGCTCCCTTTTGCTCTCTTTTGGAAGTGTGATCCGGCAAGCAGTACATCTTGAATCTATTTTATATCGCCTTTAGATGCCCGTTTGATGTTGGGTTAAAGTACATGAAGAATACAGTTTGGCTCGTTTTCTACATGGAGCTTCCCCGTGGAGTGATTTAATGGATATATAAAATGGATTCACATTCTGATTTTACGGGGGGGATACCATGTCCAATGTAACGGTGAAAGAATTAACGGCCAAGCAAGCCGACCGCGGCGTCAAAAGCTCGGTGTTTACGCTGAAATTTCTGCAACGTATTGTAATGATCCTGATCGGTGCTGTGCTCATGGCCGTATCGCTTGAAGTATTCCTCGTGCCAAACGGCGTCATCGACGGCGGTATCACGGGGATCTCGATTATGGTTTCAGAGCTTACACATCTGCCGCTGGGGATATTTCTGACTTTGCTCAATATGCCTTTTCTAATCCTTGGTTACAAGCAGATCGGTAAGACCTTTGCGTTATCTACTTTGCTGGGGATCGTCGTGATGTCTATCGGCACGTCCCTGCTGCACAAAGTTCCGGCACTAACACCCGGTGAACCACTTCTGGGCGCTGTATTCGGCGGATTGATCCTGGGTGTGGGGGTAGGTCTCGTTATTCGTTCAGGTGGTTCGCTGGACGGTACAGAGATCGTTGCTATTCTGTTTAGCGAGAAATCACCGCTGTCTGTGGGACAGATCGTATTGATTATTAACGTATTTATTTTCGCGGGTGCTGGATTCGTATTCGGCTGGCCGAACGCTTTGTACTCGATGATTGCCTATTATATTGCCATGAAGATGATTGATATCGTGAATGAAGGACTGGATCAGTCCAAGTCGGTCTGGATCATCAGTGAGAAGTATCGCGATATCGGTTCCGCTTTGACAGATCGTCTCGGACGTGGTGTAACGTATCTGGACGGAGAAGGCGGATTCAGCGGGGATGAGAAAAAGATCATTTTTGTTGTCATCACTCGTCTGGAAGAAGCCAAGCTGAAGTCCATTGTTGAGGACTGGGATCCGCAAGCTTTTGTGGCTATCGGTAACATTCACGATGTGAAGGGCGGACGCTTCAAGAAAAAAGGCATCCATTAGCGAAACTTTCTGCTAGATATGACACAAGGGTTATTAAACAACTAGAGGAAGAAATATTTTTCTACTATGCAAATAGCCGATATCCTGAATTATAGGGTATCGGCTATTTTTTCTTCAAATGTTTCAGAATCAGCTCCATAGGCTGCGGTGGCACGTTTGCAATCAGGTCGCCAACGGTTGTCAGACGTTCAATAATATTCATGAGGTGATAATCCTGAATAGAGACATCACGACGGACCTCATCCCAAGTCAGGGGAGTGGAGACGGTTCCCTGTGGCTTGGCGCGAGGGGTATAGGGAGCAGCCAATGTTTTGCCGCCATAATGCTGGAGATAATCAAAGTAAATTCGATCGCCCCGATCTTTTTTGAGCCGTTCCAGTGTAAACAAATCAGGATGTTTTTGCGTGACATATTTACCTACAAAATGACCGATATCGCGCAGTTCATCGAATGTTACACCCGGAGTAATCGGCACAATAATTTGAACACCTGTGGCGCCAGAGGTCTTGGGAACGGATTGCAATCCGAGGGAGGACAATGTTTCACCAACAATCAAGGCGGCCTGCATGATCCGCGGCTCGTGCTCCATCGAAGGGTCGAGATCAATCATCCATTCACAGGGTAGGGTACTGTGGATCGCATGAAGTGAAGGATGGAATTCAAGTGCGGCCAAATTTCCTAACCAGAGAAGTTCAGGTAGCCCGTTCATGACAATATACCGTATACCTTCATGATCCTGTGTATGAACGAAATCAGGCACGGGCTCCGGAGCATTTTTCTGATAAAAGAACGTATCGCCAGCGCCATGAGGGTATCGAATGGTTGTTAACAAACGGTTACGTGTGTAGGTTAACAGATATGGGGCCAGGGCAGCCAGCTTTTGCAGATAGATGGCTTTGGTTATCCCTGCTTCTGGCCATAACAGCTTATCTGGATTCGTAACCGTAAGTTCTACGCCCTCAATCATGATAGAGCCTTTGATTTTGTGTGGCATTGTGCACCTCCTTTTACCGAAATTCATGCCGCAACTGACTCGCCGGGCAGTCCTCCCGTGTCACTTCTGCAAAGGTTTGGATGCTAGGATGTCTCAGTGTGCGATGATGCGTCAGTTCCATATACTGCACCTTAAGTCCAATCTTTGGTTGTACCCAAGTTGTCTCTGCGCTACGCTCAGGAATGTTATGGAACGGCCTATCCTTTATGATAAGTGGTTGCATCTGTGAAGTGAGTTCCCGCCAGCGATTAATGTTCAACTTTCCTGTTCCTACATGACCAATATAGATAAAATGAGGCCCGTCATATACGCCAATTGCAACGGCGTTGACGATCCCATCGCGATACGTGACGCCCCCGATCATGGCGTACAGGTCATGCATGATCTTCACCTTCTGCCAGCGTGAGTCCTTGCTACCGATCCCGTAGGTGCTGGTGAGATCCTTGCAGACGATGCCTTCCATCTGATGTTGTCTCATAACGCTTAGCAAAGTAGATGCATCCGTGGAGTTAGTTACTTCCTGAACATGATTGCTGGTATGTAACACTTGGTGAAGTAACTGCTGACGAGCGGATAGTGTGAGATCTGTGACCCACTTTCCATCGTAATATAGAATGTCAAAAACCATATAAGTTATCGGTATCTGCTGTTTAGCTTGAGCAATGTTATCCGGCTTGCTCATGCGATCCCGGCGAAGGACATGATAAAAGGAGGGACGTCCTGTGTCCGGATCGAGCGCGATGATCTCACCGTCCAAAATGTAAGAGTTGCCCTCGCATAGATTGCGCGGCCCTACTAGTTCTGGATACTGGGTCGTCCGGTCATGTAACCTGCGATTGACCAGCCGTAACTCTTGCCCGTTCTCATAGGCGAGCATGCGAACACCATCCCATTTGATCTGGGCTATCCACTCGGAGCCTGTGGGTAAAGTATCTCGGGATACAGGTTCAAACGGAATAACAGGTTTGATCATGTGTTACTCCTTTCCTTAAGCCAGCCACACAGCCTTATATCAGGATTATATATAGAATGCGTGGAAGGCGTTAATGTTTTTGTAGCTTATGCTTTAAATGGTGGATCAGAATTAGCAGCAACGGGAGAAAAATACCGCAGGTTAAATCCCAGTCAATCCAGTAGGGGATGACCACTTTCAGATAAAATGTTTCATTTGGAGCGATCAGGATCGAGCACGATAAAATAAGGAATGCTGCCGGCAAGATTAGATTCCGATAGCTGGACAAGCGAAACAGGTGAGCAAGCCCAAGCACAAAGCCGTAAAAAAAGAGCACACTTTTGAAAAATACAGCGATAACCCATACGGAAGCCATGATCGCTTCAATCCGTTGCAAAAAGTTGCCGATGTTAATCAAACGGGACAGATTAAACGACGTGAACCAATAATGCTGTGTCATAAACGGCCCCATAATAAGCAAACACATACTCAGTATTAGCGTTAGCATTAATCCGCCAATCATACCCATGAGCAAAAAATCTCTTTTCAGATGAGAGCGCTGCTCCGTGTAAGGCAATAACATCATGAAAATACATAGTTCACAGTACGGATATGTAAGTACAGCGATAAAGCCTTTGAAAGGATCAAGCAATCCCCGACCAAGAATGGGTTTTATATTGTCGAGCTCTGCCTTGGGGAGTAGGCATAGGGTGAGAATAATCAAAAACAGGAAAACGAGAGGCAGCAGGACTTCAGCCGACCTGCCGATATTAGGTAGCCCTGATCGCAGTCCCCAAGCAAGCGCAATAATGAATGTTAAATGCAGTATCCACAGCGGTGAATTTCTTAGAATGTCGGTTGCCAAAAAATCTCCCATTTCCCGGATGAATGTCGACGTACTGATCAAAAAATAAAAAATATAGAACACGCTGATCACCGCACCGATCCAAGGTCCCAATATACGCAACACATGCTCAATCAAATTTAGACGCGGATCCAAGCGATGTACAGCAAGCATGATCAGAAGTATAACTATTCCGCCCACTAAGCCAAGTAAGGAAGAAATCCAGGCATCTTGCTGAGCATAGGAGGTGATCATCGTTGGGAAAAAGAGGATCTGCTCACCGATTGTGCAAAGGAACATCAGCGAACCTAGCTGCCTGACGGTTAAACGTCCCTTTTCAATCATTCCATAAATTCTCCTTTGTCTGGCAATGTTTGAGTCTGGTTAGGATGTACCAATATTTGCGGTTTTATCAGTGACATATTAAAAAAAGCCTGACCGCTTGTTCTCCTAAGGAAGCTTTGGAGGCACCAGGGACAGACTTTTTTTTGCAATTACAAGTTTGGTCATAAGAAGGAAGCGGAAAATCAAGACATCTGAGCAATTGAAGGGCAACGGCTTAAGTCTAAAGTAAACAATAATTAGCTTTATTATTCTGCAATTAGGCGGATGCGTATGTTCTGAGGGTCTGCCGCATACCATGAATCACCATCCCGGCGTACTTCAACGCCTGCCTGGCGTAAACGTTCAGCGGCCAGCTCAACTTCTTGGTTACGGGCATACACAATGGTGAAATAGTCAATTCCCGTAGCATTGGCAGGATTAATTGGAGCATTCACACCAGCCCAGATATTCAGCCCCAGATGGTGATGGTACCCTCCGGCAGACACAAACAGTGCTGACATGTTGGCGAAGTTGCCTACAATATCGAATCCGAGAATACCGGAGTAGAAGCTGCGGGCTTCTTCCAGACTGCGAACGTGGAAGTGAACATGACCGATAACAGTGCCAGCTGGCAGACCGTCCCAAGTCTGATTTGCCGACAAATCAAACAAGCTCTGTACATCCACTGGATCGCTTGCCATGACATAATTATTGTCAGCATCCCGTTTCCAAGTATCACGAGGACGGTCCGCGTAAATCTCAATTCCGTTCAGATCGGGGTCTGAAATATAGAAAGCTTCGCTTACCAGGTGATCTCCTTGACCAATCTCAATCCCGGATGCGACCAGATTACGAATGGCAAGTCCAAGCGACTTGCGGTCAGGCAGCAGAATGGCAAAGTGGTACAAGCCTGCGTGGGAACGCTCAGGCAAAGTGATGCTGTTGCTCACTTCTTCAAGACGAAGAAGGACGTTCTTTCCGTCCGCTGTCATTGTGGCGATATGATCTTGGCGTGTCAGCAGTGTGAGGCCAACAACGTCCGTATAAAACTGGATGGATCGATCCAGATTGCTAATTTTGAGACTGACTTCACCTAGATGGGTTGTGGCCGGAATTTGATAAGTAGTACTCATAGTTATTTCCTCCTTATTGTGGTTTCTCATCGTGAACAAATCAAAAATTATAATGTGCGAATACCATTTAATGGAACATGGTGCATATCGAAGCAGAGCTAAGAGCTTTGAACAATATTAACTTGATAATGGATTAAATCACTTTATAAATATAAATAAGTTACTTTTCATAAGTTAATATAAAATGTTTACTGTTTTTAGTCAATAACTTAGACGAAATTCTTTCGTCGGTATGGTCAGAGAGGTCTATGTGATCTGGAAGGATCAAAGTGGTAAGCCGATGGTGGTCATAAAGAGGATGATTATACATAGTGCCTCCAACACGTGCTAACGAACCGATACGGGAGTCTTTGGATCAGGTTGACCCAATTACGTCCGGTCCGTTAGACACAAGCAGGGGCCTCGACCATGAGGGGGGAAGATATGTCACAGAGTAAACGACGCGATAGGACATACAAGCCCATATGACATGCAAGGCTAGGGATATAAAAACGAATAGTCCTTACACCCATTCTACTTCACCAGTACGATTACGCTTTTGGTTTAGCTGGGGCTTTTTTGCGTTTCGGTGCAGCAGGGAGAGCATCGGTTTCTCCTCCGGCAGTAGCCTGGGCAGTTGTTTTGCGCGGAGCGCGTTTTTTAGGTTTAGCCGTGGATGTTCCAGGGTCTGAAGGAATCGGCTTGACGGCTTCGATACTTGCTTGGAGGGCAGCCATAAGATCCATCACATTAGCTTCCGGTTTGGCTGGAGCAATCTTGATCTCCTCCCCAGCAACCTTGTGTTGAATGAGGTCGAGTAGCTTTGCCCGATAATCGTCCGTATATTTACCCGGTTCAAACGGAGTCGAAAGCTGGTCAATTAGCAGTTTGGCCATCGTGAGTTCTTTTTCGTTTACATTTTGAACTTCAGGGAGGTTAGGTACCTGTGACACGGGACGGATCTCATCCGGGTAAAAAATAGTTTCCATCGACAAACAGTCCTCCAGAACACGGATGGCGGCGAGACTGCTTTTGGAGCGAATGGAGATTTTAGCAATGCCTATTTTCCCCGTATCCCGCATGGCGTTCATGAGAAGCTGATAGGCATTACCACCAGCCTGATCAGGAGAGAGGTAATACGTTTTTTGAAAATAGATCGGGTCAATTTCAGTCAAATCCACAAAATCCAGAATGGTAATGGTTTTGCTGCTGGACTCATTTAAGGCCTCAAGTTCTTCTTTTTCGAAGAGAACAAATTTGCCCTTTTCATATTCATACCCTTTGGTAATCTCTTCCCATTTGACTTCTACCTCACAGGAGGGGCACTGACGTACATAAGCGAGCGGGCTTCCGCAAACGTTATGAATGTAACGCATGGAGATATCTTTGTCTTCGGTAGCCGAGAACATTTTGACAGGGACATGCACCAGACCAAAACTGATCGCGCCTTTCCAGACCGTGTGCATAAGAGCGACTCCTTTCGAATTTCTTTTTTTGTTAATAGTATGGGCAGCTGTTGTAAGGGATAGTCGTAAACCCTTGATTGTTATGGTGGATTGGAGTTCCGGATGAGGATGCAGCATGTTGTATGGTTCTGCAAGAGTCGGGGATGATAACAGAAACATGATGGGGAGGTGCCAGATGAAGAACAGGCGAGATGAGGAAGAGGCGCACAAGCACACGTTTACGCCCTATCCTCTGGAGGATGCCGAGAGTGCAGAAGAGTTTTATACGCCGGCAGCAGATGTGAATTGGGAAGCGGTGACTTCGGAGAAGCTGCCGCTTGATCGGGAATCTTTTATGCTGGATATCGATCGTATGGTGAATGAAGGTTTAGGCGGCGGTCAGGTTACAGAGGATAACGGTTATATTGGGGATAGTACGACAGATACGATTGTGCAAGAGGATCACAATGATGACCCGGAAGGAGACTACGAATAGTATGATGGATACGAAGCGGGCCAAAGCCATTTATAATTCCAAAGATACAATCGCGGTGACGCTTGAAGGTGAGCCTGTCTGGATTGAAAGTGTGGATGAGGCCAATGGTATGGCAACGGTACAAGTGGGAAGCAGACCAGGAAACACCCAAACGGTGCGAGTGGATCGTCTGGAAGAGTAGCAACTATAAAATTGTGACAAGTACGGATGGTAAAAGAGAAGCGAGGACATTCTTGAAATCAATGAAAGTGCGGCCGATACCGGAAGGTATCGGTTTTTTTAGTTAGAATCCTGTATGTGATTACGCAAAAAGATAGTTATAAAGCCCAACCCTTCCAGCATGTCCCTTCGATGTTGCGGGCAAGGAAAGGGACCGATATAATAAGGTTCAAAGTGAACTCAGACGGAAGACCGTCAAAGGTGGGACGTATATTGAATCAGACGCATGAACAGTGGGTGTATCATTCCCACAGCATTGCAGATACAGAAACGCTTGCTGCTGCACTTGCGGCGCAGGCACAAGCTGGCATGGTCATTGCACTGGACGGCGATTTGGGAGCGGGCAAAACGGCTTTTTCTCAGAAGTTTGCCTGGCATTTGGGCGTAAGAGATGTGGTAAGCAGTCCAACCTTCACGCTGATCAAGGAATACGAGGGGCGATTGCCGCTATATCATATGGATGTGTATCGCATTTCGTTGGAAGAAGCGGACGAGCTGGGTCTTGAAGAATATTTTTATGGTACGGGAGTCAGTCTGGTGGAATGGTCCAGCATTATTCCCGAGTTGTTACCCGAAGAGCATCTTCATGTGCAGATCGAAACCACAGGCATGGAAGATCGAACGATAACACTGGATGGGTATGGTGAGGGATATGCCGAGCTATGCCGACAGTTCAGACAGAATGGAGTTATAGGATGATACAGGGTTTGGGAAAAGAAGGGATGAACGAAGAGTTGCAGGAAAAGCCGCGTCAGCGGTTTTTGGTGTTGGACACATCTACCGCGGTGATGGCCGCAGCGGTGATGGAGGAGCGTTCGCTACTGGAAGAGCGCAATGAGCGAGCAGAACGTAATCACTCGGTGCACGTCGTGCCTGTGATGGAGCAATTGCTCGGGGCCAGCGGCACGAAGCCAGGCCAACTGGACGGGATTGCCGTCGGCATTGGGCCAGGCTCATACACGGGCATCCGCATTGCGGTGACCGCGGCAAAGACGCTGGCCTGGGCGTGGGACATCCCCGTCGCCGGGGTGTCCAGCCTGCAGGCCCTCGCCTGGGGCGGCTGGCACAGCGGCCTCGCCGCCAAGGCGCAAGCTGCGGCAGATGATGCCGCAGCCGGGGCTGGCGGAACGCCATCCGCGGACCAGGGCGGCACCGGTGCCGCCCCTGTCCACTGGATCGTTCCGCTCGTGGATGCGCGGCGCGGTCAAGCCTATACCGCGCTGTTCGCCTCCGCCGGCGGCGATGCACCCCGCCGGCTGGCGCCGGATGCCATCCGTCAAGTGAGCGGATGGCTGGAAGAGCTCGCCGCCCGCCTGGCGGAGGCAGCGCCGGAAGAGCTGCCCGCTGCCGTCTGGATCGTCGGCGAGACGGGCCAACATGCGGCGGCAGCAGCTGAGCTTCGCTGCCCCGCAGGAACGGCGCTCCAGCTCGTACCGTATGAGCTGGAAGGCCGCTGGATTGGGCGCCTCGGCGCCGAAGCGCTGCTTGCAGGTCAGCGCGATGACGTACATGCCCTGGTGCCGAACTACACCCAGCTGTCCGAAGCCGAAGCCAACCTGCTGCGCAAAGGCTGAAGGGAGAGGGAGAGCGTATGGACAACGTAGCGAATGAAGGACAGGAGACCATGTTTCAGTTCAGACTCATGACGGTGGCAGATATCCCTGACGTGATGGAGATTGAGCATGAAGCATTTACCCTCCCTTGGACGGAAGAGGCATTTCACAACGAATTGAAGCATAATCATTTTGCTAAATATATGGTCATGGAGCTAGACGGGACTGCCATTGGATATGCGGGCATGTGGACCATTATGGACGAGGCGCATATAACTAATATCGCAGTGAGAAAAGCATACCAGGGCCGCAAGCTGGGCGAAAAATTGCTGGACGAGCTAATGAAGACAGCGGCCTATCTTGGCATGGAGCGAATGACACTGGAGGTTCGGGTGTCGAATGTCGTGGCTCAGAATTTGTATCAGAAAAAAGGGTTTGAATCGGCAGGTCTGCGCAAAGGGTATTACTCTGATAACGGAGAGGATGCAATGATCATGTGGGCGGTGCTTCCGCCTGCAGGCCGGAGCGGCGAAGAGGAAGGAAGCGTAGTGGATTCATGAATGATCTAATAAATAATCAGGGCGGAACTCCATCCTATATTCTGGCGGTAGAGACAAGCTGTGATGAAACATCGGTAGCTGTGGTCAAAGATGGACGTGAAGTGATATCCAATCTCATCTCTAGTCAGATCGAGACACATAAAGCGTTTGGCGGAGTTGTACCCGAGGTAGCTTCACGCAAGCATGTTGAAGTCATCACACTGATGCTGGAGCAAGCGATCGAGCAGTCTGGCATTCGCCCGCGTGATCTGAGTGCGATTGCGGTTACGCAGGGACCTGGATTGGTCGGCGCACTGCTGGTGGGTATCGTAGCAGCGAAGACGCTTGCGATGGCTCTGGGCAAACCGCTGATCGGCACCCATCATATTGCCGGTCATATTTACGCAAATCGCCTTGTGCGTGAATTGCAATATCCGGCGATGGCTCTTGTGGTGTCAGGCGGGCATACCGAGCTTGTACATCTGGAGTCCGAGGGGAAATTCAAGCTGATCGGCCGCACACGGGACGATGCCGTCGGTGAAGCGTATGACAAAGTGGCTCGGGCTCTCGGTTGTCCTTATCCGGGAGGGCCGCATGTTGACCGGATGGCATCCGAAGCGGAGGATGTTGTTCCATTGCCACGAGTATGGCTTGAAGCAGGCTCATATGACTTCAGTCTCAGCGGATTGAAATCAGCTGTCCTCAATGCACTGAATCAGGCCAAGATGCGCGGCGAAACATTAGAGCCGTCTGCGGTGGCACGCGGTTTTCAGGAAGCAGTCGTTGAAGTGCTTGTGGAAAAAGCGGTACGTGCTGTTCGTGAATATGGCTCTCGTCAGTTACTTCTGTGCGGCGGGGTTGCAGCGAATCGCGGTTTGCGGACAGCTTTGCAGGAGCGCTGTGCGAAAGAAGGGCTGGAGCTGGTCATTCCGCCAATGGAATATTGTACGGATAATGCAGCGATGATCGGTGCGGCAGCGCATCTGAAATGGATTCGCGGCGAGGGGACTAATTTTGACGCGAAGGCGGACCCGGGACTTTCTCTGGAAGGCTGGTCGGTTCAAACCGAAGCGTTTTTGAAATGAATGGTTGACATCGGTTTGTGAAGAATGTATATTAGTTACAAATTTAAACAGGAATTATCTCCTGAACTGAAAAACGCGATGAACAGGAACAGTAAGGTCACTCCGGGTCATTAGAGAGCTGCGGGATGGTGCAACGCAGCCGAAGGAAACCTGAAACTCACCTGGAAGCGGAACGATGGAACACGGCTACCACGAAACAGGCCGAGGGCTGAAGCCAGCAGACAGTATATCGTTACGGGTTGCCTCCGTGAAAGGGCCATTGTGCTCGGGTCGAAGCAGAGTAGAACGAAACGGAGACAACTTCCGTTACGCTAATACGAAGTGTAGAGATCGATGGACAATACTAAGGGGACTTTCAAGCTGTTATTCGAACAGGCTTGGGGTCAACAAGAGTGGTACCGCGAAGGTGAGCAGCCTGTCGTCTCTTGCATTATGCAGGAGAAGGCAGGCTTTTTTGATTTTTTTTTGATTAATATGAACAATGAATGTCATATCAACAAACGTAATGAACGGGAGCAGTAGAACGGCAAAGGCGCTCAGAGAGCTGCGGGGTGGTGCGACGCAGTGGCCGGGATCGTTTGAATCTCGCCCGGGAACAGAGCTTTGGAAACATGAGCAGAGGTTGAGCATACTCGTCGCTAAACGAGAAGGTGTCAACTCATGTGTACATAGCAACGGCTAACCCCCGTTACAGGGTGTTTCTCTGAAATGTTACGGTTTCGCCGTAGTTAGGTTGAAGTCTAATGGACTTTTTGGAGAACACGAGGTGGATGGTGTCAGTGCAGGCTGAGCCATCAAGCGAGAGTGGTACCGCGGAGGGGAGAATAACCCGCCGTCTCTTTGATGAGATGGCGGGTTATTTGTTTGTGCTGCCGGCAGCAGGGTGGGCGAAAGGGAACAACCATATGGATGCAGGTCTGATCAGGAAATCTGGAACAACAGTTGTTCAGGGTGTAAGTCGACGTACACTTTGAACCATCACACATCACATTGAACATAACTTTTTGACAAACCAAACATAACCGAACCGATATCCCAAAATTAATGGAGGTTAATGAATATGACAACCAATCCGAACAAACGCATGATTGATATTTTTGATACAACGCTGCGAGATGGAGAGCAAGCACCCGGAGCCAGTCTGCATCCTGAGCAAAAAATAGAGCTGGCTCACCAGCTGGCGGCGCTTGGCATTGACGTCATTGAGCCTGGATTTCCCATCTCCAGTCCAGGGGAGTTTGAGGCGGTTCAGGCGATCTCAAGACAATTGCAGCAGGTGGAAATCTGCGGATTTGCGCGTGCGGTCAAAGGCGATATCGATGCTGCGGTGAAGGCTACAGCAGATGCGGCCCGGCGACGAATCCACTTGTTTATTTCCTCGTCTGACATTCATATTGAGCATCAGCTACGCCGTCCACGCAGTGAAGTGGTGGCAACGGCTCGGGAGATGGTCTCCTATGCGCGCCAGTTTACGGATACCGTGGAGTTCACAGCGATGGACGCTGCGCGTACCAAGATGGATGATCTGATTGAAATGATTGAAGTGGCGATTGAGGCAGGGGCAAGTATCATTAATCTGCCGGATACCGTTGGTTATGCGTTGCCGCATGAGTATGGGGAGATGTTCCGACGCGTACGTGAAGGGGCAAGGGGCGGCGATAAAGTTCGCTATAGTGCCCACTGCCATAACGATCTGGGACTTGCCGTGGCAAACAGTCTGGCTGCCATTGCGAATGGTGCTTCCCAGATTGAAGTGACGATTAACGGGATTGGGGAACGGACAGGGAATTGTGCGTTAGAGGAACTGATTATGGCGCTGGAAACACGCGGAGACGTGATCGGAGCCACAACCAACATCAAGCTGAATCAGCTGTATGAGACATCTCGCCAGATTAGCCGGGCCATGCATTTCCCGATTGCTTACAACAAACCGGTTGTTGGGCGTAACGCATTCCAGCATGAGTCGGGCATCCATCAGGACGGTTTGCTGAAAAACCGCAATACGTATGAGATTATGGACCCGGAAGCACTGGGCATTCCACGCAGTATGATTATTTTGGGAAAACATTCCGGTCGTCACGCTCTGAAGGATCGGGTGCGCAAATACGGATTTGAACCGGATGAGCAACAAATGGAACAACTGTACGAAGTGTTCAAAGTTACCGCAGATCAGCAAAAAGTGGTAAGTGATGACCAGTTGTTGCAAATGGTAAGCCAAACGATGAATATTCCGGCACAGGACTATGAATTGGTTGAGCTGCAAGTGACGGCAGGTAGCATGACAGATCGCATGGCTGCGGTCCGTATTCGTACGAGTGCAGGGGAACAGTCCTACTCTGCCGTAGGCAAAGGTCCTGTAGATGCGACGATCCAGGCTATCGGACAGTGTATCTCAGATGACATTACGTTTGTTGATATGGAGATGCATGCCTTGAGTGGGGGAGAAGGAGCCAGCGCGGAAGCCGTGATCACGGTAGAACGTGCCGGACGAGAGTTCAGGGGGACCGCAACACATCATGATATTGTCATGGCTGCAGGTTTGGCTTACGTTGCAGCATGTAATGCAGCTGGACTTAAAGCGGAAACTGTTGCGGATAGTGAAGAGGTGTCTGTACATTAAGGTGCCTTAGAGATATGAATATGATTTAGCAAAATAGAGCTAAAGAGGATTCCTTCCCGCCATGGTTTGGGCGGAACGGAACCCTTTTTCTGTTTTTAATGATATGAGCAGAGTAGGAACACGCTCGCTTGCCGATTGAAATATGGAGGAATGCATAGATGAAGGGCCATTTAGTGATAACCGGATTTGTCAAGGTGTGACTATAGTTATCCACATATCCAGTATAATTTGTGGGTAACTAAGGTGAAGTCCTGCAACGAGTGTTTTCGAAACATGCGGTTCGCAGGGGATAGAATGCATCTGAGTTACCAACAATATTGTGGATAATGTGGATAAAACGGTGGATAAAAATGGTTTTTACATCAAAAGCTTATTCTACCAACGTTTGATTACATGAAAAGGGTTGTGAAATGTTGCTCATTGTTGTGGATAAGAAAAAGGGGTGCCTTCCAAAATTTATTTTACGTAATCCATAGGCATTTGACAAATGTGAAAATATGATTTTTGATCTCTACTTAGCTGGGAGAATTGAAATTATGTTGTATCAGCTACTCCCACGTCTCCTATATAGCTGGCTTCCTTTAAACCGCAAGAGGCTCCGCGTTACCTTCGTAACACGGAGCCTCTTGTACATTTTCAGCTGTTTGTCGTACACATCACTACACGGACACATTCGACCTCATGCCTTATCGTGGGCTATAAATCATTTTATTAAAATTGAGATGTAGAATCACAGACGCCAGTGTCATTACTGGAATCATAGACAGAATCATCACGCGGAATCACAGCTTAGCCCATCGCTAGGTTTTCCCACTCTTCATAAGCTTTTGCAAGCTGACTTTTGTGCTCCTCCGATGACTGCTGTAGTTCCTGTAATTTCATATAATCCTGATACACTTCTGGCAAAGCCATCTGTTCTTCGAGCGAAGTGATTTCGGACTCCAATTCGGCAATCTGTTGCTCCAGAGCTTCCTGTCTGCGCTGTCTGTTTCGTTCTTCGCGTTTGGCTTGTTTATCTGCCTCAAAGGAAGCGGCACCGGATTTTTCAGTTGTTGCTGAATTGGCACTTGCTGCTGCGGAAGAAGCGGATTTGGAAGAGGTTTGTTGAGCCTCGGCGGCCTCACGTGCAATGTCCTCCAATTCCTGCTTTTTCTCCACGTAATCGTCATAGTTGCCGAGGTATTGCTCGGTGCCGCCCGGATGAAGCTCAACGATCCGTTCTGCCATTTTGTTCAGGAAGTACCGGTCATGGGAGATAAAGAGTAGCGTTCCTTCGTAATCCATTAAGGCGGCTTCCAGCACTTCTTTGGCAAAGAGGTCGAGATGGTTCGTCGGCTCATCGAGAATAAGCACATTGGCTTCCTTCAGCATGAGCTTGGACAGGGACACGCGAGCCTTCTCCCCACCGCTGAGCGAGGATATTTTTTTGAGCACATCATCACCGCTGAACAAAAAGTTACCCAGTACGGTCCGAATGCGCGCTTCTTCCATGCCCGGATAAGCACTCCACAGTTCTTCGAGCACCGTGTTAGACGGATTCAACCCAGTCTGCTCCTGGTCATAATAACCGATCTGTACTTTGGTGCCCCACTGAATATCACCCTGCGCAGGACGAAGACTTCCGGTCAGACATTTCAGCATCGTTGATTTTCCGATCCCATTAGGCCCGATCAGGGCCACGGTTTCACCACGTCGTAAGTCGAAGGACACATTGCGGAACAGAGGTGACCCCTCATCGTATGCTACGGATAACTGATCAACACGCAGGACTTCCTTGCCAGACATCACAGCGGTCTCGAATGAAAAATGGGCTTTTTTGAGATCGCCAAGTGGTTTGTCCAGACGATCCATCTTCTCCAGTGCTTTGCGACGACTCTGTGCACGCTTCGTCGTTGAAGCGCGTACGATGTTCTTTTGCACAAAGTCCTCCATCTTGGAGATTTCATCCTGTTGTTTCTCGTATTGTTTCATGTGAATCTCATACTCGGCTGCCTTCAGCTCCATATAGCGGCTGTAATTGCCCGTATATTTCTTGGAGCGATGACGTTCGATTTCAACGATGGTCGTTACGAGTCTGTCTAGGAAGTACCGGTCATGGGATACAACTAACAGTGCCCCGGAGTATCCTCTCAAATAATCTTCCAGCCATGTCAGGGTTGCGATGTCCAGATAGTTGGTAGGCTCGTCCAGCATAAGCAGATCGGGAGCTTGCAACAGAATGCGAGCTAGTGCGAGTCTGGTCTTCTGACCGCCGCTGAGTGTGCCGATTGGGGTATCTGGGGAGAACTCGCCAAAACCCATACCATGCAGTACGCTGCGAATACGTGTTTCCATCTCGTAACCGCCATGATCCTTAAACCAGTCCGAGCGTCTTGCATAACGTTCCAGCAGATCGGCATATTGCTTTTCATCCTCCATGAATGCAGGGTCGGCGATATCATGCTCCATCTGTCTCAGTTCTGCTTCAGTCTGGGTCAGATGAGCGAAGACATGCATCATTTCTTCCCAGATGCTTCGATTGGACTGCAGACCGCTGTTCTGCGCAAGGTAACCAAGCGTTGTTTCTTTGGATTTGAAAATTTGTCCCCCGTCATAGGACATTTCTCCAGCGATGATTTTGAGTAAAGTGGATTTTCCTGCACCGTTAACGCCAACCAGGCCGATGCGCTCACGTTCTAATATTTGTAAGTTCACGCCGTCCAGGATTGGATCGACACCAAAACGTTTAATAATTCCGGATACTTGCAACAACATAGAATTAAGTTCCTCCATAGGTCGAGTTCTGAATTAGACACTTACTTCTCAGTTTACATGAAAAACAGAGCAAATGCACCGATTGGGAACGGCTCCGGCTTGTAGTCTTTTTGGTCAATCAGTGATAAACTGAAAGAAGGCATGTTATACCATGACGATTTTGCAGAAAATGAATCATTTGAACCTGATCATCCAGATGACATCTTGTCTTAACATAGAAGTGCAATGGCTTGAATTTATTTTTTACCTTCCACATCAACAGGAGGTTCGTCAGCATTATGCAGGATCATGCGGAACAGAAGAAGCAGCTTCGCTCCCGGCTTAGACAGCTACGCGATCGTTTGGACGAGCAGATGCGTCAGCAAGCCAGCATGCGAATGAATGACGGACTGAAGCGTGAACTGGATCGCCTGCGGCTAAGCAAGAACAGGCAAAAGCGTGAGGCGCTGGTTATTTTCAGCTACCTGTCTTATGGCAGCGAGGCTTCCACCGATTTTCTTTTTGAAGAGGGGTGGAAGCAAGGGGATGTGTTGCTAGCGCCCAAAGTGCTCGCTGATCCGCCACGAATGGAACTGCGGCGAGTGACGAGCCAGGAGGATATTGAACCAGGCGTTTGGGGCATACCTGAACCTAAGGCGTCTTGTGAAGTGTTGCAACCCGAAGATTGGCCGGCTTTGGATCTGGTGCTGGTACCCGGACTGGGTTACGACCTGCAAGGAGGACGTATCGGATACGGTGGTGGTTATTACGACCGGTTTGCAGCGAGTCTTGAGAACCAGTGTGCTAAGCAAGGTAAAAGACCTCTCATGGCTGCTTTGGTATTACCTGGCCAGTTGGAGCCGGACATTCCGATGGACCCGCTAGATCTGCGGCTGGATCTGTTGATAACACCCGAAGGTATATTACATATCGAATAAAGGGTTGTGATGTGATTGAACTCAGAAGTAAACCAAGGTCAAGCTTCCAGTGGGAAGCTGACTCATTTTAATGAACAGGGACGAGCCCGGATGGTGGATATTTCGGGTAAGGATGTAACGGTTCGTACCGCTGTTGCTGTAACGAAAGTCACGATGAACCCGGAGACACTGGAAGCCATTCGCCAAGGCCGTATTGGAAAAGGCGATGTGCTCGCGGTTGCTCAGATTGCCGGTATCCAAGGGGCGAAAAAAACGTCGGATTGGATTCCGATGTGTCATCCGCTTGCACTGAATGGTGTGGATATTCGTTTTCATGATAACGGCGTGGACGAACTCCATATCGAAGCAACCGTCAAGACAGAAGGCAAAACAGGCGTTGAGATGGAGGCACTGACGGCGGCCTCGGCTGCGGCACTTACGGTCTATGACATGTGCAAGGCGATGCAAAAAGACATGATCATCGGCCCGACTATGTTGCAGTCCAAGAGCGGCGGTAAAAACGGTGATTTCAACCGATAAGGGATATTTATTTTCATAGAGGAGAAGGGTGATCTTTATGGTGTGGAGAACAGCAATCCTGACAGCCAGTGACAAAGGGGCCCGTGGAGAACGTGAGGATACAAGTGCGCAAGTGATACGGGAACTTGTAGAGGAAGAACTGGGTGGACAGATCGTGGAGTATCGGATTGTTCCGGATGAGCCTGATGAGATTATTGCGGCATTAATCGAGATGACCGATTATTTTCACGCCGATCTCGTACTAACAACGGGTGGAACGGAGCTGGCCATTCGGGATATTACGCCTGAAGCGACCAGACGAGTGATTGAACGTGAAGTTCCCGGCATGGCTGAAGCGATGAGATATAGTGTGATGAGCAAAAATCGCTCTGCGATGTTGTTCCGCGGGGTATGCGGGATTCGCGGACGCACGCTGATTGTGAATCTGCCGGGTACGCCGAAGGGTGTGCATGAACATCTGGCAGCTATTATGGACCAGCTTCCGGAAGCGCTCCTTATGGTAACAGGCCAATTCAAGCAATAAGGAAAATAAAGCACAGTTATAACATTTTGCGGGTTATGTAAGTGGTTACATCTGTGGTATGATGGGCATAAATCCAAATGCAGTTCAGACATCTGATGAATCGGGCTTCGGATATGCGCATGTTGAACGCTTGAAACAAGGAGGAAGATCTATGTTAAGTCAAATTGGACCAACAGGATTTATTTTGCTGGCCGTGATTGCATTGCTGTTGTTTGGGCCTAACAAGTTGCCGGAATTGGGACGGGCTGTCGGGCGTACGTTCCGCGAGTTCAAGGAAGGCGCACGTGATATTATTTCGGACGATGATGCTTCCAGCCGGAAAGAGCAGGAAAAAGCGAAACCGGTAGCAGCTGATACAACGGCCGCTGAGAAACCTGTGGATAAACGCCTGCCGGAATAAGTTTCATGGCTAAGAGAGAGACCCCTTCCTGCCGGAAGGGTTTTGTATTTTAAAGCTGAAATTCCAGGGGAGGCAGGCATGACGCGGCAAAATGAAGAAATGACGCTTACCGAACATCTGAGTGAGCTGCGCAAGCGGCTGATCTATGTATTGAGCATTTTTATTTTGGGGCTGATTGCAGGTTTTTTCGTGGCAGACCCGGTCTATCAGTATTTGACGAAGGCAGAGACGGCCAAGGGCTTCGTACTGCATGCGTTCTCGTTCTGGGACGGTATCGGGATTTATATGAAGATTGCCGGGCTCTTTTCCATTATTATCACGTTGCCTTTTACGGTATATCAGATTTGGAAGTTTGTTAGTCCTGGTCTGCGGCCACAAGAACGTAAGGCATCTCTGAAGTATGTCCCTTATGTATTTCTACTGTTTCTGGTGGGTGTCGCTTTTTCGTATTATGTTGTTTTTCCAATGGCACTTGCGTTCACAACAACGATTACGGAGAAAATGGGGCTTGTCGAGACGTACGGTATGAAACAATACTTCAGTTTCCTGTTTGGCATTGTATTGCCAGTGTCACTGCTGTTTGAGTTGCCACTGCTGATTATGTTCCTGACAGGGCTACGTATTCTGAATCCGATTCGTCTGCGTAAAATGCGCAAAATTTCTTATTTCGTGCTGATTTTTATTGCAGTGGTCATTACGCCGCCAGACTTCATATCTGATCTGCTTGTCATGATTCCGTTGTTGCTCTTGTATGAGATCAGTGTGTTTCTATCCGCCATTGTGTATCGCAAGCAACTTGCAGCCGATCAGGAGATTGAAGCGCGTTATGTGCGATCCGAGGACAATCAGCATGCAGGATAGAGTAGTGAAAATTTTATGTATTTAGAGTGAGCATGTAACAACCTGCATCAAAAAAATGAAGTGTGAGTGGAGGACGAATCTACTCGCTAGAAGACCCGGAGAAGACGATTTGTCCTGTTCCGGGTCTTCTGTTTCTATTGGAAGATGAGAAGATGTCTGGACATGCAGGCATATTATGCGGGGCGATGGATACAATGGAAAAGGGGATACGGGGTGAAGTTTGCATCCAGGGCAACGAATCTCGTAAAATAGAAGGCATGAATGTAACATCCATCCAGCTGTATCAGGCGTGATCTGGCTTTTGGATATAAGCGGTCAAGCTGTGTGGATGTAAATTCAACGTAAATTCTCGCAAGAATTCATCAAAAAGACTTGAAATCATGCTTCAAGTTGAGTATCATAAAGTTGGTTGTTAGCACTGAACACTGTCGAGTGCTAATACATATGGCTGCAACCTACAAATGCAAGGCTATATAATTTTAAAAGGAGGCTATTTTTCATGATCAGACCTTTAGGTGAACGCGTATTGGTAGAACCACTGGAGCAAGAACAAACGACTTCTTTCGGGATCGTACTTCCGGACTCCGCCAAAGAAAAACCGCAAGAGGGTAAAATCATTGCAGTTGGTGCGGGTGCATTGAAAGACGGCGTACGTGTAGCTCTGGAAGTGAAAGAAGGAGACCGCGTTATTTTCTCCAAATATGCCGGTACAGAAATCAAATTCGAAGGTAAAGAATATTTGATTATGAAAGAGAGCGACATTCACGCGATTCTCGACTAATTTCAAATTTTAATCGGTTAACCGAACCATATAGCAGTATCATTTTACACAATATACTAGGGAGGTTTTCTTAAATGGCTAAAGACATTAAATTCAGTGAAGACGCTCGTCGCTCCATGCTTCGTGGTGTGGATGCATTGGCTAACGCAGTGAAAGTAACGCTCGGACCAAAAGGCCGTAACGTGGTTCTGGAGAAAAAATTCGGAAGCCCGCTCATCACGAATGACGGTGTAACGATCGCTAAAGAAATTGAACTGGAAGATGCATTCGAGAACATGGGTGCTCAACTGGTTAAAGAAGTTGCAACGAAAACAAACGATGTTGCCGGTGACGGTACAACTACTGCAACAGTACTTGCTCAAGCCCTGATTACAGAAGGTTTGAAAAACGTAACTGCAGGCGCTAGCCCAATCGGTATCCGTAAAGGGATCGACAAAGCGGTTAAAGCTGCGGTTGCTGAACTGCAATCCATCTCTAAACCGGTTGAGACTAAACAATCCATCGCACAAGTAGCGGCTATCTCTGCAGCTGACGAAGAAGTAGGCGAACTGATCGCTGAAGCTATGGAAAAAGTGGGTAAAGACGGCGTAATCACTGTTGAGGAATCCCGCGGATTCGCAACTGAGCTTGAAGTGGTTGAAGGTATGCAATTCGACCGCGGATACATCTCTCCATACATGATCACGGATACGGACAAAATGGAAGCTGTTCTGGATAACCCGTACATCTTGATCACAGACAAAAAAATCTCCAGCACGCAAGACATCCTGCCATTGCTTGAGAAAATCGTTCAACAAGGCAAACCGCTCGTATTGATCGCTGAAGATATCGAAGGCGAAGCACTGGCGATGCTGGTTGTGAACAAACTGCGTGGTACATTCAATGCTGTAGCGGTTAAAGCTCCAGGATTCGGTGACCGTCGTAAAGCAATGTTGCAAGATATCGCTGCGCTGACTGGTGGCCAAGTAATTACGGAAGAACTGGGTCTGGACCTGAAATCCGCAGTTGTGGAACAATTGGGTACAGCTCGTCAAATCCGTGTTACGAAAGAAAACACAATCATCGTTGACGGTGCTGGTAACAAATCCGATATCGATGCTCGTGTTAGCCAAATCCGTACACAATTGGAAGAAACCACTTCCGAGTTCGACAAAGAGAAACTGCAAGAGCGTCTGGCTAAACTGTCCGGCGGTGTAGCAGTAATCAAAGTCGGTGCGGCAACTGAAACGGAATTGAAAGAACGCAAACTGCGTATCGAAGATGCCCTGAACGCAACTCGCGCTGCGGTTGAAGAAGGTATCGTATCCGGTGGTGGTACTGCGCTTCTGAACGTATATCATGCTGTTGCTGGTGTAGCATTATCCGGCGACGAGCAAACAGGTGTGAACATCGTACTGAAAGCTCTGGAAGCGCCAATCCGCACAATCGCGGCTAACGCTGGTGAAGAAGGTTCCGTAATCGTGGAACGTCTGAAAAAAGAGCAAGTTGGTGTAGGTTTCAACGCTGCAACTGGCGAGTGGGTTAACATGATTGAAGCGGGTATCGTTGACCCTGCGAAAGTAACACGTTATGCACTGCAAAACGCGGCTTCCGTAGCTGCCATGTTCCTGACAACTGAAGCGGTTATCGCTGACAAGCCAGAACCTGCAGGCGCTGCTGGCGCTCCTGACATGGGCGGCATGGGTGGTATGGGCGGCATGATGTAATAAAGGTGTAAAAACCTTTGTTATGCCGATAGAGGAAAGGCTCCCGAAAGGGAGCCTTTTTCTTTTTAACGCAACCGTAAATCGTTTTAAGCGTATGTATGAGAATACATAGAGTATGATAGAGTAAAAATAATTACAACCGGGTAAGGAGGGATAGCGATGAGAAAAAGTACAAAATGGGTGCTGTGGATTCTGGGTTTCATATTGGCAGGGATCTTTGTCAACTTCTATATGAATCAATTTAGTTTTGCTTATGCGTTGATTGCTGTGCTGCTCATGTTCTTTACTGGTTGGGGGTTCTTGGCAAAGCTGAAAAATGACGTTCATCAGCACGAAGAATATCACAAAAGAGTGCACGAGTCAGCGGAAGAGGATATAGATCGTTACACGAGATAATCTGCAGAGTGTTTCAATAGTTCTATCACCGTTTCCAATATGGGTTAAATACCAATTAGGAGGGGATAGAATGACAGTGAAACGAATGAAATTACCGCTGGTGTTAGGTATCGTATTGATGTTCTCTATGCTGACCGCCTGTGGTGCGGATGATATCAAACATGAGAAAAGTGCGCATTGGGATGTATCCTTGCAACGTTCAACAGGTTCATACGGGATTGTTTACATAGGAGATGAGAGTACGGTCAAAGATTTCGTCTACAATGTCATAGGACCAAATTTTGAGCGGTGGGGACGATCACTCGCCAAACAACCGACACCGGTTACTGAGTCCGGTGTATTAAATCCGGTGGATAACAAAGAGCCAATTACGTTTAACATTAGCTGGAATGACAAAAGCGAGAGTATAACGTTTGATTAGTCAACAATCTCCATCATAAAAATCCCTGTCAGCATCATGCCAACAGGGATTTTATGTTTGTTACGAGGATGGAACCTAAGAAATTAAACTGAATGGAGGGGAAGCTCTATACAGGCTTTACCGTAAACGTGAAGTGATACGGACGGTTCGCTTGCAGCGTGTACTCTGGATGTGTACGTGCACTCCAGCTGTCGTCACCGCCAACACCCATCTGCACGTAATTGATGCGAGCGATGGTATGTGAACTTACTGGCAGCTTATAGACGTGGTCGTTTGCTTCCAGTTCTTCAGGCGACCATGGCAGTGCATTGATTTCAAACGGTGCGTTAGCTTCAAAATGCAATCCGATGCTACTCTTTCCGTTATCTCCGCCTACAGTCGATGTAATCTCAGCATAACGTACATCCGTTTTGTTACCACATTCCTGTGGTTTCAGGTAAGGCACGAACTGATCACGAACGGCTCCGGTGTAATAGCCGAGGCGTGCACTGGTCAGACGATCGATATAGTTGTCATGCGGCCCTCTACCATACCATGAGATCGTATCCAGACTGTTTTTTAATTCAAACAGCATACCGAACTCAGGAAGTTCAGGCAGACCTGTACCGGAGACGAGGGTTTGACTGATTTCAAGCTCGCTATTCGGTTTGATGTGATAGGTGATGGACAGCGTACTTCCCGGGCTAACATCCCACGTATAATCGGTTGTCACATGACAGCCCTGCGCATCCGTATGATGTTCAAAACGAATCAGCTTGTTCGTCGCATGAGCATCACGCCAGAAAGCGGCACGTTCATTCAGTTTGTTACCCAGATCGTTATCGGTCATCGCACGCCAGAAGTTCGCACGAGCGGGTGCCAGTAATTGCTCCTGAGAGTTAATCTGATAGGAAGTAAGTGCGCCAGTAACCGAACTGAAGCTTACGGAGACTTCACCCGCATTCACTTTCAATCCGCCATCTTGCAGTTCCTCCACTTGAAGCGCGTCACTTGCTCCCGCAACAGGTTGCTGAATTGCACGCAGACGAGGAGATACGACGAATTGCTCCCAACCAATCTCATGTCCTGCTTCTGCCCACTTTGTAGCTTTCTTGGTTTCCAGAGAGACAGTAAGAACAGCCTCCGTGTAGAGGTCGGAAGATGGTGTGTAAGGGATATGGACTTCAATGGATTCGCCAGGCTGCGCAGCAATGTCCAGATGCCCTTTTTCCACAGATACTCCGTTATGAGACAACGTCCAGGCGAGTGCATATTCGTTCAGGTCTGTGAACAGGAAATGATTCGTGATGCGAACCAGTCCGGTTTGCAGATTGAGTGCCTGCATGCGAACGTTCTGATAACATTTTTTCACTTCTTCCAGCTTCGGCGTAACCGTTTTATCTGCCAAAATCAGTCCGTTACCGCAGAAGTTGCCGTCATGCGGAGACTCGCCGAAATCTCCGCCGTAAGCGAGATATTCTACACCGTCTGCTGTCTTGGTACGAATGGATTGATCCACCCAATCCCAGATAAATGCCCCTTGTAAAATCTCATATTTATCAAACATTTCCCAGTACAGGTGCAGACCGCCACAGGAGTTGCCCATCGCATGGCTGTATTCACAGATGATATAAGGTTTTTTGTCCCCTTTCATCCGTGCATACTGTTCGATATCGTTCGGGCTGATATACATCGTGGATTCAATATCACTTGCCGAATCGGTAGGGCGGTAGTGATAAGTTCCTTCATAATGAACGAGCCTTGTTGGGTCAGCTTGTTTCAGATAGTCGTACATGGCGATAAAGTTATCGCCGCCAAACGATTCATTACCAAGCGACCAGATGATGATGGACGCATGGTTTTTGTCCCGCTGGAACATGGAGTTACAGCGATCGATGACGTTGTCGCGCCACTCCGGCTTGCTTGCCGGGATGTTATTGTCGTTCATTTCTTTTTGCCCATAGTACCAAGTACCATGTGTCTCCAGATTCGTCTCGTCAATCACATACAGTCCGTATTCGTCACACAGCTCATACCAGAGCGTCTGGTTTGGATAGTGCGATGTACGTACGGCATTAACGTTATAGGCCTTCATCAGCTCGATATCACGAATCATATCCTCACGGCCTATAGCACGTCCTGAATCTGGCGAGAATTCATGGCGATTGACACCCTTGAACACGATGCGTTTGCCGTTAATCTTCATCAAGCCATCCTTGATCTCAAATCTGCGGAAGCCGACGCGGGTACGAACAGCCTCGACCGTTTCGCCTGACTTATTCTGGATGGACAGCACCAGTGTGTACAGGTTAGGTGTTTCGGCACTCCACAAGAGCGGGTTCACAACTGGAGTAGAGAGGTGTAACGTCACTTCTTCTTCATTGATAAAAGAAACCTCTGCCGCCAGCGGCTGATCCAGCACAAGCTTCTGCTCCGCATCATAGAGCTGCGCTTGAACCGTCAAGCCCTCCACTTGCTGTCCAGCATTATGATTGTACAGTTTCACATCCAATTGCAGTTCTGCATTCTGAAAAGCATCATCGAGTTCCGTCCGAACGAAGAAATCAGCGATCTGAACCGGTGAAGGCGAGTGCAGATATACACCGCGGAAAATACCGCTAAGACGCCAGAAATCCTGATTTTCCAGCCAGCTTGCATCACACCAGCGATAAACCTCGACGGCCAGCTTGTTCTCACCTTCCGTCAAATAGGCCGTGATATCAAACTCTGCAGGAGTGAAGGTATCCTCACTGTAACCAACAAGTTCTCCATTCACCCATACATAGAAGGCAGATTCAACACCTTCAAAGTGCAACAAGACCGGACGGTCTTTCCAGTCCGCTGGGACTGTGAACGTGCGAATATAGGAACCGACAGGGTTATAGGTTGCTGGTGCAAAGGGTGGTTTTAATTCAGGCTCGCGCTCCACCCAAGGATACGTCATGTTCGTGTAGTGAGGGTAATCATAGCCCTGCAACTGCCAGTTGGACGGGACAGCGATGTCATCCCAGTTGCTGGCGTCATAGCTGGTTTCGTAAAACGAAGTAATGCGCTGTTCTGGCGTTTCGGCAAAGCTGAACTTCCATGAACCATTTAGCGTCTGGTACCAAGGGGACGAGGTGAATTCGTTAGACAATGCCTCTTCGATTGTTGGGAACGCTACCATATTGGCGTGGGCTGGCAGACGATTCACCTGAAACGTCTCGGGATTATTGTTCCATTCCGGATATCCGTTAGCCGGAGGGGTGTGCACAAGTTTCTTTCGCATATCAGCAGCTCCTTTGATCATGTTATAATATATTCACAGTATAGAATTGATCAGGTACTTAGAAAATAAAGAATATTGCCCATATATATCACAATATGAAACTAGAACTGGAGAGCGTGGTGTACCGCATGAATACACGAATCTTTTTTGGTAAAACAGACGAAGCCGCACGTCTGCCAGTCTATATGACGACCGTTGGCTATTGGGAACATCAATTTGAAACGGAGCGCCCGGAAGGTTTTCCCGATTACCAGATTCATCAGGTCATTAAGGGACAAGGCAGGCTGATTATAGAGGATGAAGGAGAATATATCGTTGGCCCAGGAGAGGTATTTATCACCTACCCGAATATTCCGCATGAGTATAGGCCTATTACGGATCACTGGGAACTGGCGTGGGTATCCTTTCAGGGTCGGGAGGCAAGTCAGCTACTGGCCTATGCGGGAATAACTAGTTCAGGAGTATATAAGCTTAGAAAACCCGGACTGCTGAATGCTCTGGAACAAATGCTTTCAAGGCGAGAGGAAGATGCAGGAGATACGATGAATGCTACCGATGATCGGGACAGTTCCAAACACCTGTACGCCTTGCTTCTGGATCTGAAGCCTTTGCTCATTGTGTCGGACAACGATAACGACGAGATGGAACGGTTGAAACCGGTGCTACGTTATATTACAGAGCATCTGGATCAGCCCTTGTCGCTGAAGGAACTGGCCGATGTGGCTGTCGTATCCCCTCAATATTTATGCCGGTTGTTTCAGAAAGCACTCCGTGTCAGACCTGTATTCTACGTTAACCAGGAACGGATCAATCGCAGCAAACAGCTTATGTTCAGTGAACGGGAGCTCCGAATTTATGAAGTGGCCGACCGGGTAGGGTATGAAAATGCGAGTTATTTCTGTACGATATTTAAACGACATACGGGCATGAGTCCCGAAAAATTTCGGAAACTGCATGGTTTAGGCTGAAAACAAGCAAGATGCCTAACATATATGTTTATCTGTTCTTCGTTTGTTGTTCGTCTCATCTGTTTCTCGTTCATTTTTTGATCTGTTCTTCATCTGGATTTCAGTTTCTCTTAAGGTTGAGGGATTAATATCATTCTTGTAAACCCCTTCTCGTGTTAAATAGATGTGTGACTGGCCCTGTTCGGATTGTCCTCCGAGCAGGGCACTTTTTTTATGTTTAGCTGAGCGATCATACTCATGATATGATGAGAGAGAAGAATGACCATAATAATATAATGTGAACCAAGAGATATTGAGCGATATAGAGAGATAGCGATTAGACGAAGTTCTATTTTCATAAAAAGGGAAAGGCAGGGAAGTGCATGGACGCCAGTCTGCACGCATTGTATCGTCCGGTACAGATGAATGGAATGGACCCCCGTACATACTATATAGAGAATAGTCCTTCCCCTGTGCTTATACCTTATGTAGCCTGTTATTGGGAGTCAGGAACTCGGGGACATATGGAAGATGGCAAGTATGGCATAGAGGGAATGGACATGGACATTAAGGTCAATGACCTAATGCTGAAATTTCCGGCCTCTGCACGGGTACTACCAGATGGCTGTACTGACATCCTGATCGATTATAATCCAGAGCAAGCAAGGCATACGTATAGCTATTGCGGCAATTATACGCAGCCTTTTGCTTTTCCGTTATCGCCTCCAGCGCCTCCGGCGGGAGCTTATACGTTTGGGGTTCGCTTTTTTCCGGGGGGAGCTCCTTTTCTACACGCCCAGTCACTGGATTTGTTTACAGACCGTCGTGTACCCCTGGAAGACTGTTGGCCAGACCGATGGGACGAGCTACAGTTGAAGATGGAGGAAACGGTGAATTTTGCCCAGCGTGTGCAGGTGATGGAGTCTTACCTCCGCCGAGTGACCCTGCGCAACAGCCCGATTCATCATCAGGCTGATCAGGATTTGCTTCGTAATGTGCTCTACCGGATCTTCAAGGAAAGTGGTCGCTTGAGTATACAAGAACTTGCCCAGGGAGAAGCTGTCAGTGAACGTCAGTTGCATCGCAAAATGACCGAACAAGTGGGTATCAGTCCCAAGCGCTTTAGTGAAATCGTTCGTTTTCATGAGGTGTTGCATGGTATCCGTAAAGGTCGAGCTGCTGACGGAGCTGAACTGGCACAGATGTATGGATTTTATGATCAGGCGCATCTGATCAGGCAATTCCGCAAGTTTTACGGTGATACACCGCTAGTTGCTGTTCAGGAGCATCAACAGATGTTGTCCGAAAAGTACAATGATGCGGCAGTATCTTCCGTTATACTATGAATCATAGACTTATCACAAAGGAGTAATGAATCATGAATGGAACATTGCAAATTCGGGAGCATCTGTTAACGGAACTGGAAACAGGCGTACGTACAGGGGCTTCGTTAATTCGTCTAATTCGTCCAGAGGACTGGGCGTATCGTCCGCAGGACAATATGCGTTCCCTTGTGGAACTGGTGCATCATTTTATCCAGATCACGGCTTCGGATCTTGTCATCATGCAAGAGAAAGGTGAGGCTGAAGTAGGTCGAGTGGAGAACAGTTTATCTGGAAACCAGAATATCGAGCAGCTGGAAAAGACATTATGGAGCAATTTCGAGGCGTACAAAGCATATATTACAAGTCTCAGCGAAGATGACTTTTTGAACCGCTCTACCAAAGCTTTCTACGCAGAGCATGGACACCTGCAGGTGCAGTGGCAGATCGAAACGCTCACACACGTGTTCCACCATCGCTCACAGCTCTATAATTACCTCAAACAGCAAGGCCATGAATTGAACTTTTTTATGCTGTATGCTTAGTTTGTTTTTGGACAAGCGGCTTCGTCGGATCATCCGGCGGGGCTTATTTTGTTTTTCGAGAATATGCGGTATCTCTATTAAACTTGCATGTCAGCTATAAATGTACGTTCTACCACGGTCAATTCACCGTGGCTTTACTAGATTTCAGACATAGAATACCGTATCAAAGTAAAAAGGAGGTGATTTTGATGGCCATCCTTTTACCATTACAGTTCTACAATCTGCCAGCGGGTGTGGGTAAATCCTACTATGAAAACCTGTCTGGCGGCACCAATGCAAGTGTTACGGTGAACAACAATGGACCGTTTCCGGTATCTCTCGTCATCACTCGTGTAAATGCTCCAGTTGTCACTTATGTTGTTCCGGTGAACAGCAGTTTGAGCATTACCGCAAGTCAGGTGCTGGTCTTCGCTTTGCTGGCGAACCAGGGAGGTGATGCTTCCGGTACGATTGAAGTTGCTTTGGCGTAATCTGGTGCGGTAGAAACTTATAGGCCTCTGTCCGACATGTTCGGCAGGGGTCTTTTTTTAGCTGGTGTGATCTGGATTTAAAGTGATATTATACTAAGGTGCGTTGAGTTACTATATTAAGCAGTGTAATCTGCAATGAAGAGAAGGGAAGATAAGATGATTAAAAAATTATTCTGTTATATCCTAGGGGCAAGTCTAGGTTTAACCGTGCTGTTATCAGCGCCCATGTTAGTTCAAGCAGAAAGACAATCATTAAATTACAGTAATGGAGCAGTATATTACGGAGAGACCAAAAACGGAAAACCTCACGGGGAAGGCAGAATGACATGGGGGAAATCCAAAACTTACAATGGAAGTTGGGTTGAAGGCAAACGTTCAGGACAGGGAGTTTATAAAATGACAACGCAGGAAACAGACCGAATCTCAGAAACACAGTATGAAGGAACCTGGAAAAGCGATCAAAAAGAAGGCAAGGGAGTACTGCGTATCACCGAGATTAGTCTAACTGGAGCTATGCTGGAGTCACGAGTGCAAACAGGGACCTTTGCTAAAGATCAGTGGATTGCCGGGTATGATGTACGCAAGGGGGAGTATGACCCTCCGTATTATTTTGCTTATCAGGATGCAAAAATAAAACTTCAAATTTTGGGTGAGGCAGGAGAAATTTTGAAAGGGCTCAAAGAAGGTTATTTCTTCTCTTTTAAGTATCAAAAAGGAAAAGTACATAAAAATGTTGGTGTCGGGGATGAGTATGATCCAAAAGCGTTTCGTTCCTTTATCGTAAGTATAGAAAAAGAGATTAAACCCTATATCCAGCAATTCGAGAAGCTTGCGAAGAAACTATAATTGTTTATCCCGAACGCGGTACGATTAATTACATAATATAGACTGCATGTTGAGATCATGCCTGGGATTCGGGAGGTTAGTAGATGATGAATAGCAGACGGACAATTGTTTTGGAAACGGAGCGACTTGTATTTGCGACATGGGACGAAGGTGATCGTGCCCTCGCGTTTGCACTCTGGGGTGACCATGAGGTGACCCGGTGGGTTAGGGGCAACGAGGTTCTGAGCGAAGAGGAAGTAGAGGCGAGGTTAACTCAGGAGATCGAGCGTGAGAAGCAGGAGGGTGTGCAATACTGGCCCCTTTTTCAGAAAGATTCAGACGTCTTCATCGGTTGCTGTGGTCTCTGCCCTTATGATCCGGAAGAGAACATCTATGAGCTTGGTTTCTTGCTGACTCGTGATCACTGGGGACAAGGATATGCACAGGAAGCGGCGCAGGCTGTTGTTCGTTATGCTTTTGACAAGTTGGAGGTAACGACTCTGGTTGCAGGGCATCATCCGGATAATAAGGCGGCGCAACACATTTTGAGCCAACTCGGATTTGAACGAATGCATGAGCGGCGGGATGAAGCAACAGGTGTGATGAAGCCTTTCTATAGATTACGGAAAAATAATACTGCCCGCTGAGTAACGTTCCAAGGTATCTTATCGCGAGTCGTTTTCATGCATTTTTTATTTCGCGTTCAGCTTCTATTAAGGTGGGGAGGATAAGATAACTCTTGTAAACCCCTTCTCGTGTTAAATAGATGTGTGACTGACCCTGCCGGACGACGGCGGGGTATTTTTTTGCTTATTTTCGACTTTTTATAATAAAATAAAGATAAACAAAAATAAATAAAAGTATTTAAAAGTTTATTCTGTGATAATTGTTGACTAACAAACAGAAACAAAGGTATAATGAATGTGAAAAAAGGAACTTAATTTGATCGTGACAGCCCCATTTTATACTTGAACATAGGAGAGGATTAACATGAACGTGACCCTTCGGACCGCAAGACTAGAGCCTGCCGGATTCGATATTCCATTTGTGCGCGAAATGGCAGAGATTACGCAACATATGTGGAAGAATGGATGGGATGAGCGTAATGGCGGTAATGTCAGCTATCTACTGAAGGAGGAAGAGGTTGCACCGTACATCGATATTCATCATGTGATCCGCACCATCACACCTGCCTTTTCCGTGCAAGAACTGGCGGGACAGTATTTTATCGTTACGGCATCGGGCAAATATTTCAAAAACGTGCTGGCAGACCCGGAAGGCAATCTGGGTGTATTGCGTGTATCTGCGGATGGGCAGAAGCTGGAGGTATTATGGGGACTGAACGGTGGTGCGAACCCGACAAGTGAACTGCCGACCCATTTTATGAGCCATATTGAACGTTTACAAAGAGACCCGAACCACCGGGTTGTCATGCACAACCACGCGACACATGTACTAGCCATGACCTTCATCCATGAGCTGGATGAGGCCAAGTTTACCAAGACACTCTGGCAGATGTGCACCGAATGTGTGGTGGTATTTCCAGATGGCGTGGGGATTATACCTTGGATGATGCCAGGTTCGAATGAAATCGGCCGCGCAACTGCGGAGAAAATGCAGGAGTATCACGCGGTGATCTGGCCTCAACACGGCATTTTCGGAACAGGTACAACGATTGACGAAGCATTTGGTCTGATTGAGACTATTGAAAAGGCGGCTCAGGTATACATGCTTGTTGCAGGTCACGATATTAGACAGCGGATTACGGATGAGCAACTACTTGCCCTTACAGAACAATTTGGTGTAACTCCTCGCCCCGGTATCATTCAAAGTGAATTGTAAACAAGCTCGATATGACAATTGTTTTATATGAAGCTGACCATATGAAATCGTGATCGTGGCCTTTGGTTCTTTGAACCGAAGGCCTTTTTCTTTTTTCGGGCAAACAATCGCCGTTTTAGGTCAAAAACGTTCAATTTGCTCAGCAAGAAAGGCTTTGTTATCAAATATTGAATCGTAGAATGCATTATCACGCGCTGGCGATTTTCGGGTGAAATGACGTATTGTCAATGGCTCTGCGATTTTGCATAATAACTATGCTTCATAGATAAGAACAGACATTGTGATCCAGATGAGAAGCAAAGAAGCTTATAGACAAGAGATGGAAGGAAGTTATGATCATGCTTGGCAAAATGAAGAGAATCTTAATCGGCAAGCCAATGAAGTCGGCTGAATTGGATGCAGAAAAATTGGGGAAATGGAAGGCGCTTGCCATCCTGTCCTCCGATGCTTTATCATCCGTTGCCTACGGTACGGAACAGATTTTGCTAGTGCTGGTTGCGGCGGGATTCGCCGCCTTGTGGTACTCGGTTCCGATTTCCATCGCCGTGCTGGGATTGCTCGTCATTTTAATTTTTTCGTATCGCCAGACCATATTTGCTTATCCTACAGGGGGCGGCGCGTATATCGTAGCCAAGGATAACCTGGGCACCACACCGAGCTTGATTGCCGGAGGTTCATTGCTAGTCGATTATATCCTGACTGTGGCTGTAAGTTCGTCCGCAGGTACGGATGCGATCACATCTGCCTTTCCTGTACTGCATGACTATAGTGTCATTATTGCGCTTATTATGATTGTGTTTCTGACCGTTATGAATCTGCGGGGGGTTACGGAGTCAGCTTCGGTGCTGGCGATCCCTATTTACCTGTTTATCTTTTCGATTGCCATTCTCATTATTTCGGGTGGTATCAAGTTTATGGCTGGCGGCATGCATGCCGCGGCTCCGGAATTCGGAACAAGTCTGTCGCATGTCAGCATCTTTTTGCTGCTTAAAGCGTTCAGCTCTGGATGCTCGGCTTTGACCGGGGTAGAGGCGGTTAGTAACGCTATTCCGAACTTCAAGCAGCCTGCGGAGAAGAATGCGGCCGGAACGCTGTTGCTGATGGGATGCATCCTTGGCGCCATGTTCATTGGCATCACGCTGTTGGCCTTTGGATACGGGATCAAGCCTGATCCGAAAGCAACGGTCATTTCCCAGATTGCCGAAGCTACGTTTGGCAGGGGATGGATGTATTTTATTATCCAGGGCGTTACGGCTCTGATCCTGTTCCTCGCGGCGAATACGGCATACTCGGCCTTCCCGCTATTGTCCTTCATGATGGCAAAGGATAAATATATGCCACATATGTTCATGGTGCGAGGAGACCGTCTAGGCTTCTCCAACGGGATTATTTTTCTCAGCGTCATGTCGGCACTTCTTGTCGTTGGATTTAAAGGGGATACCGGAAACCTAATTCCGCTCTATGCGGTCGGGGTGTTCATTCCGTTCACATTGTCCCAGCTCGGCATGATGATACGCTGGATCAAAATCAAGCCGTCTGGCTGGAAAACAAAGCTGCTCGTGAATACAATCGGTATGCTGACTACGTTGTCCATTACGCTGATTTTTATTTTCACCAAGTTCACGCAGACATGGGTTATTTTTATCTTCTTGCCACTGGTCGTTTATGTGTTCATGCGCATTCGCAGCCATTACTGCAACATCGCAGACGAATTACGTATCGATATTCAGGTGGATAAACCGGCCAAGAAAGGCAATACAATCGTTATTCCGGTGGCGGGCATTACTCGGGTGGTGATGAATACCATCAGCTACGCCCAGACGATGTCGGAACATGTGGTGGCCCTGTACATCGGCTTTGACGATGAGGCTATACGGAAGATGGAACAGAAGTGGGAAGAATGGAATCCAGGCGTCCGTCTGGTCGTGATCAAATCGAGATATCGTAGCATTATGGGCCCGCTGAAGAAATTCATTGATACCGTGGAATGGAAAACAGCCGAAACCGATCATATCACCATCCTGATTCCGCAATTTATTACGAAGCACTGGTGGCAAAATGTACTGCATAACCAGACCAGCTTCATGATTCGGGCTTATCTGATTAATTATAAAGATGTGATTGTGACGACGGTGCCGTATCATCTGAATCGTTAGTGTGAGGATGGGGCGCAACGATATAAAAAGGTTCATCGATGTACCATAATATTTAGTATAGGTTGTACACATCATCTTATCGCAAGGGAAACTCCGAGTTGGAGTGCCCTTGCTTTTTTTCTTCAGACCAGAATCATGATTATGTTAACAATGGAATGGGTAGAAGCAATTATTTCCTAATTACGACAGCAGCCTACAATCAGCAAGTATTAAAGGATAATATGACGAAGTATCCGCAGTTTCAAGGCAGCAGTCGACTAATTGCACGCTTCAGCCGATTCGACAGCAACATCTGGCACAGTTATGTTTTTTTTCTCAGACTTTTTGTAATTATTAACTAAAAGGAAGAATTCTTTTAAAACAAGCGAAAAAAAGATGTATAGTAAGGAGGGGAGGCAAAGTTATCAATAGACAAAGAGTATTTGAAGAAGTAAAGAGACTACATACGTGAAGGAGAAGAAAGAATGAAGAAACTGAGTGTGCTTGTGATGTTTTTTATGCTTTTATTTAGTTCCAATGTGTTTGCAGAGGATTTAAAAGTGAAAGATATTGAACTCGATCCTGCCATTACCGCTTCTGTAGGAGATAAGTTTAATTTGAATATCTATGTTATTTATGATGACGAATTCACATTACATGATGCCAATGATCCGTATTATAAGAGAGCTGTCGGTCTTACAAAAACAGATTATACGATTAGTGATCCCCACCTGCTTCAAGTATTAAGCAATGGCATGGTCAAAATTATAGGAGTTGGTTCTTCCAAAATTACAGTTAAGGTTGAAAATATAGAAAAGTCAGTTATCATTTCAGGAAGCTTAGACAACCCAATCGATGGGGGATATCTAAAAAATGGTGTGACACTTGTTCCTATGAAAGAGGTAGTCCAAGCTTTGGGAGGCAGTGTCAATTATTTGGCTCAGCAGGGTCTCTTTGAAATTAAAGTGGGTTCTACGCAAGTGAATTTGCCTAAATCAGGTACAAAGGCCAGTTTAAATGGAAACTCTCTCACTTTAAAGTCTCCTCTTCTTGTAGAGAATGGCGTGACTTTAATGCCTGCTTCAGTGCTATCTGATGCTTTCGGAGCAGGATTAAAAAATAATGGCGAAACGATGCAAGTATCTATTGGTCAAGGGAAAATGAATATCCAAATTGAAAAGCCAAAGAAACAAAGCAGTACAACAGTGACTAAGCCGACTAAAAAAGGAAAACTATATGCTGTACCGGCAACAGGGGATATGAAAGGCTGGAGTATTCTCAAAGGTCATCCATATGAGAAGAGTGTTATTGTATACTTCAAAGTCGACGGATCGATTGTACAAATCCATACGAAGGACATCAGTAAGGTGGACCTGAACAAAAAGGTAACATGGACAGACCTGAACGGTAAAAAGCATACGAATACCGTAAAGGAGCTATATCTCTTTTTCGGAAAAACAAGTGGGCTATATTCAAGTGAATTACTGTATAAAATGTTCGGAGAGACCTACGCTAACTGGATTGCCATAGGCTCTATTAACGCAGAACAATATGTTGACCAGTATTTACAAAAATAGGGGTATGTTAACGTTTTCGGAAAATAAAATATTTTTCAACGAAGACAAGTGAGTAAAATTTAATTCATGACTTGTTGTTTTCTTCAATATAGAAACAGCTTACAGGCAAAAGCCCGTAAGCTGTTTTTTGTGAACGAATCGTTTCTTTTTCGAAACAAGTATATGCAGGCGATAAACTAGAGGAGAATCCGGCAATTCGTTTCAAGATGATTGACATGCTATCGACTCATATCATATAATCAACACGTTCATTAAATTGATAATGATTATCATTAACGATTAGGGGGGACTACACAGATGAAAAAGCAATGGATTCTACCGTTCATCGTGCTGATGTTGTTTACGATGATTGTCAGCGCATGTGGTAACGGGGCTTCAAGCGGTGCTTCAGACAATGGAAAACAAGAGGCAACTGCAACGGAAGGGACAAGCAGTGAAGGAGGGAATACTTCGGATACGATAACGTATCAATCCGAAACAGGGCCCGTGGAAATTCCGGCTAAACCTCAACGGATCGTTGCTTTGACGAACGGTCCCAATATCCTTTCTATGGATGTAACGCCAGTGGGCGTAGATAAATGGACAGCAGAAAATCCGCTGTTCAATGATAAATTAAAAGACGTTGCTATCGTAAGTGATGAAGATCCGGAGAGTGTCTCCGCTTTGAGTCCTGACTTGATCATTGCAGGTTCGCATATGAAAAATCTTGAACAACTTTCCAAAATTGCTCCAACGATCGTATACACATGGGGTAAACTCGACTATCTGCAACAGCAGCTGGAGATTGGCAAAGTGCTGAACAAAGAGTCTGAAGCACAAGCATGGATTGATGATTTCACCAAAAGAGCCGGAGAGATCGGTGATGAGATTAAAGCGAAGTATGGAGATAAAGTAACGGTGTCCACCATCGAAATCGCTGATAAAGAAGTTTTTGCCATGGGGGATCACTGGGCACGTGGAACGGAAGCGCTGTACCAAGCGATGAAGTTGAATATGCCTGAAAAAGTAAAGAATGACACGTTAAAAGACGGGTATCACTCCTTGTCACTTGAAGTTCTTCCGGAGTACATGGGTGATTTCATCGTGCTCAGTAGAGACATGACTCGGGATAACGAGATTATGAAGTCGGGAATCTGGAGTAAAATCCCGGCCGTTCAGAACAAACAGGTTATTGAGTTAGATACTAAAGCGGTGACGTACAGTGACCCGATTACGCTCGACTACGTATTGAATATTTTCAAAGAAGGATTTCTTGGTACAGGGAAATAATCAAGCGATTAATACCTGAATGGATTCCGAGTAAACCTTTCATAATAAATGCTATAAGAGAAGAGACGAGAGGGCACAAAGGCCCTTTTCGTCTCTTTGTTAGTTAAACGAAAACGGCCTATCTCGTACATTCGAGATAGGCCGTTTCCGTTAAAAGAAACAATGCTATAAGAACAAAATCAACTTACTGCAGCAAAGAATGTCTGAACAAGAGAAAAGATTTATTTATCCTTTAAGTCTGCGATGGATTTGACATCCATATAGGCTGGAACAACAAGCCCCGTTTTTACACCTGTCATATTGGCACCAAGGTCATCCAATTGATCCTTGTACTTAGCCCAATAATCAGCATGTGTCAGGGGAAGCCATGCCGCCGGAGAAGCATCCACGTCGCCTGACGCAACACCCGTCCACATTGGTCCAGCTTCAACTTGTAATGCATTGACTTTATAACCGAGATTGTTTTCCATTACATATTTCAGTAGGTTCGTACTTGCAATCTCGGAGTCCCAGGCAACATAACCGAGACGGAACGTATCACCGTTCACGGGTGTCAGACCTTTCGTCCATTCATCAATCTGATCTTTGTGTTTCTCAGCATAGTCTTTGGCAGCCTGTTCAGGTGACGTACCGTCCTGAATGGCAATCATCATCTCGCCCATCTCATCCGAAGTCCATTTGAAGCGAGACAGGAATTCATAAGCTACCGGATGATCTTCTTTCAGACCTTTACGAGCGATCGTATGAATTTCTTCGGCATCTCCATAGACTTTATCGGGATCTTCCAAATATTTCAGGTCATATTGATTGAACATCCAATGCGGAGTCCAACCTGTAATAATAATTGGTTCTTTATTCTTGTAAGCTTTGTCCAGCGTAGCCGTCATGGCTGCGCCGGACCCTTCTACCAAATTCCAGTTAGTCAGGCCATATTTTTCAATGGCACTGGCGGTGGATTTCATAATACCGGCACCTGGGTCAATACCGATAATCCGGTGGTTGACTTCATCTCCAACGTTGGCATTTGCCGCAGGTGTAGACGAGGAAGCGGAAGAGGATGCGCCCGTTTCCAGATCTTCAATCGAGTTAACGTCCGTCATATATTTAGGAACAACCAGACCTGTGCGTACACCTGTCATATTGGCTCCAAGATCCTCAACCTGATCTTTGTAACGTGCCCAGTAGTCTGCATGTGTAAGTGGCAACCAGGCTGCTGGAGAAGCATCTACGTCACCTGAGGCAACACCCGTCCACATAGGTCCAGCTTCAACTTGAAGTGCGTTGACTTTGTATCCGAGTTTGTTCTCCATGACATATTTCAGCAAGTTAGTACTTGCAATCTCGGAATCCCATGCAACATAACTCAGTTTGAACGCATCACCGTTCACCGGTGTCAGACCTTTTGTCCATTCGTCAATCTGATCCGCATGTTTCTCTGCATAATCTTTGGCAGCCTGTTCAGGGGATGTACCGTCCTGAATGGCAATCATCATCTCACCCATCTCATCCGACGTCCATTTAAAGCGCTTCAGGAATTCATAAGCAACCGGATGATCTTCTTTCAGACCTTTACGAGCGATGGTATGGATTTCTTCAGCATCACCAAACGATTTTTTGGGGTCTTCCAAATATTTCAGATCATACTTGTTGAACATCCAGTGAGGAGTCCAGCCAGTAATGATAATTGGTTGTTCGTTTTTGATGGCTTTGTCGAGTGTAGCGGTCATCGCGGCACCCGAACCTTCAATCAGGTTCCAGTCCGACAATTTATAATCCTTGATGGCTTTGGCGGTTGATTTCATAATGCCTGCACCTGGATCGATACCAATAATCTGATAGTTCACTTCCTTACCTACAGCATTGGCTGCCCCATTGTTGCCACCAGCGGAAGTTGTGCTGCCCGTGAAGTATTGAGAGAAGCCAGCAACAAGTACAAGTAGTGTTGCCGCTGCAGTAATCCATGCCTTTTGTTTCGTAGAGACACGGGAAGTTTTTTTACGGCCAGGCATAAACAGATTTTGGGTAAAGCGGTCAAGCACGATGGCAAGTACCACGACAGCAAGACCGGCTTCAAAACCTTTACCAATCTGAAGCTGCGTTACAGCACGGTACACTTCTGCACCGATACCCTGTGCACCGATCATAGATGCAATAACAACCATGGACAGGGACAACATGATCGTCTGGTTAATACCGGACATCACCGTAGGCAAGGCGAGTGGAAGCTGTACCTTGAACAATTTCTGAGCCGAAGTGGAGCCGAAAGCATCCGCTGCCTCCACCAGTTCGCTCGAAACCTGTTTGATCCCCAGGTGAGTCAGACGAATGGTAGGTGGAATGGCGAAGATTACCGATGCAATAACACCCGGAACCACACCTAGACTGAAGAATGTAACGGCTGGCAGCAAATACACGAATGCTGGCATCGTCTGCATGAAGTCCAGCAGCGGTGTGATAATTCGCGCAGCTGTTTTGCTGTAAGCCAGCCAGATACCGACGGGCACACCGAGCAGTATAGAGATCAATCCTGACGTAATAACAAGACCGAGCGTGTCCATCGATTGGGACCAGTAGCCCAGGTTATCGACAAGCAGGAATCCAATAACCGTAAACAAGGTTAATGGCAGCCTTCCTAGCAGAAAGGCCAGTACACCTAGTATGGCAATGAACAGAAGCGGATGAGGCAACATAAACAGCCCCGAGAAAAATCCAACCACTTCCTGAATAACGACAGAGATTACTTTAAACAATCCGGAGAGCGAGGAGCTCATCCAGTCAACGATGGATTCAATCCACGATGCTAGTGGTATTTTGGGTATCATTCAGAGCTTCCTCCTTTTCTGCAACTTCACCGCTTAGTGCACCGAGCAGGGCACCGCGAACGATAACACCTTGCAGACGGCCAGTTTCGCTTACAACGGCGAGAGGCACATGGGCTGAACTTACGATCTCAAACAATTCATGAATTAGGGTATCAGGCGACACGGTCGGCCCATCTGTAATCAGAATGTCGTTTAAAACTTTATTTTCGCGCATTGCACGGGTTGCGTCTTCTGCTGTAATGACACCCAGCAGTTTTTTGGAGCGATCAATGACAAACAGGTTCGAGATGCCTCGCTCACGCATTAACTCGAGAGCAACACGAGGACCACGATCGGTTGTAATTGTTTCAGGACGACGCATAACGTGTGATGCTGTGAGGACCTTGGACAAGTCCACGTCTTCGACGAAGCGGGCCACGTATGAGTTGGCCGGTTGAATCATAATTTCCTCCGGTGTACCGATCTGCACAACGGCGCCGTCCTTCATAAGAGCAATCCGATCGCCGATGCGCAGCGCTTCGTCCAAGTCATGGGTAATGAAAATAATCGTCTTTTTCATCTTATCCTGAAGCTCAATCAACTCATCCTGCATATCACGACGAATTAATGGATCAAGTGCGCTGAAAGCTTCATCCATCAGCAGTACTTCCGGATCATTCGCAAGTGCCCGAGCGAGGCCGACACGTTGCTGCATCCCGCCGCTCAGTTCATCCGGCATTTTGTCTTCCCAGCCTTTAAGGCCAACCAGTTCGAGTGAGGTCTTGGCTTTCTCACGGCGAACTTCCTTATCTACCTTTTGAATTTCCAAACCGTATTCCACATTATCAAGAACAGTGCGGTGCGGAAACAACGCAAACTTCTGGAACACCATACTGATCGTTTTCCGGCGTACTTCTCGCAATTGTTCTTTGTTCATTTTTCGCAAATCTTTGCCATGAACCAGAATTTCTCCGGATGTTGGTTCAATCAGGCGATTGAACATCCGAACCAGTGTGGACTTACCACTACCGGACAGCCCCATAATAACGAAGATTTCACCTTCTTTAATTTCCATGTTGACCCGATTGACACCAACCGTTATTTGTTTTTCTTTGGCCAACTTTTCTTTGCCCCAACCTTGCTCCAGTAATTCAAGACCTTGCTCGGTTTGGGGGCCAAACAGTTTACTTACGTTTTTTACTTCAAGTATGGTCATGTTTTCACCCCTTCTGATGTGTTGTGCACTTCGAACGGCCTTTAGCAACCACAAGCCCATACACTTGTGCGCCCAGCCACGAAATCCGGTAATTTTTGCTTCGCTTCCCGTCTTTCTGGGTAACGGTTTGTATTCTAACAATAGTTAACCAGTATAGCAACCGAATAAACAGTACATAATGTTTATACAGTAAAAACTGTACAAAGTTTTCCTTCGAAATGCTCTGTTTATCTCCTTATTATGGCTAATCAGACATCTTTACATTTATTATTGCTTTTCCTACAATAGAAAATGAGCTGAATTAAAGCTTATTTTTTTGGTTAAATGATCATCGTAGGCAAATTGAAGCATGGTAAAGTTCCCAAGATAATCCATTGGGTGTGAGGTGTTTTCTAGCTTATAGAATATCCAGTTACATGCTTTCCCATGTAAGCAGAGCTTGAACATGCTGATTTTTTGCCAAGACTGGAATGTCAGAATGGAGGTTGCAAGCATGAGCTTGGACCATTTGCAAGAGGATCAGCAGACAGCGGTGCTGAAGATCCGTAAACGCGTTATCGAAGCCATTGGACGAAATATGGATCTATACGGCGTAACGTTGTCCACGGGACATTTATATGGATTGCTATTTTTCGCAGAAAAACCGATGACCCTTGATGATATGGGCCGGGAAATGGAAATGAGCAAAACAAGCATGAGCACCGGAGTACGAACTCTGCTGGATCTAAAAATGGTAAATAAGGTGTGGAGCAAAGGCTCCAGAAAAGATCTATATGAAGTGGAGTATGACTGGCATCAGACGTTTACGGATTATTTCGCCATTAAATGGAGAAAAGCGGTGGAGAGCAACCTTCAGATTCTTCGCAAATCCGTTGACGAGATGAATCGGTTGATGGATCAGCTTGATGAGCAGACTGACGCTGAGCTTCTGCAAGTACTGCATGAGGACAAGCGTAAAGTATTGCAAGCGGAAGCATACTACCGATGGCTCGACAGGCTTATTGATACGATGGAAGATGAAGAAATCTATAAGCTTGTTCCAAAAGAAGAGATTAAAGAAGAAATGAAAGAACAGTTATAAGCCCGAAACAAAGGACCCATTCCGTCAGGAAGGGTCCCTTTGCTTTTTATCGCCCGATGACACTCAAGTTTTCGTGTGCCAATGCCGTAGAAGGATGCATGACGACGGGCTTCAACAGGTTTTTCTTTTTCCGTTGTATATGTTCTGAGGGAATCCGCAATGTGGAGCCTTTGGCTTGTGAATGACTAAGCGGAGAATTCTTTCGGTCTGTCCAAACGACATGCTTCCGGTCGCGATTCGATGTGAATGCAGAGGATGGAGCGACTTCTAACCGATAAAGTGCAAGTTCCTTGAAGTATTGCTTTGCTTGCTTCTCACGCCCGGTAAGCTCTGCCAACCGAATATGAGTTTCTTTCCAATCATCGGTCACTTCAACAATAACCACAGGAGCAATACCTTTCAGTTGATCATAATAAGGTTGGCAGGAACCGTCACCAATAATCAGATCGGGTTTAGCCTTGCGAAGTTGTTCAAATGGGTTCGTCAGGTTACGTTCTTGCTCAGCGGTTTTCTTATTCTGATTATAGCCCCAACTCAGTGATTCGACTGGCTGTAGTCCCAAGGAGCGCAGGTGCTCATCAAAGCCAGCGCTGGATATTGTGGCTACACGTAACCGATGTTTCTTCATATATATACTTGGCGAAATGCCAGTCATCTGCTTGAATTTACGACTAAAATAATATTCATTGCAATATCCAACGGATTCTGCAACCTCTTTGAGAACACAGTTTTCCTCTATCAGTTGTTTTTTGGCTTCTTCAATCCGTAGCCGATTGAGATAATCGGTAGGTGACATGCCTTTTGCTTTTTTGAAGCTGCGGGAATATGAGCTTGGGGTCAGTCCGGCGATTTTGGCCAGATGATCCATGCTAATGCCTTCACTCATGAAACGACGCATATATGAAATGCTACGCTCCAGTGCGGGATCTACCTTTTCAAGGTTTTCTTCCAGTCGATGCTCTGACAGGAATTGTAGAAGTTCATGTAACTGACTATGTATGCTGACAAAATGATCTGCAAGTTCCCCTCGATAGGAATCATACAACTTGGCCATTCGTTCTGCTGCCTGCTGTTCATGCCGGATACGTATTTTGCCCGTCTGCCATTCAAACGGAAGAGAGGAAGAAGCGGTCATTTTCCACTCGCCTCGTACTCGCAGCATATTGACTTGTTCCATACTTAACATAAGGAATTCAGTGATTCCTGAATGAGCCACTGCATCAATGGTCAAGCCGGGTTGGATCAGAAACAGTTCACCAGCCTGTGCTTCGTAAACGATGTCGTCCAGAACCAGAAGGCCGTTGCCTTTTAAAATAAGACAAAGTATGGGCCGGCTTACCGTGATGCCTTGTATACGGAAATTTTTCCCGCGACGTACTCGGCACATGGAAGAGAGTAGCGGTAAAGAAGAGGTTTCGGTTAATACGGGAAACGATTCATTCATACGGACCATCCTTTTGTCTTATTTTCTTAATGATAACAATTATCATTCTCAAATGGAAGGCGTTTTGGAAAAATAATTTCGACAAAATAGAAAACGTGGAAAGAAAAATGCAAATTGTATACGTCGAATGTAACATATACGTCAAAATGTGAGCATCACAAAAAAAAGATGACACTCAGCACCAAAGCTGTAGAGTCATCCTTGTTCTGACCTGAAATGAACGAATCTGGAACGGACTTAATTCAGTGTAATCAAAAGAATGTTGTCCAGGAAAATATCACTTAATGCTTGTTGTCCTGTTCCATTGGCCGCTGCATGATATAAACGGAATTCATCTTTCGCATGGATGTAGAAGATTCCAGGAACATCATCTCTCAAGTGGAACGTTTCCCATTCGTCAGCAGCTATTTTGCTTACTTTTAGAGACGGATTGACCGCGTATAGACCATTTTTTCCAGAAATGTAGACAACCTCCGGTTTATCATTCATCCATTGATTCGTAACGTACGTTACGTTGCTCAAGTTGAGATTAGACGTTTTACTCACCTTGCTCGGAGTAACCGTTTTGGCGTACGCTTTTTGATCCGCATCAATGATTACCACTTTGTCTGTTCCAACTGTACTGACTTCTCGCACGCTTTTGGAGTGAAGCTGAAATGTTTTACCGGATGTTGTTAATGCATAAGCTTTGCCCAGGGCATAGTTATAATCCTTGTTGCTGTCCAGCTTGATACCGCTATTGTACACATATAGATTGTTGCTCCAGCCACCGGAATAAACGGCGTTTACATCAAGCTTGGCTTTTGCGTTCACGGCCGTGCCTTTACCTGTGTTGTAGTTGGCCTTGTACATCACAATTGCTTTTGTAGAGTAATATTGCTCGTCAGGATTGGTGTTGACCATGAGTTGTAATTCATTTTTGGCAAAGTTCACAAAATAACGACTCTCTACAGCACCTTGGGCCAGCTTCTGTACGTTTCCAGTACCGTTGGATGCTTTGGAAGCCACCCACGTATTCCCGCCAACCAAGGCATTATAGTACACACGCCCTTTGGTCACGATTAGAAGTGGATGGTCTGTATTAACGTTGTCCGCAATTTTGATTGCAGATGATATACCTTCGTCGCCATTGGCACGATATATGCTTCCCTTGGAGTCTATGTAGTAGATAAATCCGTTATCCGCATAATAATTGATGATATCGGAAGCGAATGTCTCGGGTGCATCGCTGGAACCGTCATTTGGAACGCGAAGCAATGTTGTGGAAGTAGAGGACTGAGTGTAGTAGAGATATGATCCCGCTGCAGTCAAATCTACGCCTTCAAAATCAATTAATACTTCCGCTGGATTGCTACCATCTCCGGATACTTTGTAAAGTACGCCATCCGATTCATAATAGACGGTTGACTGGCTTAGCGAAGCTGCTTGGGCAGCGGTTCCGCCTGTTAATGTAACTGCTGTAATGAGTGTAAATAACAGCAATGCACAGAGGGTGCGTTGTACGTATGTATACCCTGTCTTCATTCTTTATTCCTCCCCTTGGATATATATGTGGTCAATTTCTTATGTTATATCGGTAAACTATGGAATTTATGTTAGATCTAGAATGGGGATGAGAACGGGGATAGAAGGAGAAAAAGCTAGAGAATGAAATTGAATTTCATACATAGTTCAACCTGAAATCAAATTGCGCATGATGCTGCCATTCTCATTACAAAGCATTCTCCATCTTACTTGGTCGTGATAACATTACAGCCAACCAGAGAGGAGTGAGCGATCAAGCTGCGAAGAAAGGCGACTACATAATCAACGACAGGAGCTAAGTGAGATGATGAATATAGCAACGATTGGCACAGGTACCATTGTAGATGCCATTTTATCCGCGATCAATGAACTGGAGGATGTCAACGTAACTGCGATGTACTCCCGCAAGAGAGAGACTGCGCAAGAGCTTGCAGATAAATATGGGATAAGTACAATCTATACCGACCTGGAATCCTTATTTTCGGATCAAAATGTAGATCTCGTTTACATTGCTTCGCCCAATAGTATGCACTACGAGCAGGCTTATCAGGCCCTTCAACATGGTAAACATGTTGTATGTGAAAAACCGTTCACGTCCACGCTTCAGGAAGCAGAAACGCTGATTGCACTTGCAAAAGAAAAGAACCTGTTGCTGTTTGAGGCCATCTCCAACATTCATTTGCCGAACATTAAAGTGATACAGGAGCAACTACCGAAGCTTGGCCCGATTAAACTGATTCAGTGTAACTACAGTCAATTCTCGCGTAAATACAATGATCTTCTCGCGGGGCAGACGCCGAACGTATTTAATCCCGAGTTCTCTGGTGGAGCGCTGATGGATATCAACATTTACAATCTGCATCTGGTTATGAGTTTGTTTGGCAGTCCGAACACCGTGTCGTACACGGCGAACCAGCATGCGAACGGCATTGATACGTCAGGAGTTGCGGTTCTCAAATACCCGGAATTTATTGCTGAATGTGTTGGGGCCAAAGACACGAGCGGCATGAACTTTGTGCTCATTCAGGGAGAGAAAGGTTATCTTCAGGTTGTAGGAGGCGCGAACGGTTGCCGGGAGATTAAGATTCAGATCGGGAATGAGCCTGCTGCGGAGTATAATGCACAGAGCAAAGCCAATTGGCTGTACTATGAGTGGGAAGCGTTCAGAGACATTTATCTGGCTAAGGATTACAACCGGTGCTATGAACTGCTTCAACACAGCCGTTCCGTAATGAACGTACTGGCGGAAGCTCGCAAAAATGCGGGAATTGTTTTTGCCGCGGACGCGGATAAATGATTAATGATAAATCTCAGTAGTTGTCGCTGATGCTCGCCATATACAGCATATCAAACAGATAGAGTACCGAGATCATGGAAGACATTTTGGACAACCTCAATTGTTCGTTATAACCATAGGTTAGCAGTGTTTCATCACAATGTCTGGACAGCGTTGAGAGATTGTTTCCGGTCACCGCGATGACGTTCCGTTGCTTATGGTTCAATACTTTGGCGACTTCAATCATGGATGAGTTTTCTCCCGTATGGGAAATGACAAAAGACAGGATGAATTGGCTGGAATTCATCGTGTTCAAATAATGCATGTTGGGACCATTGTGCGCAACCGCCCCAATGCCAAGCTCGTTCCATTTGGCGCAAGCCTGCTGTGCCAAATAATAATTCATGTCACTACCGTAGATATCGATACGTGCGGATTCTTTGACCCAATTCGCGATTCGTACTAAAACAGGAGCGTTTACCATACGGCGTGTCTCATCCAGCGCCTGGTGATATAGGTAGGGAACCGAGTCGATCGCAGCCAGTACATTGCCTTGTTCTGTGATTGTATGATCCGGCGTCCGTAATGGGGAAGAAGGTTGTTGCTGATATTCTAGCGCAAGCTTCAACTGAAAGTCTGGGTACCCTTTGGTACCCAGCTTTTTGCATAGGCGAACAATGGTGGACGCGCTTGTATAAGTCTGCTGAGCCAGTTCATGGGCTGTAGAATGGAATACAACTTCGGGGTCGTTCAGGATATAGTCCACAATATGCTTCTCCTGTGCTGTTAATGGTGAAGCATATTTTAATTTCTGGAGTAGGTTGTATTCCATGCTGTTGTTCCATTCCTCTCTATAATCATCCCGAGTACATGTCTCCACATCATAACTCGCGTCTGTTTATTTCTCAATCAGATCTGACTCTCCGCAAGTTGCTGACGGCGGTTCCACATGGTTACGAGACGGAGTAAAATAAAACTCGTGAGCAGCATCACTGCACCGGTGCCCAGCAACATCCATGGTCCAATCATTAACATACCGGTGGCCTGACCAGCAATCAGGGCAATCAGGGGCAAGACAACAAGTCCGCCAAGCTGGTAGGCTTCCTGGAATCCCCGTACTTTAGCCGAGATCAGCACATTGAGGAGAATAACGGCTAAACTGCACGTAGGGACCACCCAAAGGATCAGAATGATCCAGTTCCAGTTCGGAAACATCAGTGTGCCGAAGATCGGGTACATCAGGATGTTGGCAATGACCCCATAGATGATGAAGGTCACCCAGGACAACAACACTGACGGAATGAAAGCAGCCAGAACTTTACCTCTAAACAGCGTATTCATGCTCATTGGTGTAAATAGCAAACCTTCCAGTGTCTTGCGTTCCTTCTCGCCGGCGAAACTGTTGGCAGTCAGGATGCTGGAAGCCATCACTGGAATGATGAGAAACAAGGGGGCGAACATATACAAGCCAAGAAAATAAACAATGCGTTGATTGTCTGTGCTCATGGCAGCAAGGGAGGGCATCTGTCCACTCTGAATGAGCTTGTCTAATGTGTCCAATACAACATTTAAGTTACTTATCGAGTGTAGATCCACCCGGGATGCAACCCACAACATAGCAGAGGGAACAATGATTCCGATAATTAGCGGTACAATCAGCATGGGCAGCCATAGCTGCACGCTGGATGTGACAGAACGAATATCTTTACGAATGAGTGCACGTATCGCTTGACGATTATTCATGTGCATTCGCCTCCCTTATCGCAAAATAGATGCTTTCCAGATCATTGCCTTCCATACGTGCCTGATAAACCTGACCATGCTCGGTCAGCTCCCGAAGCAACAACGGAATATGCTCACGAGATGATAATTGAAACGTTGCTGTATGCGCTGTAACCGTCTCGGGCGAATACTTTCCTATCTTCCAACCGTTTGGCATATCTGCTTCGACCTCTAGCCGCGGTGCGGATGGATAACGCTGAATGATCTCCTGTTCAGTCCCTTTCTCAACAACACGACCTTTTTCCATAAAAATATAGTGATCACACACCGCGGAAAGCTGGGAAAGCACGTGTGAGGAGATGAGAATCGTCAGGTTCAGCTCCGTATTTAACTGACGAATGATGCGAAGCACCATCTGGATTCCGTCAGGATCGAGACCGTTGGTTGGCTCATCGAGAAACAGAATAGAAGGACGGTGCAACAGCACCCGTGCCAGACCCAAACGTTTTTTCATACCCGTGCTGTAGGTACCGACTTTACGATGCTGGTAATCCTGAATCTCAAGGAGATGCACTAACTCGTCAATGCGTTCAGTCGCACCATTTAGCCCGAACGCATCCGCAAAAAATAGCAGATTATCCCGCCCGCTCATATTTTCATACAAACCGCTTTGTTCGGTGAGTGTGCCGCACATCGCCAGCACCTTTTCCGTCTCGCGCGAAGTATCTATGCCTTGAATGGTCACCTGGCCGCTGTTTGCACCCAGAACTCCGTTCATGATCCGAATGAGGGTTGTTTTACCGGAGCCGTTTGGGCCAATAAGCCCGGTTATACTGCCCTGTTGAATCGTGAAGCTGACATCTTGCAGCGCTTGATGCTCCCCGAAATATTTGTTTATATTGAGAACCTTAATCATGTATAATCACCGTCCGTTTTCCAAATTTGATGATTATACGTCCAGCGTTGTCAGATCGTTCAACTAAGACTAAAGAAATATATTATTGCTTCAATAGTCCTGAAATCCTAGTGCATAATTCCCCGGGAAATTTCACCAAATCGGGTCTAAGGTTTGTTTTTTTGGCAGGCTGTACAATGTATCCTTGAAAAGAAGGTATGAAGGCCGTTTGTTTGCTGTTTCATTGCTATAGATAATGGAGTAATAGAGTATAGGCCGATATATACATAATGAGTTCGTCTAACACATCCATTTATTCAGTGTGGAGATGTTAAAGCCGGCTAAGTGCTGTGTTAGACCCAAAGGAAAGGTGAAGTGGTTCATGAGTACACCCAATGAATATCGCTTTCAGGTGAACCTGAGCGGAATGATCCAAATTTTATCGAATCATTTATACAGCAGTCCAAAAGTTTTTCTGCGTGAGCTTATGCAGAATGCAACAGATGCAATTACGGCACGCAAGGAAGTGGAACCGGGATATCAGGGAGAAGCCCGTATTGAGCTAACAGGAACCGGAGATCAATTGACGATGATGGTGGAGGACAACGGAGTTGGTTTGACCGAAGCGGACATCCATGAGTTTCTAGCGATGATTGGACAATCCTCGAAGCGGGGACAACAGGAATTGCTGGATGGCGAGACATCGTTTATCGGGCGTTTCGGTATTGGTCTGCTGAGCTGTTTCATGGTCAGTCATGAGATCGTCATGCTGACTCAATCGGTGAAGGGCGGCCCTTCCATGGAGTGGCGCGGCAAGCCGGATGGTACATATACGATCAGGCAGCTGGACACGCAATTGTCTCCCGGAACGAGAGTATATCTGCGTTGTACGCCGGAAGCGGCACACTACTTTGAAGCGGAGTATGTGAAAGAAGCTTTATTTTATTATGGCGCGCTCCTGCCTTATCCGGTCACGTTGATTCATGACGGGAAGCAGACTGTTGTTAATCAGGATTCTCCAATCTGGCTAACACGTCCAGAGCTTGCTCGTTCCTGCCGCGCGGAAGTACTTGCTTTTGGAGAACGTCTGCTGGGGGAGAAGTTCCAGGATTTCATCCCGCTGACAACGGCTTCGGGGCGCACGGGAGGCATTGCCTATGTGTTGCCGCACGCCGTGAATCTGAATGCCAAGCGTTCCCACCGGGTTTATCTGAAGCGTATGCTGATTTCGGAGAAAGCCGAGAACATTTTGCCAGAGTGGGCGTTCTTTGTGAAATGCCTGATTTGGACCGACGAACTACAGCCGACCGCTTCAAGGGAGCATTTTTATGAAAATGAAAAGCTGGAAGAAGTGCGCTCCGAGCTCGGAGACGCGCTGCGGTTGGGTCTGACCGAGATGGCTGAACAGCAGACTGAACGTCTGCAGAAGCTCATTCGTCTCCATGCGCTCTCGATGAAGGCGCTGGCTGTCCAGGATCAGCAATTTTACGCGATGATTCATCGCTGGTTGCCTTTCGAAACAACGCGTGGACACCGGGAACTGGGTGAACTGATTGATGAAGGAGAGACACTGTACTATACCAGCACCATTGATGAATACCGCCAGATTCACCATGTGGCTTCCGCACAGTCCATGCTGGTGGTTAACGCAGGTTACATCTACGATAAAGAACTGATGGGGATGTTGCCTGTCATACTGAATAACGTAGAGACCGAGCGCATTGAACCAGATGAAGTATCGATGACATTCACGGATGTTGCACCGGCTGAACGTAACCAGTATTATGATGCGCTACGCCTGGCAGATTCGGCATTACAACGTTTCCGCTGCCGCGCAGAGGTGAAGGGCTTCAAACCCGCTGACTTGCCGGTGTTGTTCACCCTTTCGCAGGAATCATCCACGCTGCGTGCGCTGGAAAAAGCGAGCGAAGAGAGTACAGACTTATTCTCGTCTGTTCTTGGTTCGTTGTCAGCAGGCATTAATTCGGCAGGATACTCGACGTTGTATCTGAATGTGAACAATCCGATCATTAAACGGGTGTTGACTTCGCCAGATAATCAGATGACACCGATTGCTATAGAAATGTTGTATGTTAACGCCCTGATGATGGGGCATTATGCCATGAACAAACAGGAGCTTGAAGTGTTGAACCAGGGAATCGTACGGTTTATTGATTGGGGTTTACGCGCAAATAATAATCATGAGGGAGATGCCTGATGAAGACAGAGATGGATTTCGAAGATTTGATGGAAGAGGCCTATCAGCTGCCTAACGGTGCGGCGAAGCTTGGTCTATTAGAGGAAGCAGCGAGAGTAGCCGATGTCAATGGCATGGTTGAAGAAGCATATGAAGCACGTTCAGAGATTGTGGATGTAGCTACCTTCTGTGGGTATCCGATGAAAGCTTTGATCGCTTTCTCTTGGCAGCTGGGCAAGTTCGATCAGCAGCCAGAGCTGTATGATGAAGAAACGTTATTGTGGTCTTATAAATGGATTCTCGGCAAAATGCCCGATTTCCCTGAAATTTCACGCGAGAAGATTATGGAGCTGTTAGAAGACTTCGGGGCACGGTTTAAGTCTTATGGGTACAGCGAGCGTTCTTATTGGTATTACCGCTTCCGCATCTTTATGGATTTCGGAGAGCTGGAGGAAGCAGGGCGCAGTTATGACAAGTTCAGAGCCTTAGACCGCGACTTCATGAGTGACTGCGAGGCCTGTGAGCAGGATGAGATTCTGCGTTATTTTATGTTAAAAGGAGACGACGAGAAGGTGCTGGAAGTGGCCAAGCCGATTCTCAAAGGACGTATGAGCTGTGCGGAGATCCCACATCTGACCTTGTCCGAAGTTCTGATGCCGCTGTATCGTCTTGGACGGAAGGATGAGGCAGATAAACATCAGGTTAAAGGATATCGTTTAATCAAAGGTGAAAATGATTTCGTGCAGAGTTTTTCCGAGCAGATGGAGTATCTTACACTTACGAATCCTGCCAAAGGGATTGATATCCTTGAAGAAACACTGGTGCTCGCAGCCGATCATGAAGATGCGTATGCCAAAATGATGTATTATGCCAAGGCCGCTACGTTATTGCGGCGCTGGACTGAAGAAAAAGACTCGGAAGGGTATCGTCTGCGTCTGCCGGCTTCCTTCCCGTATGAGGGAGACCCGGGAGATCTACTCAAACTTGCAGATTATTTTGAGGAGTATGCCAAGGCTACCGCAGTCAAGTTTGATCAGCGTAACGGAAACACACATGTATCCTCGTTAATTGCATAACTTAAAAGGCTTGTTCGTGAGGGAGAAATCCTTTCCGAACAAGCCTTTTTGTTGTTTACTTTTATAGCATAATTATTGAACGGATGTTGCTGGAGGAGCGCTTTCTGTCGCTTGATTAGGTGCAATCTCAGCTTTGCTCTCTGGCGTCGCGGCTTCTTTAGTAATCTTCTCAGATCCTGCCTGCTTTGGTTGCTGTGCAGCCATCAATTCAGCTACGATGCGATCGGTAGGCTGTGTGATTAACGCATACATGATAGCAGCGTGTTCCTGACGAATGAGAGGTTTGCGTGAGAGGTAATCTGCAGCATTGTCCTCGAGCATTTTGACCTCAGGGCCGTAGATACCCAGCTTCACCATCATTTGCACTGCAGGCACGGCCCAAGCATCTGTGTGGCCTGCAAGTTTAACGTCCTTAAACAGTTCGGTTGGATACTGTAGCTGAAATACTCTCCATATCATAACTGCGGCTTCTTGCCGAACAATGGCTTGATCGGGTTTAAACTGTTTCTCGTCTGCACCTGTGATCATACCCATTTCATAAGCAAGCTGGATATAGCCAGCTGCAGCATGGCCAGCCCAGTCTGTGTCAGTAGGCGGTGATGTTTTGCTAGGCTTGAGTCCACTTAATTTAAGAATATCCTCGGTAAACTCCGCACGAGTTACAGTTGTTTTAGGCTTGAAAGACTGGTTAACTTCATTTTCGAAATATCCAAGCGATTGCAAGCTATGGATTGCTTGAGCATAAGGATTGCTCTTCTTAACATCCAGGAAGCCCGCCGCTTTTTGCCCTTTTTTGGCATATCCGAATGGGTTGAGATACGGCTCTCTCATGTAGGTTGTTCCATCTTCATAGGTTTTGAAGGCTGTGAACTGTCCAGTTAATTCATCCGTGAACAGATTGTCTTCCACTTGAATCAGCTTACGTTCACCCAGATACGGATCATTAATGCTTAATTGACTTGACGTTTCACCGCCAGTTTGCAGTTTGCTGATAAGTGCACTGATCCGAAGGTCGGCATAAAAACCGTTGAGACGTTTCAACTCTTCCGCAGATTGTGGCGTGTATTCCTTAAATTGTACCGGTTTAGCGTACTGCGGGAAGAAGTTCTGAATAAAAGCTTGGTAGAGCAGATTACGAAGAGCTCCATTCTGATTATAGGTAAGGAAGACGCCTGTGTTCTGCTCAGGAATAAAAAATAGATAAGAGCTGTAACCTGACAGGTCGCCTGCTTTGGTGATTACTTTGGAACTGCTTCCCGCCCCGGGGAGTTGAAACGGCGCTTCGAATCCGTACGTGGTATCCGGCAGCAACGGGTGAATGGAAGAGCGATACTGCTCCATACTTTTCACGGTTGCTGGCTTCAAAATCTGCTGGTTATCTTTCTTGCCGTCATTCAGAAAGGCAATCATAAACTTACCGATGTCATCTGCGGTAGACAGCATGCCGCCTTGAGGCAATGGATTTGGATCAATGAAGTACATTTCAACCGGCTTGTGAGCTGCATCATAACCAGTGGCCAGCTGTTTCTGGAATTTTTCATCTAGCATAAAACTGCTGTTGTTCATGCCTAGTGGTTTGAAGATGTGCTCTTGCATGTACGTTTCAAATGGCTCGCCGCTGACATTTTCGACGATCAACCCGAGTAGCAAAAACGAGAAGTTATCGTACATGTAGGCGCTACCAGGCTTTCGTACAACAGGAGGCATGTGCTTCTCCGCGTACTCCTCCATCGTTATGTACTTGCCTTGGTCTGTGTGGATGTCTTCCGGTTGTGGATCACGGATTTCAAACCCGGTGGTGTGTGTCAACAGATGTTCTACGGTTACTTCCGCATCGAATGGATTCTCGAAGTGCAGACCCTTCACATAGGTCTGAAAATCAGCCTTCAGGTCAACCTTGCCTTGCTCCACAAGCTGCATGACCGCAGCGGCTGTGAAGGTTTTGGAGACTGAGGCGACACGAAAAGCGGTGTTTTTCGGATCGACAGGTGTTTTTTTGTCCAGATCGGCATGACCGTATCCTTTTTCAGCAATAACTTGACCATCCTTCACAACAACGACAGATGCACCGACGTAATGTGGTTTAGTTTCAGGTGATGCGAAGAAGTCATCCAAAAAAGAGGTGGCATTCTCCGCATTCAAAGTTACAGGCTGTTTCGAACCGTCAGAGTCAGGGGCTGTTGCCCCTGTCTGAGCCTGAACTTGGGGAGCCCACAGGCTGAGAGAAAGAACAAGTGCCATACAAGCGCTGGTCAGGGCGCTCCATTTGGACCGGGTATTTCGATTGAATAAATACACATCATCACTCCTTTAGTCATTTTTACCAAAGTAGGCAGTTCACTGTGTATTACTGCTTCTGGGCTCGATAAGTTTCACGAAAATAAACACCAAGGTTTATCATCCATATGACAGCCAGCATAACAATGGGGAAGGCAGCGAAGCTATACAAGATGGAATATAATACCGAAGCGGCCATTCCAATGCCAAGCAAGAGGTTCATCGTCTGAAAGGAGCGATAGGCGGCGCGATACACAATCCATTTCTCGCCTTCGTCCAGCTTGTCGAAGTGATCTTTTTTCATGTTGTGAGAATTCAAGTCCAATGCGCGATCAGGGAAGTAGCGATTGTAACGTTTGATCGTGAGCGTTTGAAGCACAACCACGATAATGATCGATATGCATGCCGCAACAAGATTCCCAAGGATGAAAAGGCTTGGTGAAGAGGAGGAGTGACTGTTAGCTTCATAAAAAGATAAAGCTAATGCAACCCAAGCAAACGCTGTAATTACAGCAAAGCTGCTAAGCATCATGGCTCTTCCCAGCGAGCGCTCCGCAGGCGTAATCAGAGCAGGGAGATCGTCTGCGTAATCATCTGGTTCTTCAGGGGGAACGTGTGGTGTACGAGATAGGCTAATGCTGTTCCAGATCACCGTTACGAGTAACATTAAGGCGACAAGTGCGAAGAGCAAGTCATAGTCGTAATAGACGGACGGAGTCCAGTTCAGATCGGAAGGTAGTTTCTTAAACAAAGTTGCGGTTAAAAATCCGAAAGTGGCACCGCCAGCTGCGTAGAGCGGAAGACGCATTTTTCTTTTTTTAGATGAGGTATTAGCGGTTGAATTCATCTATATTTCCACCTTTCAATTCAAATATTTTTTCAACAGATTCACCGAAAACATGGGCTATTTTCAACGCCAGAACGACCGAGGGAGAATAATCTCCGCGTTCAATCAGAGCAATGGTTTGCCTTGATGCGCCAATGAGCTTCGCCAGTTCTGCCTGAGACAATCGATCTCTCGCTCGTAACTCCCGAACGTGATTGTGTAATTCTTCCACGTACTCACCTCCATGAATAAAATGTATATGATAATCGACTAAATGTAAAGTATAATATACAAAATGAATATTATTATTTACTTTTTAGGATGATGAATGAATTCGAATAAACGTGAAAAAAGAGCCTCGAAAAGCTCTTTTTTCAAGACGGATATGTTTCTCTGCCTGATGTGCACAACGTTTCATGCCATGCTTGTCAAACTAGTCCGCATATATCGAACAAGTCCCTCATAACATGTACTAATCAAGTAGGGGTTCTGCTGTACGCACAATCCTGAAGTGAAAACATGTGCTAAAGGGGATGATGTCATGCGCCGAATATCATGGATGCTTGCCATGGTATTGGTCTTATCGGCCTTACTTGCCGCCTGCGGGAAGAAGGATGCGGCAGCTGTGGTCAAAGATCTGAACGAAGTTGTTGGAGAAATGGAAAGTTACCAGGGAGCAGGCGTCATGACGCTACATACCGGAGAGACGCCGCAGCAGTACAAGGTCGAGGTATGGCATCAGAAGCCTTCGTATTACCGCATTGCGTTAACCAATGCCAAGAAGGATGTTACGCAAATCGTTCTTCGTAACGATGAAGGTGTGTTTGTACTAACGCCGAGTCAGAATAAAAGCTTCCGCTTCCAAAGTGACTGGCCAGATAACCAGGGTCAGGTTTACTTGTATGAAACGTTGATCCGAAGCATTACAGGGGATACGACTCGTCAGTTTGCAGATGAAAAGGAAAGCTATGTATTTGATGTTGCTGCCAACTACAATACACATGCTCTTGTAAGACAGAAAATCTGGCTGAACAAGAGTGATTACGCACCGAAACAAGTGGAGGTATCCGACTCCAATGCCAATGTGGTGGTGGACGTGAAGTTTGACAGCTTCAAATTCGGAGCCGAATTTGGAAAAGATGCCTTTGACATGCAGCGGAACATGACGGCTGCAACGGAAGAGGGGAATAAGACAGGCACTGATGCTGGAGTGGCTCCAGCCGAGAAAACGGATGATGCAGGAGCCCAGCAACCCGCTAATCCTCAGGCTACGCCAGGCTCCAAGGGAACCGAAGGAGCTGTTGATGGGCAGACAGGTGTAAGTGAGGGTACGAATCAACAAGGAACAGAAGGTTCAGAGGGGGCATCAAGTGGGCAGGGTACCGAAGAACCTACTGTGGCTGAACCGCAGGAAGCAGACAGCTTTGGTGTCATTCAACCGACATATGCGCCGGAAGGTGTTAAGCTGAAGGATGATCAGATTCTGGAAGAATCCGGGGATTATTCCGTTCTGCTCCGGTATGAGGGAACCTATAATTACACGATATTTGAAGCAAGACCTCAGGATCGTGCCGTATCCCTTGCCCCTTCCCGTCTGGTTGATCTTGGATTTACAGCGGGTATGATTAGCGGAGATGCTTTACAGACGCTGACCTGGACTTCTGATGGCGTGGAATACCGAATTACAAGCGCGGACCTGCCTGAGAATGAAATGGTACGTATAGCGACCTCCATGCAGGAAGAGTCAGGTAAATAAAACGAGAACGCATAGCCGTTCTATCCCAAGGAATGCTATAGAGCATCGGAGATTTCATTTCTCCGGTGCTTTATTTATTTTCACAGTGCCCAAGAACATGCCGAGTTCACTCTAAAAATACGAAATACGCTTCTATGCGGAGAGAACCGGGTAATAAGCTGATGTAAGCAAGTTATATCCAGCTGTATATTGAGACCCAAGCGGACTGGAATAACTGTGCTTATTGGCCGTCTTTTGCACTTGATTGTGGTTCTCTGCAGGCTCCTACAGCATATGATGTGAGAAGTGAAATTTCTGTACATTTGACAGTGACATGCTGGAGCATTACGATGGAGTCTGACGTGAGCCGGATTAAGAAGATTAGAGAAGGTGACTTAACGTGCAAGGACAATATAGGCCGACCCAGGCGGAGATTAATCTGGACCATCTGCGAGGCAACGTAACCGCTTTTCGTGAGGTATTGCCTCAGGGTACGAGATTTCTCGCTTGTGTAAAGGCCAACGCTTACGGGCATGGAGCAGTAGAGACAGCCAGAGAATTGGAACGAGTGGGCGTGGATTATTTAAGTGTAGCGTTTCTTGACGAAGCTCTCGAACTGCGTCTGCACGGTATTACAAGCCCGATTCTGGTATTGGGGTATACGCCGCCTGAAGGAGTCGCTGTAGCGTGGCAACATGATGTGACGATTACTTTGTTTAGCAGAGACGTGCTTGAGGCGATCAAACAGGTGAAACCAGGCACATTCGCAAATCAGTTGAAAGTTCACATCAAGATCGACAGTGGCATGGGCAGATTGGGTCTGCTACCTGGCAATGAGGCTATTGACTTTATACAAGAGGTTTCCTCACTTGATCAGGTAATGCTGGAAGGCATGTTTACTCACTATGCCAAAGCAGATGAAGAAGACAAGACCTATACACTGGATCAGTATCGACGGTTTCAGAGCGTTACAGAGACGCTTCGGAATCAGGGATGTGTCATCCCGATTATACATACGGCCAACAGTGCCGCTGCCATTGATACACCTGAATTATCCTATGATATGGTACGTGTGGGCATAAGTCTGTATGGACTTTATCCTTCGGTAGAGGTGAATCACCAGGTAGTGAAGCTGCTCCCGGTAATGACACTGAAGACAAAAGCGGTTCTGGTCAAAACACTGCCGTCCCATTGGGGAGTCAGTTATGGAACCCGTTATTTTACACAGGAAAATGAACGAATAGCGACCTTGCCTATCGGCTATGCAGACGGATTTTCAAGAATGCTGACAGGCAAAGCACAGGTGCTTGTGCGTGGCCGCCGCGTTCCTGTCGTCGGTACGATCTGCATGGATCAGTGCATGGTGTCGCTACAATCTTTCGCGGAAGAAGCGGAAGCAATTCAAGCCGGCGAAGAGGTTGTTCTCATCGGCCACCAGTCCGGCGGTGTAATTACCGCTAGTGAGGTGGCAGACCAGCTCGGTACGATTCACTATGAAGTGATCTGCATGATGGCTCATCGCATTCCCCGGGTCTATACCCGGGGAGGAGAGGTAGTCGCTAGAATCAATCCCCTTTTGACAACGTAATTCGCAAATTGGACACGATTACCAGCAACATTTTTTTCAGAACAGAAGGAATACTGTCGCAGCATCTCGAAATATGTACGATGTCAGGAATTTAATCCTGAAATGCGATGTTTAGTCTGTACGAATAATGATTCCCGTGTTTATAATGGAGTACAGCATACTTGATATACGCGGGGCATATATATTCCTTTGTATAAAAGTTCTGGAAAAGCGTAATACTGGTTCACAATGGCGAAAGGTTTGTGGGGGTGGAAGAAAGGTGGCCAACTTGCAGAACACCAAGCGGATTATGATCAGTTTACCTGATTATCTTTTGCAGGAAGTGGATGGCATCGTAGCGCTGGAGAATTCCAACCGCAGCGAATTGATTAGGCAAGCAATGAAGCTGTACTTGACGGAGCGGAAGAAACGTTACATCCGTGAATCAATGCAGCGAGGGTACATGGAGATGGCGAAGATTAACCTGACCATGGCATCCGAAGCCTTTCACGCGGAGGAAGATGCGGACAGCACTCTGGACCGCTTAGTTAGCGGGGTGTAGACAGTGATCGTAAAACGTGGTGACGTTTTTTTTGCGGATCTTTCTCCCGTTGTCGGTTCTGAGCAAGGTGGAGTCAGGCCGGTTCTGGTTATCCAGAACGATATCGGCAACCGGTTCAGTCCAACCTGTATCGTGGCGGCCATTACCGCCCAGATTCAGAAGGCAAAGCTGCCGACGCATGTCGAAATTGATGCAGCGGCGCATGGCTTTGACCGGGACTCGGTGATTTTGCTCGAACAGATTCGGACGATTGATAAGCAAAGGCTGACTGACAAGATTACGCATTTGGACGAGGAGACCATGAAACTGGTTAACGAAGCCTTGCAGATCAGCCTGGGCTTAATCGATTTTTAAGGGTGAAGCTTAGTACTTGATGTGCTTGCGCATCTGTCTGTTGACAACGGATGTTCCTGTGAGGGAACACACAATTTCAGAATGTTACCTTAAGAGCGTACGATACCTTTATGGGTGTTGTGCGCTCTTTTGGTTAAGTCTTGGTGAAAGCGTAGAACATTGATGATCTTTTCGTTATAATGGAACCTGAGAAACCGTTTACCCGAAAGACCTATATAGATAGATGGAGGAGACATATGAGCATTTACATCAATCAGGAGAAACTTCAGTTTCATTTACAGACCCGCGAGGCGAGCTACGTATTTCAGGTATTGCCTTCGGGATATTTGGTGCATTTGTATTATGGCAAAAAACTGCGTGATACCGACCTGAGCTGGCTTCATGTCCGGACGGAAAGAGCATCCTTTAGTCCGAATCCGGTGCCGGAGGATCGTACGATTTCGTTTGACACCCTGCCAGTGGAACTGCCGGTCTATGGAACGAGCGATTTCCGCAACCCGGCGATCCAGCTGGAACTGGAGAATGGTTCAACGGTATCCGAGTTTACGTATACAGGCCATCGTTTGGTCAAGGGAAAAGAGGCGTTAACGGGACTTCCGGCAACGTATGTAGAATCCGAAGATGAAGCGGATACGCTCATTATTGAAATGCAAGATCAGGTGTCAGGCGTAAAAATTGAGTTAACGTATACCGCGTTTACTGCCTTTAATGCCATTACACGCTCGATGCGTATCGTGAATGAGAGCGCTAACGTGGTGAATGTGCTGCGAGCACTCAGCTCTTCTGTAGACCTGTCACATGCAGATTACGAATTGCTGCAGCTCTCGGGTGCCTGGACTCGTGAACGTGACATCGTTCGTCGTCCACTCGCTTCAGGATTGCAGGGGATCGAGAGCCGCCGTGGCTCCAGCAGTCACCAGCAAAACCCGTTCATTGCCCTGATGACACCGGGAACGGATGAAGACCAAGGCGAAGTGTATGGATTCAGTTTGGTATATAGCGGTAGCTTTACTGCACAGGCAGAAGTGGATCAGTTCTATACCACTCGTGTATCTGTTGGTATCAATCCCTTTGAGTTCAGCTGGAAGCTTGAACCGCAGGAGTCGTTCCAGACACCTGAGACCGTCATGGTTTACTCGGCTACGGGTCTTGATGGCATGTCCCAATCCTACCATGAGCTATACCGGGAACGTCTGGCACGTGGACAATTCCGCAATGCTGAGCGTCCTGTGCTGGTGAACAACTGGGAAGCAACGTATTTCGGCTTTAATGCCGATAAGATTGAGCAGATCGCACGTGCGGGGCAGAAGCTGGGCATTGAGTTGTTTGTGCTTGATGACGGCTGGTTTGGTCACCGGGACAGCGATAATTCATCCTTGGGCGACTGGATTGTGGACAAGAACAAGTTGCCGCAAGGACTGGATGACTTGGCTAACCGTGTCACAGGTCTGGACATGCAGTTCGGGCTGTGGTTCGAGCCAGAGATGATCTCCCCGGACAGTGAACTCTATCGTAAGCATCCGGACTGGTGTCTGCATGTACCGGATCGCCGTCGTACCGAAGGAAGACAACAGCTTGTGCTGGACTTCTCCCGTCAGGATGTGCGTGACGAGATCGTCCGGATGTTGTCCGATGTTCTGGGCTCAGCACCGATCAGTTATGTGAAGTGGGACATGAACCGGAACATGACAGAGGTTGGCTCTGCATTGCTCCCGGCGGACAGACAGCGTGAAACGGCGCACCGTTATATGCTCGGACTGTACGAAGTGATGGAGCGTATCGTTACCTCCTTCCCGCATATTTTGTTCGAAAGCTGCTCTGGTGGCGGCGGACGTTTTGACCCGGGAATGCTGTATTACATGCCTCAGGCATGGACCAGCGATAACACGGATGCGATTTCCCGTTTGCGGATTCAATACGGTACAAGCCTTGTATATCCTGTAAGTTCCATGGGTTCACATATTTCGGCTGTGCCGAACCATCAGGTGAATCGTATCACTTCTCTGGAGATTCGCGGTCATGTTGCGATGTCGGGCAACTTCGGATACGAGCTGGATCTGACGAAGTTTACAGACGAAGAGAATGCGATTGTTACAGCACAGGTCGAACTATACAAGGAAATTCGCAGTACGGTACAATACGGTACGTTCCGTCGTCTGCTCAGTCCGTTTGAAGGCAATGAAACGGCATGGATGTTCATTGCACCGGATGGCGGTGAAGTGATTGTATTCTACTTCCGTGTACTCTCTGAACCGAATGCCCCGCTTCAACGCCTGAAGCTGAAAGGGCTTGATCCAAACGCGGATTACCGCCTGAAAGGCAGCTCAGAGACGTTTACGGGCGATGCTTTGATGTATGGCGGTATTGCTGTGGGTAGTGAGTCTGGAGACTATCTGAGCGAAATGTTCCGGTTTGAGCGGGTCTAAATAAGTTGAACTAGAGATTTTACACAGTCCACTCCGATGACAGAAGAACCTTCCATTCGCTGTTTCTGTTAACGTGTAAAAGAAACTCTCAACTTATTTAGGCGAATTGGAGTAAATTATGTTTGAAGAAGACCCGAGGATGTCATGATGACATTCTCGGTCTTTTTTTCGTTCAACAGGGAAGGATGTTTAGGAGGCAATAAAAGCAAGTAACAGACGTGCCATAGGAATGGTAGAAATATCAACGTGATTTTGTGATAATATAGAGAAGAGTGTTATTTAGAGCTTGAAAAAGCTTGAGATCAACTTCGGATGATCGACTATACTGTTATTATGCAGCACAGCTGCCCTGAAATGAGTATTATGAACGATTCAGGAAGGAAAGAGGGATTTATTTGTCTGAACAGGAAACGGTTCTGGAACCCAATGAAGAAACATTAAAGGCCGAACGCCAAGAACGAATCATCAAACAGGTAGCCAAGGAACTGTCACTGTCCTTGAAGCAGATTCGCACCACATCGGAGCTTCTGGACGAAGGCAATACGATTCCATTTATCGCCCGCTACCGTAAAGAAATGACTGGAGAACTGGATGAGAACCAGCTGCGGCAGATTGAAGAACGCCTGGTGTATTTGCGCAATCTGGAAGACCGTAAACTGGAAGTTATCCGTATTATAGAGGAACAGGGCAAGCTGACCAAAGAGCTTGAGAAATCCATTACGCAAGCTGTCAAGCTGCAGGAAGTAGAGGATCTGTACCGTCCTTACCGTCAGAAACGGAAAACGCGTGCCAGTGTAGCCAAGGAAAAAGGTCTGGAGCCGCTCGCCGTATGGATATGGGAACAGCCGAAACAGGGAGATGCACATCAGGAGGCTGCGCGTTATATTAATGCGGAACTCGGGGTAGAGGATGCAGAGTCGGCTCTTCAAGGAGCAAAGGATATTCTCGCTGAGAATATTGCCGATGATGCAGCTATTCGCGCCTGGATTCGCAGATATACGCTGGATCACGGCATGCTGACTTCAGAAGCCAAGGATACGGAGCAAGAGTCCGTATACGAGAACTACTATAGTTACCGCGAATTAGCCAAAAAGATGCCGCCGCACCGTATTCTTGCGATTAACCGCGGGGAGCGTGAAGGCATTCTCAAGGTTGGACTGGACGTGCAAGCTGAACCGGCTCACCGTCATATGGAAGGGCAGATTATCCGGGGTGCTTCTGTGGTGCAGGAGATTTTGCGTTCCGTCGTTGAAGATGCGTATAAACGTCTGATCGCACCGTCCATTGAACGTGAAGTGCGTGCCGAGTTGACGGAAAAAGGGGAAAATCAGGCGATTTCGGTATTCTCCGCGAATCTCCGTAACCTGCTGTTACAGCCACCAATTCATGGCAAACGTGTACTGGGTGTCGATCCGGCATACCGGACAGGCTGTAAACTGGCAGTTGTCGATGATACAGGGAAATTGCTCGAAGTAGCTGTAACTTACCCGACACCTCCGCATAACAAGAAGCGTGAAGCGGCTGAAGTGTTCCACCGGATGATCAAGCAGTACGATATTGGATTGATCGTTATTGGTAACGGGACAGGTTCGCGTGAGACAGAGCAGTTCGTAGCCGAAATTATTCAGGAGAATGGCGATGACAGCCTGGTTTACCTGATTGTGAACGAGGCTGGTGCAAGTGTGTACTCTGCATCCAAGCTTGCCCAAGAGGAATTCCCGGATCTGGATGTTGCCGAGCGTAGCGCGGCTTCTATTGCCCGTCGGGTACAAGACCCGCTGGCCGAACTCGTTAAAATTGATCCAAAAGCGATTGGTGTCGGTCAATACCAGCATGATGTATCCCAGAAGGTTCTGGAAGAGAGCTTGAAGGCTGTCGTAGAGTCTGCAGTTAACCATGTTGGCGTAGATGTTAATACGGCTTCACCTTCCTTGTTGTCTTATGTTGCCGGTGTTAATGCAACTATTGCCAAAAACATTGTCAAATATCGTGAAGAGAACGGCCGTTTCACAAGTCGTCGCCAGTTGCAGAAAGTGCCCCGTTTGGGCGCAAAAACATACGAACAATGCGTGGGCTTCATGCGTATATCTGAAGGAGAGAATCCACTGGATCGCACGCCAATTCACCCTGAATCGTATAAGGTGGTTGATCAGCTCTTCAAAGAGCTTCAGGTCGAGCTGGACAAACTCGGAAGCAAAGAACTGTCTGTGCTTTTGTCCGAACAGGAGACAGAACAGTTGGCCGTTAAACTGAATGTCGGTGTGCCTACACTCCGTGACATTCTGGACAGTTTACAGCGCCCGGGTCGTGACCCCCGTGAAGAGATGCCGTTGCCGATTTTCCGCACCGATGTACTCAAGATTGAAGATCTGGTGGAAGGGATGGAATTGCAAGGTACCGTTCGAAACGTCATTGACTTTGGTGCCTTCGTTGACATCGGCATCAAAAGTGATGGGCTTGTCCATATCTCTCAACTGAGTAACGGGTACGTTAAACATCCGATGGATGTTGTTTCCGTTGGAGACAACGTGACGGTTTGGGTGATGAATGTGGATACGAAAAAAGGTCGTGTTGGCCTGACAATGAAAAAACCTGCATCTGCCAATTAAAGATTAATTATCGCGTTTTGGCATCATGATGTGATGTCAGATTAAACGTCTGTAGAGTATATACGTGTAAACGTATAAGGGGACAGCCTTCCCGCATGGGGAAGGCTGTTTGCTGTTAAGTATTATCCTTTGTAGTGCAATGGTATGGATGGGAAGGGTTTGGTTTAAAGGCTTAGATCTCGTTCTCCATGTTGCGCTGTGAACCGCTGGCAGGTTTGTTACGATAGAAATACCAGCATTCGTTCAGTAACTTGATTTGACGACTGTCCTTTTTGTGGAACGCCCGCATGAGTTGGTTGCAGAGCCATTGAGGCAAAGGAATCTCCTCCTTTTGCATAATTCATCTGTACGTTAGCATATGTGGCAATAGCCTGGACTGTGCGGGATAACTCCATGTCAATTGAAAATGATCAGAACCTGTTGAACCAGAACGAAAAAAACAAGAATGAAAAAAGCACATTCCCCGGTTCGGGAAATGCGCCTTTCGTATTTTATTGAATTTTGTCTATCAAACGAGATGGAATACAATATTTCGGAAAGTTGATGGTCATACATCAGGTTTTAAACAGAAGTAATTTCCCTATAGAATGAATCAGAACGACTCCATCTCTTCTTCATACCATTGTTCCAATTGGGCTTGTAGTGCCCGGATCTCGGTAAGCAGGGAAATCAAAGGATAATTGCTTTCACGCAGGGCAGCAAAACGCTCTTCAAGGGCATTGATATAATCAAGCCCGCCGATGATGGACAAGTTTTCGTTTAACAGATCGAGATGATCACATTCGGCAATAGCCCAGGGTAGAACGGGTACATCTGTTGCCGTGAGTTTGTCGATTTCCTTGTGCAGACGCAGATTAAGCGCACTGAGTTGATAAGCATAGTCCGCGGGCATTTCAACAAACTGCAATTGTTGCTCCTGCTGCAGGATGACATAGCGCATTGTAGGCATAACGAGTATTAATCTCCCCTCATACATTCTACTTGACAGTGTAGCCTACGAAACGGTTAAAATTCAAGTATTGTACGGGAAAAACAGTGTGCTCGAACGGGTGGAGAGAGAGGAGAATGATGGAAAATAAGGAATTACAACAATGGATTGAGCAGATTTCTCTTGAACATTTCGGAGTTCCGTTTACTCATGAAGCGATATTTAACCGTCGTCTGACGACAACAGGTGGAAGGTATATGCTCAAAAGCCATCGGATCGAGATAAATCCACATCAGCTTGAAGTCTACGGAAAAGACGAGGTTGAGAAAATTATCAAACATGAACTATGCCACTATCATCTGCATATTCGAGGGCGGGGATACCAGCATAGAGATCCGGAATTCAAGGCACTTTTGCAGAAAGTGGGCGGTTCACGGTTCTGTCAGTCTCTTCCTGGAGACAAGGGCAGAAAACCGCTGCCGTATCGGTACAAGCTGGTATGCAAGAGCTGCGGGATGGAATATTTGCGTAAACGGAAAATAGATCCCAAGCGTTATCGCTGCGGTCGATGTTCAGGCAAACTGACGCTTCAAACCATCTGACGAACACTAGGAATAGTTTGTTGTAAAAAGGGAGTAAAAGGCAGGTTGACTTGAATTATTAATCATGATAAATTAATGTTATTCAAGTTAATTTTCCCTGATAGCTCAGTTGGTAGAGCACTCGACTGTTAATCGAGTTGTCACAGGTTCGAGTCCTGTTCGGGGAGCCATTTCTTGGAGAGATACCCAAGTGGCTATAAGGGGACCCTCTGCTAAGGGGTTAGACTGCGTAAGCGGTGCGAGGGTTCGAATCCCTCTCTCTCCGTTCTGATTATACACTTTTAATCCTCTTTACATGAATGAGTAATTTTTCATGTAAAGAGGATTTTTTGGTTTTAGCATCTGAGCCGTTCACAGGGAAATACCCAAAAGCTCGTACAAACCTGATTTTCCAGCCTCGGTCACTTCAACAGAGCGACTTCCTGTTTTTTGACGAATCCAATCCAGTTCAAGTAACCGCTGAACGAGCTCTTCACCGAGCAAGCCGGACAGGTGATGACGGCGTTCGCTCCAGTCCAGGCATTTACGAGCGATGGCCCTGCGTGATCCTGGCTTCAATTGCAGCTTCATTCCAAATGAGTTAAACCACTGCGATCCTTCCTCCGTAATTAGAAAATCCTTACCATGCGCTTCTTCAGGTTCAACCAGATAACCTCTCTTGAGCAATGCTTCGCAGAGTAAAACCCCGAGTTTTCCAGCCAGATGACCGTAACAGGTGCGAGCATAACTTAATTGTTGCAATTGATTGGATTGCTTCAATGAGCGAACCTGTACCGCTGGGGCAATACTGGCCATCTTCTCAATCAGATCGGCAATTTCCTCGTTCGCGAGACGATAATATCGATGACGACCTTGCTGTTCTACTTCCAATAGTCCTCCCGTTACAAGTTTAGCAAGGTGATTACTTGCGGTCTGTGGACTGACTGAGGCCATATAGGCCAGCTCACCGGCAGGTAACGACCTTCCATCCAGCAAAGCGGAGAGAAAGATAGAACGGCTTGTATCAGCAATAAGTGAGGCAATAACAGTGATGTTCGGATATGCATTCATACTTCGATGATAGTTGAAATAATGCTGTATTACAATTGGTTTCAATTGATGATTTGAACAGGAGAGGTATAAGGTGAGTAACGTTATGCAGCAGTATAGCACAGAACAAACGACCAAATCGGCTCGGACGAATCAGCACGAGACGATTAATCCCAGTATTTTATACTATGGCACCCCTGTTATCATCCTTAGTACTTTAAACGAAAATGGGTCCACGAATCTTTCACCATTATCGTCTTCTTGGGCGCTGGGGGATTGTCTGGTGCTGGGGATAGGTACACAGGGCAAAGCTTATGAGAATCTCTGTCATCATCCTGAATGTGTTATTAATCTGCCGGATGACTCGATGTGGGGAAAAGTTGAAGCGCTGGGGCGGTTGACGGGAAGCTTTCCCGTGCCAGAAGTTAAAGAGAAGATGGGATACACGTTTTGCCAAGATAAATTTAGGACGGTTGGCCTGACATCTCAAAGATCAGTTCAAGTGGCGCCAGATAAAATAGCCGAATGTCCGCTTCAGATTGAAGCGCTTGTACAACATATTCGTATCCCGGAGCATACGCCGAATATGGCGATTGTAGAAGTGAAAGCAGTGAAGGTGCATGCACATTCCCATTTGGTTTCAGACGTCAATAAGATTGATCCGAAGCAATGGCATCCGTTGATTTATAATTTCAGGCATTATTACGGACTTGGGGAGAGACAAGGGGAGAATTTCCGGGCAGATAAATGAGTGGAGGATGAGATCGATGAAGAGACCAAGTAAGAGACCAAGTGAGAGTTACACTTCTTAGCACGTTGCAGAAATCAAAAAATAAGCACAGGCTGGCTCGGTTAACGAGACTGCCGTGCTTGTTTCTTGATTTTACTAATGTTACTAACCTTTCAATGGTACTTTATCAGCCTTCCGAGACAATGGTTTCCTCAGGCGCAATCGGTTTGCCTTCTAACAGGCTATGAATCGCATGAGCGACGCCATGCTCCACATTGGTCAGTGTAATCGTTTTAGCCAAGGCGCGAATTTCGGGTTCGGCATTGCCCATTGCTATACCTAACCCAGCCATTTGTAACATGGAAACATCATTAAAGTTATCCCCGATAGCGGCTGTGTCTTTCATCGAAATGTTCAAGTGCTCCGCCAGTTTGGAGAGGGCATTTCCTTTAGATACATCCGGATGTTGCATTTCAAAATTATGCTCAAAGGAGACAACCATGGCAACATCGGTTCTGGAAGAGAAGTATTCTCGTCCAAGTTGCACTTTTTCAGGATTCATCGAGAAAGCCATAATGTTGTAAATGCATGCTTCTGCCGGAATTTCAAGATGGCTGTTCACACGATGATAGTCTTTTTTGTTGTAGTGTTTCTTAATCGAATGGATCATGCGCTCGATATCTTCACCGGGTTTTGATCCCAGGACACGTTCCAATTCGGCAAGCATCGTCTCATGAGTACTGATTGCAGCGTATATGCCCATCTGAGTTGAAGCTTCATAATAAATGTGCTCATCTTCCAGCCATTGCATGACAGAAGCGGCCGTTTCACGTTCCAGAGGAAGGTGGAATAAGCGTTCTCCATTCTCATCATGAATGGTAGCGCCGTTGGAACCGATAATCGGTGTTTTGATTCCGCCTTGGCGGCTAATCGCCACAACATCTGAATATACGCGTCCGGTCGCGATGGTTACTTTCATGCCAGACTGTTGCGCCTTCTGGATGGCATCGGCGTTCTCGCGGCTAATCTGGCTGTCTCGATTCAACAAAGTTCCATCTAAATCGGTAGCAAATAACTTCATATCTTTACAACTCCTTATCTTGTGTAGGTTCGGGGATTAGAATCTCAACCTTTTGTTCGTTTAAAAAATCCAGCCATTCCTGATCCGGCCATTGATCTGTAATTAATACGTCTACCAGTGACCAATCTGCAAAACGATAACCGTAACGTTTGCCCGTCTTGGAATGATCGGCTAGCACAATTACTTTTTTGGCGGATTTCATCATTTGATGTTTGATCTTGCCTTCCTCTTCGGAAGCACTGAATCCATCCATCGTGAAACCGCCAATGCCAATAAAGGCTTTATCCACGTAGTAGTGGGAGAGTGTCTCAATAACGGGTGTTCCATACACATAACGCTGTTCCTTATCTAAGCGGCCGCCAAGGAGACGAATCTGAACTGCGGTGTGATTAGATAAAAGATCAGCTGAGTGTATCGAATTAGTAATGACCGTACAAGATTTACCATTCAAATTCTCAGCGCAGGATTGAACGGTTGTGGAGGAATCCAAGATGATCGTCTCTCCTGAACGAACCAGAGCCGCAGCCAGTTTGCCAATGGCCCGTTTTTCCTCAGAAACATACTTCAGCCGGTCTTGATAGGACTTGAATTCTTGTGGGGGAGAGGGGAGGATTGCACCACCGCGTGTGCGAATAATGGCTTCCTGCTCTTCGAGTTTAATCAGATCCCGGCGTGCCGTATCTCGTGAGACATCGAATAAAGATACAATCTCTTCTGCCGAGATACGATGATGCTTGCGCAGGTGCTCAATGATGAGTTGCATGCGTTCTTCTTGAAACAAACGTAAAGCCTCCTTATATTTCTGGATGACCGTGCGTTGTACTATAGTTTAATTATAAGTAATTATAATGTGATCTGCAATGTTGTAAGTAAAAATAAGTTTTTATAAGTTTTTAATCATTAATTTACATAATTATAGTACAGCTATGACAAGAATGTGATTTCAGATATTAAGGAGATAAGGGAAGTGGCTTTTGAATGTGAGTAAAAAATTGGATTTTAAAAGAATATAAAAAAGTGTTGCATTATTCTATTTACCTGTGATATACTCATTCTTGTCGCCAAGAAGACAAATTGTTTATAAGGCCCGTTGGTCAAGGGGTTAAGACACCTCCCTTTCACGGAGGTAACAGGGGTTCGAATCCCCTACGGGTCATAGTATTACCTCATTCTTCACCGCTAAGAGATTCGTTTTAATAAAGGGTTTCTTTGAAAGTCATTGCTCTGTAACATCCGATATGAAGCATGGCATAACATCAGGTGAAGGCACATTGAGAGCCATTAGCTCAGTTGGTAGAGCACCTGACTTTTAATCAGGGTGTCGAAGGTTCGAGTCCTTCATGGCTCACCATTTAACAATTTAATATGCGGTCGTGGTGGAATGGCAGACACGCTATCTTGAGGGGGTAGTGGGTGTATACCCGTGGAGGTTCGAGTCCTCTCGACCGCATCAGATTAAGAAGCAAAAACCCTGGATACCCAGGGTTTTTGCTTCTTTTTATGTAAGTCAAAGTGATGTATCAATTAAATGGTCTATGGAAAAATTAGTAGCCTAGATTCTATTTAAGGTGTCTATATTTTTTTCGATGGATTGAAAAAACTGATCCTCTGCAAGAAGTGCGTTGTTCATACGTTTTTCGAACGAATGAGAGAGTGTGAAATTATTTGTTAAATATTGTTTGGTTAAGTATTTTCTCAAAAGATCCCATTGTTTGATGGCTTGTTGTGTAGTTTGAATGATTTCATTCAATGCATTGGGGTTTGTGGATGAACTTAGTAGTGATATTAGTACTTTTTTTCTGTCACAGTGTCGATTCAAGATTGTGTGAAGCAGAGAATAGGCATCGTGTATTCGGTTAGGGATCTTTCTGTTAAGTGGGATGAGCCCGCTAGCTAACAGGTTGTTCAATTCCAAAATCGCTGATCTTCCGAAACATTCGATATATCCATCAACAATTGAGTCGGGCTTATAATAATTTTCCAGTGTTCTCTTAAAAATCATGGGTGCTCTATCGGGTAAATCTTGGAGTTCGTCTTGATTAGGGTGTATCGTAAAACAGTTGAATTGGTGATTAAAGGCATTCATAAATGAACGTTTAGTATCTTGGCCAATGCCTTTGTTGACGAGGTGGGGTTTAAAGAATTGTGGATTATAGTTTATGTAATTATCTAAAAAATAAAAGTCTGTATCGGTTTGTCCCAGAATTAAGAATATATGTCCGTCAATAGTAGCATCTGTTTCATATGCTGAATTTAATTCATATGTTTTGTAATAGGGGACTTTCTTCATGAAAGTGTTAACAAACACAACCTCGCCGTTAGCCAGAAGGGTCTCTAATTTATCGATGGCGGATGAAGCATCATTGTTAAAGGTGTGTTGGTTTGATTTAATTACATAATCTTCTGGGGATTTAATGTCGTTTAATTTAACGTCAAGAGGGTAATTCGCGAGATCTTTAACGATCTTAAGATTAAAATCATCGAGAAACATTTTATAAGATAGATTTGAATTTTTTAATTCGTTTTTTAACATGAAGAAAATATTACGAGTATAACAGTCTCCAATCGCCTGCACTTCAGCATTCGGTTTTCCTTGAGGGGTATAGTAATAATCCATCTCTATTGGATATAGCGCTTCCATATTGTTCCCTCCCAAAATGATATTTTAGTTTATGGTGTTGTAATCTATGTTTATGGTTATCTCTGTCATTATAAAAAGAATATTTTAGGTTCAATATGTATTATTCAGCAGGGTACAATATGTATGTAATGACTCTTTTGATGAATATTATGGTAATTATAATAATATTTTATATTTATTTCAAGGTTGGTTTGGGACTCTAATGGTCTGGATAAAAGGGCTGAGGATTCAGAAATATTGTGCTATAATTCAATCATATGGCATTTAAGTTGATAATTACGGTTGGAAGGCGGTTCTTGCATGCAGTCAATCTATGAGCGAATTGAGCACCTGATTGCCGAAAGAGGGATGACAAAGAAGGCCTTCTGTGAACAGCTGAAAATAAGCACAGGCAATTTGGGTGACTGGAAACGTGGTAAATCAATCCCGAGTACAAATAAACTCATTGAAATTGCTTCGTTTTTTGATGTGAGTCTGGACTGGTTAATGATTGGGCGTTTATCGAAGGAAGCCATTGTGCGGGAAAAGCGGGAAGATTATTTTTTTAACGTGTTGCGGCAATTGAATTGCCAAGAGAGTGAATTATCGACTGTGGAACAGTCTTTTATTAGTGAATATATCGAGTTCACTCGTTATCGCAAATTTAAAGAGAGTAAAGATGCCGGAAGCTATAGCTACCAACCTGAAGCGGAAGACGAAAATAAGTCAGAGCAGGAAGGGACGTAGGTGTCTCTGGTTGATAAAAAAACCTCCATCTGTGCCCAAGGGAATGATTTCCGGGACAGTAGGGAGGTTTTTTTCTGTAGAAATATCCGTTTAGTGATGCTGATCAAGAATACTGGAGTATTTGGGGTACAACTGGCGGATGCAATCTGGGCAGATGTCGTGTGTAAACTCGGCGGAAGTGTGTTTTTCCAGATAGCGCTCAACGCTGTTCCATTCGTCTGATTCATCCTTGATATGTTTGCAAACGGCACAAATAGGCAACAGTCCGTGGAGGGTGCGCGCTTCAGTCAAGGCTTGTCGTAGCTGAAGCTCTGTCGTCTTCTGTTCTGTAATATCTGTGTGGGCCACCAAAGCGAGGTTGGTATCTATCGTAGGACCGTTCTGTAAGGGAGTAAGTTCTACGCGAAACCATTTCTCTTCGTTGTGTGGTGTAGTAACAGAGATATCGTATGTATGGTTTTTTTTAAAGGGAACAACATTATGCCTCAGATACCTCGCGAACTTGGTTGGATAGTGGTTTTTCTGTTGAGCTTCCCAAGCTTCCATCAGGTGGAGGTAATGATTGTGGCGGCTGGCTACTCGTAAGAAGAGTTTATGAAGTCCGTGCTGCCAGGCACGGTTACAGCTTCGTATCATCCATTGATGATCAATAATGATCAACTGATGATTGGTCGCCTGAAAAGATAGGCTTTCCAGGTCGGATGTAATAGTTCCCATGGGAGAAGTCCTCCTTATGATGGATGAAAGTGTTCTTATCTCAATTCCTCCGGTATGTTCAAAATATCAGCGACCTGATGTCTGAATCGGGTTGCTTTGCGCGTGCCGTGAATAAGGTTGGATAGACGGTAAGGCGGAATATCATGTTGCTCGCAAAAGGTTTTCTGATCGACCTGAAGTTCGGTTAAGCGTCGTTTGATAGCCCATCCGAACGGAGTGACTGGTTTTTTCTTGTTCAATAGGGTTCACCCCTGAGTGGATTTTATAGTATTCAGCAGGTTATTCTTTGTGTAAAATAGATATAGATACGTGCTGTTAGTTCTATTATATACGTAAATCCGTCATCTAACAATTAAAAAATACGGAAATAAGTGTATTTTTTGAATTAAAATGACGTAAATTCGTATTTTTTATTGTGCAAAATAAAAAAACACGCCAGCAAGGGGAGTTGCGGCGTGTTTTTGGTGTGCTCTGAAAAGGAGGTTTCGAAGAGGAGTGCGGAATTATGCTCTGTAAGCGTGGAGGCCTGCTCCAAGCATGTGGAAGCTGGGAAATAACGACTTCATAGACATGGACGTAGGATGCAGAGGGGCATCCGGTGAGGAGGCGCTCACAGTAGCCCATTCATTCTCAAGGTCGGCGGTCAGGCGGGCCAGCAGTTCCCGAGTGGCATTTTCATTTAGGGGAATAACTTTGCAAGCTTCGGATACGCATGCATTCATGGCTGAATGTAAGTAACCGAGAACCGCCTCTTCGACGGGGATATCGAGGTGGTGGTTGATCCAGGCGTGAACGGTGGGGAGGCAACCGACTGAATTGTATTTTACGAAGATTTGTTCAAGCGGGCTGAGATCGATCCAAGGATGCAAGGCGCGAGACAGTTTGATTAAACGTTTGCCTATGATTGTTGCTTGCTCTCTAAGTTCAGGAGGGGTACGTTGTACATGCACAAGTTTGTCGATCAGGGCAATTCGCCAAGTGTCTTTATGGTCTGTGGCGCTATAAATCCCCTTGATGGCCATACCTTCTAGACGAACGAGACTGGGGTGTAGCTGGCAACGCATAAATGATTCGAGTTCCTCAGCTGTTCGAATGGTACCTTCCTTGATGTGGGTATCCATGCCGAAGAAATGGGTGAATCCTCCCACCTGGACAGAGGGATCAAGCAGTTTCGCATAATCGAGTAGCTTATTCCCACGGTTCACGATCTTTCGCCTCCTGTGCTTTATTGTGTTATGTTTAATTACATATGATGATCTTTTTTTAAGTTTAATGTGTAAATCCGAATTATATGATATATATATTCACATAAATATCCGTGTTTTGTCAATAATTTATGAGAAAATAAAAACTTGATTAAATAAAATTCAGAATTAGAGTTATATAATATAACATTATAAATTCTATCTGTGTCATATATTTATGTCTAAAGTCCCTTAGGCCTTTTTGCCGAATCAGATTAATGATATGTAATTTTCGAAGAAATATGACTGAATTTTGCAAGAGGTGTGGAATAGGAAGGGAAGAAGAACTGTTATCCATTTAGAGTAAATCCGGTTGTAGTAAAATGTCATTCATAAAGTGATTAATAAGGACTTTACTTTTGTTTAAGAATCCAGTATAATCAATTCTGTTGCCGATAATTTACGACATGCGGTCGTGGTGGAATGGCAGACACGCTATCTTGAGGGGGTAGTGGGCGTATGCCCGTGGAGGTTCGAGTCCTCTCGACCGCATTATATGAAGATTTACGAGAGAAGCTTTCCGTGATGGAGAGCTTTTTTTGTTTTCATATAGCAACAAGGGCGAATTATTCAGGATGAGGACATGTGTTAAAAGAGAGGACGCAAAAAAGCCGCCCAAAAGCTTGAGCAGTGTCTGGCTCTTTGCTTTATAGGTGGCTTGTTTTTGTTTATATGTTTGTTCGAAAATCTATATTTATTTGTTAATCAGCTTCTGAATATCCTCTTCGATTTTGTCCGGTGTAGTCTGCGGAGCATATCGTTTCACAACTTTACCATCCTGATCGACAAGGAATTTGGTAAAGTTCCATTTGATGGCTTTGGAGCCGAGCAAGCCTGGTGCTTCTTTGGAAATGTGTTGGAAGAGCGGATGAGCGCTTGAACCATTGACGTCAATTTTTTCAAACATCGGGAAGCTTACGCCATAATTCATCTGACAAAATTCAGCAATATCGTCGGAAGATCCTTTTTCCTGCGCGAATTGGTTGCTTGGGAATCCAAGCACTTCAAACGGAGCATCCTGGAATTTATCCTGAAGCTCTTGCAAGCCCTTGAATTGAGGGGTGAGACCGCACTGGCTTGCGGTATTCACAATTAACAACACTTTGCCGCGATATTGGGACATCTCAATCTCTTGTCCGCGAAGGGTGTTTACTTTGTAATCATAGACTGACATGGGAAACGCCTCCATCCTGTTATTCTTAATATGCTTATTATATTTTAAACAATTAAATAATGCAAAACTTATTTGGGATTATCGTTGTTATAACCATTCGCTTTCTGGACTCAAAAATGGACGAAAAAACCATGAATCAATTTTTGTACGGTTGAGAATTAGATAGCTTGGAAGAGGAGGATAGCGTATAAGCTCATTGTAAGCGTTATTATCATAGGTTATTGCCGGAAATCTGGCGATTCGGTGATCTGTATGCACTTTACATGATCATGGTACGGGTGTATGATTCATAGCGTAATTTGAATTTTAATTAAATTGTACCTGAAAAACGAAACAAACGATAATATCGATCGGTCTTATACTCAAGATTTACGAACGATGTTTTAATCGCTGAGTTTCCATTCATTGTGGATGGAAAACGGGGGAACCAACAGAATGGGCTGTATGACAGCAGCGGACATTCATGGGGTGAATTTTTCGGTGAAAGCCGGAAATAGGGCGACTCTCGCGCCCGAATCCGTCAGCTAACCTCGTAAGCGTTAAAGGGAGAGGCAACAAACCGCACGCTGGTTCATGGCGCTTTCGTCATGGATTATTTAAGAAGCGTTTCGGAGGCCTTGGTCCCCACGCTTCTTTTTTGTTGTCTTTTCACGCCAAGGGAGGAACGAAGAATGGATAAAGAGATGATTTTGGTAACCGCTCCAAATGAAGCAGGACGTAAATTTGTGAAATTGCTGATGTATAAAAAAATGCCATTTGCCGTTCTGACGAACAGTGCTGATGAGGAGCGCAAACTTCGCCGTCTTGGCGTAGAACACGTCATCCGTATGAATACAGCAGCTGCTGAGAAATGGTTTTTGCCGCAAGGCAGTGTAGGCAATGTATTTATTTTTGAGAACAGTCTGAACTTGACATGCCGCTATCTTCAAATTTGTCGCTCATGGACATCGAAGTCTTTGTGTGTGATCACGGAGCAGAGCCATCCTAAAGGGATTTATCGTGGAATGGGAGCGGATAAAATTGTCTATTCATTGAATGGAGAAGTCGGGTTCCTTCTTAATAGTTGCAATAAACCTGAAGCTGAAGTAAGCAGCTTGTGATTGACATTGATCCAAGGTAAGACGCCTGTTATAATTGCAGGTATAGACTAACGGAATTTGAGGAGACTCATGCTTGTCGTGGGTCTTCTTTTTTTATGGAAACAGTACGGTAGTATAGAAGCGAGGGATAACCTGCAGCTTACGAGGAGGAATCAGCGTGCCGGATATTGCCGGATTGAAGTGGTTGTTTTTTGATGTGGGGGATACGCTGGTGGATGAATGGGAGCCAGTAGATGATATTATTGGGCAGTTCGTTCGGGAGGCGAATGATTACGGCTATCCAGTAAAGATCGAGGCGGTAAGAGAACTGTTTGCTACCTGTTACCGTAATTATGAACAGTGGCCCATGAAAGTAGCCATACGTACATATATTCATGATGAAAATCACCGCACTCTGATTCAGGAGAAGCTGAAATTTCATAAAGAACTGGAGCAACCGTTTCCTTCTGCAACCAAGGTGCTTGAACAGCTTTCGCATCACTATCGTATTGGCATCATCGCCAATCAGAGCCCTGGGACTGAAGCAAGGCTGGAGAGCTACGGACTTCGTAAATATGTCCATGTTCTGGCCTGTTCGGCAGAAGAAGGGGTGTCCAAGCCTGATCCGGAGTTGTATGCGGTTGCTCTGAAGCAGGCTGATTGCGCGCCCGAAGAAGCGGTTATGATTGGCGATCGAATCGATAATGATATTATGCCAGCACGTAGTTTAGGTTTACGCACCATTCGTATTTTGCAAGGGTACGGAAGGTTCCAGCCAGAGCTTTCGGATGCCGAGCGTGCAGACTGGACGGTGGAGTCCCTGGATGAACTGCTGCCGCTACTCATACCTGATGAGGATGCAGGTAAATCTATATGAGTCTTAGGTTAGACTATGTGGGATTAGATTGCAGGTATATGTAGATCGGAAGTATATCAATATAAAGACACAAAGAAGGCCGATTTGCGTTGGGATCAATACCAACAGCGAATCGGCCTTTTTATATAGAAGCTTAGAACAGCATGAAGGTCTGGATGATTAAATACACATTCAGGACAACGATGATAGCGGCAATAGTCCAAGAGACGATTTTGAGCCATAGTTTGTTTGCAAAAGGCCCCATGCTTTTTTTGTCACTTGTGAACATCACAAGTGGGATGACGGCGAACGGCAGTTGCAGAGACAGGATGACCTGACTTAAGATCAGTAACTCTTCTGTGCCGCGCTCACCGGCAATCGCAGTGACGATGACAGCAGGGATGATCGCAATCAGTCGGGTAACCAGTCTACGCAACCATGCCGGGATACGGATATTGAGGAAGCCTTCCATGACGATCTGTCCTGCGAGCGTGCCTGTAAGAGTAGAGTTCTGACCTGATGCGAGCAAAGCTACGCCGAACAGGACGCTGGCGATCGTTGTGCCAAGTAGCGGAGTTAGCAGATGATAGGCATCGGATATCTCTGCTACCTGTGTCATGCCAGCGCTGTGGAATACAGCCGCAGATACGATCAGGATAGCCGCGTTAATGAACAAAGCTAGCGTCAAAGCGATGGTTGAATCCATCGTGGTGTAGCGAATAGCCTCTCTTTTGCCCTGAGTCGTCTGCTCAATCTGGCGGGTCTGCACAATGGAAGAATGCAAGTACAGATTGTGCGGCATAACGGTGGCTCCGATGATACCAATGGCGATGTAGAGCATGGCCGGGTTCTGCAAAATTTCGGTGCTAGGAACGAATCCGTGAAGAACACCGCCCATATCCGGTTTCGCCAAAAATAGGTCGATGCCAAAACAAAGAGCAATGGTTGCCATCAGCACGATGACGAGCGTTTCCAGCGCACGGAATCCTTTGTTTTGCAACACGAGAATGAGTAATACATCCACGGCGGTAATAATCACACCGTATAACATGGGAATGTTAAACAAAAGTTTAAGAGCGATTGCTGAGCCGATCACTTCAGCGAGGTCCGTAGCCGCAATAGCCAGTTCGCATAGAATCCATAACATCATGACAACGGGAGCGCTGAAACGTTCACGACACGCCTGGGCAAGATCGCGCCCAGTGACAATCCCTAGCTTGCCTGCGAGGGATTGAAGCACGACGGCCATCATGTTGGAAAAAAGGATGACGGACAATAGCGTATATCCAAATTGCGAGCCGCCGGCGATATCCGTAGCCCAGTTGCCGGGGTCCATATAGCCGACAGCGACAAGATAACCTGGGCCGACAAAGGCGAGAAACTTTTTCCACCATGCCGCATTCTGGGGTACTTTCATGGAACTGTGAGCTTCACCTAGCGAGGGAGTCATCGTAGCTGCAGAAGCAGACGCGGGTGCATATTCGCTGGATGAAGGGTTGAACGGATTTTTTTGACTCATACATGGATCACCTGACTTTACAATAAGATGTGGCCGGCTTGTAGCCGGGAAAAATTCAATTTTAGGATGTGCTCTGGCACAAATACTGCGGCAAATGAACGGGATGAATAAGAATGCTCATATATCTAAAATTTTATGTTCATGTTTACATTGTACACCGTCAATAATTTTTGTCTAGTGCAACTTTTATGTAGTCGGACAAAAAATAAGGAGAATCTGAAGTTATATTTTCGAAGAGCCTCTTTGTATCGTACCCATTTTGTAAAAAGATACGACTTTTATCAGGTACGCATGAAATGTAGCCAAATGTAAAAGCTGATAAAGTACACAATCAGACGTTTCAAATCGAGCCAGAAGTTTAAAATGAATTGTAGGCAGTCAAAACTTTATTAGCGAAGGAGAGATTCTGATGGAAGCTTTATATACAGCAACAGCGACAGTAAAAGGTGGACGAACAGGTTCGGTGGCTTCTTCGGACGGTGTGCTGCAACATGATCTGAAAATGCCGAAAGAACTTGGCGGTGCCGGTGGAGAAGGCACAAATCCCGAGCAACTTTTTGCGGCTGGATACGGTGCATGTTACGAGAGCGCTCTGGCTAACGTGGCCCGCAAAGCAGGTGTGAAATTGGAGAATGTCGTCGTAACAAGCAACGTATCGATCGGCAAAGATCCAACAGATGACGGATTCAAGCTAGCGGTTCGCCTGGATGTGAGTATGCCGGGAGTGGATCACAGCCAAGCTGAGGATCTTGCCCGTAAAGCGCATGACTTCTGTCCGTATTCAAAAGCAACACGCGGCAACATTGACGTTGTACTCAACGTCGTTTAATAGATAGGATAATTCCTGGCTCTTTCTCTTTGAGAGTGACAGGTAAAATAAAGAGCAAGGTATCCAGTGATATCTGATCTTCAAGCACACAAGCCCTGCTGGTAGTTCAGCAGGGTTTTGTTTTCTAACATATACCACCCATGAATCACCTAATCTGAAAGCGGAGGAGGATTTCTCCGTGTTAGGTCGTACTCTTTTACATAAACGTACAGTCGCTTCATGCCACATATTCCATTAAGGAGGAACGGCGATGAGTATTGAAGAGATGATTGAGAGAAAATTTGTATGCACCAAATGCCGGGGGACGGAATGCAACATCAAAGAAGTCTCTATGTCAGGAGCGGGGCTCAGCAAAGTATTTGATATTCAGCATAACCATTATTTGTTTGTGGGCTGTACGGCCTGTGGATATGTGGAAGTGTTTAACCCGGACGTGCTAAAAGGCAAGAAACAGGGACAAGTTGGCACAATTCTGGATATTCTGTTTGGTGGATAGACATGCGTGAGTTGACATCGACCCGAAATTTCTTTAATATGGTTTAGTACTGAAAGTGTCAGTGTCATTAGCATGAACCAAATTTGAATTCACGGGTGATATCCATGTCTTATAAACCAAGCATTGCACAACTGCAAGTAGCCAGCAAAAACGAAAAAGACGGATTGTACGAATTTACGATGAAACTGGTGGATGGTACACAGTGCCGTGTATTCTACTCCAAATCTCCGGATTGGAAAATGACTGCGATCAGCCGTCTGCAGAAAACACCTTGCCCTGTATGTCGTAAAGACTTCATCTGCAAATGTATGGATCAATGGTCAGGTGACCTGCATCAACAAATGATTAACGACGAGTGGATGGAAAAAGCACTGGCTGAGTAATTGTCGGACAGTTATGAGCGTAGGCATTAAGCCTGCGCTTTTTTTCTGTTTTGCCAGGGAGTTTAGCAGATCAAATTCAGGTTAGGCGAGAAAAGTTGGCTCAAAATGGGTAAGTAATCTAACAGCACCATAGAGGAGGCCATGAGATATGACAGTAGACCAAGAGGATAAGCACAAGGGACACCCGATTGTTCTTGTAGACGGCGTATGCAACTTTTGCCAGGGAATAACGAAATGGATCATCAAGCGTGATCCGGAAGGGAAATATCACTTTGCTTCACTTCAGTCGGATGTGGCGAAAGGATTGCTGGAGAAGGGTGGTTTGAGAACCGATAGCATGGATACGTTTGTGTTGATTGAAAATGGAAAATACTATACACGCTCCACAGCAGCGTTAAGGTTGGCCAAAGGTCTCAAGTTCCCTTATCCGTTACTCTATGTGTTTATTATTGTGCCCAAATTCATTCGCAATGCAGTATACAACTGGGTTGCGCGCAATCGGTACCGCTGGTTTGGGAAGGACGATGCATGTATGTTACCTACACCCGAGACTAAAGATCGATTTTTATAAGTATAAAAGTATCAGTTTTTCAGGATAAGCTTCCATAAGAAAGAAGTTTCATGTAAGGTGATTAATATCGGTAATTACTGGGTAATTACTGTGGGTTACATTATTTTTTACATTATTGGGAGGATAACAACTTGAAGAAATGGACGACAATGATTATTGGGGCGTTATTGGCAGTAAGCTTGGCAGCATGCGGAAACGACACAGATAAATCTGCAACGCCGCCAGCAGGTAATGAAACAACGAATGAAAGCAATAATACAACGGAGCAGAATGCGGCTGTTCCAACACTGGATGAATTGCTTGCCAAAACAGGTGAAGCAACGAAAGCGTTGAAAAGCTTCACTACGGAAGCTAACATCGATCAAAAAATCAAATTGGATGCTGGCGAGAATTCCCAGGATCAGCAAGTAAAAACGTCTTTGAAAATGGATATCATTAAAGATCCAATGATGATCTATCAAGAGATGGAACTGGATATGTCTGGACAGAAGCAAAACGTAAAACAGTATATTACCTCAGACAAAATTTACTCCCAAGTGGGTGACCAGTGGGTAGCGATTCCAGAAGATCAAACGAAGGCGCTCATCGAACAATTGAAAGCTAGCATGAATCCGGAAAAAGAGCTGGACCAATTCAAAAAAGTAAAAGAAGACGTTAAGATCACCGAAGAGGGCGACAACTATGTCCTGAACGCAGATGTATCGGGTGACAATGTCAAGGAATTGGCTAAATCCGTTATGGAACAAAACGGTTCAGACGCTCAAATGCAGGCTATGCTTGATCAAATGAACATTAAGAGCATGAAAATGAAATATCTGATTAACAAAGAGACATCTCTTATGGAGAAGATCGATGTAGAGATGGTGATGGAAATGGAGCAAAACAATCAGAAAATGACGATGGACATGAAAATGGACACTTCGTTCTCCAACCATGACAAAGTTGCAGAAATTAAAATCCCGCAAGAGGCTTTGGATAGCGCAAAATAAGTGAAGCCCTGAAACACCTTTGATTCTGATTTCGGAATACCTGTCGGTAGACCGGATAAGGATCAGGGGTGTTTTTTGATTTTGGAAGTTCTTTAGAGTGTTATAATATGGACTTGTATGATTAATTTTTAAAATTTGGACATTTGTAAAAGGATCTGCTGTGAGTGTAAACATGTGGTTGCGTAAGGTTAATTCATCATTGTTTCAATAGGGAGGGGATACCGGATGATCAGATATGCACATATTCATCACGTAAGTCTGGCTGTTCGAAATTTGGAAACGGCAAAAAAATTCTATTCCGGTTTGCTCGGAATGCAGGAGATTGAGCGTCCTCCTTTTCGCTCCATGGGAGCGTGGTATGCGATTGGCAGTCAGCAACTTCATCTATTGCAGCATCCGGAAGGTCATACGCTAAGGGAAGCGGGGATTGATACGACCGACGGACATTTTGCACTTTGGGTGGTCAGTTATTCGGAGACGATCGCTTGGCTGGAAGAGCAAGGGATTGAATATGAAGCGAGACCGGATAGTGTGGCTGGATTCGCTCAGATTTTTATCCTTGATCCGGATCGAAATATCATTGAATTTGGAGCGCCTTATGGTTCCTAGGTGGGATGGTTAGAATAAATCCCTTGCTAGTCCAAAAATTGTATGTTATAGTGTGCATACATTCATAGCACGTGACGGAAGCACCGTCCATATCCTGCAATTTCATGCGGGAAATGGGCGGTGTTTTTTTGTGCTTTTTTGATGGGGAGGGAAAGGTAATTGATTGTCCTTAAGGCAGTGCTGGTATCGAGGGATAAAGATTATATCCAAGCTTGGCTTGACTATGTACAGAGTAGCTCGTCAGGCTCCACGATGCGATTCATCGCTTTTTCACAGTGGGAGGCATTCAGGAATCATATGGATGAACAGGATGAACACGAGCTACCTGATCTGATTATCGCTGAACCTGAGTTTCTAAACCCTTGGTTGATGAATGGTGGGGATGCCTCAGGTATCCCATGGCTTATGCTTAGCGAAGGAGGCGACGAGGGACACGAGGCGAAGCGACTTATGAAGTATCAGCCGTTGCCTGCGTTGCTTGAAGCCGTTAGGAGGGCTTGCAGGCAACCACGTAGTAAGGGGAGTCGACATTCGGGTCAAGAAACGTTAGCCATCGGTGTATTATCGGCATCGGGTGGGAGCGGTAAAACAGCCGTAGCTCTGCATATGGCGAAGCAGCTTGGACTCGCTGGATATTCTGTGTTGTATCTCAATCTGGAAACTCTGGACAGCTCATTTCCTTTCCTGAAGAAAGGGTTGCGGCGTGGTAGCCAGCATCATGTAGAAGTAGAGACAGGTTTATCACGACTACTATATGATCTGAAGGCTCGTAAAAGGGAGGTAACGTCTGGTACGGATTCGGATATCTCGGTAACAGGAAAAATGAAAACAATGGTTGAGTATGTAGTCGGGCATGAGGCATTAAAGGCGGATGTGTTCTGGCCGTTGGCCAACCGTAAGGAAATGTTACAGATGTCTAAAGCGGATACAGTAGATCTCATCCGGTATCTGACCGATTCCGGGCAATATGAAGTGTTGATTCTGGACGGAGACTCAGGCTGGGATGAACGTAGCGATGGCATTCTGAAAGCGGCAGATACCTTCGTCTGGCTAGTAGAAGATGATATCGCTGCGATGCATCGATGGGGGCAATGGCTTCAGCATAACGAGCGTACCCGAACGGAACGGTTAGGAAATATGCTGGAGCGCACGTATTTTGTTATTAACAAATATCGAGAGCAAGTGATCAATCCATTGCCAAGACCTGATCTGTATGTGGATGCGGTGTTGCCTTATATTCCTTCTTGGAAACAGATGAATCAGGAAGAGGTCATGCTGAGCTCACCGATCTTTCAGCGTGAAGTCAACAGATTGTGTGAAATGCTGATGCAGGCTGAAAAAGATGGCTAGCCGAAAGACAGGATGCATTTATATACAGGAGGAGCCTGGGGAGTTATGACAGATCATTCATGGAGCATCACAGACCGTGAAGAACAATTTCAAATGCTTCGCAGAGAGGTGCGAGCTTCGCTCGATATGACTTCTTCTGCCGGGGATAAGGAGTTGTGGCAGGGGATTGAGAGAAAAGTTCTCGGTGATTCGGGCCTGGAAGACTTGACTTCAGGTGAGCGCCATGAGTTGGTGCAACGATTGTACGATTCTTTTCGCGGATTGGATATTTTACAACCTCTGGTGGATCACCCGGACATTACGGAGATTATGATCAATAGCCATCGGGAGATCTTTGTGGAGCAAGAAGGGGAGGTCAGACAGATTCCACTGCAATTCGAGTCCAGAGAGCGGCTGGAGGATATTATTCAAATGATCGTGTCTGATGTGAACCGCATCGTCAATGAATCTTCTCCCATTGTGGATGCCCGCCTGAAGGACGGTTCACGGGTTAACATTGTGCTTCCGCCTATTGCGCTAAAGGGGCCAACGATGACAATTCGGAAGTTCCCAAGTGAGCCGATGAAGATGTCTGATCTGATTCAGAAGGGGGCTTTGCATGAGGAAGCAGCCGTGTTATTACAGCAGTTAGTGCGAAGCAAGTACAACATTTTTATCGGGGGAGGCACAGGTTCCGGGAAAACAACTTTTCTAAACGCGTTATCCCAGTTCATCCCTGCTGATGAGCGGATTATTACGATTGAGGACTCAGCGGAGTTACAGATCGTGACCGTACCCAATCTCGTCTCCCTGGAGACCCGAAATGCCAATACAGAGGGCAAAGGTCTTATCTCTATCCGGGATCTGATCAAGTCCTCCTTGCGGATGCGTCCAAACCGGATTGTGATTGGGGAAGTACGGGGAGCGGAAGCGCTGGATATGTTACAGGCGATGAATACTGGACATGATGGATCGTTGTCGACTGGTCACGCAAATACGATCTCGGACATGATCAGTAGGCTTGAAACGATGGTCCTTAGCGGTGCTGAACTTCCCATTACTGTCGTAAGACAGCAGATTAGCTCGGCCATCGATATTTTTGTACATCTTTCCCGGCTTCGAGACCGTTCACGCCGTGTGACAGAAATTAGTGAAGTGATGGGTTTACATCATGGTGAAGTGCTACTGAACCCGTTGTTTCGATTTCAGGAGCAGGAGGAACGGGAAGGGCGTATCATCGGTGGACTCATCCGGGTGGGCAACCTGACCAAGGTGGATAAGATTCAAATGGCCGGACTTGGAGAGTGGCTTGAGGGATACATAGAACAGATAGTTGAGCAGGCGGGACAAGAAAACAAGTAGTACATTGTGAAAATAAAGTGAGGAACTTCCAAACCATGTTGTGAGAGAAAGAGGGTGTAGAGGACGGTGCAGGGCAAGCAAGCATTAACGAATTATACCGTATATACACTTAGCTCAAGACAACGCTTTGTCTGTATGCTGGTCAGCGGATGTTTATTTTTCGGAGTTGGCTTGTTATTTTATCATCACTGGTTGGCAGGCACGATACTGGCTGCGGGTTGTATATGGGTACCCAGGTTTTGGACAAAGGTGCTACTGGAACGCAGAAGGATGACACTTAGTCTGCATTTCAAGCAAGCACTGTATGCACTATCCTCGGCCCTGGCCGCCGGGAAGTCAGTAGAAAACGGTTTTAAGGAATCCGTTGAAGACCTGCGGATGTTGAACCCTGAGGCTGATACCGATTTGATTCGAGAGTTCACTATATTGCGGACACGCATGGAATACGGGCAGCCGATTGAAGAGGCGTTGCAGGATTTTTCGGAACGGGCACAGATTGAAGATATTACGAATTTCGCAGACGTGTTTATTACTTGTAAACGAACGGGCGGTGATCTGGTTGAAGTGGTTCGCCGTACCTCCGCAGTGATTGGAGAAAAGCTGGATATTCAGCAGGACATTATGGTTGCTGTGGCACAGAAAAGATTTGAATCCAAAGTGATGTTTGCGGCTCCCTTCATTTTTCTTTTATTTCTCAACCTGACCGCCAAAGATTTTATGGAACCACTATACAGCGGGCTCGGATATCTCATTTCTACAGGTGCACTTGCTGTGCTGGTCAGCTGTTATCTATGGATTCATCGCATTATGGATATCAAAGTGTGAGGAGATGAAAAGATGTGGTTTCCCCTCATGATTGGAGGAGTACTCAGTGCGGGCTGGATTGTGCTTGATCGAACCCGGGGAAAAACTTACAAACATTTACGAAAGCTGCATATGGAAGGTTTGCGTTTGAAAAAAATGCATGCCCCGTTTCTGTTTATGCTGGACAAGTTCGAGATCGGCCGCAAACTACCTGTACTTATGTTCCGGATGCAACACGCGATCCAGAAGATGTACGGCATACAGCATAGTGGTGAGAAAACGCTACTCTACTGTGCTGAAATGCTGACGTACTCATGGCTAGTGATGCTGGCAGGATGTTTACTATCCCTCGTGAGGGAAATAGGCACGGGAGGATTAGCTGGTGGGTTTATTCTTGCAATCGCTTTGCCGTTTGCGATGTATAAGGATCTTTACACCAAGGTGAAGCGAAGAGATCAAGATATCCTTATAGAGCTGCCTGAACTGCTTAATCGAATTTTGCTCTTGGTTGGAGCGGGGGAAACAGTTCAACGTGCAATCAATCATAGTGTGAATAGCCAGGGAGAACGGAATCATCCTTTGTACAACGAATTGCGTAGAGCAACAGGAGACTGGAATAACGGGTACTCGTTCCAGCAATCTTTAGAGCAGTTCAGCCGCCGATGCGGTGTGCAGGAAGTGACGATTTTTACAACGACAGTTTTACTGAATTTCCGGCGTGGAGGAGGTGACTTTGTATTGGCACTGCGGGATCTGTCACATGTATTGTGGGAGAAACGCAAGGCGGTTAGCCGGGCCAAGGGAGAGCAGGCCTCTTCAAAATTAGTGTTTCCGATGGTGCTGATCTTTTTTACAATCGTGGTCATGATCGGTGCGCCAGCTTTTATGATGATGAATATGTAGGAGGAATTGGGATGAAGAACAAGGTAGCGGCATTTTGGAAAGAAGAAGAGGGTTTGGGTACGCTGGAACTGATTCTAATCATTGGTGTAATTATCATTATAGCGTTAATTTTCAAAGACCAGATTAAAAAGTTGGTAACAAGACTGCTGGTTAATGTCAGTAGCAAAAGTGATGAGTTTTTTGAATAGACGTTTCAGAAAGGAAGAAGGGAGCTTCACTGTCGAAGCCTCCCTGGTCTTCCCGATCATAGTATTTATCCTTGTGTTGCTACTTTTCTTCACGATGTATACGTACCAAAAAACGTTTTTGAACCAGCATGCTTATGCGGCTTCTGAACGAGCTGCCTACAGCTGGGATAACAGTCACAGACAGGCGCTGACAGGCGAATATGCTACTGGGGAATATGATAACTTGTACTGGCGGTTAAGCGACGATCGGCTGTTAGGGGCATTGTTTGGTTGGGCGGGAGCGGACAATGAGGTTAGCGTTTCTATACCTGGATCTGAAGGCGCTAGTCTTTCGGAAACAAAACTAGCACAAGCATCCAGCCATATGCCTTCAGCCATGAAGGGCAAAATCACATATCAAAATGCATTGATCCAGCGGAAGGTAACCACTGAGCTTGAGCAGGTTATATCGTTGCCTCTGCCCTCATTTTTGTTTGATTCCGGCAAACTTGTGCTTACGAAGGGCTCCTCTGCTGTTGTAGAACCGGTTGAATTCATCCGAACGGTGGATTTGATCCGTTATTACGGTGCCAAGTTTAAAGGGAAAGGTGGAAAGGAAGCGACATCAGCTGTGGAAGCAGGGCAAGTTATACAGCATTTTGGAAAAAACGAAAAATGAGGAAAGGGGGAGGGAGGCACTGTTTAGAAAAAGAGATGGTGAATCAGGAGCTGTAACGTTATTTCTGATCTTGATTCTGGCAGGAGTATATATGTTTGTGGCAATTTTTATTGATTATGCGAGAATTGCTGCTTTTAAAGTACAGACGGAGCGGATGGCACATGCCGCAATGAGATCCGTTATGTCAGCTTATGATACATCACTTCGGGAGTATGGTTTGTTTGCGTATGGCGACAGTAGCGGAGATGCCATTATGGCCAAAGTGCTGAATGATAGTGTGAAACCTTCTTCCGTAAAGGATGGTTTCCCGATTCTGGATATTCAATGGGATACCACATCACTCGGTATGGAACGTGAACTGGGCAGGTATGATATTTTTAATCGTCAAATTCAGGAAGAGATGAAGTATAGAGCCCCGGTTGATTTTGCCATTGAAGTCATTAATCGATTCAAACCGATGTCAGAGGAGATGAAGGAAGCAGCACATACCGTGGACCTGTTGAAAAAATTACAAAAGCTTTATGACAAACGTGAGAAATTGCTGGATGAAGCGATCGGGAATCAGATTGAATCTGCCGAGAAGGTAATGAAACTTCCAGACTTGATCATGAAACCGCCAGCGCAGGCCATCTATGAAGAAATGCTTGAGGCAGCACCAGAGACAGCGGCAGAAGCGGCGGCACGTTATGCCGATTACTTAAGCAAGAAGCAAGCAGACGAAGGACTGCCTTTAATTGAACAGCTGTACATATTGGACTTGGGGCGTTACCGGACAGGTGTAAATCAGATTGTGACAGGAATCAGCATGTTGATGCAACCAGCGCTAGAGGCGCATAAGACCAAACTATTGGAAGCACAGGACAAGATCGAAGAGGCGCGTGAGATTAATGAAGAAATGAAACGAGTGATTGCGGAAGGGGGAAGTCGTTCCGAGAATGCCAGTTATGATAACGTGGGGAGCTCTACACTCCCTGGAACGAGTCCGACTTCTGCGGGGTCCGGCAATGAAGCCAAAAGCGCACGTTCGCTCGCTTCGGAGCTTGTCAGGGAAGATGCTCTGTTTGATCGGATAAAATCTCGTGTGATTTCGCAAAATGAAGACTTCTCTGGCGTGCGAAAAGATAGCATGGAACTCAATACCCAGCTTCGGAGCGTGACGGGTATGAGTGGTGTTCCAATTAAACCTGCGGTCAGGCAGGCAAGTCAGACTACGGAACGTTATATGAATTCTTTTGGGAGAACAGGCCCTTCCAATCTTATCACACAGAGCCAACAGGAACTTGAAAGCGGCCGTGGATCGGATGCCCAGCGTAAAGAGAATGACAAACAATCCAAAGGGAAATTGAAGGAAATGAAACGGTTATTCAGCCGGATAGAAAACGGAAGTTCCGGTTCCTTGCAGACATTCAAACAGCTGGAACAATTTTATAAGGCTAACATAGCGTTTAACCAAAAAAGCTCTGAGCAATCGGAAAAGGCAGAGATTGCGAGTGATCCGTATGATTCCGGTGGAAATGCCATGAAGGGAATGGATCGCCTGTTTGGAGGGATGTCAGGACTACTGGGACAACTTGGCGATGAGCTGTTTCAAAATGAATACGCGCTTGCTTACTTTGAATCCATGGACTTTGGTCAATTGTTCTCCTGGACGGAAGGCAGTGGAGATGTTAATGACGTGTTCAAACTGGAGAATCAGGAGCTGGAGTATATCCTATACGGTTTTCATAACCCTTCAGGTAACATCGCATCTGCATATGCCGAGGTCTTCGGAATGCGTCTGGCGATTCGTACAGCTGAAGGACTAAGTGAGAATAGTAAGCTTGGGAATCCGCTTCTTGTGTTATCTGCCGCGATCCTGTATGGGATCACGCATGCAATAGAAGATATGGTGAAGCTGGCGAAGGACGGTAATGTTGAATTATCCAAATATATCAAGGTGAAGCTGACATACAGGGATCACCTTAGATTGTTCCTGCTTATGCATAGCAATAATGATCGCAAAATGTCCCGAATGTTAGCCTTGATCCGATTGAATACGGGAGCTAACCCGGATGAGAAACAGACTTATGCTTCCGGACGGATGCGCAGTAGCATCAAGCTATGGTTTTTGCCTGGAATTGTGCGAAGTATAGGCGCTGTAACGGGCAGTGAGGATCAAGTACAGGATGGACGCTTTTTCGTTGAACGGAAGGCGGATTATTCCTATTGAACAGGTGAAAACATGTGGATGGAGGCATGATGGAAAAAAGGGTTCAGGTTCAGGATGAAAGGAAATGTGTGCAGATGCAACATCGGATCATGCGGATAAGCAGATTGGAACGCTTGAAGTCAATGAGAAAACAGGTGCTTGAAGCGAAAAAAGAACAGGGCACTATGGTGCTGGAGGCTTCGCTGGTTCTACCCATTTTTCTATTCTTTATTCTATTTCTTATCTTCATTGTTCAGATGACACTGATTTCCACCGCATTGCAGAGTACAGCGGGGGAAACGGTAAAACAGTTATCAACGAAGATCTATCCAGTATCGCTTGCCTTCGCGCCTTCAGATTCAGCTGGAGGTGAGGGCCTGGAGGAGAGTTGGAAATGGCCCCGGCTCTCCCTGACAGAATGGGCAGACGGTTACGCTTCTTCCTTGCCTTCACCCTTAAGTGACTGGGTGCGAGATGCAGCGAAACGTGGTGAAGAGCCACTGCAAAGAATCAAAACGTCGGCAACGGAAGCCATACTTGATCCGGTTGTGAAGCCGTTGTTGCAACCTTTTGTTGAAACCACACTGCTAGATATGGAACGTATTCATGTTAACGGAGTATCCGTTCCTAACTTGAAGAATAAGACGAATCCGTATTTCAGATTAGAGCTGAGTTATGAGTTGCCTGTGAAGGTTCCTTTTCTCGGCAAGTCTTTACGAATTCAGGTTGCTGCAGCAGAGCGGATATGGATTGGTGACACAGGAGAAGGAAGCGGTAACGGAAGCGGAGTAGAAAATGGCACGGGTTCAGCAACTGTTATATCAAAGCCAGATCCAGCATTCATAGGCAACCATGCAACGATAAAGGTTCAGGTCGAGCCAGGTGCAACGGCTAATCTCACGATTTTTTACAAGTCTGGTGAGAGTTCTGCAAAGCATATTGGCTGGGCTACAGCGGACGAGAATGGAATCATAGAATGGACATGGTTTGTAGGCACTCGAACAACGGAAGGGACTTGGAGTTTTGTTGTAGAGACTGCGGAGGGTATGCAGACGGAAACTTCATTTACGGTAGCATCCAGAAAGTAAGGAGCGATGATATAGATGGGATGGTTTTATGTGATCTGTTGTATATATCTTCTGGTGGCGTTTGTAACCGATATACGGTCTATGAAAATTCCGAATCGGCTGACTCTACCAGTAACGGCAATGGGAATGCTTGCTCATCTTGCATGGGGAGGCTGGGGAGGTATGTGGTTCTCTTTAGCTGGATTTGCTGTTGGTTTTGGTATGTTGTTTTTAATGTACGTCATCGGTGCAGTCGGCGCAGGAGATGTGAAGTTATTTGGAGGTATAGGAGCTTGGACGGGGTTTACATTTGGTATACACGTGATCATATATTCCATTCTGTACGCTGGATTAATCGGCTTAGTTATCCTTTTATTTCGCAAAGATGCGTCGCAGCGAATACGTACAATGATGTTTAATATATTCGGTTTCTTTAAACTGGGCTCTCTTAAACTCGTAAGTCACGAAAAAACGCTGAAATTCCCGTTTATGCTCGCTGTACTTCCCGGTTTCGTTAGCTCATGGATTTATATGTTTGGGTAGTTGCTCTGCTCTGGAATAACAGCGATTGAAAGGCTACTCTGTCATCGGTGTATCCGTGTGGATGACTGTTAGTTAGTTATTTTATTATTAACAATGGCAATGGAAAGTGAGGAGCGGTATGTATGGATTAACGAGGGATTTTGTACGTAACGGCGGGACATTTATGGTTTTGGAAAAAGCGGACGGGCTGCGAATGGAGGAACTTAGCAGGATACAGATCGGTATGTTAACCTCAAATCGAATTCCTCGTCTGCTACCTTTATTCACTCGGGAGATTGATCAGAATGTAACGTTACAGTATGACATCTCAGGGTATAAGATGTTGTCCCAGATGTTAAAATCGAGCCAAATCAGCTTGCCAGTGTTGTATAATTTTTTGTTTCAGTTGGCTGAAGCTCTTATGGAGTGCAGGCACTACATGTTGGAACCACAAAATTTGTGTATTCAGGAAGACTATATATTTATTCAGGGGGCAATGGGGCAAGGGGAACTTGGTTTAGTTTACGTACCCATGATGAATGCCCATGCCCGGCAGGAGAAGCAAACGCCGCAGTTATTCCGTGACTTGGTAATCAAGCTTATGGCTCATGTTCAGGAATTAGAAGGAGAGGGCATACAACGAGTATTACAGTTATGTGATGTTGAGCGGTGGGACATTCGGCAATTACGTGAACTTTTATTAGAATTGTGTACTGGTAAACCAGCAAGACCGATATCCAGTCAGCTACCTGAAAAGAAAAGCGAGGCCAGCTTTAATTACAATAAACCTGATACAGAACAATCAGATCGTCATCAGCGTGGGCACCAGCAAATCATCCAACCGGATACAGACATTAAAAAAGTAGACCCCTATTCGAAATCTTTGTTACACTGGCCAACAGCTGGCCAACCCTCGACGAGGAATACAAACTACTTTGATCGGAATCAGACCTCAACTCAGCTTGAGTCCTCTTCATCATTTGTTTCCGCAGATCAGAAAAATGTGGAGATGGAAGAGCAGAATTCGGTCACTGGCTCCTCACGTATAACATACATCTGGCTAGGTTGCTTAGTTTCCATGGCATTGGTATGGAGATTCATCTACATGCAACAGCCAAGTCAGAATGCAATGATTTTGTCTACGGCGCTGAGTATTGGCCTCATCGCAGTGGCGAGTTGGATGTGGAAAAGAACGGGTGATTCCGCTCGTAAATCCGGCGTTCATATGCCTTTCTCTTTATCAGTCATAAGCAGGAAGAAGGACAAGGAGGCTAAAGTAGAAGAGGAAATGTTTCAGGAGAGCTGGCGCTGGAATGCCATGGATAAGCCGAAAGAAGATAAGGGGAAATCCATTGAATCTTTGCCTGAGGTTGCTGAAGATCATACCTCTTTCCGTCTTCGCAATATGAGCATATCCCCTTTGAACCTAACGTCTGGAGAAAGGCTCAATCCACCATATACTGAGAAACAGGAAAGAGAATGGGGGAGCACTTCCAGACTCCATATTACGGACTCAACCGTTGAGGCAACAGTTAATCTGCAGCCTTTGGACGAATTATCAAATGAAGACAGCAACGCTAAACAACCATTATATTACTTGGAACGAACTTTAAATAAAGGTGAAGGGAGCAGGCGTGTTGATGTGAAGGGCGCATCCTTTGTCATTGGAAGAGCAGCGGATATGGTTCAATATGTAGATAACTCGACTGGTGTATCCCGTGCACATGTGGAATTGAGTCGGAGCAAGTCCGGCTATGCTCTCAAGGATTTAGGCTCCGTCAATGGAACGATGCTTCAAGGAAATCTGCTGGCTCCTTACAAAGAATACCCACTGACGGATGGGGATACGTTCATCCTGGCCGAATCGGTCTACGTTTATCGAGTGTCAGGATGAACTGTATGATCCCAATGTAATTTGTTTTAATCGGATAACCCGCGATGCTTCAGGTCCTCAAGAGCCTGAGTCAATGTGGGGAAGGTAAACTTAAAACCGTGATCCAAGGATTTTTGCGGAATGACTCGTTGTCCTTGAAGCAGGACGACGGATAGTTCACCAACCAGTGTTTTGATCAAGAAGCCAGGTACAGGGAACCAGTGAGGACGATGATAGACTTTGCCTACTGTACGGCCGAATTCATCATTGGTTACCGGGTTGGGCGAAGAAGCATTAACTGGACCCGAAATTTCTTTGTTATGAATAGTAAAGTCAATCAAACGAACGATATCCATAATATGAATCCAACTGGTCCACTGCTTGCCGCTGCCGATCTTGCCGCCAAATCCTAGCATATAGGGCAGCTTCATCAATGGGAATGCACCTTTTTTATGACCCAAAACGAGGCTGACCCGGATTTTGACCAGTCTTACATCCTTGATGGCATCGGCAGCAACTTCCCATTGTTCCGAGACGCGAGAAGGGAAATTCATCGATCTTTGCGGGCTACTCTCATCAAAGGTTTCATCGGGAGAGGTTCCGTAGATCGCCATGGCTGAAGCCTGAACAACAACTTCCGGCTTTTGCTCTAGCGATTCCACTAATTTAGCAACCCGGGCAACCGTGGTAACTCTGGATTCTACTATTTCCAGTTTCGCCTTCGTTGTCCAACGCTGATTCAACGTCTCACCTGCTAGATTCACCAGAGCATCAAAACCTTCCAGTTGCTGCGGCATTTCTTCCAGCTGATCCCAAGATATATATGTAAGGTTTTTACTCGGATTATGCATGTCAGGCAGCTTGCGAGTGATTACTTTCACATGATGTCCGGCCTGTAACCAGTAATCTACAAGTGCGCCTCCGACAAATCCGGTTCCACCACAAATGGCAATTTTCATATTGAACATCCTCTCTTATGGGTCAAAAAGCCCCGCAAGGTAAGTTAAATGAATGTAAGGACTTACCGAGCGGAGCTAACATGTGTTTAATTTAACCAAATTGGTGCCATATCTAACGATGCTGGTCTGCTTTATTTTCCAATCGGTTCATACGTTATAATACATCAAAAGATTATTTCATTAAATGGCGATAGGGAGTATAGTCGATTTTATTTTTCTCCAGAAATTTAACCAGAAATTTATTGTCCCGTTTTGGTGTCGCAATGATATAACCTTTAATGCAATGATCTCTGGACACTTCGGTTGCATGATCTTCCACAGCAATTTTACCAATCTCGGCAGCAATGGAATGTTTGGCAATGTCGCGAAAAGGGCCAGGTACAGGCTCAACAAGCTGATCCAGAAAAGCTTTGGCTTCATCTGTCCATAGGTGGCGGCTTGTCTCCACCCAGTGGTTCTGCCAATCCAGCTTGGACTTTCCGTCAGCCTTCGGTAGCACCTTAAGGAACTTGCGCATCATGAAAAATCCACCGATGCACATGCTGCCAAGCAACAAAAGCGTCCAGAACGCAATCGTATTCATAAACCAGTTGCTGGGAGAATTACTCGTTAAAAGCTGGGCGTACGTATTAAAAATCATTGCGGAATCACCTCGGTTCATTGATTTTCACGGCATGATAATAATGCGTCCCATGTTCCGTAATCGGCTGTCAAAAATAGCCTCTCATCCGAATTATATCGCATTTCTAGATTTATTTCGATAATCGCGTTATGATAAGGGATAATTCAGAAAAAGGGGGATCTATTGATGCTGAAAATCGGCTCCCACGTGTCCTTTTCGGACAAGGGATTATTGAGTGCAACGAAGGAAGCGTCCTCGTACGGTTCCAGTTCGTTTATGATATATACGGGTGCACCGCAGAACACACGCCGTAAGCCTATTGAATCAATGTTTATTGAGGAAGGCAAGCTGGCGATGGAGGCAGGCGGATTCGAGGAGATTGTTGTTCATGCTCCCTATATCATCAATTTGGGATCATACAAGGAGAGCACCTATGGACTGGCTGTGGACTTCCTTCAGGAGGAAATTCGCCGTACTCATGCCATTGGCGTGAAAAACATCGTATTGCACCCTGGTGCATTCACGGATAAGGATGCTCATTACGGTATCGAACGCATTGCGCAGGGCTTGAATGAAGTGCTTGACGGTATTCAGGAAACCGATGTGAACATTGCGCTGGAGACGATGGCTGGTAAAGGAACCGAGATGGGCCGTAGCTTCGAGGAACTTGCACAGATTATTGAGAAAGTGAAACATAACGAACGTCTGACGGTGTGTATGGATACATGCCACATTCACGATGCGGGTTATGACATTGTCAATGATCTGGATGGTGTATTGGATCAATTTGATCGAACGGTTGGACTTGACCGAATTGCTGTAATGCACATTAACGATAGTAAAAATGCTGCCGGTGCACGCAAAGACCGTCATACACCGATTGGATCGGGCTGGATTGGTTTTGAAGCGATCAACCGCATTGTAAACCATGAAAAGCTGAATAATCGTCCATTCATTCTGGAAACGCCGTGGATTGGTAAAGATGCCAAAACCCAGCGACCGATGTATGAAATTGAAATTGCATTATTGCGAGGAGATGTGGAAGGCCGCTTCGGTCAGGAGTTTCTGGGTGAAGTCGAGCAAATGCAACACTTCTTCAAGGGGAAAGAGCTGGATTCCCGTGCGTATGTACTTGACGTGTGGACACTGCTCAAAAACGATGCCAAAGCCAAAAAAGCTGATCCGCGCGAACCGCTGGAACGCTTGTATGACATGGTGACAGAGGCGGCATTGTTCCCGCATTTGAATGAAGAACAAATCAATCACCGCTTGATTGCTTGGCTTGCAGGTTAATCCCTGCAAGTCTTGTCTGATATAGTTCATATATGTCTTGTCTAATTGAAGGAGGAAGATTAACCCGATGGAGATTCACGCCAAACAAATACGACCTGAAGATCAAAACCGCGCCAATCGAGCGCGTATGCTTATTTCCTGTCCGGATGGTCCCGGAATTGTAGCAGCGGTATCGCACTTTTTGCATCAACACGGTGCCAACATTGTACAGTCTGACCAGTATACGATGGACCCGTCAGGCGGTATGTTTTTTATGCGGATCGAGTTCGATCTTCCGCAACTGGAGAGTAACTTGGCGAAGCTGGAAGCGGATTTTGCCGATGTGGCAGCACGTTTCGAGATGGAGTGGTCTCTTTCAGCGGTGAGCCGCAAAAAAAGGTTGGCTATTTTTGTATCCAAAGAGGACCACTGTCTGGTAGAACTGCTCTGGCAATGGCAGGCTGGCGATCTTGACGCAGATATTGCGCTTGTGGTCAGCAACCATTTAGATATGAAAAACTACGTAGAGTCTTTCGGCATTCCGTATCACCATATTCCGGTTACAGCCGATACGAAAAAAGAAGCAGAACAGCGTCAGCTGGAAGTGATCGGCAATGATGTAGATGTTATCATTCTCGCCCGCTATATGCAGATTATCTCTCCAACGTTTATTGAGCATTACCGTAACCGTATTATCAACATTCATCACTCGTTCTTGCCAGCCTTTGTTGGAGGTAAGCCATACGCTCAAGCTTATAACCGTGGTGTTAAAATCATTGGTGCAACGGCGCACTATGTAACGGAAGAGCTGGATGGCGGCCCTATTATTGAGCAAGACGTTCAGCGTGTAAGCCATGGAGATAATGTGACTGAATTGAAACGCATTGGACGTACCATTGAGCGTGTTGTGCTTGCGCGGGCTGTAAAATGGCATGTGGAAGACCGTGTTCTTGTTCACGAAAATAAAACAGTCGTATTTTAAGTTTGAGATCACGCTTTAATACTGTGCAAGGTTGATCCGTAACCTCATAAGAGAGTTACTCATATAACTTTGACAATGATATGTCATACTGCCAGGCGGCACTTGGTTCAACGATGAACCGAGTGCCGTTTTTTGGCGTGCAAGTATTTTCCACAAAGACCCAGCAAGACACCAAAGAGAAGATGACCAACCACCCAATACAAAATCGCACCAGCATCATTCAAATCGGGCACACGTGAGGATAACGGAGACAAAGGGAGATAGAGCAGAGAAGAGGCGGCACCGAGAAATATTCCTTTGCTGACGGGATGGCCTGAACGTCTGACCCACCAGATGTAGAAAATCCCGATGACAACAGATACAGCCAGGTGTAAAGAAAATTCGATCCATTCGGGCAACCGCGGAGGAAGCCCTGGCACAAAATCAATGTTCAACAACAAGGTATATACCTTTTCACCAGTTATTGTCTGGACAGCTTTCAGAAACAGTCCCAGAAAAACACCGCCGACGATTCCGGTTATGATCCCCAAAAACCAGGGTAATGATGATTTTAATGAATTAGACGGGTGTCGCGTTCGATCTGGCATTTCAAGCCCTCCTTGGGTATGAAGCATACCTACTATCTGAAAATAAACCGTTCACCTCGCTCTCGAATCGAGAGATACAGACTAGAAGATGCAAATTTCACGTTAATCTCTAAAAAGTGTATGGTTTTCGGCTTAAAGGTTATACTTCATCCGATGGATTAGCAAGGTTTAGCGAGAATCAGCCGAATTTTTCCGTAACTTTCTAAAAGAAGGTTATGGAAAAGCTTCACGGCAAGTGATACAATACAAAAGTGAATAAGTCAAAATGAAACATTCAAGCGGATTCACTTATTGTTTATGCGGTTTGCTTGTATGATGAGAGGGACTCGCTTGCGCACCCGACTTATCTAAAGACATGAGGAGGACAAACCATGACTGACAAGAACGAAGCGATTCAAAAGGACGAGAACACCACAATCGACAACCTGTCGATTACAACCGTACGTACTTTGGCGATTGATGCAATTGAGAAGGCAAATTCCGGACACCCGGGTATGCCGATGGGCTCCGCTCCGATGGGGTACCAGCTTTTTGCAAAAACGATGACTCATAACCCGGACCACCCGACTTGGATTAACCGGGACCGCTTTGTGCTGTCCGCAGGACATGGCTCCATGTTGCTGTACAGCTTGCTGCACCTGAGCGGCTACGATCTTCCTATGGAAGAATTGAAACAATTCCGTCAATGGGGAAGCAAAACTCCGGGTCACCCGGAATTCGGACATACAGCTGGTGTTGATGCAACTACCGGACCACTGGGTCAAGGTATCGCAATGGCAGTTGGTATGGCTATGGCTGAGGCTCAACTGGGCGCGACTTATAACAAAGATCAATTCAACGTTGTTGATCACTACACATATGCAATCTGCGGTGATGGCGACCTGATGGAAGGCGTATCTCATGAATCTGCTTCCCTGGCTGGACGTCTGGGCCTTGGTAAACTGATCATGTTGTTCGATTCCAACGACATTACGCTGGATGGCAAACTTGATCTGTCTTCTTCCGAAAGCATCGCTAAACGCTTCGATGCGTATGGCTGGCAAGTATTGCGTGTTGAAGACGGTAACGATTTGCCTGCAATTGAAAAAGCAATCAAAGAAGGTCAAGCAGACACAGCACGTCCTACATTGATCGAAGTGAAAACCGTTATCGGTTACGGTAGCCCGAACAAACAAGGTAAAGGCGGCCACGGCGGTACTCACGGATCTCCACTGGGTGCAGAAGAAGCTAAACTGACTAAAGAATATTATAAATGGGTGTACGAAGAAAACTTCCACGTACCAGCTGAAGTTCGCGATCACTTTGCTCAAGTCAAAGAAAAAGGTATTGCTGCAAACAAAGCATGGGACGCGCAATTTGCGGAGTACAAAAAAGCATACCCTGAACTGGCTGCTCAGTTCGAAACAGCAATCAACGGCGACCTTCCAGAAGGTTGGGATCGTGATCTGCCTAAATATGCGGCAACAGACAAAGCATTGTCTACGCGTGTAGCTTCCGGTAACGCTCTGAACGGCCTTGCACACAATGTGCCTCATCTGACTGGTGGTTCTGCTGACTTGGAAAGCTCTACAATGACGCACTTGAACAACCTGGCGAACTTCACTCCGGAAGACTATTCCGGCCGTAACATCTACTTCGGTATCCGTGAATTCGGTATGGCTGGAGCGATGAACGGTATGGCATTGCACAGCGGCGTGAAAGTATTCGGCGGTACGTTCTTCGTATTTACCGACTACCTGCGTCCTGCTGTTCGTCTGGCTGCTTTGATGAGCCTGCCAGTAACATATGTCCTGACTCACGACAGCATCGCTGTCGGTGAAGATGGTCCTACGCACGAGCCGATCGAGCAATTGGCTTCCCTGCGTATCATCCCGAACCTGACGGTAATTCGTCCAGCTGACGGTAACGAAACTTCTGCAGCTTGGGCTTACGCGCTGGAGAACAAGAGCAACCCGGTTGCCTTGGTACTGACTCGTCAAAACTTGCCGATTCTCGAAGGTACTGTAGAAGGTGCACGTGAGAACGTTAAACGTGGTGCTTACGTGGTGTCCGATGCTAAAGACGGTAAAGCGGTAGCACAAATTATCGCGACAGGTTCTGAAGTACAGCTCGCTGTTAAAGCTCAAGCTGCACTTGCTGAGCAAGGGATTCAAGTTCGCGTAATCAGCATGCCTAGCTGGGATCTGTTCGAGAAACAAGACAAAGCTTACAAAGAGTCCGTTCTTCTTCCGGATGTTAAAGCTCGTCTAGCGATCGAAATGGCTCATCCAATGGGCTGGGAAAAATATGTTGGAGATCAAGGAGACATTCTCGGAATTAGCACATTCGGTGCTTCCGCGCCTGGCGATCGTGTAATCCAAGAGTATGGTTTTACTGTGGATAACGTAGTTAGCCGCGTAAAAGCATTGCTGTAATTAAAACTTTATATTTCAACCGTCTGTCATGGGCCGAACGTCTTCCGGCGCTTCCGGCTCATGGCAGTTGTTATTTCCGCAGAGTCAAGGGCGGCATGGCTGCCCTGACCTGTGTTGCCTTTTGTTTTCATTAACCTCAGGGGAGCGGGTACGCATGTCACAATTCGATCAAGTCAGTGTAGTGAAAAAGGCCAACATCTACTATGATGGCCAGGTAACCAGTAGAACGGTTATTTTGGGGGATGGCAGCAAAGTGACGCTGGGCATCATGCTTCCAGGCAATTATGAGTTCGGTACAGATTCCCGCGAGATTATGGAGATTCTGTCCGGCGATCTGAGAGTATTGCTTCCTGGTGAAGAAGAGTGGCAAGAGATTCAAGGCCAAGCTACATTCCACGTGCCTGCTGAATCCAAATTCAAACTGGAGATACGCAGCGTTACCGACTACGTCTGCTCGTACCCGGCGGAATAACACAAGAAGGGGAACTCGAACCGCAGTGCTGCGGATTCGATTTGCCCTTTTTGCTTCTTGAATGTTAACAACCAAGTTCGTGCATAAGCTTGTCAGCAAGTTGGATTTGAAGTATCCTTAGGACAAGTTGTTTAACATGGAAAACGGAAATATTATACCGATATCAGGAGGTTTTTGAGATCATGGCAAAAAAAGTGACATTTGACTATAGTACAGCTTTGCAATTTGTAAACCAGCACGAAGTAGACTATTTCGCTGAACCGATCCGCTTGGCTCACGAGCAACTTCATAATGGTACAGGAACAGGTTCCGACTATCTCGGTTGGATCGACCTTCCGACAGCATATGACAAAGAAGAATTTGCCCGCATCCAAAAAGCGGCTGCCAAAATCCAAAGCGATTCCGAAGTGCTGATTGTGATCGGTATCGGTGGATCATACCTGGGAGCACGCGCAGCGATCGAAATGCTGACACATTCCTTCTACAACAACTTGTCGAAAGACAAACGCAAAACTCCTGAGATTTATTTTGCAGGTAACAACATCAGCTCTACGTATGTGACACACTTGCTGGATCTGGTAGAAGGTAAAGACTTCTCCGTGAACGTTATCTCTAAATCGGGTACAACAACTGAACCAGCGATTGCATTCCGTATCTTCCGTGCAGCTCTGGAGAAAAAATACGGGAAAGAGGAAGCTCGCAAACGTATCTACGCAACAACGGATAAAGAGCGCGGAGCACTCAAAAAGCTGGCGAATGAAGAAGGTTATGAATCTTTCATCATCCCGGATGATGTAGGTGGACGTTATTCCGTACTCACAGCAGTAGGTTTGTTGCCAATCGCAACAGCAGGGATCAACATCGAAGAAATGATGCAAGGTGCAGCTGATGCTTCCAAAGAGTACAGCAATCCGAATGTAGCGGAGAATGAAGCGTATCAATATGCTGCCGTTCGCAACGCATTGTATCGTAAAGGCAAAGGAACAGAGATTCTGGTGAACTATGAGCCGTCCTTGCACTTCGTATCCGAGTGGTGGAAACAGCTCTTTGGTGAAAGCGAAGGTAAAGACTACAAGGGTATCTATCCTGCATCCGTGGATTTCTCCACAGACTTGCACTCTATGGGTCAATTCATTCAGGAAGGTAGCCGGAACATCTTCGAAACCGTTATTCAAGTCGCAGAAGTTTCCGAGCACATTTCCATTGAAGCTGATGCGGACGATCTGGACGGTTTGAACTTCCTGGAAGGAAAAACGATGGATTTCGTCAATAAAAAAGCATTCCAAGGAACGTTGCTCGCACATACAGATGGCCAAGTTCCAAATCTGATTGTGAACATTCCAGATATGACTCCATATTCCTTCGGATATCTGGTATACTTCTTTGAAAAAGCATGTGGCATCAGCGGATACTTGCTGGGTGTGAATCCATTTGACCAACCGGGCGTGGAAGCATACAAGAAAAACATGTTCGCATTGCTGGGCAAACCAGGCTTTGAAGAAGAGAAAGCAGCGCTCGAAGCGAGACTTTCTGAATAATTCATGGCTCCGCTCATATAGTTAAATAAGATTGTTAAGTCCATCCGGGAATGCGAGCTTTTGCAGGGTATCGTTTCCCGGGTGTCATTAACCAAGGCAGTTCATCCGCAATATGCGGGGAACTGCTTTCTTGTAAAATGGATGATTTACGGAAAGTTGGATTGGAAAATGATTGAACGTTATCGAACGGTTCGAGGATCCGGACAACTGGAAATTGTGATCAAAAAATCACGGTTTATCGGTCATATTATGCCGGTCTCAACTGAGGAGGAAGCTATTGCTTTTATTGATGATATCAAGAAAAAACATTGGAATGCGACACATAACTGCTCGGCATACTTGATTGGCGAGCGGGATGAGATTCAGAAGCAGTCTGATGACGGGGAGCCGAGTGGTACAGCGGGTAAACCTATTCTTGAGGTGATCAAGAATCAGCAATTAAAGAATGTAGCGATTGTTGTTACACGATACTTCGGGGGAATCATGCTTGGCGCTGGTGGACTTATTCGTGCGTATACAGAAGGAGCTGTGGCAGCGATTGAAGCGGGAGAAGCCATTACCAAAGTGCTGCATCGAGAAGTATTTGTCGAATTGGATTATACGTGGCTTGGGAAAGTGGAAAATGAGTTAAGAGGCCGGGAAGTGCGTACAGGTGAAACGGCTTTCACCGATAAAGTTACGTTAACGTGTCTTCCGCCGGATAGTGAAACCGAGGCATTTATCGCCTGGATCACGGATTTGACGCAAGGGCAATCCCGGATCACGGAGGGACAGCGGCTTTATTTTATTGAAGGGGAATAAAATATATGGCTAGAAGAGCAGTCGAACAGGAGTTGTCGAGGGAGCGGATACTGGAGGCGGCGAGGCATCTTTTTATTACCAAAGGATACCGCGCCATTTCGATGCGGAGCATCGGCCAGCATCTTGGCTATAGTCATGGGTCGCTGTATTATCATTTCAAGGAAAAAGCAGAGTTGTTCTATGCGATCGTGGTAGAGGATTTCAACCATCTGGGACATCTACTGTTGCAAGCCATGGTCAGGCCAGTTGCAGGCGGCGTGAACAAAGTGGAGCATATTTTGATGGAGTTTATTCGATTTGGTCTGGAAAATCCATATCAATACGAGATTATGTTTATGATTCGGGACGAGGAGTTATTGTCCTATTGTCGTACGGAGCAGGGACGTTGTTTCGAACTGTTTGCGTCGATTATCAGGCAGTATATGAAGGAAGAGGGCTGTGCCGAAGAAGATATTCAGCATGTGCCGCGTACTTTGTTTCTGGCGATGCACGGATTCATATCGTACCATATTCAAGACCGTTTAACGTTTGCGGAGATCGAATCCTCTGCGTTGTCTCATGTAAAAGTATTGTGCCGTAACTTGGGTCAGCAGCCTGGCGTGCAATAATTTGCCGCTTATGCCTGCCCCTACACTTCAAGGCGGTGATTGATCATAACATTAACTCTTTATTACGTTATCATGCGAAAGATATTATTTTCATACACTGAAGATGAAGACAGGCGTTCCTAACCCCGGTACAGGGTGGAGCGCCTGTTTGTGCTTGTCTTTTTTGAGAAGGAACTTAACCTTCCATAATTTTGACGAAAAATTCTCGATTGCGTGGCCCGTCAAATTCGCAAAAATAGATTCCTTGCCAGCGTCCGAGAAGCAGTCTGCCTTCATGAAGGATGACAGTCTGTGACGGACCGGTAGTTATTGATTTGAGGTGAGAGGCTGTATTGCCCTCGGCATGACGATACTGAGGGTGCTCCCATGGGTACACCTCATCGAGACGTAACAAGACGTCATGTTTAACATCGGGATCCGCATTTTCATTAATAGCAATGCCAGCTGTTGTATGGGGACAATAAATGAGCACGGTGCCATTCTGCACGCCGCTACTTTGTACAACTTGTCTGACTTCCCTTGTGATATCCTTCATTTCATCTCTTGCAAATGTTGATATATTTTGTGTGTATAACATGTCTTTCCTCCTTGTCGTTGTAATGGCTCTCCTCAATTTTAACCCCCTAATAGTTCGAATAAAAGCATTGACGACCAGCACTGCAAACTGGTAAAGTATCAGATAAGCAAAAACCAAGTAGACTAATGGGAATAATAATAAAGTAAACTTATCCAACTTAGGGAAATGTCGTATGGAGTCAGGTAGACTGCCGACCGGAGTTAAAGCCGGAGGCTGGGAGGGAACACAGTAATGAACACCGTTCTTCGTCACAAGGGATGGACTTGGGGTTTTCGCAGTACCGTATTGTTATATTTCATCGTACTCATTGTACTGCCAATCATCGGTGTGTACGCCAATTCCTTCTCTGAAGGATGGAGCAATTTTGCTGAGAGCATCATGGACCCGATCGCATGGAAGGCGGTGCTGTTAACGGTACGTCTGGCCGTGGTCGCCGCTATAATTAATGTGGTCTTAGGAACCATGATTGCCTGGGTGTTAACAAGATATCGATTCGTTGGCAGATCATTTCTTAACAGTCTCGTCGATTTGCCTTTTGCATTGCCGACAGCTGTAGGCGGTCTAATGATCATGCTGTTGCTCGGCCCCATCAGTGCCGTAGGGAAATTGGCTGAATCGATGGGGTTTGAAATTGTATTTCATCAGCCCGCGATTGTGATTGCGATGACCTTTGTAACCTTTCCTTTTGTCATCCGGGCAGTGCAGCCTTTGCTGGAAGAGATCGATCCTTCCGAGGAAGAGGCTTCGTATACGATGGGTGCTTCCAAGGCACGTACATTCATGCAGGTCATTCTGCCATCCATGGCTCCCGGCATGATTAGCGGGGGGATGTTGGCTTTTTCCAGAGCACTCGCTGAATTCGGCGCCGTTGTACTGGTAGCTGGCAATATCCCGGGCAGAACGCTAACCGCTTCTGTATTTATCTATGGTGAGATTGAAAGTGATAACCCGACAGGAGCGGCCGCTGTATCCGTATTGCTTCTTACACTCTCCTTCCTGATCCTCTGGCTGATCAATCTCGTGCAGATGCGGGGGAGAAGAAGATGAGAAAGCTATTAATCGGACTGACGTTTGTGGTGTTTACCCTGCTGCTGATCATTCCGCTCGGTCGCATTCTGATTGGAGCATTCGAGGATGGTGCAGGCGGGTTTGTCAAAGGTATTATGCGCCCTGAGGCGCTTCACGCACTGATGATGACAGGGCTTGTCGTTCTGGTGGTCACCCTGTTAAATACATTGTTTGGCATCATGATGGCGATTTATCTGGTTCGCGCAGGCTGGCTGAGTGATCGGGTGAAAGGACTGCTTAACAGCATTGTCGATTTACCCTACGCTGTATCTCCCGTTATTGGCGGTTTGATGATTGTTTTGTTGCTTGGACCAAACAGCATCATGGGAGGATTTTTTGAGGGTATCGGATTTAATGTGGTGTACGCTTTTCCAGGCATGGTTATTGCCACATTGTTCGTTACGTTTCCGCTGATGGTAAGGGAAGTTATGCCAGTCCTGCAGGAGCTTGGTTCGCAGCAGGAAGAGGCGGCTTCCACACTTGGAGCCTACGGCTGGAGAACGTTCTGGAGTGTAACCTGGCCTTCTATTCGCTGGGCGGTTGTCTATGGTCTGGTTCTGACGGTAGCGCGCTCTCTGGGAGAATTCGGGGCGGTATTGGTCGTGTCCGGTAATATTATGAATAAAACGCAGACAGCCACAACGCTGGTATATCAGGATGTAGAGAATTTCAACGTGTCAGCCGCAAACGGTGTGGCATTGGTGCTGGTAACCTTCTCCGTAGGACTGCTGCTCCTGATGGAATGGGCCAAGAAACGAAAGGAAGTGCATTGAGATGCATGTAGAAGTTCGTGATCTGAACAAACACTTTGGTGATTTTCATGCGGTAAAAGATGTCTCGTTCGATATCGCCAAAGGCCATCTGATCGGTCTACTCGGCCCCAGCGGAGGCGGGAAAACGTCGATTCTGCGTATGCTCGCAGGACTCGAAAGCCCAGGCTCGGGGGAGATTCGTTTCCACGGAAAAGTCGTGAATCATCTGCCGCCTCAAGAACGAGGCATTGGATTTGTATTTCAAAACTATGCGTTGTTCAAACATATGAGTGTTTTTGATAATATTGCGTTTGGTCTCAAGGTGAAAAAGACACCCAAAGCCCAGATTCGTGATCGCGTGATGGAACTCGTTGAGCTGACCGGGCTGAAAGGTTTCGAACAGCGTTATCCGCACCAGTTGTCGGGTGGACAGCGTCAACGTGTGGCCTTTGCCAGGGCGCTTGCGCCTGAGCCGCAGTTACTGCTTCTGGACGAACCGTTTGCCGCCATTGATGCCAAGATCCGTCAAGAGCTTCGTTCATGGCTGCGTGAGTTGATCGAGCGGGTAGGCATCACGTCCATCTTTGTTACTCATGACCAGGATGAAGCGATCGAAGTCGCAGACGAGATTATGATTATCAGCCAAGGACGTTTAGAGCAAAAGGGTACCCCTTGGGATATTTATAAAAATCCGCAGACACCATTCGTGGCGACGTTTATTGGGGAGTCCACGGTGGTGGAGGATGCCTCTCAGCTGAAAGGTTTCGAGCATGCGGTGCAAGGTGGCAATACGCGTGCATTGATCCGACCGGAGTACATCGAGATTGGACTTAAGAATGAATTCACCATGCTGTCTGCAACGGAAAAAGGGATCGTGAAACACCTTCACTTCCGCGGTAGTGAATGGATGGTTGAAGTTGAGGTGGAGGGCCATAAGCTCATCACCTATCGCTCATTGGAGAAAACGACACTGGAGATCGGGCAAACGATTCGTGTGCTTGTGCACCGCGCCTATTTATTCAACGACTCGGAGAGCTGGGTTGTCGAGAACCGACTGAAAGAAGATCCGATGCCTGTCATGATCTAGAGCCTGTTATGTTAAGAATAAAGCAGAAATGAAAGAAGGAGCGGCCATGCAGACGAGCCATAACAAAAAGAAATTTATACCTCTATACGTGATCCTGATGCTTGTGCTCGTCTGTGTGACTGCCGGATGTAGCAAGCAGGAGCCAGGGCAGCCAGCCGGGGTTTCGAGTGGGGATTCTTCGAACACACTGGTTATTGGTGCATATAGCGTAGCGAAGGATGCGGTAGGTGAACTGTTGCCCAAGTTCCAGGCAGAATGGAAGGCGAAGACGGGGCAAACCGTTAACTTTCAGGAGTCTTATGAAGCTTCAGGAACACAAGCCAGAGCCATTGTTGGCGGGTTCGAAGCGGATGTAGCCCTGCTGGCGATGGAAAGTGACATCGATAAACTGGTGAAGGCCAAGCTGGTCACCGCGGATTGGAAACAAACGCCGAATGAGGGCATGATTACCCGTTCGATCGTTGTTCTAGGTACACGAGCAGGCAATCCACTGGGGATTAAAGATTTTCAGGATTTAACCAAGCCTGGCGTAAAGGTGCTGTATCCTAACCCGAAAACATCCGGTGGTGCACAGTGGGATATTAATGCAATCTATGGTGCAGGGTTGAAGCTGTCGGAGGAGAAAGAGGGCAAGAAAGACCCTGCCGCAGCCAAAGCATTTCTGGAAGAGGTGCATCAAAACGTTGAATCCCTGGATAAGAGTGGCCGTTCCTCGATGGCGGCATTTGAATACGGTGTAGGGGACGTCATCGTAACATACGAAAATGAGTTGCTCGCTCGAATCGCAAAGGGTGTAGATTATGATATCGTAGTGCCGAAAAATACGATTCTCATCGAAAATCCTGCAGTGGTGGTGGATAAATACGCCGATAAACATGGTAATCGGGAGCTGGCGGAAGCCTTTATCGCATACTTGCGGACACCGGAAGCGCAGCGTATTTTTGCGAAACACGGCTTCCGCTCGGTAGATCCGGACGTATTTGCCGAGACGAAAGAATCGTTCCCGACACCAGCGGGGCTGTTTGATATCAACTATCTGGGAGGCTGGAATGAGGTGCGTAAGACGCTCTATTCCAAGCGCGGAGTCTGGTATCAGGTACTGGCGGGGCTGTAGCCCATTGAACAATGAACTATATAAGTTGAACTATTTATTTACACAATAACGGAGAGGACAGAAAAAACCTGGAAAAGCGTAGCGATTGCCTAAAAGCTTTCTTCAAGAAAGCTACATCGGAAGCATATGCTTATCACCGGATTTTTCCCTTTGGAAAAGGGAATCCAAAAAAATCTGGGGATAACCGCTACTCTCCAGGTTATTCTGTCATCGGAGTGCTCCGTGTAAGAGGAATCAGTTCAACTTATACAGGAATGCGAACCTTCATTTGCGGCAAGCCGAGATGGAGGTTTTTTACTGCGAAAAGGTTATAATAGGGAGTATACTAATGCACATGTTGTCATAATCGTAATTGCAGAAAGGCGTGACCGTAATGAGTACAGAGATCAAATTATCCCAGAGCACAGCGATTCGACTGGAGCAGGCCCGTGGCAAGGGCATGCAAGAAGCGGATATATTAAAAGCGATTCAAGCCAAGGATGTAGCGGCTTTTGATAGCGTATCCGAGGAGCATTATCGGTACGATACGTTTTTCTCGTATGCGGACGAGCATGGTGAGGACTTGGAAGGGGCTGTCCGGAACGGGTATCGAATTACGTTTAATACGCGTGGAGGGCTTGGCATCTGGCTGGAAAAAGCATTTAATCTGCAAGCAGACAAGGATTTCGCGGTGGGTGAGGGAATCATCACCGGTTTGCAGTTGACCGCAGAACAGGCTAAGGTGTTAGAGCAACGTCTGGCATGGAACTGGGTCATCACGGATGCCATAGAGGTTCCTGCTGGCCGTGAACTGACGTTGAAACTGCGTGCGCTGGTGTGAGCGGACGCATATGGAATCATCATGTCTGAGGCTGGGTTTCTCCAGCCCGGTCAGACGACAGACTTTCCCGGCCAGCTGTGATGAGCTGTGAGTGGGGGAGTCTTTTTTTTGCAAAAGCGGAGGTAGAGGATTACAATTTACATAGAATATTTGAGGCACAACTTCGTTGATTACGAAGGAAGAGACATCACATCTGAGCTGAATCGGCTTCAGGGAGCGAGAGGGGAATGCGGAATGAATCAGCTCACATTTCTGGGCACAGGCGACGCCATGGGAGTCCCGCGGGTGTATTGTAGTTGTGAGGTATGTGCGGAGGCAAGGCAGGCTGGGGAAAATCGGCGGAAACGTTCATCGGTCCTGATTCACAGGGGCGGTGACTTTCGAGATCAGCATGAAGACGGGATGTTTATGATCGACTGCGGGCCGGATTGGCGTTCTCAGATGGAAGATCACGGAATGCGGATGGTGCATACGTTGCTGATTACACATGCTCATTTTGATCATATTGGCGGTTTGCCGGAATGGGCGGATGCGTGCCGCTGGCTAGGCGCGAAGGGAAAACTGTATGCTCCGCGTGAGGTAATCGTTACGATACAGGGACAATTTCCGTGGCTCGCTCGTCACATGGATTTTTTAGAAACCGATAACGGGATCGAACTCGGTGGATGGATGGTTCGTTCCTGGAAGGTATGTCATGGACATAACGGTTTTTCGTATGCATATCGGCTGGAGCGTGAGGAGTATGCGTGGGCGTACTGTTCCGATGCTATAGATTTGAAGGAAGATGAGAAGGAACTGTTGCATGGACTGGATCTGCTGGTTCTGGGGACGAGTTTTGTGCATGAGCTGGCGGAGTTTTCGACGCGTTCGGTGTATGATATGCAGGAGGCGCAGGAGCTTTTGCGAGAGTTGAAGCCGGGACACACCTATTTTACACATATGTCCCATGATGTAGATGTAAGGCAGGACTATAAACTGGATCAGGGCATCACCATAGCACGAACAGGCATGACGGTGACGCTGGGCTAAGATTTAATGTGAAATCGGGATTCAGCAATGAAATTGGTGAATTTGGGATTAAGGAATTAGGGAATAGATTTTGTTGTAAAAAAATAAATGAAGAAGAGCGTATCCTTTACGGGAGGTTCTTCGTTTACATAATGAAACACTTAATCAGGAACCAGCAAAGGGGGGCCCCCGAGATGGCCTTTGTGAAGTCCGCAGATTGCGAAGTCAACAGACTGCAGCATGAATGGAGTAACACGCGTAATTACAAGACGGATCATGTTGGAAATGGCGGAATTGCCAATCAAACGAATCAAGCTAGTCCAATAAAACAAATTACTACAACGAATCAGAGATATGTCATTGATTGTACCAAGGATGTTGATGAGAAACGTATTTCGTATCCCGCGTTACACGATATATTGCCTGATTTAATGGCTTCACTCTATGCGTATTGCATGTCACTGACCAAATCGGTGACAGAGACAGAGGATCTCGTTCAGGAAACCTGCCTCAAGGGATTATCGTCTGAAGTGGTGCAAGCTTCTCAAAGATCAGACGCCTCGTTTAACTGGGAGGCTTATCTGATTCGTATTGCACGCAATACATGGATTGACGGAATTCGTAAGCAGGAGAAGTTGCGATCTATACTCACTGAGATGGAACCTGTCATATCCGACTATACGAATGAAGACACCTTTGAAGAGCTGGAGTCCGCGGTGCAGCTTTTGGTTCACACCTTGCCACCGTGGCAGCGAGCAATCTATATACTACGTGAAATCCTGGGATATAAGGCGGCAGAGACTGCTGAGATGCTGAGCACAACTGAAGGTGCTGTAAAAGCGGCATTAAGCCGTGCCCGCACAGCTTTAAGCAAGGTCAGGCATAATTTGGAGAATGCAGGGACAGAGTCTGCATTGGAACAAGGGACGATGGAAGAGCCTGCTGATCTGGAGCAAGAGCAGCTGCGCCATTATCTGATGGCTTTTCGCCAAGGAGATACTGCGCGTCTAATTGATCTGTGCCTGAATCGCACGGATGATCCGATGGCTGTGGCGGGTACGATTCTGCAACAGACTCTGCCGTCTCAAGAAATGCAGCCAGTGATGTACGGTTACGCCACTTCGGGCACGAATTCGATGTCTTATGGAGGCGGGTATACGGTTATCATGGCTGCCTAATATAAGGAGGCGTCACATATGAACGTAGTACCGTATGTTGTAGAACAGACCGCTCGCGGTGAGCGGAGTTATGATATTTATTCACGTTTGCTGAAAGACCGCATCATTATGGTGTCGGGAGAGATTGAGGATCAGATGGCCAATGCCATCGTGGCACAGTTGCTATTTCTGACTGCGGAAGACCCGGATAAGGATATTCAGATGTATATTAATAGTCCGGGGGGATCGGTGACAGCGGGATTCTCCATTTATGATACGATGCAGTTCGTGAAGCCGGATATTTCGACGATCTGCACCGGGATGGCGGCGAGTTTCGGTACGATTTTGCTGGTGGGCGGCACTAAAGGAAAACGAATGGCGTTACCGAACAGCGAAATTATGATTCACCAGCCCCATGGAGGCACACGCGGGCAGGCATCGGATATGCTGATTCATGCAAACCGCATTATCCAGCACCGCCAGCGCTTGAATGAGCTGCTTGCAGACCATACGGGCCAGCCGCTGGAACGGATTGAAAAAGACTCCGATCGGGATTATTTCCTCACAGCAGCCGAAGCCGTGGAATATGGATTGGTAGATAAGGTTGTTACAGGTGCGTAAGTGTCACCGTAAATGAAACTGATGAAGCGAGTGGAACAGAAAACAAGTATAATCGAAACAACGAATTTAAAGATTTGGACGACAGGGGACTGTCGTTCTTTTTTTGTTTTCTGATGGAGAGAAGAAAAATGGATAAAAATAGGTTGACCTTAACCAGGCATAGTGTATATATTATATATATACACTATGTTATTTATATGAAACAATGGCAATGAGGTGAAGGAACGAACATGAATATACGGATATCCAATGCATCAAGCGATCCCATCTATATCCAGATTTTATCCCAGATTCGGCAGAGCATTCTGAATGGGGAACTGGCAGCAGGAGACCACCTGCCTTCCATTCGTCAACTTGCAAAAGATTTGCAAGTCAGCGTCATTACGACGAAACGTGTGTATGAAGAGCTGGAAAAGGAGCAACTGATTGATTCCGTGGTTGGCAAGGGAAGTTTTGTATCCGGTGCAAATCAGGATTTTATTCGGGAGAGACGTATGAAGCAATTAGAAGCGAAGATGCTTGAGGTTATTCAGGAGAGCAAGGAACTGGGCATGAACGCACAGGATTTGATTCATCATCTTACTTTGCTGTTAGAGGAGGAATAGGCACGATGAATGCGATAGAATTGCGGAATGTTACAAAAGGGTATCCATTATTTAAGGTGGATAACATATCTACGGATGTGAAACAGGGATTTATCACAGGGCTCATTGGCCCAAACGGAGCCGGAAAAAGCACATTAATCCGCATGATTACCGGTCTCATCCATCCTGATCAGGGAACAGTGCGAACGCTCGGCAGTGAGAATCCGAGCGGTGATGTGGCTGTCAAGCAGCGGCTCGGTATTGTGTCCGATGAATGCTATTATTATGAACATTTGACCATCCGGGAGATGTCACGTTTAATCGCTCCTTTTTACAGTCGCTGGGACCATGCCGTGTTCAAGAGTTATTTGGAACAATTCGAATTGTCTCACAAAAAGAAAATCCAGGATTTATCCAAAGGCATGAAAATCAAATTCTCCCTTGCGGTTGCTCTGTCTCATGATGCCGATCTGCTTGTCATGGATGAACCGACATCCGGTCTTGATCCGATTTTTCGGAGAGAGCTGCTTGATCTACTGGCCGACGTGATTCAGGACGAGACCAAATCCATCATTTTCTCGACACATATTACGACGGATCTGGAGCGGATCGCGGACTATATCGCTTTTGTTAATCAAGGCAAGCTGATTTTCAATGAAGCCAAAGACGATGTGCTTGAGCGTTACACCATTGTGAAAGGGGATATGGGTCTGCTGGATGCGGATACCCGGCGTCAATTCGTGGGCATACGTGAAACATCGATTGGTTTTGAAGCGTTATCGGACAACAAAGTGGAGGCACAGCGTATGTTTGGCAATGAGGCTCTTTTGCATAGGCCCGCGTTGGAAGACTTGATTTATTTCACGGCAAAAGGGGGGCGTCAACATGCTTAATCTGCTTCGCAAAGACTTTATTGCACTGAGAAGTTCGTTGTGGATTGTGGGTGTGTATGTGGTGGTTTTCAGTTGGGCGTTTATCCCGAAGATGGAAATGTCCATGTATCTCGTAGGGATTTATACGGCTTTTGGTTCGATTATGCTAGCTACGATGATTGATATCAAAAACCATAATCATAACTTTTTAGTTACACTTCCGGTCAGTCGTAAACAGATCGTGCAAGCAAAGTACCTGTCTTCCATTCTCTATTCCCTGTTTGGAGTGCTTGTATCCTTCGGCATTCACAAGATTGTTAACCTGAGTTATCCTGAACTCAACAAACCTCATTATTCCCTGTTGGATATCCTCATTTCTATGGGGTTGGTACTTATTCTGGTATCTATATATATGCCACTGTTCTATGCACTCAGCAAAAAGGGAGCGGGCATCATCAATACGGTTTTCTTCGTTTGTTTAATTGTTCTTGCTCAACCGACCGCGTTTATTCTTGATGTTGCAGGTAAAGAAGGGCTGATTACAACACCCATTATCTTGGGGATTGCCATAGCCATAGTGGCTTTGTTTCTTGTTTCGTATGTCGTCACGATCCGGTTATTTGAGAGAAAAAATCTGTGAGCAGCTGATTCAAAAAGAAATGATCTCACCATCTTTAGGAATCCAAACAGAATTTTCAAGTTCTTGTTTTTTTATATACTCGGTAAGCTGGTCCTGGCTCAATTTGCAGTGGTTGATGGTGTTCAGGTGCACGGCAAGGAGCTTCGTTTTTGGCGACAAACGGGCTAGGCGAGCGACATCTTCACGTGTCATGGTGATGGTAGTCCCCCACATCATTTGGGCTTCTCCTGTATTTAAAACAGCAATATCCGGACTATACTTACGAAAAACGGCTTCAATCGCAGTTGTATAAACACAATCACCAACGATATAAATAGATCCTTCTTCTGTTGCATTCAATATAAAACCAGAAACGGGTCCTAATAGCTTTCTGGAAAGTCCCAAAGCGTGTTGCCCGCTAATTCGTTTCATTTGAATATCTTCCCACTCCAAAGAATGATCGACGGGTATTGCTTTCAGAAAACCAGCGGATTGAACAGAGGCCTGGTCACTGGGTTGGCAAAATACAGGTATATTTTTATCAAGTATGGAAATGGCTTTTTTATCCCAATGATCAAAGTGGCGATGTGTTAATAGAATGGCATCTACATCCTCAAAAACATGGAGTGGGACAGGTAAGGGGGTTAACGGGTTTCGACGAAAATTTCGAGTGAAGGGCACAGGTGGGAGCGTTCCGGCATCACTCAACATGGGATCAATCAGAATACGTTTATTTTTTATCGTTAAAATGGATGTTGCGTGGCGAATATGTTGTATTGAAATAGAAATGTTAAACAGCTCCCTAATCATTAATAACTACCTATTTGTGGAATTACTCGTTTATCAACTCAGACAACTGATCGACATGCGGTCTATTGCTAACGATCACAGATGAAGCTATTTGCTGCATTTCAGGTAGTTTGAAAATGTAACGATCTCAGGAGACGCTATTTTAGTCATTTCGATGGAAAATGGGCACAAAGCGCACGTTTTCATTGAAATAGGGCCACTGGTGATCGTTACATTTTTTAGTTCGTGAAAAACGCTTAAATAAGGCCTCTGGTGACCGTTAGCGCTGGCGAGTAAAAAGTTGCTACCGTGATTTGGACGATAGACAAAAAGATGTAGTTCCAAAACTAACTTTCGTTTTTACCTTTTGCCCGCCAAGGCGATCAGTCGGTCCATCCCTTCCCGGATTTGCTGCTCACGGGCATAAGAGAAGGAGAGACGAAGCTTGCGATTTCCTGAACTGTGGGAGGGATCAAATACGGTTCCAGGTACAAAAGCAATGGAGTGCTCCATGCTTTGATGTAGCAGTCTGCCTGTGTCGATCCCCTCCGGAAGCTCGGCCCAGATGTTCAGACCACCGTCGGGGCGTGTCCATGTCCAGTCTGTCTCCAGCAGACACTGCTCCATCACTTCCATTCGAAGTTGAAGTGCAGTTCGTAGCTTGGACAGATGCTGATGCATACGATCCGACTGGAAATAACGAAGAAACAGCTTCTGGTTCAGGAGTGGTGATCCGTTATCGGTCAGGGCTTTGATCGCCTGTAGTCCTGCCATGAGATGCGGACGGCACATGATGGCTGCGATTCGCAGACCCGGAACAACATATTTGCTGTAGCTGCGGATGTACAGTGTATGTCCAGAAGTATCATAAGTGAAGATCGGCGCAGGTGGTTTCTCTTTAAAATAAATATCATATGTGCTATCATCCTCCACCAGGAAACAGCCATATTGTTCAGCCAGTTCAGGTAACTGTTTGCGTTGCTCTACAGATATGCTGATGCCTGTTGGGTTTTGAAACGTCGGTGTCATATAAAAGAGGCGTGGCTTCTCTGTTTTCATCAGATGCTCAATCTGCTCCAGATCATACCCTTCGGGATGGATATCGGTAAAAACAAGCCGTGCACCCTGTTTGCGGAAAATTTCCATGGCAGGGCCGTAAGTTGGTCGCTCAATCAGTACTCGATCTCCGGGCTTGACCAGTGCACGGGAGATGACATCAATCGCCTGTTGAGCACCAGATGTAATCAGCACTTCATCAGAGGACAGGTAGAAGCGTTCTTTTGCCGTCAAATGGCTGGCCAAACTGGTACGAAGCTCTAGATCGCCTTGGATGGTCGAATACGTACCGAGCAGACGAGGGTACTGATCCAGCAGGTCGCGCATTAACTCGCCCCAGTATCGGTTGGGTAGCAGAGCAGGATCGATTAACGATTTGGAAAACTGATATTCCGCTTCCAGCGATTGCACCCGGTCAAGTGTGTCCCAATGGAGCCAAGCCGACACGGAGGGATCATCTCCCTGATCTGTATCGGCTAGTGGTTTGGCCGGACTGACGTAATAACCAGATTTGTCTCTAACATAGACGATCCCTCGCTGTTTTAACTCCTGATACGCTTTGAAAACCGTTAGCCGGTGTACGCCGAGCAGTTCGGACAAGCTTCGTACCGAAGGCAGTTTTTCCTGTTCAACCCACTCCCCAGCCTCAATCCGTACCATGAGATAGTGGATAACTTGCTCGTACCGTTTCATGCTGTTGTCTGCCATCATTACCGTTCTGCTCACCCGATCCACGCTCCTTTTGATCTCCATTGTAACAGCAAAAGGGAGGTAACTGTTCTATTTTGTTCATTCTGTTCTATAGACCATGAGCTATGATGGAGAACAGATAAAGGAGTGGTTAACATGGTAGGGATTGCATTTACGGTAATGTGTCTCGTTTTTGGAACAACGTTTCTGGCGATTAAAATTGGAGTAGAGGCAGGCATGCCGCCTTTTCTATCTGCCGGACTGCGGTTTGTGATTGCGGGGGCTTTAATGTTTACATGGATGTGGATGAAGGGGAAAGTAAGCTTGTCTCTCTTGTTCCGCAAAGAAATGCTGATTACGGGTGCAGGTCTAACCTTCGGCACCTTTGCCACTTTATATTGGGCGGAGCAACATGTCAGTTCCGGTGTTGGGGCTATTCTATCGGCGACAGGGCCGCTGATGATTATGCTTATGCAAACGGCATTGTTACGGCAGAAAACATCACCTCGCATGCTTGTTGGCTGCCTGATTGGTTTTACGGGCGTTGTGCTTGTCGTTTTGCCAGGGATATCGCTGGGAGCAGGGTCTTTATTTTTGTGGGGATGTATCGCGGTGCTGGTGGGGGAAGTCTGTTATTCCGCAGGTACGTTATATTCCAAAAAAGTCATTCATCAATTCAGCGACATGAATCCTGTTGCAATAAATGCGGTGCAGATGATGTATGGCGGCGTATTGTTATTCTTCCTGTCAGGATTGACGGAGTTATGGAATATGTCGGCATTGGATGTACTGCCTGCGGTCTCGTCCGTAATCTATCTGACGGTCATCGGTTCAATGGTCGGGCACAGTCTGTTCTATTGGATAATGTCACGCACGAATCCGCTGTTCCCTGCAACCTGGTTATACATATCGCCACCAATTGCCGTTGGGCTCGGTGCGATCGTGTACGGAGAGCATGTCAGCTGGGTGACGTGGGTCGGTGTCGTTTTGGTTATCTCGGGGCTGTTAACAATGAATGAGAAGGTAAACAACTGGTTAAAGAAAGGGAGACGTACGAAGGTGATTGTGCAAGGCTCCTAGAATACCGGATGAATCTCTTCTATAGTATGATAGTAAGAGTTCTTACTTTGAGGAGTCGTGTGAAATGATGAGAAAAATCTTCCTGAATTTCGTAGCCAGCGTGGCTCTTTCTATCTTGGTATTCATTCTTGTTTTATTTTTCGTTCATATATCCGATTCAACTAATATCATGGTCTCGGTTGGGATTACTGTGTCGTTACAGAGTTTTTTAAAAAACATAAATAAACAAGACACAACGCTCAAAACTAGTAATCAGCGTAGAAAGAACTTAAAGTCATTAAGTACAATTAATTACTCTAAATAGTTGATTTTTGTAATATTTTAGTATATTTTAGTTGTATAAAGTTACTTTTTGTAAAAAGAGCTTTATACAACTAATTTTGGAGGGTGAAAATAAGTTTTAAAAATTAAATTGAGATGAGGGTGTAAGGTTGAAAAAAACAATTTCGATTTGTCTGGTTATCAGTTTGCTACTATTGTTATCGCCGTCAGTTTTTGCTACTGAGACTGACAGTATGACTAGTCAAGATGAGTTAACACAAGAGGAACGTTCTACTATACTTAATGACATAGGTATTAAAGAAGATGAGCTTAAGTATTATTCTACGAAAGTTTTGAGATATTTAATTGAAAATGATGCTGTTAAACTTTCTACTAGTGAGCCTATGGACTATTCTCTATCTAGTCAAAAGAGAGGTGACGATTTTGTTGGTACGATGGATTTAACGACATCTGATATTACATTGTATGCTAATGCTTATGAGGTAAATAGCGATGTACCAGGAAGTAAGAAAATTTATATCTATGGATCTTATACTTGGAAGGTAAAGCCTCTGTTTGCCTTAACAGATAAGATGTCGATTGGCTATCCAGTTACTAATGAGTGGTATTTAAAAACATCTTCTGGAAAAATAATGGGTCATGAAAGTAATAATTGTAATTATAAAGGTCAATGGACTTGTACTTCATCCAATGTTCCTTCAGATCATGATATTGGACAAGGTGTGGCAGCGAAATATGATATTTGGGCAGATTCCAATTTTAAGCAAGGGGATATAACACAGTATGTTTATACCACTAAAAAAAGTGGGAAATCTAACATTAACTTAAGATATGGGCACAGATTTGCAACCGGCTCTGTAAGTGTGTCTGTTTTTCCTAGTGGTTTAGCTGTTAACCCTTCAATTGGTACTGAGGTATTAGATTATCCCATCACAATCTCTTGGTGATAATATGAAAAAAATCTTCTTAAATTTTACAGCAAGCGTTATCATTTCTATCTTGGTATTCATTCTTGTTTTATTTTTCGTTCATATATCCGATTCAACGAATATCATGGTCTCGGTTGGGATTACTGTGTCGTTACAGATTTCTTTTTTAACCGCAGTGTTGCTGGCCAAAAATAAAAAATAAAATAAAACTAGAAACAAGAAAGCCCGGAACCACAAATTATTGTGGTATCCGGGCTTTCTTGTTTTTGCAAAACTGCGGATGATTTTACTCGGCGTTCAGTACAAACTTCTCGATAACCTCTTTAACACCATCTTCGTTGTTGCTTGCTGTAATATAGTCTGCCAGATCTTTCAGCGCAGGGATGGCATTGCCCATCGCTACACCAAGACCAGCGACTTCCAACATCTCGTGATCGTTCCAGGAGTCACCGATGGCGATGCACTCACTAAGCTCGTGACCGAAATGGTCAGCCAGGAACGTCAGCGCGTGACCTTTAGTACCTTCTTTATGCATAATTTCGAGGAAATAAGGCTTGGATTTGGTGATATGCACTTCAGGCCCGAGCAACTCACGCAGCTCTACAGCCACTTGGTCCAGATAGTCTGGCTCGTCGATGATGAGCAGTTTTGGTGTTGGTTGTTCGATGACTTTAATGAAGTCAGACTCGATGTAGTATTGCGTGCCGTTTAACTTGGCATAGTCGAGCAGTTTTTGATTTTCTTCGCGAGCATACAGTTTGTCGTCGATGTACGTTTGTAAGTGCAGATTTTTCTCCAGGCAATAATCAAACAGTTTGCGGGAAGCTTCTTGCGGCACATAGCGCTCATAGAGCACCTTCTCATCCAGCAGGTTTTTCACCAAAGCACCTTGATAGGTAATAATTGGCACGTTCAGCTTGGTTTGGCGTGCAAGTGCCTGTGCGGAAGCGTAAGCGCGTCCTGTTGCGAGGGTTACTACTACTCCGTGTGCTACCGCTTGTTCCAAAGCCGTTTGCGTAGCGGGTGTAACTTCCTTGTTGTCATTGATGAGGGTGTCGTCGATGTCGATAGCAATGAGTTTGTAAGTCATATGATGTTTCTCTCCTTTTTTATCTGTTTCTATGTTCATTGAACGAAATAAATAGATTACATAAGTCACTACAAATGCAGATTCATCTTACGACCGCTCTAATCATCACCGGATTTTTATTAGTGCTTATTTATAAAAGTTGAACTACCGATGATTTACACGGACACTCCAAAGACAGAATAACCTTACGATCGCTGTTATCCCCGGATTTTTTGAATCCCTTTTGTAAGGGAGAAAATCCGGTGATAAAGGCGAACGCTTCGCTTCTCCAGGTTTGTTCTGTCTTCTCCGTTATTGTGTAAATGACTAATTCAACTTAATAGATGGTAAAAATCCGGCATTAGACGCGAGCGCTTCGCTTCTTCATATGAATTCCGTCTTTTCCGTTAAATGTGTAATCCAAATTTCGTTCAAACAATCTCTACCCATCTAAATGTCGTATTTCCTTCTTTATTTACTCTTCCAGGAAAACAAGACCGATAAAGTCCTCCAGCTCCAGGTTGCCGAAGTAATGCTTCACATCCAGACCTGCCAGTGCTGAACGCACTTCAGTCTCGTCATAACGCTTGCCTCGTAACATGTCCTCGATATCCGCTACATCGCCAACACCGAAGAAATCGCCGAAGATTTTGATATCTTCGATGCGTCCATCCTTGATGTTCATGCGCAGATCGATGATGCCCACCGGGAATTTGCGGGTATGCTTCACATTGCTTTCCGGTGACAGACCGTAGTTCCAGTCCCAGTTGTTATAACGCTCTGCCGAGATTTCCTTGATCTTATCCCAGTCCTTCTCGGTCAGCTTGTACTGAGGAACGTCCTGCGGTTCCATGCGGAAAATGTGACGAAGCAACTCATCACGGAACTCTTCAATCGTCAGATTGGTGTCAATCAGATCACGAATGTTGGCAACGCGGCTGCGTACCGACTTGGTGCTCTTGGATTTGAATTTCTCGGGATTGACGTTCAGAGATGCCTGAACGTGCTCCAGATTCAGATCAAACATCAGCGTGCCGTGGCTGAACATGCGACCACGGGTAGCGAATTGGGCGTTGCCCGAAATTTTCTTTTCTCCCACTTGCAGATCATTGCGCCCGGTCAACTCGGCATTGACGCCAAGTTCGTGCAGCGCTTCAACCACAGGCTGGGTGAATTTGCGGAAGTTGTGGAAGGATTGGCCGTCATCCGCAGTAATAAAACTGAAGTTCAAGTTGCCCAGGTCGTGATACACAGCCCCGCCCCCGGAAAGACGACGTACCACCTGCACACCGTTATCCTGAACGTATTCGATGTTAATCTCTTCAATCGTGTTTTGGTGTTTACCGATAATAATCGACGGACGGTTGATGTAAAACAGCAGGTAGCTGTCATCCTCCATCGGCAGATGTTTCAGAATGTACTCCTCAATCGCGAGGTTTACAGAAGGATCTGTAATGCCCTGGTTATCTACAAACAGCATGGTCATTCCTCCATTAATGTATGTGAGAGGCGCTTGGCCCCTTATGTAGTGATACTCGTACAAAAGAATCAGAAAACCGAAGTTCCTGAAATTCCTCTTCTATTGTAAACGAATTGTCGTTGGGACACAAAGAAAACAAGTAGACACGAAGGAATTGGGCCCGACTGATGATAAACAGATGAACGGAGAAGGAATACAGGATTGACCCATCCCTCCTATGCCATCCATAATAAAAAGAACATACAGAGAGGATGACGGAAGAATGACCGGTTATATCGAAGTGTTCGGACATGGTGGAGACGTGGAGACAGCGGCTTCGCGGTTTGGAGGCAGTGCAGCGGATTTTCTGGATTATAGCGCTAATATCAACCCGTTAGGTCCTCCCAAAGAGGTTTTGGAAGCATTGCAGCAAAGTCTGCATTCGGTGCTCCGTTATCCTGACCCGGGCCATCGGGGATTCAAAGCGCTTCTGGGTGAACGTTTGGGAGTAACACAAGAGCAAATTTCGGTAGGGAATGGTGCGGCTGAAAGTATGGCGTTGATCCTGCTGGCACTTGCTCCGCGCAAGGTTGGAACAGTGGAACCGGGTTTCTCGGAATATCGCGCTTTGGCACGGCAATTCGGTGCGGAGGTTCTGCATACGGAAGGTCTTGAAACGCTGAATTGGCAAGCACCCCCTGAACAGATCGAAAAGTTGATGGAAAAGGTAGACCTGCTTTTTCTTGGACAGCCAAACAACCCAAACGGTGTACAATATCCGCTGGAGATACTGCACAGGTTAGCACATAAAGCCGAAGAAACGGATACCGTGCTCGTTATTGATGAGGCGTTTATTGATTTTATTCCACCGGCCCTGCGACAGTCACTTGCTCCGGATCTGAATCAATATCCGCATGTGATCATCATCCGTTCGATGACGAAGTTTTATGCGATTCCGGGTCTGCGTCTCGGATATGCTATAGGTCAGTCGAAGTACATTCAAGCGATGACGGAGAAACAAGTGACCTGGAGTGTGAACGGATTGGCTCTTATCGCAGGAGAAGCCTGTCTGCGTAGCGGGGAACGTTTCGAGCGGGATACGATATCGCAGATAACGCTTGAACGGACACGTTTAATCCAGGCACTGGAGTCGTATAGGTGTAGCGTAACGCCTGGTGAAGCCAATTTTATTCTGGTGCGTGTGCCGGAACCTTGGACAGCGGCTTCCATGCAGGAAGCTTTGGGGCGGAGGGGCATTCTGATTCGTAGCTGTGCCATGTATCCAGGGCTTGAGGCAGGACATGTACGTTTTGCGGTCAAAGGTGCTGAGGCAAACGACAGGTTGCTTCACGTGCTCGGAAGTGTGCTTGAACGAAGCGGGGATCCGGAAGAAGGTCTGGCATCTGCCGATCAGGGGAGTCAGCAGGATCATACGCAACACTCCGAAAAAATAAAGGGAGGGGAGCGGTTGTGACACTCCCGTTTTATCCCTATTTTACAGATGGAAAAAAAGACGAGAATATCTATGCATCCGCTTCCTGGCCGGGTCTGCACATCACTGCTCATGAACGGCATATCAAAGCACAGGTAACACATCCTGCTCTTGCTCTGTCTAGCGCGGTCTATGGCGGCGGAATGCTGGAATTAAACCGGGTCTTTAACATTTATGTGGACAAACACTACCGCTGTGATGATCCACCCCGTGATATCGCGGAGGCGCTGTATGAATGGCAAGAGCAAACCGATCAGTGTGCCGGATTGTTAACTGCGGTCAGATTGGAGCATACCTCCATTCAGGAGTACACGAGTTCGGCATTTGGTCTGTTGTGCTGTACGACTGCCGGCGTATCCAATGCAGCACGGGCAGGTTCCGAGAGAACTGTTTTTGATGTGCATGGGAAAAAACAAAACAGAATTCCGTATATCCCCGGTACGATTAATATCATGCTGTGGTTCAACGGACAGATGACCCCGGGAGCGATGGTTAATGCGGTTCAGACGGCAGTGGAGGCCAAGGCTGCGGCCCTTGCCGATGCAGGTATTGCCGATTCGGAGAACGGACTTCCTGCCACAGGCACAACAACCGATGCCATTGTACTTGCTGTACGTCAGACTGTTGCAGATGATAGCCAGCCACTTCACACATATGCGGGCACGGCTACTGCTTTGGGAGCGGCCATCGGCAGACTGGTATATGACACGGTGACAGAAAGCTTACAGGCCGGATTGCAATGGAAAGAAAGGAACGGGCACAGTCATGACATTTGAATTGGAGCGTCTATGGACATCATCGTTCTGGATCGGTATGTCCGGAGCCTGGATCATCATTCTTGCATACATATTAGACCGATGCATCGGAGACCCGCGCTGGATTCCGCATCCCGTTATCGGCATGGGGAAAGGCATCTCGGCACTGGAGCGTGTTATTCGGGCACGTGTGCAGACAGACAAGGGACTGAAAAAAGCGGGGATCTGGTTCCCGATCTTGATTGCAGGGGGTTCTTTTGCTGTCACATGGGGTCTTCTCGTTCTGCTGGGTCTGATTCATCCGATCTTGGCGGCTATAGCCGAAATTGTTCTGATCGCAACAACGATTGCTTCCAAAGGTTTGCGTGATGCAGGCGTGGAAGTGTACCGCCATCTGAAACAGCAGGATTGGCCTGAAGCAAGGCGTTCACTCGGTATGATTGTGGGACGTGATACGGCACATCTGGATGAGCCGGAGGTTGTTCGGGGAACGGTGGAGACCGTTGCGGAAAACATTGTGGATGCCATTGTGTCGCCTCTATTCTATGCACTCATCGGTGGTGCTCCGCTGGCTATGGCCTACCGTGCCGTCAATACGCTGGATTCCATGGTAGGATATAAAAATGATAAATATCTGCATCTCGGCTGGGCCTCCGCGCGGTTGGATGATTGGGCGAACTGGATTCCCGCTCGCGTGACCGCTCTGCTGTTAATTGTAGGCGCATGGGTGCTAAAACTGGATGCCAAAGGCGCGGCGCGTATGGTTGCCCGGGATGCGAGACTGCATCCCAGCCCGAATAGCGGTTTTCCCGAGTCGGCAGTGGCTGGAGCGCTAGGCATTCGTCTGGGCGGGCACAACGTATATCACGGCGTTGCTTCATTTCGAGCTTATATGGGTGAGGCTACGCGGCCGATGGAGTCGGAAGATATTGTGCGAACGACACGACTGATGTTTTGGTCAGCGGGAGCTTTTGTGGGCTTTTGTTTCTTAGCAACCTTGGGTGTGTGGTTAGCAGGAGGTGCACTGTTGTGGTGATTAGTGAATCAGAACAGAATGGATCAGAGCAGTCTGCCTCTAGGCGAAGCATTGTACTGATCCGTCATGGAACAACCCGGTGGAATGTGGAAAAAAAATATCTGGGGCATACCGATAAGGGACTGTTGCCTGATGCACAAGAAGAGCTGGCTCGGCTAGGCAAGCAGTGCCGCGAGCTCACATGGGATGCGGTGTATTGCAGTGACCTGCTTCGTTGCCGTCAGACGCTGGCCCACATTGCACCGCAGCTGATTGAACAGGCGAAGTTTGATTCGCGCTTGCGCGAAAATGATTTTGGACAATGGGAAGGCCTGAATTATGAGCAATTGAAGGATAACCTCTTGTACCGGAGCTGGATTGATGATCCCCACAAGGTAACCCCGCCTGAAGGAGAAGCGTGGCAGACTTTTGCGGAACGAGTGGATTCTTTTCTGCACGAACAGATCTGGTCGGAGCATTCACACAAAAATTCACACAGAGCACTTATTGTGACACATGGCGGTGTCATCCGTTATATGATGTCCCGGCTCATCAACGGCGTCGGGTTTTGGGATACACATGTCATCCCTGGACAGGCAATTCAGGTTGATCTTGAAAAGCAGGGTGATCACTGGCTTGGCAGACGAGTGGATTTTCCGTCCATCGGGTTGTAAGGTGGTGTAATATACCCTATAATCACAACAGAAGTGTGACTCGGACGGACATATTTAGTGTGGTAGGCTGAGAGGTCTGAACTGACGTGATTCGTGCGAAGAGTACTGCGACTATGTTTAATCTGAATTAACCATCTTTAGCGACCAAGGGTCCCGCGTGCCAATCCGTTGTTCATGAAGAACAAGGACAAGTGATGATGCGCACAAGGGTAAAATGGGGAAGCTGGTGCAAATCCGGCACGGTCCCGCCACTGTGAAACAGGAGCCATCCTGTAAGTCAGATTACCAGCCCTGGACGTACAAGCCGGTGTTCCTTCGAGGAAAGGACAACGTTTCGGGCCATTCTGTGCCCATGGACAGCTAGCCGCTGTTACATGTACAGATTGCCGTATGCGAGACGTGATCCCTGATCCTTGTTTAAGGATAAGGGATTTTTCTTGTTGTACACGATGTAGTGGAGTCATTTTATACACGTTTAACGGAGAGTGCAGAACCAATTTGGAGAAACGAAGTGCTCGCCTTTATCGCCGGATTTATTCCATTTGAATAAGGAAATCAAAAAAATCTGGGGATAACAGCGATCGGAAAATGGTACTGCAATCGGAGTGGCCTCGTGTATATAACAAAGGCAACAACAATAGTACAGATAGAGAAGGGGAGTTTAAATCAATGATTAAGAACTGGAAAGCACTCACATCCCTGTTAAGCGCAGCAATGTTGGCACTGGCGCTGGCTGGATGCGGTAATGCCGCAACAAAAGAAGGAGCGGGCAGCTCACAGCAGCCTGCACAGGAGCAGTCCCAGGAACAAACACAAACGGATCTTAAAACCCAATATCCATTGACCGTTACGGATGCGACAGGTGAGTCTTTCACTTTTGAAAAAGCACCGACCAAAATCGTATCCGTATCTCCGGCCGAAACAGAGTCCCTGTTTGCTCTCGGACTGGATAATGAAATTATTGGTGTTTCCGATTATGATGATTATCCGGAGGCGGCAAAAACAAAAGCAAAAATGGGCGGTATTAACAAGCCGAATGAAGAATCCGTTATTGCAGCAGATGCGGATATCGTATTCGGAGGTATTTCATTGAGCGAGGATGCAGTGAAAAAGCTGCGTGATCTGGGCATCACCATTTTCAAAACCGATCCTAAATCCATCGACGATGTGATGAACAATATCGAAACCTTCGGTAAAATTACCGATCATCAGGAGCAGGCGCAGAAGCTTGTCACGCAGATGAAGAAAGATGTAACAGATGTAACCGAAGCGGTAAAAGCCGTGAAACCGGAAGATAAGAAAAAAGTATACATCGAGTTCTCCCCAGGCTGGACGGTTGGTAAAGGAGAGTTCATGGACGAACTGATCAACGTAGCCGGGGGCATCAATATTGCTGCCGACAAAGAGAGTTGGTACCAAATTAACGAGGAAAATGTCATTGCCTCTAACCCTGATGTTATCTTGTACGCCAATGACGTAGTTGAGGACAACAAGACGCTGGATCAGATCATCAAGGCACGTAGCGGTTGGGATCAAATTACGGCGGTGAAAAACAATGCTGTGATTGGGCTGGATGCTAACTTGCTGAGCCGTCCAGGACCGCGCGTAACTCAAGGGTTGAAAGATGTTGCCAAAGCGATCTATCCTGACCTGTTCAAATGAGCAGAAAGCTGATCCTGTTCGGAACGATGGGCATGGCGCTGCTGGTGCTTACCGTGCTCATCTGCACGGGCATCGGTTCAGTGGCGTTGCCCATCCGGGACATCGCTGGTATTCTCGTTCACAAATTGCCATGGGTGGGTGACTGGATTACACCTGATTGGAACAAGGCCGCCGAACAAATCATATGGAAGGTGCGTTTCCCGCGTGTCTTGCTTGCGATGCTCGTAGGTGCTTCACTAGCAATTGCAGGGGCGGGGTTTCAAGGTGTATTACGCAATCCTCTGGCTGATCCATTCACACTGGGGGTTTCCTCTGGTGCTTCGGTGGGGGCGGCGTTCCTGATATTCTTTGGTTTGCAGTACGCTATCATTGGTATTTGGACACTGCCGCTGGTTGCTTTTTTGACCGGGGTAGTCACGTTATGGTTTGTGCTGTCGCTGGCTCGTGAAGGGCGGAAAATACCAACGCATAGCCTCATTCTGGCAGGTGTGGTCATGCAAAGTTTCTTGGGGGCGGTCGTTTCCTTCCTATCGACCATGTCGAAGCAGACAATCAATGAAATTATATACTGGACGATGGGAAGTCTGGCACTGCGCGGGTGGTCGTATACGACCATCCTTTTCCCGTATTTTCTGCTTGGACTGATTTTTCTATGGAGCCGGGCACGTTCGCTGAATGTCTTGGCACTGGGTGAACGTCAGGCAGCGCATATTGGTGTTGGTGTGGACAGGCTCAAGTTATCTGTGCTGGCTGTGGGCACATTGCTAACGGCAGGAGCTGTTTCGGTTTCGGGAGTCATCGGATTTGTTGGCTTGGTAATTCCGCATATTTTGCGCTTGCTGGTGGGGCCGGACTATCGCTTGCTGGTACCTTTGTCTGCGATTGGTGGTGCGATTTTTATGGTATGGGCAGACACCATAGCTCGCTCCTTGCTGGCACCGACTGAAATACCGCTAGGCGTCGTGACTGCTTTTGTCGGCGCTCCGTTTTTCGCCTATTTGCTGCATCGGAACAAAAAGCTACAGAAGGGGATGATGCCGTGACGACCGACAAAAATTATGCTGCCGCTTCTCTAGTATCTGTTGTCCGGGCGGGCAAAACATACGGTGAACATCATGCCCTGCATCCTACCGATTGGCAAATCGCAGAAGGAGATTGGTGGGGTGTCGTTGGCCCAAACGGAAGCGGGAAATCAACATTACTCCAGCTTATAGCAGGAACGGAATCGTTAAGTGAAGGCGAGATCAGCATCGCTGGTGGTGATATCGGATCTTACGGCCGTAAGGAATTGTCACGGATGATCGCGGTTTTGCAGCAGGATGGCTTACCTGCAATCTCCTATCCGGTTCGGGATGTCGTCGAAATGGGACGGTATCCGTACCAAAATTGGTTAGGCCGGGAAACGGCGGATGGAGCACGTGTGGTGGACAGAGTGCTCGAAGAGCTGGGACTAATGGAACTTGCGGATCGGCCGCTGGATTCCCTAAGCGGCGGACAACGGCAGCGAGTGGCCCTAGCCAAGGTCATGGCACAGGAGCCGCGATTATTATTGCTGGACGAACCAACGACGTTTCTCGATATCAAATATCAATTGCAGTTTATGGAGTTGTTAGCGGCATGGCAGAAGAAGAGCAGCATCACGATTGTAGCGGTGTTGCATGATCTCAATCTGGCTGCGTTGTTCTGCGATCGTATTTTGGCTTTGCGTGAGGGGAAGGTAGTGGGAGAGGGAACACCTCATAGTTTAATGACGGGAGAGCAGATTCAAGAGATTTTTCGTGTCAAACCTGCGATGGTGTCCCATCCGGATCATTCGGTTCCTCAACTGCTGCTGCGGCGGGACATAGATTAAACGAGGCGGGAGAGCCTCTATTTTGATGAAGGAAGTGCTGGTTGAATGAAGAAGGAAGAACAGATATTGGAGCAAGTATTAGACAAGATCACGGCTCCAGACCAAAATATTGCTGCGGAAACGTCTGCTCATGTGGATATACTGACGAAACCGCCGGGTAGTCTCGGGAAATTGGAGGAACTTGTGATTCGACTTGCAGGGATGACAGGTCAGGCTCGTCCATGTTTTGATCGCAGGGCTGTGATCGTCATGGCTGCGGATCACGGGGTCGTAGCTGAAGGGATCAGTGCTTTTCCAGCCGAGGTTACACCACAGATGGTCATGAATTTTCTGGCTGGAGGCGCTGCAGTCAATGTCCTTGCTCGTCATGCCAGAGCGGAAGTGATCTGTGTCGATATCGGTGTAAATGCTGACCTTGATCATGCTAACCTGCTCTCCCGTAACATTCGTAAAGGCACGGCCAACATGGCTCAAGGAGCCGCGATGACTCGGGATGAGGCGATTCAGGCTATTTTAGTAGGTGTGGATGTCGTTACCGCGGAAGTAGCAAAAGGTACAGGGTTGTTTGTCACCGGAGAAATGGGGATTGGCAACACAACGGCAAGCGCCGCAGTGATGAGTGCGTTCACCGGTATTGCACCAGCAGCAGCTGTTGGGAGAGGGACTGGCTTGGATGATGCAGGTGTGCTACGCAAGGCTGCTGTCATAAGTCAGGCTTTGAGCGTTAACACACCTGACCCAGAGGATGCGCTAGATGTTCTGTGCAAGGTGGGTGGATTAGAGATTGCCGGACTCGCCGGCGTTATTCTCGCAGCCGCGGCTCATCGCTGTCCCGTTGTCGTAGACGGTTTCATCTCGACGGCTGCAGCACTCATTGCAAGAAAGCTGGCTCCCCTGAGTACAGCGTATATGATCGCTTCCCATACTTCCCAGGAGAATGGGCATGCGGCGCTGCTGCGGGAACTTGATTTGAAGCCGATGCTGGATCTGGATATGCGCCTTGGAGAAGGCACAGGCGGAGTGCTCAGTCTGCATCTCATTGATGCAGCATGTCTGATTTTGAATGAGATGGCGACCTTTGCAAGTGCGGGTGTGTCAGATGGAACCAATCATGCTTCCGACTCCAATTCCAAGGTATCACCTGTTCAGGGAGATGGCTCCCGATGAGTGTATTGGTTACTGGCGGTGCACGCAGTGGTAAGAGTTCGTTTGCCGAACGTCTGTGCATGCAACGTTCCTCCGAAGCTTGGTACGTAGCAACTGCTCAGGCGTATGATGACGAGATGCGTGAACGCATAGCAATGCACCGGAAGCAGCGTGAAGAGTCCGGTTATCTCTGGCGTACGATGGAGGAACCCTTGGCTCTGCCTGCTCTGATTCAGCAGATGGGCGAAGGGCATACGGGCACGTCCGCACCAACGATTCTGGTGGATTGTTTGACTCTCTGGCTGACGAATGTGTTATTGGCCCATGAACATGACGAAGGTCATGTGTTGCAAGGTCATCTGGATGCACTGGTAGAAGCGGTCCAAACCTATCCCGGATTACTTGTGCTGGTTACCAATGAAGTAGGGGATGGAATTGTACCCGAATACAAGCTTGGTCGTGTGTATCGTGATCTGGCAGGTGTTCTTAATCAGCGCATTGCAACAATCTGTCGTGAGGTGTTTCTCGTGACGGTAGGCATTCCAATCGAATTGAAAAGTAAGGAGTATCGCTTATGAAGCATGGCTCAGCGGATTCAGCCGTTCCGCAGCGGAAACATGCGGCTGCAGCGGCCTTTCAATTTCTGTCTCGTTTTCCTGTGAAAATGCAACTCGATTTTGTTCCGCCATTGCTACGCGAAAGTGTGGTGTATTATCCACTGGTCGGTGCTGCAATCGGTCTCTGCGTGTGGCTGGTCGCCGCACTGAGCGGTGCCCTGCTTCCGGCTTTTCCGGCAGCGGTTCTGACCTTAACCGTATGGGTCTGGCTTACCGGAGGATTGCATCTCGACGGATGGATGGATACAGCAGATGGCCTGCTCAGTTACCGCAGCCGTGAGCGAATGCTGGAGATTATGAAAGACAGCCGAGTGGGCGCGATGGGGGTTATTGCCTGTGTGCTACTCCTTATGATGAAGGCGGCACTGATTGCCGATATGATTGCCCGTGGGAACTGGTTGTACGGTGCGTTGCTGATTTTGCCTATGATCTGGAGCCGATGGTTTATGGTCTATGCCATCTCAGCCTGGCCTAATGCTCGTGGGGATGATGGGCTTGCCGTTCTATTCAAAGGGCTTGGGGAGCGGAATGAAGTCCAGCGAACACGTAGCGCTGCGATCGGACTTACGCTGGTCTCAGTCCTCCTTACAATTGCTGCCGTATGGCTGTTTAAACCGGATGTTGCTATTGCCGATGCCATGGTCAGCGGGTTTGGGTCACTCCCTTGGTGGTTGTATCCTGTAACGTCAGTTATCGTACTGCCTGTGGCGTGTTATTATATAGGGCGATTTGTTGCTACCCGGATCAGTGCCCGCCTTGGAGGGCTTACTGGAGATACATATGGTGCCATGAACGAACTGTTAGAAGTGGCTTTATTGACGGTATTAAGCGTGCTTCAAGGACTATTTTGGCTGTAGAGGTTGAGTTGTAGAGGTTGGGCTACCCAGAATTTCATTGGAGAATTTTCGTTTGGTTTGAGCATTATCGTTGTGTAGCAAGTTAATCGCGCGAAAAACAGGGGTGAGGGACCGTGGAAGATCAGGTAAAACAACCAGCGGCTGTACTTATGCTGCAAGGCACGGCTTCTGATGTAGGCAAAAGTGTCATTACAACGGCACTGTGCCGGATTTTCAAGCAAGATGGTTTCAGCCCTGCTCCGTTCAAATCACAGAATATGGCGCTGAACTCCTATGTTACGGAAGACGGCAAGGAGATTGGACGGGCGCAGGGGGCACAGGCTGAAGCATGTGGCATTGAAGCAACGACCGATATGAATCCGATTCTAATCAAACCTGTGCGGGATATGCATTCACAGATCGTGGTGCATGGTGTGCCTTTTGCCCAGATGAGCGCGTCGGATTACCGTCAGCATTTCTTACCTGAAGCGAAGCAGACTGTAATGGATGCATTAAATCGGTTGCGCGATACATATGATATCGTCTTAATGGAGGGAGCAGGCAGTCCGGCAGAGATTAACCTGAAAGATCGGGATATTGTGAATATGAATCTGGCGGGATGGGCCGATGCACCGGTTATTCTGATCTCTGACATTGACCGTGGCGGTGTGTTTGCTTCGATTGTGGGTACGCTCGAACTGCTGGAGCCACATGAGAAAGTCCGTGTAAAAGGATTTATCATCAATAAGTTCAGAGGGGATCTCTCTCTGTTGCAACCAGGGTTAGACTGGCTTGAAGAGCGGACTGGAATACCTGTACTGGGTGTGTTGCCGTACATAAGAGATATTCAGATCGAGGCAGAAGATTCGGTGGTGCTGGACTCTCTTCGACATGGCAAAAAAGAACAGACAGAGCTGGATATTGCCGTCATTCGTTATCCGCGCATCTCCAACTTCACGGACTTTGATGCATTATCCCGTGAACCGGACGTAAATGTACGTTACGTGACTTCACCGGAGGAATTGGGTAGCCCGGACGCCATTATTTTGCCAGGCACAAAAGATACGATCGGAGACCTGATTTATGTGCGGGAATCGGGATTGGAACAGGCAATCCATTCACGCTCAGAGCTTGAACATGTTCAACTTGTAGGTATATGCGGCGGGTATCAAATGCTAGGGCAACACTTGGTTGACCCGTATGCTGTCGAGGCAAACCAAGCTCAGGAAGCGGTGGGACTTGGCAAACTTCCTTTATCAACAACCTTCCTTCAGCACAAACAGACGCTCAGAGCGATCGGTAATGTGCAGTCTGAGCATCCCATTCGGCTACACGGTGGAAAACACGTTGAGCCTTCGGCAATACCTGTTAAGGGATACGAGATCCATATGGGTGTTACGGAATGCCACGAACCTGAACAGGTAACCGCTTTGTTTGAGATCGCTCATGCTGGCGGACAAGCATTCTTGGAGGGATGGGGCACATCGGATGGGAAAGTGTGGGGAACGTACCTGCACGGACTGTTTGAAAGTGATCAATTCCGGCGTTCCTGGTTGAACGGGCTGCGTACAGCAAAGGGACTTGCTCCGCTGGAGGAAACATACAGTGCTCAGGAGCGCAAAGAAATGGAATTTGATCGAGTAGCTGCCTCTTTGCGCTCATCACTGGACATGCAACGAGTGTATGAGATTATTGGCGTGACACAGCCAGAATAATAATATGTTTGTTTACTTCTTTAGCAATAATCTGTAATGATCTAAGCAAAAAAGCATGGATGAATAGCAAAAAAACACCCCCATGACCCGCGACCTGTTCATTCATTGAACGATTGCATCCGGTATGGGGGTGTTTTTTTATTAGATTATTTACAATGTTTAATATAGCAAATGCAGGGTTATAGATATTTGATCATTATTGATGGATGATTCAATTGACGCTTAAGCAATCATTAGTCGATTTTGAACTTCTTCATCGCTGTTTGCAGCTCGACAGCCTGTTCATGCAGATGGCGCACCGTGCTCGAATGAGAGTCCATCTCGCTGAGCTGCATTTCTGAGCTAGCTGCAATCTGTTCCATACTTTCACGAGACTTGGATGTAATCTGTGCTGTTTCTTCCACCGAAGCACTGACTTCTTCTGCACCTGCAGAAACCTGTTGTGTGGAGGAAGAGACGGTTTGAATGGTGAGATTGACATTCTGGATCAATTCATTGAGTTGCTGGAAGGCTGAACCTGCTTGCTGTACGACAGCAGTTCCAGAACCAATTTCTTGCGTTACCCGGCTCATCGCACTTACGGAACGTTCGGCGTCTTCACGAATCGTACCGAGATAATCTGCAATTTCTTCGGTGGCTGTCTTGGATTGTTCCGCCAGCTTGCGGACTTCTCCAGCAACTACGGCGAAGCCTCGTCCGTGTTCACCGGCACGGGCCGCTTCAATGGAAGCATTAAGAGAGAGCATGTTAATCTGTTTCGTAATTTCAAAAATAGAAGTGACGATCGTACCGATCGCAACGGACCGTTCATTCATCGTTTCAATATAACGTAGCGATTCCCTAGCAGTCTGTCCGACAAGTTCCATCTGATTCACTGCGTTTTGTGCCAGTTGATTGCCGTTAAGCGCCTCTGTTGCAGCTTCATTGATTTGTTCGGATACTTCGGCGGCAGAAGAGGCGATATGCATAATTCCTTGGGTAATCTCTTCCATCGCTCTTGCGTTCTCGGATGCACTGGAAGCAATACTTACGCTGCCTTTTCCAGCTTCTTCGGCAGCATGGCTGGAGTTCTGTACCATACCGGACATGGACTCTACACGCTCAAGCAAGTCATTGGAACCCACAACGACCTCATTGGAGGTAGTTAGGGCACGGCTAATCATTTCTTTAAGATTATGCGTCATCGTCTGGAAGCTGGAAGCCAGTTGAGCGATCTCATCCTTGCCTTTAATCTGGAGTTCAGCAGTAAGGTCACCTTGAGAGATTCGTTTACTATGTTCTACGAGTTTAATGATTGGTTTCGTGACTCTTTTGATCATACTTGTAGAGATGAGCCAGCCAAGGACAAATACTAACGCTGTAATACCGAGGCACAGCCAGAAAATTTGGGCAATTTTATCTTGAACAAACTTGGCATCCATGCTGACGGCCATGAGCATATTGCTTCCGGCAATCGGCATAAACGCTGCTTTATGTACACCATAAGAATCAGAGAAAACCGGGCTGATGACCGCTTGTTTTTTCTCACTTGCTTCAAGCATAGCGGATTCTACATCAATAGCATCTCCCGCCTTGAGCTTGGAGTTGATGCTAGCCACAACAACGGTGGCTTTACCATCCTGCACGGCAATGACATAAGCTCCATCCAGGCTATGTTCTTTGGATTGATCAGCCAGGTAGGATCCGACCGTCATGGCCGCTCCTTCAGCGCCTGCACCGCCACTTTGGATCTGCAAAAGTTTCGATGAAGATGTATTTTTGTAAATATCCTGAATGGACGTATTCAGAACTTTGTCGAACTGAGGTAGCACGTAACTTTGAATAATATTCATGGATACGGCATAAAAACTGATACTGAACAACAGGGAGGCGACCAACAACACTAGGAATAACGTGCCCCTGATTTTTCCAGCAACGGTGCGTTTGCGAAACATAGAATCACCCTTTCACGTCATCTTCAATAACATTGTCCCTTATTCCGTTCTCTATGGCCTTTTTTACTAACGAAGAAAGACCTATTTTTTATGTTTGCGAAACCCTCGAATAAGCGGATATACCCATTTTACAAAATTAACCGCGGGTTGAATAGCAGAATTTTCATAAAACTGCATAATTATTTTCATTGATCCAGAATGATTAACATGGATATTACATAATATCAATTAATACCTACCAGAATAGTTTGATATGTGTTATATTGTTCATTGTCGCATTTGAAGGCTAAATAAAAATAGAAAAATCGGTTCAAAACCGATGATACATGTCTGAGGAGGAACAAAGGTAATGAATACATTTCTATTAATTGTGAATGTAGTGGTCATGCTGGCGCTGCTGGGTGTTCTCTATTGGATGCAAAAGAAACACATCTCGTTTACGAAACGTGTATTTGCGGGTCTAGGTATGGGTGTTGTGTATGGTGTTATGCTGCAATTGATCTATACATCGGGTTCGGATGTGATTACGAAGTCAGTCGATTGGTTTAATCTGGTCGGTTCAGGATATGTTCGTTTGTTGCAAATGGTAGTTATTCCACTCATCATGGTGTCGATTATCTCGGCGATCATGAATCTGAAAGGCAAGCAAAACCTGGGCAAGATGAGTTTCTCCATCATCGCTATTTTGCTCATTACAACAGCGATTGCTGCTGGAGTCAGCATTGCAACAAGCTTGGGCTTCAACCTGACTTCCATTGAGATTCAAGGCGGAGATCGGGAAAATGCTCAAATCCAGAAGGTAGAGGAACGTTTGGCCGATGTGAAGGATCAGACGATTCCACAGCAGGTGCTCGAGTTCATTCCTTCCAATCCATTTGCGGATATGACGGGTGAACGCCGTACGTCTACTCTGGCAGTTGTTATTTTCTCAGCCTTTATCGGTGTGGCTGTACTGGGACTGGATCGTAAAAAGCCGCAACAGGCGGAAACGTTCCGTGGCATGGTGAATGCCGTCTACGCAGTGGTGATGCGGATTGTCACGCTGGTACTGAGGCTTACCCCTTACGGGATTTTGGCGCTCATTACGAAAGTAACGGCGACCACCAATGCAGAAGAGATCTTGAAGCTCATTAAATTCGTCATTGCGTCTTACGTGGCACTTGCTGTCATGTTTATCATTCACCTGATTATCATTACCCTGTCCGGATTTAACCCGGTTACGTATCTGAAAAAAGTACTGCCAACGCTGGTATTTGCTTTTACATCCCGTTCAAGCGCGGCAGCGATTCCGCTGAACGTGGAGACACAGACGAAGAAACTCGGCGTATCCGACGGGATCGCGAACCTGTCTGCAAGCTTCGGGGCGACGATTGGGCAAAACGGCTGCGCCGGTGTATATCCGGCCATGCTGGCGGTCATGATTGCTCCGACGGTCGGAATCGACCCGCTGAGCTGGGACTTCATCGTGACGTTGATCCTCGTAGTTATGATCAGTTCGTTCGGTGTAGCCGGCGTCGGCGGCGGGGCAACCTTCGCCTCCCTGATCGTCTTGTCCACATTGAATTTGCCTGTGGCTCTCGTTGGACTGTTGATTTCCGTTGAGCCGTTGATCGACATGGGTCGTACAGCGCTTAACGTGAATGGGTCCATGACATCCGGACTGCTGACAAGCAAAATTTTGAAAGAAAACGATCGGGACACGTTTAATGATCAAAGCCGTGAGCTGGATTCTGCTGCTCACGCGTAAACTGGGCGAAGCTTATGCCGCACAGCTTGTGAACTTGGTGATGCAGCGTGCGCAAAGCGAGCTGCAATAGAGTGGATGCAAGGCCGTCCTTCGGAGACATTCCGGAGGGCGGCTTTTGCGTGTGAGATTACACTTGAATGTGCAGATGGGACACGAGTGGTGGGAGTCTTTTTTTCAATACAAAAGGAGATAGGGTCAGGGTGGGGTACAGAGCGGGTGAGGATACATGTATGTTGGGCTAACGGTGTTATGCAACGCTGGAGGGATTTAGTGCTGTTCAATGTTGTGGAAATATGATAGAGTTATTCATGTTTTGGCGCTGGGCCAAACCGCGGTTCGTAACCATCCCGCGTAATCAAAACTAGGAAGGCAGTGTATGTATTCATGTTTAATTTGGTTTGGGGAGCGTTATTCGTTCTCGTGACGTATGGATTTTTTCTTCTATGTTATCGTCTGTTCGGCAAAAAAGGTCTGTATGCCTGGATCGGTGTCGCCACGGTCATTGCCAACATTCAGGTAACCAAAACGATAGACATTATGGGGATTGTCTTGACGCTGGGTAACACGATGTACGTCAGCATGTATCTGACCAGTGACCTTCTCAATGAGAAGTACGGGGCGGGTGAGGCACGGAAGGCGGTATGGTTTGGATTTTTCACTTTGATCATGACAACCGTTCTGATGCAGATGGTGTTATTCTTTAATGCGGCACCGACGGACTTTGCACAAGAATCCATGGAAAAATTATTCGGACTGTTGCCACGCCTGGCACTCGGCAGTCTGTCTGCATATTTCATCAGTCAGTTTCTGGATGTGCGTTTGTTCAGTTGGCTACGCAAAATCGCACCAGGACGTAATCAGCTCTGGATTCGAACGAACGGTAGCTCGATTATCAGTTCCTTTGTGGATACGCTCGTCTTCTGCACGGTTGCCTTTGTGTTTATCTATCCATGGGATGTGTGGCTGGAAATTTTCCTGACGACCTACCTGATCAAGTTTGTGCTGACTGCGGTAGGAACACCGTTTTTGTATGCCGCGCGTAACTTTAAATTTGAAGATGAGGCGTATGAATCAAACAAGGCGTCGAACTGAGTCGTGTAACATTTGATGGTTGAAATAGGATTGCCACTTCAAATCCCTCTGCGGAGCCAGTTGCAATATGACGCTGCAGGGGGATAATTTATAGAGATTTGTTTCCTGATATTATACGTCTACGATAAGGGGGATTGAGCATGTATTCCACACTGCGTTACAAACTGGAGAGCAATGGCACAACCTACGACAACGAGAGTCTTAATGCCTCGGTATTTGTGGACTTGATTACGGATCTGGAATTGCATGATTTTGTCGTTCTGCAACCGTCAGAACGGGTAGAGGGAAGTATGTATTTGCAGGCTGCTTCGCTTGAGGAACCAGGTCAAATGGTGGTAGAGACCCGTTTGCAGGAAGGTGAAAGCGGATTTCGGCATTACAGTTACACCACGGCAGATACAACCAAGGTGATTCAGTGGTTTTTGGATTACTGGGGGAAACAGGAGTTGCCTGAACTGGAGGATTGGCAGGATATAACCCATGAAATGGGCTAACGAAGATGGATTAAGCAGTCAGTACAAATGTACGCCTTTTGTAGAGTAGCCCTCTAATCGATATGAATCAGACGCGACGTATGTGAGACCTAAGGGACGTTGATACGCGTCGCATGTTAAAATCCCGCAAGCCATGTTGTCATGGGCTGCGGGATTTTTTGTGTTAATCGCGGTTGAAGTTGTCGTGTTCTGCAAGCACTGACTTACTTACTTGCAGTTTAGTCCATCAGGATTTGCAGTTCTTTGGGATACGTTGTGAGCACCTCAATGCCTGTCTCGGTTACAAGTACATCGTCTTCGATGCGCACACCGCCTGCTGCGGTGTAAATACCGGGTTCAATGGTAAACACGGTTCCGGCCTGAAGCACGTCCATGTTCTCTCCATGCAGGGATGGATATTCGTGTACATCAATGCCGAGTCCATGCCCGACACGGTGCATAAAACGCTCACCGTATCCCGCGTCAATCGTTACCTGACGAGCAGCGTGGTCAACAGATGCACAGGTAATGCCCGGCTTAACCACCTGAATAGCGGCTTCGTTGGCGGCGAGTACGGTATCATAGATGGTCCGCAATTCCGGTGAGATATCTCCAAAGGCAAAAGTACGCGTAATGTCTGACGCATATCCTCCAGCGTACACACCCATATCAAACATAAGCAAATCCCCGTGCTGCAGTTTGCGATCTCCAGGCGTGCCATGCGGTAGCCCGGTTTTGGGTCCGGTCAGCACCATGGTGTCAAAGGAGGGACCATCGGCACCGAGTTTTTTCATCTGATATTCCATCTCGGCGACCAGCTCGATCTCCGTCACACCTGCACGTACATGGGTGAGACCTTGGCGTAGTGTTTCTTCAATTAAGAAGATGGCATGGCGAATACGAGTGACTTCTTCCGGTGTTTTGTTCACACGCAGTGCGCGTAGCAACGAACCAACATCTTCAAAGCTTGCACCGCCGAGAGCGGAGTTCAGTTGCTCGTAACGAGAGACGGTGACGTATTCTTTTTCCAAACCTACCCGGCCCAGCCGTCCTTGATATCGGTCAAACAGCGCATAGGGATTATCCGTGTCCGAATGTGTCGCAATGTTGGATACAGAAGAAGCTGCGGCTGCGGCATCGGCGTCCAGTGCAGGCACGATCAGCAAAGGATCTTCGCCGCGTGCCAGCATCAGGCCCATAAAACGTTCATGCGGATTGCTTGCATATCCCGTCAGATAATAAATATGTTTTGGATCTGTGATGAGCATGGCGTCGAGCCCTTGCTTGGACAGATCGGCTTCCAGTCTGGATAAAGGAGTTTGATTCATAGTAGATATATCCACCTTTCATATGTACGCTCTTTTAAATACACCGTGTTTTCTTAACATTATAGCGTCTGCTCCTTCTATTATAGAAGATGTTGAATAAATTCTAAACCGGCAGCGATTTTTAAGCCAAGGAATGCCTGTTTTTACCGTTTAGGGGAAGAGTGGCAAGGGTAATACAGGGCGAAACCGCTTTACAGGTGGGACGTTGGCTGAAGGAAGAGACGTAGATATACTAGACATATAGAGACTTGTAACACAAATGAGCGATACAGGCATACAACACGAGACTCACACAGACACACTCGCGAGACGCAGCACAGACACCACACAGACACCACACAGACACAACATAGGCTTGCCATACATTCAGAAGACATAGAGACACAGACCAATCGGCAGGCAGACACATGAATCCAAGACTCACGCATAAGACGCGTCACGACTTCAGGCAACATACGAAAATGAGGGAGAGAAGCTGATCCGCTTTTTATACTCAATTCAATGAAGCTGAAAGGGGAGTTTAATTCGTCATGAACAATCGATTAACTGTGCCGCTGTATGCCTCATTGCTTAGCATGGCTTTGTTAACCGCATCCTGTGCTCCCGGCACACCGACGTCAGATTCGCAACGGTTGTCTCAAGGAGAGGGAGCTGGTCAGGGGCAGACGGCAACCGGAGGCAACACTGAAACAGGCACCGGAGAGCGTGAAGAGCAAGGGAGTGCGGTCGTTCCCTATCAGACTTCTGTTCTGGTGGAGGGATTGAATGCACCTTGGGAGATCGTAACGGTTGCAGATGGGCGGATGTTTGTTAGCGAGCGTCCGGGCGTGATCCGAGTCATTACGAATGGAAAGCTGGAATCTGAGCCGCTGATTGAATTCGAGGCACCTTTTAATGAAGAAGGTGAAGGCGGACTACTTGGGCTGGAGGCAGATCCGGACTTTGAGAGCAACGGTTATCTCTATGTGTACCACTCGTATCTGGACGGACAAGATATTGCCAATCGCGTGCTACGCCTGAAGGTGGCGGATGGAAAAGCGGTGATCGACAAGGAACTGCTATCGGGCATTCCGGGCGGGGTGAATCACAACGGCGGACGAATCAAGATCGGCCCGGATCAGCTGATGTATATCACTGCAGGCGAGCGTTATGAACCGGAATTGGCACAGAACCGGGATAGCCTTGGTGGAAAAATAATGCGTATCGGTCTCGATGGGTCGATCCCGTCAGATAACCCTTGGCCGAATTCACCCGTATATAGTCTGGGGCATCGGAACGCTCAAGGGCTCGCATGGAATCCGGATAACGGGTATCTCTATGCGACCGAACACGGTCAGCGCAATCATGACGAGATTAACCGGATTGTTGCCGGGGAGAACTATGGCTGGCCCGAAGTAGAAGGCGACGACGATGATAACGGAACCTATCAGTCTCCGCTGGCACATAGCGGGAATGATACCTGGGCGCCTTCGGGTGTAGCCTTCATTACGGAAGGCCCGTGGGCGGGTTCATTAGTGGCTGCGAATCTGAGAGGGGAGCAGCTCCTTCGTGTTATATTGTCCGAAGACGGTACAAAGGTCGAGCAGGTGGTCCCTTTTTTCGAAGATGAATGGGGTCGTATACGTAATGTCACCGCCGGTGAAGACGGTAAGCTGTATGTGCTAACGAACAATCGCGATGGCCGCGGCTCGCCACGTGACGGGGATGATAAGCTGATCGTGCTTACTCCGGAAGGGTAGCGGTTATTCAGCCGGATTGGTTGGTAGATTGGTAGATCGGGAAATGAGAGTGCAGGTAGAGGGAGTACAGAGGAAATGAGGGAACGTGCATAATTGGAAGTTAAGAAGTTAAGAAGTTAAGAAGTTAAGAAGTTAAGAAGTTAAGAAGTTAAGAAGTTAAGAAGTTAAGAAGTTAAGAAGTTAAGAAGTTAAGAAGTTAGGAAGTTAGGAAGTTAGGAAGTTAGGAAGTTAGGAGAAAGGAGAAAGGAGTAAGGAATAAGGGAGTAAAGGGTAAGGAGTTAGACGTCACAGGGGGACGGGGAAAGGCTGAGGTTTTGCAGACTGCTAAACGCGGTGTAAGGGTACTCGCTCCGACTTTTATTCTAACGATCACAGACGAGCTTATTCGGCGGTTTTTGAGGGTTTGAGAATTCTAACGATCCCCACAGACGCTATTTTGCTGAAAATGCGCACAATAGGGGCGAATCATCACTAATCAGAGTAAATAAGCTCTCTGGTGATCGTTAGAAAATAAAACGTGGCGAATCAGGCCCAATAATGCTTCTGGTGATCGTTAGAATTTTGCGGACTCGGAGCATTGAGTAGCTAGAAGGTAAATACTCATCCAATGGTAGATACGCGATCGCTGGCAGGTGGAGGGCTCCGCGTATTCGCTCGATATTGCTCTGCTTTGTTAGTTTACAGACGCATCCATCGCGATATAAGTCAAAAAAAGCTGTCCCCGCCAGTATACAGACGAGGAACAGCTTTTGAATTACAGGCAATCTAGTTATGGAATTTAGTTAGAGCTACGAGGGAAAGCATAAACCAGCTTCAGAGTCTGTCTACCCATGTACACGGTGAGAAGGATTTATGTGACTCCAATGCTATTTGTTGTTATCCGCCCAATATTTATAAGCTTTAACCTCCAGAGCGTCGCGTGCACAAACTGTAATCTTACACCTAAGCTTCGGAATTCTCAGCCAGTTCGGCGATGCGCTTTGCAGGCTCCTTTGTATATTCTCCGCCATGGTAGCAGAGAACTTTATCTACGTTCAGGCCGGTCAATTTCTTCAGACTGCGAAGTGCTTCGGGCATGTCTGGCGTTGCTGGTGGTGCTGGGCCGACCAGTTCATCGTCAACGACGCGCAGTTCATCGGCAGCAAGCAGGAACTGTTGCTCGCTAAAATAAAAACACAGATGGCCTGGCGTATGTCCTGGTGTATGAATGACTTGTGTTCCGCCTTGGAGCGGAAGGATTTCGCCGTCCGCAAGTGTTCTGCTGATGTTGATCTCAGGTAGTTGCATCAACAATTGATCTGCCAGAGCAAGTACAGGAGCAGGTAGCATGGCGCGGCGTTCCGGCGTGAATTTGATCAGAGGTTTTGCACCTGTCAAATAAGGAATTTCATCTGCATGAGCCCAAACTTCAAGGTCTGGAATAGCATCCAGCAGAGCACCGAGATTACCTATATGATCGATATCCTGATGTGTGACAATCACACGTTTAATCTCGGAGAGAGGGACGTTCAACTCTTCGAGCGTAGATTGTAACTCGGCAAATTGGCCGATCATGCCCGTGTCTACTAATGTGTATCCGTCCTCGTCATGAAGAAGCACAGGATGAATAGGGCTGTTGCCCGTAGGGGCTGGTATGTTGAGTGTTAGCACTGTGATGGATGGTATAGGTTGGCTCATAAAATATCCGGATATGTGTCCGGAGCACCTCCTTATATGGTTTTATTTTTAATAATGGACAGTAAACTCGGCTTATACCTTGTACCTTGTACCTTGTTTATTTCCCCATTTTGCATCAAGAAACGCGTAAGTAATTACTTCATTATTTAATCACGTAATCACGTACTTACTCCTTATTCTGAACGTTCGGTTCATAGCTCAGATGTTTCCTGTATTTTTTCACCGCATGTAAAATCGTTTCGAACGTTTCTTCCTCGTTGCTACCGTCCTTCACAATGGCTGCGAACGAGAAGTTCTCGTGAATCAGTCTGTTCCTTGTCTGGAACGCCTGATGGAGCGCTGTGCTGCATGGCTCTTTGCCGGCTTTCAAGGCAATATGTTGCTTGCCCAGTTCGGACTCCAGCATCTCCATGTTGGAGCGTGCCCGGTAAGCAGGAGTTTTCATGAGCTGGGTCGAATTAAACTTTTTCTGATACGTACGTTTGTAAAGCTGTAATAACATCTGTTCCATAATAGAGCATAACTCCACAGTTAGCGATGCGTATCTCCGGTTTTTGCGTTTGCGGGTAAGCTCGCTTGACTGTTCTTCGTGTAGCCATTCGTATTCTTCATATATTGAGGAATCGTCATGGTTCAGAATATCACGATATTCCTGTTCCAGCAGTTTGATCTCAAGCTTGGCGAGTTTCTTGACGTGTTTGAAATCCTCTTGGGTTAGCATACGACTTGTCCTCCCATGGGTACCGAGATGTGTATGGAGCATGATCTAATCATGAATGTTGCTGATCAGGTGATCGCTTCATTATCTCATATTCTGGAACATAATGCCTTAGCGTCAAAATAATTTACGGAACCTCCGGTTCAGAAGGGAAGGACACCTCATGTCCATTCAGACAGCCATCGTTACAGGAGCCAACTCGGGTATGGGGCTGGCAACCACCATTGAACTTGCAAAACAAGGGTATCACGTCATTATGGCTTGCCGCAGCGAAAAGCGAGGACAAGAGGCACTTGAACAAGCCTTGCGCCAGTCCGGATCTAACAGTATCGAATTGATGCTGTGTGATCTCGGTTCGCTGGACAGCATCCGCCAGTTTGCACGCAAGTACCGCGAGCGCTATGATCACCTGGATGTACTGGTGAATAATGCAGGGGTCGTGATGGTGAAGCGCAAAGAAACGTCGGATGGCTTCGAGCAAAGCATTGGCATTAATCACCTGGGTCACTTTTTGCTTACGTTGCTTCTCATTGAACCACTGAAAGCGGCTAAACAGGGCCGAATTGTAAATGTATCGTCTGGAGCATACAAAGCCGGTAAGATTCATTTTGATGATCCACATTTGCGAAAAGGCTATAACCCGATCAAAAGTTACGCCCAATCCAAGCTGGCTAACGTATTTTTTACACGGGCGCTTGCTCGTAAACTCGCGGGAACTTCCGTTACGGCGAACTGTTTACATCCAGGTGCAGTAGGAACCAGCATCGGAGTGGATCGCAATACCGGATTCGGCACCCGCATTATGGCACTTGCGGCCAAGCTGCCTTTTTTCCTGACACCGGAGGAAGGGGCACGGACAGCGATCTACTTGGCGACAAGTCCAGATGTCACTGGAGTGACTGGGCGGTATTTCTATCAGCAGAAGGAGCAACGCTTGAAAGACCATGCTTTGGATGATGCGGCCGCCGAGCAGTTATGGACGTGGAGCGAAGATCAAGTTGGTTTGCAACCTGAAGAGAGGTTATAACCTCTCTTATAACTGTCTGAGCACAATCTTATTCATCACCGCGTGCTGAAGCATCTGGACAAAAGCATCGATGTGTTGCATGCCTTGATCTCCCTGACCGTATGCACGGACAGAGGCGGATGAGGCATTTTTCTCTTGTTCACCAAGTACGAGCGAATAAGGGACCTTTTCCATCTGTGCTTCCCGAATCTTGTAACCAAGCTTCTCATTGCGTAAATCTGTTTCTACACGGATACCTGCTGCCCGCAACTGGCTCTGCACCTCAAGTGCATAGTCGGCATAATGATCCGATACCGGAATCAGCTTGACCTGTACAGGAGCCAGCCAGAGTGGGAACGCACCTGCATAGTGCTCAGTCAAAATGCCGATGAAACGGTCAATGGAGCCATAAATAGCTCTATGAATCACGACTGGGCGATGTTTAAGACCCCCTTCACCGATATAAGTAAGATCGAATTTCTCCGGCATCTGAAAATCAAGCTGGATCGTTCCGCACTGCCAGCTTCGCTTCAGCGCATCAAGAATATGAAAATCAATCTTCGGCCCGTAAAAGGCGCCGTCGCCTTCGTTAATGCGATATTCCACACCGCGGGCGTCTAAGACATTCCGTAACGCCTGTTCCGCCTGATCCCACAATTCTTCGGAGCCCATGGAATCTTCGGGGCGTGTGGAGAGCTCGATTTTATAATCGAATCCAAAAATGTCGTACATCCGTCCAATCAGGGAGATCGCCCGGTTAATCTCGTCTTCGATCTGTTCAGGCATCACATAGAGATGGGCATCGTCCTGACAGAACGTCCGCACGCGCATCATGCCATTCAGTGCTCCTGAAAATTCATGACGGTGAACCTGACCGAATTCCATTATGCGAATCGGCAATTCGCGATAGGAATGCAGTGTGTTTTTAAAAATCAGCATATGTCCGGGGCAATTCATCGGTTTTAAGGCAAAAGTAGCGTCATCCACGTCCGCAAAGTACATGTTATCCTTGTAGTGCTCCCAGTGACCCGACTGTTCCCACAGGCGGTTGTTCATCATCAGCGGAGTACGAACCTCCTGATATCCTTCCTGAAGTTGTAACTCCCGTGAAAATTGCTCCAACGCTGTACGAACAGTCATGCCTTTGGGCAGATAGAAGGGCATGCCAGGGGCTTCCTCAGAGAACATAAACAGCTCCAGCTCTTTGCCGAGCTTGCGGTGATCCCGCTTTTTCGCCTCTTCCAGCATGTGAAGGTGTTCCTGCAACCGGGCTTTGTTTGGAAAAGCAGTGCCATAGATGCGTTGCATCATTTTGTTGTCGGAATTTCCGCGCCAGTAGGCCCCTGCCACATGCAGCAGTTTAAATGCTTTGATAAGGCCAGTGGATGGAAGATGAGGGCCGCGGCACAAGTCGAAAAACTCACCCTGCTCATAAATTGAAAGTTCGGCGTCTTCCGGCAGATCACGGATAAGCTCCAATTTGTAAGGGTCTTGGATGGCTTCGAATATGTCCAAAGCTTGCCCACGGCTAACCACCTTGCGGTGGATTGGAAGATTTTCCTGAATAATCTTGTTCATTTCCCGCTCGATGGCTTCCAGATCACTAATGGACAGGGACTGCTCCAGATCAATATCATAGTAAAATCCATCTTCAATGACCGGTCCAATCCCCAGCTTCACGTGGTCCGCGCCATACAAACGTTTCAGTGCCTGTGCCAGCACATGTGCTGTGCTATGACGATACCTCTGCAGACCTTCCTCGCTATCCAGTGTAACGATGATGAGTTCGCAGTCCTGCTCCAGTTTTTCGCTCAGATCGACATTCTGTCCATTCACGATCCCGCCGATCGCCTGTTTGCCAAGACTTGTGCTGATTGAAGAGGCAACTTCGCCGACAGTGATGCCTGCTTTGTAACTACGTGCAGCACCACCCTGCAACCGGACTGCAATCCCTTCTTCAATCAACGAATCCGATGCTGCTACGTGCGGGTCATCCAAGAATTTTTGGTTGTTTTCAAACGCCTGTTGTTTATTTTGACTCATGTGAACCACTCTCCTGTATTTTGTGTTGGAAGCGCAAAAAACACCCGTCCCGGAGAAGGGACGAGTGCGCTTGGCTCGTGGTTCCACCCTAATTTGGTTATGTTGCATTCTGCTCTCGGCCAGCCGCCGCAAACAGAACCATCATAACCCTCATTGGAATCCGTTAACGGGGATCAGGCGGTGAACTCTACTGACCGTACATGTAACCATCTTGCAAGATCATCGATTGAAATCATTTATTTAGATGATCCACGCATTATCTGTACATTGTCGGAGGTTCGAGACCACGGCTACAGAGGGGTAACCTGGATTCGTTCGCTGAAGAAGGTTTCACCAATCCCTTCTCTCTCTGGGCAGCACGCAATCCAAATCATGTCTCTGGTCATCGCTAAATATGAAGGATGCAACGAACTGAATAACACAAGTCAATTTCAGATACGTTGATCCTGTAGTATGCAGAATTTATTTTGATAAAGGGAACAGGTGTTACTTGAGAGTCGATTATATAGACTGAAAATGGAAAGGTCAAGTGGAATGTTCGAATGCGGGCTAGCCCGTTTCTTTTGCGCTTTGCATCCAGATCAATCGAATCGTTGTTCCTTCGCCAGGTGTAGATGACACTTCAATTCGACCTTTCATTGCCTCGATTAAGCCTCTCGTAACCGCCATGCCAAGTCCTGATCCCACGTCACTCGTTCCCGTATCCGTACCACGGTAATAGCGTTCAAATAGCTTCCACACGGTCTCCGGACTCATGCCTCGCCCATTATCGGCAAACTCGATTGTAAATTCACCGTCACGTTCACCGGCTTCTACACGAACAACGAGAACAGACTCGGGTGGGTTGTGCAGCAGAGCATTAGCGGTGAGATTATCAACAATCCGTTCAAAAGAAGGAACGTGTACTAGACCATAGACAGGTGTGTCTGCAGATTGAAAAACAATACGTCCTTCACCGTACGCAGGGTTGCGCTCGGCTCGCTGCACCATATCACGAAGTAGCGTATTTACGTCAGTTCGTTCAACCTCAGGTTGATATCCTCCGCTCCGCAGCCGATAGGTCATCGCAAGATCATTCACAAGTCTGTCCATATACATGGATTTGTCGATCATGATGCCTGCGAATTCTCGAACTTCATCAGTCGTCCAGGTGTATTTGTCCGTTTCCAGCATATGCGCGTATCCCTGAATGGAGGAAAGAGGTGTCTTGAGGTCGTGTGTGATGCCAGCAATCCATTCCTCTCGAAGGGAATCCGTTTGTTTCCGTAGTTCCTCATCCTGCTTGAGTGTATGGGACAAAGCTTGCATGGAGTGAAGTACATCGCCATACACATGATATTTACGCTTCCATTTTCCATTGCGGCGTTGGCTCCGCGGAATACCTGATGCTCCGGTTGGTTCCTCATATTGCCCTTGCTCGAGTCGCTGCAACCACTGGAGCATGTGCAGCATCGGGGCGCCGAATCGATTAGCGTACCATAAGGCAAGTAAAATCAGCAGCGCAATGATGGACAAGATCAAGACGATGAGCGCAGGTTCAAGAATAAAAGCGTACGGATTCTGTTTCTCAACGACAGTTGAATCCATCCGTACACTTACCATCCAGGTCGTTTCGTTTTGGTTATCGTACCATGTGGTGACCGATATACCTGAGCGATTCGGGTAACGGACCTGAAGAACGAGATCCTGAATACTGTATTGGCTGGGCACGCCTACGGCCGGCTTGTTATAAGAGTCGATTTCTTTTCCATAGGGATCAAGGATCTGAATGTAGCCATCTGCTTTGCGAATCGTTTCTTGCTCCGCTGGTTTCACAGTCAGTTTGCCCTTCTCATACGACAGCTTTGGACGGATTTCATCAAGTAAGGATTTGGCCGCATTTCGCTCTCCGTATAATAACGTAAAATTTTTCCCGTCCTTTTCCCGGATCAGCATAGATAGCTGGTAGGGAAATGGTTTATTAGCTTCCCAGTAGGCGATCAATTCTCCTGGTTTGTAGTGGTCTGGTACATCGGAAGGGACATGATAATCGTCGATGACATAGCCCTTTTCATCTAGAACCTGAAGCCAGCCATGATTTTTATCCACTTGCTTGAGCAGATCGGGATCGTATCGTATCGTGTTATCCGGCATGATCTCCGCTGAATTAATGAGTTGATCCAAGCCGTTAACTGCAAAGTCATCTACAATATTCACTTCATTCACTTTATGCAAAACCCAGATGGTAGCAAGTGATCCTAGCAAAATAATCAGAATCACGGTGCCAGTTAGCATACCGATGAATCGAGTCAATAACTTGCGGCGAATACTCATGACCGTGACAGGTTGTTAGGCTGGATCAGTTTGTACCCCAAGCCGCGCACATTAACGAGAAATGCCGGATTGGAAGGGTCCGCTTCAATGCGTTCCCGAATGCGATGGATATGCACCATAACCGTGTTGTCGTCGCTAATTGCCTCTGAGCCCCACACGCGTTCGTACAGTTCAGACTTGGTGAAGATTCGGTTCGGATGTTTGCAAAAAAAGAGCAGCAGCTGGAACACCAGTGCCGGACAGGTTACAGCCTGCCCCTGAACGCGGAGTTCTCCTGCCAGTTCAAATACCTGAAATCGTCCAAAATCATATAGACCTTGCGAAAGGTCGTTAGATGGCGTATTTACGTGTGATGAGCCATTTTGTTGTTGCTGTTGAAAAGCTGTCGCCTTGGAAGGCAAATAACGATTCAGCAACGATTTGATTCTTGCAACGACTTCCAGCGGGTTGAACGGTTTGACGACATAATCATCGCCGCCAACCGCAAATCCGGTCAGTTTGTCATAGTCCGTTGTTTTGGCGGTTAGAAACAGAATAGGGGCGTCCGTGACCTGCCGTATAAAAGGACAGATTTCCAAGCCGCTTTTCCCTGGAAGCATAATATCAAGCACGATGCAATGATACGTTTTGTTGCTGCATGCTTCGAGCGCGGCTTCACCTGTAGTTACCGTATCGATATCGAGAAACTGCTCTTTGAGCAGTACGGTTTTGAGCATATGTAGAATCGCTTGTTCATCATCCACAAGCAGTAGTGAGACATGATCCATGATGTAATGCTGACCTCCTCTTAACTCACTTTCTTGTATATTGCCCATCATAACATTCTTGAGACCAATTGGAAGATAGGTTGCCTTAACAGAAGCTTAATTATGAAGCTTAAAGTAAGGCGATAGTTTAACTAGATGTAAGTGAAGGTTAGACCAACCATAAGACTCATGATGTAGATTTGACGTAAGCAAGAAAAGATAAAGAGAAAGGGTGTTGAATAATGAATAAGAAATGGAAACTGCTTCTCCTAACCGTGACGGCATTTGCTGTACTCTCTGCTTGTACAAGTAACAAAATTACCTCCGATGAAGCAGAGCAGGCCGAAAAGCAAGCTGCAGAACAGGTGGCGGATCAAGAGGGTAACGATGATACTTCGGGCAATGAACAAAATACGGGTTCGACAGATCAACAGGTAACACCCGACAATCTCTTGGATACATTGACGAAGGGTTCCAAAGATGCGATTTATAATCAGTTTACTCCTGAGATGAAGCAAGCCGTGTCCTTGGAGGATTTCAAGGCGTCTGCTGACAGCTTTTTGAAAGGAGCGAAGTCGTGGAAGCAGGTGGTGGATGCCGAGATGAATGGTTTGACGGAACATGCGTGGATAGACGATACAGGAGCTAAGGGCATCCTCGCCTATTTTACAGAAGATCATCAGATTGCCGGATTAAATATTACTCAACTGGAATCTCATTCGGATACAGATAACAAGCTGACCAAGACCGAGTTTCGGTTCCCGATGAAAGGAGAGATGTATGTTTTCTGGGGAGGCCATAGTGTTCTGGAAAATTATCATTACGAGCATGAAACACAGCGCTATGCACTCGATATTGTTCAGACGAAAGACGGGGCGAGTTATCAGGGCGATGCCAAGGTTAATGCCAACTATTATGCGTTTGGTCAACCTCTCTATGCTGCTGCGGACGGTACGGTAGTGGAGATCAAAAACGATATCGAGGATAACGTACCTGGCGTAATGAATCCGGAAGAACCGGCGGGGAACTATGTCGTGATTGATCATGGCAATAAAGAATACAGTATCACGGGTCATATCAAAAAAGGCAGTGTTGCGGTGAAAAAAGGGGATAAAGTCAGGCAGGGGGATCATATCGGGGATTTAGGTAATTCGGGCAACTCCAGTGAAGCTCATTTGCACTTTCAGGTATCCGATGGGCCAGATCTGTTCACCTCACGTTCACTAAATATTCGCTGGGCCGATCAGAGCCAGGAGTTGACACGGGGCAATACCGTTCAGGGACTGCCGGAGTAAGCAGGTCAGGCGAAAAATAGTTTAAAGGTAATACTTGTTGTCGAGGTATGGATATTCTACATGCTGTACGCCAGCTTCCTTTTTCCATTATAATAGCGTCTATAATTAATTATAGTCTTGAACTTGGTTGTGAATGAGATTAAAGCTGGATAAGGTGAAAATTTTATTTACACTTTAACGGAGAGGACAGAAAAAACCTGAAAAAGCGGAGCTAAAAGCTTTCTGCAAGAAAGCTACATCGGAAGCATAAGCTTAGCGCCTTTATCACCGGATTTTTCCCTTTGGAAAAGGGAATCAAAAAAATCTGGGGATAACAGTGATTGAAAGGTTATTCTGTCATCGGAGTGGACTGTGTAAATTCTTAGTTCAACTTATAGAGGTCAATGGAGGAATAGGGAATGGCACTGGAAAAGGTACAGATCGAACATGCATGTCTGGAAGACTTGCCGAGAATTGTGGAGATTTATAATTCAACCATCGAGAGCCGCATGGTAACGGCGGATTTGGAACCGGTGACGGTAGAGCAACGCTTGCCATGGTTCAACGAGCATACACCGGATCGTCGTCCGCTGTGGGTAATGAAACGGGATGGACAGGTTATCGCATGGGCCAGTCTGAGTTCGTTTTATGGGCGCCCGGCATACAATGGGACGGTAGAAGTCAGCGTATACGTCGATCAGCAGTGCCGTGGAATTGGGGCCGGTGGGCTGTTGCTGAATACAGTATTCGAGGCTTGTCCTGAGCTGGGAGTCACGACGATTCTAGGATTTGTATTCGGGCATAATGAGCCGAGTCTCGGGTTATTGCGCAAGCATGGCTTCGAACAGTGGGGATTCTATCCTGAAGTGGCCGTGCTGGATGGCATGGATCGGGACCTTGTAATTCTGGGCAAAAAAATTGGAACAGATCATCGTCTGAAAGAGGCGCAGATTTAAATAAAGAAAAACCTCCGTAACCACTATAAGTGGAGTGCGGAGGTTTTTTGCTTCTTTTACAAATCAGGAACCCATTTTACAGTCCCAGTTGCTGCTTGATCTCCCGAATCTGTGCTAGATGACGTTCCTCGTGGTAGCTTGTAAAATCAATCCACTGCTCAAGATCCATCTCACCAAACGCGGGGTGAGGGAACGACTTGCTCCGTAAGAGGGCAACATCATGCTCACGTGCAAACTGTTCCAGTGCTTGATGGGACGCAGCAAGATCGCTGCGAATATCCGCAAGTGGCTCAGGCTCAGTTGGTGGCTGCACATGAGGAGGGGCTTCAACGGATCTGCTGCGGTCCAGAGACATTTCATAAGGCTTTTTCTCAATGGACACATTCTGTCCTTTTTCCAATGCATGACGTGCTTGCTTGGTGATTACATTTTCCATCAGATTTAAATGCCGTAACACTTGCACAATGCTCCACTGTTCCGGGGAAGGTTTCCGGTTTAAATGATCTTCATCCAATCCAGAGATAGCCTCCCAGATTCGGCCTCGTATTTCGTCATTACGTTCGAACATCATGAACATCCTCTCTATAGGTTTATTTCAATAACATGACGGTTTCTATATGTCCAATCGAACATATGGAATCCTGTTTAACCAGCATAAAACACGGAAGGAGTAAATGCGAACTTCAACTACACTACCCCTTGTTAGATGAATTTATGAGAAAAACAAAAAACATACCCTTAAATTGGGTATGCTGAATCGTATATATCGTCGTCGGTAAAACGAAAAAAAGATTGACGGGCATAGCCCGGCAAACTATAATCGGTAACAAGTAACTTGATATGTAAGGAGTCCTGACATGATATGTTAGTAATCGACGAGGTGTATCACCATACAGCATTGCAAATATCATCGTCCGATCTATTGTACCTTATCGAACGGTTGAAGGTCAAAAAAGAAAATGAGATTGAAACGCTCAAGCAGAAAATTGAGCAGTTTGAACAAAAACGAAGAGCTGAGGAAGTGGCCTACCAATCGCTGTCGCCTGTTCGCAAATGGTTTGCGGGGCGCCCGGCTTCTCATCACCAAGCGGTGGAATATATGGTGCAGGTGAAGGAGCGATTCCGCAAGATGGAGCAGATTCGCAGGCGCATCCGTGACCTTGATCTGATCATGGAACGTATTCAGATCGCTACTCATAATCAGCAGGAAGAGATTGAGCTCTCGCCTGAAACGATCCGCGAGATCAGACAGCTTAGTGAAACGGAGGATGTACAGGCATGACTTTGGAAACGTTAAGCTCCGGGATCGACACGGTCTGGGTTGTGCTCAGCGCAGCCATGATTTTGTTGATGGAGGGCGGATTTGCCCTGCTGGAGGCTGGTTTTGTACGTTATAAAAATAGTGTGAATATCATCATGAAAGTTTTTGCGGATATTACGATTGGTACGTTATTGTTTTACGCTATTGGTTTTGGGTTGATGTATGGTTCAGATGCTGGAGGATTTATAGGGGTGACAGGTTTTTTCCTGAATGGTGACCTCTCCCATCTGGACGTCCCGGTATCCTTGGAGACGTTTTGGCTATTCCAAGCCGCGTTCACGATTGCCGTCATTTCAATCGTGTCCGGTGCCGTAGCCGAACGGATCAATTTCCGTGCATACCTGTTATATATCATTCTGATGACGGCAATTATTTATCCGATTGGCGGACACTGGGCTTGGGGTGGAGGCTGGCTAAGTCAGCTGGGCATGCAGGATTTTGCCGGTTCGGCTGTGATTCACGCACTGGGCGGTTTCTCTGCACTGGCGGCTGCCATTATTATCGGGCCCCGTAAAGGGAAATACACGCCGCTTGGTGTAAGTGCCATTGCATTGCCAAGCAATCTGCCGCTGGCTTCGGTAGGGGCTTTCTTGTTATGGTTTGGCTGGTTTGGCTTTAATGCGGGAAGTACATTGAGTGCGACCGATGTTAGAATCGGTCACATAGCCATCGTGACGATGCTGTCCGCTGCTGCGGGTGGCGCGGCTACGCTGCTCTATACCTTGTTCCGCTTTAATCGTTCCGATGCACCGTCCGTCATCAACGGTTCACTTGCTGGACTGGTAGGCATCACGGCAGGCTGTGCATTCGTAGGGGATGTGGCGGCGATATTCATCGGCGCTGTCTCCGGTCTGTTGATGATGGCTGCAACGAACTGGCTGGATCGCATGCGCATTGATGATCCGGTAGGTGCATTTCCGGTTCATGCCGTGTCCGGAATGTGGGGGACTGTTGCGGTAGGTCTGTTCGCTACGGACGGCGGTTTGTTCATGGGCGGCGGCTGGAAGCTGCTTGGCGTTCAGGTGCTGGGTCTGACTGCGTTGGTCGTCTGGGGATTCGCCATGACCTGGTTCGGACTGAAACTCATTGGTAAAGTGGTTCCTGTCCGTTCAACCGAGGAAGAGGAAGACCTCGGTCTGGACATCAGTTATCATGGGGTGATGGCAGCGCACCAGTCGCATGAATTTCTGGATGGCGAGGAGCATATGATTGCTTATCAACAGAAGTCCTCTGATTCAAATCGATAACAAAAGTATATGAAAAGATAGGGGCTGACGAAGGTCAGCCTCTTTTTTACACAGAAAGCAGGGAAAAAAGACAAGGCGGAAGAATATACAGGTGTGAACGTGAATAAGTCTCAGCATAGGTGTAACGTCAAAAAGGGAGGATCTATATGATTAAGCCGGAACAATGTGAACGTCTGACTAGAAAAGCACGTAAAACCCTCGAAGAAGAATACGGTCTCGGTGCTGTTGCCGATCTGGTGCTGGATGCTGGGCGCTGGGGTATTCGCCTGGATGTGTCCACAACGGATGAATATCGCAGAACAGGAAATTCGCGTGTTGGCGGACATCCTGATCTGCCGGATGATCTGGACTGGCCGCTTACGAAGGACGGGGTGCCAATGACTTTTCTGGCCCAGCTGAATATGGTGGATTTGTCTCCGTATACACCGAATGACGGGCGCGGAACGTTGCCGGAGCGGGGCATGTTGTACTTTTTTATTGGCAGTGTGGATGCAGCTTATCCGATTGAACATCGAGTAATCTACGAACCATCTACATATAATCTTGTAAAACGCGAACCGGACGGGGCTACTGCTCTGGGGGGAGAACCTACGATAGCGCATTCGGTTACCGTCTTGCCTAACCTTGAGCTTCCTACATATGCGTACATAGATGCTGCGGCGTTGGATGAACAGGGGAAAGCTTCAGAGGCAGCTTCCGATGCAGAGGGAGCTCCCGAAGGCCGTTGGCTAGACCGTTATCTGGAATTCGAATCAGATTGGAATCACCCAAGCCCGCTGAATTGGGGCGGCATGTTTGGTTACCCCGATGGGCAGCATCCCGATGCAGAACACCGGGCGTTGAGTTATATTGAGCTGGGTGAGGCACATACCGGCAGTGAGCAGGAATGCGTGAAGAAGCTGACCGCGCATTACGATGGAGAAGAAGAGCGCGCGTGGGAGGAATTGTCGGACACGTTGCTGCTATTAAAAATTGATACGCATGATGCTATCGGTTTTCAGTGGTTGGATTGCGGTGAATTACAGTTTTTCATTCGAGGTGCTGACCTGGAGGCTGAGCAATTTGATCATACATGTTGTTCGATTTATTCCAGTTAAGTTGTAATTCGTTTTTATGCACAGGCCAACTGTCATTCCATAAATTAGGTGAATATTTATTCAATAGCTGTAACAAAATGTCCCGAATCCCCGTCTATAGAAGGAGGAGGGACTTTTTTTGTGCGCATATGTTAATCAGAGGCGCCAGCGTGTTTAAATAGTTAAAGGAAGTACATAGGTTGAAATGAGATCATACGTTCTGTATAATGGAATGAAAAGGAAGTGATAGGGTTGATCCAGTCTGTATTCAAACATATCGATACAGCGGTTGCGTCTTTAGTTGATATTTGCGATCAATTAAATGAAGAAGATTTGGACCTGACTCCTATCGAGGGCAAGCGTTCTGTAAAGGAGTTACTTTCCCATCTGGCGCTAGTATGCCGTGCGGATCTGTACATATCCGAAGGGGCTTCGGAGGAAGAGATGAACCAGTTTTACGAAGAGAACAAGATGTGCTCCCTGGACCAGATCAAGTGTGCACTCATAGAGAATCGGAACTTTCTCTACCAGCGGTACATGCGGTTTACGACGGAAGAATTGCTTCACGTAACAGCATCATATTGGGGTGCTTCCTATAGCCGTCTGGAATGGTTGCTTGAAATGATGGGCCATATGTACCATCACAGAGGTCAACTTTATACGATGTTAACCTTGACGGGAAGAGAACCGAAGACGGCGATGTTTGCCTAAACGAATACATATCATAAATACATACGAGGTAAGGGGAAATTGCGTTAATCCGGGTACAAAGGTTTGTGAGCAGGAACTATGCTGATGTTCTTTGGAATGAGCTGGATTGTGGATCATACCTACAATGGGGGGGATACAGTTGGTAGAATTCATGCATAATGGGAATCGATTTTCGACTGAGAGTGAGATCCTTGAGCTTGTGAGAGTGATTCCTCAACTTCGAGAGGCTGTGCAGATTGAACATATATCCAAAGGGTATTCCCTGGATCACAAGTTCAAAATTGCTGTTCCAGGCCAAGGGAATGTATTACTGCGAATCTTTCCATACCGAGATATAGATAGTAAACAAAAAGAGGTTCATGTTTTAGAAGCATTGAAGCAAATGGGGGTTCTTTGCTCGACACCGCTTGGCATCGGCAGGATGGATGAAAATAATGGATATATGATTTTGAATTATCTTGAGGGAGAAGACGCTTCCGAGGTATTACCTTCAATGAGTGAGCAACAGCAACATTCCATCGGCTTGCAAGCAGGCGGCGAGTTGAAGCGTATTCATCGATTACCTGTAGAGAAACGGCCCGAATCATGGTATATACGGAAGAGTAAGAAGCATCGGCGTTACGCGGATCAATACAAGGCATGCCCTGTGGTAATGGAGAGAGATCAACCTATTATGAATTTTATTGAGGATCATCTGGCATGGATGAAAGAACGTCCCGATGGTTTTCAGCATGATGACTTCCATCCCGCTAATCTGGTGGTGAACAAGGGCGAACTGGCTGGAGTAATTGATTTTAACCGAGCAGATCAAGGAGATCCTGTGCATGAATTTTTGAAACTGGGTTTGTTTGCTACGGAGGTAAGTACTCCGTATTCCATTGGACAGATACAAGGATACTTTGGCGGATGCGAGCCGGATGAGGGTTTCTGGAACATGTATTCACTGTATATGGCTATGGCACTGGTATCTTCAGTGGTGTGGATTCAGAACGTGAAGCCGGAAGAAACCGATCAGATGATGATGAAGATTGAACAGGTGCGCGAAGATCACGATGATTTCCGTAGGTTGATTCCCAAGTGGTATACTGTGTACAGATAACAGATAGATGGCTTAGATATTCGGTTTCAACCGATGCAGCACTTGTGAAGCAGAAAGGAATTATGCCGTGGCACAACCAGCATCTCTACTGCTTGTTGATGATGAGCAGGATATTATTAAATTGATGGAAATTTATTTTGGCAATGAAGGGTACCGGATTTTTACTGCGAATGACGGAATACAGGCTTTAGAGGTGCTTAAGACGGAGAAGATCGATCTCATTATTCTGGACGTCATGATGCCCAATATGGACGGAATCGAAGCCTGTATGAAAATTCGCGAAGAGCAGAAAATGCCGATTATCATGTTATCAGCAAAAAGTACCGATATCGATAAAATTACGGGTTTAAGCATCGGTGCTGATGATTACTTAACCAAACCGTTCAATCCGCTTGAGCTTGTAGCGAGAGCCAAATCCCAGCTTCGCAGGTATCATACGTTTAATGGGGGCAGGGAAAGCAAGGAGCATGAATGGATCATTGATGATCTGATTATTAATACGGATACACATGAAGTGTGGGTGGATGACAAACCTGTGCATCTTACCCCCCGGGAATTTGCAGTGCTTGAACTGCTCGCAAGGCATCAAGGATCGGTACTTAGTATGGAACAGATTTACCGACAAGTTTGGAAAGAAGACTTCATGGAGTCTAACAACACGGTCATGGTACACATTCGTAAACTTCGTGAGAAGATTGAGCATGACAGTAAACATCCAAAGTTCATTCAGACCGTATGGGGCGTCGGGTACAAGATGATTAAACCGATGTAGGTTATATGTTACAAGCAGGGAGTTTCTACCATGAATTCGAAATGGATTAATACGGTACGCTGGAAGTTTATTTACGCATTTCTGTTAAGTGGTATGTTGACTGCCGTGATATTGTATGGGGCAGGCAAAGTGGGCGAGACAATTCTGGAGAATCAGCGATATCCGAATTACACGATCCCGGGCCAAGTGGTTCGCTGGCTAGTGAATCATATTGGCTCTGTTCCGCTGATGATTGCTGTAGGAATCATCAGTTTTGTGCTGTTTTTCTTTCTGTTCACCCGCAAAGTGATGGTTGTCCTGGATGAGATCACGGCGGGGATTCAGGAAGTTGCCAAAGGAGAACTGTCACATCGGATTAAGGTGAAGACTTCCGATGAGTTTGGTGTGGTTGCGGCGAGTATCAATCAGATGGCTGAACAACTCCAGCGCTCTCTCCAGGAAGAACGGAGTGCAGTTGCAGCCAAAAATGATCTGATTACAGGCATCTCGCATGATTTGAGGACACCCTTAACCTCGATTCTTGGATTTCTGGAGTATATCGAGAAGGATCGGTATCAGGATGAATTAGAAATGCGTTATTACGTCAGTATCGCTTATGAAAAATCTCTGACGTTGCGCAAGCTCATTGATGATTTGTTTGAATATACTCGAGTCAGCGGCGGAAGTCTGCCGTTGTCTTTAAGACCACTGAATCTGACCCCATTCCTTATGCAACTCGCCGAAGAATTCGCACCAATGCTTGAAGAAGCAGGCATGACCTATACGATCGTTGGAGGCCAAGAGCCATTATGGATTCAGGCTGCTCCGGGAGAACTTGTTAGAGCCTATGAAAACTTGTTCAGCAATGCGATTCGATATGGTGCGAAGGGCAAAATAATGGAAATTGGCCTTGTTCTTGATGAGGGAGAAGCAGTGGTACGTATCAGCAATTACGGGGAACCGATCCCCGCTCAGGACTTGCCACATCTGTTTGAACGCTTCTACCGGGTCGATAAATCACGTTCTCGTGATACAGGGGGCACAGGATTGGGACTTGCCATTGCCAAATCCATGATAGAACTGCATCAGGGGCAGATTGCGGCTTATAGCGATCAGGGCAGGACGGATTTTGTTACCCGTTTTCCAGCCATAAAACCGCCCGTCCATACGCCATTGGAAGAGTAGAATGTTTCATATCATACCTCTCCTATTAAGTTTTGGATCTATAAATTAAGAATTTGATAAGAAGTTAACAAAGCTTCTTTAAGAACTATTCGGTATGCTACCTCTATCAATCCGTTTGAAGTATGAGGAGGATACCGAAGATGAGTTCGAGATTTAATACCGTTCGAATGAAATACATCTATATTTGCGGAGCAAGCGCGATTCTCAGCATCGTGCTTCTTTTTGTTATGTACCAGATCATGAGATTAGCTTATCGTTTGTTGTTCCATGAGGCTACCTGGTTTACTCATCTGGTACATTGGTGCATTAATCATGTAGGGAAGAAACCGATCGGGTTGCTTATAGGCGGAGGTTTGTTTCTTTTATTTTTCTGGATTCGTTCCCAGAAAATAAGCGAAGACATGCAAGCCCTTGTGCGGGGAACCCATGAACTTGCTAATGGCCGGAATCCTGCACCAATTCAGGTGTTAAGTGGTGGTGAACTGAGGCAATTGAGTGATCAGATCAATGCGATTGCGGAGCTCGCAGCGAATAAAGATAGCTCTGGAATGAAGGGGAAGTCCGGGGAATCATCATGTTAAATATGAAGATCAAACGTTCGATCTATCGACTGTATGATGTTGCTGTTATTGTAGCGGTTCTACTGGTGCTGCTGTACGTCTATTTGTTTTCGTATGGAAAAATGGTTATGCGTCATCAACCTGAAGTTATGAAGCACGTTTCATCAACCGTCATTCTGGATGAGGCTGGACAAGAGATCATCAGGTTGACGGCACGAAACGGAGGATATATGGCTCATGCCGATCTGCAAGAAATGCCGGACATGTTAAAACAGGCCTTTTTAGTAACCGAGGATCGGCGTTTCTACCGGCATGCGGGTCTGGACGTCATTGGTGTTGGCAGGGCAATGGTAGAAAATATACTACATATGAATTGGAGTCAGGGTGGAAGCACGATCACACAGCAATTGGCTAGAAATCTGTACCTGAACGGCAATAAGAACTTCATTCGTAAAATAAACGAGTTATCCATTGCGATCGAGATGGAAACGAAGTATTCGAAGGACGAAATCCTGGAAATGTATCTGAACCAGATTTACATGGGACGCCAGCAGTATGGGGTCAAGGCAGCGGCCTGGCGTTATTTCGGTGTGGAAGATTTGAAACGATTAAAACTTTGGCAGATCGCAACACTCGCCGGTATTCCCAAGGGGCCGTCTATATACAATCCGGTGGATAACGAGAATCTTTCCAAAGAGCGACGTAGTGTCGTTCTCTCCATGATGCACGAACAGGGAATCATTACGAGCAAACAGATGCAGGAGGCCGCAGCTGTTGAATACCAAGCTCCTCCTCCAAATATGGCGAGCCTGTCAACGGCACATAAGTCTCAAATGGAGAAGCCTTCCTATATATCTGCATTGGATGCAGTCATGCAGGAGGCTTCACTTCTCACCGGCAAGGGTGAAGCCGAGATTCGTTCCGCAGGATGGACCATTCGAACAGGCTTGAATGCAAGTGCACAGCGGGCAATGGAGGAAACATTCGCGGAGCAAGTCTGGTTTCCGGATGACCGAGAAAATCAACAGGTACAGGCCAGTATGGTTATTCTTGATCAACATAACGGCGAAGTGAAAGGAATGATGGGCGGACGAAATCCTGTGAAGGGAGATATGAATCGTGCTTTGAAGGATGCAAGGCAGCCTGGATCGGTATTAAAACCCGTAATTGTCTATGGCCCTGCATTGGAGTCCGGACAATTCGGGACAGCAAGTATGCTGCCTGACCGACCTACGCGTTACGGGAATTACCAGCCGGGCAATGTGGGAGGGAGGTACAGAGGTACGGTATCCTTGTCGGAGGCTCTGCAAAAATCAATCAATGCGCCTGCGGTTTGGTTGCTGCACGAAATCGGGTTGAGACAGGCTAAAGGGTTTGCTCAGCGATTGGGAATTCAATTACAGAATGAAGATATGAATCTGTCCGTTGCCCTTGGGGGGCTTCATCAAGGCGTCTCGCCGCTCAAGATTGCGCAGGCATATGCTGTTTTTGCTAATGAAGGGAGGTTCAATCGTGCACACCTCATCCGCGAAATAACGGATACTCGGGGGCAAGTTATCTATACCCATCGTTCAGAAAACAAACAAGTCATCACGAGGCGAACGGCTCAAGAAATAACGAACATGTTGCAGCTTGTCGTGAGCCAAGGAACAGGAAAGCGTGCCCGGTTGCCTGATGATCATGTCGCTGGTAAAACGGGTACGACACAGGTGGCGCTGTCGAATGCGCCTGAGCGAGCAAATCGCGACATCTGGTTTGCCGGATATACAAGGAACTGGACGGGGGTCGTGTGGATGGGATTTGATTATACAGATGCGAAACATTACTTAAAGTCAGGAAGCGGAACCGCGGCGGAGTTGTTTGGAACGGTGATGAAACGTAGTAAGCAATAAGGGAAAGGGAAAGCTAAGTGAGTAGTCGGGGCTGGGTCTATCAGATCATATTCTCCTTTTTATAACAAAACATACGGATATTAAGTTATAATAGGTTGCTCTTATATTTTTATAAGGAGGGCATCATGAATAGTTCATATGGTAAGCAAGACGAAGAATTAGATATGTTCTCATCCAAAAGCGGCATCCGGCCTGAACTTCCGGGTATTTCGGGTTTGGGAGGCTGGCTGATTTTAATTCAGATTAGTCTTTGGGCTTCACTGGTATTTTTACTCTCGGATATTTCACAGGTTGCGGTGATCATGGATCCAGCACGATGGGAAGGAAGTCGGGGCATCGACCCGCAGCTGTATGCAGAAGTCATAAGGCCGCTTCTGTGGTTTGGATTCATCAGCAGTGTCTTTCTGCTCGTCCTCGTTGTAGTGAATCTAGTTCTGTTATATCGAAGAAAGCGGCTGTTCCCACGCTTGATGATTATACAGTACGTTGTCAATCTGGTGATCGGTGTGGTTACCTGGCTTCTTATTGCTCAAAACGAGGTAGGCAGGGAAGAACATGTGCTGGATGCGACTCCTGCGTTTAACCTAATCATTCGCTCACTGCTGACGTGCTGTATTTTTATCCCGTATTTTCTGAAGTCGGTACGCGTAAAAAATACGTTTATCAAGTAAACGAGATCGAGAATGTTCTCATGATGATTTGATTCAAAACACGAAAAGACCCATAGCCTGCAAGAACGGAGCTAAGTCAAAACTCCAGCTTGCAGACCATGGGCTTTTTTTGCTTGCCAGCAACCTTCCGTTGGGTGGTTTATTTGGAAGCGGACTTGAAGCGACTTGAACGGGAAAGGCTTTGAATCATCTGGTTTAATACCTCGGACAGGACAAGTCCTACAGCGATAGCACCCGATAACATAAGAGCTTTGGCGGCCATCTCCATGGCAGCACTGTAGTCATTTTGTACAAAACTACGCATCGCATTATACGCCAGCCCTCCCGGCACGAGAGGAATGATACCTGCCACGCTAAAAATAATGACAGGTGCCCGGAACATACGAGAAAATAGCTGACTGATGACACCAACAGCAATTGTTGCAGCCAAGGTAGCCGGAACAGCATCTGCTGCATACTCCAGCACAATATAGATAATCCAGCCAATCATACCGACAAATCCACCGTGAAGCAGCATCCGTCTTGGCGCGTTAAAGATAATGCCAAACGCGGCTGAAGCAATGAAGCTGGTTAAAGCTTGTCCTATAAAATGGAGCATTTCTTGCAACCCTCCGTCTTACATCAAAAGTGAAAATACAACAGCAATGCCTGTACCGATGGCAAAAGCAGTCAGAAAAGCCTCGGCGCCCTTAGACAAGCCGGATACGAGATGTCCGGCCATCAAGTCGCGCACGGCATTCGTTATCAGGAGTCCTGGTACCAGCGGCATGACAGAACCGATAATGATTTTGTCCCGCTCAAAGCCTGCACCGACATACACGAGGAAAAAGGCGAGCATGCCGATGACAAAGGAGGCTGTGAGCTCTGCAAAGAATTTAACACGGACCCAGCGGTGAAAAAGAATGACCGCGGCGTAACCGATCCCGCCGCAGAGTAGTGCAGGAAGAAAATCTCCCCAGCCTCCGCCGAACATGATTGTGAAGCAAGCACTGGATAACGCAGCGGCCCCTAGCTGGACAGCATACGAATAACCAGAAGGTTTTCGTTCGATCTCCAGTAGCAGGTCATGGGCTTCCTGAACGGTTAGTTGCCCTTGTCCGATGCGACGTGAGACTGCGTTGACTTCAGATACTTTATCGAGATCCGTTGTGCGCTCCGAGATGCGAATCAGCTTCGCGGGTTCCGTGGCATCCACCGAGAAAAAGATGCCCGTGGGCACCACATAACTATGTGAATGTGGCAGCCCCAATGCAGCGGCCATCCGCTTCATCGTATCTTCAACGCGGTACGTTTCACCGCCGCTTTGCAGCATGATTTTCCCAGCAAGCAGACAGATGGCGATGACTTGGGATTGCTCAGACGGTTCAGTCACAGGGTGTTGACTTTTGTTACGCATCTCCAATTCGGATTCAACAGGAGAAGAGGGGTCATGACGTATGTATTCCAACCGGATCAAACTCCGTTTCATATGAAATAAGACAAGGTTCCGACACCATTGTATCATATTTCACACGCGCACAAGCAATCCCGGCACATGGAATAAAAAAGCTTCGCCCAATCCTCGAAAGGAAAGAGACGAAGCCCTTTTGGCTTACATTAACAAGGTGATGACGAGCAATTCATACAGCACCAGCGGTAGAATCGTTGGACCAAACAAAGCACGCGGTTCAGGGTAACCATGCATGGGTGTCACTTGAAGGTACAGAATTCCGCGGTCTGCACTAATAATGACTCCTTCCCAGACCTGGCCATCGATGTTCTGAACTTGCACTTTCTTGCCAATATGCTGACGAGCCGTATGATGCAACATGTTCCGCACATTTTGCACGGATTGCAGCATCGGTTGATTGGCCTGATATACAACACGAGTGGTTGGTGTGGATGGTGATTCTGACATGATGCACAACCCTTCCTCGAAATAAAATCCTTCTTACTTCAAGGTATGCATCTGCCTACAAAAGGTGATTACACATATGACATGTGCAGAGTTCCACGGCCGCTTTCATAACTGACCTGACCCAGTGCGCCATTAACAAATGTCATCTGTGGCGGAATGTGACCCAAGTCTACATCATACAGCACAGGCACGTTCAGATCGCCAAGCGCAGAAGAGAGGGCATCGGTAAACGTAAAATCGGCTGTGTCCGAATAACCGGCAGGTCGTCCAAATAGGAAACCATTCGCGCCAGCAAACCAGCCGGCTTGTCTCATCTGCCATAGGCGGCGATAAATATCACTTGCTTGCATCTCACAGCTTTCCAGATACCAGATGGTTCCCTCTTCCGCACAGTAATCCTGCACAAAGGCTTCTACTGGTGCAAACGGAGTACCGATCAGGCACGTAATCGTGTCCATGCATCCTCCAATTAATCGCCCAGCGAAGCGGGTAGAGGTATTCGTATTTTCAGCAACGCCAAGCTGCTTCCAGTGAGATGGGGTATCCAGATTAAAGCCGGCTAGCTCCATGTTCCATTCGGATTGATAATGGGTGGAGGATACTTGTAAGATCTTTTCGTCAGTTCTCGTCTGTAGCACATCAAGCCAGCGAGCCGTAACCGGATCTAGCTCATTTGACCGAAGATCAACATAATTTGTGCCATGAGCTGAGGCTGATCCCGTTAACAACGTGTAGGCAAACAAGAATGTACTGATATCCGAGTAGCCGAGCACCCATTTGGGCGGTGACTTCTTCATGGCTTCCCAGTCCAGCAGCGGCAAAATATCCATTAGAAACTCTCCGCCCCACGGAGGAATGACAGCCTGTATCCCGGGATCAAGCATAAATGCGTTCAGTTCTGACGCGCGAGATTCTTTGGAAGCACTCACACATTTGGAATTGTTACGCAGGGAAATACTTTCCTTAATGTTGAAGCCGAGACGCTCCATATGGTGTTTGCTGTCTTCCAAATGACGATGCATAGACTCGCCTACACCACTGGACGGCGCGGCTACACCAATCGTATCGCCCTTCACGAGTGGCTGCGGATAACGGATGGAATGCAGGTTCATCTTATAACACACCTTTCCTACTTGAGCTGACGTTGCTCATGAAATGACTTCATAATATTCCTATCATTATATAGAAAAGTTTGGCAAAAGACAGCCTTTTGTTGATTATGCATCAAGGGTTTACAGGGATTTCGAGTGAAAAGGGTGACTTTACTTTTGACGGATAGGTAGCAATTTTTATCTGAAGTTCGCCCTGTACCTTTGCACCATTTTCGATTGTGATGGATACCGTGGTGTGATCCTGATCTTTTCCATATCCCGGACTCCAGCTTGAACCAGGGGTTTCATAGGTTTTACCTGAACGATCTTTCACTTTGCTGAAACCGAGCACGAAACTATTTTCCATGCTGTCAGGAACAGAGAAGTCAACAATGAGGTCTTTTCCTTCCACTTTGCTGTCAAGCATCTGAAGCCCGGAAGGGCCGCCCTTGATCTCGCGTGTTTTCAGGTCGAGGCTGAAATCAAGCTCCTTTTTATCAAGACTCGAGAATCCGGAGCCTTGTAAGGTCAGCTTTTTAGGTTTGGAGAAATACATGCTTTCAAAATAAATGGAGCGTGTATCTTCCCCGACGGAGGTATCGGTTCTCCAGGCACGTCCTTGCTCATCCACGAGTTGCAGATCGCTGAGACCAAAGATTTTTTTGGTGTTGTTTGGGTCCATCTGTACGTCAAGCACCAACCGGGTTGGATACATGATCGCCTGTTTTACCTGGATACGTTGTCCATCGACGACTAAGGTTTCGTTAACAGGGATAACCTTCTTCATGCCTTTGGTTAAATTTTTATCGACGGGCATCGTTACTTTCCACACCCCCGGATTGGCTTTGTCTCTCGATTTGAATACCACCGTTAACACATCCGGAGGGGGGGATTGGTCGGTAAAAATAACATCAATATAGTTTTCATACACTGGATCAACTGAGTCAAAGTAGATTGTAGAATAGCCAAAACCAACAGGCAAATCTTTACCGTTTCCGTCAAGTAAATCGATGTCATAGTCGAATTTTTCTTTATTTTTTATGCCTTTCATCTTATAAAAAATAACCATACGTGAGTCGTCTGTAATAATGCCCTCCACGGTTAAGGAACCCCCGTCATGCTCGTCGGTGATCCCGACTTTTTGCAACAGGGACTGATCAATCGCCATCATCAATCCTTTGTCTTGCCGGATCAGATTGACGACGCCTTCCATTCCAGGCAGTTGCTCGACAAAGGACGCAAAGGCAGGGGATACCCGAATACAGCCAGTGAACAATAAAATCAGGGCTGCTGCGGAGATGGAGCTGGTCAGCCAGCGTAATCTGGTTTTTCGTTTACGGGAAGCTTGTTGAATCCCGGCCTGTACAGCTCGGGAAGTTGCTGTATCCGGTACGGGCATCGTATCGTATTCGGCTTTGCGTGCTTGAAGACGTGTCTCCAAAGCTTCGAACGGATTTTGTTCGTCGGTCATGATAAGAGCTCTCCTTTCGGTTCAAGTTGATCCCGGAGCTTGCCAAGCGCGCGGTGCAGTCGTGATTTGACCGTGCCTGCCGGAATTTCGAGAATGTCAGCGACTTCAGTTAACGAGAAACCTTCGAAATAACTCAGAATAATAATTTGTTTGTATTCCGGTTCAAGTGCAGCTACCGCAGCGGCAAGATCCGGATCTTCGGGATGATCCCAGCGGCCGGATTCACGGATCTCGGTTACGGGACTGAACCGGATTTTGCGTTTGCGTTCATCTGCACAGTAGTTCAGAAGGATGCGGATGAGCCATGTACTGAAATAGGTAGGTTCTTTCAGCTTTTTGAGTTTGCGGTATGCGCGGTAGGTTGCTTCCTGTATGGCTTCCAGTGCATCGCCCTCATTATGCAGATACGCATAGGCGATCCGGTACAGGCGGCTCTGATGCATCTCCATTAAGGCTGCAAACGCTGCAGCATCCCCTTTTTGTGCAGCTCGCGTAAGTTCGGTAGGGGTCACAAGGCTCCTCCTTTGCTTATGTTGTTTCGTATTAGACAGAGAAAGTTGCCGAACGGTTCTTGTTTTTTTGAAAAAAATGTTGTGCATGTTGATCTTCAGAAAGTTCAATGCATTATACAGCAAAAACCGTCAGCCCTCCCACGAGCTTTACGGCCCCAAGAAGATTCTGACGGTTACAAGTATGACCCCGAATAGCCTTTTAGGTACAGTACCGAGTCACAAGTGTAGCATGAGTCCCAAGTATAGTACGGATTCACATCGTTATAGCGGCTTATATCTATCCCACTTAGGATAGCTTCGCCATCGCTTGCTCCAGACGAGCAGTGACAGAGGTATGACCACGTTGCTTCGCAATGTCTTGCGCGATTTCGCCGGATGTGTTAGGTGCTTTGACATCGGCTCTATATTCAAGCAACAAGTCTATAATGGCTGTCTGATCGGTATGAAAGGCAGCCGTGTGAAGGGCTTGCTGTCCGTCACTGTCAAGGATGCTCGTGGATGCGCCATGTTCCAGCAATAGCTTAATCACTTCCACTGAACGCTCTCCGGCCAGTGCGGCGTGTAGGGCTGTGTTGCAGGGAATGAAGGAGATAAGGGAATGAGAGATCGCATTCACATCCGCACCGTGTTCAATAAGGGCATGTACGCTCTCCGTGCTTCCAAAATGTGCGGCATATCCGAGGGGCGTCAATCCATCCTTGTTTTCCGTGTTGGCCATTTCTGGTTGTACGGCAAGAAGGAACTTTATTTTTTCCACATCATTCTGCTGTGCAGCTTCAAATAACTGTTCCAATGGTTCTAGCTGCTCTGTATTCTGATCTGTGTCTTTCATCTGTGAACCTCCTCTTTCGTATCTGTACACACAGGGAATATGGCATAAGCTCGTTTGGAGCTAACTTCATGATAGATCGTTCACACGGGCGGTGCTTCTCGAAAATCACCTTTTTATGCGATGCTGTGCAGGGGAGTGTTTAAATCGTCTGGAGAAAAGGGAGCTGAACGAGCCAAGGCTCTCAAAACCGACGTTGTAACAGATTTCTGTAACAGGGAGATCCGAATTGGATAACAACTGACAGGCAGCCTGAAGTCTGCGTTCCGTCAAAAATTGATGTGGCGATATGCCGAATACCTTTTTATAACTGCGAAGAAAATGATTTACGGACAGATGCGCGGCTGAGGCAGTTTCCGCAAGCGTGATAGGTTTATTATAGTAGGCTGTCATGTACTCGTGTGCGATATAGATTCTTCGATATATCTCGTTTCGGGTTGAAGATTTCACCATATCCAGGCTGTCGATTTCCGACCGAATATCCCGGTGCAAAACAAGCATATGCACGCCCAGTTGATACAGTTGTTCCTCTAGCCCCCATACATCTACGGCCTGAGAGGCATAGGAGGAGCGCAATCGCTCAAGCGCAACTCCTAGTTGATCGGTCATGGGATATGTTCGTTCCATCCGGTCAAGTGTACCAAGGGAAGATGTGGCATAAGGCTCATCCAAGAGATAGCGGTTACTTCCTGAGATATTCCGACCGATCTCTTCCACCAGACCCGAAGGGAAGAAGATGCAAAACGATTCAACAGGAACAGGTGAATCAATATGTAGCTGATATTCCTGTCCTTCGTTCAAAAGCAAATATCTGTCCTGATCGACTGCAAAATGTCCATGACCCGCTTCGTATAATGATGTTCCGTAACGGAACGTTTTCAGGGAAAGGGCACCTTGACCTTTCCAGTCAAACCGGGATCTTGACTCATGTAGTATGAAAGGAACGGTGCGTTGCGTTAACGTATTTCCCGTATAGGTGTTCATTGTGAGATGTCGGTATCATGTTTCTGTGTATATTGCTGCTTCGCTGCTTTCAATGCCGGGATGGCAAAGCTGGCGAGTGGGGAAGGCAGCGCATGGAGCGGGAACCAACCGATATCACCGATCGCTCCGCCTTCTTCCGGATTACGAGCAACCCCTTCGATTACTCTTGTGGCGTAAAGAAGAGTAATTGAATGTTCCTGATGCTTGGGATAAATCGTCTCGGCAGTGCCAAGTAAGCTCTCAATGACAATATCCAGATGCACTTCTTTCTTTATCTCACGTTCTACCGCGATTCTCAACGTTTCATACGCATCCACTGTTCCGCCGGGAATACTCCAAGTGTGCTGTTCGGGCGCACGATTACGCCAAACCAAGAGCACTTCATTTCGTTCATTAAGGATCACTGCACCTACGCCGATCCGGGGAGTGGCCTCGACCGCCATGCTACCAACAGTAGTAGAGCCTGCCGAAGGGGAAACACTTGCACTACCCGAACTAGACCCTGGCTGAAACGAAACGGGATATCCAGTCTGAGCAGACCAATCCATTGCCAGAATGCTCATCGAGATCAGATCGTACTGTGTACCATCTCGAAGAACAGCAGCACGATGCCGGCCTTCCTCGCGGAATCCGGCCTTGAGATATGCCCGTATTGCGGCTTCGTTGTATTCAATCACGTCAAGAGCAATCCGATTCAGGTTCAATTCATGGAATGCATATCGCAAAATCAACGCAAGAGCGTCACTGCCATAACCTTTGCCACGATCTCGTTCTTCACCAATGCCGATAGCTAGTTGTGCGGAGCGGTTATTCCATTCCAATCGATAGATGGCAACAAATCCGAGAAAACGATTGTCTTCCAACGTGCGAAGGGCAAATTCAAAATCTTGACCGTTCCGAACGGATGAAGATCCGGTCTCATCGGATGTTTGTGGCGTCACAATATCTGTATCCATGTTGCGCATATATTCGTAGTTTTGTGTAAAATGTGCGATTTGCACGCGGTCTTCGGGACAGGGTGCCGTGAGTCTGACTTTAGAGCCTTGAAACGCATTATATTGACGAGTCATGTTGCACCTCTTTTTATTTATTCGCTTATCCCATTATACTACAGCCCTAATAAATACCGAACTTCCAGTGTGGATTAAGAGGCATGGAGATGAAAGAGGGGGGAAGGTTTGTGGTAGTAAAAGAAGCTGCTGCCTGTGAAATACAAGGTAGCAGCTTCTATAAGGAGTCATAGTGGACTTTACACGGAACACTTAAGGAGATTCATTGTAACCTTGTCTAACCGCATTTTTATCATTATCATCATCAAGTCTAAAGCTTGTACCCAATCCTACAGCATCACCAGCTGTTAAAAGAGTAGGCAAGTTAAAAAGTTCTTTCCCTGTAAATCCGTAGTTATAGTTACCAAACCATTCAGAAGTTCTTAACTCAGTACCGTTTTTAACTCTTGCAGTCCATAATTTTCTGGCTGGGTAATAATAAGGAACTGACTTATAATCCCACACGCCGCCTGGTTGAACTTTTGCCACCCACATGCCTACTGTAGCGGTGTATGCATCGCGAGCGTTTACCCAAATGCTACTATTTAAACTATCGTAATAGTTCTTTACAGTGTTTCTATTTTGATTGGCCATATAATATGCGTTTAAATATGGAGGGGTATCTGGATCACTCATAATCGAGATCACAGAATCATTAGAAACACTATTCATTTGATCTACTTTGGTAACACTTTCGATAATTTCTTCTTGAGTACCTACTTGGAGCTCAAAATTTTCGTCAAATTTAATCGCATCTCCAGTCGCTAAGATGACATCGTTTGATCCATCTAAACTTTTTATGTACTGATTCAGTAGATTCGGTTCAACTACAGGAGCAATTGCATTCGTGTTAACCGAAATGGTTCCATCTGGATTTAGAGAAGCGTAACCGTGCTCAACCACATATTGGTGTACACCCTTTAAGGAATTTAAATCACCTTCAGTCGTTGGCGGAGAACTCGGATTAACGCTTGCAGACGCTACACTTGAAATTACCAGAGCTGATAGGGAAACAATGGAGAGAATCTTACCAAAAAATTTCAAAGTATTTAACCTCCTAAATTGTAATATAATTCTATATTAATAGGTTAATAAAGGAAAGTAAACCCTATTATAGATTTTAATCTAGTATTTATCTTGAACAATCTATAATTGTTTTATATTATATCAAAAAGGGAAACAATGTGGGAGTGAGACTATGAATCGTATAAATAAAATAATATTATGTAGTATTCCAAGTGCTATTTTTCTATATTTATTCTACCTACCACAACTAAACTATTACCGGATCACAAGATTAACGGGTTGGTCAAATAACACAATGTCACTTTTAATAAGTGTTATTAGTATTTTGCTTTTGGTTTCATTTGTGGTGTTGTTCTATTTCATAACGAAAAGAATGTTACATAATGAAAAATTTAAATATATTCCAACGGTCTCATGGATTCCGTTCTATATTGTTCTTATTATCATTAATAATTTTACGATTCCTATTACAGTATCGGGGGACAGACCTTCCCCAGGAACAGGTATATTACTTATATTATCTTATGTTTTATTGCCTATCATTCTGGCTTTCATTATCGGTGTTTCTACCTCTTACAAAAAAAAGTGATATGCTTGATCTTATAAAATAACTTGTGAATTTTTATTATTAAAATCGAGCCGAGGGTCGAAAGGACAGGACATTTCTATACAAAAAAACAGCCACAAGAGCTGTGAAGTTACCCCGTAAAGTTAGACAGATTACATCTTTAAGCAACTTGCTGGGCATGAATCCGGTAGCGTACCGGACTCATGCCTTTTAGTTTTCCTTAATGCGTTTGTTGTTGTAATAATCGATGTATTTGGATAGTTCTTGTTCAAAATGTGAGATATTTTCAAACTATTTTAAATACAAGAACTCAGATTTCATGATGCCAAAGAAGTTCTCCATGACGGCGTTATCGTAACAGTTCCCTTTACGGGACATACTTTGCCTGATGCCACGTTTTTCAAGGGCATGACGATAGGGTCTCATCTGGTAGTGCGAGCCCTGATCCGAATAAAGGAGTTTATCTTCTGTTGTTAAACTGCAAAATGCTTGATCTGACATCGTGGAAACAAGCGAGTAGACCGGTCTTGAACCCTCGTATATGTAATAATTTCTCCGTTATACAAATCAAGTATGGGAGATAAATATAGTTTTTCTCCGAACAATTTAAACTCTGTAATGTCCGTAACCCACTTCTCGTTTGGCCTTTCAGCGTGGAAATTGCGTTTTAATAGGTTCGGTGCAACCTTGCCAATTGTCCCTTTATACGAACGATATTTCTTCATACGTACCAATCCTTTTAATCCCAATACGTTCATCAAACGCTGTACCTGTTTATGATTCACACGGTGTCCACGATTGGTTAACTCATCGTGAATACAACGATAACCATAACGTCCCTCATGCTCCTTATAAATCGCTTGTATCATGTCTTTTAGCTCTAAATCCTTGTCTACCGTACCCAACGCTTTTACGACGTAATAATACGTGCGACGAGGGATATCTGCTAGCTGTAGAAGTGCTTTCACCGAAAATTCGTTCCTTAGTTCATAGACTACTTGCGCTTTGTCTTGTTTGGTGATTTTTCCTTGTTTCAAACTAAGGCATTCAACTTCTTTAAATAAGCATTCTCCATTTTCAAACGTTCTACCTCTGCTTGTAAAGCCTCTATAGATCCTTCTACCAGCGTTTGATCCTTCTGTGCTTTAGATCCTTTTTTCATGGGATGAGCGCCCCTTTTTCTTTGGTTGAAGGGCGTCTATCCCTTGTAATTCCAGGCTTTTTTTGCCAACTTAAAAGAGTACTATGGCTTTAGGAATATTAAATATAGCAGCCGTTTCTCTAACAGACGTCCCAAATTCGTTCATATAATGAAATACGTCTAGTTTAATCTGAGTAGGATATGATGTATAGCCTATAGCACTTTATAAAAGCTTTTTCACCGTGAGGCTCATATTGTTTAATCCAGTTTGAAAAGACAGAACGGTGAATCCCGATCGATTTTGCAATGCTTTTCAAGCTTTCTGATCCCTTTTCATCCGAACTGAATTTAGTCATAAAAAAACTGCACCTACAATTGGTAGTTTTGTCTAACAATTGGGGTGCAGTTCACTGCTAGTATAAGCTTTTTATTTTAAATCATTCAATAAATTTTTCATTTTTTTGTAATGTCCGCTGACTCGGTCAGCCATGTAGTTATACAAGAGTTGATTCTCGGAAAGCATAGCCATCTCCCGGTCAATATCTACATTGTTGTTGTTATTGTTCATGGCTGTTTCGTTGTTCTGCATCACCCGGTACTGAACGACGGAGGCATTTGGATCGCTGACGGGAAAATGTTTCTCATGTGTCCGCTGCATCCTGAGCTGTCCGGATTGACCGTTCTCGATGATACGTCTAAGCTCGTCTTGAAACTCAACGGTTGTCTTTTTGTAGTTGGGTGTGTCTGCGTTAGCGATATTGTTCGTAATCGCTGCATGTCGTGCGTTTAAGGCTTGCAAAAGGGATTCATTACGTCTGGTCGTATTCGTTTCGATCATACCCTGTTCCTCCTTCATCGCATCCGAGTGCAGTTCTCTCTATTTTAAGAAATTCGCCCACACACTGTCAATCTGTTCAAAGTAACATATGGCGGTGGACTCATAGTTACGGCTGAAATAAACAACAATAAAGACAAGTATATGACCCAAACATCTGCTTCTGTGAAGGAAGTCAGCAGGATCAGAATCACTTGTCTTTATTTATGATCATATCATTTCTGATTGGTTGGTCATTCCAGATGGCTCTGTCCAATTAGGAAGAACGGTCTATATTTTTGCCGTAATAAATTTCGTCCATCTCCAGCTTAAGCCATTCGGTAATCTCCTGTTGTTCCGCTTTGCTTAGCTTGTCCTTGGTGTACCCGAACAGATAATTATCCAGATCGAATTCCTTCAGCTTGCATTTGGTGTGGAAAATGTTCTCCTGATAGACGTTCACGTCAATCATATCAAAGCCGCTTTTGATCTCGTCCGGAATATAATTCTGGATCGAACTGATCTCATGGTCAATAAACAGCTTGCGTCCGCTCGTATCCCTCGTAAAACCGCGCACGCGATAATCCATAATCATAATGTCCGTATCAAACGAATGAATCAGGTAATTCAATGCTTTTAGCGGTGAAATCTCACCACAGGTCGATACATCGATATCGGCACGGAAGGTGCTGATGCCTTCGCTGGGGTGGAATTCGGGATAGGTGTGTACGGTAATATGGCTTTTGTCCAGCTGCATGACCACGTTATCGGGCAGGGGACCAGGCGATTCATCGAAGGATTCCTCGGGAATCTCAACGATCGGGCCTTCCGATACCAGCATGGTTACACTCGCGCCCTGCGGCACGTAATCCTGCTGAGCGACATTCAGCACGTGTGCGCCGATGATGTCCGATACATTTTTCAAAATATGAGTCAGCCGGTCTGCGTTATATTGTTCATCAATATATTCAATGTAAGCCTCACGTTCTTCTTTGGTCTTGGTGTAACAGATATCGTACATATTGAAACTGAGTGACTTGGTCAGGTTGTTGAACCCGTGCAGCTGGATGCGCTGCTCTGGCGTTAAAGTCATGGTTGCAGTTCCCCTTTATCCCATACGACATAAAAATCGCAGTTTTAATACTACTTATACCCAACCTTGCCCGAAAAAAAACATGAGTTTCCCATGGGTGGCAAGCGGACGCACTCCTTGAGTTCAACTTCAGCATCGATTAACACAGTCTGAGTTATAACTTCTCACGGGTCGCACAGTGTAGTCTGAAAACAGGTCGAGTCTCAAAACACGGAGTCCAGTAAGAAAGCAAAAAAATACTGCACAGCAATTTGCCGTACAGCTTCTAAAGTTAGAAGGGGATGTCCCCATCATAAGAAAAATCATTCATCCGTTCTTCCTCCGCGACAGATTGAATATCCTCGGAAGTGACCGTAATGATGGGATAATGCTCGTTTTGTTGTTTTTTGATTGCCTTTTCTTTCACAAAACGCGGGCTACCTTCGCCGGCATCTTCATCATATACGAGCAGTAGACCATCGCTTTTGCGCAGCAGCAGATCGTCCCGTGCAGTGAACTGCCACGGCCCGATGTATGGCTGTTTGCTAATCGCACCATAATAGTCTACCCCAGCCAGAATGGAACGGTAGTACTCCTGCTTGTCTTCTTTCCATTGTTCCTCCGGGTTCTGAAAAGCAGTAATGATCGACAGTTTCAGATGTGGATATAACTGTTTTAATTCAAGAACAACCTCGCAGGCCCACAGATCGACACCGTATTGACCTGGGGTAAGCACCCATTCCAAGCCATCCTCCACAAGAGGTGTAAGGCGGGAGGCGATGGCTTTTTTAATGTAAGGGATGCCCTCATGCTTCTGACCAAAAATCTGTAGTTCATGTGCGCGGTAACCGGTAATGAACAGGTTTTGCAAAACGTGATAACCTCCTTGCAGACGGACAATGTACCCGTGAGGTTCGGTCTCCTAATCGGTTGTCCGACTTCGTATGAGCACGTTATTGTGCAGGTGTAGACTCTCCGCGGAACGGATACAGGAATGGCTTCGGAATATCCGTTTCGAATGTCATCAGTTTGCCTGTCGTTGGATGAATAAATGACAACACCCGTGCATGGAGTCCCAGACGTCCGAGATCTCTTGTACGTGCGCCATATTTACGATCCCCGGCAATCGGATGTCCCAGATCTTCCATATGCACACGTATCTGATTTTTACGACCTGTCTCCAGACGTACTTCCAGCAGGGAGAACTCACGGTTCGACTTCAGCCGTTTATAATGCGTCACCGCATGTTGCCCGTCGTTTGGACGGGAACTGGAGTACATCTTGAGCGTTTTGGTTTCCTTCAGCCAAGAGGAGATCGTACCTTCTTCTTGTGCTACCGCGCCTTCAACCAGTGCGACATAAACACGGTCTTGTACATTTTCTTTCCAGTTGTTTTGCAGCTGCTGCTGCACCTCTTCACTTTTGGCAAACATCATCACACCCGAGGTGTCCCGATCCAGGCGATGTACGATGAAAATCCGATTCAGTTCGTTGGTACGACGCACATGTGACATCAGCTGGCGATAAGCCGTCAGATCGTCGCTTTTGTCAGCCGCGATGGAGAGTAGTCCGGCTTCCTTGCGAATCACAATGATGTCGTCGTCTTCATGCAAAATGTTAATACCCGTCAGGGAAGGAGCGGCTACAGCACCTTCTTTGCTGATGGATACGGTCTGTCCGGGTAGCAGAGGTTCGTTAAACTTCGTCACAACTTTCTCATCGATCGATACTTGTCCGCGTCCCAAAATGGACTTCACCGCATTGCGTCCTGACTTCACATGCTTCAGCAGGAAATTCAGCAGTTCATCCGGTTCGGTTACCTTGTACTGACGTGGCGGTTCGGACTTGCGATAATATGCATTGCCTGGACGCTTGGATGCGGTAGCCGGTTTGGCCGGTTTGCTTCCTTTGCCACCGTTTTTTGCAGGCGCCACGGATGAATGGGAAGCTGAAACCTTACTCGTATCCTCTCCCGAACGAGGTGGATTCGGTTTGGATGAAGAAGTGTTGGAACGGCCGGAACGCGGCTTGGAAGAGCCTCCGTATGATTTTCCTTTGGCGGATGTACCGTTGCTTGCGCGTTTACGTTTATTCATGAATGACAATCTCCTTCTGAACAGCTTGTACCCTTTGTGTGCATACGATCCGTTCATTTCGTTATGCAGTTCAATATACCATTAACCGCGCGGAATTAAAAATAGGTTCATCAAATCTGCAGACCATCCAATCCGAAGAGTTGTCAGATTCATAGAATATGATATCCCATAGCATTGGAGGTGTTACTTCATGGGCGTGTTTCTCGATATGAGAACCTCGGAGAACTCGGGATACGTAGGGGCACCGGGATTACCTTTGTCCGAATCCCCTGAACCTTTCGGTGTAATCGGTCTTCAAACCCAGGGGGTCATTAATCCGATCATTACCTTCAACGGCACGGTGGGTGTTACGGGAGAACTGGGCGATACGTTTGTTGTAGAGATTGTGCGTGGTTTTGTGTATGATCCGTTCTTTATCATCTATCGCGCAGAAGGTACGGTCGGGCAAAATGGCGGTGCCGAGTTCCATTCGTTCACAGCTCAGGACTTGACTGCACCACCAGCGCTTGAAAATGTATATACGTCGTTCATCTCCGGTGTATCCACAGCTGTGCGAACCGGACCGGAGATGTTCTACGGTATTGCCGCGACCAACTAAAGGAAAACGGGATAGACTTTAGAGAGATGTTAGAGAGACTTTAGAGAAAGAATAGGGTAAGTTCGCTCGCTTGCGATCCACTTGATGTAATGTCATTCATGCTTAATGTCATTCAATCTTATAGTAACGTTTGTTGTACCCGTTTCAGCTACATGGCAATCAAGATATAATTCAAAATCCCCGCCTCGTTAGGCGGGGATTTTGAATTTGAGATAAAGCAGAATTGTAAGAGTATTGATTTATACGAGAGAGATTTGAAGAAAAATGACCTGCAAGGAGAAAGAAATAGAAAGAAGCAGAGATACAAGCGGCGCTATCGATCATGGGTATGAAGAAAAACGGAAAACAGTAGATGGAGCTTAGTTGGCGCGCCCTTTCAAAATCATGTTATTGGCTTTGCCGAAATCGATAGCGACTTTACCTGCCAGCGCTGCTGTTCGTTCTGCAAGTATGACGGCGTTAACCCCGCAAGAGAACAGAGCAACATCAAAGTCTTCCTGATGCGTTTGAATCCATTGCAAGGTCTCATCCATCTGATCATAGTTGTCAAAAGCCAGTGTACTTACGATGTCGAGGTGATAAGGCTCCTTAACGAGTGCGGCTTGTAACTCATCCAGTTCACGCGTCACGAGCAACACACGTTTGCCAGCAAGCATCTGCCAAAACCGAGGTACTTGCACAAGTTCACGATTCACACAAGCATGGCAGGTCAGCGCAGGCGCGATGCCGTAGTGAGCAAAGATCATATCGGTCAGCGGCCGCTTAAGGTAATCCGGAGCCTTGATGGTGCTGTCTCCACGTGGAAGGACGCCCACAATGGTGGCTCTTTTCAACGAAGCAGCGACCTCGTCCCGCATCTTCAGGTTGGGAAGCCGCAGCCCCTTTTGTCCGAGATTAGCTTTGATTGCCCAGCGCTCTTGGAGTACCTGCTCCATAGGCCATACGGATTCTTGCGACATCACGATATTTTCACCATCCCCCACACGCACCAGTGAGAATGGACGCTTCTCTTGCAAAGCAGCTTCAAGCTGATCCAGCACGTCTTGCATTTCTAGATAAGTAGAATTCATTCCGAATGCCTGCCCCCTTTGAAAATCAAGCTCCTCTATTCTATGTCGCGAGAGAAACCGTGATCTGTGCGTTCGACCTCCAAGAGATAACTTGGGGTGTATATCAATCTATTTATAAGAAAATCAGTACATATGTCGGTGCCGGATTGTTCGGGAGTTCATACGTTATACAGTGCTGGCATTTAAGAGAATTGAAGTGTAGGCGATCAGCGCGAGGAACGAGTTTCGTAGATACGAGATTTCATTCTAAAAAAAACTATGAAAACGTCTGTACTCGCCATATAGGCTTACAGCGTTCATGAGGAGGAAGGGTATGTCCAGGAAAGTTGTGATTGAGATTAACTTCAATAACTACGGGTTAGATCCGCAGCGGCTGACCCGCGAATGGCTGGAGCGCCGTATGACCATTTTTCGCACATTTACATTGCATTGTCTCAAGGCTCAGACCAATCAAGATTTCTTGACAGTGGTGAAGCTTTCGAAGGAATCCGGTGAGCTGATGCAGGAGATTTTGGCGAGCCAGGAGCCGCTGCCTTCGAATATTCGTTTTGGAACCCATATCGAGAGTGTACGTGCGATTCTGGAGTTTGCCAAAGACGTAGAAAACATCTATATTGCCCGTTTGGATTCGGACGATCTGTATCACAAAACATTTGTGCAGCAGCTCTATGATGTACAGCCTCAGCCAGAAACGATGGCGTTGATTAACCAGAATGGTTATCTGTGGGACAGTGTGAACAACGAGATGGCCCCGGCGTTTCATCGCTCACCGCAATTTTATGTCTATCTCTACAAAACAGCGGAATATGCCGCAGGTTATCGGGTCAAACTTCCCGGCCGAGGCACGCATGGCAATGTGATCGACTTGCCGCACGAGCTGCTTGCACCGCGAAATTACGTCAACATTGTACATTCCAGCAATACGTCCGTCAAAAAGGTACCGCCTAAAGACCGGCTTAGCCGTGAAGAAATGGCTGAGGTGTTACGCGAATTTATGATCTGAACAGGAGGGATTCATCCATGATTCAAGGACAAACGATTCTGGTCACCGGAGGAACTGGCTCCTGGGGTCAGAAGCTAACGGAGGTACTGCTCGCGAAGAATCCGGCGGAGATTCGGTTGCTTTCCCGGAACGAGTATGCTCAGATCGCGATGCAGCGGGAGTTCAACCATGATCCGCGTCTGCGTTTTATCATTGGAGATATTCGGGATTACCGGGCAGTGGAGGAAGCGTGCCAAGGCGTAGATGTGCTCTTTCATCTGGCCGCGCTGAAGCATGTTCCGGTCTGTGAGGATCAGCCGGATGAAGCATTTAAAACAAATGTGATTGGAACTCAGAATATTATTCGGGCGGCCATCCGTATGGGGATTCCAAAAGTCATTGACGTATCCACCGACAAGGCGGTCGATCCGATTAACGTATATGGCATGACCAAAGCGCTGGGCGAAAAAATGATGATTCGTGCCAACTGGCTGAGCGAGAACACCCGGTTTGTATGTATCCGCGGCGGCAACGTTCTGGGCACAAGCGGCAGTGTTGTACCTTTGTTCCGCAGACAGATTGATGAAGGCAAAAGCCTGACCATTACGGATGAAGGCATGACTCGCTTTTTCCTGACCCGTACGGAGGCTATTCATTTATTGCTCAAAGCAGCGGAAGCGGCGGTGGGCGGAGAGACCTTCGTCATGAAAATGAAAGCTTGCAATATGACCGAACTGGCTTCTGTCATGCTGGAACAGGCAGGTCGCCCGTCAGGCGATTACAAAGTGACAGGCATCCGTCCCGGAGAGAAGCTGCACGAAGTGCTGATCTCGCCATTTGAAGCACCGCGTACTCGCCAGTACGATGCGCAGTATTATGTCATTTTGCCGGAGCATGCCGATCAAGGGCTTACGAATCATTATGATCATCTGCCGCGTGTGAAATTTGATCAGTATCGCTCTGACAGTGAAATGATGAACAAACCGGCGATTGCTGCGTTTTTGCGTGCAGGAGGATATATCGACTAACGGAAGGGAGGCGGAACGTTTGGAGGTGGAAGAGATGAGTGAGAACAGCCTGAATCCCGAAGAAAAGGGGCAAGAAGAAAAGGAAAAGCAGGCACAGACTCCAGCAGAGCACCGTGGCCGGAAACAGCAACGATTGAAGCAACTCTACCCGAAGCCACAGCAGACCACGCTTCAATGCATTCATGACCGCTCCCTGAAGGCTGTTGTCATCGGTCTTGGTTACGTGGGACTGCCGATGGCCGTTGAGATGGCACAGTCCGGTTATCAGGTGCACGGCATTGATATCGATGCAGGCAAAGTGGCAAAGCTCCGCGCAGGCCATTCGTATATTATCGGCATTGAAGATGAAGTGCTTCAAACGCTGCTTGAAGCGAATCGATTAACGGCAGGCACAGATTATGCAGCAGTTGCAGGGGCGGATGTCATTGTCATCTGTGTACCGACCCCGTTAACGGATAAACATCAGCCGGATATATCCTATATTTCATCAGCTGTAGGGGGCATGACCCCCTATCTTCAGCTGGGTAGCCTGGTCATTCTAGAGAGCACGACATATCCAGGCACAACGGAAGAGCATGTGAAACAGCCCGTAGAAGCAGCGCGCGGCTGGACTGCGGGTGAACATTTCTATGTCTGTTATTCTCCGGAGCGAGTTGATCCGGGCAGTGTGCATTATGGTGTGAAAAATACACCGAAAATCATCGGCGGATCGACTCCCGCATGTCTGAATTATGGAACACAATTCTACGGCTCGTTTCTGAACGAAGTCGTGCCTGTTAGCTCGACAACGGTTGCCGAGACAGCGAAACTGTTCGAAAATACGTTCCGCAGCGTAAACATTGCGCTGGTTAATGAGTTAACCCCGGCCTGTGAGCAGATGGGCGTGGATATATGGGAAGTGTTACAGGCAGCGGCAACGAAGCCGTTTGGATATATGCCATTTTATCCTGGGCCGGGCATTGGCGGGCACTGCATTCCGATTGATCCGATCTATCTGTCCTGGGCGGCCAATCGCCAGGGATCGGAGCTACGGTTCATTGAGCTTGCAGATGCGACGAACAGGCAGATGCCGGAGCATGTGGTTCAGCGTGCAACAGCTCTGCTGGAGCAACGTGGCCGTTCTATTCGCGGCGCTCGCGTGGTACTGGCGGGTATGGCGTACAAAAAAGACATTGACGACCTGCGCGAATCCCCGGCGCTCGACGTCTTTCGGCTACTGAGCGTAGCGGGTGCCGACGTTGTTTTCACCGATCCGATGGTGCCCGTATTCCGTCAAGATGATGGTTCCATGCTCCAGTCCCGGCCAGCTTCGCCTGAATTGTGGACATGGGCCGACCTGGTGATTATCACGACAGACCACTCTGCGTTTGATTACCAGGAGATGGCGGATCATGCACCGCTGATTTTTGATACACGTAACGCCACGGCCGGATGCAGCGGAGACAACATCGTTGTGCTCGGTCAGCCGGAGCGACAAGGCAACGGGACAGCACACAGCTTGGAACAGGAGAAGAGTAATGAAGGGGAAAAGGGTGTGCAATCAGAACATCTAAAACATGCAGGCCATGAGAAACATGTGGAATATGCAGAAGTTGTGGAAGATGCTGAACTTGCTGAACTTGCTGTAGAGCATGAGGAACAGGGGATGGAGAAAGAGGATTTTCAAGATACAGAGCATGAAGCGTCAGGATTGAAAGGTCATAGTAACAGCGGCCAGGCCACGAGAGAGAAAGATTCAACAGGGGCAGACGTAAAAGGACAAAATGAAAGTTATCCGGGTACGAAACGCGAGGGCGTTACCTCGGGTGAAGGTGCAGAGAAAGAGAACGGTGAATCGCATGAAATCCAAGACGATGCTTGGGCGGATCGAGACTTGAAAAAAATGCAAGGAAAAACGGGAGATGGCTATGGCGAATCATGATCGGGTGAACGAGCGTTATTACGGAGAGATTAATTCCGAAGATTCTCATGAAGCGACAAGGACCCGTGTGCACTGGATGTGCCGGGAGACCACAGGCAAACGTATTTTGGATGTGGGATGCAGCCAGGGAATTACGTCTATTTTGCTGGGGCGTGAAGGCTTTCGGGTGACAGGCGTGGATTTGGAGGAAGAAAGTATCCGCTATGCGCAAGAGGAGCTGGCTAAAGAATCCAAGCCCGTCCGCAACCATGTCGATTTCCGCATGCTGGACATCACGCAATGGAAGGCGAGAACTACGTTTGACACTGTCCTGCTAGGGGAAGTGCTGGAACATTTTGCGCATCCTGAGACACTGCTGTTGCAGATCCATCGACTGCTCGGGGAGGAAGGCACACTCATCGTGACTGTTCCTTATGGCTATCATCCATTCTATGATCATAAACAGACGTTCTATGCAAGTAATCTGGCGATGTGTTTATTACCGTATTTTGAAGTATTGAAACTGGAAGTTCATCATAAATATCTATGTTGTGTGGCGCGCAAACGCCAGAAAATACAGCTCGACGTAAAACCACCTCTGAACCAGGTGCTGGACTGGATGAAGCTGGACCATACCCATTTTGAAGAGGTGGAGCAGCAACATCTACGCTCCATGAAACAGCGTAAAAAAGCGCTGGACAGTGCGGTGGATCAGCTGAAACGGCTGCGTCGTCAGGAGAATGAGGAAGGGTAAGCGGAGAAGCATTGTCGTAACACCAACACCAACACCAACACCAACACCAACACCAACACCAACACCAACACCAACACCAACACCAACACCAACACCAACACCAACACCACTAATTTAAACCTGATATCAGTAACTGTACCATTAGCATGTGGAACCGTGACACCAGTAACAAAACCGCGTTCACAGTGAGAGTATGGCACCAGCACACGAACACTAGCTGCAAAGACTAACTACACAAGCACTAACCTTACCGCACACTTTAGAAAAAAAGTAACTGCTCTAACTCAATGACCACTATCAGAGACTACACAAGCGAAACGGACACTGTACACAACTCTAATCGTGAACATCAACATTAACCACGAAACCAAGCCTAACAACAGCAACTGTGCCACTAGCATGTAGACCATCGACACCATTAGCAATATCGCAAACACATCAACACTACGGAACTAGCAACCAAACAGCACTAGCTAAAGGAACACAAACCAAACAAACCACTAACCTTAACCCCGCACACTATACAAAACAGTAATTGTGCTGACTCAAGTACGACTATCAGCGACTGAGCCATAGGATGAGTACCACCGACACCTACAGTCAGCAGCATTAGCAATGCTATCAATACCAGTACAAGTAGAAATTACTATAGAATATACAGCGTATAATGAGGCAAGTTTTTCTAACGATCACCAGAAGCCTTATTTAGGTCATTTTGATGCTCACAGAATTCTAACGATCACCAGCGACGTTATTTGCCTTAAATTCAGTGATTTCCCTCAAATGTAGGCCTGAAATACAAAAATAGGCTCATCTGTGACCGTTAGATTTTCAAAAGCGCTGAAATGTGCTAAATAGCGTCATCTGTGATCGTTAGAAATTTTAGATCTTTTAGAAGTTACTTAATGTCTTTGGTTGTGTGAATCAGCACTCGTGAGGCAGGAAGGGGCTCAAAACGTGATCACCATCAGTTTGTGCATGATTGTGAAAAACGAAGAACGCACGCTGGCACGGTGTCTTGAATCGGTGGCTGACCTTATGGATGAGATTATCATTCTGGATACGGGGTCGTCCGATCGAACGATGGACATCGCTGCAAAGTATACCGACCGGGTCTATACGTCTACGTGGGATGAAGACTTTGCCGCAGCACGGAATGAGTCATTCGCTCGTGCTACGCAGGAGTATATATTGTGGCTCGATGCGGATGATGTGCTGTTGCCCGGGGAACGGGCGAAGTTTGCGATGTTGAAGGAGCAGCTGCCGTCCGGAGGTAAGACGGCGGGTGTGATTATGAGCTATACGCTGGCCGAGGGGCCGGAGGGAAGTCCGCTAGTGGCGGACCGCAGGCTTCGCTTGGTCAAGCGGGATGCCGGTTGCCGCTGGCATGGCCGGCTACACGAGCAGCTGCGCTTCCCGCAAGGCGAGGTCATTACGGCAGATATTGCCGTCACTCATCGCCGCGAGGCGGGCAATCATTCGGCGCGAAACGTGCGCATTCTGCGCAAATGGATTGCCGAAGAGGGCATAGCCCAGGGACGCCTGCTGTTCTACTATGCAGGCGAATGTTATGACCGCCAGCGCTATGCGGCGGCGGCACGTGGTTACGCCAAGCTGCTGGAGCAGCCGAGCGGTTACCGCGAAGATCGGCTCATTGCCTGCGCTAGGCTGGCGGAATGTTATGAGCGGCTTGGCGAGCCGGGCCGTAAGCTGGGCGCATTGCTGCAGTCGTTCCAGTACGACTTGCCGCATGCCGATTTTTGCTGCGCCATTGCCGCCTGTTTCCATGAGCGGCAAGAGATCGTCACCGCCATCTATTGGTATATGCAGGCGGTGGATGTAAGCAGCCGTGATCCGGGGCTGCGCCCTGTACCGGCTGCTTGCCGAACGTGGCTGCCGCATGCCCGGCTCTCACTCTGTTATGCTCATCTGGGCAACTGGGAGCAGGCGCTTTTGCATAACACGAAAGCTCGCAAGTATCTGCCGAATGATCCAGGTTTGGTTGGCAACCGGGAGAAACTCGAAGCCGTGATTCGCAAACAGAGGAAAGAGAGAGAAGAATAGCACTCGTAAAAATCAAGATTGAAACAGAAGGTGAAAAAGAGAGAAGTAGGGTTGTGACATTAAATTCTTTGTAAAGTGAAGCATTTCCAAAGCAACTCCAAAGCAACTCCAAAGTAACTCAAAGAGCACTTCCCGAACATAAAAAAATTTAATTTGATTGTACAGCGGTATTCTTCTTACGAATACCGACAATACAAAGAAGCCCGTTAAACCGAGAAAAGCGGTTAACGGGTTCTTATCGTTGCTCACGATTCAGGCGCCAAGCATCGGACATACTGATTTTTTGTGCGCAAACTTGTACAAGCCCAGCCCCAACCATCATAAATTTCTTCATCTATATTCAAGGTAACCGTTTCGTTACTATACTCGCTCCAGTTTTCGATGCGTAGGGTATTGTCACTTTCCCATTCGAGGTGATTTCCGCCATGATACTCTGCACGATAGATGCTTTTGGCATTCGAAGCTTTCGCATCCGCTGTTTTCCTCACGTCGACCCAGATCGTCACCCCGCCTGCTGCGCCGCCATAGGGAACACCGTATAGCTCGGCCGTGTATTCCCCATTTGGGGATGACATGGAAGAGTTCAGATCGCCCTCACCCGAACGGTCAAATGTGGAAAGGTACGGACGAAGCGTAAAGAAAAGCATCAAAGCAACGGTGGGCAATACAAACATAAGAATAAATATTGAAGAAACAGGATGCCTGCGAATCCAAGGTTTGCGCGGCAATATGGATTTGGATTTGAACTGGGATTGATCGGAATGTTCCATGGAATCAGGTAACCTCCCTAGCAGCATAGAAGTTGGAACAAGAAATTTAGAAATTGGAACCGAAACTTTAGAAACCGGAAAAAGAAATAAAGACATAAATAAGAAAGGAGTAATTAATCATTGAGCAACGATCGTACCTTGATTCGTAAAGCTTCATTGTTATTTTCATTCCTGATCATATCATAGTGAGTATTGTATAGATTACAAATCAATTAAATTAAACCAAATGATTTGTTATAAAATGCGGCTGTTTGACTTGCGTTTGAGAAGGGTCAACCGTTTTTACATTAAAACGCGGTTGCTCATTCGGGCTGTGCCCGTTAAACTAAAGGGAGCGGCGTTTTGCTTGACGGACAAGTCATGAGAACGCCATTTTGTTGTCAAGGATGCGGCGCTGTTGCCGCATTTGGATGTCAGAATCGGATCGAACCAAGCCGGTGCAGGAACACCGGTGACAAGTAAGGAGTCTTTACATGAGTGTGCAAGCACCTACTTTAGAAGAAGCGCAGGGTCTCCTGCAAAAATATTATGGTTATCCCGATTTTCGTGAGGGTCAAAAAAAGATCGTTTCCAGCCTGCTCGAATACGAGGATACGCTGGGGATTATGCCAACCGGAGGCGGGAAGTCAATCTGTTACCAGATTCCCGCTTTGTTATATCCGGGGCTGACGCTGGTCGTCTCCCCGTTAATCTCGTTGATGAAAGACCAGGTCGATGCGCTGACGACTGCAGGCATTGCCGCCGCTTACATTAATAGTACGTTAAGCGGCAGAGAAGTGAATGAGCGCATCCGCGCGGCGCAGCGCGGTGAGCTGAAGTTGCTCTACGTCGCGCCGGAGCGACTGGAGCTGGACTGGTTCCGCGATGAGATGGGGCAACTGCCAATCTCGTGCGTGGCAGTGGATGAGGCCCACTGTGTGTCACAGTGGGGCCATGATTTTCGGACAAGCTACCTGGCGGTAGCGCCGTTTGTGGACAGTTTGCCGGAGCGGCCGGTGGTAGCGGCCTTTACGGCGACGGCGACGCCCGAGGTCATGGGCGATATTCTGCGGCTGCTGCATCTGCAGGACCCGCAGACGTATGTGACCGGACTTGGGCGAGATAATCTCGCGTTTAGCGTGCTGCGCGGCGAGAGCAAAAAGGATTTTGTCTTGAACTACGCGCGCGAGCATGCCAGCGAGCCAGGTATTGTATACGCCGCGACCCGTAAGGACGTGGACGATCTGCATCAGCGTTTGTTGCAGGCTGGTTTGCCGGCAGGACGATATCATGCGGGCATGACGGACGATGAGCGGGCGCAGAGCCAAGAGCAGTTTTTGTACGATGATATTCGCGTGATGGTTGCAACCAACGCGTTCGGAATGGGGATTGACAAGTCCAACGTTCGTTACGTGCTTCACTACAGCATGCCGAAAAATATGGAGGCATACGTTCAGGAAGCCGGACGTGCAGGACGGGACGGCGAGCCGAGTCAGTGTATTTTGCTTTTCGGAGCACAGGACATTATCACCCAAAAATTCCTGATCGAGCAGAATCCAATGGAGGGTGACCGCAAGGCGAACGATTACCGCAAACTGCAACAGATGGTCGATTACTGTTACACCACTCGTTGTTTGCGCAGTGCGCAACTGGATTATTTCGGTGAAGTGCACGAGGACAAGCCATGTGGCATTTGCAGTTCCTGTACAGACGACCGTGAACTGGTGGATATGACCATTGATGCGCAAAAAATATTCAGCTGCATTCACCGCATGCGTGAACGCTACGGGGTATCGCTGGTCGCTTCGGTACTCAAAGGTTCACGTGCCAAAAAAGTGCTGGACTACGGCTTCGATTCCTTGCCGACATATGGTGTCATGGGCAATCGCACAGAGCGTGAAATTGCCGAGATTATCAACGTGATGGTATCCGAAGGTTACCTGATGTTGTCCGAGGGCCAATATCCAGTGGTTCGTTTGCAGCCGCTGGCGGTGGAAGTGCTAAAAGGTCAACGTGAAGTCATGCAGCGTGTCGTACGGAAAACAGCAGCTACAGCTTCCGGTACGAACTACGGCGGACGCCGCGGACGTGATACAATGCCATCGGCTGTGAACGAAACCGTGTTTGAACAGCTACGCCTGATCCGCCGTGATCTGGCTGCCAAAGAACATGTGCCATCCTATATTATCTTTAACGATGCCACCTTGCGCGAGATGAGTGTGGTATGTCCGAAGACAGAACGTGACATGCTGACCATTAAAGGGGTCGGTGAGGTCAAGTACCGCAAGTACGGTCTGCCGTTCCTGGAATTCTTCCAGAAGCAGTCGGGTGAAGAAGTGGACACGGACGATGATGCTTTTTACGAATATGAGTGATATATGATAGTGATATGTCATGAGTAATGAGGATAAATGACAAGAGACAAGTGATATCTGATCAGTGACTGAAGCCTAATACTAAACCTATAAGCAGAACCAGAACCAGACTTTGTTCTAGGGGATAGAGATCATACTGAGCTGAGAGATAGAAATTAAATACAGATAGAGTTATGGGAGAAATCAGAATCAGAAACTATTTAGATTGAAACAAAGGAACGACTTTCGATTAACTGTCCATGATCTAAATAACGCTGTAATCGGGCAATAATACCAGCCTTGGCAGGCTACTCATCGAAGCTGGAAAGCTAACGATCACCACGGAGCTTATTTGCCCTGATTCGGGGACATTTGAAATCTAACGATCTCCAGGAAGCTTATTTTATTCAAAATCCTGAAAAACGAGTCTGATCAAGCTGATTTCAGCAGAATAGCGTCTCTGGGAATCGTTAGAATTTTCCAAAGCCCGAATATGCTGAAATAAGACTTCTCCTGATCGTTAGCGCTCGCAGTAGAGGGTGACAGACATGCACTAGCCACAGGCGGTGGGTGATATTTGACTAATGTGCATGGATGGATGAGCAATATTGGAGTGGATTGTGTACGTTCATCAGTTCTACTTATATAGTTCAGAATCAGAAACTAGATCAGAAGCAGAACCGGAAGCACAACTAGAAGAAGGATCACAAGAAGAAGCACAACGGGATCAAGAACAGGACAGAACAAGAAACACAACAAGAAACACAACTAGAATTAGAACCAGTAACAGGATCAGAGCCAAGCTCAGAATAGAAACGAATTCAAAAAGTAATACATGTATCTCATGAACTGCGTCCTTTCAGAGTAGACAAAATGGGCGAGAATGTCTTCCAAAGGGTGGACATGGACGTTAAAATTGCTAACGAGTGTTGGCACAGTATATAGTTGTTTTAAGGGAGTTTAAGTCTATATATTGTGTCTATATTTGGGCGGAGAGAGTATGTATTTTTAAAAGAGGTGTCTACTCTTTGAAAGACAAATTGTGGATTTGTTTATGAGACATGGACGGTTATAGCATAGGGACTGGTTAATAGATCTTGTTTTTAGTCGGGCGAAGGTGTGTATTCTTTTAAAAGAGGTGTCCGCTCTTTCGAAGACATGAGGGTTGTTTATGAGACGCGGACGGTTAGCATACGGACTAGTTAATAAATCTTGTTAATAGATCTTGTTGATAGATTCCGGGGGTGTGCTGGTGCGTGACGCGCGTGCTGACGCGGATACTGGTGAGAGTTGTTGTGCAAGTGTGGCTAGAGATAAGGCTCGGAGTTGCATTAGAGGTTTGTCTGAACAGCATCCGGGGAAGGATGGCTGTGGAGCTTTACTTTTCCCAAAAAAATATATGGTCTGGGTGTCCAGGCAAAGGTTGTGAACCATGAAGGTAATTTTGTCGACTTTGAATGCAAAGTACATCCATACCTCGCTGGCGCTACGGTGTTTGAAGGCGTACAGTGAGAAGGATTTTGATATTGAGCTGGCGGAGTATACGATCAAAGACCCGGTCATGAATATTGTGTCGGATCTGTACCAGCGCGGTGCGGATGTCATTGGGTTTTCGTGTTACATCTGGAACATTGAAGAGACGATCAAGGTGATTGATAATTTGAAAAAGGTTATGCCTGACGTGAAAATTTTGCTGGGCGGGCCGGAGGTATCCTACGACACCGAATATTGGATGAACCGGATTCCAAATGTCGATTTTATCGTCATGGGTGAAGGGGAAGAGACGTTGCATCAGCTTTTGACGGAGCTTGAGGGCAGTAAGAAGTTTCATTTTGTGTATGGACTGGCGTATCGCAAAGGGGAAGAAGTTATTCTCATGCCAGGACGCCCGAAAGCGGACTTGAATGATCTGCCGTCGCCGCATCGTTTCGAAGAGGATATCCCGGATCTCGGGAAGCGGGTTGTTTATTTTGAGACCAGCCGGGGTTGTCCGTTTAGCTGTCAGTTCTGTCTTTCCAGTATTGAGGTCGGCGTGCGGTATTACGATATCGAGCGGACGAAGTCGGACATTCTATACTTGATCGAAAAGGGTGCGAAGCTTATCAAGTTTGTGGATCGGACGTTTAACATTAAACGGGATTATGCGATGGAGATGTTTAAGTTTTTGATCGAGAATCATCAGGGAACGGTGTTTCAGTTTGAAATCACGGCTGACATCATGCGTCCTGAGGTGCTCGACTATTTGGCAGAGAATGCGCCGCCGGGTACGTTCCGCTTCGAAATCGGAGTGCAGTCCACGAATGATCCGACGAATGAACTGGTGAAACGCCGCCAGAACTTCGCCAAGCTGAGTCGTACGGTGAATAAAGTCAAAGCCAGCGGCAAGATCGACCAGCATTTGGATCTGATCGCAGGACTACCGGAGGAAGATTATAATACGTTCCGCAAGACGTTTAACGATGTGTTTGCTTTGGGGCCGGAAGAGTTACAGCTCGGATTCCTCAAAATGCTTCGTGGTACGGGACTTCGTCTGGATGCGGAAAAGTACAATTATACGTATATGGATCACGCTCCGTATGAGATTTTGGGCAGTGACGTGTTGCCGTTCAGCGAAATCGTTCGCCTGAAACGCCTGGAGGATGTGCTGGAGAAATACTGGAACGCACACCGGATGGATCATACGTTGAAGTATTTGATGGAGCAGGAGTTTGATTCACCGTTTGATTTCTTTCAGGCCTTTGGCGATTACTGGGAGGGTCAGGGCTGGCAGAAGATCGGGCATCAGCTAGAGGATTTGTTTACTCGTCTGCATAGCTTCCTAGAGTCGCGGAACACGCCGCATATGGATATTGTGCTGGGTCTGATGAAGCTGGATTATTTCCTGGGACATAAGTACAAGCCGCGTAAAATCTGGTGGGACGATGTGCTCCAGAAAGATCAATGGGCAGGCTATATGAAAACGTTGGCTGAACGTCCAGAGGACGTTCGATTGCCGCGTGTTGCCGGTGCCTCTGGCTCGGCTTGGCTGGAAAGCAGCGGCGCGAGTGGAACGGCTGCTGCGGGAACTTCGGCGGCTGCCGAAGAGGACACTGCCGCGGATGCGGCGGGTGTGATCGGCAGCCATGCCGGGGATGTTGCGTCGCTTGCAGCGCGCGACGCAGTGGAGTCCGCCGCGGATGGAGCGGCGGACATGGGGCACGGCAACGCTTCGCGTGCGTTGCCGATGACCTCGGCCATGACCGCACAGACGGTCATGGGTGCCCGTGCTTTCGCCGATCTGCGACTCGGCGAAAAGGAACTGCAGAAGCACGCCGTATTGGACGTGCTTCCGTTCCGGCTTGAGCGTGTGCTAGCTGGCGCCAGCCCGCTTGCCGCGAAAGGCCAAACGCTGCTGGTCGTGGTATACCAGCAGCACGAAGACCAGCAGGCGCAGTATTACACGCTGCCGCTGGGAGAAGAAGCCGCTGCCATGTAGGTGCAGCGCCATATTTCCGAAAGCATCGGAAGATCATTGGATTCCCTTACGGGATGAAGATGATCTTCCTTTTTTTATTTTCTAAATTCAATAGAACTCACATATCTAGTTCACTGAAGGGAGAGTTTTTATGAAAGATAAAGCAGATAACACCATCATACTAACCAAAGGTTCTGCTGATACATTATATGTGCAAATTCCATATAATACGGTGCACATTCAGCGCATTCGTCAGGTAACAGGGAGAAGGTGGGAGACTGATACGAAACGCTGGATCATCCCTTACTCAGATGCATCTCTTCAAGAGTTTACAAAGCATTTTGATGCGCTAGATGTAGAGATATCCCCGGAGTTGTGGGTGGAGAGCGACATATTGAGAAAGTGGAAGTTAAGTGGAGAGCAAACACAATGGAAAAGAGATCAATTGCAGCAAGCTCTGAAATTAAGAGGATACAGTCGTAAAACGATTAAAGCATATTGTAATCAGATTGAACGATTTGTGGCCAGTCTTCCTCAGATCAACAACGGGATCAGCGCGTCTCATGTCCAAACTTATTGTTTAAGTTTACTTGAGCGAGGAGTCTCCCATTCCAGTGTAAATCAGACGATCAGTGCGATTTGATTCTATTGTAAACATGTGCTCCATCATCCTGCTGAAATTCAGTATATACGTCCCAAAAAGCAAACGAAGTTGCCCAATGTCATGTCCGAAACAGAAGTCACCCAATTGCTGAAAGCTGTGACTAATCTCAAGCACAAGACAATTCTTTATCTAACCTATTCGGCAGGGCTCCGTGTAAGCGAAGTCGTTCGTCTACGCTATAGCGATCTGGATATTGAGCGTCAGACTATTATCGTAAGGCAGGGAAAAGGTCAAAAGGATCGGAGAACTCTTCTAACCCATCTTGCTTGGGAGATTGTACAGAAGTACATCGCCGAATATAAACCCGATCGTTGGTTGTTTCCGGGACAATCTTCAGATCGACATATTACCGAGCGTAGTGTACAAAAGGTTTTTGAAGAAGCCAGACAACGAGCAAGTATTGAGAAAAAGTGCAGTATTCATGCTTTGCGGCATTCTTTCGCCACGCATTTGCTGGAAAACGGAACGGACCTGCGTTATATTCAGGAGCTTCTTGGTCATACGAGTGCACAAACAACACAGCGATATACGCACGTGAGCACGAAAAATATTCAGCGTATTCAGAGCCCGCTGGATCGTATGGATATGGGAGATTGAGTATCTCAAACTTCTCCCTTTTTCACCAAATTTTTCTTCGCATATATGGCTTCATAGGTTATCATATACGTAGTTCAGATATTATCTTTAATGTGTGGTATTTACGAAGTACATAAATTAGATGTTATATGATAGAAATGATGGATGAACAAAGAGAAAAGAGAAAAGGGAAAATGAAAGAAACAGATAAGAACACTTGTGCGCAGATGTAAGAACAGGTAAAATATAGATACAATTGAATCTTGGGTGGGTATGGTTTCCCTTCGAAAGGAGGTGAGACCATGGAAGTGAAAGATGCGATGACTCTAATGCTGTTATTCGGAACATTCATTCTTGCACTTTTAACGTACATCAATAACAACAAGAGAAAGTAAAAACCCACCCCAAGGTTGACAGCCGAAGGTGGGTTTTCGTCCTAACTTGACTTAAGAAGGGATTAACCATCCAAGCCAATTGTATTGACCAAGTGTTCGCAGCACTTGGTCTTTATTGATAATATGATAACACATTTGAAAAGATGAATCAAAATAAAGAGAACAATGATAAAGAGCAGAATAGTAAGCAATCTCGAAGAAGCATTTCCATCATATAACATAATATTTACGCTGTGGCTCCTTCGGAGCCTTGGTCTGCCAGATGGATTTCGAGGAAGCATTTCAGCAGACAACTCCTTTGGGGTTCGTGAATACAGAAACGTTATGTGAAAGACCAGAAATAAATAAAAAGGAGAACAAAATGAATTGGATCAAAGATTTTAATAGTATATTTAAAACTGTTATAGATTACTTATTAGATAATGCACAATGGATATTTAGTGGTTTAGGAATAACTATAATTTTGGGATTCAAGAAATTTAGAACTTTTATCTCTAAGACGTTTAAAAATTTAAATCATTCGATAAAGAAGTCAAGAACACAAAAAACATTAATTTTTGATTTACAAGCCTACTGGAAGAAATCAGATCTCGAAAGAAAATCGCCTTATTGCTCAAGATGCTGGGATGTAGATAAACGTTTGGTACATATGACTATTAATAATTCTAAATATAAAAATTATTCATGTCCTCAATGTAAATCAAAAGTGACAAATGACTTACTTAGCCCAATAAAACCACTAAAAATAAAAAGTGAAAAGTATGAAAATATAAGAAAGAAATTTTAGTATGATTACTCGGTGGTGAATGTTCCATCACATAACACGGCATTCCCGCTGCGTCACTAGCGCTCCTTGGTCCGGCCGAAGCAAGAGAAGCGGTTTCGAAGAAGCGGATTCAATAGCAGGGAAGCATATTCAGCCGGACAACCCTGCACTGCCTAACCGCGTCGCGGCCACTCCCTCCGGTCGTTTAAGGCAGTGAGGATTCGGGAATGCACGAACGTTATACGACAGAATCTAAATAGCAGATATATAACACACAGATGTAATCGTGTTTAACAATCCATTAAATATAAACTATGCGCTAAATATATAGAACTAATTTAATCTTAAGGTAAAAAATGTTTATTAAGGAGATTTTATGATTAGATTCGAAGAAATCGAGGATGAAATTATAATTCGATACACACCAAGGGATGGGGTATATTGGATAGCGAAGAAATTTGAAGATAACAAGGAGATAGCTATACATAAAACCTTTTACTTCGAAAAGAATGATTTATATAAGGAGATCGGTTCAGAAGAATTTACTATAATAGAAGAGGCACAATTTTCTTTTGCAAAGTTAGAAGGCGACTATTTTAGAGTCAAGAAAACTGCAATTGGGATAGAGAAGGAGTTATTGATCCATAAAAGTATAAAATTCCAACTAAATATATTTAAGACATGGAACAATATATCTATTTTCAAAAGGGTTTTTGATGTGATAGAAGGGGATTTGTCAATTGGACCAAAAGAGTCGGATTTACCTATAGAAGAATTCAAGAAAATATTAGAGATATTCCCCAAATCTACTGAACTACGGAAATATTCGAATGCAAGGATTAGCCATATATTAAAGGAATATGTAGATATGAAACGAGATTTTGTATCGGACTATAATTCCTACATGTCTAAAAAGTCAGTTGCTAATAGTGCTAGGTCTAGCTTAAGTGCTTCATTTGCTGAATATGAAATAATGAAGTATCAGATAGTGTTGAATCGTCTTAAAGATATGCTGAAAAATGAAAAAGGCTATTCTGAATCAGACTGGCAAAACGAAATTATTGATGTTTTAATATTGATTTATCCTAAATATATCACAGTATTCAAAGAAGTAATCGTCTACGACGATTACGATTCGAAAGAAAGAAGATTAGATTATATGCTAGTTGACTCAAATGGAAATGTTGATGTGGTTGAAATAAAAAAACCTAATTCTAATGCTTTAATTTCGACAAGAACATATAGAGACAATTATGTCCCTGTTAGAGAACTCTCGGGTACTATCATGCAAGTAGAAAAGTATCTGTTTCATTTAAACAAGTCGGGTAGACAAGGTGAATTGAAGCTAACAGATAAATATAAGGATTTGCTTCCGGATGGTTTCAAGATTAACATAACAAATCCTAATGCTATATTAATTCTTGGAAGAGAAGAAGATCTTGGGATTGAACAACTTCGAGATTTAGAAGTTATTAAACGAAAGTATAAAAATGTGATGGACATTGTTACATATGATGATCTTATTAGAAGATTAGAAAGAATTATTGGAAAATTTCAAAGTCAATTGCCGAAAACCCATTCAAGAAGTGATTCCGACGTATAACATAATATTAACGACTCAGCGCATGCTGAGTCGGTTAATAAAGGAACGTTAGATGACATAAAGGAGAATACAGATGGAAAAAATAGTTTTCAGTCAGATTACATATGCTTATGAATTTACAAATATAGAGATCTTCTTCAAATATAAAAATATGACTTTTTTTAGTACTGATAATCTTACAAGCGTTTATACAGATAATGGAGCTTCTCAAGCAAGGGAGTTCCAATTGAATTGCATTACCAGTATTGAAATGCACGAAGGAATAAATGAAAGTAACAGATACAATAGAGCAAGCATACTTACAGTACTTGGAATTGTTTCTTTTTTCGTGGGAATCTCATTAACGGTTTATCATAAAATAAAAGGAGAAGATACAATAATACCGAATAATTTAATTAATGAGGAACCTTTAAAATTAACTATTGAAAATGAAGATTATACGGAACGATTAAAATCTGTGTTGGAGAAGTTAGAATCCGATGAAGAGGTTGTAGTATCTTTATTAGACCGTTGGAGAAAAGCAAACTACTTAGTAAATGAAAGCGTTGATGCAAATCTCTACCATGATGAAGCTATTCTTAATTATTTTCATATTATAGAACTAATTTGTGAAATCTACTCAAAAGATTTACGAATAGATTTGGAAGAAAATATAAAAGGGTATGTTGAAGAATTTTATAAAAAACATTTCTTTTTCAATGAAAATCAACTTGAGTCACAAGTCAATTCAGTAAAAAAAGTCTTTACTGAAGTTTTGATTGGTAGGGAATTAGCATTGTCACATAAAATTAAATTTGTTCTAACTAAATTCAATATGTTGAATCCTTTTGTTGAATATTTTATAGACTCTGTAATAAAAACAAGAAATGCTATTGCTCATGGGAGATTTACATACCAAGAAAAATTATCTTGGCCTTTACCACCGTTTTTTTTCATGTCTAATGAATCGTTTGAAATATTAGACTCCTTAAACTTTCTTACAGCTAGATTGATTAGTTGTTATTTAGGGATTGAATGTTGGAAAAAGGAATGGGAAGAAGTAAATAAAGATTTAATGCCTCCTGATAAATTGCTAGAAAAATTTTTGACAAATGTTTCGGAATTTCCCGAGTTGAATTGTGTAAGTATTAATGAACCAAATCAGTATCATATTACATGGAGGTCAATTTTCAAACACTATGTAAGTAATCCTAAAAAATTCAAAATAGAAAAAATTGAAACTGTTTTAAAAAGCTTCTTTATGGATTGTACAGTCAACGAGTCCAGCGCCGGTGATTTATTTAACATATCTGTGATCTTAAGTGACTCAAAGGATGAGGAAATTCAAAATACAGCTATAAAGAACATAGATTTGATAATTCAGAATAGGTGGTATCTTTGGTCTAATAAAAGAGATATTTATAGTTATTTAGAAAAAATGAATGTTCCACCTATCTGGTATCTGAGTTATTTAAAGCAGTAAAGATCATTATTACGTTATTTAACATAATATTTAAGCGGCGTCTCCTGACAGAGCCTTGGTCTTCTGAGTGAATTTCGGAGAGAGATTTCAGTAGAAAGCTCCTTCGAGGTTCACGAATACAGAAACGTTTTACGACAGAATAAAATACAATAGAAAAGAGGATCATCTGATCCTCTAAATGCTAGAGTTTTGCAATTCACTAAAGAGTTGTAGTGCGTCTTTGAAACCTTGTATGTAGATACTTCTTTCTAAGATGGATTGAAGAGAAATTTGAGCGTCTTCGTAAAGAAAAACCGTATGTTGAAGTTGATCGGGCAAAGCATCACGAAGTGTTTTAAAGTATTGATCTGTCTCAAAAGAAAGCCGAGTGTATTCTGCATGACAATCCAAAAGCTCAGTATAGAGTAATTCTAGACGTATTCTTATCAGTGGTTCTGTTAGCGATTCTAATGTATTAACCATATCCTGTTCCTCCTTTGATTAACTCTATAGAGTTATTATATAACCTCATAAAGTTAATTACAAGGTGAATATTTGACTTTGTAGAGTTAAAACTTCGCTTTTGATTGATGATTACTAATGTGGAAGATAAGATAGAAATATGGAGGGGAAAAGATGAACGTAATCAAGTGTAATATTCGAGAACTCATGGCAGAACATCGAATAGATGATATAACAGAATTGATGGTGAGATCAGGCTTAAGTCGTAACTCAATCAACAAGTTATATCGGGAGACGAATATAGAAACAACAAAGCTAGAAACCTTATTTAAACTATGCGATACATTTAACTGCAAATTATCGGATTTAATTGAATATGTACCTGAAGAAGAAAAATAGTGAAGGTATATTCAAGAAGTGATTCCGTCGTATAACATAATATTCAAGCTGCGGCTCCTTTGGAGCCTTGGTCTGCTGGATGAATTTTTGGAAGCGTTTCAGCAGACACATCCGACTTCGTCGGACGTCTTGAATACAGGAACGTTAGACGAAATAACCCAAAACCAGAAAGGATAGTGAAAATGAAATTAGAGATTTTAAATGTACCTTCATTTTGGGGAACCGAAATGAAACAAAAACACTATCAAGTTCGTGAGGGAAATAAAAAATTAGTTGTTCTATTTCCTGGACAAAATTATCCATGTCACAAACCTACCTTGCATTTCGCAGGAACTTCCGCTATTCAAAGTGGTTTTGACCTTCTGATATTAGAGTATGGTTATCAAGTTGCGCGAGCCGAACTGGATCATGGTGATGTACAAAGAGTGGTAGAAGAAAGTCATGAGTCGATTAAGCAAGTAGTAAATAAATATGATCAAATTGTTTTTATTAGTAAGAGTCTAGGAACAATAATAGCTGGAGAAGTTCATGAGAAACTTGATATGCCAATTAAACACCTATTTTTAACACCTATCAAAGATACTATTCGCTACGTCAATAAGTTCAATGGAGTAGTTATATACGGAACAAAAGATCAAGCATTTAGTGAAGAGTTGGCAAGTAAAATCAACGAAGAAAATGAAATTGTTAAAATCGCTAATGCTGATCATTCTTTAGAAACAAACGAAGTCGAAGAAAGTATTGAAATTTTAAAAAATCTTGTAAAAATATATAAAGATTTTTTGGGACAATAATAGTAACTTCGTCTAACATAATATTCACACTGCGGCTCCACATGAGCCTTGGTCTGCGGGAAGGATTTCGAGGAGGCATTTCGGCAGACAACCCCATTGTGATTCATGAATACAGGAACGTTATATGAAAGGGACGCTAGCTAGTATTAAGGGGGGATCAAGGATGTTTGACTTTTTTCATAAGAAATCAAAAGAAACAAAGATCTCACTAGAAAACCAAATAGAGGTACTCAAAGATATTGGTATATCTTTCACAACTGATGATGATGGTGTTGTTAAAGAGTTGTTGCATCATTTTGATCGCGAAACTTACGAAGACGATCCCTATTCTCTCTTACTTTCGATGATTGGTTTTGATCTTATTGATGAAAATGACAATCAAGTTAGATTGTCGAACGATGTTTGGAGCTTTGATACCGAATGCGTTGAGAACGAAGAGATTTATTCGACAATGATTAATGAACTCGTAAGTTTAACTCGTGGTAAATTGCAAATGCAACAGGTAAAAAGCCATGTTGATTTTGATAATGAAGATGCTAAAGTATCGTTTATTTTAGATGATCAGAAATATGAATGGGAAATACATTTTGAAGATGATTGGATTGACTTTAATTTGCTGAGGAAGATTGGGGAACTAGCTATCAGAAGTGACGATGAAAATTACTTTATTCATTTTAATGATGGTCAGAGTCTTACAATGCTATATACAAGTAAAGTCAAACACAAATTAATTAATGATTTAATAAAAGATCGATTTTCTAAGTTAGCGTAATCGAGGGAGGTGTGCGCATTGTATAACAATGTGTTAACGCATTGGCGGACAAGCCACCTCGGTCGCCAGGAGATAAGTCAGGGAAGTGGATTCAGGCGACACATCCTACCACGAATCGCGGTCGTGGCCAGTCGATCGAACTAGTCGTTCGGCGAGCAGTTTAGGTTTAGGTGCTAGGACGTCGTGAATAGAGGAACGTTATATGAAAGGGATGCAAAGAATACCAAAAAGAGGTGTCATTTGAAAATGGATATTGAGATCATAAAAATAACAAAAGATCAAGCGGATACTTTTTTGAATTTGTATAATTTATATTTGTATGACTTATCAGAATATACCTGTGAAGATCCCAAAGATGATGGGAAATTTGATCCAACAAATACTTACCTTTACCTTGAGAGAGAGGAGTTGCATCCATTTTTTGTTATGCATCTAGGTAAACCAATTGGCTTCATATTAGTTTGTGCGCCTCCGTTTGTTTCAGAAGGAATTGATTTTACAATACAGGAATTATTTTTATTAAGGAAATATCGTGGTAATCGAATTGCTTCGTTAGGAATAGAGAAAGTATTTAAGCAATTAAAAGGGAAAATAAGCATCGGTCAACTCGTGGAAAATAAACCAGCAGTGCGATTTTGGAAGAAATATTATGAAGAGCATCATATTGATTACTTCGAAGAACAAGAGACTATTGAGGTTGATGGCTTAGGACTACAAAAAGTGATATCACAAACTTTTGATATTACGAAAAATTGTTAAGTAACTCAAAGTAGGCATTCCAATCATATAACATCATATCCATGTGTCGGGGCATGACGGCTCCTCGGTCCGCCAGAAGGAGAGTAGTTGGGAAGCTGGATTCAGGCGGACCCATCCGCCCCAACTAACCTCATCACGCTCGGCTGCATTCGCAGTCTTAAATCGGTAGGACGTTGTGAATACAACAACGCTAGATGAAATAGCCTTAAAGAATAAAACCTTTCATCAAAGCTCAGATGTACTTTAAGCTAAACCAGCTTAATACATTTTTGAACTTCAACGAGCTATCTGTATGGTATCGTGTAGAGTATCAGTAATTTTTAAGTGCAACTTGCTTAGATGTGGGGGGAACGATTGGTGTTAGAATTAGCTAAGAATGAGCTCGAGACTGTTCGCTTTCTATGCAACAGTAGAAGTAATACAGTTCTTTTTGCGAGTATAGAAGGAAATATAGGAAGGGCATGGATTGACAGTAAGAAGGAGCCCACGTACTCCGTAATTATTGCAGGAGATTTCGCATTCTTACTTGGAAGTGTCGAAGCTTTGAAAGAAGTAGATGTTCCATTGTGGTTTGTTCTTGAAGAATGCAGGGGGAAAATCATAATTACGAATGAGTTTTCTTGGATATCCCTTTTATCTCAACATTACTCAGATTCATTCCAAAAGTTTAACCGGTATTCCTTTAAGAAAGAATCGAATTTCCAAATAGAACAATTAAAAGAGAACATAAAAATGATAGATACTGCTTTCAAAATCGTACCCATAGATGAACATATTTACCCAATGGTACTGCAAGATCCCTTTATGGCGGATTGTTGTTGTTTCTTCTCTTCCTTAGAAGAATTTATGCAGCATGGAATTGGATTTGTTATCCTCAAGGATAATCAGATTATTGCCGGTGCTTCTTCTTATACTTATCATGAAGGGTGTATTGAAGTTACAATTGGGACACATCCCTTGTACAGACGCCAAGGTTTGGCACTAGCTTGCGCATCAAGATTGATTCTTGAGTGCCTAAGCCGAAATATTCACCCAAACTGGGAGGCAGCTAATATAGAGTCAGTTGCTCTTGCAGAAAAATTAGGTTACAAATTGGAAAAAGAATACGAAGTGTATTCCATATAAACAGACACACTACGGGGATGTCATTAAGATAACAGGACATGGTAGTTGAGTGTTGCAAAAAAAATAATTGTAGGTACTTCAAAGAAGGCGGATACATCGTGTAACAATATATCTGTGTCGCGTCGCTATTGCTCCTTGGTTTGCCCGAGGATTTTCGAAGCAGTCGATTTCGGCAGACGTCCCTGCAAGGCTAAGTGGCTGAGCCACCCAGTCGCTTTGCTCCTTTAAGCCTTTCGGGCTCATGAATACAACAACGTTAGGCGAAATCAGTAAGAGAGGGGACAACATAATGCTAGCACTAAGACTTACAAAAGACTTATTGAAAGATATGAAAGTGACTTCAGTTGAAGATATCAATGCAGCTCTGTTTTTAAGCTGGCATGTAAATATTTATAACTTGAACAAACGAAAACACATTGTTTTTGTGAACGATCTAACTAGATTAGCTATTATCATTGATGGAATTAGAACAGGGCAAATTGAGCGGTTGAAAGAAAAATTTATCATAACTCTTCGGGAATACTTACTCCGAGAGGGCGTTAATGAAAGTCTTATCAATAGATATTTTGCGAATAGCGAAGAAGTAGTTATCTCGAAAACAAACAATAGAAGCGTCCTAGGAACGATGAAAGAAGTGACGTGGTTTATTGAAGATGATTTTCACGATAACATTGAACGCATGAAGTGGCTAAATAGAATGATTCATAAACCAATAGATTACAAGGAACCGATCAATTATTTTAAAGAATCCTTATGGAATAATGACAACTACAACATCATTTGAAGGAACTCAGGGCGGCCTTGGCATTGCCTAACAACATATTCACACATCGGGGCAACTTCGTTGCCCTAGGTCCCGTAGTAGTTTGCAGTGAGTTCAAGATGAGGCAATTTAGTATTCGCCGATCCAGCCGGACACATGCCACCGACTAACCATTTCGCGGCCGGCTGCTGGCACAACCATGAGTCGGTGGGATGTCGTGTATACGGGAACATTATAGTAAATCATCGTAAATCGTAACATCAATTAGATACCTACTGGCATTAATATTCTCAAGTGAGCAGCAAAATCCAAAGCACTTAAATATCCTGAAAACATTGATTATTCTCATGATTAAATTAATAATGTATACATAGCTTATCAAGGAGGCGGTTCGATTGGTAACCATGAATAGTTGGACAGAAATTAGAGGGATAGCGCTTACTCGTCCATAAACTGCGTGTTTCTTTCTTGATGAGGGCAACCAGTGCAAGAATATCAAATTATAAAAATGAATGACTTTTCAAATGATCAGATCAATCAAATTAGAATGCTAGAAGAGTTGTGCAAGATAAACGATAACTCAAGTTTGAGGGTGGGGATCGAAAGCCTTAAAGAGATAGATGGAGATCATGCTTTCCTTTGCCATCATGAAGATCAGTTAGTCGGTTTTCTGAGCTGGTATTCCTCAGATGGGATGGAAGCCAATATTAATAGTATGGTTCATCCGCAATCTCGCCGTTCTGGTGTTTTTCGGGAATTACTTCAAAGGGCAACGGCGGAGATGCAAATGCAGGGTATACGTACTTGCCGTTTCAGAATTCCATCAAACTCTGAGTCAGGCATTGATTGTATAAGACATCTAGGAGCTAGCTTTAATTCATCTGAATTCTCTATGACCTTCAAGGGCATAGAAGATACAAAATTATGTGTCAGAGACATTAATCTGCGATTGGCTGTAGAACAGGACTTAGAATTTATGATTACGTGTTTGTCTGAGGCTTTTGGAGATTCCGAGTCTTGGACTAGGGAGTATCTGAGCCATACTAAAGAATCTTCACGTATCACTTATATTGCTATGGACCGTCTGACACCCGTAGGGATGATTAGAGTGAATTGTCTTCATACGAATACTGCCATTATCCATGATTTTTGTGTACTTCCTGCATTTCAGGGGAGGGGATATGGCCGTGGAATTCTGTCGAAGGTAGTTAAGTTCTTGCAAAATCAAGAGTACTCTCCAATCCGCTTGAGTGTGGTTACTCAAAATAGACGTGCATTAAGTCTGTATCAGTCCATAGGATTTGATGTGTCTGCGGAATCTCTTTATTATGTGATCCCTATGGATAATATTTAGTAGATTAAGATTAGGAAAAGAACGAGTTACCAACTAAAAAAATCTTTATGGTATATCAAAGTATCAAAGAAGACTCAGAAATCCTATAACATAGTATTCATGCTGCAGGGTTATAACCGTTGGTTGTCAGATGCTAATCATGAAGGAATCTCAGACAACAAACGACCCAGCCTAAGATAAGAACTATCTAAGGCTGGGTCATTTTATTAATACAGGAATGTTATGCAAACTGCTGCAGTACCACTAGAGATCGACATAAAAAGGAGAGTGCTGGATGTTCTATGTTAATGCAAGAGCAATTGTCGAACGTAAAGGAAACGATAATACGGAAATAATCATACAGACCCGAAATAAAAAGAATGAGGAATCATCAGAATTGCCAGGTGGAAGATTAGAATTATTCGAATCCATATTAGATGGTCTGAGACGAGAAGTTTTCGAAGAAACAGGTTTAACTGTTATTGAAGTGGAAGGTAGTCATAAGCGTATAGATACACGTGGGGTTGATCCCGATTTTGAAGTTGAGTGTCTAGAACCTTATTGTGTATATCAAACTATAAAAGGTCCAGTTGATTCTATGGGAATGTATTTTATATGTAAGGTTGATGGCAATCTCTTAGAAGTAGGAGATGAAACTACCAATATCAGATGGGAAAATGTCGAAGAAGTCTATAAAATGATGATAGAAGATCAAAAACAGTTTTCAGATGTAGATCGTGCGGGGTTAAAGTACTATTTAAAACATAGATTTGGAAAGCACATCTAAGCAGACAACATCGCCATAATATCCGAACGTTCTCTGAAAGACTTACAATACTACATTTGAAAATAGAGGTGTACGTATGTTTTTTTACAGATGTCAGGATTCCCAGGATTTTTATTTATCGAATGGACACAGTGTCATTATGGATAGTCCTTGTTTGTACAGTAATATCATAGAGACCGGTGAGAATAAAAGCATATATTATGAAAATAAATTCAAGGTGGCAGTTCCATTGGAAAACAGTGTAATAGCGCAAGATACAAAATTAAGGAGTACAAAACCATGGATAACAGATTATCAATACCAAGTAAATTAATAAATCTATCCGAATTAGTTAGTGCCACAGCCATCGAAAAAGGAAGACATTATCAATCGGTGTGCATATTGGAGTTTAGTAATTCTGTAAAGTATGTATTGAAAGAAAAAAATGTTGAAGATTCCGGAAGTTTGATGGACGAAGCAGAGAGGTTGAAATGGCTCAATGATATAGTTCCGGTTCCTAAAGTTATTGGTTATCTAAAGGAGAACGGAAAGGAACATTTAATTATGACCTACATAGGGGGCTGTGCTGCCGAAGAATACAAGCAGGAAGAGGGTCAAAAAAGTCTAAGTTATATTTTGGGAGAGGGATTAAGAACAATACACAATATCCCCATTCATAATTGTCAGTTCAACGATAATTTGCCGGATAAGCTTATTGATATGGTAAGGAGGAATATTTTTGAAAGAAAACATGAAGTCATGGATGCTATTAACAAGTCATTTCCCAATCATACCATTGAGCAATTGATGGATTTCTTGGAAATGTATAAAGCGTCGACAGAAGAACTGGTTTTTACGCATGGTGACTATGGTTCGGGAAACGTTATGATACATAAGGGGCGTATTGCAGCATTTATTGATGTAGGAGCATCTGGAATATCCGATCCGTACTATGATATTTATTATCTTGTAAAAAGTCTTACATTTTATACGGATAAGGAAGAAGAAGTAGAGGAGTTTATGAAAGGATATGGAATTTCTGAATTAGATGAGAATAGAATGAAATTTCATCAAATCATCGATATTTTATTGTTGTGAATATCCAAACTTAAGGGAAGAACAGACATTGTATTACAACGTATTGGCGCGGCTGGCCTTTCGGATTCGGATTCGTGAATATGGTAACGCTAAGTGAAACCACGCAGTATACCTGTATGCTATCAAGGAAGGGGATAAATTTGATGATTTTGAATTTGGAACTAGCAGATATCCTAGAAAAATCTGAAATTAATTATATGGTTGATCGAATGACTGCAATCAAAGAACGAGAAGGAAACCCTGAGGGTATTGAAATTAAACAATTCGGGGAGAGCACGGCGTTTTATAGTAAAACCATGCCCTGGGGGCTTTTTAATAATGTAAAGGGAAGAATTTCTGAAGATGTCATTGAAGATATCTTAGACTTTTATAGTGGGAGGGAAAGGAATTTTGAGATACAAGTTATCCCCGGTAACATAAATCAAGAAGTAATGAAAAAACTCCATAATAAAGGGTTTTATCAATCAGGATTTCATACAACGCTTTTTTGTGAACCTGGAAATCAAGATTCGTTCGATAATGATAAACTGGAAATTCGTGAACTGCACGAAGATGAGTTCAATACATATGCAGAAATTCATTGTTTAGGTACAGGATTATCTCTTGATGGGAAAGAACACGTAGCTGCAAATAACCGAGTATTGTTTTCCCGTCCGGGATGGCACTATTATTTGGGGTTGGCTCAGGGGCGTCCAGCTGCAGTAGCTGTCATGTATATCGAGGATAATGTTGCTTCATTAACTTTTGCGACAACACTACCGGAATATCGAAATAAAGGATTTCAAACAAATTTATTACTTAGACGAATTAATGATGCCTACAACGATTGTAATCTCGTTGTTAGTCAGTGCTCATATGGCTCGCAAAGCCATCGGAACATGGAAAGAGTAGGTATGAGAATTGGATATACCCGGGCAACATGGACAAGAAATTAATTATGACGAGGGCGGGGTGGTGCATCTAACATAATATCCAAGCTATGGCTCCTTTCGGAGCCTTGGTTTGCGTAGGAGAGGTATTTCAGCAGACAACCCCGTAGGCGTTCATGATCACAGTGAACGTTAAATAAAATAATATACAGATAAGGATGATAGAATGGATTCGAAGACGTTTGATAAATTTGCACGAGCGATAAAAAAGACAAAAATCAAAAGCTGTCTAATCATGAGGGAAGATCGTTTAGTGTTTGAATACTATAAAAATCGTAAAATAGAAAACAATCCTCAAAAAATCAATTCGTGCACTAAAAGTATTTTATCCATACTTATTGGCATTGCACTTGATAAGGGATACATAAAGAGTATTGCAGAACCAGTGTGTAGTTTTTTCCCGGAATTAACAAATATCCTTGATGATCCTAGAAAACGAGACATCACGATTGAAGATTTACTTACGATGTCGGCGGGGTTTGAATGGCCCGAATTCGGTGAATGGAATTATTCCACTCCAATGCTGTTTAGTTCGGACATGATAAAGTATGTGTTTGAACGAAATCTTGAACATAACAGAGGAGAGAAAATGAATTACAATTCTGGTTGTTCGCATGTGTTAACAGCGATCTTGCAGAAGACTACAGGAATGAAAGCTATAGAATTCGCACACCTCCATCTGTTTAAACCACTTGGTATCACGAATGTACATTGGTACGAAGACAATAAAGGGATTAACCGGGGTGCAGATGGCTTGACGATGACTACTGTTGATATGTTAAAGATTGGTACGTTATGTTTGCGACAAGGGATATGGAAAAACACTCGTATTGTTTCATCAGACTGGTTGGAAAAATCTACGCAACCTTATTATTTTACTTATGAATCGATTGGTCATTATGCTTACCATTGGTGGGTAAGACACCTTAATATGAACAATACAGAAGCAAGTGGGACAGAAATGATATTTGCTTTGGGCTTTGGTGGTCAATATATATGCATAATACCTAGTTTGGATATGGTTATTGCAATAACCAGTGACATGTATGAAGACTCATTGAAACCATTACGAATACTGGAGGAATGCCTAAATAATTTGTAACAGGGCAAACCCTCGAAGAAGGCTTAATACTTAATCTAATCGCACATTCATACACGGTGCCTACCGGCTCCTTGAACCGCAAGGGCATTTCGATGAGTCGTTTGCAGTGGACAACATTGAGGATCTAACCATGTCGCGGCTGAAGCATACGTCTTTTAAGCTTCTCGACTTCGTGAATTCCAAACGTTATCTGATATTTTTGCATGAGGTGAATGTATCAAATGATAAAATTAAATATAAAAGCAATGATCTTGATATTATTTTTAATTTTGACTGCCTGTTCGGCCAGTAATGAAAAAGAGTCTTCTGACTCCATCTTTCAGGTTGGAATAGATGAGATTGAAAATGTTAAGGTCAACAAACCCTTTCAATTCGTAGGGTATTTGAAAAATTCTTCAAAAAAGGCAGTGGAGATATCTCATGGATCAGGTATGTTCAGTTATGAGATTTATAATGGAGATGACGAGAGAATCCTTCCAGACGCAACCGTGCTATTAGAACACGCTATTGGCTATCAGGTTGAGATTGGGCCAGGTGAAGAATATAGAAATAATGGACAAGATCAACGAAGTAAGGAGTATTATCAATTCGTTATCCAGCAGCCGGGCAATTACAAAGTTAAAACGCACGTCGAATTTATGATGAATAATGATGGCAAGCAAAAGAAAATAAGTTTATCGAGTGAGTCCAAAGAATTCAAAGTGCAGTAGAGGATACCAGGGAATCTCAACATAAATTTAGCGGAGGTGATTTCAATGGAAGTACAAATACTCAAAAAACAAATTAGTGTAGAAGATTATATGAATCTCAGGGAAATCGTGGGCTGGGGGAATCCTGAAAATATAGAGGCCATTGAACGTGGATTAAAGAACACGTTATATTCCATCTGTCTAGAGGTTGAAGAGCAGACCATAGGATATGGAAGAGTCGTGGGCGACGGTGGGTTTACTTTTTACATACAAGACATTATCGTGTTACCTTCCTATCAAAGGCTAGGTTTAGGCCATAAAATAATGACGGAACTGATGGAGTATATCACCAGTACTTATCCGCCAGGAAGTTCAGTGGGACTCATGTCGGCAAAAGGCAAAGAGGATTTTTATAAGAAATTTGGATTCGTGGAGAGACCCAATGAAGGTTATGGTGCAGGAATGATCCAATACTTAAAGAAACCATAATAGAGGCATTTCGAGCAAGAGGAATCCACCGCACACATAGCCGAAAGAAGTTCTTAAATGAGGAGGACCCTATATGATATTAGAAAAAGTTATAAGTCAAATTAACATACAAAGTGAATATAAGGATTTGGTTGATACGTATGTAGAGCATATCCTGAACGAATTCAAAGATAAGATTCATACCATTTATATGTGTGGCTCGATTCCCAAAGGAACGGCTCAACCTTATAAGTCCGATGCAGACTTTACGATTGTATGTGCCAATCCCAAGGATATTGATTACGAAAAATTGTCGAATATCAAGGACAAGCTTTTGGAAGAATACCCATTTGTCACGAAGATGGATACGATCATTTGCTCGATGGATGATGTATTAAGTAGGCCGAATGATTGGGGTTTTGGGTTAAAATCATTTGTGTTTGCATACATGGGGAGGACAATGGTGAAAAAGTACCCCCGATCATCATTTCTCCGGAATTCATTTTAGACTTAAATACAGATACCAAGGAGGAAGTGGATCGTGTACATCGTTCACTTTCTAATGCTAGTGATGACGCGCTGAAAACGAGATACACTAAAGGTTACTCGAAGAGATTACTTCGCGCATTATACTCGTTGATCATAGAAGATACAGGGGTATGGGAAGACGACATGACTAAGATGAAAAATGCGATATTAAACTATTGCGAGATTGACCCCGCTTTAGTTGAATATCTGTATGCTTGTTACTTGGATAGTAGTCGTGTACCTGTTGAAGAGTTTCTGAGAAATGCAGAGGAAGTATATCGCTATTTCGAGACTGCTTTACATACAATGGCTGCTTCCAGAAATTAAAATGAATGTGAGGTGGGACAGATGAAGGAGGCAACTCCTAGATACGTTGAACAAGCGTCCATGGAAAGTCTCATACAAAAGTTAAATCTGCCGCCACTCACTCCATTTTCACAGGACTGGGAGTATACGTCGGCTGATGCATCGAGATTAGATGAATTCATTACGTATTACGAAAATCATCCATTAAACGACAATGAGAAATTTACACTGATGATCATTATGATCTCTTCATTGGATGACTACCTTTCCGAAGGAAAAGGAACAGATGATAAGGAACTATGGGATAGAATAAGACAAAATCTACGTAAAGACTATGAGTTACATATCCATACCATTAATTACTGGGCTCAAGATGAGAGCGATCTGGAAGATTGTTTTGCAGTCACACCCTATGTCAGAGAAATGCGAACCTGAAACGAAGGTGAATACGACAATGATTGAAAAAGAAGAAATCATGGAGAGGTTATTAACAGCCGTGCCCTCCTATAACAATAGATACGAACGGTACATCCAAGAGAACTATGAACTTGGAGAAGAGAGATTGATCTATGTCGATATAAGTGACTTCGTCAAACATGTTATTGAGTGTTATCAACGCAAAAAGACGGATGAATTCGATGCATTATTCGAGGTCATTGAAGAGTTTCATACGAATGGAGATTCATTTGTTAAAGAATTTGCTACAGTCGGTATTCTTGAATCATTTCAGAACCAATTACTTGATGAGAATATTGAGTATATTGAATTTGAAAATTGTTTAAAACCAGAATCAAAACGATGGTGGAATCATGTAATTGATTTTTGGAATGGAAAAACTCCATACATTGGAGGACCGATTTAGGAACAATCATAATCTTCTGGATACTGGTGATTTTGAAGCAATCCTAAATCATTCAAAAGCATGAAAAGGAGATGATTCGGTTGAAAGTCACGCTTCGTTTTGTCTTACCTAGTGATGCGGAATATGTACAGGAATATGCAAGTTACCCTGAAATTTCAGAGACAAGCAACGTTCCATATCCTTATCCAGATGGAGCAGGTGAATCATGGGCAAAAATGGTGATTGCCAGACGTGAACAAGGAATATCCTATGTATTTACGATTTTATTGGATGATCAATTTGCGGGTGTCATGTCTTTAAATGCTGTTGATTTAACTGAGAAAACAGCAGAGTTGGATTACTGGATTGCAGTTCCTTTCTGGAACCGAGGCATAGGTACAATCGCAGCCCAAAAGGCTATTGCCTTTGCGTTTCATGAATTAGATCTTCAAATTCTTAGAAGTGCATGTTTGGCGAGTAATAAAGGCTCGTTAAAGGTCCTTGAGAAGAACGGATTTGAAAAATTGAATGACTTTGTTTTTGAAGATGGTAAGTTTAAAGATAAAACAGGATGTAGACTTGAATTACATAGGTGACGACCTTTAGGTTGCGAATCCCGATGAAAACTTTATGGAGCCTGTGATTGATTAAATCGAGTGAGCGGGAAAGGTCTTCAACCTCTACTGCAGGCGATTGTTGATTACGACAGAAAAGAGAGGAATGATTCTATGAAAATGGCACTCATTTTATTCAATGGAGTAACATTTCTTGATTTTGTTGGTTTCTATGATGTTATCTATCGGTTGAATTTATTTGACCAAACCAAAGGAACGACCTGGGACATCTGTGGATTGACTGAGGAAGTGACAGATGAGCTTGGGATGAACGTAAAGGTGAATGTCATCAAACCTGATTTATCTCAATATGATCTTGTTTTTGTTCCAGGAGGTATGGGGACTAGAAAATTAAAAGAAGACATTGAATTTGTGGATTGGATTCGAACTGCCGAATCGGTAAGGTACAAAATCTCGGTTTGCACGGGTTCGCTTTTATTAGGCGCTGCCGGTTTCTTGAAGGACAAGATAGCAACAACCCATCCTAATGCATATGACTTACTTGAGCCGTACTGCAAAGAAGTAGTTAAAACGAGAATCGTAAAGGATGGAAACGTGATCACTGCGGGAGGCGTAGCGACATCGATTGATTTGGGACTATATTTGATTGAATTGTTTGCAGGCCAAGAAGAGGCCAATGTAGTAAAGAAGCAGATTGATTATCCCTACACTGCAGTAGGAATCATTGAGGTGTAGTTTTTTGCAAAGGACAAATCAAGGAGGGGGAGGAAATGAATAAGAAAACGTATCTTGTTAAGGTTGCTTATTTAATTGATTTGAGCGATGAAGAATACAAAGAAATTGGCGACAATTTGATCCCAGAACTTGAGAACGAAATGATAGTCGGGGAAAATCTAAAATTAGATTGGCAGAGTAGTTCTACTATCTTACTGGATTCAGAAACAATGAACTGCGGAAAGTGCTTCAAATGTAACTCGTGGGTAACCGACAGAGAAAAACCGGATCATATAGGTGAACTAAACAACGGAGCGGTTGTCGATGATCGATTACTCTGTGATGAGTGTTTGCCAGAAGATCATAGGTGGGCATTCTAGAACGCTGACTGGGTGCACGTGAGTCATTTCCAGTATGTGAATTTAGATGGACAAAATATATTAATGAGGTGAGAGATTTGAGATATTTTTATGGGGTGTTAACTATTTTAGGAATCGCATTGCCCTACATGGCGTTTATTCCTTGGATTGGTGAAAACGGATTCAATCTAACCATGCTATTGAGTGAAGCCAGACAGAATCGGATTAGTGAGTTTGCTTGGTTGGATGTGTTAATTTCGGCAGTCGTATTGATTGGTTTTATCATATATGAAGGAAAGCGAATTGGAGTAAAGCATATGTGGCTACCGATCATTGGAACGTTAACTGCTGGGGTTTCATTTGGATTGCCATTATTTTTATTATTGCGTGAAATCCATATGGATAAAATGAAAAATAAATAAACTTGTAGAGTGGTTATAGGTTAGTGGCGGATTCATGTAGTCCTAATCCAAATAAAACGTTGGTTACTTGTTGAGGTGATTATGGAGTGGTTATAGTTGAGACAGAGATTCTAATCGATGCTCCAATAGAGTTATGTTTTGATATGGCGAGAGATATTGATGTTCATACACAAACGGTCTGGAAACATACGAAAGAGAAAGCTGTCGCAGGAGTGACTTCTGGAAAGATTAATCATAATGATAAAGTAACCTTCGAGGCCAGACATTTTTGGATTAGGCAAAAGTTGACGTCAAGGATCACAGCGTACCAAGCTCCTTATTATTTTGTCGATGAAATGCTGAAAGGTGCGTTTAAAAGCTTGCGCCATGAGCATATTTTTGAAGAACATAACGGCAAGACACTCATGAAAGACCGGCTTACTATGGTAGCTCCGTTTGGAATTATAGGCTGGGTCACCGAACGAATCATTTTAAAATCATATATGAAGCGTTTCCTCATACATCGAAATCAACAATTGAAATTATTAATAGAGATGCAAAGTAAATAGAGGAACGTTATATACATCTTTTTGAAATAGTCGTATATTTCATTTGTAGTTAGCAAAACATATGAGAAAACAAGATGCATCATGTCCAAATTCAGTTCAGATTTTGCGGAGATATCCCTTATAAACAAGGAGAAGTGAAGATGAGAAAACTCGTTTTATTTCTGCATTCATCGCTTGACGGTTTTGTAGAAGGACCAAATGGAGACATGGATATTGGCTGGGTTTCTTACGATTCGGACTTGGAGAAACACGCGAAAGAAGTTCTGAGCACTGCTGACACGGTTATTTGGGGACGTGGGACGTATCAGATGATGCACGGTTACTGGCCATCCGTACGGTCGGACGCATCAGCTTCTCAGCATGAACGGGAGCATGCCGAGTGGATCGAGAAGACCGCGAAAATCGTTTTTTCCACAACGCTGGATGATGTAGAGTGGAACAATTCCAGATTGGTAAAAGAAAATATCGAAGAAGAGATCAAAAATCTCAAACAGCAGCCAGGTCAGGATATGGTCATACTCGGTAGTCCAAGGTTTGCACACTACCTTATGCAGCTTGATTTAATAGATGAATATAAAATTACGGTTTCTCCCGTATTAATCGGAAGCGGATTACCGTTATTCCAAGGTCTCAACCAGAAGATCAATCTTCAACTTATTGAAAATAAAACCTTTGATTCCGGTGCTCTAGGTCTCTTTTACCGGGCGATAAAATGAGGGATCTTCTTAAAGTAAAATAACGGGAGAGAATCCCATCACAAAGAACCCAGTCTAAGATAAAATGATCTAAGGCTGGGTTCTTTTATAGATGATAATAATTTTCCGTAATCTGATTTGGCTGAGATATGTCTTAAAATATGAAAAGGAGCATAAACCTTGAGCGAATTTACTTCAGGAAGCGTAACATTAATGAAATATAAAGAGGAAATCCTTAAATATGATCCAATATACATAGATGATTTAAATAATCAATGGTTTGTATTCATCACTAAAGATACAGAGGTAAGTGAAGAAATCCCGGAAAGTTTAGTTCGAATTTCGGAAAAAATCCCAGTATTATATTTTTATAATTTCGAGGACCATGGTTGGGGTTATCGTTTAGTTTACAACTCAAAAGAGATTGCAAGTCTTCAAATCATATATGAATTAATAGATACGATAATTATAGAGCTTGCGGAAGAGAGGTATCCGGAAGAGGATCATATTGAGTTTTTATATGTCGACCCTAGAGGGGAGAATATCCGAATAGAACTCATTGAAGAAGTCCAAAGCACGAATAAATATAATGAGGCAATCGCAAGACAGTTTATAAATTGCAATCTAGAGGCATTTAAAAGATTTGAAATTGCTGATGAACAAATACAACGATTAAGCCAAGTTTTGAATGCAAACTATTATTCTCAATTGGAATCTAAACATCAATTAGTTGATGAATTTAAGGAAGTACTGAACATTCAAGAAATGAGTTGGATCCAAGTTGATCATTTGCATGAAAGTGAAGTGTAACGCCTGAATCATTCTACTATAAAAACTGGAGGTGTTGAAAAATGAAGATTGAAGATGTGTACAACGATTTACCTGTACTTGAGACTTCCAGAACCATACTTAGAAAAATTGAAAAAAATGATGTGCAGGATATCTATTCTTACTGTAGTGACCCGGAAGTATCCAAATATACAACATGGCATCCGCATATGAAAATAGAGGATACCGAAAAATTTGTTGATTTCATCATAGATAAATATAACAAAAGCGAGATAAGCCCATGGGGGATACAAGATAAAACCACAGGCAAGATCATCGGAACTTGCGACTTTGTAGGTTGGGATATTAATCACCACAAAGCAGAGATCGGATACGCATTGTCAAGAGATTATTGGGGACAAGGTTATATGACGGAGTGTGTAGAGAAAATAATCCAATTTGGTTTTGAACATATGGACTTGGTTCGAATAGAAGCTAGATGTATATCAGCGAATACGGGTTCTTCAAGAGTCATGGAGAAAGCAGGCATGGAGTTTGAAGGGATTTACAGAAAGCATATATTCATTAAAGGGAAATTCGAAGACCTCAAAACGTATTCGATCATAAACGAGAATTCAGCGAAAAGAGTGGAAGATAACTTTGCCATCTGACAGAAAAAGAAGGCTTCAGGCATTGCTGAAAAGAAACAAACTGAAAAATGAGGAAATCAATAATGAATCAAGAAGAATATCATTATTTATATGGAGTCATGGATCAGATCCTGTAATCAAAACCAGGTTGAATCAGATCGTTAAAAATCTGGAGGGTCGTAAGAGTGATGCAAAAGAAAGAATGATTGTATACGCAGATGATTGAGGGTGGTAAAAATGAAGATCATAAGAGATAAAGAAGAACTCGAAGGCACTTGTTATATTGAAGTTTTACCAGGAAAGTATCTGGAAACGTGCTGGAATGAGCACTCTATTTTTTTCGATGAAGAAGTGTTTGGTTATTTAGAAAAAGCCATATATGATATATATCCTAAATATGATCATTATGCATTTACTGAAATACATCGAGATATCTGGATGTTAATTCTTGGAAAATTAAATAAGCTTGTTGCTCTTCTTGATGAGAAGGTAACAATGGATGTGCTCAACGAATGTGTATATTTTTTCTTCGGCAGCTCTGAAGATGAGTTTCAACAAGACTTTGATCATAATGTTCGGAGACTTCGAGAGTTAATTATAGAATTTGAAACATGGATAAAAGAACAATTGAGAACTCAAGAATATATTTCAGTTCTGGGGATTTAACCAAGGGTGTTGGGAGGCGGAATATTGCGAGTAAGTACATTTCTCGAAGAAAAAAATTTTAGATTTGTAGATGTAGAATACTTGTCTCCAGAAATCAAAGCGCTGGTGGTCGATCATCATATTAATGTCACACAAGGAGAAAGTGAAAATATTGCACATATACATGTCCAATATAATGATAACTTGTCTTTTCAATGTAAATTGATTGATTTATATCAGGAGCATTCACCAAAGATCGCATGGATCAAAAATAGTTACGTAACAGATACATCGAATGATGATTTCGATTATGAGGATGTAATGCCTCCTTTTGGTGTTGTAGAATTATATGATTTAAATATGAGTTGTAATTCGGATTGGACGAAAGTCATGATCCAAGCTTTGTATCAAATGACGTTTAACTTCTTGCTGGAATATTTCAATGTGATTGTTTTCCATTCAAGGGAAGCTACGAATGTTATAGATCTTGAGAGCATGAGATTTAAGCGTTTCATGATCAACGACGAATTATATTATAGGTCGAATAGAGCAGTATGAGTTTTGGCGGAATCATCATGAAGAGGGAAGACAAGGGGGATATATAGAATTTTAAAATAGTGAAACATGTACCTTGTGAGGTGGATCAAGATGGTCAGAAACGCAGTTAGAGCATTAATTGTTGAGGACGATAAGTTGCTTTTTATTAAGAAAGAACGTCCGAATATAGGGATTTATTATGTATTACCGGGAGGAGCGCAGGAACCAGATGAAACGTTAGGGCAGTCCCTCAAAAGAGAATGCTTAGAGGAGCTTGGACTGAATATTATAGATAGTAAATTGGTGTGCATCCGAGAGTACATATCCCAAAATCATGAGTATTCGTTACTTATGAAAGAAGTGCATGCAATTGATTTTATGTATACATGTATCCCTGATTCCAACAAGGTCCTTAATGGCTTACAAGCAGACATTGGGCAGATCGGAATAGAATGGTTACCTATTGCAAAAATCAAACATTCATTAATACAGAAAGATATTCAACATAGAACGTATCATTTTCCCAAGACAACTCATGATTTTTTACGGGAGTTTTTGTTCAAGGAGATTCGAGAAACCTACTTAAGCAGGGACTTTAGGAGTTGATTTTAAAAATGGGGATGCTGATTTAGTTGGATAATTCTGCAGGGCTAAACATATGCCCACCCTGCAGGAGTTATACGCTCAAGTTTTTCAGGCTGATGAACAAATCCGTTAACACAAGAGTGCTTATAAATGATTGAATTTCATTTCAACGTAATCAGTTCAGTTATCTATTTTTCTAGCGAACATGACAACAAAATTGAAGTATTTATATATGCAATCTACATCTGAAAATCCAGCTTCGGTTAGCCAATGTAACTGTTGATCGAGAGTAGACATTTTATCTAGTTTTGTTCTTTCCATTGCGGATGAGATTTCAGACAGATCTAAGCCGGAATTTTCGATGTATGTTTTCCAATCGGATTTATAAAGTTCCTCTAAATATGTAGTTTTCCCAAGAACCTGATCGACATTAATAAATATGCTGTTTGGGGTCATTATGGAATATAGCTTTTGAAACAACTCTTTCTTTTCAGAATCGGTCAAGTGATGTATGGAAAGTGATGATATGACTAAATCGTATTTTTCACTATACTCGAATTGAGTATAGTCACTTACAATGAATTTAATGCTGGTATTATCGCTGAACCTGACTTTAGCAATATCAAGCATACCCTCAGAAAGATCAATCAGTGTTAGCTTTGAATTCGGATATTTTTGAAGAACAAAACTTGACATTAGCCCGGTCCCTGCACCTAAATCCAAAACTGAAAGAGTTTCCTTCTCTAAAGCTGCTAATGAAGTAGCAATATTATACAAATCTTCAAAGCAAGGAATAAGTTTTTTTCTTTGTTCGTCATACTTCTGTGATACCTGGTTAAATTGTGTTCTTATATCATTATTCATATCAACGTGCCCCTCTTCACTAACTAGACTAATGAAATGATATACTACAAGTTGAGAAAAGACCAATATATGGAATTTATAAAATCCATAGGTAATACCTATCAACTGCGAACGAAAAACATAATTAATGGAGGTTTACCATGGACGTTGTGACTCGCGAAATCCGTGAGACGGATTATTCTGATTTAGTCATGTTATGGAACAATGACTTAAACAGTCGTACAGTGAATTTAGAAAATGTATCTGCACGGATTGAAAGAATGAAGTCAAACGAAAATTACAAAGTAGTCGTCGCCTTACTAGATAACAAGGTAATAGGTTGTATTTCAATGGTGCAAATCATGGCTTTGGAATACGAGATGGGATATTTGCAAATTAATGGTCTGGTTGTTCAAGAAGCTTATCAACAAAAAGGAATAGGCACGAAACTAATTAACTATGCCGAGGATTTTGCTTCAAAGAACGGACTTTCTTACATGATATTGAATTGCGGATTTCAACGTACAAAAGCACATGAATTCTATGAATCTAGAGGATTTGATCGATTATCTTATTGTTTCACTAAAGAAGTAAGGTGACATTAGATGAAACGGGACGAAGTACCTAAGTGAAATGAAATAAAGAGGAGTCATCTAGAATGATCATAGAAACTGAAATGACAATTAAAACATTAAAAGATCTCGTACGTTCAGGAACAAAGCATTTTAAAAAAGTAGAAGTAACGGAATATGGATCTATTCATTATTTTAATTTTGACGAAGTAATTTTTGAAGAGTGTATATTGTCATTAGACTTTACTGGCTCATCTTTTAGACATGCGAAGTTTATTCATTCGAACATTAAAGCTTCGATATTTAGTGAAACTGATTTATCTCATTCGGAGTTTATTGATAATAGTATTGATGCTTGTACGTTTAAGAATGCCCAAATTGAAGGCATTGTTTTTCTAAAGAACATTCAATACTCAAGTGAAAATACAATCGAGGATTTAAAAGAAATGGTGGGCTTATAAGAAATTATGTGATAGTAGAACCCAAGTACCTGTCTACAAAAAAAGCTATCAAAATGATCTGAAACAACTAACAACTTTTGGACGTCTATATAAAAACCAATAAATCGTAAAGGAAGATTTGCGATGAAGAAATTGAAGTATCGTCTTATTCTACCATTGATCCAATGTTGCTTAGTGACCGCCGCTTTTATTACAGATAAGAGTATGCATAACGGGTCAGGGGAAGGCATGAATCAGATCATAGCCAACATCTTAACGAATATAGAGTTTTATCTAAAAGCATTATTCGGATACGATGATATTGTTAATTACCATTTTAGATTTGTAACTACATTTTTGGGGGTACTTATCTGGTTGTTCCTTGGTTATCTGTTAGATGTAATGATGCGATCAAAATATAAATCGAAGTTGAATCCCTCCAAAGGATGAGTGCTAGACAAAGCGTACATAGCAGAACACATTACGTATAGAAGGAGTTAAGCATAAATGGTAAATCATATGACCACATTGGGATTTCGTGTACATTCCCCCGAAGATTTTGAAGATATCGCCGAGTATGCACTTTCAACTGGAATCAGGATCAAAGCTACATATGGGGAATATGCTCTGGCTCTGGCGGGAGAAGGGATTGAGATATGGCTTCAGATAGATAAAAAGAATCAGGTTATCGGATTGAATCCTCATTTCTCAGGTTCATCTCGTATGAAAATTGGACTTACCGCAGAACTGGAACCAGACGAAAACAACAAACTAGATGGCAGATTTCATGCTTGGGCTGAACCCGATGAGTCGATGGATTCGGGAATTTATCCATTCGTTTTTGATATACCTAACCGAGGGGTATACGGGCAGATTCATATTCCACAGTTGATACAGGTACAATTGTCGGCATTCGCACATGAAGTGACATTCTATAAAGACGAAGAAGAATTTAACTTATCCCAGGATAGTGAATACAAATTTGCAGTGGAATCCTTTGTTCCATCTGGACTACTTGGTGAAGGTACGCCAAGTGCAACTGCCATGTTCACAGGACGAATCGTAGAAACAGCAGAGATTGTTAATGAACAGTCGAAGTTGCGGTTCACCTGGGCATTAGTTAAGACGTTAGGTGGGGAGGTTGATGTTGTCATTGATCCAGAACTCGTTAATCAGGAAATGGTTGTCGGGGACATTATCACTGGTTCATTTTGGCTTAGTGCAAAGTTCCAAGATGAACCTATAATGAAGAAAAAGAGCAACGTGATTAACAGAATATTTGGAAGAAATAAAGAGAAATGAACGAAATTTGATGCCAAACATGAGCCCCGCGATTCATTGTCGCGGGGTTTCTCCATAAGGTAAGATGGAGAAGAAATGTAATCTTTTTACTATGAAGGATGATTGAATCGGATGGATCAAAAACAGCTAATCTGAGGAGTGATCATGGTTGGATATTAATAATCAAAACGGTGATTTTCTTGGTAGAATTCAGATGGAAGCGCAGGAAAGTGATTACGTCGTAGATCAAATTATACGTACTCTGAAACCGGGTGATGGAAAGGCCATTTACATTGCAAATGCTGGAGAGTACCAATTCACCCAGCAGACGAATTATGCTGCCGTTGAATGGGAGCACGGACTGGAGCAGTTGAAGGAAACGCTGACGGAGTGGCAACCACAGTTTCCGGCCCATGCGGGAGTTGAGAGCATTCAGGTCTATTATGGATTCGATAATCTGACACCTGATGAGATTGAAGCTATGGCTGAAGTGAGCAGAACCACAGGACAGCAGGTCGTGATCCGCGATTTGCATCCAAACAACAAACTAGTAGGTATCCGAATCCGTTATCAAGGGGAAGGGGCACTGACCCTTCATATTTTTGGGACAACCAAAAGCCGAGTTTACCTGTCTGAGGATGAATTGTCCCAGGTGAAACCGCTACGCGTTCGGGACGCGGAAGCATTTTATTTTTCGAATCACGGAATGGACCGGTTGATCTGGATTGAGGCTGGAAGTAGCGGAAAAGCGCTACAGTATGAACTGATCGGGCAGCAGCAGTCCGCTCCAACTTTAATTCAAATCGCTGAAGAGATGAGCATATAGTCTTAGTTAAGCATCAAGCCAAGCATCAAAAAGGAAGGAAACAGATATGAATAACAGAAGATGGGTAGTACTTTCAACGGTTATCCTGATTGTAGCCGCAATATTTATTTATCAGTATTACAAGTCGGACTCCACAAGCGAGGCAATAACAGAGAAGGTTTTGAACCAAGATGGGTATACCGTCACGCTGAGATCAGAACATATTCCTGTTGAAATTTTTGTAAAACCGGAATGGATTAATTTTAATGTCGATGAACCCATGAACAAAGATATCCAAGCAGCCGAGATCCACAACTCGACGCTGTTACTGGATGTGGTGAACAGAGGTAACGATATTTATTTTTCGTTTAGAACGATCTTTAATATGAACAATCCTTCGGGCGTATTTATATATAATGGATACTTTACTGAAGAGGGAATTCAAACTTATACGGATACAAATGTGAAATTGTACGATAAAAATGGTGAAGCAATCGCAGTAAGTCAAACAGGACTTGGTCCAGGTGCAGCATTTTCCTTTGGAATTGAGGAGGAACAACAGAAGCTTATCAAGGAAGGGTTCTATGTGAAGTATAATGATTTTAATGTTTATAATTATATGGAAAAATAGCAACTCATCATGACTGAGTTCAGCGATCAGATGTGCCTTGTCATGAGGTGGATGGAGGATGTAAGTAGCTATATATGGAGGGTGTCATGGATATTGTAACCAAGCAGTTGAAGCTGGAAGAGCTTAGTGATTTGAAATATGAAGTCCATATTGGAGATTCAGAGGCAGTGAGGTATTGCAAGACTATGATTTTAAAGTTCACGGGTGAATATGGATATGGTTCTGGGGGGAATTCAGATGCCATCTATATGTGTGCCATAGGCAAAGCGGTGTTGGAAGCCTGGGAACCAGCGGGTTTGATCCTGGATTTCAGTGAACTGACATATGAATGGGGAGATCAGTTAGAGGATGTGTTCTATATTGGTGAAGATCAGTATCGCAACATTCCTTTTCCAGTAGCACTTATTGTAGGCGAACAGTCGGAAGAAGCGATCAGAACGTTAATATTAGGGGTATATAGTGATCAGACCACCGAAGACATTGACTGGGTGCACCGTGATCTGAACAGTGCGTGGAGATTCATTGAGGAGAAATTGACGGAGTACGATCGGAATAAACGATTGTGAAATCTGCCGCAATAACCAAGGTAGAAATAAATCCAAATAAAAAAAGCCCCAACGTTGGGGCTGACTCCTAGTCCAGGTTGTATTTCTTCATAACGGAATCCCGAAAGATTTGGTAATCGGATAATTGTTGAGATGATGAGGATTCAGGTAAGCTATATTGGCTTACGCCTTCCAAGCTGAATTTTCCCCAGTTATCATTAATCAAACCGTAATCACCATAGGAGTTTCTCAGCAAAAAAAGCACACTTGGTTCATTCTTCTGCAGTTCTACATAATCATTTGCCGTGTACTTCACATTTCCATTCAAGCTAACAGGTTCGATGATTGTCAATTCAGTTTGATCTGAAGGGAAATCCTCAGGTTTCTTTAGTATTTTCGTGATCTTTATATTGGTGTTGGTGTGAAAGGACTGCATGGCTCCATCATCGAATGCAGTTATCACATGCTCACGATCCGCAAACCCGTCTGTTGCATAACCAATCACGATGAATTCAGCAAATGAATGTAGCTTTTCCGCTTCACTGAAGGTGATGGAGTTGGCTGGTAGATGGACTACGTTATAAACGCTTTGCTCCGGTTTGGATTGAACATTCATATATGAGATGATCGATACAGTGACGACGACTAGGCATACAAGGCATATTAGAACAGATCTCTTTTGAAATGAATACATAAGCTTATCCTCTCTTAGATATTACTTTTCTCCACTTCTACTATCACATATATGAGAATTCTTGTAAATTATACATAGGAGTATGAACCGATAGATGAATGGATTTTAGAGATGAGACCGAAGGAGTTTTTCTATGAAAACGATCATTTACATGGTCAGACATGCCGAGTCGCCATACAATGAAGGAACGGATAGAACAAGAGGACTTACCTTGAAGGGCTGGGAGAATGCGGCCAAAGTAACCGAGATGTTAAAGGAAGAAGGAATACATACCATCATTTCAAGTCCGTATGCCAGGGCTGTTTTAACTCTGGAGGGGCTTGCAACGGCTTTGGGGCTAGATATGCAGCTCATGGAGGATTTGCGAGAAAGGCATTTTTCAGATGAGGCTGTTGCAGATGAGGATTTTAGCACGATTACGGAAAGAATGTTTGCTGATCCAGAGTATGCATTGCCCGGAGGCGAGTCTAACAAGGTGTGCCAGCATAGAGCTGTGAGCGGTTTGAAACAGATTTTAGAAGAGTATTCTGGGAAAAAAGTAGCAATCGGCACACACGGACATGTCATGACGTTAATGATAAATGCTTTTGATCCCACGTACGGTGTGGAATTTATCAATCAGATCGAGAAACCGGATATCTATCAATTACAATTTGACGGGATGAAGTTAGAGAAAGTGACTAGACTGTGGGAAGAATAGGAGATGGTTCCGATGAAAATTGAACCTACCAAAGAGTTTGCTTGTAAGCTGGGGATCATGCTTGAGAGTAAATTAATCTGGTACAAGCACTTCCATCCGTTTTGTGATGACGTTATTCTGGAATATGAGAAGCCACCATATTGGATCATTGAATTAGCAACAGTGAAATATCAAGGTGACGCGATTGGCATCGTTAACAGATATATTCACTCCGAACCTTTCGTCGATGAATATCTGAACTCCTTACACGACCATTACATCGCTTGTTTGTATATGAAGTACGATCGAAGAGAAATATCCTGGGCCAGTTTTCTGCTCGGTTCCGGACAGTATGCCGATCATTACCAGGCAGTGAAAGTGGAGTGCGAATATTTCTATGAACTGTTAAATGAATATGAGGCTGAAGAGTTCGACATGGAGCTTGAGCACAAACAAAGTGAAGAGATTCGGGATATGTTTCGGAACGAGATCATGGAAATGCAAGAGATCTATGATGTGTTTAGGAATTATTTTAAACAATATATCAGGAAGGAAAGAGAAGCATGAAGCTTTTTCATGGAAAAGAAACCGACGATGTACCGCAGATGCCTGCGATGCCGTCTATTTGTACACCTCTGGGCACCGTGGAATTCTCGCTTTCGGTCTCAAACCAATCCTATCTTGCAACAGATTGCGCCAAGCTCAGTAGCTGTGGATGGTTGTATAAGTATTACTACGACTTGTGGGACTGCGAACTCGCGATTTGTAGAGTAGATGTAGAACTTGCTTGCGATCAGGCAGTAGAGGAATGCTGGGGAGCTGTATTCCGAATCAAACCAAAGAATGATCACCAGATTGATGAGTGCAGCTTCACAGCCTTGTGGAAAGAGGGTTATAACTGGACAAGCTGTGGATCGGATACAGGAGAAGGACTCGAAGCGATTGAGTATAAAAATCAAATCGATCGGTTACATATGGGTACACAAGACGGAACCTTGTTAATGATGAGGAGAAACCAAGGGGATCGCATTCCGAAATCCTATGGTGAAGGTATTGATGTTGAAGCACAGGGGTACATCCTGAGTTCTGGAAAAGGGATTAGTGTGCCCATGTCACAGATAGAATCGGATGAAATATGTGAAATTCATGTTGTAATCGCTTGGAAGAAGTATGTAGAAGACGATGTGTCTACCTGGTTCGCTGTGGATCAATTTTCAAAGGATATATTAAGAGGAGAAGGACTCAGTTAGGAAGAAAAATTTAATAGATAAGGGTGAATCCTATGGAACGAGGACTCATTATCTTTTTGAACGGAACGTCCAGTTCAGGCAAGACAAGCATTGCGCTGGAAATGAAAAAACAGGGGGAAATGCCGCTGCATCATCTGTCCGTAGATCAATTTTTTCAAAATTACGATCAGTTCATCGATACGACATATCCGGATATGCAGCCAACAAGAGAAGTGGAGCCGGGTGTGATGTCAGATATCCTATTTGGCCCGATTGGCTCATTGTACTTCTCAACTATTAAACTATTTTCGGAGTTGGGCCTGAATGTAATTGTGGATACGGTCATCAGTGATGACAAGTTTTTCAATGATTTTTATGATTTGCTTGCCGATTATCCGATACTGTTTGTTGGTGTTCATTGCTCCAAAGAAGAACTTACCAGAAGAGAGCAAAGCAGGGGGGATCGCGAGATCGGGCTAGCCCATTCCCAGTTCGATTACATATACGCCTACGATGAGTATGATCTGGAAGTGAACACGGAAGAATTCAGTTCAGCTGCATGTGCCGAGAAAATACTGCAATACATGCAGTCCGAACAGAAATTCTCGGCCTTTAAAAAAATAAATCGAAGAGACTGAAGGAGATGAAAGGTGATGGGTAAAGAGCTTTCGAGATCATTTGACATTGAAGTAGTGAATAGGGAATATAAGCTCGTAGGCCTGTGTGAGACGGGAAATTTTCCAGATGCATTCCCTGAGCTCGCGGTTAAGGTTCAACGTGCATTCTGGGATCGTAGAAAGGAAATTAAACATGGAAAAGATTACGAAGTATTATTTAGTCCATTCATGTGTAATGGCATTATAGCTACGTATTTTGGTTGTGTCGAGGTGACAGAGATTGCGGATGTTCCTGAAGAAATGTTGGCTTTTGTACTGCCAGAAACCACTTATGTCAAAGTACTGTGTACGAATAAAACCATTGGAGAAGGCCACGATAAGCTTCATGAATGGATCAGGCAGAATGGATATGAGCCTCAATTATACGGTTCGAGTCAGATCGAGATTTATTATATCGATGAAGAAGCGGATGAAGAACCAGTCGAAATCCTCTTTCCAGTCAGCAAAGTCAATCTTTAATATAAAATAAACGAGATGATAACAGTTTGGAAGGCATGGATTCCCTGGGGCAGGGAATCCATGCCTTCCTTTTTTGAACAAATTCATTGACGTGCCAGATATGAAAGGCTACTGCTTTTACGTTTACCAAGCGAACTGGGCTACCTATGAGCGTTTCCCCAGTGCCTGCGATGAGGTTCCATCATCAACATGTGATTAGGGTGTAATCGCACCCATCGAATATTTTATTTATATATAGAATTGTTCTATAAGTAAACCCGTTGACGATGTTCCTGTTGGAATGCTATTTTTAGATCAATTAATTCCTAGTTAACATGTAAGAATTAGTGGTTTAAAATAATCGCACACATAACGGGGGAGAAAAACATGAAAAAATGGTCTGTTCTAACACTTACAACCGCAATCGTATTGGCGCTCACAGGATGCAGTACCGGGGGAGACACCAAGACAGCATCGGGAGCTGATGGAGCGAAGGAACCAACCAAGATTATTGTGGGAACAGGCACGCAATTTCCGAATGTCGCTTTTATTGACGAAAATAACAAGCTGACGGGATATGATGTAGAACTTGTCAGAGAAATTGATAAACGGCTGGATGATTACGAGTTTGATCTGCAGACGATGGAGTTCACGAACTTATTGCTCAGCCTCGAAACGAACAAGATTGATATGGTTGCGCATCAGATGGAGAAAAACCCGGAGCGCGAACAGAAATATTTATTCAATAAAGAAGCATATTCCCACTGGAAGAACAAAATCGCGGTTCTCAAAGATGATAATACCATTCATTCCATTGATGATCTAAAAGGCAAAAAAGTGTTAACGACAGCAACCAGTGCCCAGGCCATTTTATTGGAAAACTACAACAAGCAGAATAACAATGCACTAGATATTGTGTATTCAAGCGGTGTGGCCAACGATTCCATCGCACAGCTCAAGGCTGGACGGGTTGCAGCATTTGTAGCGGCGGATTTTACGCTTCCACTTATTGATCCGAGCGGCGAGCTGAAACTGGTGGGTCCTGCACTTAGTGAATCGGACACCCTGTTTATGTTCCGCAAGGATGATCCGGACGAGCAAAAGCTCGCTGACCGCATCGATGAAGCGCTGAAGGAAATCAAGGCAGACGGTACGTTGAAGAAACTGAGTGAGCAGTGGCTTGGCTTTGACGCTACGCAATCAGAAAGCAAATAACACGTAGACGAAAGGCAGGTCGCAGCGATGGGTGCACCATTTGAATTCAGTTATGTCATTGACTACTTTGTAAAGCTCCTACCCACCATCAGTACTACGCTTCTAATTGTAGTTAGTGCAATGGTGCTTGGTCTAATCATCAGTTCCATCGCGGCACTGCCGCAGATGTACAATATTCCGGTGCTGAAACAGCTGTCTAAGCTGTATGTGTCCTTTTTTCGCGGTACACCGATCTTGATTCAGCTGTTTTTGTTCTATTACGGTGTGCCGGAAATTTTGGGTTTGTTCGGTATTAATGCCAACCGTGCACCTGCAATCTACTTTGTCATTCTGACCTACTCGCTCCATAGCGGAGCGTTTATGGTGGAGATGATTCGGGCTTCCGTCGCTTCCGTGGATCGGGGCCAGGTAGAAGCTGCTTATGCCATGGGCATGTCTGGCCCGCAAGCGTTTTTCCGAATTGTATTGCCGCAGGCTTATGTGACGGCATTGCCTATATTCGCCAACATGGTCATTGGCAGCCTGAAGGATACATCCCTTGCCTTCAGTGTCGGTGTCATGGAGATGACGGGCAAATCGTCTACACTTGCAACGATCTCTCGTCATTTTATTGAAGCGTATATCTCGCTGGCACTCATTTATTTTGTTTTGAGTTTTGTGCTAGAGCGGGTGTTCGATGTGCTTGAGCGTAGAGTGCAGAAGAGGGGGTTTGCTCCGATATGAGCTTTGATCTTTCCTTTGTATGGACCGCTTTCGTGCAGCTTCTCGGTGTCATTCCGATCACACTGGCCATCACGGTGGTCTCGGTGGTTCTCGGTTTTATCATCGGCACAGCGGTGGCACTTCTCCGCCAGTTTCGGATTCCTGTACTCAGCCAGCTAGCGACTGCCTACATTACGTTTATTCGCGGTACACCGATGATTACACATCTGCTTCTGATCTATTTCGGTTTGCCGATGATCATTGACAGTGTGTCTTCGTCACTCGGACTTGGGTTCAATTCATCGTCTATTCCACTGATCGGCTTTGCTTACCTGTCATTCTCGATTACCGCGGGTGCTTATGCGTCAGAGATAGTCAGATCCGGCTTGCTCGCGGTGGATCGCGGTCAGATCGAAGCGGCGTATTCACTGGGTATGACAGCGACGAAGGCATTACGCAGAATTGTGTTGCCGCAGGCTTTTGCAGCCAGTCTACCCAACATTTCAAACATGCTGATTGGCATGTTGCATGGATCTACACTGGCCTTTGCGGTCTCGGTGGTGGAGATTAACGCCAAGGCACAAATTGTTGCATCAACCAACTGGAAATTTTTTGAGGCGTACGTGGCGGCAGCTCTCATTTTCTGGGGGCTGACCATCATGATTGAAAGACTGACCGCAGTGGCAGAGAAGCGGTTCAGATCGTACAACCGGGGAGGCGTGTCATGATTGAACTCAAGCAAATACACAAAAGCTTCGGAGACAATAAGGTGCTGTCAGGAATTAATCTGAAGGTGGCGCGCGGAGAGGTCGTTGCGATTCTGGGGCCCAGTGGATCAGGTAAAACAACGCTTCTGCGCTGCATGAACTATTTGGAAAAACCGGATTGCGGGCATATCACACTCGGTGATTTCACCTTGGATTACGGCAAGCACGCCAAAAAGGACATCCATGCCTTACGCCAAAAATCAGCGATGGTCTTCCAGCAATATAATCTGTTCCGCCACAAAACAGCGCTGCAAAATGTAATGGAAGGACTTGTCGCTGTACGCAAAGTGGCGAAAGAGGAAGCACGGACGCGGAGTATCGCTTTGCTTGAAAAGGTAGGTCTCGGAAACAAGCTTGATTCATACCCTAGCCAGCTTTCGGGCGGACAGCAACAACGCGTCGGGATCGCCCGGGCGCTGGCGATGAACCCAGAGGTTATTTTGTTCGACGAACCAACTTCGGCGCTGGACCCGGAACTTGTAGGTGAGGTGCTGGCGGTTATTCGCCAGATTGCCGAGGAGGGCATAACGATGATCATCGTGACTCACGAAATGGGTTTTGCACAGGAAGTGGCGAATCACGTTGTATTTATGGATGGCGGGGTCATTGTGGAAGAAGGAGAGCCGAAGCAGCTGTTCCGCTATCCGAAGGAAGAGCGGACGAAGCAGTTTCTCAAGCGCATTACGCCGGATAGTGCGTACTCCATATAAGAAAACGGGATTAGAAACATGATAAAGAATATCTAAGGGGGAAGAGATATGTCCTTTACATTAGGGATTTTGGATCAGAGCATTGTATTTCCGGGCCAATCGGCCGCGGAGGCGTTGAAAAATACCGTAGAAGTGGCGAAGCTTGCAGAATCACTTGGATATGACCGGTTTTGGGTAGCGGAGCATCATGACTCGGAGGGGGTTGCCGGTTCATCGCCAGAAGTGCTCGTTTCGTATCTGCTCGCACAGACTCAAAAAATCCGGATTGGCTCCGGAGGTGTCATGCTCCAGCATTATAGCCCATATAAGGTGGCTGAAAACTTCAATGTGCTTGCGACACTGGCTCCGGGACGAGTTGAACTAGGGATTGGGCGAGCTCCAGGCGGCTTACCTCGTTCCACAAAGGCGTTGCAAAAGGGAATTGCCGAGCCGGAAACGCTGGATGACAAACTGGTGGAACTGAGAAACTTTCTGAACGCTCCGGCAGGTGAAACCCATGCACAGCCAGGACTGACAGCTCATCCGTTACCAGGGCAGCCGGCACGTATTTATATGCTGGGCACGAGTGTTTCCAGTGCGGAACTGGCAGCCAAGCAAGGGCTACCTTATGCGTTTGCGCTGTTTATCAACAGTGATCCCGAAACTGCACGCGCTGCGCTGGATACGTACCGCACGCAGTTTAACACGGAACATGGCGGAGAGCCTGAAGCCATTCTGGCCTTGTCGGTCATTGCTGCAGACACGGAAGAAGAGGCGAATGCACTGGCAGGACAGCACAAAACGGTGCGTACAACGCTGGCGAGTGGCAAAACCGTGAATGTACAGACGTTGGAGCAGGCAGCGGAATTCGCAAGGCAAGCGGGAGAAGCATATACGGCGGTTGAGCGCGAAGCGGACATTACACGTGGCACCAAGGAAACCGTACGGAAGCGACTGCTTGAGCTTTCGGAGGAATATGGCGTAAACAGCTTTGTGTTTACAACGATTATTCCTAATTTTGAACAACGGACACGTTCATTCCAATTGCTGAAAGAAGCATTTACAGGGGAACTGGTGTAGACATAGCAAATCCTATCATCCGTATTTTAGTTAAACTTATATAGATCGGAGAGCGGTAATCATGGGGAACACAACAGTGAAGACGGGAGCAATTATATCGGCATATGTACACGCTTATGAAGAGATTGAACAGGAGATTGCGGGTCTGACCGAAGAGCAGTTGAGATGGAAGTCTTCTCCATCCTCCTGGAGTGTTACGGAAGTGCTGGCACATCTGGTGGACCACAGTATCGTCGTATCCTTCCGCATCCGTGAAATATTAGCGGGATCACCGGCGACGCTGCCTGGGTTTAACCAGGATGCATGGGTTGCCGGACAAAAAGCAAATGAGGAGCAGATTTCTCAGCTGATTACGATTGCTAATGGTCTGGTTCAGTTCAACTCGGGACTATTGGAGCGGCTGAGCGACGAAGAATGGGAGAAAACAGGTGTTAACTTCAAAGGAGAGACGGTATCTCTAGCTGTGATCATTCCGGGTTTTGTCGCTCATGTGCAGAACCACCTCAACCAGATTCGCAGAATCAAGCAAGCAGCAGCTGAAAAGCAGGTGCAATAATGGCAAACACAGAGGCGCAATCAACGGACAGCCAGCATCCGAGTTCGGGTACGGGCAGCCGAGAACTGATTATCAGGGAAGCGGCTGCCAATGAAGGTCATTTGCTGGAGGCCGTCCTGTATGAAGCATACAGTCAATATGAACAGGAGCTTCCTCAGGATGCTTGGGTTGTCTATAAAGCGGGCATTGCAGAAGCGACTCGGACATCGTCAACAATTGCCAAGCTTGTCGCAGAACTGGATGGAGAAATCGTCGGCAGCGTATTTGTGTATGACTCATCCGAGACGGCATACGGCAATGCAGCGCTAGGCATCCATTCACCGATTATTCGTCTGCTGGGCGTAACTGGCAAGGCTCGCGGCAGAGGTGTGGCAACAGAGCTTATTCGGGCCAGTGTCAAACTGGCGAGGGAACGAGGTGCAGATACGTTGTACCTTCACACCTCGGACATGATGGGGTCGGCGATTCGTCTTTATGAGCGTCTGGGGTTTGAACGAGCGTTGGATAAAGAGTTTATGACAGGGGGAAACACGCTGGTCAAAAGCTATCGCTTGAAGCTGGCTGACACCCTGTTGCTTCAATAGCAACACTCGCAAGGATGACCATATTCAGAGGCTTGACGCTTGTATATACCAATGGAATCCAATTTGGAGTTCTAGTGTATAGCTATTCATCATGAAATCAACATTAGCCAGTAACAATTATTTAATGGAAGATTAGGATCAGTCGGAATTGCTGTTGTATTATAGCCCACAATAAAACTAGACGGAACGGTTGCAGAAGCCCACCCCGAAGTAAAAAATTCATTTGCAATTGTATTGCCTGAACTGAAAATATTGGTTGTACCGATATAACTTGAGTCAATTCCGATGATCTCTTTTCCTGCAGTGTTTTGGACGTTGTTTCCATAAGTTGCTATAAATTTAAAAATATTTAAGTTTGCGTTAAATAGTAATACAGGGACATTTCCCTCATTAATTGTAGTGTTGTTAATAAAATACAAACCAAAATCTGCACCGATAAATTCCTCAATTACTAGCAAATGACGCAAAGTAAAGGGAGAGACAAGTTGTGTATTATTGTTTACTACCAAGTTCCCTTGGAGTGTCCCTGAATTAACAGCTATATTGGTAATGATGATAAATCGGCAATCAGAATTGCCTGCGTCAGATACAAACGTATTATTGTCAATAATGCTTTCACCAGAAGTAGAGGAAATAATGATATAGTAGTATCCATTGGGACGTGAAGCAAGAGGTGCATAGGTAAAGTTGCAATTTGTTATTTGGAATTCCGTTACTTTAACGGAAATACCAAGTTCGCACACTGAAATCTCACAACGGTCGACATATATACCTGTTGCCGATAAATTATTTAATGAAATAACGGTCTCAATGCTCAATACCTGCGGGAAATTTTGGACGATAGACATATTTTGAAAAACAACATTCGATACTGTCACATTAAACATAGTGGTCACGGTATTCAGGGTAGTGGTCACAATAGTGAGTCCTACTCCTTGACCCTCAATCGTCACCGGTGTGTTAACATTAATAGTGGATGTAATCGTAAAGGTCTCAGCATCAAGCAATAGTCTGTCACCAGGATTAGCAGCAGCTAAAGCCGCATCAATTGTGGTATACGTCTGCGTTGAACCTACCGGGATTGTGATACCGGTTGGAGCAGGAATAGGTCTGACCAGGGGAGGAACAGGTTGAGATAGTTTGTAAAATGTGTTTCCTGTGGAGAGGTCAATATAAATGTCTCCCAAATTACCAATTGCGCATGTGGGTTCCCCAATTCCTGTTAAAACTGGAGTTCCAGGCGGGCCTGGAGGCCCAGGTATACCTGGACCTAACTCACCAGGAAAAATCTCGAAGATCCGATTTGCAGAACTATCTAAACCAGTTACAGTCACTACAATGTTATCTACCCCCTCCCCACCTGTTATGACACGAACACCAAAATGATCAAAATTAGCATATACATTGTCAAACGTGACAATAGAATCAGTGGTACTAAACGGATTTAAAGAAAATGCGTTTAAAAAATACACTTCTGCATTGCTCACGCCAAGCGTAGGAACCAAATACACTTCAACCTGAGCGGTTGCATTCAGATTAGCTTCATTTGATACGCTGATGGCTAGGCTGGTTACTTGACGCTTTCGATTTTCGATAACGCCTGTAGACAAAACTGTCATATTAATCACCTCTCATACTAATATCATATTTAAGAGGTTCATAATTGATTGGACGTAGTCACATAGTTATTTGATTGTATTATTCCTTAAATGGGAGAATCACCACATCTTGTGATTTGCAAAGGCATACATACATATTATTTTTAGTCAGGAATACGCGGCAATTCACGATTTGAATAGAAGAGACTGAAGGAGGAGCTATGAAGACGGAAGATCATATCCAGCAAATGTTGCAGTCTATCATTGAAAATACACAAGCCATCATCAACGATAATCAGAAACAATCCTTCGGCTCACTGGAATATTTCCTGGGACATATTCTAGAGTATCGCGATGAAAAGCAATACCTGACAGAAGATTGGCATATTCGTACACCGCGCTGGCTGGGAGAGTACGGTAATACACCGGAGGAGGAAGAGCTTCTTTCGGATATCTACCGTCTACAGGCTTATATTGCTGAGAAATTAAAAGGTGCATAGTGGATAGGTGTAGGTAAAATATCGATCATGATGTCGCATTAGTCCGACTGAAATGTCGCAAAAGTACATGGTAACACGATACACAGATCGTTTATACTCTCTTTATGTTTCGATAATGAAAATCATTATCACTAGTATACATAAGGGGGATTTACAAATGAAACAAGGAATACAGGGGCAAGCGGCCGGAAGCAAAGGCTATGCTGCTCACAAATCATCATTACTCATGGGCTTGATGCTAGCCCTGATTCTTGTCCTGACGGCTTGCGGTGCCGGAACAGGTACAGATAGCGGTAAACAATCCGAGGCAACATCTTCGGATACACCTGCGAGTACTGAGACGAAGACTGACGGTGCTTTTCCAGTAACGATCAAGGGCATGAAGGGTGATATAACCCTAAACGAAAAACCGAAGAGAATTGCCGTGCTCGATGTTAAGTTTTTGGATCAAATGTTAGCGGTTGGCGAAAAGCCAGCAGGTAGTGTTATCGCTGGAGGAAACACTGATTTTCCAGAATACTTGGGAGACCAGCCAAATGGCGTTGAAGTGCTGGGTACACGGGACGAGCCTAACTTGGAAGCCATTGTTGCACTTGACCCGGATCTGATTATCATGACCGACTTCCAAGAAAAGCAGTACGAGAGTGTAAGCAAAATTGCACCTACCCTGGTACTCGATTTCTACGAAGACTGGCGTGATACGTTAGCTACAGTAGCTAAGATTACGGACAAGCAAGACGAAGCAGAGAAAGTGCGCACAGCGTATGAAGAGAAAGTGGCAGGAATGAAAACGAAACTGGCTGAGAAGCTGGGTGATGAGACGGTAGCATTGATTCGTCCACGTAAAGAAGGTATCCGTGTTCATGGCATCGAGCACCGTACAGGTGGCATTCTGTATAATGACCTGGGCTTGAAAATGCCTGCACTTGTTGAAGGTATCAAGGATGATACTTCCGTAGAGATCTCTATGGAGAAAGTGCCTGAGATTGGGGCAGATCGTTATTTTGTATTGTCGGATGAGCTGTTTGCCGCAGAAGCAGAGGCGATGGTAAACAATCCGGTATGGAAGTCTCTGGATGCTGTGAAAAATAACCGCACGTATGATGTAAACTCCACACTATGGATCGCATACTACGGACCGCTTGCGATTAATCTGATTGTAGATCAGGCTTCGGAAGCCCTGCTGGGATCGAACTAATATGAGCCGATATCTCTCGACAGACCCATGGAAAGAGACGGTGGAGGATCATTCGATTTTGCTTGGCGAGCCGCCTCAACATAGTGTCCGTAGCATTGCGCTGAGTGAGCTGCATGACGAAGAGGCGTGCCGAGAGTATATCAGCTGGTTTCAACATTATATCGATGCACCAGACATGAAGGTTGCTGCTTCCATGTTAGCCAAGCGACTTGGATATCTATGGACAGCCCCGTTGGTGACCGCGATGACATTTCATCATCAGCATGTAACCTTTCAGCTGGAGAACAGCTTTCTCTATCATCCGAAGCTCGAAGAACATGAAGAAGGAACACGTTTTCCTTTTCTAGCGGTGAACGAGCTTCGGGCTGAGGAATTGACGGGAGACCGGGACGTATGGCGGGAAAAGGCGGTTAAGGAGATGTTCGCGGTACAACTGACACCACTGTTAAAGACACTTGCTGCGATTGCTACCCTTTCGATGAGTATTCTCTGGGAGAATATCATGGTACGGATCGGGCGATTATTCTCTCCTGATGAAGGCGAGACGGAGCAGGAACGTAAGATCATTCGAGAGGACTTCTCCTATCTGACGCAGGTGGCGTCCGGGCAAGTGTTTGGTGAGAGGAAGAATCCATTGACCCGTTTCACCGATTGTAAGGACAATGTACATGTTGCCAAAAGTGATCGGCTCACCTGCTGTTTCTGGTACCAGATGTCAGGGGAATATTGCCTCAAATGTCCGAAAATTGACAATGAGAAAGAATCTCAACTACAATGACAACAGCAATGATTATACCGATGCGATTGTCAGGAGATGAGAGAAATGCCGCTGCAAGAGCAGCGTTTTACACGAAACAAATATAACTTCTAGTGTACTATTGATGGAAGGGGAGCTTGCAATGGATGGCGAGGGTTGCCACATTGGAGCTTCTTTTGCCTGTTATAGAGGGGACAATCCACATAATTGTGTAAAAAAAGCTCCTATCAGATTGCCCCAAATTCCAACTTTTACATCAACTTTTTAGTCGATTCCAAGCTTTAACCAACGTTTGTTCATCAGTTTACCGATCAGAACACTGACTAAAAATAAGATAAGATTATACACAATAACCGTTAATACATTGCTTAAAGAAATGAAATTGTTTCCTTGTGCAAACACTTGGTTGATGTGCCTATAAAGGTAATTTGAAGCGTCGAAAACAGCAACATATGTTAATTTATCTGAACTGGCTACTAAAACGACACTCAATATCCAGTATAAAATACTTAAACCAATACTCATCAAGATATTAGATGAAAGCAAACTGATCGTTCCAATGATAAGAATGTATTGTGTGACTACAGATGTCAACAAAAATACCATGAGCAAAAACAGACTAAAATCCTGGTACACCATAGATACAACGGAAAGGAATATGGTGATTAAAATAAGCGATTCAATAAAAAGTACGGCAAATTTATTCAAGAAGAATTTAAGACTGTCATAGGATAACAGCCTATAAAACAGAATGGTTTTATTCGAATATTCCTTATTCACGAAGAAAGCTATGATGAACGAGAACATTAAAAATCCAAATTGAGTAAAGACAGTATAGGTACTGAAAAGATACTCTCGATAACTTAGGGATGTAACTTTATCAAGACCAATAGGAAGGAACCAACCGATCAAGAACGACAACAAAAAAATAAGTGCCAGAAACATAAATACTTTATTAAATAGGCTTTTTGCAAATTCAATCATAGTCATTATTCCTCAATATATATTTTTATTAGTTGATCTTTGTTCTCGTATTGCACTAGCTTCTTGTCTTGAAAGAGGAAGTATCTTCCCTCGATGTTTTTGAGATCTGATAAATTGTGAGTGATGTTTAAGATGATTTTGTTTGAATGTTGTCTGCTATAAATGTTAAGAAATTGGTGAATCTCATTGACTGTTGTTTTATCTAGAGAATTAGTGATCTCGTCGAGTATGATCATTTCCTTATTTTCTAAAAGAAATGATACCAGCTTAAGCTTCTGTTTCTGTCCGTCACTTAGATTTTTAATGAGAATGTTGGATGGTATATTTTCAATATTCAATAAATCACTAAGCTGATCCAACATCATCCGATCATATCTTTTCATTAATATCTTAAAAAGCAATTTGGCGGAAATATCTTCAGGTATATTAGAATAACTTGAGATTACGGTCAGATTTGAGGACAAGTGTTTTGGGAAAAAACCGCTCTTATTTAGAATAAAATCTTTCGCCAGTCTGGATTTCCCCACACCGTTTTTCCCTACAATATGGTTGACACCCCCTGGTTGAAAATGTAAATGTGCGTGATCAAGCAAGAGATTATTTTTGATTTTTAACGTATAGCCACTTATATCTAAAACCATGGCATGAATTCCTCCTCTCTTAAAACCACAATAATACTGAACGTATGGCGAGTAATACCCCAATAATCTGAATGAATTTAATAATGAAATGATTTTTCTTGGAGTTTTCAAATTCATCTTTATTTAGGATTGTAAGTAAAATCTTGTATCCATCAGAGTTCAGCACCGGGATTACATTCCATAATAAAGCTAAAGAGAAGAAAATATAGGATACCGACAACATATCCATTTTCAAGAATAACGTATTGATGATCTGGATCGTTAAAATAATGAATAAATTGATATAAATTCCTGCTGAATGAACAATGAGCTTTTCTTTTTTGGATAACATATAAATATCGTTTAGTTGAACATAAAAAGAAGGAAAAACATAAAAGTTCATTTTGAATCCCACTTTGTTATGTTTTCTTCCGAAAAAATTCATAGATTTTATATGGCCAAGCTCATGAATAAAGACATTGAAAATCATGTAAGAAACAAAAATAGAATAATTCTTAAAGTTATGTTCAAATCTAGGGAATGTATAACCGAAAAAATGAATAAAATAAAGATTAGACACAAGCAGTACTAAAAAGAGTATGATGTAGATGGTGAAATTTACAGAATTAATTTTACTCTTATATTCGCTCAACTGCTCTTTTAAGGTTTCATCTAAATGGATAATGCTTGTCTTATAAAATTCTTTTTTGCACTTATCTTTAACAAACACTTCGTTTTCTACAAAAATTTCATATTCTTCGTTTTCAAACGTAAAGCACTGTTTCATACCATGCTCTCGTAATAATTCATCATATATGGTGTTAACAAATCAATATTCTCTTCCGTTTTAAATAGAATGTTGCAAATGTTACATATGGATGAAAATTGTTCTGGGATCTCAATGTGATTAAATTCAGGGTTGCTCTGAACTGTATTAATGAACCATTTAAATCCTTCCTTTCGCATAATGTAAAATAGAAGATTGGAGTTTAATTTTTCAATAGTTCTGTCAAACGTTTGATCCATGCTTTCTCTCAAATGCAATTTGGTATCAAATACTGCTGGCGAGCAACAAGGATATATTTGACCGTCAAAATGATACACGACTTCAAATCCAGGACAATACAAACTCCTTTCGTTACTGAGTTTATAAATATGTTGAAAGCTGTCCGGGTCTTCATGCTTTGCTTCTCCAACAGGCATGAGTGGAAACTTTGTCACTCTGATCCCAAGCAAAGATTCTCCCATATATTCTAATATACGATTAGACATTTTACTTTTTGTTACAGCCATATTTAGCGCCACTCTCGTACTAGAGAAGTCTCTGCTACATTCCAGTATATTTTTAATGGCATCAGCTTTAACGTATGGTTCATGAAATTCATCATAACTTATGGTTAGATTAGTCACATTGTAATACTCCATGTCGTTAAAATACTGTTCTGTTTTTTTTCTACTGATGCCCCAAAAGCCGTTACTAATAAGGGTGATTCTCTTCTGATGAGGTTTAATGATCTCTAATAGCTCTTGTAAAAATGGATAGTTCAAAAAAATCTCTCCACCTGTAAATGAAATCACGTTTATTTTATTATTTTCAGCCAATTCATGGGCAAGTTTTCTTATGTAAGTTTGATCCATAGTTTGAGTCGATGCTGGAGAACAAGAAAAGCAACAATGAGCGCAGGCTGCGTTACATTTTGCTCCAAGATTTATTACCGCATTGTTATACATAAACATTTCCTTTCTACCGTTCTTAAATGAAGTGAGATGTAAAGTACTCTTTCATACACAGTCTCTCGAAACTCCTACTAAATAATTCCCAATAAAGTAGCCAGACCTCATAATTAGTGGTTGGCAGTCTTCAGGCGCAAAATGTGCCAGAGCTCACATGAGTAATTCCCGTATGTTATGTACCAAAATGGATGAAGAAGCTTGGAGCTTTAATTGACTCAACCACTAATTTGAGTTTTAACTTTTAAGAATCATAGATTCAATAAAGCCATTTTACTTGGCTCCGCCACCTGAACCTATAATCCAAGCACCTTCTCCAGATCGGACAAAGTACCACAAGTCATTAACTTTAGCCAGTTTTTCCGATTTAAGAATCAATTCTTTAATCTCTAATTTTTTCATTTGTATTCACCTCCTCTCAATTACCACTATTATACATGTAATTGTTATACATACAAGTTAAAAATATGTTAAAAATATTAAGTGTTTGGATAGGGATTGGGATTAACGAGAGTTTGATCAATATTGATGAAGCTTCTCCTAACAACTGAATATTCGTTTCCTACATAATGTCCGTACCGTTGCTCTGGGTGAGTTGCATGACGAAGAGCCGTGCCGAGTCCGAAAATTGACAATGAGAAAGAATCTCAACTACAATGACAACAGCAATGATTATACCGATGCGATTGTCAGGAGATGAGAGAAATGCCGCTGCAAGAACAGACAAGTGGTTGGAGTGATACAGCAATCAAGATGCTTGACGGGTATAGCGGTACTTTGCAGACAGGCAGCGTTTTACACGAAACCAATGTAACTTCTAATGTGCTACTGCTGGCATACGGAGGGGAAGGGGAGCTTGCAATGGATGGCGAGGGATGCCACATTGGAGCTTCTTTTGCCTGTCATGCGGTGAAGGGATCATCCTACACGCTGACGGCCAGATCAGAGGACATTCATTATATTGTAATCAAGTACAAGGCTTCTTCCATGGAGGGAGCCTCTATTGTTATGCCTTCGTACCGAAAACATCCGCTGCGCAGATCCTTTGTGCAGAACTCGGCAACCAATGCCGAATGGATCGAAAACGCGGAGAAAATCGTGGCCAAATGGCGCCGCGGCGAAGGGCTGGAACGATTCTATGCCAACGCGTTGCTACAGGGAATGATCTACGAGCTGATCATGGCGTATGAACGTGGTCAGGGGGGAGCGAAGTCCGATATGGTGGATGTGGTCGCTTCCTATATTGCGTCGCACTATCGTCAGAACCTGGAACTCAAAGAGCTGGCTACCCTTGCGGGCTGTAGTGTGAGACAATTGCAGCGTCGCTTCAAACAAGAAAAGCGGCTCGGACCGATGGAGTACGTCATTCAGCTACGCATGGAAAGTGCTTCACGTATGTTGCGTCATACGGATGCTTCGATCGGTGAAATTGCGGACAAGCTGGGCTATCGAGACATGTATTATTTCAGCAGAGCATTTAAAAAGTATGTTGGCGTCCCACCGCTACATTACCGGCATGCCGCTGCGTCGAGAACCGATGCAGACTATGCGAAGGCGTTGCTACAAAACCGCACAGCTTCATCCTATGAATCAGCCCAAGGCCCGGTCATCTGTCATATGCAAGGAGAGTACACCGTCACCGAAACACCTCAGCGTATCGCTGTCCTTGATGTGCAATATGCCGATCATTTGCTGGCGCTGGGCTTGGCACCTGTAGGAAGTGTCGGATTAGGAAGCCGAGAGTTATCTTTCCCCCAATCCCTTCGGGCGGGACTCCAGCACACTGAATTACTAGGTACATATGAATATCCAGATCTACCTGCGGTAGAAAGACTTGCACCGGATCTGATTATCTGCACCGAGGTCCATGAGCAGTATCTTGAACGATTAAGTGGGACCGCTCCAGTGCTCATGTTCAAACGTAATGAAAACTGGCAGACGATCCTTAGTCTGTTCGGTGAACTGACAGGCAAACGAGCAGAAGCCAAGCATATTATTGCTGACTATCTTCGTAGAACGGCTTTGCTATCTGAGGAAATAGCTACAGTACTGGCAGGCAAAAGTGTGGCTCTGATCCGTCCGCTGGATTCGCTCGTTCGAGTGCATTCCGCCGCTCATCGCACAGGTGCTGTGCTGTATAGTGATCTGGGTCTGCCTGTTCCACTGTTTGTCGCAGACACCTCGGATACGGCCTATCATATTTCGGTTGAGAGATTACCCGCAGTGCAGGCAAGTCACTACTTTTTGCTGAGTAATGAGCTTATGCAGGATGGGATATCGGCGACAGAGCAGCGGGTTTTGGGAATGCTCGGTGGCGGCGAGGAGCAACGAGTGCATTCGGTGGATGCGGCAACCTGGATTGGCAGTTATGGGCCGTTGGGGATCAATGGGATTGTGGATCAGGTTGAGCAGGCGTTGTTGGGGTTTACATAAAGCATTTATCCTAATCAGGGTTCAAATAGCCATTCTAAAGACTATAGACAGGTCATCTTTTCTCTCCGTAAAGAGGATAAGTGACCTGTTTTTTTGGTTTTAATGATTTGGAGTAGGGCGAAAGTTCTAAAGATAGTTCTTAAAGCACAGGAATTCTTTTCGATAATGCCGCAAAATGAATTTTGTCTATGTAGTAAAGGTTTTATAAGGGGTTCAACTAATTCCGGTGTTCATTAATGCTTATTTTTTAGCAATAGTGAAGGCATAACGGTAACGGCCGATAGCGGCACTACGCTTGCAAGTGCAACAGTGGCGATTACAGGTAATTTTCATGCTGGAGAAGATGTGCTGATGTTCACTAATAATAACGTAGTTAGACCTTGTGGGATTTTAATAAAATCTAACCGAATTATGCTTAATGGATTGCTCTGGAAAGCCAAGTTGGTGTGCCCCTTCCAAATTATTTATAGCATAAGCATTTAAGATGAATAGTGTATCTCACGGATCGAAGTATAGATTTTTTCGAACAGTTAGTTGAAGGACATTGGAAATCACCAAGCTTGGAGAAGCTGCAGGCTGGACTACAGGGATTGAATGAAGAGCAAATAAACTTGGTTAGGTCAACACTGATTAGAAGCCTGGACAGGAGGATTCATGATTTTTTATTTAAACTCCAGGAACAAGCTGATTTTGAAAATGATATTGAAATTACGGATAGCTTCAAGAGTAGCATTGACGATATCATATTCAGATGATACGATAATCCACAAAAAGCCCAAGAACGTTAAAGGTTTAATATTGAAAAACACATCACATAGATGGAATGGAGGTGAGCCGCTATGGCGCTTTCCAAACGCAGATTGCAGTTCCTGGATCAACTGGTTGACATGTATCAGCAGAGCCGTTTGCCCGTTCATTATGAAGCGTTAGCCAAGGTTCTCGGGGTGAGTAAATGGACGGCATATGATATGCTGAAGGCTATTGAAAAAGCAGGCTTTGTCACCCGTAGCTATGAGACGAATCCAAATGTGACGGGACGTTCGCAGGTTGTTTTTACACCCACAGAGAAAGCAGCTGCGTTGCTTGGCAAAGAGGCAAAGCTGGATCAGGACGGTGAACCACAGGAGACACAGGTTAGTCTTCAATTTATTCGTGATATGTTAAGCGGCTTCAAGGACACAAGTGCGCAAGAGCTGATAACCAAACTACTAATTGAGATTCCTGAAAAAGGCTCCAATTTCGAAATCTGCGGTTACATCTCCGGCATATTAATAATATATACCAGACAATTGGATCGTCGCATGAACGCGCTAATCCGCAAATTGGTGCAGGAGACTGATGGGCATCAGCCCCGGCTGCTTATATTCATAGGCACAGTGGTAGGCACAATTGTACAAATGATGAGCAAAGATGTTGGACAGGACTTAATGGTATTGGTCGGGTCATATGTGAATCGAATACAAGCGTTAAGTCAGGCGGAGCATACGGTGCTTGCCGACTTTATTCTCGAAGCACTTGCGTAAAAGTTTCTGTGCTTAGTTTTTGGGTTTTTTGGGTGGGTGGAGAAATAATGGAGAGGCGGTGTGTAGATGAAGAAGTTAGGTTTGGTTCTGGGCGGTGGGGCTGTAAGAGGGCTTGCCCACATTGGTATCCTGAAGTCTTTGGAAAAACATCACGTTGCAGTGGATTGCGTCATTGGCACAAGTATGGGCGGCGTTGTAGGTGGTTTGTATGCCGCGGGTGTGCCTGTCCATGAGATTGAGAATACACTTATTCATACACCCAAGCTTCGTTTTCTCGATCGTGGGAATTGGCTAAAGGGCATTCTGGCTGGCAACGGGATTGCACAGGTAGTGAGCGATTTGCTTGCTGAGCATGAATTGCAAGACATATGCATTGAGCAGCTACCGATTTCGTTCAAAACGATTGCTGTGGATCTGATGGAGGGCACACAAGTTACGATAGATCAGGGCGATCTGGTGACTGCGCTTCGTGCAACATCGGCATTTCCGGGTGTTTTCGCTCCTTTGATGTGTAATGGACGAATGCTGGTGGATGGCGGGGTTCTAAACAACTTGCCGGTAGCCAATATGAAAGAGGAAAACGTAAATTGTATACTGGCCGTAGATGTATCCAGAGAGCATGAAAAGAAGCCGCCTCGTAACATGATTGAAGTGGTCTATCGCTCCTACAGCCTGATGACTGCCGAACGAAAGCATAGCAGCTTGAGCTTGGCTGATATGGTGGTCAGACCCGATGTAGGTCCGTACGCTGCCTTCGATGTTACCAAATCCCTCGAGTGTATTGCGGCTGGGGAAGAGGCAATGGAGGCGATGATGCCTGAGCTCCAGCATAGGCTAATGTTTGGGGAAAGGGATATCGCCAGATGAAATAGTGGCTGGTTCAATGGTTTATTATTATTCATCAGAACAAATGATTAGTAGTGCAACATGGGAAAGAATTAAGAAGGTATCGGAAGGTTGCTTGACTCCCTATGGGATGAGAAAGGCTTTCCTTTTTGTTTTGACTTTTGACATTGAAAATACTCGACGTATTCAAAGTCCATTGAATCGTATGGACATGAGCGGAGTCTGACATGGTGGATGCGGTCGTGTCGCACTATCGTCAGAACCTGGAGCTGAAAGAGCTGGCTGCCCTTGCGGGTTGTAGTGTAAGACAGCTACAGCGCCGCTTCAAACAAGAAAAGCGGCTCGGACCGATGGAGTACGTCATTCAGCTACGCATGGAAAGTGCTTCACGGATGCTGCGTCATACGGATGCTTCGATCGGTGAAATTGCCTACAAATTGGGCTATCGGGATATGTATTATTTCAGCAGAGCGTTTAGCCGCGAGTTATCTTTCCCCCAGTCCCTTCGGGCAGGACTCCACTATACTAAGTTACTAGGTACATATGAATACCCCGATCTGCCTGCGGTAGAACGACTTGCACCGGATCTGATTATCTGTACCGAGGTCCATGAGCAGTATCTTGAACGATTAAGTGGGATCGCTCCAGTGCTCATGTTCAAACGTAATGAAAACTGGCAGACGATCCTTAGTCTGTTCGGTGAACTGACAGGCAAACGAGCAGAAGCCAAGCATATTATTGCTGACTATCTTCGTAGAACGGCTTTGCTATCTGAGGAGTTGGCTACAGTACTGGCAGGCAAAAGTGTGGCTCTGATCCGTCCGCTGGATTCGCTCGTTCGAGTGCATTCCGCCGCTCATCGCACAGGTGCTGTGCTGTATAGTGATCTGGGTCTGCCTGTTCCACTGTTTGTCGCAGACACCTCGGATACGGCCTATCATATTTCGGTTGAGAGATTACCCGCAGTGCAGGCAAGTCACTACTTTTTGCTGAGTAATGGACTTATGCAGGATGGGATATCGGCGACAGAGCAGCGGGTTTTGGGAATGCTCGGTGGCGGCGAGGAGCAACGAGTGCATTCGGTGGATGCGGCAACCTGGATTGGCAGTTATGGGCCGTTGGGGATCAATGGGATTGTGGATCAGGTTGAGCAGGCGTTGTTGGGGGTTACATAAAGCATTTATCCTAATCAGGGTTCAAATAGCCATTCTAAAGACTATAGACAGGTCATCTTTTCTCTCCGTAAAGAGGATAAGTGACCTGTTTTTTGGGTTTTAATGAGTTGGAATAGGGCGAAAGTTCTAAAGATAGTTCTTAAAGCACAGGAATTCTTTTTGATAATACCGCAAAATGGATTTTGTCTATGTAGTAAAGGTTTTATAAGGGGTTCAACTAATTTCGTGTTAATTAATGCTTATGTTTCAGCAATAGTGAGATTCAGGATTAAATCTAAAAGATAGGGAGAGTAGTCGATGAAGAGTTTATTACGAAAAATGTTAGTCCTGGTCACCATTGCGTTAACTTTTCAGACGGGATTCGGTAATTATATTACGCCGACAACCTTTGCAGCAACGGGTCCTGTGTTAACTCTAACTGGAGGTTCTGCTTCATTCGTGGCCGGAGATAATACGTCCTCAACTCCGGTTGCGATCGACTCCGGCATAACGGTAACGGCCGATAGCAGCACTACGCTTACAAGCGCAACAGTGGCGATTACAGGTAATTTTCATGCTGGACAAGATATGCTGATGTTCATTAATTACGGACAGAATATGGGGAATATTACAGCCAGTTATAATGCAGGTACTGGGGTGATGACGCTGACATCAGCTGGCGCAACCGCAACGTTGGCGCAGTGGCAGAACGCTCTGAGATCAATTACTTATACCAATGCAGCGATTACGCCAAATACGGCGACACGCACGGTTAGCTTCACGGTGACGGACGGTGTGGATACAAGTAACACGGCAACACGAATTATAACGGTGACAGCTACCGACCAGACACCAATCGTAACCACAAGTGGCGGTTCAGCGAATTACATCTCCGGTGCTCCGACTCCGGTGGCGATTGACAGCGGTCTAATGGTATCCGATCTGGATAATGCAACCTTGGCTAGTGCATCGGTTAGTATTATAAGTAATTTTGACGCGGTAAAAGACTTATTGGTATACACTAACGACGGGCAGACCATGGGAAATATTACAGCCAGTTATACTGCATCTAATGGTTTGCTAACACTGACATCGGCAGGTGCAACCGCAACGTTGGCCCAGTGGCAGAGTGCGTTGAGAAGTATTTCATTTTCAAGTACAAGTGCTACGTCAGGGCAGCGTATCGTTAGTTATTCCGTAAATGATGGAATGAAGACCAGCGTTGCAGTTACACGTTCAGTGGAAGTAACGGTGAATATGCTTCTTAGTCTGACTACAAGTAGCGGTTCGGCTTCATTTGTGGCTGGGGATAATACACCCTCAACTCCGGTCGTTGTGGACTCTGGCATAACGGTAACAGCAGATAGCAACACTGCTCTTTCAAGCGCAACAGTGGCGATTACAGGCAATCTTCAAGTTGGAGAAGATCTGCTATTGTTAATTAATAACGGGTCTAACAAGGGAAATATTGTCGCTAGTTATAATGCCTTTACTGGCGTGCTGACATTGACATCCGCAGGCTCTACTGCAATGGGGTTGCAGTGGCAGAACGCCCTGAGATCAATTGCTTACACTAGTGCGGCGATCACGCCGAACACGGCCGACCGTACGGTTAGCTTCAATGTGACAGATGGGCTTAACACAAGCAATACAGCGACAAGAGCTGTAACGGTCACAGCAACCAACCAGACTCCAATTGTGACCACAAGTGGTGGGTCGACGAATTACATTACCGGTGCTTCGACTCCGGTGGTAATCGACAGCGCTCTAACGTTATCAGACCTTGATAATGCAACCTTGGCTAGCGCATCAGTTAGTATTATGAGCAATTTCGACGCGGAAAAAGACGTATTGTCATACACCAATGATGGAGCGAGCATGGGAAATATTACGGCGAGTTATAATGGCTCAACAGGCGCACTAACGCTGATATCCTCAGGCGGGACCGCAACGTTGGCGCAGTGGAAGAGAGCGTTGAGGGGAATTTCGTTCTCAAGCACAAGCGCCACGCCAGGGCAACGCAACATTAGTTATATCGTGAGCGACGGAACTAAGACCAGCGCTGCTGCTACACATCCTGTGGAAGTGACGGTGATCGCGCCTCCGATTCTCACTACAAGCAGCGGTTCGGCTTCATTTGTGGCTGGGAATAATGCACCCTCAACTCCGGTCGATATCGACTCTGGCATAACGGTAACAGCAGATAGCAGCACTACTCTTGCAAGCGCAACAGTGGCGATTACAGGTAATCTTCATGTTGGAGAAGATGAGCTTGGTTTCATCAATGACGGGCTGAGCATGGGGAATATTACAGCCAGTTATAATGCATCTACGGGTGTGCTGACGCTGACATCATCGGGCGGAACTGCAACGTTGGCGCAGTGGCAGGCCGCCTTGAGATCAATTACTTATACAGATACGGCGATCACGCCAAATGAGGCGACACGTATAGTTAGCTTCACGGTGAACTCCAGCGTCAATGCAAGCAATACAGCAACAAGAGCTGTAACGATCACAGCTACCAATCAGACACCAAGGGTGACCACAAGTGGTGGTTCGACGAATTACATCTCTGGAGCTTCGACGCCGACAGTTATTGATAGCGGTGTAACGGTATCCGACCTGGATAATACCACCTTGACTAGCGCAGCGGTTAGCATTACGAGCCACTTCGATACTGGAAAAGACGTATTGGCATACATTAATGATGGAGCGAGCATGGGGAATATTACGGCGAATTATGATGCTCTCATGGGCGTGCTGACATTAACGTCCGCAGGTGGAACCGCAACGTTGGCGCAGTGGCAGAACGCATTGCAAGCAGTTACTTACAGTAACACACAAGTTTCTACGAATATGACGACGCGCACGATCGGCTTTACCGTAAGCGATGGTAACCAAATGAGCAACATTGGAACAAAAAGCATGACCTTGCAGGGATTAAGAAGTTTAAAGGCTACTCCGAATACGTTAAACGTAATGAGCGGGCAGACTGCATCCGTGGCGATTACAGCTGTTTTTTCAGATCAGTCGCAAAGAGATGTGACCTCATCGGTAACCTGGAGCGTTCGCAATCCGTCAATTGCTAATGTTACCGGTGGCATGGTTACAGGTAAGACAGCTGGTAGTACTGTCGTCAGTGCTGTCTATGGAACCCAATCGGTAGATATCAACATAACAGTAAGTGGTACGCCAGTTTCGGGGTCAGAATCCGCTCCGAGCAGTTCAACCAATACAAGCACTTCAATTGATACGAGCACTCCGGTTAAATCGGACCCTTCAACGCCTCCTGTACAGGAGACCAAGCATTTTCACGCTCTTGTTGAAACCGATCGGCTCGTAGCTTTTATACAAGAGGCATTGGCTGGTAACGCTATAACGTTCCAGGATGCAGCGTCCCATTGGGCTTCCAAAGATATTTTGTCCGCTGCCAAGATAGGTATAATTAATGGGTATCCAGACGGCAGATTCAGACCGGATGCTTCTATTACAAGGGCAGAGTTCAGCACACTTCTCGTTAAAGCATTTGCTCTGCGTTCAGGAAGCGAAACGTTTGAGTTACGGGATATTCAGAATTCGTGGGCGAGAGACTCTATAGAAGTTCTTGCTTCTAATGGCGTTATTAAAGGGTACTCTGATGGAACGTTCCACGCTGATTACAGGATTACACGGGCCGAGATGGTTGCTATGATTTCGAAAATCCTGATTTTTCAGAATAGTGCATCTGGCGATGCGGCAACATTCGTTGATGTAGCACCCAAGCATTGGGCGAAGGAGATCATTGAAGCGGCTGCAAAGGCGGGATTACTTGAGGGCAAGAGCCCGAATCGGTTTGAACCGAACGCCAATCTCACGAGGGCGGAAGCCTTAACGGTGATTATGCGCATGCTGAGAGAGAATCAAACGATAGATCAATTGCTGGGTTAACCAGTGAAATAGCTCATAGCTTTAAAACTAAGGAGATATAAAACAAAAATTTATCCCCCTTCATCGTAACAGGTGTATAGATAAAACCTGCTACAGTGAAGGGGGATTTTTATGTGTACAAATTTCAAAAAAGAACTAGGAAGTTAGACCATATGAGTTATGGTTTAATAAAATCCAACTGCACTATGCTTGATAGGGATGCTCTGCAAAAGAGGAACATCACTTAACATCATATACATGTTGCGCGGTCTTATATTCGCAGGCAGCATGATAGGAAGGCTAAGAATTTGCAAGAAAAAAAGAATCGGTGAACCGATTCTTTTTTTCTTAAGGCGTTAAAAATAATTTTCACATGATAGCAGAATCTACATCAATTTAACCGAGTAGCTAAGCTTATCTCAATCTTGCACTTCATGATAATTACCAGTCCATGGATCAAAAACGTATGAATTTACTTCTGAATTTTTTTCCACTGAGAACATATAACCTTTTTTAATTTCATTAGATTCATCTTCAATTAACGTATTCTTCTGTTTATTAACCACATAAGGCTCTTCTAGATTCTGAGTGACCTTATCTACCGCACTTTCATACGTGTATTGAGGAAGTGTGGTTATCGTATAAATTGGAATAAATATTAAAAAGAGTGTTTGTAAAAAAAACACTATTTCATTACGTTTTTTACTTAGTTGAACTTTTAAGAAATAACTCAGCACCATGAAAAAAACTAACACTCCAATGAAAGGAAAAAGATCTAAAATATTATTGTATCGATATTGTAAAAAAATTAAAAAAGAAACTTCTATCAGACAAGCAATAATTATTAGTTTTCTATACATCATATCTCCTTTTAATAAGTAGTTGAAGGCAAGCATAATATGCTCCGATTATGCAAAGATCAGTAGCCCCTGCTACTTGAACACTTAAAATATCAATAATCAGAAGACAAGAAAAAAAGACGTAAATAATTCTTTTGTACGAACACTCCTTTAAATAATATACTTTAAAACGTTTTATATCCAATCATTTCCTAATGTGATTACATCATATCATTTAAGGCAAATGATCATCTTTTCACCATGAGTTGTTTTTAAAGAAAGTCTGACCACCTTCAAAGCGAATTTGATGTTTAAATTAAGTGAAGATGTATCGCCTCCGTCTTTGTCTCGAATGTAATGTTATGATATAGGAACGATCTTTGAATTCAGATGTATATGTTAAAATGATAATAAGTTTTAAAAATACGAATAATAGGAGGTATATTACATGAAATGGCAGGAAGTAAGAGAGTTATTCCCTGACCAATTTGTTTTAGTTTCTATCCTTCAATTCATGAGTAAGATAACAAAAAAGTCGTGGATGAGGTTGCACCGATTCGTACTGTATCCGAACAAGATGCAAATAAAGAGTTTTTTCAAGTAGAGCCTGGTAACGTTGTATATCATACTTCAAATCCAGACTTTGTGATTCACCTCCGCAAAGATCCATTAATGAGAGCGGGACATTGAACGGATATGGAGCAAAAGATTTAGAAGGAGAGCCTATGAGCGAAAGAGCTGAAAAGAAATTGAAAATGCAATTTGGCTTCATCATACTATTTATTTTTATCATTGGCGTGCAATTAATTGTCAAAAACTACTTCGTGAATGATACCCCTGCATGGGCAACTGGATTATCCATTTCTTGTTTGATTATATTTTGTATACTTGGGCTGCTAACCTACCTTGATCTCAAGAATCAAGAACAATTCGTAACCATTGGACAAATCGTGGATGTGAAGAAGGATAGAAATATCATTATAGTCAAAGGGCTGGGGAGAGATTATCAAAAAATACTAATAAGAGATAGTCATATCCTGAATATGATGCAGCCAGATGAACTGATTGAAATCACGAGATTGAAATATACAAAGATGATAACGAAGAAAGTGTATCAGGACCAAGAGCTACAGCTTTGATCAAGTGATGAAAGAGTTGTAGTTTTTTTATATATTGATGACTGTTGAAATTAACGAAAGTCGATTTTCCTGAAGCCCGAGGTTATGAAAAGAAATTGTGCCCTCGATGAAGCTCAAGCAAGCATTCGAATAGCAAGATTTGCACCTGAACTCAATTCTACTAAACGTTAAGCTTTATTGAGAGATTCCATCGTTAGATTACATAACGCCGATCTTCGAGTACGAGATGTCAAAGGGGAGTTGCACATAGATCACAAATATGGAGGTCAAAGAATGGAAACAAAAATGCTGTTTGGCGTAGGTTTGGTCTTCGATACACCTGAATACGGAACCATCGTGATGGGAGCGAATGAAGAGTTGGACAATCTTCTTCCGTCGACAATTCGAGAGATGATCGGTGATCAGATCGTGATTAAAAACGTGGACGGGGAAGAGCGAGTATATGATGTTGTTTCTTGTCAAATCAATCATTCGATTGCGGGTAAAAAGAATGTTGGGATATGTTTGGGGAACGGGGTATCGCCAGATGAAATAGTGGCTGGTTCAATGATTTATTATTATTCATCAGAACCAGTTGATTAGTAGTGCAGCTTAGGAACGAATTAAGAAGACATTCGGAAGGTCGCTTGACTCCCTGTGGGATGAAGAAGGGTCTTCCTTTTTATTTTGATATTACACATACTCGATGTGTTCAAAGTCCATTGGATCGTATGGATATGAGGGAATGCTTATCGAAATTTCTCCCTTTTTCGCCAAATTTTTCTTCGCAAAAATCATTGCATCGGTTATCATATACGTAGTTCAGATATTAGGTAGAATGTGTGGTATTTACGAAGTATAGAGATTAGATGACATAACAATAAACATGAGGTGTTGCATGAGTATTGATCTAGAATTAAGGATTCCCAAACATATAATTAAAAAAGAAATCGAAGATGTCTTGATTCCGATGGGGTGGGTTGTAAATCCTAAGTATGAGAATTGTTATACCTGGTATCACATGGATAACTATCAATCAATCCGAGGCGTATGGCTGTATCTAAAATACTATTCTAGCGAGAAAAAAACTAGTACTACCATTACTACTAGCACGTCAGCAGGTAGAAGTTATGAAGACCTTTTCACTCAAAATAATACACTTAAAATACTTAAAAAGATTTACGGTGGTTATATTTATAATCCTCAAACCGGAACTAGATCGTATATTACGAATGACATTCCAAAACTTCAAGCTTCAGAGAAAGCGTTAGGTTTTGTCTATAGTGCATTCCATGATAATTTATTAAAAACAAGTATTATTATAGAAGACGTACCGGAGCAGATTTTGTCAGCTGATAGTTATATTGCAGAGCTAAACAAAGAATTACTTCGTAATAATATGATAGTACCTTTTCTCGTAACTACTTTAGAAACCTTTTTAAAATATACTTTTATTAGATATTTAGAAACAAATGAATCAGCAAGAGATCAAGTATTTAAAAAAAATGACAAGATTCATTTTTCAAAACTTAAAAGTTTATTGGAAGGTCAGATTTCTATTTCGTCTTTAGAAACTGAGAATTATAATTTTCAAAATCTGATTTCAGCAAATGAGGCATTCAAAAAATATCTTGAAATAGACCTGTTTGAAATTTTAAATACTAGTAAGAAATTTAATAAAAGAATAGTTGTGCTTAGAGAAGTAATTACTAAAATGCTTGATTCAAGACACAAGTTTATTCATGAAGGGATAATTGACTACAAATTAAGTAGAGTAGAAATGGAAAAATATATTTTTTGTTTAAATTCTTTCGGTGAACTATTTGTCGATAGATTATTAACATTAAAGAATTTAAGAATTGATTTTAAAAAGTATATCTAAGATGATTGTGACATCATCTAACATAACATTTACGCATGGTTCGTAAATACAGGAACGTTATTTGTTGATGAAAAAAATATTTGGAGGCTTAATATGAAAGAATCTGTAACGTCAGAATATAAATTAGGTTTTTATTATTTGTCTGGGTCAATAGAAGAAAGTGATCTTTTAATAATAAGCTCAGAATTGAATGAGAATGGTATTCAATTCCTACCTTTAGATAAAAACGGAGAAGTAACTGCTTCGATTGATGAGTTTACTAATGTTTACTCTTTTTTAGTTAATTCTCCATTAGCTATGAGTTTGATGTCAGGTATTCTGGTTAATGTAGCATGGGATAGTATAAAGATTGTGATATTACGTACTTTTAAAAAAGTAAAAGACAAAAAGTATAACAAAACAACAAGTAATGGTGTAGAGGAGAAGCAAATAACATATGGGATAGAAGTGAAGATTAACAATGACCATTACAATTTCAAATTTAATGGGATATCTTCGGATGAAGCAATGTTCGAAGCTATAGATAAAATAATTCCTTTGCTACAGAGTAAACAGTCCCTATCAAGTGAATCTAACCATTTATTAGGATCTGGGTTACCGAATTATATTGCAACCTACGATGGTATATCGAAAATATGGGTGGTTAGAGAAACCAATAAGATTATATTGGAAAAAATAGAGAATTCAAATGAATAAAAACATCAGATAACAACATATTAATTAACGCAGGTACACCTAACGGTCCATTGGTTTTATTATGAAATCTAAATTTTTTGAAATATTATATCTGGCTTTCTAATATTGTAATAAGTGCTGACATTATATAACAAGATATTAACGAAACGGGCGGCATTCACGGGCCCTCAGCACAAGCTGGGTCCTGAATACAGGAACGTTATCTAAAATTTAGGCTAAAGCTGAATGAAGATTCAAGATATTAATGATATATAAATAATTAATTATAATTTAATGAAGCTTCTCTTGTTCAAGGGAAATTACTCACATAAAATATCAGATGGATCGAAAATGGCAGATTCATTTTTTTAGAGGCGTTGATTGAAAATTATGCTCCGGAACATAGTTTGTAAATAAAACACTGTATTTCTGGGTGAACGTGAAAATAAGAATGTTTATTTAAGCATAATTCTGTAGCGGAAAGCTTACAAATATGGAAGGGTTACATGCATTCGTGTAAGATTAATGATTGGAGAGCTTTTCAATGAAAAATGAGATTGTGTTTAGATTAAAAAATATGTTTATTCCTGGTGATAAGATTTCTGAATGGATACTTAAACTATCTTTAATCAGAAATGATTTGTTTTATATTCATAGGTCATTAATAGATTATTTAGATGGTACTAAGAAGCATACAAATGGAGAATTTATTTACTATTTTCGATTGGCTGCTTCTCATTATAGAGAGGCAGCTAAGTTTATTGTCAAAAATAACTTTCCCCAGAAGGATGCATTTATAGATAGTCTATCTGATGAAGCTAAGTACAATTATAAATTAATTATAGATTCTTGTACTCCGTGGGAAACATCATTTGTGAGAAGAATAGTAAAACCAATAAGAGATAGTTTCTTTCATTACGACAATAGAGACTTTGAGGAAGAATACAGAGAACTACCTGATTTTTTTACAAGAGTTTCTTCTGCTGGTAAGAAACGAAAAGAAATAGACTTTGTTTATGCTGATGAATTGGCAATTAATCTAATATTTAAAGGTAAAAGTGAGCAAGAAATAATAGGGATTTTAAATGAGTTATCTGAGTACTTGATAGGATTAATCTGTTTTGTTGATGATGTTGTTGGAAGATATTTTATCCAAAATGAAAGTAAACAGGCATATGTAGTACGTAGTAAGAACGGATATTAGACTTTTTTCTAATAGGAACAATAAGATAAAATGTGAATTTGTGAGGTGGTTGTTACTTGAAAAAAGTAATGTTTGATTCAAATGTCTTTGATAAATTGTCTGAGTTTATTCAAGTTATTAAAGAGTCAGCAAATACAAAATACGAATACTTTATAACCAATATCCAGGTTGAGGAGCTTGCAGTCATTCCTGATGTTAAAAAGGATACGAGAATTAGAAATATTTTAATGCTGGCAGATCTAAGAGCAAAACTTGTTCCTGTATCTGTCATGGTTTTAGGAAAGGCAAGATTAGGATATACGAGGCTTGGTATGGGTGAGGTTTATCACACAATTCTTAATGAAAAAAAAAAGTAATAGTAATGATGCAATAATTGCTGATACTTCTGTACACGAAGGATGTATTCTGATAACAGAAGATAAAGACCTTTACCAGAGAATGAAAAATAATAATTATGAGGTAATGCATTTACAAGACTTTTTATCTTCTATGTAAATGAAAACAAAATGTACAAAAAATTGCTGGAATTTAAATGAATAAAAAAGAAGTAAGAATCAAGAAGTTTCTTCTTCGTATAGTATTTGTGGGTTTTCTGGGCTGTTCTTATTAAGACACCGAAGGTATATATCGGTGTTTTTTTATTTTAAGTCGATTCTCGCATTTAAATAATCATATTTTATCTTACAATTCTGGTAAGACCCGAGTAACAGGTATACAACGCCGATTAGGATTAACAAGACATGATGCAGTTCAGACCCATCAGAGAGGTGCATGTATGAGCTGGTTGCTTGACTTATTGGAAGAGGAACGGCGCAAGCTTAATCAGCTTGGTGAGGCATCCTTGAAGCAAGCGATTCCGTTGTGGGACAATCCCGCGGTTCAGGAACAGAGCCGAAGGGTCGATGAACTGGTGGCACAAGTGAGTGAAATGAAAGCGAAACTTGGTCGAGTGGTACGGCAATGAGCGAAGTACATAATGCGTAGGGGAGGAGAAGCTATGGATTTTCCACCGTGGATGCAGCGAGCGATTCAAGCAAGGCTGGATGAGGTGAGTGCCCGGATCGAGCATGATCCTGAACTGAGTCGTGTACGTGGGGAAACCGACGAAGCGTTTGAAGCTTTGTTTGCTAGCCAAGATGTTGAGCAGACACCTGAATATGCTGAATGGGAGAATCGTTACATTGTCAGAAAAGGAATAGAAAATGAACGATTGTACATGCAGGGGCTGCGAGATGGTATTCAGCTAACGGTATCCTTGCTAGGTCAGTCGATGTTGGTGGAGAAAGGACATGAATCGGATCAAAGCTAGGTAATGGACGAGCTTAGTGGTGTGAAAAGCCCGTGCATGTTTACATAGCTTAGCTTAAGCATGCACGGGCTTGATCCACTAAAGCGAACCCATAAGTCATGGGGGAGCGACCCCGCTCTAAACTTAAAAACCCGAGCCGAAGTGTGAATAACTCGCTTCGGCTCGGGTTTTAATGCTTTACTTTTTTCCCAACAACAAATTCTTATTTCCCACTCACAGATTTGAACCAATCATTTACCTCTTGGGTGATCTGGTCGCCGCCGTTGGATTTCCAGTTGGCTACGAATTGATCAAATGCATCGATTGGCAGTTTGCCATAGATGATTTTGTTGAAGGTTTCGAGCTCGGACTGACGGAGCAGGTTCCACTTGGATACCATGGTTGGTGTGGCTGCGCCTTTCAGGACGGAAGTTCGTTGGAAAATATCCTTAGCAATCTAGTCTTTGGAGATTGTGAAGTAGTTTTTTTCGGGCTCTGGCTAATCTTTGTGTAAATACAGACTCTGTTAAACGAAGTTCATTACAGATTTCACGGTACGTTTTTCCCTCTACATAAAATAATATAAGTGCCACTTGATAGTCTAATTTCAACTCGTCAATGGCTCTGTATAATTCTTCGTTAGTCTCCTTTCTCTCGACTTCTCTGTCTACAGTCATTGAATCACTAGGAGTTTCGAAGTTGTTACTGCAAGGGTGAGCCAAAAGTCGACGTTCTCTGTTCAGCTTTCTTAAATAATCTAGGGTTGTATTGTAGGCCAGTCGTTTGACCCAAGCTTGGATATTTGAATCAGTTCTAATATATGGACCCTTTGTAATTGATTTAATGAAAGAATCCTGAATAATATCTTCAGTTAGTAAATGATCCAGTATCATGGGGTAAATGCTCGGATATACGAATTTGTAAAAAGAATTATAAACTGTTTTCTGAATTGTTGGATCAACACTGTCTAGTGGGTCTCTAAAATAATCAAACCATTGAACCATACGTGTCCTCCATAGAATTTTATGTAATTAACACGAAACAGTACAACTTATTCATTTATAATTATATCACTTATTTGGGATAATAAGTTATTTTGTTTTACATATTCATACTTTTTTCGTTAGATAATGCAGATTACAACGTTATATATGTATACACCTGAACACCATGAATGAATTCTGCAAAAGCTTGAGAGGGGCTGATAAAGGAAGGAGGGCGTTGATTATGTGTTAAGCTTGAAGAAACAAAGGCAGAAGTGAGGTATGGTTATATGGGAAAACGATCTAAATACTTAATCTTACTTTTTGTGTTAATTGCGATTGGCTTTATTTTGTTTCTTTTGAATATCAACACAGATGAATCCAATGAGCCGACAGTTAATGGCAATATCATTCAAGTCAAAAATTTTGATCTGGATGCTAAATCGACGAATTTAAAGACAATGACAGAAGGAACGATATTTGTTGAGGGTGAGAAGGAGCAGATTGATCATATCAAGATCGTAGCACATGTAGAGATTGACCCCACTGACTGGGGTGGTGTGGCGTTTTATATCCCTGATCAATGGAGTGTCTCCAGCATAACCAGCAGTTACCCTGAACATCAATCAAAATTGAAACCCGCTGATTATGTATCGACTTGGAAGAACTCTTCTGATGACTCTTCATGGCGCACAATGATTGAGATAGGGAGAGAACGGGATTTAACAGCAAACGGCGGAGGTACCGGGATAATTGTGATCGATTTAAGTCCTGATCAAAAGGACATAACCCCTTCTGATCCACTGAAAATTGGTATTGAGGTCGGTTCAGAAGAGAAAAATGGAAAAAAAGTGATGGGTACGGATTCTGTTGAAGTTCCTGTATTTTAAAGTACTTAATTGTGATTCTTTTATTTGGTAAACGAAAATGAAAAGGAGTTGACCTAATTGAGTTCATTATTAAGAAAGCCTTTAAGAAGAACGATAAGCGCGCTTCTGGTTACAAGTCTTTTTTCAACAATATTGTTTGGAAGTTTTGCTTCTGCAGCGGATCAGCCTGTTAATCATACAGAGGCAAGTAATTCTCTGACTTGGAGAGAAGCTGGAAATAATCATTATGATATTTATTCTGCATATTCGATAGGGTTTATGGGTGCGGAATGGTCAAGTGCCCGCAAAGCTTGGGGATTTAACTATAGAATTGTTGGAACAGGAGCAAGCAGGTACAATGATAAAGCGACTAACAAAATAAGAATAGCAGCATTTGAAATAGAAGGAACCTCAAATACAAGTAAGTTAGCTTTATGGTCTAGCGCAGACAGTAAATATATTGGCTCTGCACCAGAATCTTCAGGTTTCAAACCAGGTTATAGCAATCTTGCTGGAGCTATAATTGGTTTTGCAATTACAGCAATTAACGATTTAAAGGCTGGATATGCTTGGGCAATCACTGGATTAATTGATGCCATGCGTAGTACGGTTGATGATGTTGTTACGACAGATAATCGTTTATGGAGGAAATGGGATTGGTCGTCTGATATTTCTGATACCGGTCAATACTTCTGGTTCATAGCTGACGTAGAGCCAAACCAGACTGCTCAAATATCAACTGAGTATATGATTTTTGGTCCAGGTTACGAGCTCTTATCTGCAGGTGTAAGGTACCGGAATCTTGAGGCTGGTAGTGCAGGACGAAGTTTAGTAGCGAAGACGAATGAGAACTGGAATCCGGGAATGATGTCAGCTTCGGAAAAAGAGGAGTATGGCATTGAAGAAATTCCAAGAGAGCAGTTTGACAAAAGAGCGAAGGAACTGAATATCTCTTCGAGAAGTATTGAAGAATTCTCGAAATCAGATGAAGAGTTTTTCTATTATGCACATGATTTTAAAGAATATGAAGTAAGCGAACCAGAGCTAGCGACGGTGTCTCCTAAAACGGATTTAATCAAAGAAATAAACGAAGGTTTGGAAAGAAGTTCGAAAATTGTGGAGGCTTTCTCCACGAACGAAGTCCTCCAAGAAGAGGATCAGGCTATAATTGATAAACACACAGTGAAAATTATGAAATTAAAAGAACTATTAAACAAGGTGCAATCTTTAAATGAAGAAGATTCAGCAGCTATCAATACTCAAAGAAAAGCTCTCCAAAACGAATTATAATAAAGCGGATTAAATGTATATAAAAAACAAGCCGAGGCGTTAAAACTAAACGCCTTGGCTTATTTTTTTGTTTCATTTACTTTGCCTCATACTACTTTTCACAACAACAAATTCTTACTTTCCACTCACCGACTTGAACCAATCACTCACCTCTTGGGTGATCTGGGAACATCACGACTTTACCTGCATACCGGTTTTCTGGTTTCTCAAAGTTTTTAATCAGGAGAAAGTCATTAAGAGTATGAATTAATTTAATAGCATGTAACCATCTAAGCCGGACACTTTACAATTAATTGATAGAGGTTGGAGGAGAGAAAATCGAAAAAATACAAGTATATATGAACTTAAGAGAAGTGATTGAACAAATATGGGCAAAATTGATATGATTAATATAAAGTTGGAATATACAACTTCTAGCCAAATTTTTGTTGCTCATTGTAATAATGCTTTGAAAAAAAGTAAGAACAGGGGTCCGAGGAGCTCCGAATAAACATCAGATTCAAATACATTTCTGGTGGAGTATAGATCTGCGGGGTGAAGGGGGAGTAGACAATTCCTTTGGAGATATTGAAGCAGTTTGTTTAGAGAGACTAGTTCATCTATAAGAATACATAAGACAAACAGAATGTTACGTAAGGCATAGTTAACGGTAATGGAAATGCGAGATTTTTTCAAAAGAGGAGTGATTAAAATACTTTCTTTCTTCTATCAACGATATAAAACGTGGTTTTGGTTTGTTTTGTTTTTGGCTTTTGGGTCAGGTGCGGTGTCCAAATCTTTTCATTCCTCGTTGTGGGAAGTGCTGCTCAATGCTAGTCTGGGGTTAATATGTCTTGGGGTATTTATTGTCTTTCTTTTTCGTAAAAATTCAATCGCGTCTCCGACTACGAACAAAAATGGTCGGTTAGTTGTAACTTTCACCATCTTTGGCGTAGTTGGGGGAGCTACTATTCTACCTTATATGATAGGAACCGTAGGAACTCAATTGACTGAACAATTCAACCTTCCTCTGTATGGGATCGTTATTATTACGATTTTGAATGTCGCATTTATGTCTTTTATTGCTAGTACGATCGGACTCATTTTAGCCGAAAAAGTTCAACTTGGTGTTCCCATTTTAAGAAGATTATTGTACTCAGGCAGGTTATCGAAAGTTTCAAAACAGTGGATTATTATTGCGATATTGGGTAGCTTCATCGGAACTTTTGTCATTGTTATGCTCGAAACGTACATATTTCAACCACATATGCCACAATTACCGTCAACTCCAACATTGGCATGGTGGAAAAGTTTACTGACTATTTTTTATGGTGGAATTGTCGAAGAAGTTCTTCTGCGTTTATGTTTAATGACGGTACTGGTATGGGGAATGGTGAAGATAAGTAAAACTCAAGCAAGCATTCCTGCGGCTACATACTGGATCGCCATCATTATGTCTTCTGTATTATTTGGGTTAGCACATCTGCCTGCGACTTCGAGTTTGTTTGGAGAATTGACTCCAATATTAGTGATTAGAGCAATTATAAACAATGGAGTGTTAGGAATTCTGTTTGGTTATTTATACTGGAAAAAGGGTTTGGAATACGCGATTCTTTCTCATATGTCAGCAGATTTTTTCCTTCATGTCATTTGGGCATCTTTAGTATGATCGTTCGCCCGATTAATTAAAAACAAGCCGAGGCGTTAAAACTACACGCTTCGGCTTGTTTTTTTGTTTCATTTACTTCGTCTCATACTACTTTTCCCAACAACAAATTCTTACTTTCCACTCACAGACTTAAACCAATCATTCACCTCTTGGGTGATCTGGTCGCCGCCGTTGGATTTCCAGTTAGCTACGAATTGATCGAATGCATCGATTGGCATTTTGCCGTAGATGATTTTATTGAAGGTTTCAGGTTAAGGCAAAAATAATAATGATTATAGACACAAAATAGACACAATTTTAAGTAAACATTTTCCATATATGTTACGTTTATATAGTTAGAGTGATCAACATTTAGTTATGGTGATAAAGATGCTTGTTTTCGTTAAGTGACAGTGTAGATTTAGATTGTAATCAGAGATATTTCCATGCTCTCTTTTACAATACATATGCTTGCTAAATTTCTAGGACGAAGGTGGATTTACTACACTCGAAAGTTCTATTGATTATAAAGATAGAACTGTTGAGACTCGTTCATACAAGGGGGGATTATGCAGTTCATTTCACCACTAAACTGTAGTGTTTTATGTAATTCAAACAAATGCTGAACAAATTTTTGCGGAGAGGTGAATATTTTGAAAAAACGTTGGATGGCAATGTTAACCTGTTTAATGGCTGCATTCCTCATTACAGCATCTGTAAAGGCAGCAAGCTCAGATTATTATAGCGGATCATGGGATACAAGTAATACAACCAGTTTAGGTATAGCAGTAGGATCTAGTATGTCCTCACATTTAAGTTCGTTTCAAAGCTGGTATACCGGCTGGAATGGTGTATCCTCCAAAGTAGGCTTGGCAAAGCCTTATGAACAATCAAGTCTAGATCAAACACCACATTATGCAAGAATCAATATTATTGGAAAGAATCTTGGTGCTACAGGTAACTGGGCTCAAGCTTGCAATTATAAATATAGTGTTATATGGGGTTATTCGTGTGATTGGAACGGATCTTGGAAAGACTCTATTATTGAATTTAATACCAACACGGATTCAAAAACCAAAGTAGGGTATTCCTTTCATACTGCTAATTTAAAGAAAAAAATATTCTTACATGAATTGGGACACTCATTAGGACTTAAACATCCAGATACTACTTCTACCGCCATCATGAAACAAGGAGATAACGGATACTATGCTGTACAGACCTATGATAAGTCCAATATAAAAGAGAAATATGGAAATTAAATTTTGGAGGTGTTGAGATGAAAAAGTGGATAATGGCAGGAATTGTAGCTTTAATGGGGGTTAGTATTTTTTTTGGATACAAGCATCTAAATGCACAAGAACTACGTCCAGATGCAGATTATCAAAATTACTCTCTTTCTGAGATCGAATCACTAGCTACTGTCATTGTGGAGGCGGACTGGGAAGAGGAGACGAATTCAATCGTTGAATTAGATCAAAAGGATAAATATCCATTAGACACACGTACATTTTCAAATATAAAAGTGAAGAAAGTATATAAAGGTGAAGTGAAGGAGGGGCAGGAACTAAACGTAGTTGAGTACTACGCCAAATGGAGAGATGTGGCAGGTGCATATGTAAAATATCCGAATGAATTGTATCAACCTCTAAAGTCAGGTAAAAACTACCTCCTGTTCTTATATCAAAGTCCAGAGGAACCTTCAGGTTCATATGAGATCATTGGCAACCATCAGGGTAAATATGTTTACCCTGAAACTCAAAGTAACATGAGTATTCAATCCACAAGTGATCTGGATATTGCTGAAAAAGATGAACATTATTCTGCCTTGTATAACGAGGTTAATGAAAAGTATTTTAAGTAGCATAATGGATACTATTTGAATTACAGAAGGAGGCAAACCTGCTTTTAAACTTAAAAACCCGAGCCGAAGCGTGAATAAACGCTTCGGCTCGGGTTTTAATGCTCTACTTTTCCCAACAACTAATCCTTACTTCCCACTCACAGACTTGAACCAATCATTCACCTCTTGGGTGATCTGGTCGCCGCCGTTGGATTTCCAGTTCGTGACGAATTGGTCGAATGCATCGATTGGCAGTTTGCCGTAGATGATTTTGTTGAAGGTTTCGAGTTCGGACTGACGGAGCAGATTCCACTTGGAGACCATGGTTGGTGTGGCTGCGCCTGTGAAATAGTTTTGTTTACGGATGTCGATCTGGGACATCACGACTTTACCAGCATACCAGTTTTCCGGTTTACGGAATTCAGCCATTTGTTTCTCGTAAGGTGTTTCAGGCTTCTCGCCGTTGGCGAGTTTCACGAGTGTTTTCATGTACAGATCTGGAATACGCGCCGGGCCGGTCAGGAACGGGAATTCGTTGGAGAAGTCTTTGATCTTCTCTTTGTCACTGGTCGGTTTACCGTCTACGACATCCCAGTCATACCCTTTCGCAAAGCCGTATTCGTACGGGCTGCCTGCTTTCGGGTTCGCCAGGTTATCCAGCAGATAGTTGTAGTACAGGAAAATCGCTTCCGGGTGCTTTGCATCTTTGTTGATCATGATACTTGCGTTGACGCCAGAGTTCTGCCATTTCGTACCGATCTTGCCGTCTGGGCCAGCCGGAACAGGGTAGGCTTTGTATTTTGCGCCAGGTACGTTCTTCAGCAGGTCTGGAGCAGGCCAGTCCGGTACCCAGTTTGCGCCAGGCAGGATGCCGGCTTTGCCAGCGGTCCAGCTTTCAGCGGATTTACCTTCGTCCCATAGGGCGGAGTCGGCGTGGATATACCCTTTTTCCATCCATTCAGCCAGCTTGGCCAGGGCTTGTTTCGCACCCGGGTTCACGGAGCCGTACTCCAAGTTGCCATTAGCATCTTTGTTCCATTGTTCTTCAATTGTGCCGTATGCACCGAACAACCAGTCGAGTCCACCCATCCAGGTGTTGGTGTTGTTTTTGAGTGAGATCGCCAGCGGGAATACTTTGTCTGGAGACAAACCGTCCGGGTTCTCGTTTTTGAATTTGTCCATGATGTTTTCAAGGTCTGCGATGGTTTTCGGCGCTTCCAGGTTCAGCTTCTCCATCCAGTCCTCACGGAGCCAGAGCAGGGTATCATCGTTATCTGTATACTCCATGATGGGCATGTTATACTTTTTGCCGTCCTTGGTGAACGGATACCACAGCTCAGGATGTGCTGCCGCGTGCTCTTTCAGAATCGGGCTTGCGTACTTCTCGAACAGCTCATCAATGGCGATGAATTGACCGGAGTCGATCAGCTGATTTGTCAGTACCGCGTTCGTTGGCACGGTTACGAAATCAGGCAACTTCTCGCCGGACGCAATCGCGAGTTGGAGCTTCTGTCTGTATTGATCGTCAGTGGCCGGATACCACGTATCTTTGTGCTTCATACCCAGCGTTTCGAGCATCCAACGGTCATGTACGTTGTTCTCTTTGGTATCGCCATGAGCGTATTTTTTCGGCATCAGCACGGAGCTGAATTCGATGGGCGGGTCGTATTTTCCTTTGGCAAACGCTGCTTCGGCTTCCGCAGAGCCGACAGCCTCTTGTGTATCATTCGTGCCTTTCTCGCTGGCTGACTCGCCACTGCCGCATGCAGTGATGGTGATGAGTGCGATGACCATGAGCAAGGACCACCATGTTTTGAATTTGATCATTGTTCAATCCCCCTACGATGTATGATCTTTACACTGTAACTGTACCAAGTAGAGCGGGAGGGCATCTATATGAGTTTGTTAGTTTCGATAGGACTCTCTTAGTGAAAGTGTAAAAAGTTTGGTTTAATGCTGGTCGCGGTACTCTTGGGGTGTCACGCCGAATTGACGTTTGAACACTTTAATAAAATACGCCGGGTCCATATAGCCGATCTCCAGGCTGATCTCATATACTTTCTTGGTAGTCGTGACCAGCTTGTGGCAGGCCCGATCCATTCGCAAACGCGCGATATATTCACTAATGCCTTCGCCAGTCTCGATCTTATAAATCTTGGACAGATGTGTGGGATGCAGATTCACATGATCTGCAAGCACACGCAAAGATACGTCGAGATGCAGGTTTTTATCGGTAAACTCTTGAATCTTTTTCACGTATTCCGACCGGGTATCTTTGACCTCGTTGGAGGTGCCTTCCTTGAGTTTGGCGAGTACGCCGAGCGACCATTTGCGCAGCTTGCCGATGGTGGAGAAGACTTCGCCGCTTTGCAGTTGCTCGATCTCACTGCCCATGAGACCTGACAGGGTGAGCTTGTTCCGATGAGCGAGGTTCGTGAAGGCGGCGGTGATGAGAAAACCCGCCTCCATACAGTGTTCCCATGATTCCGACCATTTCTCGTCCAGTTCGGCGCAGACGGCACGGATTTTATCTTCGGCGGCATCCCATTGGCCGCTTTCCAGCAGCTGAATGAAGGTAGGCGGTGTATACAGCACGTCCAGCGGACCTTGTGCCGAAGGTGCTTCGACATCGGTCACCCGCATGACGAATTCACGCTCGTCCCCGACGATCTGGCGGAAATAGGCGGAAGCCTGACGGAAGCGATCGTAGATCTGTTCCGGGAAGGTGAACCACTCGGTCATAACAATGGAGAGGGAACCTTTCAGAAACTGTTTTACTTTGGATTGAAGCTGAATGGACAGCTTCTCCAGAATGGTTTCTTTTCCAATATCGCCGCTTCGTTCCTTCAATTGCAGTAAAAATACGACATACCCGTGCTCTTCCTTCACACCCCACACGTGCATGAATTCACCCATAATCTCTTCCGCCATGTTGATAATGGCATATTCGATCAGGGTCTGATCATGGCTGTCGTAGTGGCCGAACTCCTCCTCCATACGAACCAGCATTAGCGCGGCATCTCCGGCGTGGAAGGGCAGGTCGTAATTGTCCAGTTTGCGCTCCCATTCGCTTGCGGAGAACCGAATTCCCTGTAATGCTTCTAAAAGTAGGCGTCCACGCAAATGCGGCAAATTTTCGCGAAGTGTAAACTGTGTCCGTGATAGGGAACTGACAAGCGCCCATTCATTGTTAAGCTGATCAATGGCTTTCTGCACCGCGCCGATCAGTTCGTCATCTGTTGGCGGTTTGAGCAGGTAATCCACGGCTTCGTACTGGATGGCTTTCTTGGCATATTCGAATTCGGAGTACCCGGACAAGAGGATGCATTTTATTTTTTTGTCCCGGATGCGGATGCGTTCGATCAGCTCTATGCCTGTCATTTCCGGCATCTGAATGTCCGAGATTACGATGTCAATCGGATGGGTTTCAATGAGTTGCAGGGCTTCGCGAGCGGAGTATGCCCGGTGAACCTGTTCGATCCCGAGCGTATGCCAGGGTTTGGTCATGGACAGGTTGTCGACCCAGTGCGCTTCGTCGTCTACGATGATCATTTGCATGTTGCTTTATCTCCTTGCTTGAGGGTTTACACGCTTCTAAGCTGACATGTGTTGCAAGCAGTATATCACACCACCATCCGCTTCTCTATGGAAACACTTCCGTGCACATCTGCGCTTGAAAAAAAGGAATGAATAATCAATATTTATGTATAATCATCCGATATATAGGGTGAAATTACATTGCTAAATTCCTCCTTAGAGAAGTAGGATGAATATGTATGAACAGTCACTCAGCAAGTGGCAATCTTGAAGCCGATGAAGAACTACAGAAATACATAAAGAAAAAGATGACAACGACGACGAAGGAGAAAAATAAGAAAAAGAAGCAAAAAAAGAGAAAACGTATCATTACGGGGGGATTTTGTGAGTACGGCAAATCATTTTCAGTTTAAATCGGACGAAGGTACACGCATTCATGTCTATAACTGGTTACCTGCGAATGACACTCAGATCAAAGGAGTGGTGCAGATCTGTCACGGGATGGCGGAGACGGCGGCCCGGTATGAGCGTTTTGCGCTGGAACTGAATCGGAATGGATACATCGTGTACATCCACGACCAGCGAGGACATGGCAAGACGGCAGAGGTTGTGGAGAACCTGGGTCATCTGGCAGATCGCGACGGATTCGAGTGGATGGTGCATGATCTGTATAAACTGACTGGCATCATTAAGAAAAAGTATCCTGAACTCCCTTTATTTCTGATGGGGCATAGTATGGGTTCTTTCGTAACGCAGCGTTATCTGATGCTCTATGGCAATGAGCTGGACGGCGTGATTCTGTCGGGTTCTACGTTGCATATGCGCTTTATTCTTCATGCGGCTGCGCTGTTAACCCAAGAAGAGATTCGGCGCCGCGGCAGACGTGTACCGAGCCACCGGATGAACAAGCTGTCCTTCGGCAGCTACAACGATGCGTTCAAGCCTGTTCGCACCGAGTTCGACTGGCTTAGCAGGGATGCAGAAGAGGTCGATAAGTATATTCGTGATCCGTTCTGTGGAACGGTATTTACGACAGGATTTTTCGCAGACTTTTTCACTGGACTCAAGCAGCTTGGGATTAAAAACAATCTGAATCTGGTGCGCAAGGACCTGCCAATTCATATCTTCTCTGGAGACAAGGACCCGGTAGGCAGCTTTGGCAAAGGCATTATCCGGCTGTATAACGCTTATAAACAGCAGGGTATCGACAACGTGACCTACAAGCTGTATCCGGGCGGGCGGCATGAGATGCTGAACGAAACGAACAGGGATGAAGTTACTGCGGATATTGTGAATTGGCTGGATGAGCGGATGAGCAAGAAAGTATAGGCGTAGTGCAAATGGAAAGAAGAAAGCAAGAAGATAGCAAAAAGTGTAGCAAAGAGGATAGCAAAAAGGATACGAAAAAGATATCAAGAAGAAGGAAAAAACGCCTTTACCGCCGCCACAATGAGCGGTTGGAAGGCGTTTTTTAGTGCGTACATTAGTGAATGTAATCGTTACCCGAGGACGTTGAGCAACAAATGCGGCGGTCCAGGGTAACGGATATTAGGTTGATTTGTCTTTAATCATCCGCCTGAGTTGTTCCCACGTTCCTTGTCAGCATCTTCGCTCGGAATTTCCCAAACGATTTCGGTGCGGAAGCCGCCGAGTGGAGATGGGCCGAACAACAGGTAGGAATGGTTGCCAAAAGTGTGAATCATACGTTGGTACGTATTCCAGAGACCGCAGCCGACTTCCTCTTGCAAAGGCTCCAGCATTTCCTGGTTCAACGCCTCGTACTGCTCTGGCGTAAGGCCGGGACCGTCGTCATCGATATAGATTTTACCAAAACCATTCGCACTTTCCCCGGTTATTCGAATCTCCCCTGAGGTATACGACTTTCCAATCCCATGGATCACAGAGTTCTCAACCATTGGTTGCAGCATTAAACGCGGTACCGATTGGGCAAGCATATGCTCCGGAATATCAATGTGATATTCAATACGGCCGTTGCGCAGCTTCTGAATATCCAGATAGTTAATGAGCAGCTGCATTTCTTCCTGCAGCGAAGAGGTTTCCCGTTCCATCCGGGTGGTGTAGCGATAGTATGCACTCAGATTATGCGCCATGGACACCACGGCTTGTTCGTCCTTCATCTGCGCCATGTTGATGATATAACCGAGACAGTTATATAGAAAATGCGGGTTAATCTGTGCCTGAAGCTGCTTCAACGTCGCTTCTCTGGCCCGGATTTTTTCCTGAAACACATTTTCGATCAGATCTTGAATCTGGTGGGACATATCGTTAAAACGATGGAACAGAAACGAAAACTCATTCTGGTTGTTGCTGTGCAAACGTACCGAGTAATCACCTTGCTGCACGCGGCGCAGCCCTTTGATCAGTTTCTGGATGGGGTACTGCACATTGCGATAGAGCAAGATGGACGCGGAGATGCCCACAACGAGTAGTAAAATCATACAGGCATAGAACAGATTCTGACTCAGCGAAATCGGCTCCAAAATCTGATATAGCGGCACGACATCGACCAGATGCCAGTCCAGATACGTGGATTTGACGGTGCTGACAAGATAGTTTTTGCCACCTAGCTCTACGACATCTTGCGTTGTATCTTCAAGCGAGTGAGTATCCAGATAACGGATCAGGTCGCCGGATAACTGCTTGTCTGCGGTGCGGTTCAGAATAGGGGCATTGCCTTTGTGATAAAAGAATGGGTCACCCTGTCCACCTGCTTTGTACGTGTCGAGCATATTTTGAATGTTCTCATGGCTGAAGCTGGCTTCAATGACCAGATTACTGCCTGTGAGCATCCCTGGCTGTGCCAATGAATCCGTATAGAACCAGTAGAAGGATTGCATGGCGTCTTTCGCGTCGGTGGAATGATCCCCGTAGGTCCATTGTCCACTCATGTTTTTTTTCAAATACGTCTCATCATAGCCCGTATCGCGGGTGTAGTTCGCAATAACCTCCTTGTTCTGTTGGGAGTACACCGCGTAGCGGGTAGGCCAGAGATCGGTTACGCCGGTCTGGAGCGTCATTTTCTCCTGAATGATGTACCTCGTCTGCATCTGGTCGTACTTATCCTGCCACAGGTTCAGACCGTTGAAGGCACGCACATTCGGATCACGCGAGAGAATCAGGCTGAAATCCATCATCTGATTGATACGCGAGTCGATCTGACTGGACAGGAACGTGAGCTGCTTGGTGTTCGATACCTGCAGTTCTTTGCTGACGACGTCGTAGGTGACGTTGTTCGAATAGGTGTACATGATCAGAATCGGGATGAACAGAATGATGATTAACAGATTGATTTTGGCGAAAAGGCTAAAGCGGGATCGAATTCCTTTTTGAAAAACGTTAAAGCGCTCCCATGTATGCATAAAAAGTCTCCTCTACATTCACATCTAACTATATTGTTGGCCCTTTTTCTCACACGTTAACGGAGAGGGCAGAAAAAAACCGAAAAAGCAACGCGGTCGCATTTATCACCGGATTTTCCCCTTGAAAAGGGAATGAAAAAAATCTGGGGATAACGGCGATTGGAGGTTTATTCTGCCATCGGAGTGTCTCGTGTGAGGAATGGATGCTTATCAATATAGATCAAACTAACAAAACCCTATCCACCCTAACAATGTTATATAGTCAGACCTCGGAATGGCTTGATACTATTTATATCAGAGAAGCCCAAGACACACAAAAACTTTTTTTGGGAACAGGAGAAGGTTCATATGGAGGCTAAAATGGAGGGTCAACGGCTACCGCAGGCGAATGTCGGCAACAAGCTGGAAAAAAAGAAGAAAAAACGCTACAAACAGCCGTGGATATTGCACTTCATGGTGCTGCCAGCGGCCATTATGGTCTTTATATTTTCATATATTCCGATGTCAGGTATTCTAATGGCCTTTCAGGATTATAAGCCCGCGCTGGGCTTCAGTGGTTCGGAGTGGGTGGGGCTGAAGCATTTCGAGTATATGTGGACCAATGATTATTTCCTGCAAATTACGTGGAATACTTTATTCTTTGCTTGCTCGAAAATCATCATGAACTTAATTATTCCGTTTATCTTTGCGCTATTGCTCAATGAGGTACGTAAGATGGCGCTGAAACGTACGATCCAGACACTGGTGTATCTGCCACACTTCTTGTCCTGGGTAACGCTGTCCGGTATTCTGATCGATATTCTGGCACAGACGGGAATATTGAATCAGTTTCTGGTGTCGGTGTTTGGTATCAAACCGATTTTCTTCCTCGGGGACGGCAATTGGTTCCGGTTCACCGTCATTATCAGTGATGTGTGGAAAGAGTTCGGTTTTAACACGATCATCTTCCTTGCAGCACTCGCGGGCATCAACCCGTCTCTGTATGAAGCCGCTGAAGTGGATGGGGCGGGGCGCTGGAAACAGACGATGTATATCACCATTCCGGCACTTATTCCCATCGGGATCGTTATTGCCACGCTGGCGCTGGGCAACGTGCTGAACGCCAACTTTGACCAAATCTTCAACTTGTACAGCCCATTGATCTATCAGCAAGCGGATATCATCGATACGTTTGTGTATCGCGAAGGTCTGCTGAGCGGACAGTTCAGCTTTGCAACGGCGGTCAATCTGTTCAAATCGGTCATCAGTCTGATCCTCATCGTGATCTCGTACCGACTGGCGTACCGTTTTGCCGGATACCGAATTTTCTAAGAAAGGATGATAATGAACCATGTATCATAAAACGTTACCTTATCGCATTTTCAGCATCTTCAACAATGTGTTTCTGACCATCCTTTCGGTGCTCTGCTTGCTGCCGCTGTATCACTTGCTGATGGTATCCCTCAGTTCGTCCGCCCCTGCGAATGCAGGGCTCGTGACATTCTGGCCGATTGGATTTACGTTCGAGGCGTACGCCAAGACGTTTGATAACTCCAACTTCTTGTCCTCACTGTGGGTATCGGTGGAGCGGACGGTGCTGGGCACCGGGCTTGCACTCATCGTTAATACGCTTGCGGCGTATGCGCTGTCGAAGGAGACGCGAGTGTTCCGAGCACGGAATATCTACCTGTGGTATTTTGTTATCACGATGTTGTTCAGTGGGGGCCTGATTCCGGGGTATATCCTCATTCTGAAGCTTGGTCTGATGAACACGCTATGGGCGCTGATCCTGCCAGGTCTGGTGGCGGTGTTCAACATCATTCTGCTTCTGAATTTCTTCCGCACGGTGCCGAAGGACTTAGAGGAGGCTGCATTTATCGATGGCGCAGGTCATTTCCAGTCGTTTGTGAAAATCTATCTGCCCGTGTCCGTGCCGGTTATTGCGACCGTGTCTCTGTTCATGATGGTGGGGCACTGGAATGCCTATTTCGATGGCATCATCTACATTCGTGATTCGGAGAAGCTGCCTCTGGCGACATTCATGCAGACGATCATCGTGCAGGGCGACATGACCAAGATGGACCCGCAAGCGATTGCGAACCTGTCCCAACGGACCATCCGGGCATCACAAATTTTCATCAGCGCCCTGCCGATCCTGCTCGTGTATCCATTCCTGCAACGTTACTTTGTAAGTGGAATTGTGGTCGGGGCTGTGAAGGAGTAGGGAATTAAGATTGTGATTAGAATGGCGTTAATTGTGATTGAGAAGTGAAATGCATGTGTAAACTTTTGATTTCGAGTTATGTGAATGTAACGTGAAAAGAAAGCTGCCAAACTGGGGAAGGCCAGGGAGGCGGCTTCTTTTTTGTAGTCTTTAACAAATCATCTTGTAGTACGTCTCTTCATCCCTATCTTGAAGCAACTATACACAGTTACGATGATGTTCAACAATAATAAACCTAAGTATCCGTCCGTATATCGAGTTCTCTCAATCCATTTGTTCACCAGTTCTCCAGAACGAGCTTGTTTTGCTAAGTAGTTATTAATATCGTTCGTATCTATTTCATCGATGTAAATGAGTGGAAACTCCATGCTATTGGGGGAGAAGGCTAGAGGTGGATAGAATTCGACCCATTTCTGACCTGTCCATCGATCATTCTTATATTTGAGGTCTGCGCTGGACGCAGATTCAAGATAGTCCCATCTGATAAAACCGAATAGAAGTAGAATACACAGTGTAAAAATGCTAAAGATTATCCTTTTATTATTCAAATGATCACATCCTTTTGGCGCGAACTATATCTATTTTAGACGATTGGGAACCACTTGGTACTAATTGGGCTGTACCCGTTTTATTTTATCAACACTGCCAGTTCTCTGGAAGGACATTCTCTCATGCTTAACTAAAATCTCTCCAGTTACCTTTATTTGAATTAAATGGTACTATAGGAAAAATATAAAATAAATGCTAGATGAACATATACAAGAGCATGTATGGGGGAGCATTTACAATTTACTCTACGAGCAGGGGGAAATGAAATGGATTTCAGAAAAATCACTTGGGATAACTTTATTGAATGTATTGAACTCAAGGTTTCTCCGGATCAGCAGCAATTCATCTCTTCGAATCAGCATGCACTTGCAGAAGCGTACATAGCCTCGGATGAGGGGCAGATCATTATCACATTTGCAGTATACAAGGAAGAACAAATGGTCGGATTTATTTCGATGTATTATGACGATGGAGATGGAAATTTCGAGTATAGCAGCTATGGCATTTTCAAAATGATGATTGACCATCGGTACCAAGGCCAGGGATACGGCAGAGAAATGGTAGAGAAAGCGATTGCGTATGCACGTTCAGCCCCGCGTGGGGAAGCTAAAGTAGTAGAGCTAACGTATAAACCGGAAAATGTGGCTGCTAAGAAAATCTATGACTCGCTTGGTTTTCAACTTACGGGTGATGTATTGGCTTGTGGTGAAGTACAGGCGATACTAACGTTGTAATTGCCCCCTTTCCACCATTCCTGCTATAATTCCCGTATATCGACTGCATTGGGGGTTATGACGTGGCAATAGGGATGATGCCGGATTGCTCGTTCGCTAGAAAGCCTTACGCAAAGCCTGAATAGGGGCGGACTTTGTGTAGGGCGCGACAAAATGAGATCGTGTGCCCTGAGTAAGCAACACCAATATCATGGTTCGACCCGCAGGCTTTGCACCTTATTTGCTTGACCACTATAAATAAGGGGCTGAAGGCCATGCAAACACCATTTATTCATAATCATCAGTTCAACTATATGTATAAACAAGCCGAATTTCTGCTGAAAACGCTGCGCTCGGTCGTGGACCCCAAAGTATTGGATACGGTCCGCTACACCGTCAGTACGAACGCCGTAGGCATCTTCGAAAACCTGACGCTGGAACAAAAGCAGTTGCTGGAGCAACTTTCCACGTATGCGACGCCGCATGACGTGCAGCTCTACCTGAATCAGCTTGAGGACTTACTGATTCCATACCCACAGGTTACAGCCAAGCAGATTCAAAAGCTGTTTCCAAAGGCGAAGAAGCTCAAACTTCCTGATCTGGAATCCATCGATTATACACACACCACGTACTTGAGATGGATGGACATTGCGACCAGCCGTTTGTTCATCGTGTACCCGCACGAAGGCAAGTTCCTCGGGATTGAGGGACGAATTACGCCCACGAACAAGAAGGGATACTGCATGTTCTGTCATCGCCATCAGGAGCTGGGGTTTTTCAACGTGAAGACCAAGGCACAGTCGGCGGACAATTTTGCATCCGTTGGCCAGTATGTGTGTATGGATGATAAGGCGTGCAACGAGAGCATCACGGATATCAGCATGCTGGAGAAATTCTTGCTTGCAACGATGAAATAAAGCTGGAGATTCGTGTGTACAAATATAAGCAAACTGGTCAAACGACGTTAGTATCGTAAAATAGCACAAAACACAGGAAGGGCCGCTCAGTTGAGTGGCCCTTTTGATGCGTAATGCCGGAGTGTTTACTTACCGTAACCGCTCTTGAAAAGCGGAAACGGGTGATTTATTTTACCAAAGGCGGAGCGGAATGTGAGGTGTTTATTTTTTTATTGTGAAAGGGGTGGATGGACCCTAACCATTTATTATGTTGACTGTTCAGCAAATGCGCTGGCATAGTTAACGCCCAACTCGTATGCCTGATGCAGCAGTTCCTCATAGTGTTTCGGCGGAGCATCCACCGTTTCGTACAGGAATTCAACCTTGGAGCGGGACACACCGCAGTAATCGGCGATACCGACATTGAGCAGGTTGCGAATCGAGTCACCATAGCCCCGCTTATTCATCTGTTCTTCCGTCACACCGGAAAGAGCGATCCACAGAATTTGCTCATGATGCAGATTGTTCGCACCATAGGCAAAACTGTTGTTCATGACGCGATCAATGTACCCTTTCAGCATCGCTGGCAGATGCCACCACCACAGAGGGAAGACAAAAGCAATGGCATCGTGTTTCTTGAGACGTGCAATTTCCGTTTCAATCTGGGGGGAGAATCGCTGATGATCTTGCGTATAGTCCGGTTCATCTTCTGCGCGCAGGACCGGATCAAAACCAATCTCGTGCAAATCCACGATTTCGGCTTGATGACCTGCTTCAGCCAGACCTTGAACGAAACGATTGGTGACCTGAAAGGTCAGGGAATCTTTGCGCGAATGAGACACCACCACTAATACGTTCATTATTAATCACAACCTTTCTGGAGCACGGTTCGGTAGCCATAGCTCCTCTGCTGATGCTATTATAAACAGAGTTGAAAACATCTGGAAGTACGCACTTTATTGTTCTATAGGGAGATGAAAGTACCCTAAGAGCATGAAATTTGAACGTGAAACTTAAAAGTACCTTGATGGAACTGTCATGATTTAAGAACCCAGAAATAAAGAATCATGATATAAAGGCCATGACATGAGGCTCGGAAAGATAACGGAGGGAAGACCAAGATGGAACAAGATCAGACAAATAGTGAGGCTCCCAAGAAATATAGAGTTGGCGTTGAAGCGGCGCTGGAAGTAATGGGTGGCAAGTGGAAGCCGCTCATTATTTATCATTTGTTTACAGGCTGCAAAAGAACGTCGGAGCTGAAGCGGTTAATTCCCGACATTACGCAGAAAATGCTGACCACACAGCTGAGAGCACTGGAAAAGGATGAGATTGTGCAACGTAAGGTATACTCTGAGGTTCCTCCCCGAGTGGAGTATGAGGTGACAGCGTATGGATTGGGACTTAAGCCTGCGCTGGATCTTCTGTGTTACTGGGGAGAAGAGCATCTGGACAAGGTTTACGGGGATAAGTCGAAGGTGTTGGAGGACTTTTAATTCCAAGAAAAACGTGAAGGACAGGGGAGAGAATCGGTGGAACATACAACGAATGCGCAAGGATTAAGCCAAGTGAATCAAACGGGTCAATTAAGCCATTCCGACCAAAACATGCAAGCCAATAGGGCTAAACAAGTTAATAAGTCCACGAAGGATACTCCGGCCAACTCAAGCGATCTAACCAATCCAGAAAAACAGACTGTACCGATCCGCTGTGAAGGGGTTGCTGTGATCCTTCTGAAAAAATATTTGGATGAATACCATGTCCTGATGCTGAAACGGGCTGGTCGAATGCTTCATGGTGAGTGGTGTTATATTGGCGGTGGTATTGAGCAAGGGGAAAAGGCATGGGAAGCTGCGCTTCGAGAGATTCATGAAGAAACAGGCATCACGAATGTTCGTTTGTACACGACTAATCAGTTCGAACAGTTCTATTCACAGGCAGAGGATTATATCTATATGGCCCCCGTATTTGTAGGTTATGTGCACGAAGATCAGTCTGTCCAGTTGAATCATGAGCATAGCGATTACCGATGGATGACGTTTGACGAAGCCAAACAAAACGCAGCATTGCCCGGAATAGATGATATTCTGGATTTTGTAGAAAAGCATTTTGTCAGAAAAGCCCCTTCCAAGTGGTTGCAGATTAATACGCATCAATAGAGAGGTGTGAGAAATATGATTAATGAACAATATTATGAGAAGCTTAATCAGGACGCAATAGACAATTATCTATTTTACAAACAAGAAGCTGAGGCAAAGGTACATAGAAGAGAGTATACAACAAGTAAACGGTATGACATTATGCCCTTTTGGTTGGAACGTGAGGGACAAATCCCTGGAGAACTTTCGAACGAAGAAACAGATACCTATTACGAGTTTGATGATCAAGGCAGATTGCTGATATTGGCCTGTGACGATCTCATTGACGGTTATACGTATGTTACATATAAAGATGATCTGATAACGACAAGAACATATGTTGAGGGCACATTGGATGGAGTGAAGGAATATAGGTTGCAGGGCGGGCATGTCTATCGGTCTGTAGAATATCTTTCTCGGTTTAATAAAATTAACGTTGAAGAATATATTTATGAGGGCAACCTGCTTGTGCAAGTCTATCAGCCGCAATATGAAAATAATAAATATTACGATCATCTTGTCCGGACTTATTTCGAATATGATAAGCAAAATATCCTGCTACGAGTGTTAGATGGAACGCAAGGTGTGATTTATGTCAGAATGGCAGACACAGAAGTTCAGACATTGCGGGAAACGGTGAAAAAGGAACTCATGTTGGCGGTGAAGCAAACCATAGATACGCTCTGTGACTCTCCATCGGAAAGTTCCTATTGTTTCTTATCCATCTACTTGCATGATGAAGTTCATGCAGTGTACTCGCCTATGTTCAACCCGGGTTGGGATGAGGTGAGAGAGGAACAGATAGAAGAAAAAGATGAGTATGATGAGTATTATCATTATAGACTTTGGAGTTCAGGCGAACATCCATTGAATGATCAACAAGAGCTGGAGGATCATGATCTGATCCAGAGGCTTCGAACTTTGATTATATATTGGCGTAGCAGAGGAGATTGGTTTGAAGAAGGCAAGCGCTTGTGGCAGGAGGTTGCCTACGAGCTAAATGTAACGACTAAATGGTCCGAATATTCCCAACTTACAGATCATTTTGTTGTGTTTGTTGAATGGGAAGCGATGGATATCATGAATGGAGATTTACATGCAAGCATACCTGTGGGCAAGCTAGAGTTGTTACAGTTAGAAGACTTGGCGCCGAACAATTAATAAAGTACAACTAATATAACCTAACCAAAAATCAGGGGGGATAACTCATTACGTTCAAGACGATTTATCCAAGAGCTGTACTGCAATTAATTTGTATGTTAATGGTTGTAGTTTTATTTTCTAGAAATGTTTTTTATGATGAAAATGGTGTTATGAAATACATCGATTTATTTTTTTTCGTCTTTATTGTGGGTTATATCATCTTTTTAATCTGGCGGATATTTTTCACCAAACCTAGCGTTACGCTGGATAACGATCATATCATCTCTACCAAATTACAGAAATACGATGCTTCTCAGATTGAGTGTATTTATATGAATTACAGACGAATCGGGTTTAAATTGTATGGTAAACGGATTGTGCCAATGGATTTATGTTTTTATTTTAAGGGAGATCAAGAGATCGCAGGGGTGGAAGCTGTCCGTGAATGGGCCGCGCGGAACGACAAAGAGATCAAACACAAGTTTTTTCAATCTTGGGTGTAGACCGGCATGTTTGTGAGTGTAAGGGGAAGTCGAGGCTGGAAAATCTGGAGGAGTAGCGATGAAAACTGTAGAACAATTTCTAACCAGCGATTGGTATAAAAATGTCACGGCTGAACTTGTTCAGCTTAAACCTCAGGTGAAATTTGTAGAACATGCTAGTTATGAAGCATCTATGCTGATGGATTCTTTTAGAGAACGCAAATATGTTCTGGAGGGCTTTAACGGCCCTGCTCCAACCGAAGAAGAATGTGTGCAGTGGATTATGGAACAGATTGCCGAGGACAAGGACGAGATTATGTCTTATGTGGTAGCCCGGTTAACGTTCAGTGAGCAGTTGGATGATGATCCGGACGGGGAATTTGCTGAGGGCGAAGAACTGGATGCAGGGGATCGGTCGGAAGTGGTAGAGATTTTGGGATTTACGAGATCGGTTATCGCAATCACGGTCATTGAATATGATCTGGTGAAGAATCATCCGAAACAATTAACGACGTTTTTCAAACGCACACGTATTCCCGGCGCAGCCAAATTCGCATCAGAGATTAAAAAGCTCTACAAGCAGGAGAGAGGCTTATGAAATATTTAACAAAAGAGTGGTATGAAACGTGCCAGCAGACAGGGCTTCATTTTGGCTTGAGAGTACATAACGGCGCGGCGTCGCTGGATGAGGCTCTTTTCCAGAGACTGTATAAACGGAAGGAAAAAGAGCATATAAAGCAAGAGCGTGAGGTCTATGATACCGATCCTCGATTCATGCTGGAGCAGGATGGCCAGGTGATGACCCGTGCAGACAAAGCTTTTAGCGGGGAAGAGATCACGGCAGAAGACCAGATGGTGTATCACATGCCGCCGGAAGAGCGAGCGCATATTGAGAAGCTGATTGCCGAATATGATGCCCGTCCTCCTTTTGATGAGAAGCAATGTAAAGACAAGTATAAAGAAGCGATGGAGTGGAACTTCCGATACCATGCGGAGAAATTACCTACTGAGATCTTGGAACAGATTGCGGACATCCGAGTGTTTGCACTGGGTTATTGTACAAGCGATGTCCTGCGGCAACTCAAGAAAAAGAGTGCGGAGAATACCCAAGAGATGGAACGTATCGGACAAGCCTACAGGGAAGCGATGTTGGATCAGAATATTGCGGATGATGTTCACCGCCGGGTGCAGTTCCATGATTGCAAGGTGACTGAGCTATTGCACGCCGATAATCTGGTTATCAATTTTGACAACCGGGGTGGTTTCACCGAAATCAATAAACTCACGTTGACTGCCCCTGAAATTGTTAAGCATGAAGGTGAGAGCGTTGGCAGTCACTGGTTGTACCAGGAGCTGTATCGGATCGATCAGGGGTACGAACTTCATGTTCTATTGGACGGAGAACCTATGTCTGAATTGATCGTACGTTGTACCGAAATCATCGCGGAGACCGAGTGAGGGGACAAGAACATTTGAAGATTAGCATGATTGAAACGAGATTCTCTACAAGATATGAAGAGGATGATCCAGAGCAAGATGGTAACAAAAATACGGAATTCGCGGATATTATTATCGATGGAAGATCGTTCTACCAGAGGATGAGAAAAAAGCACGATCTGGTTCCTTGCCTGGGTTGGGGAAGTGATGACTATCAGAAACTGCTACTTGATTATTTTTTGCTGAGAAAGCCCCATGAATTCATGTATTATCGCTATCCCATTCTTGTATGCCCTCAGTGTGGTGATGAGGAATGTGGGTATATTTCAGTGAAGATCGATCGTGAAGACGATATCGTCATTTGGAAAGATTTTATGCTGGATGATCAGAAACTTCAGGTGGGCCCTTTTTATTTTGAGTGGGAGTCCTATGAACAAGCGATCCTTAACACTTTTCGTATGGCAGGAATACAGTGAGGGCCTAGGTTAGTATTACAGCAGTATTGAAATCAAAAAAATACATCTGCGTATACACATACGTCGTTCATAGACACCAAGGAGATGTACACAATTATGGAATTATTTACAGGATTCATTACCGTTTTTGTATGCATTATTTTCGTGCTCATCGTTGCCGCGGGTGTGCGTTATGCTGTGGATTCGTCCAAAACATCAAGGAAACTTGATCTACTGATGAAGGAAGTACGTGATCTGCGCGCAGAAGTCAGGCAGCTTCAGTATACGAAAGGGCAGGACAGTCAACATATTATCGATGAGAAAGTGTAATAGCTGTGTGAAGCGGTGGATCTTGTAAGTTAGTGAGTGGTGGATATCATGATAACTTGAATCGGGGGTGCACAACGTTTATGACTTCAATGCAAAACGTTCAGGCTGTTTTTATTGACAGAGATGGCACGATCGGTGGTACAGGACATTTTATTCATCCGAGAGACTTTGAGTTATATCCAAACGCGCAGGAAGCGATTATGCTCTTAAAGCAAAACGGAATGAAGGTATTCGCAATTACCAACCAACACCGAATTTCACGCGGACAAGCAACGGTTCAGGAGTTTGAACAGCAGTTTCAGGAATACGGGTTCGATCAGGCCTACATCTGCCCTCATGAAGAAGAATGTGGCTGCCGAAAGCCTAAACCCGGCATGTTACATCAGGCTGCAGAACAGCATGGTTTAGACTTGACCAAGTGCATCGTTATCGGAGACGTAGGCGAAACGGACATGCTTGCTGCGTATGCCGTAGGAGCAACGAAGATTATAGTGAGAACGGGCTGGGGCGAATCCTCGTTGACGAATTTCAGACATGAGTGGGCCCAGACGGAGCCGGATTATATTGCAGCCGATATTTTGGAGGCTGTGCATTGGATTATTGGAAATTTCGTTTATAAGGAGTGAGCGTATGATCGCAAGAACATGGCATGGAGCGGTACCGCTGGAGAACAAGGAAGCTTTTTTGGAATACGAGGTTGAAACAGGTGTGAAAGATACACTCGCTGTTAAGGGGAATCGCGGAGCATATCTGAAAGTGGTTGAGCAAGGAGACTACGCACACTTTTTCCTGTGTACCATGTGGGAGGATATGGAGTCGATGATGGCATTTGCGGGGCCTGAGCCTACCATTGCAGTCACGTATCCGAAGGATGAGGAGCTTGGTTTGATTTCTGATCCGATTGTAATTATACAGGAAGTAACCAGTGCAGATAGTCCGTTTGAGGAAGAAAAGAAAAGTATTTAACATTTAGGGGGCAATGAATTTTGAAGGGATTATCCATCATCGCAGTTATATTATTTACATTGACTTTATTGATCATATTTAGTTTGGCGCCAGTAGACCCGGGTGCTGCTGCTGTAATGGCACTTGTATCTATGTTGTTTGCCATACCTTATTCCATTTTTGTGCTTGTAAAGGCCAACAACTTAAAGAAACCAGTGGTTAACGTCCATGAACAACTTTTACAATTAGGTGAATTAAAAGACAAAAATATTATCTCGGAGTATGAATTCGACCAGAAGAAAGAGAAATTGCTGGCAAAGATTAGATGAAACAGGGAGATAGATAGGATGAACATCAAACCGAGCATCGAGGAGATGAACGTACTTTTTCAAAAACATAGCATTCACGAACAGATCGTGGAAGTAAGACAGTTGTCGGGAACGACGGCGGGGCGGGTGTTCAGGCTACTTGCGAGCTCGGGCGAGCGGTACATTTTGAAATGGGACGATCCTGAGGACATTCGTGTTACATGTCAGTTTCTGAGTACTTACAGTGAAGTGATGCTGTTGCCAAAGGTTCTTTTTACGAGTTCAGACAACACTTATTTTGCATACAGTTTTATGGAAGGTGTGACTCATAACCATCGGGGAGCGAAGAAAGCCTGGTTAACCCGGCTTGTGAAAGAGCTATTGAATACATATGTGCGTTTGCCAGACACAAAGCCGTGGGGAAGAACGCAGTATCCACGTGAGACATGGAAGGGATTCAATCAGATTAGTATTGATGAGGCGAGAGAGAATCTTGGCGATGTGCTTACAGCGGAAGACTACGAACTTGTTCAATCTACAGTGAATCATCTGTTTGAGAAGGATGATGCGGCGAGGTTTCATTTGCATGGGGATGCAGGTGTACATAATCTTGTGTTCGAGCAAAAGGAACTAATCGGGGTGATTGATCCGTCTCCCATGGTGGGCCCGGTTCTCTATGACTTTCTCTATGCTTTTTGTTCCTCACCCGATGACCTCGACCCGGCATTGTTATGGGATGTATTCGAGTATCTTGAGCAGGTGACTATGAATAAGTCCAGATTGATGGAAGAAACTCTGGTTCATCTATACTGCCGGATTGGGCTCAGCAACAAACATCATCCGCAGGACTTGCCCGAGTATCTTAAAGCATGGGAGTTGTGGAAAGGGCTCTGTGAGGGGGATTAGTAAAGAAATTAGATGAGGTTACGATATCATGAAAGATTTGTATGAGAAGTTCAGTTTTACATGAGCAGGGACGTGCTCCAGTGGGGGAAGTTGTTTATCTTGAAAGCGCTGGCTAATGATCGGATTCTTGTGGCTGGAGTGGTGGCGGAATATAGGGATCGTGGAAATGTTTCGATCAATATAATAAGAGAGCTCTGGCTTAAAGTCGGGGCTCTTGTCATTTTTTAGTATTCAACAAAATAATCTATATGCACGGATACTGGGTGTCGCGAGGACTTAAGTGGTACTCCAATTCTAACGATCCCCACGAAGCTTATTTGCCCTGAAATGAGGGTGTCCGAATTCTAACGATCACCAGAAAGCTTATTCCATGCAAAAGCCTGAAAAATGTACTGGATTCGAGCGAAATCAGCTAAATAACGTCTCTGTGGATCGTTAGAAAATAAAAATCAGAGAAACAGGCCAAATAAGGCTTCTGGTGATCGTTAGCGTTTTAGTTGAGTAAGGATACGATGAACATCGTTTCATTCAACAATCCAAACAGTCAATGATGTATTACGGAGGAGGAAGTGTAATGACGAGCACTTATAAGATTCCTGAATTGCTGCAAGATATGATGGATTGGGAGCAGGAGATTAAGCACGAAGTACCTTATCTGGAGACACCCACGGGTTATTTTCTACAATTTGATCCTTTTGATCACGGGGGTTATTTGTGTTCTCCCGCTGATGCAATCGCGTTTGCCAATACAGGCATGGATGGTATTCATTATTCATTTTTGACGGACTTTGGGTATGCTTCCGATCTAAGCTTAGCGCCTGTAATTCGTGTAGACCCCATGGATTTTGGGCGTTATGCGAGGGTTGTTGCCAGCAATATTCGGGAATTTTTTGCTCTGGCTTTCTCAGGTCATGAGGGACTGCTCCTGAATGAGTTTGAATCGAAACAACAATACCTGAACTACGTCATAGAGCAAGCGGCTGGCGCAAGTGAAAGTGAATACTTCGATAGGAAGCGTTGGGATCAAGAAAAAAATAAGTTTCGTGACTTGGCCATGCAGCGATTTGATCTTCAGCCCATTCGGGACGGTTACTCTTACATTCAGGAAGCACGTCAGATCAGACGCAGTGAAGTCGTTATCGATACACTTGATGGCCTTGGAGTTGCGCTGCGGAAAGATTTAGTGGGTGATCAGAAGCGAGCGAAGCCTCATCCGTGGCATGGGAAAGAAATACCGTACGATCAGGAGGAGCAGTTAAAATCCTATATATCTAGCGCGGATCAGGTGGGTCTGTTTAGTTTAATCCGGGACAGTCAGGCCCAAGGGTTCGATGATCCTGATGTATATCGAGCAATGAAAGATCGGCTCATTTCATTCGGTCTGAAGATGGAAGCGCAGAAGCTGATGCACTACAGGTGAAATATGTTGAAACCTAAGGAGGGATAGAGAAATGCGAGACAAGCGTGAAACTTGGTCTACACCTTATTTGAGCTACATCGGTTTTGGGCTGGTTGTTATGACAGTCATGGTGAATTTAATTTTCAAATGGGGGATAGAACAACGTTGGGATATGGGTTCACTCATGTTGCTGTCGCTAGCTAATGCATTATCATTGTTATTTACATTGGTTTGGGGAATTTTTGGGGTATTGGAATTTGCGATGTTACGGAAGCAGAGATATAGAATTAAGTTGAGGGCGGGACGTGGAGCAATTGATCCAGAAGAACAGGACAAACAGATTAGAATTCTGAAGAGAAGTATGATCATTAATATCAGTTATATTGTTATTCTGCTGTGTCAATTAGGATATGTAATTCTGAATTGGGATGAGATAGATATTTAGACGGTTACCTTTGGATTGGAATACATAACGATGTGATTTGCCGAAAAATACCCTAGACGTACTGTCATTTCATCTATAAAATGGAACTATAAAACGAAACTTGGTTTCATTAAGTGAAACTGAACGAAGGAGTGATGAATTACATGCATTTTCATTTCAATGGCATTGATCATGTGCAGCTGGCTGCTCCTGAAGGTTGCGAGAACGAAGCCAGACATTTCTTCAATCAAATCTTGGGCTGGACAGAGATTCCAAAGCCTGCATTGCTACAGAAACGTGGCGGTGTGTGGTTTCAGTGCGGTGTTCATCAGGTTCATATCGGTGTGCAACATGATTTTGTACCCGCTTCCAAAGCCCATCCTGCCTTTCATGTTCAGAACCTGGAGCAGCTGCGTGAACACCTGGATATGCACGGTATCCAAGTCGTAGATGATGAAGCAAGAGCAGATGAGGGAGTACGACGCTTTTATTCAAATGATCCCTTTGGTAACCGGCTGGAGTTTCTGGAGTTCATTACGGTATAAACGGCAGCATAGACAGAACGGCACAGAGATAGTCTTAATGCCGATCCAATGCTGATACTAGTTTCAGTGCCAGAGTGAACACGAAGGCCAACGCTGTACTGATGCTGTGCGAAAGCTGCTCCTACGTGCGCTAATGCTGACGTTGCAACAGCAATAAAAAAACAGGGCGATCCCTTAATGGGAATCGTCCTGTTCTTTCTTATCCAAATAAAAGCGAGTATCCGCTAACCTGCACTAAAATTAATGATGGTGATGCGCATGTGCGTCAGGTGCGTCACCTTTTACGGTGCAGAGGACGGAGGTGTCGTGAAGATGCTTTTCAGACTCAACCTGCAAGGTGACATGTTTGATCTCTTTGTGCTCCAGCAGATGCTCGATTTTCTGTACAAGCACCTCGGACGCATATACATCCATCGTTCCATCGACCACGATGTGGGCAGTCAGAGCGTTCAGGTTGCTGGTGATCGACCAGACATGAACATCGTGTACACCTTTGACGCCATCCACCTGCTGTATCGTCTGTACCAGATCGTTGACATCTACGTTGGCAGGTGTGCCTTCCATGAGAATGTGCAAAGAAGACTTGGTGACATAATACCCACTACGCAATACGAGTATCGCCACAATGACACTCGCCAGCGGGTCAGCCCAGCCCCAGCCGAAGAACATCATGAGCAGGGCAGCAGCAATGGCACCAATCGAGCCGAGCATGTCACTGATTACGTGGAGATAAGCACCGCGCATGTTCAGGTTGCCCTCGGTATCGCTGCCACGCATCATAATCCATGCAACGAGAATGTTCACAAGCAATCCGACCGTACTGATGATCAGCATACCCATGGTAGCCACTTCGGGTGGATTGATAAAGCGGCCAATGGCCTCGTAGAAAATGTAGAGCGCAATAGCAATCAACGTAACGCCGTTTAACGTTGCTGCCAGAATCTCAAAACGTCTGTAACCGTAGGTTTTACCCGTATTGACGGCTTTTTCCCCGAATGTGAATGCCAGTAAAGCAATCCCGAGTGCAATGGAATCTGAGAGCATATGGCCTGCATCGGAGATGAGTGCCAGACTATTCGTAATGAATCCCCCGAAGGCTTCTACGATCATGTAGAAGGTAATGATAATGAAGGAAAAGAGCAGTACTTTTTTGTTATTCGTGCCGTGCGCGTGATTGTGTCCATGGTCATGTCCATGATTGTGCCCGTGTTGTTGTCCTGACATTGAAATCCTCTCCTTGGGAGCCTTGCTCCGTTATGTAAGTTGCCTGTTGCAGTTGAGTAATACAAGTTACGTGTTGCTTGTTTCTAATGTGCGGGGTTCTGTTGCAGGTTGCTGTAACATCACTTTATATCTTGTTGTCCTGAGTAGAGTTATGTTACATGTTTTAATGCTAGTGCCGTTTGGTTACTTTATATGAACATATGAGCAATCACTCATATGTTATGTGTTCATTATAATTCCGTCATACTGTAGTGTCAACCAGATTTGCGAAAATATAAACATGCACCTGACTCAGACAGCTATACTGGTGACTGTACTGGTAACTGCGCTGGCTAATGGCTTCGTTTTTGTGCTACCATCGGGGCAGGATCACTATAGAAGGGCGGACAACGAGATGAAACATCTGCTACTGGCAGACGATGATGCCAATATCCGAGCACTGCTGCGCCATGTCATGACGAAGGAGGGATACCGGGTACATGAAGCACAGGACGGAGTGGAGGCGGTCAAAATGATACAGGAGACACCCATAGATCTCGCGATCCTGGATGTCATGATGCCGGGGATGGACGGACTTGAACTGTGTGATTACATACGTCAGCATTATGACATTCCTATTATATTGCTGACCGCAAGGGATCAGCTGGCAGACAAGAAAGAAGGATATTTGCGGGGCACGGATGAGTATGTGACCAAGCCGTTTGAACCTGAGGAACTGGTGTACCGGGTCAAAGCTTTATTTCGAAGATATCACCGAACTTCCAGCGATATGATTCGCATGAACCGGATCGTGATTGACCGCAACAATGTGGAAGTGAGCGATGGACAGTCCATTCTTTTTTTGCCAATGAAGGAGTTTGAACTCCTCTCACAACTTGCGCAGTTTCCGGGGCGCCTGTTCTCGCGCGATGAACTCATTCGGCTCATCTGGGGTGCGGATTATGAAGGGGATGACCGAACGGTCGACGTACATATCAAGCGGTTGCGTGACCGCTTTGCGGATTATACCGATGATTTTGTCATTCAGACGGTGCGGGGCATTGGATACAAAATCGAGGTGAAATCGCATTGAGATCATTATACGTTCGCATATTTCTCATTACGGTGGCGGTGATTATCGTCAGTAGTTTGCTCGGATTCTTTTTCTCCAACATCTACTATCACGCTAAACTCAAAGACTTTAATGATGAGAAGCTGGTCGGTATCGCCATGGACATGAAAAAGTTTGCCGAAGAGCAGCCTGAGCCGGGTACGGTAGAGCAATATCTTCACAATGCAGCGGCATTAGGATACGAGATTTATGTCACGGATGGTCAGGGCGATGATCGGTTTTACGGCCGTGAATTCCGCGAAAAGGAGTTGGACAGGCAGGCTATTCGCCTAGTGTTGGGCGGCGATGTGTATCATGGCGTGGCCGAGTTTCCGAGCCAACCGTTTATTACCGGATTTTTTGACAATCAATTAAGCAATACGGTGGGGGTTCCGCTACAGGTGGGCGATGCTCGCTATGCTATGTTCATGCGTCCCGATGTTATTTTGCAATTTGGAGAACTGCGGATTTTCTTTGCGCTCATTGGGGCATTAACGGTGGGGATCAGTGTCCTGATCTTTCTGTTCAGTACGCGTTATCTGGTCAATCCGATTGAACGACTGTCGGAAGCGACGAAACGCATAGCCCAGGGCAATTATAATCTGAAATTAAATACAGCAAGACGTGACGAGATTGGGCAGCTTGCCCAGCATTTTATGACGATGAGCCGTGAACTGGAACGGGTGGATCAGGCGCGGCAGCAGTTTGTGTCGAACGTATCCCATGAGATCCAGTCACCGTTAACCTCCATTCAGGGATTTGCGCAGTTGGTCGCGGACCGTGAATTACCAGAGCAAGAACGGGCGCATTATGCATCCATTATTGAAAAAGAAAGCCGGCATCTCTCGTTGCTCAGTAAACAATTGTTACTCCTGTCTTCCTTGGAACAAGGTCATGAAGATATGACCGGAACCCAAACGACATTCTCGCTGAAAGGCCAATTCCGTCAAGCGGTTCAAGTGTTGCAATGGCAATTGGAGGAGAAGGAGTTATCCCTGCGCATGTCTGTACCGGAATCCATACAGATTACGGGCAATGAAGTGTTACTGATGCAGGTTTGGATGAACTTGCTTGGTAATGCGGTGCAGCATCTGCCCAAGGGCCGTAGCATCGAGCTTCGGGCAGAGCAAATGGATAAAACGTGTGTCGTGTATATCCAGGATACTGGGGATGGAATCGCAGCCGAGCACCTGCCGTTTCTGTTTGACCGTTTCTACCGGGCGGATCATGCGCGTGAACGTTCATCTGGAGGGACTGGCCTGGGCCTTGCGATTGTACAGAAAATTATTCGTCTCCATCATGGCACGATTGAGGTGTCCAGTTCAGCTGAAGGTACGCTCTTTACCGTAACGCTTCCGCAGATGTAATGTGTTATTCATTTTCCGTTCATTTTCACCTCCTATACTTGGGCTATCAAGAGGGAGGTCAGAGCATATGTACTTGGCTATACGCGAAATGAGATTTGCAAAAGGACGATACGCCTTGATTGCGACCATCATGGTGCTGGTTTCGTTTCTGGTGTTGTTTGTAACCGGACTTGCCCAGGGGCTGTCGTATGATAACGCGGCTTCGATAAAAAATATGGCAGCAACCCATTTTATACTCGAACAGGATTCGAATCATCGATTTACTCGTTCACAGGTGGGCCAGCAGGAGCTGGATGAGGCACGTGCTATCGTTGGACAGACCAACGCCGAGCCGCTTGGGGTCCGAATGACCACGGTTAGTCCGGCGGACGATACCAAAAAGATCGATGTCACCCTATTTATGGTGAACCCGGGAAGCTGGCTTACACCTACGGTTACCGAAGGCAAAGCGATCAACGATAAGTCTGCGGGACAGGTTGTGGTGGATCAGAAGCTGGCGAAATCCGGCGTAACGATCGGCACGGTTCTGGTGGATCAAGCCTCCGGAATGAAGTGGACGGTGAGTGGTTTTGTGCAAAATGAATCGTTCAGTCACGCACCGGTGGTGTTCTTGAATGAGCAGGAATGGCTTGCGTTGCAAGCTGGATCACGTACGGTTCAGGCGGCATCTGCAACAGGTGGAATAGAAGCAAAATCGGGAGCAGGAACTATGGAAGCGAGTGCTGGCCGTGACACTGGAAAAAGCGTGAGCGCCAAAGCGGACACGGGTGCTACTGGCAATGAAAATGCAACGAGCAATACAACGGTAAGCGGTACATCGACTGTATCTGGTCCATCGGGGACACCAGTCTACAATGCCATCGCGGTCAAAGGTACGGATGAACAGGGAAGCAAGCTGAGCGCCGCATTGCCACAGACGGAGATCATCACCAAAGCGGAGGCCGTATCCGCTATCCCCGGTTACAAGGAGGAGCAGGGCTCACTATTGATGATGATTGCTTTCCTGTACGTCATCTCTGCATTTGTACTTGCAGTATTTTTCTACGTCATTACGATTCAGAAGACCAGTCAATTTGGCATTTTAAAAGCGATTGGTACCCGAAACGGTTATCTGGCAGGCAGCGTTTCTTTGCAGGTGTTGCTGTTGTCCGTGGGCAGTCTGGTGATTAGCGTGTTGCTTGTACGGCTGTTCGAATCTGTTCTTCCAGCATCCATGCCATTTCAATTGGGATTATCCACGCTCGCGTTAACTTGTGCATTATTTATCCTGATGTCAATGGCGGGTTCGTTATTCTCGGTGTGGAAAGTCACTAAAATTGATGCACTCGATGCGATTGGGAGGACGGCAGCATGAGAAACCGGCTGGTATTACAAGGAATTACACAGACATTTGATGACGGTGGCAGTCCGCGCACGATTCTGGATCAGCTTGATTTACAGGTGGCAGAAGGAGAACTTGTCGCGGTGATGGGACCTTCGGGTTCAGGCAAAAGTACATTTTTGTCTATTGCAGGTGCACTGCTCGAACCCACGGATGGGGAGGTATTGCTGGACGGTACTTCGATTATGGGCAAAAATAAAGCGGACATCTCGGATGTACGGCTACGCCAGCTCGGATTCATATTTCAAAGCGCGAATCTGATTCCGTACCTGAAGGTGGAGGAACAGCTATTCGTTGTTGCGAAGCTTGCGGGTATGGACAAAAGCAAAGCCGATCGCCGTGCAGGTGAGTTGCTGGAGACGGTGGGCCTGTCTCACCGGCGCAATGCCTACACCGACAAGCTGTCCGGCGGGGAACGCCAGCGCGTTGCCATTGCGCGGGCGCTGATGAATGATCCGGCTGTGCTACTGGCGGATGAACCGACGGCCAGCCTGGATGCGGAGCGCGGGCTGGACATTGTAGGCACGATTGCACGGCTCGTGAAGGAGCAGGGTAAGAGTGCGGTGATGGTTACGCATGATGAGCGGATTTTGCCGCTCTGCAGCCGGGTTCTTTTTTTGGAAAATGGAAAGCTGGTGGCGCGTTAAAGGATTATGAATGTACATTTCGACAAAATAAGTTGATGAGAAATAAAGCTAAACAGTAAATTTGAGTGCGATAAGAGGGTCACAACTCCTGCAAGGGAGGTGGCCTTCTTTTTGTGTTTTCGACTATAATTGGAAGAGTATAGCATATGCACTTGAATCAGGTCACTACATAACATCAGGACATGAAATTGGAGAGGATTGGATACAGATGAGTGGAATAGATGCGGAACAATTTCCGGCACTGAGCACGTCGATCCACTGGGGAATTATTGAGGCAGAGTTTAGGCTGGGCGAGCATATAGACGAGACACTGGTGAGTAATGTAAGCATCATTCCGTTTGTCGGGGAACAGTGTGTTGTGTTTCAACTGGATAACGGATTGTGGGAACTGCCTGGAGGAACGTTGGAAGCAGGCGAGCACTATATGGACGGATTAAAACGTGAACTGATGGAAGAACTAGGCGCTGAGCTACGTAGCTATCAATTATTTGGACAGTTTTATTGCACTTCCCGTGCTGCGGAGCCGTATCGACCTCACATTCCGCATCCACATTTCATTAGAGTCATTGGTTACGGTGATGTGGAATTGGTCGCTGATCCGCTTAATCCCGAGGATGGGGAGCAGGTGGTATTCGTTGAGGTGGTTGAGATCGCTGAAGCGGTACGGCGCTTCCGGGAACAGAACCGAAATGATATTGCCGAGATGTACAAACTGGCTTATATGCTGCGACAAGCAGATAAAGGCTGATATAGACGCAAGGCATTGTTGCCGTTTTGAAGTTTAGTGCGATTACTTGTTAGCTTCCAATATGGTTGTTGTGTGATAGATATGTACGTATCTCATGATTGATAAATGGTTTTTTTAGTGTTCAAAAAATTATCTACATAAAGGAGGTTTACCCATGATTCGAGAAGAGATTAATCGTATGCTGGATGTATTGCCCGAGAGTGAACTTAACGTGGCATACTCACGAATTGAAATGGTGTACCGCAAATATATGTATGAGAAAAGGATTGCGGACAAGGGAGTACAAGTCACCGAGTTCTGCGAGGAGTCTGAGGAAATTGTGCAGCGCTGGGATGAGGTGTTCGCACATAACCTGGATGATGTTTTAAAAGAAACGATCTATTACAGCCAGTACAAATGGCATATGTTCAGTTATGAACAGCAAACTTGTTTAGAAGGGGAAGTAGCGCGAGCGGCCTTTGATGCAGAGGAAAAAAGGGATTTATATGTGATGTATCAGCATTCACCTTATGTACAGGTCTATGAAAACGCAAGCGCTGTTGTCGCAGCTGATTTTGATGAACAGCAGGATATCTATATTTTTGATAAGGCGTTTACATGGACATATGTGCATACACATGAATCGATGTGCGGGCCGTATTTTTATAACATCGAACAGGGATAGAAGGGAGGGAGTTTCGTTGCAGGAGCTTTTTAAAGAGATGATCAAAAATGAAGTAAAACCTTGGTTTGCCCGTCACGGTTATACCAAAAAGGCTCTGAATTTTCGCAGGGTCGTTGACAGCGTTATTTACGAATTCAACATTCAGAAGTCCCAGGCCAATACAGCCAATCACGTCCGCTTCTATATTAACTGCATGATTCATTCCAAGGAGCTGGCGGAGCTGCAGTTTAGGATATCGGGCGGTAAAACGATGCAGGAGCAGGCTCATTGGATCTGCAGGATTGAAGAGATTGTTCCGTCTGCTCCAGACCGCTACTCGTTGACACCTGACACTGACCTGGTTACCTTCTCAAAAGAATTGTTGTCCCATTTGGAAGAAGCTATGGAATATATGAAGAACCTAACCAGCGCCAGAGATATTATGGAATATTATATGAAAATAACAGCACTGCATTTGAGTGAAGAAACCTTTCATTTCCTGTTGCAAAATGGTGATACAACGACTGCTCAGAAATATCTACAACAATTGCACGCTAAATATGGAACCGAAAATCGCTGGGCGATCTTCGATAAGAAGTATGCAGCCATTTTTGCAACGTATGGATTCTAACACATTCTTCAGGATGAGTAGTAGACTGGTTCTACTTTATATAACGTTTGCTCAATCGTTGGACATAAGGCAACAGCGTACACTCCATGAAATTTGATTCTGAAATAAAGGCTTTTCAGAAAGTTTTTAATGTTATTTTTTTGCCGGAAGGCAGGCAAAAATTCGACGTCCTTCTCTACTACACCAAAACGTTGAATCCATTGTTGAATGTGTGTCTGACTAAGGAGGTTTCTATCCAGAATACACATGACTGGTTTCACCATTCGTTCGTCTTCGCCATCGGAGTAGACCCGTTCGCTGATCGTCATTTTCTCGTACACCAGATCCAGCATCGTTGATAAATCAGCCTCATCTAATTCATTATATTGAGCCAAATCTTCCAAAACATCAGCAGCATGAGCTACTGCGTGGGCCCAACCCTTGGTTTCATCATATCCGCGGTAATCCTTTTCTTCTCGTACATTGTGATAAACCATGTCCTTAATCTGATGAATACGCTCACTTGACAGAAAAGGCGATGTTGCGTGTCTCATGAAAAGAAGAGGGATAACCAGCATGGAAAAAGAACGTGTGAATACGGAATCGGTATGGACTTCCCCCAGTCCATAAAGCAGATGGTCACGATCTAAAACGGTGGTTAAAATGTGTTCTAACTCGGATGTAGTCAGAGAAAGGCTAGGAATCCAGTGAGATAGGGTGGTATAGATCAATTCATCACGCAATTGTGCGTCTACCGTACCGATGTTATGTAACATTTCTTGGATCAGGACGAAGGCGTCTGACTGTGCTTGATATTGATTTTCTCGTATGTACATCAGTTTTTCTTTTAAATTCATTTAAACACACTCCTGCAAATTAAATTACATTCTATATAAGTTGAACTAAAGAATTTACACGGCCCACTCCGATGACAGAATAACCTTCCAATCACTGTTATCCCCAGATTTTTTGGATTCCCTTTTCCAAAGGAGAAAATCTGGTGATAAAGGCGAAGCGTATGCTTCCGATGCTAGCTTTCTTTCAGAAAGCTTTTGGCTCCGCTTTTCCAGGTTTTTTCTGTCCTCTCCGTTATTGTGTAAATGAATCGTTCTACTTATATAGTAAACTTATTTATTAAAGGTATTATACAATCTCTAAGGAGGAAAGCCCATATGACTGCTGTTAAAGGAACACGGCGAACATGTGAGAAGGGACATACTTTTGTTAAAAAGAGTGATTGTTCGACTTGTCCCAAGTGTGAGGCTGAACGGAAACCAAAGGAGGGATTTATGAGTCTCCTGTCTGCTCCGGTAAGACGTGCGCTTGAGGCGGAAGGTATTATGACATTACCCAAACTTGCCGAGTATACGGAAAAAGAGATTCTGAAACTACACGGCATTGGGCCTTCGTCGATGCCCATACTACGTAAATCGCTGGAGGAAGAAGGATTGTCTTTTAAGGCATGATCTTAAGCTTTTTTGATCGTTTTCCTCATTCCTCAGCTCATTGGAATCTACTCTATAACAGATAACAGTTCTTCCATCGTTACTTGATACAGCAAGTCCCCCTCACTTAGTAGCAGGCGATCCTGACGAAAATCCTGTCGTGCCTGTTGGAAGGGGCGTTTTTTCTCGTTCAGCAAAGTGAACTTCGTCCCCTTGGTGAGGCTGCCAGGCTTATGCATTTTCTTGAAAATAAATGTTCCATGCTTCCCGTACCCGGCATCAAACAGGAAGTGATATCCATCCGTACAGAAACCGGAGGAACCTGATATATTCGGATTCAGGAAGTTCACTCGAGTAGACTCAGGTTTGAATCCTCCCGAAATACAGCCAAGTGTAAATTCAGTATAATAGTAGAACCAGACTTCTTCTTCGTTCACCACATTGAGTGCATAACAGTCGGCAATGTCGGCGCTGTTATTTTTATAGAGTACATTCCCGTATGCGTCCCAAGCTAGCAATCCAGTCTCTCCAACGGGCTGATCCCAGCCATAGTTACCAAAGATACCTTCATCGAAGTAACTCGTCCAGATCGTTCCATGCTTCGTCACCTGTACACTCTGAATCCCATCCCCGAGCAAAAATTCTCGAATCGTCGTGCCTTCCATATCACAGACCTTGGCGTTGAGATCAAATTGATCGTTCCCGTAATAGGTGCAACGCGCACCAACGAGCAACAGATGTTCTTGTAAAGGCTGTATGTAATGATAGTGAAATTGTTGTCCCCCGATGACGATCTCCTGGATATATTGATCCGATACGATCAGCACTTTGTACGTATAGGGCTCCTTTAGTTTGGTTTGCACAAACATACCTTGTTTTCGTTCAGGGATTTGATTAATAAGTAGTATATATGCAAGGCCATCGTGTCCCCACTGTACGGAGGCGATGTCGAAACCCTCGGTGTAACTGGAAATATCGGCAAAAGGCAGTAACGTTAATTTTGGTTCAGACATAGCCAAAACCTCCTTCATTATTATAAGCGATCCTAAGCAGCATCGCAGGCTGCTGTTGTTATGTTGAATTATGACATGCGCAGACTGGTCGGAACATGGCGAAAGTATAACGATTCCGAAAAAGGAGCTGAGAAAATCATGGGTATGCCTCTTTTCCCTCCTGTAGTACAATAAGGAAGCTGTGTCAATTTTTATAGGGAGGATAGATCGCTTTCGAGCGAGAAATAGGAAGGAAATCTATAGCGTATCTATACATATGGAATCGAATAGCCGCGGTTATAACAACATGAGAGAAGGAAGTGTTAGAAATGCAGCAAGAACCTATACAAGAACCATTTCAAGAATCCATGAGAGAACACCGCCCACTTGGTGTGTCTGGGCTCGGAGGCTGGCTGATCCTTATCCAGATTGGGTTGTGGTTCACAGTAATTATGCTACTGGTACAGATCAACCAATCTATGTTAACCATATTAAACACAGAGACATGGGAGGTTCTTACTGCTAAGGATTCAGGCTTGTATCACCCGCTTTGGGCTCCAGTAATTATTTTTGAAACTGTTTTTAACCTAATGTTTATGGTATTTACAGTGTACGTCATTGTTGCTTTCTATCGAAAAAAAGCAATGCTTCCACGTCTGATGATTATTTTTTACAGTCTAAGTCTCGCAGTTGGAGTTGTAGATTATCTGCTGCTCTATCAAATTCCGATAGCAAGAGAACTCGAAGATGGAAGCTCAATTCGGGACATTGCACGTTCTGTCATTGCTTGTGCGATTTGGATTCCGTATTTTAGGAAATCTGAACGTGTGAAAAACACATTTGTTCGTTAAATGATGAGACAGTGAGAGGTGACAGAAGGCAATGAAGATTTTTCTGGTTCGACATGGTGCGGATGAAGAAGGTTATCGGGGCGGTTGGAGCCAAAGGGGACTTACTCAAGCAGGTATTATTCAGTCCAGAGCATTAGGAATGTATCTGTATGAACATGCAGAGCAGTATGATATTCAAACGGTGATAAGCAGTGATCTCCCTCGTGCTGTGCAAACAAGCACCGCGATTGAAGAGTCATTGGGCATTCAAGGCATCTATACAGCCGACTGGCGTGAGATGAACAATGGTGAATTGGCGGGTATGCTCCATGCGGAAGCGGATGAGAAGTATTCTGGGGTTTATTTTAATACGCTCAAGATGGATACTGCTTTTCCGGGCGGAGAAACTCCGATTCATTTTTATACTAGAATACGAAATGCATTCGAGAATCTTTGTATTCAACTCGAAGAGAAGCGAATCCAATCGAATGTTTTGCTGGTGACCCACGGTGGGGTGATTAATATTCTTCACTATGTGCTTGCTAACAAGGAATGGAGCAATACGTCCAGTTTTTATCCCATCGATAACACGAGTATTCATACGATTGAGAAAACAAAGGATGGCTGGAGCATGTTGGACACGAACAGGATTCCTCATTTAAGATCGTAAATGAACTCAACTTTAAGGTACCAAATGATAAGAAGGAGGTAGGGAATGATGAGTAACCAAGCGGAAGAACTGCTGCATCAATTAAAATCTTTATCTGGACCATTTCCACCTTGGAATTTAGAACATTTGCCTGACCAGCCGGGAAAGTTATTTTTGGAGTGGCTGAAGCTGGCGATAGAAAACAACGTAAAGGAACCTCATGCTATGACCCTTTCAACCGTTGATCAACAGGGTTATCCAGATGCGAGAGTGTTAATTTTAAAAAATATCATCGAGGACACGTTTTATTTTGCCTCCAGTTCGAACAGTCGAAAAGGCCAGCAGTTGCACGATAATCCTAAGGTGGCACTTACCTTGTACTGGCCTGCATTAGGCAGACAGATTCGGATCAGGGGGATTGCACAGGATCAGGGAGACGAAGCAGGAGCTAGTGACTTCCGTAAGCGCAAATTTGGAGCGAGAGTGGTAGCCATGACGGAGCGTCAGAGTCAGCAGTTAATTGAGGAGGAAGAGTTGAATCGTTCCATTGAGGTTCAGAAGAAACGCCTCCGGGAGGACCCTGATTTTGCCGCGCCTCATTGGCGTTTATACGCTGTACATGCAGAGGAAGTGGAGTTTTGGCAGGGGGATACAGATCGCAAACATATTCGTGTTCAGTATACACGGCAAGACGAACAGTGGCACAAGAACAGATTATGGCCTTGAATTTAAGGCTTTCTGGATTTTGCACGGCCTTTACCACCGGTACGTACATAATGTCATAGCCCCTGCGGAATATCTTCCACTATAATTTTCAGGTTATCAGGACGTGGATCTGAAATGCTGAAAGATAAGTAGGGGGAAGAGTTATGACGATCAGAAACAAATACAAAGCACTTGAACTGGAGAACCCGGGCGTCTATGAACTGGAAGGGCTAGAGGTCGGGGTGACTTCGAATTGCAATTATAAATGCGACTATTGCTGTGCCTACAATCGAGATGATGGGGAGTCGATCAGCAGCGCAGAGGTCATTCGCATAATTCGTGAGCTTCCACATCTCAAGCGGGTACGCCTGTCTGGCGGCGAGGTGACGCTGAGATACCAAGACTGTTTGGACATCGTAACTTACTGTGCGGCACATGGCATTGATACGCAGCTGAACACCAATGCCAGTCTGTTGACAGAGGAAAGAATCATAGCGTTACGGGACGCCGGCTTGTCCAACATCCATATTTCTTTCAACTACATCGATGCGGAGTCATACGCTGCCTACTATCGTGTGCATCCACGTATGTATGAGAGATTAGAGCATAACATTCGTTTATGCACAGAGCTTGGTCTGGAGACGGTGCTAGAAACATTGCTGTTCAAAGGTAATCAGGAAAATATGCAGTCGATCAGCGATAAGGTCTATGACTTGGGTGTACGCATTCATGAGATTCAGAACAGCATCAAGATGCCACACACCGACTGGAGCCAGATTGTCTCCAAAGAGTCGCTGGTTCAATCCGTCACGACGTTAATCGAAAATAAAAAACCGGATACGACGCTCTATTTTACATGTATGGATCGGTTTGCCGAACAAATGAATCTGCGTGAACAGCCAGGTGTATATTTCTCGAACTGTGTAGATGGTACGAAACAATTACACTTGCATGGTAACGGGGATATCCTGATCTGTGAGCTCTGTCATCCGGTGGTGATTGGTAACATTTACAGTGGCACGTCATTGAAGGATATTTATAAGCAGCAGCCCGCCGCACTAACGGATTTTCTAGAAAACCGGCCTTGTCCAGCGTACTATGCTTTGTTTGCATAGACATACCTAACTTCAACGTTGAGGTCTTCTACTTTCCTTTAATGGAAACGGGAGGCCTTTTTAAATTGTAATATAAACTTATGATCATCTTACCCCTTTGGTTTCAGATTCATTTAAGTTACCGGTCCTAATATGGCATTAGAACGTAAATGAATCTGGAGAGGTGAACGATACATGAGCAAATTCTTTGAAAAAACAAACCGGAAAGACCAACATAGCATTCCTGTTTCCCGAAAAAAACGCAGGTGGCTTACCATTACCCTTGTGGCTGTCATTGTTATAGGCAGCATTCTGTACAGCCTGGCTGACCGATATTTAATCCGCCATGTACAGGTGGTTGTGGCTGATGATAATAAGGCAGTTACTCGTTCAAGTGTGGATGCTACATCTGAGGGAACCGCAGGTACAAATCCTACTACGACTGCAACGGATGTACATGCCACATCGGATGACTGGAATTACAGCAGTGACGATCTAAAGATTCAGATTCAGAAAATGCAGACAGGGTCTGGATCGGATCAGATTACGTATTATGTAGCCGATGTACAGGCGAAGGACGCGAGCAGTTTGCGAAGTGCGCTGGCGGACAATAGCTTTGGCACCAATATCACGGAGGACACATCGGAGATTGCCGAAGCAAACCATGCGATTTTTGCAATAAACGGTGACTACTACGGGTTCCGTGATGACGGTGTTATTATCCGTAATGGCGTATTGTATCGTGACAGCCCGACTAGGGATGCGTTAGCACTGTTCAGTGACGGGACGATCAAAACCTATAACGAAAATGATATTTCCTCTGCTGAACTGCTGGCAGAAGGGGCAACGAATACGTTATCCTTTGGACCGATTTTGGTGCAAAACGGTGAAATTACAAGTGATTTCAGTCGTGTGAAAATCGACAATAACTTTGGCAATCGCTCCATTCAGGATACGAATCCACGAACAGCGATCGGCATGATTGCTCCAAACCATTACGTGTTCGTTGTGGTCGATGGGAGACAGGATGACAGCCGGGGGATGACGCTTGCCGAGCTTGCCCAGACGATGAAAGACTTGGGAGCAACCGAAGCATATAATCTGGACGGCGGCGGTTCATCCACCATGTATTTTATGGGCAGGGTCGTGAACAATCCTTTGGGACGTAATCAGGAGCGTGGCGTGAGTGACATTCTGTATCTGACGGAGGGACAATAATATGACGATTCTTATTCCATCCTATGAACCGGACGTTCGTTTATTGAATCTGGTTATGCAGTTGCAGACATTTAAGCTTGGCCCGATTGTCATCGTGGATGATGGCAGCGGGGCTGAATACCGTGGAATTTTCGAGACAGCTGAGGCGTATGGTTGTACAGTGCTGACTCATGAGGTCAATCGGGGCAAAGGCCGGGCGCTGAAGACAGGTTTTCAGCATATCAGGGAGCATGGCCCCCAAGGAGGAGTCGTATGTGCAGATAGTGACGGGCAACATCTGCCGCATGATATTCGCAGTATCTTTGAGACACTGCTTACGCAGACAAGCCCTGGCATTGTATTAGGCAGCCGTCGTTTTACGGGGAAGGTGCCAGCCCGTAGCCGTTTCGGTAACCGTGTTACCCGTACTGTATTTGCACTGACAACAGGCAGTAAGGTGTATGATACACAGACGGGACTTCGTGGTTTTCCATATGCGATGCTGGACTGGTTATGCCAAATTCCCGGAGAACGGTTTGAGTATGAGATGAACATGCTGTTAACCGCACATAAGGAAGGATATGAAATTACAGAAGAATTCATTGATACGGTCTATCTGGATCACAATGCGTCATCCCATTTCCATCCTTTGGCAGACTCGTTCCGCATATACATGCCCATTCTGATGTTTAGTACTTCTTCTGTCTTATCTGCTTTGATTGATTTTGGATTATTATTTATCATGCAGTATTTCACACACCATCTGTTCTTGTCTGTCGTAACAGCAAGGCTCTGTAGCTCCGTCTTCAACTACACCATGAATCGCAAATATGTATTTTCCGCAGGTAGAGGCTCCAAGATTGGGCAGTCGTTACCGAAATATTTCTCGCTTGTGGTTCTTGTGCTACTACTAAATTACGGTTTGTTATATTTGTATAATGAACAACTGATTATTCCGCTATTGGCAGCTAAAATTCTAACGGAAATTTCAATCTTTGTGTTCAGCTACTGGGCACAGCGAAGATTTGTATTTTAATTAGCCTAAGGATCGCACGCATCCGTTTAGCTCCAGGCTGCGTTGTCCTGCTGGGTAACAAGTGTGTTCAGTCACTTGGAAAAGTAACATAAAGAGTGAGCCAACGGGCTCGCTCTTTTTCAATTGAAGCAGTTTCCAAAATATTGGATTATGGGGTACGATGGACATAGGGGTTAACGTGAATGAACCTATGGCAGGAGGTAGATCATGTATCTTCGAAGTGTTGAATTAATGTCAGACAAGATTGAGCTACCTGGGGAATATCCCTTTAGTATCCCCTCGATTCATTCCATGGGGAGACTAGCTTTTAGCAATAACGTTACGTTTTTTGTCGGTGAAAATGGATCTGGAAAATCAACATTGCTGGAAGGCATCGCTCATCAATGTGAATTTAATACCGCCGGAGGCGGGCGGAATAATGTGTTTGAAACACATGCATCTGAGTCCTCACTGGGGGACTATCTAAGACTGGCCTGGATGCCTAAAATGCCAAACGGTTTTTTCCTGCGATCGGAATCGTTCTATCAATTTGCGTCACATGTCGATCAGATGCCCGAATCGCTTCGATATTATGGTGGACGTTCGTTGCATGAGCAATCCCACGGGGAGTCTTTTCTTAACTTGTTCCTCAACCGTTTCAGTTCAAAGGGGATTTATCTGCTTGACGAGCCGGAGGCTGCGTTGTCTCCAGCTAGGCAGCTCTCGTTGCTGCGAATTATTCATGACTTGTCGAGTACGTCGCAATTTATCATTGCCACCCATTCCCCCATTCTGCTCGGGTTCCCTGGGGCCGAAATTTTAAGTTTCGATGACGGACATATTCACGAGGTTACGTATGAGGATACAGATCATTATCAGATCACTCGCCGTTTTCTGGAGAACCGGGATCGAATGCTGCATGAATTGTTTAGAGATGATTAACTGGATAACGACAAGCAGAACTACGAATTAAACCGTTAGATATTAGAAGGAGAGATTGGATGAAAACAGGATTGTTAATTGTGGATATGCAAGAGAGCATTGTGCGTCAAAAGATGGATCAGAAGGCTATAGACCGTGCCTGCGAATATATTAATCATGTCGCGAATGTGCTCCGCTCCAATGATCATGTGGTCGTGCATATTCAGGATGTGGAAGGCATGGAAGGAGCAGAACCTGAGCAGTATGAGGTCATTCCCGAGATTGATGTGGATGGGGAAGATATTATCGTAACAAAAGAGAGTTCCAATGCATTTTGGCAGACCAGTCTTGAGCAGACGCTTAAAGATCTGGGCGTTGAACTGCTCATCGTGTCCGGTTTTGCCGCAGAAGAGTGTGTCCTGTTCACATACAATGGTGCGATGGAGCGTGGATTCAGACCCGTGTTATTACAGAACGGTATTCTTAGCACATATTCAGATGCCGTAACTTCAGCCTATAGGGACCGTAATGTGATCTCGTACCCGGTGGTAGATTACTTGATCGGATAGCGGAGGTCATAACGGAGTTTACTGTTCATCAAGATGCTGGTTTTATTCTCAGAGGGGGAAAAGCAGGATGGATGGATACTACACTGGTTTATTAATCGTACTTTCTTGCACGGGGCTGATCTGGACAGTCAAAGGCATTAGTAAAAAGCTACGTCTGATGGTGTTTTTCGGAGTCATTCTGATGCTGGCACCTATACTGGTCATCATGGGCTGGATGGCTTGGTTACCGCTTATAAGCACGGTTGCGCTTGTTGCTTCTTTGGTTGTGCGGAAAGACGTCAAGAGGACAGAACTTTGAAAGAGGGTGAAGCAATGACTAGACGTATTATCGTAACAGGCGGCGCTATAATTCGAGACCATGCAGGGAGAATTTTGCTTCAACGAAGATCGGATTACGGAGATTGGGGACGGGAATGAAGTCGTTTTTGTCATGTTTCTGTTTAATGTTACTGCAGAGTTGGAAGGAAGACTCGCTGAGGATCATAAAAAACTTTTATTTGAAGATGAACAAAAAGAATCGCTACAGCTTGTGTTTCATCAGTTGGATGAGATCGATTTGTCAGCCATCAATAAGGTTCAGCAACCTGTATTTATCGACCTGATGCAAGGTGAAGCCACGCTGCTTCGTCATTGAAATCATAACATCTCTGAATAAAAGGAGGGCTTAAATTGCCTTGGCCAATGGTTCATTTTGCAGTAGCAGCCGAAATCAATTCGCACCCATCTCCGTCTCTATTACTGGGGAGTTTAGCACCGGATTCCATTCATGTGAGAACGAACATACGCAGTGAAAAGGCAAAAACTCACCTAATGGCTGCAGAACATGAATTTCCTACAGATGTTGATTTTCAGCAGGTGATCGAATCGAACAGACAACGGATGCAGCAAGACCGTCAATTTGCGCAATACCTATGCGGTTACGTTGCTCATATTTATACGGATCGAGAGTGGACATATCAGATTTATCCACCATACGAAGCTGACCCGAACGGACGAAGTGTGTACACCCATGATGTGAAAAAGCTGGAGTTCAGAATCCTGCGAGAATACGCTGGTGCTTCGGGGTGGTTAGATCAGCTGATCACAGCAAAAGCATATGAGTTTGGTGGCTTGACAGCACAGGAGGTGTACGAGTACAGGAGAGAAAAGCTGGATTTTTTCATCAATGGGGATAACGAGCCTGTGGATGATTTACATATAGTAACGATGGACTCTATATCGTCTTTTATTAAAAAGACCGCCCTGGATTTGAAAACAAGATTCAAAGAATGGCATGTATATGAGCATCTATAAGTTGAACTATTCATTTACACTTTAACGGAGAGGACAGAAAAAAACTGAAAAAGCGAAGCGGTCGCCTAAAAGCTTTCTGCAAGAAAGCTACATCGGAAGCATATGCTTATCACCGGATTTTCCCCTATGAAAAAGGGAATTCAGAGAATCTGGGGATAACAGCGATTGGAGGTTTATTCTGTCATCGGAGTGGACTGTGTAAAATTTTCAATTCAAATTATATAGATTCTTAGACTGGAAGTGGGGAAACAGGATGGGACAAGTTATTCGTTTGGTGCATTATGAAGAACGATATCATCAGGATTTAACCCGGTTTACGCTGAAAAATGAACAAGTTCACTTCACGGCATTGCCTGCCGAGGTGATCGAAGAGGCTATGATCAATCCGGACAAAGATCCGGTTGTTATTTTACATCAGGCTGTGCCTGTAGGGTTCTTTGTTTTACATAAAGGGTCAGAATACGTGGAGCCGGCGAAATCGGATCAGAAAATACTCATTCGTGCGCTGTCGATCTCGGAACAATATCAAGGGAATGGTTATGCACTGGATGCCATGAAGCAACTGCCTGATTGGGTACGTGAGTTTCACCCAGAAGTCGACGAAATCATTCTCGCTGTGAATGAGGCAAACAAGGCTGCATATCAGTTGTATGTAAAATCTGGTTTTCTTGACCTTGGATTTACCCGAATGGGCAGTCATGGTCTTCAGCATATTTTGCATTACAGTATGAGGTAAGGTGGTAACATAAGCGGACATCAACATGAAGCTCGAACCACATACAAGTAAACAGTGAACAGAGAGGAGATTGTAATCAGAGAGGAGATTGTAATGAAGGCTGAAATCAGACAAGAAAATTTAAATTCCCCAAAACTAAGCTGGCTTTGTATCGAACCGATGCTGGTTTCCGTCCGCGGACAGAGTATGGATGCCAAAAGAAAGGTATACCTGCGGCTAAACGAAGGGCAACAAGCGCTGTACATGTTTTACTCGTTTCACAATCACACTAAAAGTCTCGCAGAGTTTTATTGGTTCTCGGCATATAATATTATCGATTTGCGTAGCTGGAGCGGGATCAGGAAAGGCATGCAATTTTTTGATTTGAATGAGATGGTGGATGTACTGGATAATATTGAAGCTCTTATAACGGATGCCAAAAAATCCGGAGAAACGTGGCACGAAGTATCGCCAACCGATTTGGAACATAACCCTCAGTTACTTCAAAAGACGGGACTGTTATACGCGACATATCAGCAGGAAGCGCAGGAAGCCATTATTACGATGAACGAGTGGGTACGGCAGCATCAGGACTTGGTTTTAGAGGTTAAGGCAGAGGCATAGAAAAACGAGCCAAAGATCGTATAACTACTCTGAAGAGTAGTTTTTTTGTTTTTAATGCAACACAACTACGGGTTCATGCAACAAAACGCAAATTAGTGGGAAGTGTCTTTTCAGATAGGTAATATGAGTGGTGAGAGGAGGGCAACGTGTGAAAGTTATGTTTGAGGGAAATCAGGAGATGCAGTCTAACGAGGTCAAAATAGTAACTCATCCTGCGGAGAAGCCAAGGTGGGATCGTATTCGGGAAGCGATTGGTCAATCCGAGACGGAACTGGTCGTGATTCAGGCGAAAAACAATCGTCAGATAAGGATTAGACTTAGCAGCGTCATTGCCATTGAATCGGAAGACCGCATGTGCGGGGTGCGTGTCGTCACAGGAGAGAGATATTTGCTTAACCAACGTCTAAAATATGTGGAAAAAGATTTACAAGATACTTCATTCGTACGAATCAATAATCAGACGATGATTAACACCACACATATTAGCAACTTTTCAGCTGCCGAACATGCCAGAATCCAGGTTAATCTGACCGATGGCTCCAGCTACTCCGTCAGTCGGTTTTATATCCAAAACTTTAGGAGGAAATTATCATGATCCAACAGCTTAAACATTCATTTTTTCAAGTATTTACGGTCACGACACTTTGGGTAATTCTACTGCTGACAATGTTCTATCGCGAGCAGCCGATCCAAATGTCGTTTCTGTGGAATGTGGCAGGCATTTCGCTCATTGCAGCGTTGTTGTTCGGGGTGATGTATAGTGCGCTTTGGAACCATTTTACGTTAAAGCCGATCTGGAATATCGTCATCTCTTCTACATGTAATATTGCCGGAGGCATGCTCATTATGTGGTTGTTTTCCAGAGAGATGTTTGAGCTCATTGCGCCTTGGTTCCCGGGAATGTGGCTACTATCTATCGTGTTGCACGTTATTGCATTTTATTTTTATGCTAGAATGGATAGCAGGAAAAAAGCGGAAGAATTGAACGACATTCTAAAGTAATCAAGGTGAACGGCTATGAATGAAGATGAATTGTTGCAAATGTACGGACTGGAGCCTGACAAGAAACATCGGGAATCCATTCGTAGGCTACTGCAACAAGAGATGGAGAACCAGGAAGCAGAGGATCATGAGATTTTGAAACTGCTTTGTATCATGTTGTTTTCTATCGGGAACGTAGAGGATACAGAGCTGATCTGGCTGGCCAAACGAAAAAATCAGGACGCAGGCAGTTATATTGATGTGCAGTTGCTTTGCGGTGCGGGTGTTGAAGAGACAATCGTATATTTGGAAAAAAAGGGCGGAGAACAAGCGCACAAGCAATTGCTTTATCTCAGGCAATGCGAGCCTTATGACTTTGTGGATTTTTCCAAAGATCAATGGTTATCTGAATACAAAGCGTATTACGGCGTTTGATGCCAAGAGGGAGGGAGATTGTGAAGCAGGAGAACGTTATACACGTGCAGAAGCAACTGTGTGAGAAATACCATGCAGACTATGTTCCGAGCGAACCCCATCTGAAGGTAGGGATTGCTTGGAACGTGAAGGAGAAGCGTGAACCCATTCACGGAATGCGAATTCAGCCAGAAGGCGATACGACGGGCTGGTACATCTGGGCAGAGGAATATTCGGTAGCCGATGATTTCTTTGTCCCGCTGCATGTTGCACATATCGATGAATGGGATGAGAAGATTAAGCGATATCTCGGGCTTGCTCCAGGGTGGAGGTTCCTAATTGCCGAGGATTATGAAGATGTGTGGTTTGATGAAGGGCTGCTTAATCGATAGGCTGTGTCGAGTTTTGGCAAGATGATTTGTAAATTACAATCTCGCGTTATGGCGCTACCCTACTACATGGATAACTCATGTAGGGTAGCGTGTTTTTTTGTCAGGAGGGGATATGGTCTTGAAGTTGACTTATTTGGTTCGTTCGCAAATCCCACATTATGGGTTATGATGTACCTGGGAGAAAATTTTTACAGCAACAGGAATTCATGGGTTGATAACGAACGGGGAGTGAACTGGAATGATCCGTAAGTTAGCTTTTATCCTCGGTGTTATGTTGTTATTTGTAACGGCTTGTCAGAGTAAAACAGAGCCTGAGGATACACAGAAACCAGATGTTTCGTTAAGTACGAATGACGAATTACCAGTGGATGAAGATGAACCGGCAGTCTCAACGCCACAAGATGAAGTTGTCCCGCCAGAATATGTGGATGAGAGCAAGTATTCCGGTGATGAGCTGGAAATGGTCAAACTAATGAATACACGTATGCGTTACTTATATGAGAAAGATGAAAAGGGGTATATGAGCCTGTTTGCGCCGGAATCACCGATCTCTGGCATGCCGAGTTATACAGTCCGCAAAGTCATTTCCATGGGTGACATTACGATTACGGAACAAAAAAAGATCTATCAAGGTTTTGTGATCATTACGGAGTTGGAAGAAGGGAACATCGAGTCCAGCCCTACCATGGTGTTTTGGAAAAAGAAAGCGGATGGTGATGCTGCGAAATGGATCATTGCGGACATCGATTGATAAGTACAACATGAAAGAAGGTACAGAACGTGGTGCAGAAGACATTATTTGAACTGGTGAATGAGGTGCAGGATGAAGCAACTTTTGTTGCTTTCCTAAGTGCTTTAAGTAAGGATCGGCAAATCTGTGCCGATGAATGGCAGCATGATTCGATAGAATCATTTTTGGAAGCGTCAGCCGATTGGGGGCAGGAATCCATTAAGGGATTGGTGCATTATGAGAAGCCAGATAACCCTTGGAAGCGTTGTGCTCAGATGATGTATATGGGCAAAATTTATGAGTAATAGTCCCGTTGTTTGTGAGCGGATTTCAGAATGGGGTTGTTGAAGGATGAACGGTTCGATGACAGATACGGTTAACCGAAACATATCGTATATGCAAGACAACAGCCGATTTAACTTTCGTGTTGCCGGTATCGTGATGGATACGGACAGAGTTCTTTTACACCAGGCGAAGCAGGATGATTTCTGGAACTTTCCTGGTGGGCGGGTGGAGATGAATGAATCAACGGAGGATGCGATTCGACGCGAGATGATGGAGGAGCTTGGCGTTTCTATTCAGGTTGAGAGGCTGGCATTTGTTTGCGAAGACTTTTATAAGTACGATGACAAAGAGATGCATGAAATTGGATTCTACTATGTGATCTCTTTGCCCGAAGGTCATTCCTTTTATAATGAGCCACAGTTTAATGGTTTGGAGAGAGAGGGCGAATTAACGTTTCGCTGGTTTCCGATCCAAGAGACAGAGCAGATGGAGCTTTACCCTGTTTTTTTGCGCAAAGAACTCGTTAATCTTCGTGATGCGAGCAGCATCAGACACTTCATTCAGAAATAGAGGGGTAGCGAGTGGATATTACATTTATTCGTCATGGTCACGCGGAGCATTTGTTGAATTATCCGAAGGAGCTTAACCGATTACACCCGGGGCTAACTGAACAGGGAAAGAAACAAATCGTAGCCTTACGTAAAGACATCAACATAATTCCTCACGATACTATTGTGGTAAGTCCAACGAAACACACCCTTGAAACGGCAGCATTATTAACGCCGAGAGAGCGTGGTAGTGTTTTAATCAGCCCCTTGGTTGGTCCAAGAATGTTTCCTCAAGATCCGAAGTTTACTCCTTTAGGCTGTGACCTAATCTATTCAAGGGCAGAACTCAGCGTATTATATCCAGATAAGCAATGCATAGATGTTGGAGTAGAAGCCTGGGAAGAAAGCATAAATCAAATGAATACACAACAGTTCACACGATTAGCAGAGCAATTTCTGACATGGTGCAGGAAACAGACGGGCCATACGTTCATCGTGTCACATGATGGTACGATTATGAATTACAGAGTGCTGTTAGGTGAGCATGACCTAACCAGAGATGATTTTCTAGGAGAGGCAGGATACTACACTGCCCGCGATGTTTAGCTTGAGAAGGAGACATGTTTGATGATGCTGTTTCAGCCGATGCAGACACAAAGACTGCATATGAGAGAATTAACTTTGTCCCATCGATTGATCGGCACAGCAGGTTATCACTGTTGGAATCCGAACGTACCATCCAGCGCAGAGATCGGGTTTGATCTATTCCCTTCTTATTGGGGGTAGGGCTGATGCGAGAAGCATTAACGACATTGATTCCTATGGGATGGAACATCATGAAACTGGATTGGATTGAAGCAACTGTGGAGCACAGCGACTGCTGGAAAAATTAAATTTTGTGAAGTCGGACGAATTGAAGGACGGCCTTTTTTATTACACGTTACATAGGTAATCTATTCCATTTGAGTGAGTTAGTCTGATGTACTTAAAAGGTTCGACTGACATCGGATTGGAGGTTCAGATGAAGTCTATTTCCCTTTCATTTTCGATACTATTATCCAGTTTTATTTTAGGAGTGTCATTTATTGTTGGTTCTGTAGTGATGATGAACCAGGACAAAGATCAAAGTAATGGAACGCTGAATCAGACAGCGGATCAACATAAGCCTCTACATGACAAGGTTTTGTTAACATTGAACGAAACCGCCGCCTATCTGGGCATGAACGAAGATCAGGTGATGAGTATTATTAAGACCGAGCAGAGCAGTTTGAATGCTTTTCACCACTTCGAGGGGAAAATGTTTCCCTTTATTAAAGTTCAAGATCAGTTTTATGTAAGCCGGGTTGAACTGGATTTGTGGATACAAGATGCTTCAAGCAACCATCGTAGATACATTAATGGGCAATTGCAATAGTTATGGCATGTACAAAGCCATTCATAGCTTTTGATCATACTTGTATATCGTAATTTTTAGAGAGGAGATATAAAAGGAGAACTAGTTTAGTTTAACTTTTAGAAACGATTATGGAATTCATCGGACAAAAGATTAAAATTACGACCTTAACCGAGCAGGATATCGATTTTATAAGCAAACTGGAATGTGATGCGAGCTTATGGGCTTTTGAAGAAACCGTTGAAACGAAGGAAGAGGACGCTAAGGAAAAGTACCGCAGTCACTTCCCCGTTGAGGGCGAGACACCGTATGCGTATGATTTTGTTATCCGTCGCTTGAATGATGTCGGTGATACACCAGTGGGCATCGTTCAGATGTGGAGTTACGTTGATTTTCGCAAAAGCTGGGAGCTTGGTTTCGCGGTGTTGCCTGAATATGCAGGTAAGGGTTACGGAAGCGAGGCGACCCGGTTATTACTGCAATTTGCATTTAACGAGTTACAAGCACACAAAGTCGTAGGCATGTGTAATGCCGAAAATGTAAAATCAGCGGCTTTAATGCAACATGTAGGCATGACAAGGGAAGCCGTTTTCAAAGAAGAATTATGGTGGCGGAATAAGTGGACGGACCAGTGTTTTTTCTCCATTTTGGACAGAGAGTTTAAGGAGCATGCATTAGACTAAGGCGGCAGTAATCTAAGACACGTCCTAATACAAGAGGGGGTTAATCTAATGATACAGCGTAAACTGGTTTTGCTTAGCGATCTGTATTTTGAGCCCCATGATGAACTGAATGAGAGACTTCGAAGCTTGTTTCAGCACAAAAAGCCCTTAATCGGTTACATCCCTTCCTGTTCCGACCCACAGCGAATATATGTCGAGCACACTCGGCGTTTTTATCGCCAGTTTGGGATGGAAGATGTGCTGTATTATGATCTGGATACCGAGTATGAGGAAAGCATGCTGGACTCTCTTTTCCAATGTGACGCGATTCATCTATCTGGCGGGAATACGTTTTATTTTCTAAGTTTGCTACAGCAACGAAATAGGTTTGAACAGCTACGTTCCTATGTCAGTGACGGTGGGACTTTGATTGGGGTTAGCGCGGGAAGTATTCTGATGACACCTACGATCCAAATAGCTGGATACGGTGAGGATGCAGACGAGAATCATATCGGTTTGACCGAATTACAGGCCCTTGCTCTTGTAGATTTTGAGTTTGCACCCCACTGGGATCGTTCGGAAGAGATGATGCAACCATTCAGAGAATATGCTCAAAACCATCAAACCCAAGTATATGCGTGTCCGGATGGCGGGGCTGTTGTTGTTGAAAAGGAATCACTTGAATTATACGGCGGGGCAACTCCTGCTCTGTAAAGAGAGGATGAAGAGTAGATGCGTGATATCCAAGTGTACCACTATGAAGCTTTTTCAAGCATTCCAGGCAAGGGCAACCCGGCGGGCGTTGTTTTTGAAGCAGATCATCTGAGTGAAGTGACAATGCAACAGATTGCTCATGCTGTCGGTTTTAATGAGACGGTATTTGTATTGAAGTCTGAAACGGCCGATGTCCGGTTGCGTTATTTCACTCCGGGTCACGAGATTAATCTGTGTGGTCACGCGACCATGGCGGCAATGTATGGACTTAAGACACATGATTTACTACAAGGAAAAGACTCTATCACGATTGAAACGAACGTAGGTATATTACCAATCCAGTTTGAGCAACAAGATGACACTTGGTTGATGGAGATGAAGCAGGACCAGCCACGTTTTGTTCCCTTTCAAGGCGATGTAGAAAAGCTTGCTAGGTCTATTCATCTGACAACGGATGATTTGGATATGACCATGCCCATCGTATATGGAAGTACAGGTACGTGGACGCTATTAATTCCGATTCGTCGTTTAGATGCATTTGTTAAAATGAAACCGGATTCTTCTCAGTTCCCGGACATTTTATCTGAAAATCCCAAGTCATCCTTACATCCCTTCTGCTTCGAAACTCGCGATGATGATGCTCTCATGCATGCAAGGCATTTTTCTTCGCCATATTCAGGCACAACAGAAGACCCTGTCACAGGTACCGCATCAGGGGTGATGGGTGCCTATGTTTTGACATATGTGAATCAGGAGATTCACGAGGTTGATTTTACAGTAGAGCAAGGGCATGAGATGGATAGAGATGGTAAGGTTCAGGTGAGCATACGTCGGGAGCAAGAGGGAATGGATGTCCGAATTAGAGGAACGGCTGTTTATGTACGGAAGATGAATGTGGAGATCGACAGTTGAGTTGATGACAGAAGGAGAGAAAGTCAATATGGACGAAAAGGCCGTATTGAGCAGGCTAATCGATATATTAAAGGAAGAGTTAGCCGACGCGTTAACAGGCGTGTATTTGCATGGCTCCATGGCGATGGGATGTTTCCATCCGTTGCGGAGTGATATCGATATTTTAGTTGTATGTCGTGAGAAAAGATCCTCTGAGAGTTACCGCAGAATCGCCGACCAACTGATACGTATAGAAGATGAGATGCATATCCCGAAAGGGTTTGAGATTAGCATTATACTAGAGTCAGCTGTAACACGTGGTCAATACCCTACGCCATTTGAGTTTCATTATTCTGCATATCACCGGGAGAAGTACAGAAATGATCCTGAATATCTCTGCGGTGGTCATGAAGACCCGGATGTTGTTGCACATATGGCGGTGATCTATGACCGAGGTATGGTGCTGTATGGCAAGCCGATCAAGGAACTTTTCCAACCGGCGAACCGCGAGTGTGTCATCCATTCGATCGCCTCCGATGCAGATTCAGCGTTGGAAGAAATCGTGGATAATCCGGTCTATTACGTATTAAGTTTGTCGCGCGTGCTGTTGTATATTCAGGAATCAGTGATTTACTCCAAGCGAGAGGCTGGAGAGCGTGCGGTGGCAGAAGCATTGCCTGAACATCGGGAACTTATCTCGCAATGTTTGGCTAAGTACAACGGGGAACGTGAATCGGTCAATGTGGAACATGCACGTTTAAGAGATTATGCCGAATATATGCTCAAACAAATTCATGAAGCTATGCAGGCTTAAAGGAGAACATGACATATGAAAGAGTCACAACGGATCAAATGGGAGAAACAATTACAGCAAGGAAAAAGGCATCATATTCTGGTGCGTGGCGTTTTGGGCTGGGGTCTGCCACTCGCTTTTCTGTACACGTTGGTGATGACGTCATGGAGCGGACAAAGTTTAACCCTGAATGGTGAGTTTTATGTAAACTTACTGACGGCACTTGTTCTGTTTCCCGCCGCTGGCATCTGGTATGGTGCCTGGACGTGGAAAATCCTGAAAATGAAAGTCGAGCAAGGCAGAAGGTAACAGCATTTCATAGTGTATGCGTTAGTAATTGAAGGGGGTAAGAGCGTGGATGAGACACTAGAGTCACAGATCCAGTTTCTGATTGAAATAGACAAGCTGAAAACGATTGAACGAAGAACAAGAATTATCCATGGCGAGCGGCTCGAAAATGATGCGGAACATTCTTGGCATCTAGCCATGATGGCGTTAATATTGCATGGTCATGCTAACAAGGAAATCGACATGCTTAAAGTGATCAAGATGTTACTTGTTCATGACCTTGTTGAAATTGACGCCGGTGATACCTTTGCGTATGACACCCAAGGAAACACAGATAAACATGAACGAGAGCTTAAGGCTGCACATCGGTTATTCGGTATGTTGCCAGAAGACCAAGCCGAAGAACTGTTAAGTCTGTGGATGGAGTTCGAGACCAAAGAGACACCGGAGGCCAGGTTTGCTTCTTCCATGGATCGGTTGCAGCCGATCATTCATAATCATCAGAATGAAGGTGACACATGGCAGAAATATAACATTACGAGTGATCAGGTATTAAATCGTAATGCCGAAATTGCGAATGGGTCGGCAACGCTGTGGAAGTATGCACAACAAATCGTACAAGATTCGGTAGATCAGGGGATATTGAAACAATCCGGTTTCTAAGTAAACTGGGGCTGTTTTTACTACATTTGGACTCAGGAGGATAACATGGGATACATCATGGATTTGCGAAAAATGGTAGGCACACGTCCCTTGATCATGGCAGGTTCATGTGTACTGGTGTTTAACGAGCAGGGTCACCTGCTACTCCAGAAACGAACAGATAGCTTGGATTGGGGCACTATTGGCGGTTCGCTTGAACCGGGTGAATCATTGGAAGAGACTGCTGCGCGTGAATTATATGAAGAAGCTGGTCTACGAGCAGAGGCATATAAGCTGATTACCATATTTTCGGGTCAGGATATGTATTACCGTTATCCGCATGGAGATGAGGTATACAATGTCATGGCAATCTATGAAGCAGGGGGCATTACGGGCAGTCCGACGGTGATGGATGATGAAGGGTTAGAGCTCAGGTACTTCGACTTGACTCAGCCGATTCCTGATATCAATCCATTCACCAAATATGTGCTGTCCAAAGCGGGATATATCCAAGGTTAGTAAGCGTTTCGCACAATATTATCATTTTTCTCTCAGTGATTTACGGATACTGATTTAGTATGATAAGAGTATCATTTTGCAAAGAGAGAGGGTTAGACATGGATACATTTTTACAGCAAATTAACGAGTTAAATAAGCTTCAGACCGAGCTGGTCAGCCTGCATCCTTTTTTTGCAGAACACCATCCGGTTGTTGTAGCGCACGAATCGTTGTTATATATCTTTGATTATTCATCTGAAACCGGGCAGTATGAATGGGTCAAAACCGTACCGGATGACTTGTATATTCCCGATGACTGTCTCGGCGCAATGCCTGTACACCATATGGACAATCGCATGTGCGCGATCGTGACGGCGTCTGTTTTCAAAGATTTAGAGCAGAAGGTTTTTCTGTTCCATGAATACGTGCATTGTTCTGTCTATGGGAAATATGGGGAACGGATTGTTGACCGTCTGCAGATTAAACATAAAATGACCCAGCTTAAGCGTGTAACCTGGGAGATCGATTATGAGTTTCCGTACGAAGATGAGACTGTTGCCGGGCGAATCGATTCTCTTCTATCTGCGTTGAAAAGTGAGGATTTACAGCAAATTCAGGCGGCGCGAACGGCGTTGTTCCAATCTCTTACAGAAGAGCAAGCGGAATACTGGAGCTGGTTGGAGTGGAATGAAGGTTTCGCGCGGTATATCGAGAATTTGATTCGAGCCAAGTATGGATTGGAGCCTAATCATGTTGGCGATACAGCACCTTTTAACCGCCTCGTATTTTACGAGTGTGGGTCGGAATATATCCGTTTGCTGGTAAAGGAACAGCCTGCGTACCATACGGATCTGGAGAAGTTGTTTGACCGGATGCAGGACGAGAGAGTGGCAGGTTTGGTGAGCTAACGAGAGATTAAATTTACAACCATTTCTTCAACGGAAAAAGGAGATCTGTCTATGCCTCTGCCTATGGTACATCTAAGTGTAGCTCATCGATTGGCTGATATGTTGCCTGAGCCCCTGGACCTGGGAGCATTTTATCTCGGAAATATTGCGCCGGATGCCATTCACATACGTGAGGGCACGACCAAGGACGACAAGCAGCATACTCATTTTTATCCTGAGCAAGAAAACAATTATACCGGACGTCTCCAGAAGTTTTATGGTGATTACATTAGCGAGCGCACGAGTGAAGGCTGGACTTCCTTTGTTCTCGGTTACTTCATGCATGTGATGACGGATTATTACTGGTTTCGAAGTGTTTATCCCACATTCATGGAACAGGTTTGTGAGCATGACCAGCGTGATGGAGTCGTGCGAACCAAGGAAGACCTGTCCCGTTTATATTACGAGGAGACGGATCAGATTGATTTTAATCTGTATCACACCATGAATTGGAGCGAAGAAGTATGGTCAGCCTTAAATAACTCGTCAGGGTATGAAATGACAAATCGTTTAACGGCGGATGAAATTCTAGGCTGGCGGGAGCGTACGTTTTCTTTTTTGCATGGGGAAGCACCGGGCATTATTCCGTGTTACATTACCGAAGAGGTTGTACAAGCTTTTGTTCAAAAAACAGTCCCACGCTTAATCGACTTATTAGCTGAATGGGAGGCCTATAAGTGAGACATATCGGAATGTTGCTTCTATTCTTCAGCGTCATATTCATTGCAGCGTGCGGTGGCAACAATTCGAGTGAGATGGGCTCCAAAGAGGCTGAGAAAATGGAACAGAGTCAGGGAATTCCTATCTTAATTACGTTAGCGTGTAATGAGGCTCACTTCTCTAAAACGTGCCGCGATGTAGAATTTGACCGCGCTGACGAGATTCAGATCGTTACCGAAGTGATATTCAGTGCCGAGCGTATGCAGGGGGTACTTGATTATGCTGCGGAGTACAAGATGAACATCACATACGCAGACGGTTCCGTTACTCGGTATGATCTTTCACTGGGTACAGATCCTAAGTCGCAAGGTTTGCTTGTAAACCAGAAGGATACGATGACCGGATATACGATCCCTCTTGAGAACGCGAATAAACTGAGACAAATCATTCAGCGGCGTACGGACTAAATGGAGCACACAGACAAACAACATGAATACAGGCTTATAGATGAATGGAGTGCAGGCAAGTTGATAACAATCGGAACACTGACGGCAGCAGATGTGGATGGAGCATATCATATTTTTGAGACAACGATTCCAGAAGCATATCGTCAGGAAGGAATCGGCTCCCTTCTGGATGAGATTCAGGAAGAGATCGAGCATAAAAAGGCTGTAGTACAAGCTGTTTTACAGCATGAGCCTGATCTCGAACCAACGAAGACGGCTCCCTTTTTCCTTGTTGCCCGGAAAGACGGTAAGGTTGTGGGGACGATTTCATATGGGCCTTGCGGGAAAGTCGTTCAGGAATGCACCAGCCATCGTCTGGATCACGTTGGAACGCTGGGCTCCCTGTATGTTTTACCTGAACTGCAGGGTCAGGGGATTGCTTCTGCGCTTATTACAGCACTGGTCACCGAACTACAGGAGCGGGGGATTACCCAATTTTGTCTGGACAGTGGTTATCGGATCGCACAGCGGAAGTGGCGGCGGAAGTTTGGAGAGCCGTATGTTGTAGTGAAGGACTACTGGGGCGAAGGCAGCGAAAATATGGTATGGTTGTGTGAAGTACAGGATTTTACTGGAAAATAAACGAAAACAAAAGATGACCCCCTGCACGTGAACAGGAGTCATCTTTTTTTACTTCTTTTACTTAAAGCGCATCGCTACATAAGCATTATCGTAAAGTATACAGACAGAAGACAAAAAGAGAAGAGAGGAGAGGGACTGCAACATGACAGAAACAACAGATGCACCAGATAAAACAGGAACAACAGGAACAGAGGAATGGAGCCCGCCGCAACAGAAGCTTTCCCCTCATGCTATAAGCTTGTGGAGAGTTAGCGCGATCCTCTACAACGTCATAGGCTTTGTGGTATTGGCAGCGTTGCTTATACTGGACTCCGTGTATGATTGGAGGCCGTGGATCGGCTGGATTTTATGGGGAGTCACGGTTATATCCGCAGGTTATGCCGTGTGGGATATATTTTTGCAGCCCGTGTGGTTGTATCGATATTGGTTTTATGGCGTTAACGCAGAGTTTGTGCAATTGAAGCACGGGGCATTGAACAAGGTGCATCAGGTCATTCCGATGGCCAAGGTGCAATCCGTATCAACCAATCAGGGGCCACTCATGAGAAAATACGGACTGTACTCGGTGTCCATCGGAACGATGGGTTCATCCCACCATATCCCGGCCTTGCCGGAAGATGTGGCATTGGCGCTACGTAACCAGATTGCGGATTATGCCCGGATTAACGAGGTGGATGAATGACGGAGATGAAACGGCATCATGCTCTCAGCTTGTTGTGGAGCCTGGGCAATCTGCTTAAAAGCACATTTGCCTTTATTCTGTTTTTATTCGTATTCCGTGCAGGATCGGATTCGACATGGGTCTTCTATGCGAGAATCATCTTTTACATCGGTATTTCCATCGCACTGATCTCTATCATCTGGAAATGGTTCACAACACGTTATGCAGCCGATGAGAAAGCTTTCCATATCTACACGGGAGCATTCAGTCGAACCCGCAGAACGATCCCGTATACGAAAGTACAAAATGTGAGCCGGCATACGAGCTTTTTTCATCGATTATTCGGTGTAACCTCTATACGCTTCGAAACGGGTATCAAGGGGGATGATGCGACGTTTCTGTTACAGGTCGTTTCGGTTTCTGAAGCAGAACGGTTAGAAAAGCAGGTAGCCCTTCATTTATCCGAGGTCCAAGATACGGTTGAAGGAATTATGGATGATGAGCGGAACGTACAGGATGAGAAAAGCTTACTTGCAGAGCGGGATATCGAAACTGAAGAACAAGCAGGCAGTGACGTAAGCGCAAATGCCAATGACAATGCCAATGGAATTAAAGGCAAACTCGAACACGTCGTTCACTATCGTTCTACGCGCAAAGATGTGTTCAAAGCATCGTTTACCTCACTTAGTTTTCTGGTGTTGATCCCGATCTTGGGTTCCTTGTACTCAACCGTAAAGGATTTCTTCCCGGACGAAACCGTAACCGAAAGCCTTGTATTATCCTGGCTTGAATCATGGTGGGTAACGAGCCTGATCATCCTGCTATTGATCCTTATATCCGTCGGGCTTGGCATTGTTCGTACCTTTGTGAAATATGGAGATTTCCAGATCACGTCCGATGACAAGCGAATTTATATTACGAAGGGCATGCTGGAAAAGACATCGTTCTCGATTCAGAAAGACCGTGTACAGGCCGTCAAGATTACACAGTCCCTGATGAAAAGAATGCTGGGTCTTGCCGAGGTAGAACTAACAACCGCTGGTAGTTTGGGTGAAGCTAGCCAGGAGATTAACACACTATATCCCTTTTTACCTGTGAGAGAGGCCTATCGCATTATTGAAGAAATGCTACCTTCCTATCATGTGACGGAGGAAATGCAGAGGTTGCCGCAAAAAGCGTTGTGGTTGCGTGTACTTAAACCAAACTGGTTGTGGATCATCGTAACGGGTGTGCTAGCATACTTCAAACCGGTTTTGTTCAGCATGGAACAGTCATGGTGGATGATTTCGCTACTGTTGATCGTGTGCATTACAACGTGTAGGGTGGTTAATTTTTATCATACGCGGTATGCATTGAACGATCAGTTCATTCAGTTTCGCTCAGGTGCGCTGACTTCGACACTGTTTCTGTCCAAACGGGAAAAGGTCATTGAAATCAAGATTACACGTCATCCCTTGCAGCGCAAGTTAGGGCTGGCTTCCATCCATACCGTAAATCGTGCCAAACCTGTCATGCATCATCATGTTCACGATATACCGGGTGACGTGGCGAACGCGTTCCAGATGTGGTACATGAGGCGCTCCAACGAGGTGCAGATCCGGGTAGACAAAGGCAGGGGGGCGTTAAGATGAGTAAAACGAAAAAGATCGTATCATGGACGATTGGCATTACGCTGATTTTATTGATTCTCACGCCATTTATCTATGTAAAAGCTAACAAAATGATCTATGCACATCGTGTCACGACATATTTAACGGAGCAGAAACATTATTCTCCTAATGAGATTGAATCCGTAGAAGGCGTCTGGAGTGTGAAATTGCCACCCTTCCTTGCTGTAGTAAAGTTTAAGGATGAACCGGATGTGGAGTATATATATTTTGCACATAATGATGTAATTCAGTTCAGCCACCGCATTTCGGAAGAGGCGAAGAAGAGCGGCAAAACGAAATCAGACCTGAAGCATTTCGAGCCAATGGACGATCAGCATTAGAGGAGAAGAGGAAGAGGATGAGGGTTAATGAAAAAAGTAATAAAAGCTGTATTTTTGGATGTGGACGGTACGTTGCTCAGTGAAAAAGATCGTAGCCTTTCCAAGGATACCGAAGAGTCCATCCGCAGGTTAATCCAAAAAGGAATTCATATCATCCTTGTGACGGGCAGACCACATCATCTGTGTGAAAAGTTCAAACATCTTGGCATAGATACGGTTATTTCAGCTAACGGAGCTTTGGTTACTTGCCGTGGTGAAATTATTCATAAATCCATTCTTTCTTCAACCATGGTTAGGGAGTTTAGCCATTTTGCTGCGTCTCAGGGACATGCACTTTCCTACTTCACGGAGTCTTTAGGCATGAACGGAACTTGCCGGACGGATCATCGTGTGACCGATGCTCTTCGAGAGACACTTGGATTGATGGAATATCCGGATCAGACCTTGACGCTGGATGAGGAGATATACTGTATGTGTTTATACGCAAATGAGGAGGAAACAAACCAATATAAAGAACGGTTTCCCTCTTTGCGATTTGTACGATTCCATCCATACGTTTGCAATGTGCTTGAAGCAGGTGAAGTCAGTAAATCTGTAGCAGCTCAGATCGTTCTAACTCACCTAAATATACGCAGAGAGGAAACGATGGCTTTTGGCGATGGAGAGAACGATATAGATCTACTAACTTATGTGGGCGTAAGTGTTGCTATGGGGAACGGTGGAGAGCGAGTCAAGCAAAGTGCCGATTATGTCACACGGAAAGCGAGTGAGGGTGGAATAACCCATGCGTTGAGGCACTACAAGCTTATATAAAAGGGCTTTAGTTGGAATAAGGGATATCCATATTGTGGATTTTTATGTAAAATGAGATGAAGTGAAATGAGAAAGCCCTAAAGCATAGGGTGTGAAAAGAAAGGTGAAATTAGATATGAAAAAAGGTTTTATTATCATGTTATCGCTGGTTATGCTTATCGGTGTATCCTCCTCGGCGTATGCACATCCGGGTCGATTGGACAAAAACGGTGGACACAAGTGCTCTGCCAAATCGATTAAAAAAGGTCTGTGCACAGGCTACCATTATCATAAAAAGAAAAAGTAGTTCGACTTCTCGATAATCTGAAGCAGAACGGAGGACAAGCTTCATGAACCATATTAAAGCTGTCATTTTCGACTTAGACAACACGATTCTAGACCGGACAAGAACGTTTGAGGGATTCACACAAAGTTTGATCAACACGTATTTTGGGCACATGGAATCAACCGAACATATTAAGGAGCGGATTATCAAGCTCGACGAAGATGGTTATAAGGAGAAACCTCGGCTGTTCAGCGAATTATTAGAGGAATTACCTTGGGCCGAACATCCTCCGCACGAAGAACTAATGGCATTCTACGGCCGGGAGTATGTGCGAAATTCAGTGCTAATGGATGAGGCAAGAGAAGTAATACAGCATTTGAAAGGCCAGTACCTGATTGGTTTAATCACTAATGGTCAAACACAGATTCAGTATGGAAAGATTGATCAACTTGGCATTCGAGAGGATTATGATTACATCATTGTATCGGAAGAAGCAGGCGTGAAAAAGCCCGATCCGCGTATATTTCAATTAGCCCTTGATCATTTTGATCTAGAACCTGAGCAATGCCTCTACATCGGGGATCATCCGCTGAATGATATACAGGGGGCGGCCAAAGCAGGCATGAGCACAATCTGGATGAAGGTGAACCAGCCTTGGCCGGAGAAAGTTGAGGCAACACCGCTACATACAATCCAGCAACTTCGAGAATTGAAAACCTTGCTCTAACAACATTTAAGCCGTATAGATTTGACCCATCTTCCGTCGATGGCGTTGCTCAATGCCAAGTAGCCCCATGTTAAACGTTGTAGCGACATGAAGCAGATCAGGCCGAAATTCCTGTAGCTGTCTATAGGCAGTTACTTTGCTGGGAAAAGCGATTCGGCATTCGGGAAGATAATTTCTGTGAACAAGGCCAGACGCATCCTTACCCCTCCCTAAATTTGTAATGCCAAGATCATAACAGCAATTTATTTTTCGTAAGTCAAATGCATGTTAACTTGGCGCGATTTCTTTTCTATACAGCATATTCTGGTATGATGGAGAGACGTGGCGGCGCAGATCATGACTACGCTATATAGAGAGATACAGGAGGAGAAGTGAGATGAACAAGTTACAGGAAGAACTGGCGGAGTTGATGCCGCCTGCAGGCATCGAAGAGATGTCAGGTGAAGAAATCGTGGGCAGCATTGCAATGGATATGTACAGGGCTGAATTCGCCACGATTCGTGAGCAGGTCTCAGAGCTGCCTGTTGTGCTGCGGGACATAATACTGATTATTGATCTGGATACGGAACTATCGATGAATGGATTGACCGGTTACTTGGAGAATGCAAGCGGCCAGCATTTGAGAGAGGTCACAGGCGCGTTGATGCGAAGTGGCAATGAGACAGATGCGATGATTTTGCAAAAGGTGGAACAGCTCCTGACGGAACAAAGGATTACGCCAGGTCAGTTAAGAGAAAATGTGGAGCGTCTGTCTGAACACGACATCTCAACAAGTTTGCAGACACATGGGCCACAGATCCATGAGTTATTACAGCAGGTAGAGCAGGAAGGTCAACATTTAAGCTTTCAAGCGGATAATGAAGAGAGTTTCGACTTGCTGTACCAGTATGTAGACGAGCATAAAGATGAATTAAAGCAACAGCTGGAGCAGTTTCTCGTTCTATAAGAATAAGGGGGCGAAATGAATGCGTCTGAACAAACGTTTGGGAATTGAAACGGTGATCGTATCGGGTATTTTCATACTTTTGTTAACAGTTTGGAATGTAGTTCAAGGCATGGTTCTAACATTACAGCATGTTCCGCAAGGTACACAACTACCAACGTCTGGTGCGCCATCGCAAGTTGACTTTGGACATGTGGCAAGTGGAAGCGGTTTGATGATAGCCCTAAGTGTTGGGGGTACGTTCCTTTTTGCTATGGCGTATTATGTCATTCGTTCTTATATTGCGGGTAAGAGCAAAAGATAAAGAGAACAGCCCCTGGCATCGGATGGATGCTAGCAAGGGCTGTTGTTCTCTTTATGTTGTTTCGTTTTCGCAGTCTAGAGATGCTGTGATATAATCTCTTCCAAGCCTTGTGCGACGGAGCGAGCACCACGCTCCAGATGTCTCTCGTGCAGTTGAAGGCGTACATAGGTCTCATCCGTGCCCATGGCTTCGGATAACATTCCGCTAAGTCCTCGTGCACGACGGTCGATCTGGATTAACAGCTCCAAAGAATCCCCCATTGGATAGAAGAGAACTTCAAGTTCGTCCAAATATCCGCGGAACTTGCTGGTCGGCACAAACTCAAACTCCTGTACAAACGGCAGGTTGCCACCGAGCCTTGGAGCATAGTCATTGGTCACTTCACGAAGCTTGAATCCCAGTAGATCAATGGCATCCAGAACGGTTTCCATCTGTCTGGAAGGCACAACATGAATAAGATCCCGATCTGAGGGGTCTACTGCACTAGAGATATCGAGCCCCGTTTCCACCCACACTTCCGCACGGTGTAGTGTAATCGGTAGATTTTCTGGCAGATCGAATTGAAAGCTCTTCTCCAGTCTTGCACCAGGCTGCAACGTAAATCCCTCGGTGAGCAGATATTTGGCGACAACAGCCGTTTCCTTTACTTTGCGATCATTACTTTCCCGAATGTAGTGCGTTTTGATTAATAGATAAATTCGATCGACCTGCTGCTGCACATCCCCGCCTTCAATGTAGACAATTCCTGAAAGCACTCCACCGGGCATGACCTCTGTCGTATGTAATTCCGTATTCACTTTCGCTGCACCTACACCAACACTGGCCAACATCTTCTTGAAAAATGACATGCAAGTAACCTCCAGATTCAATGGATTATGATGGGGAAAATATGATTTCGAGCATAATACGGACGATGAAATAGATGCGTTTCAATTTTTAGAGAAGAAGGGGAATCAGCGTGGTTTTGTCGAATATTGGATGAGATAAATGCTATCGGATGAGGAGGATGTCTATGGGCATGGAATGGTACGATATGATTGCACGGCGTAATGGTGAATACAGAGCTAGAGCACAGTACATGTGGGAGGGGAAGTCCGCGGAAGAAATATTTGAAGAGCGGTTGATCCAGTTGCTGCCTGCGTATACATCGGTGCTTGATGCAGGCTGTGGACACGGCGATTTTACTCTTAAAATGGCGGCACATACTGCTCATATAACAGGGTTCGATAACTCGGAAGAGATGATTAAAATAGCCCAAGAGAGGCTGGAATCCAGTACGATTCAGAATGTGGATTTTATCTGTGCAACAACAAAGGAAGAACTGCCTTTTCAGGATAAACAATTCGGATTGATCTATAATCGTAGGGGCCCCACATCTATTATCGAGTATGGAAGAATTCTCCTTAAAGGAGGACTGCTATTCGGAATACATACAGATGTAACCAAGGTGCGTGAACGGTTGGAACGTAAACGTTATGAGCAGATAGAGATCGAAGAATATCATGAGGCACTCATGGTCTTTCCTGACGAAAATGAGTTTGCTCTTTTCCTTGCAGACGTTCCGGGAAACCCGGATTATACACTGCCTGAGTACGGTGAACAATTGAAAGCCAAGTTAAAGGAACATACGGTCGATGGAAAAATAGCGGTGCGAGAACATAAATATATCTGGAAAGCTGTAAAAGGGTAAGCAGATCGGAGGATTGAAGTGAACAAATTATATCAAACGGAGGATATCACCGTTCGCCTGTTACAGACAGCGGATGAGCCTACTCTAGTCAAATGGTTGTCTGACCCGGAGGTTCTGCAGTACTACGAAGGTCGTGATCAGCCGCATGATCTGGAGCTTGTGAGAGCACATTTTTACGATCAAGATGATGAAGCTACCCGGTGTATTGTGGAATATGAAGGTCGGCCAATCGGATACATTCAGTTCTATGAACTGGAGACAGAGGAACGTGCGGAATATGGTTATGCTGACCATGGTGAAATCATCTATGGCACGGATCAGTTCATCGGGGAAACGGATTGCTGGAACAGGGGGATCGGCTCGCAACTGGTGAAGTCTATGACAGCATATTTGATTCAGGAGAAACATGCCCGGAAAATCGTGATGGACCCGCAAGCGTGGAACGAACGTGCGTTATCTTGCTACGAGAAGTGTGGCTTCAAACGGGTTAAAAAGCTACCACAGCATGAACTGCATGAAGGACAGATGAGAGATTGCTGGCTGATGGAGTATACTCTATAAAGTAGCTCGGTGAGTGGTGTCGTGTTAATATGCAGTAAACAAATCCACAGGGATCATGGGGGAGACAAGATGGATTATAGATATCCGATTGGGCAGTTCACACATGAAGGTGAAGTAACGCTGGATCAAAGGCAACAATGGATTCAAGATATTGCAGACTTGCCTGAACGTGCGAGAGAAGCGGTAAAAGGACTTGATGAAGAACAGTTGAGTTTGCCATATCGGGACGGCGGCTGGATGCTAAAACAGGTTATTCACCACATGGCAGATAGTCATATGAATAGTGTAATTCGCTTCAAGCTCGCTTTGACAGAGGATACGCCCACGATTCGCCCGTATTTTGAGGAGCGCTGGGCTGAACTGAGTGATTCCAGGGATTTAGATATTGAGTATTCCCTTCAGCTTTTGGATGCACTGCATCGCCGCTGGTCGGCATTGCTACACGCGCTATCGGACGAAGACTATGCCAAAGCGTTCTATCATCCTGCATCCAAAGAAACGATGAGACTGGATCATTGTCTAGGCTTGTATGTATGGCATGGTAAACACCATGTTGCCCAGATCACTTCGCTTCGAGATCGACTGGGAATATAGAGAGAAATTACAGCAAACTTTCCTCGCCGTATAGGTGGCATGAAACGTCAATTTAGTTGCTCTAAAATGTTTATTTTAAAATAGGACATGCATGTTATACTCAATTGGAATCTGAGGCAATCTAAGATTGAAGGAATACCGAGATAACTTGATTAGAGGAGTGGTTGGTACATGTTTAGCAAATTAGGCCAAGTTATGCTGTACGTCAATAACCAGGACGAATCCCTGGCTTTTTGGACGGAGGTAGCCGGATTCCACATCGTGGATGAGGTCATCCTTGATGAAGGTATGCGATGGATTGAAGTCGCGCCTGCGAAAGACGCACAGACCAGCATCATTTTGCATGATAAAGAGGTCGTGGCACGTATGTCGGCCGAGCTAAATTTGGGGACACCCTCATTGATGTTTTTCACAGATGACCTTGATCGGTTATATGCCGATTTGTCCGCTAAACATGTAACGGTTGGAGAGATTGTAGAGATGCCGACAGGGCGTGTCTTTAATTTTGCAGATAATGAGAAAAATTACTTTGCCGTGATGGAGCGCAAGGGATAAAACGAAATGTATTTATAAGCTGTACAGTTGTAATCTTATAGCTGGAATTTCAAGCGGACGACATGTGATGTCGTTCGCTTTTTGTATGGAAAAAACAATGCATATTCTACTAAATTCACACATGAGAAATAGAGAAAATAATGGTTAAAAATGTTATAATAAAGTGTAGTGGATTGGTTTGGATTTCATGCATAATGCATGGAAAACAACAGTGAAGAAACACCCAACTTAAGCGGTAAAACAGGAGGAATTCAGACTTTGGAGAAAACGATAAAAAGTGTGCAGGATCTCTATGACATGCTCGATGCGGACTTCAGATCGGCCAAGCAGTTTTGGGAGCCGTTCTATGAGAATCGGGACAGACCCATTCCGTTTTTTCCAAACAAGCCAGACGAGAATCTGGTTGCTGATGTAGAAGCTGGACGGTTAAGAGGGGGCAGAGCGCTGGAGCTGGGATGTGGCCCTGGTCGGAATGCATTGTATTTAGCAGGGCACGGATATCAGGTTGACGCCTACGATCTGTCAGAGACTGCGATTGCCTGGGCAAAGGAGCGCGTAGCGGAAGAACAACTGGATGTACATTTTGAATGTCGTTCGGTGTTCGATCTGACGCCGGAGCAGGAATATGATCTGGTCTATGATTCGGGCTGTCTGCACCATCTGCTACCGCATCAGCGTATTCCTTACATTGAGATGATTCATCGTGCGCTGAAGCCGGGAGGGCTGTTCGGCATGACTTGTTTTGCACCAGGATTCGGCGGTCAAGGCGGCCCGGAGCATGTGATGGACGATTGGGAAGTGTACCGTGAGAAGTCAATGCGGGGCGGACTTGCTTTTACGGAGGAGAAGCTTCGGTATTTACTGGAGGACCCGTTTGAGTGTGTGGAACTGCGTCCAATGAAAGCGATGGGGCAGGAAGATCCGTATTTTGGTTTGCCTATTTTGTGGGTGACCATGTGGAGAAAACCATAAGTACAGAATGAAAATCTTTATGGGTAACTAGACTACATATCATTCCTGACATAGAGAAAGAAGATCGATGCAAATCGAAAGGCGGCGAACATATGGGTAAGAGAACCTTTATTATTACAGGTACATCCAAAGGCATTGGTAGACAGCTTGCAGAACTTTGTTTGGAAAAAGGAGACTCCGTCTACGGCATAGCACGCGGAGCATCCGACTTGGGCAATATCTACGAAGGGTACACTCATGTCCAGTTCGACCTTAAAGACATTCATGGGATCGACAGTGTAATCTCGGGTATATTGGAGCAGATCCCGCTTCTTTCTGTGGAATGCATCGGACTTATCAATAATGCGGCCGTGCTTGAACCGTTGAAACCCATAGATCAGTGTCTTGCGGACGAGATTAGCGTTCATCTGAATATTAGCTTGGCCGCGCCGATGATTCTTACGTCATCTTTTATTCACCATACCAACCATATAACGGCACGCCGAAAAATTATTAATGTCAGTTCCGCTTCGGGCAGTTATCCTGCTCCTTCAATGGCCACCTATTGTACATCAAAGGCAGGAATCAACATGTTCACACAATGTGTCGCGATGGAGCAAGCTTCACAGTCTAATCCGGCAGAGGTCGTCGCTTTTGATCCGGGTATGGTGGATACGGAATTGCAGGCTGTGGCGAGAGGAAAAAGTACAGAGGAATTTGCGTTGTCCGGAGCATTTCGAGATGCTTATGAATTAGGTCAACTGAAATCTCCACATGATGTGGCATTGGAAATCCTGAAATTACTAGAGGGGGCCAAGGAACAGTGAATCTGGCAAACGGGATTACTCTGGCAAGAATCGCATTAATTCCGCTGTTTATGCTATGCTTTCTCGTTCAGCAGGAGCCGGGTTTGATGGTTGCGGTAATTATTTTTGCACTAGCCGCTTGCACAGATAAGCTGGATGGGTATATTGCCAGAAAGTACAATCAGGTAACTAGGTTGGGTAAGTTGCTCGATCCACTTGCAGACAAGCTTCTCATTTCAGTGGCACTTATTATGATGGTTCAGGTGGATATGATTAGCTCGTGGGTTGCAGTTGTTATTATTGCACGTGAAATTGTAATCACTGCCTTGCGTATGGTAGCTGCAGAACAGGGAATCGCACTCGCTGCTGATCAGTATGGAAAAATTAAAATGGTTCTTCAAGTCGTTGCAATCCTTACCGTTTTAATTCATCATGTGATATTTAGTACTTTTACAGATTTGAGAATAGATATGATCTTGATATGGATTGCGACGGGTGTTACGTTGTTATCCGGTTTGAATTATATCATCGTCAATTTGAAGTTATTGAGATAAAAAGGTAAATAAACGTCTCTTTTGCCCTGTACTTCTGTGCAGGGTTATTTGTCTTTGTTTTTGTATAAAATCGTGTGCGATATCGACGTTGTTCCCTGTATACTTAAAATATCTAAATGTACATACAACGATTTCTATAATGTGCACCTCAGTGCGGGTTCAGGAGGACTACATGCAACAAGAACAAACGGCTGGTTTCCACGGCGATTGGCTTCAATTTATGATTTTGACAAACAAACTGGAATTTCCCCCTTTACCAGTGGATACCATGGATCGTCCAAGGCTCAGCTCGCAATACGATGAAGTTATGCAATCCAAGATGACGCTGTTGACTGCTCCTGCCGGTTCGGGAAAATCAACACTGCTGGGGAGTTGGCTGAGAAAAGCCGCAGGGCATACGGCTTGTGTCTGTCTGGATGAGAAGGATCAAGATCCACTTCAGTTTTGGCTTTACATTATTCATGCGTTGGACCGCGTGAGACAGGGGTTATGTGGGGAGGTTCTGCCTTATTTCTTGCAACGCTATCCAATCGAGCCGAGAGCAGCACTAATTTTGCTGTTGAATCGTGTTGCCCAGAGTGATCAGCATACGATGCTTATTTTGGATGATTACCATGTGGTAACACAGCCGGATATTCATTCGCAGATGCAGGATTTTATTGAAAATCTTCCTTTGTCTATCCATCTGGTCATATCGAGTCGGACGTATCCTCCGTTTAAGCTGGAGAAGCTACGGCTGAGAGGGGAATTGAAGCAACTTACCCTTCAGGAACTTGCGTTTACAGCGGAAGAAGGCATTGACTTTTGCCAGAACGTGATGCGTATCGAGCATGCCAGCAAGGATGCACTTGGGTGGGTACAGCAGACGGAGGGGTGGGCGGCCGGGTTAAAATTGCTTGCTTTATCTCACACACTAGGGGCAGCAGACTCGGTGAAAAATTCAATGACCTTCCTCTCCTCAATCCCATCTCGCTCCATGGATGCAGGAACGGGAAACAGAAACATTTCGGATTATTTGCTTGAAGAGGTATTCCAACGTCAGTCACCAGAAATGCAGCGCTTTTTACTTCGAACTGCGATAACAAGAAGGATGAACAGCCGTTTAGGTCAGGTGTTAAGTGGTTTGGAGGAAGCTCCACAGTTGTTAAGGCAGCTGGAGAAGGAACATCTTTTTCTTATCCCGCTGGATCGGGAAGGGGAATGGTATCGTTATCATCATTTGTTTTCGGCATTCCTGAAGCGTGAGCTAACACGTAATCGCTCAGAGTTGGGCAATGAATTACATGGTTTGGCCGCACTTTGGTATGAACATAACGGATATCCCTCTGAAGCGCTGGATCATTATATTTTTGGGCTACATATGGAGGATGCTGCAAGATTGCTGGAAGAGCTGTTTGCCCATTTCATTATGGGAGAGTGGTGGACACTTCGTAAATATTTTGATGTTCTGCCGCTGGAAATGGTGAAGGCTCGTCCTAAATTATATATGTCTTATCTGTTTCTAGTTGCGCGTGAAATGCCTTACGGGGAGATGGTGAAACAACTGGATGAGCTCGAGCATGTCATCCGCGTGCATCTCCAAGGACAGGTAGCACCAGAGATTATCGAATATTTGCTACAAGTGATCTGTGTCATGAGAGCTTATATGGCGTATCTTAACCGGGATTTAGAAGGACTTTCTGCGTATCTGGTGTCTTATATTGATCAGGGCTATCCTGATGATATCGCATTTCAGTATATGGACTACGATCGAAGAGAGAGCATGCGTGTGCGAAGTTTTCACGGCGTTAATGGTTACTTGAGGAGAGCTGAAGCTTGTTTTGGAGCTATTACAAAGCGCTGGTATGATGAACCTGCCTATGTAACGTCCTACTATGGAGCAGGATATGGTGAGGTTTTGATGGAACAGGGGCAGTTATCCGAAGCCGTGAAGTATGCGGAACGAGCTCTTGAAGTGGCCTTGCAGATTAAAGTGGCGGCACTACTTGTTCCTGTATATGTATTGAAAGCTAGGCTTGAATTACATTCAGGTAGACCTGAGGAAGGGCTAAAGCTGTTGCAGCAGGCTGAGAGTCTGCTGTCCGAGAAGGATACAGAGTACTGGAAATCTGTATTGGAAGCACATCGTAATCGAATATGGCTTGAGCAGAGCCCTGTGGACACGGCCACGCACATACTCGCTAATCCGGTAGACGAACAACAAATGCTCGTTGAAATGAGTTGTGATCAACTATTTCAGTGGATGATTCGAATCCGTGCAGCCGTGATTCTTGAGCAGTATGATTACGCGCAAAAGGAACTGCAACGAGTTCGAGAACACGCTGAAAAACGTGATCTGTTGACAGAGCAGATTGAATGTGCTCTGTTAGAGTCCGTGATGCTGCAGAAGCAGGGGAATCTAGATGCTGGTGTTGTAGCTTTATCGCGTGCTCTTATTTTGGGAGAACCTGAAGGATATATTCGTTCATTTGTTGCCGAAGGGGAGCCGATAAGATGGCTACTTCAGCAGTATTTGGTGCTTCGCCGTAAGAAGGCCATCTCGGAAGATGGAGTGAAATTAACTTATGTGAAGCAATTACTCTCTGCTTTTGTCCAAAACCAAAAGGTGCGGGGCCGTTCAGGGCTAGATGAAGCCAAGCATGAGCAGAAGGAAGTGGGACTGAGTCCCATGGAGCAGAAAATATTTGGTCATATTGCAGAAGGTCTGACCAGCAAGCAGATTGCAGCCGAATTTGGGATATCACCCGGCACAGTAAATACACATATACGCCGCGTGTTTGCCAAGCTTGGAGCAAGCAGTCGTACCCACGCGGTACAAATTGCTGAGCAACGGGGCTTATTATAAGGTGTGAAACAATGTCTACTTTTTTGTAGACTGTCTGGACGATGTGGTCTCTTCTACAATGAATCTAACGAAATAACGCTGTGAATTTTCGGTGTCGTTAGCGATAAGATTCTGTAGGAGGTTGTGTTAATAAATGTTTATACGTAGATTCAATTCTAAAGGTTACTCTGAACACCGTTGGAATAAAGTTGCGCCGTATATAGCCGCCGTGTTGTCGCTTACTCTCGTTGGTGCTCCGGGAACAGTAAGTGCCGCGGAGGATGCGAAAAGTATTCAGGACTTGCGTCAGGCTGCTCCTTGGGCCCAGCAAGCTATTGAAAAAGCTACCCAGCAACAATGGATTCTTCCCGACGGAACAGGTCGTTTTAATCCAGGTTCACCCATGACAAGAGGAGAACTTGCACATATGCTGTCTCAGCTTCTGGAGATCAAGGTCTCGTCTTCAGACCAACGACCGAAACAGCTATTTAAAGACTTAGAGCGGACAAGTTCGAACGAATCTTATATCTATGCTCTTTACTTAATTGGCATTATGAATGGGTATCCTGATGGTACGTTCCGGGCGAATGATGTAGTGACGAGAGAACAGCTCGCTGTTACGATGATTCGGGCACTTAAGGTGAAAGGGTATGATGGGGCATCTAATGGACAGCAATCATTATTATTTAAGGATAGCAAGGATATTAGCACCTGGGCTTTGCACAGTGTGCAGCAGGCCGTTGAATTAGGGCTTCTCAAGGGAGAAAATGGGTATTTTGCACCGAAACGCTCTACGTCCAGACAAGAGATGGCTGTCATTGCGTTGCGAGCAACAGATACGATTCAAGTATTGGAGGCAGCAAGTTCAGAGCAAGAAGGTTCCAATTCGCAGGGGTCAAACGATATCCCAGGCAAAGTAACGGAGACCCAAGGTACAATTACAGGAACAGTGGGCAATGGAAATGCTACGGTGAACAACAACAGTAATACTGGTACGATGCCGGGCGGAACAACAGGTGGAGAAAGCGGAGGATCAGTTAATCCGGGTAATCCGTCTGTCCCATCAGACCCTCCCAATCCGACGAATCCAACGAATCCAACGAATCCAACGAACCCAACCAATCCATCGAATCCATCGAATCCATCGAATCCAGGAAGCGATAATCGTGCTCCAATCGTTGATCCGGGAGGTTTGCCTGCTCAGGAATTAACGTTGGATCACGCTTCGAAGGACTTGCAGGCCTCTTCTTATTTCAGCGATCCAGAGGGCGGGCCATTGAAGTTCGCTGTCTTGTCGGGAGATGAGAACCTGGTATCCGCTACTGTGACGGACTCAGTAATTCGACTTGCACCGCGGGCTGCTGGTCAGACGATGCTGACCATTCAAGCTACAGATGAACAAGGCGCCAGTGTAACGGCACAACTCCAGGTTACCGTACAAGTAAATACGATTAAACGTCAATTCCCTGACACGCATTTGGCTGGAGCTATAGCATTTTGGCTACAAAAGGATCTGGATGCTCCGCTGACCAAAGTGGAATTAGCCGAGGCTCTTATCCAGACTCAGGGAGGGTTGTATGCAAGAGAGGCTGGGATTTCCGATCTGACAGGTGTCGATATATTTAAAGGATTAAATGTCGTAGAAATTGATCTATCTGGCAATAACATAAGCAAAGCCGATGCTTCCGGGTTCGAACATTTAGAGTGGCTTGATCTGTCGGGGAACCGTTTGAGTGAAATCAATGTCACAGGACTTGAGAATTTGCATTATCTAAATTTGAGAAATAATGAGCTTACTGCGCTGGACGTGACAGGGTTGAATTCCTTGCAAGCATTGTACATGCAAAACAATCAGCTTGTTCATATTCCGGGCGGTGTGGTTGACTTAACGAAATTGGAAGATGTAAGGTTAAATTCGAATCAGATTGACCTCAGAAAAGAACCAGATTCCATAACGCACCAAGCACTACGACTAAAAGAAGAACTGATATATGTTTTTGATGGTGCTCCACCTGAATTAATCGAGGCACCAGCAGGAAGTACGGCTTATGTAGGTGGGGATGAAATCGAGATAGACTTGTCCTACATGTTTAGAGATGAGGATGACGACAGCTCGACACTTGTGTTAGAAGCGGAGTCTCCTGACGAACAATTAGCAACCGTTCGAATGGTTGGACAGAAATTATACGTCACAGCATTAGGGACAAGTAATACGCCTGTACGAATATGGGTAATGGCTACAGATCCGTTGGGTATGACGGGCGGGGGTTATGTAGAGGTTTATCTGAGAGAAGCCCAGTAGAGCATATCGTAGTCTAATTTGAATGGAACGATAACAGACGCACTTTCCTAATAGGAAGGTGCGTTGTTTCCATTTTGTGTAATATAGTATAAGATGAGTGAGATAACGTTAAGTGATAATATGCGATACATAGACAGTAGATTCTAATTTTGATTATTGTAGAACAGAGAAGGGAGTACAGGTATGCCACTTACCAACATTACACCAAGTACCGAAGAAGATTCAGCCTATGTCCGCCAGCAATTGGTCGCCTACAATGCGGCACATGTGAGCGAGGCTTTAAGGAACAGATACGAGGAGCTTCATTTTCATATTCGAAACGAGGCAGGGCAGATTGTAGCAGGGGTACTTAGCACCTTATGCTGGAACTGGGTCGAGCTAGATATTTTGTGGGTTGATGCCAAAGAGAGGCACAAAGGGTATGGAACGAAACTGCTACAGGAGGTAGAGCGTTTGGCCCGGGAGAAGCAGTGTGATTTCATTATGCTGAATACGTTCTCCTACCAGGCCCCCGAATTTTACCAAAAACACGGATACGAGCTGATGACGATGATCGAGAATGCACCTACAGGATACCAACACTACTATTTCAAGAAGGATCTCGTCAGATCAGAAGGAGCAGAGGCATCACGATGATTACAATTAAACAGATTGAACCGCAGGATTTGCCTGCGTTAAACCAGCTGTATCATGAATTGATGGGTACACCTCCCAATGAACAGCAGATGAATGCGCAGCAAATGCAAAAGACGTTTCAGCAAATGAAGAAACAGGGTCAATACTATGTGCTTGGAGCCTATGATCAGGACAAACTTGTGGGATCGGTTATGGGGGTTGAATGCATGGATCTGATGGGTTCTTGCGAGCCGTTTATGGTCGTGGAAAATGTCATTGTCTCCGAACGGGTTCGCAGGCAGGGCGTCGGACAGAAGCTCATGCTTAAGCTCGAACATATTGCCAAAGATCTGGGATGTGCGTACATCATTCTGGTGTCTGGAGATCAGCGCAAGGAAGCCCATCGATTTTATGAGAAACTGGGCTTCGGCGACGAGAAGGTTCAGGGATACCGAAAACATTTATAAAAGGCAATATGTTTTCTATAACACGGTAAAAAAGGGAGTGAGCCCTTGGCGGACGCTCTCTTTTTCTGTGTTCCAACGGAAGGGTGGGAACTCTGTACAGCCGTATAGCGTATCCTACACCTATACTTTAGTAGCATATCGGGAAGGATAGATTTTTGTTAAACTTTAGGAAAAAGAATACGTAGGAGGTTACCGAATATGCGTATCGTGGATAACATCAAAGTCTGGGGGGAACCGCTGGAGAACGCCGTCAGTCAGGCGGTGACTTGTTCAAAATATGGAGATGTGCTGGGCGTGGCCTTAATGGCCGATCATCACAAGGGATATTCGCAACCGATTGGCGGAGTGGTTGCTTATCGCAACATGGTCAGTCCGTCAGGAGTGGGATACGATATTGCCTGTGGTAACAAAGCAGTGCGCACGAACCTGATGTGGGACGATATTCGTGACCGGATTTCGGTCATTATGGATGATATTAATACAACGATCTCATTCGGCGTAGGCCGGAACAATCCAAAACCGGTGGAGCATGAGCTGTTCGACGATCCGAACTGGAAGCTCTTCGATACCATCGCAGGCGGATTGCAACAGAAGTTGAAGACACTGGCGCGGAATCAACTCGGAACCGTCGGTAGCGGCAATCATTTTGTCGATATTTTTGTGGAAGAGCAGACGGGCAAGGTATGGATTGCCAATCATTTTGGCAGCCGTGGCTTTGGGCATAAGGTGGCGAGTGGATTCCTTAATCTGGCGGCTGGACGAGAGTTCGGTGGCAAAGCACCGGGTGAATCAATGGATCAGCCGCCGACCCTGTTTGACCTGAACAGTGAAATGGGTGATATGTATTGGGCAGGTATGACGCTGGCAGGTCGTTATGCCTATGCCGGAAGGGATTACGTGATTGAGCAGGTGCTGGATATCCTCGGAGCGAGTGCTGAATATGCCGTACATAATCATCATAACTTTGCGTGGAAAGAGCAGCATATGGGCGAGGAGGTCGTCGTCGTTCGTAAAGGAGCGACACCGCTGGCACCTGGCCAGCTTGGCTTTGTCGGCGGGAGTATGGGGGATATTTCGGTTATTGTAGAGGGCATCCATAGTGAGGAAAATACCGTGTCCTTCCGCAGTACGGTTCACGGGGCAGGACGAATCATGAGTCGTACGCAGGCAGCAGGCAAAATGAATTACAAACTTCGCACGCGTATGGGCGGCGAAATTAGTGAAGAACAGATGCAAGCCGCCATTCGAGCATATGGCGTGGAGCTCCGCGGAGCTGGCACAGATGAAAGCCCGTTTGTCTACAAAAAATTGCAAGACGTGCTCAATGCGCACGCGAATACGCTCAAAATCAATCATATCCTGCGCCCGGTAGGCGTAGCGATGGCTGGCGGCAATGAATTTGACCCCTACAAGGATTAATCAAGGATCAATCCGGGGCACGCATTATTTTTTGAAAAACTATATAAGTTGAACTATTTTTTACACATTAACGGAGAAGAAAGAAAACCTGAAGAAGCGTAGCGGTCGCCTAAAAGCTTTCTGAAAGAAAGCTGCATCGGAAGCATACGCTTATCACCGGGTTTTCCCCTTTGTAAAGGGAATCACAAAAATCTGGGGATAACAGCTACTCTCCAGGTTGTTCTGTCTTTGAAGTGGCTTGTGTAAAATCTCTAGTCTAACTTAACTAGAATTCAGACACAAGAAGGAGGGCGAACACGCAATGAGAAACTGTGCGATATACAGCTCCCAGTTTGACCTGGATCAGTTATATGAAATCATTCAATCCATCTATCCCGGGGCCGCCATTCAGCGTAGAGAAGATCAGACACACATACAGGTGATCCAGAAGAAATGGTTTAGCAAAAAAACAAAGGGCTTCAATATCATGACCAGCCAGACGCATCCCGAGGAGTTCGGCACGATGATTCAAGGTATGCTTGGGTTTATGAGTCAGATTGAAGGGCGTAATGTTGCGCTTCAGGAAAAGGTACTGATTAAATGCTCCACCCTGAACATGGTGATCGGCATCGAGACAGAAGAAGATATCTCGGAAGAGTTCTTTAACGAGTTATTACAACTGGCTGAAGCGCTGGATGCCGTCATTTTCTGGGGAGGTGGCTCCCTGCTGAATGCTCAGGGTCAGCTGCTTCTGGATGTAAACGGCGAATCCGAGGTAGAGGATTACACGGTAACTGCACACACGAGTTATCTGGATGATACTCGTCCACCCTCAGTGGACGCTGTGGAGCGCAAGGCACGTTCAGAGCAGCGATTAGCGGCGCAAGGTGTTCCGTATAATGCCAATCTGCCAGCAAGAGCAGGTGAGCAGGATACAACGATTCGAACGAAGGAAGAGGTTGCGCAGCGTGCTGTAGCTCTCTGTATAGCCGCCCTAAAAGGTGAGTGCCTGGGAGCAGGTGAGAGTGACGATGATACCGCTGCGCTTGTGCAGGAAGTTATCGACAAGTATGATGCTTCCGCCTTCTTTTCTCCGGATGAAAAGTCTTTTCTGAATCAACATGGAGCACAGCAGCAAGAGGTCATTCGCTTCTCTTGGGGATATGAGGCATATCATGTTATGCTGTGGGCGCTAGGGTACGTGGAAGAATTGACTCCACCTACTGAGCTGTGCAACGTAAGTAAGGATGTTGGTTATTTACAGCAAAAGGACAGCTATGCAGAGTTCCTGTCGGATGCCACTCTGCGTAGTAAAGATGAAATTTTGGACGAGGCCGACTTGATCTATCGGTACAACTGGATCTGTGTGAACAGTCGGATTAAGAGCGAAGCGCCGCCTGCAGGGTTGAATCCCGGTGTAGCTTATGAACGGCATCGCGCACTTAACTGGCTCATCTGTTATCTCGATCAGGCGTGGGACGACGTACGTACGGATACGTAAATGAGATTAAAATGAAAAAGAGCCATCGACTAGAATGTTTTATCTAATCGGTGGCTCTTAATTGTTTTATGGAATTGAACCATTGACATGCTAACTTGTTGTGTGAGATATCATAGCCTGGATTTGAGAAATTAGATTCACGCTATTCGTAAATAAGATGTATGATTGATTCGTGGTACGAATCAGAATTCGTTCGGTTGTACCACCGACAGGACCAATCCGAATGGCTGAAGGTTCACTGCCTCCATAGGTATCATCCAGCGTGACAGATGTGATCTGAGCGAGGGGAATTTCATATTTGGATAACTGCCAGCGAATGATGAGTTGATCTTCTACTTGTTTTGCGCTTACAGCAAACATTGGATGACCTCCTTTTTTGTACGTATACAATAGTTCCAGTTTATCATTTTTGGCTAAAAATTCCTAATTAATAAAGATGAAGTCAAATAAAAATCACAACATAAGATACCATGTTTGAGTAAATTCAGGTCCAATGTTCTGTAAGGAGATGAGTTGCATGAAGCACCTCAATGGATATCATTATTTTGAGAAAAGTTTAGGCCCGTTCCTTAATCTTTCGAGCCTGTCTCAGAGAGAGGCTGAAGCAGTCTCACGACAGATTCGACAGGAAGGCCGGGTTTTTGCCGCTCAGCGGTCATCCGACTACATAACAATCAGGAGACGGCTTGAGCATCTGGCATATGAGAAGTTCATAGCAAAGGGAGGAAAGCCGACACAAGACTATCCCCATTATCTAACGCTCGGTATATGTCCCTGGCTAGAATCATGGTATCAAGAGCCGGATCATATCATCATTCCATGGGAAGAGTTACCCGCGGAAGTTGTAAGCTTTACATACGGTGACCTCTTCCCAACGATGCGTTACGAAGACGATAAATCATATCGCAAGCAGGTCTATACCAAAGACGAAATCGTTGAACTGATTAAGACCTATGGTTTGCCACAGGATTGGAATCAGAGCGGCGAACAGGGTCCCGAACGATATATCGAGGTTCAAGTCTGGGACAACGAGGCCATAGGGGCATATCGTTAGATTTACTCATGACGAAGCCTTATTTGCGGTTGGTTCACGAAGGGAAAGGCCTCAGCAAACCGAGTATAGCAAACGCCATAAAAGCTGCCGCACTGGAAAACACCTCGATGATATATCCCGCCATAAATGTTCCTAAGAATTGAATGTCAATCTGAAATGACAGTTTCAATCTCCAGCCGCCCAAAGTTTTCGATCCATTCGGCAGGGCAGCTTGAGTCCGTAATCACCATGGATATGTGATCGGCAGGTACAATTCTGGCAAACGTGGAGCGTCCAAACTTGGTATGATCGGCCACCAGAATGGCTTCTTCGGCTCGTTCGATCATTTTACGCGAGATCTGGGCTTCCTCCAGGACATAATCGGTGATTCCATCGGTGAAGGAAATACCTCCAGCCGAAATGAACGCTTTATTCACTTTGAACTGGTCAAGTATCTCATGTGCCCCAGGCCCAGTGGCGGCTTGAACAGCGGTGTTGATTTCGCCTCCGGCAAAAATGATTTTACCTTTAAAAGACTCCAGGGCAACAGTCAGGATCGGGACCGAATTCGTAATCACTGTTACGTGGGATCGATGCTGCAATTGACGCATAATTGCGAGTGTCGTTGTGCCATTGCCCAGCATGACGGTTTCTCCGTCTTCAATCAAGGAAGCTGCCGCGATTGCAATAGCCTGCTTTTCTTGAACTTGTAGCTGTGAGCGCTTTTGGAAGGGTGCTTCAATCATACCCGAGCGGACACGTACAGCGCCCCCGTACACTTTACGCAACTCACCTTCTTTCTCCAGCCGATCCAGATCCCGCCGAATGGTTTCCGTGGATACCTGGAATAGCTGAGCCAACGTTTGTACCTGAACTTTGCCTTGTGTGGCAAGCTGGGCAAGGATCGTATGTTTTCGCTCCTCATATGTTAATGACATTCGAATTCCGCCTCCGTACGTTCTATAGATAGAAGTTTGTTCTTTATGTGGATTGTTGTTGTTTTTAATAGTTTAAGTTGGTGAAAACCACTTGTCAATTTCATTCGGCAGATGTAGATATTAAGACATCAAGGAAGTGTTGACAGAAAATAGATGTGGCGATATCATCATATAAAAACAACTTAAAACCACAAAAAACCACATTTTTAAGTGGAATCGAAAATGAGTTGTTCCGAGAGTAATTTCAACCACGAATCAGCTTAACATATAACCAATAGATCAAACTGCATGAATGAAATGATGCGTATAACTCGCTTTCCTTGCGTATTCATGTGGTATTCGGGAGGACAACACAGTGAAACGACAACTTGCTTTTCGTGAAAATGGAACCTTTACCATCGTACAATTTACCGATTTGCATTGGAAAGACGGGCGACCTGAAGATCTGCGAAGCCAGCGGATGATGCAATCGATCATCGGGCTGGAACAGCCGGATCTGGTTATTTTCACAGGCGATGTGATCTACACCGGGCCTGTCGATCCGGGGAATCAAGCATGTGAGCATCCGGAGCAGGCTTTTCGCGATGCTGTCTCGGCTGTGGAGACGTGTGGGATTCCGTGGGCTTTTGTGTTTGGTAATCACGATGCCGAGCAGCGAATCACTCCGGCGGAGCTCATGCATGTTGTCCAGGAGCATGCGCATAGCGTGACGGAAGCGGGCCCGCGTGATATTGCAGGATTGGGCAATTACACGCTGGAAATTGCCGGAGCGGATGGACTTCCGGCAGCGGTGTTGTATCTGCTCGATTCCGGGAGTTATTCGACCGTGGAATCGATCCCCGGTTATGGCTGGATTCAGCAGAGTCAGCTCCGGTGGCTGATGGGTGAATCCACACGCGTCAATCCCGGCCGCAGCCCGGGGGATAAGCTGCCAGCCTTGGCGTTTTTCCATATCCCGATTCCGGAATATCAACTGATGTGGGACAGTCGAATTTGCTATGGCAACAAATATGAACCTGTCTGCTGTGCGCAAGTCAATTCGGGTTTGTTCGCTACAATGCTGGAGATGGGGGATGTAATGGGTACGTTCTGCGGACACGATCATGTGAATGATTTTCACGGTCAGTATCAAGGGATACATCTTTGTTACGGGCGTTCGAGTGGCCACAGTACCTATGGAAGGCAAGGCATGTTGCGCGGAGGACGTGTCATTCAGATGCGTGAAGGCGAGCGGGAGTTTAATACCTGGCTTCGTTTGGAGGATGGATCGGTGGTGAAGGAACAGCCGGAGCATCAACCGGAGCAAGGAAAGTAGAGAGGAACGTATACAGCATGATTTTACCGTTAGTTCTGGTGCTTGCTTCGGGAATGGCACATGCCGTCTGGAGTATGTTTACGAAACGAAGTTTGAACAAAAGTGTTTTTCTATGGTCGATTATGATGATTCCCACCGTATTGTTGTTGCCTGTGCTGGTGGTAGAATTGTCCCGTGAGTCGTTACCCGTGTCAGCTTATGCACTGTTGATTGTTTCGATGGCACTGCAGGCATTATATTCCTGGCTGTTGTCTCAGACGTATGAGCTTGGCGATCTGTCTCAGATTTATCCGATTATGCGGGGCACGAGTACGTTGCTGGTGCCGTTGATCGGGGTTGCTTTTCTGGGAGAAAGGTTGTCGGGATTCGGGTGGTTAGGCATTGCCTGCATGATTGTTGGTTTCATCGTTCTTAGCGGTGTGGGAAGCAGGAAAGCACAAGCAGGCTCTGGAATGAAGGGGGCGAAGCCGGTTCTGATGGCCTTGTGTGTGGGGTTATGTACGACGAGTTATGTATTTGTGGACAAATTGAATCTGCAACATATTTCGCCCTTGGCGTTGCTTGAGGTTACGAATATCGGTTTTGTGGCTGGATTAACGCCAGCGCTGCTCGCTTCAGGGGGGGTGCGTCAGGAGTGGAAGGTCAATCGTTCGACGATTTTGCTTGGGGCTTTGCTGAATCCGGGATCATATCTGCTCTTTCTATTTGCCCTGGAACAGGCTCCGATGGCCAGATTGGGCCCGCTTCGGGAAGTGGGTACGGTATTCGCGGCTTTTCTAGGGATATGGTTATTAAAAGAACAGCAGGGCATGAAACGTATTCTTTGTTCCATCGTTATTTTTGGCGGCATTCTCCTGATTGGTGTGTGGGGATAGGGTAGGAAAGACATCGGTCAAAAGAAAGCACAAAATGACAGGCTTCTATACCCTTCTTCGTGTATCATGATAAGCAAGGAGTGATGCAGTACATGAAATGGATTGAGGCGATACAGAAGTCAATTCAATATATAGAAGAGCATTTACTGGAGCCTATGACGACGGATCAGATTGCAACGCACGCGCATATGTCGGCATTTCATTTTCAGCGTATCTTTGGACTAATGACCGACGTTACCGTGGCGGAGTACATCCGGCGCAGAAGATTAACACTGGCGGCCAATGAACTGTTGCAGGGAGATCCCAAAATTATGGACTTGGCCTTAAAGTACGGTTATGACACGCCTGAATCGTTCGCCAAAGCTTATCGCAGACAACATGGGATATCGCCAAGCGAAACCCGAAAGTCCGGTGCCTCAGTCCAGTCGTATAATCGACTCGTTATACAAGTCCGTTTACAAGGAGCAGAGCCAATGAAACATCATATTGTCGAACAAGAGGCATTTTCCATTGCAGGCATCAAACAACGGTTTTCGTATGTGGATGGGCAGCATTTGCAGGGGATTCCTAATATGTGGGAGGAAGCGTATCACAGCGGTGCAGAGGATCGGATAGCTGCATTGAATAACGGGGTTATCCCGGGTTTGCTAGGGGTGTGTGTGGATCAGGGCGAGATCGAGGACAAGCAGATGGAATACTGGATTGCAACAACGTATGAAGGAGAGCAACCGGAAGGGTTATCCACGTTAACGTTCCCTGCCAGCAAATGGGTGGTTTTCGAGGTGGAGGAACCGATGCCTCAAGGAATACAAAAGCTGTGGAAACGTATTGTAGGCGAATGGTTCCCTTCAAATGCATACGAACATGCCTGGTTGCCTGAACTGGAAGTCTATCGAGGAAAAGAGCATGCTCCTCAAATCTGGATACCGATTAAATCGAGTGTGTAGAAACCGTTACACATAATAGAATGATTAGAGTTATTAGAAATGATCACAAAATAAGTCACACATATGTATCACAAGGTTTCAAATCTTCACAACTCCGCTCAGGAATCGTGATTTTCAGGCGTGCATTCGTTTTGGATGTACATGAAAATGACAGCTTGAGGGGAGTTGTTTATTTTATTCCAGGGTTCGAAACATGTTATATTAAAAAAACAGTAGTCTCATCTATCCCTAAGAACGACGGACAGCCAAGCGGGAATGAAGATATCAGATTCGAGTAGGTCAAGGAGGATTTGCTGTGCAATACGAAGAACGGCTTGTCCAAACGTTGCGACAACATGAGCAGATCATGCAGGATCTGCGGATTGTACGTTCGCTAGAGTTGCCCGATTGTTACATCGGTGCGGGTTATATTCGCAATTACATATGGGATACGCTTCATGGCTTTACCAGACGGGAGCTGCATAGCGATATTGACGTTGTTTATTTCAATGCTGCCGATCTTCGAGAGGAGCGGGATTACGAACTTGAGCAGGGGCTATGTACTGTAACAGGTAACACGAAGTGGTCGGTTAAAAATCAGGCCAGGATGCACCTGCGCAATGGGGATATGCCGTATCACTCGACTGAAGATGCACTGCGCTTTTGGCCTGAGCAAGTAACAGCCATCGGTGTACAATTACATGCTGACGATCAAATCAGGATATGTGCCCCTTATGGACTGGAGGATCTGTATGCGTTGGTTGTTCGCAAAAGTCCGGCGTTTATGGACGCGGCCTACTATAACGAACGTGTGTGCCAAAAGAATTGGCAACAGCAATGGCCCAAGCTCACGATTGTAAGGGCATAATATAACAAGTGTGGATGTCTATGTATGGGAAGGAGTGTTGCTGTACTGATACAGAAATTTTTACGGGAGAAAGGATATATTTTGGATCTGATCCTGCTGGCGTGTGTGGTTTTCTTTCTGATCTTTTGGGGCTGGAACTTTGCCGTGAAATTTTTTACTCTCCTCGCGGCAACCTTTATCATATTAAGACGGATTGATTACGAGAAACACATCTGGCTGAAACGTGTCCTATTGGTCGTTTTCGGGATCGGTGCTGTTTCCTTTATCATTATTGAAGCTCTGGTATTTACCCAGCTTGGTTCAAAGGAAGAGGAGCGAGCAGACTATGTCATCATTCTCGGGTCAGGTATCAAGGGAACCGAATTGTCACTGACCTTGAAACAAAGGCTCGATGCCAGTCTGGATTATATTCGCAGTCACCCGCAGACGCCAGTCATTGTATCCGGGGGCCAGGGACCAGGGGAGTCCATTCCTGAAGCCCTTGCGATGAAAAATTACCTGGTGGATCAGGGCATTGCCCCCGCTCAGATCATCATGGAGGACCGCTCAACAAGTACGCAGGAAAATTTGGCTTTTTCTAAAAAAATCATTCTGGCTTCCGGGCTGGAACACCCCGAAATAATGATTGTCACAAGTGATTACCATATGTTCAGGTCGAAATATATTGCGGCCAAAAACGGCTATGCTGCAGAATACGGCATATCCGCTCCTTCACCAGGGTATTTAAAGCCGATTAATATGATTCGTGAATATTTTGGCACTGTGAAGGCATTCTTATAGCAGAACGAGAAACAGGACGAAGCGGAGTAAACGCTTCGTCCTGTTTTCTATTTTTTATGGTGAACACTACATTAAACTTGAATGGACAAGACTTACTTATCTGCAGAATCGCTAGAAGCTCTAAGCTTAGTTGCTCTGGACTCGGCTGCTGGAGCGGTAGCTGCTCTTGCGTTGTCCGGTACAATTGCAGCTTCAGCGGCCTCCTCCCTAGGGGAAGTTGCTCTGGATTCAGTCGCTGGCACGACAGCCTCTCTTGCGTTGTCCGGTACAATTGCGGCTTCAGCGGTCTCATCCCTAGGGGAAGTTGCTCTGGATTCAGTCGCTGGCACGACTACCTCTCTTGCGCTGTCCGGTACAATTGCGGCTTCAGGGTCCTCAGTCCGAGGTTTGACAGCTCGAGGTTCAGTCGATCGAGTGGAAGTCTCTCTGGCGTTGTCAGGAACAGTTACGGCTTCAGAGACTTCATTTCGAGGTGTAGAACCACTAGGTTGAGTGGCTCTACTGGAAGTCTCTCTGGCGTTGTCAGGTACAACTATAGCTTCAGTTGACCCTGGCTCCACTTTGGGCGTATGGCTCGATGCCCATACGGCGGTAGACGTACTTGCTACAGCAATTAAACAAACGGATGAGATTGTTATGATCCAATGTTTCTTTTTCATTTTTTTGACTTCAAACATCATCGTAAGTCTCCTTTTGAGTTGTTTTCCCTCCCCTGAAAGGGATGAGCAAAATTGCGCAGGCAAGTTTCGCGCTCCTGCCGTGACGTTTAAAATGGTTTCGCCATAACGCTTGCGATCTTCAATGGACATCTCCTGGACAACCTGTTCATCACAAGAAAACTCACTCCAGGTGTTAATCTCTCGGCGAAGGAGGTGAACGAGAGGATTGAACCAGTGCAAGGCGCTGATCGCCAGAGTGAGTGCCTTGACCCACAGATCTTTATGTTTAAGGTGAGTTAATTCATGGTGATAAACCAGACTCATATTCAAGTAAGCTGTACCCGCTAGAGGTAAATAAATCGTAGGTTTCGTTAAGCCGACCAGCACGGGACTTCGTAACATCGGACTATATGCCAGGTTGACATGCTGGGTAATACCTAGCTTTTCTTTCATGATAGGGAGCAGTAAGGCGGCCTCGCTATTTTCTTTTACATCTGACTGTGTCCGTTTCAACGCATGGATGAATCTGTAATAACAATAAATCTGCCAGATCGAATAACCAAGAACGCCTACCCCCCAAGCACTGAGCAAAACGTAGGCCGCTGTAGAAGATATCGCCCATTCCGGGGTAAGCCCCCCTCCAAGCATGCCCTGCAAGAAGTCAGATTCTTCATGATTTGGGCTTGAAGCATGATGAAAAAGACTGGAGAACCCTGTCATTCCGAACGATAGGGGCAGTACATAAAAAACGAAAGCCATTTTATTCAGCCCGTAACGCCAAGAAGCGGGGAAAAGATGTACCGGTAGAAGACGCAAGGCAAGAATGCAAGCGGCTGCAATGCTTCCAGCCACCGTCAACGTGATCAGCAGATCAATAAAAAGATTCATGCGTGCCACCTACTTTTCCGACAGCCATTGTTTTAGTTCGGCAATGTCTTTCTCTGAAAGCTTATCCCCGTCATACATGGCTGAGACCAGATTTTTAACAGAGCCTTGATAGAGGCCGTCGAGTACGGTTTTGGTTTTCTGAAGTTTGTAGTCTTCTGGCAGTAAAAGAGGCTCATAGTAGTTGGTTCGCCCCTGTCTCGTGACAGTGAGCGCCCCTTTATCCACCAGTCTGGATAGGAAAGTGGAAATGGTCTGTGCCTTCCACGCTTTTCCCTTTTCCTTAAACATGTCTAACAGTTCGGAAGAAGTGACCGGAGGAGTACAAGACCAGATTACCTCCATCAGTTCCAGCTCGGTTTCGGACCATTTTTGAGTTTGGTGCACCAAAGAAGCACTCCTTTACAACGTTATGCGTCCATAACGATAATTTTATTACTACACTACGTAGTATATATAAACTACTACAACATGTAGTACATAGTCAAGCGCAGTGTGTGAGAACCTCGTTTCTTCTTCTGTTTTCAAGAAGATTCTGCTTCTATATCCCAAATTCTACGAAGAAAAGCATGTTATACTATAGGTCAACAATAGATGACCGAAACAGGAGTGAATGATCATTACAGCATATCAATTACCCGCTCTGAAGGAGCAGAACATGATTTCAACGAACGATTTACAAGACATTATTCGCATGCTCGCCCATGCGCCCTTACTGTATGACGAAGGTCAGCATATTCAGGTTCAGGATTACCTAGAAGGGCTTGAGGTAGGGCTAACGCATGATAATCGTCGTGCAGCGATTGAATTGTACGAACTGGGTGTCAAGGCTTGTCGCCAATTCAAGGATGTACTTGCCTATGAGCAGTTGCAGGATGTGCTTGGTCTGCAAGCTGAGTTGTGGCAGGAGGGTGTTCTTACACTGCAAGACTGGATGAATTGGCTAAAAGAAATTGGCGAAGGGCGGAGAACTTTGCCTGAGTATGATTTTGCGTCCATTTTGGGTGAACTCCCCGAAGGGTATATGATTCATGATTTTCATGATGAACTACAGGTTCGACTAGAGCAGGATACTTCTAATGTTTGGGCGAACGAAGAGCGAAGTCGATTATATACAGCGATTGGTGTGAAAGAAGTAGTCTAAGCGGACAGCGCGACTGTGTGAAACTATCCGGGTGTCGATGGCTGTCTCCTCAGACGAAAATCGAAGTAATGTCTATCAAACGAAACGGTCCGCCATGTTGTTTAGTCTGATATGAATGCACTACACAGATGGCACGATCCATCTGCTGAAATGAGGGGATACCGTGAAAAAGGTTGTACTTGCTGGTGGGACGGGATTTGTCGGACAGGATTTCGCACCCCGGTTTAAAAAGCTGGGATACGATGTGCGGGTGGTCTCACGCCAGTCTGGACACATCGCCTGGGAAGATCGAACAGCCATCATTGAAGCACTTGAAGGCGCGGAGATGCTGATTAATCTGGCTGGCAAATCGGTGAATTGCCGTTACACAGATGAGAATCGTAAAATCATTATGGATTCCAGAACAGAAACCACACACATTCTAGGTGAAGCAGTATTATCATGTGTGCATCCGCCTAATTTGTGGATTAACTCCAGTACGGCTACCATCTATAGACATGCGGAAGATCGTCCAATGACGGAACAAGATGGAGAGATCGGTTCGGGTTTCTCCGTGGAGGTTGCCAAGGCTTGGGAGCAGGCGTTTTTCGGATTCAAGTTGCCATCTACACGTCAAATTGCACTACGCATTGCTATTGTGCTTGGGGAAGGTGGGGTGATGGAACCACTGACGAATCTGGTTCGATTTGGCCTGGGTGGAGCCCAGGGAGCAGGCACTCAAAAATTTAGCTGGATTCATATTGAGGATCTGTTCCGCATGGTGATGTTTGTACACGAGCATCCGGAGCTGGAGGGGGTCTACAATGCTTCATCTCCTCATCCAGTGACCAATAGCGAACTGATGGCAAGTCTCAGGAAGCAGATGAATGTTCGCATTGGCCTGCCATCTCCGCGCTGGATGCTTGAACTTGGAGCCATATTTATCCGTACGGAAACGGAGCTGGTACTCAAGAGTCGCTGGGTTGTTCCCGACAGAATGGAGAAGGCAGGTTTTACGTTCACTTATGCTTCGCTGGATACGGCACTTGCTGATCTCTTCAAGCCTAAAAATGGGTAGCAGGTAGTAGACAGCAGACATAGGTGCCCCCATTTTCAGACTGTGAAAAACATGTGCAGGAATCGTTAATATGTGAATGGGAGGGCAGAGCAATCTGCCCTTCCGTCTATTTCGATGATATTTAGGCTCGGGATCGATCGTCAGGCTACTTCAAATATTCTTTTTCATTTTCACTATTATTCAGTTGCAGGTATATTCGTTTAATGGGTAATATCACGAAATTTACATAACACGCATGAAAGAGAAGAGGGTGGGCATATGCAGCTTAGAAGAGTAAGAATCGCGGGTACAGGGAAATACCTGCCTCAGATGAAGGTAACGGATGAAGAGTTGGATGAACGATTAAATGTTCCCGCAGGCTGGGTTAGCAAAGCGACAGGCGTCGGCTACCGTTATTATGCTTCGGACGAGGAGACTTCTTCCTATATGGGTGCTAGAGCGGCAGAAGCAGCTCTGGCCGATGCGGGGCTGTCTTTTGGCGAGATCGATTGTTTGGTATGCACGAGCGGTACGAAAGAACAGCCGTTGCCAAGCACAGCCGTCTTTATCCAGCAGGCTATGGGACAGGAAGAGTCAGGTGTACCTGCTTTTGATATGGATGCGACCTGTTTAAGTTTCCTGAATGGACTCGATGTCATCTCTTATATGGTAGACGCTGGACGTTACCGGCGTGTATTGCTCGTAGCCACCGAGATTGCTTCAGCGGGATTAAACTGGAAAGATCCTGAAAGTGCTGCCTTGTTTGGTGATGGCGCGGCGGCAGTTATCATTGAGCGGGCATCTGAGAAATCCGGGTCACAGATCGTTCATGCATCGCTGCGAACCTATAGCCGCGGGGCACGGTTTTCGGAGATTGCAGGCGGAGGCACACGGCATCATGCGGCTGAGTATGATGTGGCGTATCCAGATCCTTTCCTCTTTCATATGGATGGACAGGCGATTTTTCGCATGGCGTCCAAGCTGTTACCCGGGTTTATGGATGAGATGCTTCAAGCCTCCGGTAATCACATGGAGGATTTCTCTCTCGTCATTCCTCATCAGGGCAGTGCAATGGCGATGCGCCTGATTCGCAAGAAGCTTGGGATTCCGGCAGAACGGTTCATGGACATTACACGAGGTCATGGTAATACGATTGCGGCCTCCATTCCGATGGGACTGCATGAGGCAATTCGCCAGCAACGAATAGAGCGTGGTGATCGGGTATTGATGATCGGAACGGCGGCTGGGCTGTCTTTAGGAGGACTGATCTTTGATTACTAGATTTGCACAACGTGACCAACGTGTACTCCAAGGACAAGCGGGTCATGCATACAGGGTACTTCTTACCGGAGGAAGGGCCCCGGTTACGCTTGATTTGGCGCGTATGTTGCAGCGGTCAGGTCACCTTGTATTTATTGCGGAGAGTATGGAACATCATCTGTGCAGAACATCCAGCGCGGTGGAGCAATGCGTACTTGTTCCATCGCCGCGTCACCATACGGAGAAGTACCTGTCAGCACTGGAACATTGGGTTAGGATATGGCAGATCGATGTGCTGATTCCGATGTGCGAAGAAGTGTTTTATGTGGCTAGTGGGGCTGAACGCTTAAGGCAGCGTTGTCGTGTTCTTGTTTCCGGTCTGGAGCAACTACACGTTCTGCATCATAAGTATGATTTTAATATGCTTGCCAAGTCTATGGGGCTTCCGGTTCCGGATACACATCTGATTCAAACTCCGCAGGAGTGGCTGGAGAGGCAGCAGGTTTTAAAGGGAGAGTGGGTCTGGAAACCGGTCTATTCCCGTTTTGCTGCCAGAGTACGTATGCCCAAACTCAGGTACCACGATCCACCAGCCGAAGACACGTTATCTCCTGACTCACCTTGGGTTGCGCAGCGGTACATTCATGGACGGGGACTGTGCACCTACAGTGTGGTGCATGAAGGCCATTTGATCGCGCATGCCGCCTACGACAGCCGATATCGTACGGGAAGCGTAGGCGCGAGTGTTTTTTTTGAACAGGTGCAACATGAAGGCACACACGCGTGGGTAGAACACTTTGTACGCGCGACGGGTTTCAGCGGACAGATTGGATTTGATTTTATCGAAGACGTGACAGGTGAGGTGTATGCTATTGAGTGTAACCCGAGGGCAACCAGTGGCATTCATCTGTTTCACCCTGGTAATGGATTAGTGCGTGCATTGCTTGAACCTGAAGTGGTGCTAGACGAAGGAAATGAAGTGACACCGCAGTCAGGTGATGATAAGGCGATGTTAGCACTGCCCATGCTGGGGAGTGGTATCCGGCAGATTCAAGGTAGCAGAGGTAGCCTGCGAGCGTGGAGAGCGGCTTGGCGGGGTGCCAGGGATGTCGTGTATATGCGGCAGGATCGGCGGCCTTTTTTCGAACAATTTGCGGTCGTACTTGCAGCCTGGCGTCTTGCACGTTCACAGCAGATTACGCTGACGGAAGCATTGACTCATGACATAGAATGGAACGGTGAACAGCGATGAAGAGAGCATTAGTGACCGGGGCTACAGGGTGTCTGGGTAGACATCTGGCGATAAGGCTTGCGGCAGAAGGCTGGGAAGTGACAGGCACGGGACGACAGCAAAAGATAGGTAGCCTGCTTGAAGCGGCTGGAATTCGCTTTATCAGGGGAGATATTCGGGATGTTCAGGTTGTAGATGCAACATGTGCAAATCAGGATGTCGTGTTCCACTGTGCGGCCTTATCCTCACCATGGGGGAGATATCAGGATTTCTACAGCAGTAATGTGCAGGGAACGCAGAATCTGATTGATCGTTCTGTACGCCATCAGGTGCAACGGTTCGTGCATGTTTCCACGCCGAGCGTTTATTTTAACTACATACCACGTTATGAAGTTCATGAACATGACCCGTTGCCTGCTAAACCGGCTAATCATTATGCGGCTACCAAACGTATTGCCGAAAACCTTGTGATGGAGGCACATCGTAACGGATTGCCATCAATTATGATTCGTCCGCGTGCCATTTTTGGCCCGTATGACCAAACGCTTTTCCCGCGGATTGTTGCAGCGAATGCCAAACGGGGAGTCCCGATGATTGAAGGTGGACAGGCTCTGATTGATCTGACGTGCGTAGATAATGTGGTGGATGCGCTGTTATTGTGCAGTGCTGCTTCTGGTGATGCACTTGGGAGGGCCTACAATATTTCGAACGCAGACCCGAGACCGTTTGCAGATCTGGTCGGGACTCTTTTTGACAGGTTAGATATGCCGCTGCGGCGTTTGAATATTCCATATAAAATGGCCTATGGGGTGGCCAGTGTGCTGGAAGGTGTGCATCGATTCATCCCTGCTCTGGGAGAGCCGTTACTGACCAGATACACTGTTGGATCTTTGGGTGTGCCGCAAACGTTGGACATTAGCGATTCTAAGGTGAAGCTAGGATATTTCCCGCGGGTTTCCATTGAAGAAGGTTTGCAACAATTTGCAGATTGGTGGAGGAGTGAAGGATGTTAACAACGAAGCCGGTAAAATTATATTTAGGCGCAGCGGGTTACTGTACGCATCCAGAGTTCCTTACGCTACGGGGAGGAAGCTTCCGGCCTGTTCGTTTCCCGGCAGGGTTCGCTTGCATTCTTCATCCCGATCATGGCCCTATACTACTGGACACCGGGTACAGTTCCCGTTTTTTTGAAGAAACCGCTCGACTTCCGAATGCATTGTATCGTCATATCACGCCCGTTGTATTCCGGGAAGAAGACAGTGCCGTTCATTTTCTGAAGCAGATCGGGCTGGTACCGTCAGATGTCCGTTATGTTATTCTTTCGCATTTTCACGGGGATCACATTGCAGGTGCCAAGGACTTCCCGGAAGCTCGGTTTATTTATTTGCCCAGAGCCTATGATGCGGTTCGCTCTCTTGGTTCGCTTGCGGCGGTGAAGGCTGGTTTTCTGGCTGGGCTGCTACCTGACGACTTTATCCAGCGGTCACTGCCTGTGAACGACCCTGCCAAGCGATGGGCGGACATGAGGGAGACTGCAGGGATTGAAGTCCCATCAGGGTTTCCTTGGGAAGAGGTATACGATCTTTTTGGAGATGGTAGCCTGCTTGGCGTGGAAGTATCGGGTCATGCGGAAGGGATGATGGGTTTATTGCTACGGACAGAGCAACATGATTATTTTTTATGTGCCGATGCAGTATGGTCGAGCCGGGCTTTCCGAGAACAGCGCAGACCTCATGCACTGGCAGGCATCATCATGTCAGATCGGCAGGAGTATCGTCAGAACTTTGACAAGCTGGTTCAACTGCATCAACAGTTCCCTGCGCTTCGTATCGTGCCGAGTCATTGCCAAGAGGCGCTGAGCGCATGGGGCACAGGAGGGACGGAACGATGAGCAACCCTGTTCGTATTGTTACTCATTATGCACTTGCACGTGGCTTACGCAGATGGCGTACCAGGGCACAGCTGGAACAGTGGCAGGAACGCCGAATCATTCGGCATGTGGAACGGATTCGGGCGCAGTCTCCATTTTATCAAAAGTGGTGGGAAGGACTGAACGCAACCGGATGGAGACAGTTCCCGCAGATCGATAAAACGGTGATGATGCAGTATTTCGACACGCTGAACACGGTAGGTGTTACGAAGGAAGAGGCGCTAATCCTTGCTGGCGAAAGTGAGGATACCCGTAATTTCAAGCAGTCTTCCATTCAAGGCGTCACGGTAGGGCTATCATCCGGCACATCGGGAAACCGGGGCATTTTTCTGGTAAGTGATCGGGAGCAGGATGCGTGGACGGGCACAGTGCTGGCCAAACTTCTTCCGGGCGGGCTGTGGAAACCCGCGAAAATCGCGTTCTTCCTGCGGGCGAATAGCAATCTGTACGAATCGGTCAAGCGTGGCAAGCTGCAATTCCAATATTTTGACCTGCTGGAGCGTGTGGATGTCCTGATTGAACGTATGAAAGAATACCAACCTACGGTGTGGGTGGCTCCTCCTTCCATGCTTCGTATACTGGCTGATGCTTATCAGCAAGGACGTCTAACACATGTGCCTCAGAAAATCATTTCCGTAGCCGAGGTACTCGATCCTCTGGATCGTAAGGTGCTGGAGCATATCTTCGGCCAGACGGTTCATCAGGTGTACCAGTGTACAGAGGGATTCTTGGGAGCGACGTGCGAGCACGGAACGATACATCTGAATGAAGACATTGTGCATATTGAAAAAGAATACATTGATCTTGTCACCCGGCGGTTCGTACCTGTGATCACGGACTTTTCCCGAACGTCGCAGCCGATTATCCGGTATCGGCTGAATGATATTTTAACCGAGGCGGCAGCGCCGTGCGCCTGTGGTTCGTTGTTTACTGCCATTGAGCGGATTGAAGGCCGCTGTGATGATACACTTTATTTTTCGCATATCGATGAGGAGAAGGCTGTTTCGGTTTTTCCGGATTTTATCAGTCGCGCGGTCATTGCGGCTTCGCCAGCCATTCAGCATTATCGCGTGGTGCAACGTGGCAGTGGAATACTGGAGGTGTCGCTGCGGGTCAGCGAAGAAGCCGATCAGGAGCGGGTACAAGCCGCTGTCTTGCAAGAGTTGGGGAAATTGGCAGGGCGACTGCAATGTGTGCTGCCTGACGTTCAATTTGTGCCGTATACGTTTGAAGCAGGGATAACGAAGCTGCGGCGGGTAGAGAGACGGTTGGATTAATTAAAGTTCAACACAGACTGCACATGTACTATATAAGTTGAACTATTCTTTTACACGTTAACGAAGAGGACAGAAAAAACCTGGAAAAGCGAAGCGTTCGCCTAAAAGCTTTCTGAAAGAAAGCTGCATCGGAAGCAAACGCTTATCACCAGATTTCCCCTTTTGGAGAAGGGAATTAAAAAAAATCTGGGGATAACAGCGATTGGAAGGTTCTTCTGTCATCGGAGTGGACTGTGTAAAATCTTTAGTTCAACTTATATAGTTGAAAATGAATCGAACGATCATGAAAGTAGGTGATAATGTGACCGTGTGGGCTTATAAAATAGGAGAGGATTCGCCAAACCCTGTGGATGGCAAGGTTACATCAGGAGCGGAAAAGTCAACGGAATTATTTCAATCAGCTCATGCAAATGTAACCAAATCAGGCCAGCCGGGGGATCAACCTCCTGTAGCTCTCATTACAGGTACCTCTAGCGGATTTGGGATGCTGACTGCCATCACTCTTGCCAAGCAAGGCTATCGTGTTATGGCTACAATGCGTGATCTAAGTCGCAAGGGAGAACTTGCGAATCGTGCCGAGGAAGCAGGAGTAACCGAGCGAATTCATTATGTACAGCTTGATGTGACAGATTCGAAATCTGTGCAAACCGCTGTGGATGCGGTGCTTCAGCAATATGGACAAATCCATGTGCTGGTGAATAATGCTGGTTTTGCTGTAGGAGGATTTATTGAGGAAGTGTCGATGGAGGACTGGCGGCGCCAGATGGAAACGAACCTGTTCGGACTTATCGCGGTGACCCGAGCGGTTCTGCCTGTTATGCGTGAACAAAAACGCGGGCTGATTGTTAATCTTTCGAGTGTAAGCGGCCTATCCGGTTTTCCGGGATATGCCCCATACGCTGCCTCAAAATTTGCCGTGGAAGGATTCACAGAAAGTCTGCGCCATGAGATGTCTTCATTTGGAATACGGGTCGTATTGGTGGAGCCCGGAGCCTATCGCACGCCTATTTGGAACAAAGGTCTTGGCGAAATTCACCGGAATGAGGATTCGGCTTATAAACATAAGCTGGATGCAGTTCTGCGTTATTCGAAACATGCCAGCGAGACTGCTCCTGACCCGCAAGAGGTCGCTGATCTGATCGGACGTATCGCACGCATGCGTTCACCAAGGTTGCGCTATGCATTAGGCAAAGGTTCTCGGATTCTTATTATTGCAAAGGCGTTGTTGCCGTGGAAATGGCTGGAGTGGCTGATTGCCCGTGGTCTTCAATAGTTAAGAGTAGGTAACTATATGATCATACGTGTGGCAGAATCATCATCTTTTCCAAGTGGAAATGGAGGTCTGAACTAATGTTTGAAGTGATTGTCGTTGCGTTGCTCATGATCATTACAGGACTACTCCTGCATATCAACAGCAAACTCCCGGCCCGTGACCGGGTTCAGGAAGCGATGCAGCGTGACCGTGATCGGCGCGACAGTTAGAACCAGAGCCGAGATTGGTAGGCGAAACCGAACAGATATACTGAAATAAGATCCTTCAGAGGAGGAAAATGATTTATATTGTGAAGACCTGATATTTCTTGACATGCAGGGAGTGGATGAGGGATGAGTTCAGATGTTTTTAAAGAGAGGTATGAGCTGCGTAATATTCAACGGGACGAATCGGATCTGTATTGGGCACTAAGGCTTGAAGCGCTGAGGACGCATCCCGAAGCCTTTGGCGCTTCATACGAGTTGTCCAGTCAGTTGCCCGTTAGTGAGGTGAAAGAGCGAATACATAATGAGCCTGATGATTACATTCTTGGTGCGTTCACCCCTGAGGGGATGCTGGCGGGCATGATGGGTTTCAAAAGAGAATATGGTCTAAAGCTCAGGCACAAAGGATTCATCTGGGGTGTCTATGTATCACCTGCTCATCGGGGGAACGGACTGGCTTCCCAGTTGTTATCCGAGGTTCTGGAACGGGGGAAACATCTGGAGAATATGAAGCAGATTAATCTAAGTGTAGTGACTACAAATGTTTCAGCGAAGCGGTTGTATGAGCGGTATGGGTTTGAAACCTACGGCATCGAACGCAATGCGCTGGAGGTGAACGGCCAAGGATATGATGAGGCACATATGACGTATTTTTACAATAAAAGAGTAGATGAAAACAACTAAATTCAAAAGCAAGAGGAGGGGGCCTGTGATCGATCAGGTTGTTCATGAAATAGATGGTGTAACATTTATGTTAAAAGAAAAACATGCCTTCGATTGGTTAACTCCGATGGCAGTTTGATTTATGATTTTGCGGCGGACGAGATTCACATCTGTGAGACATTACATGAGATTGCCCTGCGCGCGGTAAATCCGGATCGTTCTCAGCGGTACCCTTCCGTGGCGGAATTAGGCTTGGCGTGGAAAGAGGCTAATGCGCAATAATGTAATCGTAGATTCGTAACCGTGTATAAAAACCCGTATAATGGAAAATGACAAGGAGGCTTGATGAAGGTGTGTCGATATGCGATGTCTGGACCTTATAAGGAAGTATATGCATGCTTTAACTGCCGTAAGTCTTACAAACAAGTATCGCCGTATGATTTAAGCAAGGAAACCGCAACACGACTTGAACATAAATGTCCGCAATGTGCGGAGATTATGGTGAATATGGGGCATGATTTCCAAGCACCCAAGCAAACGGATATCAAACAGTGGAAAAAAGTCATAACCCTATATCAGCATGGCATTACCTATCATAATTGTGGATGCGGAGCCGGATATCGTCCAGCTGAGCTGCGAGAAGTTCCCGGGTTTCTGGAGCAGCAGGCTGCTGGCCGGAGAAGTGAAGGAGAAAAGTTACTTCATCGTTGGATCCAATAGGAGAGCAGAGCGCATGATTCGTACTTTCATACAAAAAGACTTGCAATATGTCATAGAAGCGCATATCCGTATTGATCGGGACGAGTATAATTATGATGACAGCTTTGCGGCATGTATTAATGAGGCGGTGAAGCAAGGACAGAATTTGAGTCAGGAGATAGAGCGATGAAAACAGAGCCTGTCTATGCTGAGAATACTATTGTTGGCGTTTGGTTTCAGGGCGTGTGGCGCTGGTACGTCACCGAACGGGAGTATTGGTTTTTAAATATAGAGATGGAAGAACGGTTTGGTATCGATGTATTGAATGAAGAGACGGCGGCCGTGTTCTTACAAGCAATCCGGGAGGAGCAGGTAAGTGCGGCTGAACTGAGGAGTGCGCTTCATCATTTTTTGGAATCCCATCCTGCAGGCGATGAATGGCTTAAATATGTGCCGTCCTTTCTTGTCGATTTCGATAAGCGGCTATTTTTCTCGATGTTCCCGGAGCCTGCCTCCTTTGAGCATTACATGCCGTATGGCTGGATCGGGAGTTACAAGGAGTTCTTGGAGAGGGTGCCAGAGAAGGAACGATACTGGATTGTACCAGGAAAGTCTTTATTCGAAGATAACCTTCTATAGTGGGGGGCTGTAATGAAACGTAAGTGGCTTATGACGAGCTTACTCTTCTTATGCACAGCGTTAGCCTTATCTGCATGTACAGTTACAGCGGATAAGCCTTCCGCAGCAGAAACGATTAAACAAAGTTTGAATACGATGGTCAACGAGCCTGTTCTGGCTTCCAGCAGTAACCCGAATGATTATATTGCAGGCCATCGGGACGTGTATGAAGCTATTCTACAAACGGGATCAGAAGGTCTGAATTTCTTGTTAAATCAGCTGGAATCCAGCGACGAAAATGGTTTGAAAGAGTGGATCATGGCTCTGGCCAGTGCTGAACTGTTGGGAGAAGACAACCCGGTGCAAGACTGGGACAGTGGTAAGGACTGGCTGAGGCAATATAACATGATCGCAACAGATCATTCCGATTAAGATAATAACCTTCACCTCCAGTCAGCATGAGCAGTAAAATTACGGTTCCTAGAACCGAAAGAATACGTTATAGAGGTGACATCTTTGACGAAAAAGATTGCTTTTTTTGATTCAGGCATCGGTGGATTAACGGTACTGCATACCGCTTTGCAACAGTTTCCGGAAGAATCCTATATATATTATGCAGATACATTACATGTCCCTTATGGAACCAAGCCGGCGGACGAGGTTCGTCGTTATATTTTTGCTTGCGTGGAGGCGATTATACGGGAACAAGTAGACGCAATCGTGATTGCGTGTAACACGGCAACCAGCTTGGCGGTGAATGATCTGCGTTCCATGTATGACATTCCTATTATCGGCATGGAGCCGGCGGTCAAACCAGCCGTCGAGATGAATAGGGAAAACGGCAAGCGCGTGCTGGTGTTTGCTACGGCTTTGACACTGAGTCAAACGAAGTATAACGAATTGGTCTCTCGCGTGGATGATGAGCATCGGGTCGATTCTCTTGCGTTGCCTGAACTGGTGGAATGGTGTGAGCAACTGGAGTTTGATCCGGTCAAAATAACAGCATACTTCCGCTCCAAGCTGGCAGGCCTGGATCTGGAACAATATGGTACGGTAGTGATGGGGTGTACGCATTACCCGTTCTATACAGCTATGCTGCGCAAGGTGCTACCAGATCATATCCGGATTGTTGATGGTAGCGCAGGTACGGTAAGTCATTTGAGTCAAAGACTTGAACTTGGTGCACAGCAGCAAGCTGGGAATATGGAGCAGGTGCAGGCAGGGACAGTGTCATTTTTCAGTTCATCGGGTCGAACGGAAGATCATAATAAGATGCGTGTAGCGCTTCAATATCTAAGTGACAACGTACTGTAGACTAGACTATGGGAGGTGTCCGTAATGGAGTCGATTTACCTGATACGCCACGCCAAAGCCGAAGGGCAGGAGCCATACGCAAGTCTGACGGATGAGGGATACAGGCAGGCTGAAAAATTGGCAGATGTATTGTCTGCTCAAGGAATCTCTTATATCGTATCCAGTCCATGGAAAAGAGCCGTACAGACTGCAATGCCTTTGGGTGTAGCGATAGAGCGCCATATTCATACCGATGAGCGCTTGCAGGAAAGAGTGCTGAGTACAAGGGATCTGCCAGACTGGATGGACGTGCTGAAACGTACATATGAAGAGGAAGATTGGGCTGCAGAGGGCGGAGAGTCTTCCAGAGTTGCAACTGCCAGAGCCTTGGCGCTGCTGAAGGAATGTTGGCGCAGACCGGAGCGTCATGGAGCGGTTGTTACGCATGGCAATCTGTTGTCCTTAATCATTCGTTATTACGAACCGTCTTTTGGTTATGCGGAGTGGGCCAAGCTTTCCAATCCTGATGTATATGTTCTAAAACGGGAGCAGGAGTCTACAGATGATGAAGAAAATGAGGAGGGGAAGCAACCTGTCATTTCCAGACTGTGTCTGGATTGAATACAACAGGAGCATCCCAGCATCACATGTTCATTCAGCCAGGACACTCCATATTTTTGTTACGCGTTTTTTTGTTAAAGAGCTGCGAACAGCAATGTAATCCAGCCGGCAAGGAAGGCTACACCACCGATGGGTGTGACGGCTCCCCACTTGCGAACACCTGTGACACTCAGTGTATAGAGGCTTCCAGAGAACAGGATAATCCCGGCAAACAAGAGCCATCCGGAGGTCATGACAAGAGACGGGGAGCTTAGCCTGTCTGCGAACAGTCCAAGCAGGATGATGCCGAGTCCGTGAGCAATATGATACTGGACACCGGTCTCATAGATTTTGATCATGTCAGCGGATAACTTGCGTTTGAGCGCATGTGCCCCGAAGGCACCGAGTGCAACGGCCAGAAACATCATAATGCTGCCGAGAACCACGAGGGTTTGCATGTTATTTTCTCTCCTTTTAATCAGGTTACAACTTGCGCAATTGAATCTGCTGAATGGAGTGATCGGCTTCTTTTTTCAAGATTAACCGCGCACGTCCTTTGGTTGGTAAAATGTTTTCATGCAGATTTTTCGCGTTAATGTCCTGCCAGATCTGATTGGCTGTCTCAATGGTTTCCTCTTCGTTAATATTGGCGAACCGCTGATGGAAGAAGGAATCCTTGTTCTGAAAAGCGGTTTGACGGAGCAACTTGAAACGTTCGACGTACCAGTGACGAATGTGTTCTTCCTCTGCATCAATGTAGATGGAAAAGTCAAAGAAATCACTTACAAGTAATGGAGTCTCACGCTTCACTTGTAATACGTTGATGCCTTCAATAATCAGAATATCCGGCTGGCAGATCGTTTTCTCTTCCCCTTGGATTACGTCGTAGGCCAGATGTGAATAAACCGGTGCTTGTACCTCAGGCTTGCCTGATTTTACATCGCCCATAAACTTAATGAGTGATTTAATATCATAACTTTCAGGAAAACCTTTGCGGTTCATAATTCCTTTTTCTTGCAACACCGCATTGGGATATAAAAAGCCGTCCGTGGTGACCAGATCAACCTTGGGTTTGTTTTTGCCTCTGGCAAGTAACGCCTGAAGCAAGCGGGCTGCTGTGCTTTTTCCCACGGCAACACTGCCCCCGATCCCGATAATATAGGGGGTGTGAAGTGTTTCTTTTTTCATAAAAGAGGCCGTTAGGCGATCAAGCTCTCTCGATGCTCTTGCATATAGGTCGATGAAGTGAGTTAGGGGTAAATAAACATCCTCAACTTCCTGAATGGATACTTCTTCGTTCAAGCCCTTTAGCTGTTCCAGTTCAGCTTCCGTCAGTGGAAGGGTGGTCTGATGTTCTTTGAGTCCAGCCCATTCTTTGCGGTTAAACTCGATGTAAGGTGAGTATGAATTCATGAGATCCCGCTTTCTGTATGTAATGTAATCGAAGACACAATCATTAGTGTACCAAATTTCAGCGAACTGACAACACCTTTACATGCTCTGTTCAATACGTAATGTCGTAAACACAGGCATAAGGTAGCGTAATTGCAGGCTGGAAGGCGGCTTATAAGAAAGTGTAACCCAAATTATGTTAAAGTCAACGTAAATGTAAACGTAAACCATGCGGAAGGGTGACAGCAAATGATCGTATATGAGAGAGAACATGATTTTGTTTTGACCGCACAGCATGAGCATGGAATTGTCGCTGGAGATATGGCTGCACATTGGAAGACGGAATGGCTTCCCCAAGGCTCGCATCGCGATGACCTGATTCTCGCGGCGAAGGAGCATGACCGGGGCTGGATTGACCTGGATGCTGCTCCTTTATGGAACGATTATAGTCAAATTCCGTACTCCTTTCGTGATTTCCCGCTGAGACCGCGATTTGTGTTTTATCGCAAGGGGATCGAAGAAGTAAGGCAGCAAAATCCTTATGCGGGTTTACTATGTAGTCTGATGTATACAGAGTTGTTTCAAAAAACACTCGGGGCAAATTCTGAGGATGATGATGACATCAGGCAGTATTTACAAGAAGAGCAGCTACAGCAGGAGAGTTGGAAGAAAGAACTGGACGTTAATGCCTCTGAACTAGAACAGCAGCTGAAAAACGATGTAGAGATCATGTTGTTCTGTGACCAGCTTAGTCTTTTTTTATGTATGGAAGAGCCAGGTACACCTACGGGACGTTATGATTTTTTTGCAGAAGGGCTCGGCTGTGGCTTTGACGCCTGTCCAAGTTCCAACATTCAAGTCGAGTGGGTATCAGGTGAGAAGGTAGCGTTATCCTTTTTTCCCTTCGATAGTGAGTTTGAAGTGAACATGTCTTATAAAGTGATACCCAAGGCCAGCATTCGCAAATTTGGAATGTTACAGGCATATCGTCGGGCAGATTGGAAGAAACGCCGAATATGGATCACAGCTCTATCCTAAGCTAAGCGTACTCCTGATTTAAGGAAAAACCCACATATTTACGTGATTAAAAGGCGGGCATCTGATATTACGGGCGTCCGTCTTTGGTATGGAAAAAAGTCTAGCAGGAATTAACGCAAGATTTCCAGAAATGTAGTGAAACGTGAGAAAAGCGCATCTTGGGAGGCTGAACATGAATTATCAGGTTGAGATTTATACGATGAGTATGGTGTGGAACCCGGTTAGCGATCAGGTTTTGCTGATGAACCGGCCGAATCATAAAGGGTTCCCGGGGTATATTGCTCCTGGCGGAAAAGTGGAGTTCCCCGAAAGTATTGTGGACGGAGCTATCCGTGAAGTTCGTGAGGAGACAGGGCTTTTGGCAAAGCAAATTACGTACAAAGGGCTGGATGAGTTCTGTGATCCTGAGCAAGGGTTAAGATACATGGTGTTTAATTATCTGGTAACTTCATATGAAGGCGAACTTCTTACCGACCCGCCGGAGGGGGAGTTAGTATGGGTATCCTTGAAGCAGGCATTGGAATTGCCGATGCAAGATTGGTTTGCAGAGCGGTTCCCGCGTTTTTTTAACTCAGGTACATTTGAACGAAGCGTGGTCTGGGAGAAGTCGAGTGGACGAACCTTGCAAGAGACGTTCAGGACATATAGGGACTAGAATGTGACCATGCGAGAAGAGAACACGGATATAGAATACAGAAGGAATGAGGATGAGGGCTATGGGATATGAGGAAACGCTGAGAGCGTACATAGAAGCAACGAATACACATCAGTTTGACGAAGTGAGTAAGCTGCTTGCGCCGAATGCAATCTATTGGTTTACAGGTACTTCTTGTACAACCTTGGATGAGATCCGGGCCTACTTCGAAAATGCTTGGGAAACGGTGAAAGAAGAGGTATATCGTGCAGAGAATGTGGATTGGATTGCAGTAGATGAGCGACAGGCGGTATGCACTTATTCCTATCACTGGGAAGGATACGTTCGTGGGAATCATGTTTCAGGACAAGGGAGAGCTACAAATGTATTTGTAAAAGATAATGAGGGAGCATGGAAATTGATTCATGAGCATTTGAGCCTGAGTGAATAGGAACAATCACATCGTATCCATATCTATATATTTAGTTCCAGATATTATGATATAATGAAGTTTACTTTGTTTTGGAGGTGCAGGTGATGGGAGTTGTATTTCGGGATACGCTGGCGGGAATTAACTGTGACCAATTAAGTGGAGGGTTCTTTGACGGTTGGCCGAACCCGCCATCAACTTCAACGTTTCTCAAATTGTTAGAGCAGTCGTATGCGATTGAACTAGCTGTCGATGAGCAGACAGGCAATGTGGTAGGTTTCATCCAAGCCATTTCGGATGGCGTACTTAGTGCGTACATTCCTTTGTTGGAAGTGTTGCCGAAGTATCAGGGGCAAGGAATTGGCACTACACTTGTCAAGCGCATGTTTCAGCGTCTGGAGGGATTATACATGATTGATCTTTTGTGTGATCCAGAAATCCAAACATACTATGAAAAACAAGGAATGCAGAGGTCAACAGGCATGGCTATTCGTCATTATTCCAATCAAGCAGGACACATAGACAACAAACAGAACGACTAACATAGATTTCAGGACAGCAGAAACAGTAGCAACATCAGGTGATTCAGAGGGACCTTAGAACTTCATAATGAGTAATTTGTAGATTTGCCATACATAGGGCTTCTGCAAAGGCATGGAAAAATAATTTGGATGCGAAGAGGTGGGGATTGGCATGAACTTGTCGTTCCGAATATTGGACTGGGATGAAGAAAAACCGTATGAACTTTTGCTGATGGCAGATCCTTCTAAAACGATTGTGGACGAATATCTCAGCAGAGGTGTTTGTTTTATAGCGGAGTATGAAGGAGAGATGGTAGGAGAGTTTGTATTACTTAAGACTCGTCCGGAGACAGCAGAGATTGTGAACATCGCGGTTCAGGAGGAATTGCAAGGACAGGGTGTTGGCAAACACATGATTAAGGAAGCTATGGAGGCGGCAAGAAGGCTAGGTTGTCGTATATTGGAGATCGGAACGGGCAATTCCAGCTTCCATCAATTGAAGTTGTACCAGCGTTGTGGATTTCGGATTACCGGGGTGGACAGGGACTTTTTTGTAAGACATTATGAGGAAGAGATCATTGAGGACGGCATTCGTTGTGTGGATATGATTCGTCTGGCCGTTGACCTAAACGACATAGCGGATGAGGAGAAGAAGTAATAAATCCGTAAATTGAGGAAAAACAGGATAGTCAGGAAGCCGCCGGGATTTGCATTCGAGCGGCTTTATTCTATGTTGTATATTGTCAGGATTCATTCTGAAATATCCAATTTCTTGTTGAATGACATTTGAATTGGTTAATGTTTAGATGGACGGTTTGTTTTTGGACAGAATGGACCACAATTCTTATTAAGGAGGTATATACGGAAATCAGATCTGGATTTGACCGAATCCAGCGTTACTGGCTTGCCCAGAATTGCGCCGATTATTCGATTCATCTAATTTATGCATCAATTGAGCTAAAAATAGGAAATGCTCCTGAGCGTAAAAGTTTATAGAATAGAGATTAGAACACGAACTTCTTTGGAAACGGGGAAGAACGTATAACCTTCGAACGGATCAGGACATTATTCGACATCTGTGCGACGGTAGAACTAATCATTGTATTACTTTGATTTTGAAAACGCAGACAAACCTTTGACGGGAGCGTCGGAACAACGTTATTACTACGAACAGCACGATAATTGGACTTCATGAAAAATTTCGCTTAAAATGTTGAACGAACGCGAATTACAGCTTATTCAATGATTTCCGTCAAACCCTATGACAAAATCAAGACGGAGGGAACGTCGATGACGATCGAGAAAGGCAACATGAAACCCTGGGAGAGTTACTATGGTCCCAATATGGGATACGTACAAGAACAGTATGAATTATTCACCCAAGATCCGGGTGCAGTGACACCGGCCTATCGTGAATTGTTCGAGCAATGGGGTGCACCGCCGATGTCTGGCAAGGGTGCAGAGACTCTTTCGAATAGCGGGAATGGTCAAGTTGCTTCTGGAAGTGTTGATATCCAACTATTGCAGAAAGCGGTTACAGCAGGCAAGCTTGTATGGAACATTCGCACGTATGGGCATCTGGCTGCCGATATTGATCCACTCGGGATCAGTGAAGCAACAGATACGTCGTTGCTGGAACCAAAACATTTTCAATTAAATGAGGAAGATTTGAAAGCATTGCCTGCCTCCCTGATCTGGGAAGGGGCAGACGGCCAGACAACGACTGGCTGGGATGCAATCCAACGTCTTCGTCAAATCTATACAGGTCCGATCGCTTACGAATTCAGTCATGTGCATGAAGTACAAGAACGTGAGTGGTTGAATCGCCGTGCGGAATCCCGCACATCACCCGCTCCGCTTACGCAAAATGAACGTACAGCGTTGCTGGAACGCTTGGTTGAAGCTGAACAATTCGAAGATTTCTTGCACAAAACATTTGTTGGACAGAAACGTTTCTCCATTGAGGGGAACGATGTGCTTGTTCCTATGCTGGATGAAGCGGTCCGTCTTATGGCAGAAGCAGGCTCCAGTCATATTCTGATGGGGATGGCTCACCGCGGACGCCTGAACGTTCTCGCTCATGTCCTGGGCAAACCGTACAGCAAAATTTTCTCTGAATTTCATCATGCCCCGAACAAAGACTTGGTTCCATCCGAAGGTTCAACCGGAATCAATTATGGTTGGACGGGGGATGTCAAATACCATATGGGCGCGAACCGTTTTGTAAAAGACGGGGAGACAGTACAGGCTCGCCTGACACTCGCCAACAACCCTAGCCATCTGGAATACGTCAATCCGGTTGTGCAAGGCTTTGCACGTGCGGCCCAGGATGATCGCCGTGAACCGGGTTATCCGAAGCAGGATGTAACGAAGGCGGCGACCATTCTGATGCACGGGGATGCGGCATTCCCGGGAGAAGGTATTGTAGCCGAAACGCTGAACTTCAAAGCATTGCCAGGGTACCAAAATGGCGGAACGATTCACATCATCGTGAACAACCGTCTTGGTTTCACTACGGACAGCAGTGACTCGCGTTCAACTTATTATGCAAGTGACCTTGCCAAAGGCTATGAAATTCCGATTGTGCATGTTAACGCAGATAACCCTGAGGCTTGTATTGCGGCAATCCGCATGGCAGCGGAGTATCGCAACCGGTTCAAGAAGGATTTCCTGATTGACCTTATCGGGTATCGTCGTTACGGTCATAATGAAACGGATGATCCTGAAACGACACAGCCGCTCGTGTATGACAAGGTGAAGAATCACCCGACAGTCAGTCATCTGTATCAGGATATGCTTAAAAAGGACTCCGTCATTGATGATGCCTTCATCGCGAGTGTACGTGATGGCGTAGCGGATCGTCTAAAAGAAGCCTATGATCAGATGAAGAAAAATGAAGTGCATGAATACTACCAGCGCAACATCAGTGAGTCTGAGGCAGTCACAATTACGCCAACAGCGGTGCCTTTGGAGCAACTGCGTAGCATTAATGCTGATCTTCTGAAGTGGCCAGAGACTTTTAATGTATATCCTAAATTGCAACGGATTTTGCAACGCCGGAGTACAGCTCTGAATGAAGGGGAAAAAGTAGACTGGAGCCTAGCCGAAACACTGGCATTTGCAACGATATTGGCAGACGGCAAGCCGATCCGTATCAGTGGTCAGGATGCGGAGCGTGCAACCTTCGCTCATCGTAACCTTGTATTGCATGATGCTACGAATGGTGAAAAATTCTGTCCGTTGCATCATCTGCCACAAGCAAAAGCATCGTTTGCGATCTATAACAGCCCACTGTCAGAAGAGTCTGTCGTTGGATTTGAATATGGATACAATGTGTACTCACCAGATACACTCGTAATTTGGGAAGCACAATTCGGTGACTTTGCGAACTGTGCACAGGTCATTTTCGACCAGTTCGTATCAGCAGGTCGTGCAAAATGGTCTCAAAAATCGAGTCTGGTCATGTTGCTGCCACACGCTAACGAAGGCCAAGGGCCAGAACATACAAGCGCACGTCTGGAACGTTTCCTGCAATTGTGTGCGGAAGACAATATGACAGTGGTTAATCTGTCGAGTGCTTCACAGTACTTCCACTTGTTGCGTCGTCAAGCCTCATTAACCGAGACAGAAGATGCACGACCACTTGTGATGATGTCACCAAAAAGCTTGATTCGTAATCCGCGTGTTGCGTCACCAGCTGTGGAATTTAGTGAAGGTAAATTCGAACTTGTGCTGGAGCAACCAGGTCTAGGTACAAAACCGGATCGTGTAGAACGTATTATTTTGTGCAGTGGTAAAGTTGCTATTGATCTGGAAGATGCGATTGAAAAAGAGAAGGGCGATTATTCCTGGCTTCACATCATTCGTGTCGAGCAACTCTATCCGTTCCCAGCAGAAGAGATCAAACGTGTACTCGCACGTTTCAGTCAATTAAAAGAGCTGGTATGGGTGCAGGAAGAGAACAAAAACATGGGTGCATGGACATATATGGAGCCTCGTCTTCGTGAGATCGCGCCTGAAGGCACTACCGTAAGATATGAAGGCCGTCCGGAACATGCAAGTCCTTCCAGCGGTTACCAGCTTGTGCATAGCATGGAGCAACAATTGATTATTACAGCATCGTTGAAACAAACGGCGAAGAATAATATTCCACTGGGGAGGTAACAGCTGTGAGCGAAATTAAAGTACCTGCAATGGGTGAGTCAATAACTGAGGGAACGGTATCCAGATGGATGGTCAAAGAAGGAGACACCGTCAACCAAGGCGATGTTTTGCTTGAACTGGAGACAGATAAAGTCAACATCGAGATCAGTGCTGAAGAGAGTGGTGTACTGGAAAAAATCATTCGTCAAGAAGGCGAGACAGTAGTTATCGGTGAAACGATCGGTACACTTTCGGCTGGGGCAGGGGGCGGAAACGCTCCAGCTGCTTCCGAACCAGCAACGTCCGAATCCAAACCGGCTTCTGCACCAGCTCCGGAAGCTCCAGTAGCACCAGCTGCTGTTGTGGCACCGCCAGAGTCATCCGACAGCAACAAGACAGCGTCTCCTTCTGCACGCAAGCTTGCTCGTGAGCGTGGGATTGAACTGGATCAAGTACAGAGCAAAGATCCGATTGGTCGCGTATATCAGGATGATGTGAAAAGCCATGGAAGTCAGCCGTCCGCTCCAGTGGCACCGCCGGCAGCTAAAGCTCCTGCTTCCGCGCCTAGTGCTCCAGTAGCCAGTGGCGCAACTTTTGCCAAGCCTGTAGAACGCCAACGTATGTCTCGGCGCCGGGCAACCATTGCAAAACGTCTGGTTGAAGCACAGCAGACTGCAGCGATGTTGACCACATTCAATGAGGTTGACATGACAGCGATCATGGACGTTCGTAAACGTCGCAAGGACAAGTTCAAAGAGAAGCATGATATTAACCTGGGCTTCATGTCTTTCTTTACCAAAGCGGTTGTCGGTGCACTTAAAAAATTCCCAACAATTAATGCAGAGATTGATGGCGAAGACGTTGTACTGAAAAAATTTTACGATATCGGTATTGCGGTGTCTGCCAAAGAAGGTCTGGTTGTTCCGGTTGTACGTGATGCTGACCGTCTGGGCTTTGCCGAAATCGAAAGAAGCATTGCAGATCTGGCGTCCAAAGCACGTTCCAACACGCTCGCATTGTCTGATCTGCAAGGTGGTACATTTACGATTACCAATGGCGGAACATTCGGTTCCCTGTTGTCTACGCCAATCCTGAATACTCCGCAGGTCGGTATTCTCGGGATGCACAAAATTCAGCTTCGCCCAGTGGCGATTGATGCTGAACGGATGGAAAACCGTCCAATGATGTACATCGCCTTGTCCTACGATCACCGGATTATTGATGGAAGCGAAGCTGTACGATTCCTGGTGACTGTAAAAGAATTGCTTGAAGATCCAGAATCATTGTTGATTGAAGGTTAATCATTTCTGAGATTTGGTCTGGACTTTATTTCTCATCCTATGAAACCTGAGATACTTCAATAGAATAAAACCCCCTAAACAAGCACAATACAGACTGTGCTCGTTTAGGGGGTTTTTGCTCGCATTTGAACCGGAATTGAATCAGAAAAAGATTTTTTACATCAAAGCCGTCTGATTCGATTGAATTTCAAATGACGGATCTCTATCGATATCTTGTTGACTATTATTTTGTGTAGGTTGTTGCTCGATCGTTGGCATATGGCGTTTTAACCAATTCAGGATATCTTGAGCCACTTCGTTACGATTGGTCTCATGGAGCATCTCATGGCGTCCGCCCGGATAAAGACGATATTCTACATCTTGAAGTCCAAGCTTCTGATACTGAGCGTATAGGTTAAGTACACCTTTGCCCCGAAGACCGACAGGATCTAGTTCACCTGAGAACAGAAGAACCGGCTTGTGTTTCGGAATACGTTCCATATGCTGCGGAAGATGGATTTCTAGTAGCAGCTTAAAGAAATCTCGAAAAAAACCAGCGGTACATATCGCTCCACACATGGGGTCGTCGATGAATCGCTGTACTTCCTGCTTGTCACGAGATAACCAGTCAAAGGGGGTTGTGGCTGGTCGGAAAGCGCGGTTAAATCCGCCAAATACAATGGCATTCAGTAACAAGCTTCGATGATTGTCACCTTGAATGCCGCACTGGAGTAGCGCCAGCTTTTCTCCAAACCGAAGCAAGCCTCGTTTGCCGTTTGTGCCGGACAGCACAAATGCGTGGTATCTCTCATGTCCTGCATACATCAGGTGTTGTACCAAAAAGGAACCCATACTGTGCCCCATAAGGAACAGAGGGGTACCTGGATGTTGTTTGGCAACTAGCTCGCCCAGATTGACCATATCTTTAGCCATCCAGCGAAATGCGTCCACACCTGCATCACCCAGTGCCTCGGTGCTCTCCACCGTTTTGCCATGCCCCCGATGGTCATTAGCATACACAGCAAAGCCGTGCTTCGTAAGATAACCCGCAAATTCGGCATAACGCGCTGCGGTTTCGCCCATTCCATGCGCGATCTGTACAACGCCTTGAATGTGTTCGTCCGGATCGGGAAGCCAGCAGTATACATGAACACGGGTACCTTCATTGCCTATCAGCGTAAAGGTAGATTCCTGCATTTCGTGTAATTCCTCCTTCACAGGTTATCGTTGACTAAAGCTAAAGAAAGCTACAACTTAAGGCAGATAGGATCGAAGAACGGTTGTATTGCCACTTAGTGTATAGTTACCCAGATTAGCCGGAAGAAGATAACATTGGCCTGCTTTCAATGCTAGCTGCTCGCCTTCCTCAGAACCACTCCATTCAAGCGCACCCTCACCTTCACACACAACAAGAATGGTGAAGCTGTCCGATGTCGTAGATAACTCCCAGCGTTCAGTCACCACGCCTTTTTCTACTACAAAATAAGGACAAGAAGCAAGCTGGAGCCACTCACCAGGTACAACATTGCTCGTTTTCATCGTTGTCGCTCCTGCACCTTCATAGGCGGTGACATTCAAGGAATCTTCCACATGCAGTTCACGTGGCTTCCCGTCCAGTCCAGGGCGGTTGTAATCATAGATCCGGTACGTTGTATCTGAATTTTGTTGTATTTCTGCTACAACAACCCCGGCACAGAGAGCGTGCACCGTTCCAGCAGGGATGAAGAATGTATCTCCGGCTTCTACAGGTACTTGACGAAGAGTATCCATAACGGTGCCATTCTCCAGCGCCTGTCTCAACCCCTCACGATCTACACCTTCATTAAGGCCGTAAATAATATGGGCACCGGGTTTGGCGTCAAGCACGTACCACATTTCGGTTTTACCCAGTTCACCTGGAGGAAGAGCCTTGTAGTCATCTGTAGGATGAACCTGAACGGAGAGGTCATCGTTACAATCAAGCAGTTTGATTAGCAGAGGGAAGCGTCCGCCTTTTTCAGAGACGCCTTTGGTTCCCAGCCAGGCTGTTCCGAGATGTTCACGAACCTCATCAAGTCCTTTGCCAGCGAGTGGTCCATTTATTACCTTGGTCGTACCGTTTGCGTGATCTGCGATCATCCAGCCTTCACCAATATGTCCTTCAGGGGGAGTAAGGCCGAATTGCTCCAGCGCTCGACCTCCCCATACACGTTCTTTGAATTCGGGTTGGAATTGTAGCGGGTATGGCGTAGACATGGATATCTCTCCTTAGTATATGAAATGGTGATTCGCTTTAACCAGTTCGGGCCCTTTAACGATCGACATATGCAGATTTATGTTGTGAACGAGTGCAGAATATAGTTGCACCATGTAGGTGGCACTGCGATGTTGGGTGAAGCAGAAAGGCTTATCCGGTCAATATGTTCAGTGTATTTCATTTGGTACACAAAGCGAATTATTTTATTTTTTTTCAATCCCGATTAAATAAGGTGAAGTTTTACGTTGCATCTGGCGGTACATCACAACCTGAGCTTGTTCGACAGGTAAGGCGGCGGCCCATGTGGATACAGCATCAGCTTCCTGGGCGCCACCTTCGTGACCCGGATATAACACGACAGTGATCATACCGCGTGGACGCAATAACATCATAGCAGCTTCAAGTGCTACAATTGTACTCGTTGTTTCGGTGATGATTGAAGCATCCGCTCCTTCAGCAGGTAGGTAGCCTAGATTAAACATAATAGCCCCTACATTACCAATCCAGGCGTCAGGAACGGCTTCGGCCATTCGTGCATGGCTTAATTCCATCATGGAAATGGAACCAAGTTTGCTACGATCAGCATGCTTTCGAATTCTGGCTTGTGCAAGCAGTAGTGCTTCGTTCTGGATATCAAATCCGATGACCTGACCACGCTGGCCTACTTGCTTTGCGAGAAACAAAGTATCCGCACCTGTACCCACCGTGGCATCAATGGCGAAATCTCCTGGCTGGAGCCGAGAACCAATCCATTGATGTGCGCAGCTAAGAACCGATAGAAAGCCCATTTATGCCTCCCTCCAATACTTACCCTGCCATGTATCGCGTTCACGCAGTTCGCGGTCGATGGAATTCAGAACTTCCCATTTGTTCAAAGACCACATGGGACCAATAAGCAGGTCGCGCGGGGCATCTCCTGTAAGACGATGAACAATCATTTCCGGTGGGAGCATCTCGAGGGTATCTACAATCAGCTTGATATACTCATCCTGTTCAAGAAATCGAAGCAGACCCGCTTCATATTGTTTAACCATCGGCGTTTTGCGCATCAGATGAAGCAGATGTATCTTAATGCCTTGCACATCCATATTAGCTACGGCACGACCCGTATCCAGCATCATTTCGTGTGTTTCTTGCGGCAAGCCATATATGATGTGTGTACAGACCCGGATGTTGTGTTTGCGCAATTTTCCTACAGCTTCTTCATAACACGCCGTATCATGTGCACGATTGATCAAATTCGAAGTGGAATCATGAATCGTTTGCAGTCCCATCTCTACCCATAAATAAGTGCGCTGATTAAGCTCTGCCAAATACTCCACAACATCATCCGGTAAACAGTCCGGGCGAGTAGCTATGGATAAACCGACAACGCCGGGCTGTTGTAAAATTTCTTCAAAGTATTCACGCAGTTCTTCGACTGGTGCATAGGTGTTGGTGTACGCCTGAAAATAACCGATATAGTGAGCCGAAGGCCATTTCAAATGTTGCCTGTCGCGAATCGTATTGAACTGGCTGACGAGGTCTTCGCGTCTGCTTCCTGCAAAATCACCTGAACCCCGTGCACTGCAAAAGGTACAGCCCCCTTTGGCAATGGAGCCATCCCGATTCGGGCAGGTGAACCCGGCATCCAGCATCACTTTGAATACTTTGTTATTAAATTGATCGCGCATTTCATAATTCCAGGTATGGAACCGTTTATCCCCCCACATGAGTGGGGACTGTGTAGCCGGTGCATTCATTTTCAAGGTACTCCTTTGAGGTCTATGGCTTAAAATATAGTACTTTTTTGGTTCATTTCTTATTCTGTAATATCATACCTGAGCAGGGTATGCAGCTGCTGTGCGGTTTTCGTCATTTATTGTACCAAAAATCCGAAAAAAAGGGGAATGCAAACGAAAAAAAAGGCCGTCAAATCAAGGGTTTTTACTTGATGTAGTTTACACCTTATGTTATATTTAAATCAGCGTCAGACACCATCCAGTGAGTAGTTTTCATCGTGGCATTTGAATGAATGTTGACGTCATGGATCATACTATACCGTGAGGTGATATGAATGAATTCCCAAGTTAAAAATAATGAATTCCAGCATGTATCTGTTGAACTGACGGCAGAAGAGGCGCTGGCCCTGACAGGCGTTCGTTTTAATGGAAATCCGAAAGTGAAAGCGGCTGCAAGACAAAAAGTTCGCGATGCTTTCGAAAAGACATTTGATTTTTCACACCAAGATAAGGTAGACTATGAACTACTAAAGTAGTTGGACCCCAATTCCAAATAAATCGAAAAGGGAATCTTTGAGATTTGCCCAACGTGGCAGGTCCGGAGATTCCTTTTTCATTGCTCTTTACAATTGGCCGGTTCTTCGGCAAAATGAGTCTAGGACAAGTATGGACAAACGGAGGAATAACATGCGTTTACGTGGTAGAAAAGGCATTAGAGAAAATCTGGAGCAACAAGAGGATCTGGTTGTACTGGAGCCAAAGCAACATAAAGGCAAGTGGGCCGAGCTGTTTGGCAATGATCATCCGATCTTTGTCGAGTTTGGCATGGGTAAAGGTCAATTTATCAGCCAAATGAGTTATAAACATCCCCAATATAATTTTATCGGTATCGATATGTATGATGAGCTCGTTCGTCGTGCCAGTGAGAAGGCGCGTAACGCCTGGAGTCAAGCTGAGGTAGAGACACCCCCGAACCTGAAGCTGGCGCTCGCGAACATCGAACAGATCGAAGAGGTGTTTGATCCGAAGGAACTGGAACGCATTTATTTGAATTTTAGTGATCCGTGGCCAAAAGCAAAACATGCACGCCGCCGGTTAACACACCCACGCTTCTTGAAAAAATACATTGAGTTGCTGAATCCCAAAGGGCAGATTCATTTTAAAACGGATTCAGAAACGTTGTTTGAGTTCTCTCTGAACTCAATCGCTGATTTCGGCTTGCAGATGACGAATTTGTCCCTGAACCTGCACCGTGATGGCTTGAATGAAGAACATGTCATGACCGAGTATGAACAAAAATTCATGGGTAAAGGCATGAACATTCACCGGGTCGAAGTGATTGTAGGGGAAGAGGCTTTCCGAGAGTACAATGAAATGCGTCTGGATAAGTACAAAGTGCGTGAAGCGACAGACGAATCTGGCGAGGATCAGGACGAAGCATAAAAAAGGCGGTATCTGAGGGCAAATGCATTGCTCCAAGATACCGCTCTTTTTTTATAAATAGAGGTTACAGATGCTCAGAATGAAGCTCTTTACGGCGATAATCGTTAGGGGTCACGCCGTTCAATTTTTTAAACATCCGATAAAAATAAGAGCTGTTGGTAAAACCGGTTCGCTCGGCGATATCCGCAACGGAATTTTCGGTCTGCACGAGCATATGTTGTGCTTTAGCAATGCGTGTCTCATTAATGACATCTGTAAGTCCTTTCAATGTGAGCTGTTTATATAACCTGCTGACGTAGATTGGCGACATGCTTAGTTCCTCTGCGATTGAGGTTAAGCACAGATTCGGGTCAGCATAATCCCGTTCAACAATATCGTTGATTCTCCGGATGAGTTCCTCATGCTTAAGTGTGCGTTTTTCCTCTACTTTGGAGCCGAGTTCGTCAAACATCCGATAAAAATGTTCATGCACCTCGCTGAGATCCTCAGCATTTTTCACAGGAAGCATCAAACTGCCTGAAACGGAATCCAGTGTAAGTTGATTGTTTTTCTTGAGGGTATTGCGAACATGATTAAGGGTCATCGTCAGATGGGACAGAGCGAGTTGAAAGACGGTAAACGGATAGGCGGCCGTTTCACTCACGATATCTGCGTATATTAGCTTGGCTTCTTCAGTCTTGCCCGTCATTAAGCATTCCACAAGCTGTCTTTCTTTGCCTGCGGGAAAAGTATACTCTTTGCTCTGATACGCCATAATGCCTGTGGTATGAATCAAGCAACCTGGCCCCATGAACAGGCGATGCAGCGATGCTTCAGCGGAACGAGCGTAACCTTCAATACATTCCTGCAGTGAATTTTCTTCTGGACCCAGCGTACAGGAGATGGAACATTTGAGATGAGTCATGACTGCCGCCTGCATCATACGTAGCAATTCCTCAATTTGATGAGAAGCCGAAGCTTCATTTTCTGACAAAGAATCATTTTCTGATTTTTTATTAAACAGAAGCGTAATCAGGTCACCGCCCATATCCACTGCTTCCACATAATAGTGAATATCTGCGGTTTCGGTGCAAATGTTCATCATCGCGTATTTGACAAGCTTGGTATCATCCCGATAAGTCTCGCAAAATTCCGTAAAATGGTCGATGCGCAAAAGCACCATTCTTGAGGGGGAATGTACATCAATAGAGGAACCGTAGAACCTCATCCGCTCTTCCAGCATATTGCAGGTCACGGTTTCCCTTCCTTGTAGTGCACCTCGTAAAAAATCCTGCCTGAGCAAGTGCAGACTACCCCGGCGTTCGGCTTCCATCACGCGCATACGGACAAGTACGTTGTTGATCGGGTGATATAGCTTGCGCGATACCAGATAAGAGAGAATCAAACCCGCAACCAGTAGCCCTAGGCAAAATAACAGGGTGTGCGTGCGCATCCCGCGAATATCGGCTGTAATCACGTCATAGGGGGTGATTCGTACGTAACGCCATCCTAGACTGTCTGGAGCGGTGTAGGTGATGAGCGACTTTTCCCCATCCACTTGCTCGGTAAAATAAGCAGAATGCTCCGTATCTTGCATGATTGGACGCATGAAGGTTTCGTTTGCGAGATGGTTAAGCAACGGGCGATCACCAAAATCGGACAACAAGTCGCCTTGTTCATTCACAATGAAGGTTTTGCCAGGCTGGTCTGCCGCATTCATATTGGGACTAAGCCAGTCATCCTTAATGTTGACGATAACGGCGTAATTGAGCTTGGCGTTGTCGTTAATGGTGTCGTAGCACAGGTAAGTGTAACTGTTCACCTCACTGGCTTCGGTTGAGCCGACCTTATACGTGCGCGGAATAGGCACAAAGGGTTTATAGTCATGGAAACGATCCAGAATATGTTTGATTCCCTGGTCATCGATCTCGGATATAGACTGCTGCCCATTGCGAACCCCGTCGGAACTGATAAAAAATTCACTGCTTTTCGAGTTATATACATAGATGGATTCAATAAAAGGAAGAGACATACGGTAATTATCGAGTTGCTCCATGGCCGAAGTGATCTGATAGATACTGGGTTTGGAATAGAGCATCAGGGAAGAAATCGTGTAGTCCTGATATATTTGGTAGGAGAGTGACTTGGCGCTTTCCGTCATTTTGGCCACTTCACGGCTGGTCTGGGTAAGGCTGTTCACATCAGTACGATAGACCTGGCGTAGAGCAATTCGATTGTAGTTAACATATAGAATGGCTGATGCCACAAGCAGCGTTGCGGCAGTGCTGATAATAATACCGATCAGAATCCGCGTGAATACTTTCTGACTATCCTCTGAACGTTTGCGCATTCTTTTTCCCCCTCGTACCTCCTGATATAAGTGAACTGCGGTATTTTTCATAAGAAATACTGAATTTCATATGTAGCAAAACAGAAGATCAAGGTAACTTGAATTATATATTATGTATGCGTTTACATCAATGCTGTACAAGCGTTTTGGTTCCTTCTCCCTAGATAAAGTTCAACTTTCGCGGAATTGTTCATCCGGCTGGAACTATGCACGATATCAACTTTTGTGAACGTACATGCGTTCATTTCATAATTAGTACATATTGTTCACTTCTCAATTCGCAGTATCGTTCACCAATGGGAGGAAGCTTCAGTATTCATTAACGAAGAAGTCAGTCTACAATGAATTCAGAGCTTCACCGTTACATTTTGGGAGGGATCGAGCCATGCTCAAAGAATTGAACAAAAACAAAATCATGTTTCTGATGCTGCTACCCACGCTGATCTTTTTTCTCATTAACTCGTATTTTCCGATGGTCGGTATTTACTACGCATTTACCAGTTATGATTTTGCAGGAGGATTATTCGGAAGCCCCTTTGTCGGGTTAGACAACTTTAAATTTCTCTGGCAATCGGGAATGCTGTTGAAACTTACGACTAATACCGTAGGGTATAACCTGGCTTTCATTATATTAGGTAATGGTCTCGCGATCTTTTGTGCGATCATGCTCAGTGAAATCCGGGGCAAGTTGTTCAAAAAAATAACCCAGTCCGTCATGTTCCTGCCGTACTTTATCTCTTTTGTTCTATTAAGTGTAATCGCTTACAACATGTTTAACTATGAATCCGGGTTTGTGAATACCGTGCTCAAACGTTTTGAGGCAGGGCCGGTGGATATCTACAACACACCATGGATATGGGTGTTTCTCATCATTATCTTTTATTTGTGGAAAAACCTCGGGTACAGCATGGTCATCTATCTGGCCGCTATAACGGGAATAAGTGACGAGTATTATGAAGCGGCGCGCATTGACGGGGCGAATATCTTTCAGCGGATCTGGTACATCACAGTGCCGATGCTCAAACCAACGTTTGTCATTCTCCTGTTATTCTCGCTTGGCAGCATCATGAAAGGACAGTTTGACCTGTTCTATCAATTGATCGGGAATAACGGCGTGCTCTACAACGCTACGGATATCATTGATACGTATGTCTATCGTTCATTGAAAGTAACCTTTGATATCGGTATGGCAACGGCAGCCGGCTTGTACCAATCGTTATTCGGGTTCATTCTCATCATGACGGTCAACTACATTATTCGCAAAATTAACGAGGATTACGCCTTGTTCTAGAATAAGCACGCCCATAGGGCAGAAGGGAGAACAACGATGAGCACACAAACGCATACCCAAAGACGGATACGGACCCAGACTCGTGCCAAAGATTCGGAATTCAACTTGGCTTTTCAGCTCATTGCCTATGGTATCATCATTGTTTTGTCATTGATGTGTCTGCTTCCATTCCTGCTCATTTTGTCAGGTTCATTCAGTAGCAACGAATCGATCGTGCGGGATGGGTATCATCTTTTTCCAACACACTTCTCTCTGGAAGGTTACAAAATGGTATTTAAATTCCCGACACAGGTACTCAAAGCGTATGGAGTAACGGTGTTCACCACGGTTGTGGGAACGACACTGGGCCTGTTTTTTATCACCATGGCGGGATTTGTGCTCCAGCGTAAAGATTTTAAATACCGGAACACGTTCTCCTTTTTCATTTACTTCACAACGTTGTTTGGCGGAGGCCTTGTGCCTTGGTACATTATGCTGGCGAACTACTTCAACCTGACGGATACGTATACGGTACTCATTTTCCCGGGGTTAATGACACCATTTTTGATCATTCTGATGAAAAACTTTATTCGCTCCGCGGTTCCGGATGAACTGATCGAATCGGCGAAGATTGACGGTGCCAACGATTTCCGGATCTATTTCAGCATTGTGTTAAAACTGGCGATGCCTGGCATTGCAACCGTTGGACTGTTTCTTGCCCTGGGGTATTGGAATGACTGGTTTACATCATCCTTGTTTATCAATAATCCGGATATGTACCAGCTTCAATTTTATTTGTACAACACGATGAATACGATTACCTTCATTGATCAGATGGCGATTGGTACGGGGGTAACCCTCAGTCAAGACGTTCCAACAGAGTCGACCAAGATGGCGATGGCGATTATCGTAACAGGCCCGATTTTGTTCCTGTATCCGTTTGTTCAACGTTATTTTGTCAAAGGACTCACCATTGGAGCCGTAAAAGGTTAGAACGTACACACGCTGGGGACTTCAGGCTACCGAGGAGATGGATGGTCTGATGCATAGCGGGTCTGCGCTAACATATAGGTTTAACACAAAAAGGGAGGATGCATATGCGTAAAAAAATGATTCGGCACCTGTCTGTGGTACTTGTTATGATGTTATTTGCTAGCGTGCTGGCGGCGTGTAACGGCGGCGGTTCTGGAGGGAATGCTCAAGGTAACGCTCAGGGAGGCACGTCGGACAACAAAGGTGAGAAAGTAACCCTGCAATTTTATATGCTTGGAGATGCTCCGAAAGACCTGCCTGTGATTGAGTCGGAGATTAACAAGCTGGCTGAAGCCGATCTGAATGTAAATGTAAAATTCAACTTTACGTCCTGGACGGACTGGGATCAAAAATATAAATTGCTGCTGTCTTCCGGACAGCCGATTGACTTAATCTTTACAGCAGACTGGACGAACTACCAGTCTTACGCGAAGAAAGGTGCTTTCCTGCCGCTGGATGAACTGTTGGCAAAAACACCAAAGCTCAAATCTCATGTCCCGGATGATATGTGGAATGCGGTGAAGATTAACGACAAAATCTACACGGTTCCATCCACGTGGATTGAATACGTGACGGAAGGTATTGCATACCGTGAAGACCTGCGTGAGAAGTATAATCTGCCGAAGCCGGAATCGATGGAAACGCTCGAAGCATACCTGGACGGCATCAAGGCAAATGAGCCCAATATGATTCCGATTGCAGACAGTAATGCAAACCATACGCATGGTGTTCGTCAATTGACTTCCAAGCTGGTAAATACGGCGGGTCAGCTTCCATATGGCCTGGATATTATGTATGATACACCATCTACAGTGACGTCCTACTGGGGCTCGCCACAGCATCTGGAAGACCTGAAAACATACAAACGTTGGATGGATAAAGGCTTTTTTCCGAAAAACGTACTGAATGTGAAGGATACATCCAATTCCCTGTTGCAAAATGGTAAAGCAGCTGTCATTCTCGCTGGTGAGAATCCGAACAAATTCAATTCTGATGTGATCAAGGTTCAGTCCACTCACCCGGACTGGAAGCTTGGATATTTCCCTTATCCGAATGCGAAAGGCTTTGCACAGCCGGTACATCCGATTCACAACGGTTTTGCTATTCCGCGGAGCAGTAAAAATCCGGAAAGAGCACTGGAATTTTACGAGAAGCTTGTAACCGACAAACGTTATAACTGGCTGACCGAGTATGGTGTGGAAGGCAAAAACTTCGAAGTGAAAGACGGATACTATCATATGATTGGCGATGCACAAAGCAATGGTTTCCCGCGTGAAGGTATGAATGGCTGGGCATGGCGTAATCCGGAGTTTATGCTGTACGACAAGAGTTTTGATGATGTACTCGCTATGTTCAAAGACCTTGATAAGATCAAAAAACCGGATATCTTCACTGGTTTTGCCGAGGATTGGACACCTTATCAAGCGGAGAAAGCGGCTTTGGAACAAGTTGAGAAGCAATATCTGTATCCACTTAACGTAGGCCTTGTTGCGGATGTAGAGGGCGGTTTGAATACGTTTATGGAAAAAGCAAAACAAGCCGGTCTGGACAAAATTCAGTCCGAGTATACAAAACAATGGCAGGAGTACCTGAAATCTGCTGGTATACAATAAGCGTGTGGTTAATTTGCAGACTTAAGAAAAAAAGGTGCCTTCCGTTTCGAAGGCACCTTTTCTCTTCGTTATAAGAGACAAGAAGGACGGGGTTTTCAGCTTGTAAAAGGTTATAAACGGGTCGACTCTGTTGATAACGGCTGCATATCCTGTAACAAATTCATAATAGACTGCGCGCTTTCCATCGGATGTACTTTGGCAATCTCGGCCAGATGGCGTTTTCGCTTCTGAAGCACCTCTGGATAGTGATGCAGCAGTTTGTTCATCCACTTTACAACCACATCAAGGGAGGTAATTCGTTCACCCAATCCTCTGGCCGTAAAATAATGTACATTCTCTTCCTCCTGACCCGGGATCGGATTATGAAACAGCATCGGAATACCTTTTGCCAAACCCTCACTGCAAGTCATTCCGCCTGGTTTTGTAATGAGTAGATCAGAGACTTCCATTAATTTATCAATTTCCGTTGTATACCCGATAATGTGGATATTTTCTTGCTGGAACAGTGGGTCCTGTTCCATGCTAATCCGAATTTTATCATTACGTCCGAGACAGAAAATAATCTGGACATCTTCATGCCAGCGTGCTAACAATTGGTGAACCACTTTGTCACTGAGCATTCCCCAACCACCGCCCATCACAAGCACGGTAGGCATTTTTTTTAAGTTAAATCTGGATCGGATCTCGTCATGCACGGGATGCTCCCAGAAGTTTGGGTGCACCGGAATACCGGTTACCTTGATTTTCTCTAAGGATACGCCTCGTTGCATCAACTTGGATTTAACTTCGTCTGAGGAGACGAGATACAGATCCACTTCAGGACTGATCCATGTACCATGTGCGTCATAATCCGTTAAAACGTTACATAAAGGCACCTGCGTACCTAACCGCTTTAACCTGGATATAACCGCACTTGGAATGGGGTGCGTGCAGACAATAGCATCCGGATGCAACTGACGCACCACACTGCGGGTATGGGTGTAAAACACTTTGTGCAGTGCAAGAGTTGTTAACCGATTCAATGGCTTTTTATATTGCTGTCTGTACATGTATCCAACAAGTTTGGGTTGATTGGTCACCGTTCTTTTGTATGCATTAATGATAAGTGGTGCAACTTTCGGGTTAAGAAAGCTTCCGAGTTCAAGCACTTTGGTCTGGATATTCGGCGACAGTTTTCGTAAGTGGCTGGACAATGCATAAGCAGCCTGGGTATGCCCTGCGCCAAAGCCTTCAGATAATAATAAGATTCTTTTTTTCTCCACGCTTGCTTCACCTGTTCCTGCTAGGTTTTCCTGAGTCTAACATATCGGCTTTAAGTCCAGAATGCAACTGTAGCAAGTGCGACTAAAGTACCGATTGTGGCTCCTGCCAACACATCGGACGGATAGTGCAGCCCCAGATAGATTCGAGAGAATCCGACAATAAGGGCCACAGGAAGCAAAGTCAGCAATAGAAACGGCTCAGTAGTCATAAAGGGTACTGTAACCGAAAAAATAGCGGTAGTATGCCCCGACGGAAACGAATGATCTGTCAGTGGGTTGCGAAACGTTATTGTATCAGGCAAGGCCAGATAAGGTCGAATGCGAGGATACAATTTTTTGGCAATGGCTACAGGAATATGACTTACGGCTAATGCGATGCAGGCTTGAAGCCCGGTCGTACTCCATGGAGCCGGGGCCAGTAGCCAGATTAACAAAGATACTGCAATGGAAGAAGTTGCTCCACCGAGATGGGTGAAATAGTACAGCCAGAAATTCATAAAACGATTATGAAGCCGGCCGTTAATCCACATAAACACATTACGATCGTACTTTTGAAACTTTAAGAAAAAACGGCTCATATTGGCCTCCTGCCAGTCAGGCCGTCCCGAGGACGGCAGTATTTCCGGGATGTTACCCGTGTCGGTTTGCCACCTGTGTAGTATATAACCGATTTTGAAGGTCTTGAGGTTATTTCAGGCATATGTTTATCATATTTTTAAATGTTGTCCTTTTCAAGAAGAAGACATGTAAAGAACGTAAAATTCATGTAAAAGAGTGGATGAAAAACCAATGGTCTTTTTTGACTTCATTCTGCGAAAAAAGATACAATGATTCAACATGGCTGAAATGAGGTAAAAAAATGTGAGTTTTAGATTAAACTTTTTGGTGGCCATTTACGTTATTTGATGTAGAGAGACGGTTCAGTTGCAGGAAGCCACATCAAAAAGAAGGGACTTTAGAAATAAAAATCAAGAAAACGGCTGAAAATAAGATATATCAGGCATGAATGCGAGGTTGTGGCATCACGGAGTGGCTATTCAGCGTTTAAAGTTCACATTTCTGCTTCAGAAAGTGGAATTGGGGTTTTGACAAATGGCTGAAAAGAATACAGAATCGATAAAGCAGCCAACTGGTCGCAACCATGATTTGAAACATTGTCTGAATGATTGACGTAGTACACAAAAGCACAGGGTCATATTCTGCAATTACAAAAAAAATAAAATGCAGAATGAGGAAGAGAAATACTAAAGTAATCTGGGTTTTATCTAAAAGGGGGTAACAGAGAACGATGTTGGACGCTATATTCGTCACGCTGCAGGTCATTCTGGCGCTGCTTGCCGTGTACCAATTCACGTTTTCGCTGTTCGGTCTGTATAAGAAAAAGAAAAAGAAAAATTATCCTGCAACAAAATCATTTGCTGTGCTGGTTGCTGCTCACAATGAGGAACAAGTTATCGGTGCGTTGATGGAAAACCTGAAGGAACTGGACTATCCGAGAGATCTGTACGATGTGTTTGTCATCTGTGACAACTGTACAGATAGCACGGCAGAAATCGTTCGTCAGCATGGCTGGAATGCATGTGTACGTACGAATCCAGACTTGAGAGGTAAAGGGCACGCTATCGAGTGGATGCTCAAATACCTGTGGGATTTGCCTCGCCAGTATGATGCGGTTGTTATGCTTGATGCTGATAATCTGGTTGAGCAAAACTTCTTGCTTGAAATGAATAATGACTTGTGCAATGGAGCACGTGTTATTCAGGGATACATCGATACGAAAAATCCTGAAGATTCATGGATCACTGCGGCTTATGGTGTATCGTACTGGTATATCAACCGGCTGTGGCAGTTGTCTCGTCACAACCTGAACATGGCGAATTTCCTCGGCGGTACAGGGATGTGCTTCGAGACCAATCTGCTAAAAGAAATTGGCTGGGGCGCTACAAGCCTTGTGGAAGACCTGGAGTTTACGATGCGAAGTGTACAGCGTAATGTGTATCCGGTGTTTAACTATGATGCCAAGGTTTTCGATGAGAAACCATTGACATTTAAAGCTTCAGCTAGACAACGTTTGCGCTGGATGCAAGGGCACTTTACGGTAGCGAGAAGATACTTCTTCCCATTGTTATGGCAGTCCATTAAAGAAAGAAGTCTCGTGAAGTTTGACCTTGCTGTATATGGTGCCAATGTGTATGTGGTGTTGCTTACTTTCCTGTTGACGGCTGTAATGTCAATCGATATTTATGTATTGGACGGCCCGCATATCGCTAACATTTATGGATATTTCCCATTGTGGGTTGGATTCATAGCGATCGGCATGAACGTGTTAACGTTCCTGTTGTCTATGGCACTCGAAAAAGTTAAGTTTGCTAAAGTGTATCTGTATCTGATTCTGTTCCCGATTTATTTGTTGTCATGGTATCCAATTACGTTTTATGCGTTCTTTACGCAAAACAACAAACAATGGAGCCACACGCAACATACACGTGTTGTGCGTCTGGATGAAGTACAGAGCAAACAAGGCTAACTTTTGGATAGATTAATTGGTGAACCTTTGCATAGCTATGAATGTTGTCACATTCTTTTTACAAAAAAAAGTGTTTTGTATGTTGACAATGTGTGTTGGCAGATGTTATAGTATTCAAGTGCGTTAAACAAATAGCAAAATGGAATCACAAGCAGAAGTCCGACTTCTCACCTGACCGACATACGTTGGCTGGTCAACGATCCCAATAATTTATGAAGTGTATACTCATGAAGAATTGTGTTGATTACAGGGATGTCGGTAGCTTGACCGGCATCCCTTTTATTTTTGTGTAACAGGATATTCAAAATGACCTGGAGGTGGACGGTTATTAGTAAAGATCACATGATTAATGACGAGATTCGGGCGAAGGAAGTACGCCTTGTCGGAGCTGAAGGAGAACAAATCGGGATCACTCCCATTCGTGAAGCACTTCAAATGGCAATTGACCTGAACTTGGACCTGGTTAATGTGGCCCCGCAGGCTAAACCGCCGGTGTGCCGCATCATGGACTATGGCAAATTCCGCTATGAGCAACAAAAGAAAGAAAAAGAAGCCCGTAAGAACCAGAAAATTGTTGATATTAAAGAAGTATGGTTCCGTTCCAATATTGAGGAGCACGATTATCAAACGAAGCTTCGTAATGTAGTTAAGTTTTTGAAAGAAGGCGACAAAGTGAAATGCTCCGTTCGTTATCGCGGACGTGAGATTGCACACGCGTCTATTGGCCAAAAGATTTTGGAACGCGTTAAGGTGGAAGTTGCAGAACTTTGTACCGTTGAACGTCAACCGAAACTGGAAGGCCGCAGTATGATTATGATCTTGGCTCCTAAAGCCTGATAACATTGGAGGAGGAAACACAACATGCCTAAAATGAAAACACACAGCAGTTTGAAAGGACGCTTCAAAATTACCGGTTCCGGTAAAGTCCTTCGTTACAAAGCTCACAAAAACCACTTGCTTTCTCACAAATCCAAACGTGCTAAGCGCGTTTTGAACGGCAACCCTGTAATGGCTGCTGGCGACGTGAGACGTTTGAAACAAGGTTTGGCTAACCTGAAAGGTTAATTCAAAATAGTAGATTCCGTACGGGGGATTGGCTTCGGCCATACACATACCACGGATACATTTATATTTATTTGGGAGGTTCTTTAATATGGCAAGAGTAAAAGGCGGTTTTGTAGTACGTCGTCGTCATAAAAAGGTTTTGAAACTGGCAAGAGGTTATTTCGGTTCCAAACACCGTATCTTTAAAACAGCTAATGAGCAAGTAATGAAATCCTTGGTATACGCATACCGTGACCGTCGCAACACAAAACGTAACTTCCGCAGACTGTGGATCGTTCGTATCAATGCTGCAGCACGTATGAACGGTTTGTCTTACAACAAATTGATCCACGGATTGAAACTTGCTGGTGTAGACATGAACCGCAAAATGTTGGCTGATCTGGCCGTTAATGACATCAATGCGTTCAACTCTTTGGCTACTGTAGCTAAAGGCAAAATCAACGCTTAAATCTGTATGAAGTAAGCCGCCGTACCTATGGCGGCTTTTTTTACGGGCTTGAGAATAAAAATGCCTTAGGAAGAACAACCTAAACATATCGAAAAGCTGGAAGTGATAGCAACGATGGAACGCCGTTGGTGAATAACACAGCGTGGCATTACATAAAACACGAACGGTACAAAAGTACAAATGGATTAGAGTGGTTTTACAGAAAGTTTGAAGTGAATGTGATATTTTCGTTATATAACATCACATCGCTGTAACGTTAGTGTGTTAAAACGCTAAATTATTAAGCGCTTTCAATAAAAAAAGTACAAAAATAAGTGGTTTTTGGTGATTATACATCTGGATTTTAACACTGGTTGATTGTATAATCACCTCTAGTAGGCCAGTCCTAAATTTTTCTTTTCGGGTCATAATGTTCGGTTTTTCGACAGATGAACAGATGTATCGTCTATAGGAATACGCTTTTAGTGAGCCATTGGCGAAACATTTCGCTTTTAACCTGTTCTTTATATCTGTTGAGCCGAGCAGTGCAGACGAGATTTGAAAGGGACATATTATTAAGGGGGAAAAAGAGAAATGAAAAAAATGCTTAGCCTGTCTCTGGTAATGTTGCTGGCAGTATCGGTTATGCTGGCAGGATGCGGAAGCAAACCGAAAGAAGAAACAAATGCCGGAGGAGATAACGGTGGAACTTCCACTGAAGCCAAATCCGATGTTCAAATCGGTATGGTTACTGACGTAGGCGGCGTAAACGACAAATCCTTTAACCAATCGGCTTGGGAAGCACTGCAAGCAACCGAAACTGAAACAGGTGCAAAAGTAAAATACCTGCAAAGTAAATCCGATGAAGAATATATTCCTAACTTGAACGAATTTGTTAAAGGTGGATACACTCTGACTTGGGGTATTGGTTTCCAACTGGCTGATGCCATCAAAACGGTAGCTGAGCAAAACCCTGATGCTAAACTGGCGATCATCGACAGCGTAGTGGATGCACCTAACGTGAAATCCGTAACCTTCGCTGAAGAAGAAGGATCTTTCCTGGTTGGTGTTGTTGCTGGTCTTTCAACAAAAACAAATAAAGTTGGTTTCGTAGGTGGTATGGATAGCCCGCTGATCAAAAAGTTCGAAGTTGGTTTCAGAGAAGGGGTTAAAGCAGTAAACCCTAAAGCTGAATTCATCTCTAACTATACAGGTGCTTTTGACAAGCCTGACTTGGGTAAAGCAGCGGCAGCTACATTGTACAACAAAGGCGTTGACATCATTTTCCACGCTTCCGGTGCAACAGGTAACGGTGTGTTCAATGAAGCGATTGCTCGTAAAAAACAAGGTCAAGATGTATGGGTTATCGGTGTAGACAAAGACCAATCCCTTGAATTCGGCGATGAAGTAACACTGACTTCCATGATCAAAAAAGTAGACGAAGCGGTTAAACGCGTGAATAAAGAAGTTGTTGACGGTACATTTGCTGGTGGAGCCGAGAATCTGACGCTGAAAGAAAACGGCGTAGGTATTGCGGACACTTCCAGTAAAAATGTAAAACCAGAAGTTCTGGCTAAAGTTGACGAATACAAAGAAAAAATCATCAGCGGCGAAATCAAAGTACCTACTGAGTAATACGAATTCGTAGTCATTTTGATATCTGCTGTATTATAATCATCCGGGCCGGTCTTGACCGGCCTTGTGATTGTAAAGGCAGGAACATTTGATCAAGGCATTATAACATTTGTACAATCCAACCATTGCAATAGTGCTCCGAGTAGGAGCTTTTCTTTCGTTTGTGGAACCAAACTATATCAGTTATAAGGGTGATTACATGGGTGCAGCAACCCCCGTCGTTGAGTTGAAACAGATAACGAAGCGTTTCCCAGGCATTGTTGCCAACGACGCCATCAGCCTTCAGCTTCAGAAAGGCGAGATTCATGCTCTACTGGGCGAAAACGGCGCTGGTAAGTCAACATTGATGAACATTGTTTTTGGTCTCTATCAGCCAGATGAAGGTTCCATTGAAGTGAATGGCAAACCTGTCATCATTGACAGTCCGAACCGGGCGATCGATCTTGGCATCGGTATGGTGCATCAGCACTTTAAGCTTGTGCAGCCGTTCACGGTAACAGAGAACATTATCTTGGGATCCGAGCCTACAAAGGGTCTCAATATTAACTATAAAAAGGCCGCTGCAGAAGTACAGCGCTTGTCCGAGCAATATGGACTCAAAGTAAATCCTCACGCCAAAATTCACGATATCTCTGTCGGAATGCAGCAGCGTGTTGAGATTGTTAAAACGTTATATCGCGGTGCGGACATTCTGATCTTTGATGAACCTACAGCGGTACTCACGCCGCAAGAAATCAAAGAGCTCATGGTTATTATGAAAAAGCTTGTCGCAGAAGGCAAGTCAATCATCCTGATTACACACAAGCTGAAAGAAATTATGGAAATTTCGGATACCGTTACGATTATTCGTCGTGGTAAAGTCATTGATTCGGTCAAAACTTCGGAAACCAATCCGAATGAATTGGCAGAGAAAATGGTTGGCCGCAACGTTACGTTTAAAGTGGATAAGAAACCTGCTACACCTGGAGCTAATGTGCTTGAAGTTAGTAAGTTAACCGCTAAAAATAAAGAGGGTATCTCGGTTCTGAACGATCTGAACCTGAATGTGCGTGCTGGAGAAATTGTTGGTATTGCCGGGGTAGACGGTAATGGTCAAAGTGAATTGATTGAAGCCTTGACAGGTTTGCGTAAAGTGGATAGCGGATCGATCCGTTTGGAAGGAAAAGAGCTTTCCAATCACTCTCCTCGTCACATCTCAGAAGCGGGCGTTGCTCATATTCCAGAAGATCGACATAAGCATGGGCTTGTTCTGGATTTTTCGGTGAGCGAAAATATCGTTCTGGAATCATATTACAAAGAGCCATATACGCGCAAAGGTTTCCTGAACTTTGACGCGATCAAAAAACAGGCAAAGCGGCTGGTAGAAGCATTCGACGTGCGCACACCAAGCATCGAAACGAAGGCACGTTCCTTGTCGGGAGGAAACCAGCAGAAAGCGATTATCGCCCGTGAGGTGGATAAAAACCCTGAACTCCTGATCGCCGCCCAGCCAACCCGTGGACTGGACGTGGGGGCTATCGAATTCGTGCAAAAGCAATTGATTGCTCAGCGCGATCAGGGGAAGGCTGTTTTGTTGATTTCGTTTGAACTCGACGAGATCATGAACGTTTCCGATCGCATTGCGGTTATCTATGAAGGACAGATCGTTGGCGAGGTGCTGCCGGAAGAAACCAATGACAGGGAGCTTGGCTTGATGATGGCGGGCAGCACCCAAAAGAGAGGTACTGTGCATGAATAAAGTGTTAAAATGGTTTACCCGAGATTCATTTATTTTGCCAGTTGTAGCGATTCTGATGGGACTTATTCTCGGCGGGATTGTTATGCTAATTGGTGGATATAACCCGATAGAAGCATACGGTGCTTTGTTCAAAAAGGTATTTGGGGATATGTACAACTTCGGGGAAGCTGTGCGGGAAATGACACCGCTCATCATGACGGGGCTTGCGTTTGCTTTTGCGGCTCGTGCCGGATTGTTTAATATCGGTGGAGAAGGACAGTTTCTCGTAGGCATGACAGCAGCTACATTTGTAGGTGTGAAGTTTACAGGTCTGCCTATTTATATTCACGCACCACTTGCACTGATTGCAGGTGCTGTATTTGGCGGACTGTGGGCCGCAATTGCTGGCTATTTGAAAGCTGCACGTGGGGTTAACGAAGTAATCAGCAGTATCATGCTGAACTGGATTGGTCTGTACTTGGCTAATCTGATCGTACGTCAATTTCTGTTATTGCAAGGGGAAAACCGTTCCGTTAATATTAGCGATTCTGCCTCAATCAGTTTGACTTGGCTTTCTGAATTGATGGGTAATTCACGTGTTCATATGGGAACGTTGATTGCTCTTGTGATGGCGGTACTCTTTTATATTTACATGTGGAAAACAAAGCAGGGTTATGAAATCCGTGCCGTCGGTTACAACCCGAATGCGGCGGAATATGCAGGTATGCATGTTAACCGGAATATCGTCAAAGCGATGTTTATCAGTGGTATGCTTGCTGGGCTTGGCGGAGCGTTCCAGGTTCTCGGGGTATTCCAGTATCAGACCGTAATGTCAGGTTCGCCAGGCACGGGGTTTGACGGGATCGCAGTCGCTTTGATTGGTCTGAATCATCCGTTTGGAGTGTTACTTGGTGCGTTGCTCTTTGGTACGCTTACTTACGGTTCTGCAGGAATGAGCTTTGCTGCGGATGTACCACCTGAGATTATTCGGATTGTCATCGGTTCGATTATCTTCTTCATTGCCGCACAAGGCATCGTGCGCTGGGTACTTAAACCGTTCTATTCCAAGCGCAAGAAAGAGAAGGTGTTGTAGATGGACTTGTTGACAATCGGGCAAATTATCAATACGACGCTTGTCTTTGCTACGGCATTGATTTTTGCTTCCCTTGGCGGGATTTTCTCGGAAAAATCCGGGGTAACGAACCTCGGACTTGAAGGTTTCATGGTGTTTGGTGCGTTTGCTGCCGGCATTGGTGCTCACTATGCTCAGGAAGCAGGTATGGGCGGGACAACTTCGGCTTGGATGGGGGTACTGGTCGCCATCGTGCTTGGCGTGCTCGTTTCACTTATTCACGCTGTAGCATCGATTACGTTCAAAGCTGATCAGATTATCAGTGGTATCGTCATTAACTTTTTGGCGGCAGGAAGTACATTGTATCTGGTAAAACTGCTGTTTGAAGGTTCAGGTGACTCACCTTTGGTACAAGGCTTCAGCAAATTCAATGTGCCGTTTCTCGAAAATATTCCTTTGCTTGGAGAAGCATTTTTCAAGAATGTATATCCAACGACGTATCTGGCGATTTTGTTTGTGTTCCTGACATACTACATCTTGTTTAAAACACCGTTTGGACTTCGTCTGCGTTCTGTAGGTGAACATCCAAGCGCGGCGGATACTGTCGGGGTTAAAGTTCGTCGTTACCGTTACGTTGCTGTTATGATCAGTGGTGCGCTTGCGGCGATTGGTGGAGCAGCCATTACATTGACAACAACAGGTACGTTTTCGCATAATACCGTTTCCGGTCAAGGTTACATTGCGATTGCAGCGATGATCTTTGGTAAATGGAATCCAATCGGTGCTTTTGGCGCGGCTGTATTTTTTGGATTCTCTCAAGCGATCCGTAACTATGTGCAATTGTTTGAATGGTCACAGAGTATTCCCCAGGAAATTATTTTCATGTTGCCTTATTTGCTTACGATCATCGTTCTGGTGGCTGCGGTTGGACGTTCTTCGGCTCCATCTGCGCTGGGCGAACCTTATGATCCTGGTAAAAGGTAACTTTAGCAAACCGGATATCATTTGGTGTCCAAAACATAATTTCGAGAAAAGACCTGCGATTTTGAGCGGGTCTTTTTTTTTGTGCGCTCCATTGTAGTACCCAACTTTTTCGGTAGGGACAAAGAAACAGGCGAATTCGGTCATGGACGAATACACTGTTTTGAATGATCCGAGGAGGAGGGATAGTATGAGAAAACAGGTTACGCGTACTGCAGCGATGAAACTTATAGGCAAAAACATAGTTGCGGTCAAGAAAGACGGTACTCGGGTTACGGGGAAACTGTTAAAAGTATCAGGTAACAAACTCGTTCTCAAGCATTTAGGTGGAAAAAAAGTACGTACCAAAGCCATCTTGCCTTTGGTATTATTTGATCTGCTGGCCATTGCGACCTTACCTTACGCTTATGGACAGGGCCCGGGATTCGGACCAGGGTATGGTCCAGGTCCGAAACCTGATTGTTGCCAAGGGTACGGCCCTGGTTATGGACCTGGACCGGGTTACGGCCCAGGCCCAGGATATGGTCCTTATGGTCCCGGACCGAGACCGCCTGGATTTTTCTAAAAGCGACTAGAGTCTTTTTTCCATTTCGTAACAGCGACTGATCAGGATATATCTCAGGTTTTGATAGCCGTTTTTTTGATAGAATTGATTACCCTTGGTATTGCCTTCATCCACCATGACTTTGGATTTTTTGCAACCACGGGATACCGCAAAGTTCTCTGCTTCATGCAGTAACGTCTGTCCGTAACGTTTACGTTGCTCTTTCGAACTAACGGCCATCATATCAACGTAAAGCAGTTCTCCGTGCATGAGAAAATGAATGAATGCCACAGCAGGTTTATTTGGCTCCGGCGAGATTACAAAGGTCATGCCCCTGTTCATTCGCAGGGGTATTTCTTTGCGTATTTTATGGATTTCCTTCTCGCTCATATGTGATAAAGGAACAAGCTGTGTGTCAATCAGCTTCATAATTGCGCCGTCATCCAGTTTGGATAAACGCTGACGAATGATCATGCGGGGCCTCCTTTCAAGGCCGGTCGTGCGGCCTGTATATCTTATGCCTGGTGCGAGATAAAAGGTGACTGCATGAAGGGCGGACATTGGGGCAATCATAGAGTGGAGAGCGTGTGTAAATGTGGTTAACATATTTTTATCAAAAACAGGTATTGACTTATCGGTTAGAGGAATCATATAATGTTCCTAACATTTAACGAGAATATTTCATCGGCTATGAAGAGGACGAAGTTTTAAGGGCTCTTTTGCTCAGAGAGTGGATGGATTTGCTGAAACCACCACCATTACCCCTTATATACGAGCTCACCTCGGAGCTGTTTTCCTGAAAAGCATTGGAACGTCAAATCCATGCGTATTAGGGAGAATCGTAAGTCTGCGTTACAGACAACAGGTATGGGAGACGACTTTGTTCGTTTGAACATCGTTTTGTTATACCTGGTAAGGTCCGTTATTGCGAAATTTCGGACAAAGTTGGGTGGTACCACGGAAGCGATAACCTTTCGTCCCTCGCAAGCATGAACTTGTTTGCAGGGATGGAAGGTTTTTTTTGTAACTTTAAATGTCAGAATGGTGTAAATTCCGAGAGGAGGATGACTGATGGGAGCTCATATTCCAGAAGTACGATCGACAGATGAATTACGTGAAAAATGGATGAAGCCGGAGGTCATTAGCGGCTCCGAGATTCTGCTGAGAAGTTTGCTGCTTGAAGGTGTTGAGTGTGTGTTTGGTTATCCAGGCGGCGCCGTGTTGTATATCTATGATGCAATGTATGGCTTTGAAGATTTCAAACACGTTCTTACACGTCACGAACAAGGTGCCATTCACGCAGCTGATGGTTATGCACGTGCGAGCGGCAAGGTTGGTGTCTGTATCGCGACTTCCGGTCCAGGTGCCACAAACCTTGTAACCGGTATTGCAACAGCTTATATGGATTCCGTTCCGTTGGTGGTTATAACAGGTAATGTTGTTTCCAGCCTGATTGGCTCAGATGCTTTCCAGGAAGCGGACATTACGGGAATTACAATGCCGATCACCAAACACAGCTATCTGGTCAAAGATGTAAAAGATCTGCCGGGTATCATTCATGAAGCGTTCCATATCGCAAACACGGGTCGCAAAGGACCGGTACTGATCGACATTCCAAAAGACGTGTCTGCAAACAAAACATTGTTTGAACCACACACGGAACCTGTTATATTGAGAGGGTACAATCCACGGACGGTACCGAACAAGCTGCAGGTTGAGCGTTTGGCACAAGCGATCCAGGAAGCTGAACGTCCAATGATTCTTGCTGGCGGCGGAGTCGTTTACTCCGGTGGACACGAAGCGCTTTTCGAGTTCGTTGAGAAGACGGGTATTCCGATCACGACAACACTTCTGGGACTTGGCGCTTTCCCAAGCGGGCATGAGCTTTGGACTGGAATGCCGGGAATGCACGGAACCTACACATCGAACATGGCAATTCAGCAATCGGACTTGCTCATTAACATCGGTGCAAGATTTGATGACCGGGTAACGGGTAAGCTGGACGGATTCGCACCACATGCGAAAATTGTTCATATCGACATTGATCCTGCAGAGATCGGCAAAAACATTGCGACAGATATTCCGATCGTAGGCGATGTGAAAACGGTACTGGAGATTGCTAATAAGGAAGTTGGACGTGCTGAACGTGCCGATGCCTGGAGAGATCAGATCAAACAGTGGAAACAGGAAAAGCCGTATTCCTACACGGATTCGGATGAAGTGTTAAAACCGCAATGGGTGGTTGAATTGTTGAACGATACCACAAAAGGTGAAGCAATCGTAACAACGGATGTTGGACAACATCAGATGTGGGCAGCTCAATATTACAAATTTAATCAACCGCGTTCATGGGTTACTTCAGGTGGACTTGGAACGATGGGCTTTGGATTCCCTTCTGCGATTGGTGCACAAATGGCGAATCCGGATCGACTGGTTATCTCCATTAACGGAGATGGCGGGATGCAGATGTGTTCTCAGGAACTGGCAATCTGTGCGATCAACAACATTCCGGTTAAAATTGTAATCATCAACAATGAGGTTCTTGGTATGGTGCGCCAGTGGCAGGAACTGATCTATGAAAACCGATACAGCCATATCGACCTGGCAGGAAGCCCTGATTTCGTGAAGTTGGCTGAAGCCTACGGCGTGAAGGGTTTACGTGCAACAAACAAGGAAGAAGCTGAGCGCGCTTGGCAGGAAGCTTTGGATACGCCAGGGCCAGTCGTTGTAGAATTTGTTGTACGCAAGGATGAAAATGTATATCCAATGGTTCCGCAAGGAGCAACAATCGATCAAATGCTGATGGGAGATGCTGAAGAATGATAAGACATACGATTTCGATATTGGTTAACGACCAGCCAGGTGTCCTTCAGCGTGTATCCGGATTGTTTGGTCGACGCGGGTATAACATCGAAAGCATTACAGTAGGTCAATCTGAAGAGCCAGGACTTTCCCGGATGGTCATTGTGACGATTGGTGATGACAAAACACTTGAACAGATTGAGAAGCAGCTGTATAAAATTATTGATGTTATCAAAGTGGTTGACTTTAGCCTGAAACCGATGGTTGCTCGTGAGCTCGCGCTGATCAAGGTGAAGGCAGAGCCTTCGGAACGTCCGGAAATTCTGGGTGTGGTAGAAACCTTCCGTGCATCGGTTGTCGATGTAGGCCCAGCAAGTCTGATGGTACAGGCCGTTGGTGATACGGATAAAATTGATGCGATGATCGAACTGCTCAAGCCATATGGCATTCGTGAATTGTCCCGTACAGGCGTAACAGCATTGGTACGAGGCAACGTATAAAGGTATAATGAAACCAAAATGGGCTGATCCATACATGAGCACAATGATTTACTTGTGAAATTGCACAGTTAGCGTAAAATAAATGCTATCTGATCCAAATGTGTCAGTCCAGTAACTGCTGTAAAGTAACATTTTAGTGATGTAACGCTTGAAAAGAGAGCCACACCCCCGCATTAACGAGCGGGTGTCTGAACGGATCGGATCAGATCGGATCATATGCAACGGTAATCAGCATCGATCAGGCAGTTTTTTTACCAAGATGTGAAGGCTACCGGTCCATTGAGACACCCGCTCATTAATGAAGGGTTCTTTACAATACAAAGGAGGACTTATAACATGCCAGTAACTACTTATTATGAACAGGATGCAGAGCTTAGCGTATTGAAAGGAAAAACGATCGCGGTGATCGGATATGGTAGCCAAGGTCATGCTCAGGCACAAAACCTGCGTGACAGCGGATTGAACGTAGTCATCGGACTTCGTGAAGGTAAATCTTTTGACGCTGCTAAAAATGATGGATTTGAAGTGTTGTCTCCGGCTGAAGCAACTAGCCGTGCAGATGTGGTTCAAATCTTGCTGCCGGATGAAACACAAGCTTCTGTATACAAAAACGAAATCGAACCAAACCTGAAAAAAGGTGCAGCATTGCTCTTCTCTCACGGTTTCAATGTTCACTTCGGCCAAATCGTTGCTCCAAAAGACAGCGATGTATTGCTGGTAGCTCCTAAGTCCCCTGGTCACATGGTACGTCGTACCTATGTAGAAGGATTCGGTGTTCCTGGTCTGATCGCGATCGAAAAAGATGCAACAGGTAAAGCGAAAGACATCGGTCTCGCTTATGCTAAAGGTATCGGCTGTACACGTGCAGGCGTTATCGAAACTTCCTTCCGTGAAGAAACAGAAACTGACTTGTTCGGTGAGCAAGCGGTTCTGTGTGGCGGTGTAAGTGCCCTCGTTAAAGCTGGATTCGAAACGTTGACAGAAGCTGGATATGCTCCAGAAATGGCGTACTTCGAGTGTCTGCACGAATTGAAATTGATCGTTGACATGATGTATGAAGGCGGACTTGCAAGCATGCGTGATTCCATCAGTAACACTGCGGAATATGGTGACTATGTAACTGGACCTCGCGTCGTTACTGAAGATACGAAGAAAGCAATGAAAGAAGTGCTTTCCGATATCCAACAAGGTAAATTCGCACGTGACTTCATCCTGGAAAACCAATCCGGTCGTGCGTTCTTGACAGCAACACGTCGTAACGAAGCTGAACACCCAATCGAAGTGGTTGGCGGACAATTGCGTGAAATGATGCACTGGATCAAAAAGTAAGCAACGATTCCGTTCACTTTTTTGAACAAGCATCTTAAGGGATTCGAGCAACTTACAGCGTGAACTGGTAATAGCGGCCGTGCTTATGCGTGAGCCGCTATTCTGGTTTACAGAAATGAATACTATGCAGGGGGTGCGAAGGTGCGTAAAATCTATGTATTTGACACAACGCTGCGTGACGGAGAACAGTCTCCAGGAGTCAATCTGAACACTCGCGAGAAGGTAGAGATTGCCCATCAACTGGAGCGTCTAGGCATTGACCGGATGGAAGCAGGTTTCCCGGCAGCATCTCCGGGTGACTTGGCCGCAGTTAACGCCGTAGCGAAAGCAGTTAAAAATATTACAGTGATCGGTTTGTCCCGCTCCAGAGAGCAGGATATTGACGCGGTGAAGGAAGCACTTAAAGGTGCAGAAGACCCGTGCATTCACGTATTTTTGGCCACTTCGCCAATTCATCGCCAGCATAAGTTGCGCATGGACAAAGGGCAGGTTTTGGACACGGCTCGCTCTGCGATTCGTTATGCGAAGAAGACATTTTCCAAGATTGAGTTTTCTCTGGAGGATGCAGGACGTACCGAGTATGATTTCCTCGTGGAAATGGTAAATATGGCCGTTGAAGAAGGTGCTTCTGTCGTTAACATTCCAGATACGGTCGGTTACCTGAGCCCATATGAATACGGGAATATTTTCAAACATCTGAAAGAAAATGTTCATAACATCGATAAAGTTCAGCTGAGTGCACACTGTCACAACGACCTGGGGATGGCCACGGCGAATACGCTTGCCGCCATTTTGAACGGAGCCGATCAGATTGAAGGTACGATTAACGGCATCGGAGAGCGTGCAGGCAACACGGCGATTGAAGAAATTGCGATGGCACTCGAAACACGTCAGGAGTTTTTCCAGGCGAAAACGACATTGCAGTTGTCCGAGATCGCACGTACCAGCCGCTTGGTTAGCCGTTTGACCGGTATGGTTGTTCCTGGCAACAAAGCAATCGTTGGCGCTAATGCCTTTGCTCATGAGTCCGGTATTCACCAGGATGGCATGTTGAAGGAAAAAACAACCTACGAGATCATGACGCCAGAAACGATCGGTCTCAAAGAGAGCAAGCTAGTGCTTGGTAAACACTCTGGACGTCACGCGTTCCGTGAACGCTTGATTGACCTCGGATATGAACTGGATGACGAGGCATTGAACCGTGCATTTGCACAATTTAAAGATCTGGCAGACAAGAAAAAAGAAGTTACCGATGAAGATCTGCTTGCCGTAATCGAAGAAAAATTACAGGATGCACCTGAGGTGTACAAACTGGAATCGATCTTTGTTACGTACGGTGATGAATCCGTGCCTACGGCGAAAGTTCGTATTGCTACGCTGGATGGGGAGACGGTGGAAAAACAGGCAGAAGGTAATGGTTCGGTGGATGCGATCTATAATGCTATTGATCAGGTGAGCGGAGAAGAAGTAACGCTATCCGACTATTCCATCAAATCCGTAACACACGGTAAAGACGCACTAGGTGAGGTGCATGTTGTCCTTACTCAGAATCAAGTTTCTGTTCAAGGACGCGGCGTGAGCACAGATATTCTCGGTGCTAGTGCGCGTGCGTATGTAGATGGGTTGAACCAGCTCATTGAAAAACGTAAAACATACACCAACCGTGTTAACGTCAATTTGTAGAAGAGTACTGCACGGTGTGCTTGAAGTACAGACACACAAACCTGCCAATTAGGTGGGAATAGTAAGGCCAAAGCCGATATAGCAAAGCAAAAGCCGAACATATTAAAAAGTCTGACCCTTCTGGAGTGGACTGTACCTTGTAGTCTAGACGTTATGAAGTCTATCTATGAGAGTACAGTCCTGCGAGGGTCAGACTTTTTTTAGAGTATCAATTTACCACGCGTATGCGTTAGGCGCGTGTCCACCAGGACCAGGAAAGATTTCATCCAAACGGTTGAGTGTAGACTCATCCAGTGTCATGTCAAGACATTTCAAGGCAGTTTCGAATTGCTCCAGTGTGCGCGGACCAATGATTGGCGCAGTAACAGCCGGATTAGCAGCAACCCAGGCAAGTGCAACTGTATCCTGTGGCTCACCAAGATCACGGCAAAGTGCGGCGAAATCTTCAAGTTGCGTCTGATGCTCCTCAATTCGTTCTGCGATACCTCCACTGCGTGTCCCTTCAAGTTTCTGTAAGGCATTACGTCCGAGCAAACCGCCATCCAGCGGGCTCCATGGAATAACGCCAAGCCCGAGCGCTTTAGCGGCTGGTAATACCTCCAGCTCAGGCAGACGGCAATTCAGGCTGTATTTATGCTGCTCCGATACAAGGCCGAGGAAGTGACGGTTTTTCGCTTCGCTCTGAGCAAGGGCAATTTGCCAAGCGGCAAAATTACTTGAGCCGACATATCCGATTTTGCCTTGGTATACTGCATGCTCGAATGCACCCCACAACTCGTCCCATGTGATAACAGGGTCAACATGGTGCATCTGGTATAATTCAATATGATCGGTTTGCAGACGCTGAAGAGAGCCTTCAAGGTGACGTCTGATTTTATATGCGGAGAGACCGGCTTCGTTGTTAGGGCCATCTGTTTCATCATGCATGGAACCGTAGACTTTCGTGGCAAGCACAACCTTCTCACGTCTGCCTCCGCCTTGTTTGAACCAGCGCCCGATGATCTCTTCTGTCAGACCGGAATTTTCACCCCAGCCATAAATGTTAGCGGTATCAAAAAAGTTCACCCCGGCATCCAGTGCTGCGTCCATAATGCGGAAAGCTTCTTTCTCGTCCGTGGCTGGTCCAAAATTCATCGTACCAAGACAGATACGGCTGACCTTAAGGCCTGATTTACCCAAATAAGAGTATTGCATGTTAAACATCCCTCCAGCATACCTGATTTGATTTCAGCTATATTTTACCTTACCCTGAACTGGCGAACAACTTCGAAGCTTGTCATTATCCTTCTTATAGGCAAAAACTATTAAAGTCATAGATTGTATATCTTGGTCAAATGACCGTAGAATATGATACAAAGAAGAGAGTTATTTATGAGACGATGTTTACACAGAAACGCCAACATGAGCGGATCAGTGATGAATGAAGATGAGGGAGTGGACAACCTATGGCAGACGTGAAAAAAATCGCAGTAATCGCAGGTGACGGAATTGGTCCTGAAGTTGTGGCCGAGGCGGAAAAAGTTCTGAAACGTACGGAGGAAGTATTCGGTTATCGTTTTGAAACAGAGCACGCACTGTTTGGTGGTATTGCCATTGACGAGAAGGGCACACCGCTTCCGGAAGAAACATTGACTGTATGTAAAAATGCAGACGCAGTGTTGCTCGGAGCTGTAGGTGGACCGAAATGGGATAATAACAGTAAGGAGTTGCGTCCTGAAACAGGACTGCTGGGTATTCGTAAAGCGCTCGGACTGTTCTCCAACCTGCGTCCGGCCGTTGTGTTTGACTGTTTGAAAGACGCATCCACGCTGAAACCGGAAGTACTTGAAGGTACGGACCTGATGGTTGTTCGCGAACTGACGGGCGGAATTTATTTCGGTGAGAAGTTCAGACGCGAAAGTGCCCAAGGTGAAGAGGCAGTGGACACTTGTGCTTACAATGTTGCGGAAGTAGAGCGCATCGTTCGTCAAGCATTTGAGATCGCCCAAGGTCGCCGTAAAAAACTGGCATCTGTCGACAAAGCTAACGTGCTGGAAACATCCCGCCTCTGGCGTGAAGTGGTTAACCGTGTAGCTCCGGATTACCCGGATGTTGAACTGGAGCATGTGCTTGTAGATAACTGCGCGATGCAGTTGCTGCGTCGTCCGGCAAGCTTTGACGTCATCGTAACAGAGAATATGTTCGGTGACATTCTGAGTGATGAAGCGGCTATGCTGACAGGTTCTATCGGTATGCTCGCTTCGGCATCACTGGGTGAAGGAAGCTTCGGTCTATATGAACCGGTACACGGCTCTGCGCCGGACATTGCCGGTCAAGGCCTGGCTAACCCGATTGCTACCATCTTGTCGCTCGCGTTGATGTTCCGTACAACGTTTGGATATGCAGAAGGTGCAGATGCGATCGAAGAAGCGGTAGCGAACGTGCTGAATGCGGGCCACCGCACAAGTGACATCGCTGTTGATAAGAGCAAAGCGATCAGCACGACCGAAATGGGCGATCTGATTGTTGCAGCTATTCAGAAAAAGGCTTAAGTTTCGTTTCAGCCTTGTTCACTTATCGAGACATTAACAGATCTCAGGATACAGTCCTGTAGTTCGTATAAGAAACAGCCCTTTGATGCCCTAGTAGACCATCTTCTGGTTTCTAATAGTGGAGAATGCAAAGGGCTGTTCCTTTCTCATTTGCAACTTGAATTCGGCACGAAAATTTCTTATTTATAATTATTATAAAAAAATAACGTTTATAATCTTGACTTTGAGAAGTACGGATGATAACATTTTATTTGTACTTGAGAACAAGTATCAACAAATTTAATGACAGGACAAGCGCCCTGCGCTCATCCTGATGATGAGCAATCCATATGGATGCTTACATAATCCCAAAGGAGGAATTTTTAGTTATGGCAGAACGTTTGGTTGGTAGACCAGCACCAGATTTCGCAATGGAAACAGTATCAGGAGACGGACAAGATTTTGGTTCCGTTAAACTGTCCGATTACCGTGGTAAATGGCTCGTATTCTTCTTTTATCCTTTGGACTTCACATTTGTGTGCCCAACTGAAATCACAGCTTTGAGCGATGCTTCCGAGCAATTCAAAGCTTTGGATACAGAAATTCTTGGCGTGAGCGTAGACTCCGTACACAGCCACAAAGCATGGATCAACACACCTAAAGACAGCAATGGTCTTGGTCAGTTGAACTTCCCGCTTGCTTCCGATATCACGAAGCAAGTAGCTAAAGATTACGGCGTTCTGATCGAAGAAGAAGGCGTAGCATTGCGTGGTCTGTTCATCATCGATCCAGAAGGCGAACTGAAGTATCAAGTCGTTAACCACAACGATGTAGGCCGTAGTGTTGAAGAGACACTTCGCGTACTGCAAGCACTTCAATCCGGTGGATTGTGTGCAATGAACTGGAAACCAGGCGATAGCAACCTGTAAGCCGGGTTTACTTGAACGATTGATGTTCAAGCCCTCATCCCACGCGGGATTGAGGGCTTTTTGCAACCTTTTTCAAAGATATACCGTTAACTTAATAAAGGTGTTTGAACAAGCTGTCAGACGTGTTAATAATGTAATAGAAGAAGATCTTCTTTTTTATAAAAGAAAGAGGAATTGAAGGCTTGTAAGGCGAATAGGGTATGGAAACCCGGTAATTTAAGTCATTCCGGTAATCCGCATTTATAATTTGCATATGAATGTGATACACTGTTTGAACGATTCCCTTTCGGAGGTCTTTCAAGTGCACGGGTGTATATTGACTGAATTCCCGGCACCTAATAAGGAGGGTGAACAAAAATGAGTTACTGTTGTGGGGCAAGTATGGTGGGAACGAAGGGCACGCTGAAGCATTACCGCACCCAGGTTCATAATGTTCCCCTGCTGTTTTGTCCGGTGTGTCACCGGGTGGAGGTGCATTACAAGGTTGAGAATGAATATGAAATTCTTGCTGAATATGCGCATGGCGACGGGGCTTCCGAGATTGATTTTCAAGACTATGTGACAGAAGACGAGGATGCTATCTTCGAAAATTGCGTAAACCGTGAAAGTGAAGATGCAATGGTGATTGTTCAGCGTCAGATTGATATGTCACTTGATCTGCTACGGCTCGCCAAGGAAATGAAGGATGAGAAATGGGAGAGCGAATTGAAACGCCGCCTTGCCGTCATGAGTCAACGAAAACTTAAAATTCAGCATAACAAGACTGGGCTATAGATTGCATTGAGATGTGACATGCTTAGAGAAATATCCGATTTACACAATATTGAACGAAGCTGATTTCCCAACAGGGCGATACGGCTTCGTTTTTTGTATTTTTTAGATAAACCTTTGTATTTTTGCAAAATAATTTCCATTCGACACTTTCTCCGATTGACTCTGTTCCCTAAACTTGTCTATGATAAAAGCAGACTTGCAAAAGAGGCGGAGCAAAATAAAGGGTTTTCGTTTGGGAATTGGAAAAGGTTAGAAAGGAACAAAACGTAAATGCTTTTTCCGGTCATGCTTGAATGAGCCGGATTAGACCAGCTGAAGTTCCGGACATGCCATCCTATTTTCGGCTCAGCCCCCTGATGAAAGGGAACCGGTAATCAACAAAAAATCGGCCCTTCCTGTTTCTGTGATGATATGATGTCCGAACGGCAAAGTTTATCATTTACGTGAAAAGGAGGAACCTGAAGTGATTCGTGAATTTCAGGATATAGTGCCTCAACCAACGGATGTGATTCCTCAAGTACATCTGGATAATAATAAGTATGAAAATGTGCTAGAACACATGGATAGCGGTATTATGTTATTTGATAATCATGGGGTCTTGACGTTTATTAACGTTCAGATGGCTAAATTGCTGGAGTTGCCGAGAGATCTGTTAAGCGGTTGCACGTTAATGCAGATGTTGCGTTTGCCCCAGATGACTCGATTTAAGAAAAAGAAAATTTTACGAATTTATCGGGAAACGATCTTTCATCGTAAGCGTTATCATGAACTGACGGATGAGTATGGAAGGCACTGGCTTGTGACCGTGACCTATGGTGATCAGATGGACGGCGATTTTCTTTTTAGTGTCAAGGATGTTTCGGATTACAAGCAGATCGAGCAGACGGCCTATCAAAACGATAAACTGGCTATGCTTGGCCGTATCTCCGCATCAATTGCTCATGAGATTCGTAACCCGTTAACAGCCATTCGCGGATTCATCCAGTTACTTCGGCCTCATCTGCTACAGCTGGGTAAAGACGAGTATGCTAGAATCATACTCACCGAGATCGACAGGGCAAATGACATTATCTATGAATTTCTGAACTCCTCGAAGCCTTCAGCTCCGCAGAAAACGGTCATGACCGTAGAATCTTTGCTTAAAGAGGTTGTTCTATTGACCGAGAGTGAAGGGTTGATGAAAGGATGCGAGATTCTGCTGGAGGTGGATGACACCCCGCTTAATGTATCCATTGATGTGAAACAGATCAAACAGGTCATTCTGAATATGGTCAAAAATGCAATGGACGCGATTGAAGAAGTCGGTGAAGAATATACAGGCTTGATCCGAATCACAACAGCTACGGAAAATAATTTTGTGCAAATTACGATTGCGGATAATGGACGAGGTATGGATCATAACACGCTGGTACGCTTATTCGATCCTTTCTTTACTACAAAAGAAAGCGGCACGGGTCTGGGACTTTCCGTGAGTTACCGTATTATTAAAAATCATGGGGGTACCATCTCGGTGGATAGTAAAAAGGGCGAGGGCACCAGCTTTATGATCAAGCTTCCACTGGTGAATTGACACAAACGTTTTCTGAAGGGATCGGTATTTTGCCGATTCCTTTGTTTTTTGTTGGCAGGATAAGGGTTATAGTTAGAAATGAATGCGAATACATAAGCATCGCGGAAGGAAGGGATTTCTTTGAATATTCAAGATATGGAGCAAATGACCGGACAATTCGTTGAACATGTAGGCAAAGTGATCGTGGGTAAAGAGCATACGATGGAATTGATGTTGACAGCGATCATTGCATCAGGTCATGTACTTCTGGAAGATGTCCCTGGTACAGGGAAAACCATGCTAGCCAAATCGATGGCGTCTTCACTGGACTGCACATTTCAGCGGATACAGTTTACACCTGACTTGCTGCCATCCGATCTGACGGGTATCCATTTCTATAATCAAAAATCAGGGGATTTCGAATTCAGGCCCGGACCGCTGTTTGCGAATCTTGTACTGGCAGATGAGATTAATCGGGCAACACCACGCACACAGTCCAGCTTGCTCGAATGTATGGAAGAGCGCCAGATCAGTATTGATGGCTCAACAAGGCAGCTTGAGCGGCCGTTTATCGTGATCGCCACTCAGAACCCAATTGATAATCAAGGAACATTTCCGTTACCCGAGGCCCAGATGGATCGGTTTATGATGAAGATTCGTATGGGGTATCCAACTGATGAAGAGAGCGTAGAGATCCTAAGAAGGACGGTGGCCAGCCGCTCAGTAAATGATCTGTCTTCTATTATCTCGCGCGAGCAACTTCTGAGAGCACAGGAAACGTATAAAACGGTTAACGTAAACGAGGACCTCCTGCTTTATATTGTACAGCTCACTGAAGCAACGAGAAAACATCCTGAACTATCACTTGGGGTTAGTCCACGGGGGGCTCAGGCGCTACTAAAAGCAAGTCAGGCATGGGCCGCGCTTCATGGCAGAGATTATGTTGTACCTGATGATATTAAATTACTGGCAGAGCCTGTGTTGGCTCACCGCCTCGTGTTTCGTAATCGAATCAGACAGCAAGAAGGACTTGCAGAACTTATTATTCAACAGATTCTGACCGAAACCGAGGTGCCAACCGAGACACTTACTACAGGCGGACGTTAAGCTTATGGCACTTCTATGGCTTGTCGTTGTTGGAAGTTTAGTGATTGTGTTGCACGGCATATGGTTTGGACGGCCTGTGTTGCGAAATCTCAAGTACAGTAGACAGTTCAGCAAAACACGGTGTTACGCTGGTGATGAACTGGAGATGATCGAAACGATATCCAATGAAAAACGAATTTCTGTACCTTGGCTTAGACTTGAAGCAATGATGCCTGCTTCATTTGTGTTTCGTTCAGGTTCAGGTATGGATATCAGTCAAGGTAATATTTATCAGAACCATAAGAGTGTTTTCACATTAAAACCGTATAATCGCATTACCCGCACTCATCCGTTTGTCTGCTCCAAGCGAGGTGTGTACACGATGGATACAACTACGATGACCGGTGGAGACTTATTTGGAGTATGGCGTTCCTCCAAGCCGATTCCTGTGCAGATGACAATGATTGTATATCCTTCATTGGTAAACACTGAAGATATGCCAGCCATCTATCAGGTGTGGCAAGGAGAGGTGGAAGTTTCTCGCTGGATTGTGGAAGACCCGTTTCTAATCCTGGGGGTGCGGCCTTACGGGGCTGGTGATCCAATGAATCGTATTCACTGGAAAGCAAGTGCGCGCACCGGAGAACTTCAGGTATATAAGCAAGGCTGGACGGCAGATCCCCAGTCATGGATTATTGTAAATATACAGGACTCTGCTGAGATGTGGAGTGTGGTTACTCGGCCTGAACTGATTGAGCAGGCACTCCGGTACGCAGCCACTGCAGCGGTAGAGGCCATTGGAAGAGGATTGCCTGCTGGATTTGCACATAACGGCTACCGTGTAGGCGGGGGACGCGATGTACTTCGTATTGAACCGGATTACGGCACACCCCATCTGGAGATGTTACTGGAAGCTATGGCTGAAACTGAGTTGAAGTGTTTGGTACCGATGGAGCAGTTTTTGCAAGATGAAGTACGATTGAATGAAGAAGGACAAAAGATTCGCAGTTATTTGATGATTACATCATATGTCTCGGCTGCCATGGAACATGAAATCGGACGTTTGCATGAGCAGGGGCATCGGGTAACGGTTTTGCCTGTAGAACAGTTGAAGCGTAATACAGGGGCGGTGGGCGCATGAGTGAAAATGATGCAATAAAGCGAACACATATCATATCCATGTGGGCTGTTCTTTCAATAGGGATATATTTGTTTCCAATCTTTACGATCACATCATTGTATACCCGTGCTTATTTTCCATATCTGTTGTTTTGCTTGTATGTTATGGCAGGCCTGTTCGGTCTATGGATTCAACATCGCTTTACGAGCATTGCAGAGAAAAACGCATTCGTTCGAGGTCTGACGGCATTTGTTATCTGTATTTTGTTCGTATGGGTTACTGGTATGTTACTGACGCTTTCACTTCCAGGGGTTATTACGCTTGGGGCGGGTTTATTTATTGCATCATACTCAGGTTTGCATTTTGATCCTGCTTTTCATTCGAGCAGACTGTGGCGCCTGCAACTCGTGGGTGTAATTAGTGCCATTGTATCCACGATCGCGGCAATGCAGATTGAACTCATGCTACCGATGCAGATGTACACGGGCTACATCTATGCTGCTGGAGTCATCAGTTTTGGATGTTGGATTGTGGGACAATACAGGGCACAACTGGATCGTGCGGTACTTAATGATGGCAAGCGCAGATTGGTACTGCGGGAATTCACACGGGCAAACCACCTTCGGATCCTATGGATGTTAATTATTATTGCAGGTATCGGTGCTTTTCCGAGTCTTGCTGCATGGCTCGCACCGTTGCGGGATCGTCTGCTTGCATGGATCAGAGGTCTGTTCGGAGCTTCTTCACCTCAGGAACCGCCACTTACTCCTGAGATGCCGAATGAGCCGATGAACCTGCCGGATGAGTTCAGAGAGCCAGCTTCAGATCCTTCTTTATTCTGGGAAATCCTCGGCTGGATCGTTTTTGGGGCAGCGGCGGTTGTGATTTTATGGCTTTTGGTCAAACTGGGCAGAACCATCATGGATAAACTGGCGGAGCGTTTCAAAGGATGGTTACAGCCTGTGCAAAAAAGACAAGAACCGAAAACGGAGTATGTCGATATCAGCGAAACGCTGGAGGTGCCCACGAAGGTTCGTAAACGATGGTTCCGCAAAAAGGAAGCTGTCCCCACTCAGGCTGGAGAGCGTATTCGATACTATTATCGGGCATGGGTAAGCAATGCGATGGTTCGGGGAGTAAAGGTTGAGAAGTCTTATACGCCGCTGGAGACAGCGGAAAGCATTAAGGAGAGTAATCCTAAGAGTAAAGAGGGTGCAGAGGAAGAGCTGGCAACGAGGCTTCCTGAAATCTATAATGCTGTGCGCTACGGTAAGAAAGATGAACGTAACCCGGATATGATGGAGATGGACCGAATCTGGAAATCTTACCGTAAATAAGCCCGGAATCCCTTTACTTTTCTTGTCACGTTCAAGTATCATGAGAGGAATACACAAGTTGGTCAGAAAAGGAGCAGACATTAATGAAGACAAATCATAGTAAAATTGTAGATTGTACCATTCGTGATGGTGGATTGGTGAATAATTGGGACTTTAGCGTCGACTTTGTTCAAAAGCTGTATGCAGGGCTGAATGAAGCTGGCGTTGATTATATGGAAATTGGCTACAAAAATTCGCCGAAGTTGCTCAAAGGCTCCGAAGATGCCGGACCTTGGCGCTTCCTGAATGATGATTTTCTTCGTAAAGTCATTCCGCAAAAAGGCAACACCAAACTGTCTGCACTTGTGGACGTAGGACGTGTAGATGAGAACGATATTTTACCGCGCAGTGAGAGTATGCTGGATCTGATTCGTGTCGCTTGTTACAGTAAAGATGTGGACAAGGCGCTTGAACTGGTGCAAACGTTCCATGATCGCGGTTATGAAACAACACTGAATATTATGGCACTCTCGAATGTGATGGAGAATGAATTGCTGGAAGCTTTTGAAATGATCAAGGAGAGCTCCGTTGATGTCGTCTACATCGTAGATTCTTACGGTAGTCTGGATCATAACGATGTGAAATATCTGGTGGAGAAGTTCAAAACTCATCTTCCGAACAAACGTCTTGGCGTTCACACGCATAACAACATGCAACTTGCGTTCTCTAACACGCTTGTAGCCGCTGAACTTGGAGTTGAACTGCTGGATGCTTCTGTATACGGTATGGGACGTGCGGCAGGAAACTGCCCAACAGAACTGCTGGTAGCGCATTTGAAAGGAACCAAGTATAATCTTCGTCCAGTACTCGAAGTGTTGGAACAGCTTATGGTTCCACTGAGAGAAAAAGAAGAGTGGGGTTATATCCTGCCTTACATGATTACAGGTACGCTGGACGAGCATCCACGGTCGGCTATGGCACTTCGTTCATCGGAGAACAAAGACAAAGTCGTTGACTTCTATGATAAGTTGACAACGCCTGAAGTAAACTTCGATAAATAAAAATAGTCTAAAATACAGTTGTAAATTTAAAAAAACATGGCCTTTTACTCGAGGTCCATGTTTTTTTAGTTCTTTGTGCCTTGTTTTTACTCATTTTCCTGAATAGATATTCCTACTTATAACTATTTTTTAGTTCACGAATAGGGATTTAAATGTTATTATGTACCAGATAGAATATATGGATTTTTAAATTAAACAGTGGTCAATATATGTTTTTGTCGAAATGTGTAATATACTTGGTGAATCAGATCAATAGAATTCAGTTGTACACGTATTACAGGATAGTGATCCCGGGAAGGAAAACATGGCATGAAGTTTAAAACGCAAGGTCAGAGTCAAATAGGTTGGGTCGCCATCAGCGGCTTATTGTTTTTCCTCGTAAGTCAATGGTTTCGTTCTTCTTCAGGCTATGATCTGAATTATTCGGGTTACCCGGTGATAACACTTTTAGGTGGATTTGCTGCAACGGCCGCCTGTATCGGTATTTATAATCAAAGCTGGCTATTTCAAACTCAAAAATTGACGCTACGTAGAGTGCTAATGACAACACTCTTTTTAATGTTAGGTCTATTTGAACTGGTGCATATCGTTTCGTTTGCAGAAGAAGTTCCTAACAGAGCGATGATGGAATCCGATTTTTCATTAATGATGTCAACAATGGGATCACTGGTTTGTTCTGGGGGACTGTTATTTATATATAGCGTACACGAGAAGCAAGTTGCATTACCGCGCAAATTTCTTCTGTTCAGCGCTACCCTTGGTGCCTTTCTGATTTTGTACATCTGTTCTATCCAAGAGTGGAGTTTTCTGCCTGAGATGCTTGATGGTCATCTGCTTGGTAAAGTATTCTCTCGCCTGCATTGGGTTGCAGCTCTGCTGTATGTTACTGGGGCTGTCGTTCTGTATGTGCAGTGGAAAAAGACAAAAAACGCCGATCTACCACCTATCCTGAACGGTATACTCTGTTTTCTGCTAGGTCAGGGGTATTTCGTGACTGCAAGTGTAGTGGACGATCTCAATCTGTTGCTTGGTATGCTCAGCAATTGTTTGGGCTACTTTTTCATTCAAAAGGGGCTCTATGCATCTGTAGTTGACACGCCCTTCCTGCAACAACAGGCCGCTGAGGCCAAAATGAATTATATCGCACACCATGATGACGTCACCGGCCTTCCAAATCGCCGGCGCCTAAGTCAACGTCTGCAACTCATGCTGGATGATGCTGTTGTGGAGGAAAAGCTCGTCGGTGTACTTGTACTTAATATTAACCGTTTCAAAACCATAAATGACTCCCTGGGACAACAAGCAGCTAATCGGGTTCTGCGTCAGGTTGGACAGCGATTGAATCATTCATCTCTTCCGGGAGAAGAGGTGTTTGGTCTAGGTAGAGATGAATTTGCGCTGACCATGACGGACTTTTATAGTACAGATACGGCATTACGCCGGACGCGGTCCATTCTGCAACTTTTTGAGAAACCGGTTATGGTGGATGGGAGCGAATATCATCTTACGCTGGGCATAGGCATGGCGATCTTTCCTTATGATGGAGAATCTCCCCAAGAGATTATTCAGAATGCCGATACGGCTCTGCATAGTGCGAAGGAGCAGGGAATTGAACTCAACCGCTACGCACATGCCATGCAGATGAAAGCTCAGGAACGATTGCAACTTGAAAATGATTTGCGCAAAGCACTGGCTCGAGGGCAGTTTTATCTGGTATACCAGCCCCAGGTGAATCTGCAAAGCGGACTGATCGTAGGCATGGAAGCTCTTGTGCGATGGCATCATCCGCAACGCGGTTCAGTGTCACCGGCAGAGTTTATTCCACTGGCCGAGGAGAGCGGACTGATTGTTCCTCTCGGAGAATGGGTGCTGCGAGAGGCATGTGCACAGAACAAGCTATGGCAGGAAGCGGGATATCGCAAATTATGTGTATCCGTTAACCTGTCGATGAGACAGTTCAGACATTCCCACCTGCTCGACAGCATCAACAGTATTCTCAGAGAAACGGGACTTGAACCGGCATGGCTTGAACTGGAGATCACGGAGAGCATGACGTTTGACAAAGACCGGGCCTTTGAACAGCTTCATAAAATTAAGGAGATAGGTGTACATATCAGTATTGATGACTTTGGCACGGGATACAGCTCACTACATTATCTCAAGGATCTGCCGATTGACCGGCTCAAGATCGACCGATCATTTGTGAATGAAATAATGGAAGACAGCAATAACGCTGCTATTGTATCCACGATTACTTCGATGGCACACCATTTACAACTCAAGGTTACAGCAGAAGGTGTTGAGAACGAGGAACAGATGATGTTTCTCCGCAATCAGCATTGTCATGAGGCACAAGGTTATTTTTTCGGTAAACCGATTGAAGCGGCGGACTTTGAGCAAAGGTTCCTTAGAGATATTGACAAGCCTGCGGGATAAGGAGTAGCAGGGCCGCGAGAGCGTTCCTGCCTTTCTGGAATCCAGTTTTAGGAAAAAAACTGCCAATGTACCTTGCACGATAGAGCAGATCGTGGTATATTAGGTTTTGTAAAATCACTGTTAACTTCCATTTGGAATTTAACGGGACGTAGCTCAGCTTGGTAGAGCACCTGGTTTGGGACCAGGGGGTCGCATGTTCAAATCGTGTCGTCCCGATTGTTCATTTTGCGGGTGTAGTTCAATGGTAGAACTTTAGCCTTCCAAGCTAATAGCGTGGGTTCGATTCCCATCACCCGCTTAACAGCAGTACCTGAAAAACCCCATGAATGTTCAAGGGTTTTTCTTTTTTTTGAATTTATATAAGTTGAACTATTCTTTTACACATTAACGGAGAGGACAGAAAAAACCTGAAAAAGCGGAGCGTTCGCCTTTATCACCGGATTTTCCCCTTTGGAAAAGGGAATCCAAAAAATCTGGGGATAACAGCGATTGGAAGGTTATTCTGTCATCGGAGTGGGCCGTGTAAATTCTTTAGTTCAACTTATCTAGATACAGACAATGACATCTTGAGCTTTGCTTTTTTTCAATGATCTGGTACAATAACGGAGAATTGATACTACCCATGAATGAGAGGTAACCATACGTCCAATGAAGTAAGACACATGAAGTGAACCCCAGTTAACTGCAGATTGTATTATGACGCAGTCAGCCGAGCGGCTGAGCAATGAGGGGATTCGTGTGTCCAAATTCAGCTATAGGGAATAGTATGGAAGAAGCAAGTTTTTCGGCTTGCGCATGCCCTCGTTAGGGTTTCTTTGTTCATGCTATGGTAGTCCTCATATCTGTATTTTGAACCCGTTTATCCATTAAAAATTGCTAAACCGCCGGCTGATGCCAGCGGTTTTTTTGATTTTTTTTGTTCAGGAAGGATGAGGACTCATGACGACATTGGTGCGCTTGCATGAAGTATCAAAAGAATGGAACGGTAATGAATTGTTTGCGGGATTAAACCTTGAAATTAACGAAGGCGAACGACTCGCCATTTTAGGCCGTAACGGATGCGGCAAAACCACACTTTTACGGATTATACTCGGCGAGGAGGATGGAGGTGGACGTATTGATCGTCAACTTCCATTGTCAGAATGGGGGTTCATGCGTCAGCGTTCAGAGGTACCGAGTAGGATAAATGTATTGGATGCAGTAAGGCGGGAGAGTGGACGTATTGATGAAATCAAGCGGAAGCTGGAAGAACTCGAGCGCCGATTGAGCGAAGCTGATGCTAACGGAGATAACACTTTGCTGGACGAATATGCCCGATTTTTGGAGGAATATGAGCAATTGAACGGCTACATGTGGGAAACGGAGGTAGAGAAGGTATTAACCCGCCTCGGGCTTACTACAGAACACTGGAGCAGGCCTTATCAATCACTTAGCGGTGGTCAGAAAACGAAGGCACGGCTTGCAGGACTACTGGTCAGTAATCCCAAGTTTCTGATTTTGGATGAACCAACCAACCATCTGGATGAAGAGAGCATGCGTTGGCTGGAGACATGGCTATCCTCATACGAAGGAACGGTGCTGTTTGTATCACATGATAGGACATTTATTGACCGGGTAGCGACCAGTGTAATTGAATTCAGTGCAGAAAAACTAACGAAATATAAGGGCGGTTACACCGATTATAAAGGCCATAAAGAGCGGGAACTGAAGGAACAGGAGACAATTTATCGCAAACAGCAACTGGAACGTAAAGCACTGGAGGAAACCATTCGTAATTATCAGCAGTGGTTCCATAAAGCTCATAACTCGGCAGGAGGCCAGGAAGTAAAGATTACCCAGAGTTTCTACAAGGCCAGAGCCAATAAAAATATTTCGCGTTACCATGCCAAACAGAAGCAGCTGGAGCGACTCGAAAATGAGCGGGTGGATAAACCACGGGAAGCCACGAAACTGAATATGGAGCTACAGATGACTTCACTCGGTGCACGTCAACTTCTTACGCTGGAAGAAGTAAGCTTTTCGTACGATCCAAAGCAGTCGTTTCTTCATGATTTGCGGCTGGCAGTCGAACGTGGGGATCGGCTTGCCGTGCGTGGAGCGAACGGAACGGGCAAGAGCACGTTGCTGAAATTAATAATTGGAGAGCTTCAGCCTTCGCAGGGAAAGGTTAGCCGTCATCCCCAGCTTAGCATCGGTTACTTTTCACAAGAGCTGGAGGGATTGCCTGAGAATGTAACGCTACTGGACAGCTTACTGGTTCTCCCTTCTATGACGCAAAGTGCCGCCCGAACCATTCTGGGATGTTTTTTATTTTCACGCGAAGATGTGTTTAAACGCATTGGGGATTTAAGTATGGGGGAGAGATGCCGTGTAGCATTTCTACGGTTGTATTTCGGCGGTGCTAATTTGCTTGTACTGGATGAGCCAACGAATTATCTCGACATCGACACCCAGGAAGTGATGGAGAATGTGTTAAAAGAAGCCTCCGGCGCACTGGTGATTGTATCCCATGACCGGATGTTAGTCCGAACGCTGGCGAATCGTCTATGTGACTTGAAGTCGGACGGCACAGCATCACTTTTTGAAGGAGGCGTGGCGGATTGGGAACAAACGGTACAACTACGGGAGTCTGCACTGGACACACGTGATTCAGACGATGAACGTCTGCGGCTGGAGATGAGGCTGTCTGAATTACTCTCTCCGGTGAGCGCAGCGGGAATGGAACGAGAACGCTTTGAGCCTATTGAAACTGCGGAAGAGAAGGAGGCGGAAGCAGCCGAGATTCGTGACATTCAGCAACGGTTAAAGGAGCTGAGGAATCAAGGTACATCTGCAAATTAGCAACGGGGCATGCTTGCTATTTCGCCGTATTTTGCATATAATAATGAACGATCATCGATCATTGGTATCGATACAGGTTATGTTAATTTGAACAAACGTATTGATGGAGACAAGTAAGCAGTGCCTCTGGACAGGGAGGAAGCGCCGTAGATTGAGAGCGTTTCTGTAGAACCAGGCTGCCGAAATTCACTCCGGAGCGGTTCCCTGAACCTGATGATGTGTGCATACACAGAGACGACAGTAGGGGTAAACGGTTAACGGTCGTTATTCCGTACAAAGTGAGACAGAACGTGTTGCAGAGCTTGTTGCAATGTGACAACGGAAGTCTAACAAGGGTGGTACCACGGTCTTTTCGTCCCTTTTGGGGAGAAAAGGCCTTTTTTTGTTGCAATAACAGCATTTAAAGGAGGCAATTACACATGAAAGAACGTTTGGAAGCATTAAAGATTGAAGCGCTGGAACAGCTATCCGGCGTTAACGATCCGCAGACACTTAGTGATCTGCGTGTAAAGTATTTGGGGAAAAAGGGTGCGTTAACTGAAATTTTGCGTGGCATGGGTGCGCTTAGTGCAGAGGAGCGCCCAGTCATTGGGCAAGTGGGTAACGAGGTTCGTGGAGCGATTGAAGAGGTTATTGATCGCAAGCAGGAGCAGTTCCAAAAGGAAGAGACTGCGAAGCGCCTTCAATCCGAGAAGATTGACGTAACCTTGCCGGGTCGCCGCGGACGTCAAGGCGGACTGCATCCGCTGACCAAAGTGGTGCAGGAGATTGAAGATATTTTTATCGGTATGGGATACCGCGTAGCAGAAGGTCCTGAGGTGGAGATGGACTATTACAACTTTGAAGCCCTGAACCTGCCAAAGAACCACCCGGCGCGCGATATGCAGGATTCCTTCTATGTTACCGAGGACCTGCTGATGCGTACACATACTTCTCCGGTACAGGTTCGTACGATGCAGAGCATGAAAGGTGAAGTGCCTGTCAAAGTCATCTGCCCAGGTAAAGTATATCGCCGTGATGATGACGATGCGACACACTCCTTCCAGTTCCATCAAGTCGAAGGCCTTGTAATCAGTGAAAACATTCGTATGAGTGATTTGAAAGGAACGTTGCTGCAATTTGTGCGTGAAATGTTCGGCGCTTACACGGAAATTCGTCTGCGTCCAAGCTTCTTCCCGTTCACCGAGCCAAGTGCGGAAGTGGATGTAACTTGTGTACAATGCGGTGGTAGCGGATGCCGTGTATGTAAGCAAACAGGCTGGCTCGAAATTTTGGGCGGCGGTATGGTTCACCCGAAAGTCCTTGAGATGGGCGGATATGACCCGGAGAAATACAGTGGCTTTGCCTTTGGTATGGGTGTAGAGCGGATCGCGATGCTGAAGTACGGCATAGATGACATCCGTCATTTCTATAACAGTGACCAGACCTTCCTGAAGCAATTCGGACGTCTGTAATTATATTGAATGTCAATGAACGTCAAACTAATACAAAGATTAAGGAAGTGAACGTGCATGAGAGTATCGACAGATTGGCTGTCTGATTATATTGCCCTTGAAGGTGTAACCCCACAGGAGCTGGCAGAAAAAATCACCCGTGCAGGGATCGAAATTGATGTCGTGGAGAACCGCAACCAAGGGGTAAACAAGGTTGTTGTTGGTTATGTGAAGAGCAAGGAAAAACACCCGGACGCGGACAAATTGAATGTCTGTGTCATTGATGCAGGACAAGAGGAAGAGCTACAGATCGTATGTGGCGCGAAAAATGTGGATGCGGGTCAAAAAGTAGCGGTAGCCCTTGTTGGCGCGAAGCTTCCAGGCGGGCTGGATATTAAAAAAGCGAAGCTGCGCGGCGTTGTATCGCTTGGTATGATCTGTTCTGCCAAAGAGCTTGGCATGAACGACAAATTGCTGCCTAAAGAGCAACAGGAAGGTATTCTTGTTCTGCCGGAAAACACAGAGATCGGCACGCCAATCAGCCAGGTGCTGGGCCTGGATGATCATGTGCTGGAGCTTGACTTGACGCCGAACCGTTCCGACGCTTTGAGTATGCGCGGTGCAGCATACGAAGTGGGGGCGATCCTGGGACGCGAAGTGACGTTGCCGAATCCGAAAGATCAGCTGGTCGAAGCCGGTGATGAAGCGGCTAATCATATTTCTGTGGAGATTAAAGCCCAGGAGAAGTGCAGCCATTATGCAGCTCGTTATGTGACTGGAATCAAGCTGGGGGCTTCCCCGCTCTGGATGCAGAACCGTCTCATGGCAGCGGGCGTACGTCCGATTAACAATATCGTGGATATTACGAATTATGTCATGCTTGAATACGGGCAACCGTTGCATGCGTTTGATGCAGATAAGCTGGAGAACGGCCGCATTGAAGTGCGCATGGCACACGAAGGCGAAACGATTGTGACGTTGGACGGACAGGAGCGTAAGCTGGAACCGCATATGCTGCTGATTACCGACGGCGTGAAGCCGGTTGCCATCGCCGGGGTTATGGGCGGTGAAAATTCCGAGGTATCGGAAGGCACCGTGAATCTGCTCCTCGAGTCCGCCAAGTTTGATGGCGGAACGGTTCGGAAGACGTCGCGCCAACTGGGGCTGCGTTCCGAAGCAAGCTTGCGTTTTGAAAAAGAAGTAGACCCGGGTGCGGTAATCACGGCTCTGGATCGTGCGGCTGAACTCATTCAGCGTTATGCATCAGGGCAAGTACATCAAGGGATTGTGCAAGCTGGCGCTGAAGCTTCCGAGAAGCGTGTCATTCAAATGTCTCTGAACAGGCTTAACCGTTATTTGGGAACGGATCTTTCTCTGCTTGAGGTGAAAACAATCTTTGCCCGGTTGCACTTTGCATGTGGTGATGCGGAGCAGGGTGTTCTCGATGTGGAAGTGCCTACTCGCAGAGGGGATATCACGATAGATGTGGATCTGTTCGAAGAGGTTGCCCGTCTATACGGGTACGACAACATTCCAACAACGTGGATCGAAGGCCCGACTACACCAGGCGCATATACCCGTCCTCAAGCCATTCGTCGTACGATCCGTGGGTTGATGTCTGGTAGCGGCTGGCAGGAAATGATCAGTTATTCCTTTGTTCATCCAGACAAAGCAGTCCTGTTCCCTGCGCTGACACAAGGAAGCAAAGCGGTTAAGCTGGCTATGCCGATGAGTGAAGATCGTAGTGTGTTGCGTACGAGCATTTTGCCGCAGATGCTGGATGCTGCTGTATACAACATGAATCGGAAGCAGGATTCGCTTGCTGTGTTTGAAGTAGGTAGTGTTTTCTTCACGGAGGAAGAGAAGCTGACGAAGCAACCGCATGAAATTCCGGTACTCTCCATGTTGCTTACGGGTAACCGTGTAGCGCAACAATGGAATGTAGGGGCAGAGAAAGTGGATTTCTTTGACATCAAAGGTGCACTTGAGAACTTGTTTGCTTATTTGGGGCTGGAGCAGCGGATTCGCTTTGTAGCGAACAGTCCGGAAGGATTCCATCCAGGGCGTTCTGCCTCCATCTATCTGGATGGCAAAGATGGAAGTGAAGGCACATTGATCGGTACTCTCGGTCAGTTGCATCCAGAACTACAGCAACAATATGATCTGAATGATGTTTATGTTGCTGAAATTGCTCTTGAAGGGATATATGAGGAAGCGGATGCGGATATTCGTTATCGTGAGCTTCCGCGCTTCCCGGCAGTAGAGCGGGATATTGCCGTGGTGGTAAACAAAAATATCGAAGCTGGCGACATGCTCCGTACGATCCGTGAATGTGCGGGTGAACTGTTGCAGAACGTACAGGTATTTGACGTATTCACAGGCAGCAAGCTGGGTGAAGACAAGAAAAGTGTGGCCATGGCACTGGTATACCGAAACCGTGAACGCACCTTGACAGACGAGGAAGTTACCGAAGCTCATGCGCGGGTCGTAACACGTTTGGAAGAGCAATTCAACGCAGAACTGCGCAAATAGGACAGAAGTCAATTTTTTGAACAAAGATTAGCAGGAATTGCTCGAAGTCACATCGAATCCTTAGCAATAGAGGATCGATGTGACTTTTTTGTCATTACAGCTTAGAATCAACATACAGACTTGAAGGAGGGCACAACTGTGACTACACCTGATCGTACACGCGTCACCGTAGAGATCTACGGGACTTCCTATAAACTGGTCGGCAGCAGTGCCGATTATATGAAACAAGTAGCTAATCTGGTTGATGAGCGTATGAGCGCCATCTCCAAAAGTCATTCCCGTTTGGACACGCCGCGTATTGCTGTACTTGCGGCCGTACATATGGCTGAGCAGTCTCTTCAGACGCAGGAGATCCGAAATGAGCTCAAGATGCTCACGGGAGAACGTACAGAACTTCGAAATGAATTAAACCGATTAAACGCCATTCAGAGCGAACACCAAAAAGAATTGCAACAGCGAGATCAGTCTCTCGCTGAGGTTCGCCAGCAGAAGAGTGAGGCAGAGCAGGCTTTGCAAAAGCTCACCGCAGACAAGCAGGCTGAAATCACCAAGCTGAATGCGATGTTGGAGCAAGAGCGCAGCCAAATGAAGGATCAGATCCAGAAGATGCAGGCGCAAGCCGCGGCACAACTCAAAGAGGCAGAAGTGAAAGCTAATACACGTGTAAAGGAAGCAGAGGAAAAAGCAGCAAACCAACTCAAACAATTACAGGCTCAATCTGCGTCGCAACTTAAAGAAGCACAGAACCGTGCGGCAGCCGAGCTACAGCAGGTGCGGGCCAAAGCCGCAACCGAGTACAAAGAGCTGCAGGAAAGAACTGCGGCACAATTGAAGGAAGCCGAAAGCAAGGCAGTAGCAGAGCGCCAAAAACTGCAGGTTCAGGCGGCAGAGCAGGTACAAGCGGCCAAAGAAGAGGCAGAAGCTGCGATCCTCTCTGAACTGGAACAGGCTGAAGCCAAATTGAGACAGGTGGAGGAAGAGGCGACCCTTCAATATAGCGAACTTGAAAATCAAATGAAGCAGCGTCTGGAGCAAGCCGAACAGAAAGCACAGAAGCAGGCAGAAGCGTTCGAAGCACAAGCGAAACAAGAGCGTGAAGCATGGATTGCTGAAGCTGAACAGAAGCACCAGGCTGCTCTGGAGCAACAGAAGTCTGAGTTTAGATCTCTTTCCGAGCAATCCGAGCTGGAATGGATGGAGAAAGAGGCTTTCTATGAAGAGCAATTGAAAGAAGAGCAAGAAGTAGCGGCTACCCGTGCAGCTGAGGCAACGGCAGCGGCTGAAGAAGCGCTACAGCAGGAGAGGAGTAAACTGGCTCGTCAGTTGGAGGAAGAACGTGCTCAGGCAAATGCTCGCATAACGGAGATCAATGAACAACTGGGCGAGGTTCGGAGTCAGCTTCAACATGCGCAGGAAGTGGTTTCTGAGCAAGAACAGTTGCTCCAGGCGGAACGTACCCAAGTGGAGTCGTTGCGACAGGAGCACGAGATCCGTATTCAGGAACAGGAGACTCAGACACGTCGGATCGCGGAGCTCCAGCAACAATTGGAGCAGTTGAGAGAAGGCAGCAATGATCTGCAAAACAAACTTCGTGAAACGGAGCAGTCGTTGAAACAGACACAGGAGTCACAGCAACAGTTGCAAGATCAGTATAATGAAGCAGTGGATCGTGAAACAGCGCTAACCGCTCAACTGCGCAAACTGCAGGAACAGCATTCCCAGCTTGAACAGGATGCGCAGCATTTGCTTGAAGCAGAAGCGAAGTCAGAAGAAGAACAGCGCAGACTGCAGAAGGTGCTGGAGCAGGCACATGCGGCTGTACGTACATTGCAAAATGAGATAACAATGCTGACGGAGAGGGAACAATCCTGGAAAGATCTTGCTGAACAGCGACTCGCCGATATTGGAGATCTGGAGAATCAGATTCTCGAAGCAGCTGAGCAGAATGAAACGCTGGAGTCTGGTGTACAGTCCTTGCATGATGAACTTTCCGTCGTGAAGGAAGAAGCGCGCCTCTACAATGAGGAGGCTGTTCGTTATGAGAAAGAAAACGAGATCCTAGAAGAGAAACTCAAACAATTGAATGAGGATTTACAAGGCACACGCCGTGAACTAAATGATAATCATGAGGAGCTAGCTGAGAAGAATAAGGAGTTAGCTGACAAACATGAGGAGCTAAATAATACTCGCGATGAATTGCATAGTGCCCAAGAGGAATTAAGCCGTCTGCAGGAACAATACAAGCAGATCCGTATCGATTACAGTGATGCTCTTCAACGAGAAGAGAATACCGGTGCTTTAATGAGTGAACTCGAAGCGGAGAAGAATGCGCTGGAGCAATCGCTGAACGAAGCAAGACAGTCCGCTGAGCAACTTGCCAAGCGTTATACGGAGCAAGCGAGTCAACTCGCGCAGACGGAAGAGGAAGCTCTCGAATGGCAAATTAAACATGAGGACCTGTCTGCCAATCAGTCGGAACTGTCTTCTCGTATCCAACAACTGATGACACGTGAAGAAGAGCTTCGTTCACAGTTGGAACTGGTAACTGAGTCGGCAGAACAGAACGAACAGGTATGGAAGCTACGTGCTGACGAATGGGCGGAGCAGGAGCAGGCATGGCAGGATCGCTGGACAGCACTGGAGAGTGAATTGACAGCGTGGCAAAGAGAGAGTGCAGCAAGTTCAGAGAAGCTGGAGGAACTGGTACAAGAACGTGATCTGTTGCTCAAGGAGCGTTCACAGCGGGAACAGCATCAAGTGGAGGCAGACGAGGAGAAGCAGATCATGGAGAATGAACTGCGAGAAATAAGTGAACGTTATGAACTAACGGCAAACCAGCTTCGGTTGTTGCAGGTTGAGCGGGAGATGGAACAAGAAAAGGCGGAGCAGCTCAATACGGAATATCGTCAGCTGCACGATGAATATACAAAGTTACAGACGGAATATAACGAATGGATTGAATTGATTGAGCAGGATCAGACGTAAAGATTGACTCTTTTTGTCGATGTGCTGACCAGCGAACTCTTGCATTATTTGTTATAATACAAAAAAAGAGCTCCCGTCGCTACGGGGGCTCTTGTCTTGAAGTGTTATTCTTCTACTATAATTTTGGAGATCATGCTGCTATGGCCCTTACCGCAAAAAACGGAACATGACATTTCGAACTCTCCGACTTTGTCCGGGACGATGACTTTGGAGCTTGTTTGGGTGTCTAACCGAAGATTGAACTCAGGCACGAGCAAACCGTGATTTCCGTTGACGTTTTCATAAACAATCTTCACAGGCACACCTTTTTTGAGTCGATATTCGGGTTGATCGAATTCGTAGTTGCTTGCCTTGATCACCAGTTGTTCGGTGGCTGTAACCTCTGGCTCGGATGCTCCTGAATCTTTGGGACTACCGCATGCAGCAAGAACAAGGATAAACATTAAGGCGGCAAGCCATATTACACCTTTCTTCATCATGTACCTCCTTCAGGCGTGTGGGATGGATAAAATTTGAATGATTTCTCAAGTCATCATACCGCAATCTGGCGATGCCTGTACATGTGGGGTATGTCGTTTTATTGAAATTTATCGATAGTTGCTGATCACTTGATGTGCAAAAAGAAAAACCTCTTCAGGCCAACGGCCTTCCGAGGTTTAGATATCTTGTTAGAGCGCTAGCAGTATGACAGTCAGTCTTTAGCTTTTGGAGCTGCGTCCGGCATCAAACGGTGTGGATACCGGAATGAAGAGATCGATAATCCCGATGACCAATGCGGCGAGAATGGCACCGAGCAGGCTGACCTCAACGTGATCAACCACATATTGACCCAGCCAAATGACCAGTGCACTCACGATAAAGCCGACGATTCCCCGGCCAAAAGGGTTCACTCTTCTGCCAAAGATGCCTTCAACGATCCAGCCCAGCAAAGCGATGACCAACGCAAGCATCAGCGCGCTCCAGAAACCACCAACGGCGAAACCGGGAACGATCCAGCTTACAACCATTAACACGATAGCGGCGATAATAAATCGCACGACATGGCCCAGAAAATTCATGGGGGTTACCTCCTTTATTCAGATTGGATTGTGCATAAACATGGGAAATCTAAGTGAGTAAAATTGAATAGCACAATCCTGACACATGTAGTTTGTGGCGTCATACCCCAAGTTATGTGTGGAAGGATTCGTTAAATAGCGCAACAATGTTTCTTTCGTTATAATACAGGTATAGTTTGGAAGGAGTTGTACACTTGGATACGAAAATATTACACACTTTGGAATATCGTAAAATTCTAAATACATTGATTAGCTTCGCTCAAACATCAATGGGCAAGAAAAAAGCAGAGCAACTTGAGCCTAATAGTGATCTGGAGGAAGTAAAACGATTACTTCAACAAACGGATGAAGCTTTCACCTTTGAGCGTCTCAAAGGTTCCCCGTCCTTTGGCGGGATTGTAGACATCACGGCTTCTGTAAAACGTGCTGAGATTGGAGGCACACTCAACCCGCATGAACTGCTGGGTATTTCCACAACGACACATGCGGCCAGACGGTTGAAACGTCAGATTGCAACGCTACATGAGGACGAGCCGATAGCCTCGCTCTTCTATATCAGTGACCAGTTGTCTGAGCAGAAGGAACTTGAAGATGCGATCCGTATCTGTATTGATGATAATGCGGAGGTTGCAGATAGTGCGAGTGTAACGCTGGCACAGATTCGCCGCGAACTGCGCGGGGGAGAAGCACGGATTCGGGAGAAGCTGGATTCAATGATTCGTTCGTCCACCGTTTCCAAAATGTTGCAAGATCAGCTCATTACGATTCGTGGGGATCGATTTGTTATTCCTGTCAAAGCAGAGTATCGCTCTTATTTCGGCGGCATTGTCCATGATCAGTCAGGCTCAGGAGCGACTCTTTTCATTGAGCCGGAATCCATTGTGGCCATGAACAATAAATTACGCGAAACCCGGATTCGGGAGGAACGCGAAATTGAGATCATTTTGCAAAAATTGACGGCCCTTGTCAGTGAGCAGGGGGAGTGGCTGTTATATGATGTCGATTTGCTGGCATCGCTTGATTTTATTTTTGCCAAAGCACGTTTAGCCCGTGAGCTCAAAGCAACGCTGCCTCGGATGAATGATCGGGGTTTCCTGAAGCTGAAAAAAGGACGTCATCCGCTGATTCCGATTGAACATGTCGTTCCAATTGATGTAGAGCTTGGCAACGACTACACCTCTATTATCGTGACTGGACCAAACACAGGTGGTAAAACGGTAACGTTGAAAACCATCGGTCTGTTAAGCTTGATGGCGATGTCGGGATTGTTTGTTCCAGCAGAAGACGGCAGTCAGTTATGTGTATTCGATGCGATCTATGCCGACATTGGTGATGAGCAGAGTATCGAGCAGAATCTGAGTACGTTCTCCAGCCATATGACCAACATCATTCGTATTTTGAAAAATATGACGCCGAAAAGTCTCATCCTGTTGGATGAACTTGGAGCAGGGACAGATCCAGCAGAAGGTTCTGCGCTCGCCATCTCCATGCTGGAGCATATGCACCAGACAGGTTGCCGCATGGTGGCAACGACTCACTATAGTGAGTTGAAAGCTTATGCTTACGAGCGTAAAGGCGTTATTAACGCCAGCATGGAATTTGATATCAATACACTGAGTCCGACTTACCGTCTGCTTGTCGGCGTACCGGGACGCAGTAACGCTTTTGCGATTGCAGAGCGCTTGGGACTTCCGGGTTACATTCTGGATTATGCACGCGGTGAAGTGAAAGAAGAAGATCAGCGGATTGAACACATGATCGCTTCGCTCGAAGAGAACCGTCTAACAGCTGAACAAGAGCGTCAGAAAGCAGAAACACTTCGCCAGGATATGGAAAAATTGCGTAGCCGCCATCAAGCCGAGCTGGAAAAGCTGGAACAACAGCGTGACCGCCGGATTGAAAAAGCGGAGGAAGATGCGCGCAGCATCGTAGATAAGGCTCGTGCAGAAGCAGAAAAAATTATTGCTGACCTTCGTCAGCTGGCTCTGGAGGAGGGTGCTTCTGTCAAGGAGCATAAGTTGATCGCTGCTCGTAAACAGCTGGATGAAGCAGAGCCGGAAAAACGTAGAAAAACGGTGAAAAAGACAGCCGCTCCGAAAGCACGTGCGATTGGCCCAGGTGATGAAGTTTTAGTTTACAGTCTCAATCAGAAGGGGCATGTCGTGGAGATGGCAGGCAGCAAGGATGCTGTGGTACAGCTCGGCATTATGAAAATGAAAGTGTCGCTGGATGATTTGGAGTTGCAACAGACAGCACCAGCGGCAAAACAGCCAAAGCAAAAACCAGTCACAGGCATGAAGCGTACTCGAGATGATAACGTGAAGAGTGAGCTGGATCTGCGGGGGGCTAACCTGGAAGAGGCCCTGATGGAAGCAGATCGTTTCATCGATGAAGCCTTCCTTGCCAACTTGGGTCAAGTGTATATTATCCATGGTAAAGGTACAGGAATTTTGCGTACGGGTATTCAGGATTACCTGCGGAAGCATAAACATATTAAAAGTTATCGTCTAGGCAATTACGGAGAGGGAGGCAACGGTGTAACCGTCGCTGAACTGGAATAGCCTCAGGATGAATAAACAATAACCTGCTGTTCCGTCGTTAAGTCGGACAGCAGATGCGGAAGGAGAATGGGAGTGAAAGAAGCGATTGACGGACTGCTGTCTCATCCGCTCGGGATGGTCCTCGGTTTCTTCTCGGTTGCCATCATGGAGTTGCTCGTTTTTCTGGCATGCTTCGAACTGGTAACCAAATATAAATGCTGGACGGAGATCAAAAAAGGCAATCTGGCTGTGGCTATGGCTACAGGCGGGAAAATCTTTGGGATTTGCAACGTACTCCGTTTTTGTATTCAAGCAAAATCTTCAGTATATGAAGCGATGACATGGTCATTTGTCGGGTTTGTTTTGTTGCTCATCGCTTATTTTTTGTTCGAGTTCCTGACGCCAGTGTTTTCAATTGACCGGGAGATTGAAGCAGATAACCGTGCAGTTGGGTTGATATCCATGATCATTTCTGTCTCACTGTCCTTTGTTATTGGCGCAAGCATTATCTAGGGGGATCGATGATGAAAATATTGATACGGATTTTGTTTGCGGCATCGATTGTGTTTTTTGCCATCGGTGTGATCTATGTGTTAAATACGTAATTATATGAAAGAGAAAGGTTGATACATGATGGAAACAACGGTATGTCCTTGGTGTCAAACAGAGATTGTTTGGGATGAGGAGCTGGGTCCGGAAGAAGAGTGTCCGTATTGTCACAATGAATTAAAGGGTTACCGTACACTGAACATTAACATTGGCGATGAAGAGAATGATGATAGCGAAGAAGAGTTCGACATGGAGGACATTTCAAACGATAAAGAGCAAATCTCGGATCTGACTTCGCTTTGGGGTGATGAAGTGGAACTGAAGTTGCCTGAACTTCGTACTTTGAACAAATATGCAGACGAGGGCAACGATCTCATTCAATATGAACAAGGTGTAGAAAAGCAACTGGATCAGCAAGAGGAAGTACCAGAGTGTCCGAATTGTCGGGAATTCATGATTCTAGCTGGTACGCAGACAGCGAGTCAGGATACATTCACACCAGTAGCCAATGCTGCTTCCGGGACAGGTGTTGTCTTGTCATCTCCATTTACGGTATTGACTTACGTGTGCTCTGGTTGTTTCCAGGTTCAATACAGTTTATCAGAGGATGACCGTTTGCGCTTGATTCAGAACCTGAGTGCACACGAATAGATCACATTGGTTTGAAAGCTAATTTTATACAACGCCAAAGATTCATCATGTTTTCCTCCGGCTTGGGGTACGTTAACCCTTAAGAGCCGCCTGTTCACGTTAAGTTGGATTCAGGTGATGGAGGAGGGGCAGATGAAGATTACTTTGGGAAGACAATCCATTCTGCTTTTAGGCGTGAATGGATTGTTTGCGTTAGCCGGAGCCTTGTCCGGTACGTTTTTGAACGTGTTTCTATGGAAAAGCCGTCCGGATTACGCCATGCTCGGCTGGTTTACCATCAGTCAGCAACTGGCTATTGGCATCACGTTTTGGCTCGCGGGGAAGTGGGTCAAGGAACATAATAAAATGAGCGCATTGAGGCTTGGAACAGCTTTATCTGGTATTTTCTATATGCTTGTTCTGTGGACCGGAAAGACCGCTGTGGATTGGATCTGGCCGCTAGGTTTGCTTCTGGGATGTGCATTGGGGCTGTTCTGGATTGCCTTTAATGTCGTCTATTTCGAAGTGACGGATCGGGAAAACAGGGACTTGTTTAATGGCTGGGTTGGTTTGTTAGGCTCAATGACAGGCATTGTTGGGCCATGGTTCTCGGGCCTCATTATTTCACGTATGGCAGATAATACAGGATACCGGCTTATATTCACCGTATCTCTTGTCATTTATATCATCGCAGTGATCTTCAGTTTTTTTCTAAAAAAACGAAAAGTTAGCGGGACATACTGCTGGTCAGAACCCATTCGGCAGTTGTCCACCCCAAAGAGTCCGTGGCGGCCGCTCTCCATGGGACTGTTTGCTCAAGGCGTTCGGGAAGGTGTATTTGCCTTCTTGATTGCACTGCTTGTTTATCTGGCGACAACTCAGGAGTATAAGCTTGGACAATTCTCTCTTATTACTTCAGCCGTTGCACTAGCCAGTTACTGGGCTGCAGGAAAATGGTTTAAACCTCATTACCGATCTAAAGGGATGCTCGCAGGTTCCGTGTTGTTGCTTGCGGTGTTGTTCCCTCTTCTCTGGAAAGTGACTTATGGAACACTGCTTTTTATGGGAATCGGAAGCGCTATAGCGATGCCGCTATATATTTTGCCGATGATCTCCGCAGGATTCGACATGATGGGCACGAGCGGCGAAAATGTGGAGAAAAGGGTTGAACTTGTCGTATTAAGGGAACTCAGTCTGATGTGCGGGCGGCTTTTTGGCTTGACCGTATTTATGATAACTGTGCTAAACTCGCCATCAACTAAAGTGTTAATCTGGCTCATTATTATTCTGGGGGCTTTTCCGCTCATTGGCTGGATGTTTATGAGGAAACTTTTGTTCAACACGACAGCTCGTGATTTATAAAAGTTTATAACTGAAAAAAGGGTGCAGCGAGGGGATGAAAGCTTCCCCTTAGCCGTACCCTTTTGTCATGTTTAATACGACGAAACCGTATGTCATTCTATTCGATGTTGCTGTTTAGATTGGAGATGGTTTGCTCGTTCTTGTCAGAGAGAACAACTTCATATCTTCATTCTGGGCGCCGCCGCTAATGGCATCTGCGATCAGGGAGGCCGCGATCATGCTGTACACCGTTCCGTTCCCTCCGTACCCTTCGACGAAGTATGAATGTGGGTAATCCGGATGCGTACCAATGAGGGGAAGGCCATCATGTGTATTACCAAACACAGCACCCCAAGCATAATCCACCTCTAGCTTATCAAGTGGAAAATACGTTCGGAGCTCTTCTAACAGAACTTCGCCTTGATTTTCGGAACGGAGCTCCCGCTGATCCTGGGCAGGTGTTTCTTCATCAAGCCCACCCACGATAATGCGGTTGTCTGGCGTGGTGCGCATATATAGATAAGGGCGAGCTGTTTCCCAGATCATAGCTTGCTCATGCCAAGAGCTCAGATCAGACAGAGGTTTGGTTGTTATAGCATACGTTGCTTTCAAATACGCTCCCCGGTCTTTCTTAATCTCTTGCGTTTCATACCCGGCCGCATATACCACCTGCTTGGCTCGAATTTTGCCCTGGGGAGTAAAACACGTTACCCCTTCATCATCATACTCACAGTGAATCATTTCAGTTTGTTCGTAAATTCGTGCCCCATGTTGAACGGCCGACTCAAACAGGCCTTGAACAAAGCGATACGGGTTTACCTCCGCATCTCCTTTTGTGTACAAAGCGGCTGGTTTTACAAAAGGAAAATGGCTTTTGATCTGGTCTGTATACCATAGCTCTGCATCAAATCCATACTTTTGCAAGGTTCGATACTCTTCCTCAAGCAAAGAAACATCTTCTTCAGAGCTGGCAAAGCAAAAGCTGTTTCGCGGAATAAACCACGGATCGGTCTTCAGATTCCCGGCAATTTCGGAAAGCTGCTTCATGGCTTCACGGCATAGCTCATAAAAGCGTACCCCTTTTGATTCTCCAAATGTGTTGATGCACGATGTCAACGTTTTGTCATTGGTATATTGCAGCAGGCCGGTATTGGCTGAGCTGCTTCCGTGTGCAATTTGCCGCTTATCAATGACAACCGTATTGAATCCACGCTCTGCAAGCAATCTTGAAGTCAGTGCACCTCCCATACCGCCACCAATAATCAAGCAGTCACAAGAGATATCGCTATTGAGTGAGGGATAATCCACATCCGATTTATAAGTTGAAGGCCAGTAAGGTGTACCGTAAACGAGATCCATTCATGCCATCTCCTTTGTCTTCACATTGGTATAGTTTTGTCATTCAAGGTAACAATAAACTCGCATAAACTTTAGATCTAGGAGGTACGACGTCCATGCAACATTCACAAATGCAAGCTCTGAGTCCGAAGGAACTGAACTACATTGCCGATTCCATTTCCAACGAGGAGATGCTGATCAAGCAATGTGCAGCTACAGCTTCCATTTCCACACATCCAGCTATTCAACAGGCATTGAATCAATATGTTCGCTCTCACGAGCAACATATGAACACATTGATTCAGACGTTGCATCAGCATCAGTCTCTTGCACCTTCCCAATCCCAATAATTCACATCTACAAGCAGACCACAGTAATAAATCAGCACATAGGAGGAAAACACATGTATAATTCAACCGGCACTTTTATGCAAGAACAGGATTTGTTAAAAACCATTCTCGCAGATCTGAGACGAACTTCGCGCGAATACACGACGGCTACAACAGAATCTTCATGTCCCATGGTTCGCAGTATGTTCAATGATTTGACAAATGATACACTTCGCCTGCAAGGCGAACTGTTCAATCTGATGCAGCAGAACAACATGTACTCAGTTTCCACCAAAGCATCGCGTCAGGACTTGGACAAGCAAATTCAGTCTGCACACCAGGCACAGCAGAAATGTCAGCAATTCGTGCAGGAGAAAAATGTGCAAAACAGCCCTTATGGCCAAGTGCCAAATGTAACTCCGCGTCAACCGAATTACGGCAACCCTTATTACATGTAACCTGTAGATAAGGGTTTTGAAGCATGTCCCTACCGACCATACCACCGCTTGCCTGAATTGAGGGCAGGCGGTCTTTTGTCTATGCACCAACGTTGAATTCATGTAATATAAGTATTAATTCATTTTAGGAACCTGGATGACGCTGGAGGGAAAACAATGAAAGAGTTGAACGATCTGCAACTTAAAGTTCTGGATCTGTTGAAGGAAGACGCGAGAAGGACTCCCGCACTGCTGTCAACGCTGCTGGGGGAGTCGGAAGATAAAATCAAAACTGCTGTAGCACAGCTTGAACAAGAACACGTCATCGTAAAATATGCAACGGTAGTGAACTGGAGCAAAATTGATGATGAGAAAGTGACAGCTCTGATCGAAGTCCAGATTACACCTGAGCGTGGACGTGGCTTCGAAGGAATTGCCGAACGAATCTATCTTTATCCGCAAGTAAAATCCGTTTACCTCATGTCAGGAGCATATGATTTGCTTGTTGAAGTAGAGGGCGGCAATCTGCGTGAAGTGGCTAACTTTGTATCGGAGAAGTTGTCTCCGATTGATTCAGTACTGTCAACCAAGACGAATTTTATTCTTAAAAAATATAAGCAGGACGGGATTATTTTTGAAGACCATCAGGAAGACAACCGTCTCATGATCTCGCCGTAAAGGAAGATGTGTCATGATAGTGAATGAACAGACAACCGGAAATAACAAAACGATGTCCTCATATTTGGCTCCGCTCGTGAAACAGATCCCGCCATCCGGCATCCGCAAGTTTTTTGATCTGGTGGGCGATAACAAAGATATCATCACGCTTGGTGTAGGCGAGCCGGATTTCGTAACACCGTGGCACATGCGTGAAGCTTGCGTATACTCTCTCGAGAGAGGCATGACCAGTTATACCTCGAATGCAGGTATGCCGAAGTTGCGTGAAGCACTTAGCAATTATTTGGATACACAGTTTGATACCAAGTACGATCCAAAAGACGAGATAATAGTCACCGTAGGTGGAAGTGAAGCGATTGACCTTGCTTTACGTGCATTGATCGTACCTGGAGATGAAATTCTTATTCCTGAGCCATCTTATGTCGCTTACTCCCCTATAGCTTCCATCGGTGGAGGTATTCCTGTCGGGGTAGAGACGTATGCAAAGGATCAGTTCAAGGTAACGGCTGAAGCGCTGGAAGCCAGCATTACACCGAAATCGAAGGTCGTTATTTTATGTTATCCAAGCAACCCAACAGGGGCGATCATGACTTACGAAGACTGGCTACCGATCGCAGAAGTCGTCAAAAAACATGATCTGATCGTCATTGCTGACGAAATTTATGCTGAGTTGACGTATAATCAAAAACATGTCAGCTTCGCTTCGATTCCTGATATGAAGGATCGCACCATTTTGGTGAGCGGTTTCTCCAAGGCGTTTGCGATGACGGGATGGCGGATTGGATATATGTGTGGACATCCTGAACTCATTGCAGCGATGCTCAAAATTCACCAGTACACGGTGATGTGTGCACCAGCAATGGGGCAGGTGGCAGCTCTCGAAGCATTGACGAATGGACTGGGTGAGAAAGACCGAATGGTCGAATCCTATAACCAGCGCAGACGTTTGATTGTACAGGGGTTCCGTGATATCGGGCTGGATTGTCATGAGCCTCAGGGTGCGTTCTATGCTTTTCCGAGTATTCAAAAGACGGGACTGAGTTCCGACCTGTTTGCTGAACGATTACTGACGGAGAATAAGGTGGCTGCTGTGCCGGGGAACGTGTTTGGGCCGCAAGGAGAAGGTTTTTTACGTTGCTCTTATGCCACCTCCGTATCCCAGTTAAACGAAGCTTTGGAGCGTATCGGAAATTTTGTTTACAAAGTTCAAAAAGAGGGTTAATACAAAGAATAGATGCAGTATAAATAAGGCATTTGGTACTTTTCCAAAAAAATACTTTCTTTTACAAAATATTATGATATAATTTCAATTTGAAATAGGATTTCATATATTTGGAAAATTATTTTCTGAGGAGGGGTTAGCTTTGTTTTGTGTTGAATATGATTTACCGACAAATCGTGGACACGTTCTGGCAGAAAGCGATCATGGCGACCGATGGTCGGTGAACCCTGATGACGCATCTTTGCATAACATTTCCTTGGAAGATGAGATCCGTATGCTTCGAAGCAAGATGGAACAGATTTTCCTGGAAGAGAAATCATTTACATCCGATATTGTGATTGAGATCAGCAGTTTGCTGGACTTGAAAATTAACGAATACATGAAGGCTAATTCAGTCAAATCCAAGTAAATATCGGGCCAATGGATATATGCTGGGAGCATGTAGAATCATATAATTTGTAACACCGTAGAGAAGGAGATCCGAAAGGGTCTCCTTTTTGCTCTGTACTTCAATAAATGTTGAATGGAGGGGTTATTTTTTTGCGTGGAACAATTGTGATATATTGGAGTTAGGAGACTGAAGGGGGAGCTGGAATGAAAAGATTTTGGGGACTTACCGCAATAATTTCATTAATCTTTATATTAGCCGGATGTGGCGGTAAAGATGGTTTTACGGTGTTTATTATTGATAACCAAGGTAATCCATCAGGTATTTCGGAGCAATTGCAAACAAAGTTGCAACAAAAGCTTGGTGAAGAACCAAAAGTGGAAATCATTACAAGTGCAATGTACGATGTTCAAAAAATATTGGTTGAGTATGCCGCTGGTAGCCATGATATCTTTATTTTGCCTGAAAATGATATGAAACAGTACGGTCAGAATGGCTCGAATGTCCCGCTAGACGATACATTTGATCCCAAGAAATATGAACGCGGTGTATTTGAGGGATCTGTATTGGTTGAAAAAGGGAAGGGCGACGACGGATCTGATATGAAAAAGGAAACCCATCTGTACGGTATTCCGCTGGAGAATATGCAGATGTTCAAGGATGTAAACTACGCCCCGAGCAATTTGTTCGCTACCATTCCACTGTCAGCGGCTAACATTGAAGAGTCGAAAAAAGTGCTCAAAGCGCTGACAGAATAACATCTATTTAGAACAGGTATGGGAGGAGGGAACGGATTGCTGATTACGGTCACAGGCGGTATGGGCAGCGGAAAAACGCGCTTTGCGCTGAAATATGCGGCTCAAATGAGCCGGGAAGGTGTATATTTGTCCACTGGTGATCATGATTCCGTAATTCCCGAATTGCCATCCGCTCATTATCGTGCCATTCAGGCGGGGAACGGCCCGAAGCTTGCTGAAGTGGTGAACCAGATTAATCGGGAATCCAATCTTTTTCTGGCGGATCAACGCATGTTGATTGTGGACAGCCTGACGTCCTGGATGGTAGCGAGTTTCAGGGAAGCAACTGATCTGGATCAGCAACGTGTGGAAACACAACGGTTACTAGATGCACTGCTATCCTATCAGGGGAAAATACTTATCATTACAAATGAGATGAATGGCAGCTTACATCCGTCAGAAGAGGAACGTATTTTTGTAGCGAGAATGGCTTCGGTGAACCGGATTTTGCAGTCTAATGCAAAACAGATGTTTATGCTGGTGTCTGGTCTTGCGATTGATCTGAAAGCTCTGCATTGGCATTATGAAGATTAAGAATAGACGAGCTTTGGGTAATCGGGTAAGATATTTCAGCGTTTGATAAATGATTAATGCACAATTGGAGGGAATATGATGGGGATATATACACGAACCGGTGATGAAGGCCAGACTTCAGTCATTGGAGGCCGAGTTATCAAGGATGATGACCGCGTAGAGGCGTATGGCACAATTGATGAATTAAATTGCTTTGTGGGTCAAGCAATCAGCCTTATTGAGTCTGCTAATGGAGAATTTGAGGATCTGCGCGAGCACCTGCTGGAAGTGCAACAGGAACTCTTTGACTGCGGATCAGATTTGGCTTTTGTGCGAATAAGTGAGACAAAGTACAAAGTAAGGGATGAGATGGTCACACGTCTGGAACAGTGGATCGATCAATATGATGCTGAAAATCCTAAAGTGGAACGTTTTATTATCCCTGGTGGAAGTCAGCTCTCATCTGCTTTGCATGTATGCCGGACAGTATGCCGCCGGGCAGAGCGCCGTACCGTTACGCTGGGACAGCATACGGATATTAATCCGTCGGTGCGCCGGTATCTGAATCGTCTATCGGATTATTTCTTTGTTGTTGCACGGACAGCCAATGCAAGACAACAAGTTGCGGATATTGAATATGTGCGGAGCAAAAAAGTATTCCGCCGCAAAGAATGAGCCAATATTATGCGCCGATTGCCTACACGGTGACCGAAGCAGAGGACGGCTGGCTGCTAAAAACCGTGCTCCAAAAACGGCTTCAGGTTTCGCGCAAGCTTTTATCCAAAATCAAACTCACCGAGCAAGGTGTCATGTTGAATGGTGAACGGGTATACATCAGTGTCAAAGTGAGTGCAGGTGATCTGGTGGAGGTTCGGATGGAACAGGAGGAATCCGATGATATTCTGTCAGAGGATATTCCATTCAACGTGTTGTATGAAGACGAACATCTGCTGATCGTGAATAAAGATGCCGGAATTATCGTGCATCCAACCCATGGGCACTACACAGGTACTTTGGCTAATGGTGTGGTACATTATTGGCAACAAAAAGGCGAGAAATTCCGCTTCCGTCCGATCCACCGATTAGATCAGGAAACATCCGGCGTGCTGGCGATTGCCAAAAACCCGTATGTGCACCAGCATGTGTCAGAGCAGATGATAGCCGGTACTGTGGATAAAAAATATATCGCACTGGTGCATGGTAGCCCTGTTCCCGAACATGGAGCCGTGGACGGCCCAATTGACCGTGATCCCGAGGAGCCGCATCGCCGTATCGTTACACCAGATGGATATGCAGCCAGAACGCTCTACACAACGTTGTCACGCTGGGATGATGGAAGTGCCAGTGCTGTAAGTTTGAAGCTGGAAAGTGGACGAACCCATCAGATCCGGGTACATATGACGTCTATCGGTTGCCCGTTGATCGGTGATCAGATGTATAAGACGTTGCCAGTGCATAACGTGGATGAGCAGAGAATGGCTGTTCGTGAGGAACGGGATACGTGGATTGAACGCCAAGCACTGCATGCGTGTGAACTGACATTTGAACATCCGATCCTCCGGGAACGTATGACGTTTCAGGCACCTTTGCCGCCAGATATGGCCGCATTGGAGAAACGTTTGGATACCGAGGCGGCCCCAAGAGAAACGGTGCAATAAGCCAAGCTACACACCCAAGTGCATGAGTAATCATTGATCAAGGCGACAGTTGAGTGTTCGCAAGCAAAAATGCCCCACGGTTTGGCGGCAAAGTAGCCAAACCACACGCCGAAGGCTAAAGAGGTTTTGGAGCTTAAGATTTGAAGCTTTAAAGTTTGGTGAGCGAAGCGCCAAACCACACGCCGAAGGCTAAAAGGGTTTTAAAGCTTTAAAGTTTTGAAGCTATAGAGTTTGGTAAGCGAAGCGCCAAACCACACGCCGAAGGCTAAAAGGGTTTTAAAGCTTTAAAGTTTTGAAGCCATAGAGTTTGGTAAGCAAAGCAGCCAAACATTACGCCGAAGGCTAGAGAGGTTTTAGAGGTTTTAGAGCTTTTAAGATTCTTCATGCTTTAAGGTAGTTAAGCTTGAGTTCGTAAAATCTATAGCTCTAGAAATGTTGGAACAAATGTTGAAAAATCACGTCGTAATGAGGGGCGATAAGCCCGCATTCGACTAAAAAAATTGCTGAGCGAGGGTATTGGGATGGAGCGACTTTTGGATTTGCGGAGCAAACCAAGGGAAGCGATAGACCAAAACCCGAGTGGGAGGAACATCCATGACAAAACTAAAAGTATATCAATATGCGAAATGCGGTACGTGCCGTAAGGCTGTGAAATGGCTGGAAGCGAAAGGGCATGAACTGGAGCTAATCCCTATTTTTGATACACCACCATCCAAAGACGAATTGACAGAGCTTATTCAACAAAGCGGACTTGAAGTGAAAAAGTTTTTCAACACCAGTGGAGAAGTTTATAAAGAGCAAAAGCTCAAAGACAAACTGCCAGGTATGTCCGAGGAAGAGCAGATTGCGTTACTGGCTTCCAATGGTCGTCTGATCAAACGTCCGATCGTAACCGATGGAGAAAAAGTCACCGTGGGTTTCAAGGAAGATACGTATGAGCAGGAATGGAACAACGCCTAATACATTCACCGGAGCTAAGCCTTGAATTGTTCGCAATTCAGGGCTTTTTTTAGTTCAAAGAGGTAGTGGGATAATTATGCTCCATGAGGGTTGGCGTAACTATGGTATAATGATAGAATGAGTTTCGATATTTAATATGCTATCGAAGTTGGAATCGATTGTTGTTCCAGCTTTCATAGATCAAGGAGAGAACAAAATCAAGTGAATCAACGTAATGAACCTACTTTGTTACTGGTAGACGGTATGGCAGTGTTGTTCCGGGCATTCTACGCAACATCTGCAAGCGGATATATCAGACGTACAAAGGCAGGGCTTCCGACCAATGCAGTCTATGGGTTTATCCGTTATTTTTGGGATGCGGTTCAGACGTTTGGACCAAGCCACGTCATCTGCTGTTGGGATATGGGAGGCAAGACGTTTCGCGGTCAGGAGTACGCAGAGTACAAAGGTAATCGTGCTGAAGCACCAGACGACCTTATTCCCCAGTTTGCTCTGATTCGTGAAGTGATGGATAGTCTAAATATTCCGAATATTGGTGCAGAAGGGTATGAGGCTGACGATTGTATCGGAACACTTGCCAAGTATTACACCGAAGAAACCGATATGAATGTGATGGTACTGACCGGAGACCATGATATGTTACAGCTGATTAATGACCGCACAAGTATCATTATTATGAAAAAAGGTCACGGCAACTACATGGTATACAATCCCGAAACGTTGATGGCTGAGAAACAATTGACACCACGTCAGGTTATCGACATGAAGGGCTTGATGGGAGATGCCAGCGACAATTATCCCGGGGTACGTGGAATTGGCGAGAAAACGGCTTTGAAGCTTGTGCAAGAGTATGGATCGATTGAAGGGATTTTAAGCAATCTGGATCAACTGACCCCTTCGGTACGTAAAAAAATTGAGAGTGATCTCGATATGTTGCATCTGTCTCGCAGGCTGGCAGAGATTCACTGTGCAGTTCCGGTGGCTTGTACGCTGGAAGGCTGTGAATTGCGTCTGGACCCGGATACGGTGATGGACAAGTTTGAACAACTTGAGATGAAGAGCCTGGGCTCTTGGATGGGAGTGGCGATAGGGTGAGCAACATGATGATGAAAAAAACGAGTAGAAAGTGGTGGACTGGGGCAATGGCCCTCGTCCTCGCACTTCCGGTACTGCTGTCAGGGGCGGTAAGTGCACCGCAGACAGCGGAAGCCAAAGCAGCGATTAGCACGAAAGTACAGAAAGTGAAAGCAGCAGGACGTAGTTTTAGCGTACAGACCGTTTCCATTCCAAAAGGGACACCAGTAACCGTAGGACTTGCGAAGAAACAGGTTGGTCAAACCGCAACTCTACCATCTATAGTAAAAGCGTATGGCGCACAAGCAGCAATTAACGGAGCTTTTTTTGAAGCATATCACGGAGCACCAGATCCTTACGGAATGTTAATAGCAAATGGGAAAGTGATACATATAGGAAGATATGGAACATCCATTGGTTTTAAGGCAGATGGGTCAGCGATAATGGATTCACTTCAAGTGAGCTTAACGGGCACAGTCACAGATACGAAAGGCAAATCAAGCGGATGGTATGCAACATTTGTTAACCGGACACCTTCAGCGGATGCAAGCATCTCGATGCTCTACACCCCAGAACGTGGGGCCAATGTTGGTTTCAAGGGCGGGACGGCAGTGATTATGGAAAAGGGTGTTGTGACCAAAAAAGTACCGAATACAAACGTGGCGATTCCCAAAAACGGTTCTGTTCTTGTCTTCACAGGTCGAGAGAAGTCCACAGCTGACCGGTTTACGGTAGGCTCCACCGTAGAGATGAATTACAGATATACGAACGCATCCGGTCAGGAAATTCCGTGGCAGGATGTGGTCACAGCTGTGGGGGCTGGCCCGCGTCTGGTGAAGGACGGCAAGATATCGGTCAATCCAGCGGGTGAGGGGTTCAAAGATCCGAAGATTTTGAATGCGTCTGGAGCGAGAAGCGGAATTGCCATCATGCCCGACGGTTCAGTGATGCTTGCTACCGTTTCTGGTGCTACAATAAAAGAATGGGCAGCTGTGATGCAAAAGCTGGGAGCCAAACAGGCGATGAACTTGGATGGCGGTGCATCCTCCGGGATGTATGCAGGTGGCAAGATGCTGACTTCTCCAGGACGGCTGTTAAGTAATACATTAGTGTTTGGTGGTTCTGTTCGATAAAAAGTAATCATGGAGGCATGATGTGGCATGACACCTATACCCGATTCGATTACAGAAGAGGAAAGCACTGCAGTTCTGGCGATTAATATAGGGCAACCTAAGCCATTGCCTGGGCAGAAAAATGAAGTGTTGAGCGGCATTATAAAACATCCTGTCTCCGCCCCGGTGTTCCTGTCATTCACTGGAATGACAGGGGATGCCCAAGCGGATCTGGTGCATCACGGTGGTCCGGATAAGGCTGTTTGTGTATACGATCATAGTCGCTATGCGGCGATTGAGCACCTGATGGATCGTACGTTGGAGTGGGGGGCATTTGGAGAGAACCTGACTGTTACAGGTTGCACAGAAGAAGAGGTTCGCATTGGTGATGTATTTGAATTCGGTAATGCGCAGGTTCAAGTTAGTCAGCCGAGACAACCATGCTTCAAGCTGGGGATAAGATATGATTACAAGCAGTTACCTGTATACTTTCAGGAAAGCGGGCATACCGGTTTTTATTTTCGAGTGTTGCAAGAGGGAGAGGTTGGCCCTGCATCACGTTTTAGAAGAGTTCGCACAGATACTTCATACATGACGATTCTTGAAGCTAACCGGATCATGCATCAGGGGAAACAGGACGTGGAGGGTATGCAGGCTTTACTCTCTATTCCTATGCTCTCAGATAGCTGGAAACAGACATTGCTTAAACGGTTGAACAAGCTTGAGCGCAACTGAGCCCTGCTGAATAGTCCGAACCGCTATATGGATACGGCAGTGTTCCTATTACAAACCAACGTAGGAGTGAGATCAACATGACAGTTTTAGGTGCGATTGAAGCAGGCGGAACCAAATTTGTATGTGGCCTTGGGACAGAACATGGAGACGTTCTGGAACGAGTAAGTTTCCCTACAACCACGCCGGAAGAAACGATGGCTCAGGTTATCTCTTTTTTTGAGGGCAAAGGTATCGAAGCGATGGGGGTAGGTTCTTTCGGTCCAATTGATCCCATTGAAGGTAGTCCGACTTATGGTTACATCACGACAACACCGAAGCCACATTGGGGACAGTACAACATGATTGGCAAGCTCAAAGAACACTTTGAAGTGCCTATGACGTTTGACACTGATGTGAACGGAGCTGCTTTGGGTGAAGCCACTTGGGGAGCTGCACGGGGGTTGGATAGCTGTCTGTATATTACGGTAGGTACAGGTATCGGTGCAGGAGCTGTCGTTGGCGGTAAAATGGTACACGGACTGTCTCATCCCGAGATGGGCCATATTATCGTGCGGAGACATCCCGAAGATTCGTATGCAGGATTTTGCCCATATCATGGAGACTGTCTGGAAGGGCTTGCGGCGGGGCCAGCCCTGAACAAGCGCTGGGAACAACCTGCTTATGACTTGCCGGCAGATCACAAAGCCTGGGAGATTGAAGCGCATTATCTTGCACATGCTCTGATGAATTATGTGCTGATTCTTTCGCCTCAGAAAATAGTGATGGGCGGAGGCGTAATGAAACAGGAACATCTATTTCCGATGGTTCGTAGCAAACTGCAGGAATTGCTGGCAGGCTATGTGCAGCATCCGTCACTTCATGCTGGAATCGATGCATATGTTGTTCCACCAGGTTTGGGAGATAACGCTGGTTTGTGTGGTTCACTGGCACTGGCGAAATTAGCTTTGTCAAAATAAACGCATTTAGGGATTGACGAAATTTACCAATGTGGTATGATGTGAGCAACAGTATAGTACGGTTAATGAGGAAGCACCTCTCTTGCAACGATTTTGCAGAGAGGTGCTTTTTTTGTGCTGTCTGTATAGAGAGACAGAGAGTGCTTTCGTTAATCGAACAGGCTGTATCGTCCAAAGGAGGGAACAAGCAATGGAAGTCTTTTTCATGAACAAATTATCAAGAGTGTCTGAGCAGCATGAGGACATTGCCCAGTTATGGATTGGAGAGGAGGAGAATACCTGGCACTTGGGATGGAGTCGTTACGAAGCAGGGGATCGGGAAGATACGATCTGGTATGAAGGCCATTCGTGGGAAGAGCTGATGCATATTTATCGTCATCAACTTGCCATGCAGATGAGCGAGGGGTATCGTCCATTGATGCATGGGTTATACAACGAAAATGAGGATCTGAAGCTACGCAGTTATGCAGGCCAGCGTCTGCATTGTTTTAGTGAATTATACGGAAATGAGCAATTGTATGAGGATTTATGCACATGGCGCAGGCAAAAAGCGGCTTCGGATCGGAAGGCTCCTTATTTTATAGCAACGAATCGTTTGTTGCGGCTGATCAGTGCTTTTGTTCCACATACGATGGATGAGCTAATGCAACTGCCGGGTGTTGGTGAGAGCAAAGCGGCAGAATACGGGATGGAATGGCTTGACATGATGAGTGGGATCGAGCAATCGAGACCTTTCCCGTTAGACTGGGTATATGTCGTATTGCAAGAAGAAGAGTACGAAAGCTGGTTATATAAGCAGAAAGAGCAGAAGTACAAGCAGGAACTGGATAAATTCATTACGCGCAAGCACGTGCTGGAAGGCATGAAAGAAGGTCAAACCTTAGAAGCGATCGTGAATCGATCTGGATTATCCCGGCGCGAATTAATCGAACTGCTGGAAACACTGGATATGGAAGGCTATGACACGGACTCTTTGCTGGATGTAGAACTGGCTGTTATGCCTGAGACTGAACAAGAGGCGGTATGGAATGCATATGAGGAGTTAGGAGATACATTTCTGAAGCCTGTGTTACATAAAGTTTACGGAGGAGAGCGCCCTGAAGGAGGGAGCCTGGAGCAGGTGTATGAACGGTTACGGATGATTCGCATCCGTTTTCGGAGACATACTGAAACCGAGCGTAATGTTGGTTAACTGAGATACGCCGAGAAGCAGTGATATTAAAAAAGACGAAGTCGTCCCTGTGAAGGAGCGCTTCGTCTTATTCTTTGGAGGTTATGAAATAGTGGGTACTCTGGCCGTTTCAGATCCAGTCTTTTTTACGGAAAATAAAGAACATCGTCAGGCCGAGTGTAATCATCAGGCCGATAACGGCATAATACCCGTATTTCCAGTGTAATTCAGGCATGTTATCAAAGTTCATTCCATAAATTCCCGTGATAACGGTCAAAGGCATGAACACTGTGGTGATCGCGGTAAACACACGCATGATCTCATTCGCGCGGTTAGCGATACTGGACTGGTAGGCTTCTCGCAAGTTGCCCATCAGATCGCGGTATGTTTCAAATGTTTCCGATATTTTTACGGCGTTCTCGTAAATGTCGCTGAAGTATTTTTGCAGCTGATCATCAATGAGACGCAGATCTTTTTTGTTAAGTGTGTTGATGACCTCTTTTTGAGGTCCCAGTACTTTCTTCAGCCACAGAATTTCGCTTCGCAGACCGATAATCTCATTCAGATGTGACTTTTTGGTATGCATTAGAATATCTTCCTCAAGTTTTTCGATTCGCGCTTCAATTCGATCACCAACGGTGAAGTAATTGTCAACGATCAAGTCAACGAGCAGGTAGAGAAGACGATCGGGGCTGCTGATTTCCTGTTCCCAGAGGATCGGCTTCAAGGTGCGCAATTCGCTGACCTTCTGTTTCGTTACACTGATGATAAAGTGTCTACCGAGAAAAAGGTTGACTGCACGCAGGAAAATCTCTTCATCATCAAAACGAATACTGTTGATCACGATAAAATAATGGTTCTCATAAATTTCAATCTTCGGACGCTGTTCTTCATCACTCAAGCAATCCTCAACAGCCAGATCATGCATGGAGAACAGCGGCTGAAGTACAGCCAAATCGTCCACATCCGCATCAATCCAGTAGAATCCTTCTGCTGGTGGAGTCAGCGCTTGCTGAATATCATCCACCGGGATAAATACTCCATTGTTAACCAACCGGATTTTCATAACATCTACTCCTTCTGCACCCGCCGTCTTGGCGGATTTCATCATTAATATGGGCGCAAAAGAACAGATCAGCCGGTCGGCAGCGGAGCCTGTTATCAGGACTGTACTGCGTCATCAATCTATAATCAAACGGAAGAAACGTCCCGCTGCCGACATGCTGATGTCAATTCTCTATGCAGTTGTTCGGAATTCGACTGCCAGTTGGGCCTCGGGTCGCCATCCATTTAATATGTCACCTCTCACATAAGGGCTTATAAACACTTGTCTAGTATACCGCTGGTCTAGGGTGCTTTCAAGCGCAAAAATGTGTCTATTTCACGCTCTGAGGCAGTGTATGACAACGGATGATGAACGGTTCCGAATTTAGGTTCGAAACCAATCAACTGGTTCTTGACGTGAGGGCGGTAATGTTTTAAAGTAAAAGTTAATATATCTGAATTAAAATTGAATACAGCGAAATCTTATCAAGAGTAGGTGGAGGGACCAGCCCGATGAAACCCGGCAACCGGCGATATAACGCACGGTGCTAATTCTTGCAGCGACCAAGCATCCCTGTGATGCTGTTGTAACTGAGAGATGAGAGAGGCGCATATCTGTTTACATATGACCTTTCTCGGAATCCGAGAAAGGTCTTTGTCATATGCAAAGCTTCTCAAAGCGTGATTTTCGCACCAGATGCGACCCATGAAAAAGAAGGAGTCAACTTACAATGCCAATTAAAATTCCCGACACATTACCAGCCAAAGAAGTGCTTGAGAGCGAGAATATTTTCGTCATGGATGAATCTTCCGCGTACAAGCAGGATATTCGTCCGCTCCGTATCGCCATACTGAATCTGATGCCTACGAAGGAAACGACGGAAACGCAATTGCTTCGTCTGGTAGGCAACACACCGATTCAAGTGGATGTTGTGCTGGTACACCCCAAATCCCACACTTCGAAGAACACATCTCAAGAATACCTGGATCTGTTTTATAAAACATTTGATGAGATCCAGCATCGCCGTTTTGACGGGATGATCATTACCGGTGCACCGGTAGAGCAAATGGATTTTGAGGACGTGAACTATTGGGAAGAGATTCAGGAAATCTTTGAATGGACCAAAACGAATGTAACTTCGACGATGCACATATGTTGGGCTTCTCAGGCAGGTCTATACCACCATTTTGATGTACCCAAAGTTCCGCTGGATGAAAAGTGTTTTGGCGTATTCCCGCATACGATCAACAAACCTCATGTTCCGCTGCTCCGTGGATTTGATGAAGTTTTCAACGTTCCACACTCCCGTCACACCGAGGTAAGACGTGAGGATATTGAGAAAAACGATAAACTCGAAATTTTGGCTGAGTCCGAAGAAGCAGGAGTATTCCTGGTTGCCACCAAGGACGGGAAACAAATTTTCGCCACAGGACATGCCGAGTATGATCCGTTCTCATTGAAATGGGAATATGACCGTGATGTTGCCAAGGGATTGGATATCGCGCTGCCGAAGTATTACTATCCAAAGGATGATCCTTCTCGGATACCTCCGGCTACATGGCGTGCACACGCTAACTTATTATTCTCTAACTGGCTCAATTACTATGTGTATCAGGAAACGCCTTACGATATTGGCCCACAAATCTAATCAAGATTACAGGAGGATGCAGTAATGGAAGATAACAAGTTGAAAATTGAAAGCCGTTTAGCTCAAATTGGGTCCATCAATGAACCCGTAACAGGTGCTGTTAACTTTCCGATCTATCAATCCACTGCGTTTCGTCACCCGAAGCTGGGACAAAGCACGGGGTTTGATTACATCCGTACAACAAACCCAACGCGCAAAGTGTTAGAGGAAGCAGCAGCGGCTCTGGAGTCCGGTGATGCGGGTTTTGCCTGTAGCTCGGGTATGGCAGCACTGCAAACGATTTTTGCAATGTTTAGCCAAGGCGATCACCTGATTGTTTCTCTTGACCTGTATGGCGGTACATATCGCCTGTTGGAACGGATTTTGTCACGGTTTGGTGTAACTGCAAGTTATGTAGACACGAACGATCTGGAAGCATTGGAGGAGATCCGTCAGCCGAATACGAAGGCTGTATTCATCGAGACACCAACTAACCCGCTCATGATGATTACGGACATTCAAGCGGTTGCTTCCTGGGCGAAAAAACATAACCTGTTGACCATTGTCGATAATACGCTACTGACTCCATTCTTCCAGCGCCCGATTGAACTTGGCGCCGATATTATTATTCATAGTGCGACTAAATATCTGGGTGGACATAATGATGTGCTCGCTGGATTGATCATCACCAAAGGTGAGGCCTTGTCTGCCGAGATGGCGTTCCTTCATAATTCCATTGGAGCTGTGTTATCACCGAGTGATTCATATCAATTGATGAAAGGCATGAAAACGCTGGCTCTTCGCATGGAACGTCATGAATATAACGCCCTAACGATTGCGAAGTTCCTCTTGGAACATCCGGCTGTAGCTGAAGTGTTCCACCCTGGTTTGTCCGATCACCCTGGATATGAAGTTCAGCGGAAGCAGTCTTCCGGCAATACAGGCATTTTCTCGTTTAAAGTGAAGGATGCACGCTATGTTGAGCCATTGTTGCGTCATATCCAATTAATTGCATTTGCAGAAAGTCTCGGTGGTGTAGAATCACTCATGACGTATCCTGCGGTGCAAACCCATGCGGATATTCCGCTCGAAATTCGTGACGCCGTAGGTGTGGATGATCGTCTGCTTCGGTTCTCGGTAGGCATCGAACATGCAGAAGATTTGATCGCCGATCTGAATGATGCATTGCTGGCAGCACAGCAGGAAGTTGAAGGAGGCGTAATCTCATGAGTGAATCGAGCAACCATAAGCCCAGTAAGTCTGATCTGAAGTTCGATACCAAGCTGCTTCACTTTGGAGATGAAATTGATAAAACAACAGGTGCCTCCAGTGTACCGATTTATCAAGCTTCCACGTTCCATCACTTTGATATCTTTAATCCGCCGCAACATGATTATAGCCGTTCAGGTAATCCGACTCGCCAGGCTCTGGAAGATTACATCGCGTTGCTTGAGGGTGGGGTACGCGGATTTGCATACTCTTCAGGGATGTCTGCAATCTCCAGTGTGTTCATGATGTTCTCCGCAGGGGATCATATGATTGTAACGGAGGATGTTTACGGGGGAACATATCGTCTGTTAACGACTATACTTAGCCGGATGCAGATTGAGACTACTTTTGTTGACATGACCGACATTGAACAAGTCAGAGCAGCAATCAAGCCTAACACGAAGGCCGTATACATGGAGACACCTTCCAATCCGACCTTGAAAATTACGGATATTGCCGCAGTGACGTCTTGGTCCAAGGAGCATGATCTGATTACCATTCTGGATAATACGTTTATGACACCGTACTATCAGCGTCCCATTGAGCTTGGCGTAGATATCGTTGTACATAGTGCTACGAAATTTCTCGGTGGTCACAGTGATGTGCTCGCCGGTCTGGCTGTTGCGCGTACAGACGAGCTGGGCAGACAACTGAAGCAGCTGCAAAATGGCCTCGGTACCGTTCTGGGAGCTCAGGAATCCTGGCTTCTGATGCGCGGTATGAAGACCCTGGGTGCGCGGATGGCTCACAGTGAACAGAGTACTGCCAAACTGGCCTCATGGCTCAAAGGTCGTCAAGATATCACAGCTGTGTACTACCCAGGACTTGAGGATCATCCGGGCCGTGAAGCGCACGAGCGTCAGTCGACAGGTTACGGAGCCGTAGTATCCTTTGACGTAGGTTCAGGCGATCGTGCAAAAGCTGTCCTGAATCAGGTGAGACTACCTATTGTCGCTGTAAGTCTGGGAGCAGTGGAGAGCATTCTTTCGTACCCAACGATGATGTCTCATGCGGCTATGCCAGCAGAGGTACGGCATGAGCGCGGGATAACGGATGGACTACTCCGCTTCTCCGTAGGGCTTGAGGATATTGATGATCTGATTGCTGATCTTGAGCAGGCGCTGCAGGCCACGCTATAAGTTTGAACTATTAGATAGGTGCAGGGTAAGATCGGATATAGCTACCATTCAAACGGTTTTCATATGTCAAAATTTTAACTTATTTTATAAGCACCTTTTCATAAGGTGCTTTTTTTCACATGTAACCTGTGTTACGATATGAGGAGTACCAGAAATGCGATGTTACAGCCACGACTTGCTTTTTGCCAACAAGCCGGGAGGGATCGTCGTATTATTTTCTCTTTACGAGGGAGGCTTTTTTACGATGAGTACGGTAGACCGTATCTTAGATAAAGCCCTTCGGGGCGAACGTTTAGACTTGGAAGACACGATTCAGTTATTTGAGTCTGACGAAGTGGACAAAATCGGGGCAGCTGCCAATGTAATCATGAAACGTATGCACCCTGAACCATACAGAACATTTGTCATTGGGCGTAACGTCAATTACACGAATGTGTGCGACGTATACTGCCGTTTTTGTGCTTTTTACCGCAGACCTGGTTCAGAAGAAGGTTATGTGTTGCCAGATGAAGTGATTTTCCAGAAAATCAAGGAAACCGAAGATGTCGACGGAACCGAGATTCTGATGCAAGGTGGAACGAATCCGAATCTGCCTTTCAGCTATTATACGGACTTGTTGAAAGCGATCAAGGAACGTTTCCCGAATATTACGATGCACTCCTTCTCACCAGCCGAGATTATGAAAATGGTTGAAGTATCCGATGGTCTTACGCTCGAAGAGGTGGTACGTGCCATTCACGAGGCTGGTCTGGACTCCTTGCCAGGAGGCGGAGCCGAGATTCTTGATGACCGTACACGCCGTAAAATCAGCCGTCTGAAAGGTTCATGGCGCGACTGGATGGATGTGATGCAGACTGCTCACCGAATCGGTATGAATACTACAGCTACAATGGTTATTGGTCTGGGTGAATCCATGGAAGAGCGTGCGCTTCATCTGATGCGTGTACGTGAAGCGCAGGATGAGTGCATTGCGAATAAGTATGATTCGGAAGGCTTCCTCGCTTTTATTCCGTGGACATTCCAGCCGGACAATACGAACCTTAAGCTGGAGCGTCAAACTCCACAGGAGTACCTGAAAACAGTAGCGATCAGCCGTCTGGTGTTGGATAATATTAAAAACATCCAATCTTCTTGGGTCACAATGGGACCTGAAATCGGTAAGAAATCGCTCGAATTCGGCTGTAATGACTTCGGTAGCACGATGATAGAAGAGAATGTTGTATCCTCTGCCGGCGCGACCTACAAAGTGAACATTGAATCCATTCTTCGTTTGATTCGGGAGTCTGGTTATATTCCGGCACAGCGCAACACCCGTTATGAAATTCTGCGTATGTTTGATGAAGAAAGCATTGTGCCTAAAGATTTCGTAATGCAGAACTAATATCTACATTTATAGCACTATAGTTTTTAATTTGTGACACATCATGTGAAGTAAATATGAACCCGTTCCGTGTCATAGTGCCAAAGCAGTTAAACTTGCTTTGGCACTTTTCGTTATGCGTACCTGATTCGGATGCAGTTCTCCTTCTTCGATGTCTACCGTAGTTCAGGCATCTGGTAACCTTTTACAAGGAATCGAGATCATTAAACAGTACATATTACGCATTTGACGATATGTTATATAGATTTTTAACTGTTACAATGAAGGGACAGTTGTGTAGTCCAAACCTGCTGGGAGGAACGAATCAATGAAAACAAGAAAATTAGGAAAGACAGCAATAGACGTACCTGTTCTGAGCTTTGGCGCATCATCACTGGGCTCTGTATTTCGTGATATTGACCGGGATGAAGGTATTCGCACCGTTCATGCAGCGGTGGATGCAGGGATGAATTATATAGACGTGTCGCCGTACTACGGTTTAACCAAGGCGGAGACGGTACTCGGTGAAGCAATCCGCAGTTTGCCGCGCAACTCTTATACGTTGTCGACCAAAGCTGGACGTTATGGTGAGAACGAGTTTGATTTTTCTCGTAAGCGTATTCTGGATAGTGTACAAGAAAGTCTGGCAAGGCTGCATACGGACTATCTTGATATTTTATTTTTGCATGATATCGAGTTTGTGGCTCCCGAGATTATCATTGAAGAAGCTTTTCCAACATTGTTAAATCTGAAAGAGCAGGGCGTGATTCGTAACGCCGGAATCTGTGGTTTGCCGTTGCCTTTATTCGAAAAAATGTTGCCGCAACTTGATGCGGACGCCATTATCTCCTATTGTCATTATGCTCTGAATGATACGTCATTGTTATCGCTACTGCCGTTACTCGAGGAAAAAGGGGTTGGACTTGTAAACGCTTCCCCGCTTTCGATGGGATTGCTTAGCACCCGCGGAACACCGGCTTGGCATCCAGCGGGTGAACGGGTAAAAGAGCTTTGTTTGAAAGCAGCCCGGTTCTGCGAGGAACAAGGCAGTAATATCGCCAAGTTGGCGGTACAATTTTCTACAGCAAATGAACAGATCCCAACAACTCTCGTAAGTAGTGCAAGCCAGCAAAACATTGTCAACAACGCGGCCTGGGTTGAAGAGCCTATGGATAAGCAGCTACTGGAAGAGGTATTACGTATTCTGGCTCCATTAAACAATGAAACTTGGCCGAGTGGTCGTGCTGAATATAACGGGTAGTTAAATATATCGTCGAATGGATCTGAGGGGGAACAGTGATGAGAGCTATCGTATGTGAAGAAATTGATCGTTTGGTGCTGAAGGAATTGCCTCAGCCCGAAAGAGGTGAGGGAGAAGCACTGGTCGCTATTCAGCGAATTGGTATCTGTGGTACAGATTTGCATGCGTATAAAGGTAATCAGCCGTTTTTTACGTATCCTCGTATACTTGGTCATGAACTTGCAGGCATCATTGAAGAGATTGGCCCGAATGAGGCTGGTTTGCAGCGAGGGGACCAGGTAAGCATTATTCCTTATCTTCATTGTGGACATTGCATTGCTTGCCGCTCAGGCAAAACAAACTGTTGTGCATCGATGCAAGTAATGGGTGTACATGTGGACGGTGGCATGAGAGAACGGATTACGGTGCCTGTCTCCCATCTGCTTAAAGCAGATGGGTTGACATTAGATGAGACAGCTATGGTTGAACCGCTTAGCATTGGGGCTCATGCTGTGCGCAGAGCTGCACTTCAACCAGGAGAGCGTGTCGTTGTTATTGGAGCCGGACCTATCGGGCTGGGAGTCATGGCCTTTGCCAAACAAGCAGGTGCATATGTCATTGCGGTGGATCGTAATCTGGACAGGCTGGAATTGAGCCGAACCTGGGCCGGGGTGGATGAGATCGTGCAGGCGGATGAACAGGCTCTGCAGCGAGTATCCGAGATTACTGGCGGTGATTATGCCACTGCTGTATTTGATGCGACAGGTAACGTACATTCCATGAATGGGGCGCTACCTTATGTGGCTCACGGTGGACAGCTGATTTTTGTTGGACTGGTGAAAGCCGATATTACGTTCCATGACCCGGAATTTCATAAGCGTGAGATGAGTATGCTGGGTAGCCGGAATGCAACACGCGAGGATTTTGAGCAGGTGTTATCGACGTTGCGTGACAAAAAATTAACGATGGATGGTTATATCACACATCGAGCGCCTTTTGATGAGTTGCCAACCGCAATGGATACTTGGCTGTTACCCGAATCACAAGTGGTAAAAGCAATCGTAGAATTATAATTTTCACAATTTAAAGGTTTGTACGAAGAAACGCTCTCTTCCCGGTAAATGAGCAATGGAGAACGATCCATCGGTTCATGGGAAGAGAGCGTTTTGTTATATCGTTATTTTCGCTAGCGATATTCATTTTTCTGGATTCGAGATAATACCTGCATGAGGGTCAATGTGCCGAACAATGGATTTTAACCAGATCAATTCCAGGAAATGGACTTCGTAATAAAGTGTTCCTGGAATCTGTTTGATCCAGACCTCCGCGCCAGCGATCGGGGAAGACTCCAGTGTTGCATCCAGCTTGCCAGGTTCCCTGCGCAGGCGGTTTCGTACAGCTTTTTCAACTTGAGCACGTTGCGTGGTCAGAATGCATATTTTGCGTTTGGGGGAGAATCCCCGGAATGCAAGGTACACCATTTCATAGGCAATCAGATAAGCAATGATAGAATACATGGCCTGATCCCAGCCAAAAACAACACCAGCAGCTGTCAATATGATCAAGTTAAGCAGCATGATTATTTTTTCGATAAGCATCCGTTTCCCGCTAAACACACGTTCAGGTGGCCGAGAGGACGGATCACCGATTTCCAGCGTATCCAGTGTCCCACCATACCGAACAACAAGCCCGATTCCGAGCCCCAGGCATAACCCACCAAACATGGCAGCAGCCAAGGGATGCTCGACGAGCGGAGGCATGGGATGTAGTACAATGGCACCGATCGAAAAGACAACCAAACCCAGAACGGTTACAAGTACAAACTTTTTCTTCACGATCCTGTAGGATAGAAATATAAACGGAACATTGAATAAAAACAGGAACAAGCCGATTCGTAGCTCCGTCCAGTGTGCGAACAGAGAAGAGATCCCTGTTATGCCACCAATAATAATTTTATTGGGGTGCAGAAACAACTCAAGTCCCACGGAGGCCAGTATTCCGCCAATGATGACCAGAAACAGATTCAGCCAGCGGCGGGATGGCGATATGCTACTCTTCGTAGTACGTGGCACCGGATTAGCCGATATCAGAGGTGTTTTCACATGTCCATCCTCCTTCAGTGCGGCTTCGAGCCATTCTCCCTGGGTTCTTCACAGAAAGGTCAGCATGTAGCCGCTCAGTTGCTTAATACAAACATAGGTCTGCTCTGCACAGACATGTTACTTAGCCTTCTTTCTGCAGAACTTTAGGCTCCTCTTTTTTCTTGCGAGGATCTTTGAACTTGAATATTTTATCCAAAATACGGAATACGTGTTTGGACTCTTTGGTTAACAGCGGCCCCAGAATAGCAAGGATTAATACATACAGCGCTGCAAATGGTTGAAGCAATGGTAACAGTCCGCCGGCTTTACCCATATTGGCCATAATAATGGAGAACTCACCACGAGATACAATGGTTAATCCGATATTAGCAGATGCTTTTGGTGAAAGTCCTGCACTTCGTCCAGCCAGCATACCTGCGAGGAAGTTACCAAACAGTGTAATCACTACAGCAATCAAAGCGAGCCAAACGGCTTCACCGCCAAGGGACAACGGATCAATAGATAGTCCGAAGCTGAAGAAAAAGATAGCTCCAAAGAAATCTCGGAACGGCAGAATCAGATGTTCGATACGTTTAGCATGCTCCGTTTCCGCAAGCACAAGACCAACGAGCAACGCACCAATGGCTTCAGCAACATGGATCGTTTCGGAGAAACCAGCGACAAGGAACAATGCCCCGAAAACAACAAGTGAGAATAATTCGTTGGAACGAATTTTCAGCAATTTATTCAGTAGCGGTGTAGCTTTGCGTCCGATGATGATAACGATCAGCATGAAGCCCAGAGCAATCAGAGCGGACATGATTACGCCTCCGATGGAGGATGAATCACTGAGCACAAGTCCGGACAGGATGGAAATATAAACGGCGAGGAATACGTCCTCAAACATAATGATACCCAGAATCATCTCGGTCTCCGGATTGGCTGTTCGTTTCAGATCAACGAGCACCTTGGCTACAATAGCACTAGACGAGATCGTTGTTATACCTGCAATGATGAGTGCCTCAGCTGCCGGGAAACCGGAGGCAAAACCGAATACTAATCCGAGTGTGAAGTTAATCCCGATATAGATCGAGCCGCCAACAACGATGGAGCGACCCGATTTGACTAAACGACCTACAGAAAACTCCAGTCCCAGATAGAACAACAGGAACAAAATACCGATCCGACCCATAAAGTCGATGAAAGGCTGACTTTCAATAAATCGGAAGTCCAAATGCCAGATTTGCATGGCATGTGGCCCCACAGCCATTCCGATCAAAATGTAGAACGGAACAACCGAAAATCTCAGTTTTGCGGATAAAAGGCCGGCTGCTGCAATGAGCACCAGTGCCAGACCTACTTCAAAAATCAAATGATCCATCGAGTTACCCCCTTCCCGTCAGGAGGAGGGACTTGAAAAGCTTCTGCTGGTTGCGTTCGCCAACGGCGACTACCGTAGATTCTGCGCTAATCACAACCTCCGGACCTGGGCTGATGTGTTTTTTATGATTTTTCTCCACAACGGCAATGACCGTTGCGCCAGAGTTTTGACGTACATTCAGTTCACCAATGGATTTGCCAATGCATCCGAATGAAGCTTCGATTTTGTACCATTCGATAATCAGATCGTCAAAGGTGACTTCAATATTTTCAAGTTGCTTCGGTTTGTACGTTAATCCGCCAACGATAGCAGCAACCTGTCTTGCCTCATTGTCGTCAAGGGTGATCATAGAGATGCTTTGATCCGGGTCATCATATTCAAAATGATACATTTCACGGCGTCCATCATCGTGAATAATAATGACGATTTTATCACCGCTGCTCGTTTCAATTTGGAATTTTTTGCCGATTCCCGGCAAGTCTGTTTCGCGTACATCCATGGATAGTATGCCTCCTTAGTGATTAAGGCTGGCCATAGAAGGAAGGCTTTTCTTCCCGTAATCAGTTCATCTGCTGCTCAGGCGGAACATCAAATGGTGCGGGGAAACAGAGCCAGTAATTCCTGACACAGCCGAATATATGATGTGAAATCATGATCAGTTTGTAAAATAAAGGTCAACAAATAAACGATCACAAATAAAGTTCAAACCAGATGTTTCAAAAGTAACGTTTACATAATGGGTTATAAGTTATGCATGAGAACACCGTCTATAGCGAAGAGGTGACTCCATGCTCTGGCAACCTGACGAATACGGCAAACAGGCTCTTAACGAGCTCAGGCGTATCTCGGTGCCATTGGGGAGAGGGATAAATACATACTGGTGTATTTAATTGGCAACAGAAATAATCTGCGCTTGAACAGACAATACCACGGTTTAAAAGAGAGACCTGCTGTAGGAATTCGCAGCACGATTAATAATGCGAGGACAAGAAATACAGGCTTGGTTTGCTTAATTGCAGCCAGCTTAGACATCACTTGCGGATTTTTGCGAATGACAGGTTTCTGCTGAGACTCGGGTATTTGAGAGAATACTTCAAGCCCTTCTTTATTCGAAGTGGCATCGACGGATACACCAACGGCAGACTCTGTCTGCATTGGAATCGGGAAGCACAGCGCCTGAAAGACGCATAAAATGATGATAATCATGTGATGGAGCAGTCTAGGATGTTGTCTCATTTTCGGCTTCCCCCCTTCCGTGAAGATACTGTTATAAAAATAATAACACATTTTTGCGTGATCTCCAAACCATTCATTCATAGTTCACGAAACCTTCTATTATTCTTTTTTGCCAAAAAAACTTTTGCTCGCGTTTTATGCTGAGAAATCATGACACCCTTTCCATCAAACCGCTTCGTATATCCCTTTGGGCCTTGCCATATACTTTGAAGAGAAAGGAAAGGAGTGATTCTTATGGAACTGTTTACAGTATGGACCGATGTGTCGGGGCAAGAGGAGGCAGCCCTTTTTCAACAATGCATTAAGGAAAAAATCAAAGGTTTACATATAAGTAAAAGAGGCTTCCGGCTCACCTTCAAACATAAGGATGGCAGAGCAGTTTGGACGTGCAGAGGCAATGAGAATCACGAAGATTTCCAGCAGTGGTTGCCACGAATCAGTGATTTGCTTTCCCTTGGTATTGCGGATTATATAATGGAAACCCAGGAACGAAGCATGGTAGAGAATATTATTGCCAAATCATGCTCGGTAATGGATGAACACGAAGTTGAGAAGGTTCACCGCATCTGCATGCCGCTGCTCGTGAATAGTGACTTGCATCAACCGGGTCTGCGGGAGCGCCGGCGCTCAACATTAGCGAGAGGTTTAAGGCAAGATTTGGAGGACATCCATTTTTTCCATCTCGAAGGCATCCTGAATTTCCGTATACGTGCCTACAAGCAGGAATTGCAGGAGCTTGTGGAATATGCTCTCGATGAGTTCTGGATGGATCGTCAATATGAAGAGTTCATGGGACTGTTGAAGTATTTTGTATTTTTTCAGGAGGCTAAAGTTCCTTTAATCCATCTGATCCACAAGGGCAAACATGAATTTCAGGTGCTTGATGCTGGACTGAATTTGCTGCCTGTGCAAAAAGATGAACAAGTGGTTGTGGAGATGCCGGGGCTGGAACTGGAGATGGATATCGAGGATATGATCGTGAGTACGCTTATTTCCATATCGCCCGAAAAAGTCATGTTACACACGAGCACTCCCGAATTGCCCATCATCTCGACGATATGCCAGATCTTCGAAGATAAGGTGCAGATATGTCATCAATGTCCCGAATGCGAAGTGCTCCGTTCAGGATTGCTGACAAGTCTTGACGCAGGCGATCTGGGCAATTATAATAACTGTTGATACAAAAGCGTTGACAAAGACATGAATCACACGTTTGATCGGTGCAGAGAGAGGAACCTGGGCTGAAATTTCCTCCGGATATCGCGTATGGTTTACCCCTTTGGAGCTGCAATTTTGAAAATAAAACCGGTTAACCAATCCTTGCTAAGGATGGCGGTTTTGTGAGTAAGGATTTGCCGGGTCATGCCCGTTACCGACATGCCAATGAGGGCTGTTTTCCTGTATCAGGAACAATCAGCTGAATTAGGGTGGAACCACGAGATATAACACTCGTCCCTTGACTGGGACGGGTGTTTTTTGCGTTCTTTTTCGTTGATCTAACGGCGAACTGGAAATACGCAATAGATGATCAGTCCATTGCAGGACAATGAAAATGATGATGTTTATTTTACAGGAGGAATGAGACAAATGGCAGTAAACATTAAATTACCGGATGGTTCCGTACGTGAGTACGCAGATGGGAGCAGTATTGAAGATGTAGCCGCTTCGATTAGCAGTGGACTTCGCAAAAATGCCGCAGCAGGTAAACTGGATGGCATCGTGGTGGATCTATCCACTCCAATTCATGAAGGGGCTCTGGTCGAGATCGTAACACTGGATTCACCGGAAGGTCTTGAAGTGATGCGTCACAGTACAGCTCACTTGCTTGCTCAGGCGGTAAAACGTCTGTACGGTAACAAAGAAGTTCATCTGGGCGTAGGGCCAGTCATTGAGGACGGATTCTACTATGACATGGATTTGGAACATCCGCTCAACCCGGAAGATTTACAAAAGATTGAGAAAGAAATGGAACGCATCGTCAATGAAAATCTGCCTATCGTGCGCAAAGAAGTTAGCCGTGCGGAAGCCATCAGCATTTTCAATGAAGTCGGCGACCCATACAAACTTGAATTAATCAATGCTTTACCGGAAGATAGCGTAATTACGATCTATGAACAAGGGGAATTTTTCGACTTGTGTCGTGGACCACACGTGCCATCTACAAGCAAAATTAAAGTGTTCAAACTGATGAACGTAGCGGGTGCATACTGGCGCGGGGACAGCAAAAATAAAATGTTGCAACGGGTATACGGTACTGCTTTTGTGAAAAAAGCTCAGCTGGACGAGCACTTGCACTTCCTGGAGGAAGCGCGCAAGCGTGACCACCGTAAACTCGGTAAAGAACTGGAAATGTTCACATTCTCGCAGCTCGTGGGTCAAGGCTTGCCGATCTGGTTGCCTAACGGTGCGAAGCTACGTCGCACACTGGAGCGTTACATCGTTGATCTGGAAGAAAGCTTAGGTTACCAGCACGTTTACACTCCTGTATTGGGGAACGTAGAGCTGTACAAAACATCCGGTCACTGGGAGCACTACCAGGAAGACATGTTCCCGAAAATGATCATGGACAATGAAGAATTGGTTCTTCGTCCGATGAACTGTCCTCACCACATGATGGTGTACAAATCCAATATGCACAGCTACCGCGATCTTCCGATCCGTATTGCCGAACTGGGCATGATGCATCGCTATGAAATGTCAGGCGCGTTGACAGGTCTGCACCGTGTACGTGCGATGACGCTGAATGATTCTCACATCTTTGCACGCCCGGATCAGATCAAAGAAGAGTTTGCCCGTGTTATCGAATTGATCCAAACGGTATATAAAGACTTTGGCATTCACGAATATCGTTTCCGTCTGTCTTACCGTGATCCGCAAGACACCGAGAAATACTTCCAGAACGATGAGATGTGGGAAATGTCTCAACGCATGCTGCGTGAAGTTGTGGAAGAACTTGATCTTCCGTTCTATGAAGCTGAAGGCGAAGCGGCGTTCTACGGTCCGAAGCTGGATGTACAGATCAAGACTGCGCTGGGCAAAGAAGAAACACTTTCTACCGTTCAACTGGACTTCTTGCTCCCTGAGCGTTTTGAGCTTGAATACGTTGGTGATGACGGACAGAAGCATCGTCCGGTCGTTATCCACCGGGGCGTAATCAGTACAATGGAGCGTTTCACTGCATTTTTGCTGGAGAACTTTGCAGGTGCATTCCCGCTTTGGTTGTCTCCAGTACAAGCCAAAGTCATTCCGGTATCCGGAAATTACGACGAGTATGCGCGTGAAGTAGAAGCGAAGCTGAAACGTGCAGGAATCGCGGCAGAAGCAGATCTTCGCAATGAGAAGCTGGGGTACAAAATCCGTGAAGCACAGCTGGAAAAAATGCCTTACATGTTCGTTGTGGGCGAGAATGAGAAAAATGCTGCATCGGTATCCGTACGTAAACGCGGAGAGGGCGATCTGGGCATGAAGCTGGTGGATGAGATTGTTGCTCAGTTGAAAGAAGAAATTGCATCAAGACAAGTCTAGTTCAGCATCCTGTGTTGTAAAATAAATCTAACGAAACCGTCTGAGAACATGGCTGAATCCATCGTTCTCAGACGGTTTTTGTGTTTCTTTTTGTACTTATAGTCTGACAAAAGGTATAGGATGGATGCTTTTTGGTAACCCTTTGCAAGTGAGGGGGAGGTTATACCATGAAAAAGCATATTTTAAAATTCAATGAAAACCACAAGTTCATCATCATGTGCTGCTTCATATTTGCCGGGATTTTGATGAGTTTCAATGAGGCCAAGGCCTATATATTTGAAGAGGAAAGCACGGCAATACATGTCAAGCAATTAAATAACAATGACGAGCGCGGTATGGTTCGTGATTTAAAATCCGGGCAGAGAAGCGAGCAAAACCAACTCGAATCCGTATATACGGACAAGGCTCAATTGACTACACTCGTGTATATGGCTTTCATGTGGTCTCCACAGCCAATGGTGTTGCCAAAACCTGAATTACCAGCCAAACGGGTGGTTGATCCTGCGGATCGTGCTATGCCAGTGCTTGCTCCGCGTTTAGAACAAATTTTGGAAACCCAAAAGGTGACGGCAACAGGATATACAGCAGGAGTCGAATCCACAGGTAAAACGCCAAAACATCCGCAATACGGTATTACGTATTCAGGCGTAAAAGTTCGTCGGGACAAGGAAACCGTATCTACCATTGCAGCCGATCCCAAGTTATTTCCGATGGGCTCCATATTGTATATACCCGGTTATGGTTACGGTATCGTTGCCGATACGGGTTCAGCCATTAAAGGCAACAAGATCGATCTGTATTTTCCGACGACCAAGCAGGTGTACAAAGAATGGGGCAAAAAGGATGTTGAAGTGCAGGTTATCAAGCAGGGTGCAGGGAAATGTACGGAGCAGATGCTGGCGGAGTTGTCCAAAGCGATTGATGTCTACAAAACTGTACCGGATTCCTGGCTGGACAAAGCCATCTGAGGATGGAATGTTATGCCTGAATAACAAAAAGGCTCTCTTCACATAATATTGACTGGGGACGAACCCCGCACTGCCACAAGCAGTGTAAATATGAAGAGAGAGGTGATTCGTTGTGGCAAAGAAATCCCAAGGTTACCAAACGCCAAACGAGAAGTACGATGCTGAATTTGGACAGGAGAATGGAAGCGCAGCTTCTAAAGTGAAGCAAGCCGCTCAAAACAAAGTACAAGACAATTTCCAAACACCTGATGAAAAATATAATGCCGAGTTTGGTGTAGAAAACACAGGTCAAACCGGCCGTGCAGGAAAAATGAAAAAGTAAGTTGCCATGGTCCGAGCATTAAGCTATGCAAGATGAATAAAAATCGATGATGATCCGTACACCCTGGAGCGATTGCTCCGGGGTGTTTTCATTTCATGTTCCCGATTTTATGTTCCTTTTCGAAAATGATTAGAATTTACATAATTCTCCTCAGGCCTCAGTCTCAAGACCGAGACAATTTCCACCTGTCGGCGCTGTTAACCTTAGCATGTCTAAGGTACACTGGATATAGAATAAAGACAAAGGAGACATGAGTGATGAAACGATCTACGCTAGACCGTTGGTGGGTTGGCATACCTCTTATCGCTATAGGTGCACTGATCTTGCTCAGACAATTGGGATATGACATTGATATAGGATATATATTTAGAACATACTGGCCGGTGTTTTTGATCTGGTGGGGAGTGAAAGGCTTGACGGAAATTCGCCGTAATGGGGGATATGCTGCGATTGGGCCCGTTGTTGTGCTTTCCATTGGTGGATTCTTCCTTGCGCGTAACTTGGGCGTGATTGGTTATTCCCTGGGAGAATTCATTCGTTATCTAGTTCCGATTTTGCTGATTGGCGGCGGGTTATATGTATTAATTGGACCAGGTCATAGGGATCGGAAACCTCACGGAAATGGAAGCAAAACACCGCCTCCGCCGCCTGAGCAACCATATAAGCCGTTGTCCCCTCAAGATTTGGAGATGCCCTCTTCGTTTGATGAAGAGTTCGAGAAGACGTTTGGCAAACCCAAGCAAGAGCAACCCTCGAGTAAGCATCAATCCTTCCATTCCGAGGAGGGGCCGAATCTGAAAAAAGACAGTGGGAAGTTCGGACAGTCTCATCAGAGTTACCATTCACATTCGGATGATCAAAAATTTGGAGGCTTTGGCCACGCTAATTCCCATAACTATAAGTATGGATATGAAGAAGGTTACGGCAAGACATTCAATAAATCCACTTTCATCGGTGACTTTCATATGGGCAAAGAAGTGTTTACGCTGAAACCGATGAACATCTCTTCATTTATTGGCGACACCGTTATTGATTTGACCAAGGCCCAGATTTCATATGGAGAAACTAAGATTGTCATTTCGCATTTTATTGGCGATGTTAAGATTTTTGTTCCGGAAGACATGGATCTGGGCATTTCACTGACCAGCAGCTCTTTTCTGGGAGATATGAAGCTTCTGGGTACAAAACGTGGAGGTTTTTTGGGAAATGCACAGGAGGAAACTCCGCACTACCATGAAGCCGGTAAGAAGCTCCGCATTATTGTCAGTGTTTTTATTGGCGATGTCAAAGTAAACAAGGTGGATTAACCTATGATTCGAACGATTCTTAAGGCAAACAAGTGGGAACTGATGACGTATTTTGTGTTAACCGGATTGATTACACTCGGTGGATTCTACCTGTTATATGGGGATGTGCTTACAGGGGATAATCGCAACCGGGCATGGACGTACATCGGAGTTGTCGTTGTAGGAACTGTGGTCACCGGATATATCGCCGCATTGCGGCTTCAGCGCAAAATTGATTTGCTCGATCTCAATATGTTGAAAGTATCTAAAGGAAATCTTGCCGTTCGCATGCCTGAAGCGGAAGATGCTTCCTTTGGACGGGTCTATCAGGAATTTAATGTGATGATGGAGTCCATTGAAAAGAAAATGAGGTTACTCCAGCGGCTTGGTGAGCAAGAGGTTATTGAAAAGGAACAGGCCTCTGAACGTGCCGTTATCGAAGAACGTAAACGTATGGCAAGGGATCTGCATGACACGGTGAGTCAGCAACTATTCGCCATGCACATGTCTGCTTCATCCCTTCCACGTCTGCTTGAGATGAACCCGGAGCATGGTCGGAATGTACTCGACCAGTTAATTCAAATGTCCCATATTGCACAGCGCCAGATGCGTGGATTGATCGCGCAACTCAGGCCGATTGAATTGGAGGGGCGGGACCTAGCAGCAGCACTGGACAGCTGGTTCCCTGATTATTGTCGGCAAAATGGTTTAAAAGGCGTGAAAGAGCTGGAGTTGGATGGCGGAGTCTCGGATGCCATTGAGCACCAGCTGTTTCTCATTATTCAGGAGGCCGTAGCCAATGTTGTTAAACATGCTGAAGCGGGGCTCGTTAGTCTGGCTATCCGAGAATCGGAGCATCAGATTAGCATGAGCATCAGTGATGACGGGCAAGGTTTCCTGCAACAGACGGAGCGACCGGGCTCATATGGGTTGTCCACGATGCGAGAACGTGCGGAGAAGCTGGGCGGTCAAGTGCAGATTATATCCAAGCCTGGGGCGGGTACGACGGTACGAGTACTCATTCCGAAATTTGATAACGTGTCTGAGGAGGAAACAGAATGAATGGCAAAGTAAACGTAATGATTGTGGATGACCACGATATGGTACGAATGGGCTTGAAGACTTACCTCATGCTGGAGCCTACGTTCCATGTGATGGCGGAAGCAGGTAACGGGCAGCATGCACTCGATCAGCTGCGCCAGATGAAGGATTCGGAAATGCCGGACCTGATTCTTATGGATCTGATGATGCCGGTGATGAACGGAGCTGAGGCTACGCAAGCCATCATGTCTGAATTTCCGAATATGAAGATCGTCATGCTGACCAGTTTCCTGGAAGATGATCTCGTTGTTCAAGCGATTGAGGCGGGAGCAGTAAGTTATGTGCTCAAAACGGTATCTGCCGAAGAACTGATCTATGCTCTTCAAGGCGCTAACCGAGGGATGCCTGTGATGACAGGAGATGTGTCACAGGCGCTGACGCGAGGAATCCGTCAGCGGACGGCGAGGGAAAGTGAGTCCGGCCTTACGGATCGGGAGAAGGAAGTACTTTTACTTATTGCTGAAGGGAAAACCAACAAAGATATCGGAGAAGAATTACATATCAGCATTAAAACTGTTAAAACACATGTAAGTAACTTGCTGATGAAATGTGAAATGGATGATCGGACGCAACTGGCGATATACGCACATCGGCAAGGATGGGTGAAGAAACAAGGCTGAAAATGTTGCTATGACGGGAAAAAACAGCAAATGTTGCATGCTTTTATCTCCTTTTTAATTGTTTTTAAGGTACGATTAAGGTTCAAAGTACAAAATAAGGACAGTTAAAGAATATCTCTTGCAAATAAGAGATTGGGAGGTAGAGAGGCATGGACGAACGTAATTATAGATCAAATCGACAAGATGAGGAAAAAGAAACGAATCAAACTGAAAATCGCAATCCTGCCGGGAATGATGACTCCTCGTATTATTATTCTTACGGACCTTTCCAGTCCGTGAGTCAGGAAGATACAGCTAGTGGCAACGGGCCAAGGCAAGAAGGAAACGTGGAGATCACAAGACCAGATCCAATAAAACCTGTGCCTTCTTACCATAGTAATGACGCCTCCGGTCAAACGGGTAGGATCTCTGGTGGTGGCGGTTCAGGTCACGGCGGAGGCCAAGGGAATGGAAATAACAATAATGGTAACTGGAACTATAACAGCCGCAGACCTCGTTCTTCTGTAAGATCACTTCTGTTCTCCTTTATCGCCGGCATGCTAGTCATTACTGTGCTGATGTATACAGCGGATAGAACGAACATGTTTACACCACAAGCCGCGCTTACGAATAATGGAACCGAATCTGCTCAGGAAACACCGAGTAACACAGGTGGAGGCAACAATGTGACGGCGTCCTTACTTCCAACAGGGAAAGAGGATGTATCCTCTGTGGTGAAACAGGCGAGCCCGGCTGTCGTGAAAATTGAAACGCTGGCGAAACAGTCCACACGTGGTTCCGGACAAGGTGGAGCGAATACAAACGATCCGTTGTATCAATATTTCTTTGGTGGCGGACTTGGTGGACCTAGCGGAAATCAACAACAAGAACAAGGTCAACAACAGCCTCAAGCTAACAATCAACTCGTACCTATGGGGATTGGTTCCGGATTTATTTTTGATAAAGAAGGTTATATTTTGACGAACCAGCACGTTGTTCAAGGTGCAGATGTCATTCAGGTAACACTTGAGAACAATAGCAAGCCATATGAAGCTAAATTGCTTGGAAGCAGCTTTGATCTTGACCTTGCCGTGTTGAAAATTGAGAAAAATAGCGGAGATAAAGATTTTCCTGTAGCACCGCTCGGTAACTCAAATAGCACACAAGTTGGTGAATGGCTTGTAGCCATCGGTAATCCGGAAGGTTTTGAACATACCGTAACTGCCGGTGTTCTTAGCGCCAAAGAACGTACGATCAGCATTCCGGATCAAGAAACAGGTAAAACACGTGAATACAGCCACTTGCTGCAAACAGATGCTTCGATTAACCCGGGTAACTCGGGTGGTCCGTTGCTGAATCTGAACGGAGAAGTTATCGGTATGAACGTTGCTGTAAGTGCGGATGCTCAAGGTATCGGTTTTGCAATCCCGTCCAGTGTAATCTCTGAAGCGGTGAAGTATTTGAAAGAGAACAAAGATGTTCCGAAAGAACCAGTGCCGTTTATCGGTGCTTCTCTGATGAATCTCACCCCGGAAGTGGCTAAACAAATGGGAACAAATATTACGGAAGGTTCAGTTGTTGCAAGCACGGTGTACCAATCTCCAGCTTACCAGTCTGATCTGAGACCGTATGATATCATTACCGGCGTAAATGGTACTTCAAAAGCAACAAGCCAGGATCTGATCGACTTTATCAAGACTCAGAAAGTCGGCGGAGAGATTACGTTGAATGTTGTACGTGACGGCAAGAAGATGGATGTGAAAGTGAAAATTGGAAACAAGTATGATTACGATACAACACAAACACAGCAACAATAATTGCAAACATGATGAAGTAGATGAAGGTAAGAACGGAAGGGTTTGAGGCCCTTCCGTTTTTTTGCACGATGTTTCTGTTCTGTTTTTGCATAGTTTCTCTATTATGGATTATGGAGAAGATGCGAATCGGGCTTTGGCCTGTTACAATGGGGATACAACGATAGGGTAAAGGAGAAAGACCATGCGATCAACGATTTTAATTGTAGATGACGACGAGAAAATTGTGTCTATGCTGCGCCGAGGTTTGGCATTTGAAGGATATGAGGTACAGACAGCTTCTAACGGAGCAGAAGGCCTAAGCAAGCTGATGGATAAGGAACCGGATATCGTAGTGCTCGATGTGATGATGCCGCAGATTGATGGCTTTGAGGTATGCCGCAGACTGAGAGAAGCAGGTAGTAAGGTTCCTGTACTGATGCTTACTGCCAAGGACGAGGTTCAGAGCAGAGTGACCGGACTGGATACCGGTGCTGATGATTATTTGGTGAAGCCGTTTGCACTGGAAGAATTGCTCGCACGTGTCCGTGCTTTGCTGCGTCGCAAATCAGATATATCTAACGTTGTAGACAATCGCCTGGTATATGAAGATATCATTCTGGATAATGATTCACGCGAAGTGCTCCGGGATGGCAAACGTCTCGAACTGACAGCAAAAGAGTTTGAATTACTTAATCTGTTTATGCAAAATCCGAGACGGGTACTGTCTCGTGACCTTATTATGGATAAAATATGGGGATACGACTATAGCGGCGAGTCCAATGTGCTAGAGGTCTATATCGCGATGCTTAGACAGAAAACAGAAGAGCATGGTGGCAAACGTCTCATTCAGACGATCCGGGGAGCCGGCTATATTTTGAGAGGTGACTCGTAGCATGTCCATTCGGTTAAGACTAACCGCATGGTATTCGGGAATTCTGGCAGCCGTGCTGATCTTTTGGGGTGTGGTCATTTATGCTTTTGTGTATTTTAATACCTACAACGAAGTAGAACAGCAGTTAAGGGAAAAGAGTTTGAAGATTACCCAGCAGATCGGAGTTAATCCGTTATCACAGACGCTTGACCTGGAGCTTTTTGCAGAGAGTCAGCTTCAAGAAGCTCAAATCTATATTCAGTTGGTAGATTATCAGAGTGGATCGTACATGCGCTCGGACAATTTAGTTAAATCCAGAATTTCTTTTCCGATTGCTAAGATTCACAATATACGTGAGGAAATAGGGATTACTAAAATGGTCGTGGAGGGCATTCCTTTTCTCGTTAATCAGCAAGCGTTATCTCTCCAGGGAACGAACGAGATCAGAGGACTGTTACAAGTAGGGGCTAATGTCAGTTCACAGGAGCGTTTGCTCGAGGCATTGCGTAATATCCTGGTATTTGGATGGCTTGTAGCTATGGCGCTTGCGATTACATCGGGTTTGATTCTTGCCCGCAAGTCTATGCGTCCATTGGTTACTGTTATTGACGCGGCTAATCAGATACAGTCCGGTGACGATCTCAGTGTCCGTATCCAGTATTCGGGGCCGAAGGATGAGATTGGCCGTCTGATCGAAACGGTGAATAACATGCTGGAGCGTACCGAGTTGTCCTTCCGCGGCCTAGAGGAGACCAACGCGGCACAGCGGCGTTTCGTATCCGATGCTTCCCATGAGTTGCGGACACCGCTGACTACGATTCGGGGGAATGTCGATTTCCTGAAGAAGCTGTGGAATCAAGAAGGGAATGAGCGTCCGAATCTGGATGAAGAAACGATCAAGCAGATGTCTCTCGAAGCGATTGAGGATATGGCTGATGAAGGCAAACGTATGAGCCGTCTGATCAGCGACATGTTATCGCTTGCCAGAGCGGATACAGGTCAGAAAATTGAGCTTAATCCCATTCCACTGCAGATTCTGGTGCAGGAAGTGGCACGCCGGGCCCAATTCCTGGACCGACAGGCCGACTGGATTCCAGAGGATCTGTCGATTTTGAACGGCATCTACGTGAATGGAAGCAAAGATTATCTTCAACAAGTCTTGTTTATTTTTATCGAAAATGCCTTTAAATACACCCCGGAGGGTTCGGTTACGCTGGATGCTCTGTTATACAAAGGACAGGTCGGATTACGGATCAGCGATACAGGGATCGGTATGGAACGGGATCAGGTACCGTTTATTTTTGACCGTTTCTACCGTGCAGACGAATCCCGCGGAGCGACGCCAGGCATCGGACTAGGATTATCCATTGCCAAATGGATCATTGAGGAGCATAACGGGTCGGTTGAAGTGGTAACGAGACGCGGAGAAGGAACCACTTTTATCATCTGGTTGCCTGTAGTCTTTGCCCCGCCTATCGAATAAAGGTATAATAGGATGAAGACTGCAATTACATCGGCCCATACAGCCGAAAAGAAAGCGGGTGGCAACCAAGTGGAAGTACTGCGAATTTCGCCGCGGGGATATTGTTACGGAGTTGTAGATGCCATGGTGCTTGCACGTCAGGCGGCACGCAACCTGGATTTACCACGGCCTATTTATATATTAGGTATGATTGTGCATAACAAACATGTGACAGATTCTTTTGAAGATGAGGGCATTATTACACTGGACGGTCCTAATCGGATGGAGATTTTGAATCAGGTGGAGAGTGGCACGATCATTTTTACGGCTCACGGTGTCTCGCCGGAGGTACGTAAGCTGGCTCGGGAGAAAGGTCTGACTACGGTGGATGCAACATGTCCAGATGTGACGAAGACTCATGATCTGATTCGGGAGAAGACGGCTGAAGGTTATGATATTATCTACATCGGTAAGAAAAATCACCCGGAACCGGAAGGTGCGATTGGTGTTGCACCAGACCGTGTTCATCTGATTGAGAAAGAAGAAGAAATTGAAGGCTTGCGTGTGCCTGCGGGGAAAATTTTGATTACCAATCAGACGACAATGAGTCAATGGGACATCAAACACATCATGAGCCGGTTGCTGGAGAAATTCCCGGGTGCTGAAATTCATAACGAAATATGTCTCGCTACGCAAGTACGTCAAGAAGCGGTAGCAGAGCAAGCCGGGCAGGCCGATCTTGTTATTGTTGTAGGCGATCCACGCAGCAATAACTCCAATCGTTTGGCACAAGTGTCCGAGGAGATTGCGGGCGTGACGGCATATCGTGTATCGGACGTATCTGAAATTCAACAAGATTGGTTGAAAGGTGTGCAGAAAGTGGCTGTGACGTCAGGCGCCTCAACACCAACACCAATTACCAAGGAAGTTATTCAATATCTGGAGCAGTACGAGCATGATCAGCCGGAAACGTGGGAAATCAAACGTACCGTTAATATGAGCAAGCTATTGCCTCCGGTTCGGGAGAAGACACGTACCACATAGTTACAAAAGTGAATAGGAAACATCCTGCTGTGCAGATCCTCGTTTCATTTGGATGTGATTTAGCAGGATGTTTTTTTGTCCATACATTTTATATTTATTTGTAGATAGTACCGGATATAGTGATCACTTCTTGACGATAGGAAGAAACTGTGTTATATTTACTTTAGTGATTAAAAGCTTAAAAGCGAACAAGCGTTTAAGCGTGACAGAATTTTTTTGATACGGACTAGAAGAAAATCAGACGCACGATATAATCGAGTGCTCTTATACAAGGAAGGATGGGACAATTTTATGATCGTAATCGCAGGCAAAGCTACCTCGGAGGACCAAATTCAAGATATCGTTAGTGTGATTGAAAAGGAAGGGTTGCAAGCACATGTGTCCCGTGGAGAGGATCGCACCATCATTGGATTAATTGGTAAAGTTGAACCTAAAATGCAAGAACACTTGCGCCAAATGAAGGGCGTCGAGAACGTGGTGAAGATTTCGAAATCTTATAAATTAGCAAGTCGTGACTTCCATCCAGAAGATACCGTAATTTCGATCAAAGGTGTAGATATCGGCGGGAAAGAGCTTGTCGTTATGGGCGGACCTTGTGCGGTTGAATCTGCAGCACAGATTGATGAAATTGCCGGACTTGTGAAAGCTGCGGGTGGTCAAGTTCTTCGTGGTGGTGCCTTTAAACCACGTACAGGACCGTATAGCTTCCAGGGAACAGGTGTAGAAGGTCTGATCATGATGGCGGAAGCGGGCCAGAAGCATAATCTATTGACGATTACCGAAGTCATGACGCCTGAATACGTAGATATTTGTGCAGAGTATGCGGATATTCTGCAGGTGGGTACACGTAACATGCAGAACTTCGACTTGTTGCGCAAGTTAGGTGAGTGCGGCAAACCGGTATTGTTGAAGCGCGGATTCAGTGCGACATACGATGAATTGCTTAATGCGGCGGAGTACATCCTCGCTGGTGGCAATCCGAATGTGATGTTATGTGAACGTGGTATCCGTACGTTTGAACAATACACTCGTAATACACTGGATCTTTCAGCAATCCCTGTCTTGCAGTCTCTGAGCCATCTGCCAGTTATCTCTGACCCAAGCCATGGCACAGGACGCCGTGAACTGGTGGAACCAATGACCAAAGCCTCGGTAGCCGCAGGAGCTAACGGCTTGATCATTGAGATGCACACAGATCCTGATAACTCTATGACTGGAGATGGAGTGCAGTCTCTGTTCCCTGACCAGTTTGCAAACTTGTTACAAGATCTGGAGAAACTAGCTCCGATTGTGGGAAAAACATTTAACACAGCTAAACAGCCTGCTGCATTTTTCCCGGCACGTGTAGGCGTATAATTAACACGGCTATATAGATTTAAAGAGTCAAAACCGGACTTCTGTTCAGATTTGTTCCTTGTGAACAATTTGGGTAGATGTCCGGTTTTTCGTCTATTTTGCGTAGATGAACATATTTATTAATCAAAGGTGATAAGAAACATTTATGATGTCATGTTTTTCCATGATTTAGGGTATTTTCAGGGTTGCTTTACCGCATTAAATCGTTCAAATGCAAATGATTTACGTTGTTATATGAATTTTTTAATCTTACAAAGTGTAAGTATACCTGACATGCTCGCAAAAAATACCTTACATAAGTATTGACGATGTTATGTTTCAGAATTTATAATGACGACAGAAAAAAATTCGAATATATAGACATTTTCTTCGTGGGGTTGTTTAATGTTCGGAATATTTGGGAGGACGAATACATGTCGGTTGAAAACGTATTGAAATCAATTCAAGAGAACAACATCGAGTGGGTAGATTTTCGTTTTGTAGATTTGGCTGGTCGTGCGCATCATATCTCTTTGCCAGCTTCGGCTGTTGATGCAGACACGTTCGTAAATGGAGTAGCGTTTGATGGTTCTTCTATCCAAGGTTTCCGCGGTATTGAAGAGTCCGATATGGTTATGATGCCTGACCCTGAAGCGACTTATGTCGATCCGTTCACTGCACACCCTACATTGAATGTTATGTGTGACATTTTCACTCCGGATGGCGAGCGTTATGAGCGTGACCCACGCAGTATCGCGGTTAAAGCTGAAGCTTTCCTGAAAGAAAGCGGCGTAGGTACTGCAGCGTTCTTCGCACCAGAGTCCGAGTTCTTCATCTTTGACGATGTTCGTTATGAGAGCGGCACGAACAGCTCTTCTTACTTCGTTGATTCCGAAGAAGCAGCATGGAACACAAACCGCAAAGAAGAAGGCGGCAACCTGGGCTTTAAAGTTCGCACTAAAGGTGGATATGTTCCAGTAGCTCCAGTGGATACGCAACAAGATATCCGCAGCGAAATGTGTCGTTTGTTGGAAGAAGCTGGTTTGTCCATCGAGCGTCATCACCATGAAGTAGCGACTGCGGGTCAAGCTGAGATCAACTTCCGTTTTGATACGTTGAAGAAAACAGCAGATAACCTGCTTGTATACAAATACATCGTGCACAATACGGCACGTCAATATGGCAAAGTAGCAACATTCATGCCAAAACCATTGTTTGGTGATAACGGAAGCGGAATGCACGTTCACCAATCGATCTTCGACGGAGATTCCCCATTGTTCTATGACAAAGGCGGTTATGCTAACCTGAGCGAAATGGCTCTGCACTACATCGGAGGTATCCTGTACCACGCTCCAGCACTGATTGCTTTGACGAACCCGAGCACGAACTCGTTCAAACGTCTGGTTCCTGGTTATGAAGCACCGGTTAACTTGGTATACTCCAAAGGTAACCGTTCCGCAGCTGTACGTATCCCGGTAGCGGCTGTAACGCCTAAAGGCTGTCGTATCGAATTCCGTACACCGGACTCCACAGCTAACCCATACTTGGCATTCTCTGCAATGTTGATGGCTGGTCTGGACGGAATCAAACGCAAAATCAACCCAACTGAGCTTGGATATGGTCCGCTGGACAAAAACATCTATGACCTGTCTGATGCAGACAAAGAAAATATCCGCAGTGTGCCGGCTTCCCTCGAAGAAGCACTTGATGCACTTGCAGCTGACAATGAGTTCTTGACTGAAGGCGGCGTGTTCACTAAAGAATTCATCGATAACTACATCAACCTCAAACGCGATGAAGCTAAAGCTGTTGCGATCCGCATTCATCCTCATGAGTACAGCCTCTACTTCGACTGCTAATCGGTTGGAGTCAGAACGAAATTGTTCCAATTCAAAGCCTCCGGGATGCGCTCTCGGAGGCTTTTCCTTGAAACAAACAGTGCAGTGCTTTAACTTTTTAGGGTGATAAAGGAATTTGATTGCTTAGAATGTAGTTTTCAGTGCATATTCCCCTTGAAGCAGTCAGGGAATACTGATATCATAGCGATAATATTTACTTCATATGTCAGTTAAGGATGGAAAGGGCGGGGGATTTTTTGACAAAGAGAGCGTATAACTTTAATGCAGGACCAGCGGCGCTGCCACTAGAAGTATTGGAGCGTGCTCAGGCGGAATTTGTAGATTTTCGTAATACAGGCATGTCGATTATGGAGATGTCTCACCGTGGGGCCGTGTACGAGTCCGTACATAATGAAGCTCAGGAGCGCTTATTGTCATTGCTGGGCAATCCAAAAGGCTATAAAGTCCTTTTCCTGCAAGGCGGTGCAAGCACACAGTTTGCAATGCTGCCGATGAATCTGCTTGGGGCGGGTCAAACTGCTGGTTACATTATGACAGGCAGCTGGGCCAAAAAGGCTCTGTCTGAAGCGAAGCTGATTGGAGAGACACAAATTGTAGCTTCTTCAGAATCCGATAAATTCATGAAATTACCGGATGTTTCGAATCTGAGTTTGCCTGAACGTACGGCTTATGTTCATATCACCTCAAACGAAACAATTGAAGGTACACAATTCAAAGCTTTCCCTGATACCGGATCGGTACCACTCATTGCAGATATGTCCAGTGATATTTTCTGTAAACCGTTTGATCTGAATCAGTTTGGCATGATCTATGCAGGTGCACAGAAAAACCTCGGACCTTCCGGAATTACAGTTGTCATCGCGCGAGAGGAACTGGTGAGTGAATCACCGAAGACAATTCCGACGATGTTCCGTTACAGCACTCATGTAGATAACAATTCCCTGTACAATACACCGCCATCCTTCTCGGTATATATGGTGAACGAAGTGTTGAAATGGATTGAGGAACAAGGCGGTCTGGCTGGTGTGGAACAAAAAAATATCAAAAAAGCGGAGCTACTCTACAACACGATTGATTCCTCGAATGATTTCTATCGTGGTTGCGTTGCATCAGAAGACCGCTCGTTGATGAATGTGACGTTCAGACTCGCTTCTGAGGAACTGGAGAAGAAATTCATTAAAGCTTCCGAGCAGGAAGGTTTTGTAGGTCTGAAGGGACATCGTAGCGTAGGGGGACTTCGTGCCTCCATCTACAATGCTGCACCATATGAGAGTGTTAAGGCACTTACCGACTTTATGAACCACTTCCAACAGGCAAACGGATAATCCTAAGAAAAGAACGCATGACCAAATATGGCAGAAGTGAAGCTTCGATAAGCTGTCTTACTGTTGTGGCAAAGCCTTCCGCATTGACGTGTGGAGGGCTTTTCTTTAAAATTAGAGGATTGTTGTATACATGAACATGAAATAAAAAGGAGATCAAACACATATGGCTTTACACATCGTCCTGGTTGAACCAGAGATTCCGGCTAATACGGGCAATATATCGCGGACTTGTGCGGCGACCGGTACCCATTTACATCTCGTGCGTCCTTTAGGATTTCGGACAGATGATGCAACCTTAAAACGTGCTGGGTTGGACTACTGGCATGCCGTTCATATTGAATACCATGATTCTTTTGACGAGGTTCAGCAGAAGTATCCGAACGGACGTTTTTTCTACGCAACAACGAAAGCGAAAAACCGATATTCCGATTTCGAATTTCAGGATGGAGATTTTCTTGTATTCGGTAAAGAAACGAAAGGGCTCCCGCCTGAATTAATTGCTGCTAATCCAGAAACATGTATGAAGATGCCGATGAGCGGTGATGTTCGTTCATTAAACCTTTCCAATTCTGCAGCAATTATTGTATATGAAGCGCTGCGTCAGCTAAATTTTCCAGGGCTGGATTAGTGAAAATGCGTCTGAAAAGGCGGTTAGAATTCGCTAAAAAAACATTTTTCAAAAAAAAGGACAAAAAATGTTTATTTCCAGCAGGATTCGACAAAATTTTGGCGAATCTTTAGATATAGTACTAATGTACCTAGAAATTCAGAGTAAGATAGGAGAGGTGTGCCGTAGCTATGAAGCCAGCTGGAGTAGTTCGCAAAGTTGACCAATTGGGTAGGATCGTATTGCCTAAATCTTTGCGCAAAAGGTATCAAATGAATGAAGGAGATCCTGTAGAAATTTTAGTTCAAGGGGATCACATTATCTTGGAAAGATACCGTCCGAAATGTATTTTCTGCGGATCAATGGAAGATGTCAATGACTTTAAAGAGCGTTACATATGCGCACAATGCTTAGAAGAAATGACTCAGCTTTCATAAAAACAAGCAAAAAACACTATGGAGCATACAAACTCCATGGTGTTTTGTTTTTTTTATGGTTAACGTTGATAAGATGACACAGTGACTTGGAAGCTCGTTCTTCCACCCAGTGTCTATGTAAGCTAACAAATCATCATTAGTTCAACTCATTTAGCGCTGGCAAAATCTGATCCCATACAGCGTTCAGGATGCCTTGCATATTCTCCTCTTCACTGTTGATACTGATGACAGCCTCTTGGGAAGGCAAGACAATGCAGAATTGACCATAAGCTCCATCTGCTCGGTAAGCATCATGCGAACACATCCAGAACTGATAACCATAGCCTTTTCCCCAATCTCCATCGCCATTCGTTTCGATCTGCTTACGCGTAACGACTCTAATCCAATCTGCTGGAACGAGCTGTTTGCCGTTCCAGCGACCTTCCTGAAGTAGAAACTGTCCAAATCGGCTTAGTTCTTCATTACTCAGCCAAAGACCCGCACATCCGAGGGTAATTCCGAGTGGAGAAGTCTCCCATTGGATGTCAACCATGCCTAGTGGTTCAAAAAGACGTGGAATGAGGTAATCTTTTACTGTCAGACCAATAGCCTCTTGCAACATGGCCGAAATCATAAATGTATCGCCGCTACTGTATGTGAAATGTTCTCCTGGCAATCGATCCAATGATAAAGACATATAGTGTTTGGCCCAGTCCTTTTCCTCTAAAGAAGCGCGTTCGTCAGCCCAGAGAGGCGGGGAATCGTGGCCTGATGACATGCGAAGCAGATCCCGCAATGTGAGCTCTCGTGGAGAGGGCAGTTGTGATGGATTTTGCTGTGTTTGGTCATAAGGGAAGTAATCGCCCAATGTATTATCTAACTGAATAAGTCCTTCTTCAACGGCAAGTCCAACCGCCATACAGGTAAAGGATTTACTTATAGAATGTTGCACGCGCCTGCGATCTCCGTCCGAATGCCATTCATCCAGAAGTCGCCCGTTTTGTAGTAGACGTACCGAGTGCACAAGAAGCTTCTCTTCTGTGATTGTGTCAATAAATCCTTTAAGTTGTTCGGCCATGATAACCCTCCAGTTTCAAGCGTTTACCTGAATAAATTCAGTCTGGTGAAACGTTTCCGTAATCTGATTGCAAAATTAGAACTCATGTTAGTATATTCTTGGTTTGATGTCAATTCTGGTGTAATAATGATTGATTAAATCTGAAAATACTCGATATAAAAGTGCCTTTTGGATCAAAATTGGAACAATCAGGTCACTTTTTTGATAAAAAAACGCGAAAATTGTAAAAAGGTTATTGACAGGGTTTAGTCAACGGGATTATGATTTATTCGAAACGATTCGAAGAAATCGCTTCCAAGTAAAATGTTGATATTTAAACTCCAAGTAAATCAGTATTGATTGTTTTTGAAACGATTCGAGAGAATCGTTTCGATAACCAAAGGGTGAGCATGTTGGGGGAAGTAGCAGCACGCAAAGAAAGAGAAAAAGCAAACCGCAGTTAAAAGCAACAAAGATGAAAGGGGTTACGATCAATGGCGCATATTACGATCGAAACCGGATCGCCCACATTATGCATGAATACAAGCATACACGTGGTATCCAGTGACTCCGGAGAGACTTCAGGCGGTATACTATATCTGCTTCACGGGGCAGGAGACAACGCGAGTACCTGGCAACGTCTGACCACCATTGAGATGTATGCAGCCCAGTATGGTTGCACCGTCATCATGCCTGAAGCGAATCGCAGTTACTACACGGATATGGAATACGGCCTGAATTACTTCCACTACATCACGAAGGAACTGCCTGAACTATGTGAAAGGCTACTGAAGCTGAATTCTGACCCAGCCAAAACATATGTTGCCGGTTTGTCCATGGGCGGATATGGAGCGTTGAAATGCGGTCTGACCTATCCTGAGCAGTACAGCAAAGTGGCGTCTTTATCCGGTGTAACGAATATTCAGGCGCGGCTTCGTGATCCTCATATGCCGGAAGGCATGATCAAGGAAATGAAAGCGGTTTTTGGGGAACGGTTACAGGTAAAGGCTGATCAGGATATTTACGCATTGTCAGCCAGACTGCTGGAGCAGGGAGGAGCCTTGCCGAAGATATTGAGTTGTTGCGGGGACCATGATCCTTTCGTGGACATGAATCGGGACTACGCCGAGTATATGCAGGGAACTGCATTTGATTTTCGGTATGTAGAAACACCTGGCACGCATGAATGGCGATTTTGGGAACAGCATCTGAAAACGATGTTTGATTTTCTTTACAACGACAACACCATAGTAGAGTGAGGAGATGCAAATTGAAACCTGCAGCCGAAGGACCTAACAAAAAGCTGAAGGCAAACATGAGAGGCAAGTCGCTTTGGACTGAAATCTGGAAACACAGAATGACGTACACCCTGCTTATTCCGGGGATGGTCTGGTTGATCCTGTTTGCCTATATGCCGATGGGCGGCCTGTCACTGGCGTTCAAAGACTACAAGGCTAACCTTGGAATCTGGGGAAGTCCGTGGAGCGGATTTGAAAACTTCAAATACGTCTTCCGTGATCCGACCTTTATTGATGCCGTATGGCGGACGCTTTACATTAACATTTTGAAGCTGATTATTCAGTTCCCGTTCCCGATCATTCTCGCACTGTTGTTGAATGAGTTGCGGATGCGCAGAGGGAAGAAGTGGTTCCAGACCGTCCTGACATTCCCGCACTTCCTATCCTGGATCATCGTATCCGGCGTAGTCATCAACGTGCTTGCCTATGACGGACTAGTGAACAGTGCACTTGGATTACTTGGTTTGCCGACGATTAATTTCCTGGGTTCGGAATCCAACTTTGTTCCGATGTTACTGCTGACTGACATCTGGAAATCGAGCGGCTGGGGCGCAATTATCTTCCTGGCAGCAATCTCCGGTATCGATCAGGATCAATATGAATCTGCCCAGATCGATGGGGCATCCCGGATGCAGCAGATGTTCCGCATTACGCTGCCAAACATTATGCCAACGATCACGGTTATGTTTATTTTGTCGGTGGGTGGATTGATGTCCTCCGGTTTCGACCAGATCTTCAACTTGGCGAACGCCGCAACGAAAAATGTATCTGAAGTACTCGATGTATATATCTATCGGATTACGTTCCAGTCATCAACCGACTTTTCATTCTCGACAGCGGTCAGCTTGTTCCGTTCCCTGGTGAATATGGCGCTGTTGCTTCTGGCCGACAGATTTGCCAAGTGGCTTGGTGGAGACGGTTTATTCCGATAAGAGAGGAGGAGAAGTGAGATGAGCAAAGCTGGAAGAAAACCTAAGATTGGCACCGAACGAATGACCTTTCTGGATTACATGATATTCGCCGTTTTATTGGTACTTGCACTGATGATTCTGATTCCGTTCTGGAATGTCATTATGATCTCGTTTGCAACCCAAAAAGAGTATGCTGAGAATCCGTTCCTGATGTTCCCGAAAGAGTTCACGCTGGATTCATATAAAGCACTGTTCGCTGATGGAAGCATCCTGTCGGGTTACAAAAATACATTGATCTTGCTGGTTATTGGTCTACCGCTCAGCTTGTTCCTGACAACAAGCATGGCTTACGGCCTGAGCCGCGGCAATTTCCCATTTAAAAAGTTTCTCTTTTTCCTGGTACTGTTCACCATGATCTTTAACGGAGGTATCGTTCCTCTGTATCTGATTATGAAATCACTGCATCTGACAGGCACGTTATGGTCCGTCATTCTGGCAGGAAGTTTCAGTGCCTTTAACATGATTCTGATGATGAACTACTTCTATACCTTGCCTGAATCGCTGATGGAATCCGCGAGACTTGATGGTGCAGGGGAGTGGAGAATTTTATTCTCCGTCGTTCTTCCGCTGGCAACGCCGATTATGGCAACCATTACACTCTTCTACGGGGTAGCCTACTGGAACAGCTGGTATGATGCGATGATCTTCCTGCGAAAAGCAGATCAGTTACCACTGCAAAACGTGCTAAGGAACATCATTGTAACGTCCACAACGAATGCATCCAATGCATCCAGTGTGGATGCAGTAAAACTGAGCAGCTTCTCTATGGGTATGAAAATGGCCGCAGTATTTGTAACTATGGTACCGATTATGTGTTTCTTCCCAATGCTGCAAAAGCACTTTGCCAAAGGGGTATTAACAGGGGCTATCAAGACCTGATATACACATAGGATTTCAATGCACAAGAAATTCGACTAAAAACATGGGGGTAAAAGCATGAAAACGGGCAAAAAGTTGTCAGTCAAATCGTTATTTGCGATCACACTCTGTCTCTTGATGTTGGTAGTATCCGCTTGTTCCAACAGCAGCAAAGGCTCAGATGGTGGGAACGAAAAGGATGCGGAAGGAAATTACAAAGATAACCTGACCATTTCCGTAGCGAATCTGACCGAAGTGAAAAACGGAAACATGGACAATGAGTTCCACAAATTCTGGGAAGACAAGTTCAACATCAAATGGGATTACAACTACATCGACTGGGATTCATGGGGTGAGAAGCTTCGCCTGTGGATTAACTCTGGTGACCTGCCGGATGTAGCCGTATGGAACTATGTACACGGCGATGCCATCAACAACATTGATCAAGGCTTGTTCTACAAGTTCCCGGATGATTGGAAAGAAAGATGGCCTAACGTTGCTGCGGCTTACAAGCTGACAGGTCTTGGCGACAAGCTGGAAGAATTGACAGGCGGTACGTATGTGCTTCCTAGACCTATTTATTTCGAAAACAAACCAGCTGATCCGCTGACCAACCAAATCGGTGTTATCGCTCTTCGTAAAGACTGGGCAAAAGCGGTTGGGTTTGAACTGAAAGATGCATACACAACTTCCGAATTGAATCAGTTTGCTGAACTGGTAAAAGAAAAAGACCCGGGTAAGGTGGGTAATAAACTGGTGCCATTGTCTTACAATGCTGCCGATGCAATGACAAACATGATCATGCCGAATAGTGTGCATGCGATGACAGACGTTCCTTTCTACAAAGGTGAAGATGGTAAGTTCCATTGGGGCCCGGCAGAACAGGAAACACTGACAGGTTTGAAATTGATGCAAAAAGCGTACAAGGATGGGTTGCTCAACCCAGAGTTCTACACTTGGAAAAACAATGAAGGACAAAACAACTTCAAAGTAACAGGTACCGCGGCTGTAACCAGTCTTGGTGGACTGGCTTCTTACAGACAAGGCCTGGATTCTGATATGAGAAAGAACCTTGGCGTTAACAGTGATGATCTTGTTCATACAGCGATCGTTCTTGGCGATGACGGTAAATACCGCAATATGGAGCAAGCGAACTTCTGGTCTGCTCTGATTTTCAACCCGAACATTAGTGATGAGAAATTCGAACGTATCATGGACTTGATTGACTATTCCGCAACCAAAGAAGGACAATTGCTGATCAACATGGGCTTCGAAGGCAAGGACTGGAAATACGATGACAACAAAGAGTTGGTAAACTTGTTGCCTGAAGGAACAACGCTGGAAGATAAGTATCCTGCGCGTTTCGAAGGACTGTACCTTCTGGGAGATGACTTCAGTGTCGTAAACCCTGCAATCAAAAAAGATTATCGTGACAGAGCAGTGGAACTGTTCCAAGAGAAAGCAAAACTAGGCACTGAAAGTAAATCACTTGCACCATACGACTGGGATGTTAACCTGTATGATTCCAAAGCGAAGAGTCAAGCATCTTTTGATTATCAAAACGAATATGCCAACTTGATCCTCAAAGGCGGAGACTTGGAAGCGAACTGGAAAGAGTGGGTTAACAGCAAAATGTCTCTGGTTCAGCCTTATCTTGACGAATTGAACGAAAAGTTCAAGTAAATGTAATGAAATGAAGAACAACATGGGGATGGCAGGAGCGTTCTGTCTCTCCGTGCGATTGAACCCGGTGCGCGGTCTCTCCCCGAACGCAGCCGGGTTCTTTCTTTCAATTAAAAGGTAGTGGAGGATGGTTACGTGAATAATCAGCAGTTGATGGATTTAGTGAATCAGATGACGCTGGAGGAGAAAGTGGCACAGCTGTTACAGCTGACTGCCAACTTCTATGAAGGAACAGATACGCAGGGTCAGATTACAGGACCGATGGAAGAGATGGGCATTACAGAGCAATCCGTGAGAGCGAGCGGCTCCATTCTTGGCTTATCCGGTGCCCAAGCGATTATGGATGTGCAGCAGGCTTATTTGAAAAAAAGCCGTCTCGGCATCCCGCTATTATTTATGGCAGACGTGGTGCATGGTTTTAAAACGATCTTCCCGATCCCGCTGGCCATTGGCTGTTCATGGGATCTGGAACTCGCGGAGAAAAGTGCCGAGATTGCTGCGCGTGAATCCGCAGTATCCGGTTTACATGTCACTTTTGCACCGATGGTCGATCTGGTTCGTGATCCGCGCTGGGGGCGTGTGATGGAAACAACGGGTGAAGACCCGTATCTAAACAGTTTATTTGCTGCTGCTTTTGTGCGTGGTTACCAGGGAGACAGCCTGACGGATGAGCTGGATCGTCTTGCAGCCTGTGTAAAACACTTTGCCGCGTATGGTGCAGCGGAGGGTGGGCGTGATTACAATACGGTAGATATGTCAGAGCGTCAGCTCCGTGAATATTATCTGCCGGCATATAAGGCGGCACTGGATGCTGGTGTGGAGATGGTAATGACTTCATTCAATACCGTTGATGGTATTCCGGCCAGCGGGAATGAGAAGTTAATGCGTAATATTTTGCGTGACGAATGGGGCTTTGATGGCGTGCTGATCTCGGACTGGGCTTCCATTCGTGAGATGATTGCCCATGGTACGGCCGAGGATGACCGGGAGGCGGCATATCGTGCGATTCGTGCGGGTGTAGATATGGAGATGATGACGCCATGTTACGTCAACCATTTGCCTGAACTGGTTCAAAAGGGTGAAGTGCAAGAGCACCTTGTGGATGAAGCGGTTTTGCGCATTTTGCAGCTCAAAGACAAGCTGGGTCTGTTCGATAACCCGTTCCGAGCTGCTGATCCGGAGCGTGAGCGCGAGATTGTTTTCTCCAAGGAACATCGCGAGGTATCACGAGAACTTGCTGCAAAGTCTGCGGTGCTGCTCAAAAATGACGGACAAGTCCTTCCGCTACAACCTGATGCTAGAGTTGCATTGATTGGACCTTTCGCTCAAAGCGAAGACATCCTCGGCTGGTGGTCTTGTGAAGGTGTCAAATCGGATGCGGTGAAGCTGGGAACAGCGTTGCAGGAGCGTCTACCGCAGGGTCAGGTTCTCTTGGCTCAGGGCTGTGATGTGCATACCATCACGGATGAGCAGATTGCCGTAGCGCTGGAAGCAGCAAGCCAGTCTGATATCATCGTGCTTGCACTGGGCGAAGCTTCCGAGATGAGTGGAGAAGGCGGCTCGCGGACAGATATTCGTTTGCCGGAAGCGCAATTACAGTTGGTAAAGGCGCTCAAGGCGGCAGGCAAACCGATCGCCAGTGTTATTTTCAATGGACGTCCACTTGATCTGAATGGGGTTATTAGCGAATCAGATGCTGTACTTGAAGCCTGGTTCCCCGGAAGCGAAGGGGGAGCAGCGATCGCGGATATTCTCACAGGAGCAGTGAATCCGTCCGCTCGACTTACCATGTCCTTCCCGCAATCGGTTGGCCAAGTTCCGGTATATTACAACCATTTCAATACAGGTCGCCCAATCAACCCGGATAATACCGAGAATCGTTATGTTTCCCAATATATTGACAGTCCGAATGAACCGCTGTTCCCGTTTGGATACGGTCTTTCCTATACGTCATTTGCTTATGGAGAGGTTGAAGTGTCGGGACAGGAGATGACAGCAAACGATTCTCTGACGGTTCAGGTGAGTGTAACCAATACAGGGGATCGTGCTGGTGTAGAGACTGTGCAACTATACGTTCGGGATGTAAGCGGCGAAGTGGTTCGTCCGATGCGTGAGTTGAAAGATTATGTGAAACTATCCCTTGCACCGGGGGAAACGGGTACGGCTACATTTACATTAAATGAAGAACAATTGCGTTATCATCATGCTGATCTCAGCTATCGCAGTGATCGTGGAGAGTTTCGTGTGATGGTTGGACCAAACAGCAGAGATACTCAGAGCCAAACATTCAGACTTGTCTGAATCGTTTTATGCTGTAACGAGAAGTCCATTACTTCTTATTTTAAGTTCAGGCCTTTCATTAGGAAAGGCCTGATCAACATAACAGAGGGGCGAAGAATATGGTCAGTATCAAGGATATCGCCAAAAAGGCGGGAGTTTCCATCTCGACCGTATCGTACGCGCTGAATGGAAGCAATAAAGTGACCGATGAGACCCGTTCTAAAATTTTGGTCATCGCCAAAGAGCTGAACTATGTTCCCAACGCGGCTGCCAGAACATTGAAAAAGAGAGAGTCACGAATTCTAGGTGTATTTCTCGCGGACTTCAGCGGTGATGTATACGGAGATTTGTTAACGGGGATGAAAGCAATATGTAATGCCCAAGGATATGATCTTATTGTCTGCAGCGGTAAACAGTCTCATCGGATGTTGCCTGAGCGAATGATTGACGGGGCGATTATTCTCGATCATACGTTTTCAAGTGAGGAACTTATGCAGTACGCTGACCGAGGACATAAAATTGTAGTGCTGGACCGTGAGTTGAAACATCCTAATATAAATCAGGTACTGCTTGATAACAAGGCTGGGGCCACACTGGCGATGGAATATTTGATTGAACACGGGCACAAAAAGATCTACGTGGTTACAGGTCCAGAAGGTTCGTTTGACTCTGTACAAAGGTTGAAGGCTGTAAGACAGGTTGCGGAGCGTCAGGCGGATGTGGAATGGATTGAAATCGTGGGAGATTTCGAGAAAAGCGGTGGGGAACGAGCTGCAGATCACATTATTCAGACGTATGCCGGACCGGCAGCTGTGTTTTGTCTTAATGATGAGATGGCTATCGGTTTATGTGATCGTCTTGCAGATAGTGAACTTGAGATTGGCAAACAGATTGATGTCATTGGCTTCGATCATATTGAACTTACCAACTACGTGCAACCCAAACTGGCAAGTATCGATTATTCAAAACGAAAGTGGGGGGCGCTTGCAGCTGAACAGTTAATTAAAATTATAGCTGGAGAACCTGTTGATCACGAGCGTATATATGTCACGTTGGTGGAAGGGGAGTCCGTAACCGGACCTAATTCGGCCCAAGTCAGGTTGCCCATGCCAAATGCTAACGAACGTGCAGTCAGCTATTAAACAAGCTTTTCGTGTCACCGCGGAGAGTTGTCAGGGAAAATCAATTGTTATAGCAAAAGACAAGCTTTGGAGGGAGAGAACGTCCTTTTAAAACTTGTCTTTTGGTGTATACAGAAATATGAAAAAAGCCTCTCCGAAGAGAGGCTTGCCTTACAATTACAGGCCTTTTGTTTTGTCTTGGTTGTAGGATGAAGTGAGGATGCCTGTGATGAATAGGGTTAATACAACTGCAATAATCCAGAATGTCAGTGAAAACGACATACACTTCGCACCTCCTGCACAAGCTCATTTACTTCTATTATAACCATATTCCTTAGAAAAGGAATGCCCTGTCCCATCATTTGTAAAATAAAAAGTGGGTAGGCACAGGTCTCAGATTGCCATCCGAAGGGTTATTGATAACCCGGTTATTCAGAATTAGCGATGAGGAACCACCGCCGTCGAGATTATAAGCGTCTACTACGCCAAGCTTAAGCAATCGGCCTTGCATCTCTTCGAGGGTGGCACCTGAGCTCCCGCTCTCGTTATAACCATCGACAACCATAATCAGTAATTGATCATCTTTGTAGTTACCAATGACGGTTCGTGGAGCACGCTTCGGCGACACCTTCCATTTGTCTGGAATAATCGTTTTCTGTCCATTTTTCATAAGGATGGGTACAAATGTCGCTCCAAATTGCGGGTGTAGGCGATCCAGGGAGCTTTTATCGAAAAACTTCCCTCCCACCAGTTTACCAGCATCGTTTAGCCCGACAAAGAACAGGTCTTTGAAGCTAGCCTGAAAACCGTTGATATACTTCCCATCCATGACGGTAGTGCTGAGTGGGTAGCGCTTGCCGCCGCTATCAGCAAATCCGCCAGCATTAATCCCGGCAATCGCTCCGCTCCGTTTCACGGCCTGCATTGTCGTTTCTGATCGCCCTAACTCACTATTTAAGGCCATCTTCATCGCATTCGGATCTTTCAGCTTGATCTTCATGGCATATCCCTTGTATGTGCCTGGATTTACCCGATACAGTTCAATGGTGATCCGATCACTGTCTACACGATCGAAAGGAACGCCAAGTTTGGACGTAATACGCTTATTGTAGATGGTTTCCGGACGGGCGGCTTGAACTTTAGCCTTTTGTACAATGGTAGACATCGTACTGGTCGTTTTATTGTAAAGCAGGGTCGTTCTTTTAATAGAAGAAGAAGTTTGCACAGCAGCCTCTTTTGCTCCTGCAAGTTCCTTACTGATTGTTTGGGTCTGAGAGGTTACCTGATCTTCTGGCAAGCTTGTAGGAATGATAGGTCCTACTTCTAATTCTGGACGAAATAGCAACAAACATATGATCAATCCTATAAAAGGAGCGAGTGCAAGCATAAAAAAACGATTAACCTGTTTCACGGGTGTAATCATTTGAGCAAGTCCATCTTTTTCTGGAGAGCTTCCAGTTGTTTCTTCACTTCGCTCAATTGCGTATACAACTTGTTGCTATTGTCTGTTTTGTTGCTTGCATTGTCCTTGGTGAACGTTAACAGTTCATTGAAGGACTGAACCTGTCCTTGCAATGCTGCAACTTCTGAAGAAATCGTTGTTAGTTGCTTTTCATAATCGTTTTTCAAAGCGTCAATCTGATGCTCGGTATGGACCTGAAGCTGGTTGATCATCTGTTGCTGGAGGTGGTTACTATAATAGTAGGTTCCAGTGACTCCTAGTGCAATGAGAACAATCCACATGACCAGAAACCATTTAACGGATGATCTGATCTTGCCTTTGGCGCTCCGGGTGTGATGGATGTCAGAAGACGGGTCGGATAGTTTCATAACATCACTCCTGGTTCGATATATTAGATTAAAAAATTCCAATCCTCATTCTACCATGCTGCTATTGATTACGCAAAAATGAAATTCTTTAAATAATAGATCAAAAAGAGATTGCATCGGAAGGAAGTCCTAGGATACAATTTCTTATAGATGCAATAAGTAGGAACTTTGGGCAGGTTTTTCGACTTTTTTAGATAGAAATGCAGGAATTTTATACTAGGTTTTGATCATTTCATGTATGGAATGGGGCCCATCTTGCCTTTTCTACAGTAGAATACAGTCAGAAAACAGAGTTTTTGAGCGCTGAGTCCTGTATTTTCCTTTTATTCGACATAATCCGACTTTAGCTTCATCTATACTCGGACTGTCGCATAAAGGATATAGATGGAAAACAGAAGTCAATTGCCCAATACATAACAGGGGGAACCACAATGAAAAAAGTATGGCAGGTGGTCATCATAGATATCCACCCCACCAGCATGCTGGGAACAAAGTTAATCTTGGAAGAGCAGCAGGATCTGACGGTACGTGGTATGACTTCGACCGGAACGGAGGGTCTTGAACTGGTGAGCATGCACAAGCCTGATTTGATTCTCATGGATTATCGTCTGCCAGAAGGGCAGGCGGATCAGTACATCGCTCAAATCAAAGAGCTATCGAATGAGACACATATTATTATTCTGACAGATGAAGATAACGTAAAGTTGTTTCGTTACCTGATGAGCCTTGGTGCAAGCGGCATGTTATCCAAACAGGCTTCGCCAAGCCAATTGATTCATCTGATCTCCGGACTAAGGGAAGGCTACGTTTCAATACCAATGTCTTGGTTAAACAGTGAGGATTGGGGGCAACCCGCCGATTCACAGTCTGAAGAAGGTATAATTGAACTAACCGAGACAGAGACTTTTATTATGGAAAGAATTGTTCAAGGGGTAACCTATGATAAAATAGCGAGTGAGATCAATGTGAGTAGGCGCTCGATAGACAATTACTTGCGTAAAATCTATGTGAAGCTGGAAGTGAGCAGTAGAGCACAGGCCATCGAACGTTATGCCTTGTATGCAAGGCAATCCAAGACAGTGTCTTAATTATTGTCTCCGCTGGTCCTAGCAGGTCAAAATAAAATTGGTCCTAGAGGTCAAAGTCAGATTGCCTCACTTCATGCGATAATTCAGGTATTCGTTCAGTTATATTTGGTACCCAGTCGGAATAGGTTGTAGGGCGGCTGCGAGAACAGTTTCGGATTAGGGATGAAGGGGGATCTATCCATGAAATATTTCTTTGCTTCCCGTACCAACAGGCTTTTGTCTTCACCACTGAGGGATATACGTGAGATGTCTGGCAAGGAGTATTTCATTTCTCTCGCTGAAGAATTGCCCGCGGAGGAACTGTTTCCTTTTAAACTTTTGGAGGAAGCGGCGTTGTCCGTATTTAGTTCAGGACCTTCTGCATTGCAGTATGGTGAGCCAGGTGGTTATGCTCCATTAAGAGAATGGTTGAATAATGATTGGAATAAGCGCAAGGGTATCCGGACGGTCTCCAGTCAGATTTTGCTGACTACAGGCACCCAACAGGCAATCGATCTCGTGATGCGTCTGTTACTGGAGCCGGGAGACTCGGTACTTGTTGAACATCCGACTTCTCCTGGTTGTCTTGAAGTACTCGAAATGCAAGGAGCCACAATTGTACCTGTTATGGGAGATCAGGATGGCATTTTACCAGATTTATTGGAACAGCACATGCAGCAGGTGAGACCGAAGCTGCTTTTTGCTGCACCCAGCTTTTCCAATCCCACGGGAATCTTGTGGAGCTTGGAACGACGAGAAGCTGTTCTTGATCTGTGCGCGCGTTACGGCGTGTTGCTTGTTGAGGATGATTCCTATGGTGAGTTGCATTTTGACGGTTTGGAGCCGGCTACCTTCTATCGGAAATATCCTTCACTCTTCGCATTGGACACTGCAGATCAAGGTGGACATGTCCTCTACATCGGGTCCTTCAGCAAAACAGTTGCACCTGCACTTCGCACAGGGTGGGCTGCGGGACATCCATCGCTGATTCAGGCCATGGCCTCCGTCAAACGAATAGCGGATGGACAATCCAGTCCAATGAATCAGCGGCTACTGTACCAGTTGCTGGCTCAGTCACCTTTTCGATGGAGCGATCACCTATCCATGCTGAACAGGGAATATAAAACAAGACTTAAATTAATGCTTGAGTTGTTGAAGAGACCTGGCTGGAAAGGATGTAGCTATAATATTCCTCAGGGTGGAATGTATTTATGGGTACAGTTGCCGGAAGGACTGAACAGCGAGGCGCTGCTTAAGGCAGCTTTATCGAAGGGCGTATCTTTTCTGCCCGGAACGTTATGCTCCACAGGAACACTTGATCAACAATATATTCGGTTAAACTTCAGCCGTCCCGGCCGGGATGAATTGTTGCTTGGCATGAATTTAATTAATGAAGCCATCTCAGAATTTACCGCCCGTAGCTAAAGGTAGAGCGATTTCATCCAGAGAATTTCAGATTAGTTTACAAATCATCTAGATTACCTTATTGCATCCACTAACATTTTTATATATAATATGAATTAATGAGTGGTCGACTTCTTAATTACGATGCAACAACGGTTGCGAGTCCGGGGTACACACTCATACATTTTAATCATTGGGGGAAATTTTAACATGTCTAACGTTCTTTTTATTAAAGCTAATGACCGCCCTGCGGATCAAGCAGTTAGTGTTCAATTGTACGATGCATTCCTGAGCGCATACAAAGAGTCCCACCCAGGTGATACCATCACTGAGCTGGACCTCTACAATACAGATCTTCCTTACTACGGCAACACTGTAATCACTGGTGGTTACAAAGCAGCTAACGGTATCGAAGCAACTCCAGAAGAGCAAAAAGCAGCAACACTGGCTGCACAATTGCAAGATCAATTCCTGGCAGCTGATAAAGTGGTATTTGCATTCCCACTGTGGAACTTCACTGTTCCAGCACCGTTGGTTAACTACATCTCTTACCTGAGCCAAGCAGGCAAAATGTTTAAATACACTGCTGAAGGCCCAGTAGGTCTTGTAGGCGACAAAAAAGTAGCATTGCTTAACGCACGTGGTAGCGTATATTCCGTAGAGCCTATGGCATCTGCTGAAATGTCCGTTCGTTATGTAACGAACGTACTTGGCTTCTGGGGCATCCAAAACCCTGAGGTTGTCGTTGTAGAAGGTCACAATGCTTCTCCTGATCGTTCCCAAGAGATCGTGGAAGCTGGCTTGAAATTGGCTAAAGAAGTTGCAGCAAGCTTCTAATCCGTTTCAATATGGAAAACGCCCGTCTCTCCGGAAGGAGATAACGGGCGTTTTTTTATGTTTTTTGGCGAGCGAGAGCTTCCTAGCTATTTGGCTGGATCAAGGAGATAACGTTCAGCGACTTCGGCAACCTGGACAAGATCTTCCTGCGCCACATCCTTGGATTCAGTGGAGTTCACATGGATTGTCTTGATTAGATCATAATCAGTCCATGTGTCTGCCTCCCCGGCCGTCAGTTCCTGATCTTGCATCATAAGTGCATGTTCGGTTAATGCCTCCATCCCCTTGATGGTGAGCATATATTTTCCTCGGGACACACGTTCAAACCAGCCGTAATAGTTTTTCTGCAAGATGGCTGATGCTGTGCCTACACCTGTCTGACGGGCAAGTACCGCAGGTGAAGATTCACCACTGGACCTCAGCGCAGCGGCGACACGGATGGCCTTTTCCCGATAAGCCGTCATGAGCTTTCGGCCTGTACTCCCCCCTGTATTATAGTCTCCGCTCCGTTCATCAAATTCCTTCAGCAAGCGCTGGCGTCGTATCCCGCTCTTACGGGCTACCGGGATTGATCTGCCAGCACCGGATATGACAGAGGGTTCGCATAATACGTCAATCAGAGGCGCTTTGGTTTTGTAAAAGGTGACCGTCAATAGCCCCAGACCTAGCTGACTGCACAGTGCTGATAGCTCGCTCCAGCGCTGATTCACCGCTCCGCGTTTACTTCGGTTTCGCTCCACAGCCAGATATACGAGCGGGCTGAGTTTTAGGCGTTGCATGCCTTGCAGTAGCAAAGACAGGTTAAACGTTTTTTTCATCTCCACAATAAGGGGATCCGTCTCATTAGCCTTGATGCCGACGAGGTCGCAGTGCTTAACCTCTGCCTTGATATCGAAGCCGCGCTGTTCAAAAAAAGTTTTGACAGGGGAATACAGCTCTGTTTCATATTGTACAGCCATGCTCTCCGCTCCTCTCCCGAAGTTCTTTGCCTGCCTTCGCTTGCGTTGTCCGGTTTCCTTCATTAGAACCTTCATTATAGCATATTCATGCTTTTTTTTCTGAGGCCACAAGATGTCTGATAGAACAGCATATGCGTAAAATTCAGGGTCAAGGTTTGAAAAAAAGAGGTCAACTTATCCAAGTTGCCGCATAGGTATGTAATACACTTTTCACATCCATACAAGACCATTGTAACAAGGGTAGCGGGACTAAGCCGGACCGCAGAAGGGTATTCAAGCAGGAGCTGCAACTCTATTGATTTCTTCATACCATTCGGAATGGTTGACAATCACACTAAAGGAGCCATGGGAGGTACCAAGCATGAATATTTTTGAACGCGTTGCGGAATATCGGGCAGAGAGTGACCGTTTGTCATGGAACGGAACATTTGAAGATTATATTGCGCTGCTGAGAGAGGACCCGACTCCGGCAATGACGGCTCACGCACGAGTGTATCAGATGATTGAATCGTTTGGGGTAGAAGAGGTGGGGGGACACAAACGGTACAAATTTTTCGAGCAGGAGATTTTCGGACTGGATCGTTCCATTGAAAAACTGGTGGAGGAGTATTTCCATTCGGCAGCACGTCGTTTGGATGTACGCAAACGGATCTTGCTTCTAATGGGACCGGTCAGCGGAGGTAAATCTACCCTGGTGACACTTCTGAAACGGGGATTGGAGCAATTTTCGCGTACAGAAAAAGGGGCAGTGTATGCGATTGAGGGATGCCCGATGCATGAGGAGCCGCTGCATCTTATTCCGCTGGAGCTTCGGCCTGATGTGGAGAAAGAGATCGGAGTGCGCATTGAAGGCAACCTGTGCCCTTCCTGCCAGATGAGACTTCGTACCGAGTATGGAGGGGACATCAGTAAAGTTCGGGTAGAACGTGTCATTATCTCAGAAGATAATCGGGTGGGGATTGGTACATTCAGTCCGTCAGATCCGAAATCCCAGGATATTGCTGACCTTACAGGCAGCATCGATTTCTCGACGATTACTGAATTTGGATCGGAGTCTGATCCACGGGCTTATCGGTTTGACGGAGAGCTGAATAAGGCCAACCGCGGTTTGATGGAATTCCAGGAGATGCTGAAATGTGACGAAAAATTTCTGTGGAATCTGTTATCCCTGACACAAGAGGGCAACTTCAAAGCAGGACGGTTTGCGCTCATCAGTGCAGATGAAATGATTGTCGCACACACGAACGAATCGGAGTATAAGTCTTTCATTTCTAACAAGAAAAATGAGGCATTACAGTCACGGATGATTGTAATGCCGATTCCGTATAACCTGAAGGTGTCGGAAGAAGAGAAAATTTACGCCAAGCTGATTCAGCAAAGTGATATGAAACATGTGCATATTGCACCGCATGCGCTGCGTACAGCGGCGATCTTTTCCATACTTACACGATTGAAGGAAACGAAAAAACAAGGCATGGATCTGGTGAAAAAAATGCGGATGTACGACGGCGAAGAGGTTGAAGGGTATAAAGAAGCCGATCTTCGAGAAATGCAAAATGAATATTTGGACGAGGGCATGTCCGGTATCGATCCGCGGTACGTCATTAACCGGATATCCAGCGCTTTGATTAAGCAAAACCTTCAGTGCATTAACGCGCTGGATATCCTGCGTGCGATTAAGGATGGGCTGGATCAGCATGCTTCGATCACTAAGGAAGAACGCGAGCGGTATTTGAACTTTATCGCGCTGGCACGTAAAGAGTATGATGAACTTGCGAAGAAGGAAGTGCAGAAAGCATTTGTATATTCGTTCGAAGAGTCAGCCAAAACGCTGTTTGAGAATTATCTGGATAACATTGAAGCGTTCTGCAACTGGTCTAAAATCCGTGATCCGCTAACAGATGAGGAGATGGACCCGGATGAGCGGCTGATGCGTTCCATTGAGGAGCAGATTGGTATCTCCGAGAATGCGAAGAAAGCGTTCAGGGAAGAGATTCTGATTCGGATCTCGGCATACTCCCGTAAGGAACGAAAGTTTGAATACAGTAGCCACGATCGTCTAAGGGAAGCCATTGAGAAAAAGCTGTTTGCTGATCTCAAGGACATCGTCAAGATTACGACGTCTACGAAAACACCGGATGCCACTCAATTGAAACGCATGAATGAAGTCATCAAACGTCTTATCGAAGAGCATGGATATACAGCTGCAAGTGCCAATGAATTGTTAAGATACGTGGGAAGTTTGCTTAACCGTTAACCTGCAGCACCATTCCGAATTAGGTCCTGAAGATTTGTTGTGAGGCTCCTTCGCAACAGATTCAGGGCCTTTTTATATTAAAATTAACCAGTTAAAAACAATATTTGACAAATAAATATAATTAATTCCACATTAAATAGTTCTTAGGGTATATGTGTGTTTAGGTAGTTTAGTCTATAATCAATTAAAATTGTTTTAATTATTGGTTGAAAAGTGGATAAGGAGTTGATCCGATCGGATATGAGCAGCATTTCGGCAGAAAGGCAAAAACAACTGGATTATGTAGGGGTAACACCCCAGGATTTGAAACTACTTGCCGATCATCGGCCTGTCTTCGAAAAAGTTGTTGAAGATGTGGTGGATCATTTCTACAAACATGTGGGGAAGTACCCAGAATTAACGGAGCTGATTGCCCGATTTTCCAATATTGAACGATTGAAGGAAACGCAGCGGATGTATTGGTTATCCATGACAGACGGCATCGTGGATGATGCATATATTGAACAGCGGATCACCATTGGATTGGTGCATTCACGGATTGGACTCACGAGCAACTACTATCTGGGTGCCTACATGGCTTACCTGGATATTGCCACAACCATATTTCAGCAACTCATTCCGGATTCCTGGCACTATGTCATCCATGCACTGAGCAAAATGTTCAATCTCGATTCACAGCTCGTTCTGGAAGCTTATGAAAAAAAAGAAAAAGAGCAACTCCACCAGCTCGCTGCAGATCAGGATGATACACTTCAAGCGATTACTCAAATTACGCAGGAGCTTACCGGTATGATTACGGAATTAAATGAAAATGCATTGTCCATCTCCGCTGTAGCGAAGGAAACCGTCGTGTCTCAAGATCAGGCCAATGTGCTCTTGAAGGAATTAACCGGAGAGATGCAGCAGATCGAAAAAATGGGTGAACTGATTCGGGAAATTTCCGATCAAAGTCACCTTGTCGGCTTGAACGCTGCAATCGAAGCGGCACATGCCGGAGAGTTCGGACGCGGATTCGAAGTGGTCGCAAGTGAAGTGCGCAAGCTGGCGGCAAGCTCTAGAGATGCGCAAAGCAAAATCCAATCCAATCTGGATCAGATTATGGAGATTCTAGAAAGAGTGCAAAAAGAGTCTGATCGTACATCAAGCGGGGCGCAGAGTCAGGCTTCGCGTTCATCCGAACTTGCCGTTTTTGCGACAGCGATGGAGAGGCTTGCCGCGGATTTGAGAAAACTGTAAACGTAATGTGAACCCCGGATATGCTTAGAACCTTCGATACCGTTTCTCGCTCTAATAAGCTATAATGGGTAGACAAACCTGCGGGTGTTATAGATCATATAGCCAGAGACAGGCGATTTAAAAAGAGGTCGAGGTGATTAGATGGCTTCTATCCATGATGTAGCCAAAGAAGCGGGAGTATCTGTTGCAACCGTTTCCAAAGTATTGAACGACTATCCGGACGTTAGCGAAAAAACACGTAAAAAAGTAAATATAGCCATCGAGCTATTAAAATATCAACCGAATGTGGTTGCTCGTGGACTGGTTAAACGCCGTTCATGGACAGTGGGGGTACTGCTTACCGTTCCGTTTACGAATCCGTTTGTATCGGAATTACTTGAAGGGATCAAAACAGCCTTGGAAAATAGCGGTTATGATCTTGTTCGATTATCAACACGATTTGATGACCCTACATATTCTTTCATCAAGCATTGCCGCAGCCGAAATGTGGATGGTGTTGTTGTTTTCGGGGAAGGCCGGGAAAACAAAAGTATTCAGGAACTGGTTTCAGCAGAGATTCCAACGATGTTCATTGATACCGATCTGTTTGGCAAACGTGCAGGTTACATTACGACAGACAATGTAAATGGTGTTGCTATGGCAGTGAAGCATCTGTATGAACTAGGGCATCGCAAGATTGCCTACATTTCAGGTACGCTGGGACCTGCTGTTGCTAACCTTCGTTTAGACGGGTACAAGGAAGGGCTTCGTTTATGTGGTGTTCCTTATGCGACGATCTATCTGGAAGTCTGTGACTATTCATTTGATGGCGGTGCCAAGGCAGCTCGGCGTTTGCTGGCCCTTAGGGAACAACCTACAGGTATTATCTGTGCCTCGGATATGTCTGCTTTTGGTGCGATTCATGAGATTGAGAAACATGGTTTCAGTGTGCCGGAGGATATTTCTGTGGTCGGATTCGACAATACGTATTATGCTGAGGTGTTTAAGCCGGGTTTAACAACGGTGAATCAGAATATCTACACCATAGGTATTCGAGCGATTGAATATCTGATTGCGATGATTGAAAATCCAACCTATACACCTCCTGTCGTGACGGAACCATCGAATTTAATTGTTCGTCAGACGACAGCGCCAGTAAATGAAGTGTATCCGGAACTACCCGCACAGCCATAGGCTGTGCTTTTTTTGTTACCGAATAATACGTTATTACTACAGCGTGAAAGACACAGACGGCGATCATAAGTATAAAAAGAGGGGGGTGGACACTAAATTTCCATATTTACAGTAAAAGGCATGATGACATAAATTTGATAATGTAACCGCTTACTTAAAAGTAAAGCAGGTTCCCAAGGGCGCAATCAGGCTCACTTGAGGAGGTTAAGAACCGTGCATTGAAGTTCCTGATTCCATCCGTGCGACGTAATATGTTGCCAGTTAACAGAACAGCAGAGGAAATCCATGCATGCAGAAGTGTGTTGTGAAATGCCCGATGTTTGACCGCGTTACAGGATGGATGACGAAATTCACAAGGAGGAATTGACGTGCGGGGAAAATGGTTGAGGTTATGCTTGGCAGCAGCGCTGATCTTTAGTTTATTGCCAGGCATCGGAGCAGGAGAACAGAAGGCAAGCGCAGCAAATGCAGGCGACATTTTGTTGTCTCATTCGTTCGAGGATGGCACGACCCAAGGCTGGACAGCCCGGGGTGGAGTGACGGTTGGCGTGACTGGAGATCAGGCTTACCAAGGTACACGTTCTCTGAAAACAACAGGTCGTACAGAGGCATGGAATGGACCTTCGTTGTCATTGTCGGATGTGGTGGACAAGAATGCTGTCGTTGAAATATCTGGTTACGTGAAACTGGTTGCAGGTTCAGCACCGGCTAATCTGAAATTCACCGTGGAACGCCGCGATGGCAACGGGGATGCGCAATATGATCAGGTTAACGCAGCCGAGCAAGTAACCGATCAGAAATGGGTGAAGCTGCAAGGGCAGTATAGTTATGAACAAGGCAGTGGCCTGCAATTGTATCTGGAGAGCACGGATGCAACAGCGGCTTATTTGTTAGACGAGTTCCAGATCCGGCTTGTTAAATCTGCTCCAGAGAATCCGGGTGAACCAGGAGAACCGGGCAAAGCCTTGTTCAAAGCGGACTTTGAAGACGGTAATATCGGAAACTGGAAAGCTCGTGGCACTGAAAAGCTGGAGGTAGTCAGCGGCATCGGACACAATAGTAACCGCAGTTTGAAAACCTCCTCCCGAACGGAAACTTATCATGGACCGTTAGTAGAGGTGTTGCCTTACTTGCAAAAAGGAAGCACGGTTCATGTGTCCTTCTGGGCGATGTATGATGAAGGGCCTGCAACACAGGTAATCAACGGCTCATTGGAGAAGGAATTTAATGGTGACGCAGCTAAGCTGGAATATGCGACCTTTGCTTCCACCACGCTGAATAAAGGCCAGTGGAAGAAGATTGAAGCGGATATCATCGTGCCGGCAGAAAGCACAGGTGTAAGCGGATTGCGGATGTACGCCGAGACACCGTGGAAGCAGTCTTCTGAAGTGACGGAGACAGACACAATTCCGTTCTACATTGATGATGTTCAGATTACAGCGACGGAAGCGATTGCAATTGAGAAGGATATCCCTGATTTGGGAAAAACACTGGGTACATCTTATGCGCTTGGTGCAGCGATTGACCAAACGGCTCTAAACCCACAAGATCCGCACTCGGATCTGCTTAAGAAACATTTTAAAAGTATTACTGCAGGCAACTTCATGAAAATGGATGCCATGCAGCCGACGGAGGGCAATTTTGTCTGGTCTGAAGCAGATCGGCTGGTCAACTTTGCTGCAGCGAACAATATGGAGATTAGAGGCCATACGCTGCTTTGGCACAGTCAAGTGCCGGACTGGTTCTTCACAGATCCTAATGATCCATCCAAGCCAGCTACACGTGAGCAACTTCTGAAACGTATGAAAACACATATTCAAACGATTGTGAGCCGTTACAAGGGCAAAGTGCATACGTGGGATGTTGTCAATGAAGTCATCTCCGACGGCGGCGGTCTGCGTGATCAGGCGAGCAATTCGAAATGGCGGGATATCATCGGCGACGTAGACGGCGACGGAGATGACAGTGATTACATTGAACTGGCTTTCCGTTATGCGCGCGAGGCTGATCCTGAAGCGGTACTGGTAATCAATGATTATGGTATTGAAGGTAGCGTCAGCAAAATGAACGACATGGTTAAACTTGTGGGGAAATTGCTGGCTAAAGGAACACCGATCGATGCTATCGGTTTTCAAATGCATGTGTCGATGTATGGACCGGATCTAAAGCAGATTCGTGAAGCGTTCAACCGCGCTGTTGCTCTAGGGGTTCATATTCAAGTGACAGAGCTGGACATGTCGATCTATTCAGGGAACTCGGAGCAGGAAAAACCGGTAACGGATGAGATGATGCTGGAGCAAGCTTACCGTTACCGTGCGTTGTTTGACCTGTTCAAAGAGTTTGATGATCGTGGTGTCATGGACAGTGTGACGTTATGGGGGCTTGCCGATGACGGCACATGGCTGGATGATTTCCCGGTGAAAGGCAGAAAGGATGCACCGCTGCTGTTTGACCGTAAGCTGAAAGCTAAACCAGCTTATTGGGCGTTAGTTGACCCGGCATCCTTGCCTGTATATCGAAATGAGTGGACAGCCGCGCAATCCAAAGTATCCTTGCCGGACCGTAAAGGGCAGGAGGATATTCTCTGGGGAGCTGTTCAGGCCAAGCCGGTTTCACATATCATCGAAGGCACAGCAGGTACTACAGGTCAAGTGAAGACATTATGGGATGGAAAAAAACTGAACCTGCACATTGATGTCAAAGACGCCACACGTCTAAAAGGCGATCAAGTAGAGGTGTTTGTCAGCCCGGAAGATTTGGCAACGAGCAAGAAAAACACGACACCGAAGGATGGGCAATACATTTTCAATCGGGATGGCGGCAAAGGCAAAGATCAGAAGCTGTACCAAGTGCAGGAGAATAAATCGGGATATATTATTTATGCATCACTACCGTTCTCCGCAGCTGATCTAGCCGAAGGTAAAGTACTATCTCTGGATTTCCGCATTACAGATAAACAGCCTAACAATAAAACTTCCATTATTGTCTGGAACGATACGAATAATCAGCAACCGCAGAAAAAGGAAAGTCGGGGCAAGCTTAAGTTAGGTCCTGCATTAAAACAAGTCAAAGTTTCATATGGCACTCCTGTTGTAGACGGCAAGGAGGATAAGCTGTGGAAAAAAGCAGTGACCATCACAACGGATGTTAAGGTAGCCGGAAATGCCGGTGCTAAGGCCAAGGCGAAGTTGCTGTGGGATGAAAAGTATCTCTACGTACTTGCTGATGTCAAAGATCCTTTGCTCAGTAAAAAAAGTGCTAATGCACATGAACAGGATTCCATCGAGCTATTCATTGATCTGAATAAAAATCAAACGAGTAGTTATGAAGACGATGATGCACAGTATCGGGTTAATTTCGATAATGAAACTTCGTTCGGGGGGAATGCCCGTAAAGAGTTGTTTAAATCAAGCACACGTCTGACGAAGGAAGGGTATGTGGTAGAGGCAGCTATTCCGCTGGAGAATGTTAACCCTAAGCAAAGTAAATGGATCGGGTTCGATCTGCAGGTGAATGATGACGGTGCTGGAGATGGAAAACGTAGCAGTGTTTTCATGTGGAGTGATCCTTCAGGCAATTCGTACCGCGATACGTCCGGATTCGGTAGTCTGCTATTGGTGAAGAAGTAGAGTTACTGACCAGGCTTTCGATTAAACTGTTTAATGAAGTGTAACAAATATGTGACTAGGGTGAAATGCGCTGTGCTTCTGGAAATAAGTGTTGATTTTCAGGGCTGGGACGTTTAGACTATAAACATTCATCATTAGCGGGTTTCATTGTATGCCAATCGGTTTATGACTAAGTCGCTAGTCGCAAAGTCAAATGCTACGGAGGGAGTGCCTGTCATCTAGGCAGCGCACTCGCTTCTTTTTTACATTTAACATACATATGAGCATTACCCGGCTGAAAGGACAGAGTGAGTGGAGCACATACATGGCACGTACAATCTACAACTTGTTATTTTATCCTATTTCATTGCGTCGTTAGCCTCTTATGCAGCACTTGATCTTGCAGGCCGTGTATCTTTGACGAGCGGAAGGGCGCGTCACTGGTGGGTTGCTTGCGGGGCAATCTCTATGGGACTGGGTATCTGGTCGATGCACTTTGTCGGCATGATCGCTTTTGTGTTGCCGATGCACGTTTCCTATTCCATGGACAAGGTGATTTTGTCCGTTTTGTTAGCTATTATTGCGTCGGGGGTAGCATTGGAATTTGCAGGTCGCCCGTCCAACCGGATTAGTAAACTTGTGTTTGCCGGATTGTTGCTGACCGCAGGTATTACCTCTATGCATTATGTGGGCATGGCAGCGATGTCCATTCCGATTACTTACAAGCCGGGCCTTGTGGTGTTATCCGTTCTGATCGCGGCACTGGCTTCCTATGCAGCGCTGTGGCTGATGTTTTTTTTCAATCGTCCGGAATCCAGACATCATTGGGTCTATAAAATAGGTAGCGGACTCATTATGGGATTGGCTATTACAGGCATGCACTACACCGGAATGGCGGCAGCCCATTTTTATCAAGTTCAAGCAATCCCTGAGAGTCTAAGCAGACAGCTGGAGTCAGAGGTTCTTGCTTACCTTATTGCGGCGGGAACGTTTGTGGCCATTGGTCTCACGTTATTCGGTAATTTCATCAATCAACGGATGGTTCAGAAAGATCAACGTATTCGTGAAAATGAACAGTGGTATCATGCCCTGTACCATAATCATTCGGATGCCATCGTTTCTGTGGATCGCGAAGGTATCATTAAAGGCATTAACGCTGTAGTCACGACAATTACTGGATATTCTGAGAAAAGAGTCATCGACCGCCCGATTAATCAGATTATCGAGCAGATTGATGTGGAGTGTTCAAGTAAAGATACCATTCACGCTTGGGATCAGCCGGATCTGGAACAAAGGCATTATATGGCGAAGATGAAAAATACACAAAATGAACTCCTTGACTTAAGTATTGCGGTCATTCCGGTCATTATTGATGACACCCATGTCGGAAGCCATATTTTGATTAAAGATATTACGGAAGAGACCCAGGCACAGCAAAACATTCGGCATCAGGCTCTGCATGATCCGCTTACGGGTCTGCCTAATCGACGTAAGCTGGATGAGGTACTGGCTAATACCATCCATGCGTGTGAACAAAAACAGCATAAGTTTGCTGTGATGGTTATGGATATCGACCGTTTCAAAATGATTAATGACTCCCTGGGTCATTCTATTGGCGACGTGTTTCTGAAGGAAGTTAGCCACCGTATTGTTACGACTATCGGTGCTTCTCATCCGCAGGCAACGACCAATGTTACGCTAGCCCGAATGGGCGGGGATGAGTTCACGATGGTGGTCACGGGGGAACAAGCGGATGAGAGGCAAGTGGTTCGTCTTGCCGAAAAAATTGTGGAAGCGATTAAGCAACCGTATCGTTTGAAGGAAAATGATTTTTACGTTACAGCCAGTATCGGTATTGCTATGTACCCTGAACATGGGGCAGGAACGGATGCTTTGATCAAACATGCTGACTCCGCCATGTATGAAGTCAAGAAAAACGGAAAGAACGGTTACCAGTTCTATACGGCTCAGCTCGACTCTGAGCTTTACGAACGGATTGAGCTCGAAGGTTATCTAAGGAAGGCACTGGAGCGCAATGAGATGGTACTGTATTATCAGCCGCAGATTCGTACGCTGGACAGCCGAATGATCGGGGTAGAGGCTCTGATTCGCTGGCAACATCCGCTTAAGGGGCTGCTTGCACCCGATGTATTTATCCCGCTGGCCGAGGAGACAGGCATGATCTATGATATTGGTAACTGGACGATTCGTGAAGCCTGCAGACAGATGAAGCTGTGGCACGCTAGCGGCGGGCCGCTGATTCCGGTGTCAGTGAACTTGTCCAGCCAGCAATTTCATCAATCGAACCTGGTGGAGCAGGTACAGAATGCTTTAACTGAGACAGGTCTTGATGCCAAATATTTGGAACTGGAAATTACAGAGAGCATGATGATGGATGCAACGGTGTCCACGGCGATTCTAAACGAGCTATCCGCTCTGGGTGTGAAGATTAGTCTGGACGACTTCGGCACAGGATACAGTTCACTAAGTTATCTGAAGCATTTCCCGATCCACAAACTCAAGATCGACCGCTCGTTTGTCACGGATATCACCGAAAGCCACAGCGATCAGGCGATCGTAGCCACAATTATTTCGATGGCCCAGAATCTTAAGATGGAAGTAATCGCTGAAGGGATCGAGACCAAAGGCCAGCTCGATATTTTGATGGAAAATGACTGTCGGGAGATCCAGGGTTATTATTTCAGCAGGCCGTTACCAGCAAGTGAAGTGGAAAACAATTTCTTTGTACCTCTGCGTTTGCTGGGGGAACGTAATACGGTGTTTCATTCGGTATAAACGGCCAAGAGGCAAGTTCCTGAGTAGTATCTGGAACTTGCCTCTTTTTAGTTCTAAGATACAAATGAAATATGATTAAATGTAGGATAATCAGAGTGTATGACTGAGTTTTTAGTTTGGTCTTATGCTATAATCAGATTAAAATATTTCACGAGAAGATGTTGTAATTTCATCAAAGGAGGTTGCAAGGAATGAACTTTAGTCTGAAAGCTCCTGATGGCACAGTTATTGAATCTTACGAAAAAGACCACAAGGAATTTATTCGGATTGCTGGCTTGGAATATGAAATTTATAATCCAGTGGATGAGCTGGATTCTGATCCGGAAATAAGGAAAATGATTGAAGCATCCGAGAAAGACATCGAGCAAGGAAAGCTGTATTCAACAAATGACTTGATCGAATTGGTGAAGCGTGGTGAACTATAATTGATGGTTCAATGGACCGCAACAGCGATGAATCGACTTCATCAGATCAAGAGTGAACATTTTACAGATCAAGAAACGTTGGAGTATAAGGTAAATTTGATTCGTAGAGTGGAACAAAAGGTGGTTACCATGGGTACATTAATGCCATCCCGTGAGTACCACAATACATATTATTGTATCGTGGATCGTTACGTTGTGTCTTACAAAGTAATGGAAAGCGGTGAACGCTATGTAATTACGTCTTTTAAGCATAGTGCGATGAATCGCAAATATAGATTTTAGTCTTCGGAAAATCATGTATAGACGGCCAAGAGGCAAGTTCCTGAGTTGTATCTGGAACTTGCCGCTTTTTTGGTTTTTCATAATATACCCAAACCTTGTCACTCCCGTTTATAAAAACTTGCGATGGTGCTTTTTGCCGTCATAGGTGAACCAGATCGGTTTATCCTCCACACGGGTCTCCACGTGTACCGTACGTCCCCAGAGGCGGTACAGATACGGGAGCGTGCGCTCCATGTATTTCAGATCCAGCTCGATGCCCTCATACTGATGTTTCAACACGAGTTCGCCGGTACGCAGATAGTCTGCATCCTGTACGACCAGATAGGGAGAGCCGCCGTTAATGCGGGAAAATACAAGCTGGTCGCGGATGTTTTCCCAGGACTTGTCGGTAATTTTCCAGTCCGGGCCTTTTTTCTCGAACACGTAGAGGTCGAGGTCTTCGGTTAGCTTTTTGGTCATGTAATTACGGATGAAGGAGGTATCCGAGTCGAACTCGCGCACCTCGAACATTTTGGCCCGGCCTTGCCCAGGCTGGCGCCCCCATCGTTCCTGCTCCTCGCGCGTCGGGTGATCCCAGCGGCGTTCGATATCTTCAAAAATTTTCAGTCCCAGGTAATATGGATTCAGACTTTGTTTAGACGGCTGCACAACGGAAGAATTCAGCTTGGCAAACTCAATCGTATCCTCACTACTCAGGTCGAGTTCGCGTATAATACGTTGATGCCAGTACGAAGCCCAGCCTTCGTTCATGATTTTTGTTTCCATCTGAGGCCAGAAATAGAGCATTTCCTCACGCATCATACTCATAATATCCCGCTGCCAATCGGTGAGCACCTCGGAGAACTCTTGGATGAACCACATAATGTCTTTCTCCGGCTCTGGTGGAAAATGGTGTACCTGCAAACTGTCCGCAGGTTTTTCTTCGGTCTGCAGATTGTCGAGAGACCACAGGTCGTCATATTGGCCTTCCGGTTTAGGGGCTTTATCACCACGCTGTTCCCGAATTTTCATCTCCATGTAACGCTGTTTGTCGAGGTGCCGCGGTTTGATGAGTTGCGGGTCCACATGCTCCTGAATGGCGAGCACGGCATCGATGAAGGATTCTACCGCTTCGGTGCCATATTCCATCTCATAGTTGCTGATTCGATCCGCCGTGGCGGCCATGCTTTCAACCATATTGCGGTTGGATTTGGAGAAGCGTGCATTGTTTTTGAAAAAGTCGCAGTGTGCGAGTACGTGGGCAACGATTAATTTGTTCTGAATCAGAGAGTTGCCATCCAGCAGGAAGGCGTAGCAAGGGTTGGAGTTAATAACGAGTTCATAAATTTTGCTCAGGCCAAAATCATATTGCATTTTCATCTTGTGAAAGGTTTTGCCAAAGCTCCAGTGGCTGAACCTTGTTGGCATGCCGTAAGCACCGAAGGTGTAGATGATATCTGACGGGCAGATCTCGTAGCGCATCGGGTAATAGTCGAGGCCGAATCCATCGGCAATCTCCATAATTTCAGCAATCGCGTGTTCCAGTTCGCGGATCTCATCGGTCATCCCAGGCTGCCTCCTTCTCTTTTTTGAAAAAAGCTGCGGAGCGCTTTGTACACTTCGCCTTTTTCCTTGATGACGTAATACATAAACTGATCCATCTTAATATGACGGTAGGCAGACATCAGTGTACTGCTACGGTTGTATTGGTTCACTTCACCGTAACCAAACATGTTGCTGCGCTTCATTAACTCGCCGATCAGCTTCACGCAGCGCTCATTATCCGAGGTCAGGTTATCGCCATCCGAGAAATGGAACGGGTAGATGTTATAACTCGAAGGAGGATAACGTTTATCGATGATATCCAGTGCCTTCATATATACAGAGGAGCAGATCGTACCGCCGCTCTCGCCACGAGTGAAAAATTCCTCTTCCGTCACTTCTTTGGCTTCCGTGTGGTGAGCCAGAAACACAATTTCGACTTTCTCATACTGACGACGGAGAAAACGCGTCATCCAGAAGAAAAAACTGCGGGCGCAATATTTTTCAAATGATCCCATCGACCCGGATGTATCCATCATGGCGATGATGACGGCATTGGACTGAGGGATGATTTTGTCTTCCCACGTCTTGTAACGAAGATCATCCGGACTGATGTGATGGATGCCCGGATTACCCGTTGTTGCATTGCGGCGCAGGTTCTCCAGAATGGTTCGTTTCTTATCGATGTTGGACTGCATGCCTTTTTTGCGAATATCGTTGAAGACCACGGTATGTGTCTCGATCAAATCTTTATCCTTTTGTTTCAGATCCGGCAATTCCAGTTCGGCAAAAAGAATATCTTCCAATTCCTCAATGCTGACCTCAGCTTCCACTATGTCATGACCTGGTTGATCGCCAGCTTTTTCACCCTTGCCCGGCTTCTGGGACGCAGGATCACGGCCAATGACATCGCCAACCTGACTGTCACCGTCCCCCTGACCGACATGTTTTTGTTTCTGGTAGTTATACACGAAACGGTACTCATCCAGACTGCGAATGGGTACCTTGATGATTTGTTGTCCATCGGACATGATAATATTTTCTTCGGTGATCAGATCAGGCAGATTTTGCTTAATGACATCTTTAACCTTTTGCTGATGGCGCTGCTGGTCCTGGTACCCTTTGCGGTGAAGCGACCAATCTTCCCGGGATACGACGAACGAGTAAGGCTGGTGTGAATTTGACATGTAGGCACCCCCCATTGATTACGCGGCACAGTTTGGCCTGTCGGTAATTAAGTATATTCACGGGCGGGGACGATATGTGATGCGATCTCAACTAAAATGAATGAAATACGCTGCAATTGCCTTAGGATAGGCTGGAGCGAGGTACATGTTTAAATTTTACAAAAATCATGATCATATGTGATATCTTTCCTTTACAATAGAGAAAAAGGTCTGATTCTGAGCATCGAGCCCTGATGCATGTAAAGGAAGGATTAAGTGTGGATAAACGTGCAGTAAAAGCCTGGATTACGTATGACTGGGCCAATTCGGCTTATGCTACAACCGTGCTTGCGGCGGTGCTACCTGTATTCTATGCTTCTGTTGCTGCGGCAACATTGGATAAGGATACGGCAGCTTCTTACCTTGCTTATACACACTCTATTGGAATGTTGTGTGTGGCGCTGTTAACTCCGCTGTTAGGAACACTGGCTGATCTATCGGGGCGAAAAGGGGACTTCCTGCGAGTATTCGCGATAACGGGAATTGTGGCAACGCTGGGATTCAGCGTGATCGGAGAAGGAGACTGGTTGCTTGCGTCTACCCTGCTTGTATTAACCACGATTGGTTTTGCCGGTGGAAATACCTTCTATGATGCCATGTTACCGGATTTAGTTCCTGTAGAGCGAAGAGATATGGTGTCCTCCAAAGGTTATGCCTATGGTTATATCGGCGGGGGGTTACTGCTTGCAATCAATCTGTTAATGATTCAGCAGCCGGGCTGGTTCGGCTTACCGGATACACTTGCAGGTACAAGACTTGCATTCATTTCGGTATCGCTGTGGTGGTTGCTGTTCTCGCTTCCCATCTTCCGCTATGCACCTAGAAGACCAGCCTCGCCTGAGTTGCCTGCATCCGTGACAGGTTATGCAAAGATTGGTGTACGCAGATTACGGGAAACCTTCGGGCAGATCCGGCGTTTTCCACAGTTGCTTCGGATGTTGGTGGCATTCTGGTTTTTCAATGACGGGATTAATACCATTATTCTGATGGCTACAATCTATGGGACAAGCATTGGCATTGGCACATCGGATTTGATGTTGGCGTTGCTAATTACACAATTTATCGGTTTTCCTTGTACACTGCTTCTAGGTGCTTGGGCGCAGCGGTGGGGGGCAAAGCAAGTATTATTGATAAGTTTGAGTGTCTATATTTGTATCGTTATCCTGGGATATTTTATGACCCAAGCTCTGCACTTTTATGTGCTCGCAGGGTTGGTTGGCGTGGTGCAAGGAATTAGTCAATCGACGGCGCGTTCCCTGTTTAGTAATCTGATGCCGGCTGCACGAACGGGTGAGTACTTTGGATTTGTTAACATTACAGGGAAGTTCGCTTCGATCTTTGGCCCATTTGTATTTGGTTACGTGGGACAGATTACAGGTTCTACCCGCTGGGGGATTCTGTCGCTGATCTTCTTCTTTGTAGCAGGCATTGCGGTTTTATTAACCGTGAAGGTACAGAAAGGAATGCAGGATGCTCAGTCAGCCGACCAGGAAGAGTTTGAACGTATGCAAGGCCTAGGTATGGCTGGAAAAGGGAAGGAGGTTACCTTTACCGGATAAGTTTAGTTTGGTTTCATTTGGTTAGGTTAGATTAGGTCAGTTTGGTTTAGATTAGGCTTGATATTGTAACCGTGCCGTGACTCTTATTGATTATCCCGGTCTCCGGATTCTGTTTATCTCATAACAGGATCTGGAGGCTTTTTTTGCATTGTTACGTACTTAGATCATTGGCAAGTGAATAAATTATGAAAAGGTGAAAATAAAAGATTGACATGATACATTTTGTATCATAGAGTAAAGGTATAAATACATATTGTATCTTAGAGTGTCGAAATCCCCTGTCATTTCCAAGGTAATGATCATCCGGTCGATCCGATCCCACGGCATAATTTTATAAATTTACAGAGGAGAGGCTGCCATTGATAGATACGCAAGGAAACGGACTTGTCTTTTTATTATGCATTCCCCGCAGTGGCAGTTCGTTATCTACCGTTATGCTGCAAAATCATAGTCGCATATTTGCCACGCAGGAGATGTGGTTTCTGATGAATCTCGTTGATTTGTCCAAAGCCGATTCTCGCGCTTACGGTGGCAGTTCCATCATCCGTCAATTTTATCAAGCGATGGTGTCCGAGGATATTTTCGAAAAGGCGTGCAGAAGCTTTGCTCTTGAAATATATAATGGATTTTTGGAAGGGAGCGGAGCAGACTTCATCGTTGATAAATCTCCGCGTTATTATTATATGCTTGAATGGCTGGATCGGTTGTTTCCGCAGTCCAGACGCATTCATCTTCAGCGTAATCCCCTTTCTGTAGCGGCATCCTTTAAAAAAGTAAATCGCCACACCGGCGAAGGTTTTGATCTGATCCAGAGTCTGAATCATTCAAAACTCAATATGAAAGCCGTAGACCTGACACTTGGTCTAACTCGATTAAATGATTATTTTGCAGAGGCTCATCCTTTGGCCTACGAATTGAAATATGAGCAGCTTGTTATGAAACCTCAGGAAGAACTGGAGAAGTTATGTGCTTTTCTAGGCATAACTTATGAACAAGGCATGGAGCGGTATGGTCAGTTTGTGGATAGTACGAAATCTGACATGTTCTATAGTATGGGCGTTGGGGATCCCTTCCTATCTTCATATCAAGAAGCACATCAAGATTCTGTTAACAACTGGAAAAACATACTTGAGCGGCAAGAAGTTGAACTGTATTGCCGTGTACTCGGTGCGAATCTGTTCCACCGGATGGGGTACAGTGAACAGCTGCAAGAAGCTGAAGATTGGACGGGAGTCCAGTTTCAGGCAGAGCCGGATGCGGAGGTATTGGAGCGGCTCAAGCAACAGCTAGTACTGGCAACGGAGTGCCGTTGGCAACCAAATTACCGCATGGATGCACCGATGAATGGAGCCAAGGACCGGTCTCCGATCCACAGCGGCAGTGAGGAGAAGGAAAAAGCCAAGATTGACCCGTCACTAGCCGCTATGGCCACGATCAGACAGTTGCAGGCAGCACTTCGCGCAGCGGATCAGCGGCTGGAACGTGGCTATACGGAGCGGGAACGATTGAAGAAACAGCTGCATGCTGCCCATAGCAAATTGCAACGAATCAAATCATGGATACCATTTGGTCATCGAATTAGCGCATGGGCATCCCAGCGCAAGATTGTTCGGGGAGGAAAGTCATGAGCGCGATAGCCGGAATCGTACATACGGAAGGTCAGCAAGCGCTATGGGAGGACAGCTGGCGGCTCTACGCAAGTCTTGGGCATATCCCGGCAGATACAACAGGGGTATGGAAAGGGGATGAAGCCTTTCTTAGTTGCCATGCTCAGTGGATTACGCTGGAGTCCGTAAACGAGAAATTGCCTTTGTATGATGAAGAAAGTCAAATGACCATCACTTCAGATGCCATTTTGGATAACCGTGAGCAACTGGCCGATCAGTTGCAGATTTCACGAGCAGAGCTGGCTGGAATGGCGGACAGCGAACTGATTCTCCGTGCATACCAGCGCTGGGGAGAAGATGTAGCTAGTCACCTTCTGGGGGACTTTGTATTTGCGATCTGGGATGAACGCCGCCGCATGTTGTTTGCTGCGAGGGATATTACGGGCATGAGGGCATTTTATTACCGACATGACGGTTCACGATTTGCCTTCTGTACGTTAATGAAGCCATTGCTTGAGCTTGGAGGAGTGCAGAAGGCACTCGACGAAAACTGGCTATCCGAATTTCTGGCCATTCCCGACATGCATGATTCAGCTGATATTCATTCCACGGTGTATCGCGGAATGAACCAGTTGCCCTCTGCGCACACGCTGACGTTTCGAAACGGGAGGATCGAACTCAGGCAATATCATCGCTGGGATGATGTCGAACCGCTTCGACTCAAATCGGATGAAGACTATGTAGAAGCTTTTCGCGAGGTGTTTAGCCAAGCCGTAGGTTCACGCTTACGGACGCATAGACAGGTTGCGGCGGCGTTAAGTGGTGGACTGGATTCAGGAGCGGTTGCAGGATTTGCTTCCGGGACACTCCGAAGTCAGGGAAAGCAGCTTCATGCTTACAGCTACGTGCCAGTTCCGGATTTTACGGATTACACGTCGAAAACGTTACTAGCAGACGAGCGGCCATTTATTCGTTCCACCATTAATCACGTAGGCAATATCTCGGAAAACTATCTCGATTTTGAAGGACGCAGTCCGCTCAGTGAAGTAGATACGTGGCTGAACATGATGGAGATGCCTTACAAATACTTTGAAAATTCATTCTGGATCCGTGGCTTTTATGAAAAAGCGAGCGAGCAGGATGCCGGTATTTTGCTGACAGGCGCACGTGGTAATTTTACGATCTCATGGGGACCTGCACTTGATTATTATGCCAGTCTACTGAAAAGTGGCCGATATTTCCGCTGGTTCCGCGAGATGCAACAGTACAGCGAGCGAACAGGGATGGCATTCTCACGCATCGCCCGAATCACAGGCCGTAAAGCGTTCCCGGACTGGTTCAAAGGAAATAACAAAGGGACAGCTCAGCCAGCAGGCGCACAACTGATTCATCCGGATTTGGCCCGAAGAACGGGCGTGCTGGATCGACTTAAATCCATCCTTGTACTCCAGGGCGGTGCACGGGCCGATGCACTTCAGGTGCGAGCCGACAAGTTTAATAATCTGGCAATCGCGAATAAAAATGGGGCCGTCGCCACCAAGTGTTCTCTCCGTTACCGGGCATGGGAACGTGATCCCACAAGTGATCCAAGAGTGATCCGATTTTGTCTCTCTGTACCGATCGAACAGTATGTAAGGCAGGGAACGGATCGTTCGCTCGTTCGCCGGGCTACATCGCCGGAATTGCCGGACAAAGTAAGGCTTAATCAGCGTGTACGGGGCGTGCAGCCTGCGGATTGGTTGCACCGTATTTTGCCTGACTGGCAGACGTTTACCTCGGAACTGCAAACCTTGTGTTCTGACAGTCAGGTTGCCGGCATATTAAACACGGATCGGATTAAATCAGCTCTGGCTAATTTTCCAAGTCCCAGGCCCGAACTCGCATCCCATCCAGATTTGCGTTTGATGATGCACAGTTTAATTGTATACCGATTTATTCAGAAGTTTTGACCCGAGGCCAAGTTATACGCTCTTGAAAGGAGGTGAAAACGATGCAAAACGAAAAAAAGGAATGGCAAGCACCTGTTCTTGAAGTGCTGGATGTGAATGAAACGATGGCAGGTATAGGATACAGACAAATCGACTGGATTACTGTTCACGACGCCGACATGTACGATCCAACGTCCTAATTTTGTAGTTTCCCCAGCTAGTTCATACTTAAAGGGCGGAAATGCAACCCATCCAGCTTTTTCGCCTCCGCCCTAATATTGAGCTTGTGAATATCAGGGCTTTTTTCATATCTATAAATGAAGGAGGCGCCCTTATTGATGCCTTTGTACTATGAAGCTTATGGTTTACGCTGGTTGAGTCAGATTCCGATGCCCGAGTTGCAGCGGGCAACTCTGACTGCTGAAACGCAGCAGGATGTAGCTGATGTACAGATCGAGTCATTTGATCTGACAGGGTTATGGGAGAAATGGGATGTTGGTAGCGACAACTTTGTGGCGCGAGACGGTTGTCTTTTTTTCAGAATCGAAGATACGGGTCTGTTTTTAATGGATCATGGCAAAAGAATCGTTGTCTCTCAAGTATCTGGTGCCGATCCCCAAAAAGTCAGGCTGTTTATCCTCGGGACATGCATGTCCGTGATTATGATGCAGCGTGGTATTCTTCCTCTGCACGGAAGCGCAGTTGTGATTGATGGTTGGGCCTACGCGTTCGTTGGGCATTCTGGCGCAGGAAAGTCTACGTTGTCCGCGGCACTGGCCTCACGCGGATATCCTCTTCTCACCGATGATGTGGTTGCCTTGACCTGGGATGCTGGAGGCAGAGCGATCGTATCCCCCGGATATCCCCAGCAGAAATTATGGCAGCCTAGCCTGGAAGGCTTCGGGATGAAGCAGCAGGATTATGCAACGGTGCATGCTGAAATTACGAAATACGCCATACCGGTTCAGCACTACTTTCACGAGATGGCTGTTCCGCTTGGGGGAATTTACGAACTTGTACCTGAGCCGGACCAGGAATCCGGTTCTGTACATTTGCAGGAGGTAAGTGGTCTGGAACGTCTGCACTTGCTCTGCTCTCATACCTTTCGTGGTGGACTTGTGAATCGCCAAGGACTCGCCCAATGGTTGTTTGAAACAGCTTCAAGACTTTCAGCCAGTGTGGAGATTAACAGGATTAGCAGAACGGGGCACCATTTTACAGCATTTGAAATGGTGGATCGGATCCTTAATCATATACGTAAAGGAGTGCATACAAGCCTATGACAGCAATTACACCTATCGATTCGAATGACGTCGTAATCCGGAAGGAAGGCAACCTGGTCAGTGATATGGGTGGCGAAAAGGTGATGATGAGCATCAGTTCCGGGAAATATTACAATCTGGGAAGTACAGGCGGGCGAATCTGGGAACTGATTGTAGAGGAGAAAACGCTGAACGAATTGATTGAGACGCTTGCTACAGAGTATGACATTCAGGCAGAACAATGCCGTGATCAGGTTGTGGCTTTTTTGGAACACCTCTCACGTGAAGGTTTAATCAACATTTCGCGCGGAGTGTAAAAATATGTTTCGTAAAGTGAAGTCCTATTTCTCGCTTCCAGGTACGATAAGGCGTTTGGTATGGGAAGCTTATATCCTGCTAGGATGGGCGAGAGTGCAAAAGGCAAGGCCGTTTGCCAAAATTGCTCCGAGGCTGGGTACGCCTATGGTCGAAACACCTGTCACTGGATTGAATCGGACTCAAGTGGCGGAAATAAGAAACATATCGAAAGCCGTTATGATTGCTAGCAAATATACGTTTTGGGAAAGCCAATGTCTTGTTATGGCGATAGCTGCAATGAAAATGCTGGAACGGCGTAATATCGCAAGTACATTATATATGGGGACTGCAAGGAATAAGCAAGGACAACTGATGGCACACGCCTGGCTGCGAAGTGGAAAACTGATCGTAACTGGAGCAGACACGATGGATCAATATACGGTCGTCGGCGTGTTTGGCAAACGATGTCCTGAGAAGGGATCTGGAGAGATTGTCTATGACGCATGAAACTGAACTGTATTCCACAGGGTTTCCGAAGGAGCTCAAGCTAATCTTGAGCCTGCTTAGAGATGATCTGGCAGATCTGACTTCCGAGGAGATCAAGGGCCGACTGCACGAGATGGATTGGCCACTTTTTTTACAGCTTGTAGTCCATCATCGTCTGTATTCTGTTATTTATGTTAAGTTAAAAATGCTGGATTTGCGGTTTATTCCCGAGGCCGTTTTAGGGAGTTTGAAACAGCAGTATACGATTAATACCTTCCGTATGTTACATTTAACAGCCGAGATGGAGCAAGTGTGTGGAGCCTTCCGGGAGCGGGGCATTCGCACGATTACACTGAAAGGGCCTGCTCTGGCTCATGATCTGTACGGAGATGTGTCCATGCGGACTTCGAAAGATCTGGATATTTTAATTCCAGTTCAGAATGTGGAGGAAGCTGGGCGTATTCTTGTCGACCTTGGATACCAGTGCAAAGAAGGAGAAAGGGCGCTTACTGTTCGTAGCTGGAAGTGGCGGGAGCATCATATCTGTTATATTCATCCGGTCAAGCGCACTCAAGTGGAGATCCATTGGCGGCTTAACCCTGATTCTGGCCGGGAAACGGAGTTTGAACTGTTGTGGAAACGAAGCCGATTCAGTTCGTACACCCAAACACCTGTACGTATGCTGGAAAGAGAGGATTTATGGGTTTATTTAGTGACGCATGGTGCGAGACACGGCTGGTTCAGGCTGCGGTGGTTACTGGATATCGATCAGATGATTCGTACGATGCCGCTCGATATGAAAAAGGTAGAACGTCGTTTGAAAGCAGAAGGACGTCTATCCATCGGTTCCCAAACATTACACCTCGTTTCGGATCTATTGCATACCCCGCTGGGCGATCCGTATTTATCGATTATGGCTACGCGTGAGCACACGGGAAAACGACTGGCGAGAGAAGGCGCGCTGTTTATGAACGAAATGTTAGACAGTCCAGAAGAGCTACACAACTATTCATCTTATTTATTCTCTCTTCGCAGTACAAGGCAAAAATGGTTTTTCTTTATTGAGCGGTTATATCCAAGTACTTGGGACGTGCATGAATTTCCGCTACCACGTTCTTTGTTTTTTCTGTATTTTCCGTTACGTCCATTTCTCTGGTTCTGGCGGCGCTTCAAAAAAAGCACGATGGCAGAGAGGGGAAAGGTATGATCTCCGAGTTAAATTATTTCATGCGAAAACTGCATCATATTTCCGGGCCTATTTTATATTGGAATCTGTTAGCTATGATCTTGATCGGTTTGATGGAAGGAATTGGCATATACATGCTTGTTCCTATGTTAAGTTTAATTGGTGTTTTTGAAATGGGCTCTTCTGGTATACATATCCCCTGGTTAACGGAGCTACTCCACCGATTCTCGGAAAATGGTCAATTGCTACTTGTTCTACTGGCTTTTGTATTTATCCTCTCGGGACAGGCTTGGATGCAGCGTCTTCAGACGATTCGCAATACCCGTATTCAGCAGCAATTCATACGAACGCTGCGCCTGGAAACCTACAGTGCACTACTTCGGGCCCAGTGGTCTTTTTTTCTCCAAAAACGAAAATCCGATTTCAACCATATATTAACTACAGAACTTGCCAGAGTAAGTCAGGGAACAAGTCTGATTCTGCAGATGGCAGCCTCGCTGATTTTTACAGCGATTCAGATCGGGCTGGCCTTCTGGTTATCAGCAAAGCTCACATCGCTTGTACTTGTCAGTGGTTTGTTGTTATTTGTATTACTAAGAAAGTTTGTTAGGCGTGCCAAACAGATTGGAGATCAGACTTCCGAATTCTCGCAGAGCTACTATTACGGGATAACGGAGCATTTCAACGGGATTAAGGACATTAAGAGCAATATGCTGGAAAGTTCGCATATCCGCTGGTTTGATCGCATATGCAGACAAATTGAGCGTAATGTGGTGCAGTTTAGTCAGCTAAACACAGGCACACAGCTCATTCATCGGGTGTCAGCAGCGATAATCATTGCGGCGTTTATTTACCTTTCTTTACAGGTGATGTCGGTGCCTCCAGCCAATCTGTTATTGATTATTTTGATTTTTTCGCGATTATGGCCAAGGTTTACTGCGATTCAGTCTAATCTGGAGTACATCAGTTCAATGTTGCCGGCATTTCGGATCGTGAGAGAGTTGAAGGATCAAACGGAGAAAAACCGTGAGATCCGTGAATCAAAGATAGAGACAGGTACATCTGCTTCCCGGCCTATTGTTCCAATTGAACTGGTGGACGGTATCATGTGTGAGGATGTGAACTACCGTTATGAGGGAAGTGACACGTATGCATTAAAGAACGTGCAAGCATTTATTCCGGCTCAAGGCATGACTGCTATTGTTGGGAAATCGGGTGCAGGGAAAAGCACATTGATTGATCTGATCATGGGTCTGGTGAAATCTGAGGGGGGGCGTATTCTGATAGACGGAAAACCTTTGACTGAGGAACAGTTATTGAACTGGAGAAGTTCAATCGGGTATGTGTCCCAAGATCCTTTTTTGTTTCATACCAGCATTCGTGAGAACTTACGTCTGGTTGATCCGGATGCAAGTGAAGAACAGATGTGGCGGGCACTACGATTTTCTTCCTCGGCTTCGTTCGTTCGCAAGCTTCCCCAAGGCTTGGACACGATTATAGGGGATCGCGGCATCCGCCTGTCGGGTGGAGAACGTCAGCGTCTTGTGCTGGCACGGACCATGCTTCGTAATCCCTCGGTACTGGTATTGGATGAAGCAACGAGTGCACTGGACAGTGAAAACGAACAGCAGATCCATGAAGCGCTCGAACGATTAAAGGGACACGTCACCATTATCGTCATTGCACATCGACTCTCCACGATCCGAACCGCTGACCGTGTCATTGTTTTGGAAGAAGGGCGGGTCATTCAAGAAGGCGGATATCAGCAATTATCTATGGATTCGTCAGGCACTTTCAGCAAACTGCTTCATATGCAAGCTGGTGCTGCTGGACAGTAAACCATAAATTGTATTCTTATTAACGAATTACAGAGAAGTGAGCGTTGCTAAATAAAAATAGAATGAAAAGAAGGCGTGCCGCCAAGGGACGCCTTTCATATCTTTATTATCTTGAATTGAATTAATAAGTCAGGGATGAGTTGATCTGTACAGGAAGATGTAAGGCACCTATACGTTGCAGATGTTGCACGATCTCTTGAACAGCTTCCTCAATGCTACATTGTTCGGTATCAATGACGAATGAAGGAGAGGTTGGGATATCATAGGGAGCAGATATGCCAGTAAAATGAGGGATTTCACCTTTGCGAGCTTTTTTGTAAAGCCCCTTAGGGTCTCGCCGCTCACATTCCTCAATAGAACAACGAACATAGACCTCGATGAAATCGTCCGGTTCAAACAACTGCCGAACCATCTCCCGATCCTGTGCATGGGGTGAAATAAATGCCGAAAGCACAAGCAGTCCCGCATCTACCATTAACTTGCTTACTTCTCCGATGCGACGCAGGTTTTCCTGCCGATCTGTCGCGGTGAAACCGAGATCCCGATTCAATCCATGCCGTACGTTATCACCATCCAGCACATAACAGCGAACACCTTGTTCATGCAAGGTTCTCTCTAGTGCAAAGGCAATGGAGGACTTACCCGCCCCGGATAAACCTGTAAACCATATCGTGCGACTACGGTGCCCGTTGTTATTCTCCCGATCCTGCCGATTTAAACTCGATGCTTGCCAAGTAATATGACGGTCTTCCTTCGACATGTTATCCCACCTCTTTTCAACTGATCCTATGTATAATATTTTAACATATTTGCTAGATTATAGACCATGAAAATTCTCTGCTAAAGAAGCGTGAACCATCTGTATATGGGGTATAGATGTTATACACAGAGAGAGCAGGAGGACAAGATCATGAGTGACAACATTCAAAATATTCAAGTAGGGTTCAACTGCCCTGATTGCGGGCAGGAAGTGAACACTTATTTCATGCAACAACAAGTGAACACGGTTCGCTGCGAAGGTTGCAACCGGGCTTATACACTCATGAAACCGACGATCGGAGATGAAATTTTGCTGGATTGGGAGCAGGAAGCTCTGTATCATAAATTGCGTGCAGAACGCTCTGAAAAGGACAACCATAACATGTCAGCCCTCATCATCAAAGTGATAGAGCTTCTGACCTGGCGGGATCAGGGAGACGGTCAGACTCGTGCAATCCAGACGGTAAAAGATTGGCTGGCTACCAGCGGTAAACCTCAGACTTTGCTTGAGCTTTTCCATCAACCAACGCAGTCCTCACGTAATAATAAACGGATGTAGCTCTAATGATTACATAATATAGACACTCTTGTGGCATATTACCTGAAGGTGTTTGTGGACCATCAACAAACTGAAATTTCAGGGACAGGAGCGGATAACATGAAGCGAACGATGCTATATCTGCTGCTCGGCTTGTTTACCATTAGCATGCTGGCATCACAGGCAGAAGCATCTCCCATCAACGGAGCATACCACTTTGGCTTTAAGAAAAGTCAGAATGGCGAACTGCCTTCCATAGATCAGGAAGGTTTCAAGTCTATTTTGGAGCATAATCATGCCATTTTCTTGGGGGATACCAAACAAAAGGAACTGTATCTGACTTTCGATAATGGCTATGAGAATGGGTTCACACCTGCAATACTGGATGTGTTACGAGCGAAGAAGGTACCGGCAGCTTTCTTTGTTACAGGACATTATTTGAAGGATCAGCCGGATCTTGTCAAACGTATGGCTGCCGAAGGGCACATTGTCGGGAACCATTCCTGGAGCCATCCGGACATGACTCGAATTTCCAATACACAAATTAAAGAGGAACTCGAAAAAGTGAAATCTGAGGTGCACCGTCTTACGGGGCAACAGGCTACATTTTTGCGTCCACCTCGCGGTATTTTCAACAGTCGTACACTTGCCGAGAGTTATGCTCAGGGGTATGTCAATGTGTTCTGGTCTGTAGCCTATAAGGATTGGGACACGAATGTACAACGTGGTGCACAATATGCTCATCAACAGGTGTTGAAACAGCTTCATCCAGGGGCTGTCATCTTGCTACACTCCGTTTCGAAAGACAATACGGAGGCACTTGGAGCAATCATTGATGAGGCACGCAAGCAAGGCTATGCATTCAAAAGTCTGGACGATCTGAAAACCAGGACCTATTAACGATCAAATAAAGCAGGTAAGACGAGCATGTATTAAGTTAGTTTTAGTTAAGGCCTGGGTATCAAAGAAAATAAGCTTGTTTAGTTGTCATCTGCAACCCAATAAAGGACATGCCTAGCAACCTGCTGAGCATGCCCTTTATTTGTTGTTACCATTCGTCTAATGAATCGTGTTATAGATTATTCCGGTCGTTTTGGGTCCGCAATGACTGCAAATGACACAACCCGCCGTAGTTAATTCTACGCGCGCTCCGGTTTGCTCCTGGAGCGTTTTTTTCAGGTTTAACGCATCTTCCTCAGCCATGGTATGAACAACAATCATTAAATCCCGATCAATCTGTTCTTTATTGCTGAGTGTGTTTTGAAGCATCTGTTCCAGCGCCTTTTCTCGTTTACCGCGTACTTTGTAGGCAGGGGACATCTTACCATCGGTTACCCGAATAACGGGACGGATTTTAAGTAAGCTGCCAATCAGATTTTGCATTCCGGAGCAGCGTCCACCTTTATACAAGTATTCCAGAGTATCAATAACAAACTCTGTACGCACCGTTGGTTTCATGGCTTCAATCTGCTGCGTAATCTGGGCCAGCGTTTTTCCTTGTTCCGCTGCATACACAGCCTTCATCACCATCAAGCCAATACCTGAGGAGAGATTTTTGGAATCCACTACGGAGATCCGTCCCTCTGGAAATTCAGAACTGGCGAGCAGAGCGTTCTGATAGGTTGAAGAAAGCTCAGAAGATAAGGAGATGTAAAAAATATCGTCGCCTTGTTCTATGTAAGGTTGAAATGCGGTCATGAAATCAGCGGGTGAAGGTGCTGCTGTTTTGGGCAGAGAACCATGGCGACTTACACGTTCGTACAATTGCTCTGGTTTGATCTCTTGTCCGTCCTTCAGGGATTCTTCACCAAACACCACATACAAAGGAATGATGCCGATTTCGTACTGCTGGATCCACTCAGGGGCCAGATCACTGGTGCTGTCCGCAAAAATTTTAATTCGTGGCATGTCAATCTCCTTTAGAATTCAAAAATTTGGTCATGCATATGTTAAGTATAACGGGGCAAAGGTTAAGCCACCTAGCTTAATTATAAAGAACCGGGGCTCTCAAGGAAAGCATTACGTCAAGTATATATCGCCAAGTACAAGCACTATGAAAAACAAAATAAGTAGTCCACTCAGAATCGTGCCGATAACGGCAAAGACTTTCCTGCGATTTTTGAGCGCCAATCCAATAATCCCAAGAATGAGACCGATGAGATTAAGAATCAGGCAGACAAGGAAAGCTAGAGAACCTAGAACGACTGCCGGATGAATAGCGAGTTCTTCCCGGCTGATTGACGATCCGAGGAGTTCAATGGAGTTATTCAGCGCAAGAGACATCAACACAAATGTGATGAGATGCCCTAGAAAACCAACCAGTCCAACAACAAAACTCGCGATCCCCGGCCCTGAATGTTTGAGAGATATTCCATCGATTTCTGCTGATTCTGGTGAGAGTGTATAATCATTGTCACTTGTGTTATAGGGATTCGAATCGTCAGGATACGTTGAGCTGTTATGGTTACCTGCATTTGTTGAATTGTAATTATTCATTAGTGCACGTTACCTCCTTAAAAGATATCATGATTTATATAGGATACTGAATGTTAATTACCCTGTATAGTGTCCAGCGATTCTGGATCAGGTATTCATGAGGCCGTTCTTTTACTTTAGAGCCTGAATTCGCTACAATATATAGAGTAATGGCGTTCGAAACGAATCAAGGGAGAGAATGGATATGCAACGGAGATGGATGACGCTTGGAGCCATATTAACGATGCTGTCGGTGGCTATTGGTGCATTCGGTGCACATATGCTTAAGGACAAAATTGGTGCAAGTGCAATTGCTACATACGAAACAGGGGTACAATACCACATGATTCATGCGCTTGCTTTGCTGATCGTAGGATTAACTGCAGGGCAGCTCGGAGCATCAACGAAGCTGCAATGGGCAGCACGTTTGCTGTTCACGGGGATTATCATTTTTTCAGGAAGCCTGTACGTACTTAGCATATCGGGTATCAAAATTTTAGGAGCGATTACACCGATCGGTGGCGTAGCTTTTATTGCCGGTTGGCTACTGTTTGCAATGGATGTCTGGCAACGAGGAAAGACCAGTCTGTAAAAGTCCTTGTTACAAGGAAAATTGTATAATAAAAGCAACCTGTGCCCGAATGTTTACCGCATTCCAGATCAGGTTGCTTTTTTTGTTTAAAACGTTGGTGAGAATTTAATTTGAATTAAGCTCGTGTTAAGTATTTGATTAAATCTGTAGGGCTACAGCAAGAACTCATCGATTTCGTTTGTTCTGAATGTGTAGACTTGTTTTTCATCCACATGGTAAATGCTAACCACATTGTTATCCCGATCAAAGTTAAGTATCCGACAAGGAATGCTCTGATGTTTGCCATGTTTGTTGTTTACGACAATTCGGGTGAGGCGATTTTCTTTAATTAAGGATTCAATCCAGGCATCGAACGAATTCGAATCAGCGACATGGGAAGTGTCTGCAGTAGACTTTTTCTTGTCAACTTTTGAATTTGATTCCTTGGCAACGGATTGTTGTGGTTGTGATTTGGACGATACGGAACCAACGATCTGGTCTAACTTGCTGGAGGCTAACTTTTCATTAGATGGTTGTGGTGACTCCAGGAAATTTGGATTAGAGTCAGTAGAATTTGTTTTAGCCCGAGTCATAGCTTCAATGATTTGACCAAGCTCAATTCCGGAGTGAATCCGAAAGTCCGCAATTTGTTCTTCTTTGTTTATGAACTCGATCAGGGACTGCAGTGCCAATGCATTTGAACGGCTCTTAATAAGTATGTCGACATTAAATAAATAACCGACGTCATCTTGATTGGATAAGGTTTGTTTCATTCATCCCAGCCCCGTTAAATAATGTGTAAGCACGTATGTACTCTAATATACTATAGCACTAATATGATGGAAATCATAGTACCAAAGACTTAGAAATCGGTTAATTGTCTAACTTAGAATGATCCCATTTTTTCTTTATTATGTTCTCACTAAGAGGTTAACACACGTTAAAACTACCCACTTTTTGCTCATCACGGCAGGTGTCCACACGGCGATTGGCCAAAGGGCATACAATTATCGTGATCTGTTGAAGAGGAGGTGGATCGTGAGATTATGGTGACGATGGAGCCGATTGTGGTGGGAGAACAGGTGCTGGTTGGGGTAGAAGTGAAACTTCCCAAAACGACACTGTTAACGATTAATACATCCAAAGGGTATATCATGTGCGGCGCCCTGGATGTGGGGTTATTGAATGAGAAGCTGGGCGATCGCAAGATTGTAGCCGCACGGGCTGTTGGCGTGCGAACACTGGAGCAGCTGCTTCATGCACCAATGGAATCGGTGACGACTGAGGCAGAGGCTATGGGGATTACAGTAGGTATGACAGGTGTAGAAGCGTTGTTAAAAATGATCTGAAGCACGTGCCGGTTTTTCATACGGCACCATAGAAATAGAACAGAAAAAAAGGGACGAAGTCGGAGGCATCCGTCTTGTCCCTTTTCTTTACAGACCCACAACAATGGTTGCTATATGGGTTGTCTTATATATCTTTTTATTCCGCAAATAAAGCCGTGAGGTTCTCTTGGAAAGGGGCACGAACAATACCTTTTTCCGTAATAATTGCGGTAACATATTCGTTCGGGGTAACGTCAAAGGCTGGATTAAACACCTTAATACCCTGCGGTGCAGTACGCTTGCCAAACCCTTCGGTAACTTCCTCAGCAGCACGCTCTTCGATTGGAATCAGATCGCCGGACGTTGTGGACAGGTCAATGGTTGATAGTGGACTTGCTACATAAAAAGGAATATTATGCGCTTTGGCCAGTACAGCCAGGCTGTATGTACCAATTTTGTTGGCGACATCCCCGTTTGCTGCGACCCGATCCGTACCCACAATGACAGCTTGTACCCATCCTTTAGACATGACCATACCCGCCATGTTGTCACAGAGTAACGTTACGTCAATTCCGGCCTGCTGCAACTCAAAAGCAGTTAAACGAGCGCCCTGGAGGACGGGACGTGTCTCGTCAGCAAATACCTTCAGATGAATGCCACGCTCTTGAGCAAGATACATCGGAGCAGTTGCCGTACCGTATTTCGCTGTCGCCAGACCTCCTGCGTTACAGTGTGTAAGTACACCCATACCATCCTCAAATAAAGGCAGGGCATGTTCACCGATCATGCGGCATACTTCTTCATCTTCCTTCTGAATCAACAATGCTTCTGCTTCAAGCGCATCTGTGCTTTCATCCAGACTTAGACCAGCTTCTACAACTTGGTTAGCCTTTTGCATCATGCGATCTAATGCCCAAAAAAGATTAACCGCTGTCGGACGTGATGTTGCCAAATGTGCACAGACGGATTTCACATGATCCAGCCAGCCTTGAATAGCGATGCCATCATAAGCTTTGGCTCCGAGCACTACGCCGAAGGCCGCCGCAATACCAATGGCAGGCGCACCACGTACTTTCATGGAATGGATGGACTCCCATACTTCCTCAGGAGTGTACAGTTTCAGCATCAGAATCGTTTCGGGCAGCAGACGCTGATCGAGCATTTCAAGCTTGTCCTTTTTCCAGTTTAGCGAAGACAGAGGCTGATGTTCAGGGGTTGTCATGGATGTTCCTCCGTTCAATAATGTTAGACTTTAACCGTTGTGAGAGCAGAAGATACCAGATCCAGCACCTCACCGATTGTATTTACTTGACGATTGTTCTTAATCAAGGTTTTACCAATGGCCAGTGCCTTGCGCTGTGCATGTTCACGTTCAGTAGCATCCGTAATGGTGTCGATGTCAGCGACGTGGGCAAGTCCTACGATGCGACGTACCATTTTAGCCCCGGCAAAACCAATCGTATCTCGAAATAGCTGCTGTACATACAGGTCTTGATAACCCGGCGTTTTAGCCATCGGATCAATGAGATCAGTACTCCACTGTGCGCGGAAACGAGTATCGAATTCAGTCCAGACATCACGTACCATGTCCAGCAACTCTGTTTCACGTTTATTTCGCGTTGATTTATCCTGAAAACGGCCGGACAGTGAAACATAATGAAGCAGCAGGTTGGCCAGCACGGCACCTACGTCAAAACCCATCGGCCCATAGAAAGCAAACTCCGGATCAATGACCTTGGTCGACTCCGATGTTACAAAAATACTGCCTGTATGCAAGTCACCGTGTAGAAGTGCTTGGCCATGGGTCAGGAATTTTTCCCTGAGCAGGGCGATCTCCAAATGAAGTCCTTCGTCAGTACGAAGCGCCTCGGCCTCATCTTCGATCGCTGCTTCATAGTTGTTATTTTGTGCAATCCGATACGGTTCATCAAAGATCAGGTCTTCTGTTATTTTACATTGGTCAGGGTTGACGAATCGTCCCTGCTGTTCTTTCTTCTGTTGTTGGTTCATGCCGAGGTCTGAAGTGAAGAAGAGGGTTCTCGCCATAAACTCCCCGATATGACGGGCGAAAAGAGGGTAGGAAGCTCCGTCAATCAGACCCTTGCGCATAATAACATGGTCACTTAAGTCCTCCATGACCGTTAATGCAAGATCATCGTCATAATGATACACTTCGGGCACCATTCCAGGGCACAGACGATATTCTTCCTGCAAAATTTCACGTTCAATGCGAGCACGTACGAGGGAAAGCGGCCAGGATTCGCCAACTACTTTCGCATAAGGAAGCGCTTGTTTGATAATGATACTTTTATCGGAGTTCTGATCCGTGATATGGAAAACGAGATTCAGGTTGCCGTCACCGATCTCACGACAATCCAGATTCGCATCTGCCGTAAATGGACCCGGTAAAGTTTTGGCTAATTCGATCGCTTCTTGTGGGGTTAAGGGATGATATTGAGTCAAAGGTGCCACCTCCATATATATGAAGAAACAGGAAAACCCACTTCTTTGCTTGGTTTATGACAGTATATCGGATAAAGCGCGTTTTTTGAACTTTTTTTTGAGACAAGTCTGGGTTACGGTGATTCGAAGATCAGGCTCACGGGTAAAAGTGAATAGGCCGGACGGTTGAATAAAACCGCGCCGCATAACACTTCCGCGAACTTGGCGGGTTCTGACATTTACTCTCTGTCTTGCATCCAGGGTGACCTGAGATGACTTGGGCAGACTACATTTTAAATTAAAGGATGGGATTGAATATGGCTACAAAAAACAAAACAGACCAAGCAAAATCCGTTGAACAAGTACTTAATCGTCAGGTAGCTAACCTGAACGTGCTGTATGTCAAAATCCATAACTATCACTGGTATGTAAAAGGCCCGAACTTTTTCACACTGCATGTGAAATTTGAAGAGTTCTATAACGAAATCACCGTTCAAATGGACGAAATTGCTGAGCGTTTGCTTACACTGAAAGGCAGCCCGGCAGCAACGATGAAAGAGTATCTCGAGATGGCTTCGATCCAGGAAGCTTCCGGCAAAGAAGATGCGAACGCTATGGTACAAAACCTGATTGAAGACTTCGCAACTCTTTCCAATGAGTACCAGGAAGGTATTGATTTGGCCGATGCGGCTGAGGATCAACCGACTGCTGATATGCTGACAGGCTTTAAAGCGGATCTGGAGAAACATATGTGGATGCTTCGTGCATACCTGGGATAAAGCATTTCAGGGCGGACTCAGATCCGTCTGTCTGTAACCCATTCGCGGCTGATGAGTTCATCCGTAAAAAGTCCAGTGTTGCTTGCTAAAAGTTGTCAGATAAGTGTGAAGCGTCTATACTGCTGTCAAGAGTGACAGGGGAGGGCGAACACAATGTTAGACACAGCAGTAATACCGGCTTTAAAAGAATGGGCTTCTGCAATCCAAGCGCTGGAACACGGTCGCCAGATTATGGTGATGCGCAAAGGCGGGATTGTGGAGGAAACGAAACATTTTGAGTTGAAAAGTCCAGCATTTTACCTGTATCCGACTTATGAGCATCAGCGTAAAGAACTGATCAAGTCCTCGGATCAATCCTATGTTGAAGAGTCGCTGGCCGAATGGGTGCCTGAAGCTTCAACCGTCCGCATTACATCGTATGCTGAAGTAACGCAGGATTTGGAGATTCGAGATCAGGAGATGCTGGATCGACTTCTGGAATATCATATGTGGACAGCGGATTTTGCCGAATCCCGTTTGAAGTGGAAAAAGAAAGATCCGCTCCACGTGTTGATTTTACGTGTGTACCGTTTGCAGGAACCGATGGAAATACCCGTTTTACCTGAATATAACGGTTGCCGTTCATGGATTTCCATTCCCAATGGTTTGGTGCCGCGCGAAATGACGCCGGTGCTGAACGTTGCGGATTTTGCAGAACAGGTACAGAAGATTAACGAGACACTCAGAATGTAATCTTATCATTTGCGAAAACTTGTGTGAAAAAAGTCTAAAGGACTTGTCCAGAAATGGATAAGTCCTTTTTCATTGTGCGCCCGGCATGGGCGATAACTAGGCGGTGAAAGTCCGCTACAGGCTTGGCAGTAGGAACTGTTAGCCAAGGGCAAGGGTGTCGGTCGTGAGGCCGAATCTGAAGGAAGCCGGAGGCAAACCCTCGGTCTGACGAACAGAAATCACATACAAGGCATGATGAGATGGATGAGCTTGCATTACAAAGCGAAGTCCAATACTGCCCGAAATCTCATCATGTAGATGTGGCAGATGGATGAGGGGAAAGTTATCGCCCTTACCCGGGGAGGTCTCACTGACGTGAAGTAGGAAAAAAAAAAATCCGAAAGACGGAGTAAAGCTTGTGGTGAGAAGTCAGCAGAAGTCATAGTACCGGAATTTTTTTTCGGGAAGGACTGAACAATCGTAAGTCTTAAGTACAGACTGAAAGGAGAGTCGATGCGATGAAAGCAGAATACCGAAAGGGCTACCGGCAAAGAGATGGCGTGGAACGCGAAGGGTATGCCGGAGCGCGGAGTATCGAAACTCGGGAAAGTAGAGAAAGAGACGGTGCAAAAGGCCTGATGGAACGCATCCTGAACAGAGACAATCTGAACCGGGCGTATAAACAGGTCAAACGCAACCATGGTGCGCCGGGAATCGACGGAATGACCGTGGAGATGGCGTTGCCGTGGTTGCGCGAAAACAGAGAGGAACTCCTGCAAAGCATTCGGGAAGGCAGCTACAAGCCAAGTCCGGTGCGGCGCAAGGAAATCCCCAAACCAGATGGAAGTGGCGTGCGAAAGCTGGGCATCCCGACGGTCATCGATCGGGTGATTCAACAAGCGATCGCACAGCAACTGCAACCGTTGTTCGAGCCGCTCTTCTCGGACGGAAGCTACGGCTACCGCCCTGGGCGAAGCGCGCAACAAGCCATTGGAAAAGTCAAAGCCTATGCGGAGAAGGGATACGGACATGCAGTCGAAATCGACCTGTCGAGATACTTCGATACGTTGAACCACGAGCTTCTTTTGAACTTACTGCGAAAACGAATTCAGGACAAATGTGTCATCGATCTGATCAAGAAGTATCTGAAAAGCGGCGTTATGGAGAATGGCATACGCCGGAGGGTGGAAGAGGGATCCCCACAGGGCGGACCGCTATCCCCGCTCTTGGCGAATATCTACCTGAACGAATTTGATCAGGAGATGGAAGGTCGAGGCGTAAGGGTCATTCGCTATGCCGATGACATCGTTGTCCTCGCGAAAAGCAGAAGAGCCGCCCTGCGACTGTTGGCATCCAGCCGGACATATCTGGAACAAAAGCTCAAGCTCCAAATAAACACGCAGAAAAGCAAGGTGGTCAGCATCGTGGCGCAGAAACATTTCAAATTCCTCGGATTCGCGTTAGGGAAGAATGGAAACGGCGTATATATACGCGTCCATCGTGAGTCCCTGGCGAAGGCCAAGAAGAAGTTGAAAGAACTAACGAATCGAAGCCAAGGCAGGAACGCCCGGCAGGTCATGGAGAACGTGAAAGTCTACATTCGCGGATGGATCGGGTACTTCTACGTAGCGGACATGAAGCGAATTCTGCAAAGCTGGAATGAATGGCTACGAAGACGAATGCGGATGTACATTTGGAAACAGTGGAAGAAGCCTCGAACAAAGGTGCAGAACCTGCGAAAGCTGGGGATACCGGAGTGGCAGGCCTACCAATGGGGGAATACAAGGCTGGGCTACTGGCGAATAGCCGGAAGTGCAGTCCTGAATCGCTCTGTAACAAACGAAAGGCTCGCACAGGCAGGGTATTATAACTTCCCTGCCCAGTACGAGCGCTTACGTCAATTACACTTAAACGGTTGAACCGCCGTATACCGAACGGTACGTACGGTGGTGTGAGAGGTCGGCTGTCCAACTAATGGGCAGTCTCCTACTCGATTCGGGTGTGCAAGCCGAACAAACTGTGAAATTTGTGATTTATATCACTGTGTGAAAAATGAAAAGTTGTTTTCTAATTTGATTCAAACAGTCATTTATTATAGAATCATAAGGAATGAAGTTTCCTGAGAAGGACAAGAATTGATAGGAAATGACTTGATAATCATTGAGAATCAGTTTAGAATTATTCTAAAGTGATTGTTACTCTATAGCTTATGATGAATGAGCATTAGAGTAACAAGGAGAAATTGCTTTACAGATGTATGATGAAACAGAGAAAGTCAGGGGAAGCCCTGTTCAGATATAATAGGTGCTTTTTCGTTTTCGACAGTAAACATCAATTTAATCAATGGAGGGAAACAATACACATGACTACGAATTTCGTCATTGAAGGTCTGAAAGCGACCATTGAAGGTAAAGAAATCCTGAAAGGCATCAACCTGGAAATGAAAGGTGGAGAAATCCACGCGATCATGGGACCGAACGGAACAGGTAAATCCACGTTGGCTTCTGCTCTGATGGGACATCCTAAATATGAAGTAACAGACGGTACAGTAACTCTCGATGGCGAAGATTTACTGGATATGGCTGTAGATGAGCGCGCACGTGCCGGCCTCTTCCTGGCTATGCAATACCCGAGCGAAATCGCGGGTGTAACAAACTCCGACTTCTTGAGAAGTGCAATCAACGCTCGTCGCGGTGAAGGTAACGAAATTTCCCTGATCAAGTTCATCCGTCAAATGGAAGGTAAAATGAAAGAACTCGATATGAACCCTGAGTTTGCACATCGTTACCTGAATGAAGGTTTCTCCGGTGGTGAGAAAAAACGGAATGAAATTCTGCAAATGATGTTGCTGGACCCTAAAATCGTCGTACTTGACGAGATCGACTCCGGTCTGGATATCGATGCTTTGAAAATTGTTGCAGAAGGTGTAAACGCAATGAAGAGCGAAGATCGCGGCTTCTTGATCATCACGCACTATCAACGCCTGCTTAACTACATCACTCCGGACTATGTACACGTAATGATGCAAGGTCGCATCGTAAAATCTGGCGGACCTGAGCTGGCTCAACGTCTCGAGGCTGAAGGTTATGACTGGGTTAAAGCGGAACTGGGAATTACAGACGAAACTGTAGGTCAAGAAGCGTAAAGACAAAACGGAGGAGGATAATAAATGACTACACAAACAATTCTTCCGGTTGAATCTGAAGCGCTTCGCGCCTTGTCGGAAAGTAACAATGAACCCGGCTGGTTGACTGAGCAGCGGCTCGAGGCTTTGAAGCTTGCGAGTGAGCTGGCGCTTCCCAAACTGGAAAAACAAAAAATCGAACGCTGGAGTATCAGCGAGTACGGCACATATAAAGCAGAAGCCACAATTTCTTCCTTGGAAGAAGTGCCTGCTTCCATCAAAGAGCTGGTTCAGGATCAAGCAGAGGGTAGCCTGGTAATCCAGCGCAACTCTGGTGCAGTATATTCCAAATTGTCTGCTGATCTGGCAGCACAAGGTGTCATCTTCACGGATCTGGCTACTGCTGTTCGTGAGCATGCTGATCTGGTCAAGCCTTACCTGAACACAGCGGTCAAAGCCGATGAACATTCCATTGCCGCATTGCATGCAGCATTGTGGAATGGCGGGGTGTTCCTGTACGTTCCGAAAAACGTGAACATCGAAGTTCCACTGCAAGCTGTATTGCTTACAGATGATGCTTCCGCGACATTTGCACCTCACGTACTCGTTGTTGCCGAAGCAAACAGCTCGGTTACTTACGTAGACAACTATGTGTCTGGTGAGCTCTCTTCACCGGTATTCCATAACGGAGTTGTCGAAGTATTCGTAAAAGCGGGTGCAAAAGTACGCTTCGCAACGGTTCACCAACTGAATGTTAATGTAACGGATGTATCCTTCCGCCGTGCTGTTCTGGAAAATGACAGCTCCATTGAATGGATCGTTGGTGAAATGAACAATGGTGATACGGCTAGCAACACGATGAGTGTTTTGAAAGGCAATGGGTCCACTTCGGATTCCAAAGTGATTGCGGTTGGTTCCGGTTCACAGAAGATTAATTACACAACTGAAGCACGTCACTTCGGTAAAAATACGCCAAGCCAAATGATCACACGTGCGGTTATGCGTGAAGAGGCTTCGGCAATCATTAACGGTATTACGAAAATTGAGAAAGGCGCTACAAGAGCGGATGGACAGCAAACCGAGAAAGTACTGATGCTTAGTCCTAAAGCACGTGGAGACGCCAACCCGATCCTTCTGATTGACGAGGATGATGTAACAGCAGGTCACGCGGCTTCTGTAGGTCAAGTGAATGCAGAGCAAATTCATTACTTGATGTCTCGCGGGATTAACCGTACGGATGCGGAGCGCCTGATCATTTATGGCTTCCTTGCACCGGTGGTGGCGGATATTCCTTTGGAAGCACTGCGTACCCAATTGCAGTCCCTGATTGAGAAGAAGCTGGGACAATGAACCCATCCATTCGCGAGCAGTTCCCGATCCTCCACCAGGAAATCAATGGACACCCGCTCGTATATCTAGACAGTGCTGCGACTTCGCAAAAGCCTCGTGCTGTGATTGACGCGGTTAAACATTATTATGAATATGAAAACTCCAACGTGCATCGAGGTGTGCATACACTCGGAAGCCGGGCAACGGACGCTTATGAAGGAGCTCGTGAGAAGGTTGCCAAGTTTATCAATGCTCGTCGCACGCAGGAGATCATCTTTACACGCGGCACAACGACAGCCCTGAACCTGGTGGCTTCGTCTTATGCACGCGCCAATTGTAAAGAAGGCGATGAAATTGTCCTTACACAGATGGAGCATCATAGTAATCTGATCCCTTGGCAGCAAGTGGCCAAGGAGACAGGTGCTACATTGAAGTACATTCCGCTTCAGCAAGACGGCCATATTGAGTTGTCTGATGTGGAGCAAACAATCACCAACAAAACTAAAGTTGTCGCGATTGCCTATGTATCCAATGTAATGGGGATTGTGCATCCCGTGAAACAAATCGCTGAGATAGCCCATCGCAACGGTGCCGTTATCGTTGTGGATGGTGCACAGAGCACGCCTCATATGAAGGTAGACGTGCAAGATCTGGACTGTGATTTCTACGCACTGTCCGGTCACAAAATGTGCGGGCCAACTGGTATCGGTGCACTCTACGGCAAAAAGGCGCTGCTGGAGTCCATGGAACCGATTGAATTTGGCGGTGAGATGATTAATGACGTAGGACTGTACGACTCCAACTGGAAAGAACTGCCGTGGAAATTTGAAGGTGGAACCCCGATTATTGCGGGAGCAGTAGGTTTGGGGGCTGCCATTGATTTTCTTGAACAGATTGGTATGGACGAGATTGCTCACCATGAAGGTGTACTCGCTGCTTATGCCACAGAACGTCTCGCTGAGATTGATGGTCTAACGATCTATGGTCCGGCTAAACGCCATGTTGGTGTAGTGACCTTTAACTTGGGAGATGTCCATCCCCATGATGTGGCAACTGTGCTGGATGCGAGCGGTATAGCGATTCGTGCAGGCCACCATTGCTGTCAGCCGCTGATGCGCTGGCTTGAAGTAAGCTCAACGGCTCGTGCGAGCTTTTATCTATACAATAACGAACAAGATGTAGATCGGCTTGTCAGCGCCTTAATCCAGACAAAGGAGTATTTTGGCGATGCAACTTGATGATCTGTACCGACGTGTTATAATGGACCATTACAAAAACCCGCGTAACCGCGGAACGTTTGACAATGACGTCGTCACGGTGAATTTGAACAATCCAACGTGCGGCGACCGGATTTCACTGCAGCTGATGCTGAATGACGGAATCGTTCAGGAGGCCAAGTATACGGGAGAAGGTTGTTCGATCAGCATGTCTTCGGCATCGATGATGACCGAGGCTGTCAAAGGCAAGACGATTGAACAGGCGCTCGATCTGGCTAACCGTTTCTCCTCATTGATGCAAGGGGAAGAAGTCGATTTCGACGATTATGAAGATCTCGAAGCCCTATCCGGTGTGAACAAGTTCCCTGCACGCATCAAATGTGCCACTCTGGCCTGGAATGCATTACGCAAAGGAATTGACGAAGAGGACAATGTACAATAACGATAGGGAGGTCGAGCAAGATGGCTAAAAAAGCACCAGAAATGGAAGAGTATAAATATGGTTTTCGCGATGAGCATAAATCCATCTTTCAAACCGGGAAAGGTCTGACAGCGGAAGTTGTAACGGAAATTTCTAAAATCAAGAACGAACCGGAGTGGATGCTGGAATTCCGTTTGAAATCCTTGAAACAGTTCGAGAAGATGGCTATGCCTAAATGGGGCGGCGATCTGGATGGACTGGATTTCAATGATATTCAATACTATGTTCGTCCTTCGGAAAAACAAGGAAAAACATGGGAAGAAGTTCCTTCCGAAATTAAAGAAACATTTGATAAACTGGGTATTCCAGAAGCGGAGCAAAAGTTCCTTGCTGGGGTATCGGCTCAGTATGAGTCCGAGGTTGTATATCACAACATGCAGAAGGAACTTGAAGACCAAGGCGTAATCTTCATGGATACGGATACGGCTCTGAGAGAGCACCCGGAAATCCTGCGTGAATATTTTGCTACCGTTATTCCGCCAGCAGATAACAAATTTGCTGCGCTGAACAGTGCGGTATGGTCCGGAGGAAGCTTCATTTACGTACCAAAAGGCGTAAAATGTGAAGTGCCTCTTCAAGCATATTTCCGGATTAACTCCGAAAATATGGGCCAATTCGAGCGCACATTGATTATTGCAGACGAAGACAGCTTCGTTCACTACGTAGAGGGTTGTACTGCTCCAATTTACAGCACAAACTCCCTGCACAGTGCGGTAGTTGAGATCATCTGTAAGAAAAATGCCCGCGTTCGTTACACAACGATCCAAAACTGGGCACCAAACATCTACAACCTTGTTACCAAACGTGCGGTTGCTGAAGAGAACGCAACGATGGAATGGGTCGATGGTAACATCGGTTCCAAACTGACGATGAAATATCCTGCAGTTGTACTGAAAGGCCGTGGAGCTAAAGGTTCCGTTCTGTCCATCGCTGTTGCAGGTAAAAACCAGCACCAGGATGCAGGCGCGAAAATGATTCACCTCGCTCCAGATACAACTTCGACAATCGTATCCAAGTCGATCAGTAAACACGGCGGGAAAGTAACGTACCGTGGTCTGGCTTCCTTTGGACGCCAAGCTGAAGGCGCGAAATCCAACATCAAATGTGATACCCTCATTCTCGATAATGAGTCCACATCGGATACAATTCCTTACAACGAAATCATGAATGATAACATCATGCTGGAGCATGAAGCAACAGTATCCAAAGTGTCGGAGGATCAACTCTTCTACCTGATGAGCCGTGGTCTGACCGAAGCGGAAGCAACACAGATGATTATCATGGGCTTCATTGAGCCGTTCACGAAAGAATTGCCAATGGAGTACGCGGTTGAGATGAATCGTCTCATCAAGTTTGAGATGGAAGGCTCCATCGGTTAAGACATATGTACTGAAAAAAGACGAACCGTCATGGTTCGTCTTTTTTCTTATGCCATAAAGAGAGTAATCTTTGATTAACATGTAAAAATAAGACTAATAGCACAGGCCAATTCATAGAGTTAAGCATTTAATGGTAGAAAAAGGATGTGAGTCTATGAATGCAAACCCTTTCGAAGGGTATCGGATTACTAGTTCATTCGGTTATCGAATTCATCCTATACATGGAGGCCAGACCTTTCATCGAGGAGTAGACCTGGTCAAGGAACCTTGGAACGGGCCTATATCTGCTTTTCTTGAAGGAACGGTACGTTTTGCAACGGAAGGACGTACAGGCTCCGGTTTTGGCGGTTACGGGCTTACTGTGGCACTGGAGGATCATCGTGGATACTTGCATTGTTATGGCCACCTTTCCCGTATTGCCGTTAATGTTGGTCAGCGAGTGAGGAAAGGGCAACTGATCGGTGATCAAGGCAGTACAGGACAGAGCACAGGGCCCCACGTACATTATGAGATTCGTAAAACAAGCTCGCCTTCGTACGGGTATACTGCAAGTGAAGATGGCGTTGTGGAACCAACGGCGTATTTGTTAAACGAATACGGAACGATCTCTCAAGAAGAGGAGGGCCTACCCATGACAAGTCAGGAAAAGCAGTTGTTCACGCTTATGCAGAAGCAATTGGAGCTTCAAGGAAACTGGATTCAAGAACAAAAGCGATTATCCAACATGAGTTGCCCTGACTGGGCGCAGGAGGCATTGGCTTATTATCGTCCCTATATTCAGGATGACAGAGGGAGTTATGATTTTTGGAGAATACTTGTGATCATGCATCGAAAGGAAACGGGAAAACAGGTGCCAAAAGAGGATTGAAGCTTGAGCCAAGGCCAGTAAAAGAGCAAACCACTTACATCCTATGGGCTAAGAACCAAATTGCGAAGAATGCCGTTTCGCCCAGTTCCTCCGGCGGGGAAGCGTCATATGTTAGGGTATACCTGATAAAGAGGAGGCAATCACATGAGCGAAGTAGGTTATGGCTGTAAAGGCAACGTTGGTGGTGTAGGCGGTGTAGGTGGATACAATCCATGTACTTCGGTTGGCGCGATCTTGGTACTGTTCATCCTGTTGGTTATCATCACAAAAGCATTCTGTGTGTAACTCCATCGACCGAATATAAGCAAGAGGGACCAAAGGAAGCTTGATCGAGCTTCCTTTGGTCCCTCTTTTCTCTTCACTCGTATTTATTGGACGTAAATCTCTACAATGGCAATGTCTCTTTCTTTCGCTAAATCGATAAAGGCCGTAGAGGTCTGAACAAGTGGGCGGAAGTAGTCAGCTGGATTGTTCATTACAATGACACCGGTTTGTCCTGTCGTGAGAAGTACTTTTTTACCAATAAAATTCGGAAGCATATGTTTGATTAGCTCTTGGGTTGCTTCGCCATTCAACTGACCAAAACTGAGGCTGTACAGTTCGCATAGAACAGAAATTAGCTCCTGTTTGGTCTGATACACCCGATTCGTTGTCATTGCGCTGTAAACGTCGGCTACAGCAGTTATACGAGCATAGGGGTGAATCTCATCTCCTCGCAAACCATGCGGATAACCACTGCCATCCTCACGCTCATGATGTTGAAGAGCAACCAAGGCGATGATTTCGTCCTCTGTTGAAGCTTTAATAATATCGTAACCATAAAAGGTATGTTTTTTCATTTCTGCGAATTCTTCTGTCGTTAGTTTGCCTGGTTTATGTAAGATTTCAGAAGGAATTTTAGACTTGCCAATATCATGAAGATATCCTGCCTTGGCTACCGTAAGACATTCATCCGGGCTGTAACCCATCCAGTTAGCAATATAAAAAGCGAGCATACCAACCTGCAAGGAGTGGTTATAGGTGTAGTCAATGTCTCCATCCAGCATAAGTAACAGGGAGACAACATCTTTTTGTTTTTCAAGCTGTCCCGTTAGGGTGCCTAATATTTCGTCAACCTGTGATTCATCAATAAAGCCTTTTTCTATGGCTTGTTCGAACAGAGATTCTGTGCCTTTGATCGTGTCGTTAAACAGATTGGTTAACAGACGGGTCTGATCGGAAGGCAAGTTTTGTTCATTAGAGTGAAGGTCGGATGATTGTTCTACATCTGCGAAATCAATTCCATGCTGCAGCAGCTTAGATATATCATCTTCGCTGAGAACGGAACCTTTCATCAGCATGTGGAGACCTGAAGTATTGTAGATATCATTTTTTAGCAGGTCGCCGGGTTTAAGATCTGTAACATGCACTCTCACGTATAAACCACCTTTTCCTCGACTAATATCGACACATATCATTATAATAACAAGAAAAAAATGGGTTGACAACGACTTATTTACTGTTCATTTGCCTCTGTACACAGCGGATAGACTCATTTTTTTCTAGTCCATGGGGTTCCAGGGTCCTAGTTGATGCCCCTTCCACTCCGAACCGTCTTCCCAGATTTCCTTTTTCCAAATCGGTACGGTTTGTTTCAGTCTTTCAATGGCGTAACGGCTTGCATCGTAACAGTCACTGCGATGAGGCGACGATACCGCGATAACGACACTGATTTCGGCCACGTCAACTTTGCCGATTCGATGACTGATCGCACAGCGGACACCTGGCCAGCGTTCTGCTATCTCCGTGCCGATCGCAGCCATATGGGACAGCGCCATGGGTACGTACGCTTCGTATTCCAGATAAACCGTGCGCTGTTCGCCAGTCATTTCCCGTGTCGTTCCTACGAAAGTTAATGCAGCGCCATGATTGGCTGTGATGACCAAGTCGGTCGTTGCCTCAACGGACAAGGGTGCATTGGTAATTAGAAACATACCATCTTCTGTGCGATGCTCTTGTGTACGAGGATGATCTTTACTCTCGTCCGTCGAACCGTCGCCTCCGGATACAGGCGGGATCAAAGCCAGTTCATCATCTGCCTTAAGTAATGTATCGGCAGGAGCGTACCTCTGGTTTACTGCTAAAAATGATGAACGAATCTGCGTGGCAACCTCAGGATAAGCCTGGCTCAATTGTTCTTTAAGCACAGCAGCTGTAAGCGTATCACCATCATACTCAAATGCAAGTTGGGATGTATTTAAACGTTCTGCAATACCTGCAAATAGTTGAATTGTCAATTTCATGGAATGAATCGCTCCTTTTTGATCTCTAAACCTTATAAATATATCATAACGACGTAGAAAATGTTATGCTTATCCATTAGAAGAATGTACGTTTAATGAACGGCAGGGGAGGCAGTGTAATGCGCGGCAGCGAGAAGCAAACATTAACTATTCTGCACACCAATGATATACATAGTCATTTCGGCTCTATGAGTGCGATCGCTGCTATGATCAATGAGGAACGTGCCCAAGGTGGACATCTGCTTGTCCTCGATATTGGAGACCATATGGATCGAATGGCTGTTGAAACGGAAGGCACACTCGGAAAGGCGAACGTAGATGTGCTCAATCTGACAGGCTATGATGCCATTACGATTGGAAATAATGAGGGGCTAACCTTTACGCCTGACCAACTCGCTCAGTCCTATACGGGGCTCCTTTGCCCTATTGTGTGCGGCAATGTGTTTGAACAGGATACAGGACGTCCTCCAGCCTGGATGAAATCTTGGGTTATTGTCGAAAAAGGACCGTTTCGCATTGGCCTGCTAGGAGCAACAGCCCCGTTTAACACCTTCTATGAACTGCTGGGCTGGCAAGTGACGGACCCTGTAGAAACCTTAAGAGATCAGGTTAAGGTACTGCGTGAGCAGGTGGACGTGATCGTTGTTTTATCTCATCTGGGTCTTTCAACGGACAAAAGACTGGCGGAACAGGTTGAGGGCATTGATGTTGTCCTGGGCGGACACACCCATCATGTTCTGGAGGAACCCTTGCTGATTGGCAATACCGTGCTGGGTGCGGCAGGTAAATTCGGACAATGGCTCGGGAGAGTTGTGCTGGAAAGAGCAGGCCAAGCAGAGCCTGTGCAGCTTGTGAGCAGCGGTTGTGTGCCAGTACACAGCAGCATGCTGGAAGAGCAGGTGTCTCTGGCAATTGCTACGAACCGTACGGAAGCTGAACGATTGCTGGATCAGACGGCCGTGATCACGGATCGAACCTTGCCCGTTTATTATGAGCGGGAATCTCCTTTTGCTATCTTGCTTGCGCAAGCTGTACGGCACTTTACAAAAGCGGAAATATCGCTTGTGAATGCGGGCCAGTTACTCGGAAACCTGCCACAAGGCGACATTACGAAAGGAATGTTACATTCCCTATGTCCATCTCCAATAAATGCTTGTACAATATGTTTGAATGGTGATCAGATTCGTGAAGCGCTTGAACAGTCACTGTTGAAGGAATTCTTCTCTAAACCCATCGTGGGATTTGGCTTTCGGGGACGTATTCTCGGGACGTTATGTGTGGATGGAATAGAGGTTCTTTACGACCCCAGTGCGCCAGCGTATGATAAGATCCAATCCATTTATGTGAACGGTATACCTATGGATGGGAAGCGTGAATATGTGGTTGGAACGCTTGATATGTTTACGTTTAACGTGGGATACCCTTCTTTGGCTCAAGGAAGCAATATACAATATTACCTTCCGGAATTTATAAGGGATTTGCTGGAAGAAGAATTAAAACGACCAGGAGCGCTGGAGGAGAGCCTGCGTAATCGCTGGTTACCAAGCTAGAACAAGACTGCCTTCTGCTGATGCGGCGGCTAGTGTTCATTACATCTATGGAGCGGGAGAGGATAGGCTGTGCGTTTAGTACATATAAACTTATTGCAGCCTGGCATGAAGCTGGGGAAACGAATTTTTAGTGAGGAAGGTCTGGTTTTACTCAGTGAGGATGTAGAACTGACGAGTCGGTTAATCGGACGGTTGAAAGATCTTGGGATTGGATATGTATATATTCAGGATGCTGCCACAGAAGACATTATCGTGCCCGAAATGTTACAGGAAGAGACCAAGCGAAGAGCTCTTGTGGAGATCAAACAACAGTTTCAACATATGTCCGGCTTCAAAAGTAAAAACCAGATCACACATTTTGGTAAAGCGCTTAGTGGTGTAATGAACAGCATTCTTGAGGACATTGGTGGTCAAAAGGAAGCGATGATCATGTTAATGGACATGAACTCCAGCGATTTTGACCTGTATACTCACTCACTGAATGTTTGTGTGTATACTCTTGTTCTCGGTGTGGCATCAGGTTATACCCGTCAGCAACTCATGGAGATTGGTCTAGGCGCCCTGCTCCATGATATTGGAAAAACGCAGATTCCCTCCGATATTTTACATAAGCCTTCACGTCTGAGTGATGAGGAATACAAAATTATTCAACAGCATACCACGTACGGACATCGAATTCTCAAGGATGAACCAGGCATCCCTCTGCTCGCAGCACACTGTGCACTGCAACATCATGAGCGAATTGATGGCAGTGGCTACCCTTTTGGATTGAAAGGCAATGAAATCCATGAATATGCGAAGTGGATTGCTCTTGCCGATTCGTATGATGCCATGACGACCAACCGGGTCTATCGTCAAGCTTTATTGCCGCATCAAGCCGTGGAGGTATTGTATACAGGTTCTGGAACGCTTTATGAACAGTGGATGCTTGAAAAGTTTAGGGATTGTGTAGCGATCTATCCCGTAGGTATATCCGTAAAACTGAGCACGGGAGAAGTTGGCGTTGTCGCTGCAATTCAACCCCGCGTGCCACAACGCCCATTGATTCGTGTGATCAAGGATGCAGAAGGACAGGTCCTTACAGCCCCCTACGAAATAAATCTTGCTACGAAGCTATCAGTCATGATTACAGGGGTGGAGGGAGCGGAAGATTCTGTTACACTTATGAAGCATGAACAGCTGAATAGTTAAGCTAACGAAGTATAGAGCAGGCGCTCAGGTGGTCATATCGGGAAAGTGAAGCCAGGTTAATTTCCGATGATTCATGGGCGTTTTTTGTCATGTAATGGTCAGGGTTTGGCTGTGCAGGAAGATTCATAATTGTGCTATGATAAAAGATAACTCCCAAAAAAGTAATCTCGGATATGATGTAAATAAAACTTTTTAGGTTAATAAAAGGAATAAGGTGAAGAACAATGACCATGCTAAACTCAGGATCGGTACAACCGATGCCATTATCGCCAACGAATGATCCGTGGGATCCGATTGGCTCTCTGCGTGCATATGGCCGGCATGTGCTGACCAGTGTAGAAATGACAGTGACACATCTATGCAATATGCGATGTGAGCATTGTGCCGTAGGGGATATGCTTACGATGCAAGAGGCACCTGCACTGCCACTCTCACTCATGTTGAAACGACTTGATGAGGTGGAGCACCTGCAGACGATCAGTCTGACAGGCGGTGAACCCAGCTTTAGCCAAAAGACAGTGGATGAGATGATCATTCCTCTGCTTAAATATGCGAAGGAACGCGGAATTCGCTCCCAGATCAATTCCAATCTGACACTGGATATCAGCCGTTATGAAAAACTTCTCCCGTATCTGGATGTGATGCACATCTCCTTCAATTATTTGAATGCAGATGATTTCCATCAGGTGGGATTCGCCAACAGCGGTAGACCGGTAAAACGTGAAGTAGCCGTGAAAATGTATGAAAAGATGATGGAGAACTCTCGCAAGCTAAGTGAGGCCGGAATGTTTATTTCCGCTGAGTCGATGATTAATTATCGTACGCATGATAAGCTGGACGGCATTCACCAGTTGATTCGGGAAATGGGCTGTGTACGGCACGAAGTGCATCCGATGTACAACTCTAATTTTGCATCCTCTCTTCCAGTGTTATCGCTGGATCACATGAGGAATGCCATTCATCGCTTGCTTGATGTGCGTGACAAAGACATGTGGATGCTTTTCGGAACACTGCCGTTCTTTGCATGCAGTGCAGCTGAGCAGGATCGTGAACTGATTAATCGCTTGTACAGCGAACCGAATGTAACGGTTCGTAATGATCCGGACGGGCGCAACCGTGTTAACGTCAACATGTTTACAGGCAACGTGTACGTGACTGATTTCGCGGATATTCCTGCATTCGGCAACATCCATGACCGAAAACTGGATGACGTATTCCACGAATGGTCTGCGGAGCATCCGCTTAATCAGACGGTAAACTGCCATTGTGATGCTGCGTCCTGTTGCGGGCCAAATCTGCTTGTGGCCGATATGTATTATAAAGGCGTGGACTTCAAATCAAGAAAAGCTATTTTACGCTAATATTCCAGGTGCATTCCTGAAATAGACAGAGAAGGGGAGTTACATCTTGGGCATTCATACCGAATTTCATCTTGGACAGCTGGTATTTAATCTGGTCTGTGTCTTTTTGCTCGTATTTTTGAATGGTGTATTTGTCGCAGCAGAGTTCTCTCTCGTCAAAGTAAGACAGACACGCCTGACACAATTGCAGAGTGAGGGAAACCGTCTGGCTGGTTATGCCCTGAAGGTGAACGGTAAACTGGATGCCTATCTGTCGGCAACGCAGTTCGGGATTACACTGACATCTCTCGGACTGGGTTGGTTGGGGGAACCTGCAATCTCCAAACTGCTTGTGGAACCGTTGATGTTTAAGCTTGGCGTTTCCGATACAAGCTTGATTACAACGGTATCCGTCATTATCGGTTTCTGTATCATCACGTTTCTGCACATTGTACTTGGTGAGCTGGCTCCTAAATCGCTGGCAATTCAAAAAACAGATGGAGTGGCGTTGCTTTTATCGGCACCGTTATTACTATTTTATAAAATTTTCTTCCCGTTTATCTGGATTCTTAACGCATCAGCGAATGCTTTATTACGTCTGGCTGGTATTGAACCCGCGAGTGAAAGCGAGGCCCATTCGGAAGATGAGCTTCGCATCCTGATGAAACAGAGTGCCAAAAGCGGGGTCATCGACAAGGATGAGATCAAGCTGATGGATAATATCTTTGATTTCTCTGACATGCTGGCTCGTGAAGTTATGTTGCCTCGTACAGATATGGACTGTTTGTATACCCATCTGTCACTGGAGGAAAATCTAAAGATCATCAACGCAACGAAGCATTCCCGTTACCCGGTTGCAGTAGAAGATAAGGACGAGATTATCGGATTTATTCATATTACGGACTTGCTTCTGGCAGAACCGGAGCAACAACAGGATCTGGCTTCAATGGTACGTCCGATTCTGAACGTGCCCGAGTCTATGGAGATCAGCCATGTATTACGTTTAATGCAGAAAAAGCACTCCCAGATGACGCTTGTAGTCGACGAATACGGGGGGACAGCAGGATTGCTGACGGCTGAAGAGATTTTGGAAGAGATCGTTGGGGATCTGTATGATGAATTCGAGGATGAGCGGCCGCATATGGAACGAATCGGTGAGGCATTTTCGATCGATGGACGTTCGTTGATTGAGGAAGTTCATGAATGGACCGGAGCGATCATCGAGGATGAAGAGGTGGATACGATTGGCGGCTGGCTATTCAAAGAACTGGAAGGCAGTCCGGCCAAGGGAAAAACACGTGAGCGAAACGGTTATGTCTTCGAAGTCGAAGAGTCTACACGTTTACGAATTAACCGGGTCAAAGTGTACAAGCAAGTGAAAGAACAAGATGAATCTCTCGAAGAGGATCAGTGATCTTCTGTTGTCTCAGGATGATGATCGACGTGAAAAATAGCGAATAAGCAAGACCTTTAAGCAGGACCTTTGAAGTGGTGTTATGACACCTTTCAAAGGTCTTTTTTGCATGGCAGGAATAAGCGCAAGCTTGGGCTAGAATGGCAAAATCCTTGTTTTAGTTTCCGTAAAAAGGGATTATCTTGATCATCTCGACATATTGTTATAAGGACAGGAAATGATGGGGATGTATTGTATGCCTTATGAAGCAATACCGAAATACATGTAATTGCATGATAAAGGAGGCGTTTCGATTGAAAGATCCTCTGAAAGATCCTCAGGTTCGGGCTTATGTTCCTTTTGTGGGTCCATTTGATCCGTGTAAACCTCTAGGTATTCGTACGTATCTGGTTCCGCCGCAACTATTTATTCCTTTTCAACCGATGGGCTGGCCACAATACAGTCCGGCTGAAGCTTTAAGAATCGGCACATTGTGGCCAGCACTATACAGTCCGTATACCTCGAAAAAAACGAAGGAAAGGGCGGTGGTGAACGATGGAGAAGGAACAGCCGAAAGCCTGTGACGCCAAATATTACGAACTGCTGGAGGAACTACAGGCACTGGATTTTGTCTTGGTTGAGCTGAATCTGTATCTGGATACGCATCCGGGAGATTTTCAAAGTATCGAACAGTATAACAAGTTCAGCCAGGAACGGATGCGCGTTGCGCATGAGTTTCAGCAGTTATATGGTCCGCTGACGAACTTTGGTCATGCCTTTTCCAAATATCCGTGGGAGTGGTCCCAGACACCTTGGCCTTGGCAAGTATAAAATCGAAGGAGGCGTCCTGTGCATGTGGGTGTATGAAAAAAAATTGCAATATCCGGTTCGGGTGAGTAAATGTGATCCTCATATGGCAAAGCTACTGATGGAACAATATGGCGGTGCGGATGGAGAACTCGCAGCAGCCTTGCGATACCTGAATCAACGTTATACGATTCCCGATAAAATTATCGGTCTATTGAACGACATTGCGACGGAGGAATTTTCCCACCTGGAGATGATTGCGACGATGATCTACAAACTCACCAAGGATGCCACGATGGAGCAGCTGGAGCAGGCCGGATTGGATGCTCATTATGCAGCACATGATAAGGCCCTCTTTTACAACAATGCCGCAGGAGTGCCTTTCACGGCCACGTATATTCAAGCGAAAGGTGATCCGATCGCGGATTTGTACGAGGATATCGCAGCCGAAGAGAAAGCTCGGGCTACATATCAATGGTTAATTGATTTAACGGATGACGTGGACTTACAGGACAGTCTGAAATTTTTGCGGGAACGCGAGATTGTGCACTCCCTGCGGTTCCGGGAAGCCGTTGAAATTCTGAAGGATGACCGGGAGACCAAGAAAATATTTTGACGATGAGCCAATCAGCAACATATGTAGCGTAAGGGATGAAGGGCAGTCCAAGTGGGCTGCTTTTTATGTTTAGGTAGAATTTGATTGAAAAATAAGATCAAAAAAAGGACGATGAATGAAGGGTTGCTCCTCAAGGTCGTCCTGCAGATTGAACATATAAGTTTGAAGAAGTGCTTTTGCTCTTAGTATTCCACGACCATGGCAACATTTTGCCACCCGGCGCCAACGGTCCAGAACAACACTTTGTCACCGCGCTGCAGCTTTCCGGAGCTAATGGCTCGATGCATGGCTATAAACGGGCTACTTGTCGAGGTATAACCAAATTCGTCGCCAATATATACAGCAATGTCATCAGCAATCCCGATGTTTTCGGACACTGCACGAATGTTAGCAATGGACAGCTGAGAGAAACAGGCGGCTTTAATCTCATTCGGTGTGATTTCGTTCCGCGTTAGCAATGTTCGAATGGACTCAGAAGCAGCATCGACACAGATCGAATCGTCAAACGGTGTGAATTTTACATGGAAAACTCCTGCATCAACACCCGTGCTTCCGAGCTTTGCGAGTCCTTCGGCTGGAAAGAGTGAATTTTGATATACACAGGTATCCGTCTGATAGATCGAATCAATAAAGCCAACGGCATGTTCATCCCGTTCTACAATTACGGCTGCGGCTGCATCTCCGAAATTTGCAAAATAAACCGGGTCATCCGGACTGGCATGAGGAGCTACGTAGTCTGAGCCGATAATTAATGCCCGTTTGATCCTTGGATTACCAAGCATCTGCCGACTGACCTGTTCGAAAGCTGCGGTCATCCCTGCACAGTTGGCATTGCTATCAATACAGATGGTGTGGGCTGCCCCGCGGATCAGATGATGAATCATTAAGGAATTCGTAGGGAAAATATATTCCGGTGTTTGGCTTGCATACGCAATCAAGTCAATATCTTGTCCGGTTAACCCGGTTTTAGCGAGTAGCTTTCGGGTTGCCTCGAAGGCCATGGTCAGTGAATTTTCGTCATGCCGATCAATTTTGTAACGTGACTCCCGCCCGAGTGCTTTTAACAAACCACGAATATCGACCCCTCTGGCATCAAAATGTTCAATATAAAAATCATTGTGCACCTTGGTTTCAGGGTGATATATATCGATATCTACAATACGAATTCCAGCCATCGTCATCCTCCTCATAAGTGGAAAGGCAGAGCTGTCATTAAAGCATCATACAAACCAGGGAGCTACGCCGAAATAATTTCCAGATTGTCCAGCCCTACGGTCCGACCAAGTCTGGCCAGCTGCATTTTCAGAATGGCATTGTTCTCCAAGGTTAACACCACTTTTTTGTATTCGTCCTTTTTGAACATGGCCAGGCATCCCTCCAGAAGAGGTACAATCTCAGGGGCAGTAACATTCAACTTTTTGCAGTCAATATCCAGGTTATATTCCTTGGTGTTAATGGAAGCAATCGTATCCTGATACGCCGAGATTGAACGAAGACCGTCCTCTTGAGAAAAAGAACCTTCCAATTCAATGTGCAACACTTTGTTTGAAGCATCCGTTTTTAGATTGAAATTTCCCATTACGTGTTCTCTCTCCTTTGTAATATGAGTGAAAGCTATCCTCTATGGAATGAATGATGCAGTCCATTAGACCCTAAAGCGAGCGGTACCAGGTGGTAAGGCTGGAAGGATAATTTACCCATATTATAAAGGTAATAATGTAAAAAGATCAATAAAAAGGTCGAATGATGTATAAAAATGTAGAACGTTGAATTACTGGATTTCCTCAAGCGTGGCAAGCAATACATTAAATGCACTGATAATACGTGGAGCACCAACACACGGTGCCAGGTGAAGCAGAACTCCCTTAAGCTCCTCAACGGTAATACCCACACTTAAGGCCATGGCATAATGCACACCAAGCTGTTCGAATTGTCCCTGTGTAATTAACGACGAAATAATGGCGACTTCTTTCCACTGATCCGTAATGGTGGTTCGCTGAAAAATATCACCATATGCTGTTCCCATAATAAATTCGGACAGTTCGGGAAAATGCTCCTTAATCGGGGCAAGTGCCTTTGCACCAAACTCCCCGGAAAGCTTGGCAAAACGATCTAACCCTTGATTCACTTGTTCACTCATGATTCGTGCCTCCTGCTAATTCAAATTGACAACCCGATGAGCCGTTGGAGGGATCTCGTCCCGATCGGTTAACAGCTCGATGACAGCGACTTGATTTAACTTTAAAGCTGCCTCCAGCGCGCCAGAGAACTGTGGTAACGTTTCTGCACGGAAAGCCTTAGCTCCAAGGGACTCGGCAAATTTGACTGCATCCATGGGAACCTCGAAGAGTGTGCCATCGATACGTCCTGTCGTTTTTTCCATCCCTTTCAGAGCCATATCCAGTTGTTTGTTGTTTACAACGATAAAAATGACGGGAAGATCCTTGCATACGGCTGTGTTGATTTCCGTGCCCAGCATCATAAAACATCCGTCTCCGGTGATACATATTACGGTTTCTTCAGGTGAAGCAGCTTTGGCACCAATGGCCATGCCGATGGCATTCCCCATGCAGGCAAAGTAGGCATCAAATATGAAACTGCCGGGTTTCTTCACTTTGTAACGCTGAACGGCATGAAAGCCGTGGCTTCCGTCATCCACAAACAGTTTGTGGTCATAGGGAAGCAGTTCGCTCATCTGATCGAGAACGGAAGCAAGTGACAGATGTGGCAGATCTGGTAATGGGGATTGATATTCAAAGGACTTGGCGACACCTGTAGAAGCAGATGCAAGAGAGGATGGTAAGCTGCTAAGCAGGTATTGCAGATTGTCTTTGATATCCCCTGTTATATGTAAGGTCTGAGATTGAAGAATTTTGCCTACGAAAGTTGGATCGGTATCGATTTGAATCAGCTGTGCCGGATGGTTATGCGGCTTGAGATTACAGAGCGTCATATCGCTCAGTCTGGAGCCGAGGACAATATAGAGATCACTTTGATTCAACATCTCGTCTCCGTGTGGGAATCCGCCAACACCACAGGGGCCATGATATAAGGGGTGATCCCAAGATATGGCTCCTTTACCGCCAGGAGTTGTCACGACTGGAATATTAAACGTTTCGGCTAGTTGCCTTAGTTCCTCATGTGCCCCGGAACGAGTTACACCTTTACCTGCAATGATTAATGGACGTTCGGCTTGATGGATTAAAGGCAGGCATCGATTCAAACCAGAGATGCTGAGCAATGGCTCAAGTTCGGGAATAACAATGTGACACGATTGAAGCTGTTCCGTTTGTACGTCAAAAGGAAGGCAAAGATGGACAGGACCTTTGTTTGGGCCGAGTGCAATTGAAAGGGCGTGATTCAAAATGGTTCCGAAGTGATCTCCACGTTCGACCAGTTTGCTGAATCGTGTGGCAGGTCTGAACATTTCGGCCAGATCAGCCAAATAAGAAGAGGAGTCCTGACATTGGGGGATGCCCAGTTCCTGAATAGATTGATGGCCGGTAAGAAATAAAACGGGAAGATTGTTCGCCTTGGCATGGGCCGCCGCGGTAAGCAGATTGGTTCCTCCAGGACCGGAGGTGGCAAAAGCGACTCCCAAGCGGCCTGTCTGCAATGCGTAGCCTGATGCGGCAAAGCCTGAACTGGCTTCGTGGCGACCAGGGATAAACTCCAAACCGTAATCTACCATTTTCAGAAGAGCGGGACAGATGGATTTTCCGATAATACCAAATACATGAGTGACACCCAGATTGCGCAACGTTTCTGCTAAATAATCCGCAACAGTTCTCACGCGTGGACACCTCGTTTCAAGTAGTAGGTTTTTAGAACCAGGCGGCTTATCCGATTGTGCATGTTGGTATTTGTCTAAGGTTGTAAGAGGAAGAATTCCTTGGTATTAGAAATCGTATCTTTTTTTGTGGTTTTTTGTCAATCCCTTTCCTGATTCTAATTGCCTGAGGCTATTCACCTATGCATATTGACGTGATGAAGCAGTGATAGGTTAACGCAATGCATGATCAACGGTTCTAATCCACGTTTTCTGATATACTGAGAATGAATTGGAGGGAATGGAATGACATCATTGAAAATAGCTGTGATCGGCCTGGGTAAGATGGGTTTACATATGATTCATCAAGCGGAGAATACACCAATGGAAATCCCCGTGGAGATTACTGCGGTGTGTGATGCGAATGAACAAGGATTGCAGGAATTTGCGGCAACTCGTCCATCGGTGAAAACATATCTTGATTATAAACAGTTGCTGGATGAACAGCAGATTGACCTTGTGTACATTGCTGTACCACCTAAATATCATTATCCCGTCGTGATGGAAGTGTTGAATCGTCGAATTCATGTGTTCTGTGAGAAGCCGCTCGCCAACAGTCTAGAGGAAGCGCGCAAAATGGTCGAAGCTACAGAGCAAGCTGGTGTGGTTCACGCGGTTCATTTTTCGATGCCGCATGAATCTGCTGTGTTGAAGCTGCAAGAGATGGTTAAACAACAGGCAGTGGGTGACATTCGCAAAATTGACCTGATTCTGCAGTTCCCGCAGTGGCCGCGCTCATGGCAGCAAAATGAATGGATCACAAGCCGGGATCAGGGAGGTTTTATCCTCGAAGTTGGCATTCACTGGATTCATATGATCCAGAACGTATTCGGGCGGCTACGTGTGCTGGATGCTCAAGTGATTTATCCTGCCGATCAACCAGATGCGTGTGAACAGGAAGTGCAGGCTGTGCTTGAAGTACAGGACGGAACCCGAGTTCATCTGCAAGGGATTTCTCAATTTGCTGGCGAAGAGCGTGTGTCCATGGTTGTATATGGCACCGAAGGCACCATTGCGCTGGAAAATTGGGAGGAACTCATGAGTGGCAAGATCGGACAGCCGTTGTCCCCCGTGGAAGTGCTGGACTCTTCCAGCGAACTGCCTGTGTTGAAACATGTCATTGCCCGTATTCAGGACAAACCGGGTAAGATCTATACGTTCCACGATGGGTACGAGGCACAACAGGTGCTGGAAGCACTTCGGAACAGTAATTCATCTACAATTTGACCAATCTCACTCCGAAAGGAATTTTGCATATGACTAATAAAGCGGGTTTACGTAAACCGGAAGCGATGATTTTTGATATGGATGGCACGTTGTTTCAGACAGAGACCTTGCTTTTACCTGCGTATCATCAGTTATTTGACACGTTGCGTGCAGAGGGCTACTTTGAAGGAGAAACCCCGCCGGAAGAACGGATGCTCGGAAGTCTGGGCATGCTGCTTGAAGATATATGGAAAGTCGTTATGCCTGAAGCATCGGAAGCAGCCCATCGTCGTGCCGATGAATTATTGCTACAACTCGAGATCGAAGGACTTGATGGAGGCGACTCCAAACTGTATCCCGGTGTCAAAGAAACATTGACAGCACTGAAAGCCCAAGGTATTCGTCTGTTTGTTGCCAGCAACGGGCTTGAGGATTATGTCAAGGGGGTTGCGTTCGCACACGAAATCATGCCGCTGTTTGAAGGGGTATACAGTGCGGGTCAGTACAAGACCCCTTCCAAAATTAATCTGGTGCACATTCTGCTGCAGAAACACCGGATTCAGGATGCCTGGATGGTAGGCGATCGTTCTTCAGACGTCGAAGCGGGCAAAATGAACAACCAGACCGTTATCGGCTGTGCTTATGCCGGATTCGGCAGGGATGAAGAACTTGCCGGATCCGATGCACTGATCTCGGATTTCACGGATTTGCTTCGTCTATATGAAGAAGCAGAATAAGTGCTTTAACGCTGCATGATCATGGCAACACCCCTGACAAACACAAAGCTAGCTGACCTTCATATGTATGTCTGAGCACCAGCAAAACAGTGCATAAACAACGGCTATATCAACGATTCAAAGCTCTTTGCCACATACCTGTATGGGCGTTTTTTGCGCCTGTGCAGGTTTGTTTGCTTTTAGCACGCAGTCACATTCTCCCCTGTAGAAAGTTGATTTCCCTATCCCGCATGTAATGTAAATCCCTCTATACTTTCATTCAAAAGCTATAGGGGGTCTGATTCTGATGAAACCATCCAAACTGAACGCCTACATCTTCATCATCCCAAGTCTCTTTCTCACACTGGTATTCGGAATCTATCCGTTGTTATGGGCTCTGCGCTACATGTTCTATGATTATCAGGGCATCGGTAAGCCAATCTTCATTGGACTGGATAACTTTGCGCGAATTATGCGTGATGGACAGTTCTGGGATTCGGTCAAAAATACGGGGGTATATGCACTCGGTAAACTCGTCATCACCATTCCGCTGTCTCTGATTCTGGCAATTATCCTGAATCGAAAGTGGCGCGGGCGCTCCTTGTTCAGAGCGGTTTTTTATCTTCCAACCATTTTTAGCGCATCCGTTATGGCAATTGTCTTCTTCATCATTTTTAATTCATATAACGGCATTCTGAATCAATTGTTACTCAAGTATCACATCATCTCCTCGCCGATTGGCTGGCTGGATGCGAATCATGCCATGCTCACAACGATCATTATTGCTATATGGGGTGCTGTCGGTAACTACATGTTATTGTTCATTGCAGGTCTGCAAAGCATTCCGGAGGAGCTGTATGAGGCCGCATCACTGGATGGAGCAAGCGAATTCCAGAAATTACGCAATGTAACGATTCCGCTGCTCGGACCCGTGATGCAGATGATCATTATGCTTGCGATCACGACAGCACTTAAGGGGTACGAGAGCATTATGGTCTTAACCGAGGGCGGACCTTATGGCAAAACAGAGGTCATGTATTTATACCTGTTCAAACTGTTATTCCCTGTTTCGGCTGACACGCAATCTTTGCAACAGCTGGGTTACGGAAGTGCAGTCGGATTCACAACAGCTCTCATTGTAGGGGCGGTGACGCTCATTTACTTCCAGATTTCCAAAAAGCTTAATGATGTCTACTAATCTTGATTAGGAGGGAACGATGATGACTCAAACCGTGCTTGCACCCGTATCTTCGAATTCAGGTTCAGTCCGCTGGACTCGCTGGACGAAGCGAACCATCCTCTTTATATTTTTGCTGATCATTGCGATCTTGTCCCTGTTCCCGATCATCCTCGTGTTACTAGGATCGTTCAAAACCAATCAGGAACTTACCGGAGGAGCAACAATCTGGCCGAAAATATGGCAGTTCTCGAACTACAGCCAGGCTTGGAAGACGGCGAATTTTTCCGGATTTACGTTGAACAGCATCTTTGTAAGCATTGCCACAACGGTAGGAACACTGATCGTATCGTCCATGGCTGCTTATGCAGTGGATCGGGTGAATTTTAAAGGCAAAAAAGCGTATACCCTGCTCATGGCATCCACACTGTTTATTTCGATTGGTGCGGTGGTACTTAGACCACAATTTGATCTCATGGTCAAGCTGGGTCTGAACAATTCGCTGTGGGGTGTCATCATCATATTAATCAGTGCCCATGCGGCAACCTATTTTATTCTCGTTGGGTTCTTCAAGAGTATCCCCCGTGAACTGGATGAGGCTGCGATGATTGATGGCTGTAACTTCTTTACTACCTACTGGCGGATTATCCTGCCACTTCTGCGTCCGGGTCTGGCTGTGGCTGGACTGGGTGTTTTCCAAAACTCATGGAATGAATATATTCTTCCGTTTGTATTCACGATGAGCAATCCGAAGCTACAGACCTTGCCGGTTGGTTTGGCGAACCTTCGCTACGGCATCGGGGCCGCAGCCGAAGTTCAATTAATGATGGCCGGGGCCTGTCTGTCCATTTTACCGCTGCTCGTTGTCTACATTTTTGCGAATAAATCATTCATGCAAGTTACGCTGGGTGCTGTCAAAGGTTAGGGCGGTAAAGCTGAGGAAGAGATTTCGGGGAACGGTATTCCGTGCAGATTCCGCTGTGCTATACTCTTTTTAATTACAGCGGACAGGGCCAGTCCTTGTTCAAGGAGCGACCGTCTATGATGTCGTATTTCTACAGAATGTCTCTGAAAAAACGGATACAGCTTATCTACATTTTTCTCGTTGTTTTGTGCATCAGTGTGACGGGAATTTGCTCTTATCTCTTCGCTGCCAAAAGCATAGAGCGAAACGCGCTTGAATTAAAAAAGAGCATTCTGAACAAGTCCGTACAGGTGATGGATGAGCATCTGCGTCATATCGTCGTTTCATCCTATTCGTTCATGCTGAGTGACACGTTTACACAGGTGATGAAGGATGTGCGTAATCATAATGAGGGGCGTTATTATCAGAATCTCTCGCTGCTTCAGACCACATTCGCCCAGCTGAAGCTGGTAGAGCCGCTGATCGATACCGCATATTTGAAGACACCGATCGGCAATTTTTTCTCGACAAAAGACTTCCCGAATCAAAGCACTGCGTTTGACAAGGAATATGGAGAAGTTGTCAAGAAAACCGGCTGGAATACGATGTGGTTCGGTTCACATCCCAGCGAATTATTCCAATCCCGGGGGAATGTGTTGTCACTGCTGCTCAAACCGATTGTGATCGACAACCATACCTTCTCGGAGGTATACATGGTCGTTAACATGAAGGAAGCTGCGATGAGAGATATTTTAAATCAGGATCTGATGAACGGTCAGGTGCAATTGTTTTTACTTCATAAAAACGGTAGTGAGGTCATCCGCCCAGGGTCGGGGACATTTAATCTGGTGACGGAACCTGGTTTTGCACAACGATTAAATCGTGAAGCAGGGGATTTCACGTATACCAACGTACAGGGACAAGAGATGTTGGTGAATTATTCAGCTCTATCGATGAATGAAGACTGGGTTATGGTCAGTGTTCAGTCCAAGGCCGATTTGTTATCTCCGCTGAAGAAGATTCGCTGGTTGGTCATCCTGATTATGCTGTTCTGTATCCTGCTGGCGCTCGCATTGTCCGACCTGTTATCCTCTGCGCTTCTGAAACCGCTGAACAAATTGCGGCGGCTCATGGTTGAGGTAGAGTACAACGACTTGGAAGTACGCTTTCGCAGCAAATATGACGATGAGGTCAGTGCCGTAGGGCATCGCTTCAATCGGATGCTGGATCAGATTCAGGTTTTGTTTGAAGAGGTGCGGGCCACCGAACAGGACAAGCGAAGGTTAGAAGTGAAGGCGCTTCAAGCACAGGTTGATCCTCATTTTCTGTACAACACGTTAAATACGATGTTCTGGAAAAGCGAGAGCGGGGAGAAGAAGGATGTCAGCGCCATGATTGTCTCTCTCTCCCTGCTATTCAGACTCGGGTTGAATGATGGGAAAGACATGACCACCGTGGAGCAAGAGATCAAACACGTCGAGCAGTACATGCAGTTGCAGCAGCAATGTTACGAAGACTTGTTCGAATACCGGATTGAAGCAGAGGAGTCCTGCAAGGGAATCGAAATTCTAAAAATTTTGCTCCAGCCTCTGGTAGAAAATTCGATCCTGCATGGTTTTAATGATAAGGAAGATTTAGGACGCATTCTGATCCGGATTCATCATCTTGAAGATACACTCCGTTTGGAGGTCAAGGACAATGGATGCGGCATGGATGTAGCGAAAATGAATGCGGAAGAAACAATAGAGGGGAACCGGAAAGGATATGCTATATCCAATCTGGTTGATCGATTAAACCTACAGTACGGTGAGCAAGCCTCGCTTGAGTTCCTTAGTGAAATAAACGTGGGCACTACCGTGGTCATCACCATTCCGATTAGCTAGGAGGGAGCGTGCGTATGGAGCAACGGACGATGTGTGTTATGGATGATATTCAGGCTGTGGTCAAGGGCATCGTTTCCACGATTCCGTGGGAGGAGCATGAGGTTCGGATTGTGGGCACAGCGAACAATGGAGAGCAGGGCTGGTCGCTTCTGGTCGAACAGCAGCCGGACATTGTCATTACGGATATCAAAATGCCTCGGCTCAGCGGACTCGAACTCATGAAGCGGGCAACGGATGCCGGACTGCGCTCCAAGTTTATTTTTATCAGCGGATACTCCGATTTTCAATACGCCCAGGAAGCGATCAAGCTTGGAGCCTTCGATTATCTGCTCAAACCGTTTACCCCGGAAGAAATCTTGGGTGCGGTGCTAAAAGTGAGAGAGGTCATTGAGAGTGAACAAGCGAAGTCGCAGCAACTTCAAAAGCTGAAACAGAAAGCGGTTAGTAGCAGTGAGTACGAACGTCACAGTTATCTTCTGGGTCTGCTTCGGCATGAAATCGGGGGATATCTGAATGAAAGCCGGTGGGATGAGCTTGACATGGAGCTGGATTCCTCCAACCTTAATGTCATGGTCATTGAGGTGGATGGCTACACACGCTATGGATCAACGATGCACCTGGATGCAGAGATCGTTCCGTTTGCGGTTCAGAATATCGTCAGCGAGACATTGAATCGGTATACGAGAAGTGTTGTACTGCGTGAAAATCGTTACCGGCTGGCCGCTATATTTAATACATCCGACCAGATTGAGGTATCCGAGCTCATGGAGCAATGCCGTCGCAATGTGGAGCAATATAGCAAAAAGACCATATCCATTGGAGTCGGCACAATGGCCCGCAGACCACAAGAAATATGGATATCTTATGCCAATGCGGATAAGGCGATATCCTATCGTTTTTACAGTGAAGGAAACTGCATTTTCGAGTATGTAGAACTGGAGAAGCTGGATGTTGTGGCTCCCGTCTATCCGTTGGAAAAGGAAAAGGAGCTATTTTACGCATTGAAATGTGGCAATGAAAGTTCTTGTCACCGAATCATTGATGACATTTTGGAAGTTTGGCAGAACGCCAAAGGTTTTCCCGAACCACTGACGATGATTCGTCTGTTATCCGGGCTCGCATTTGCGATCTACCGGGCATTCTGTGATGAGATCACAGAAGAAGAACGCCTTCGTCTGGAAGCAGACCTGACTGTGCTTGAAGCGATGCGTTCGTTGACGTTTGACGGCTGGGGAGCATACATCAAGCATTTCAGCAGTATGGGCTGCGAGATCATGGAGAAGAAAAGGCTTACGGATGTCAAACAGGCGATCAGCAAATCCCAAGAGTTTATCAGCATGAATCTGTCCGAAAATCTGACATTGCAGACTTGCGCCCAGTCCGTTCATTTAAGTCCAAGTTACTTTGCCAATGCGTTCAAAAAGGAGACAGGCATGACCCTGATCCAGTATATTACGAAGCTGAGAATGGAAAAGGCCAAAGAACTGCTGGTTGCGGGGGTGCAAGTACAGGAAATATGCCAGATGCTGGGGTATGAGGACAGACCGTATTTCAGTGGCCTTTTCAAGAAGTATTGTGGCATGACCCCTACACATTTCCGGCAGATGTATGAAAACGGATAAGACAGAGATCGTCATTTTTCCCACCTTGCATAGTCAGAATGTCCCTCACTTCGACATAAGTGGAACGTTTATCATTACGTTAACGGGGAACCGGACAGGTTGTCCAGACAAGCATAAGGGGGCATTTCAATGGTTAAAAAGTGGATGATGACTACACTAAGTGCTGTGCTTGCATTAACGGTAGCTGGTTGCTCGACAGACAGTGGAACGACAACGGGCAGCGGGGCTGCAGCTGGCGGCGGAGAACAGAGTAGTGGCAAAACGAAAGTGGTCTATTGGACTCCGGACCGCCACGATGCTGATTTTATGAAATCCAAGATTGATCAGTTTAACCAGACCAACAAAGACAACATCGAAGTGGAAATGACCGTCATGGGTGATAATTATCCGCAGGCCGTTGATATCGCTTTTGCGAGTAAACAAGCTCCCGATGTGTTTCAAATCGACGATTTCCAAACGTATTATCAAAAGGGGTATCTTGCTCCAATCGACGGATATATGAGTGATGCCATGAAGGCAACGTTCAAGGACAGCCTGATCGAAAATAAAAATACGATTGATGGAAAAGTATATACCCTTCCGAATACGGGCCAGATCTGGAGACTGGTATACAATAAAGATATTTTCCAAAAAGCAGGCATTGCTTCTCCGCCTAAAACCATTGCCGAGATGGTAGCTGATGCAAAGAAAATTACCGAAGCAGGTAAAAGCGAGGGCATCTATGGCTTCGCCAGCCCATTCAAAAGTGGTAGTGGTTTCTGGAGAGCGGCGAACACCATTGCCGGTGCAAGCACGAACGAAGGTATCGACGGCTTTAACTACAAGACAGGTCAGTTTGACTTCAACATGTACAAGTCGATTGCCGAGGCACTTCGTCAGATGAATCAGGATGGAAGCATGCTTCCGGGTGTGGAAAGCCTGGATATTGACCCGCTGAGAGCACAATTTGCACAAGGCAAAATCGGGATGTACATCAATCACTCCGGTGAGCCAGGTGTCTACAAAGATCAATTCCCGACCAAAGAAAATTGGGGTGCAGCTCCTGTGCCAACAGATAACGGTACGATTAAAGGGGCTTCGCAAGTCATTGGTGGTTCCTATATCGGCATCAATGCTGACTCGAAAAACAAAGAAGCAGCTTGGAAGTTCATGGAGTACGTATACAGCACGGATCTGCAAAGCGAGTACTATGAAAAAGGGTATGGTATTTCCTTAATCCCTGCAGTACTCAGCTCGGATAAAAAGCCTAGCATTCCAGGCATTGAAGGTTTCTTGCCTAAAAAGTATGATGCGATCTTCCCTGCCAATCCAAGTGTGATTACAGAGAGCTCGTTGGAAGGCATGAAATGGGCTGAAGCTTTCTCAGCCTATGTATTTACTGGTGGTGATCTGGATGGCGTGATCAAGGATCTGAACACACGGTATAATGCAGCACTTGAGAAAAGCAAAGCGGCTGGCCTGACAAAAATTGAAGCTGATCCATCGTTCGATTCATCCAAGCTTCAAGGCAAACTGTCCAAAGAAGAGTAAAACCTAAACATGGTGGCCGTCGTATTCATACTTCGGTCGCTTCACTTTACTGAGACTATTAAATCATTTTTACCTGGGAGAGGGGAATATCCAATGATTATTGACACGAATTCCGTAAAACCTCATATCATTAACGAGACAAGTTCGCGTAAAATTCTGGGAATGGGCGGAACACTCATGATGGTGGAAGTTACCTTTGCCAAAGGTGGGATCGGCGAAGTTCATTCCCATGATGCGCACGAGCAAGTCAGTTATATTGTTAAGGGCAGCTTTGAGGTTCAGGTAGGTGAGGAGACCAAGGTTCTCAGAGCGGGAGATAGCTTCTATGCCGGCTTGAATGTGCCGCACGGGGTAAAGGCGCTGGAAGATGCGATTATACTGGATGTGTTCACGCCGTTCCGTCAGGATTTTCTTGAGGCAGACCAATGAGTGATTTTTACCTTTCAGCAGACGATCTGCAGCAGGCAGCGCTATACTATCAGGAGCATTTTCCAGAGGAAGCCCGAAATTCGGTGACGATTGCCAACCGTGCTATTCTGAATGAATTTATTGTGCCATATACGAATGATCTAACCAACTGGATTCCACTGGGTACGCCGGTGGACTGGCTTCACAATCCGACCAATGATCTGGAGTTCACGTGGGGCATTAACAGGCACTGGCATATGCTTGATTTGGGCAAAGCTTATCTGATGAAAGGCAACCCGTTATATGTGACTACCTTTATCGATCACTATCGTACATGGAGAGAACAGAACCCAGTGCCTGTGCATCTGGCATATGACGAGGCCGTTTTTTTTCAGAAACCAGGTCCTTGGCGTTTGCTTGAAACAGGTCTGCGTGTGCAATCCTGGATTGCCGCGTACAAATATATGGAATCCAGTCCACAACTGGACGATGCCTTTCGGGACGAATTTTTGCAAGGATTGGAGGAGCACGCGGAATTCCTGACGCATTATCTCGGCAGTACGGAGATCAACCACGCCATTATGCATATGCAGGGTTTGTTTATGATTGCAGCTTTCTACAAGGAGCATTCACGCAGTCCATTCTGGCGTCAAGTGGCTACCGAACGGCTGGAGCTGTGTCTCCTGCATCAGTTGAATGAAGAGGGAATCCAGGTCGAATTGAACACCCACTACCATAACGCGAGTATTGAGATGTTTGGTACACCGTATCTGCTGGCAGGTATTTCGGGACATCCGTTCTCGTCGTGGTATGGAGAATGTTTACGGAATATGGCCGCGTTCACCGAAGCCATGATCAGACCCGATCATCAATCGACGGGCATTGGAGATTCGGACTGGCTTAGTGATGGACGACAGCGGTTGACCCTGTTAGGTGCGATTCTGGGAGACGAGGATCTCATGGCTCGCGGAACCGACAGTTCAGAATGCCTATGGCTGGTGGGGGTGGAAAAATACGAGCAATGTGTCAGATTACAGGCGGGTGCTTCCCGTTCATTGACAAGCCGCACATTTCCCCAGACCGGATATTATGTGATGAGGGATGAGAAGCAATATTTGTTTTTTGATGCAGCTCCGATGGGGGGTGCTCACGGTCATGCGGATGCCTTAAACATTGAATGGATGTGGAATAACCGACTGTTTTTTACGGATACCGGACGTTATACGTATGAAGAAGGGCAGTGGCGTCATTATTTCAAAAGCACGCGCGCACATAATACGATTACCGTAGACGGGACAGATCAGACGCCGTATGTATCGACTCAGCAATGGGGGGAGCCGGAAGCAGAAGCGAGAACACACCGCTATGAGAGTCGCGCAAGCTATCACTTTATCGATGCTTCACAAGATGGATATACACATCTACCCGATCCGGTTAGCCATCGCCGGTGGGTGCTTGCAGGCAAAAGTGTACCTCTGCTTCTGGTGGTGGACTGGCTGGACGCTAATGAGAAACATACATTGGAGCAACGATTCCATTTGCATCCGGATGCACTGCTTGTATTGCGCAAGGAAGATCAAGCGAAACAGCGAGCAGGCATTCGGTTTGACGATTCCTCCACGAAGCTGTGCATTAAATTTTTGATGGCGGGGGATGGCAGTGAAACGTTTGAGTTGACAGAACAGGTGGGCTGGGTATCTGAAATCTACGGCTCGAAATCGGAAACGGCTGTTATTCAAGGCAAAGCTGAATTTGCTGGCAAAGTGGGCGTTGTGGCCATAGGCCTACCGGCTGACGAATCAGAAGAAGCTGTGAAAGTTACAGGCTGTGCACTGGAGCCGGAACAAATGAGGTTCACGCTAGATTACGAGTACCGCGGTCAGGAAGCTCGGATTGTGATCGACGAACATCAGGTGGACTGGAAGTCGTTAGAACCTGATTGCATATGCTGAAATTTATAAAATGATAAGCTCCATGCTACTAACTAGATAGGTGGAGAAGAACTGAAAAAGGATTGAAGGCTCGATGTACTGCCGAACCTTCAATCCTTCTTCAGTTACCCAGCCTGGAGGCTACGCTGTAGGATCAGCTAGCTGGTTTATTTCACTCTCCGGCCTCGCTTCAGCCTCGCTGCTTTAGAAGTAACGGGCCTGGGAGAGGGAGGTTTTCTAACCGTTTGAGCAGGACGGTTGCGGTATACCCACAAGGCATATTCGAGCGGCTGTGTGATCGCTTTATAATAAATGCTTCGTTCACCAATTCGGGCAAAGACTTCACGGGCAGGTTTGGGGTTGACCTCAAGCAGGTAGATCTGACCACTTTTGTCTATCGCCAAATCCAGTGCAAGCTCGCATAGATCCCCATACGTATCCTCCAGGAACGAAGCTACATCAATGCCAAATTTTGCTGCCGTTGCTGTCACTTCTTCTCGCAGTTCTTCTTCGGGAATCCATTGTTTCATCAATCGCTGCATGGCTATGGCCTGCCCGCCTCCATGAAGGTTCGAGGTTACGCTTTTCTCGGCGCCCATGCGCCCTGCACATCCTGTGAGTTCCCATTCGCCTTCTCCGTTTTTCTGAACCAGCATACGGTAGTCGTGTACCCTGCCGTTAGGAAGCTGGAGCTGAATCCCTTTCTGCACCAGATATTTATCTTTCATGTTCCAATGCTGGAGCAGGGGGCCGAGCCTTGATAGATGAACTTTACGCGGTGTAATAATGCGGCGTTTCTGATCCCGGCCTTGAACGAGCACTGTACTGGGTTCCTTGTTGCTACGTTCTACGCGCAAAATGCCGCGTCCGCCTGTGCCGTTGATCGGTTTCAGATAGATCAGCGGGGACACCTTGAGCATTCGGTTTACATCGGACATGTCCTGAAATAAAATCGTTTCCGGCAAATGCTTCCGGAAGGCGGATTGCTCGGACAGGGTTTGATGAATGGTCCATTTATTGCGTAAAGGCCGGTTTAGAAAGAGCAGATGCCCGTATTTTTCACGAAAGGCAAGGAGCTGCTGGAAACGATGGTTTCGCTGAATGCGACACCGATCAAAAATCAGATCCGGGAATGCGCGCCATTCCCTGGACCAGCCATTCTTTTCGTCATACACCATCGCTTCGATCTGTCTGCCGCCGGAATGGACATCAGCAGGTGTGAATACATAAATATCAAGTCCCCGTTTGCGCCCCTCCAGAATCATTCGGCGGTAGATGCTTCGTTCTTCCAGAGCGCGGTGTTCATTCAGATACAATGTCATAATGCCCAGAACAGGTGAGGACACAAACAATCACCTTCTTTGTATGCAGTATTCCTGCCCTTCATCGTACAGACTGACGGGCAAGATAGGCGCTGTACTGGAAAATACGTTCCAGTGAACGCCGCCTGATCTGTGGTTCATCAAATTTCATCGGCTTCGCGTTGGCTTCAAAAAACCAGATCTCACCCAGGTCATCCACGCCAAGATCCATCGACATTTCACCAAGTGTATGTCCGGAACCACGCTCAACCTGTCTGGCAATCATTAAGGAGGTAGACTTCACTCGTTTCATCAGTGCTGTAGTCATTTCTTCCCCGAACAACTCGGTGAGCAACTTCTCCGGATCTTCTACACTTCCGCCGCGAGGCACGTGAGTCGTAATGCTGCGTGAGCCTGCCAGTCGTGCACCGATGCCAGTCACACTCCATTGTCCTTTGCCATTTTTCTGCACAAGCACTCGAAGGTCGAAAGGTCGTTTGTGGGAAGAAGCGAGCTCGATGCCTTGTTGCATGATATAGGGCGTATGTCCGGTTTCTTTGCGAATTCGGGCCCATAACTTGGATAGCGTTGCCGCCTTGTACGTCATACTTTTTCGAGTATTCTGTATTTTAAGTCGGTAAGGCAGCTTTTCTTTTTCTTGAAATTTGAGCATCATGATGCCTTTGCCAGCTTTGCCGCTCTCCGGTTTCAGGTACAAATAAGGATAGGTGCGAAGCACCGTACCCAGTGAAGATGCGCTACGCATCCGCCGGGTATGGGGAATCAGTTGCTGCGTGGACTTGGATTTTTTGAGCCATTCGAACAGATTCCATTTGTTGAAAAAAAACGGGTTATACAGTTCAATACCGGACTGCAGACATTCTTCAATTTTACGTTGAACCGAAGGCTTGCGTTCGTCTTCCCGGTTAGGTATACGGTTATAGAGCACATGAGGGAGGGGGAACGGCTTTGAAGTCCATTTGCCGCTCCCTTTGTTGTACGTATATCCTTTCACGGTAGGTCCGGTTACATTAAGGTCACGAACCGTCACGATATAAACGACATATCCCATGCTTTCACCTGTTTGCAAAATGTCCTGAAAATTTTGATGATTCCCTCTGAACATACGCTGCTGATCATGCATGGTGAGCACGGCGATCACAGGTTTGAAATCATCATGAAGGCTCATCAAATGCTGTCCTTCTTCCGGAATTTGCTCAAATACAGGCAATGCTCCAAAATGTGTTCCACCGACGATTTGCCCTCCACCCGGAGTGAAGGGTGACGGAAGATGGAGCGCCCGGGTTTGGCGTTCGCTTCGAACATCCATACATGTTCCTCCTGATCAATGCCCAGATCAAAGCCAATCTCACCAATCAGATGCTGGTGCTGGGACTCAATCGCCTGGGCCAGTGTAATAGCGACCGATTTCGCCTGCTGCAGAACCTCGCCCGCACGTTCCCCGAAATTGCGGCTGAGCGCCTGTTCAGGGGTCATCAGAGAGCCGCCATTTTTGATATGAGTTGTGACACTTCCGCGTCCCGCCTTTTTGGCACCGATGCCAACAACAACCCACTGATTGTTCCCGTTCTTATGCATGTGGAAACGAAAATCAATAGGGCATTCGTCGATCTCAATCAGTCGTATTCCCTGTTGAACAACATAACCGCGTAACTGCTTGCCGTGTCTACCCTGAAGCATGCGCATGAGGCTATTAAATGAACCAAAGCGTAGCAGGGCGTTACCCCCTTTTTTGCGATAACGTGCAAAATATCCACGTTTAGGTGAGTAGGTTAAGCGGTAGATTCCGTTTCCAAGGCTGCCAGCGGTAGGTTTGTAATAAACGAACTGATGGCGCTCAAGCATTTCCCTCATCTGGTCAATGGTAGGGTTGGTGATGGATTCCGGGATATAACGTCCTGCGGTTGGTTCGTTCTCCAGCAATTTGTAAATATCCGATTTATTGAAGAAGCTCCAGTTGAAAAAAGGAATTTTGCGACGGATAAAACGTTCCCGGAGCTGATTGATTGCTGGTGAGAAGTCGGAGCGGCGGCTCGGCAAACGATTGTAAACCACATCGGGCAGGGGCACCGTCCTGCGGAAGAAGCTTCCGCTCTCATTGAGGAAGTACCCGGAAACGGTCTCGTTCTGCCAGTTGATATCTCGCGGAGTGAAGGCATAGATATATGATTTACGGCTTCCTTCCCGAAGCAACTGCTTGATGAAGCCAGTACGTGAGCCGAACGGATTCGAGCTTGAAGAAGAACCGTCGGACAGCACCCCGATGAGCGGTCCCAGCTGCACTTCATCATTCTGGAGATTGCGAAGATAAATGCTGCCACGTTTAGGAACGTTCATTAAGTTGCGGATGCCTGATGCCAGATACAGATGTTTCCCCGGTTTGCGAATCGGTTTGATGGTGGCTGGCACGCGATCACGTCCGAAACGCAGATGTATCGTTTTTTTGCCAGACAGATTAAGGCTCTTCATTAAAGCATTAGATACGTACACCACTTTTTCGGGTTTTTGGGTGAAATGCAGATTACAAAAGGTCAAACTCATGATTTATCCTCCTATCCTGAAAAAGATCCTTGTGCTCCATGGCATGCAGGCATTACAGGCCCCTTGCTGCCTGGAATCGGGATGCGTTTCAGGCCAGCTTTGCTGGATGAATTCGGCATTTTCATTGGACATAAGACGTCCGCGAGAACATGTTGTTGCAGCAGATAACGGGCGTAAGCAAGCGGTTGAGTATACGTCAGGGCATGCATGCGTTTATCATCTGATTCCGCAAATGAGGTGCGGCCTGGTTTTGAATTCACTTCAAGCAACCACAGCCTGCCGGCCACATCGGCTCCAAAATCAAGACCAAGTTCCGCAAGTCGGCCGAAACGGCTCTCCAGCGTCGGAGGAATGAGAGCGGCAGCATGTTTGATCTGTTGCAGAAGCGATGAAGCTTTGTCTTTGCCATATCGTTTGGTAAGGTATGCATCAGCAGGATAAGCGTTACCCCCGCCGTGAAGATTCGAGGTCAGAGAGCCTTCTGCTCCTTCCCGAATCATACATCCCGTCAGCGTCCAGCGTCCTTGCCCGTTTTTTTGTACCAGTGCCCTTATATCAAATGCTCTTCCGTGATGGCTAAGCTCCAGATAAGGCTGCACAATCATGTTTTGTACAGCCTGATGTGATTCCAGCCAGGAAGATACATCCGTTGCTTGATGAAATGACTTAACATAGTGTTCGTTGCTTCTATTACGACCCTCCACAATCCAGGAGAATGGTAATCCTCCTACGGATAAGCGGAAGGTGTTTTTGCCATGAGTTCCTGAAGCGGGTTTGAAAAATAAACCTTTGGGCCAGCGGGCAAGCCATATTTCCCAGGGAATAGTCGACCTTACCCGAGTGGTTGGAGCAAGTAGTCCCCGAAGCGTGGTTGACTTCGATAGAGCGCGATGCACTTCCCATTTGCCAGGAAGTGCACTTGACCAAGAGCGCTGGCGAAGAGTGGAGGTATGAGGTAGATAGCGTTCCAGCTGCTGCTTGGTATTTCTAGAAAGTGGATTCAGGCATCGGTTCATCACCAGATCGATCATAGGCATACGAATAGCTTTCCATTCCTTTTGATGGTAAGTGTATGCCCTCAGAAGAGTGCCTCCGGTATATTCGGCCAGAATCGGAATGACGATAGTTCGTAACCCGTACTTGGAACTTTCCACGCAAAGCGTGCGGCAGAAGCGTTCATCTGCAAAAGGAGGTGAGCCTTCTGCTTCACGGACGAGTATAGCCATGGTGTTGTTTTGCGGCGATGTAAACATCTTGCTGCACCTCCTTCATGAGATCAAACTTCAGAATCCGGCCAGGTATGTGGAGTATTCGAGTATTGCTTTGACCGACGGGCGAATTTTACTCTCGCTCAGCGGTGTATTATCGTTCTTGGATGGTTTTGAATTCACCTCAAGCAGCCATACGCGTCCACTTGTGTCTAGTGCGAGATCGATACCTAGCTCACCAAAATGGGCAGGAATAGCACTATCAATCCCTTTGGCAATATCCAGTGCTGCTGTATGCAACCCTGCATAGGCCGAAGCTTTGGCAGAACTGGACAGCTGCGTTTTGGCTACGGCTTCTTTGACGGTGCTGAGGCTTCCGCCTCTCGCCAGATTGGAGACGTAATGACTGCCCCCTGCAATACGGGCAACGATGGAAGTTACACTCCACTTTCCCGTCTTATTCTTTTGCACGAGCGCGCGGAAATCAACGGGCCTGCCGCTGTTGTCAATCAGGGTCAGCCCTTGCTGAATCTGATAACGCGTTGTTTTCATTTTTCCGGACATACTGGCATAGAGTTTATCCAGAGAAGCATAAGATTGTTTGCGGGTACCTCCGACACTTGTCGCCAGAGTTAGATACCCTCCTTCTGGCTGACGGGAAACCCGGATAATGCCTTTGCCTAGTGAACCACGAACCGGCTTCAGAAAGACGACCGGGTAACGCTGGCACATCGCTTTGAGAGTCGCTGATGTTTTGAGCAAATGGGACTCCGGCAGCACCCGTTTGAGTGTCGTGATCGACTTGAGTGCGTCAAACACCTCATTTTTGTCCAGGAACTTTTCGTTAAAGGTGTGTGTACCGTATAGCGATTTTACTTCTTTCATAAAATGCTGTACGCTAGGTTTGTTCTCGAGTTTGCGGGACGTCAGCCGGTTATTGACCACATCTGCCACAGGCAGAACGGTTTTTTTCCAGCCGTCATCATATACCCAGCCTTGCATGTAACCAGTTACTGCTCCGATGTCCTCCGGTGTGAAAAAGGATACATAGGCGCCCTGCTTTCGGCAGGCATGCACTAATTCCTGGCAGAACATCGTAATCGAGCCAAAGGGCCGATCGGGTTGATCGGGGTAATCCTGGCTGACCATAACGCTGATGTAGGGTCCCAGGCGAAGCGTATGGCTGGAAGCACGGTAAGATACCCTCAGGACTGAACGGGGCACAAGTCCGGTTTTGCTGGCTACCGTCTGATTGAGTCTTAATCCGTCATACCGGGGAACCGGAATAACTGTAACTTCACGGCGGTACGAACCGAATTGCAGTTGAAGAGGTCTTCCCGAAGGAATCTTGAGTGCTTTGAGAACCCCTTCGCCCAGCATGATGACGTCGTCCTGCAGGATGCCCGAGCCGGTAACCTGTATCGTTACTTTTTTAGTGGACATCACGGATCTCCTTCCGGGCGGCAGCTTGATGTCTGATCTTGAATTTGAACGGCATCTGAACATGGCATGTGCTTCATCATATGAGGACATATACCCCTTGGTGATTGACCCAGCCGGATTTAAATGTGTTTGATTTGGGGCGTTTTTGGGCGGCCTGATCCAGAACCTTTATTTGAGAGCATAGAATGCGTGTTCTTACACGGATGAACAACCAATTTAGAGGAGGAATTATAATGAATATTTATGACAAAGCCAATGATTTGGCAAAAGCACTAAGAGAAAGTAGCGAGGTAGAGGAGATTACCTCTGCGATGAAATTGATTGAAGCCGATCCAGAGGCCAAAGCGATGCTGGACAACTTTCGCAACCAACAGATGGAATTGCAGCAACGCATGATGAGCGGAGATATGCCAGCACCGGATGAGATGGAAAAGATGGAAAAACTCTTTGAAGTATTGAGTCTGAACCTGAACATCCGCCGCCTGTTTGATGCAGAGCGTCGCCTTAGCGTCATTATCGAGGATGTAAATAAAATTATTGCAGATAGCCTGGCTCATCTGTATGGCGGAGCGGAAGCTTAAGCTATAAGCTTAATAAGCATATACTTGTCTGTTTTTTTCTGCGATCCTCTCATATTCCCTCTGAACCGTTCATAGACTAGCTATATATGGAACGAAGGAGCTGTGAATAGTGAAGAGGTTGAAAAAAACAAAACATGTCATCTATCTGCTGATTGCGTTGTCGATGCTGGTTATTGCGCTTCCGCGCATTTCCTTTGCTGGCGGAATGGACTGGGTTAATATTTTCGGTATTGTGTGGGTGCTGTTCTCGCTATTAATTGTAGGCGCACACCTGCATTTCATTCTTGGCGTAGATGAGGAGAAAAAACGTGCGCTGGAGGCTGTACGCCGGGCGAAGTTACGGCAGTGGGAGATGAAACTGCTGGACAAGCAGGAGCGTAGCGAATCCGTATAAATAAGTTATAGATAGACCGGAATCCTGAAGTGTGCGGGGTTTCGGTCTTATTTGTGTGTTTAAGCAAAGCACACAGGAGCAGATCATGCAGAATAAAAGTGAGAAGTTTTTTTGCGGGTCAGGACTCTAGGTCAGATGGGGTTATTTTCCTAAGGTCGTGTTATAATAGATACAGTATAGTACAGATGCAACCTCGGGGGTGGTACAGTTGGACGGACAAGAAGAAAACGTCACGAAGCATGAACAGCTTCTACAGCATATTGAGCAATTGAAGGTGGGCAGCAAAATCTCGGTACGCGGGCTTGCACGTGAACTGGGGGTAAGTGAGGGAACAGCTTATCGTGCCGTTAAAGAGGCGGAGAACTTCGGATTGGTCGTGACGAAAGAGAGAATCGGAACGGTGCGGATCGAAAAAAGACCTCGGGGCATGTCGGAGCAACTCACCTTTGCCGACGTGGTCACGATTGTGGAGGGACATGTGCTTGGCGGTAATGAAGGACTAGCCAAACCTTTGCACAAGTATGTGATTGGGGCGATGAAGGAGCAGGCGATGGCGCGTTACATCGATGCTGGCAGCCTGCTTATTGTCGGTAACAGGGAAGACGCTCATTCCCTGGCACTGGAACAAGGAGCTGGCGTATTGATTACGGGGGGCTTTGGTACAAGCAGGGATGTAAGAATTATGGCAGATGAGCTGGGACTGCCGATTATCTCCTCCAGACATGATACCTTTACCGTGGCCTCTATGATTAACCGTGCGATCTTCGACAGGCTGATCAAGAAAAAAATCATGCTGGTGGAGGATATTATCGGCCAGAAACCCCGTCTGCAAGTGCTCAAAGTAACGAGTTCGGCTTCGGATTTTCATTCGCTGGTGTCGGAAACAGGGGAGCACCGCTTTCCGGTTGTAGATGAATGGAACCGGGTCATCGGTATTGTGAGTCTGAAGGATGTCAGTGAACTGCAACCGGATCAAAGCATTGAAAAGTGTGTCGTTCGCCGTCCGATAACAGCATCGTTACAGACCTCCCTTGCTTCTGCTGCGCAGATCATGACCTGGGAAGGCATAGATTTCCTGCCCATTGTGGATCGTAACCGTAAGCTTATTGCTTCCGTTACACGTAAGGAAGTACTGCAGGCCATGCGTGATGCGCAGAAGCAACCCCAGCTTGGCGAGACCTTTGATCATCTGATCTGGAACGGATTCGCAGAAGAACGTGGGGAACAGAACGAACTGTTGTTCCACGGCTTCATTATTCCCCAGATGGCCACGGATTTGGGCACGATCTCGGAAGGCGTGTTACTGAATGTGATGACACAAGCTGCCCGAAGAGCAGCATGGGACGTCACGGGCAACGACCATGTGGTTGATAACGTAACGACGTATTTTGTCCGTCCGGTGCAGATTGAAGATCAGATTATGGTGCGTCCCATGATTCTTGAAACGAGCCGAAGAACATGCAAAATGGATATTGTCATTACCCGTGAGGGCAGTGTGGTGTGCAAGGCAGTCATGACGCTGCAGTCCATAGACCATGCTTAGAATAAATGCATAATACGTATTCAAAAGAGATTGTCTATAAAAATATATCCCGGCACATAAAAAAGAGAGCGATTGCCCTTCAGGGGAAAAAGTGAGCCATTGATCTGTTATACGGCATTTGCACGTTGACATGTACGATAAACATGTACAGATCACAGCAATGCAGCAAAGTGCGTGCGGCTTACTCTATTCACCTCAAGATTGTTCGGGTGTGCTCTCTTTTTTTGCCGATATGTTGTCCAAACCTGACTGACTTGTACCGAAACGCTTCGAAATGTGCAACGATTAACTCTAAGCCGGTGTATTGCCGGAATGCTGTTTAAGTCTGGCGTAGTAACTGCGATTACGGATACCAGCAAACACGTTGTAAGCTCCCATGATCAGGAAGAGCGCTTCCACAATGACAGATAGCGTAGAGCCGGTAAAAACAAACATCAGGATCAGTGCGAGAATGACAAGCATGCAGCCCATCCAGATATTCGTCCAGGAGCGGTACAAACCGGCAACATGTCGGTCAGTCGTCCGGCGTGAACGAATGCTGTTCATTGCAGAACAGATCATAGCGATGGCGAAGAGGGCGATCAGAATATACTTGAATACTTCGATCAACACGCAAGAAGCAACTCCTTTTTTGAAAAACATAGACTGCCCTTATTGTAGCATGTGACCATGCAGACCAGGGCAGTTTTTTGCATTTTTCGGAGATTATGCCGGAACATGCATGCGGATCTGTACCCAGACTTGTAAAACGCCCTCCATGACAAGCATCGTTTTGACCTGAACGGAATATTCTTTTTCCCGGACCTTATAGATTTTTTGATTAAGCATGATGCGTGTCATTTTGCTATATTCGTCGATGTTAAATACATCTCTTCCACGCAACACTTCAAGCTCATCCCCGAGCTTCTGTAACATCAGTTTTAATGAGGCCTCATCGGGGCCTTTATCGGATTCTTCGGCGCGAACTTTGATCTCTTTGATCACCGTTTGGCGCTTACTGTATTTTTTCAGTGTTTTTATATCCTCCTCGTTCTGGTGTAGTTGAAGTTGCAGCTCCTGATTATTTAGCCACAGTTTGTTATAACTGAGATGAAACACACCGTTATACACAACACATCCAGCGATCATTCCGAGCACAAATACGGCAGTCATACGCATCAACGGGCGGTAGCGGGAGAAGGGGGGAAGTCTCATGCAGGGTCATCACGGGTCATCTAACCCCGGCCTCCGCCGCACACCCATTTCACCAGTTCGGTTCCCATATGTGCACCCATAAAGGCTGAGATCAGGTACAGGATTTGTTTTACTGCTGGTGACAGGTTGCCATCCAGAAAATTACTCTCAATGACTCGCATCGGATCGATCGTACCGCCCACAGCTGCAGCGAGTGCCCAGATTTTAATTTTGCCAGAAATATCGAGCATTGTTTGGGTCGGAGGCTGAAGGGAAATGACTGCACCTATACCCCCAATCATCGCGCCGCCCAGCACGATCCCGAATGCAATAAAGAAGTCAAGAATGGCTTTGGATAAAAAAGTGCTCACCCACAACACCCCTTTCAGACCAGCAGCATACCGCCTGTTTTGGATTTGTGCAACAGGGGAGCAGCTTGTACTTCTATTGTATGGGCGAGCCCCCTGACGTTATGATAAAATAGAAGAATAAACTCTTTCATTTGTTTGATTATTTAAATTTTAGAGGAACTATTCATATAATCGCAGGTATATATTGATTTTTTAACAGATTCAACACTTGTGCATGGTATATAGCACACCAGGGAGAGCACAACGGAAGTAATGAGAGCTGCCACTGTAAGAAGGGGAAAGGAAGTAAAAAGACATGAGTTCTTTTGTGCATTTGCATGTTCACAGTGAATATAGTTTGCTGGACGGCGCTGCGCGTATTCCGGATCTCGTGGATAAAGCCGCAGATCTGGGGATGACGACACTTGCGCTGACCGATCATGGCGTCATGTATGGGGCTATCCCGTTTTATAAAGCCTGCGCCCAGCGGGGAATCAAACCGATTATAGGCTGCGAAGCATATATGACGGCAGGTTCTCGCAAAGAACGGGGAAGCCGGAAGGATCAACCGATATATCATTTGATTTTGCTGGCGAAAAATATGACCGGTTATCGGAACCTGATGAAGCTGTGTTCCATTGGACATCTGGAGGGTTTCCACTATAAACCGCGTATCGACATGGAGAGTTTGGCGGCACATCATGAGGGGATTATCTGTCTCAGCGCTTGTCTCGGCGGCGAAGTCCCGCAACATCTGTTACATGGGCGTGAAGAAGAGGCGCGTCGTGCCGCGCTACGTTACAAAAACATCTTTGGCTCCGACTTTTATCTGGAACTACAGGATCACGGACTGGCTGAGCAAAAAAGAGTCAATCCGCAGCTGATCAAACTCGCTGCTGAATTGGAAATTGAACTTGTGGCAACGAATGATGCTCACTATCTATCCGAAGAGGATGCAGAATTACAGGATGTCCTGATCTGTATCGGGACAGGTAAAACGGTAGAAGATGAGGCTCGTTTGCGGATCGGAACGAACCAATTGTATTTGAAGAGCGGCGAGCAAATGGCTCGTCTGTTCCCTCATGTACCGGAGGCCATCGCTAATACAGCCCGCATCGCCGATTCTTGCGAATTGGAGCTGGAATTTGGCAAATCGATTTTACCGGAATACCGTCCATTGCCTGAAGGTTCGAGTCCGTCTGCATATCTGCGTCAATTGTGTGAAGAGGGCATGATTGCCCGGTATGCAGAGTCCGATCGGTGGAACGAGACGGCGCTTCGTACAGAGCTGGAGCAACGGTTGGACTATGAGTTGCGCGTGATTGACAGCATGGGCTTCTCGGATTATTTCCTGATCGTGTGGGATTTCATCGCCTACGCGCACAAGCAGGGGATTGTCACGGGACCCGGTCGGGGTTCGTCGGCAGGAAGCTTGGTCGCCTATACACTTCGTATTACGGATGTCGATCCGATGAAATATAACCTGCTCTTCGAGCGTTTTCTCAATCCTGAGCGGATATCCATGCCCGATATCGATATCGATTTCAGTGATGAACGTCGTGACGAGGTCATCGATTATGTGGCACAGAAATACGGCAAAGCCCATGTTGCCCAAATTATTACGTTTGGAACCATGGCAGCCCGGGCTGCGGTCCGTGATGTTGGGCGGGCGCTGAATGTGCCATATGGCGAAGTGGACAAGGCTGCGAAACTGATTCCTGCGCAGTTAGGCATTAACATTGAACGAGCAATGGAAGCTACGCCGGAGCTGAAGGCGTTGTATGAGACGAAACCCAAGACACGTGAGTTGCTCGATATGGCAATGAAGGTAGAAGGCATGCCCCGTCATGCTTCCACGCATGCTGCGGGTGTCGTCATTTCACGAGATCCGCTGACGGATGCCGTTCCATTGCAGGAAGGTAGCGAAGGAACAGCTTTGACGCAGTATTCCATGGAAAATCTGGAATCGATAGGGCTGCTTAAGATGGACTTTCTCGGCCTACGTACCCTCTCCATTATAGAACGCTGTCTCCGCTGGATTGGGGAGCGTGCGGAAGTTCCTGATTTTACACGGATTTCCGATGATGATTCTCCGACTTACGAGATGTTAGGCAGAGGGGATACGATGGGTGTATTCCAGCTGGAATCCGCAGGTATGCGCCGGGTTCTGAAAGAATTAAAGCCAAGTGTATTTGAAGATATTATCTCCGTTCTGGCCTTGTATCGTCCGGGTCCGATGGAGTTTATTTCGAAATATATTCAGGGGAAGCACGGGCAGATTGAAGTGGATTATCCACATGGCGATCTGGAGCCGATTTTGAAAGATACGTACGGCATCATTGTATATCAGGAGCAGATCATGCAGATTGCATCCCGTATGGCAGGGTTTTCCTTGGGAGAAGCGGATTTGTTGCGCCGAGCTGTTTCCAAGAAAAAAAGAGAAGTGCTCGATCTGGAACGGGGGCACTTCGTTCAGGGCAGTCTGAAACAGGGATACAGCGAAGCGGAAGCGGATCTCGTGTACGATATGATTGTCAAATTTGCCAACTACGGTTTTCCACGTGCTCACGCAGCTGCATATGGTGTTCTTGCATTCCAAACGGCTTACTTGAAGGCGCACTATCCTGTGCATTTCATGGCTTCTATGTTAACCGCCGTTATGGGGAGCCATCGTAAGGTTGCAGAGTATGTAGTGGAATGCCGTCACATGCAGATTGACGTGCTCCCGCCGGACGTAAATGAAAGTGGCATTTTGTTCACACCTGTGTTTGCTTCGTCTGCTGTGAAGGAGAAGGATGAATCAAGGGTAACGGGTGAAGCTTCCGAAGCCCGTAAAGATGTTTCATATGATAACTATGAGGAACACGGGGATTACGGAGGGGTGCCGTTACCGGATGATCCTGGGCCTATGCCGGAGGATAACGAACACTTAACGGAAATGGAGATAAGGGGATACGACGAAGGTTGGCAGTCTGTATCTGCTAAGTCAGATTCGAAAACATCCGGTCTTCAGTTAGACCCGGGTCTGGTGAAAATATCTGTATCCGACACTGTGCTTGGATCGGAACAGGTTCATGATCAGCAAAAAATGCGGGATCATGATAGGTTGCATGGGGCCGAGCATGCTCAGTCTGAGGTTGAGACGCACAACCAGAATCCCGATCAGGCGTATGGACAGATTCAGGAAAAGGCAGCTGAATTAATCGATGAGGAGAGTAGCGCAGTAACGCTATGGTCTTCAGGAGCCATTCGTTTTGGGCTGGCTGCAGTGAAAAATGTAGGCACGCAAGCGATGGAAAGCATTATGGCCGTCAGACAGGAAAAACCGTTCGACAGTTTACTCGATTTTTGTCGCCGTGTTGATCTGAGAGTGTGCAACAAACGTGTTATTGAATCACTGATTCAGGCTGGTGCATTTGACAGCCTGCCAGGACATCGTGCTCAATTGCTCGCAATGCTAGACGAGACTGTTGAAGCGGCTCTGAAATGGCGTAAAGAGCGTGAGGACTTGCAGATTCAGCTGTTTGACTTTGTGGAGACACCCAACTGGGAGATTGAATATCCGGAAATTCCGCCGTTCTCGGCAAGTCAGCAACTGGAACTGGAGCGTGAACTGCTAGGTCTGTATCTGTCCGGCCATCCACTGGATGACTACGAAGATGTGCTCGCATCGAGCGGGGCTGACCGGATCATGGAATTGACGGAGGCGGCTGACGATACGATGGCCGTCGCCGCAGGTATGGTAGTGTCCGTGAAGTCGATTACGACGAAACAGGGCAAGGCGATGGCGTTCATGGAGCTGGAAGACCAGGTCGAACGCTGCGAAGTGGTTCTCTTTCCCGAGGTATGGCGGCGAAGCCAGCAGCATGTCGGGAAAGGCGAACTGCTCGTCGTGCGTGCCAAGGTGCAGCAGCAGGACGAGGGCTTTAAGCTGCTGGCCGAGGAAGTGTCGCCGCTGACACCGGCGGCACTGGAACAGCAGCTGCGCAGCCGCGACCGCCGCGGCAAGCCCGGCAGCGGCAGCGCTTCGCGCCCGGCGCAGGCGGCTTCGCCGCAGCGACCCGCGGGCGCGGGAGCCGCAGCGCAGCGCAGCAGCGCAGGCGGTGACGCTTCCGCTGCGCGTGCAAGCGGAAGCCGCAGCCCTGCCTCGGCGCGCAGCGAGGCAGGCACAGGCGCCGCAGCCAGCGCACGCGCGGGCAGTGCAGCGCCTGCGGCGGCTAGCGCGGCGGAGCAGGGCCGCGCGCCGCGTGGGGCCGAGCAGCGGGTGTTCGTGAAGCTCACCCCGCAGGCCGAGAAGCCCGAGCTGCTGGCGCGTCTCAAAGAGCTACTCCAGCAACACCCTGGCCCGATGGCGACCGTGCTCTTCTACGAGCAACAGCAGAAGCTACTCGCCCTGAGCGACGCCTACCGGATCAAACCTTCACCGGCACTGTTCTCCCAAATGGAGAAAATGCTTGGTGAAGGGACAGTCAAAATCAAATAAAGCTGAAGGGTTTTACCACCTTCAGCAAGAGCATGTCCACCGTTTACATGATAGAGAACGGTGGGCATGCTTTTTTTTATAAAAGTTCTGCCAAACATGTATCCTTTCGGCTGAGTACTATCGTTCACCAGAAGCATTTGCGCGAATGTACATATTGCCAGTTGTAATGATCACGAAAATGGTTATTCCGGTGAAAAACAGCAAAATGCGCCGGGAAATTCTATTTTATGAGGAATTGTGTTCGCCCTGGTTACTAGAATCTCTCTCCTGATTTATATGCATCTCTAAATGAAACTGCAAGATGAGAAGATGACCTGTTTGAAAATTTAACCAATGATCGTCAGCTATACTTGCACATGCTTGCCAACAGAAGATCGGTATAGCGTAACGTTCACTCGTGCGTGTACATTCGCACATTTTATGAACATTTCGGAAGTTCACTGCATACACTTGAGAACACCGAAGAACCTTGAAGTTCTCGGGGGATTGATGCGGGAGGTCGAGATATGTCATATGAGATCGCGGAAGCTATGCTGGCCCGGCGAGGTGTACACATTGATGCTATCGCAGAAATTGTATATCGTTTGCAGAAAGGGTACCACCCGGAATTGACCATGGACGACTGCGTAACCAGCGTAAAATCCGTTTTGCAAAAAAGAGAGGTACAGTACACATTGTACACGGGCATTGCACTTGACGAACTGGCTGAAAAAAAGCTTCTGCCCCAACCGCTGCAAGCGATAATGGAGGCGGATGAGTCACTCTATGGAGTGGACGAGACTCTGGCTTTAGGGATAACGCATGTCTACGGCATGATTGGTTTAACCAGTTTTGGCTATCTGGACAAGGAAAAAATAGGTGTGATTCATGATTTGAATGAACAAAAATCGGCCGTTCATGTGTTCCTGGATGATCTGGTTGCAGGTCTTGCTGCAGCTGCCTCCGCGCGGATTGCACACAAAAATATTAAAGCCAAGAAATACTCTTCCGACCTGTAAAATCCATTAATACCAACAGAATACTGTGGTTGCCATCTCAATCTGTCCCATAGGATTAAGGGCGGCTAAGGCTGCCCTGTATGGTTTTTGCCTGTTAGGAAAAGTCTGCGATTTATATCACATGACTATGACCATTTGGCTTGCCAAGCAGGGGTCAATGTCCCGAATCATCCGGTTTTCTCCTGAAAGGTCTTCAACCCTTCCTTGCAGAAAAAAACGGAGGTATGGTATCATTAGTCCAATATACGGGCTCTGAACATTAGCTTAGGGGGCGGACATGGCATGTGGACGGTGATTTACATTGCGCCGACAGCAAAGGTTGCGGACAAGATCAAGACCAAGCTTTCGGAAGAAGGTTTTCTGGTACAGACCCGTCCCATCAGTTTATCCAAGCAACAATATGAGATTCGCGTCCCTTCTGGGGAATTGGAAGAGGTTCAGGAAGTGTTGAATTCCATTCTGCATTCCTGATTCTCGATATTGAAGTGCCTTGGCAGATAACAAAAAGTACCACTGGTACATAAGGGACTTACCGCGAAAGCGGAAAGAGGAATCGACTTGCATGTGTGTAATGCTACTGTCCTTCCTTCTTTTTTTGTTAATCGGTTATTGCAGGTAACATCAATTTTGCGGAGAGTAGCCGTTGATTTTTGCCTTATATCGGAGGAATTTTGTTCTGAATGCTAGTTAAGGTATAAGTCTTTGCATGAGTTATAAGCGTAAGCGGTTCACCGCAGCATGCAGACCAAGCTGATTGTTACAGCGGACTGTAGCCTGCGGCCATCAAATTATTGGCTGGAGAGGTGTAGTTGTGTTCAAAGATATATTCCAAAAGAAACGGAAGTACGCTACCATACCTTCCGAGCGTGCAAATCCAGGTGAACGGCAGGAAGCCGTCGAGCGCCCAAAACGTGAAATACCTGAAGGACTCATGAACAAGTGCAGCAAGTGCGGCACCATTCAATATAGCAAGGAACTGGAGAAAAACCTGAAAGTATGTCCTGCCTGCGGCTACCATATGCGTCTTAACGCGATGGAGCGAATTGCCATGGTGCTCGATGAAGAAGGTTTTGTTGAGCATGATGCCGATATGGTTTCGGTTGATCCACTCGGATTCCCGGGATACAGCAACAAGTTAGAGCAGCAACGTCTGAAGTCTGGTTTGAAAGAAGCTGTTATTACGGGAGAAGGCACGATTGAAGGTCTGCCAGTTGTTGTCGCCGTGATGAGCTTTGATTTCTTCACAGGCAGTATGGGATCCGTTGTCGGAGAGAAGATCACCCGTGCGGTTGAACATGCTATTGAGAAGAAGCTTCCTTTGATTATATTCTCTACTTCAGGCGGTGCCCGGATGCAGGAGAGTATCCTGAGTCTGATGCAGATGGCGAAAACGAGTGCGGCTTTAGCGCGTTTGGACGAGCAAGGCGGGCTCTATATTTCCGTGATTACCGATCCGACGACAGGCGGGGTTTCGGCTAGTTTCGCGAGCCTTGGCGATATTATTATCGCTGAACCTGGTGCGGTATTTGGTTTTGCGGGCAGAATTGTTATTGAACAAACGATCCGTCAGAAGTTGCCGGATGATTTCCAGACCGCAGAATTCAACCTCCAGCACGGTCAGCTGGATATGGTTGTTCACCGGAAAGAACTTCGGACAACCCTTGGCAAGCTTCTCGATATGCATAGTGAAAAGGGAGGGGTCTAAATGGCGGGTGGTTTGCCATATGAAGCGCCTCTGGTTGAGATGCGCAAAAAAATTGAAGAACTCGTTCAGTTTGGACAGGAGAAGGGAATTGATTTCACCGAAGAAATCGCCCGTCTGGAAGAACGTTATCATAGACTTGAAGAAGAGATTTACACCAACATAACACCGGCTCAGAAGATGCATTTGGCTCGTCACCAGCAGCGTCCAACAGCACTGGATCTGATTCAGCTCATTTTTACTGATTTTACGGAATTGCATGGTGACCGTATGTTTGGTGACGACCTTGCGGTTGTTGGTGGACTCGCCAAGCTGAATGGACAAACCGTAACGGTACTTGGCCAACAGCGCGGAAAGGATACGAAGGACAACATTGCCCGCTTTTTTGGAAGTGCTCACCCGGAAGGGTTCCGTAAAGGACTGCGTTTAATGAAACAGGCTGATAAATTTGGCCGCCCGATTATTACGTTTGTTGATACTAAAGGAGCGTATCCGGGTAATACTGCAGAAGAGAGAGGTCAATCGGAAGCTATTGCCCGTAATTTGCTGGAGATGGCTAAGCTGTCCGTTCCAGTCATTGTTGTTGTTATTGGTGAAGGTGGAAGTGGCGGTGCCTTGGCTATGGCTGTAGGTAACCGTGTGCTTATGCTTGAACATGCCATCTACTCGGCAATTTCTCCGAATGGTGCTGCTTCTATTCTGTGGAAGGATGCATCGAAGGCAGATCAGGCTGCTGAGGCGATGAAAATTACAGCGAAAGACCTGCTGGAGATGGATGTTATCGAAGAGATTATCCCTGAGCCGCGCGGCGGGGCTCACCAGGATTACGATACGGCTGCAGCGGCGATCTCCGAAGCTCTTGTTCGTCATCTGGAAGAGATGAAAGGGTGGAGTGCAGAGCAATTAAAGCAGGATCGCTACGAGAAATTCCGGAAAATCGGCTCAGTCACCTTTGAAGCACCAGCAACAAAGGAAGAAATTGTTGAAGAAACCGAGACTGCTGGTAAAGTAGAACCACAAACCGGAGCAGAATCTGTCCAAGTGGAAGCATCGGAACAGCCGCTAGAAGCAGAACCTGTGAGAAATTTGTCGGGAAATGCAGAATGATGTGACGAATTTCCTATACAAATGACTAAAAGTATAGTAAATTTAATAGTTGGAAAAAGAAAAATAGAGATATAAAGTTAGACCTTTAAAATCGGAGGAAACCCAAAATGCGCAAAACGAAAATTGTATGTACGATTGGCCCATCCAGTGAATCCCTGGAGAATACCAAGAAACTGATTATGGCTGGCATGAACGTAGCCCGTCTGAACTTCTCCCACGGTGATTTCGATGAGCACGGCGGACGGATCGTAGCGATTCGCCAAGCATGTGAAGAGCTGAACAAAACTGTAGCGATCCTGCTTGACACCAAAGGACCGGAAATTCGCACGGGTAAACTGGAAGTTGAGCCTATTGAACTGGTTCAGGACGAGTACATCACTTTGACGACAGAAGAAATTCTGGGAACCAAAGATCGTCTTTCCATTACGTATGCAGATCTTCCTAAAGATGTTGAAGCGGGATCTACAATTCTGATCGACGACGGTCTGATCGGACTGACTGTGGTAGAAGTACAAGGCACTGAGATCAAATGCCGTATCGTTAACGGCGGTACGATCAAAAGCAAAAAAGGTGTTAACGTTCCAGGCGTTGCGATTTCCCTGCCGGGTATCACTGAAAAAGATGCTAACGATATCGTGTTTGGTATCGAACAAGGTATCGATTTCATCGCAGCTTCTTTCGTTCGTAAAGCAAGCGACGTGCTTGAAATTCGTGAATTGCTTGAGAAACATAATGCAGGTCACATTCAAATTATCTCCAAAATCGAAAACCAACAAGGTGTTGACAACCTGGACGAAATCCTTGAAGTGTCTGACGGCCTGATGGTTGCTCGTGGAGACCTGGGTGTAGAAATCCCTGCGGAAGAAGTACCACTGGTACAAAAACGCATGATCGAAAAATGTAATGTTGCGGGTAAACCGGTTATTACAGCTACACAAATGCTGGATTCGATGCAACGTAACCCGCGTCCGACTCGTGCGGAAGCAAGTGACGTAGCAAACGCAATTTTTGACGGTACAGATGCAATCATGTTGTCCGGTGAGACGGCTGCCGGTAAATATCCGGTAGAGTCCGTGCTGACCATGTCCCGTATCGCAGAAAAAGCAGAATCTGCTCTGCCTTACCAAGAGCTGTATCTGAAACAACGTGTTGCACAACAAACAACGGTTACTGAAGCGATCAGTCAATCCGTTGCTCTGTCCGCTCAAGATTTGAACGCAAAAGCGATCATCACTTCGACAGAATCCGGACATACCGCACGTATGATCTCTAAATATCGTCCAGAAGCTCCAATCATCGCTGTAACGACAGAAGACAGAACTTCCCGTCGTTTGGCACTGGCATGGGGTGTAACTCCTGTTAAAGGTAGATTGGTTGATTCTACGGATGCTTTGTTCGAAAATGCAATTGAAGGTGGCGTAAAATCAGGACTGGTTAAAGAAGGAGACCTGGTTGTGATTACAGCAGGTGTACCTCTGGGCCGCTCCGGTTCTACAAACCTGATCAAAGTAAGCCAAATTCCAAACAACGCTTAATTTTAGCGTATGATTCGGTAAGTAACATGAAAGAAGCAATGGGGCTTGATGTCCCGTTGCTTTTTTTCCATCTTCATGACACGATTCTGTGATTTGAAGCGTATGAATGGTAGAGCCAAGGAGGCAGAGAACGTGCAAAAAGAAAGTCATGGTAACTGGTATACAGCCCGTCTTCGTGTACGTTATCAGGAAAGTGACCAGATGGGTGTTGTCTATCATGCGAACTACCTGAACTGGTTCGAGATCGGTCGTACCGAGATGATTCGCCAAATGGGGTATACATATCGTAAAATGGAGGAACAGGCACTGTTGCTTCCTGTAACCGGTCTGGATGTGAAGTATCACAAACCGGCGCGGTACGATGATGAGATCATCATTTTCACTCGAATCACCGCTTTTAGCGGCCTGCGCCTGAATTACGAGTACGACATCAGACGTATGCCTGAGGAACATGATGTTTCACTCGCTGTCGGCGAACGGGTGTGGGCACATGATGAATTACTCCCAGGTGAACGATTGGTGACGGGATCTACCCAGCATGTGTGGGTGAATACAGACTGGAAGCCTGTTAGACTGGATAAGGTCGCTTCAGAGCTATACAGCGCGCTTGAAAAGGTGTGGTTTTCAGGAAAGGAGTAACATATCAATGCGAAAATGGATGTGGGCTTTACTTTTATTAATTCCGGTGATTGAGCTGTTTGGTTTCATTCTGATGAGTGATTGGATCGGAGCCGGAAAAACATTGCTTCTTATGATTCTCACGTCCTTGATTGGTATAGCCATGTTGCAGTTTGAAGGGCGAAAGGTATTAATGGATGCCAAGCAGGAGATGGAGCGCGGTAAGGTGCCTGGGCGGAAAATGGTCGATGGCCTTTTTGTTTTTGTCGGCGGATTCCTGCTGTTGATCCCTGGTTTTGTGACCGATCTCATCGGTTTTACGTTAGTATTTCCATTAACACGTCCGGTATATCGGTTATTCTTCCTGGGCTGGTTGGAGAAAAAGATGAGAAACGGCAGCATTACATTTTATCGCCGTCCGAAATAAGAGAGCATCTATCTCGTTAAAAACAAAAGTCTCCGTTCTGCAGACAACTTCTGCTTGGAACGGAGACTTTTTTTGCATTAGTTTAACTGGAGCACAATGGTGGTTAGGCTCTTCAATCAGAATCATCGGACTCTGCCATTAATGATATAGGTCCTGAGGTCACGAAGTACATTGGCACGATTAAAGGCATCGAGGATCACAAGACTGACTGGACCGATAATGAGGCCTAACACGCCAAACAGCTTTAAACCAACAAACATGCCTACTAACGTTGCAAGTGGGTCTAGCCCCACACTACTGGCAAGAACTTTCGGTTCAATGATCTGCCGGGCAATAAGCAGGATAAGATAGATCACACTAATACCGATGCCAAGATAGATATCTCCGTTCATGAACAAATACGCCGCCCAAGGTACCATTACCAGACCTACACCGAGATATGGAAGAAGGTCAACCAGACCAATCAGCAGAGCGATCGTGAAAGCTGACTTGACTTGAAGGATGAGCAGTCCAATCATGACGAACAGAGCGGTAATCGAGATCATGATCAGCTGTGCGCGTACATAACCAAAGAGGGCTTTTTTGAGATCATTCCAGATATCAGAGATCGGTTTCCGAACTGCGGACGGAACCCAGCCAGAGACGGTAATGCTGTGACGTGTCCAGCCTTTGCTAATGAAAAAGGTAGATAGCAGCACCACAATGAGAACTGCACCCATATTAGGTAGCGAGGTCAGCAGGTTTAGAATCAGGTTGAAAAAACCAGTAACGAGGTCACTTACTGCTGTTCCGACGGTCTCTGTTGTTTTGCTAATGTTGCTGTTAATGGTTTCTTGATAATTCGGGTTTTCTTTGTAAAAATCGTTAATCTGCGCTATCAAACTCTGGATTGTATCGTTTTGTGTCCAGCGTACAAACGTTTCTTTGATTTCATCCACATGCAGGTCGAAACTGGTGGTTAGTGAAATGACTTCTTTAACCATACGAGTAACAGCCGCAGATAAAATTACAGCGATTGCTCCAAAATACAATAGGAGTGACAAGGTTACTGCTAACCAGCGCGGAAAACGAAGTCTGTTCTGAAGCAGCTTTACGAGCGGATTCATGGCATAGGCGATAATCCAGGCAATAACAAAAGGATATAACAGCGGGAACAACAGATATACGGCTACAGCGATCAGAAAGGTAGCCACAATAACCCACAGACCGCGAAGCAGACGTTTGAGAATGATTCGATCCAAGGTTCAACTCTCCTTTATTCAGTCAAGAGCTTATCTTATTAATATAGAGCAATCGTAAGCTTTTGAAACGCAATAAGAACAGTCTGCAATTATGTGCTGGAATGCTACTATGCACATCGTCTGCCTAAAGTATGCCTGAGGTTTACAAATTATAGCAATAGATTTTGTGACTATATTTTTGTTTGAATTCGCTAATGACATGAATTGTTTAATACACATTAAATGTCAACCTTGCTTGTGTAAAGGTTTTCAAAAATGCTTTATCACTCCGATAAATATGTTTGATGTGCGAATGAACTCTCATCATGTTCACATAAACGACAAAATCCAGTATGATGATATAAGTAAATACCGATTGACAGATAAGAAAACCGAATTTTGACAACTTAGGTCATTTTTAAAATGAAACGGTTTACAAAAGAGGTTAGGTGCACTTCGGCACTGATATGACTTAGAATGTTTTCTGATTTCGCTTATTAAAGGAGAGATGTAATATGACAGCTACCAAAGGTCTGGAAGGCATCGTTGCAACAACCTCTTCGATCAGCTCTATTGTAGACGGTGTGCTTACATACCGTGGATACGATATCGATGATTTGGCTGAACATGCAAGTTTTGAAGAAGTTGCTTATCTGCTCTGGTTTGGCAAGTTGCCAACAGCAGATGAACTGAAGTCACTTCGTAAAAGTCTGAGCGATTACGCACCGATTCCAAGCGAATTGATCGCCCAAATCAAGTTGTATCCAAAACACATCAGCACGATGGCAGCTCTACGCTCTGCAGTCTCCGCACTTGCGCTCTATGATGAGCAAGCCGACGAGATGACAGAAGCTGCGAACGAAAACAAAGCGGTGAAGTTGCAAGCGCAATTGCCAACCATTGTAGCGGCGATCTCGCGTATTCGTAAGGGGCAAGAGCCTGTGGCTCCAAAAGAAGGCGCTTCCATCGCTGAGAACTTTTTATACATGATGACAGGAGAAGAGCCGTCCGAAACCGCGGTAAAAGCACTTGATCAAGCACTTGTTCTGCATGCAGATCACGAGCTGAATGCTTCGACATTTGCTGCCCGCGTTACGGTAGCGACCCTGTCTGATATTTACTCAGGCGTAACTTCTGCGATCGGTGCACTCAAAGGGCCTCTGCATGGTGGTGCAAACGAAGCGGTTATGAAAATGCTGGACGAGATCGGTACACCGGATCGTCTGGAAGCGGCTATTCAGGAAAAACTGAATAACCGTGAGAAAATCATGGGCTTTGGACACCGCGTATACAAAAACGGCGACCCACGTGCGAAGCATTTGCAGAAGATGTCCAAAGAACTGGGTGAGATGAACAACGATACCCGTTTGTATGAGATGTCCGTGAAGATTGAAGAAATCGTGACCGGTCAAAAAGGTTTGAAACCGAATGTCGATTTCTATTCCGCTTCCGTTTACACTCAACTGAAGATTGATCAGGAATTGTTCACACCGATCTTTGCGATCAGCCGTGTGTCCGGTTGGACAGCGCATATTCTGGAGCAACTTGCAGATAACCGCATTATCCGTCCGCGTGCCGAGTACACGGGTCCGACTGATCAGAAGTACGTTTCCATCGATCTTCGCTAAACTTTAGCAAAAACAGTATAATCATATAGATGAGGTGAGGGGCTTGTGAATACGAGGCTATACTGACGAGTGGAGACAGCCCTTCCTTCCTGCAAAAATGTGGTATGCTTCATACTGTGAAACCAAAACTTAGGAGGAATTGTAATTATGAAATTGGAAAAATTTGCACTCCCAACTGAAGGCGAAAAAATTCAAATTGACAACGGTACGCTTCAAGTTCCTAATAATCCAATCATTCCATTCATCGAAGGTGACGGTACAGGCCGTGACATCTGGAAAGCTTCTGTACGCGTTCTGGATGCAGCGGTAGAAAAAGCATATAACGGAACTAAAAAAATTGCTTGGTATGAAGTGTTTGCTGGTGAGAAAGCATTCAATACATACGGAGAGTGGTTGCCGAACGATACGCTCGAAGCGATTCGTGAGTACATCGTAGCCATCAAAGGACCTCTAACTACGCCAATCGGCGGCGGTATCCGTTCCCTGAACGTGGCTCTGCGTCAAGAACTTGACCTGTACACTTGCCTGCGTCCTGTACGTTATTTCAATGGTGTACCTTCCCCGGTTAAACGTCCTGAGTTGGTTGACATGGTTATTTTCCGTGAAAACACAGAGGACATCTATGCAGGTATCGAGTACGCTGAAGGTTCTGCAGAAGTGAAAAAAGTAATCCAGTTCCTGCAACAGGAGATGGGTGTTAACAAAATTCGTTTCCCAGAAACTTCCGGTATCGGTATCAAACCTGTATCTGAGGAAGGTTCGAAACGTTTGGTTCGTGCAGCGGTGCAATACGCTATTGATCATAACCGCAAAACCGTTACTTTGGTACACAAAGGTAATATCATGAAATTTACTGAAGGTGCCTTCAAAAACTGGGGTTACGAAGTGGCTGAAGCAGAATTTGGCGACAAAGTATTCACTTGGGCACAATACGATGTAATCAAAGAAAAAGACGGTACAGATGCAGCCAATGCAGCGCAAAAAGCAGCAGAAGATGCTGGCAAAATCATCGTTAAAGATGCTATCGCTGATATCGCTCTGCAACAAGTATTGACTCGTCCGGGTGAATTTGATGTGATCGCTACATTGAACCTGAACGGTGACTATCTGTCCGATGCCCTTGCAGCGCAAGTTGGCGGAATTGGTATCGCACCTGGTGCGAACATCAACTATGTAACTGGACATGCTATCTTCGAAGCAACACACGGTACTGCACCTAAATACGCGGATAAAGATGTCGTGAACCCTGGTTCCGTAATCCTCTCCGGCGTAATGTTGCTTGAACACCTGGGCTGGCAAGAAGCGGCTAACCTGATCTACAAAGGCATGGAAACATCCATCAACAATAAAACGGTAACCTATGACTTTGCACGTCTAATGGACGGCGCAACAGAAGTGAAATGTTCCGAATTCGCTGATCAAATCATTAGCAACCTGTAACAAAAACCTGTAAGGGGAGATGTGAATCGTGACTATTCAGCGCAAAAAAATCACAGTCGTTGGCGCCGGTTTTACCGGTGCTACAACTGCACTGATGCTTGCCCAGAAGGAACTCGGGGATGTTGTTCTGGTTGATATTCCTCAACTGGAGAATCCGACCAAGGGTAAAGCACTCGATCTGCTGGAGGCTAGCCCTGTGCAAGGGTTCGACAGTCATATCGTGGGAACTTCCAACTACGAGGATACAGCTGGTTCGGACATTGTGATCATTACAGCCGGAATTGCCCGCAAACCGGGCATGAGCCGTGACGATCTGGTGAATACGAATGCAGGTATCGTGAAGTCCGTGTGTGAAAATGTGAAAACATATTGCCCTGAGTCCATTGTCATTATTCTGAGCAACCCGGTAGATGCAATGACGTATGCAGCGTATCAGACACTCGGTTTTCCGAAAAACCGCGTGATCGGACAGTCGGGTGTTCTCGACACTGCACGATATTGTACGTTCATTGCGCAGGAGTTAAATGTATCCGTAGAGGATGTACGTGGCTTTGTGCTAGGTGGTCATGGTGACGATATGGTACCGCTCGTTCGTTATTCGAGTGTAGGCGGTATTCCAATCGATACCCTGATTCCAGCAGATCGCATTGATGCGATTGTGCAACGTACCCGTGTAGGCGGCGGTGAGATCGTTAACCTGCTGGGTAATGGCAGTGCATACTATGCTCCGGCAGCTTCATTGGTCCAGATGACGGAGGCCATTTTGAAGGACAAAAAACGCATTATTCCGGTTATTGCTTATCTTGAAGGTGAGTACGGATATCAGGATCTGTTCCTCGGTGTGCCAACCATTCTGGGAGGCAACGGAATTGAGAAGATTTTCGAACTGGAGTTGACGGCGGAAGAAAAAGCAGCGCTGGATACGTCTGCAGATTCGGTGCGTAACGTCATTTCAATCGTTAATATTTAAGTTTTGAAGACTTTTTGAACATGAAAAGTGAGAAAACCTCCGTATTTACGGAGGTTTTCTTTTCTTTGGATAAGTTCCCCAGTATAATAAAATGTGATATACAGCACAGCGAATATGTTGAGGAGGATGAAAATTTTGACAATGATTATGTATTTGCTCCATATCGTCGGAGCACTGGCCATGGGATTTTATCTGATTTTGCCATTCGTGGTCGGTAAAATTCGCACATTGAGCTTGCCAGCACAGGAGGGAGCATTCGCGTCACTTCGTTCTTTAAACAAAGTTGCACAATATGCGCTTGTTATTCAGCTTCTTACAGGTGGTTATCTGATGACAAAGGGAGATTACTCCCACATCTGGATGGCTGTAGTAGTGGTACTTCTTCTCGCAATTGCAGCCATTGGTGGAATTATGGGTAAACCGTTACGTCTTGCCGCAGAAGGCGTGAAAAGTAATAAGGATGTAACACCATACCAAAGCAAAATTCGTACGTTCAGCACGTTGCTTGCCGTGTTCTTGCTCATCATGGTGTACCTGATGGTGGACAGATCCATTTTCTAATAGGAGAATAAGAGGCTTCAGGGTCTAAAGTTGATTCTCAAACGATAACTATGAGTATAAGGTGAAGCGTTTGCACATGTTCAGGACAAGTGGTAGCGCTAAAAGCTATTGCTAATGAAACATGTACGCTTTTAACCATGTGGCGTGAGTAACGCCCGATTCTATTGAATCAAACCGCACAGATAAACAAACAAACAAACAAACAAACAAACAGACAGACAGCCTGCAGAGGCTGTCTGTCTGTTTTGTGATCTTTTATTCAATGACTGCCGGGAACCTGAATACCCCCGCTACTCATCATTAGCTAACACCAGCACCATGAACTCGTACTGCATTTCGGCCATTCCGTTTGGATTCATAGAGGGCGTGATCGGCGTCACGTAGCAAAGATTCCAGGGTATCCGACTCACTGTCCGTTTGGGACACACCAAAGCTGGCGGTTATTGGAATGGACTTGCTCTCTAAGTCAAGTGGTTGACTTAACATTGCAATGCGCAACTGTTCTGCGAGAGTATAAGCTTGCTGAAGTGCCGTGTTTGGCAGAGCGATAACAAATTCTTCTCCTCCGTACCGGGCGAATAACATCTCCGTATCTAAATAACGATTGCACACAGATACTACATGAATGATGGCCTGATCTCCCACATCGTGTCCATAGGTATCGTTGATCTGCTTAAAGTGATCGATGTCAAACAAGATGAAGGAGACGGGTTGAAGATTAAGCCGGGCTTCTTGAAGCAATTCCTTTCCTTTGTTCAAAAATTGAGTCCGATTATATATCTTGGTTAAACCATCGAAATAAGCCAGTTGCTTCAACTGTTCTTGTAGAAAGCGTTGTTCGGTAATATCGATTAGCATGATGAGAATACCGACAACTTGAGGGTTTTTGTTAAATACATAAGACGTCCTGACCTGGTAACAGACGGTTTCTCCGTTTAATTGCCAGTACAGGTCCGTTTGTAAACCTTCTCTTCCATATTCAACGGGAAATGTCTCTCCTGCGAGACCAAGCCATATGTCATTCAAGGGTTGTCCAACCATCGTTGTTTCAATCTCAGGTAACATCAGTCTCAGCGATCTGTTGAAATCGACAAGACGATAGGAACTGTCCAGGACAAGAACCCCTTCACGCATGCTCTCAAAAATGCTTTCTTTGGCAATAGGCACAATCGTCAGCAGTCTGGAGGACAGAATCGCCCAGATGTACATTGCGGAAGTGACACACATTAAGATCGGAACCGGGTCTAAACCGAACGGTGTCAAGCCAAGCAAGTACACGAAAGCAGCAACCATCGGTATAATTTGCGAAACAATTAACGTAAGCAGTTGACGACGATACATCTTTTTGGTGTGACGCCATTGCCCAATCAAGATAAGGCCAGCACATAAAAGGCAGGAGAACGTAAAGGCACCATGGACAACATACCATTGGCCGATATCCATCGCCATGACAGGAACGGTGCTATCCTCACGTAACCATACTCTTTTGTAATAGAGATGATGCCAATCATTCGTAGCAACCAGAAAAACCGTAATGGAGGGAATGATGAACAGGGCTGATGTCAGCCATGTAGACAGCTTTTTTCCAGTGTAATGAATCATGAGAAGCAGACCAAGCGGTGCAGAGACTGGCATACCAATATACTGAATGATATTCCAGAACTTCATCTGTTCCAATGTATTACTGGCGAGACCAATGGCATATCCGAAGGTATATACGGACAGTGAAGCAGTGTACAGGATAAAGATGTTGGCATTTGGAAAATGGGCTCTTCTGAAGTACGTATACATACACAGAAACAAATTCAGCACGGCTGACGTGGTCACCAGTGTAATGTATGTAGTAATATGCGATTCCATGTTCAGATCTCCATGTCAAATTAGTTTGTTGTAGTGCTTGAACAAATATTATAATGCTCTTAATCGCACTAGATGACTGAGAAAAAAGAGGCATAAAGCTCTCTACATTGTACATTGTACATCAGCCCTATCGGCTTAGGAACACTATTTAGATCATGAAACAGGTTAATTTCGATAAAATTTCGAATGTTTGAGAAAAGCAGATTGTCACGAAATGCAAGTTTGGATTTCCATATATGTGGTAAATAAGGAATGACAGTAATATAAGTGGGTTCGCATTGCTGTCCAGTAGAAGAATAATCTGGTCGGTTCATGCCATCCTACAGAATGAGACATATGACGAATGAAAGACAAGGGAGCATGTTGATTGTGTCCAAGTCTTCTTAAAATCAAACATGTTCATTTTGAAAGGAGAAGATACAATGTCAAGCACTACCCAGCAAAAACAACAAACGATGCCTGCACAACATCAGGATCAGCGTCCAGGAATTGAATCCAAAATGAATCCCAAGCCTGAATTCGAGAAGCCGCAGTACAAGGCGGCTGGTAAACTAATGGACAAAGTTGCTTTGATTACAGGAGGGGACAGCGGGATTGGACGTGCTGTTGCTGTGACGTATGCCAAGGAAGGCGCGGATGTGGCGATTGTATACTTAAGTGAACATGAGGATGCAAAGGAAACAAAACGTCAGGTGGAGCAGGAAGGGCGCAAGTGTGTACTTATCGCAGGTGACATCGGTGATGTGAATTTTGCGAAGAAAAGCGTGCAACAGACAGTTGATGAACTTGGCAAACTCGACATCGTGGTTAACAATGCGGCTGAGCAGCATCCGCAACAAAACCTGGAAGATATTACACCGGAGCAACTGGAAAAAACGTTCCGTACCAACATCTTTGGTATGTTTTATGTTACACAGGCAGCTATGCCCCATCTGAAACAAGGGAGCACCGTCATTAACACAACATCGATAACCGCTTATCGGGGAAGCCCGACGTTATTGGATTATTCGTCGACCAAAGGGGCGATTACATCCTTCACTCGTTCATTGTCGATGAATCTGGTTGAAAAAGGGATTCGTGTGAATGCCGTAGCCCCTGGCCCGATCTGGACACCTTTGATTCCTTCGACATTTGATGAGCAAAAAGTAAGTGAATTCGGAGCAACGCAACCGATGAAACGTCCTGGACAACCGGATGAGCTGGCACCAGCTTATGTATATCTTGCTTCCGATGACTCTTCTTACGTCAGCGGACAGGCGATGCACGTGAACGGCGGCGAAGTCGTTAACGGATAGGTGATGCCCTGTGCTGCTGATATTGCGGGACGGGTAAGGATATGTGCTGTATGGAGAAAGACGGAACGCTGAATTCTCGTTAGCGTTCCGTCTTTTTTTGTTTCTTTTTTCAAATAAGCAGAGGGTTCCGGACAGGGGAGGAAAATTAAAGTCCTATCTATTGTAAGATGCGATTTACAAAAGTCTGTATCTGCGTTGATATATCTATGATACCTTATACAGGTCTGACTTTAAAGCAATGGAGTAAGTCAGAGGAGAAGAAGGCAGATGTATTGCTCATTTTACATGGAAAGATATCTCATTAGATGTGATATGATAAACCGGATAACATATTCGGGAGGCACTCATTTGAAAATTAGCAAACAAGAGGCATCACATTATATATGGGGAGCTCAGTGTGATGGTTGGCATCTGGTTCAGGGAGAGACACTTAGTGTGATTCATGAGCGAATGCCCGCAGGCACGACAGAAACAAGGCATGTACATGTAAAGAGCCGCCAATTCTTTTTTGTTCTTAGCGGTGAGGCTTGTATGGAGCTGAATGGAGAGACCTATGTACTGGAAACACATGAAGGCATCGAAATCCCGCCGGGAGCACCCCATCAGATGCAAAATCGAAGTGCACAAGATGTGGAATTTCTAGTCATCTCACATCCAACAACACGCGGTGACCGCACCGAACTAAATTGATAAATAAAGGTTTGTTTTCATTATTTGAATTCACTATTCACTTATTTACATATGAACGGAGAGGGCAGAAAAAACCTGAAAAAGCGGAGCTAAAAGCTTTCTGAAAGAAAGCTGCATCGGAAGCATAAGCTTCGCCTTTATCACTGGATTTTCCCCTTTGGAAAAGTGAATCCAAAAAATCTGGGGATAACAGCGATTCGAAGGTTATTCTGTCATCGGAGTGGCTATGTAAATGTTTTGTTCAACGGATTAAAATATAACAGAAGGAAGAGATTAATGAGACCGTTTCGCGTTCGCCTCGCTCTAATCATGATGGTGCTCATTGGCGTATCCGTCATTGTCGCAGGGTATACAATGGGCAGAGTTTTCAAGACTACTCACATCGCCGCACTGGAACAAACAATGGTGCGTGAGATTAATTTGTTAAAAGCGACTTTCCCGTTTCACGATGCTTCGAATCCAACCTCATCCGAAACACGGAAATATTACTCGGATCGGGCGTTGGAACTGGACCGTCTGACAGACTCACGGGTAACCTTTATTAATAAAGACGGTGTCGTCATCGGCGATTCCGAGAGTGACCCTGCGACAATGGATAATCACCTGAATCGGGAAGAGATCCAGACGGCTACGGAAGGGACTTTTGGACAGTCCATCCGATATAGTGCAACGTTAGGCCAGGACATGCTGTATGTTGCGCTGCCTGTTAATTCGGATCAAAGTGACATGATTGAAATGCCAAGTGGCAAATTCGACGGTTTTATTCGTCTGTCTATGAGTTTGCAAGCGGTGGATCAAGGACTGCAACGCGGATGGATGATTATGTTTGCTGCCCTCGGCCTGCTTTTTCTCATTGTGGCATTTGTCAGTTACCGGGTAGCTAGAGGTTTAACATCGCCCATCGAGCATATCACCAAAGTGGCACACCGGATTACGAAGCTGGAGTACGATGCAAGAGTAAAAGTAACACGCAGGGACGAGATCGGCCAATTGGGTCTGGCGATTAACGGAATGGCGGATAGTCTGCAGTCCCAACTCAAAACGATACGAGACAATGAAGCATTGCTTCAAAGTGTCTTGGCGAATATGACGGGCGGGATCGTCATGATTGATGCAACGCGGTCGATTGCATTGGTTAATCGGGAAGCAGAGCGTATGCTCGGCATTCAGGCCGTGAAGGTTACAGGGAGACCTTATACGGAACTCAAGCGGCATTATGAGCTGACACGCACGATTGAAGAGAGCGTAGCTAATCAGGAACGGATGCACGAAGAAGTAAGTGTATTTAACCCGGAAGAACGGTTGATAAGGCTGGATGGCGTGCCGATGTCGGAAGACAATGGCGGATATCGGGGAATGTTATTCCTGCTCCAGGATGTAACTGCGATTCGCAGATTGGAATCCATGCGTAGCGAGTTTGTGGCCAATGTCTCTCATGAACTCAAAACACCTGTGGCAGCAGTGAAGGGATTTGCAGAAACCTTACTAAGCGGCGGTGTACAGGATAAGGAAACGGAACGTTCTTTCCTGCAGATTATTTATGATGAAGGTGATCGACTAAACCGCTTGATTGGAGATATTCTTGAGTTGTCCAAGATTGAATCGAAACGTGCACCGCTGGAATGTTCGCCAGTGCATGTGCATTCCTTCTTCGAAATGGTGCTTGGAACTTTGTCCAAGGTAGCGGAGAAAAAGCAGATTCGTCTGGAAATGAATGTACCGGAGGAACTGTATATTGAAGCGGATGAGGATAAAATGAAGCAGATTTTCATTAATCTCTTATCTAACGGCATAAATTATACACCTGAGGGTGGAAGAGTGAAGCTCCAGGTGAAGATGGATCAGACGAGTGAGGAAGAGCAGGTGGTTTTCTCGGTCTCCGACACAGGAATTGGTATTCCGAAGAAGGATTTGCCGCGAATCTTTGAACGTTTCTACCGTGTAGACAAAGGCAGATCCCGTAATTCCGGAGGCACAGGTCTGGGACTTTCCATTGTAAAACACCTGGTCGAGCTGCATCATGGCAAATTGTCAGTTGAAAGTGAGCTGGGTATGGGAAGCACATTCCGAGTCATGCTGCCATTGATCCAGGAGGAAGAAATCTAGTTTACTTCGGTCAAAAAAGAATTATAGTTTACTTCAATAAGAAGAAATGTAGGCGTATAGGAGCAAAATGTAAAATGAGTCATTTGCTTTACACAGCGTTAACAAATTAGTGCTATGATAGAAAAAGTGTTGTGGCAACAGACAACCTATGAAGAGAGAAGGGGTATCATGGCACAGCGTTTGCTGGTTATTGAAGATGAACCGACATTATCGAGATTACTTACGTACAACCTGACACAGGAAGGTTATGACGTAACGGCAGAGGATCATGGGTCAGCAGGATATGACCGGGCCTTGTCTCAGGATTTCGATTTGATTCTACTGGATCTGATGCTGCCAGGCATGAATGGTCTGGATATTCTGAACAAACTGCGTATTCAGGGAGTAAGCACTCCTGTCATTATCCTTACCGCCAAGAACGGTGAAGCCGAGGTTGTGCAAGGGCTGAAATCGGGTGCAGATGATTACATTACGAAACCGTTTGGTGTATCCGAGCTTTTGGCACGTGTAGATGCGGTACTCAGACGTTATTCGAATGGCGACGATTTACCGCAGCCTGAGGATAAAGACGGCTCACGTATTATTCTTGGCGAACTTGAAATTTATCCGTTGAAGTATGAGGTGACTTTGGGAGGACAATCGATCAGCCTGCGTCCGAAGGAGTTCGAAGTCCTGTTATATCTCGCTAAAAAGCCTGGCGTGGTGCTCACCCGGGATGACCTGATGAATGCGGTATGGGGTTTTGATTATATCGGAGGCCAGCGGACCGTGGATGTACACGTCAGTTCATTACGTAAAAAGCTGGAGCTTGATCCTGAATCCGTTCATATCGATTCCATCCGCGGCGTAGGTTATAAATTGGTTGTCAAAAGAAAAACTCCCCATCATTCTAGTTAAATGATCGGGGAGTTTTATTTTTACCTCCTTTTTACACAAAGGAAGATTTTTCTTCATTTATGGGGAGTAGGATGAAGTTATCCAAGTGATACTTTGTACCTAATAACCCACCTTAGGGCGGAGCTAACACGTAAAGGAGAATGTGTAATTATGCCCATGTTGTTAGAGGTTAGACCTGAGAATCTGGAAGTTAGTTTACCAAAAGAGGAAGAAATGGTGTTCGTACCTGAGTTGCAATCGGACGAATCAACAAGTGAAGTTCAGGAAGAACATGCCGTTTCTATAAACGAATATTTCCGTCAGGTGCCTGTAGCTAGAGGAGATACTACCTGCGGAGAGGCTGCGGCGATGTTAAGTGACGGACTGGAGCATCCGTGTATTGTGCTCTGTGATGAACAGATGAAACCGACAGGATTATTGATGCGTGAGAACTTGTATCGCTTACTGAACGGTAGGTTCGCAGCGGACTTATTTTATCGTAAACCGATTATGAATGTAGCTAACGCATCACCGGTTATTGTAGATATACATATGGAACCTGCAGCAATTATTGATGCCGCGCTTCGGCGGGATGAGGATCATTTTTATGACTGCCTGCTCGTAACGGAACAGGATTGCTTGCTTGGGGTACTGACGATCCGTGATGTGATGTCTCTCTCCCGTAAGCTCCAGCAGGAGGCATCCACAGACCGTATATCTACCGTGACGGAGAGTGGACAGGAAATCTCACGCATTCATGAGGCTGTAACCAAGCTGGTTCAAGCGGCGAATGAGACCGTGCAAGAAGCAGGGCAGGTTATCAGGTTATCCAATGAGGGAGAAGGGCGTTTGCGTCAAGTTGAGTCTTCCTACCTTCAGGTTCATGAGCATATGGGAGATCAGGGCAAACACGCAAGTCAGATGCTCGAATCCATCAAAACGGGTGCAGGAATGGCACGTTCCATTCGAACGTTGGCGGATCAGAGCGGGCTTTTGGCACTGAATGCATCGATAGAGGCTGCGCATGCCGGAGAATACGGACGGGGGTTCCAGATTGTTGCCGGAGAGATCCGGGCACTTGCCAAACAGACACGGGAAGTGGCTGGAAACATGACCGTATTGCTTCAGGATATTGAACGTTTAACCCAACAGACGGTATCCCTCATTCAGGCGAGTGGCACTGAAATCGATGAGAGTGCGAAGTATGTGCAGGAAGGTGCGGCAGCGTTTGGGAAGTTGAATCATGCGGTAAATGCTTTGTCCTGCATCGTCGGAACCATTGCTACCGAAGGCGAGGAAGCTGGCAGGATCGCAGCAAATATTCAGTTGAAGCTAAAGGCTATGATTACGGATCATTCCGAGCTATGAATTAATGTATAACCGAGGCATAAAGTATAACCGAATTCGTGCAAAGCAAAAAATGAGAGACCTGGGAATTTGATATAACGGCCTAGGTCTTCTTCAGGTGTTTTTACATTCCGTTAACATGAAGGTGGTACTGTTTTTACAATGTTACGTTAGGATATTAAAGATGACTGTGCTGATTGCTAGAGAATATGAACGCCGGTCTCAACGTCAACGTAAAGGGAATCCGATGATCCCTGCAGCGAAGGAGAAGTGAGCATCCATGAAAGACCTCATTCACATTGATGGGCTTAATTTATACTATGATACGCATCACGCGCTTAAAAATATATCGATGGATCTGCCTGAAAAAACCGTAACGGCATTTATCGGGCCGTCTGGCTGCGGTAAATCGACATTGCTCCGCACATTAAACCGGATGAATGACATGATTCCGGGTGTTCGTGTGGAAGGACAAGTTATGCTGAACGGTTCGGATATTTATAGCAATGAGATTGAAGTGGAGACGCTTCGCAAACGGGTAGGCATGGTATTCCAACAGCCGAATCCTTTTCCAAAATCCATTTATGACAACGTAGCATACGGACCGCGTCTGCACGGCGTAACCCAAAAAGCAGAACTGGATCAACTCGTCGAGCAGAGTCTGGTGCATGCGGCGCTGTGGGATGAAGTCAAGGATGTGCTGAAAAAATCGGCGTTAAGTCTGTCTGGTGGACAGCAACAACGTCTGTGCATCGCACGTGCACTTGCAGTACAACCGGATGTGTTGCTGATGGACGAAGCAACTTCGGCGCTGGACCCGATCTCTACGCTGAAAATCGAGGAATTGGTCAAAGAGTTGCATCATAAATATACCATCGTCATGGTTACGCACAACATGCATCAGGCCGCGCGAGTATCTGGACGAACGGTATTTTTCCTGAATGGTGAAGTGGTGGAGGCAGCTGATACGGAGACGTTATTCTCCACACCGCAAGATTCCCGGACCGAGGACTATATATCCGGCCGGTTTGGATAAGGCGAGCTGAACAGGATGATCCCGGCTTACCCGGAGATGATGGAGAAGGAGGACATGAAATCTATGATTCGCAGAAAAGAATTTGATCAAGAGCTGGAAGAACTGCGCACCCTGCTTAAACAAATGGGGGAACATGTAGGAAATGCCTTGGACGGTGCTATTGAGAGTTTGCAGACATTGAATGTGGAGAAAGCTCAGATCATCATTAAGAATGATGCGAATCTCAATGCCCTTGAGGACAAAATCATGGAGCTGGGCTCCAAGCTGATTATTACACAGCAGCCCGTTGCGAAGGATTTAAGACGCATTATCGTGGCCTTCAAAATCTCCAGTGACTTGGAGCGTATGGGAGATCTGGCCCTCGACGTGGCAAAGGTAACGATCCGCATGGAAGGTCAAGAGCTGATCAAGCCGCTGGTGGATATTCCGCGTATGGCGGAAGTGGTGAAATCCATGATTGATGAGTCCATTGAGTCCTATCTGAAAGAAAACACGGATCTGGCCTATAAAATGGCACAAACGGATGATCAGGTCGATCAGTTGTACAGCAACATGATTCGTGATCTCTATACGTTGATGACGGATCATCCAACGAATGCATCTCAGGCGATGTTGCTCTTGATGGTTGGACGTTACATTGAACGTATTGGTGATCACGCGACCAACATTGGTGAGAGCACCGTGTATCTGGTGACAGGTCAGCGTCCGGACCTGAACCAGTAAGTTGTTCCGGGCAAGCTCTGCTGCACAAGCAATGAAACATGCACATAAAGATAAGAGTTGATGATCGAAATGGGGGAACTTTCTTCCGGCTGGCCTGTGCACAGGCTGACTGGGAAGGAGGTTCTTTTTTTGCGGAAGAAATGTGGTAAAAAGGGGTATGAAGTTTTTTTGATGTAGGTGGCAGGTATGGTATCATGAGATTAGGTATGTAAGTACAGTCTGACCATATGATACGCGAGGTGCTGGAATGGACAAGTTTATTCTTATAGATGGAAATAGCATTATTTATCGGGCATTTTTTGCAATGCCTCCCCTGACGAATTCGAAAGGGCTGCACACCAATGCGGTGTACGGCTTTACGACGATGCTGCTGCGCTTGCTGGAAGAACACAAGCCTACACATGTGATGGTGGCGTTTGATGCGGGTAAAGTGACGTTCCGTCATGAGGGATATCAGGAATACAAGGGTGGACGGGAAAAGACACCGCCGGAGTTGTCCGAGCAGTTCCCTTTGCTCAAAGAACTCTTGCAAGGACTCGGGATTGCCCAGTTTGAACTGGCAGGTTACGAGGCGGATGATATTATCGGAACGCTGACCAAACGCGCGGATGAGGCAGGCAGACAGGTTCTCGTGGTATCGGGTGACAAGGATATGCTGCAGCTTGCTTCCGAGCATGTACATATCGGTCTGACGCGTAAAGGGGTTACGGAGATTGAGTTGTATGACCCGGCTCAGATTAAGGAACGTTACGGTCTGACACCCTTGCAGATTATTGATCTGAAAGGTCTGATGGGCGATGCTTCGGATAATATTCCGGGTATTCCGGGTGTCGGGGAGAAAACGGCGCTGAAGCTGCTGCACCAGTTTGGATCGGTGGAAGAGGTGCTGAACGGTACGGGTGAATTGAAAGGTAAGATGAAGGAAAAGATTGAAGCCCATGCCGAGGATGCACGTATGAGCAAACAACTGGCGACTATTCACCGCGAGGTTCCGCTCGAGCAGACGTGGGACGATATGCAGTTCGACGGATTGAAGGAAGCAAGTGCGGGACCGGCGCTCGCTAAGCTGGAGTTTAAGTCATTGCTGGAGCGATTGTCCTTTAGCGGCAGCGTGGCTTCCGAGCAAGAGGCTGTTCCGGCGGCTGAGGTTGAATCAACGATTGCTACAGAAGATAACATAGCTGAACTGATTAATATGTTGGGTTCGATCGATGTGCTGCATGTTGAAACCCATGGGGACAATCCACATCAGGCGAAGCTTGTTGGTCTTGCTGTAGGTGTCGGGGAAAAATATACGTTCATATCTCCGGAATTGCTAAAGTCTGACCCGGCAACTCCTGTACGGGAATGGCTTGCAAGTGCCGACCAGCCGAAGCGCGGATATGATCTGCATCGTGTGGATTTGGCTTTGCATGCACATGGCATTGAATTCGCAGGTGCATCCTTTGATGTGCAGCTTGCTGCTTATTTGCTTGACCCGACCGAGTCGAATCAGACAATCAGCGGGTTGACGTCCAAGTATGGGCTGCCTTCATTGGTTGAAGACGATAGTGTTCTGGGGAAAGGGGCTAAATACAGAGTACCAGAGGCGGAAGTTCTGGGCGATTTCCTGTGCCGGAAAGCCGCTGCACTGGCCGCGATTATCCCCCTTCAGGAACAAGCGCTGGAGAGCGATGAGATGAACTCACTGTTCCATGCGTTAGAGATGCCGTTATCCCGTATTCTTGCCGACATGGAGAAGCAGGGAATCAAGGCGAATACTGAAGACTTACAAGCCCTTGGTCGTGAATTTGAAGGACAGATCGGCAAACTGATGGCGGAAATCTACAAGTTGTCCGGTACGGAGTTTAATCTGAACTCACCAAGACAACTCGGTGAGATTTTGTTTGACAAGCTGGGCCTGCCTGTCGTGAAGAAAACAAAAACAGGCTACTCCACAGACGCTGAAGTGCTCGAAAAGCTGGCTCCGTATAACGACGTGGTGCAGCACATTTTGCAATATCGCCAGCTTGCCAAGCTGCAATCCACTTATGTGGAAGGTTTGCTGAAAGAGATATCTGAACGGGACGGCAAGGTGCATACGTTCTATCGTCAAACCATTGCAGCAACAGGACGACTGAGTAGCCAGTTTCCGAACTTGCAGAACATTCCGATTCGTATGGAAGAAGGACGCAAAATTCGGAAAGTTTTTGTACCGTCTGAGCCGGGCTGGTCTATTCTGGCAGCCGACTACTCCCAGATTGAGCTGCGCGTACTGGCACATATTTCAGATGATGAGCGTCTGAAGGAAGCTTTTGTACATGATATGGATATCCATACGAAGACTGCCTCCGATGTATTTGGCGTGAAGCCGGAGGATGTGGACAGCGATATGCGTCGTTCTGCGAAGGCGGTTAACTTCGGGATCGTATACGGCATCAGTGATTATGGTCTATCGCAAAACTTGAACATTACGCGCAAAGAAGCGGCACAGTTTATCGATCAGTATTTTGAAATATTCCAAGGTGTGCGCCGTTATATGGATGATATTGTGAAGGATGCACGCCGGGACGGTTTTGTGAAAACGATGCTGGAACGCCGCCGTTATCTGCCCGAAATCAACGCAAGTAATTTCAATCTGCGTTCCTTCGCGGAACGTACCGCGATGAACACACCGATTCAAGGTACTGCGGCTGATATCATTAAGCTGGCTATGGTACAGATGGACGAGGCGCTGCGCGAACGTAAGCTGCAGAGTCGTATGTTACTTCAGGTACACGATGAGCTCGTGTTTGAAGTGCCGGCGGATGAACTGGAGCTAATGAAGGAGCTTGTGCCTTCGGTGATGGAAAAGGCGCTTCCGCTGTCGGTGCCGCTGAAAGCAGAGGTTAGCTTTGGTGAGAACTGGTATGAAGCAAAATAGATAAGAAGGGGTAACGCTGAGCGCCATCTTCCGTTATAATATAAGGGAGGTGAGAACATCATGCCGGAACTACCGGAAGTCGAAACAGTCAGAAGAACGTTGAATCAACTTATTGTAGGTAAAACGATTGAACAAGTTACCGTTAATTTGCCGCGAATTATTCAGCGGCCTGACGATATAGAAGCATTTGCATTGGAACTGGCAGGACATACTGTGATTGGTGTAGAGCGCCGGGGCAAGTTTTTACGTATTTTGTTGGACGGGCTTGTGCTGGTCTCCCATCTGCGGATGGAGGGACGTTACGGTGTTTATCATCAGCACGAAGAGGTAGAGAAGCATACTCATGTCATCTTCCATTTCAATGATGGCACGGAATTGCGATACAAGGATGTTCGTCAGTTTGGAACGATGCATCTGTTCAGCGCAGGCGAAGAACTGGTTTCGAAACCGCTTATGAAGCTTGGACTGGAGCCGCTAGATGAGGCTTTTACGGTGAATGCATTCCGCGATGCAGTGGGGAAACGAACCACCAAAATCAAAGCTGTTTTGCTGAATCAGGCATATGTGGTTGGCATCGGGAATATTTATGTGGACGAGGCTCTCTTCCGTGCAGGTATACATCCCGAGACGATTGCCAAGACGCTGACCGAAGCACAGCTGAAGGTTTTGCATGAAGCCATTGTGGCTACGTTGCAGGATGCGGTGAATGCAGGAGGCTCCTCGATCAAGTCATATGTTAATGGGCAAGGCGAGATGGGCATGTTCCAGCATCAACTGAAAATTTATGGTCGCAAAGCTGAACCTTGTGTTACGTGCGGTACGTTGATTGAAAAAAGCGTCGTTGGCGGACGTGGCACGCATTTTTGCCCGAATTGTCAGCGACTTTGATCTCCCGAACCAGAACCGAATCAATGAAATGATGAAATCATAGCACCCTTGGATTCCTCCCTCCATATACTGATATGGCAGAAATAAGCGGGCATATACCCATACTGACATCATCAGTTGGCACACGTACCGCACAGGGGAGGAATCCGGGGTGCTGCATCATTTTATTTCATTACTGGCGCTTGCTTTTGCAGTGAGTTTAGATGGTTTTGGAGTTGGGATTACATACGGACTTCGGAGGACCAAGATTCCGCTCTTATCCATTGCTATTATTTCACTTTGTTCGGGATTGGTTATTGCAGTGTCTATGCAGGTTGGGGTGTTATTATCTCATGTCGTGTCGCCAGGTGTAGCTTCGATTGTGGGTGCTGTCATTCTGATTGTGATCGGTGCGTGGTCGCTCTTGCAACTGATCAGGCGGAGGGGAAAAGAACGTGAGGAAGAAGAGAGTGGATTGGTGCAAGAGAGATTACTTCTGGAAAATGGAGCAACGGATTCGGGTCTTTCATCCAGAGGCAAGAATCAATTAATGGTTCTGGAAGTGCAACCTTCACCAACGGATGGTTCGGTGGAGCGCATGGTATTTACACTGGAGCTACGAAAGCTTGGTGTGGTCATTCAAATTTTGCGTAGCCCCTCCAAGGCGGACATGGATAACTCAGGCAGTATCTCCGCACAGGAAGCAATGTGGCTCGGAATCGCGCTGTCATTAGACGCCTTTGGAGCAGGTCTGGGTGCAGCATTACTTGGATTCCCTACGCTGTGGACAGCACTGGTGATTGCGTTGTTTAGCGGGGCGTTTCTGTCACTTGGCATGAAGGTAGGATTACGGTTTGCAGCACAGCGCTGGATGCAGAAGCTTTCCATTCTACCAGCCCTGCTGTTAATGATTATGGGAATATTCAAGTTGTTTTGAGGAGTAATTAAGTGTTATGAGGTGAGACGATGAATATAGGCTTAACAGGCGGAATCGCAACAGGCAAAAGCAGTGTTTCCGCCTATCTGGCCAGTAAGGGAGCGCTGCTCATCGATGCAGATGTTATTGCCCGGGAAGTCATGTTGCCTGGGCATCCCGTTTTGTCTGCCGCTGTTCAGCGGTTTGGACAAGCCATACTGAATGAGGATGGAACGTTGGATCGGAAAAAGTTAGGGAGTATTGTTTTTCAGCACCCTGAGGAACGTAAAGCGCTTGAGGCCATCACTCATCCCGCCATACGGAAGGAGATGCGTGAGAGAGCGGCTGCATATGAGTTGAACCATCCGGACAAGCTGGTAGTATCGGATATTCCTTTGTTGTACGAGTCGGGTCTGGAAGATGGTTTTACGGAAGTTATGGTCGTATATGTACCTAGAGCAGTACAACTGGAACGACTGATGAACCGCGATCAGATGACCCAGGCTGACGCCGAAGCACGCATAGCGGCACAGATGGATATTGAACGCAAAAAAGAGCGGGCAGATATCGTGATTGATAACAGCGGATCATGGGCTCAGACGGAGAAGCAGCTTGAATTATTTTTAACGCATAAGGGTTTGTTATGAAAATATTGCGTAAAAAACGTGTACTGCTGATCATGTTTGTTTCCTTTGTACTTGTGTTATTTCTAAATACGAACTGGATGGCCTGGTTTTATCCGATTGAATACAAGGAAGAGATTCGGGCACAATCCCAGAGTTATGAGGTTGATCCGTTTCTGATCGCCTCCATTATCAGGGTGGAGACCAATTTCAAAACGAGCAAAGAATCCAAACGTGGTGCAATCGGACTGATGCAGCTCATGCCGGATACGGCGAACTGGATATTGGAACAAGCCAAAATTCCGGATACTTCGCTGGAGGAATTGAAACATGAACCCGGGCGAAATATTCAACTGGGGACATGGTATCTGCGTAATCTGTCAGACCAGTTCGGTGGCAACGAAATCGTGATGATTGCCGCTTATAATGCTGGACCGGGGAAGGTCAGTAGCTGGTTGAAAAATGGTGTATGGGATGGCACACTTGAAACGGTAAAAGATATTCCTTTTGGTGAGACACGCCACTATGTACAACGGGTTATTTACTATTATAATCAGTATGTGAAGATCTACGATACGTTTTAGAGTGATTGCTGGGAAAAAGATAAGGAGAAGCACGGAGCAGACCGGTAGTGTACCGGCCGCACCATGCTCCTCTGTGTAACGTATTACGATGCAGATAATTATTGGTATTGACCTGCCAATTGCTGTTCTGCAATTGTTACCAGACGCTTCGTGATGTATCCACCGATCGAACCGTTCTCGTAAGAAGTCATGTTACCTTGGTACCCATCTTGTGGGATGCTGATTCCGAGTTCTTGAGCGACTTCATATTTCATTTGCTCCAGGGCTGCGGAAGCTTTAGTTACAACCAAGTTGTTGGAGTTACCGTTGCTTTGTGCCATTGCTGTTCACCTCCTCGCGGGTTGGTAAAAGTATTATGTGTCGTGAATGCGATTTTCATAACAAAATATGCTCAGGGAATATGTGGTAAAAAGTAAAAATGGGAAGTGATCTAAGTTGAAATGTCCTTATTGTGGTTATCTAGGTACCAAAGTGCTGGATTCCAGACCAGCCAATGAATCGAAATCCATTCGCCGCCGCCGCGAATGCGAGCAGTGCGCGAGAAGATTCACAACTTTTGAAATGATTGAAGAAACCCCTTTGATTGTCATCAAGAAGGATGGGAGTCGAGAAGAATTCAGCCGTGACAAAATTCTTCGTGGATTGATCCGTGCGTGTGAGAAGCGTCCTGTCTCTGTAGAAACGCTGGAGATGATGGTATCTGAAGTGGAGAAGTCACTGCGTAACACAGCCGAGGCTGAAGTGGAAAGCCGCCAGATCGGTGAGCTTTTAATGGAACAGCTGTTTCCGGTGGATGAGGTGGCGTATGTGCGATTTGCTTCTGTGTACCGCCAGTTCAAAGACATTAACATGTTCATGAAAGAACTGAAATCACTGCTGTCCAAAGAAGATCTGGAGGACTAATGTAGTGGGGAAAAAGGAGAAGAGCAATCCGGGGATGCATCTGGTATGTGCGGTATATGCCCGTAACATGAATGTTCTTCTCCATAGATTTCGATGCATGAAAACCGCTTAACGAGCAACCAAATCTAAGTATCTGAAAAAACGGTCTCAATATTGGGGAATAAAAAAACAGTACATATTTAAATAAACAAAAGACCCTACATAAAATAGGGTCTTAAAACTATGGAGCGTAGGGGGGTCGAACCCCTGACCTCTTCGCTGCCAGCGAAGCGTTCTCCCACTGAACTAACGCCCCAAGAAGAATACAAAAAATAATATATCACTTAAATATTAAGCAGTCAATGGTTGTTTTATCTTTCGTAGCACTGTTATATTTGCGAATGAAGTTGTACAAATTTAGATGTCAGACTAACAACAATAGCGTAACGCGTCTTTGCCTCTGGCGATGTCCGTTTTAGCTACCTCACCAGTCCCAAAGATTTGTTCTGTTTTGGTAGGCTCCGGATGAAGCTATGTGCTCTAATTTAAAGTAAATAGCTGAAAGGTGTCTACTGATTTCCTTTGCAATTGCTCGTGAGCTTTTTCCTACCGAAAGAGGATCTCTATCTTGCTGTGTTCAATTATGCTAAGATATGTGTAGTTCATGGTAGGTTTTCCTCGTGTCAATGTGGTGTAGGGATCTTCATAAATGACAATCTCTCATTCACATAAAATTCTTAAAAGCTATCTTTTTATCTACATAGATGTATAGCAACAACTAATATAATAGAATTTGAATAAGCTAATGAGAATCTCCTTCTGAAAGGTTGATGTTATTTTGATTAGTCCTTATAACGAGCTATGGATGGATTGTGTAACGAATAATCTTATAGCTATGCTAGCTAGCCAAAATGAAGCATTCCTTAAATCTCCTTGCTATATGGACACGATTTATTTAAGAAAAGTTTTTAATCAATCATATAGTTCAGAGGGAATTCAAGAGGAATTGATGTCGAATGGTGCATACTTCCCTAAAATACAGTATTCTCTAGAGTTGCTTAATAATTATATTGATTATGAAATCGAAGAGATGAATCAGGATTACCAAAGCATTCATGATATGATCAAAAGTAAAATCGATGATGGTTATTGTCTTTTTATTGTTGTGGATCGTTTTTTCTATCCTTCAGGTCTGGATGCCAATACTTCTCACATGATACATCCAACGTTTATTTATGGCTATGATAATGAAAATCAAAGTTATATGGCGTTAGAGGATTGCGTCATGATGGGGAAGATGGATTATTACAGCATTCCTTATAGTTCTATTGAGAAATCGAGTAAATACCTTACAAGTTTAGGTAAATCAATAAGTTTAAATTTTTGCAAAACGAATGAGTCTTCAACTGAATTCAATGGTGAAATTTCGATATTACAGGTTATTAACTCGCTGGAGAAAATGCTACAAGGAGGACAAATATATAATAAAGAATATGATTTGTACTATCATTGTGGACTAGATTCATTATCTACTTTTTCCAATGAAATTAATACTTTCTTTTATAAATTGACAGATAAAAATACATTCAGAACAAGGGTATTGTCTTTCTGTCAATATCATAAGCGAAATCAAGACGTAGTTACTCTTATTTCGAAATATTATGATATTAATATGGGAGATATGAAGCTGTATTATGAGAAAATTTACAAAAAATGGTTTGTTTTTAAAAATAAAAGTAATTATATATTGGAAAAGCGGATGTCTAGTGAAACTCATATAAGTAAGGACGATCTTGCATGGTTGAATTTGAACTTAAATGAAATTATAGATTTAGAAAGAAGAACAATGGAAAGAATGTGGTGTCTGTGCAAAGAATATTATGACAAATTATGAAGAGGATTACGTGTACAGCATAGAGTGAAACCCACTCGGAAATATATTCATAGTTCGTATATCTGTATGCTTGTAAATATAACCCACTCACTTTTATCAAGACCCCACTTGGTACTTGGTATTATAAAAAGGCCCTAGACTACAAACTGGCGTCGGTATTCACCGGTGTCAGTTTATTTCTTTTCGCTGTGGCCGTTTTTCCAGAAATATTAGACGCAAGGTATCATCTTAATAAAACGCATGAACCTCAATATTTCTACGCGTTGATGAATTCAATTCAATGACAACAGCTCCATTCAAATGAAAATTTTTCTATAGATTTCGTTGAGACAGCTCCGAGGTTCAGTATTATAGACGGAGTAAAGGCAAAGGAGCATAGCGACTGATCCCGTCCTTGGACATTTCTTAGTCAACCATCCGCGCATCTTCAAGAGAAGGAATAAGATTTCTATGATCGATTGGTGAAGACATAACAATCAGGATCGTATATGTTCCATATTTATCGCACTGGTTTCCAAACTCTTCAAGAGCACGCGTGGATTCGGTCACTACTTTTAATAAGTAACTGTGTTCCCCGCTTATGCGGTGGCACTCGGCAACATGAGGAGATGCATGGACAAAATCAAGAAATGCTAGGCAGTCTCTAGTCCGGAACAGCATGTAAGCGGCCGAATCCTTCCCGATTTTTTCAGGGGATATGACGGTGCGATATTCCTTAATAACTCCACTTTCCTCCATTCTTCTGACTCGCTCCGTTACAGCTGGTTGGGACAAACCCACACATTTACCCAGCTCCGTCATTGATATCCTTGCCTGATTTTGAAGAAAAAAGAGAATTTGCTTATCTATTTGATCCACTTCAAATGTCCTCCTTTAATTTTAAGGTGTAATCTAAAAAGACGTTAAATTATTAAGTGTAGTAATCATAATGCATTTATTATGTCATGTAAAATGGATGATTTAAATTATATAATTACCTCACCCCAATATAGTGATTAATTGAGAAAAAGTTAGAGAGGATGTTTACCATTGAGCAAATCTGATTTAGGCGAGGTAGAAAAGGATGATTTCTGGGCACAAATTGAGAAGGTCAATGTTTGTATGAGGTATGCTTCAATTTGCAATTCTAAGTCTGGAGGGAACCAGTAATGCTTCTCTATCCCTCCAACAAAAATATAATTGCATTGGCAGCTATATGTTTGTCAGCCCTAATGTTTGGTCTCGAAATTTCCAGCGTGCCAGTGATACTGCCAACACTGGAGAAGATACTGCATGGTAATCTCAAGGATATGCAATGGATTATGAATGCTTACACTATTGCTAGTACAACGGTTCTGATGGCTGTTGGAACGCTGGCTGACCGGTTTGGGAGAAGGCGTATTTTTATTATCAGCCTCGCCCTGTTCGGCATTACATCCTTGATTTGTGGCTTGGCACAAAGTTCGACGATACTCATTATTAGCCGATTTCTTCAGGGCGTAGGCGCAGGAGCGATGCTAATTTGCCAGATAGCCATTCTTTCGTATCAGTTTAAGGAAGGAAAAGAACGAAGTAAAGCCTTTGGCGCATGGGGAATCGTATTTGGTATTGGCCTCGGTTTTGGACCCATTATCGGCGGCATGATTATGGCCGTTTCCAATTGGCATTGGGTTTTCCTAGTCCACGTCCCACTGACCATTCTTACTTTGCTCTTTGTTTTAGGCAGCATACAGGAGTCTAGCGATCCACAGGCCAAAAAGCTGGACATTATCGGTATCGTCACGCTTTCATGTACAGTTTTTGGGCTGGCATACTTTATCACACAAGGGCCTGAACTTGGCTTTACCAGCATAGCTGCGATTAGCATACTTATTGCAACGGTATCATGTTTCATTATATTTTTGTTTGCAGAGAAGCTCAGTCCCCATCCGATGTTCCACTTTTCCGTATTCAGGATACGTAATTTTTCTGGTGCTCTTTTTGGCTCCGTCGGCATGAATTTCAGTTTCTGGCCGTTCATGATTTATTTGCCAATCTATTTCCAGAGCGGCCTGGGTTACAGCACGGTGGCAGCTGGACTGTCGCTCTTGGCTTATACGCTGCCCACTTTGGTGTTTCCACCTCTGGCAGAGCGCCTTTCGCTCCGTTACCAGCCAGGCATAGTCATTCCATCGGGTCTATTCATGATTGGTACAGGCTTCATTTTGATGAAATTTGGCAGTGGCATGGATCACGCTAGCTGGTTGACCATGCTCCCCGGTTCTCTACTCGCTGGCATTGGGCTTGGCTTAACAAACACTCCTGTAACCAACACGACGACCGGCTCGGTTCCAAGTACTCGTGCAGGTATGGCTTCCGGCATAGACACGAGTGCCAGATTGATCAGTCTAGCCATCAATATTGCCGTGATGGGATTCATTCTGCAGGAAAGTATCCTTTCCTATTTGAAGCGGGTTCTTCCTGGGACAGACGATGTAACGCAATTGCGCGCTTTGGCCGAGAAAATAGCCGCTGGAAATACATCTCTCCATCAAAATTTTCCAGAGCTGACCTCACTTGATGCATCTGGAACTGTGGTTCACACGGCTCTTGTGAACGGATTTGGTTGGGTGATGCTCTATGGGGGTATAGGCGTGTGGGTGTTGGCCGCAATCAGTTTTATAATTTTTGCACCAAAGAAATCATTGTTGCAAAAGTAGAGTGTAAAGACTATCACTGGCGGCGATGAGGTCAGGGGCTTGATCCTTTAATTTCCAACTAAAAAACGGCAGAGATGCCGTTTTTTTAGTTGGGATCAATTGTTTCTGTCACAGCAGGTAAATTTGTTTCTCAGTAGCTAATAACGAATTTAGGCAATTGACGTACGTGGAATTCCTAATATGATGAAATGGGGGAGGGTTGTTTTATGCCGAAAAAAGATAATATGTTAGCCATTCTATGGATGTTGAACTCGGGAGAGAAGTGGACTGCAAAGCAAATATCCGAAAAGTTAGAAGTAAATATAAGAACTGTCTATCGGTACATTGATGCATTATGTTCAAGTGGAGTGCCTATCATATCCGACACAGGTCATCATGGTGGATATAGCCTGTTGAATCATTTTATCAGAGCGCCTCTACTATTTGATATGGAAGAAAAGAAGACGCTTCTTCATGCTGCTGTTTTTGCAAAAGAAGCCGGATACCCATTAACTGAGACATTAGAGAATGCGACATCCAAGTTGAAAATGTATTCGAATAAGGAACAGGAGAGCAAACTAAACCAACAATTAACTGGATTTGAAGTGATAAACCGCATAGTCAGCCCTTCGAGTCAGCTCGTATTAGCGGAATTGGAACATGCTGTAGAAAAAGAATTATGTGTAGAGATAGATTATCGTACAAGCCGGGAAGAGAAGCCAAAGAGCAGGATGATAGATCCATATGAAATCGTTTACTGGAACAATAAATGGTACACTGTTGCATTTTGCCACCGAAGGAATGAAATACGAAGTTTCCGGGTAGATCGAATTTTACGAATCAAGCGAACTGAACTAATCTTCAAGTGCCCTGAAGCTTTTTCTAGCCGTGAATTTTTTATGAAGAACCTGTTGCCTGATCTTCTGGGGAAGGAAGGGTTAATTGTACTAAGGATTGAAGGCAGACAAGAGGCGTTAGACGAACTGTGCATGCATTGGTTTTTCGGCCATCATCTGCAAGAGCGAACACCCACTCAAGCCTTCTTTTTATTTGAGGAAAAATCCATCCATAATTCTGTCCCTTATTTTCTTCTGTCCTATGGTAAATCCATTCGAATCATCGAACCCCAGAGTGTGAAAGACAGACTCGTTGCTATTGCATCAGATTTAATGGAATATTATCAACAATAATAGCTTCACTGACAGTGGATGTCAGTGAAGCTATTTTATAATGAGTTAGTCAGTGACTACCGATGGATTGTAGTCCGTGATAGATAAGAAAAGGGAGAAATTCAACATGAAAAATACAGTATATCTTTATGTTTTTGACAGTATGTCCGATTGGGAAATAGGTTATTTAACTGCTGAGCTGAACTCAGGAAGATACTTTAGAAAGGGACTGGCTCCAGTACAAATCGTTACTGTTGGGCTCGAAAAGACTCCGGTAATTACAATGGGTGGGTTGAAAATAATACCTGATATTACAGTGGATGAGTGCAACATTACAAGCGTAGATGCGTTGATTTTACCTGGGGGAAACACATGGACAGAGGATATTCACAGGCCCATACTAAAATGTGCCGAGATGTGTTTACAGGAAGGGATCGTAGTTGGAGCGATTTGCGGAGCTTCCATAGGACTTGCTCAAGCAGGCATGTTAGATTCCCGTTCGCATACAAGCAATGACCTGGCGTATCTTAAAATGATTTGTCCGTCTTACACGGGTGAAGAATATTACAAATTGGAATCTGCTGTTACCGATGGAAAACTGATCACCGCTTCCGGAGTAGCTCCACTTGAATTTTCCGTTCATGTTTTAGGAGCGCTAGATGTATTTTCTCCAGAAACATTAGACGCATGGTATCGTCTTAATAAAACGCATGAACCTCAATATTTCTACGCGTTAATGAATTCAATCCAATGACCGCTTCATTCAAGAGAAACGCCATCACTTCAATGTGATGGCGTTTTTTGATGGATTGCTCCGTAAAGTCTGTCTTCTTATCGGAAGTGAAAGACAAGACGTTTTCTAAAATGCTCCTCTACAATGGAGGACTTTAAGTATGTTTTTTAGCCAGAAGGATCGTATCATCCTGTACGCGCTTTCAATTATGCGAGTGTTCGATGAATCTTATAAAGAGAGTAGCTACTTCGGCGCGGGTAGCAGTGGTATTAGGAGCAAAGAGATTGTCCGCATTGCCTAATACAATACCGTTGCTTCGCATCAGCTTAACGGCCTCCAATGCCCATGAGCTGATCTCACTCTCGTCCGTGAAGGACTTAGATTGGCTTTCAGGTATCTCATAGCCCTTGTACTTCATGTAGTTATAAAGGATCACTAACATCTGTTCGCGTGTCAGTGGTGAATTAGGGTCAAACAGATCTTCGCTTAAACCGTTGACTATGCCTTTTTCTGCCGCCCATTCGACTGCCGCCGTGTACCATTGTCCGTCCGTCACGTCGCTATAGCGGGAACTCGCAGAGTCGGTGTGTTTAACGTTCTCCAGATTGGCTAGTACCTGCACGAACATTGCACGTGTCATTCCGGTGCTAGGTGAGAATGATGTAGAAGTCGTGCCGTTGAAAAGGTTGTATGTGTAAGCGGAATTTACGTTACTATAGAACCAGTCATCCATGGTGGTATCCCTAAAAGGATTGCCCGATCGCACGAGGAAGCCCAATGAGGTGGCATCATCGAATGCAAGCACCGTAGCCTCACGAATGTTTAGTGACAAGCCGTTGTTTAAGTCGACTTTTGCTCCGTCCGATCCAATCAATATCGTACCGTCGCCCCGTATCTTTGATCCTTCAGGGATATGCAATTGATTGTCATTTGGCAGGTTCAAGTTGGCTACTTTGCCACCCACAGTGACCGTACCGTCGTTCTCGATTGTCGACCCACCAGAAATGGTCACTGTGCCTTTGCTGCTAGGTAGCGTCACTTGGGCGATCTTGTCCGCCGGAATAGTCACCTTACCGTTAGAGTCTATCGTTGTACTCTCTGGTACCGTGATCTCGATCTCGCCTTTGGTTGAAATCTTGCCGCCTCCGGGCAGGGTGGTAATTCCATTTTTGTCCGTGACAGCGGGTTTATCCTTCGGTGTAGTCAGGGTGTAGTTCGAATTTGATATTCCGTTATCTGTCCCGATGCCCGTACTGTCGGAGTTACTTGTGTTACCTGTGTTGCTTGTATTACCGGTGCTCCCCGTCGTGCCACCGGAATTAGGCACGGTAGGAGTTGTCGTTGCCGTCGGTATGGACGTTACACTGATCTCAGCTCCGTCACCCTTCGCGTTCAAAGCAATGATCTTGAAGCTGTAGTTTTGGCCGTTAATCAGGTTGTTGAAGGTATACTTAGTTTCGCTCGCATCCAATGTGACTGGCGGTACGTTGCCATACCATACCTTGTAGCCTAATATCGCGCTACCACCGTTGTCAGCAGGAGCAGACCAGCTCAAGGTGACCCGTCCGTCACCCGCTGTTGCCTTGAAACCGCTGGGCGCACCGGGCACGACCGGTTTTCGCTGCGCGAACATCCAATCAAAGACATCCGTGTAGTCATTGTTCCAAGCCGGTAAATTAGAGGACTGCGCTGTAGGAGCTATTGTCCAAGTTCCCATCGTTATCTGGTTGTAAAGAACCGTCGCTTCCACTTCATGCGCTATATAATCAGCCAGAACGGGTGTGTTGGCAGGATTCGGTCTTAGATTCGGCTGATCAAATTGATTGTACGGCCACGTAAGTACCTCATTACTCTCAAAGCGGGAAGCTCTCGCGTTAATCATTTTTGGCATATTAGTATTGATGTAGTTATTGAGATTAGACTGGTAGCTTCCAACATTATGAGCATTTAAAAACATCCAATAGGCCAGGGTGTTGTGAGCATCATTGGCGTTAGCATTCGGTGAACCGCTTACCGGAGCCATAGGTGCGGCGGCAGCGAAGAAGCCGGGATAGCTGTTAACTAAGTTGTTCGTATATTGGCCGCCCCAGGAGAAGCCTGCTGCGTAAACACGGTTAGGATCTACTTCGCCACTGGCGATTAGGGCGTCAATCACCTTCTTAACATTCTGTGTGGAGGGAACAGAAACGCCATTATAGGAAATATTCAGGATGTGGCTGGCATACTTTTCGGGATTCTGTGCCATTTTTTTCATTAGGGCGACCGATCCATTGGCGGATTTCATGGCCGCTTTTTGGTCTGCCGCAGCGTTTGTTCCGCCGCGCGACATGCCGTGGGTATACACATACAGCGGCAATCCTTTCATCACGTTACCATCCTCATCCTTGTGGAGGTAGAGCGAGCGATTGACCGAATTATCCGTGAATGTTGCGAACTTATCAAGGATGGTATTCACAACTTTTTCTTGCTCAAAAACCACATTGTGAAGTGCATTTCCCTCTGTCAGTACGATCTCGCCCTTTGGGATGAGGGTGTAAACCTGCTTTGTTGAGTTACTGCTGCCATCCAGCGTTGTATTGCCGCCGCTTTGTGAATAAAACTCAGACTCAACGACGATGTAACGCCCGCTCTCCAGTCCTGCCTGATAATCTGGTGAATTGCTAACCGGTCCCACATAGCCGCGTACCTTCGGTTCATCATTAGCATATACCCTTGTGATCTTGCGTGGTCCTTCTAAGGTAACCGCTTCACCATTCAGGGTAGTGTTCCTAGCCGATAAGGCGAACAAGTCCGGATTAAGCGCGGAGCCTAACGCCGTATTCCCCTCACCTAAGTCGATGATAACAGCCGTTGTGTACTCGCCACTGGCGAAGTTGTCATTCCATACGATAAAGGGGAGTATCCTCGCGTCCGGATCATTTTTAAATGTCACATGAATGGTATGGCTAGTTTCAATATTCGTAAAGGTATAAGTGCCAGCAGATATAGTCACGATCTCGCCGTCTACCGTTACGGTATCCACAACTTTACCGGAATCCGGGGCGAACGTTATTTCTTTGTTAGAGCCCCGATCTACTCTAAGCACATCGCCGGGTGGGTTCGATATGATTGAGCCGCCCGGTCCGGCAGTGGCGGTAATTGATAATCTGGTGTCTAATTCATTGGCTGAGATGAGCTGCAGGCTGTCAGTAAACGAGTCAGAGCTGGTATAAGCTGCGTCTGGAACTCCAAAAGAGGAAACGACTTCATAGCGGTCACCGCCGTTTTCCGTTGAGTTATTGATGTAGACCTCAAAGGTAAGCTTTCCCTCCTGTAAGGTCAAGTTTCTTTTGGGTATTCTCATCTCCACGATGTATCCGGTTTCCGTAATCTGGGTCCATGCAGCTCTGCCTGGAGCGGCCTGCCCTGAAAACACACCCGTCGCGCTGACACGCCATTGGTTCGAGCCACTGCTTCCATTACCAACATAAAACTCCAGACTGTCGTACCGGTGGTCTCCACCTGCTCCCTGATATAGATTACTGTCATTCACAACTACGCGGGTATACAGGAACTCGTGATCCCAAAGGATTCTGGCTGTGCCCGTGGCATGGGGTCTTGGGTCGGTGGGAACAGTGCTTTTGTTGATGTGATGCTCCATGGTTTGGCTCCAGAGGGGGTCGTTTGAACCAAGTTCGGGAGTACCAAAAATGGCGGCCTTTGTTTCACTCGCTTCTGTTGAGCTCTCAATGTTGTCACTGTCGGCAGCGTAGCTCGTAGGCATTAGCGAAGCCACCATTACCAAGCAACAAAGGAATGCGAGCATTTTTCTAAATCGTTTTGGCATAGATGCAGTCCTCCTTATTTTTTAATCCGGTGCGCTCATGGTTTACTCGCATCCGTATTTGGAAGCGTTATCAAGTTGACATGCGCCCAACTATATATATTATGTTTATCCGAGGTTAAACCCTTTAATTTGAATGTAGAGTATATTTTGGAATAATAACGATTACTTCTAGGTATAGGGACAACGTTTCAGTCCACATCAAATTTTCAAATTGAAATAAAAAAGTTCACGTTATTAACATGATAGTACATTGAATTGAAATATCGGAACACGTAATATGAAAAAATGTAAGCGTATTCATTTTGAAGTGGTTCTCTAGTTTCATGAGTGAAGGGGTCTTGGTTTGAAAGCGAGCTATGGTTTTGTGTGCTTTTTGAATATTCAATGAGGGGAAGAATGCTATGCGAAAGCGAATGACAAACATCACTTTGGTTTTACTGTTGACCTTCAGCAGCTGTTTTAGTTGGGGTATGCCGTTTAACAATCATGCTTCAGCTGACCCGATTACACCAAGGATGTTGGCGCATTATCCATTGCTTGAGGATGTATTGGATTCATCAGGCAATGGCAAGCATGGGACGGCTGTAGGCAACATTACGTATGACGATGGCCTTACTCTACCGGGAGGGACGGATAGTACTACGAACTACGTGCAACTTCCTACGGGCTTGTTTGATCATCAAGAAAACACAACGATCTCTGTATGGATCAAGAGTAACACAGGACGCGGGAACTACGCAGCCTTATTCTACGGTACGCCAGCAGCTGAAAATAAGTTGCCAACGAATTACTGGCTGTTTAATCCATCCAATCCAAGTGGTGATTTTAAGTCCATATTTACAGATCGCAACAATGTTGACCAGCCTTGGACGACGGAGTTAGGCGTATCAGGCCCTTCTACGTCACAGTACGAAGGTCAGTGGGTTCACTATACAACGGTCATCACAGAAGGCTCTATAACAGGTTACATTAATGGAGTAAGTATAGGCACTGTCGCCAAAGAGAAAACAACCGCAAGCTTTGGTACAGATTTGCAAGCTTACATCGGTCGCTCCAATTATTTAGCAGATGCTACTTTTGCCGGTAGCTTTCAAGATTTAAGAATTTATGGAGAGGCACTAAGTAGTGATGATATCGCTGAAGTATACCAACAATCGTTCGATGAAAAGCAAGTACAACAAAGCAAAAAAGAGCTAACGTTAGGTGATGTATCTGCCGTTACCGAATCACTTGAACTTCCTTCTGCCAATACGTATGGCGCATCGATATCGTGGACTTCCAGTGATGAGAGTGCGATTAGTGCAACGGGGGAAGTGTTTTTACGAGAAATAGAGCAACAAGTGACCTTAACGGCAACCATCTCTTTAGGTGGGAACCAAGTCACGAAGGATTTTATTGTTACCTTGCTCCCTAAGGACGACTCTGTTGAGCAGATTGCCGTTAAAGGTGTTTCGCTTAATAATTCTACACTTCGTTTATCAGTGGGGGACAGCGAGACACTCGCGGCGACAATTTCACCTGCTAATGCAACGAATAAAAGAGTGACCTGGACATCGAGTGATTCCAGTGTAGCGAATGTTGATTCGGCGGGTATTGTTACAGCGGTTAGTGAAGGTACAGCCACCATTACGGTACAAACGAAGGATGGAGATTATATAGCTGTATCCGCTATTAACGTTCAAGCCAAATCGCGAAATGATGATCTGATTCTTCATTACAACATGAAAACGACTGCAGAAGTAGATGGTCAACTCGTACTGAAGGATGTCGCCAACAAGCAAGTTACATTTGATGGGATATTTAAAAATGCAAACAACGGACAATTCATTTCTAACAGTGAGGTTGGATTTATATCCTTCAATGGAGGGAGTTCTACATCGAACAGTGGATATGTTGAGATTCCTAAGGGCTCCAATGGACGAGATCTATTACAAGGTCTGAATGAGATTACCGTATCTTCCATCGTGAACTGGACGAATGATGGTACGAATCGCTGGATCTTCGGTTTGGGTACGGTGTTGACACCGGAAACGAACAAATATTTTTTCGTAACCCCACGTCACGGTAGCGGATCAGGCCATATGATTGCTACAGGTTTATCCAAAAATGGCTGGCCGAACGAAGCGTTAGTCACAGGTAGCGCAAACTCAAACCTGATCGCCGGACAGTGGAAGCATGTAACGGTGTCCTTTTCTGAAGCCAGCAACACGATCACGTTATTCGTGGATGGGGTTAGGGTTGCTTCAGGTAACGCGAAGGGACTAAAGCTGTCAGACATCATTAATCCGGATTCTACGTTCTCTGGTTTTATCGGAAAGTCCATCTTCGCGAGCGATCCGTATCTTCAAGGAAGCGTAGCTGATTTCCGAGTATATAAGCGCGCTTTGACGGAGCAGGAAGTGGGGGACTTATATCAACAAGAAGCAGTAACCCATATCTCTCAAATACGTCAGCTTACGGTTGATGATGCGGCGAATCAACTTAGCATCGATCGTTACTTGGACGAGGCAGATCACAGTGCGGATAAAATAACGAAAAATGTTACCTTACCGACAAGCGGTAAAAACGGCGTGAGTATCACTTGGAGTTCCAGTCAGCCTACAGTTATTTCTAACAGTGGCACTGTACAACGTCCAAATGCTCAAGCAAGTGATGTCCAAGCAGAGCTAACGGCTACATTAACGTATCAAGGCGTATCTACGTCGGCTGTATTCCCTATTACGATCTTGAAGCAATTCGATGATCAACAGAAGGTTGATCTGGATGCTGAACGATTAGAGATTTACAATGCGGACAACGTTAAAGGCAACTTACGTCTTGTGACTGCGGGTGAACAAGGCTCCACCATTACATGGACGTCTAGTAAACCTACTGTTGTTAAAGGAACAACTGAAGCGGCTGGTAATGCTACACAGCTAGGCTGGGTAAGCCGTCAAGCTACGGAGGTACCCGTTAAGTTAACAGCTACAATTACAAATGGTACAGCTTCTAAAGAGCGTACGTTCGACCTTACCATTAAAAAAGCAGTTGCGCCAGTAGAGCTTGATGCGTACTTCTTTGCGTACTTTACAGGTGAATATGAGGGTGGTGAAGAGATTTCCTTCGCTACGGCTGAAGATCCATTGTACTGGAAATCGTTGAAAAATGGGAAGTCGATCCTTCAATCGAATATGGGTGAAAAGGGACTACGTGATCCATTCGTTATTCGTTCAGCAGAAGGTGATAAATTTTATATGCTGGCAACCGATTTGAAAATGGGCGAAAGTACGAATTTCGACCAGGCTCAAATTACCGGTAGTCATTATATGATGATTTGGGAGTCGGAGGATCTCGTCAACTGGAGCGAGCAACGAATGGTCAAGGTTGCTCCCAAGACAGCAGGAAATACGTGGGCACCAGAAGCAATCTATGATCCGGTAACTGGTGAGTATATCGTATTTTGGGCATCATCGATGAAAAATACAGAGACATACGGTGAATATAACGGCAGACCGGCAGGTCAGTATAATGTGATGTATTATGCAACAACACGAGATTTCTATAACTTTTCAGAGCCAAAGGTCATGATTGATGAGTCACTTCCAACCATTGATACGACGTTTATTGAGCATAATGATATGTTGTATCGATTTACCAAATCAGAAGTCAATACCAAAGTGTATGTGGAGAAAGCGCCAAATTTCTACTATGACAAGGACGGTATTGCTGCCAATGGCCTTCAATACGACGCTGTTCCGGGTACACGTGATAACAAACTTGGCTTGATCGGAAAAAATGGAAACAACGAAGGACAAACCATATTTAAGGATATTCATCAGGACAAGTGGTATCTGTTCCTGGATTCATGGCCTTATCATGTACGATATACAACAGATCTGGATAGCAGCACCCAATATATGAACAATGTATTAAGCAGTGATCAATATGCACTTCCGCCAGGGCCAAGGCACGGAACGGTAATTCCAATCTCACGTGCGGAGTATAAAGCTTTGCAAGAGGAGTATGCATTAAAAGGCCCGGCGCCATCAACAGACCCGGTTGTACATTACTCATTTGATGCAAATACAGTGAATGGTACAACGTTGAACGACATTTCGGGGAACGGCCATCACGCAACACTGGTAGGTGGAGCAACGATTAATGAAGAGGATCACATCGGTAAAAAGGGCGCTTCGCTAGAGCTTAATGGGTCTACAGGATATGTGAAACTGCCAGATAACCTGATTCAATCTTTGAATCTGGAGAAGGCTACGTTCTCTACATGGGTTCAAATGGACAAAAATCAAGCCAATCAGAGAATATTTGATTTTGCTTCCGAAACAGGCAGACAGGTTAACCGCAATACCATGTACCTGAGTACACAAGGCGATACAGATAGTCTGGAATTCGCTGTCGTAACCCCTTTTACAGAGAAATTTAGCAATGACAGCACGAGACTCGGAGCAGATTATAAATATGCATTGCGAAATGCTGGATTATTACCAACGAAGACTTGGCAACATGTTGCCATTACTATGGATGAATTTGAGGCAGTACTGTATGTGAATGGGCATGAGGTTAAACGTAGCTCGACATTTAATGTTGAGCCCAGAATGTTACTGGAAACAACGATGAATTATATTGGTAAATCAAGAAATAGTTCTGATCGTCTGTTTGATGGTAAATTGGATGACTTCCGTATTTATAATCGTGCATTATCCGGTGCAGAGATTGCAACATTAGCAGATGAAAACGTTACTCCTCCAGTAGAGCAGCCATCCGGGGCTGAGCTCATTCTGCACTACGATATGAATGATATCGATCGTGCGACTGCGACGATTATGGACCAAACCGGAAAGTTCAACGGGAAATGGATGAATCCGTCTAAAGCAGAATGGATTCGTACAGAAGATGCTGGTGTGCTGAGCTTTAACGGGGGCAGAACGGACTCCTATGTAGAGTTGCCACAAGGAGTTCTCGATGGATTAACGGATATCACCGTGTCATCCATTGTGAACTGGAGCGGTAAAAACGCTGCGGAGTGGTTGTACGCACTAGGAAGGCCAAATAATAATACGCACTATACGTATTTCACACCACGATATAATGCTAACGGTCTAGCGCGTTTAGGTATCGCGACGAATGCTTGGAATAATGAATCTTCCACGTCTACCTTGGGCTTGAAAAATAATGAATGGAAAGTAGTTACGACGGTTGTTTCAGGAACGGACGGTACACTAACGATTTATATTGATGGTGTTGCTGTTGCAACAGGCTCAACCAATGGAATGACGCTGGAACAAATAAAAAATAGTACAGGCAGTAGCGGATACATCGGGAAGTCATTTTATCCGGCTGATCCATATTTCGGGGGGGTGATTGCAGACTTCCAAATCTATGATGGTGCTATGACTGCGGCAGATATTACAACCCTTAAGGCTCGTGCGGATCAGAAGATTGCTTCAATGAAGGGCATGCTTGTATCGGGTGCGACAGAGAAATTAACGATCGATGATCTGCTTGCTTCGAATACATCCAAAGATGCAATTATAAGCAATGTAACCTTGCCAACTTCAGGTGCTTATGGCACAACAATAAGCTGGACAACGGATAAGAGCAATCTAATCACAACTACAGGTGCCGTAACTAGACCAGATAACGCAACTGGCGATCAAGTTGTAACGTTAACTGCGGTATTTACAGATGGTACAGAGACAAAAAGCAAAGCCTATACGTTGATGGTTAAAGCATTGCCGAGCGCTGCCGATGCTGTAGATAAGGCAAAAGCGGCACTAGCTGTTCATAACATTCAGGATGTAAGAGGTCATCTCTCCTTACCGACATCTGGATTATATGGAACAACGATTACTTGGTCTTCCGTTCAACCAAACGTCGTTTCAGTGACTGGTGAAGTGCAACGTCCGGCGCATGGTCGTGGAGATGTAGACGTGAAGCTTACAGCTGCGATTACATTAAACGCAGCATCCACTACAAAGGAGTTTATTGCAAAGGTCAAGGAGCTGCCTGCAGATGAAAAATATGCAGGATACTTCTTCACCTATTTCACTGGGGAAGGTACTTCAACCGGTGAGCAGGTTTATTTTGCACTAAGTAAAGGTAATGATCCGTTGAGCTGGCGAGAATTGAATGAGGGTAAGCCTGTATTGACCTCGACCTTAGGAGAAAAGGGAGTACGTGATCCGTTCATTATTCGTTCGCCTGAAGGCGACAAGTTCTACATGATCGCTACCGATCTGAAAATTAACGGCAATGGGAACTGGGGCAGAGCACAGACATGGGGCAGTCGTTCCATTATGGTCTGGGAATCGAATGATTTGGTCAACTGGACAGATCAGCGCATGGTAGAGGTTGCACCGGAAGAAGCGGGGAATACCTGGGCACCAGAAATCATGTACGACAAGACAACAGGCGAATATATCGTATTTTGGGCATCAAGAATGTTTGGTGATGCATCCCATACAGGTAACGCATATCAAAAAATGATGTACAGCAAGACAAGGGATTTCTATACGTTTACTGAACCGAAAGTGTATTTGGATTATGGATATTCCATCATTGACACAACGATGATTGAGCACGACGGAAAAGTGTATCGTTTTACGAAGGATGAGCAGGACAACGGAGCTGCTGCTCCATTTGGCAAGATGATTTTCCAAGAGGTGGGTGACTCAATCTTAGATCCGGCCTTCAAGATGATTAATCAAGGCGTGGGTAACATGAAATGGGTTGAGGGACCAACGATCTTCAAATCGAATACAGAAGAAAAGTGGTATTTATTCGTAGATGAGTTTGGTGGAAGAGGTTATATTCCATTCGAGACAACCAATCTTGCATCAGGCGAGTGGACATTATCTTCGAACTACAACTTACCCGCTAGTCCACGTCACGGAACGGTCATTCCGATTACACAAAGTGAGTATGATGCACTCAGTGGGAAGAGGGTACCCGTTAACGGAGTGAGCTTGGACAAAACGACATTGTCCATCGTAGAAGGTCAATCAGGGCAATTAACAGCTACGATCACACCGGCAAATGCAACGAAAAAGGCAGTAAAATGGAGCTCAAGTAATCCAGCTGTAGCGACTGTAAGTGCGACAGGTCGAGTAACAGCGGTGGCACCAGGAACAGCAAGCATTACAGTAACTACAGTAGATGGTGGTATATCATCCAGCGCTACAGTAACGGTGACACCATTGGTTGAACCGACTGCGCCAGGAGAAGTGACCGGAACAAGCGTAATAGCGGGTAATCAGAAGCTGACTTTGAAATGGAGTAATCCTGCAGCAAGCGATCTGGTCGCTATTAAGATTACAGGTCATGGAAATACAGAGTTTGAGACGGTAACGCTGAATCATGCGGCTAGCAGTTATGAAGTCACAGGACTTGCGAATGGTACGCGTTATGAATTCCGTATTATTACGGTAAACGTAGCGGGGCAAGAATCCGCAGGCGTTGTGGTGTCGGGAACACCACAAGCACCAAGTAGTGGTAATGGAGATGGTGACGGTGGTAATGGGAATGGTAGTGGTAGTGGTAGTGGCGGTAATGTCCCTGCACCTACAATACCACCAGCTTCTACAGGTGGAAGTGAGCTAGTGGTGATGGACAACGGTCAAATAAACATTAAGCCAGTTGTTAATGAGAACGGTACTTCTCTAGTGAAGTTAAGTGCAGATACCGTTAAGCGTGCACTTGATCAAACGACCGATGGTAAGCTACAGGTACAACTTGAAGGAGATCCAAGCTTGAACGAGCTAACCGTTGAGCTAGCGGTAGATCCCCGCTTAACAAGCACAACTTCTAAGGTGGGTCACATCGAGATTAACACAGGCTCAGCAGTCGTAACGTTGGCTACCGAACGGCTTGGAACAGAAACAAGCGCAGGGAAAACGTTAGGATTGTCGATCAAGAAAATATCGGCTAATCAACTGCCAGCTGGCACACAAGCTAGGATGAATGGTGAGGTCGTATATGATATCAAGCTAACGATAGATGGTACGAAGCTTACGGCGTTTGATGGTAGAGATGATCTCGTGATTGCATTGCCATATACGCTGAAGGCTTCTGAGAATCCAAACAACATCATCGTATACGATGTGAAGGACAACGGAGAGTTAAGAGTAGTGATGAATGGTAAATACAATGAAGAGACAGGTCAAGTAGAGTTCAAACCAACGGACTTAAGTAAGTATACGTTAGCGTATGTTGCAACAAGCTTTCAGGATGTGACCCAAGGCTGGGCGAAAGATGCCATCTCGGCATTGGGAGCAAGAGGCGTCGTAAAGGGTGTAGGCTATGGGGAGTTTAATCCGAAAGGCCAAGTGACAAGAGCAGCATTCATCACCATGCTGATAAATGTGTTGGAGTTATCGGATGAGAGTGTAACGACAAGCTTTAGTGATGTGAAACAAGGAGAATGGTACCATGGAAACATCGCAATCGCGCAGAAGCTGGGGATTGTGAACGGGAAACCAGATGGTAGTTTCGGAGTTCATGAGAACATTACGCGAGAAGATATGGCCGTTATGGTATACAAAGCGATCCAAATGAAGCAACTAAAATTACCAGCTCGTGAAGCTAGAGCTTTCAAGGATAAAGCAAACATCTCAAACTATGCGAAGCAGGCGGTAGAGACAATACAAGGAGCAGGCATCATAAACGGTGTAGGTAACGATGAGTTTGCACCGAAGAAGACGGCTAACCGTGACGAAGCAGCAGTGATGATCTATAATTTATGGAATTTGATGTAAACACGTTGAGTATAGGGTATCTACGTGGAGTCAAGAAGAAACGGTTAGCCTACTAGGCTCCATACAAAAAAAGAACGCCATTACATTATGTGATGGCGTTTTTGACTTGGAAAACTGGAAAACTCAGCGTACTAGTACAAAGAGTTTTTCCTAGCTTATTCAGAGGTTTGCGCTTTTTGCCTTGATTCAACTAATGTAAACACCTCATCCATGTCGAGGGAAAACATGATGCTTTCGCTTGTTATCGGCTGGAAGTGGAATTCCAGCTTTTCTTTTCCGAATTGCTTCTCAAGCTCTGTCCACTGTTCCGTAGATAATAAGAGATATGCTAACGTGTCGTTGCCTAAAGACTCCATAAACCATCGAATCTGATACCGGGGAGCAATCATTTCCTGCATAGCCCGAATGGCGCTGTCTCGATCAGTCCGATCATCAGCGAACGGTATTTTAAGCTTTCGATCGTTCGAACTTAACACAATATCAACGCCTCTCGGCTTGTCAATGTCGATGATCTCGCACTTGATCTGATCGGATTCCGGCAGTCGATCGTTAAAGTATTGGATGATGTCCCCTTCGTCTTCTCTCCAATCAATCCAGATTAATGACTCATGCTCAAAAAATTGTTCAACGACGTCTTCATCGGACGAATGTCGCAAGACATGGATAATTGGTTGCAGCGTACTCATGATCATCCCATCCCTTATTCAAAGTTCATATATACTCTATTTTATCTTATAGGATGGGCAGGCCTGAATAGGGCAACGGACACACTTACTTTCGGAAATAGGACTATTTTCCATCATTTAATTCGATGTTATGGTAGTATGGAGTTATATTTTTTAGTATTCTTCAAGGATAGAAATAGGTCAATTATACATATGGAGGTAGTACAGTTTGAGTACTCACTATTATTTCAGTTGGTTTAATGATTTTTTTCCAGAGAAACTGGTCGAACGGTTACATGAGGACATCACAGATAGAAAATCGCTTGTGATGATTAGCGCTGAGCCGTCTGATTATGAAGGTATCATTTTGCCTATGAATCCCATGCTAGACGCGATTATGGTACGTTTGTTGAAGGCTACTTGTTTCCGCTATCTGAAGAGATGCATGTTTATGCGGCAGAACAGGAAAGTGCCATTCGTGTAAAAGACGGCAAAATTGATATCTTAGGCCCCGTATATTTCATTTCCGAATCTAAGATTCAGAAATTGATTGAAACACTCTGATTGGAATGGTTTGTAAACAGCTGCAGAGAATGGACATTTTTAGACCGCCTTCAATGGCGTTTTTTTAATTTCTACAGATTTAGCTTCTCTTATTTAGAACTCTTCATTTACACGTTAACGGAGAGGACAGAAAAAACCCGAAAAAGCGAAGCGGTCGCCTTTATCACCGGATTTTCCCCTTCGGAAAAGGGAATCGAAAAAATCTGGGGATAACAGCGATAGGAAGGTTATTCTGTCATCGCGGAGTGGCTTGTGTAAAATCCTTCATTCAGTTTAGATACGAGATAAATCCCAAGAAGCGCGAATGAGGACGCCCTGTTCCCTGCGGTGTTTTTCTGGTCGTTTTTACTTTAGAATGATAAGTATATAGATAAGGGGTGTTAACATGAACATGAACATCTTTATTATTGAGGATGATGCTCTTCTTCTTGAAGCACTTCGAGAAGGATTGAGTCAGTGGTCGTATGAAGTGAGTAGTCCAAAGGATTTCGGACGTGTGATCGATGGCTTTGTTGAACAGCGTCCCCATCTGGTGATTATCGATATACAGCTTCCGAAGTTTGACGGTTTTCATTGGTGCAGAGAGATCCGTGCCGTGTCGAAAGTGCCTATTATTGTTCTTTCCTCCAGAGATCATCCGATGGATATGGTGATGGCAATGAACTTGGGGGCAGACGATTATATTCCGAAACCATTTCACATGGAAGTTTTAATCGCCAAGATACAAGCAATTCTACGTCGAACCTATACATATGAGGAGGCTTCCTCCGATGTGATGGAATGGAATCAAGCGATGCTTGATTTGAAAAGCGGTGAAATTCATAAAGATGGTGAGACTATTGACTTGACCAAAAATGAATTTTTTATCCTGTCGGCTTTAGTGAAATCCAATAACAAAATCATCTCTCGCCATGAACTGATGCAGATGCTCTGGGATGATGACCAGTTCATCAATGACAATACGCTGACAGCCAACATTACAAGGTTACGTCAAAAGCTGTCCTACCTTAACTTGGCTGATGGAATCGTAACGAAAAAAGGTCTGGGGTACATGGCCGTTACTCTCTAGGAGGTTTCTATTGTTTATCGCTTATCTCAAGTATAAAAAAAGCTGGATTGCCTTAATTGGCTTACTGCTTCTGCTAACCAACGCCTTAATCCAACTGGATGCTGGCATCCGTGTGGAAGCACAGTCTCTCCTCTATTTGAATTCCTTGTTTCTCATTATCTTTTTGGCTTTCTTGGTTTGGAGATATAAAAAGGAAACGGCTTATTATAAAGAATTACTCGCTCTTTCTAATCGTATCGAGGAAGACTGGTTTGAAGAGATCCCCAAACCTAATAGCTCTTTTCCTGACGCTATGGTTTATACTTTATTGGAACAAATTCATCAACATGATCAGAATAAGCGACGTGAGGATCAATCCGCCCAAAGCATGGAACATACGGATCTTGCCTCATGGGTGCACGAAATGAAAACACCCCTTACTACGATGAAAATCACGATGGATGCCCATCGTTCGAATGAGCTGGCTGAGCGGTTACATGCGTCTTGGCTCAGAATGCACTTATTGGTGGATCAACAGCTTTACATCTCAAGATTAGCCAACCTGGATTCTGATTTACGCCCGGAACAGGTAGAAGTGAAGCAAATGCTAAGAGAAGAAATTCGTGAACTATCGACCTGGTGTATGGAAAAAAATATATCCATTGAATTGACGGGTAACGTCCCCTCTACCGTGTATACCGATAAAAAGTGGTGCAGATTTGTGCTCAGACAGCTCTTAACGAATGCGATCAAGTACAGTCCAGCCGATGGGGATATATCTATTGATACCGCTCCCCATGAAAACGGATCTGTGATCGTCACCATTCGAGATGAAGGACCGGGTATTCAGGCACATGATCTCCCTCGTATATTTGATAAAGGATTTACGGGTGAAAATGGGAGAATACAGAACTCGGCGACCGGAATGGGCCTTTATCTTGCTAACGAAATAAGCAAGAAGCTACATGTACAACTTCAAGTGGCTTCAACGGTGGGAGAGGGAACGTCAATTTCAATGATTTTCACGAGAGACAACCCGTTTGAACAGCTGAGACGCACCTTACTTTAAAACGGACAATCATAGAGCAGTCAGGATATTTTCCACAGCCTGGCTGTTTTTTATTGGGCACATGTATTCGAATTTAATCTTTAAGGTGACAAAAACATCACATTCGAGCCTGTTTTATCATCTGGATCATACGACCGAGAGGCCGAAAAAAACTACACTATACATAGAACAACTGGAATGGAGTGCATTGGAATGAGACAACAGAAGATACCGAAAACCGTGTTGAATGCGGAGGGGGTTTGTAAATCATATGGTTCAAAAGGCAATGTACAACAGGTATTACAAGGCATTGACCTTCGCGTGATGGAGGGAGAGTATGTCGGCATTATGGGACCTTCCGGTTCAGGCAAGACCACCCTCCTCAATACGTTAGCGACGATTGACCGGGCTACGGATGGAAAGATTTTTATACAAGAGCATGAGATTTCCAAAATGAAGGATAAAGAGCTGTCCGACATTCGTCGTCAACATCTAGGTTTTATCTTTCAGGATTATAATCTGCTCGATACATTAACGGTCAAGGAAAATATTTTACTTCCTGTATCGTTAACAAAAATAAGTAAAACTCAAGCTGAACATGAGTTTAATGAGATTGCATCCATTCTAGGCATTGAGGAATTAGCGGATAAATATCCTACTGAAATATCTGGCGGTCAGAAGCAACGTACCTCTGCGGCACGAGCGTTAATTCATTCGCCGTCGCTTGTTTTTGCAGATGAGCCTACGGGCGCCCTGGATTCGAAAGCGGCTTCTAATTTATTAGAAAATTTACACAAGATCAACCAGTCACGGCACGTTACCATTGTTATGGTTACTCATGACCTGCTGGCGTCCAGCTATTGCAGCCGGGTCGTTTTTTTGAAGGATGGGAAGGTTTTTGCTGAATTATATCGGGGAGAAAAAACGCGAGAATCCTTCTTCAAAGACATTCTGGATATGCAAGCCGTGCTTGGAGGTGGCGGTCCTCAATGAACATCAGGAAACTCGTCATGCGCAGCATGCGGAAAAATATCAAAATGTATTATCTTTATTTTTTCGCAATGATCTTCAGCATCAGCTTGTATTTTATTTTTTCAACTCTGCAAAATGATCAAACCGTAATGGAGACGGTTCAAACCAGCATGAATTTCTCAACTGCTTTCCAAATGGCGGGCATCCTGCTCATTCTTATAACAATTGTGTTTACGATGTATGCGACAAATATTTTTATCAAAAGGCGTAGTCAAGAGATTGGATTATACCAGTTGATTGGTTTGTCCAAGGCTTGGGTCGCACGGGTATTGATCTTGGAACATAGCATCCTTGGTCTGGGCGCATTACTGATCGGAACGGTGGTCGGAACTTTACTCTCGCGGTTGTTCCTCTTACTGTTAATAAGTATCTTAGGTCTCAATGCCAAGATCGGTTTAACCTTTTCCAGCCAGGCATTACTTCAAACGATTGCCGTGTTTATTTGCTTGCTTGTGATCACTTCGTTACAAATTGTATGGACGGTCTACCGCAGTACGTTGTTGCAATTGTTTCAGGCCAATCATGGGCATGATCTATTCGTTAAACGCCCCGGCATCGTGTCAGGTATTTTAGGGCTGTCAGGGGTATGTCTGATCGGGCTTGGTTATTACGTGTCTACCTTTATTGGATACGATGCAGATGCTCTGATTTTTCTGATGTTAGTCGTTCTCGTCAGCATCATCCTCGGAACCTATTTGGTCTTTCATACGACGGTAAGCTGGATATTATTTATTTATCGCAAAAGACAGAATGGAAACCTCGGCTTGGTTAACAGCCTTTCGATTGCACCATTAATGCACAGAATGAAAGGTCACGCCAACTCGCTAACGTTAATCACGATATTATCCGCGATGACCATTACGATGATTTCGCTGTCCTATTCTTTGTATTATTCCATTGAAAAGGATGTCAGATTGGCGATGCCGTTTGATTTTGCAGTGGATGTGCCAGAAGATGCGGCTGTGGTATCCAGTAAGTTAGAAACTGCACAGATTGCATTCGAGCAACACCAGGTCGATGCCATTCAATTTAACGGCTCATGGGTGGATTATGAACAGCAGTCCAAACCAAGTCATAGCAACAGAACCTTTTTACTTTTCTCCGCAGAGCAGATGGCGCAGATTGGATTAAAGCTGGAATTTCCGCCAAAGAATGAAGCCATTTATCATAATTCGCGAGCAGTAATCGAGGGAATGGAAGTTCCGCCTCTAAAAGAGGTGCAGTATGCATCCAACGATGAAGTTAATCTATTAACCGTATCAAAGAACAAGCTTCAGAATGTCATAAATTACGTTTTCCGTGGCGATCAATTACTGGTTTCTGAAGAAACGTTCAAGCGAATGAGGGACAGCATTCAGGAGGATGCGAACAAAAAATCGGTGACATTTGAGGTTTTTAACATATTGGAAAAGGAAAGATCAGCGGATGCTTCTAACATCTTTAATGACAATGTGGACAAAGATCGTTATCTCACCGACTTTTATTCCGCCTATGAGGGATCACGTCAAAATTTTGGAATGCTTATTTTCATTGCCGGATTTTTAGGTTTGGTTTTTATCCTATCCACAGGAAGTATTCTGTACTTTAAACAGATGACCGAGGCCGAACAAGAGAAACCGCATTATCGAACACTGCGTCAGCTCGGATTCCAGGTAGGGGATATGATGAATGGCATCATCCGCAAACAAATCTTCGTATTTTTAATCCCGCTGGGAATGGGGCTAACTCATGCTGCTTTTGCCTTGAAGGTAAGTACAATTCTCATCGCGGCAAGCATGCTGACTCCGATTCTCATCAGTATGGCAGTGTATATTCTCATTTATTTGCTATTTATGGTCGTTACCATCCGGTATTACAAAAGTATCGTCACCAATGCCCTATAGAAAGGAAGGAGAACGAATGAACAAAAGGCTTCTTATTTCTTCTCTCATTGGTATGGTTATACTCGCTGGTCTCTATATCTTTATGCGTGAGCCTCTAGACCGTTTTAACCCATGGATTCAAGAGCAATATGTATTTGTTAAAGTCCAGGGAGAACCTGAAGACGACGATGGCAGATACAAGTATAGAGAGCACGGTGTTACCGAGAACGGTGAAACGAAACAAGTGGTATTCAGCACCAGTTCCAAACTTGAGCAAGGCACACTTGTAAAAGTACTCGCCAAAGGTACTTACACGGCAGACTACACGTTTATCAAAGTGCATGAAATGCCGTCTAAATAGACGTTGAAAAAGACAATTTTGGTGCTTTGTACATCAAAAGAATAACAAATTCAAAACGTTACTAACTTGATATTGGCTGAATTTTCCCATGCAGATTTTCGGTGTAGGCCATGTTTCCATCGGTCGTGATAACGGCGGCTTCGATATGTTTCATCCCGTTGACTCTATGAATAATGGAGGCCGCATCTAAGCCGAATAACTCTGTTGTATAGATATCACAGTCCAGCGATCTATCCGCAATAATGGTCAAAGAAGCGACATTACTTACGATGGGATAACCTGTTTTGCTACTAAAGATATGATGGTACTGCTGGCCTTCCTTTTCCAAAACACGCTCGTATATGCCTGAGGTAACGATGGATTGCTCTCTGATGCTGACGAGTGCTGCTGCATTGCCTCTGGGTAAAAAGGGATTCTGTATTCCCACATTCCAGTGACTCGAACCCGAAGGGGAGTCCCCATGAACAAGCACATTTCCGCCCATATCGACCATAGCTGAGATTACTCCGTTTTTCTTGAAAAAGGCCATCACCTGATCGGCAAAATAACCTTTAGCGATGGCTCCCAGGTCGATCTCCATCCCCTTTTTTAATAAATGTACGGTCTGGTGCTCATCATTGAGCTGTATATGTTCAGGCTGTAAGAGCGCCAGTACCTTCTTAATCTCTCCATCCTCCGGCACCTGTGCCTCGCGGAAACCGATTCTCCACAATTTGATCAACGGGCCAATCGCAATATTTAAAAAAGAACCTTCATTCAGGCTGTGTTCTTTGCCTATCTTGATCAGATCATACAGTTCCCTGTCGACTTGGAGCGGATGGGACGCGGCTTCTTGTTTCAACATCGCAAGCTGTGAGTGATCACTGTTGGCGCTAAAGACTTTTTCGTAACGGAACAGCATGTTCTCTGCTTCCTGAGCAAGTTCTTCTGCGCCGGCCCCTTCGATGTATAGAGTGATTTTAGTTCCCATGAGAGGGATCGTTTTCGTAAAAGATTTCATGTGAATCTCCTCCTACACTGCGCATTGTTGTCCATGATTCAGAAAAGTATGGATAAGGTCATGATCTACACTCGTAAGCTTTCTTTCCCCATGATGTGCTATAAAATAATCCAGACTCATCTTATCAATCGGGATCGGGTAAATGTTGTATTCGGAAGGAGACTCGTCAATCCGGACACTTTCTGGAATGATCGTCAGGCCCATATTCTGTTTGGCAAGTTTCAACACCGTGTGGATTTCGTTGCTTTCCATCACGATGCTCGGTTGGATTTTGTGCACACTAAGTAATTGATCGATCTGTTTACGGACCGCAGAGCCTTTGGACGTTAAAACGAGCGGTTGGCTCAGCATGGTGGGGATATCAAACGTTCCCTCCGGGATGACGGCAACATGTTTCTGATATAGTTCACAGCCGCGCGGGATAACTGCCCGGTAGCTGTGCTTGCCCCAACTAAAGGAGTTTAGATTTGGGGAAATGCTGCTCGAATTTTGCCCAATCCAGAAGTCGAGTTCGTAATTTTGAATCCGTTTTTCATTTTTTTCAGGCAGATCCTCTACGAGATTAATCTTATAGGCAGGATGAAGCTGTAAAAATGCCGGTAAAAAAAGAGGTGTCAAATAAGAACCCAGGCTAGGCAGAATCCCGATCCGCAACACTTTGTTGCCGATATCTGATGCATATGAGATTTCTTTCATGAGCTTGGCGTAGCTATGTTCGAGCGAAGTTAAATATTGATAATAGATTTTTCCCTGTTCGGTTAATCGATACGGAAGCTTGTTGCGAGTAATCAGCTCACAATCTAACTGACTTTCCACTTTTTTGATTACTTTGGTCAGGTAGGGCTGAGAAATATAAAGGGATTGGGCTGCTTTGCTAAAGTTGCTGTATTTTAAAAGGCTGTCGATGTAACATAAAATATCCTGCGATTCTAATTTAGACATGTCGCTCACCCTTTGTGAAAAAAATAACAAACTTTGAATTTGAGGTGATTATAACAAATTGGTTATCAAACTGCAATGAATAACTATTAGATCATTCCAGCTTCTCTATGTTAAGGTTATGCCGAAAGATCGAGTCTGACATTGACGAACATGATTTTCGAATGACAGAGAGGGGATTACGATGAATTATTTAGCTATTGTGGGCACCAATTCGGATGAATCAACGAACCGCACGCTGCTTCAATTTATGCAAAAGCATTTTGCAGACGAGGTCAAGATCGACTTGTTTGAAATTAAGGATCTGCCTGCTTTTATTGAAAAAGATGAAATAGAAGACGCTGAAGTTGATATACCTGTGAAGGTGCAAGATTTACTGGATCAGATTTCTAGAGCAGAAGGCATTATTATTGCTACTCCGGAGTACGACCATGCGATCCCTGCTGTGTTGAAAAGTGCGCTGGAATGGGTCAGTTATACCACTCAAACTTTGAAAGACAAGCCGGTTCTGATTGTGGGTGCTTCACACGGTTCACTTGGTTCTTCCAGAGCGCAAGCGCATCTTAGACAAATTCTGGATTCACCTGAGCTTGGTGCGAGAATGATGCCGAGCAGCGAATTTCTTTTGGGAAAATCGCAGAGTGCATTTGATCACAGCGGTAGCCTAATCAGTGCAGAGAAAGTGGCAGAGCTAGAGGAAATTTTCAGGGAGTTTGTTCTGTTTACGGAAATCACCACAGAGTTGCTGTCAAAACGGACGTTGAAGAAAAAAACGAAAAAATTTTCCTGGCAAGAGTAGGGGGCTAACTACAATGAAAATCATAGCGATCGTGGGCACCAACGCAAAGAAATCGTATAATCGCAAGCTGCTTCAGTTCATGCAAAAACATTTTGAGTCCAGAGCTACCATTGAAATTCTCGATATTACCGATGTTCCGATGTTTAATCAATCCGATAACCAGACGAACAGTGCCATTATACAATCGTTTAACGAAAAAATTACCGCAAGTGATGGTGTCATTATTGCAACTCCGGAATACAACCATTCCATTCCTTCATCCCTGAAAAGCTTGCTGGAATGGCTGAGCTTTGAAATCCATCCGCTGGCAGGAAAGCCGGTTATGATTATTGGTGCGTCACAGGGAACGCAAGGTTCGTCTCGTGCTCAGCTGCATCTTCGTCAAATTCTGGATGCGCCGGGTGTTGAAGCGAACGTGATGCCGGGGTACGAGTTTTTGCTGGGCAATGCGCATAAAGCGTTTGACGAAGCAGGCAACCTGAACAGTGAAGGTACGATTGATTTCCTGGAGATATGTTTCTTGCGGTTCCTCCGGTTTGCGAAAATATCCAATCAGCTCAACGAGGAAGAAGAGTTCACCTATAAACCGGGTGTGTATGAAGTCAATGCGATTGGTCACAGCGGCAATCTGCCGATGAAGGTATCCTTTAGTGAAAATCGGATCGAACGTATTGATATCGATTCCCAGGGAGAAACCGAAGGCATCGCCGATGTTGTTTTTGTAAGAATACCGAATAAAATCATTGAAGGACAGACGCTGAATGTAGATGCGCTATCCGGTGCTTCCGAGACAAGTAACGCGGTCATCAACGGTGTCGCGAAGGCAGTCAAGCTGGCCGGAGTGAACCCAGACATTCTGAAAAGACGTGCAAAACCTGCCAGCAGCCAGATGAAGGATGATGAGGAATATACTTGCGATGTGGTAGTTGTAGGGGGAGGCGGCGCTGGACTCAGTGCGGCTGCTACAGCTCTACAGCAGGGGGCAAGTGCGATTGTGCTTGAGAAATATCCTGCTGTTGGCGGTAACACGATCCGTTCAGGTGGTCCTGTTAACGCGGCAGACCCTGCATGGCAACAGCAGTTTAGTGAAAATCCGGGGGAAAGACAAACGATTGAGAACCTGTTAAGTACCGATGAGAGCCTGATTCACCCGGAATATATCGATGATTTCCATGCGCTGAAGGCAGAATTTGCAGCATATCAGGAGAAGTTTGGTACGGAAAAGGCTTATTTATTCGATTCCCCGCTATTGCACAGAATGCAAACGTATTTCGGGGGCAAACGAACCGACTTGAACGGCACCACGATCTATGGACAGTATGATTTGGTCAAAGTACTTACAGACCGTGCCTTGGAAAGTGTGCAGTGGCTTGAAGATATCGGGGTCGAATATGATAAAAGTATCGTATTTGCTCCGGTCGGTGCCCTGTGGCGACGTGGTCATAAACCTGTCAAAAGTTATGGCTCTGCCTTTATCATTGCGCTTAGTAAATATGTAGAAGACAATGGCGGACAAATCATTACAGATAGCCCGGTTAAACAGCTAATCATCGAAGACGGAAAAATTGCAGGTGTCATTGCAACGGGTGTAAATGGTCAGAAAATTACGATTCATGCAAAAGCGGTTGTGCTTGCCAGTGGTGGTTTTGGTGCAAATACGCAGATGCTTAAGGAATATAACACGTACTGGAGCCATATTGACGATGATATCAAAACAACGAATTCCTACGCGATGACGGGTGACGGAATATCGCTTGGCAAGAGTGCAGGAGCCGCGCTGACAGGTATGGGCTTCACGCAAATGATGCCGGTAGCCGATCCGGAAACAGGCGAGCTCTTCAGCGGACTGCAAGTACCACCTGAAAACTTTGTCATTGTTAACAAAAAGGGAGAACGGTTTGTCAACGAATTCTCTGGCCGGGATGTCTTAACCAAAGCGGCAATCGAACAGGGAAGTTTATTTTATCTAATCGCTGACGATGAGATTAAGAAAACCGCAGCCAATACCAGTCAGGAAAAAATAGATCGGCAGGTTGAAGCGGGTACTCTGTTTAGAGCGGATACCATTGAAGAACTGGCAGTGAAAGTGGGGATGGACCCTCAGGTTCTCAGATCGACCGTGGATAAGTATAACTCTTACGTAGATGCGGGCTTTGATCCCGAGTTCCACAAGGATACGTTTAGTTTAAAAGTGGAGAAGGCTCCATTTTACGCTACGCCTAGAAAACCTGCGGTCCACCATACGATGGGCGGCATCAAGATCGATACCCAAACCCGCGTATTGGATGAAAACGATCAGCCGATTGCCCATCTGTACGCCGCCGGGGAAGTGGCAGGGGGGATTCATGCAGGCAACCGTTTAGGAGGGAATGCTTTGACAGACATCTTTACGTTTGGACGAATCGCGGGTAAAACGGCTGTTGAAGAAATGAATCATATGGCAAATGTGAAAATAGGACGCTAGAGGTATGAATCAATCCTTAAACCACTTCAGTTTTGAAGTGGTTTATTTGCTGTTTTTCCCACTCTAAAAGAATAAAAAAAACGATTGGGGAAAATATATCCTTACATTGAATTTTGTTACTAAGTTGCACATTGAACAGTACTACTATCTTTCCTATTGAAGGAGCGTTCAAATGGTCGACGTTTTGGATTACCGAACGATGTCCTTCAGCACCGAACTTTCGGTGAATGTGGACATTGTTAAAACAATATACAACCATTCCACAGATATCAAAACCAGAACGTTTCCGCTTGCGGGCAGCAAGGAAGCGTTTATGCTGTTTATTGACGGTATGGTTAATGAATCGTTACTTGATTTGCATGTATTGGCCCCGCTCCTGCAAGCACGAGCGGACAATACCAAGATTGACTATGCATACATATGTTCTATTGTTAGCACAAGCCAGCTCACCGTCGCGACATGCTTTGAGGATCTGTTAAACCATATCGCTAACGGTTGTGTGGCACTGCTTGTAGATCAACTGCCATTTGGTATTGCCATCGGGATTGCTGGCTGGCAGCAAAGGGGCATTGAGGAGCCAGCAGCAGAATCGATCATCCGCGGGCCAAGGGAAGGTTTTACAGAAACACTCAGTGTGAACACTTCGATGCTACGACGCAAAATTAAAGACCCTTCTCTAAAATTAGATCCGTTCCAGGTCGGGCGATATACAAAAACATCGGTCCTTGTTGCTCATATTGATGGCATCGCTAACCATGCATTAGTTGAAGAGGTGCACAGCCGCATCAGGAGAATTGATATTGACGGTGTGCTGGAAAGTGGTTATATCGAGGGATTGATCGAGGATCACCCCTATTCTCCGTTCCCGCAGATTCAGGTTACAGAGAGACCGGATGTAGTCAGCGCTTCTCTCCTTGAAGGAAAAATCGGCATTATGGTGGATGGTACACCATTCTGTCTCATTGCCCCGACGACTTTCTTTGCGATGTTACAATCACCGGAAGACTATTACCAACGTTATATCATAAGCAGTTTCATTCGCTGGCTGCGATTTTTGTTCCTGATTATTTCACTGGTACTGCCTTCTCTTTACGTAGCCATTTTGACATTTCACCAGGAAATGGTGCCCACCTCATTGTTGCTTAGTATCGCGAAGTCACGGGAAGAGATTCCGTTTCCTGCGTTGATTGAAGCGTTGCTCATGGAGGTTTCCTTCGAGGCACTGCGAGAAGCTGGCGTGCGTTTGCCCAAACAGGTCGGTTCCGCCGTCAGTATCGTTGGCGCGCTTGTTATTGGACAGGCAGCGACCTCTGCTGGCCTTGTCTCTTCTCCAATGGTTATGGTGGTTGCCATTACCGGTATCGCATCTTTTTTGCTGCCACAATATAGCGCGGGTATCGCTATTCGTCTATTACGTTTTCCGATTATGTTTCTGTCAGGAATGTTTGGACTGCTCGGTCTGATGCTTGGGGTCATCGCCATCATTATTCATCTATGTTCCTTACGCTCGCTCGGTGTTCCCTATCTGCAGCCCCTTGCACCAATGAAGTGGAGTGAAATGCTCGACAGCTTCATGGTGTCGCCAATATGGGCTAATCTCAAGAGACCAAGTTTGACAGGGCGAAAAAATGCAATTCGGCAACCCTCCAATAACCGTCCGGATCAAGAGGATGAAGGAGCCTCGCCATGAGGGCGTGGATGCGTTATTTTTATCTAATGTTGGTTGTTCTGTTGTTCTGTCCGTTGCTGGCTGGATGTTGGGATCGTAAGGAGATCAATGATCTTGCGCTTGTAACGGGCGTAGCCATTGATAAGGCAAGTGACAACTCGATTGAAGTGAGTATTCAGATTTTTATCCCTCAAGGTTCAACTCAAAGCAGTCAGTCTGGGGGAGAAGCAACGGGTGGAAGTGGCACAACGTTTGTGCAATCCGCTCAAGGTGTCAATATAGCAGATGCCCTGGCCCAATTGCAGATGAAGTTTTCGCGCAAAATTTTCTGGGGGCATTCCGAAGTCTATTTATTTGGTGCTGAAAAGGTAGAGCAGGGCTTAAAGGATGATTTAGACTTCCTCATGCGGGATTCCGAGCCGCGCGAGCGGGCTTTTACTTTTGTCACCAAGGGAAAGGCCAAAGAAGTATTAGAAAAACATTCGATTCTGGAACGAAATACGTCTGAAGTTTTGCGTGAGATGGCCGTCAACAAAACGAGCATCAACTCGTCGATGGCACATTTGATGGAGATGCTAGAGGATGAAAGTAAAGCGGCACTGCTGCCTTGGGTCGAGTTATTAAAAACTCCTGGCGAGGTTGATCCAACCAAAGGCATTGGTTACATTAACGGAACCGCCATTTTGCATAACGATAAGTTGGTTGGGGTAGCGGATAACCGGATTACTCGCGGCATTTTGTGGGCGGTGGATGAGATGAATAATGCAATTATTACAATTCGCCCCGAGCATTTGAAGGGAACCATATCGGTGCAATTGTTGAGAAATCGATCCAAGATTATACCGATGTACAAAAATGGAGAGTGGTCCATCAGGATTGATGTGAATTGCAAAAATCAGTTAATTCAGAACACAACAGAGACTAACATTGATCAGAGTATTGATAGCTTGGAGAATATTGAAAAACAGTTGGAAGAAAATATTGAAGAACGTATTCACTTGGCGATTCATGAAGCTAAAACCAAATATAAAGCGGATATCTTTAATTTTGCTGGTGCATTTCATCGTAAATATCCCGTGTTGTGGAAAAAACACGAGAAGGATTGGGATGCTATTTTTCCGGAAATCAACGTTACAGTAAACGCACAAGCGGATATTTTGCGTCCAGGCATGTTCAATACTCAACAGAAACAATAGGGAGAGGAGGGCCTTCATGTACAAGGAGAAGATCAGTGGTAATCAGGTTTTTTGGCTGATTTCCACGATGCAGATTGGAATGACCATTCTGCTAACCATTAATCCGTCTATTGCTGTTGCCAAGCAGGATGCCTGGATTTCCATATTACTCTCCAGCATGTTTTCCGTAGGACTTGCCTACGTGCTGACACGTATAAGCATTATGTATCCCAATGAGTCTCTTATCAGTTATGCCCCTAAAATTATGGGCAAGTTTCTGGGGCATGTGATTATTTTGATCTATGTATTGTATTGGTTTACGGTGCTAGGGATTATCTTGCGACAGTACGGCGATTTTATGATTGGCACCATCCTTCAATTGACGCCAGTCATCATCCCCATTGTCGGCATGCTTATTGTTGCGGCTTATGTAACGTATGCGGGTATCGAAGTCTTGGCCAGATGCAGCGAGGTACTAGGCCCTCTCATCTTGCTTGGTATTATGGTGCCCTTGCTCCTCAATATTTCCCAAATCCAGCTTGACAACCTGCAGCCGATTATTATGGACAATACCTTCACCGTACTGCTGAAAGGGGCATTGCCAACCGCCTCATTTCTGGGGGATAACATATTGCTCATGATGATTCTCCCTTTTGTGGCTGATCCACAAAAAGGGGTGAGGGGTGCTCTTTTAGGTTCTGTTGTAGCTGGTCTCTTCACGTTACTTTCAGCGATGCAATGCATCGCTATCTTTGGTTATTCTACGGCATCCAGACAGACCTATCCGTTTCTCAATCTGGTACGTTTTATTTCCTTCGGTTTCCTGCAAAATCTCGATGCGATCGTCGTGGCGATCTGGATCATGGGGATTTTTATCAAGGTGTCGTTATATCTGTTTGCAGCATCTTACGGGACTGCCCAGTGGCTAGGGGTTAAACGTTGGCGGAGCTTCATCTTTATCGCATCTCCAATCGCCATCATACTATCTATGTTGCCACGTAACTTTGTGGATAGCTCTATTCTTTTTCCGAAGCTTGTAGCCGTACCGTTTAACCTGCCCGTTGTTTTTATTCTACTTCCACTGTTGTTATGGATTGTGGCATTGATTCGTAACAGGAAGAAAAAGCATCCTGAGGAGCAACGACACGAGGCAACAAGCTGAGCCCGAAAAAACGTTACGAAAAATGCGGAGTAGATGAAGTGCCCCCTGAAATAAACATCGAGATCACGCGCACGTATCCGATGAATCGCAGGGGGTATTCGGTTTGGAAAATATGATTATGGCGTAGCCTGTTCGGCAGTTGCAGGTGCCGTGGTTTTGCGAACAAGTCCCGGAAGTGATCTCAAATAGAAGAAACTAACGGCGACTGTGCATATAGCCAGTGTGAGATGAAGCCATGTCACATTGATCCACACAGGGAAGGCCAAGCTGATCGTTCCGAGTGCCAGAGAATGGCCCAGCATCATAACGGGTTCAATGAGTGAATTCACACGTCCCATATTCTGAGGCGGAACAAGTTCTGGAAGCCAGCTACCAAGTGCAATGTTGATAGGAGCAATGGCGATCCCTGCCAGCAGAATAATAACGAAATAAAGCTCCACACGAGGTACGAGGCCCAATCCTGCCAAGAGCAGGCTTGCTAAAAATAGACAAGCGATCAGAATGGGTGTTCTTGTGTAACGCCGAATCAGAATGGGTCCCAAAATACTGCCGATCAAGAAACCAATCCCCATAAAAACAGTGACAAGGGACGAATGGACAACATACTGATCCGGGCTAAGTTTGTACTTCATTGAAAAGATTGGAAGGACGGAAAAAACTCCGTTAACTATACCAAAAAACATGAATCCACTAATTAAAATCAGCAGGAGCCGGTTATTTATAATATAATGAAGCCCCTGCCAGAAGTCTTTGATGACAAGAGAAAATCGTAGATCACGTACACGGTTTTTTCCGTTCGGCATGCGTGCCTGTTCGGGAAATTTGGCCCAGGCGAGAAGGAAACCAGATAACAGGAAACTGCACAAGTCCACGATAATAGCTCCCTCGATACCAATGAAATGGTATGCCGTTGCTCCCAGACTCAGTCCAAAAAGCATAAATACACCTGAGATGATCTGAATAAGTCCAGATGCGTGAACGTACTGATCTGGACCGATGCTACCTTGGAGAAGTCCCATTTCGGCCGGGCCGAAAAACTTGGAAATGGAACTACGCAGAAACAGAATCAGAAAGCACATAAACAGCACGTCATAGTGAACAAAAAGCAGCAATAACAAGGTTAACAAAGCTCTGATCCAGTCACTGTATGTAGCGATATGTTTACGATCAAAACGGTCTGCAACGACTCCAACAATCCAGAAAACGGCCAAGGTTGGAAGGGAATACATAAGCTCTGCCATACTGGCTAAAGAGGGCTGGTTGCTGAAACGATCCACCATATAATAAGCGAACGCCATATTTCCAACGACATTTCCCAGCTGCGAAGTGAAGGTTGCCAGAAAGAGCTTCAAGAAAGTTGGATTACGGAAAAGTTCCTGCATTAGTTTTCCTCCGAATGGTCAGGTTCGTGAATCATTACGGGGTGTAACAGTGTTTTCAGATACGCGAGCAACGCCTCAAACTGCATGCTTGTTTTAGCCTTTTCGGTACCTACCGTGATGGAATGTGTCATAATTCCTTCCTGATATGATGCAGCGAGTCTGGAAATGTCCATCACGTCCATGTCAGGAGAGAATTCTCCTCGCTCCACGCCAATCCGAATTAAGGTTGCGAACTGTGCAACACCCGAATTGTAGCGCTCAATCAGTAAGTTCCGGCGTTCCTCATCGCGTGAGCCAATCAGAGAGTATTCATAGAAAGCAGATTGTAGTCCCGCATTCGGGAAACGAAGCAGATCCTGCAATTGCTGCCTATAGAGATCCTGGATAATTTTCCAGACGGATGACGAAGAGTGAATCAAGGTTTCGATGTGTTCTTTGTAACGCATATCTTGCCAATGAAGCAGTGCCTCGAAGATTTCTTCTTTGCTTTGATAATATAGATAGATCCAGCCTCTGCTCATACCGGCTTCTTCGACAATATCTTTTAGCGTTGTTGCCCCGTAACCCTTGTGTTCAAATGCACGTTTCGCTGCTTCAAGAATTTGCAAAGTCCTTAGTTCCTTCTGATCGTCGGATAACTTTGGAGACATCGGAGCAGTCCCTCCTTTTCTTAAAAATGAATCACGATTTATTATAATATAAATGACATGAAGTTCATTTTGCAATGGGTAAAAAAAATAAATTGATCTGTTTAAGGCAGTGTTGATATAATGTGTTCAAATGTAAAGAAATTGTATTATAATCCTTAAATTTCAATTATGATTAGGTGATTAAATCATGTAACAACGAAAAATGAATATCAAAAATTGTCGAATATCTGGTTCTGAGGGGGATGTTATGCACACGGCACTGCTGTTTCCCGGTCAGGGATCGCAATACATAGGCATGGGACAGGATCTGTTTACCCGTTCCATAGTAGCCAGAAGAACGTTTGAAGAGGCCTCAGAGATCTTGGGATACAGCGTATCGAACCTTTGTTTTCAAGGAAGTCTGGCAGAGTTAACCCGGACCGATTATGCACAGCCGTGTATCTTGACGGTTGGCATCGCTGCCTTTCGTGTGTTAGTGGAGAGAATGGAACGTGAGCCAGTCTATTTGGCAGGGCACAGTCTTGGAGAAATTACGGCGCTGACTGCTTCAGGAGCATTGCATTTTGCAGATGCTGTTCGCCTTGTACGTTTAAGAGGCATGTTGATGCGTGATGCCCAGAAGCATAAAGCTGGCTCCATGATGGCTGTCCATGGGCTTACCCCTCAAGTCATTGAGAAGGAATGCCTTGAGCCTGAATATCGAGGCCTAGTGGTCATTTCCAATCTGAATTCCAGCCGCCAAACTGTCGTTTCGGGTCAAGTGAATGCGCTTACAAAAATAAAAGAACGATTTACTGACTTGGGAGGTCATGTTACACCGCTTAAGGTGGACGGTGCTTTCCATAGCCCATTCATGAAGAACGCGGCCATGCAATTGTATGATGAACTTCGCCTTATCCCTTTTCATTCCATGCGTTATTCCGTACTTTCCAATGTTACTGCTCTTCCTTATCCTAATGTGAATTGCATCCCCTCTTTTTTATCGGAACAAATGGTAGAAAGGGTCCGCTGGCAAGGATGTGTGCAATTTCTAATGGAGAGGCAGGTTTACAACCTGATTGAGGTTGGACCAGGTAGCGTGTTAAGTAATATGCTGCGAAGAGAGAAGCTTGATGCATGTATGATCCAGTCTATGGACACAAAGGAGTATCTGCAGAAACTGATCAAGGAGAGGCTTCCAAAGGGGAATAGAGCAGTTTCATATGCCCATTATTTAAAAGCGGCACTTTGTGCCAAAAACTACAACATGCACGGGGAAACTTCGAATTATTTGAAAGAGGTTGCGGGGCCGTTTCGGGAACTGGAGCAACTTGCTAGGTCAGGCGATGTTGCAGACGGTAATGCTAAAGCTCTTGAAGCGTTAAATCACATTTTGGATTGTAAGATGACTCCTGCTGTTCAACGGGGAGGTATTCTCAGTCATATAGCTGAAGAAGGAGTGGTTCGGCATGTTTAGCACACTCAATGAGGCCCTGAATCATCACACTGTTCTGGAAGAACGAGGAATCACCTTTATTGAAGGAGAATCCCAAAGTGAGTTTTGCAGCTTTGCAGAGCTTTATCGGTCCTCGATGTGTGCCCTGCATCTCCTAAGGAAGAACGGAGTAAGTGAGGGATCTGAAGTGATTTTGCAGTTGGATAACACCCGGGAATTCCTCGTTATTTTCTGGGCCGGCTTGCTGGGGGGGTTCATCCCTGTTCCCTTGACAGTGAGTAAAAATGAAGAATCGCTGACCAAAACGTTACGTGTAACCGGTGTTCTGAACCGTCCCTTTATCGTAGCGGAATCGCGACACGTGGAAGAACTCCGTGAGCATCTGTCCCGCATTCCAGATCGAAATTGTGTTCTACTGGATATCCAGGATCTGATGAACCAGGCCTTCGAACATCAAGAGCAACCTGTTTCTGCTCATCCTGACGATGTTGCCTTTATTCAGTTTTCCTCGGGGACAACGGGAGAACCCAAAGGTGTGAAACTGACACATCGCAAGCTTCTCGCGAACATTTATGATTTGGAAGAACGTTTGGGAGCCACCTCGGAAGATGCTTTTCTCAATTGGATGCCACTGACTCACGACCTCGGCATGATTATGTTCCACTTGCTCCCGCTGGTCGCCGGGTTGAATCAGTATCAGATGCCCACTTGGCTTTTCATAAGACGACCTGTTCTCTGGTTGCAATCCGCCAGCCACTTCAAAGCAACAATGCTCGCTTCGCCCAATTTCGGAATCAAGTATTTCTTGAACGCGTATTACAAAGCTGCGAACCAGCGCTCTTTTGATTGGGATTTAACTCCAATTAAAGCGATCGTGAACGGTGCAGAACCTATCGATGTGGACGCATGTCGACAATTTTTAGATGAGATGGCCGTTTTTGGACTTGACGGGAAAACGATGAAAATGGGATACGGCATGGCTGAGGCTTGTGTGGCGGTATGTATCCAGGAGCAGCACGAAGCCTTCACAACGTATTATGTCCGTCGAGATACTCTCAGTGTCGGGGACCAGGCCGTTTTCCTATCAAGTGAGGATGAAGCAGGGCTGGCACTCTCTGGAACGGGAACCCCGTTACGAAATAGCCAGGTGAGAATTTGTGATGATTCTGGTCATACGCTTCCCAAGGGTTATATCGGATATATTCAGATCAAGGGTGCGAATATTACAGACGGATACTACAACAATGAAGAAGCGACCACCAAACTTTTTACGCCGGACGAGTGGGCTCATACAGGTGATCTGGGCTTTCTAATCCATAATCATCTGGTGTTTACGGGGAGAACCAAGGACATCATCATCATTAACGGCTCCAACTATTATCCCTATGATATTGAACGTATTGCAGAGGAATATACGGATCTGAAGATCAAACGAATGATTGCTTGCGGAGTATACAATGAAGCTACTGGCACGGAAGAGGTTGTATTGTTCGTTTTGTACAGGGACAAGCTGGAAGAGTTCGGACGTCACGCGGATCAGATTCGCAGACATGTAAACCATGTGATGGGTATCCATCTAAGTGTTATTCTACCGATTTCCAAGATACATCAAACGACCAGCGGCAAGTTACAGCGTTACAAATATATCGAAAAATATAAAGAAGGAGCATTTCAGAAAGTCGAAGACGAACTAAGCAAGTGGCAGGAAATGCGGGAACAGGAAGCGCTGGTGCATAGGCCTAAGGATGCGATGCAGGAAGCGCTGTTTGAAATATGGAGCAAGCTGCTTGGCAAGAAATATTTCGGAGTCCATGACAGCTTTTTTGAGATAGGTGGAACTTCGATTCTCGTTATTCAGATGCTTGAGGAAGTAGACCTTCTATATCCGGATGTCATCACACTAACCGATATTTTTGCCTATCCTTCTGTGGAACAGCTTGCACAGCTGATTTCCAGTTCAGAGGGATTGTCCAAAAAGGAGATACAGCTACAAGCAGTTCAGTTGGAAGCGCCGTACTTCGAAGCGGAGTGGAGCGGAGCAGAGAATCAGTACCGTATGGTGATGTCCTCGTCGCAACGAAATCGATTCCAAACATTTTGTCACGAGTTGCAAGTTGCAGAAGAAGCGGTATGGCTTGCCCTTTTTTCGAACGCCATCTATGAAATATCGACCGGATCTAAAGTGACTGTGCATACAATGCTGGACGGCAAGGGCTGGATTGTACCTTTTTACGTGGATTTTGCAGAAGTAGAAAGAATAGAAGAGTTACTCCTTCTGGCCGGTGCGAAGAAAAAAGTGGGCGAAGCAGAAGTATACCACGCGAGAGATATTGAAAGACATGTGACTCGCATTGAACCTGGGTATGTCCGGTGCCTGTTCGCACAAAGAGGGTGGTTGCATACAGAAGATACCCTTTATAACGTATTTGACATGATCATGGAGTGGGAGGACTTAAAAGATACATCGGCGCTTTTTTTCCGCTACAACCCTTCCAGAATGAATGGAGTGCTTATGAAAGAGTTGTTCCAGACCATTGCAGACTCCATAGAGACTCTACTGAGTGTGGATATGGTTCCCAATATATCGGTATCACAGTGAATGGGAAGGGGAGAGCCGATGAAAAAAAGTTTGTTGCCTCGCCGTACGAAGGAAGATCGTACTCCGGCTACAGTTATTGAGGAGCAGTCAGGTAAAGATATCGCGGTGATCGGCATGGCGCTTAAAGTCCCTGGTGCGGATTCACTCGATCAATTCTGGAGCAATCTGTGTCGCGGTGAAGATTGGATTCTTGAGGCTCCAAAGGTCAGAACGTCAGAGGGGGGAATCAAAGCACCACGACGTGGTTATTTGAACGAGATTGACACGTTTGATGATTTCTTCTTTCGTATCCCGCCTAAAGAGGCAACGTTGATGGACCCGTATCAAAGGTTGTTTCTTGAAATTGCATGGAGTGCGATTGAGGATGCAGGCTATGGCGGGGATCGCATAAAAGGAAGTCGGACTGGTGTTTATGTCGGATCAGGACATGAAAACGAGTATAAACAAATAATCGCTTCATGCAATACAGATCTGTTGTCGGCAGCGGCAGTAGGTAACATGTCCTCCGCTATAGCGAGCAGAATCAGTTATTTGCTTGATCTTAGAGGTCCAAGTCTTGTCATTGATACAGCCTGTTCTTCATCGTTAATGGCTGTTCATCTAGCTTGCCAGGCACTGCTCTCCAGAGAGTGTGACATGGCTATCGCTGGAGGCATTCAAATCATTCTAGATCCACAAGCCGAACAGCCCCAGATCGGCATTGAGTCCCCTTCGTCTAAAGTCAGGGCGTTTGATGAAGAAGCTGACGGGACGGTAAGAGGAGAGGGTATGGGCGCGATTCTACTTAAACCTTTGTCCAGAGCCATTGCGGACAATGATCTTGTATATGCCGTAATTAAAGCGAGTGTCTCCAATCAGGATGGTAAATCCATAGGCATTACGTCACCTAACCGGGCGGCTCAGGAACAGCTTCTTATTCGTGCTTGGGAGCGTGCAGGTATTCACCCGGCTTCATTATCCTATATCGAAACGCATGGTACAGGAACACCCATCGGTGATCCGATTGAGGTTCGTGCTATCCATAATGCGTTCCGTGTGTATACCGATAAAGTCCAGTTCTGTGCGATCGGTTCACTTAAGCCCAATATCGGACATTTGTATCATGCAGCTGGCATTGTTAGTTTTATTAAATCAGCGTTGGCGCTTCATCATGAACAGCTTCCGCCTTCGCTCTATTTTGAAAAGCCCAACCCACAAATCGAATTTGCGAATTCTCCTGTATATGTCAATGCTCACTTATCGGATTGGAAGAGAGGTACGGATGTACGCCGATGCGGAGTAAGTTCTTTCGGTATGAGTGGCACCAATTGTCACGTTGTACTGGAAGAGGCAAGCGAAAGAAAGGTTTTTCTTTCGCCGAATACACAAAACGGACCTTCCTTGTTCACTTTATCTGCCAGAACGCTAACCTCATTGCGGTCTCTGATCGATAAATATCGTCTTTTTCTTCTTACATCTGATCCACAATCTTTTGCAAACATTTGTTATACCTCGAATATTGGTAGAGGCGTGTACGAGTACAAACTTGCAGTAATAGCACATCACCATCAAGAGTTACAGGACAAGCTGGCATGGTTGCAGCATGAGACTTTCACCGGGCAATACGGTGAATTGGCGGAGGGAATCTGGTTCGGTGGACCTGAGCAGGATGGAACCTTAACTTTCTCCGAATCTGACTCAAACGTTGCGATGCCAAGTCTGGTAAATGTTAATGTCTTGTATAAGATCGCTACCCAGTACGTTAATGGTCAACCCATCTGTTGGAAAGATCTCCATGCTGGAAGCGGCAAGCGTGTAGTTTCAGTTCCGACATATGCATTCGATCGACATCGGCACTGGATTGTTCCTATGTTGGTGGCAGAGAGCAGAGGGGAAGTTAACCACAAACCGGAGGGAAAAAAGGAGAATTCAACGATGGAAAATCGGGTTGTCCAGGACGCAAATATTCTTTCCTTCACAAGCGCGGTACAGGAAATGATGTCGAATATCTCAGGATACTCTCCGGAAGACATCGGGATAAATCGAAATTTCATGGAACTTGGTATGGATTCTATCTTGCTTGTCAATGCCAAACATGCAATTAAAAATCAATTCGGCGTAGATATTCCGATGCATCTGTTTTTTGAAGAGATGTCTACCGTCGCTGAAGTAGGGAAATATATTGCCAGTCAATCTCAGCAATTGCCAGAGTCTCCGATTCTAAACGGGCAAACAGAGGATAAGGGAGTGCCTCAGGATGCCGCACGTTTGCAAAATGTATATGTACATCCGTATGTAGCCTCATCAGAGGAAGAGAGCGAATCGAGTAATCAATCCGTAGCAGGTTCAGGTCTGGAGGGGATTGTACAGAAGCAACTGGACTTGATGACTCTCCAACTTTCCATGTTACAGGCAGGTTCTGCAGGATCGGAAGCTTCTGCAATTCGTTTGTCGGCGGCGACGGCAGTGCAGGTGAATAAACCGGTGAAAAAAGACTATCCCGACAATTCGACGGATAACCAGAGCGTGTCCTCTAATTTTACAAAAGAACGTGTACAGACCAATCGGCCCTATGTCCCGTTCCAGAAGCTTGAAACGCATTCGAAAACAGGATTGAACCCTGTGCAAGAGCATTTTATAGATGAATTTATTTCCAGATATACTGCCAAAACAGTGCGATCACAGCTTCACACACAAGCTTTCCGTAAAGTGGTGGCTAATAATCGCAATGTGGCAGGTTATCGCCCCTACTGGAAGGATATCGTCTATCAGATCGTCGTTGATCAGGCCGAAGGATCTAACATTACGGATATCGATGGGAATCGTTATATTGACTTGACGATGGGCTTCGGTGTGAACCTGTTCGGCCATCAGGTGTCTTTTATTAACGAAGCAATGCAAGAGGCTGTTCAGAAGGGAATGTGTGTTGGCCCGATCAATGCAAATGCTGGTCAGGTTGCATCTGCCTTGCGTGAATTGACTGGAATAGAACGTGCCGCGTTTTTTAATTCCGGGACAGAAGCGATCATGGTTGCCATGCGTTTGGCTCGAGCGGCTACAAACCGAAAAAAAATAGTGGTCTTTTCAGGTTCTTATCACGGTACTTTCGATGGTGTTTTGGCCATGAGTGCAGGACTCGGAGGCAGTAGCACACCAATCGCTCCAGGGATTTTGCAAGGTATGGTGGAAGACCTCATTGTCCTGAATTACGATCATCCCGAATCACTGCGGATGATCGAACAGCGTGCTGGAGAGCTGGCAGCAGTACTGGTAGAACCGGTACAAAGCCGTAGGCCAGACATTCAGCCAACCGCCTTTCTCCAAAAGCTGCGTTCGTTGACCGCCTCAGAGGGCATCGCTTTGATTTTTGATGAAGTCATCACCGGATTCCGCATTCATCCTGGAGGTGCGCAGGCATGGTTCGGCATTGAAGCCGATATGGTGGTCTATGGCAAGGTGGTCGGTGGAGGTTTGCCGATTGGCATCGTCGCTGGAAAAGAACGATATTTGGACGGCATAGACGGAGGAATGTGGTCTTTTGGGGATTCCTCGTTCCCTCCGCATGAAGAACGGAGAACTTTTGTAGCCGGAACGTTCTGCCAGCATCCGTTGGCTATGAATGCTGCTCTGGCAGTCCTGCGGCGGTTGCAGGAGGAAGGTCCGGCCCTTCAGGAGCAATTGAACAGGAAGACGGCGGCTTTGGCAGACAGACTGAATCATTACTTTGCAGAAGAACTGGTGCCGCTTGAGATTGTGCATTTTGGTTCCTTGTTCCGTTTTGTGCAAAAGTCTGATCTGGAGCTTCTGTACTACTTGTTAATCGAGAAAGGAATTTATATTTGGGAAGGCCGAAACTGTTTTTTATCCACGGCTCATTCGGAAGCAGATATTGATCGTATTGTAGATGCCGTTCAATCGAGTATAGAGGAATTGCGAAGTGCCGGATTCCTGCCTCCGAGTTCACCGACCTCGCCGGGAGGCGGGAGAAAGCAAGCCAGTAAAGCAGTGGCGGTAGAAGCGCGAAAACAAGCCGAGACCCACCCGCTTACATCGGAACAGACGCAACTCTGGTTCGCATCTCTAGCCAATGATAATATGAGCCATGCTTACGTGGAGTCTGTCGTACTTCGTTTGGAAGGAGCCGTGGATACCAAAAGGTTACGGGAAGCCGTTCGTTATGTGGTCCAAAGACACGGGATGTTGCGAACCCACTTCTCTAACGATGAAGGGCTGTATTACACGGAGCCGTTTGAGAACGTAGCTTCGAAAATTATGTTTGAAGAAGCCGAAGGTTTAGAAGAATCAGAAGCCTTGCCCGAAGCCATTCAACAGAAATGGAGCAATGGATTTGATCTGTCGAATAGTCCTTTGATCCGATTCTGTCTGCTACATCTCGGGCATCAGCAGTACAGACTCATCATGCAAGTGCATCATCTCGTAGCAGATGGCTGGTCCATTGTTCAGATTCTGAAAGAGATTGCTGGGTACTATACGACGCAAAATCGGTTGCAGTCCCCTGACTCTGTATTGTTTTCTGCATTTGCACAGTGGCAACTTAATCTGCCGCTGGAGGAGAAGCAACATGCAAGGGAGTTTTGGACCAGACGGCTTTCCACTCCGATGCCGGAGCTGGTTGTATCTGCTCGGCTTGCTTCGGAGTCTGTCTCACTTTATCCGGGAATGCGTCTGTACAGGAGCTTGAACACTGAATTCACGGCAGAGTTGAGGGCATTCGGTAAAAAAAAGGGTGTCTCCTTGTTTATGCTGATGCTTGCGGCTTATAACATGCTGTTATCTCGAATTTCAGGTCTCCGGCAGATCACGGTTGGTATTCCCGTGGCTGGTCAGCTACAGATGGGGCTGCCCCAATTGGTGGGTCAATGTGTCAACTTACTGCCCTTTTCAAGCCAGTTGCCAGCTAAGGAAGAACTATCCGGATACGCGACACTAGTAAGAGGAGAAATGCTTGAGCTACTGGAGCACCAGCGTTGCTCTTACGTAGACATCGTTACGGCACTAGTCACGGAAAGAGAGTCTGTTTATCCTCCGGTCATCAACACCATTTTTAATTTTGACAAAACGCCTGAATTACACTTCGAAGACCTGAGAGTACAGCTTGAGTCTTTTCCGCCATCGTCCTTCAAATACCCGATCAGCATGAATGTCCTTGAGATGGATCAAGAATTGGTGCTGGAATTAGATGTGGGGGATGGAGTATGTGGACGGGAAGAGGCCGAAGGCTGGCTTGAAACATACACCTTATTACTGGATACGGTTGAGTCCAAAGTATGGAAGGAAGGAAAGGCAGAACCCAATTCTCGGTGTAGTAAAATACATACTTTATTATCGACACCATCGTTTGTTTCATCCGAGAAGCTTACCACTTCCCTTAATCCGTGCGGAAATGATCTCACTACCGAGCAAGCTCGGAAAAACTTAAATGATAGAGCTGCAGGGTATGCCCCTCCGGTTACGGAAATGCAGATCAGGATTCATCGGATATGGCTTGAAATAATGAAGTTGGAAAACGCCGGCATTCATGATCATTTCCTGGCGGTGGGTGGTAATTCACTTGCAGCTACAGTCATTACGGCCCGACTTCAAAAAGAATTAGGAATCAACGTTCCGCTAAGTCTGTTGTTCCGCCATTCAACGATTGCCGAGTTGGCACAAGTGCTGGACGAGGTTCCCACCGCTGAACCCATGCGGATTCCGAAGGCACGTCCAGCCCAGTGCTACCCACAGTCTGCTTCTCAGCGTTCGATCTTTGCTGTAGAGAAACTGGGTAGAGCAGGTACGGCTTACAACGTCACCGGACTGATTACCGTGGATGGCTCGCTTGACCTGCAACGCTTGAATGTGGCGGCCAATGCACTGGTGAAGAGACATGAATGTTTGCGAACCTCTTTTGATCTGGATGAAGATGAGCCGGTACAGCGTGTGTTCAACGAGGCAACCATGGAAATTCCCATGCATTTGTTGGACAGTGATACAACGGAGGAAACGATTCTGCGCACGATCCGGCCGTTTGACCTCGAACAAGCACCGCTCATGCGGATGGAGTACTGGACTGAGCCAGAGGAATCGGGTCGGCAGTATTTGCTGATGGATATGCACCATCTGATCGCAGATGGACTTTCAGCGAATCTGCTGCTGGAAGAGTTAGTTCAGTTGTATGACGGACAAAGCTTGCGAGCTGTCCCACTGCATATGAAGGACTTTACCCAATGGCAGTTGGGACGCTTCGGCGCAGGAGATATGAGGGAAAGTAAGAAATACTGGGCTCAGCAGTTCAAGGACGGAATTCCGCGGCTGGATTGGGGAATTTATCATCAGCGGCCTGCTGTACGCAGTTATGAAGGAGCAAGATACGGGGTCAAGCTTCCTGACGAAATTCTGGCACGTATCAAGGCATATGCCGCGGATGAGAAAGTCACGTTATACAGCTATTTTCTAGCTGCATATAAGGTGATGCTGTCTAAATATTCTGTTCAGGAGCACATCATGGTTGGTACAACGGCATCGGGACGGTTGTATTCGGATATCGAACGAACTCCCGGTATGTTCGTCAATACTATTCCGTTGCGAAGCGATCTCTCCAGCAACCAGTGGTTCTCCAAGCTGGTCCATGAAGTGCAGGTAAATGCGGTGCATGCATTGGAGCATCAGGAATATCCGCTGGAACAATGGATTGCTCTCGAGAACGGGGAGCGGGATTCGGGTCGGAATCCTTTGTTTGATGCGGTTTATGTTTACCAACATGAGGATCTTTCTACGGAGCCGCAAATAGGTGGTGGCGTCAAGTTCACGGTTTCCGAGTACAAAAACAGAATGGCCAAGTTTGACCTGACACTGGAAGTTGTAGAGAGACCAAATGAACTGCATCTCGATCTTGAATATTGTACGGAAGTATTTCACCCTGAAGCTATAGAAGCAATGGCTGGACACGTAGTTGCTATCTTGGAAGCTGTGTCCCATCAACCTGACGTTTCTATCTCGGAAATCAGCATGCTCCATGCTTCGGAAACCAAGCAGTTGCTACATGAATTTAATGAAACGGATAACCCGCTGCTCCTTGATCAGCCCATCTTCGTTTTATTTGAAGAACAAGTTCAACGTACACCTGGTGCCATAGCAGTATCTTGTGCAGGCGTGCAACTCACCTACCTTGAGCTTAACATGAGAGCCAATCGATTTGCTCAGGTGTTGAAGGAGCAGGGAGTGCTGCGAGAGATGGCCGTTGGCCTGGTTATGAGGCGATCTCCCGACCTGCTGGCAGCCATCCTCGGTATATGGAAAGCAGGTGCCTGTTATGTGCCGATCGATCCGTCGTACCCGAGGGACCGTATCCGTTATATATTAGACGACTGTAAGGCACAGTGGGTCATTGCTGATGCAGCCTATGAGGAATTGTGCAATTTTTCGGGTTCAGTAATGCTGACGGAGGAAGTGCACGGAAACGTACCTTTAACACCAGTGAACCTTGAACGAATTGCCGGACCTGACGACCTGGCCTACATCATCTATACATCAGGTTCTACGGGCAAGCCCAAGGGCGTTATGGTAGAGCATCGAGGTTTGACCAACTACATTCGTTGGGCAGATCAGACCTATGTACGAGGGGAAAAGATTCGTTTTTCGTTGTATTCATCCATTTCATTTGACTTGACGGTAACATCGATGTTTACACCCCTATTGTCGGGGAACCAAATTATTATTTATGCGGAAGATGTGGAGTTTGCGCTTGAACGAATTTGTGAAGATGGTGAAGTGGATCTCATTAAATTAACGCCTTCCCATCTAAAACTCCTGTCTCTTTATAACACAAAAGGATCAAGCTTGAAGCGTTTTATCGTAGGTGGTGAAGCATTCGAGAGCTCCGCGGCAGCGGATATTATCTCTATGTTCGGTCCGCATGTTGAAATTTACAACGAGTATGGCCCTACCGAGACGGTAGTTGGCTGTATGATCCATCAATACGACCCTGCTGAAACATATAGCGAGGTGCCTATTGGCTGGCCGATTGACAATATGCGGTTATATGTTTCCGATGAACAAGGGAATTTGCAGGCGAAACATCTTCCCGGAGAACTGTGCATTGCCGGTATTGCCGTAGCCAGAGGATATGTGAACCAGCCTGAGCTGACCGAGGAGAAGTTTGTATCGGACAGGTTCCATGAACCGGGCAAGGTTTACCGTACCGGAGATCTGGTGCGTTGGTTGCCAGCAGGTGGAATGGAGTATCTAGGCAGAATCGATGAACAAGTTAAAATTCGGGGTCACCGCATTGAAATGGGAGAGATTCGCAATTTGCTTCTCGCATATTCATCTATTCGAGAAGCGGCAGTGATTGTTCAAGAGACGGAGAGTAGGGGGAAGCATCTGTGCGCTTTCTATGTCTCGACAGAAAAGTTGGAGACGTCGGTGCTGGAAAGTTATCTCTCGGCATATCTACCTCAATATATGTTGCCGTCCGAGTATATTCGTTTGGATCGACTCCCGCTTTCTGCCAATGGAAAGGTGGATATCAAGAAACTGCCTGTTATGTTGGCAGAGCAGACTCCGTTCGAGCATCCACCTCTGGTTGAAATCCTTGGTGAGGCGGAGTTGTTAAAAGCATGGCGTGAAATACTCAAAGCGCCTGATGCCAGCAGAGATGATCAATTTATGCGACTTGGCGGGGATTCGATCAAGGCGATCCAGATTGCGGCTCGTATGAAAAAGTGTGGATATCGGCTTGAATCGGCTGAAATTTTACGTTTGAAAACGGTGAGCAGCATTGCCCCAATGCTTATTCCGATGGAAGATACATCCCCCGGCAGCGCTTCAGAGCCTATAGAGGGTGATGTACCTCTGTCGCCTATTCAACACTGGTTTTTCAAGCAAAATTTTGCCGAAATGAATTATTGGAATAACAGCGTGACGCTGATTAGTGTTACGAGGTTCAACGAACGGTTTGTCAGAGAAGCACTCCGATTGCTCACGGTTCATCATGATGCACTGCGAATGACATTTAAGCGAAATGGCAACCACATTCAGCAATCTTGTCAACATTCGGACCGGCAGGCTTTTGCCTTCCGAGTAGCGGAGTCAATAGAGGAGACGAATAGCGAGCCATTCAAGGCTGTCAAGGAACGAATGATGGAAGAAATGCACCGGGCAATGGATCTGGAGCGCGGACCATTAGTACAGGCGGGCCTCATCCAGAGATCAGATCGGGACGAATTAATCTTTACGATTCACCATTTAGTCGTCGACGCGATATCTTGGCGCATTTTACTGGATGATTTTTATGATATCTACCTTGCTCTCGAACGGGACATGAAGCCGATCTTGCCTTCTATGTCCGATTCTTATCGGGACTACGCACAGAGAATGCATACGTATGCTGCTATTGGTGAATGGAAGCATGAGGCGCAATATTGGAAGAATCTATCGGTTCGGCAGGTTTCATCGCTCATCGGGGACGGGGTAAACACGAGGGGGCAGGTTCGAGATAGTGAAGTGGGAAGCCTTCATTTTACACAAAAAGCTACTACGACCCTCGTGCAATTGACGACTGAGCGATACGAGGCGGATACAGCGTCTTTGTTGCTAGCCGCGTTAGGTACTGCAATGGGGGCTATGGGTGTTCAAGATGGTCTATGGGTCAACATGGAGGGACACGGTCGGGAAAGTTTCGGTGAAATTGTGGATTATTCACGAACGGTCGGCTGGTTTACATCCCATTACCCGATTTATCTGGATATCTCAGCAGCCAAAACGCCGCACCTTTATGCGGCACAGCTTCATCATGATTTGCAACGCATCCCTAACAGGGGAGCTGGATTTAACATATTAAAGTACATGCAGCCTGAAACAGAGAACAGATTGTTCAATGGATCTGAGATTGAGCCACAAATTTGCTTCAACTATCTTGGTGAAATGCATGACCATCGTTATCAAAATCTGTTTCGGCTTTCGCAGCTTCCCATGCATGGAACAGAGAGTCCAGATGCGGATCGCCCATTTGCGATCACTTGTAATGTGCTCATATCGGACGGGCGGATGCTGGTGGAATTTGATTACAATAAACATCAGTTTCAAGCAGAAACCATCCAGAGAATGATGCAAGGTTTCCTTAATGGTTTGCAAGACATGATGTATGCCGGTGAGGGAGAGATGGTTACAGAAGAGGAACATGAGGGATTTCAGCTGGTACCTTATGCAGAAAGGGATGTCCTTGAGCAGGTAGCACCTTTTCCAATGCTCAAAGCTTATCCGCTGTCACCTATGCAGGAAAGTATGTTGTTCCATTATCTTCGCTTTCCGGATTCCACGGCTTATGAGGAGCAATGTGTCATTCATTTGCAAGGTGACCTTGACTCAGAGCGGCTTAGAGACTGCTTTCAGCAGGTGGTTAATCAACATGACATCCTTCGTACCTTTTTTGCCTTGCGTGGGCTCGAACGGCCGCTTCAGGCAGTGGCGAAGTCATGGAACCTTCCCTTTGAGTTTATGGATTGGACGGCGGAACATGGCGGATGTGAGCCCGAGAGGCTTCAACAGTATCTTCAACAAAATCGTGAACGGCGCTTTAATCTATTTGGTGAGGTCCCTCTGAGAGTAACACTTATTCGAACAGACGGTAACGCGTATAGTCTGGTTTGGAGCTTTCATCATATTTTGCTTGATGGGTGGAGTGTAGGCCTTCTTCTTAGTAGTATCTTCGATCTATACGCCGATCTGTCTGATATACAATCGCTTGTTTCAGCGCCGCACTATGGGGAATACATCGGGTGGCTTGAAGAACGAGATCCGTCTGTGGCTGAATCGTACTGGGCGAAGTATTTAGCTGAATACCGCAGTAAAAATGTGCTGCCACGGTTAAAAGGATCAAGTGGTGAGTATGTAAGGGAGGAACTAACCCGTAACTTGCCAGAAACGATCCAGGAGGCACTTAAGCAATTATCCGCCGAATACGGTTTGACGCTAAATATTTTGTTTCAGGCTGCTTGGGCGACGGTATTGCAAAATCTCAACGAAACCGAAGATATGATCTTTGGCGCAGTGGTATCGGGCAGAAGTGTCGAGGTGCAAGATATCGAGAACATGATAGGGCTATTCATTAATACGATTCCTGTTCGGGTCAAGTCGGCATCGGGTACCTTTTTGGAACTCGCATCACAACTTCAGTGGGAACAGATGGAGAAAGAACCCTATTCCCATATTCCACTATCTTCGATCCAAAAGTCTGGCGGCGGGGCAGTTCTGGATCATATCCTTGTATTTGAAAATTATCCGCTGGAACTCCAGCTTCCTTCGGGACTGGAAATGGTAGATTACGATTTACATGAGTATACAAGCTATGATTTCAATCTGATTATAGAGCCGCATGAGAACTTCCTCATTCGATTTGTATACAACAGTGCCGCACATAGAGCAGAAGAGCTGGAAGATTGGATGAACTGTCTGTTCATTGTTCTCAGTCAAATCAGTGGAAATCCGAATGTGTTGTTGAAAGATCTTTTCCCGGATGAAATTGTAACAAATTCAGATGAAGGAGAAAGTCTAATTAAATTCCATTTCTAGACAACCAGGGGGATGAAGTGACATGGATCGAACGTCGCCAAAAGAGGCTGTTTCCGCACAGGAACTAAGATTGCAAAAGAAGCACTGGGTAAAAAAAATGCTGGCACTCCAAACGGAGGAAACGTTGTTCACGTCATCCTTCACACCTCAGCATGAGAAGTCTGCTGTTCAATCCTATAAGTTTGAGTTGGCACAGAATGTAAGCGAACGGTTACGCACCATGAGCGGGGAATCCAAAGAAGCTTTGTTTTTGATTTTACTGACAGCTTTAAAGACTCTTCTTCACAAGCATACCAGCAGTGATTCACTTACCGTTGCTTACCCGGTGAACAGAATACAAGACACAAGCGAACGTTCGCCGGAGCCCAACTGGATTCCACTAATCGACCATTCCCCGAAAGGCTGTACTTTCCGGGAATGGCTAAATGAACTTAAATCGACATATATCGAGACAGTCAAACACAGTGATTATCCGATGGACCGTCTTGTAGACGATATGAAGGTTGTCCATGACCGGGATTACGCTTTTCTTCAACATATTCGTTTTTCCATTCAGGGGATGTACAACATAACAGATGTAGAGAGTGAGACGCTGGGGATGCGGCTTCATATGTATTGGAGTCAGGACAAGCTGTGTGGTGTGTTAGCCGGAAATACCCGCTTCTTTAACACCCCTGATTTGGAGCGTTTTGCGAAACAGTACGGGGTTATCATTGAACAATTAATAGAGAACCCGGATCGTCCGGTGGAGGACAGTGGGGTGCTTGCTGGACTAGAACGCGACCGATTGCTGAATGAATATGCAACAGGGCCGCGCCGGACCTATGGTTCCAGTGTAATGGGTTTGTTTGCGGAGCAAGTCCGGCAGACACCAGAGGCTACAGCCATCGTGACATCGGATACTTCGATACGTTATGCAGAACTGGAGGAAAAAGTGAACCGCTGGGCCGCTACACTAGTCAAGGACGGAACGAAACAAGGGGATATCATAGGACTTTACCTTGACCGAAGCCTGGAGACGGCCGTCGCGATCTTAGCCGTGTGGAGGGCCGGGGCGTGTATTTTGCCAATGGATGTGCAGATGCCCGCAGAGCGAGTTCGATTCATGCTGAAAGATGCCGGGATAAACCGTCTACTCACACAGGCCCGTTATGTTAATCTTCCTTTGTTCCAAGACGTGGAACAATTGCTTTCGTGTGAAGACCTGGATACAGCAAGTGATGATGATGAGGCATTGAACCCCATCACGGCCGAACTGCCAGCTTATATCATATATACTTCAGGAACTACGGGGAATCCCAAAGGGGTAGTCGTAACTCATGGTGGACTGGTCAATTCAATCGCATGGAGAAAAGAAGAATACGCATTGGGAGTAGAGGACAACACGATCCAGCTCTTTTCCTATTCATTTGATGGCTTCATGACAGGATTCCTGACCCCGCTTGTGTCGGGAGCAAGTCTCTTTATGGCTACCGAAATTCAGGTTAAAGATCCATTACGTCTGAAGCAATTGCTTATCGTATATCAAATCACTCATTTTATATGTGTGCCTTCGTTGTATCGCCTGCTTTTGCAACAGATTAAACCGGAAGACCAACTGTTTGTGCGCCGTATTACGCTTGCGGGGGAGAGTGTCTCTCCTGCACTCGTTCAGGAAAGCAAGGAACGGCTTTCCGATGTGAAGATATACAACGAGTATGGTCCTACCGAATCCAGTATCGTCGCCCTCTGTAAAAGAGATGTGGAACAGGGAGAGAAGGTGACGATTGGTCGTCCGATATCGAACATGGTTGCATATATTCTCGATAACTGGAACGAGCCTGTTTCGCCGGGGATCGTTGGGGAACTTTGTTTGTCGGGTCCGGGTCTGGCTCGCGGTTATCTCAACCAGCCTGAGCTTACAGATCAAGCTTTTGTACCCCATCCGTTTATTGCGGGTGAGCGGTTATATCGGACTGGAGATCTGGCGAAATGGACGGAAGAGGGGGAGATCTGTTGTCTCGGGCGTAAGGATGCTCAGGTGAAGTTAAGAGGATATCGGATTGAGCTTCCCGAGATTGAACAGCGTCTTCAGAGCTACCCAGGTGTTCAAGCGGCAGCCGTTGTATGTGAGGAAGAAGAAGGCATTCCCGTCCGATTGATTGCTTATCTTCAAACTGACGATATTAAGGCTGTTGAATTACGTGATTACATGGCAAGAGAGTTGCCGTTCTACATGCTTCCGGCTCGCTATTATCGACTGCATCAGCTTCCTCTATCGGAGAACGGAAAGTTGGACAAGAAGGCGATCTCTTCGATGGAATGTATCAACCTGGATGTTGAATTTCGAGAGCCGGAAAATGAAACTGAACAGAAGTTATGCGAGATCTTTGCTGATGTTCTTCAATTGAAGAGGGTATCCGCAGATGAGAATTTCTTTACTGCGGGAGGACATTCCCTTAAAGCAACGATGCTGATGTCCAGAATTCAGAAAGAATTCCGTGTGGAGATCAGTGTAGATCATATTTTCGAAAAGCAGACCGTCAAGGCGTTAGCGGAAGTGATTACTTCAAAAGAAATCAATGCTTGTCTGACCATTTCACCTGCAATTCCGGCGGTGCATTATCCTTTATCTTTTACGCAAGAGCAGATGTACACGTTGTTCTGTAATGATCCGCAATCAACCGCTTATAACATGCCAGAGGCTCTTATTGTCGACGGGGATTTTGACTATCAGCAACTTCGGTATGCGCTTGAGGAACTGACGAAGAGACATGAAATTCTTCGAACGACTTTTTATGCGATCAATGGAGACCCTGTTCAGGAAGTGCACGGTGAGAGCGTTGTTTCACTTGAATATTCTGAGCAGGCTTCGGCTGATCTTGAGGAAACGATCCGACAATTTATCCGTCCATTTGATCTGGCAAGCCTGCCGTTGTTTCGAGCTGGAATAACCAGGATGGGACCGAGAAAACATTTGCTTCTGATTGATCTTCATCATATCGTAGCTGATGGTGCCTCCATTGGTATATTCATCTCAGAACTGGCGAGCATCTACAATGGAGATTCGTTACCGGAAATCAAACTTCATTACAAGGATTTCTCGGTGTGGCAACATAAACAGAATGAGGATCATCAATTTCAGGTTCAGAGGCAGTACTGGACAGATCAGTTCAGAAACGGAGTTCCCGTTCTGAGTTTGCCATATGATTACCCTAGACCGAAACTTAAGAGCTTGGAGGGCAGCAAAATTCATTTTACCGTAGATGCGGCACGCACGTCGGCACTAAAGAAGTTGGCCGCCGAAAGTGGCGTTACACTATTCATGTTGCTCCTGACAATGTACCAGACTATGCTCTCCAAACTGTCCGGACAGAAAGAGCTGGTCGTTGGTTCGCCAGTCTCTGGCAGAACACAGGCCGATCTGGAACACACCATGGGCATGTTTGTAAATGTGGTTCCCATCCGCGCCGAGGTGTTACCACAATTGCGTTTCACTGAGCTCCTGACTCAGGTAAAACATACGGCGCTGGGTGCATTTGAGCATCAGGCGATTCAATATCAGGATTTAGCGCGGAACTTGGGATACACGCCAGATCCCAGCCGTAATCCGATGTTCGACACGATGTTTGTCCTTCAAAATATGGCTGAGAATCGTTTTGATTTTAGAGGACTGCATTTCTCACATGTTGGCTTCGAGCAAACGGTGTCCAAATTTGATCTTACTTTAGCCGGATTTGAGGGCGGGGATGGTGTGTTGTATTTCGATTTGGAGTACTGCACCCGTCTTTTCCAGAGGGACAGCGTACTGCGTTATGTGGACTATTTTATGCATATTATGCAGACCGTTATAGAACATCCGCAGATACTGGTATCGCAGATGACGCTACTTCCCTTAGGGAGCCTGCACCACCAATGGAAGGAACTCAACAGCAAGAACCGATGCCATTCACCTGACCTGACATTACTGGAGCAGTTTGCCTTACATGCCAAACGATCTCCCCACAAGGAAGCTTTGTCGTTTGGGGATTCACATATGACGTACGAACAGTTGGATACACAGTCAGAATTATGGGCTAACTGGCTACGTTCAAAGGACGTGGGCCTGGAAGATGTCATAGCAGTAAGACTTGAGCGTTCCTTTGAACTCGTCATTGCGTTTCTGGCGGTACTTAAGGCAGGAGCGGTATATCTGCCAATCGACCCGGAGTTTCCGGCGGAGCGCACATCATACATGCTTCAGGACAGCGAAGCAGTGCTCATGATTACGGATCAGGCAGATACACAGGATACCGCATATCATATGCCTGTTTATCTGCCTCGGGAAATCCAATTTACCGATGTGAATACAAACAAGGCATTGCATAAACCGCAAAGCAACAATCTGGCTTATATTATCTATACTTCAGGTACGACAGGCATACCTAAAGGTGTGGCGCTAGAACATGCAGGACTAGCTAATCTTTCTTCTCTTTTTATCTCCACATTGGGAGTACAGTCTGAAGATCGTATTCTTCAATTTGCTTCTTGCTCTTTTGATGCTTCAATATGGGAGTTTGCCATGGCGTTTACTACCGGAGGAACACTGTGTTTAGTATCAGCAGAGACCATTGCTGATCCGTATTACTTCGAACGGTTCGTGGAAAAGGCGAATGTTACGGTTATGACGCTACCTCCACCTTACATGGCCCGTTTGAATCCCGAGCGTTTGTCTGGCCTTCGTCTCATGATCACAGCTGGTTCAGAGCCGTCATCGGCCATGTTATCGACATGGAGCCAGCATATGCGCTGTGTGAATGCTTACGGACCAACCGAAGCATCGATATGTTCGACGATATGGGAATATCAAGCAGAGGCCGATATGCTCTCAGTACCTATCGGATACGCCATCCCTCATAGCAGACTGTGCGTTGTAGATGCAGAACTGAACCCACTGCCTGTCGGGGTGTCTGGAGAACTATGCATCGCAGGTACTGGACTTGCCCGGAGTTATCTGAATCTGCCGGAAATAACGGGGAGACAGTTCATCTCCTCAGACATACCAGGGTTTGAGCGTATGTATCGAACGGGTGATCTGGCCAAAATGCTCCCGGATGGCAGAATGATATATCAAGGCAGAATCGACAACCAGCTTAAGATCAGAGGATACCGTGTTGAACCAAGTGAGATCGAGGCGCGATTGCTACAAATAACCGGGGTTCGTGAAGCCGTTGTACTGCCTAGGCTGTCGGAAAATGAAAATTCACTAGTTGCTTTTTACACGGGTGACGATGCACCAGAATCGCGCGAACTGAAGATCGAGCTTATGACCGTTCTGCCTCATTATATGCTTCCATCATTCTTGGTGAAGCTGGGTGAGCTCCCTGTGACGTCAAATGGCAAGGTAGATCATGCTGCACTTCAACGTTTGGAACTGTTGCAAGAGGCAGGGAAGCTATCCCGTATGCCGGAGAATGGACTGGAGGCAACGATCGTTCGTGTGTTCGAGCAAGTCTTGAATGTTCATGGAATCGGAACGGACGACTTGTTCCATGAGCTGGGTGGCGATTCTATCTCGGCAATGAAAGCCAGCTTTTTGCTGAAAGAGCAGGGGGTGGCTCTGGATGTGAGAGACTTGTTAGTTCATCAATCACCTGTTGCTTTGGGAAAACGGTTGCTTCAAATGACTTGTGAAGAGGATCGGCAACTTCAATCGGTAGAATCACCGGAACGAGTGTCAGGTGAAACGGAGACATACCGATCACTACAGAAGCAAGTTCAGAAGGCTCTGGATGAAAAGGAACTGGAGCTTCTGATGGCTGCCCGTGTAACCATTGCTGACCAACAAGAGACATACAGAAAACAACTGGCCGCAGAGGTGGAATTGGCGATATTGCCTCTTTCGGCTACTCAGTCCACACATCTCGGACGTGCAGAGAACGTGGGTGTTGTTCTGCATTTCCCTGCGGACAAGACAAATGAGGAAATCACTCAAGCCATTCACGGATTGGTGCAGGAGCAGGAGATGCTGAGATGTCTATACAATGGCAAACAGACCAACAGCTGGAGCTTGCGGGAGCATCCTGCCGGATTTAAAGTACCACACGTCAAACTTGAGGCAGTATGCTCCGAAGCAGTGATGGAACAACTGGTCTCGGAATTGTACTATGACAGATTTGAAGAGCATGGGTCAGACCGTTTGTTGTACAGGATGATGTTAATCGAGCACAACGGAACCGGAACCAAAGTGTTTGTGTACTCTTCTCATCATGCTTTATCGGACGGGTTGAGCTGCAGTTTAATTGCTGAGGTATTAACAGGGGCGACATCCACGTTGCACGGAAGCAAACATTCTACCCGATATCGTGATTACCTTCGACGGATCGAGGAGGGGCCGCTCGGAATCAGCTTTCTGGAACTGGAGCGTCGCTTTGAACTGGCAACGTATCGTCAACTTCTCCTGGGAATGAGCAGTAAGCTCGCGGAGTTTCCGGCCCAGAAGAGTACGGCGATCACGTTGGAATGGGAACTTGCAGAAGAAAATCCTGAGGAAGGCTGGATGAAGGTACTCGGCTTGCTGGCGGTCTTTGGACGGGAATATCTTGAACTACAGCAATTGCCTGTACAATTGGTCAGCAGTGGAAGACGATATGGAGAGCATACCTATTATCATCTTGTCGGTAATTTTACGGACTATATTCCCTGGGTGATGAATACCGATTCCCCGGTGGAGCAACTCTTGCAGCAAATTCGAGCTTTGAATCAAACGACTTCCTCCCACCAGATCAGGTTCACTGATATGGAAGATCAAGGACTAGGCAAGGGTATTCTGCTCAATTATTTTGGAGCTGTCCAAGCGGAAGCGGAAGATAACTCAATACCTGCCGGAGGTCCTTCTTTTGCAGAAGCGGCTGAGCATTACGGGGTATATTTCTATGTCAGACATGTCGGTTGCAACTTGCAAGTGCATATCGCACTTCCATTCAACACGAGTGCCGAAGAACTGGAGAAGAAACTGACAGCAGGAATGTTTGCGGTGCAGTAGTTCAATTACTAATACTTTCTTGAAATCTCCGGGCATATTGCGTTGTTCGGAGATTTCAGGCTTTATTTACGAAAGGGCGGTGCAGCAATGGGTACAACCGTTGTGTTCAGTTTTCCGTATTTTGGTCATGTTAATCCTACAGTGGGGTTAGTTCAAGAACTGGCCAACCGAGGGGAGCAGGTCTATTACTATACAACGGATGCGTATATGAAATATGTACAAATGGAAGGCGTGGTTTGTCGAAGTTATGGGGATGTGCTTCCAATGTTGGACGAAGAAATCCCTATTCTTACAACCGACCCATTGAAAGTGTTGGAGCAGCTTGTTCCACATAAACTGAATAAACATCAGAAGATGGTCCGTTTACTCCTTGGGCAGGTGATGGAGGATGATCCGGACTACATTATTCGGGATTGCGAATCATATTGGGGGAAAATGATTGGCACCATGCTTGACATTCCGGTGATTTGTTACATTACTACCATTGCTTTAAATGAGACGATGATGGATATTCATCGTGAATATTTTGTTACCAATGTATTCGGAAGTAAGACAGGACGTATGACCTGGCTTCCCGAATCGGGCAGTTTCAGTGAATATCTGAATGAATATACAAGGGAACTCTCTCTTCCATATTCTGTAGAATATAGGGCGATCGATGCCTTTTCCGGGGCGGACGACCTTAATCTTGTTTTCACTTCACGGGTTTTCCAGCCATTTATAGAGTCGTTTGGTTCGGATTATCTGTTTCTGGGTCCGATGATTCGTGAGGAGGAGAAAGAGGGCGGAGACTTACCCCATATCGAACCCGATCTACCCGTAATCTACATATCGATGGGAACCGTATATAATGACTGTCTTCCTTTTTATCGAAAATGCATTGAAGCATTCCAGGAACATCGGTGGAACGTAATCATGTCTGTCGGACAACGAATCTCTCCTGAGGAACTGGGCGAGTTGCCTGAGCATGTTACTGTTCGATCCCATGTGCCTCAGCGAAGACTGCTCAACCACGTGGATGTGTTCATTACACATGGAGGTCATAACAGTACCAATGAAGCACTTTATCACGGAGTGCCTATGCTGGTGTTCCCGCAAGCAGCGGATCAGTTCGCCGTTTCCAGCCGGATCGAGGCACTGGGTGCAGGAAGCATTGGCGATAGCCATCATTGTACACCTTCGGACATTTTGTATATGACGGAACGTATTCTCCATGATAAGGCTTATGCTGAGTCCTGCAAGAGGGTCGGGGAAACGATGCGTAACGAAGGCGGAGTGAAACTGGGCGTTGACGGTATTTTTGCGTATCTTCACGAAGAAATGCTTATAGGAACTACCAATGACTGATTCGGGTGTATCATATGACATATGACGAAGGGAGTCCGCTATGGCAACGGTAATGATATTTAGCCTTCCATTTTTCAGCCATGTTAAACCAACACTACCCCTTGTTGCAGAGTTGCTGGCACGTGGAGAGACCGTGATTTATTATTCGGACGAACAATATAGAGGATTACTTGCCGATTATGATGTGGATTTTCGAAGCTATGGGAATATGAGAGAGTTGTTTGTGGACGAAAATGATCCGGGCTTGTTTTTGAGCAACCCGCAGACGATGCTGGAGCATCTAGTCCCTGGAGTGATCCAGAAAAGCAGGGCTGTTCTTCATGCGATTTTGGCAGAAGTTATGGCTGAGCAACCGGACTACATTGTCAGGGACAGCGACGCTCATTGGGGCAAACTGATTGCAGAACTGCTTGAGGTGCCAGTGGCCTGTTATGTCTTAACGTTTGCGATCAATCAGGCGCTTTTGGAGAAAGACCATCATTTTCTCATACACAAGGTATTCAGAATTCAGGAAGGTTACGCATTTGCTGACACGACGGCCAGCGAACTAAACCGTTTGGCGGGAGAACTGGCTGAAAGACATCATATTCAAGATTTTGGCCTGGTAGATGCGTTTAGTGGGAATGAAGAATTGAATCTAGTATATACGTCAAAAGTATTCCAGCCACATTCGGATGTGTTTGATGACCGTTTTGTGTTTATAGGTCCACAGTTCCCTAATGTTAGCTCTGTAATGCTTCAATCCATGAGGGAAAGAACAAAACAGGAGCATGAGCTCCCCCTGATTTATATTTCGTTTGGCTCCATCTACACAGATCGCCCGGATTTCTACTTGAAATGTATTGAAGCTTTCAGATATAGCGAAGCCCAAATTATGATGTCCGTAGGAAAAAGCATTGATATTTCATCCTTGGGAGACATTCCGGAAAATATGACGGTATCTGCATTTGTTCCTCAGTTGGAGATTTTAAGCAAGGCGGATGTTTTTATCTCTCATGCCGGTTATAACAGTGTGTCCGAAGCACTTGCATTTGGCGTGCCAATGATTCTCTTCCCCCAAGGGGCTGATCAATTCGCTATTGCATCCAGGCTGGAAGAATTAGGGGTCGGCGTGTATGGTCGTGATATGAACATACCTGCTTCAGATCTAAAGGACATGACGTTTGAAACGATGAGAAGCGAGAAGATGAAAGCTGAAGCGGTGAGATTGGGGAGCAGTTTTTTTGAGACGGGAGGTATGGCAGAGGGTGTGAGCAGACTTCTGCATTACGTCGAACAAACTTAATAAGCAGGCTTATCATCCAACAAACGTTGTTAAGATAGAGTTAAGTTGATTAAGAGACTTGCATCACATAAACTCGTTTTGTGCGCATGTTTTCGACATTTAATGGTAATTAAGTGGAGGATGCTCATCAATTCGAGTTTTGGATTTACACTGGATATAGAGTAGCGATGGAACAAGACAAATACAGAGCAGTAATGCAGAGAGAGAAGACAGGTACTGTTAAACAGTGCCTGTTCTTTTTATTGTTGTCACGCTCATCAGAAATAAAGTGAGCTTCCGAGAAAATTTAATTGTAACCGCTTTAAAAATTCGTGGACAAACGATTCATAAGAGTGATATATTGTTTCTGTAAGAAACAATATTATTTATAACGAATATAAAAATAAAGAAAAGGATGGGATACACGATGACCAACATCGAAACAACATTAGAATCCTTTGACGGAACACAGCTTTATTTCAGCAAAAATTTAGTTGAGGGTGCAAAGGCAGCTGTAGTCATTGTACACGGATTGGCAGAGCATGCCAGCCGCTATGATTATTTGACAGAGAAATTGAACGGCCGTGGATTTAACGTATATCGTTTTGACCATCGGGGTCATGCAAGATCGGAAGGACAACGAACGTTTTATAGTGATTTTCATCATCTGATTGATGATGTCAACGCTGTAGTTGAAGCGGCACTACAAGAGAGCGGCGATACGCCACTGTATATTATTGGACATAGTATGGGCGGTTTTGCTTCTTCATCATTTGGAACGAAATATCCAGGAAAAGTGAAAGGCATCGTATTATCAGGAGCGCTGACTCGATTTAATACGAAAGTGGCTGGAGAACTGCCGATGGCTCTGCCAGCAGGCACGTATTTCCCGAATGAACTTGGTAGCGGAGTATGCAGTGTTCCTGAGGTTGTATCCGCTTACGCTAATGACCCGCTCGTAGAAAAGCAGATTTCTGTAGATTTATTTAACAGTCTGGGGTATGGAGTAGAATGGCTGAAAGAACATGCGGAGCAATTCGTTGATCCGGTGCTTGTGTTACATGGAGCGAATGATGGACTGGTTAGCGAAAAGGATTCCCGAGACTTTTACGGTGATATCGCTTCGGCAGATAAAACACTGAAAATCTATGCACATCTCATGCATGAAATATTTAATGAAACAGCACGGGATGAAGTGATTGAAGAAGCGATTTCATGGATTGAAAAACGAATCTGATTTCAGTAGAGTAATAGAGAGAGAATTTGAAGACGAAAGGGATTACGCATGAAATTAGATTGGATGGGTGATCATCGGGAGCTTGTCGAGAAAATAATCAAGTACGGCAATGCTTACTCGAACACCTACAAGCTACAACGCAGCTACGGAACAGATATGACCTTCTCTGCTTCCCAGATCCAGACACTCGAATATATTCTGGAAGCAGAGGATCAGGAAGAGAAGATGTCCGAGATGGCCGCGCGTTTAGGCGTTAGCCGCAGTACCTTTTCTAAAAATGTGAAGAATTTGACCGAAAAAGGATTACTGGAAAAATATCATCTGAGCGGAAACCGCAAAGATATTTACGTCAAACCGTCTGCCAAAGGGCGGGAGGTTTACACGAAGTACACTGCATTTGTTCGTGAGCTATGTTTTGATGATATATTTAAGCTCGCAGATCAGATTACGGAAGCCGACAAAAAAAACTTTATTCGTATTATGGATCTGTTCGCCGATGTGCTCGTCTGGTACGGTGAAAAAGAACAAGAACCGCGCAAACTCATCAAAATCGAGCTGGATAGAGAATGACAATTACGAATGAAAATTAATCCCCTTACAGCGGTTTATCCGCTGTAAGGGGATTTTTTTACGTATAGGACAGCCCACAGCCCATTCCATCCGCGAATGTCGTTCATACAGTATAAAATGCCTAGTGCAGAAGTGCTTTATAACGATCAATAATGCTGGGAGTGGGATGTTTGACAACAAACACAAAAACAAAACTAACCGGACGTGTCATTTTTAAAGGAGATCCAGGGTATGAGGCAGCACGTAAAAACTGGGACCCGCATACCGACAGGTTTCCTAAAGTCTTCGTTTTTGCTCAAAAAACGAAAGATGTATCCAATGCCATCAGATGGGCTCGTGAAAACAATGTACCGATTCGGCCGCGAAGTGGAAGACACGCGCTTGAGGTTAATCTGTCACAGGTGAACGGCGGGATTGTCATTGATGTCAGTGATCTGAATACCATCAAGCTGAACAAAAAAACAGGAACCGTAGTTGTAGGAGCAGGCAATCGGGTTGGGCGAATCGCTCATACACTCGCACGTCAGGGATTCATCGCTCCATTTGGGGATAGCCCAACCGTTGGTATAGGTGGTATTACGCTTGGGGGAGGGATCGGCCCTCTTCAACGAACGATTGGTCTGATCAGTGATAATCTGCTGGAATTCGAGATGGTGGATGCAAACGGGAAAATTATTCGTGCGAACAAAAATCGTAACGCAGATCTGTTTTGGGCATCGCAGGGTGGTGGCGGAGGAAACTTTGGAGTGTATACCCGTTACAAATTTAAAGTACGCCGGGCACCAGCCAGAGCGACAGTATATCGGATCACCTGGCCTTGGGCTCAGTTCGAGAAGGTACTCAAGGTTTGGCAAAAGTGGGCGCCTTCCGTGGATACCCGGCTCGGGAGTGAGCTGTCGATCGGTCCGAAAAAGGGTGGCAATGTCAGTATGGAAGGTTTGTTTCTGGGTTCAAAATCCGAGGCACTGCGTTTATTAAAGCCGATGACCAGCACGGGTACACCATCCCAGACGATCATACGTTCAGTGCCTTACACAGAAGCCGTTACTTTTCTTCTACCACCAGATCCTGTACTAACTCAGAGATACAGCAATCAATTTTCTTCCGGATTTGGACGAAAGGCGTTTCCAGATCGGGCGATCAAATCGATGCGAGCGTTTCTGGAAAATGTGGAAGGCGAGTTCGCCGGATTCTTCTTCCTCAACTGGGGCGGAGCTGTCAGTCGTAAATCACCTACCTCCACAGCATTCTACTGGCGTAAAGCCAAGTTCTATGTGGAATGGAACAGCTCCTGGACGAAACCGTCTCAGGCGGCCAAAAATATTGCCATTGTGCGTAACACACGCCAAAAATTACAGCCTTACATCGTCGGTTCCTACATTAATGTACCGGATCAAGGCATCAAACGCTCAGGTCCGGTGTATTACGGGGCGAACTACGCAAGATTACGCAGAGTCAAAGCCAAATACGATCCCAAAAATGTGTTCAATAACCCGCAAAGCATTCCTCCGGCACGTGGCCTATAGTAAGACTAATGGGGGCCAGATAAATCGAACTGGTCAAATTGAAAAAAAGGATGTAACAGAAAAGGAGCCGCTTGGTGCGGCTCCCGGGCAATATCTCATTAGTCTTACTTGCAGGTGTATAGAACACTTTGTGGACTTCAAGAACATTCGTAGCGAGTTGTTCACGTGTTCACGGAACATTCTTCGGCTCCTTGCGAAGTAGACATGCTCTGGGCTGTTACTTTTTCTGGTTAGCCAGCCACTCCATAAGCGTGACGTTTTTACCTTTAATTTTCACAGGTTTACCATTGAAGTCTTTGGAAATATCATTGTTTAAAACAGGAATCCAGGACCAGTGTCCATTATACTCATATGGCGCGTTATCGCCATTTCCTTTGGTGTATACTCCACTCAAATCCAGCACCTTATCAAAATAGGAGTAATGGGCGTTTTTGGCTCCCGAGGCAATCAGGCGTTTGTAGGTAGCTGTTGACGTTTTGGACGTATCCACCGTCTGATCCGCCCCTGCCGCCGTGAACCAGATCGGAATATTCTTCAGTTTGGCAATATCCTGTTTGGTCAACAAACGATCCTCGTAAGCTTCTGCGGAAGGATAAGCAGCTGCAAAGTAATCCGGGTTCGCAAGCAACATGTTCAAAGTCATAAATCCGCCATTGGAGCAACCGCCAATGTAGATTCGGTCTGTATCAATATCCGCCGCATGCTGTTTCACATATTGTTTGATCAACGCGGTTAACGATTTTGTATACATACTCTTTCCGTCTTTGGTATATTGCCCGGTTCCGTCATTCATCCAGAAGGTTGGAGTCTGGGGCACCAATACAGCGGCATCACCAAAATACTTCTGGATCGATTCATCGGCTAAAGCCGTCACTTTATTACCCAGCAGGGCGATTCTCGGATCAGTGCCTCCTTCACCGGCACCATGAAGCCAGATGATCAACGGTTTTTTCTTGCTGGTTTCCGGCATATAGGATGCATACGTTAAATGAATCTGACCGAACTTGGAGTCCTTGTAACTGAATTTGCCGGATGTATCAAACACGTCAACACCTTGTTCAATCATGGTATGCGGGGTGTCTGGCCTTGTGGTCAAATGCTCAACGGCATTGCCCATGGTATCTTGAAGGGATTTTTGCTGAACAATCGTATATTGAAGGTCGACATACTTGTTGGTAAATGACTGCAGATCAAACATAAACGGACTTGTGGTCATTAGATCGGGATGGACTTTCATCTCCATCGTAATATATTGTCCTGTGGACAGGGAGGTTTTGTTGCCATCTTTGTCCGAAAGGTAGGCTCTCTCGATCGTTCTGCTACTGCTGTCTGAGCCATCATACTTTTGCTGCGTTTGAAAATTAATCATTGGATAATTACGTTCCGCAAAGATCTTGAAGGTGTCTGTGGTCAGTGTATTTCCTTGAATGGCTACGCCCGTATCCAGAATAATCTTGTAAACACCGGGACCCCAATCATAACCTTTGGTCACGAGGGAGTAGGAGAAAGGAGAACGTGCTTCGGTTGAATTGTTTGCGCTTACATTTGTGGATACAAGAAGAGTGGAAGTTAAAGCCAGAGCCAGGAAACCTGAAAGCAGTCCTTTTTTCATCTTCATCAGCATATACCTCCGAAATATTATGTATGTCACCTTAATCATTGTACCATTTCAGGAGGAACATGGGAAATTCAATTGTCTTATCCTGCTTATGCATAAGTAAAAGAACCGTCTGAAAATCACCATGAGGTGAGATCCAAACGGTTCTTTGTATGTGTATTATTGTTTAACAGCTTCGCCAGCAAACACTTCAACGTTCATTGGTGCAGCCATGAATGCCGCAGCTTGTTGAACAAACGCTTGGAAGTGAGCACTAGAGTTGTGAGCAGCGGTTGCTGGCTCATCTTTCCACAGCTCGATCATCGTGTAGCTTTGCTCACGTTCTGTGCTTTTCACCAGATCATAGCTGATGTTTCCTTCTTCTTGACGAGTTGCAGCGATCAGTTCTTTGGCAGCAGCCAGGAAAGCTTGTTCTTGAGCGGCTTGTACTTGCAAATGGGCGTGAATGATAATCATCGTTGTGACCTCCAGATAGTTGTTTGTTTTCAAATAGAGCTAATCAATATGAGACCATAACGTCTCTGTGTTTCACTCTTTAAATAGCAGTTTGAGCAATTTATAATCAATGCTGTCGTACTCGCTTAAGCCCATGTAGTGATTGTATCTACAGGCAGACGGTAAGATGGGTGACCTTCTTTAGCAGATTTACCAATCGAGATCAGCATAACCGGTTGATAACGCTCTTTATCCATGCCGAACGTTTCAGCGATTTGAGCTTTTTCGTATCCGCCGATTGGGTTTGTATCGTAACCGTGAGCACGAGCAGCCAGCATCAATTGCATGGAAGCCAGGCCAGCATCGATCAGGTTCACGTCACGCAGATCGGAAGCAGGCATATTGTCGTAGTAAGGTTTAACCACTTTGACTTGTTGTTCTGCGATTTCTTTAGGCATATATCCATGCTCTACCGCTTTGCCGAAAATCTCTTCCAAGTACTCGCCATTCTTCATATCGATAAACACGCCGATTACAGCGGCAGAAGTCAGCACTTGATTTTGATTGAATTTAGCAAGCGGTGCGAGCTTTTCTTTGCCTTCAGGTGTATCAACAACAAGGAAACGCCAAGGTTGCATGTTTACGGAAGATGGAGCGCGGGAAGCTTCTGCCAAAATTTCAGTCATTTCTTCACGGCTGATTTTCACTTCTGGATCATACAATTTGACGGAACGACGACCGTACGTAATTTCGTTGAAATCATTTGTTTTTTGGAATTTGCTTTGTGTTGTAGACATGGAAATCTCTCCTCTATATATGGTTTAAAAATTGTTTTGCATACGTTCCAAGAAATCGGCCAGTGCCTGAATCTCCTCTTCACTGAAACCATCCAGAATCTGATGAATAAAGTTGGTTTTCTCTGTTTTATATCCTTCAATCTGTTTGCGCCCATGATCCGTTAGACGAACAAAAGTTACCCGATTATCCTCAGGATTTTTACGTCTTGTAACCATCTGGTCCGCTTCAAGTTGTTTCAGGTGGCGTGTGATTGCTGCACTGTCGATGTTAATGATCTTCTGGAGCATGGATTGGTTGATCTCATCTACCTGATCCAGCTCGTGCAGAATTTCAAAGCGAGAGGAACTGATCCCGGTACAGCGTTCAAACTTGGGACTGATTTTGTTCCCCAGCACATTCAGCAGATTAATGATCTGCTCTTCTTTGGAAACCATACGTGTCATGACTAGACCTCCCGGGTGAATCCAATCAACAACGGCGTATGTTAACAAATAATTAAAGTTGCCAGTATACAATGCCATTGCTTCATGATTCTGTAGCTCTCTCAATCGTTGATGGATCAATAGTTGATACGTCAATCATTGATGGCTCAATTAATATAACATGTCATTTATCATAATGCAACAGGTTGGAAGAAAGAAAAAAAGGATTTTTTAAATACCTTAACGCGGATATTCATAAAGAAGGATTAGTATAGGTTGTCCCTAAAAGTCTAATTTAACCCAGCATGAGTTTTATTGAGAATTATTATCATCTAGACTATAATAAAAAATAATGAGTCGGGTTTTGCTAGTAGAAAGCAAAAAGTAAATTATTAATTTGGTGAGAAGTAGGGCTTGCCCTATGGAGAGGGAGTTCTCATGAAAAGAACAGACTGGATGAAAAGGCTGGAGCGACTATATTTTTCTTCTATTCACATCTGCCATTACGTGTGTAAACCAGGGGAGTCACAACACAGGATATGGAGAAGATTCGCCGTATGCAGAATAATGGATGGCACAGGGATTTTGACAATTGATAACGTAATGTATACGTTGTCCTGTGACGATTGGTTTGTGCTTAGTCCAGGCATGCACGTGGAGTTACAAACAGATATAGAAGTCACTGTCCGAGTTCAGCTCATTTTATTTTCCGGTGTGGAACTTGTCCGAACACACAATGTTTGGCACACGAAGCCGTTTGATTTTCCCGTTACAGGCAAGCTTGAATTTTCATCCAATAGGCGGGATATTCAAGAAAGAATGGATCGATTAATGTATAAAAGCTTCACTGCGGCAGAATCGGAAAACATAGGCAAGAAGTATCTTGTGCACCAGCTGCTAATTCAGTTGATGACTTCTGTTAAACCCTTGGTTCAACCTCAGGTTGGAATGAACTTGGCCATAGATTATATGACACACCACTATACGAAGGACATTCGAATGCATGACATGGCCCGTCTGGCAGGGCTTAGTGTGAATCATTTTATAAGAACATTCAAACGTCAATTTGGGATGACACCGATGGATTATATCCAGAAACAACGGATGACGAAGGCCAAACAGCTATTGTTTTCTACAGACAAGATCAAGATCATCGCGGAGCAGGTAGGATACAGGGACGAGCACTATTTCAGCCGGGTGTTCAAGAAAAATGAAGGTGTTGCTCCAACATTGTATATGAAAAATAAAGTTAGCCGTATTGCAACATTATACTATGGGCTGGATGATGTTGTTCTAACACTCGGGTTGAAACCTGTGTCTGCTTTATCTTATGTTCAAAGAGTGACTCATCCTACCCTTATGCCTGCACATCAAGCCGATTCTCCTCAAGAACTTATTCTGGACAGCTCCGGTCAGAACTATGATAAATTGAAGGGATTGCAGCCAGATTTAATCATTACGAGTGACCGTATGGAGCCAAACGAATCACTGCATCATATTGCTCCTACAGCAATCCTTAAACACACGAATCAAGTAGGCGAAAGTCTGCTTTATATGGCGGATATATTGGGACGGAATGAATATGCTATTCGTTGGATTGAACAGCATGCGGATTTAAGCCATGTTTTTCAAAATCGTATTCACTCCGAATGGGGAAAGCAGTCGGCAATGTTTATCCGCGTTTCCTCAGAATTCTATCGGATGTATGGATTGCATAATCAGACCGGTTCCTTGCTGTATGATGATATGGGATTTCATATGCCAGAGAATTACCCAAGCGAACAGTGGGCTGTGGAGATGAACATCCATGATGTGCAGCTATACGATGCGGATCATCTATTTGTTATGGTGGATCCGACAGCAGAAGCGAGAACTCAATTTCAACGTTTGTTGAAATCTGATGGATGGATAACATCGAAGGCTGTGCAGGAAGGCCGTGTTTATGATGCAGGGGATATTTTCTTCCAAACGCTGGGTCCAACCGGGCGTGTAAGGGCTATGAAGTATGTAGCCAAGCAGCTTGGCGTTGCCTTAGGGTGATATTTTACACGTAAAGAGAGTGGAATAATCCATGGAAAGCTTGTTTGCTTTTCCCTACCATAATGATAATGATTATTATTATTAAGTGGAAAAGGGGAATTAAAACGAAATGCTAAGACAGAGAACAGCCTATATGATTATGTTGTCCCTGCTCGTGCTCGTTCTGGCGGCATGTGGCAAGACAACGACTGAAGCTTCACATGGAACATCTCCGAAACAGGACACAGCGTCTGAAGATAAAGGCACACAAACCATTCAACACCTGAAAGGAACTTCGGTTGTACCAAAAAAAATAGAGCGTATGGTTGTGTTATCTGCTGCTTACATTGATCACATGCTTACCATTGGTGAGAAACCTGCTGGTGTTAATGTAGAAATACGCTACGGTGGAGATTACTTGCCTTATCTGGCAGATCAGCTTCAAGGGGTTCCAACGGTAGGTTCGGCAGATAGTCCCAATCTTGAAGCTATTGTTCAGATTGATCCGGATGTGATTGTAATTGAGAGTCGAACAGCTGAAAATTCATATGATCAGTTGGAGAAAATCGCTCCTACGATTGTATTAGGTGACGAGTGGATGGATTACAACGGCGATACAGAGTATTGGACTCAAGATTTACTGACTATTGCTGGAATGTACAATAAGGTTGATCTGGCTAAAGAAAAAATCGCGGAAGTAGAGCTACAAGCCGATCAACTTAAAGCTGAAATACAACAGTTGGGTCAGAAAAAACTGGCTTATCTAAGAGTAAGGGAGAAGAACCTGCAGATTTATGCGGCAACAGGTCACCCGACGAATACACTTTTGTATCATGATCTTGGGTTTGAACCTTCCGCTGTGACCCCTGATGAACAACGTGAAGATCTGTCTATGGAGAAGATAGCAGATATCGATGCCAATTATGTTGTGCTCGAAGCCGATCCCAATGCCCAGGACTATTTAAGTAAGATGAAAGAAAGCTCACTTTGGAAAAGCGTTCCGGCTGTTGGGGCTGACCAGGTCTATCAAACCGACTCCTTCTGGTTGTTTAAAGGATGGGGAGCTATAGGACGAAGCGAAATATTAAATGAAATTAAAGATATGATTCAATAGATGGTACGTTATTCGGAGCATGGGTGTTCAGAGATGTTGGCAGCATTGGAAACTTCTTTGGTGACGAGTATTCGTGGAGCAGATGAGAACTCCACATATGCTTTTGCTGTCAGTGATTTGCTACATGATGAGAAGAGAGGCTTGATATTACACCAACAAGCCTTACAACAAGGACTTGATCTAGGCGGCACAGGAAGTGTGGCGGTAGGTACCCTTTTTGCCAAGCGATATTCGGTATGGGTTATGGCTGTAATCTCAGCTTGCAGTCTATACGATACTCTTCTGAATATCGAGGATGATGTTGTACGATTCGAATTGAATGGCACGGGCGGGATGCGCTATGAGACTCGGTTGGAAAGAAGTATAGATAATGGTTCAGGACTGGGGAGTGGGACTAATATAGATTCCACTAGTGAGGTTTTGGCTCAGCGCAGGACAGAAATTAGTATGCTACGGGATAGTTTGCAGCTGCACTTGGAACGTATTTTCCAATCCGTTGCTGCGGCAACAGGAGCAAGCACAAGGGTTATGCATGCACTGGTGGCACATAATGTACAACAGTTGCTTACACAGATAATTGAAGATCACGCCATATGGAAGACGGATAAGCGTCTTGAGCTCATTAAGGATGATGTACAAGTATGGCTAGAGGAATCGACGAATAATACATTTTCGACTCGGTTGCAACGCTTTGAACATCCGGAATGGGAGGGTCCTCCGTTTCTGATCCGCAGGTATTGCTGTCTGGCGTATCAAGTGGGTAGCGGCAGTTCTGCCCATGGCTATTGTAACACTTGTCCAAAACTAGATTCAGAATCGCGATGGCGCATGCTTTTGAAATCGTGATGATTAAAGAACTTGGTTTATAAAAAATACAGTTACAGTCGGTGTATTTACTCTCCGAAGGTAGCTGTTTTTTGCGTTAGGGCAAGGGCGCTCCAAAATCAATGAATCCCTGTGAATTAGGCGGCTCACATAGCCAGTCTTAGACATAAAGTATATGAATACAACAGCGGATAAGTACTTTTATGTAAGGGAGGGTTGTTTTGTGAGTGGTGCATCCAAACAAGAGCGTAAGTTATCTTTAACTAGCAGAGCACGACGTAACGGTCAAAAGAAGTCAAAAGTAAGGTTGATGTTAGTAAAAAAAAGAAAATCTCGTAGAAAAAATAAACATAAAGTTAAAAAGAAGAAAAGATGTGTCCCTCTATATCTTAGGGGGCCGAGAGGCTTTCGAGGAAAGATGGGACTAAGAGGAGATAATGGAGCCACTGGTGTAACCGGGGTAACGGGTGTAACCGGACCGACTGGACTTACAGGAGAAACAGGGGCAACAGGTGCTATCGGAGTTACAGGAGAAACGGGTGTAACAGGAACAACTGGGATCACGGGAGAAACTGGCGTAACAGGCACTACCGGGGTTACTGGGTTAGCCGGGGCCATGGGTGCTACCGGAACAACTGGAGTTACAGGAGAGACTGGTGCGACAGGAGCAACCGGGGGTACTGGAGAGGCAGGAGTAACGGGTGTGACCGGAACAACTGGGGCAACAGGAGCAACCGGGGTAATTGGAGAGGTCGGGGCAACGGGTGCGACTGGAGTAACTGGAATTACAGGAGAAACTGGTGCAACAGGAGCAACCGGGGTAACTGGAGAGGCAGGAGTAACGGGTGCGACCGGAACAACTGGAGTCACGGGAGAGACTGGAGAAACAGGCGCAACTGGAGAAACAGGAGCTACAGGAGCAACCGGAGTTACAGGGTTGGCCGGAGCCACGGGTGCGACGGGACCGACTGGAGTTACAGGAGCAACAGGAGCAACCGGGGTTACTGGAGCGATCGGAGCCACGGGTACGACCGGAACAACTGGAGTCACAGGAGGGACCGGGGCAACAGGAGCAACCGGGGTTATTGGGTTGACCGGAGTAACAGGTGCTACCGGAGCGACGGGAGTTACGGGAGAGACTGGTGCGACAGGCGTAACCGGGGGTACTGGAGAGGCCGGAGCAACGGGTGCGACCGGACCGACTGGATTAACGGGAGAGACTGGGTCAACAGGTACAACCGGAGTTACTGGGTCGGTCGGAACCACGGGTGCGACCGGAGCAACCGGAACGACTGGAATTACAGGAGAAACAGGAGCTACAGGAGCCACTGGGGTAACTGGAGAGTCTGGAGCCACGGGTGCGACTGGATCGACTGGGGTCACTGGAGAGACTGGCGTAACAGGCACTACTGGAGTTACAGGAGAGACAGGGGCGACAGGTCCAACTGGAGTTACTGGAGAGGTCGGAGCCACGGGTGCGACTGGACCGGCTGGGGTCACTGGAGAGACAGGGGCGACAGGTCCAACTGGAGTTACTGGAGAGGTCGGAGCTACGGGTGCGACCGGACTGACTGGAGTCACAGGAGCAACTGGCGCAACAGGAGCAACTGGGGTTACTGGAGAGGCCGGAGTAACGGGTGTGACCGGACCGAGTGGAGTCACGGGAGAGACTGGTGCGACAGGAGCAACAGGTGTAACTGGAGTCATAGGGTCAACAGGCACAACCGGAGTCACTGGGTTGGCTGGAGCCACGGGTGCGACAGGAACAACTGGGATCACGGGAGAGACTGGTGCGACAGGAGCAACCGGGGTTACTGGAGAGGCCGGAGTAACGGGTGTGACCGGACCGAGTGGAGTCACTGGAGAGACAGGGGTAACAGGTGCAACCGGTGTAACTGGAGAGGTCGGGGCCACGGGTGAGACCGGACCGACTGGAGTTACGGGAGAAACAGGGGCAACAGGTCCAACCGGCACAACCGGTGTAACTGGAGAGGTTGGACTCACGGGTGCGACCGGAGCGACTGGAGTTACGGGAGAGACTGGGGGAACAGGTCCAACCGGAGTTACTGGAGATGCCGGAGCAACAGGTGTGACAGGATCGACTGGATTCACGGGAGAGACTGGTGCGACAGGTGCAACCGGGGTTACTGGAGTCGCTGGGGTAACGGGTGCGACGGGAACGAGTGGGGTCACGGGAGGGACTGGAGCAACAGGACCAACCGGGGTTACTGGGGTAACTGGAGTCACAGGGGCAACAGGCACAACCGGAGTTACTGGGTTGGCCGGAACCACGGGTGCGACGGGCACGGCAGGAGTCACCGGAGTTACAGGTGCGACAGGCACGGCAGGAGTCACCGGAGTAACGGGAGCGACAGGCACGGCAGGAGCAACCGGAGCCACAGGTGCGACAGGTACGGCAGGAGCAACCGGAGCCACAGGTGCGACAGGTACGGCAGGAGTCACCGGAGCCACAGGCGCGACAGGTACGGCAGGAGTCACCGGAGCCACAGGCGCGACAGGTACGGCAGGAGTCACCGGAGCCACAGGTGCCACAGGCACGGCAGGAGTCACCGGAGTAACAGGAGCGACAGGCACGGCAGGAGTTACCGGAGCCACAGGAGTGACGGGCACGGCAGGAGCCACCGGAGCCACGGGCACAGCTGGAGCAACGGGACCCACAGGAGCGACTGGTCCTAATTTTGCAACCGAAGGATTTTCGGCTTTTCTCGCCAATCTGACTACGTCTACAAGTACACAATTAACAAACTGGTCGACAGCCAGTCCGTTCTATACTAGTCCTAATTTTAATGCAACAACAGGGAATTATACGATTCCAACGACAGGAAGGTATTCAATTGAAGCCACAATTAACTATGCAACAACCGCAGCCATTGCTCTTTCTCTGGGTGCAGGAGTAAATCCGGCTTTTCTGGTTCAGAGAACATCGCCAACCGTCACAACATTAGTGAGCGGACTGTTGCCCGTTCTGAATGTAGCTGTTACGTTGCTCACCCTTAGAGCTGTGCTCGGTAGCAGTTCTGTTACCTTAGCGGTGGAAGTGGCTTTAAATGCAGGTGACGTCATCGGGCTGTTCTACGCTGCGAACGGCCTGACCATTTCACTCAACTTAGGTAGCGGTGCGACGAACGGGATTTTCTGGTCTGTTCATCAGATGACTTAGGCACGCCTATTTAAAATGTGATGTAAGAGGCAAATAGATAATTTGGCAAAAGTACAATAACGGGTAGTCATAGAAAAACAGGCTTGGAGCAGATCTGAGTCTGTCTTTTTGTATGCTCTCCCGTTATCTTCATTGAATAAAAAGTATCTCAGCGCAAATTTTAAACAAACTAATTTTCTTTAGTATAGGGAAACAAGTATACCCAACTTTTTTAGGTTGAATGACAATTACGTTTCTGTTAGCTTCCCCTACCGGATTTCAACTCATATAATAACGCTAATTCTATTCGGATATTGCAAAGTAACCTGGAGATGAGTGTGTATGAATGCAACGAAGCCTGCTCTAGATAGATTATGAAAGGGTTGATGAAGTATGGGCCTCGAAGCTTTGAATGAACGTGTGAAGCAAGATTTAGCTTATCTATGTTTTGGAGGTACCAGCTGGGTTCGTACAACAGGGCATGCAGAGGGGCATGTCTATGATGTTGTTGTTGTAGGCGGTGGACAGAGCGGCCTTGGGGCTGCATTTGGACTTTTGCGCGAACGGATCTCGAATATTCTGATCATCGACGAAAATGTGGCAGGGCAAGAAGGGCCATGGGAAACTTATGCACGTATGGTAACGTTGCGGACGCCGAAGCACCTAACTTCTATTGATCTAGGGATTCCATCGCTGACGTTTCGTGCATGGTGGGAGGCTCAGGAGGGTGTTGAGGGATGGCAGCAGATCGATAAAATCCCGCGCGGGGACTGGATGAATTATTTACGTTGGTATCGGGAAGTGCTGGACCTTCCTGTACAGAACGAAGTTAAGTTGAATCTGATTGAACCTGGGCAGGATGGAATCCATCGTCTGCATGTAAAAGAAAAAGGAACTCGTGAAAAGCTGATTTTGGCTCGGAAAGTTGTGCTTGCAACCGGTATTCAAGGAGGCGGTGAGTGGCATGTACCCTCACTAATCTCAGATCATCTGCCGCGAGAATTGTATGCCCATACCTCAGAAAAAATTGACTTTGAACGGTTAAAAGGAAAAAAGGTTGCAGTGCTCGGCGGTGGTGCATCGGCTTTTGATAATGCAAACCACGCGCTAGCCTCAGGTGTGGCTGAAGCTCATGTTTTTGTCAGACGTGAACAATTACCACGAGTCAATCCGATTCGTCAAATGGAACAATCCGGCATGATCGAGCGGTTTCACGCTTTACCTATGGCTGATAAGTATCAGGTGATATCTCACTTTTTCAAATATAATCAGCCACCTACCAATGATACGTTCAACCGGGCCGCATGTTGGCCTGGATTCGAGCTACATCTGGATTCACCGTGGTTAAGCGTGCAAGCTACGAATCAAGGAGCAAAGGTTGAAACGGCACATGGAAGTTATACGTTTGATTTTCTTATTGTAAGTACAGGTCTGCTCAGCGATCCCGCTCTTCGTCCTGAACTGCAACTCGTGGAACAGCACATTGCTCGCTGGCAAGATTGTTACGAAGCCCCGCTGGAAGTTCGGAATGCGCTACTTGATGCACACCCTTTTTTAAGCGCTGGATTTGCAATGACCAGTAAAAGTGAACAGGGAAAAACGCTACTGCATGGTTTGTTTATATTCAATTATTCTGCTCTGGCCAGTTGTGGGCTGTCTGCTTCAGCGATATCGGGCACCAGAAGTGCCATCCCCAAACTGGTTGCAGGTATAGCCGATCAATTGTTCCTCGATGACCGGGAGGAGACACTTCGTGGGTTTTATGATTACAATGAGCTGGAATTTACGGAGACATGGGTGAAACGCCCCGTTCTTGGCTGAGGCAATCCTATAAATTATTTCGTGCAGCAGGAGATGCTGTACGTTTTTTTTGTTTTTTTACATTGTGACTTACACTCGGTGTCGATTTATTGTAAAATGTCGTTTGGATCATGTTAAAGGCAGGGATAACAAATGGAACAAAAGAAACAAATAAAACAAATGAATTATGAGCAATTCAGGGCTCATGTGAAAAAAGCATCACGTGTACGTAATGTACCTCTAACCAAAATTGTAGCTTTTCAAGAGAAGTTTATGAAAATTGAGGAAGTACAGTTCTATGATGTAGAGCAAAATTACATGAGTGTGCAAGCCTGTAACACGTTGTGGATGAATCTTGAGAACAAATCATTCCGTAATATGGTCTCTCAGCCATTACAGCTCTATCGGCAGATGCCCAATCTTGGGCGACTTTCTTTCGAGAATCTGATCCGTGAATTATATGACACCGCTGTACCCATCTTGATTGATTATGATCCAGATGAATATTACACCTTAGAACAGTTAATTGAGATACTGGCAACGGATGAGGAAAAGCTCATCGAGCAACTGGAGATGGGAAGATTCAAGGGTGCTTTTATCAACGAAGAAGGTAAATGGCTCAAACCCAAGCCGGAAGTGGAAAGCACGGAGTTATTGTAGAAATACGCCCTATTATACAAAAACGTCAAAATCCTGCAGCACTGCCACCAGAAGCGGCGGTTGTTGCAGGATTTTTAATGACAAGTCTTAATGAGCACGACGAACTACAAATCTATCTCTGCGACAATTGGGAGATCCGGAATCGATAGAATACGCTGGCCCTGAATCAGGATTCCTTTATCTCTGGTACAGAAGGCAGGAGGGCGGCCATTCAGACGACAGTACGGTCCAATCAGCAGAAATCCGCCTATAGGGATGAGTTGTTTTTCTTTTTGGGTAACCGCTCCAATTGAAGGAAATCCAGCCCGAACGCGGGCGTGAAGATTCTTTGGTTGGATGTAACACACAGGTTTTCCGTCGTTTGATCGTACGGTCTGACATTGAAGTCATCACCTCTCCGTTGCAGGGACTAGGTTATCAGAAGCGTGCTAGGGATTATTGGATAGGGACACTTGGACAAGAAAATAAGTCGAACAGTGAAAGTTTTTGAAGGTTTTTAAATTATTTTGAATGAAAATGATTGTTTTTTACGGAATTTATGATACTATAGAAGCAGTTGGAGGAATGCATATGCTGACTGAAGAACGATATGCTGCAATTGTAGAGCGCTTACATTTACAGGGAATTGTGAAGTTGCAAGAGCTGGTTGATGTGTTGGGTGTTTCTGAATCCACGATTAGAAGAGATTTGATTGATCTGGAAAGCCGTCAGATGCTCAAACGTATTCATGGTGGTGCTTCACTGGTAAATGAAAAGTCATTAGAACCAGGTATGGAGGAAAAAACGTTCAAAAACATTCAACAGAAGACAGTGATTGCCCGCCTGGCAGCGCAGGAAATCCAGAATGGAGAGTGCATTTATCTGGATGCAGGCACAACAACACTCGCTATGATCCCTTTTATCGAAGCCAGGGATGTAACCGTGGTCACCAATGGACTATCCCATGTGGAGGCGCTGGTAAGCAAACGAATTCGCAGTTACTTGCTGGGTGGCATGATGAAAATTCATACCAAAGCGGTGATCGGCAGTATCGCGCTACAGAACATGGATAATTTCCGTTTTGACAAGTGTTTTCTAGGAAGTAACGGAGTAGATCCGGAAATGGGGTATACAACTCCTGATCCAGAGGAAGCCTTGATTAAGAGGCGTGCACATCAATTGTCAGGGAAATCCTATGTGCTGGCTGATTCCAGCAAAATCGGGGATATTACTTTTGCCAAATTGTTTGATTTGGAGGAGGCAGATTTGATTACGGAGCGAATGCCTGAACATTGGCGTGCAGTAATCACCCAGAAAACTAAAATAATTGAGGGATAGCGATGATATATACGATAACACTCAACCCGTCCATTGATTACATCGTCGAAGTAAACGATTTGAAGCTTGGCGGGCTTAACCGCATGAATCGGGATTTGAAATTACCTGGCGGGAAAGGCATTAACGTTTCCAGGATTCTGAATCAACTCGGTGCTGCGAACACAGCTATCGGATTTTTGGGTGGATTCACGGGACGTTTTATTAATGACAAGTTGCAGGAAGATGCGATTCAAACGGATTTTGTTACCATTGCAGATGATACTCGCATTAACATCAAGCTGAAGCATGGGGATGAGACAGAAATTAACGGTCTTGGACCAGCGATTCGTACAGAAGAGGCCGAGCAATTATTAAATAAACTATCTTCTTTGCAAAAAGGAGATATCGTTGTTCTCTCTGGTAGCGTTCCGCCATCACTTGGTACAGATTTCTATGATCGTCTCATTCATGTATGTAAACAGACAGAAGCCGAGTTCGTGATTGATACAACAGGGCCTGCTCTGATGCAAGCACTCGTTCATCAGCCGCTACTGGTGAAGCCGAACCATCATGAACTAGCTGAATTGTTTGGCGTAACCATTGAAACACGTGAAGAATTGGTTTCTTACGGACGTAAATTGCTCGAAGCAGGTGCCAAACATGTGTTGATCTCCATGGCTGGAGAAGGAGCATTGTTCATCACCGAGACGAATGTCTATCACGCAACCGTACCTAAAGGCACTGTGAAAAATTCCGTTGGTGCCGGTGATTCGATGATTGGCGGATTTGTTGGTACCTATGTGTTACAAGGAGACTTGCTTGAAGCATTCCGTACAGGGGTAGCTTCCGGCAGTGCGACAGCCTTCTCGGATGACCTCGCTACACGTGAGTTTATTGACGAATTGCGTAATCAAGTGACGATTACAACGCTTTAATTACCTTAATTACCTTGAATAACTGATATAAGGCCTGCCCCATGTGCAGGCCGACCGAACTTAAGGGAGTGTTCCAAGATGAAAATCACTGACTTAATGATCCAGGAAACGATGATTATGGATCTGCAAGCAACAACCAAAGACGAGGTGATCGACGAACTGATTGCTAGTCTTAACCAGAGTGGACGTATTAATGATCCAGCGTTATTTAAAGAAATGATCTACAAAAGAGAAGCCGAGTCCAGCACTGGCATCGGCGGCGGTATTGCTATGCCACACGCAAAAACCAAAGCGGTCAATGAACCAACAGTCGTTTTTGCAAAAAGTAAACAGGGTTTGGACTTCGAAGCGTTGGATGACCAGCCTGCTCATATCTTCTTCATGATTGCAGCTCCAGAAGGCGCGGGCAATACGCATCTCCGCACATTAGCGGCTCTTTCAAGGTTGCTCGTTGACAGCGATTTCATCGCTGAGCTGATGAACACCAATACACCTCAAGAAGTTAGCGCTTTGTTTGATGCGAAGCAAGCGGAAGCTGCAGAGAAAGAAGCAATGAAAGAGAAAGCGAAACTAGAGAAAGAAGCACAAGCATCTTCGACTGAAAGTAGTGCTAACAACGTGAAAAACAACTCCGGTGTCATTGTTGGAAACGCAAATACAGAAGATTTCGTTGTTGCTGTTACAGCATGTCCAACAGGTATCGCTCATACATTTATGGCAGAGGATGCTTTGAAGAAAAAAGCCCAAGAAATGGGCATCAATATACGTGTTGAGACCAACGGTTCCGAAGGCGCACAAAACGTATTGACTGCCGACGAGATCGCTCGTGCCAAAGGTGTTATCATCGCTGCTGATAAAAATGTAGAGATGGCTCGTTTTGACGGTAAACCTGTGTTGCAAAGACCCGTAAGTGACGGTATTCGTAAATCCGAAGAACTGATCCGCAAGGCGGTTAACGGCGATGCACCGATTTATCGTAGCCAAGGTGGAAAAGCGAGCGATGAAGGTGCAGGCGATAGCAAGATAAGCGTGGGAAGCAAAATTTACAAAGATTTGATGAACGGGATTTCACACATGCTGCCATTCGTTGTCGGCGGAGGTATTCTGCTCGCCATCTCCTTCTTGTTTGAACAACTTGCAAGTCCTGACAATCCGATTGTACAATTGCTGCAAACGATTGGTGGAGGAACAGGTGCGTTCCACTTCCTGATTCCTGTACTTGCCGGATTTATCGCGATGAGTATCGGTGATCGTCCAGCACTGATGCCTGGTATGGTCGGTGGATTGATGGCAGTGAGCTCTAACGCCGGTTTCCTTGGCGGTCTGGCTGCCGGTTTCCTCGCGGGTTATGTTGTCATTGGTCTGCGTAAAGCATTGAAGGGTCTGCCAAAAGCCATTGACGGCTTGAAACCGATCCTGCTCTATCCAGTGCTTGGTTTGCTGATCGTTGGTACGATTGCTTATTACATTTTTGATCCGGTTTTCGGAGCTTTGAACACATGGCTTGTTGATGCACTTGGTAATCTGGGTACAGGTAACAAAGTATTGCTTGGCCTGTTGCTCGGCGGTATGATGGCGATTGATATGGGTGGTCCGTTTAACAAAGCGGCTTATACCTTTGCGATTGGTGTATTCACATCCAGCGGAAATACAGACGGTGCATGGATGGCGGCGGTTATGGCAGGCGGTATGGCTCCTCCGCTGGCGATTGCACTTGCAACAACGTTCTTCAAATCCAAATTCACGGAACAAGAACGCAAATCCGGTTTGACAAACTATGTGCTCGGTCTTTCGTTCATTACAGAAGGTGCAATTCCATTTGCAGCGGCTGACCCGCTTCGTGTACTGACCTCCTGTATTATTGGTTCTGCGGTAGCAGGTGGACTTACACAGCTGTGGAGCATTAACGTTCCAGCTCCCCATGGTGGTATTTTCGTAGCGGCACTGGCTAACCATGCATTGCTCTTCCTGCTTGCTGTTGCGATTGGCTCTGTCATCTCAGGTCTCATTCTGGGATTGTGGAAGAAATCACCTACACTGGTGAAATAATAAAATAGGTTAATGCAAGTTCAGGTGAACTTGCTGTACCCATGGTGAAACGATTATCAACTCCAGGCATCTCTCCACTGCATAATTTCGGTGGAGGGGTGCTTTTTTGTGTTTCTTGTTTCGTTAGGATAGGGGGTATGGTATGATGAATGTATATAATTAATGAAACTAAGTTTCACTAGATGGAACTTTAGAAATGAAGAAGTGACGGAAAGTAAAATCAAGCATATATCCGTAAGCTATGTCCAAGAGAAAGAGGAGGAATCAAAATGGAGAGGGATCAGATCAAAAATCAGATTCGGAAGCAATTTTCTCAGAATGCCGAGCATTATGTCACAAGTGCAATTCATGCACGAGGTGAGGACCTTGCGTTGCTCGTTGCATCATCTCAGGTGGCAGAACATATGAATGTGCTGGATATTGCAACGGGTGGAGGACATGTGGCGAATGCGCTTGCTCCGCTGGTAAGTCGCGTGACAGCCCTCGATCTGACTGAAGGGATGTTAGAGGTGGCTGCACGTTTTATCCAGAGCAATGGTCATGAAAATGTGGATTTTGTAACGGGAGATGCAGAGCATATACCTTTTCCGGACAACAGCTTTGAGTTGGTGACCTGCCGGATTGCAGCGCATCATTTTCCGGATGTATCCTCGTTTGCTTCTGAGGCTTATCGAGTAACCAAACCTGATGGCCGATTACTGTTCATTGACAATGTGGCTCCGGAGCAGGATGAACTCGATCACTTTTATAACGACATAGAGAAGTGGCGTGACCCAAGTCATGTTCGGGCATGGCGGAAAACAGAATGGATCGGACTTTTTGAACGTATGGGGTATCGGGTTGAAACGATGGTTTCTTTTGCAAAAAAATTTCATTTTGATGATTGGTGCACACGTGCATCCCTCTTTGGAGAAGGGCGGCTGGAGCTTGAAGCAAGATTGCTACATGCGACGGAAAAGGTGAGAAGTTATTTTAATATCGTGGAGAAAGAGCAGGGTGAAATTCTCAGCTTTGAAGGAGAAAGTGTGTATATCCAGGCAATCAAGCGCGGAGTGTGAGAGTGTAGGGAACGTTGCGAATACTAGAGAACGAAGAAAGACGAAGAGACAAAAAAAGCAGACCTCTTTTTCAAGGGTAAGTCTGCTTTTTTGTTACCCGAATTCGAAATGCACGGTACAGGCTCATGCTATTTTTATACGACAGGCCATTTCACTTTCCGCAATACATCCAGCAGTTCTGGAGGGGCATTCAGATTGTCTCGTACCAGATCGCGCGGTGTCAGAGCCATCCATTGATTCAGAGAAACATCCTCAAAACGGTCACTTCGGAATATTTCCAAAAACCATAATGTGTCTTTACCGGTATTTTGTATATAGTGGCCCATGGCAACGGGAACATACCCTACATCTCCAGCCCGGTAATCAAAGGTGCGTGCGTTCCCATTGCCACCAAAGACGGTCATTCGGCCTTCACCCGTCAAATAGTACTGCCATTCATCGGCATTGGGGTGCCAGTGTAACTCACGCATCGCTCCAGGTTTAATCTCGACTAGTGCTGCAGCGACTGTAGTGGAGATCGGGAAGTTGGTGGAATCGACGATGCGCACACTTCCTCCAGGTGTGATTAAAGGTTCCTGTGCAAGCAAACGATAGGTAAACGGAAGAGGAACCGTTCCGTAGGGGGAGCGAACGCGCTGGCTTTCAAGTGAACCGGGTACATCATCTTGAAAAATATAAACCTGTTCCTTGGGCATCGATTGAAAGGCTGATTCAGGAACGCCAAAATTCAAGGATAATACCTCTGGTGGCGTATGGGCAAACCAGTCTGAGATGGATAATGTATTTAGATCAGAGAAGCTCCCATCATCAAATACCAATAAAAATTCACACCCGTTCTCCAACCCTTGAATCGAATGAGGAAGTCCTTTTGGGAAAAACCAAAGATCACCAGGACCCACATCAGCGATAAAGTTCCGCCCGTTCTGATCCACAGAAGTGATGCGGGCTGTACCCCAGATCATATAGGCCCATTCCGATTGCTGATGCCAGTGCAGTTCGCGGACGCCGCCCGGAGTCAGGCTCATATTCACTCCGGCGAGCGTCGTGGCAACAGGCAGATCACGCACCGTAATTTCACGTGACCAGCCGCCGTGATTGAGCTGCATGTGGGTGTCAGAGAAGGACATCCTGAGGTTAGGTAACAAGCCATTGTCTGTCTTAGGGGGAACAAGCATATCGGGATTTTGCCTGTCTCTTAATACATCTCTTGGTCCATAATCCGGGCCGCCTGCACCGTCGCTTCGAATAGGCTGGGGGATAATAAACGGCTGAGCACTGGGCTGTTTTTCTTTACTCATCCTGATGTCTCCTTCCGAATATCTGCCGCGATCCGTTTCATGCGGTCTTCTCACTATGTTTACACCTATGAAAGCAGGCTTGGAAAATATGAAGGACAAAGATAAAAAGACCTGACCGTAGTGGTCAAGTCCAGGACCTGAAGATTAGCATTTTAAAGCTCAAGAAGAGGTACAGTTATCTCAGAGAAATCTCTAGCTGGAAATTAGTCCAGATAGTTTTGCTCATAGATCTCATGCACGCGTTGAAGTACAGCAGAGCCCTGCTCCTGAAAACGAAGTCGTGCTGCCTTATTGTTAACCAGAAACGAACCGGAATCATGCTTCACGTTCCCGAGTACAGCGTCATGAAGCAGTGATGCGCCGCGACTTGGATGAGAAAAGAATAACTTCATAACAGGTTTGATATAGAAGGGCAAACCGGATGTTTTGTCGTTTTTTAGCGTATTGTTTCCACCCGGATCAACACTAAGAAGTCGAATATTATCCACCATAGCACTAGATGCAGCCTCGGCTGTCCATAATGAGAGGGCAAGCTTGGACGCAGCGTAAGGACCAAACAGCTTTTTGAACGAGGCTGGCCGCTCCAGCGTACCCAGGTCGAACGTCCTCATCGTACGAAAAGCAGTTGTGGAGGTGTTCACAACGGTTTTCATCGTCCCTTGGCGGAGCAGATCATAAAGCTCCTGGTAGATGATATAAGGAACCACCGTCTGAAGCTCAAAATGCAGCTCACGCCCCTGATCGGAGTATTGAAGGGTAGATGTGCTTCCGCCCGCATTGTTGAACAGAACGTCGATTCTATCCGTCTGAGACCGAATCTGCTCCATTGCAGAGTGGAGGCTGGCATAATTCGTGAGGTTGGCTTGAACAGAGCGCAGTTGACCTGAGATTAATGCGGATTGGATGAAGCTATCATCTGCTGGAAACGGGGAGCGGTTAAGACCGATAATCTCCCATTGATTTGTTAGAAGCTGTCGTGTAAGCTCCAGGCCGATTCCTGAAGTGGAGCCTGTTATTACGGCAGTGCGAAGCGGGTTAGCATGGGTCATCATGAAGACCTCCTCATGTATTCGTGTAATTTCAGAAACAATCGGCGTGCAATACATAGAACAGTAATTTCGCCGATGAATCTGCAGGAGAGCTCATTCTACAATTTGGAGTCGGCTCCAAGTCAAGAGGGATATTTCAGGCTTGACTTGGAGCCAGCTCCAAGTTATATGATAGAGAGAAGTATGGGTATGGGAGGGCTAATGATGAGTGAGCAAAGTACGTTCTCCATTCATGAAACATCAGAGCGGTCGGGGTTATCCAAAGATACCATTCGTTATTATGAGAAGATTGGTCTACTCCCCCGTGCGGAGCGTAAAGCAAGTAGCCACAGGGTCTATTCGGAACAGGACATCCAGACGATGAGTCTAATTACTTGTCTGAAGAAAACAGGCATGTCGCTTGAGGATATGAAGCCATTTCTGCAGATGTCGCTGGAGTCGGATTTGAACGATTTTCCGGAGGAACGGGAGATGCTGGTCAATTATCAGAAAAAAGTAGAAGATCAGATCGCCTCGCTGCAACAGGTCGTTGATTTCATTCAGGATAAGCTGGAGCAACGTAGTATGTTTCCTGAACGTTGTTCGCTGGAAGCAGAGAATCTAGTGACAGGGATCGCCCAAAAGAAAACTTTCTCTTGATGGAATATACGATGTACAAAGGGATATCGAAAAAAGGAGTCAAGTCATGACATTACAACAACTTAAATATGTAATCGAGGTTGCCACACACGGATCGATGAACGAAGCAGCCAAACGGTTGTTTATCTCCCAGCCGAGTTTATCAAACGCGATTCGCGATCTGGAACAGGAGCTTCGTATTACCATTTTTGAACGTACGAATAAAGGCATTACTCTTTCCAAAGAAGGGGTGGAGTTTCTAAGTTATGCTCGTCAGGTCGTTGAACAGGCCGAACTGTTGGAGAATCGCTATCTGAATGCGAAGCCGTCTCCGCAACACTTTTCGGTATCCACACAGCACTATGCTTTTGCGGTGAATGCCTTTGTAAAGCTTGTTCAGCAGTACGGTCATGATGAGTATGAGCTTGCACTGCGCGAAACCAAAACGTATGAGATCATTCAGGATGTAAAAAGTCTTCGGAGTGAGATTGGCATTCTCTATCTGAACGAATTCAACGCCAAAGTCATCAATAAATTATTAAAGGATGCCGGACTTGTGTTTACAAGTCTGTTTACAGCGAAACCGCATATTTTCATCAGTGTGAACAATCCGCTTGCGAAGCAGGAGTCCGTGGCTATTGAACAGCTTCAGGATTACCCTTACCTGTCCTTTGACCAGGGAGAGTATAATTCTTTTCATTTTTCCGAAGAAATTCTGAGTACGTTATCTCATCCGAAAAGCATCCAGGTGAACGACCGGGCAACTTTATTTAATCTGCTTATCGGTCTGAACGGGTATACGATATCGACTGGAGTGCTCAGCGCCGATCTGAACGGCAACGAGATCATTCCGGTTCCGCTCGAATGTGAAGAGTCCATCAATGTCGGGTGGATTTGTCATAAAAGCACGTCACTTTCCAATCTCGGCGTGGCTTATGTGCAGGCATTACACGAAGCGATTGGTTTGTAATATTGATTTCATCGTTTCTTTGTAATATGGATTTCATAGGTTCAAAGGTTCACCCGAAGGGAGCAGGAAGTTGAGAGTATTATACCGGAATAAAAGTGAGCAGCATGAGTTGACTGTGTACGAGACAAAAAGGCTTTACGGGGAAAAGGGACACTTTCGCGTATTGCAATTCTCCAATGATGCCGTGCAGGGGGCGATCGATGTAGAGCAACCTTCCAGAATTGTTCTAGAGTACCCGCGGGCTATGCTACATCTGATGGAACGAAATAACCGGCATTACAATCGCGTATTCGTCGTGGGGCAGGGTATTGGCACAATCCCTTCTTATTTGTCTGATCGACAAGTTAAGGTAGCGGAGCTGGATGCGGAGGTTGCGGAAATTAGCCAGCAATTTTTTGGTTATAAAGGTTCGCCGGTGCTGATTGGTGATGGTCGGGAACTGTTGGAACGGGAACAGGCTGGGACGTATGATTATATTGTTATTGATGCATTTACGGCCGCAGGCACGCCGGAGCAGTTTACGAACCGTTCTTTTTTTAACATGGCAAAAGACAAACTGTATGCAGGCGGTGCTGTGCTGCTTAATGTGTTTGGACGTAGTGGTAACGATCAGCTTGTCAACGCAATCTACACAACGCTTGGAATAGAATTCCCTTATGTACGTGCCTTTGCACTTCCGGCTGAGCCAAATGACGTTCAGAATCGCATATTGATGGGAAGTCTTCGCCCAATTGATGTTCAGGTGCGGTATATGGCGGGCTTTGTTGAGCAAAACCTGGAAGAGGGTTATATCATTGAAGGATAACAAGAGGAAAAGGAGTCGCAATTTTTCCCGGATGCATTATTTTGTCATAAATTCGTCAATCCTATAAATTCAAAGTTAATATACGTCATTTCTTCATTGTTTCTTAACAACTTTATTATATGATGATGTAGGTATGCTTTTTTATGAAAATCCGGGGGAAGCAAAATGATTGCAAATAAAAAAAAATCCAGATTGCGCAGAAAAGTAAAGAAGTTCAAAAAAGTCAGCCTTACCGCATTACTTGGTGGATTCGTTACAATCTCCGTATTAATGACGCTAACAATTATGGTGATTACCTCGTATACCACCCAGAAACAATCTCTTATTAACAATACTCTTTCGGTTAACTATGCGAGTGCTGTACAGATGAGTCAAACGTTAAATTCCTTATTTGAATCCATGAAAAAAAGCTTAAAGTATGGGGCCGCACATTTTAAAAATGTCGATTTCAATGATAAGGAGAAACTGAACACTACGCTGGATCTCATTCATAATAGCAGTGATTATTTTAACGCTGTAGTCTTGGCAGACCAGATGGGGCTTGTGCTGTCGAGGTCGCCGTATTCTCAGGCCAGTATTGGTACACATGTGAGCTCCGAGGCGGCCAAAGCGGCGATCAAATCCAAAGCCTCATACATATCAGATGCTTACGTGACACCGCGAACGAATCGTAGAATTGTTTTTCTCAGTGAACCAATTGTTGATCCAATGGGGAAATACAAAGGCATGATTAGTGGGAGTATCTATTTGCAGGAAAATAATATACTCGATTTGTCGTTTGGGAGTCAACTTAAAACCGACAACGGTACATACTTTTTTATAGTTGACCACAAGGGAACGTTGCTTTTTCATCCCAACGTCAGCCGAATTGGCAGAGATATTAGGGCGAATACAGTGGTGCAGAAACTCATCAAAAATCAGACGGGACAAGAGCAATATACGAATTTGGATGGGGTTAATACGCTTGCCGGATATTACAAAGTTCCAGCAACCAACTGGGGAGTGGTTGTCGTATCTCCAACCCAAATCGTATATGATCAGTTAAACCGTCAGATCGGACTGTTGCTGTTATACATAGCTGTGCCCTTTATATTATTGACTCTAATTGTGTTAAGAGTTGCCCGGAAGCTGGTACATCCGTTTGTATTCTTGGCTGATCTTGTGCAACAAGTAGACAAAGGGCAGGTGGAGTTGCCTGTCGTGAAGCCGCATTGGAACAGGGAAGCCGATCTGCTTACTCGAGCGGTGCTTGGAGCTATGACAAGTTTCAGAAACAAGACAGATCAGTTGGTGTATGATGCAAGAACGGACGTATTAACTGGTTTGAACAATCGCAGAACCTTTGAGGAAGTGATTCAGGCATGGACTCATGATGAGAATCCATTTGCAATCATTGTTCTCGATATAGACCGCTTTAAGTTAATTAATGATACCTATGGTCATTCGACCGGGGATGAGGTTTTAAAACAGATTGCGAAGCTGATTCAGATGTCTGTACGGCCTGAGGATGTCTGTTTCCGGTTTGGCGGTGAAGAATTTGTTGTACTGTTGCGGAATTGCGATTCGAAGAAGGCATATGAGACGGCCGAACGCATTCGGATTTCAGTTGAAGAAAGTGTGCTGGTGGTCGATCGTACAGTTACGATATCTGCTGGCATTGCTGAGTTTCCGTTGCATTCCCGCACGGAATCGGAATTGTTTCATCTGGCAGATAATGCGCTCTATCTGGCCAAAGAAGAGGGCCGTAATCGAACCGTCATCATTCAGACGGTGGAAAAAGCAAAATAGTAGCACAGGAGAACAGAGAAACGGAAGAATACGAACAGACCCTTATGAACAGGGTCTGTTTCTGTTTGTTTTTATATGAAAGATGACAGGATTCGGTCACATAAAGCCATTGTGCTAACATTATCGCGGGCGCTTGAGAGTGGAACGGCCCCCGTCTGGCAACAGGTCATAAAGTGTCTCATTTCACCTACAAAGCCACGCAGATAAAGATCTCTATAGGCACCAGACATTGGCGTGCCGGAAGGGGTGTATACTGAATCGTGTTCTTCAAGAGACTTCCATGGAAGAAGATCTCCTTTATGAGATTCATGTATTGTAAGTTTGGTGATCTCATCGGCTAGAGCGAATCCGTGCTCAAAAGTAACCAGCACACTTTCGCTTTCGCGTGACCATGCACTCATTCCTGTAAAGTAGGCATTGCCGATGACACCTTCATCAAAAATCAAGGAAATACTCTGGTTAATATGTTTTCCATCTCTTACAGTCGTTCCTGTTACTTGCGTAGCTTCGCCAAACAAATAACGCATGAGATCCACCATATGTATGGCAGCAAGTTTCATAAACTGTTCTTCATTTTCACAAAAGGGCGTGCTATCTACGGCAAATTTCATCTGGAACGAGCGCACTTTACCGAGTGTTCTCTCATCAATCAATGCCTTGAGTTTCCGATAGATCGGGGCATAACGTTTCATAAAACCGACCATGACCACAACATCAGCCTGATCTGCTGCTTGGGCCACCTTAGCGGCTTCTTCTGCTGTCCAGCCAAGTGGTTTGTCCACATAGACATGTTTACCTGCCTCAATGCATTCCAGAACAAGTTTGGTTTGATCGACTGGCTGAGCAACGACGACGACTCCGTCACAGGTTTCCTGCTCCAGCATCTGGCTGGCATGATCATAGGCTTGACCTGAACTGCCAAAGCGAAGCAGGGTCGCCCTAGAACGTTCGAGACTCCTTGTAGCCACAGCCTGAATGGATGCACCCGCTTCGATCGCTGCAGGGTAAATATTCGTGGAGGCGTGGAATCCGGCTCCGATAAAACATAGTTTTGAATTCAGCAAATGAAAGTCCCCTTCATTGGTATAGGTGCTTTATGTCATTATAAAATTACTATTGATAAACATAGGCGGTTTGAATTCGTGAGGAAAGGACATATGTCCTTCTAAGGGATTAAAAAAGTTGTTGCAATATAAAAATGTAACATGTATACTCTGAATTACGGTAAAACAAGGAATTGCTTCGCCGGATATACTTTTCATCGATGATGAAGAGATACATAATATGCGGTCGTGGCGGAATTGGCAGACGCGCACGGTTCAGGTCCGTGTGGGCTAACCCCCCGTGGAGGTTCGAGTCCTCTCGACCGCATAACAAAAGGTTTGTATGTTTCCCGATTGGGAAATGTACAAACCTTTTTTCGTTTGCTTTTTCCTTAATGCTCCTGAATCCGATTATACCAAATTTTACTGGTCAGCAGACCTGAGAGGATGCCGGCTAAACCGAATAGAGCAACACTGAGCATTAATTGAACGGGCGAGAAACGAAACAAAAACGCAATTCCACTACCAAAGGTGGTTCCAGCGAGAAAACCCAAGGCGACCCCCAGATGTTTGAATGACTTCATTGTATTCACCTGCTTCTAAAGTAGAGTATGGAGTGGTTCATTTTTGTAATGCAATGATCAATCCGCTCGGTTGCACAGTTTCATTTTGTGGTCTTTTCAGGAAAATTATGCATCGTTCATCGTGTGGGGCGTATCCAACTAAAATAGGCTCTGGCCCCCAGGAGAGGGCGCAGAGCCTTTTGGCTGTTCGCTGTTCTAGTGATTACGACGATCTTTAAGAATGACATCTGCGAACAGAATAGTTTTCGGGATGCGGAAAAATTGTTCCGCTTGTTCCTGAAACGCGGCAGAAGGCAGCGTCCCCTGATGCAGCCATTTGCGGAAAGTGCCGGGATGAACCCCGATCCAGTGGCTGACATCTGTCACCGACAAATCATGGACCATACACAGGCCTGTCAAAATACGGTTACTCACTGGAGAGCGGGTTACCGTTCGCTTCATAAAGCGGGAAGGCTCAGGTTGACAGATGACAGGACTATTGCGCACGACCTCTTCATTAAAAAGGATATGTCGCGGGTAGCCAAGCAACTGACAAGTTTTGTCCAGATTGGTACTGCCGGGTATTCGCCCTTCATACACCCACGCGCTTACACTGCGTGAGGAGATTGAGAGGTCTTCAGCGAGCTGAGACAACTTAATATCATTGGCCATCAGCACGGCAAGAAGAACACGATTGCGGATTTGACAGCGTGTCGGTTTGCGGAACCGTTTAACACGGACACCTTTTCCCAAATATTTACGGTTGATCAGAGACCACGCCTGGATGGAATGTTGTTCTGGTTGATTAGGCATATTTCCTCCGATTTTTTTAACCAAATACTACAATAAATAATGGGGTATTTTCAAGTGCCGCATTTACTGGTTTGAAAACCGCTTGTGCGTCATTCTACATGAAAGAGGGAACTACGAACTAGACCTCTTGCGAAACACATCCTAGTATATTCCTAGATTACAATGATTCACTAAAAAAGATGGAATGAATTGTACTAGATTACAAATTAATTAGTTCTAATTACCTATTTATAGGTCTTTAGAACTTTTGTGTTGTTTTTGTTGATTTCATGCTGTTTTCCCCCTGAACTTCTACTATATTTGTGAATCTGCTTTTGGTATTCAAACGAAAAATGTGCACAAATCTGAAACGATAAATCCGCATGTTCAGCAAGACAGATGAACGGTCACAATCTCTCATTCTCACATATATTGTAGGGTGCTCAAACAACAAAGAACAAGGGAGAGGTGAGGAACGTGAGCCCAGCGGTGAGTTCGGTTACTGCGATTTCGGGAGCGGTTGTGACGTTCGCTTTTGGCGGGTGGGATCAGTTGCTTAGTCTGCTTGCGATCGCTATGGCTATTGATTATGTTACGGGTCTGGCGGCGGCTGTGAGAACGGGAACGGGATTGAACAGTAATATTGGCTTCTGGGGACTTGCACGAAAAGGGCTAATGCTGACCGTTGTTCTGCTTGCTCACCGTATTGATCTGATTATGGGGACCGATATTATTAAGGGAGGAGCTATTTATTTTTACTTGGTTAATGAATTGATCTCAATCACAGAGAATTATGCCAAAATTGGATTACCTTTACCTGCCAAGCTCAGACAGGCTATCGCGGTACTTAAGAAACAGGAGGAACAGAGCAGTCTGCCTGACCGGGAATGGAGCTTGCCTCGACAAACTTCCGCCAGCTCGTCTCCAGTGAAAGAAGACGTTCAAGAAAAAGAAGAAGATATCCAAACTGTACTAGGTGAGGAGAAGAGGGCTAATAAGGGAGTATCTTCGGATCGGCAGTCGGAAGCAACCAAAGATTAAGTCTCAGGTTCATTACCATTGTTCAGGAAACGCATACAAGCATCCTTTCGTAATAGACGGTGATATGATATATTTTGGATACACGAAACATTGCTAATAGTTCTACTCATTAATTCAAACGAGGTGTTTAACCAGATGATTAAGCATATTGTCCTGTTCAAAATGAAAGATCGTTCTGCAGAAAGTATTGAGGCCGCTGCACAGGTTCTTCGTAATCTGGAAGGTAAAATTGATGTTCTCATGTCGCTTGAGGTGGGTATCGATGTCTTGCGCTCGGACAGATCGTTCGACATTTCACTGACGGCAGAATTTGCTTCGCTGGAAGATCTTCAGGCGTATCAGGTTCACCCGCTCCATCAGGATGTCATCAAGTATATGAACGAAGTCAGAGAACAATCCATTGCTGTTGACTATGTGATCTAAGGTTTTACACATTCTATTCTGGATTTGAAGGGGAATCTTCATGAGCGATTTAAGAGACGTTATGGAATTTTTATATATTTTTGTTGTGTTTCTGATCGCTTGCCCTGTCATGATCTTCTGGCTTAAGCGCAGAGGGAAACGAAACCGATAAATCACTGAACGGGAAGTGAATGAATGTATTATGTGAATAGGGAGCAGATCGCTCGCCGACTTGACGCGATACCGGAAGTTGCTGAAGGGCTTCGGCAGGTAGTACAGGCCTGGGATGGTGGTCTGGTATTGGGGATGGTGCAAGAACGATGTCTGCATCTTGCCGTTGAGATCGTGACTGATGTGGGCAGTTATCTCATTGATGGTTTCATTATGAGAGACGCAAGCAGTTACGATGATATTATCCAGATTAATTATGAAGAGCACGTATTTGATGAATCAACGTACGGGGTTTTGCGTCAGCTTGTTACGTTACGTAAACCGCTTGTGCAAGATTATTACAGTTGGCAACGAACTGTGTTGAATCCACTTAGTGCAGCCTTGCCGGATGTACTTGAATATTTCTCCGGCCAGGTAAGCGCTTATGTGGAAAAAGAACTTGGACCTTTCCAGGGAAATGAAGGCCAAGTGACAGAGTAAGGAATGAGGGAAGTTGTATGGAGAAAGATTCGAAAGGGACAGATCAAGGGAAGCGCGAAAGCGATGAGATGTCATCAGGTTTTCACCCCGTGTATATGGTGGAGTTCCTGTTTAATGCAAAGCCGGATGTGAATCGGTCTGTTTTACAGGAGGCACTCACCAATCGGACGGGGCAAGGGAGACTCGATGTAAAGCAGGGGGAAAAGGAACAGGAAACACAGGAAACACAGGAAACACAGGAGATGCTGGTGTTTTACCATATGGCACATAAAGTGGCATTCCAGGAAGGCAGTATTCCTGCTCAAACTTGTTTCCTGCCCGTACATGAGATTGTTGAGCGTACGCGTTTTGCAGGGGCTTTGCAGCAAGCTTGGCATTGGCCTGAAGCGGGACAAGCTGTAGCTTCTGCCCGGTATTCGCTTCGGATTCATGATATGTTTACTGCGGCCATGCCGCGTAAACAGCGTCTGGGCTTGTTCCAGAAAACGGTGCTGGCTGTGTTGGACACACTGAATTGTGATGCTATTTACTGGTATGGCAGTGACAAACTGGTTGAACCTGAAGCTTATATTCAATCCCAGGAACGCGAGGAGCATCTCTACGCCGCAATGAATGTGCGGATGTATCAAGCGGGAGGCACAGAGCAACAGCGAGAACTGGTTATGGATACCGTGGGTTTATCTGCGCTTGGAGTACCTGATGTGCAATGTCACTTTACTGGACTTGACCCCGATACGGTGGCTCAGACACTGCTCGGTGCTGCGTATTACATATTTGATCAGGGAGATGTATTGCAGGATGGTCAGACCTTGGGCTCATCTGGAGGGCAGCGCTGGCGCTGTGAGCATCAGTTTGCTTTAATTGCTCCAGGGCGATACGTCGTAGATCTGAACCCGGGGGAAGAGCATGCTGTGCCCACGCCTCAGACAGTTCGGTAAAAAGGAATGAGGATGGGTATCTTAACCCAGAGCGGCATTTGTTCCGTTTTTTTTCAATCCGGAGTGTCAGGTCAAGCCCATCCTGCTTATAATGCATGAACAGAATAGGCATTGGCCCAGATGAACAGATCCTATCGTTGATTCATAAACCGGTGTCTAATCCAATGAAAAGGAGAGATGGATCATGAAAGATTCGAACAAAAGCTTGTTGTGGGGGGCTTTAATCGGCTCCGTCGTTGGTTCGGTTACTGCATTGTTGCTTGCGCCAAAATCTGGACGTGAATTGCGTCAGGATATTTCCGAGGGAGCTCGTCAAGTTACGGATAAAGGTCAGGAGCTGGCTGTAAAAGTGGGAGAGCAAAGCTCGCAGATCGTATCCAAAGTGAAGGAAACGGCGGATGTTGTTATTAAGGATATCCAGTCCTGGCGCTGCTCTTCGGATGGCAAAGAAATCCGGATCTCTGCTGCGATTGCAGATACGGATAAAGCTGGAGGAGTACAGGGGCATGTTCAGCCTGAGATCCAGGTTCAAGCAGAGGATGCAGTACAAAATCAAGGCTTGAAATTGGTGCCAGCAGAACAGGGGAACGAAAATATTGTGAAGCTTACTACCGATGAGTCCAAAGACGAAAACTAAGCAATGCGGGTTTAGCAGGCTTTCCCCAATCCGGTGGAAAGCCTGCTTTGTTGTGTGCTCATGCTCTGCGTGACAACAGGATTCGCAACCCTATATTTGAACCCGGCGATGAAATCGGGTAAGATGTAGGTACCTTTTTGCCGGAAATATCATAGGGTAGGTAGAAAGCTTTTTTGATATGGAGTATCAGAGTGAATTTAATGAAGAAGGAAGCGGTGTGTTCGTGCAGCAAGCTATTGCTATATTAGACTCCGGTGTAGGGGGATTGACCGTTGCGAAGGAAGTGATGCGTCAGCTCCCGCGGGAAAAGATCATTTATTTTGGGGACACTGCCCGGACACCGTACGGACCCCGTTCGTCCGAACAAGTGAAACAATTTACGGAGCAAATCGTTGATTTTTTGATCCAGTTTAATCCGAAAGTGATCGTGATCGCCTGCAATACGGCAACAGCCGCCGCACTGGAATATATACGGACCAAGGTGGATGTTCCTGTCATTGGGGTGATCCATCCTGGTGCAAGGGCAGCCATCATGGCAACACGTACAGGTCGGATCGGTGTGATCGGGACTGTAGGTACGATCGGTAGTGGGGCGTATACGTCGGCACTCAAGCAGCTGTCTCCTTATGTGGATGTGGTCAGTCAGGCTTGCCCTGCACTGGTGCCGCTGGTGGAGAAAGGTGAATTTCGTTCCGAACATACAACGCATACGGTGGATCAAGCGCTCGGAGAAATTAAAAGACAGCCTATTGACTGTCTAATTCTTGGTTGCACTCATTATCCGTTTCTAATGGATACCATTCAGGATGTCATGGGCCAGGATGTAAAGCTCATCAGCTCAGCCGATGAAACAGCGAGAGAAATCAGTACCATCTTATATGATAAACGCAAGCTGGCAAGCGGAGACGAAACGCCCGTGCATCAGTTTTTCTGTACAGGTGATCCGCGTATGTTCCAGAATATTGCGAAGCAGTGGCTGGGAGAACAAATTTCCAAGACACCTGTCGTCTGGCAGGTCACGCAGTTGTCGTAATCGCTGTCGGAATGTATTAGTAATCATCATTATTTGGAATAAAAATAGGATTAAGCCTGCATTCATCTATGTAATTTTGCTTCGGTGCCCGGACCTGTAAAGGTTCGGGCTTTTATATTATTCTTAGGACGCTGCAACTCGGGTCTGCTCTGGTGGCCAGAATATCTAACGTAACATAGAAGTCTGCGAACGATGTCACATGACGGACAACCGGGCTTGCATACGATAATACAGGTACGATTAAACGAAATTAATTGGGAGAATCAAACCTGTGGAAGGGAGAACAACATGGAACTGCAATGGATTATCGTGAAAACAGGTGACACGTTACCGCGAATTGCTTCGGCATATCGTATGACTAATGCATTATTGTGTGCGTTGAATCCCGAAGTTGCAGCGCAGCCTTACTTGCTTGCGGGTCAGATGCTACGTGTGGTGCCGGGGACTGGGCGCAGATATGCGGTGCCACCGGGAGAAACGGTGCAGGAAACGGCAGAGCGTTTTGGATTATCGGAAGACCAGCTTCGTGAGAGGAATCCCGAAATCTCCAAGGTGAAGGATTGGGGGGGCTGCTGTATACATATTCCTCAGGCTGGTGGCAAAACCATCGTGAACATTGAGGGTGAATATGGATATCGTGAATTGATCAAAGATATAAAGAGATTGGAAGCGCGTTATTCCTTCATAGAATCGGGGGAGATCGGTACAAGTGTGATGGGCAAAAAACTGCCCTATGTGCGAATCGGGCAAGGTCCTCGCCATATCCATGTTAATGCATCGGTTCATGCCAATGAATGGTTAACTACGCCGGTTCTAATGAGGTTTATCGAAGAATACGCCGAGACGTATTCCACGCATTCGCTTTGGCATACGTATGATCCGCAGCGCTGGATGCAAGAGACGACGTTGTGGGCAGTTCCTATGGTAAATCCGGACGGTGTGGAATTGGTTCAGGAGGGCGTAGTGAATCATCATAAGTATGCTTCGGAATTACTTGCGTGGAACGGCGGGCGACCACACTTTACACATTGGAAAGCTAACATTAGAGGTGTGGATCTTAATGATCAGTTTCCGGCTCACTGGGACGAAGAGGTTGCGCGCAGGAGTATTTCTTCGCCCGGACCGCGGGATTATGCTGGGAAAGCTCCACTGACGGAACCTGAGGCTCAGGCACTTGCACAGTGGACGCAGGAACAAGCATTTTCCGCAGTTGTATCCCTGCACAGCCAAGGTCAAGAAATCTATTGGAATTATCGAGATCTGGAGCCGAGAGAGAGTGCACCACTGTCGCGCAAGCTTGCCAAAGCGTCCGGATATAAAGCGGTAAAACTTGGTGGCAGTGATGCCGGGTATAAAGATTGGTTTATTCAAGCGTTTGGCAAGCCGGGCTTCACCGTAGAGGTGGGTCTGGGAGTGAATCCGCTACCTGTGGAGCAATTTGATGACATTTGTGTGGAAGTGGGCATGCTACTGGCAGAATTGTTATCCCATGGAGAGCGTGAGGCAGGTGCCTCGGGTTAGCTGGCATGAAACGCAATTATTGTTCAAACGTGTAACTGGAACGGGCGCTGAAGCGGCGCTCGTTTTTTATCTTTTTAAACGAGGTCGTGTCAAAAATATGACTTCATGTCGTTTTCGCATCAATGTTATTGCGATTAGCTGTAACTTTCTTTACAATAGATGCTGGAGTTTAAAATGAATGCTGAAATTGTTGAAACCAGCAATGATGATATAGGAGATGAATTGAATGAACTGCAAAATCACTCGTAACGCAGCGAAAGTGTTGAAGCTTGAACTGGACAAGCCGGAGAACGAAGGTAAACTATTGCGTGTTGTGATTACACATGCGCACGGCGACCATGCGCATTACGGTCTTGACCTGGATACGCCAGGAGATAATGACACTGTAGTATCTACAGATAAAGGCATTGACGTTATTTTGGAAAATGGACAACCGATGCTCGATGGCGTAAAAATTGATTACCTCTACTTGCCACAAGAAGGATTTGTGATCACGAATCCATCCAAAGGCAACCACGGCGACCACTAAGGGAGCGAAGAAGGGGAACTCATGGCTAACGATATCCGCGTATGTGAAAAGTGTAATCATATCCGATTGAAATCCATTGTGCCTAAGCTCGAGAAGATGGCTCCAGGCACAGAAATCAAGATCGGTTGTAAATCTTATTGCGGCCCATGTGCGAAGCGTGCTTTTGTTTTCGTCAATGGCCGATACATCAGTGCTCCAACAGAAGAAGAGGTACTGACGAAGGTTTCCAAGTTCATCAAGTAACCGTATACCAAGATCTTTTGACAACGGCAATGAACCGGTAGAAACGATCTGATTTACCTGAAAAGGAGGGGCAAAAGCCTCTCCTTTTTGTGTTGCGTTTTTGTTAGCCTAAGTTTTGACGATGATTCTCATCCGAATGGAGCAAAAATATTTGGAAGGTATCCTCCCGAATTTCAATGGCGATCCGAACCTCTTCTTTATATAGAACATGAATATGGCCCATCCGTTCCTCCTTCAGTTCCGTCCAACCCGCTTCATGTAACTTTTGAAAATATTCTTCAGGTGGGTATAGTCCTTGTTCACCCCCGATGTGTTTCAGTTCATACGTTTCGCTTTGAGATTGCGTAGGGTGATCGGAGTATGCTGCGGATTCAATGAGTTTGGCATTGGCAGGCACGGGGATATCTCTATGCATCGCTGAAGTGACGTATCCTTTGATCTCATAAGTGGAGTTCGAGTTCGTGAGGCGCTGTGTCCAAACAATAAAAAATAGGAGTAACAGAACGGATAGCAATGAAACAGTCAGGAGGCCTAAACGGATCCCCTTTGTGTTCAAACGGTATTCCTCCTTTTTTGATCATAAATGCTTCTGATCTTTTAACGTATCTTGGAAGTATAAAGTTTGAACAAATTTTTGAAAAAAGAATAAGTCTGCTCTATGCAATCCATGCTAATAGGGTGACAGGAATATGATTCCGAGGAGGAATAACTCATGCCCAAGCGTTATGATTCCAGTTTGCAAGCGGGTACAACGGTATCTCAGGCGCAAAATGCGGTGAACAAGCTTCATTATGCTGTTTCCCAGGCCATGTCCCATCCAAATGTGCAGACCATTGTGCAGGCAGAGCAGCGGCTGGCTCACACCGAGCAGGCGATGAAGCAAGCGGAGTTGTCTCTGGGTGGACAAGGCTTCGAGTTAGCACAGGAAATGTTCATTGAGGAGAAGAAGAGGTTACATTCGCTCCAGAATCAGCACAGGCAAGGGAAGAAGTAAACCGTTCCTGTTACACCGTAACCTGCAGGCCATGATGGTCTGCAGGTCTTTTTTGTCTTTTTACAAGCGCTTAAAATTCTGTCAGAAGGTTAATAGACCGTGAGCAGGCAAAAATCAATACGGGAGGTACAGGATGACCAAACATATTACAGATTGTACAATTCTGAACAACGGAGTGACGATGCCCTGGCTTGGAATCGGGACTTATAAGGCGAAGGGAAAAGAAGTGCAACAGGCGGTAGAGACCGCTCTGGAAGTAGGGTATCGCAGCATTGATACCGCGTCCGTTTATGGCAATGAGGAGGAAGTGGGACAAGCCATTGCGAGTAGTGGTGTGGCCCGTAATGAACTTTTCGTAACAACGAAGCTCTGGAATGATGATCAAGGTTACGATTCGACGCTTAGAGCGTTCGAAGCCAGCCGGAAGAAGCTTGGTTTAAATGTTATTGATCTATATCTCATTCACTGGCCTGGCCGTGATCAATATAAAGAGACGTGGAGAGCCTTTGAACGTCTGTATAGTGAAGGAAGCGTGCGTGCGATCGGTGTAAGCAATTTTCAGGTACATCATCTGCGCGATCTTATAGATGAAGGTGGTACGGTGCCTGCGGTGAATCAGGTGGAATTACATCCAGGTCTGATCCAGCAGGAACTGCAGGATTTCTGCGGAGCACAAGGGATTCAACTGGAGGCGTGGAGCCCCATCATGAAAGGGAAGTTGAATCAGGATTCGACTCTTAAGGGACTGGCTCAGAAGTACGGCAAAACGCCGGCTCAGATTATTCTACGCTGGGATATTCAGAATCAGATTGTGACGATTCCAAAATCGGTGACACCTGAGCGGATTCGAGAGAACGCGGATATCTTTGATTTCGAACTGACACCAGATGAGTTGAGACAGATTGATGCACTCGATGCGGACAAACGCACAGGGCCACATCCGGATCAATTATTTTGGGATTAGGGGCGAAACTCATTTTCCAGTTAAATAAGTATGAACATTGGTGGAAGCTCCGGGGCGAATCGTTCATAATGTAGACGTTTGGTGGAAGCTCCAGGGACGAATCGTTCTTTTGATCGCTGTTGTTTTCGAATTTCTTTGATTGAAATTTTTAAAGGTTTGAAATTCGAAAACAAAGGCGAACGCTCCGCTTCTACAGAATCGATTTCGCCCCCTCCGCAGCAACGTTGGATAGGAGAGTCACTTGGAAAAGAAGCTTCGGAGGGTAAGGGCAGTAACAAAACGGAGGGCTTCGCTTCTCCGTTTTGTTCTGTTTAGGTTGTTTGTTAGTGTGTAGAGGGAGGCAACTGGTTGGGGATGAATGGAGAATAGAATGGGAGAAAAACTAAATAGTGGTGAAAGAGAGTAAAGATAATTAAAGTTGATGGATGACGAATTAAAAACGACTAAGAGAGAGTAGTAGTAAAGCAAAAAGCAGCAAGGTCATGAACGTAGCCATGATCCTGCTGCTTTTTTAGGTTAGTTGGAAGGTTTGTTTTGAGGAACCTCGCAACCTTCTTCTGTGCATACACCGTTACGATCTGATGCGGCATCGTTCGATTCAACAATGGTGAACGGGGAACGTTCATCCCATGCTTTTTGCAGGGCATCCAGGAAGACATCGTCGGGCTGTGCTCCGGAAACGGCAAATTTACGATCGAGAACGAAGAATGGAACTCCTCGGATGCCGAGCTGTGCGCCTTCTGCCTGGTCAGCGCGTACGTTCTCGGTATATTGGTCGCTGGACAGAACGGCAACCGCAGCTTCGCGATCTAAACCAACCTCCTGGGCGAGATCGGCGAGCACTTGATGATCACCAACGTGTTTGCCTTCAATAAAGATGGCGTGGAACAAACGCTCACTCAGATCAAGGGCCTTACCTTGAGTGTCTGCCCAGTGAGTCAGACGATGAGCAGCAAAGGAGTTTGTTGGGATCATGGCATCAATATTATATTCGAGCCCTGCTGTACGAGCATTGGCATTCATCTGTGCATTCATTCCGCGAGCTTGTTCTTCGCTAATGTTGTACTTGGAAGTTAGATAGTCTACATTCGTTTTTCCGCTGTTCAATTCTGCGTTAGGATCAAGCTCAAAGCTTTTAAATTGCAACTTTACTTCATCCCGATGCGGGAATTTTTCGAGTACGTTTTCCAGACGGCGTTTGCCGATATAACAGAAAGGGCACATGAAATCAGACCATACTTCAATATTCATTGGTTTAAAACCTCCATTATGTTCCTAATTGAAACTACTATAGTTACAATTATAAAGTGACTTTCAAATTTTCGCAAGTTATTCGAATTTATTCCGTCCGGTAAGCTCTTGTCCAATGGTCTGGCTGAAGCTCGCTTAATGTTTTGAAAATAAGCTGTCCGGACGGATCGTATACAGCTGCTTTGACGTCCTCTCCCCAGTAAAAGAGACGTTCCTGGCAGATTCCGCAAGGTGTAAGCACTTTGAATGCAGCATTTTCGTCATCGCGCGCTACGCAGAGAGAGTGGGTTACCCGCTCATTTAATTTATGAGCTTCCAGATAAGCGCCTGTTTCCATGCATAGTTGCACCGCATCGTTAATTACCTCTGGAGCTACGCTGATGAGCAGAGATCCTGCGTCGGTATACACAGCGCCTGCCCCGCCCGAACCTTGGGGGTATCGCTCTTTCACAAACTCGGTAGCAGCATCAAAAAGCTTTTGTTCGATATCGTGTACATGAATGTTAGTTGACATAAGGTGAGTCTCCTTCAATATAAGAGTGTGTCTGACATGGATTTCGTTTTTCTGTACCTGATTATTTTTTCGAAGAGTTCACGGTTGCGTCTGCTGGTCGTTCCTTCTCCTCGCGGAATTGACGTATCAGATTGTAGGTAATGAGCGTATCAGACACATGCAGGCGTTTTGAGGCAGTTTCAAAACCAACCTTGCAGGCGTTACTATCCGTCTTTTCGTGAGTGGATTGGTCGTAACAGGCTCCATTGGCATAAAGATAATCATCCGAGGGAATATAAAATACTTTACCGTCTGTGAACGAACCGTTACGCAGTACCACCATGCGTTCCGTGTCATTGTACACATTGTTTCCCATGTGATAATAGGATTCATCCGATATCCCGAGCAAATGCAACACCGATGGTGTAATATCCAGCTGCCCTGCTGGTTTATCGAAGGTACCCGCTGCAGCCCCATCCGGTAAATGTACCAGCAGTGGAACTTCGTTCATGATCTGCGCCATATCAAGGTCGTTCAGCCCACGGCCTAGAAACTTCTCATATTGAGCTTTGTCGGTAATCGAGCTGTCATGGTCACCGTAGAACATGAAGATAGTGCTGTCCCATAGTCCGCGATTCTTCAGATCCTCCACCATACCACCGAGTGCGGCATCCACATAGTGAACAGACTGCAGATAGTTTCCGAACATTGTGCCCTGAAATTCCCCCACATCCAGCTGTTGTTTTTCTTTAGGCAGAGAGGCGTAAGGGTGGTGGCTGCTAAGCGTGATGAGGAATGAATAAAAAGGTTCCTTTGCTTCATTGCTCATTTTTTCAACAGACTGTCGGAAAAAAGATACATCGGACAAAGACCAGCCAAGCGGGTCATCTACTATGAAATCATTTTTGCTGTAGAACTTGTCGTATTTCATATTCTGATACATCGTATATCGGTTCCAGAATCCGCTCTCGTAGGCGTGGAATACGTTGGTGCTATAGCCATGTTCCTTCAAAATGGAAGGTAACGAATCGTACATATGATCTGCGTATCGCACAAATGCTGAACCTACAGGAAGAGGGTGCAGAGAGATGTTGGCGCCGAAGTCGGCATCTGACGTTCTGCCCTGACCAGTCTGGTGATAAAAGTGGCTGTAATACTGGCTTTCTTTCATCAGTTCATTGAAGTGGGGGGTGATTTCCTGCCCGCCAATGCTTTGTCCAATCATAAAATTCATAAAGGCTTCACCTTGCACGATAATGACGTTGCTATCTTTATATTTTCCGTATAAGGGCTGGCTGGTCTGTCCTGCATTCGACTTTTGTCGATCATCAAAAAAAGTTTTAACCTGCTGGATATCGGCTGGATCGGCTTCGGGGCCGGAACCCATATTATTTTTGACATAAGAGTACGTATCATAGCCGTGAAAAGCGAGCAATCCGGTTACGTTGTACATGGATACATTCCACCAATTGTTATCAAACAGCCCCTTGGCCCAGGTTTTGCTGTAATAATATATTGGGCCGGCTCCAAGACCCAATCCCAGAATCAGCGCTGTGACACCTGCTAACAGACGGCGACGGAGACGCTTTTTATGAGATATGGAGGAAGTGGAGGAGTAACCGCTATAACTACCGTTAGAACTGCTTGTGTACACAGCTGATGGTTGATCCGAGCGATAACGTCTGCTGAACAGCATTAAGACAGCAAATGGAATAACAATGAATAAATCGGCAAAAAACCATATATCGCGAGCATAGATTAAAGTGGCAATGCTGTCACCAAGTGCATCTACCTGTCGTGCCTGTAACAGCACGGGAATGGTAAGGAAATCCTGAAAGTAACGATAATAGACCATATCCGCATAGATGAGTGCAGTAAGGAACAAGTGAAGGACAGCAAGTGCAGCAATCATGCCCCTACGTGGCAACCACCAGACCCAGAAGGACAGAAGCAACAACGATCCAACGGCAATCACTTTGTCGAGCAGTCCCATGGTAATGTTATACGCGTGCAGATTGTGATGTAGCAACATCAGCTTAAGCAGGATAAGTATCGTGAAAATAACATATAGCGTCAATGGGTGACGCAGAAGCCCGGGCGTTCTGGAACTTCGCATAGGCTGAGTGAAAACCATATTGTTTCCCCCTTTTTTTTGTATAGCTGTTCATGATTCGTGAGGCTGTAGATGAAATATTGTCATTTATTTTGTTAACGGAATGTAAAACAGGGCTTCATATATTATAGCGTGACCGCTTCGCATTTCAACTATGCTCGTCATACTTGGCTATCATACAGAGCTGTGAGATCGGGGATGAGCGGTGCTTGTTAGATAGCTAAACTTGAACAAACGAAAAAAACGCTCTAACCATGAAGGTCAGAGCGTTTCTTACCCGTAAGTATCTTTAAGCTTGAGGTGTTTTGTTGCGTGGGGGCAATGGCCCCAAATATTGATAGTACTGGGTTTCGATCCGTCCGTTGAACAGCTTGCGACGCTTGTCCGCTTTGTGTCCGAAATACTCTTCAAATGCTTTGGTGGAGGTTATGGCAAAAAACGACCACGTTGGCATATCCAGATAAGAGCGGCCGAGGGAACGAAGTAGCTTCTGCACTTCTTTTTCTTCACTCAGACGTTCGCCATAAGGTGGGTTGGTAATAATAACTCCATACTCTCCTTGAGGTCTGGCCCGGTGTGCTGGCAGTACGCTGACTTCGATATCTTTGGCAAAGCCCGCACTTTTGATCGCTGCTTGCGCAACCTCAAACGCTTCCGGGTCGATGTCGCTACCTGAAATCTGCAGAGGTACATCGTCACGCACGGCATCAAATGCTTCCTCACGTGCCTGTTCCCACAGTTCAGCAGGAATTACGTCCCAATTCTCGGAGTTAAATGTACGGCGAAGTCCTGGTGCGATATTCCAGCCAATCATGGCTGCTTCAATCAACATCGTACCTGAGCCGCAGCATGGATCGTAGAACGGGCGTGAAACATTCCAGCGGCTAAGCTGAATCAGGGCAGCTGCCAGTGTTTCCTTGAGAGGTGCTTCTGTAACAAGTCTCCGGTATCCGCGTTTATGAAGTCCTGGGCCTGTTGTATCCAGCGTAATCAGAGCGCGGTCATTCAACAGAATCACTTCAACCACATAACGGGCTCCATTTTCAGGGAACCATTCGGTGTGATGCGTCAGCTTCAGTTTTTCAACAATCGCCTTTTTGACAATACCTTGGGAAGCAGGCACACTGCTCAGTTGCGATTTCTGTGATCTTCCTTCAACCGGGAATTCACCGTCTGCCGGAATCCAGTCTTCCCAAGGCAGTGCCTTGGTACCCTCAAACAATTCGTCAAATGTAGTTGCGGGGAATTCCCCCATGTTGACCAGTACGCGGTCCGAACTTCTCAGCCACAGGTTACAGCGACAAATATCAATGTAATCTCCTGTGAAAAATACGCGGCCATTATCGACCTTGGCATCCTCATACCCCAACTGTTTCAGTTCCCGGGCTACAACAGCCTCGAGTCCCATCGCGGAGGTTGCAATCAATTGCAATCGAGCCATATGAATTCATTCAACTCCATTTCGAGCCGCAGCTGGCTTAAGCCTCTCGCGGCCAATATAGTAACGGCGCGGCCTTGCCGCTTTCCGTGAAAAAACTTACAATGAGTAATGCGGCTTAAGCACAAAAACTTCAACGCAGGTAAAGTAACGTTCAATAGTCTGTATTGATACCAAACATTCATTATAAAACATTGGCACCCATATGAAAAGCTATTCAGGTTATTTATAGAGAAAGCTACCTGGGGGTATTGATATGGAAAGTAGTCCAAGTGTGCAAGGAGGAACTTCGTGGTGAATCTGACCCCTGACGAATATGTAAATCAATTATTTCAAGAGGATGAACTCTTGTTAAAAGTAAAAGAGGCCATTCGAGCGAATGGCATGCCAGAGGTTTCCGTGGCTGCGGCGTATGGACGCTTGCTCACCTTTCTGGCGAAAACCTCAAAAGCTGAAGCTGTGCTCGAAATCGGTGTGCTCGGCGGTTACAGCGGCATCTGCCTTGCTCGTGGGCTGAGCGAAGGAGGAAGCCTGACTTCCCTTGAACTGAAAGAAGAATATGCGGCTATGGCTCGCGGACATTTGGAGGAAGGTGGATTCGGCAGTCAAGTCGAGTACCGGATCGGGCCTGCGGCAGACAGTCTGGAGCAATTGGCACAGGAAGGGCGTACCTTTGATTTCTTCTTTATTGACGCAGATAAGGAAAATTATCCGGTTTATCTCGATTATGCAATTCGCCTTGCGCGTCCGGGTGCAGTCATTGTAGGTGATAACTGTTTCCTACGTGGTCGCACGCTTAATCCGGACAAGCAAGGACCGGCCGTGCTTGCTGTGCGTCGTTTCAACGAGCAGATGGCAAGTGACCCGCGTCTAGTTACAACTATGCTTCCGGACTATGACGGATTGGCGCTGGCTTGGGTGAAATAGGTCACTTGAAACTCCGTTGAAAGCTCGTTTGAAAACCAAGTTAAATGCGAGATTAGATTGTGGTGACATGTAGTTTTAATTTATGCTTTTTGCATGTGTCATACAATTCACTTGAGATGATCGGTCTCAGTAGTTGTACATGCGCCAGCTTGAAAAAATGGTACCCGTTGATTTTACTGTGATCAAGAACAAGTTTGGAAATCACTTTGACAAGTTTACGTGGTGGCTGGTGCACGGAAGCGGCGATGACCGCTTTGCGTCCGTATTCCGACCGTTCATAATCGAAGCAACCACTTGCTCCAGCAGATGCGCGATCCAGTATGTCTTTTCAACCGGGCGGTCATCATGATAACGGACAACGGCGGGAATAGACTGCACGTTCGATCCGGTTTCTTCCAATAGCGTTTTAAAAGCGTCCGATACAACACGGGTGCCTGTAATAGTTTCAAAATAGTCTACCTTCAAGCTGCGTACTGATGACAAAAGTTCGACCTCGGCCTTTGTATGATCGGGCAGTGGATAATCTACAGCGATATAATTTTTATCCAATTCAGGAGTGAAGGTTGTACCGCCGCTAATAAATCCACTGCGCGGATACTGAGATTCGAGAAAATAGTAGTCCATATGTGTTGATGTTCCTTTCCGACTGTAATCTATTATATATTATAAAGATTGATACGATGGGAAAAAAGGCCAAAGCAGGATGAACCTCTGCTTTGGCCTTTTTACGTACATCTGGCAATTATTTTCCGTTAATTTATACCTCTGGGGTGCCGTATGTTTCAAACCATTTTTTAATGGTATCAAAATCATCACTGAAAGACAGTCCAAGCATCAAGAGAATCCGGGCTTGCTGTGGACTGAGATTATCCCCTGCAATGATGCCTTTTCCTCCGCCGTATACACTGCCTGAGCCGGTTCGGGTTGTCGTGACGAAAATAACGCCTTCTTCAATGGCCTTCGTACGGGCTTGACCCATTGCTCTGGAGATTCCGCCTGCACCTGTACCTGAGGTGACAATGCCTTTCACTCCGCTTTTTACAAAGCCTTCTATCGCTCCGCCGCCGGCTTCTTGATAAGAGATGGCGATCTCAACTCTGGCAAGATCGGCTTTGGTGATTTTGCTAAGGTCGAATGCAGGTTTTGCCGTGCCTTCCGGTTTCATCGCGCGAGCAGGAGCCCGGTAAATCCGGATATTCTCTTCATCAATATAACCCACAGCACCGAGCATAGGTGTTTCGAAAGTGTCTGTCCGGTAGTCGTTAGTTTTGGTTACCCCGCGTGCAAGCTGAATGGTATCATTCAGCATTAAGACGGTGCCGAAAGATTTCGTGCGCCCGCTGCCAGCCAGCTTAATGGCATTGTAGAGATTCGCTTGGGCATCGGAGCCAATTACCGTCCAAGGTCGCATCGAGCCTGTGATGATCACAGGTTTATCGCTCTGTACTGTCATATCAAGGAAGTATGCAATTTCCTCCATGGTATCTGTTCCAGTGGTTACCACGACGCTGTCATATTGAGCCAGTGCTTTATCCACCGTTTGAGACAAGTCGTACAGATCAGCCATTGTATAGGAACCTGAACCGGAGTTACCGAACTGCAGTGTGCTCACATCTGCAATTTTCTGTTTATCCGGCAAATCTTTGACCATATCAGCAATAAGAAGTGTGCCGGCCTTATAGTTCTGGAAGCTGGTTGCGTCTTCCGATTGTCCCGCAATCGTTCCGCCTGTACCGATCACGAGTACATTAGGAAGTGGGGATTGTTTGGAAGCATCAGGCACTGAGGGGATGGTGGTATTGCGTGTAGGCGTGGCTGGTGTGCTCTGAACCGTGCCGACGGTGCCTTTTACCTCTACCGTAGCTGCCTGAGCGGCATAGGTTCCGATCGGGGACAGGGATAGAGTTAGTGCGGTAAATGCGGCGGTACTCCATACGGCCCAAGGGCGAAGGTTAGATGATTTTTTCATGATGACACACTCCTTCAAGTGATTTTTGTGTGAGGTATTTTCTTTTTTTATGTAAGTAGATTGAGATAATATTATTTAATGTTAGGTAATATAACAAATCTAGTTCTATGCAGGAATAACGCTTACAATCAACGTTTTTAATAGATAAATAGATATTTAATAGGGAAAATGGCTGAATTTGAATTTTATATATTCTTGTTTAAAAGGAAGGTAGAGAGAAAAAACGGAGAATATACGTCATTTTAATGTTATTTTAATTTACATATCTAACTTTCGACACTAGAAGGGTAGTTGGTAGCATACGTTGGGACGAGAGGCTTATTTATGCTGAAATAGTTGGAATCGCTATCCAGTTGTGGTTATAATGGATATGAGTCTTATATGTAAATAAATATATATTATTGATTGGAGGAAACACGATGAAACAAGCACCCCGAAAATATGCCAATTACATTCCTATTCGGGAATTGCACAACAAGGAGCGACAATTATCTCCCTTCCAGGTGTATGCAGAACTTCGTGAGAACACTCCAGTCCGATATGATGAGCATCGTGAATGCTGGGACGTGTTTCGGTACGAAGATGTGCAGTATGTGTTAAAAAATCCGAAGCTGTTCTCTTCTGAGCGTAACCGTGCCGGTACCAGCATGTTAACGACAGATCCACCGAAGCACAAACAGCTTCGTGACTTGGTCAATCAGGCGTTTACGCCCAAGGCGATAGAAGCTCTTGCTCCACGTATTCAGGAAATTACGAATGAGTTGCTGGCTCCACACTTGTCGGATGAAAGGATGAACCTGATTGATGATCTTGCAACGCCACTTCCTGTCATTGTTATCGCTGAACTGATTGGTGTTCCGGCTACAGATCGGCGTGAATTCAAGGAGTGGTCTGATGTGCTAGTGAAGGGTGCACGTGATGATAGTGAAGAAGCTTTTCTAGAGCTGGAGAAGGAAAAGCTGAAGAATATCCAGGAGTTATATGCCTATTTCACAGACATTATGGAACAGCGTCGTCTACAGCCTCAGGACGATCTTATCTCTTTGCTACTAGATGCGGAGATTGAGGGTGAGAAGTTAACGGAGGAAGAAGTGGTCAATTTTTGTATTCTCCTGCTGGCTGCAGGGAACGAGACAACGACCAATTTGATTGCCAATGCAGTGCGCGTTCTCTCTGAACAACCCGAACTGCAAGAGGAGTTGCGTGGGCACCCGGACAAGGTGGCCAGCGCCGTAGAAGAGACACTACGTTATTATCCGCCGATTGTAGCCATTGGACGTGTTGCGAGGGAAGATATAGAACTAGGAGGCAAGGCGATCAAGGCAGGTCAACAGGTTATATCCTGGGTAGGGGCTGCCAATCGTGACAGTGCGCAGTTTGAGCGTGCAGATGAGTTTGTGTCCGATCGTAAGCCGAACCGACATATGGGATTTGGGTTCGGAATTCATTTTTGCTTGGGCGCGCCGCTGGCACGTTTGGAAGCGAGAGTTGTTCTTCACACGCTGCTCCAGCGTATGGAGCAGATACGGCTAGTTCCTGAAACGGCTCTGGAGCCGATTCAAAGCGCATTTGTATTTGGTGTGAAGGAATATCCGATTCAATTCAACGAACGACGAGTGTAATAGAAAAGCCGCTCCCAGGCCAGTCATGGCACTGAAGCGGCTTTTGCTGTTTGTTCCCGTTAGAAAATTTAAGTTGTCTTCGATTCTTTAATGCGGACAGGTGTTTTGTACAATTTGAATCGAACCCAGACCATATTGAGTAATAATAGGCCGCCGGATACGATAAACAGCCCCTCAATACCGATGAAACCAGCGAGGAATCCGCCAATGACTGCGCCCAGCATATTACCGAGAGCAAGTGTGCTTGTGTTAAAGCTGAATGCCCGGCTGATCATGTTATCAGGTGAATACCCCCGAATTAGCGCATTTACGCTTGGAAGCAAGCCGCCCATAAATATCCCCATCACAAAGCGAACAAGAATGAGTTGCCACACCGTTTGCACAAAAGCTTGCGGAATAAGCATGAGTCCGGTTCCGATGAGTGAAAAAGTGAGGACTCGGTGTGATCCGATCCGGTCACTCAGTTTTCCGAGTACCGGAGACATCGCCATATTGGATATCCCTGTAACTGCACCGACCATACCTGCCCAGAAGGCCACGTCGACTGCGGTTCCATGCAGTTTTTGTACATATATAGGCAAGAGCGACATCGGACTGATCATCGCAAATTGCAACAGGAACGTCACAGCGAAGAGTGCAGGTAGCTGAGGCAATTTGCTGAGCTCCTTCAATCCGGACAATACCGATTGATCTGGCAATTTTGCAGCTTTTTCACGGTCGAACGTCTCTCTTACGAGCAACATTGCAAGCATGGAAGCTACAAAGATGAGCCCGCCTGTAATGTAGAAAATAGGACGAAACCCTACCGCATCCGCAAGCAATCCGCCGATAAGTGGACCCAAAATCGTACCTGCCACCTGACCGGACTGGCTGATCCCCATCGCAAATCCCATACGATCCTTTGGCGTTGTGCCTGAGATCAGAGCAACAGCCGCGGGGTTGAAGCCAGAGATGGTTCCGTTCAGCAAGCGCAATAAGAGAAGTTGCCAAGGGTTCTGCACGAGACCCATCAATGCGATAACAACAGCCATGCCGAAACCGGAGCGAAGCAACATAATTTTGCGTCCGTATTTATCCGACAATTTGCCCCAGAGCGGCTGAAACAAAAAGGAGGTGAGGAAATTGGCTGCAAAAATAAATCCGGCCCAAATTCCAATTTCGTGCTCACCTACAACGCCCAGATCTCTGGCAAGAAACAGCGAAAGAAACGGTGTAATCATGGTCATGCCTGCATTGACCAGAAACTGTCCAAACCAAAGCACAATGAGATTAACTTTCCACGTTTTCAAAGTGCTTTCACTTCCTTTCAAAAAAATTTCTGCAACTCTCAAAAAAAGCGATTCTTTTATTATATCACAAATGGCATATCCATGAGGGGGGTAACGAATGTCATAGTATTGTCACTTGGAACACATCCCCATATGGTTGTTACTGCTGTTTAAAAAGGGCATAATGGTAGTTATGAGTCCAAAAACTATTGGAGGCTTCTTACATGAGCTATAATGATCGACTGATTCGGGCAAGTTTCAAACAGCAGGTTGACCGTGTGCCGGTATGGTATATGAGGCAGGCTGGACGTTACGATCCTGAATATCGCAAAATCAAAGAAAAGTACTCCTTGCTTGAAATATGTCAGCAACCTGAGCTGGCGGCTGAAGTTACACTCATGCCTGTACGTAAACTGGGTGTGGATGCGGCTATTTTGTATTCCGATATTATGAATCCGGTTGCTTCGCTTGGCATTGATTTTGACATTGTGAAAAATATAGGTCCGGTGATTGATAACCCCATTCGTTCGGCTGCCGATGTAGATCGTCTGCGTCCCATCGACGTGGAAGGGGACTTGTCTCACATTCTGGAAACCATTCGTATCCTGGACAAGGAACTTGACGTTCCGCTAATTACATTTGCCGGGGCACCGTTTACCATTGCAAGTTATCTGATCGAAGGTCAACCTTCCAAAGGATATATTCGAACGAAAACGATGATGTACAGCGAGCCGGAAGTATGGCACAAACTGATGCAGAAGCTTGGCGATATGGTCATTACATATATTCGTGCTCATATCGCAAATGGCGGTAAGGCATTCCAGTTGTTTGACAGCTGGGTAGGGGCGCTTTCTCCAAAAGATTTCAAAACGTACGTGCTGCCTACGATTACTCGTATCTTTACCGAATTATCCGATTTGAATGTACCGAAAATTTATTTCCCTGGTGTGGCCTCGGGTGAGTTGTTGCCAACCCTGCAGGACTTGCAGGCGAATGTCATCGGACTGGACTGGAGAGTTTCCGTATCAGAAGGACGCAGGCGTTTGGGTGGGAAATTCGCGGTGCAGGGTAATCTGGATCCCTACATCCTGACTGCGCCAATGGAGCTAATTAAAGAACAGGCAAAAGTAATCATAGATGAAGGTATCAAGGACCCGGGTTATATTTTCAATCTGGGACACGGCTTGTTCCCCGAAGCTTCTCTTGATAAATTAAAAGAACTCACAGCATATATTCATGAATATTCAACAGAAGCTTTGAAGACGGGAGTGACGGTAAGTAATGACTAATACTGTAGGCGTACTGGTGATGTCGTATGGCACACCTGAAAACATGGAAAGTGTTGAGGCGTATTACACGCATATCCGCAGAGGACGTCCGCCTGAGCCGGAACAACTGAAAGAGCTGACAGATCGCTATGAAGCAATTGTTGGCGGTGTTTTCCCGCTGCGTGAAAATACGGATAACCAGGTGAAAAACCTTCAGGAAACGTTGCAAAAGGATGAACGTCGCGGCGATATTGAGTTCCGCTGTTATCAAGGACTAAAACATGCGTATCCTTTTATTGAGGATGGTGTGGAACAGATGGCGAAGGATGGCATTCAGACCGCTATCGGCATTGTGCTTGCGCCTCATTTCTCGACGATGAGTGTGGGGAGTTACATCAAACGTGCACGAGAAAAAGCCGAAGAGCTTGGTATCCAGATGTCCTTCATCGAAAGTTATCATTTGCATCCGAAGCTCATTCAGGCTCTTTCCACGCGAGTAAGTGCGAAGCTTGATGCATTTGAGGAAGCGGGTGCGAAGCGTGGAGGTGTGAAAGTGTTATTCAGTGCTCACAGTCTGCCCGCCCGCATTGTGGACATGGGAGATCCTTATCCGAATCAATTGCTGGAAACTTCCGAGGCCATCGCTTCCCGAGTGGGGATTGCGAACTGGCAGTTCACTTGGCAAAGTGCCGGACGAACTGCCGAGCCTTGGCTCGGCCCAGACATTCTGGACACACTCCAAGAGCTTTCGCGCGAACAAGTAGAAGATGTACTTGTGGCTCCTATTGGATTTGTTTCAGACCATCTGGAAGTGTTGTATGATCTCGACATCGAAGCCAAAGCGATTGCTAAAGAAATGGACATGCGATTGATGCGCATCGATTCGCTTAATAGTGACCCGTTGTACATGGAGACATTGAGCGACTCTATTATTAGCCAATGGCAGCAAGGGTCTGATAACTAATGGAAGACAAGAAAAGACGTATTGTTATTGTCGGCGGGGGCCTGACGGGCCTCAGCGCGGCATTTTATATCCGCAAGCATTACAGGGAAGCTGGTTTTGAACCGGCGATAACCTTGCTTGAGAAGAGTTCGTCTATGGGCGGCATGATCGAAACGTTGCATCGGGACGGATTTGTCATCGAGAAGGGTCCTGACTCTTTCCTGGCTCGCAAAACAGCGATGATTGATCTCGCAAAGGAACTGGAGATGGATCATGAACTTGTCAGCCAAAACCCGGAGTCGAAGAAAACATACATTATGCAGCGCGGTAAGCTTCATCCCATGCCAGCAGGTCTGGTGTTAGGCATCCCGACAGAACTGAAGCCTTTTTTGAAAAGCGGGCTGGTCTCTCCGGCAGGCAAGTTGCGAGCGCTGATGGATTTTATTATTCCACCCAAACGTACAACAGAGGATGAATCTCTCGGTTATATGATTGAGCGCAGGCTTGGCCCGGAAGTGCTGGAAAACCTGACTGAGCCGCTTCTGGCAGGCATTTATGCAGGAGATATGCGAAAGCTCAGCTTACAAGCGACTTTCCCGCAGTTCGGAGAGGTGGAGAGGGATTATGGCAGCTTAATCCGAGGCATGATGACAGGACGCAAACCGACCGAGACACATACAGGCACCAAACGGAGTGCGTTTCTGAACTTCCGTCAGGGGTTGCAAAGTCTTGTACATGCGCTTGTACATGAGCTTCATGATGTGGATCAGCGTTTGAATACGGGAGCCCAATCCTTGGAGCGTGTGGATGGACAGGACGCCGGATATCGGGTTGAACTCGATAACGGACAATTTTTGGAAGCAGATGACGTTGTAATCACCGTGCCGACCTATGTGGCTTCTGGGCTTTTAAAACCGCATGTGGATACATCGGCGCTGGATGCAATCAATTATGTATCTGTTGCTAATGTCGTTCTTGCCTTTGAGAAAAAAGAAGTGGAACATGTCTTCGACGGTTCAGGGTTCCTGGTTCCACGAAAAGAAGGACGTAATATTACGGCCTGCACGTGGACATCTACCAAATGGCTGCATACCAGCCCGGACGACAAAGTTTTGCTTCGTTGTTATGTTGGCCGCTCTGGAGATGAACAGAATGTGGAGCTTCCCGATGAGGCACTTACGGAGCTGGTCATGAAAGATCTGAGAGAAACGATGGGCATTCAAGCAACACCAATCTTCTCGGAGATTACCAGATTGCGTAAATCGATGCCGCAGTATCCTGTCGGCCATCTTCAGCACCTCGCTAACCTTCGGAAAGAGCTTGGAGATAAACTTCCGGGTGTTTACATTGCAGGGGCTGGTTATGAGGGTGTCGGGTTACCAGATTGCATCAGACAAGCGAAAGAAATGTCCATACAGGCCTCGGCACAGCTGACTTCGAAGAACTAAAGGTATGAATTATAGATCTGCCGTCTCCAATGTAGCAACATCTACAGAAGGGACGGCCTTTTTTTATAGGATGTACATCCAGAATATGCTTGATATAATGATATTTATATGGATCTATTGTTAAGAAGAGGAGTTGCTTATGTATCCCCCAAGATCACAGCGAAGCTCAGAAAAGAAAAAAGTAAGACGAACCCGTAATACAAAAATCAGGATTGTGAATGTAATATTGATTGTAGCCATTGGTCTTATCGGCTTATATTACCTTTTGAACACACGTGAACAGCAACCGTCCCAGCCTGCCAATTCAGAGGTCGTGCAGCAGCAGCCGCCCTCGGGAGCTGACGACAAGGGTGGGGATGCATTGAAGCAGTCCGAGCCAGATGATGATCCAGCTGAGACACCGGGTAAAGATGTTGCTCCGGTAGATGGGAAGCCAGATGCAGAGCCAGATGCTACTGTAGATAACTCGGAATCGGGTACCAATGAAATTTCCGGGGCAGGCAGTGAAAAGCCTTCAACGGGAACGAAGTCTGCCACCACTACTGGAAAAGGAACCTCGGGTAAGACAGATGGCAATAAGGGAACGCCAACATCTGATTCATCCAAGGATGTAACCATTCATTTTGTCGGCGATATTCAATTTTCCGGAAAAGTCGCAGAATTGCTGGAGAAGAACGGATATGATTATCCTTTTGCCAAGCTTGGCTCTATGTTTCAGAATGACGATCTAACGATCGGTAATTTGGAGACTCCGGTGACCCATGGTGGTACGGGGGCTGCGGATAAAACCTATGTTTACAAATCCTCACCTAAAGCGTTGCAAGCGATGTCTGCGGCAGGGTTTGATGCCGTTAATCTGGCAAACAATCACATTCTGGATCAAGGTGTGGAAGGGCTGGTCGATACGTTAACGTATCTGAATGATTACGGCATCGCACATGCTGGCGCGGGTATGAATGGTACTGAGGCTTATGAACCTGCCTATTTTGAGCGCAAAGGCATGAAAATTGCCTTGCTTGGGTTCAGTCGGGTTGTTCCTGTGGCTAGCTGGAAGGCAGACGGGAATCGGGCAGGCGTAGCGGAAGCGTATGACTCCACAAGAGCGATCGCAGCGATTCAGTCGGCCCGTAAGAAGGCCGATCTGGTTATCGTCGTCGCGCATTGGGGGGAAGAGCGTGTAAGTACCCCGAATGCCGATCAAACGAGGCTTGCGCACGAGTTTGTGGATGCGGGAGCCGATCTGATTATTGGCGGTCACCCTCATGTTTTGCAGGGGCTTGAGTACTATAAAGGCAAATGGATTGCATATAGTACGGGGAATTTTATTTTTACCAAATCAACGAATGAAGAAACGTGGAAAACAGCTGTCTTTCAGGCACGTTGCAGTCGCGAAGCGGTGTGTAGTATGAAGGTGATTCCGTATGAGGCTGCTCTTGGGCAGGCTGTGCCAATGCTTGATGAGGCGAACCGACTTCTGCTGGAGCAGATGGCTAAGATGTCATCAGGCATTCGAGTGAACGCAGATGGAACTGTAGTACCCAACTAAGTAGCGTTTTGCGGAGGAGAGATGATGATGAACAATCTGTGTGTAGCGCATCGTGGATTTTCTTCCATTGCACCAGAGAACACGATGGCCGCATTTAATATGGCGATGGAAAGACCGGAAGTCCAGTGGATGGAACTGGATGTGCAATTATCCCGGGACGGCGTGCCTGTGGTAATCCATGATTTCACATTGGAACGTACGACGAATGGTAAGGGTCGAGTGAAGGAAACCGATTGGTCTGTCTTGAAACAACTGGATGCAGGATCATGGAAAGGCAAGAACTACACGGGGGAGCGTATACCTTCCCTGAGCGAACTCTTGGATCGTTCCTGTGGCAAAGTTCGATTAAACATCGAATTGAAAACACAAGGAGACATGTATCCGGGTTTGCCTGCAGCGGTGATTCACGAAATTAGAAAAAGACATATGCAGCATGATGTTGTCATCACGTCGTTTGAGCCGGCAGCACTGGTTGAAGTGAAAAAGCTTGCGCCTGAATTAGAAACGGGTCTCATCATTGATGCCAAACCCGGGGATCTGCTTGTAGCATTGAAACAAATGCATTGCACGTTCCTCTCCATCGGATACACCAATGTAGACAAAGCGTTAATGAACGAGATGAATGTTGCCGGCATTCGAGTGATGGCGTGGACAGTGGATGACAAGGCAAGTATGAAAAAGCTGGCTGCTATCGATCCAGATGTGATGATATGTACCAATCGCCCTGATGTTTGGGAAGATGCGTTTCAGGAGACGAGTAGCCGCTTTTTCAGACCTTAATTGTAAGGTTGTAATCGAACTAACAAACGAAGCAATGAACGAAGTAATGAATCCAGTAAAGGTGGTTGCAACTCTATGTTGACGAATATTCGCAATGTGTATTGTGTAGGACGAAATTATAAGCTTCATGCGGAGGAGCTTGGTAATGCGGTTCCGGATGAACCGATGATTTTTATGAAGCCTTCTCATGCGGTTGTGCCATTGAATGGAGAAAGTTTAGAATTGCCAGCTTCTAAAGGCGAAGTTCATTATGAGGCTGAATTGGTCATTCGCATTAGTCAGGATTACAAGCCGGGAGTGCGTGTCGATGAACTGGTCGATGCCTATGCTTTTGGTATTGATTTTACGTTGCGTGATGTGCAGACCGTAATCAAGAAAAAGGGCCATCCATGGACTGCGGCCAAAGGATTCAAAAATTCCGCGCCTGTAAGTGGTTTTCAGTCCTTTTCAGGCACGGAAGCATTGCTAGAAAAGGACTTTACGCTGACCAAAAATGGTGTTGAAGTGCAACGAGGCAACATTCGCAACATGATATTTGATCTTCAACACATTGTTGATTATGTAGGACAACACTATGGTCTTGGCGCAGGTGATATCATCTTCACCGGGACACCGGAGGGTGTGGGACCAGCCGTAGAGGGAGATGTGCTTGAGCTCGCCTGGGATGGGCAATCCGTTGGGAAATGTACCGTTGCAGCAGCGAAATAATTCTGTGAACTAGGTATGAATGATAATGATACAGTCATGCATGCAGGGGCGGGAAACCGCTCCTTTTTGACGTGATCCTAGGAAATAAGCAAACACGCTTTTGTATACATTTAAGTTTAAGCCCATTCATAAGAGGTGCTTGCACTTTCAAGAACAATTTGTTCGAGTTCCGCATGCTGTGCCTCATATTGCTCCTGAGTGATACTTCCCTTTGCTAGACGATCCTTTAGCTGCTGACTGAGTTGATGGACCTGATAAGCCACAATCTGACTGAAATCTCCATCATTCTCGTCCGCAATGGTTTTAAGTGATTTGCCCACGTACAGATCCTGATATAGATCTTCCTCGGAGGAGAGATTCAGTGCACTCAGCAGCTCATCCTTGTTATCATCTTTGGAATTTATACTTACGATGGACCACGATGCTAAGGGAATTGGCGAAATCGCTGATTTGCTCCAGGCGGTTCCTGCAAAAGACATGGTTACAATCATCGTACCCACAAACATTACACGTTTCATATTCATTCTTGTCAACCTCGCTTCTGTATTTAAGTACGAAGGGAATCGTAGCTTAATCTTGTTGTTTCATCTGAGATTAGTTTAACCGGCGAAGCTGAAGTGAAACTTAAAATGGCATAAATAAATGCTGACAGGCGAGAAAAGAATAAAAAAAAATTAAATCTCACTTGACAGGTTGGGTTAGTGGGCTATATGATGAACTCAATTATTTTAACGCTAATTAAATGAACAGTGAAATAAATTTGAATACGGATGCGAGCTGATTGGACCACCAAAGGCTCCCGGGACTACTCCAAATGGAATGTCTTCGGGAGCCTTTTTGCGTACTTGCTAACGTTTCGGTTGAATAGGAGGATATGGAATGAACGAGGCAGATTGGGATGCATTGGAGAAAACGGATTGGCTCTTTCGCAAAATGGTCAGACGATTCGTCAAGGAGCGGGATCGGATAACGGTGGAAGGCATTAGTCTGCCGGGCATGCTTATTTTGCACAAAATCATTCGTGAAGGAGAACAGCGACTCGGGGACCTGGCTGATCAATTGGACTTCACTTCCGGCGCCATTACTGCACTGACTGACAAGCTTGAGAAAAAGGGATTAACGATCCGCAGACGCAAGGAAGACGATCGCCGTACCGTCCTGCTTGATATAACCGCCAAAGGTAGGGAGATGTATGCCCGCAATAGCAATATCGGTGCCCGATGTATCACGCTTCTGTTTGAGGGATTTACCACTGCGGAACTGGAGCAGCAAAGCCAATTTTATGAGCGGGTGATTGCGAATCTGGAGGGGTTCTCAGATACACTGTTGGAGCTTGCCGAGAGCAATATGAGAGATAAGAGAGAGCCGTCCGTGGACAACGACCTTGAACAGAAGCGAAAGGGGAATTCCGGAAAGAACAATTATCTCAGTTATTAAATGCTTGTATCGCAGTTATTAATGCTTGAACGATCGTGAATGAATTTGACAATCCAAGGGAGAGATGAGAACGATGGGACACTCAACAATTTATCCAACGGGAGCAACGCTGTATAATCCGGAAAAAGCCTGGGGTGGCTACACCGTGTATCAGGCAGGAGAAGAAGGCGTTGTATTAATTGATATGAACGGTAAGGAAGTTCACCTCTGGAAAGGACTGCTCGGATTTCCGGCCAAGATTTTCCCCGGAGGTTATGTGCTGGGAAGCACGGGCAGAAGAGACCCGAAATTCGGTATTCAGGATAATGTGGACCTGGTTCAGGTGGACTGGGATGGCAACATCGTGTGGAAATACAATAGCTATGAACATATTGAAGATCCGGGATACGAGCCATTGTGGTACGCCCGCCAGCACCATGATTATCAGCGTGAGGGCAACCCCGTTGGGTATTATGCTCCTGGTCTGGCTCCGAAAACACAGGGTGGCAAGACACTGATCCTGGCGCACAAAAACGTAAGCAATCCGCAAATCTCGGATAAACCTTTGCTTGATGATGCCATTATTGAAGTGGATTGGGAAGGCAATGTGTTGTGGGAATGGCTTCCGAACGAGCATTTTGAAGAACTGGGCTTTGACGAGGCAGCACGCAATGTATTGTACCGTGACCCGAATACGCGTTCATTTGGTCACCTTGGTGGGGGTGTAGGTGATTGGCTGCATATTAACTCAGCTTCCTATGTTGGCCCCAACCGCTTTTATGAAGCGGGAGACGAGCGCTTTAACCCGGATAACATCATATGGGATGCCAGAGAAGCCAATATTATTGCCATTACGGACAGACAGAGCGGCAAAATTGTTTGGAAACTCGGGCCGGATTATTCCTCTCCTGAAGCGAAGCATATCGGCACCATTATCGGACAGCATCATGCGCATATCATTCCTCAAGGACTGCCGGGCGAGGGCAATCTTCTCGTGTTTGATAATGGAGGATGGGCAGGTTATGGTCTTCCGAATCCGGCTTCTCCATATGGCTTGAAACATGCGGTTCGTGATCATTCGCGCGTGCTTGAGATTGACCCGTTGACACTGGAGATTGTGTGGCAGTATACCTCTGCCGAAGCAGGCTTTTCCGTTCCAACCGATTCGTATAAATTTTACAGCCCGTATATTAGCTCGGCCCAGCGCTTGCCTAACGGTAATACGTTGATCACCGAAGGCTCCAATGGCCGATTGTTTGAAGTTACAGCAGAGCACGAGCTGGTGTGGGAGTATATTTCTCCATACAAAGACGGGCGTAATACCAATATGGTTTACCGTTCGTATCGGGTTCCATATCAATGGGTTCCTCAACTGGAGAAGCCGGAAGAGGTGGCGATCGAAGCCATTGATGTATCGGTCTACAGAGTGCCGGGGGCAGCAGCCAAAGGCTCTGATTCGGTAGTTAATGTAGAGACAACACTGCCGTTTGTTGAGGGTGCGGCTTGCGTGGCAACATCGGATGAGGCAAAACAAGGCAGTTGACGGTAGCCGATAATAAATGGATTGAACGGGGTGTATGTTGTGAAAAAAACAACCATTTTAAAGGGAGCATTCATGCTGCTCCTCTCCTTAACAATTATAATCTCCGGATGTTCTTCAAACGGAGCAAAGTCCGAAGTGAAAGGCAGCTCCGCAAGTGGTGCCACCAAGGTAAAGATCCGCATAGCGGATACGAGCACAAACCCGACGTTCAGGGTAGCCGTTGCCAAAGGGTTCTTTGAAAGCCAAGGCATTGATGCAGAGAGCGTCACGTTTGGTTCTCCGGCAGAAGGCGTGAATGCACTGTTTATCAAGCAGGTGGATATTGCCTACGGTGCTGACTTCCCGGTGTTGAACGCTTTGGCCAAAGGGGATTATTCGATCATCGCTTCTGCGGGTCAGACAACGAATGAAGCAGCAGCGGCATGGAAGCTGTATGCCAGGGATGAGATCCGGACGGGTGCAGACCTGAAGGGCAAGAGTGTAAGCTTTATTCGAGGCACATTTATTCCGTATTTGTGGGATGAGTATTTGAAGGCTCAGGGGCTTACGCTTGGGGATGTGAAGCAGATTGGGCAAGGGGCGTTCGATGAGTCCTATATCGCATTGAAGCAAGGAGAACTGGATGCCGCATGGGTTATCGGTTCTGCATTAACCGACAAGTTCGATAAGCTTGAAGGCGTGCATCAGCTGACAGATATGTCCCAGACTCCAGTGAGGCTTGGCATGGGGCTGGTCGCAAGTAATGAGTTCATCAAGGCTAATCCGGACACGATAAAGGGTTTTCTTGTAGCCCTCGATGAAGCTTCAACATATGCCCAGGCTCATCCTGATGAGGTAGCGGATCTGATGTATAAGGAGACAAAACAACCCAAGGAAGCAACCTTGAAGGATCTTCCGATCAATCCGTGGGTCGTTGGATTTACCCGGGAAGCGTATGAAAGTTTGGCGGGACAGAAGCAATACATGGTGGATAACGGAATCATTGAGCAGGATTTTGATCTCAAAGGCAAGTTAAACCTTGAACCTCTGAAAGAGGCATTGCCGGATAAAGTAACATATACCGAATAACCTAAAACGTACTGGAGGTGTCTCTATGTCCTTACCCGCAGATCGTCACACGATTCATATTGAACAGCTTCGAAAAACCTACAACGCTCCCGCAAATGGAGAAGTGCATTACATTATCAAGGATGTTGATCTGGTGATCAGGGGGGGCGAATTTTTTGTTCTGCTCGGTCCCAGCGGCTGCGGAAAATCAACGTTACTTAACATGATCGCGGGTTTTATCTCCAAGTCGGGCGGACAGCTTAAAGTGAATAACAAAGAGATCGACAGACCTGGAAAGGATCGTGCAATGGTGTTCCAACAGGCGGATTCCTCGCTTTTTCCATGGCTTACCGTAAGGGAAAACGTTGAATTCGGGCTTCGAATGTCCAAGGTGCCCAAGTCTGAACGCCGTACGATTTCGGACCGTTACATTCAGCTCGTGGGTTTGGGAGGACATGAAGGGAAGTATCCGAAGGAACTGTCTGGAGGTATGAAGCAGCGGGTCCAACTGGCACGAGTGCTGGCTAACGATTCGGCGATTCTTCTCATGGATGAACCTTTCGGTGCGCTGGATGCCATGACTCGAAGAGTCATGCAGAAGGAACTGGTGAATATCTGGAGGGAAACGAATAAGACGGTTATATTTGTTACCCATGACATTCAGGAGGCGTTATTGCTTGGTGAACGGATCGGAATCATGTCGGTGGGGCCTTCGTCGAATATAACGGATATTTATCATAACGTTCAGTCTTATCCGAGAAATATTGCTTCGGCTGAATTTAATTCCCTATACGATCAGATTCAAAGTCATTTTGAAGAATAACCGAGGTGATCCGGATCATGAAATGGTTGGAGAAAAAATGGGTGTCTGTACCACTGCTATGGGTTACAGTCATTCTGATATGGCAGCTTGGTGCATTGCTCTATGGGCCGGACGTGATACCTGGTCCATGGGATACTGTGCAGGGGGCTCGCGAATTAATTGCTGATGGCACGCTCATGCATTATATCGGGATCAGCTTCTCACGTGTACTTGCCGGATGGGTACTGGGAAGTGTCATTGCCATTCCGGTAGGACTTCTCATCGGCAAGGTTCACATCATTCGTCTGTTTGCCGAACCCTTTCTTAATTTTATTCGATTTATACCGCCGATTGCTTTCATTACATTATTCCTGGTCTGGTTCGGCATCGGGGAACAGTCCAAGATTGCACTGATCATGTATGCGACATTCTTCATCGTTGTACTGAATACACTGACGGGCGTCTTGTCCATTGAAGAGGATAAGATCCGTTCAGCCCGGAGCATGGGTGCGAATGAGTGGCAGATTTTATTGCATGTTGTTGTCCCTGCTACGACCCCGTACATTTTCACAGGTGTTCGATTGGCGATGGGGACTTCCTATATGGCTATTATCGGCGCAGAGATGATAGCCTCGAATGAAGGCGTGGGTTATCTGATCTGGAATTCACGGCTGTTTTTTCGAACGGACTGGATTTTTGTTGGACTAATCTCCTTGGGATTTATGGGTTTTCTCACCGATCGTTTGTTCAATTGGTTTGGTCGTCGTGTTTTGTATCGTTATGGCGTCATCGGCGGAACCAAGCGAGGCTAACATTGAACGGAGCGAACGACGCGATGTTTAGTTGCAAAAGGGCAGTTATGATCATTATATTTCGTCCAGCAGACCTGGTTCGCAGCTTTCTAAGCTGCCGGATCAGGTTTTTGTCATGCCTGCAACGGGAGTTTCGGCATTGGGCTCAAACCGTGGTATAATTGAATTTCAAAAATAACATAAACGTCATGTGGACCATAGATGCTGCCACATGCAGGAGAGATTATGGACTGGATTATCGGCGCGGTATGCGCTTTTATTGTGGCGGGTGCAGCCTACGCGAAGAAGTCGCTAACCCTGTCCGGTTGCTTGGCAGCTGTGTTGATGGGAACGATCTATTACGGGGCAGGCAATCTGTTTTGGTTTGGCACACTGTTGTTGTTTTTTATAACTTCAACCCTGTTGTCCAAGTATCGTAAGGAACGCAAACAGGAGCTGGAGAAATCGTATGCCAAGACAGGCAATCGGGATGCAGGGCAAGTGTTTGCCAACGGCGGGATTGGCATGCTTTTATGTTTGGGATACTGGATATTTCCACACCCGGTCTGGATCTATGCTTTCATTGGTGTAATGGCAACCGTTACATCCGATACCTGGGCTACCGAACTCGGTAGCCTGAGCCGTAAGCCACCGCGTTCTGTCGTGAATTGGAAGGTGCTGACCCCGGGTGCTTCCGGTGGTGTGTCGTTACTTGGAACAACAGCGGCGGCGATAGGCGGAGCTTTGATTGGAGCAGGCGCATTTATCTTTTCTTGGGTCGCAGACTTTGAGACGCTGGGATTTTTGAGCTGGATGTGTGTTGGTCTTGCAGGTGGACTCGCTGGAGCATTCGCCGATTCCTATCTGGGAGCAACCGTCCAGTTGATGTATCGCTGCACCGAATGCGGTCGTGAAGTTGAGGTCAGTGAACACTGTGGCAACCGGACCGTTCGTGCACGGGGCTGGACGTGGATGAGCAACGATCTGGTCAATGTGCTGAGCTCGGTGATCGGAGGCTGTGTGGCGATCGGTTTGGGGAATATTTTGGCGTTGTAGGGAGGGAGTGCAAATGAGCACTGTGCAGGGAGACAAATCGGAGGCGATTTTGGATGCGGCCTACGGCATATTTGGATCAAAAGGATTCTATGAGACTAAAATGTCCGATATTGCCGATGAAGCTGGCATTGCCAAAGGCACGATTTATTTATATTTTAAAAGCAAGGAACAACTGTTTGTCGCTGTATCCAAGCGGGATTGTAACAGTTTTATCAGTCGTCTGGAGTATGCATTGCAAGCGCACGAGAACACGGGTGACAAGCTTGGCGCGATCGCCAAGACACATCTGACGTATTATTATGAACGGCGCAATCATACGAAGTTATTTTTCATGGCACCGAATAATGATCCGGATTTGATGAAGTTTATGAAAGCTTTTATGAACGAGTATATGAGCATGGTATGCAGGGTTCTGGAAAGTGCGGGTGTACCTGAGCCTGTGCTGCTGGCAGAAGCGTATATCGGCATTCTGGATCGACTGAAGATGGATATTATGCTGAATCCAGCGTTTAATGAACAAGATCTTAACAAACGAATTGCTTTTGCAGCGGCGCTGTTTTTGGACGGATGCCGTTCCTTTCTGCGAGTATAAGCTGGTATGCAAGATCGTGTAGTTGAGGATAGCTGATAGAGAATAGAGCATTTCAAATTATAGAGAAGTGTGGGTAACGTGCAATGAATATAATGACGGTAGAGCAGATTGCAAAAAGTTATGGCGAGAAAATCCTGTTTAAGGATGCTTCATTCGGTATGGCGGATCAGGATAAAATCGGTGTTGTTGGTGTAAACGGGACCGGTAAATCGACGTTTTTGCGCGTGATTGCAGGTATGGAGCATGCGGATGAGGGACAGATTTCCATCGGCAATGACGTACGCGTGCAGTTTCTGGCGCAGAATCCGGACTTTAATTCGAACAACACCGTATTGCAACAAGTGTTTGAAGGTGACAGTGCCGAGATGAGAACCGTGCGTGAGTACACGGAAACGATGGAACTACTGGAATTAAATCCATTAGATACGGCTTTGAATGAACGTCTGATGCGCCTGAACCAACAAATGGAGCAACTTCAGCTTTGGCAGATGGAGAGTGAAGCAAAGAGTATTTTATCCAAGCTGGGTATACAGCAGTTCGATGCACTTATGGGGACATTGTCAGGTGGACAACGAAAAAGGGTTGCGCTTGCTTCCGCGTTAATCCATCCTTGTGAATTGCTCATTCTTGATGAGCCTACGAACCATATCGATAATGATTCTGTTGTATGGCTGGAGCAGTATTTGCAGAAACGCCGTGGCGCATTACTTATGATCACGCATGATCGCTATTTCCTGGATCGAGTGGCCAATGTCATGCTGGAGCTTGATCACGGGCGTTTGTTCCGATATGAGGCGAATTATACGCGGTTTCTGGAGCTGAAGGCTGAACGGGAAGAACGGGAGTCAGCCTCAGAACAAAAGCGCAAGAATCTGTTACGAACCGAACTTGCGTGGATTCGCCGCGGAGCTAAAGCACGGACTACAAAACAAAAAGCGAGAATTGATCGCTTCGAACAACTGAAAGATCAGCAGGGTGTCCAACGCTCGGGCTCTCTGGAAGTGTCTGTGGGTTCTACGCGTCTGGGGAAAAAGATACTGGAGATTGAACATCTCTCCAAATCGGTTGATAACCGCAAGCTGATCAACGATCTCAGCTATATTGCTGTTCCAGGCGACCGCGTAGGCATTGTAGGTCCGAATGGTAGTGGTAAGTCTACTTTACTACAGATGATTTCAGGTCGATTGCAACCGGACGCTGGAGAAGTTGTTCTGGGGCCAACCGTGAATCTGGGTTATTTTACTCAAGAACATCAGGAGATGGATGAAACGTTGCGCGTGATCGAATACATCAAGGAAGTGGCTGAAAATATAAAAACAGCAGATGGTTCATTGATCACCGCTTCACAGATGCTTGAACGCTTTTTATTCAACCCAACCTCCCAATGGACACCGATTGCCAGGTTGTCGGGCGGAGAGAAACGTCGTTTGTATCTGCTTCGCATTTTGATGGCTGCTCCGAATGTACTGCTACTGGATGAGCCGACCAATGACTTGGATATTCAGACACTTGCCGTGCTTGAAGATTATCTGGATGATTTTCCGGGCGTTGTGTTCGTTGTATCCCATGATCGTTACTTCCTTGATCGCACAGTGGACAAAGTGCTGGCGTTTGAGGGGAACGGCGCTGTACGTGTGCACGTAGGTGATTATAGTGAATATGCGGAATGGATGCTCAAAAATGCCGCTGCGAATCAAGAGAGCGGTGCGAGTGCAGCCAAGAAACAGGTCACTGAGAATAGCGTTGAAGCTTCGACTCCAGTTACAACGCAGGCAAAACCTAAATTGAAATTTAGCTTCAAGGAACAGCGCGAATACGATCAAATCGACGAAAATATCGAAAAGGCTGAAGCAAACCTCGCCCGGATTAACAAGGAGATGGAAGCTGCCTTTAGCGATTCAGCGCGTCTGCAAGAGTTAATGGCAGAACAGGCTGAGGCAGAGCGTCACTTGGACGAATTGATGGAGCGCTGGACTGTACTTAACGAGCTAGCAGAGCAGATTGAGCAAAACAAGTCTTAATTTGGTTGACGTAAGCAAACAAACCATACTATACCATATCAATGCCTTTCTTCATCAGGCGGCTTAGTGCCGCTTTGGAGGAGGCATTTTTGCTTTAAAAACATAGATGAATCCAGACATTGAACATAAAAGATGAAACGTTACCCTTGTTTATACGTTTTATTAGTAATGAATTCCATAGAAGGGGGAGAGCTTGAAATTGATCAATAATGAAATCAATGAACAACTCGCCATGCTTAAGGAAAAAGGAAGAATCTACGGAAAATGGACGAAAAGACTTCATAAGCTCCAAGAGGAGGAGAAGCAGTGGGGAGCGAAAGTGGAACATTGCACCGTAGCTCTTCAGAAGGAACAGAAGGACGTGGATCGGCTGAACGGCATGAGCTTGGCCTCATTTTTCTATGATCTGATCGGCAAGAAGACGGAACGTTTGGAGAAAGAAGAGCTTGAGCTGCTGGAGAGCAAGTCAGCTTATGATACAGCTTGCCGAATGTTACAGGATGTACAAGAGCAACGGATTCAAGTTGAGCAAGAGCTTCAAAGACAATCGCAGTATAAGTTCTGGGAGAGTGACTACCTAGTTTTATGGGGGAAAAAAGAACAAAGCCTGCTTAAGCAGGATGAAGAACTGCAACAATTGGCCGAAGATCAGGAACATCTGGCGAGCGAACTTCAGGAGCTTAACGAAGCTCTCAGAGAAGGGGATTACTTGGTATATGCACTTGAACGTGCAGAGAAAGCTTTAGAATCAGCAGGAAATTGGGGGATATATGACATGATGGGTGGAGGTGCAATCTCCACACATATCAAGCGCAGTCGTATGGATGATGCACAAGTGGCTATTATGGATGCGGGTAAGCGTCTGCGTCGTTTTCAGAAGGAATTAGAAGATGTAGAGATGGCGGTAAACGCCGATTTGAATTTGGGCGGTCTGCTGTCCTTTGCGGACTATTTCTTTGATAACTTCTTTGTGGATTGGATGATTCAGGATAAAATTCGTAGTGCAGAGAAACAGGTGAAACATGGACTTAGCATGGTACGACAGACAATACAGGTTTTACATGGAGAGATTAAGGATCACGAAGCCCGGCTTCAGGTTCAGGAACGCAGGTATCGAGAGTACGTGGAACAGGCCTGATCATGAGATGTACCTATTGTGCCTACTTGGTTCAAATAATAAAGGACACAACTTCCACGCCGTTCATGCGGTGAAAGAATGTGTCCTTTTTAATATTGAGAAAAGCTCAAATTAACTGAATGAACTGAATCAAAGCAATAAACAAAGTAATTGTGAATCAAGAAGTAACCTAATCTACCGTCATTCCTTACTTCGTAGAGATGTATGCAGCAAGTAGCTTGGCTGTATTGATTACCGCGCTTTTGTGTGTGCGCTCCATAGAATGAGAAGCGTGAACGCCTGGGCCAATCAGGGCAGCGCGAATATTGTTTCCTCCGCGCAAGGCAGCACTGCCATCAGAGCCGTATTGAGGATAAATGTCTACTACGTAGTCCATGCCATCCTGTTTGGCTAGTTCAATTAGACGACTTGTCATATCGTAGTCATAAGGACCGGAAGAGTCTTTTGCACAGATGGATACATCCGTTTCTTTACAACTAAGATCATCACCCATGGCACCCATATCCACAGCAATCATTTCGCTGATCTCTGCCGGAATATATGCCGCTCCGTGTCCAACTTCTTCATAGTTTGAGATGAGCAGAGAAACGTTATGTACAGGCTTCCAGCCTTCACGATGAGCGGATTCAAGAATACCAAACAGGGCCGCTACACTGGCTTTATCGTCGAGATGGCGAGATTTGATGTAACCGCTTGGTGTAATGACAGCCCGGGCATCAAAAGAGATAAAGTCACCTACACCAATACCAAGCTTTAATACATCCTCTTTGGACGATACCACTTCATCAATCCGGACTTCCATATGATTTTCCGAGCGTTCAAACGTACGAGCATCAGGGTAGACGTGCACGGATGGATGCAGAGAAAGAATCGTTCCCGTATATACCTTGCCGTCTCTAGTGTGAATGGAGCAATACTCGTTCTCGATGCTATGCATCGTAAAACCGCCAACAGAGGTCAGTTTTAACGTGCCGTAAGAGGTGATGGACCGCACCATGGCACCGAGCGTGTCTACATGCGCACTTAAAGCAATGGTTCTGGAAGGATCTTCACCGGGCAGTGTGAGCATAGCTCCACCTTTGTTGTTCAGTTCACAGGAGATGTTCAGGGAACTCGCTTCCTTGCGAATCATCTCGATAATGTGGTGGGTGTATCCGCTTGGACTGGGTGTATCCAGCAATTTTTTCAAAAAAGACAGAACGTAAGATTCATCAATAGTAAAACTCATCCATATTTTCCTCCTTTGTCTTGCAGGTACAGGTCAAATAGAATACAGCCTGTCTGGGGGAATGTATGTCCATTCCGATCTACCAGCAGGCTGTTTCTGATTGATCTCTACAACGTACCTGTATTGTTGCCTTTTTGCTGAGTCTGGATTGAATCGTTGTGCAACTGGTGGTCGTGTTCAGGTTCAGTTGAGCGGGTGGAATCCATGTTATCGTACGAAACGGGTGTAGTAGCGCTGGCTACAGAAGCTTCCAACTCAGCTACGCGCAGGTGCAGGCGTTTATTCTCCCGTTGCAGTCGATATTGACGGTAAATCCCGTAAGAACCTACAATGATACCGCCAATTAAAGTACAGCCTAAAATCAGCAAAATCAATGGAACCCGAACCGTATTGAACAGCAGATTAACCTGAACAGAATCTACATTGATGACTGCGAAAATTCCTGTCAGCAGCGCAAAAACAAGACCTGCGATAAGTGCCCATTGCATTTTCATGATGTTGCCTCCTTGTTGTGAACCAAATGCGAACTAGAATGCATTACCCTTTTTCGAGAGTACTGTATCTCGCTTGATTATAAAATCCCTTGCCCGCCCGGGGCAAGGGATACAGATTACAGGGAATCGCAACCTTATTTGGTTAACTGTTCCATCTGCTCGATTAATTCTTTGAATACACTCATCGCTTCGCGGATCGGCTGCGGTGTTGACATATCGACACCCGCTTTTTTCAAAATATTGATGGAGTAATCACTTCCACCGCTCTTCAGGAATCCGAGATAACGATCGACTGCAGGTTGGCCCTCTTCCAGAATTTGCTTCGAGAAGCTGGTCGCTGCCGAGAAGCCTGTAGCGTATTTATATACATAGAAGCTGTTATAGAAGTGGGGGATACGTGCCCATTCCATCTCGATATCTTTGTCAACGACCATATTTTTGCCATGGTACTGTACATTGAGATTGTAATAAATTTCTGACAGTAACTGTGGTGTAAGAGCTTCGCCTTGTTCAGCGCGTTCATGAATAATTTTCTCGAACTCTGCAAACATGGTTTGACGGAATACTGTAGTCCGGAACTGATCTGCATAATACGTAAGTAAATACAGTTTTTCCTTCGGATCTGTTGATTTATTCAACATGTAGTCCATGAGCAGTGCCTCGTTTGTCGTTGAAGCTACTTCTGCAAGGAAAATCGTATACTGTGCATCACGATACGACAGGGCTGTATCCGAATAATGGGAATGCAGCGCATGACCCATCTCGTGTGCCAATGTGAACATGCTGTTCAGATTGTCCTTATGGTTGAGCAGTACATACGGGTGAGTGCCATAAGCACCCCAAGCATACGCACCTGAGCGTTTGTTCTCATTTTCGTATACATCAATCCAGCGGTTATCATAACCAGCTTGAAGAGCTTCTGCATACTCCTTACCGAGCGGCGCCAGACCTTCCTTTACCGTCTTTTTAGCTTCTTCATAGGTGATGTCCATTTTGTACTCATCTACAAGCGGGGCGAACAGATCATACATATGCAGTTGATCCACGCCAAGCAGTTTTTTACGGAGATCCATATAACGGTGTAAGAGTGGAAGACTTTCATGAATCGTGTCTACCAGGTTGTTATACACCTCCGTTGGGATGTTGTCACCATACAGGTTCATTTCCATGACTGAAGGATACTTCCGCACGTTGGCATAAAACATATTTTTGGTTACGTTGGCATTCAGCGCTGCGGCAATCGTATTTTTCTGTTTGGCATAGGTTTCATATACTGCTTTGAAAGCACGTTCCCGAACTTCACGGTTAGGATTCTCCAGAAACTGAATGTAGCTACCATGTGTCAGTTCGACTTCTTTTCCGTTCTCATCTTGAATACGTGGAAACTTAAGATCTGCATTGTTCAGCATGCTAAAGATGGTCTGCGGTGCTTGAGACAGATTGCCGACCTGTGCAAGTAGTGCTTCTTCCGCCTGGCTTAACACGTGGGCCTTTTCCCGTTTCATCTCTTCCAAGGTAAAGGTATATGCGGAGAGCTTCTCATTCTTAATAAGGACGTCAAGCTCTGAATCCGGCAAAGAAAGAATCTCGGGTGTAACAAAGGAAAGAGCTTCGCCTACCCGTACTCCGAGTTTCTGGGCTTTTTGGGACAGGCTTTGATATGTAGGATTAGCTGTGTCTTCATCTTGATGCATGCGAGCATATACGAAAAGCCGTTCAAGCTTGAGTCCGATTTCGTCTTCGAATTCGAAGCTGGCTTTAAGCACGTCAGGCTGATTCAATTTACCTTGAAATTCGGAGGCTTTTTTCATCATAGAAGATACTTCTTCGTACTCCTGATCCCAAGCCTTCTGATCGGCAAATAAATCTTCCAGTTTCCATGTATGCTCGGCTGGCACCTCGGAACGTTTCAATAGTTTACTCATGGGAATCCTCCTTTGATTATGTGCTGAAAATACGGGCATAGCCGCCTTCGTCTCCTGTGCAAGTGCAGCAGGAGACGAAGGAATAAGACTAAGAGCCAGAAGAACAGATAACGATTTCTGATATTTCAACGGCCTTCCTCCTTACCATACGAATCACTCGTTCCTAATAACTTCGTATAGTATGACCTAGGCACAGCCGAAATATTTGAGCGCCTTGAATCGCGTGTAAACACGTTCAGAATTCTGTATCAGGCTCCCATGTTAACGAGGTAATATACGATGAGGAAAAAGGCAAAACATACGAGCAATGTAGCGATTAGCGCCATTCCTCTTCTTAGACGATCCGGAACGGAATTACGTCCCAGGATCAGTGCGAACCCGAGCGCGAAGGCAAGGATAATGAAGATAACGACATTGCCTGAATCAAGCTGCATCGATTAAACTCCCTTGAAGGCAGCCATTAGCGCACGCCATTCCTCTTCACGATTTTCGAAATCCTCTTTCGGGAAACGACGCTCGGCCCAATGCATTAATGCAGGACGGCTAAGGAATGTGTGGCATTCTTCGCCCCATTCTTCTGATATTTCCCGTAAAACGAGATACTTGCCTTGTACTTCTACAGTCATCATATTCCACTTGTCTGTTTTGTATATTTCATGTTTTTTTATCATAGGTAGTCTCCAAACTAACGGTTTTGGTAAAATGATACCGTACACTACGATGCAAAGCAAATTTTTTCATCAATTATGGAAAAGATAAATTGCAAAATGGAAGCCCATACAGTATAATAAGGATATTCGCCATAGATGGCGATATTTTTAGGAGGTTGTTCATTTGAAAGGTACAGTTAAATGGTTTAACGCAGAAAAAGGCTATGGCTTTATTTCAGTTGAAGGCGGCGAGGACGTATTCGTACATTTCTCCGCAATCCAAGGCGACGGCTTTAAAACATTGGAAGAAGGTCAAGCGGTAGAATTCGAAATCACTGATGGAAACCGTGGTCCTCAAGCAGCTAACGTAACTAAATTGTAAGATTTTTCCGTCATTCACGGACTTCTTATAAATGATCGATTATAGCTGAACATCACAAACACAAGCACAGTCCCCATTTGGAGACTGTGCTTTTTTTGGTTTTCAGCGCTCATGTGGAACGATGCGTTGTTGTGCGTAACAATTGAAAGCCGAAACCAATCAATGAAGCTAGTGCAAAGGACATTGCGGTAAGATAGAACGTCTGACGTCCTGTAAGCTCTAATAACAAGCCACCCAAGGTTCCACTTAAAAGTCCAGAAGCGCTAGACCACACAATCGTAAATAAAGCCATGCCCGTTGCTCGAAAATGATCGGGAACGAGTCGGGTTATATAACGAACCGCAGTGACATAAAAGATACCGAATGTAACGCTATGCATCGTTTGAATAAAAACAACGGCTGCTGGTGTATGCGAGACAGACATGAATAATAATCGAATGGTATACATCAAGGCCGCTAAGGTGAGAAGTGGGAGTTCCTTATATTTGTTCCCGTATTTGCTTAGTAGCAAAAATATCGGAATCTCACTCACAGAGGAGATGAGCAGAGACCAGCCGATTAATCCTTCACTGGCACCCAAATCTTTGAGTGTGATCGTCAGAAAGGCTTCGTTCATCCGATGACCCATAGCCAGCAGAAACACACAGCCGAAAAAAGCAAGAACATCTCGGCGTTTCAGGATAGCCCACAATCCGGATAAATCCATTTTGCTACTGCTACCAGCAGGCTGGTCCCGTAACTGGAAGCTGATCAGTAAGGTTACAGCTGCAAGGCTAATGCAGATCCACATCGTCCATTCGGAACCAAAAGAGCCGAGGACATAACCGATGCTAAGGGCAAAAAAAGCATATCCGATGGAGCCGAACACTCGAATAGACGTGAAATTTCGACCATATTTATTCGCCGTTGTAATTGCCATCGTATCCGACAGTGGGTAGACCGGATAATAGAAAAAGTAAAATAGAGTTACAAGGACAAACACTTCGCCAAAGCTTGATGCATTGGCAAGCAGGATTCCAGTGATTAGCTGGCCGCCTAGCAACAGAATCATGACTTTTCGTACTGTTTTGTATTTGTCGCTAGCCATGCTCCAAAACATATTAGAGAATACCGAGATGAGCGGGCCAATACCGTACAAGTAACCAATCTCGGCGGGGCTAAAGCCAAGATGGCTGAAGTAAAGCTGGAAATAGGATACTACGAGTGCGGTAGAACCAAAGATGGTGAACATTAGTGCCCGGAGCCAGTTCTGATCTGGCCGGGCCGTATGACTTAATTTCATGATGAGAGACTCCGTTCTTAAATCTAATTCAGATTATTTCGTGATTTAGACTTCTGATAATTTGTTTCATAGATCATATGATATGACTGTGTTCCCAATTGGACTAGCCTTTCAGGGATGAAGAGCCGCGAGATGGCGGTATAGACATCGTTGGTTCCTTTTGCGTGCGCCGGATGACCAGCCAGACAATAACAAGCTCTGCAAGCAAACCAAGGGATTGGGCGGCTGCCCCGATCATACCGTTCCAAGCGGGAAAAATGCTTACCAAGACGAGCAGAACAATAATCGTGCAAATCGCATTGGCGCTCTGCGAACGAAACATCGTTTTGGTCTGTCCGCGAAGCAGAATCAAACCATTGCTGAAATCCAAAAAAGGAGAGATCAGCGGAAAGAGCACAAAAGCGCGAAGTGTCCAGAGACTTTGCTCCAGTAGCTGGCCCTGAACGCTCATGATATTTTCGAATACCCAAGGTCCCAGAGGGGTATACGCAATGGATACGGTCATCGCGAACGGAATGAAACCTGTAACAAGCGCAAATTTCTTAACGAGTTTGGCATCTATCAGATAGAAGTTGAGCACGATCTGATGAATATAGGTGAAAAAGCTTAACATAAGCTGCATCAGACTACTCGCTACAGCAAAAGAAGAGATAGCCAGTGCGATTCCCGTTGTTTTACCAAGCACAATGTTAATGACAGGACCGATAAACAGGGCTACAAAACTGGATAATAACAGTGGTTTGTAAAAGCGATACACATCTCCCTTGCTCTCAACAGGATGATCCTCAAGCTTGGCAGGCATTTTTCGCATAATGTTTCTGCCTTCCAAGTAGCTGACAAGAGCTTCAATCATCATTCCCGCAGCAAAGATGATAGCGCCTACACGACCACTGTTAATGGAGTCTGTATAGATGAAGTAGAGGGATAAACCATACATACCTGATAACCTGAATACCATGCCGATCGTGAGCCATTTGGTTCGGTTGTTCGTGATGATAATGCCTTGATAAATATTCCGGATGACAGAAAAAATACTAATGTACATCAGGATCTCGTAAACGTCGATCACTTTGCTCAGCAGATCCGGGCTGACGCCAAATAAATATTTGAACACACTGGTACCAACGGGTGAGTACACAATAAGAAATCCGATGAGTAGCACGCAAGCCAGAAATATTTTGGTCACGAACGTAAGAGCCTGAAAAGAGAGGCGGTCACGCACCAGCGCGGAACAGGTTTGGCGCAGCAAAGTGGAGGGACGCTCCGTGAGGGTCAGCAAACTTCCCGCAATGGCATAACTTGCAATAACCGTCTCTGGATGAGCAGAGCGTGCAAGCGTGCTGTTGATGATGACGTGTGATATGGTGACTAGAGAGGCGGATATGCCAAGTGGCACAAAAAAAGAAAATAACCGTCTCCACGAAAGTGGTTCATCTGACGACATGTCAACGACTCCTTTGATGGATAGAAATATGCATAGTATATCATAAAGCTTTGGACGGGGATGCGATTTTTTACGCGGTTTATGCGGCAGATCATTTGTACAATTAAGGGGATCATATTATAATAGGAATGGTTAAAATCGCTCTAATACGTATTCAACCAAAGTGGAGGCACATTTATTTTGAGCCAATCAAATCGAAAACGTCATCAGTACCCGCGAGGACCGCTGGCATTGATGAGAGGGGTGTACAAATACACCATTCCGGAAACGCGTAAGGCATTGAATGCATGGCGTGCTCAGGCAGAGATGATTCCCAATGAGGAATTACGTACACAAGCACTTGCCAGTCTAAGGGATAAGCAATTTCACTGTGAAGGTGGAACGGTTTATGCTTTAGCGGATATGTCCAATAGACATATTCTCATTCCGCTAATCGTTTCGTATCAAACCATAAGTGATTATTTGGACAATCTGTGTGACCGCAGCACCTCGATGGACCCGGCTGACTTTCGTTTGCTCCATCAATCTATGCTTGATGCGGTAGATCCCGAGGCAAGACCAGTCAATTATTATGCACTCCGTGAGGATCAGGATGACGGTGGGTACCTTCGGAATCTGGTGACGACATGTCAGGAGCTAACTCGTCAGCTTCCGGGATATGCGTCAGCCAAGCCCCAAATACAGGATCTGGCAGGCCTATACACGGACCTGCAGGTATATAAGCACATCAAACCGGAACTGAGAGAAACGGCTTTGCTCGAATGGTGGTCGGAGCATCGCCACCGCACACCTCAGTTTCGCTGGAACGAATTCGCCGCTGCTACGGGCTCTACTCTGGGTGTATTTATGCTGTTTCTCGCTGCAAGTGACGATCAGCTGACCGAAGAGCAGGCGGTTGCGATCCACACGGCCTATTTCCCTCACGTATGTGCATTACACATCATGCTCGATTATTTGATCGATCAGGATGAGGATCGTGTTGGTGGGGATCTCAACTTCTGCAATTATTATGAGAATGTAGAGATGATGCTGGATCGAATTGCTTTTATTGTGGAGATGGCTCGCAGTGATGTGCAGAAGATTCCGGGAAGTTCCTTTCACCGGATGATTATTGAAGGACTGATAGCCATTTACCTGTCTGATCCCAAAGTCAGCGAACAGCATGAAGTTCGCGTCGTGTCCAAACGCTTGATGAAGAACAGTCCAATTACACGTGTGTTTTTCTTCATTTTCAGTCGGTGGATACGGAAGCATATGTAAGTCAGGTGTATTGTTGCGGAGCCTGAAGTGAAACTAGAGGAGGAAGAAACATCATGACAGCAGTAAAGAAAATCGCAGTGCTAACGAGCGGTGGCGATTCACAGGGGATGAACGCGGCTGTTCGTGCGGTTGTTCGCAGCGGACTATTTCACGGATTGGAAGTGTTCGGTATTCAACGCGGATACCAAGGGCTTTTGAACAATGACATTTTCCCGATGGATCTGCGCAGTGTTGGGGATATTATCCAGCGCGGGGGGACTGTTCTGCAATCTGCACGTTGTAAAGAGTTTTATACCGCTGAAGGCCAGCAAAAAGGAGCAGATATTTTGCGCGCTCGCGGTATTGACGGTCTCATTGTTATTGGCGGAGACGGTTCATATAATGGCGCAAACAAACTGAGCAAGCTTGGCATTAACACGATGGGTTTGCCAGGTACGATTGACAATGATATCTCATTCACCGATTATACAATCGGATTTGATACATCCGTAAGCGTCGTGGTTGATGCGGTAAACAAATTGCGTGACACGATGTCTTCCCATGAACGTTCATCAATCGTTGAGGTTATGGGCCGTCACTGCGGTGATATCGCGCTTCATGCAGGACTTGCTTCAGGAGCGGAGACGATCCTGGTGCCGGAAGTACCTTTTGACATGGACGAAGTAGCGGAGCGTATGAAAGCTAACTTTGCACATGGCAAACGCCACAGTATCATTATCGTAGCTGAAGGGGTAGGTAAGGGAGAAGACGTTGCTAAAGAATTGATGGAACGTTGCCCGACGTATGAGCCACGTGTTACCGTTCTCGGACACATTCAACGTGGTGGTACGCCAACACCGTTCGACCGTAACCTTGCAAGTCGTCTGGGCGATTTTGCAGTGCGTAGCTTGATTGCAGGCGAAACGGATAAAGGCTGTGGAATCATTAAAGGTGAGCTGGTTCTCACGGATATCGATAAAGTAGTTAATACGAAAAAAGCATTTGATATGGAAACGTATGAACTTGCACAACGCTTGTCTCAATAAACCCTTTCAAATCCAAAAAAAGCACACTCCGTATGATTCGGAGTTGTGCTCTTTTTTGATTGGATATGCTCTCCTTCATCTACGCGGGGAAAACATGTTTGGATAACGCAGTTTGCTTATGCTTGAAGGGAAGCTTGCTTTTGCACCCGGAACAGTCTCCACAACAGCGCTGTGGCTCCCGCTGCCAGCCCGGCAATGAGACCAATCCAATAACCAAATGCGCCAAGTGAAGTATGAGTTGCTGTGAAATAACCAACGGGCAGACCGATAATCCAATAAGCGACAAAGGTAATGATTAATGCAGGATTGACATCTTTATATCCTCGCAATGCCCCTTGCGTAGGCGTAGCAATGGCGTCGGAAATTTGGAAGAAAATCGCATAGATCAGAAAATGCTGCGTTAGTGTGATTACTTCCTGTTCATTGGAGTAAATTCTCGCAATCGACTCTCCGAACACCAGCAAAATGATCGCTGTAATCAGGGAAAGCCCAATAGCTCCCCCGATTCCGAGCAAACTATACTGTTTGGCGTCTTTAAGCCGGCCTGCACCATTTTCATAACCAACCAGAATGGTGAGTGCCATACAGATGCTCACAGGTAACATATACAGCGTGGAAGCAAAATTCAGTGCTGCCTGATGGGCCGCTATCGTGACCGTATCGAATCGGCTCATCAGCAAGGTGACCGCAGCGAAGATAGACGTTTCAAAAAAGGTTGCAAATCCGATCGGCACACCGATGGTCAAGAGTTCCTTCCATTTGCTGAGAGAGATCCGTGACCATTGACGGAAAATAGAATACTGGGCGAATGGCTCCATACGATGGGCGAAAAACAGGCTGATCAGAAAAATAAGCCAATATGTACATGCTGTGGCTACACCTGCGCCGACGCCACCTAATTGTGGGAAACCCCACCGCCCAAAAATGAGCAGATAGTTCAGTAAAATATTAACGGGTAGCGAGACGAGTGTGATGAGCATGGTAACACGTGTCTGCCCAAGTGCATCCATAAAACTGCGAAGAACCGTATATCCAAACAGAGGCATAATGCCAAAAGCAAGCGCACACAGAAAATAAAACGCTACATTTGCAACATGCGGCTCCAGAGGCATGGCGTTTAAAATGGGACTCAGCAATAAAGCGCCTGCTCCTAGCACAATAAGACCTACAGCAATGCCCAGGTAGAGCGCCTGAATGACGCTACGTCCGATCTGATTGTGTTGCTTGGAACCGAGCAGGTGAGAGACAACGGGGGTTATCCCCATTAAAATCCCGCTAAGTCCGGTCTGCACGGGCATCCATAGGCTTGTGCCTATAGCGACTCCTGCCAGATCAGCTGGTGAAAATTTGCCGGACATATTCGTATCGAAGAACGACATGGCCGAAAGCGCAATCTGAGTGGTGAAGATAGGCAAAAATATAATCAGGAACTGTTTGATTTTTTGCGGAAAGCTCGATGTGTTCATATTCACTTAAGGTGCCTCGCGATCTATATCGTTATCATGCTGATGTCATATCAGACAGCTATTAATTCTAGAGGATTTTTACGAATTTGAACAGTGCAACTGGAGAAAGGGGCATGAAGCAGGAGCATAGTACCTTAACAAATATTCAGAATATTAAAATAAAAAAAACCTCGCTCCCGCTTTAAACGGGACGAGGCTCGAGATTATGGAGTTCATGACCAAATCTGCGGTCAGGTGAATTCGAACGAATAAAATTCTATAAGTGCAAATGAAGTTATTTGTATTGCGCGCCAGGAGTATAGCGATTGGATGCATTCCATAGCAAATATTCATCGACATTCATTTCTTTCATCGCCTTAATCTGATCTTCGACCTGCTTCTTGCCGTATTTGATATAATGTCCGCTACCCAGCCAGCTTGCGGTAAAATCCTGAATCCATGGCCGAATGATCGGTTTGAGTTCTTTAGTAGGTTCCAGCTTCTTATGTGTATCTTTCATAGAACCTTTAATTGTTGTGTAGGGGTCTTTGTCAGGGTCCTTCACACCATACCAGCCGGTAGAATAATGACTTGGATAGACCATAGGCGAGATGACATCCACGTTTTTCGATATTTTCACAAAATCCTGACCAATACCTTCGGCTGCCGGCACAGAGGCTGCATATCCAAAAATATCTACCGAAACTCGGACACCAAGAGGTGCGAGCTCTTTACGTGCGTATTGCACAAATTCGGCGACAACGTCAACGCGTGATTGATCGGTCTGTGTGTACTTCAATGTATCTGCACGTGTTTCGAATCCCTCGGGAAAGCGAACGTAGTCAAACTGAATTTCCTTGAAACCGAGTTTCGCCGCTTCTTTGGCAATTTCAATATTGTATTCCCATACCTCTTTGCTGTAAGGGTTCACGAAACTGTCTCCTTTACCGTTGGCCCATACAGAGCCGTCCTTATTACGAAAGGATAGTTCGGGGTTCTTTTTTGCTAGAATGGTGTCCTTAAATACAACGACCCGTGCGATAGGATACACCTTGTGTTTCTCTAATCGTTTCATCAAGGCATTGATATCCCGAATAAAAGGTTTTGCTTCGCCCATTTGTTTCACTGCTTTGTTTGTGGACGGATATGTGATATACCCGAGATCATCCTTGATATCAATAACCATAGCATTTAGTTCTGTCTGATCGGTCAGTTCGAGCAGTTGTGCCATTCTTTCGCCACCAGCACTGTACGCTGTGACGTATATGCCTTTAACAACAGGAGCATCGGGTTGCGGATCGACTTTGGCAGGGGGATTGTCAGCATCAACGGCGACTTGTTCTTTTTGTGATTGGATAACGGCCGTGTTAAAACTGTTGCTTAACGAGGCAAACTGACTATTATTGCTATGACTTAGATCCGAAGCTACCGACGTTCCTCCAAAACTCCCCAAGGCCATTGCGAACAAGGCCCATAGTATGTTCATCCTTTTCCACTCCCTTTATGTACGTTCCATACTTGAATTATACAGCAAAGCCTCCGTGCTTTTAACCATATTAATCCTTTTATGAAACATGTGGGGAAAATGAAAACCGCTCCCTGACTGAGGAATACCTCGTCAAGAAGCGGCGTAAACGATCTGAAAAAAATTATTGAATATACACATCATTCTGATGCTCACAAATACTGTACTGAATGATTTCCATTGCATCTCCCTGTTCCAGGATGCCCAGCCCATCCCGGAGAACAATCAGTGAGTCGAGTTCATTCGGTTTTAAGAAAGGGAGCATTTCAGGGCACCATTTGTTGACAATCTCAAACAGTTTTACCGTTTCCATATCCACAATAATCACCCTTTCCTACTCGAATTCCAAAATGGTAAGTCATTCGGCGCGAATCGGGAAAGCATATGGCTTTGTGAAAAGTAAAGGTCAGAACCTGCTTACAACATATTTAAGAGCGGTGCACCATTATTATACCACAAACTTGCGAATTGTTAACGGGCGGATGTCTAACTGCGGCGGAATGAGCCCATCACGCCTACGGTCTCCACGATGTTAACAAATGCTTTTGGATCGGTTTCTTTGATGATGCGTTTGATCTCAACCAGTTCGTAACGGGTAGTCACAGTCATTAACATATCCTTTTCAATGTCGGTATATGCCCCTTGCGTTTTAATTTTTGTGACGCCACGAGGACGGGTCAGCAGTTTTTTCAGCATCGCTTCGGTTTCATTGGTGATGATGTAGAGCGTAACCTTGACGTGACTGATATGGATGAGATCCAGCACTTTACCTGTAACATAGATCGAAACCATGGAGGCCAACGCGATGTTCCAGTTATTATTCAGGTAACCCGCGAGCAAAATGATCGCTCCGTTCATACCCGCCATGACAGTGCCGATCGGGAAATCACGATTTCTAGTGAAAATGGAACCGACAATATCCAAGCCTCCAGTAGAGCCACCGACTCTAAAGGAGACACCTGTACCTATTCCAACCAGCACCCCGCCGAAGACACAGCTTAGAAGTGGATCGGTCGCTACAGCAGAAACAGGCAGCAGTCCAATAAACCAGGAAGTGGCTGCTACCGACACAATACTCAATATAATGAAACGTCGTCCAAGAATAAACCAACCTGCAATGAGCAGAGGGATGTTAAGAACAAAATACATTATACTAAGATTCAAATTGGTAAAATAACCTAAAAGCATGGAAATACCGGATACTCCACCGCTCAGAAGCTGATGGGGTACCAAAAACCAGTTAAAGCCGCAAGCAATTGCTGCAGCACCCAAAATGATCACCAAAGAGTGCCAAATTATTTTGGGCAATTTAATCACCTCATTTTTATTTAAAACCAGATTGCTGGTAATCTTGAATAGTTTTATGATATAATGATTTGTGGATATTCTTGAGTAGGAAACTTTTCCCAAATCGAAAGCTAAAATTTGAAATGTTTCAAACACGTGATTGTAGTTTTAGTCTTATGTTGGGGACCCATTCATGGAATTATGTTCGTTCGTGAAAATAATTCGTCCCGTTGGGATACCCTATAAATATTAACGCTACTTAAGAATACAGACAACAAAGTGGATTGTCCACCATGTCCACCATATAAAAGGAGTATGAATAATTTTGACAAATTTAAATTTCTCAGATTTCAATCTTGAACCACTGGTGTTGCAAGCCATCACTGAGCTCGGGTTTGAAGAAGCAACACCGATTCAATCCAAATCAATTCCAATTGCGCTTGAAGGTAGAGATTTGATCGGTCAAGCTCAAACAGGTACGGGTAAAACCGCAGCATTCGGTATCCCGTTGATCAGCAAAATCTCCAAAACGGATGATAAAATCCGCGCCCTCATTATGGCACCTACACGTGAACTTGCGATCCAAGTCGCTGAAGAGATCGAAAAACTTACTCGCTTCAAAGGTCTACGCTCCCTGCCAATCTACGGCGGACAAGATATCGTACGCCAGATTCGTGCATTGAAAAGAAAACCACAGATTATCATCGGTACACCAGGACGTCTCCTTGACCACATCAACCGCAAAACAATCAAACTTGATGATGTACAAACTGTTGTATTGGACGAAGCAGATGAAATGCTCGACATGGGTTTCATGGAGGATATTCAATCGATCCTGAAACAAGTTCCAGACGACCGTCAAACGATGCTGTTCTCTGCAACAATGCCTCCTAACATTCAAAAATTGGCTCAACAATTCTTGACTAATCCAGAACACGTTTCTGTTATTCCTAAACAAGTCAGCGCTCCGTTGATTGATCAGGCTTATATTGAAGTACCTGAGCGTCAAAAATTCGAAGCTCTTAGCCGTTTGCTGGATATGGAATCCCCAGAACTGGCAATCGTGTTTGGACGTACAAAGCGTCGTGTTGACGAATTGGCTGAAGCTTTGCAAAAACGTGGATATTCCGCTGATGGTTTGCATGGTGACTTGTCTCAGAACCAACGTGATACGGTAATGCGTAAGTTCCGTGATGGCAGCATCGATGTACTCGTTGCAACAGACGTGGCAGCGCGTGGTCTCGACGTATCTGGCGTAACACACGTTGTAAACTTTGACCTTCCGCAAGATCCGGAAAGTTATGTTCACCGTATTGGCCGTACAGGTCGTGCGGGTAAAGAGGGTGCGGCATGGTCTTTCGTAACTCCGCGTGAGATTGATCACTTGCACTTCATCGAGCGTGTAACACGTCACCGTATTCCGCGTAAACCGTTGCCTACGATGGCAGAAGCGGTTGAAGGAAAACAACGCGTAACGGCTGAACGTCTCCTGGAGATTGTGCAATCCGGCGAGTTGAACGAATACAAAGGTATTGCCATTCAAATGCTGGAGCAATATGATTCCGTACAATTGTTGTCCGCAGCTTTGAAACTCCTGACAGGCGACAAAAAAGATGCTCAGGTTGATCTGACTCCTGAAGATCCAATCCGTGCTAAACGTCGTAGACCAGATGTTCGTTCTGGCGGACGCAAGCCATCAGGTTACAGCGGTAACCGTAGCAGTGGCGGTGGTGGTTATAACCGTGATCGCAACAGCAGTGGTGGTGGACGTGGCGGTTACAATCGTGACCGCAACAGCAGTGGTGGAAGCGGAAGCAGAGAAGGCGGCTACAACCGTGATCGCAAACCGCGTCCAAGCAATAATGAAGGACGTCGTCCGGCTAGAGACAACTCTTTCGAATAAGTGTAACATTTAATGAGGATGGGGCAGGAAGCTGCTCCATCCTTTTTACTTTGTAAAAATACATAAACTTTCCATTTATTAGAACGATCAGGCTTGCCTAAAGTGATCTACTTTCGGGAAGTGCTGGCTTTTCCTATATATAATAAGGTATATTAATATTAGAATTCAGGTTAGACGCAAGGTGCGGAGGAGGAGAAATGTTTGGAATTTAAAGGAGCTATGGGCGGGCTTTACCGGCTGACAGAATGGATTACAAGACTGGCCGCAAGCAATCTCTTGTGGGCGATCTGTTCTTCACCGTTCTTGTTTTTCATGATTATGAAGCTGCTCGTCATGCAACAGAATCTCGCGAACGAATCATTACAAATGAACTGGGCTATAGCCATTGTGGCACCGCTTACACTGTTTCCGGCGACCTCAGCTTTGTTCACGGTTGTTCGTAAATGGAATATGGGAGATACGGATGTGCCGATCTTCCGTACATTCTTTACAGGTTACAAGGAAAACTACAAACAAAGTTTAATCGGGGGTATTTTTTACACTCTGCTGTTCGCAATCATGTATCTGGACTATACGGTTTATATGACGCAGTTCCGTAACATGCAGCTGGTTGGCATTATTATGCTTGTGTTGTTGTTATTGTTGTTTGTATCCTTGTTTAACTTCTTCTCAATGGTTGTACATTACCATATGTCGATCGGCCTTATTATCAAAAATGCAGTTCTGTTAACGCTGATTCGACCTTTCCGTGTATTCTCCACATTACTGGGAAGCGGGTTGCTGTTCTATATCGGATTGCGTTACCCGGTGCTGTTTATCTTTTTCATCATGAGCATCGTGGCTTGGTTTGCGTTCTTTAACTTCTATGCAACCTACAACAAAATGCAGGAGCAGATGCAAAAGATCCAATTGCAGAAAGAGGAAGAAGAGGCAGCTGCTTTGGCTGAAAAATCAGGAGAACAGGACGAAGCACAGCGTTCTGAACCTACTGAAAATAAAGAGTTTACACAGCAAAAATAAAACATGTCTGTATGGCATTTACTTTTTACAAAGTTAGGGATATAATAAGTGTACATCCTGCGATGTACGTTTCGGTTATTCGTTGTTTTGAACCAATGATGATGTCTTCGGGAGATTAATACAAAGTGTTGCTGAAAAGCCCTGTCTATACGACATGGGGACTTCAAATGCATTTTTGCAGTCACCCACCTGCCAAGCAGGTTCATAAGACAATGTAGCCGGACGGCATAGGCGGGTTTCTCATCTTACAATGTACAGCACCCTGACTTTTCCTTTTTTATGAGGAAGCCAGGGTGTTTTTATGTTGATTTTTGGGTGGGTATAATGAATGATTTAATTCTGGTTATTGTTGATCCTAGTATTTTTGTTAAATATGATGCTTACCCTTTTGTTACTACTTGAACAATGTTACACTAGAATACATAATGGAACGGTTACACTCAAAGGAGGAAGGGTCTTGACCTTAAAGAGAACGCTCGTCGGTATCATCCGAAGTATGGAGGGGACCAGCGATCGAGCCAAGGATCCCAAATTAAAAACACGCTATTACAATTTATCCAAAGAAAAAGCCTGGGAAGAAGTATCTTCGACACTTAAAAAAATTCCGGGGTATAAAGTACTGCATGAAGTGCATTCTGTAGGCGAGATTATATTGGAAAAACGCACGACGTTTGGTCGTACAATGGATATTACGGTTTCCATTATTTCGGTGAGTCCTGTACGAAGTGCAGTAGATATGTACTCTGCTTCCCGCGGTTCATTGGGAGATCTCGGTTCCAACTATCGTACGATTATGCACTTGTTCTCCGTACTTGATAAAAAGCTCGGCAAGTATAAGGCGAATGAGTGAAATAAATGATGAAATAATAAAAAGCGAGAGAAGGATGACCTTCCTCGCTTTTATTCTGCAATGACGCAATTGGTTTTACAGCAAAGCTTTTACCGCAGCAATGGCTTGCTCGAAGTTAGGGGAGTCTGTCATTTCAGGCAGGTACTCCACATATGTAATTTTGTCTTCGGCATCCAGGACAAAAATGGAGCGCATGTCCAGTTGGAATTCTTTGATTAGAACGCCGTAGTTTTCGCCGAAAGAGCGTGTTTTGTAGTCGGAAAGGGTAACCACGCGGTCAACACCAGCCGCACCGCACCAACGTTCCTGTGCAAATGGAAGGTCTACGCTGACGGTCAGAACAACAACATTCTCACCGAGTTCAGCTGCCTCAACATTGAAGCGGCGAGTCTGAGCATCACATACGCCAGTGTCCAGGGAAGGAACAACGCTGATTAATTTAATCTTGCCTGCGAAGTCTTTCAGAGATGCATCTTCAATCAAGTTTTTGCTCACAGTGAAGTCAGGTGCTTGATCGCCCACTTTCAATTCAGGTCCGATCAATGTGATAGGGTTGCCTTTAAATGTGGCTGCGCCTTTACGTTCTTGTGTCATAAATAATGTTCCTCCTTATAAATTGGTGATCCGTGCCAAAATCCATTATAATCTTTTATGAAAGACATTGTCCAATCCGGGCATGTTTCATTGTGATGGATTCAAGAGAAAAGTCTGATTTTAACAGGGTGGAGTGAAAGTGAAAATCTATGATATTTATCCGTTATGAAAATTGGAAAGATTATTTGAAGTTCTTCCCTTTGACGTCGATTCTTTTAATTGCGAATGTTGTTATGTTTATCGTAGTAACGCTTAATGGTGGGGCTAGAAGTGTTCCGACTTTGTTTCATTTTGGAGCATTGATTAATGACGGCGCGTACGTGAACGAGTGGTGGCGTTATGTAACAGCGATGTTCCTTCATGGGGGTTTTGACCATCTGTTGTTCAACAGTTTTGCGCTCATTGTATTTGCTCCTCCTTTAGAGCGATTGCTTGGGTCTGTGAGATATGGCGTATTGTATCTAGCGGGAGGTGTAGTAGGGAACATTCTGGCCATTGCATGGTACAAATCGATTGGTGAGCTTACCATTTTGTTAGGGGCGTCTGGCGCGATCTATGCCGTCTATGGTGCGTTTCTCTACATAGCGCTGTTCCAACGGAACATAATGGACGAGACTTCTCGCAAAACGTTGTATACGTTGTTGCTGTTCGGTATCATTTTTTCCGTTGTGGTTGCAAACGTCAGCTGGATGGCCCATTTAGGTGGTTTGCTCGGTGGATTCTTTATTTATGGTTTGATTATTCGTTTATGGAAACCTCGGATTTTTAGGCAATAGGTAGAATGTTCTCAAGGTGTAATGTACGGTGCACGATATAGTAGGGTATAACAGATTGGAGCGATCAGGCAAGTGGAATTAAGACAGTTGCATTATTTTCTGAAAGTTGCTCAAAAGGAACATGTTACACAGGCGGCGGAAGAGTTGCACGTGGCACAGTCTGCGGTCAGCAGACAGATTCATCAGCTTGAGGAGGAGCTTGGTGTAGATCTTTTTATGCAAAAAGGGCGGAATTTGCAGTTGACTGCGGTAGGACAGCTTTTTTGCAAACGGGTTGAAGGTATTTTGAAGGATCTCGACAAAGCTGTAGGTGAAGTGCATGAGTTTCTGGACCCGGAGCATGGGGAGATTCGGATCGGATTTCCGCACAGTCTGGGAATTCATCTCATACCTTCTGTAGTGGCGGCTTTTCGTCAGAAGTATCCGAATGTGAAATTCAGATTCAAGCAGGGGATGTACCCGACATTGATTCGGGATGTATTGTCGGCAGAAGTGGATCTTGCATTTATTTCACCATTTCCGGAAAAACATGATCAGGTTGCTGGTGATATTGTGCTTACTGAGGAGTTGCATGCGATCTTGCCGCCGAATCATCCGCTTGCGGGAGAAGAGACCATTGCACTGGAACAGTTGAAGGATGATAAGTTTGTCTTGTTTAGCAAAGGTTACTCCCTGCGGCCAATTGTGTGGCATGCCTGCCTCGAAGCTGGATTTACACCGAAAATCGCTTTTGAGGGTGAGGAGACGGATACAATCCGTGGTTTGGTAGCTGCGGGTATGGGTGTCAGTTTGTTGCCGGAAATGGCGTTATTCCAGACAAATCCCTTGCAGCCTGCGCATGTGGCGATCTCTCAACCGAAAGTAACCCGAACGATTGGGTTGATTCACCGTGCAGATGATAAGTTGCCACTCGTTGCTCAGTCTTTCCGCTCATTTTTGCTTCATTATTTCGGTTTACAACAAAACAATACCCCATCCGAGTAACGGTGGGGTATTGTTTTTATTTATTTAACTTGTTCATTGGGTATCTGCAACATTTAGTCCCGGCTATTAAAGATTCCGATGTAACGAATCAATTCAAGTAAAGAGATCAATGCAGCGGCAACGTATGTCAAAGCTGCGGCATTCAACACTTTGGCTACACCTTTTTCTTCTTCGTTACGGATATATCCTTCAGATACCATGATCTCACGTGCTCGATTGCTGGCATTGAATTCGACCGGTAATGTAATCAACTGAAATGCGACAGTAACAGAGAAGAAGATAATGCCGATTCCGACCAGGTTCATCGCGTTAAAGAGGAAACCTGCAATTAACAGAAATGGTGCGAGCCCAGAGGCAAAGTTCACAATCGGAAAAATCTGGTGACGCAATGCGAGCATAGGATAACTTTCCTTGTGCTGAATGGCATGGCCGACTTCGTGACACGCGACGGATAATGCCGAGATGGACTTTTCGTAGTACACAGGTTCTGACAAACGTACAACCCGATTGATCGGATCGTAGTGGTCGGAGAGTGAGCCGCGAACCGGTTCAATCGGCACATCGTGCAGGCCGTTAGCATCGAGCATATGGCGGGCTGCATCGTAACCGGTCATTCCGTTCTGGTTTGGTACTTCGGACCAACGTCTAAAGGTGCCCTTAACGCGAAATTGCGCCCATAACGAGAGCAAAAAGGCGATGATAATCAATACGAACATACCGTTATTAAAACTCATATCCATTCCTCCGCTTTCATAATAAGCTACATCATGGTGTTTTCAAGCAAGATTTTTAATGCCTCCATTGTACCCGCGCTTTTGGTGAGGAGTCCTGCCATCATCTTGCGTGCTTGTACAGGTTTCATCTCTCCAAGCAATGGTTTGAGTTCATTGACCTCTCGCTCAAGTTGCTGCACATGAAGTTCAAGTGTTGTCAGTTTGCTGGCTACTTGTTCTTCTGTACTGACCAGACGCCACTTTTCAAGAGATTGTTTAATCTCTTCGAGACTATACTTCTCTTGTTTCATCTGTACAATACGTTCAAGTCTGGTTAAGGTTTCATGACTATAAAGACGATAATTTTTTTGGGTGCGTTCTTCGGGAGCGATTAACCCGAGCTTTGTGTAATAGTCAATTGTCCGTTCGCTTACACCAGCCGTTTTGGCGAGTTCGCCAATTCGAAAAAGTTTCATATCCCCAATGATATTCACCTCGCTTGCAAGTTCAAATGTAGGGAAATGTAGTTTCCACAAGCGCCTCAATGTACACGCTCGATTTTTCTTACTAATAAGTATGATACATGATCATGAACCGTACAGTCAAACGTTATGCTTTGAAGATAGCTTGCTTTATTCCTATATCTATGTACTCAAAGTGTGTGAATATGTACTTAAGTGCAAGAAAAAGACGTAAGACTTTATTCCCATAAAATATTTTCGAAAATGATAAAAATACTCTTGTCAACTTTCCTTACTTCTGCTTATAATGACATTAAGAGTTTCATGATATGTAAAGAAACATAACACAAGAGGGAGTGGGGCAAATGAGAAAGAAATGGTTGGTTTCAATGTTAGCAATGCTTACTTTGCTGGCTTTTCCGGTGAGTGCATTCGCTACTGCGGAGGGTCCAAGTACTATTGAGCTTCAAAGTGGTCTGAACTCGGCATTTACGTTTCTGGCTGTAGTGCTGGTGTTCTTTATGCAAGGGGGATTTGCACTCCTTGAAGCGGGTTCGACGCGAATGAAAAATGCAGGACACATTGCGGGTAAGACGATCCTGACATTAGGCATTTCAGTTATTGCTTTCTGGGGCCTTGGTTTTGGCCTAGGTTTTGGTAACGGTAACGGCTTCTTTGGAACAACCGGTTTCTTCATGAGTGGAGACAACATGGCGGCTTCCTTTGAATCACTCGCTTTCTCCGATGTTCCATTAACAATTAAATTTGTTTTCCACCTTGCATTTGCGGCTGTCTCCCTGGCTATTGCCTGCGGTGGTATGGCAGAACGTGCAAAGATGAGCGTATATATCGTGTTTGGTACACTGTATACCATTATTATGTATCCGGTCGTTGCTCACTGGGTATGGGGCGGTGGCTGGCTCGCAGAGCTGGGTATGCAAGACTTCGCGGGTTCAACAGTAGTTCACTTGACGGGTGCAACAGCCGCGTTGGTAGCTACCATCTTGCTGAAACCTCGTATCGGTAAATATAACAAAGACGGCAAACCTAACATCATTCCTGGTCACAACCAAGTCTATTCCGTACTCGGGGTCATTATCCTCTGGATTGGTTGGTTCGGTTTCAACCCAGGTAGTACGTTGTCTGCAATGGGTGAAGGATTCTTCGGATATGTGGCACTGACTACAAACGTAGCTGCTGCTGCTGGCGGTGTTGCCGCATTGTTAATCTCCTGGGCAGTTCTTGGAAAATCAGATATCCCTAGTATGTTGAACGGTGTGCTGGCTGCACTCGTAGCCATTACAGGTGCTTGTGCTTTCGTTGAACCTTGGGCGGCTCTGGTTATTGGTGCACTGGCAGGTATCATTACATTCTTCACAGCTCAATATTTCGATCGCAAAGGTATTGATGATCCGATCTACGCGTTCTCTGTACACGGTATCGCAGGTATGTGGGGGGCTATCTCCACAGGTTTGTTCGCAACACCTGAACTGGCTGAGAAAGTAGGCGTAGGTCAAGCGGGTCTGTTCTATGGCGGTGGATTCCACCAACTGGGTGTTCAATTGTTAGGTCTTGTAGGAGCATTTGCCTTCGTACTTGTCATGTCCTTCATTATTCTTGGCGGTATGAAAGCTGTAATGGGCATCCGTGTTACGGAAGAAGAAGAGACAATGGGACTTGATCTTAGTGAACACGGGACGTATGGATATCCTGAGCAAATGAAACATGCAGAATCCAAATCAGGTGGTACATTCAGCTCCTGAGGTAAATGAAGATTGAAATTGCTTCAAGGAGGCTGGATATGATGGAACCTATCTCAATAACAAACCTTTCCTGGTCCTATAAAGGGATCGATGGTGCAACTTCTGCACATGAACTGCGCCAGGCACGTGTTATTTTGCAGAGAGAACTCCAGAAATCAATGTCCGCTTCCTTGTCGCTGGTCGAATGGTACGAGATGGTAAATGAACTGCATGACCGCATTGCACGGAAAGCAGTAGAGTTATGCATTCAGGGGATGGTAGAGGAGGGCTTCGGCCAGCCTCCCGTCCCCTATGCCTTTATCGTATTTGGAAGCTCCGGCAGGGAAGAAGCGACATTATGGAGTGATCAGGATAATGGCATGATTATCAGCGATGCTCCGCATGCAACAAAAGAAGAATATTTCAACGAACTGGGAAACCGTATTGCGGATCTATTGGAAGAGCTGGGTTATGCCAAATGTGAGGGCAAGGTGATGTGCTCGGAATCGTTTTGGCGAAAAACACTGGCGGATTGGAAAAAGCAATTATTCGAATGGAGTTCCGATTTAAATTGGGAGCCGGTGCGTAACCTGATCATCGCTTCCGATATGCGTTTTATTGCAGGGGAGGAGAGTCTGGCAGAGGCTTGGCTTACGAGTTTTTATGAACTGTTTCGCCGGGTTCCAGAGCTCTCTGATGCAGTGCTGCGTAATACGGTAAAACATAAGGCGACATTAAATATAATGGGCCGTGTTGTTACAGAGCGATTTGGTGAACATGCGGGCGGTTTTGATGTCAAATATGGCGTATATATTCCGCTCGTTAACAGCGCCAGATTTCTCGCTTTGCAGCATGGAATTCAGGAATCGTCCACGTTAAAACGAATGGAGAGGCTGAGTTCGCTTGAGGCCATTCCTTTTCAGTTAACGGACACATGCCAGCGTGCATTTACGTCTGCTTTGAAGCTACGTCGAAACACACCGGTTGTTATACGTGAGGATTTGCAGCAGAGCAGTGGCTTTTTGGATGAGAAACAGATGAAGCAGAAGCAAATTCATTATGAATTGAGAGAGACACTTGGATTGGTTAAGCGAGTGCATCGTGCATTGCAAAGACAGTTGCGTTTTGCAGAAAGGAGACGTCCATGAGAGAGCCGGCAAGGGGCAGTTCAGGGTTTTGGAATTCGCTGCGTCAGGGAGGGGTTCCTTCCGCCATCGCTTCCATTATGGGAGCCCCTACGGCGCAACATATGGCGTTTATCCGTTCCATGATGAGGGAGCAACGTAGACCGGAAGTGTTGCATACCCCTCTGGGTGAACTGGATGCTGTTGTTTTTGATCTGGAAACAACAGGTTTTTCCCCCCAGCATGGAGACGAAATTTTGTCCTTTGGTGCAGTTCGTCTCCGAGGTGGCGTTGTACTGGAAGAAGAACAGTTCTATACGCTGGTTCAGTCGAAAACGGCGGTGCCGAAACATATTACCGAACTCACCGGGATTACGCAACAGATGACAGAGGAGGCGCCTACGTTGCTTCAAGGATTGCATGATTTTATGTCCTTTGTGGGTGGGAACGTACTGGTAGCCCATGCGAGTGCGCATGACCGGGCATTCCTCAATGCAGCGTTGTGGCGAACCTCCAAAGTCAGGCTGACCCATCGTTTAATTGATACGATGATGCTTGCCCGCTGGCTTGAACCTACGAGAACGGGATACGGGCTCGATGAATTGCTTGAATCCAGGGGGATTCCGATCTATGGGCGGCATCATGCGCTTGAGGATGCTAAAATGACGGCGCAGTTGTGGTCTTACTATCTTGAGGATATGCAACGCAAAAATATAGAGACCTTGGGTGATCTTTACACCCAATTAAGTCATGCGTAATGTTAATGGGATTAAGCTGTAAGGGGACAGCGGAAACGAAGCCTCGCTGCTCTGCTTTGCTTCAATCGATATAATCTGATAAGCGTTCAGAAGCATAGGCGATTCGGAGTCTTCTGAAGCTGAAACCGAAAGAACAGGTGAACCAATCAGATATGTGTGTAACATGCCCGCGAAGTTCGGGAGGGCTTGCAGGTCCGCTTGCGAAGGAATGGGCAGTGTACACGGATGGGTGTGGAAAATGCCAACGATCGTAACGTCGGAGAAAAAACATTGAATCCATTCCGATTGATCCAGCGAGAAGTGATGCAGCGGGTCAGGCGCTACGTTACGAATGGGCTGAAACCGACTGATTCGTATGCCGCCCGCTGCGGATTCACCCAGCACAACCCCGCAGGCTTCTTGCGGCAGTGAAAGATGCATGTGCCTGGACATTTCTCGTTCCACCGAGCGAGGAAGGGTTAAGGTATTTTGTTGCCCGTGAAGTGCTGCCATTTGTATTCACCCCTCTCTCTTTTGGCTCCTGCTTGATGCAGGAGTCCTTTTTATTTTATTTTGTTCGGTGCGGATTGTAAAATTTTAAGGGAAAAGGGTACAATATGAGAAAGGATTGATGTAATCCCGTTGGATACACATTGAATGAACAAGAGGGTGGCGAGTGATGAAACGTAACATATACATACTGCTCGGAGCTGTCCTGCTTATTGGTATAGCTCTGGCTCAAAATACGGATAGTGGTATTGCTGCTGTTTTTAAACAGGAGCAACCCATGCCCACAGAGACGGGGCCGAAGGCGGGGTTACTGGCACCGCCGTTCTCGCTGACTGGACTTGACGGCAAGACGTATAGCGTAGGTGGGGCGAAAGAGAAAGCAACCTTTGTCAGTTTCTGGGCGTCATGGTGTGACCCTTGTAAACAAGAAGCACCTGAACTGAACCATCTGGCTGAAAAATACCAAGATAAGCTGGATCTTTACGGTGTAAATGTTACTTCATACGATAAATTGAAGGATGCCAAAGCGTTTGTGGACGAGTACAAGTTGACATTCCCGATACCTTTGGACGAAAAAGGAACCGTCTATGCTCAGTATAACGGCGTTGCATTTCCAACGAACGTTCTTATTGACTCCAGGGGAGTAATCCAAGAGATTGTTCTTGGTATTTTGCCGGAAAAAGAATTGGAGAAAAAAATTAAAAAGCTGATTTCAAACTAAAAGAAAACAATTTTTGCGTATCGTTTTGCATTGAAAAAGCTTCTGTTACCATCCTTAATGGCTACAGAAGCTTTCTTTATTTTCCGGGAAATAAGAAGCCCGATTGTATTTTGGCAGTTCATTGATTTAGACTTCTAGTGATTGATCAAACCTGGCGTTGGAATCGTAAGGGATTCCGGTTCATCCGAAATATTTTCCTGGAGTAGAGCATACCGGAAACTGTGTACAAGCGCTTCCCAGCTGGCTTCGATGACGTTCTCGGATACACCGACCGTGTTCCATGTGTTCTCGGTATTTTTGGATTCGATCAATACACGAACTTTGGCTGCGGTCGCATCCTTTTCATCCAGTACACGAACTTTGTAGTCCGACAGGTGCATATGAGCAAGAGAAGGGAAGTACTGCACAAGAGCTTTCCGAAGTGCATTATCCAGTGCATTGACCGGGCCGTTTCCTTCTGCTGCGGTATACACACTTGTTCCGGCAACATTCAGTTTGACAAAAGCTTCGGATACCACGGATTTGCCTGCCGTTTTCTCCACAAGCATTTTGAATGATTCAAAGGTGAAAAGTTCTTTCATATCTCCGTTCGCTTCACGAATCAACAATTCCAGTGATGCATCAGCGCCTTCGAATTGATAACCTTGATGCTCTAGGTCTTTGATTTTTTCGATGATTTGACGGGAGTTCGCACTGCTTGGATCAAATTCCAGTCCCATTTCTTGTGCTTTGGACACAATGTTGCTCTGTCCAGCCAGTTCGGAGACAAGCACACGTTGCTTGTTGCCAACAAGTTCAGGCGCGATATGCTCATAGGTCCGGGAATCCCGCAAGATGGCAGATACATGGATCCCACCTTTATGAGCAAATGCGGCATTACCCACATAAGGTTGGTTGATTGGCATGTTTACATTCGCAATCTCGCTGATATAACGAGCAACATTCGTGAGTTGTTTCATGGAATCCTCAGAGACACATTCATAACCCAGTTTGAGCTGCAAGTTAGGGATAATGGAAGCGAGGTTAGCGTTACCGCAGCGCTCCCCATAACCATTCATCGTGCCTTGAACCTGACGAGCCCCAGCTTGTACAGCGCTGAGCGTGTTTGCAACCGCTAGCTCACAGTCATTATGGGTGTGGATACCAAGATGTGCTTGAGGCAACGTCCGGTGCAGTGTGGATACGATCTCGTGAACTTCGTGCGGCATCGTTCCTCCGTTGGTATCACACATGACGAGCCAGTCCGCCCCGGCTTCGTGGGCTTTCGTCATAACGGCTTGTGCATACTCTGGATTGTGTTTGAAGCCATCAAAGAAATGCTCGGCATCAAAGATCACTTCCATGCCATTTTGTTTCAAATACGCGATGGAATCATAGATCATGGACAGATTTTCTTCAAGCGTTGTCTGCAAGGCGGTATGCACATGGAAGTCCCATGATTTTCCGACCAGCGTTGCGGCCTGTGCCCCGGATTCAATCATACGTTTCAGATTGGCGTCTTCGCTTGCGAGGCTACCTTTGCGGCGAGTGCTTCCAAATGCAACAACTTTGGCGTTTAGCTTCAATTCCTTGACTCTTTTGAAAAACTCAATGTCCTTGGTATTGCTACCGGGAATTCCGCCTTCAATATAGTGAGCACCCAGGTCATCCAGCTTTTTGGCAATTTTAAGTTTGTCATCTGCCGATAAGCTGACACCCTCTCCTTGTGTGCCGTCGCGTAAAGTTGTATCGAAGATGGAAATGGCCTTTGACATGAAGATCCTCCTTTAAGGTAAAGCGCTTTTTTATAAGTTTTGATGGTAGGGTTGAAAAGCAGGTAAGAACGTTAATGGATAAACCCTTCGATGTAGCAACGCTACACTGTGTTAAACTGGTATGATGGATTTGTCCCAAACTCGTGAATTTGTATAATTAATTATTATAGCATCATTATAGCCAAATGCTACATAGAATTCGCAGGTTGACGTAAACAATTGCGATTTTGTTGTGAAAAAGGGTCCGGGATATCAAAAGGCGACCTATGTTATAATTTTAACAACGAAAGGTTGGGAGTGATCGTGACCATACTATGGGAGAATATAGTTATTACAGTAATACTTCTGATTGTGATTGCTCTGGTTGTGAGAGCCATATTTAAGAACAAAAATAGACCTGGATGAAAATAAAGCGAACTCCCGGCCGGGAGGAGAGAAAGGGTGGGGGGCGTGAAGTCTTCAGACAACAATCCTCCAATGAATGTAAGCGAGTATTATCCAGCGGCTGGCAGAGTGATTCTGCATGTCGATATGAATGCCTTCTATTGCTCCGTACATGAAGCAGAAGAGCCGGAGTTATACAGAGGAAAAGCGACTGCTGTTGCGGGTAGCAGCGAGTTGCGTAAGGGTGTTATTGTCACTTGTTCTTATACAGCCCGAAGTAGAGGGATTTCAACCGGCATGGTTGTGCAACAGGCGATGAAAAAATGTCCTGATCTGATTGTCATTCGACCGGATTTCCACCTGTATCGTCAATACTCCAGGGCGTTTATGCAGATTGCGTATAGTTATACGCCTCTGCTGGAAGCGACCTCAATTGATGAGTGTTATCTGGATATAACGGGTTCCAAACAATTCGGTACACCTATTGAAATCGCTGAACAGATTCAACAGAGAATCAAGGAGGAGCTTGGCCTGCCTTGTTCCATTGGGATTGCGCCGAACAAGCTGCTTGCCAAAATGGCTTCGGATCTGAAAAAACCAAACGGCATATCGATTTTGCGGATGAGAGATGTGCCGCGTATTTTATGGCATAGACCGTGTAACGAGATGTTTGGCATTGGGAAAAAGACGGCCGAGAAACTGAAAAAGCTGGGCATTGATACGATCGGTCAATTGGCTAAGTCGGACGAAAAAATGCTGACAGACCTGTTTGGTGTGAATGGTACATGGCTCAAAAATTCGGCTAATGGCATTCATCACTCGCCTGTTGTTGCAGAGCGTGAAGCAAATAAATCGATTGGGCATACAACAACACTGCCAGCCGATGTCTCTGAAATGGCGGATATCCACCGTGTGTTTCTCAACATCAGTGATCAGGTAGCCCGGAGATTACGCAAACACGAAATGCTCAGTCAAGGCATTCAGATTACGATTCGTACCCCTGACATGAAAACGATCACGAGGTCACGCATGATGGATATACCTACAGAGGACGCGGCGGTTATCTATCGTGAGGCCTGTAAGCTTTTTGCAAAACACTGGGGAAATGGAAAACCTGTACGAATGCTTGGCATCACGTTGCAGACCTTGATTCCCAGGGAAGAGTCGGCTGTGCAGATGGATTTGTTTGAATATGAACAAAAGCCGAAAAAGGAAAGTTTAATTCGAATTATGGATCAGCTTCGGGATAAATTCGGTGAAAATGCGGTGGTGACTGCAGGTATGCTCGGGGATGATCCTTCCGTATTGCTTCGTAACCACAAAGTAAGAGGAACGTCTCTGCAAAAAGATAACTTGCAAAGTTTCGACTAAACAGGGATAATATAAAGTCGTGATTGTTGCAATTCGATTTGTAATTATTCAAACTTTGGTTTAATATGTTTTTAGATAAAAACACGGTTCGTGGTGAATCCTAGGAGGAGAGATTGTACAATGAGTAAATATACTTGGGTTGAAAAAGACACATGTATCGCATGTGGCGCTTGTGGAGCAACAGCTCCGGATATCTATGATTACGATGATGAAGGTTTGGCAGAAGTGATCTTTGATGGCGATGCTAACAAAGGAATCAAGGCCATCCCTGAAGATTTGTTCGATGACATGCAGGATGCATGCGATGGTTGCCCTACAGACTCCATTAAAGTAGCGGACGAGCCTTTTAATAAAGAAGGTTAAGTTTTTTATTTCATGTTCACCAAAGCACATTTTTTGTCGCAGAGACATAAGGTGTGCTTTTTTTATATGTGTCAAATTCAATTGGTTAGTACCAAGTACTGAAGTCCTATGCATGTTTTGACGCTGGATGCCGATATATAACTCTATATGCTTACGGCGGAATAGTGGAGGATTAGATGCAAAATACGGATCTAAGGTCATATGTCAAGAAACATCCAGATAATAAAATGGCATGGTATTTGTTAGGCAAAGAGTACCTTGGCGAAGGACAGGAAGGAAAGGCCAATTATTGTTTCCAACAAGCGGGCGAAGTGTATGAAGCTTTCGAGCGGAGTAAAGCCCCTGCTGACATATGGATGGACTATCAGGATAAGTTAGTAGAGATGTCTGAGCTCAAGGAGAAAAAGAAACGCAGACGCAAAATGTGGCTGACTCTGTTAATGCTACTACTGTTAGCGGGTTTACCGCCTGCAGATGCCCCTGGTGCCCATAAAGGGGCGATGGATGCCCTGTCTGAAGCATTGGAGTCAGAGGACGATACACCACATGCACAGCCTGCCAAAGACCAACAAGGAGTGAGTCCGACGTCCATAGAGCAGAGCAATGTGTTCACTGCGGCCGGATTTGGCAATGGAAATGATGGAGGAGATGCTCTTGCTGCTGCCTGGTCTGGATCAGGTGCCGGAATGAATACGACGGCTGTTCTCGGCATGCAGACATCAGAGAAATGGTCTGTCTGGAAGCGGGATATGCCAGTCAAATACATTATGCAGATCAATGAAAAAGGCAAGCTCACGGCCCAGAGTTATGATGCAGAACAATGTAACTGTGAACCGCCAAAAGTATCCTCTAAGATCAAACGTATGGCCTCCGCGTGGACAGCCAAACAGGAGACAGCCGCAGCGTTGTCAAGTGCAATCCTTTCATATCATAAACAACACAAAGCTTGGCCAAAGAGTGTCACAGCAATGGCCCAGCCGTTTCCTGACAATATTTTGGGAGAAACTTCAGCTGAAATGAGTGAGATGTTTCCGCAGCTGTTGGCCACTCATCAAGCCAAGGCTCAAGAGGCAAGTTCTAACGGTAATGGGAAACAACAGGCTATCGGGTCATCCAAGAAGACAAAGGCACCGTTTGCTGATACGTTAGGGGGGCAGCCTTTTTTTGAAGAGCCGCTTGAGATCGTGATCGACAAGAGTAACCACAGGCTGGCACTCATCAGCGGGGATACGATCATTCGGATGTATGAAGTGGGTCTGGGCGGAGATCGGACGCCTGAGGGCTCGTATGTCATTACGGATAAAGTGGTTAATCCGAATGGCCACTCTAATGGAGAGTTCGGAAGTCGAGGCATGCAACTCTCGAATACGAATTATGCCATCCACGGGACTAATGAGCCTGATAGCATTGGCCTTGATGAGTCCCTTGGATGTGTGAGGATGAGCAAAGCGGATGTGGAGGAGTTGTTCGCTCTTGCTCCGCAAGGAACTCCGGTGCGCATTGGTAAAGATCTGCTCCCAGAGCTAACATCTGTGCCAAAAACCGAACAGCGGTATAAGTACAAACTTGTTCCTCAGCAGAACAATCCAAACAAAACATATCACTGGCTAAATTGACTCTGCAGTTCTCTGATATAATCGTAAAGTTCCATTGAGCTCAGAGAACAATATATGTAAGTTCGGTTAGTGCATGCTGATTCAACTACATGTTGGCAATAATAAGCAGAGCACCAATGATAACGATCAAACCGCCAACGCTGACTGCTGTCCATATGATGGCTTTGCGATTGACCTCTTCCTTTTTTTGTTGCAATGCAGGTGGTTTACGTTTCTGAGCCATGGCTTTTTTCCTCCTTCATAGGTATCGAACTGGTCTAGAGTAACCATGCTTTCATTGTAAAGAATTCAGCCCGCTATTTCCAGTGGGTAGGTGGATTTCTTATGCATAGATCATCTGATTCGAAATTTGTTTGTCTATGCGTAAATGACTTTCTTTTTGAGGGAGAAACGGCTAGACTTGTGTGTAGAGTTTTTTTACATATAAGAGACGGGGAGCGGCCATATGGCGTACCGAACCAGAACGGAGTGAGTGATTTGTTGTACAAAAGTCTTGCTAAACCTTTATTATTCAAAATGGACCCTGAACAGGCCCATCATCTGATTATTGGTGGCCTAAGCGGTGTGGGCAGCGTCCGTCCAGTTCCGTCCGGACTACGTGTCATGTACGGTGTGCGTGAGACCCCGGATCTGGCGGTGGACATGTTCGGTTGTCATTTTCCTACACCGGTTGGTCTAGCCGCAGGTCTGGATAAAAACGGACAGGCTGTAACCGGATTCTCTTCGATTGGGTTCGGATTTATGGAGGTTGGAACGGTGACACCGCTCGCACAGTCTGGCAATGATCAACCCCGTCTATTCCGTTTACCGCCAGATGAAGCGCTGGTGAACCGGATGGGCTTCAACAATCTGGGTGCAGAAGCGATGGCAGGCGAGCTGGCGCGTCTTCTAGAACGTCGTATCCCTGTAGCGGTCAATATTGGAAAAAATAAAGTCACTCCAAATGAGGAAGCTCATCTGGATTATGCGAAATGTATACAGGCGTTATATACTTATGCAGATTTGTTTGTGGTCAATATCAGTTCACCAAATACACCGGATTTGCGTAATCTGCAACATGGGAATGAATTGAAAGAACTGCTGGCTGCAGTAATGGAAGAGATGAACCGCCAACAGGCTAAGGCTGGTGGAGCAGCCAAATCCGTGCTTGTCAAAATAGCGCCTGACGTGAATGAGCAAGAACTCGAATATATGGTTGGTACGATTGCGGCGAGTGGGGTGTCGGGTATCATTGCGACGAATACAACGATTAGTCGTGAAGGTCTCTCGCATCAGCACGCGAAGGAAACGGGCGGGCTCAGTGGAAAGCCGCTACGTGAACGTTCAACAGAAATCATTCGTCAGGTATACAGACAGACTGAAGGCAAGCTTCCCATCATCGGCTCGGGTGGCATTTTCACTAGTGAGGATGCGTATGAGAAAATCAAAGCCGGGGCAAGCCTGGTAGAAATCTATACTGCGTTAATCTATGAAGGACCAGAAGTAAACCGCAGAATCCATGCTGGATTGCGCGAGTTACTGCGTAAGGACGGATATCACCATATTTCAGAGGCGGTTGGTGCAGACCACCGTTAAATAGCGATATACCCCCAGAACACGAATATTAGAAGCGTGGGAGAGTGTATAATGGATCGGGACTCTTCCCCCCGGCAAACATCATGTATAATGGATAAGAACAGGGGATGCTATAGAGACAGGAGGCTTAACGATGGACGGTAGAGACTGGGGTACATTTTTACTTCCTTATGAACAAGCGGTAGAGGAATTGAAGGTCAAATTCAAAACGATGCGGGCCGAATTGAAGAAACGGGAAGAATATGCCCCGATAGAATTCGTTACGGGCCGTGTCAAAAAAATCTCCAGTATTCTGGAAAAGTCAAGACGTCTGAATGTGGCACTGGATGATGTGGAGACCGGGATAGAGGATATTGCGGGTATTCGGATTATGTGTCAGTTCGTGGATGATATTAGGCGTGTTGCCGAATACATCAGAGCACGGAAGGATTTAACCGTATTGATTGAAAAAGATTATATAACCAACTTCAAAGAAAGCGGTTATCGCAGTTTTCATATGATCATTGAGTACCCTGTACAGACGGCCTTGGGGCAGAAAAAAGTGCTTGCCGAAATTCAGATTCGGACACTTGCCATGAATTTCTGGGCAACGATTGAACATTCCTTGAGCTATAAATACCGGGAAAGCCTGCCGGAAGATATGCGAGCCAGACTTAAGAAAACAGCGGAGGCTGCTTTCGTCCTCGATAATGAGATGTCAGCGATCCGTCTACAGATTCTGGAAGCGCAGAAGGCATTCGAGGATGATTCCAATATTGTGTCAAGAACGCTCAGCATCATTCAACAGCTGTATTTCTATCATCTGGTTCATGAGGCAATTGAAGCACAGAGACGATTTAATGACTGCTGGGAACGGAATGATATGGAGGGGCTCAAAGCGCTGCTGGATGATGTGAAAGAACTTCTGAACAACGCCAGAAAGGGCGAAAATCCAGATGAGCAGTTATGAACCGCTCTACATTGATTATCTGATTTATTTTAATCGGGATCGAGACTATTTCGAGTGTCATGAGGTGCTTGAAGAATTGTGGTTGGAACGAGACCGAGATCCGCTATACAAAGGCCTGTTGCAAATCGCGGTGGGACTATATCATTACAGAAATCGTAATTTTCGCGGCGGACGAATGATGTTGCAAAGTTCTCTGGAACTACTGGAATCGTATCCTGACATTATTCTCGGTATCCGTCTGGGCGAGTTGAAAGCAGACGTTCACAGCATTGTAAACGAGTTACAGGATCATGATCCTGAAAAACTTGCGTATCATGATCTGTCTATCCTTATTGAGGATAAGGCACTTGTTGAGCATATGCAGAAAAGGTCGCTGGAGCTGAAACCTAATGTTCCGCAGCGGCGAAGTCCAACCCGAGGACGAATTTACGAAGAGAAAATGAAGGCTCTACAGCAGACGGGGTTACATGAAAACGACGAGAACGCTAATCATCAAGCAAATAATTAGGGTCATACTTCCTATGTTTGTATAACAAGACACCCCGACGGTTCCTTTACAGGAATGGTCGGGGTGTTTTTGGTTTATTGAATTTAGTTTTACCCAGAGTTCATTGAACTAGCTTTTACTTGGAGTTGCACTGCCTTTATACTTATCGAAAAATTGCTTGTAGTCGTCCAGAGTATAACCGTTGTCGCTTCCGTTCTCTTTCAAACCGCCAACCATACGGTCTTTCTCAACGCCATCTTGGTAATAGACAAGTGTAGGTGTAAATTCAATGTTGTAATCTGTCCAGCCGGATTCGAACTCGCGCAGGTTAAACTGTGGAAGCTTAATTCCTTCACTGTCTACCAACGGCATTAATTGAGGTGTCGTTGCACGGCAGTGTGAGCAGTCGGAAGCGAAGAAATAAACAAAGAAGCTATCCTTGTTATCAATTCTGGCTTTCAGATCAGCCGGCAGGATGATTTGTTGATAGTTGGGATCAGTGAGCAATTCCCGTGTAGCCGGATTAAGTTTGGAAGCTGCAATGCCATAAGCGTTTTCTACAGTATCCATCTGTTTCTTGGATTGTTGGTTCACGAGAACCAGCGCAGCAATCATGACGACTAGTATGCCGAGGAAGATAAGGATTGTGGCGCTTTTCTTTTTCTTCTTGGAATTCATTGTTCATCCCCCATTATTCATATCGAGATAAAATTGCAACAAAAATATAGGCTGGGATAATATTCATAAACAACCGAATTTTTGCTGATCAAACAATCTATTAGCATTATACTACATTACACGCTGTAGTGGAATACACATGATAGGATAGGCAAGGAAAATCAGGATATGATAACATAGAGCAATATGTCATTTTAACAGGATAGGATGAGTGGAACTATGGCCGTACAGTTGCCCTTGGACTTCGCAGAGCGAATGAAACGTTTGCTTGGCGATGAATTTGAATCTTTTATGAAATCGTATGAACAATCCCCGCATGCCGGTCTTCGCGTAAACACGCTTAAAATATCAATGGAACAATTTAAAGAGATTGCCCCGTTTGACTTAAGACCTGTTCCATGGTGCGAAACGGGTTTTTACGTGCCTCATGGGGTGAAGCCTGGCCTGCATCCTTATTACCACGCGGGTCTCTATTATATTCAGGAACCGAGTGCAATGGCTCCCGTGGAACAATTGAACGTACAGCCTGGAGATCGCGTGCTCGACTTGTGTGCTGCTCCCGGGGGGAAATCAACCCAGATTGCTGCCAAGTTGCAAGGTAAAGGGGTGCTTGTCACGAATGACATTCATGCAGAGCGAACCAAAGCACTTGCCAAAAACGTGGAGCTGTACGGTGTAAGAAATGCCGTTGTGCTGAATGAGTCACCTGAGCGCATTGCGGATGTGTTTCCTCATTATTTTGATAAAGTGCTGATCGATGCACCGTGCTCAGGCGAAGGCATGTTCCGTAAGGATGAAGACATGGTGAAATCATGGGAACATCATTCTGTCGAGAAGTGTGTGCTGATGCAACGCGATATTCTTGAAACGGCAGCACGGTTATTGGCTCCGGGAGGTACGATTGTTTATTCCACCTGTACCTTTGCGCCGGAGGAAAACGAAGCGATGATCGCCGAGTTTTTGAACTTGAATCGTGATTTTTCAGTAGTTCATATTGCTGACACCGCTGGATTTGCCCCAGGGCGCCCGGATTGGGTGCGTGAGATGTTGCCGGAGCAGGCAGCGGAGACAGAAGAAGTGCTGGATCAGACGTGTGGCACAGCCCGATTATGGCCTCACTTGTTAGAAGGAGAGGGACATTATGTTGCTGTGATAAAACACTCTGATGAATCTAATCTAGAGTTAGACCAAGAGTTACATGAAAAACAACGTGGTGCTGAACAACGTGTGCCTGAGTCCGGATTGTTGCATGAACCGAGTGAGGATCGTTCCTTTTTACGATCGGCTTCGCTTCCTATGACCAAAGCCGATCGTAAAAAGGAACGTTTGTTACGGGTTGAATCCAGAGAAAGCAACGACAAAAGTACACGAGGCGGTAAACACACCGTTAAACCAGGCAAGAAAGGGAAAGAGGCAGGTGGTCGCAAGTCTGAGCGAGGGCAAGGAAGAGGTGCGGATTCCAGCTCCGTTGATCCATTAGCGGTCTACGCTCAGTTTGTAAATGAGAATCTGGTTATAACGCTCGAAGGTGAAACGGTATGTTACGGGGATCGTGTCTATCAGTCAGCGGTAGGTGCTGCCCGTCTGGAAGGGTTGAAAGTGATTCGCCCCGGATGGTTTATGGGCACGGTTAAAAACGGGAGATTCGTTCCTTCGCATCCGCTAGCGTGCGCTTTGCGTGCATCCGAGGCACATCGAAGTGTGCATCTGTCCTCTGAAGATGGAGAAGCAGTGAGGTACTTGAAAGGGGAAACGCTGAACGTAGAACAAGGACGGCTTAACCTTCTGGAAGGAACAGCGCCTAAGGGTTATGTGCTCGTATGCGTGGATGGATATGCGGCCGGTTGGGGCAAATGGCTGGATGGTGTATTGAAAAATGAATACCCAGCAGGATGGAGGTGGACATCGGTATGAGTGGGAAAGGCAAACAAACGCAGCGATTGGATAAGATTTTAAGTCATATGGGTATAGGTACACGCAGTGAGATTAAAAAAATGGTAAAGCAGGGACGTATTCATGTGGATGGCAAAGCGGTAAAGGACAGCGGCATGCAGGTTGATCCGGCAATAAACATCATTGAAGCGGATGGTGAGCGGATTGTCTACCGTGAAATGATCTATTTGATGCTTCATAAACCGCCGGGTGTCGTATCTGCGACGGAAGATGCTCGGGATAAGACGGTGCTGGATCTGCTACGCAAGGAAGATCGTGTTTTTCAACCATTCCCGGTAGGGAGGCTGGACAAAGATACGGAGGGACTCCTTATTTTGACAAACGATGGCCCTCTTGCCCATGATCTGTTATCCCCTCGAAAACATGTACCCAAAACGTACGAAGCACGGGTGCTCGGGAAAGTGGAGGAAGAGGATGTGCAGCGTTTTGCAACTGGCGTTCAACTCGATGACGGGTATGAGACCATGCCGGCTGAGCTGACTGTGCTGGGATATGAGGAAACAGATGAAGGCATCGTATCGCTTATTTCGCTTATTATCCATGAAGGGAAGTTTCATCAGGTCAAACGCATGTTCCAGGCAGTGGACAAACGTGTCATTTACCTGAAACGTGTAGCCATGGGAGAACTGAAGCTGGCTTCCGATTTGGCGATTGGGAGTTACCGCGAGTTAACCGCAGAAGAGCTGACTTGTTTACGAAACAATAATGCAGCCAACTAAACACAGATGGGATGAAGAGCATATGACGTACAAATTGATTGCACTGGATGTTGACGGAACTTTATTAAATGATGATCATGAATTGACTGAATGGACACAAGAAACACTGATTCAGGCTTCGCGCCAAGGAGCAGAGATTGTGCTTTGTTCAGGCCGAGGCCCTGCCAACACGATTCCTTTTATGAAACAGATGGGGCTGGATGGTTATGTTATTACGCATAACGGTGCGGTTACTGCGCAAGTTGAGACACGTGAAGTCATTCATCAGTTTGCTTTGGATACCCAGGGGCTGGAGCCTATTATGAAGTACTGCCGTGAAAATGGTGTACATTTCGATATCAATACGGCCTTTGGGCTATATGTAGATCAACCCGAAGGTTTGGAATTACAGGTAAGGCAGATGTATTATAATTTCCTGGCTGAGCCGCTTAAGCTTCCTCGGTGGGCGGATATGACTGAACCTCTGGCGAAGTTTACAGCTTTTGGCCCCATCGAGCAGATGGATGCGGTCCAGCGCGAGTGGACGTCTTGGAACTTGCCTTATTACATGACACGTAGCGGCGACTTTTTCATTGATCTGATGCATCCCGAAGCTTCCAAAGGAGCGGCGCTTAAAATGCTGGCTGATTCCAAAGGCATTGCGCCTTCTGAGATCATGGCGATCGGCAACTATTTTAATGATATTACAATGCTGACGTTTGCTGGTAAAGGGATTGCGATGGATAACTCTCCAGAAGAGGTGAAGGCCGCATCCGATGAAGTGACCTTGTCCAACAATGATGAAGGGGTTGCTCACGCGATCCACAAGTATATTTTGTCCGTATAAATCTTCTGTTGCTTGTTTACTTGACCTGCGAAAATCGCCCCAATCGTCGTTCGAAAATGTACATTGCCTCATAAACTACTGTCTTCAAGGGCATCCTAAGAGAATACGTTAGGAATGAGGAGGACTGTCAATGGTACAGATTGATTTAACGGCGGATCTGCGCACAGCAAGTGGTGAAGTGCAGGATATTATGGTAGATGGCAGATATACAGGCTCGCTTTTACTGATCTACAGAGAAGGGGAACGTCTGTCAGGCAGCCTTCAACTGGAACAGGAGTCTATAGAAGAGGCAGTAGAGCAGGTTATTATTGATAAGGTACATGCTTATGTTCGTGCACTTGCGGATGCAGTGGCGGCATCCTACTATGAAGTTTTGGTGAGCTGTGGCACGTTGCATTCCGTCCTGCAACCAGTGGAACGAAGTGAGGAGGCATTTTGGTCTTCTCCGGGAACAGCGGTTATGGAAGGCGAACTGTATGATGAAGAGAGCCGTTATGGTGATGATTTGCCGGGCGAGGTAAATATCATTCCGGCATCTCGGGATGAGTCGTTTACATATGAAGACGAGGAACACCTGCTGGAAATGGAGATGATCAGTGCCGGTCGTAACTTATCTAGCTATGTATTCAATAATGTTGCGGGAGAAGAGGTAGCCGAGGCTACGCTGAAACAGTATGGTGCCGATGCACAGGGGGAGATTCACTGGTACGAAGAACCTGATGAAACGGTACAGGAAGCTGCGGCAGAATTGCTTGTACGGGAACTGGATGAGGAGATCATTGATACGATTACCATTCGGATATGGCATCAGGGGAACGCGTTGCAGACGCTTGAATGGGTACATCGTGATTTTTCCGAAGAGCTGGAGGAAGATGAAGAGGAAGAGCAGTATAATGCATTGGATTCAAACAGAGATATGATTGAGCCGGAAGAGGCGGAAGAAGCATGTTATGTGATGCCAAGGAACAGGGACCGGGAGTTCAGAATCTATGATCTTTTCGTCCAGGAACGCGGAGGTCTGCCAGTGGGTACAGCAACCATCGATACGTCGCATTCCGATCTGACAGGTTATATGGATTACGATGTACCAGGCACAAGTGAACAGCGTAAAACGCTGGTAGAAGTGCTAATGAGGGAGCTAAACAAAGAGATCGAATTCGACTCACTACATCTCACGATGCTCTACCGTAATCAGATTATTGATGAAGCCAGAATGGAAGGGTAGGAGGCGAAAGCCTTTTATCCTTTTTTTTTTTTTGAGCATTTTAAATTGATTTTTTTGACGAAAAAAACTTTTCCCGGTATATTACGACTAGTTCTTTAATTAATGCAGTTGCGATGGTATCGAATGGGAGCGACTTTTGGATTTGGACGTAGTCCAAACCAAGGGAAGCGAGCAGTCGAAACCGGAGCATATAGGAGGGACATGATGACACACACATTCACCATTCACAGCCAGTACATTAATGATGGCTTTCAAGCTGTTCAAGCACAGCCGGAGGACACGGAAGAGGTGCTCTCATTGCTTGCAGAGACGGCATCCTGGTTGAAAAGTAAAGGCTCTTCCCAATGGAATGCATTGCTACAAGGGGAAGATTCTCATGATACACCTTCGGCCATTCGCCGAGGGGACGTCTTTGTTTTCAAAAAAGAAGCGCAGATTGCTGGAATGGTCATTCTCATGCAGAAGCCAAGTCCTTGGGATCTCAAGCTGTGGGGAGATCAGGCCCACGCGGAAGATGGGGCGCTCTATCTACATCGGCTTGCCATACGAAGAAAATATGCTCGAACAGGTCTAGGGAAATCGATATTGGAATGGTCGAGTCGTGGCATACAGTTCGAAAATAAGTCTCTCGTACGATTGGATTGCGGGGCTGACAATGTCACGTTAAACACTTTTTATGCAGGAAATGGATTCGGCTGTACAGGTAAGCATGGTGGGTTCAGCATTTACGAGAAACCGGTTGAATTTTAGAAGGAATTCGTCACGAATTGTTAAGAGTATCATGAGGAAGGATATGGAAGCTGTTAGCTTGTTCGGCTAATTTTCTATACTCAGCTTAGTCCTTCGAGGAAGAGATAAATGTAAAACATAAGCTTCTGCATGTGGTGTTGACTGAATATGTTGTATATACGACTCAATAATTAAGTTGTCAGAGCGGTAGATGTTCTTGCTTTTCTATGTCATAATAAATATAAATGGTATGCAACAAAATGCATGAAAATACATTTTCGTGTAAAGAACGGAGTTGGAGGCTCAAGAGCCGCTTTACTGAACATATGTTCTAATATATCATAAATGAATGTGGAAAAAGAGAAATGAAGATGGAAAGGGGGATAATGACGTTGAAATTGCTACAGGCTCTATTCTTTCCTCCGGAGCAGCCCGGAGGTGTATCCTCTATGATTCCTTATTTGCAGGAGAGATTTGCAAGCCCAAGATGGGAGATGGACCTTTTTTCCTTGCCGAAACGTATTCGTAACAAAGGGAGAGAGGAAGTACAGTTTGATACGTTTGACTGGACGATCTATCAGGATAGTCTTGTGGTACAAAAGTATATTCAGACATATCGTGACTATCTATGGTGGACCAGGCTTCGCATCCAGAAGCCCTATGATCTGATTCATGCGCATCATCCTATTGCAGGGCTGGCCATGAAGTCGGTGTTTCCTGAGGTTCCCCTCATTCAAACCGTTCACTCCAGTTATGAGAGAGAGCTTATCCTGAATGGCCGTATAGAGCCTGATGGATTGGAACATCAATTCCTGCAGGCGATCTACGGAGAGCTTGAGTATCGTGCAGAGCGTCTTCTAACGGTATCTGATTCGTTCCGACGATATTTGAGCCCGTATGTAAAACATCCGGATCGCATCGGCATTATTCCGAATGGTTTTGATGAGAAGCGGTTCAAGCCGATTCCCCATGATAATGCGGTCCCGCAACTGGTAACGGTCTGCCGGCTTGTTCCCGCCAAAGGGCTAGATATTTTGTTTAAAGCTTGTTCGGAGTTAAAGGACAGGGGACATGATTACGTACTTCATATTATTGGAGATGGACCGATTCGTCCCGATCTGGAAGAGCTCGCACAGCGTCTGGGAATTTATAATGAAACGATTTTTTATGGATATACGCTACATCCTGAAGAGTTTATGCCATTCTTTGATGTGTTTGTACTGCCATCGCGTGCAGAAGCCTTTGGTTCAGTGTTCGCCGAAGCGGCGCTTAGCTGTCTTGCGCTTGTAGGCACCGATGTGGGGGGGATTCCCGAACAGATTGAAGATGGAGTGAACGGACTGCTTGTGCCGCCTGAAGATCCATCTGCGCTGGCTGATGCCTTGGAAAAGGTCATGCTGGACCCGGCATATCGCTATGAACTGGCTCGTTCCGCTTGTGAAAAAGCCAAAACGTTTTACTCGCTGGGAAGATCAGTGAATGATTTGAAAAAAATGTACTTGCAATTTCAGGCGTAAAACTGGGAGAGCAAATATATGAAACAAGCCGCTGTAGTGTGATACAGCGGCTTTTGTGTTGTTAACGGATTTTACAACAGCCAATCCTCTGGATTGTTTGCTAAATCCTGAACAGCATTCATGAACAATCCGGCATGGTAACCATCACAAACCGAGTGATGAACCTGTAGTGACAGTGGCAAAAATATTGAATTTTTTTTATTGATGAATTGTCCTGCAGTAATAATGGGCAGAAGGTAACGACTGTTATTATTAATATTTAAGTTGAATCCAGTAAAAGATGTCCAAGGAATCATCGAAAGAGAAAAAATATTTTCAGGTACAGGTGTCTTGGGAAACAACTTGCCTGAACGTTTATATTTTTCTAAATCGGAAATGCAGACATTTTGGAACGAATGGAAGTCCTTTGTAACACGAGTCCAAATAGCAGAGAAAGATTCAGCTTCATGATCAAAGATGGTGTAAAGTGGCTCCAATGTATCCCAATAACCTAGTTCTCCATCATTATTGTAACCTGTTCTAAAAGCGGGATGTGAATTGATCACACTCGTGATCAAAAAAATAAACGCAGGATAGAATCGATATTCTTTTTGTTTGATGAGTTGATACAGAGCAGTTATATCCATTTCTTTGGTCAAGCTGAATGAAGTATTTTGATTCATATAGTGATGAAATATGTCTGTTCTATTCCAAGTATTAAACTCAATTTTGTTAAAATTCATTATTTGAGCCTCCTAAATTTTATCTAAAACGAATTTAGGAGGCCAAGTTGTCTGCTTTTTTCATCAGAACCCATCCTTTTTCTATGTTTGCTTTAAATTGTACCATAACTTTATGCATTTAAACGGCTTCAACCTCATATCTACGTCTTCAATTCATATTATTACGACCACGAAATGTACCCCAGCGATCCCTAATGAGCTTCCCCGCCCAAAAGAGTGCCATGCATCCGAAAATGGGATAAAGAACGGATAAAAGGGAGCTGAATCCGAATTGGCTAAACGAATAACATAGCATCATGATGACTAGTGTAATCAACCGGGGATGAACATCGATATGTTGTCTAAGTTGCAAAGTCATGCCGTAGATGTCGGCAACAAACGTTGTAAATATCTCCATGAAAATCAATGAGACATATACAGATTGAACTATCCATCCCAGTTGAAAAGCGATACTTCCCATAGGGATTTCAAACTGTATGATGCCTGGCATCTGGGCCGACATTGCAAAATGGGCTGCCATCAGCATAAAACCTACGCCAATCCCGCCTAGAATTCCGCCCCATTTTAATGTATTGCGATGACGAATCTGGTTGCCTACAGGTACAAGTACCGCTTGAGCGAGCGCAAGGTTAAATGCAGTGTAAAGTAATGGGGAAATCCATACCTTAAACGGATTGCTATCTGTTGTCAGTGTGACAAAACGAAAGACACCCGGATGATGTAACGTACTGAAAATCATAAGCAGGGACAACAGAAGCATCATGGGCACCACAATACTGTTCATTTGCAGAATAGCCTGCATTCCGCGTCCCAGAAGTAGATATGTACCGATCAAAGTGATGATCAAACCAGTTTGGTAGTGCAAACCCAGATGTTCCATAAAAACAGAACCTGCCCCGGCGAGCATGACGCTGTTTACACCGATCAGAACAATAAGAGTAATCCATGTGATCCATTTACCAGCTTTGTGACCAAACAGATGTTTGTTAAGATCCTCATAGGAACGCGAACGGGTATCATGAGCAATAAGCATCATTTTGGTTCCGAGCCAGACAAAGAGCATGGTGGACAAAGCAATGGTGATTGTGGCCCACTTGCCATATTGGGTAAAAAACTGCAATATTTCCTGTCCTGTGGCAAAGCCGGCCCCGACAACAGTTCCGATGTATGTGAATGCAATCTGTAGCACCCGGAATACCTGTTTCATGTGTTTCCCCTTTCAGGTCCCGGGATTGTTGGACATGCGGGTACCATAGTACAAGTTATGCTTGACCAATGAAAGTCATGACTGCAGGATCGGATAACGGCTCTGAATGTTCAGGTTCTATGGACTTAGGGTTGATTTCGCTTGAACTTGTAGCCGGATATATGATACTTTATACCTCATAGGATAGGCTTGGGAGGTCAAATCATGGACGTATTAAAACAACGAATTTTACAAGAAGGTGTCGTCATCTCGGATCAGGTATTGAAACTGGATGGTCTTTTGAACCATCAGATTGATCCTGCATTAACGATGGAGATGGGACGGGAGTTTGCTGCTCGTTTTCGCGAGAGTGGAGTTACTCGGGTGATTACGGTGGAATCATCAGGGATTCCGGTTGCTTTTGCCGCAGCACATGAACTGGGAGTACCTTTGGTATTTGCCCGCCGCAAAAAAACGCTTCTGGCCGATCCTGATGCCTACTGCGAACGTGTACCATCCTTTACGAAAGGAATCGTAACGGATATTATGGTATCTCGCGAATACATTCATGAAAATGACCGCATTTTGTTCATTGATGACATTATTGCAAACGGAGACGCAGCCCGCGGCGTAATTAAAATTATTGAGCGTTCCGGCGCAGAGCTTGTGGGATTTGGTGTTGTGGTGGAGAAGAGCTTCCAGGCGGGTGCCCGTACCATCCGTGAGCAAGGGATTCCAGTAGAAGCTCTTGTGCGCATTCGTTCACTGAATAATGGCACCGTGCAATTCGACGATAACGAAATGTGACTTTTTGAAGGAAATTGGGCCTAATTTTTGAAGTATGACTTTGCATGGCCTTAGATTTCCTTTATAATGGGGTTATGTTAGGGAGAGGAGGCAACACCATGGGGAACCAACCGGCAACAGACCAATTTTTTATTGATAAGCTGGCGGAATCGAAAGTTCATTTTGAACGTGCCCTGGATTGTAAACATACGGAATTCGATGACCTTTATCCCTATATGATTGAACATCCTCAATTTTTCTGGTACAAACGCTATGTTGCCTGGTCAGAATTACTGACGATTGTAGGCTTGTGTGAAGAGTTGTCCTTCTCTTGGAAAGAACAATTTACACCGCACCAAGTAGAGTACCTTGAAGAACGTGTGATGTCCGCCAAAGTGCTTGATTTTTGGTTCGAGAAGAACGACAGCAAAGAGCACGCGCAGCGGTAACTCTCAGTCGGGACATTTTTTTCGAATGACATGACAGTCCAATACAGTCACGTGAGACCTAAATGACTTTTCATTTAGGTCTCTTTTTGTAAAGAAATTTGAATATAGGAGTCTAATTATGATCAGTGATACAGAATTGGATGCCCTGCGTTTGTCAGGGGAAAAGGTAAGAGTGGTACGCGATGAGCTTGAGTCTAACGATGTAACGGGCATCGTGGTAGCCTGGGATGATGAGCAAGTACTTATTCGCAGGCAGAATCGCCGTGTTGTGAAGCTGGATCGGTCTTACCGTTATCAGCTGTTCAGTGAGCCTCGTCAAAGTGTTTTAAGTGAATAAATGACATGAGTGCTTAGCTTAACGGATTCATGTTACCGGAAATATCACTCAAAGAGAAGGTCTGCTACACCAAATGTTTGGAATTACCATCAGGATCAGGCATATTTGCGACGCACGCGAGAGAAGATAGGTACAGTGGAACAATTCGCTGTATTTACAGCCGAAAGGGTGTGTTGCAAGTCATGACATTGATGAATGATAAAGTTCATGCTTATAAGGATCAGATTGGCGCATTAAGCGACGTTCTCCCGGATGTGGTGAAATCATATCATGAGTTTACGGGAGAGTGCTTCCAGCCGGGGGTGCTTGATGCCAAAACCAAGCAGTTAATTGCGCTAGGGATCGGTTTGTTTGCTAATAACGAAGTGTGCACGTTCTATCATGTGGAGGAAGCCCGGTCCAAGGGAGCGACCGATCAGGAGATCATGGAGACGGTAGCTGTCGCTGGTGCAGTGGGCGGCGGACATGCTCTGTCACAGGGAGCCATGAGGGTGCAGAAGGCCCTCCATTAGTGGATGAAGTAAAACAAAATTAACAGGGTAATACACCTCTTTAATAGAGGCGTATTACCCTGTTTTTTATAGATCATCTTTACATTCTTTACTGTAAGGAGTAGCCAGGGGCTATTTCCCGTTCTTTAAATTCAATTAAAGCTTACCCAACATTTTGTTATACATAAATTGACCTGTTACCCGTCTTGCGGTTACATAACGATCACTGAAATACGGATTGGACAACTTGGTGATGCTGACACCTTTGCTGCTGGAGGCATGTGCGAATTGACCTCCACCGATGTATACTCCTGTATGTGAGATGCCTCTACCTGTTGTGTTGAAGAAGACCAGATCTCCTGTACGAATGCTTGCTTTGGAGACAGGTGTTCCGGCTTTCGCTTGTTGTTGCGACGTGCGAGGGAGCTCAATGCTATATTTGTTGAAAATATATCTCATAAACCCGGAACAATCGAAGCCAGCCATGGTTGTGCCGCCCCATTTGTACGGGATACCTGTCATATTGTTAACCATCGTATTAATTGTGCTTGCCTCTGTGCTTGTTGCCCCGGATGTAAATAGTACAGCAGCCCCAAAAATGGAAATAATCAGTTTTTTCAAAATCAATGTTCTCCCTTCGATGCCTACGGAGTTAGCTAAGGGTTCGGTAGAAGGTTCCCTATATTTCCTATGTATAAGAATAATTCACCCAAAATGGTTCCCCCGTTTTCAATCCTGAAACTCGGCAAATGAATAATTAAGTTTTTGTAACTATTTGAAACTATATTGCATAAATGCGTAATTGTCAAACCTGTTTAAAGGTGTTCATTTAGCCTCAATGTTAGCGGAATTATCGGTTTTATAGAGAACTAAGTCGAATTTAACGGGAATAGTGTTTACAAAAAAGTAACTATTTTTTCGACGATTTCTTTGAAAAAAAGGAGGAGATGGATTATAATCCGAATTTATATTACAATAAAAGTAATTTATTCTATTATTATGATTTTCATAACTGGATTTGCAACAAATAAAAGTCAGATGAGAAGGAGGAATATCCATGTCTGCCTCACTTGCAAATGTAAAACCTAATGTTGAAAGCGTTAGCAATATTATTGAGAAATTGTATAGGAGAAACTATCTTAGTATGAAGCAAAAAGCATATTACATCACTCGCGATGCATTTACTGCAGAGGACTTAGTTCAAGAATCTTTCGTCAGACTTTTTGATAAACAGCAAACCTTGCTTATGCTTGCCGAGGATCAACAATATTGTTATATGATGCGAACCGTCCACAATGCAACTCTCAATTATGTAGAAAAACAAAAAAAGAAAAGGCTATGGATACATATTTTTAACAACGAGAACGACATGGATAACATATCAGATGCTTCATCAATTCCTGAACAATGCTATGAACGAAAAGAACAGTCTAAATGGATGGAACAATTGCTAAAGTCGTTGCCCGGACGTGATCAACAACTTCTGCGTAATAAATATTTACTTGGTTTGACTGATAAGGAAAGCGCACATCTTTTAAGTTTACCCGAAGCAAACGTCAGATCCTACTTGACAAGGGCTAGACGAAGAGTTAGGGAGACAATCAACAACCAAAGAACCTAAAAGATAATTGTGAATACTTTGTGAAAAACGTTGCATTTGCGTGGGATGAATTGTCTATATAGTTGTAGTCTGTATTTTGAAGAAGAGTTTTAATGCGCTTTATTTGGAGGGATGCAAATAAGTGTACTGTGTAAAAACGTTAAAGTATGAACGAAGAATCTTGGAAAAAGAAAAAATGTAGAAGGGAGCAATAACCATGTTACGAAAAATGTTGGCTGCATTTTTAGTTTTATCTGTAGTACTCGTTCCACAATTAGCCGCTACGTCCAGCGCAGATGTCACAACAACATCAGAAACGGAAGAAACATTCACTTTCACCAACGTATATGAATATGACAGTAGTTCTTATAAAAAGAAAGCACATTATGATACTCTTAGAGTAACGCTGAAAGATGAACTTATGGACTTTGATTTGGATGGTACAAGCTTGACAAACACTGTATATACCGTGAACAAAAATGAATCAACCGGAACAACACTTATTTCAGCATCAGGAGATATCGATTCAAATCGTCATGCTTCGATTCGGCTCGTTTTTGATGAAAAAGAGAATGCAAATGGAAACATTATTTTGACAACTTCCAAGAAAATTAACATTGGTGGAGAGACCAAGATTATAGAAACCGACAAACTTATTCGATTTGCACCAGTCAATGAACCTGTTAATCTGGAAAGTCTGGTAAATGGGATCAGAAGTGATGACCAGTATTCCGATACTTACACAGATTACGGACCTCTAGCAGGCGAAGTTGCCTTGGCTTCTGCACAAATGCCTGTTGTGAAATCCTATAAATACAGCAACTATATGTATGGTGGTGTATTCTGGAACACAAATTATATTGCAACAGGAACTAGTCCCATGCAGCTAAAGTTCTCTCCACTAATGGGAAACCTGTACTTTTGGAAAAATTCAAATGGGAAACAAGGTACTATCATTAAAAACCAAAGTATGATCATATCGACTTCAGCTAACTACTCTTTTACATCTGGCCCAATCGGGCTCACATATCCAATTGTTGATAATCCGAATAATCCTAAAAATGTAACGATTAAATTATCCTATAAAGGCGCTGGGGTAGGAGTAACGTTTCCGTTAGGTTCTAACAATTCAATATCCAATGGCTCCAACGCCTCTTGGAAATTAAATAAACAATATACGGACTTCCTAAACAAAAATGGTTCGGAGTTGGATGCTTATTATTTGGAAGGCACAACGAATATCACTGGAGCAGGAAAGACCACTTCTGTTTCCAGTAGTGCCACGGTGAAGATCGGTGCACTTTACTATTTCGGTGATATTCCTGCTCAAGATGTCGTATTTACGGATTCGTTCTCAATTCCTTCATTTACGGCTTCTGTAGTCAGTGAATAAAATATATATTGCAAGAATAAAAATGAATAAGGTTGTAGAATGAGATGTTCAAGAGGCTGCTAGAGGGCAGCCTCTAAAGCTTGTAAGTTAATGTATTATATATGACTTGGTTATTTCGAGGAGGTTATCACGATGAGAAAAGCACTAATTATTTTCTTACTCGTCTTTACGGCTGTAATGACAGCGAGCTGTTCAGCTGATAACAAAGAAGCAGCAATGAACGAATTACGTTCGCAGCAACAGGGAACATATAGCGGCTATGTATTTTGGAACGTGGATTCAGACTTGAATACGTTGAACAAACAGTTATTAGGAATTGTAAATACAGATGAAGTGATGTCTTCCCTTCGCTTCAGCAAGCTGAATTTTATAAGTATGGGGGATACGTCGCAAAAGTATAATTATGTGAAAATGTTCGATATCGATAAAAGTCCAACATTACTTATCTTTGACACAGAGAAAATGATTCTTAAAACCAATAACTTCGAGGATATCTATACTTTAGCAAATAAATTAAAGCAAAAATAAAAAAAAATATTAAATAAATAAACTATATAGTCCTGTTGCGTATATTGACAAAAATATATTTATTGCATATCATAACCTTATTAAATACATAATTTGTATTTAAATTGTTTTCATTGGAATATATGTTATAAAGGTAATCAAATTTGTGAATTGGGAGAGTGTTGTCGAGTGAAAGCAAAAAAATTAGTAACCTTTGTACTGGCGTGTTCAATGGTATTCTCCGTAGCGGGAATAGCCGTTCTTCCTGTACCAACCGTATCGGCAGCTGATGCTTCCGGTACAACGGCGAGTATGTCCGATATCTTAAAGAATCAGCGCCCCGATGGAGGCTGGAGAAAAGATTACAGTCAGACGTCAGGTGAATGGGCCAAATCAACGATCGATAACAAAGCTACATACTCAGAAATCAGAAGGCTAGCAAGTGAATTCAAAAAAACAAATGATCCGCGATACTCTGCTGCAGCGATTAAAGGCATCAACTTTTTGCTTAATATGCAGTACTCCAATGGCGGTTGGCCTCAAGTCTATCAAAGTTCCGGCTATCATAAACATATTACCTATAATGATGATGCGATGATTAATGTGATGTACATGCTTGATGAGGTCGCAGGACGTAAGGGGAACTTCTCCTTTATCGACAGTTCTCTTGCAAATCGCAGTAAAAATGCAGTTTCCAAAGGAGTCGATGCTATTCTGAATACCCAGGTGGTATCCGGTGGGAAGTTAACGGCCTGGGGACAACAGCATGATTCTAGTTCACTTAGACCTGCGGGAGCCAGAATCTATGAAGTGCCTTCATTAACGGCAGGTGAGAGCGTGAACATTGTGAAGTTTCTGAAAACGAGACCGGCTAATTCAAGAATCACTGCATCTATCAAAGGTGCCGAAGCCTGGTTTAATAAAGTGAAAATTACAGGCTATCGGTATGAGAGAGCGAATGGGGATAGCCGAATTATTGCTGATTCCAGTGCATCACCGATTTGGGCACGTTTCTATGAACTCGGTACGGACAAACCGATCTTTGTGGGACGAGATGGCGTTGTGAAATATAAGCTGAGCGATATTGAAAAGGAAAGAAGAGGCGGTTATGCATGGTACGGCAACTGGCCGTCCAAGCTGTAGAAAATTGTTTATTTAACCGAATTTTCTAATAAGTCCACTACTTACGGATATATAAGCTTAATCTGAAGCAGGCCTGATAAGTGCGAATCGGATACATATCTGTTTCGCACTTATTTGGTGATAAATAGATGTGTTGACATGTCAAACTACGCGTGGTATATTATTTCTTGTCGCCGATAATGATTGGAAAGACACAATATATGCGGTCGTGGCGGAATTGGCAGACGCGCACGGTTCAGGTCCGTGTGGGCTAACCCCCCGTGGAGGTTCGAGTCCTCTCGACCGCATCGCATAAAAAGGTTACTTCAGAGATTAATCTCTAAGGTAACCTTTTTATATTTTCCTAGTAGATTTCTGACTTCTTTTGTTGATTATTTCTTATTGATTCACAGCTTCAACAGCAGGTTCAACAGCTGGGGTAATGTCAGTTTCAACGTTAGTCTCCATGTCTGTCAATGGAAGTTCAATTTCGAACTCGGAAGCAATGTTTTCATCAGCAGTAAAGCTTGTACCCGTAAGATTAGCTACGAAAGTGGTTACACTTCGTGCCGGAAGCTGTGCGGTAAACGCACGGTTAGAGACATTTATTGCAGATTGACTAGCCAAGTTACGATTAGCATCTGTTACCCAAGAAGATACGGTGGAAGCATTGCCGTTCTGCAACACAAATTTTTGACTAACAGCAGATGTACCGCGGTTAATCGCTACGATAACCACTCGGTTGTTGCCTTTGTAAGCAGACACGAAAGTGTTTGTATCCGGGTTTTTGGAAGCATCTACTCTGACATAGCCTGGGCGAATGAATTTGGAGAAATGAGCCATATTGTATCCACGCTTGCTGATCGTACCGTCTTCCTTCATTGGTCCATATGATCTGCGGATATACCACCATACATAGGCTTGGAAATCGCCTTCAACCATTGCATTGTGCATGTGGTAGGAGATGTCCAGCGCTTCCGGCCAGCGGTCAGCGGAATTGTTGTCACTGTTCGGATAATACACTTCAGTCATCCAGAGTTCTTTACCGGCTCCCTTTTGTTTGAAAAGAGGATAAGCAAAATTGCTGAACTGTGTTCCATACAAATGTGCTCCCAGAATATCCATGTTAGCAAGAGCTTGCGGATCATTCAAAATGGGGTCAGATATGTTTTTCAGGTATTGGAAGGATTCAGGAGCCATGACTTTGGTGCCTTGAATGCTACCTGCATTTTCTTTCATAAAACGAAGGATTTCTTGCGGTGTCCACCAAGTCCAGTCATGAGCATAATCTGGCTCATTTTGAATGGAAATGGAATACAGGTTTACACCGTTATTTTTCATATAAGTCACAAAGTCATTCAGATGCTGCGCGTAAGCAGCGTATTTGTCATACCGTAATCGTTTTGCATTGGTATCACCGTTTCGATTAAACGTTTCTACCATACTGCTTGGAGGGTTCCAAGGTGATGCAAAGACGATAGCACCCTTTTCAATCGCACGCTTGGCTGTAGCCAATTCACGGGACCAGTTATTCCGATCAGGGTCAACCCAGATTCGGAGCACGGAGAATCCCAGTTGATTCTGATCATTACCGAAAGCGGTTTCACGTTGTGCCGCCGTTAAGTCACCAATCCAAGCGGGATGGTTAATACCGCCAAAGCCACGGATTACTTGTTTCTGTGAGGATAAGTTAATGTTGGCATCACTCGCTGCTGATACGGTCGTTGGGGTTAACATTAATGGTAAAGCAGTTAAGCAGGCTAACAACAGGTTGACTGATTTTTTAAATTTAAACTTCATCTTCAATGTGTTCACTCTCCTCAATATAAGTGACTTGCGAAAGCCTGGACAAGAAAATAAATCTCTCGGCATAACTTCGAAAAGGGAGGCATCACATCCTCTCAGAAATGATCGGGATAGATCTTTTGATAAAAAAAAGGATTTGTTTTGTAAATTCTACTATATTATTCCTGTAAAAAATACCCGATATATTGCAGTTGTTTGTAATTTTTTATGTTTTTTTGACTCGAATGCTATTTTCATAGGATAACAGCGTTGTTTAAAATTTATGTCAACCGGTTGACATATTGAATCATCAGCGTTTATGATAAAGCTGTATTCAAAATGTAAACGCATTCATAACAAACATCAGGGGGGAAGTTAAGAAATGAAAAAGACATGGGTACCGTTTGTTGGCGTATTGATACTGATGTTGGTCATTACCGCCTGTTCCTCGGGTAAAACAACGGATTCTTCAGCAGAGGGCTCTGACAAACAGGCTGGAGGGGCTACAAAAGAGGTGAAATTGACCTTTTTTAATACCTCCGCAGAAGTCAACGGTGTTTTTGAGAAATTGTTCAAGACGTATCATGAGCTGCATCCTGAGGTAACCATTGAGCTTATTCCTACCCCGATTGGTGGAGCGCAGCTGGAAAAGTTCCAATCCTTGCTTGCTTCAGGCAATCCGGCAACAATTGCCAATCTGGATGCAGGCACAATCTTGCAATATAAAGACAAATTCCTCAATCTGGATTCGGAAAAGTCAACATATGAAGGGTTAACGAAGCCTGGTGCGGTAGATGGAGCGCTACTGGATGGTCAGTTTTTGGGTATCCCTTGGACAGCACAGGGGTATGGCCTTTTATACAATAAACGGGTTGTAGAAGAGGCAATGGGTGGCTCTTTTGATCCAAACAGCATTAAAACTCGTGACGATCTGGAAGCTGTTTTCAAAAAAGTAGAGGCGGCTGGCAAAGCACCTGTCATGCTTCATGGTGCAGATTGGTCACTTGGAGCGCATTATCTGGGGCTGACCTATTCTCTTCAATCTAAGAATGTGGAAGACAATCGTAAGTTCGTAAAAGACTTGGAAAATGGAACTTCGAAGCTCGCGGACAATGCTGCATTTAACGGATTAATTGATACCTTCGATCTGCTGAAAAAATACAACGCACGCAGTAAAGATCCACTCGTGGCAGATTACACCAAGGATAGTACAGATTTCGCCAAAGGAGATGCGGCTTTTTATTTCATGGGTGACTGGACATGGGCTGTTATAGGTAATCTGGAAGGCCGCGACAAAGAGTTTGGCATTATCCCTGTTCCGATTAGCAACAACCCTGAAGATTACGGAAATACTCAAGTAGCTTACAGTGAACCGAAACTCTTTGCTATTGATAATTCAGGTTCTACGGAAGAACAACAGACTGCAGCCAAAGCATTCATTCAGTGGATGGTGACGAGTGATGAGGGGCAGGATGCGATTGTAGCACAAATGGGGCTGGCACTGCCATACAAAGACGTCAAAGTGAAAAGCAGTAACATTTTATCTGAAGCAGTGAGTAGTTATGTAGATCAAGGTAAAGTGTTGAATATCAGTGTAATTAATTATTTACCACAGGATTATTGGGCAAAAACGGGTGCATCTATGCAAAAATATTTGGCAGGTGTAATTGATCGGAATGGACTGGCAGAGGAAGTGCAAGCTTACTGGGCTAGTCAGGCAGGAAAATAGAATTATAAACGTTCGAAAGAGGATGTGCATCCATACAGGGGGCGCATCCTCCATTGTTCCAATCGTTCATCAAATCTTTCGTCAAGCCGTTACCAAGGGAACCACAGGAGGTCAACATGGATAGAAAAATACGGATGAGAAACGCGGGAACCTTCTTACTGTTTGGAGCTCCTTCCGTTGTCGCTTTTCTCGCAGTGGTTGTGATCCCGTTTATCGTTGGATTGTACCTTACATTCACCAATTGGGATGTTCGTACCGGGGATAACACATTTATTGGTATATCCAATTATATCGCGGTTTGGCAGGATACCGTGTTCTGGACTCAATTATGGTTTACCCTTAAATATGTATTTTTCACTGTCATTATCGCAAACGCTGCTGCTTTTTTTATTGCTCTTGTGCTGACGGGTGGTGGGAGAGGCGAGCAATGGCTTCGCACTGGTTTTTTTACACCCAATCTGATTGGGGGCATCATTCTCGGATATCTTTGGCAGACTTTGTTCTCACAAGTACTTCCTTACTTAGGGCAAAAGTATGGCTGGTCCTGGTTTGAAACATCCTGGTTAACCAATACAGACACAGCTTTCTGGGCGCTCGTCATCACAACGTCATGGCAGTTGATTGGTTATCTCATGATCATCTATATTGCCGGCTTTGCCGGGGTTCCGAATGATGTGCTAGAGGCTGCCAGCATCGATGGTGCAAGCCGCATGGCAACGATACGCCGGATCATGTTACCGCTCACCATTCCAGCCATTGTGATCTGTGTATTTATTTCGATTTCTCGATCGTTTCTGACCTATGATATTAACCTTGCGTTGACCAAAGGGGGGCCGTTTAACTCTACGGAGCTCGCGACTTATCATATCGTGCAAAAGGCATTTCTGTCTAACCAGTACGGGGTCGGTCAAGCGGAGGCTGTGGTGCTCTTCGCCGTAGTCGCCATTATTGCGTTGACGCAATCGTATCTGCTGAAGAGATTGGAGGTCGAGTCCTGATGTCGATCCGCCAATTCCTTCCTTCGTTGAAGAAAATACTGCTATACGTGTTGCTGTTTCTTTTTCTCACGCCGTTTTTGTTGATTATTATGAACTCATTCAAATCGACCCAGCAGTTCGTAGAAAATCCGTTATCGTTGCCAACGGGAATTCAACTGGACAACTATGTCAGTGCATTTGAGAATATGAATTTTCTGGATGGATTTCTGAACTCGTTGCTGATTACCGTCGGCTCCGTGTTGCTGATTCTTTTTTTCTCATCGATGACGGGGTATCTGTTTGTTCGTTTTAAATGGCGTGTGAATGGCATTCTTTTCTATGCGATGCTGGCTTCACTTGCTCTACCGTTTCAAGTTTTGATGATCCCGCTGGTGATGTTATACGGCAATATGAGTCTGCTCGACTCCAAAATAACCTTGCTGTTTATGTACCTGGGTTTCGGCGTGCCATTTGGCGTATTTACGTTCCATGGATTTATCAAGGGTATCCCTTATGAACTCGAAGAATCTGCTTTTATCGAAGGGAGTTCGCGTATGCGGACGTTCTTCCAGATTGTGCTTCCCTTGTTAAGGCCGGTATTTGTGACATTAATTGTGCTGGATGTGTTATGGATCTGGAATGACTACTTGCTACCAAGCCTGGTGCTGTTATCGCCGGAGCACAAGACATTACCACTATCTACGTACAATTTCTTCTCGTCCTATTCAGTGGATTATGCGCCGCTCATGGCTGGGTTGATTATGACGATTATTCCGGTACTGATCATGTATTTGCTTCTGCAAAAACAGATTATCAAGGGGATTACAGAGGGGGCACTGAAATAGCACTGAAGTAACACTGAAGTACCAAGAAGTGAACTGGAGTGAAATGGAAAACGATTAAGCTTATAATGGATTAAAAAGAGCAAGGTGGTTAACGGTTATGCCCAAGATTGATGATGTTGCCAAAAGAGCAGGAGTATCGGTTACAACCGTGTCCCGCGTATTAAATAATAGAGGATACATTAGCGAAGAAACGCGAGAAAAGGTCTATCGGGTAATGAAAGAGCTTGATTATCAACCCAACGAGATGGCCAGAGCTTTGTTTCGTAAAAAATCGAATATGATTGGTCTGATCATTCCAGATGTATCCCACCCTTTTTTCAGTGAGATGACTTATCATCTGGAGTATTATGCGGACAAGTCTGGATATAAGCTTTTATTGTGCAACTCCAATCGAGATGTTAGTAAAGAAAGCAAATATATTGATATGTTGAAAAAAAACAAGGTGGATGCCATCATTACAGGCAGTTCTGTTCTTGATGTACAGCATTACCTGAATCTGAATCTTCCGATTGTTTCATTGGATCGTGAAGTGGCCGACAACATTCCGGTCGTTTCTTCGGATAACGAGATGGGGGGCAGGCTGGCTACGCAGCTACTCCTTGATAAAAATTGCAGCCAGCCAGCCTTTCTCTATCGAGGGATTGGAGGGCCACACCATGTCGCTTTGCTGGCAAATGGCCGAGCACAAGGATATGAAGCCGTGATGCAGCATGCAGGACTTGAACCGATTCATCTGCAACTGGATGCTTCAGCCGGGGATGAGCAGGAGATTCAAGAGGAGATCATAGGCTTTCTGGAGCAGCATCCAGCCGTTGATGGTATATTTGCGAGCAGTGATGTCATCGCTGCTGAAGCTGTGCAGGCTTCTCGCCAGGCGGGAAAACGTATCCCTGAGGATATGCGAATTATCGGTTATGATGATGTGAAAATCGCTTCTCTGCTCAGTCCACGTCTGAGTAGTATACGGCAGCCAATACAGGAGATGGCTGAACAAATCATCGGCTTGGTTCTACAACAGATTCAGGGAGAAGAAATTGCTTCGGGTACAAACCTGTTCCCAGTCCAGCTGATTGAGCGGGAAACGACATAGAAGGGGTGCTTTCAAGAAAGCACTCTTCTTGTTTGCTATATATGTCAACCGGTTGATATATAAGGTGTAAGCATATCTTTGTTCATTATATTTTTCGTAATAATGTTCTTGTATATATCGATTGTTTAACTTATATCGTTCATGACTATAGCTTCATTAATTAAACATTAGATCGAGACAGGGGGATACAGAATGGATTTTATGAGCAGGGTTGCACCGGAGCTAAGGGCGGGTCTGTTAGGACTTGAAGTTATACAGTTGCCTGAAGACCTGATGAGAGCACGTACAAATGCAGATCTGAATGCATCACAAGTTGATCAGACTTCAGACGCAGTTCAAATCGTAAATCAGTATATTCAAGGATCGGATGGAAACGAACTGCAACTGCGCATTTATACACCTGTACATGAGAATACACAAGAGAGGCCAGCACTGCTGTGGATTCATGGGGGAGGAATGATTCTTGGAAGTCCCGAGGGGGATGACCGACTCTGTAGGGATTTTGCGATTCGAGCGGATTGCATCGTTGTCTCTCCGAATTATCGATTGGCACCGGAACATCCTTATCCTGCAGGGCTTGAGGACTGTTATAGCACACTTGAATGGATGTCAGAAGAAGCTGAGGCACGAAGGATAGATCTGAAGCGTATCGCCGTTGGGGGAGCCAGTGCAGGAGGCGGGCTGGCAGTAGCAATCACCCTTTTGACAAGAGATCGCAATGGGCCTGAACTGTGCTTTCAGCTACCGCTGTATCCGATGCTGGATCATCGGAATGGCACATCTTCCAGCTATGAGATGACACATCCTTCGATATGGAATCGGGCGCACAATATAGCGGCTTGGAAGATGTATCTCGGACACCAATTCAACATTGAAGTTCCTGCATATGCTTCTCCCAGCCTTGCTACCGATCTTACAGGCCTGCCGCCTGCGTATATTTGCGTAGGTGAGCTGGATCTGTTCCGGGATGAGATCATCGAGTATGTGGCTCGTCTGGCCAGAGCAGGAGTTAAGGTTGAATTCCACCTGTATCCCGGGTGTTATCATGCTTCAGAGCATGTTGCTCCCGAGGCAGAGAGCAGTCAGCTGATTCGAACCGAGTATATTGAGCGTTTAGCTCAGGCGTTAAAACGTGAACCGGAGAGGGCAACCTCTGATTTTTGAAAAAAGTGATCGTCTTAATGAAAGTATTAATCGTTTAATGGCTATGGGATGCTACGTAGTCATGTTCTAAAGCTTGCTTTGAAGCAAGCTTTTTTTTATGTTCAGATGTTCCTAGAATGAATTGGGAAAGGGAGCTTACATAGAACTGCGTCTGAAATCAAACAATGAGAACACCAAGTTTAGAGGAGGTTGCAGGGTATGATACGTAATCAAGCGAAACAGGGCTACTCGGTTAAAATGAGGTTTCAAATGCGGATTTTCCTGTGTCTCATCATAGCTGTTATTGGAGCAGGAGGAACTGGAATTTCTGCCATGCCAGCCTTGTTAACGGAGCCGGCTTTATCATCATCTCAGTTCAATCGAATGGCCATCATTATCGATGATGTGGGCAACGATATGAAGGGTACAGCAGAAATTCTAGATATGCCTGTAAAGCTGACTGTAGCAGTGATGCCTTTTTTGCCAACAACGAAGAAGGATGCCATTGCTGCACATGAGAAAGGCATGGATGTGATTGTGCACATGCCGATGGAACCCAAGAAGGGCAAGCCGGAGTGGCTTGGCCCAGGGGCCATTACATCCAATCTAACGGATGAGCAGGTTCGAGAACGGGTTGAAAAGGCCATTGATGATGTGCCTTATGCGATCGGCATGAACAATCACATGGGTTCTAAAATCACTTCGGATAAACGCATTATGTCCATTGTACTGGATGTCTGTTTGGAGCGTGGTCTCTTTTTTGTGGACAGCCGTACGAATTTTCGTTCCGTGGTTGGCGAACTTGCCATAGCCAAAAACATGCCGCCTGTGGGCAATGACATTTTTTTGGATGACCAGAATTCAAAGGCACATATCCGCAAGCAGCTTGATCTGGCTGCTCAGCGTGCGGTTGAGAAGAAAAGCTGCGTTGTCATTGGCCATGTCGGTCATACAGGCATGAATACTTCTGCAGTGATACGGGAGTCGGTCTCCCGTCTGCAGAATCAAGTTCAATTTGTAGGAATTGGTGATATGGTGCGGGATGTTTGGCATTGGCAGGCGGCACCTACACTACCGACAGATAATAAATAATTCCATCCGCAATCGACTGGGCAATTCGTTTTTGTTCTGCGGGGTCACTGATTCTGGCCCGGTCGGCTGCATTGCTTAAAAAACCCGTTTCCACAATGACTGCCGGATGCTTCACATAATTCAGCATGTAAAATGGTTTGCCCCAGACGACTTCACGATGCGTTCCGCATAAGCGATTCATGGCATCCTGGATCGATTGTGCCAGCAGATAGCTGCGTCCCTCTTTCTGATGAAGCACTACAGGGCCGTGCGTGGCTGACCGTGGGCTCCAGTTCGCATGAATGCTAACGACGATATCGGTGCTTACTTCCTCACTGAGGCTTTTGCGCTGTGCGAGATCCCTGATGTGACGTGAGCGGCTGTTTAACCAACGGTTCTCATCGCTTAGTGCGTAATCACCCAGACGGTTAATCATGACGGTGTAACCTTTGCCGCGAAGAAGTAAGTATAACTTTTGGCTGATCGCTAAATTGATGTCTTTTTCCAGAATACCTGCTTCGGTTGTTCCTCCGTCAATACCTCCGTGGCCAACATCCAGCAGAATAACGGGTGCCGCAAAAGCATGATGGCTTGAGCGATAGGAATCGCCTTCCGTGATGGGCATGATGGACGGCTGATTAGCAGATGGATCAGGGCGAACCAGGCTGGAGGCGGAAGAGTGACCGGAAAGAGAATAAACCGTAATCAGCAAAGCTGTAGAAATCGTTAGCAGTAGCTTGAACATCGAAATACACACTCCCTCAGGATATAGGTGTTGAAGCAAATAGCGAACCAGGATGGATACCTTTGGCATTAGACTGCGCATTTTAGGCCATTTCATACGCTATGGCACAAAAAAATGTTTAGTTCAATCACGTTTTGCGCACAATAGGGATAACGTTAGATCACGAATGTGCGGAAAAAGAGGAGGCTGTTTTATGGCTAAAAGTGATGAACTGGTTAAATACATTACGCAACGTGTGGTACATTACATCGACACGCCGAAGGATGAGCGAAAGGAACGGAGAGCACAAAGCAGAAGGAAAGAACCCTGGTCCATGAAATGGTTTGGCATGATTCCATTTGCGGTATCCTTATGGGTAGACAAGAAGAAACGAAGATCAGAGAAGAGTTAAAAGCGATTCATCAAAAAAGACGAACGAAAGTGCCAATCCAAGAAGACGCAATCCTATATTAGGATGCGTCTTTTTATGAATTATTTTGATTGAGCTTTAAGAATAATGACGAATGCATACATTCTAAATTCGAAAAGGCAACATGCAAAGTTCTTTTTGTGAGAATAGAGAGTATTTTTTACATATTGTATTAGTGAAGTGTGCTAAGGATTAATCTTGTAGAAATGTCCATCATTCAAGAGCTTATTCAACGAAATGAAGCGTTGAGTGGAGTTAAGGCCACCAAGACCGACGTAAGGATCAGACATTGAACCTGCAACACTCCATATCTGGTATCCGCTTACTGGCAAAGGACCACCGTAGAACAGATTCCATTCTTCTGCTGAGAAGACAAGGGCTTCTCTATGGTTCTGCTGGAGCTGTTGCTTCACTTGAGAGGGCTGTAGCGGTTCGGATGTCAGCCAGGTTAGTTGAGATAAAGGGTCAAAAGCAGGCTGTAGAATAACAGGACTCGTATGAAATCTTGTTGTATCAGGTATGGCTAGCTGTTGTTGCAACTCCTTCAAGCCGAAAGATTTCGTTCCAGAGCCAGTCTCTATACGTTCTAACTGAATGACTGGCAACAAATCTCCATTGGATGCATCGATGTACATCGCGGGATGATTTTCACGTGCCACTTTCCAATAAGCCAAAAGAGGAGCAGCATATCGACGTGTAATCTTATCACCAGCAGTTTGTAATATTTTCATATCCAAACCCTGTCGTTCCAGAGCCTGTCCTAGTAGCTCGTTATTATATAGTGCTTCTTCTCCCTGACCATACTCACTGAGAAGAAGCTGACCTTGCGAATTTATAGAAATAATCATATATCCAACGGGCTTGTCCTGCATGCTGGCATGCACAAACCAGCCATGGTTACCTGGCCCTAATGGATAATATTCAAGTTTCGCTACAAGCCAATCTGGATTGGAGGTACCGAGTGCGTTCACTTGCAGTTGTGCGAATTGCTCTACAGATGCGGGTGCCAGCCTGTCAGTTGGTGCCGCTGCATGAGCCGTCGGCCAGATGGAGAGAAGAGCAAAGCAGATTATCATGTTCAAGAATATCGATAGGCAATGCCTGATATTTCGTCGTTTTGACCTGAGCCGTTTTTTCATTATAAACACCTTCTTCCTGACTTCATTGTAGAGGAGAGGGGATGCAAAGGGTGCTGCAAACTGTCGGTTCAAGGGTTATGAATAAACACTACTTTTGCCAGCATTTGCAGGAAAAGTAGTGTCTTCGTCTTATCTTAAGTGAAACATGCCGCTACTTATGGCAGTGACCTTCACCTTCGGCTCATATTGCCAGATCATCTCGGTTCGCCTGTTTTCATACTGCAGTTTCATCGCTTCACGATCTATGACTGCCTGTTTCGCTTTTTCTTGCTCAGGGTCTGCATCATCTTGCATCGGTTGTATGGTAGCTTCGGCGGCCATTTCCACGTCGGCTCGGACCGGTTCTAATATGCCGCGAACCCGATTAATAACAGGACGAACCGTTTCAACTTCAATATCCTCAGTAACCTCAGGCATATCTTCTCGCAGTACGGCTTCATAGTAGGCATCAACCACATCAAGTTCGAGTTGCAGACGTTCTTTTGCTTTTTCCGCCCAGCTATAATCGAGCCTGCTTAAGTGAGCGGTGAGATGTGATTCGAGTGCAGCTCCTGCATCAGCTAGCGAAATTTTCGGTGCTTGGGCATGCATATTTTCAGCCAGTCTTGGGCTGAGATCACGCCGGCTCAGCTTGCTGCCGAACTTTTCGATGATTTCACCCGATCGTAGTGAAATGCCGAGGAAGTGTAATTCCTCCCTTTTCAGGTCACAAGCAAACTCGACTTTAAAACAAACCCCTAGCCAAGGTTCATACACAGCCGGAGATGTGGCTCTGATCTGGCGTTTGGCGGCTTGTTCAAACAGGTTTACGAAGGCGCCACCTTCGCGGGCTGCGGCAAAAATCTGCTGTAATCTGCGGCTGCCATATACAACATCTTCTCGCAGAATGCGTCCGGGTCCAAGCTGCGGCATGGAAGACGTGATGCCAAAATAACGTCCGAGTATCGTTTCTTTCGGAGCATCAGCATTCGCTTCAGGCGGAGTTTGAGCAAGCTGAGACGCTTTGGACTTGGCTTCCGCCGCCTCGGTGATCTGCTGGTAAGCTTCCGGGTCAAAAACAAAAGTAAACGACATGGTCTCAGGCTCCACCCCTACACGTTCCACAAATCCCCAGTAATACGGACGGTTCGTTAATGCCTTGTCTGCTTCAGGTGATAATTTAACCGTCACATGAGCAGGTGACCGCTCCATGATCTGACAATCCAGAGCTTCCAGATAGGTCAGGACGTAAGCCTGGATCTCATGCGGTGACATTGTCATGGATCAGTGGCCTCCTTTGTGAAGATCAAGTTTGGTGATTAAAGGCACCTCGTCAGCAACCTCGCGCTGAATTGTGTTCAGCGACTGTCCAAGAGTGTCCATTTTACGGCGAATATCCTCTTCGTTCTGCGACTCCAGCATAATTTTGTAGAGACTTTTTTCGATGGATTCCTTTTTCTCCAGCCGTTCGAGAATGACATCCAATCCACCGATGACCATCTCAAACATATTAATCTTCTCATGCAACAGATTCAGGATATGCTCTTCAATCGTGCCTTTGGTTGAAAGGTTGAAAATGTTAACGTCATTCTGCTGACCGAGCCGATGTACCCGGCCAATCCGCTGTTCTACCCGCATCGGGTTCCACGGTAGATCAAAGTTGATCATATGGTGACAGAATTGCAGGTTGATGCCTTCGCCACCGGCCTCCGTTGCAATCATCGCCTGTACACGGCCGCGGAAGAGGTCCATCATCCAGTCTTTTTTGCCTCGGTTCATCCCGCCCCGATAGGGAACAGCCGTCAGCCCGTTGTTACGAAAATAGTTCAACAGGTATTCCTGCGTCGCCCGATATTCCGTGAAAATAATGACTTTCTCATTCATATCTCGAATTAGTTCCATCGTTTTTTCGGCTTTTGTATTTTCTTTAATCGCCTTGATATGTGCCACCAGTTCCCAGATTTTATCCCGCAGTGGGGAATCCAGCGGCAACTTCTTGGACAGATTCACGAGTGTTACAAATACAGCGTCCCGACTGCTGCAGACTTCCCGTTGCAACGTGACCAGAGAGAGCATGCTACTAAGGTTGCCTCCTGCTTCCTGGTATTGATCTTTGACAAATGAGGTTACCCCGTCATAGAGCGCTTGCTCTTCGGGTGAAAGTTGCAGATCCACGTTAGAGACGTTGCGTTTGGTGAATTGTACGGGGCCTTCGCCACGCCTGTTACGGATCATGACTTTGGACAGCTCATCTTTGAGCTGCTCCTGATTTTTGGGCACACGTTTATCGACGACAAAGTTGGCGGCAAAATCACCCTGACGACCAAGCTGACCTGGCTTCAGCAGGTTAATCAGATTGAAAAGCTCGCTCATGTCGTTCTGAACAGGCGTAGCGGTGAGTAACAGGCAGTATTTTTTGCGTAATTGCAGCATGAATTGATAATTGGTTGTTTTTTTATTTTTGAGTTTATGAGCTTCATCGATGATGATCATGTCATAGTCCATACTTAGTAACATATCTTTGTGCGGGTCTCGCTTGGCAGTGTCCATAGAAGCAACAACGACGTCATTTTGCCAGGAATAAGCCTTTTTCTGTGCAACTGCCGGGATGCCAAATTTGGAATTGAGCTCACGTACCCATTGCAATACAAGAGAGGCGGGTACAAGAATTAACACTTTAGAAACAAGTCCACGAACCATATATTCTTTCAAGATCAAGCCGGCTTCGATCGTTTTGCCCAGACCTACTTCGTCGGCGAGAATGGCTCGGCCTGACATTTCGAATAATACTTTGCGTGCCGTATCCATTTGGTGAGGAAGTGGGGTCAGATCTTGCAAATGTTTCAGGCATTGAATTTCGTCAAAGTTCGGAATGAGATTCGTTTCTTCTGCCTGAATACCGAGTTGAAAGAGTCGGTAATCCCCCCAAGGTCCGCCCTTGTCCAAACGAGATTCAAGCTGTTCCAGCCAGCTTCGATCAAACTCAAGAGGAACAGGTAAGTCAGCTACAGGTTGATTCTGATGATGCGGATGTTTCCGGTTCATGATGCTTCCTCTCCGTTCTTGTGTTATTCGTAGCTAATAGTATGGACGAAGGAAGGCAAGTTCATAACCCGTTTCAGAGGATCTATGAACTAAATCACATAGAAAATCAACATATAGTGTAATATAATAGATATAAATCACTATATGTAGTATGTAGGCATAAAATATTCTCAAAGCCAGCATTGAATTTAAAATGAACGGTTTATTCGGGGAGGTTGATTGCAGACATGGCATCCAACAATACAGGAACGAACCAACAAGTGAAGCATCATGAGAATAAACGTAAGCTGGAAGGGCTCAGCGAGAAAATATTTCTGGATCGGTACGCATGGAAGGACGCCGATTCAAATCATGCAAAAGTCGGAGATGTTGTACTTGTATTAACGAAAGATGATCCCAAGTTTCCGGTGAAGGAAGTTGGTGAGATTGTTGAACGGCAGGCACAACTAGTTAAAGTGCGGACACGTAGCGATACGATCATCGAGACCGATGTGGAAAAGTTGACACTTACGATAGAGAAAACACCGGAAGAGATGTGGGATCGTCTTGCCCGAGCGATGGCAGCTGTTGAATCGACACCTGAACAACAGGCTGTTTGGGAGAAAAAGTTTCGCTTGGTGCTGGATGACTGGAAACTGGTTCCTGGTGGACGTATTGCTGCTGGTGCAGGGGCCAGTGATGAGTTGACGCTGTTTAACTGTTATGTCATTCCTTCTCCGCAAGACAGCCGGGGCGGCATCATGAAGACGTTGACCGAAATGACTGAAATTATGGCTCGCGGCGGTGGCGTGGGTATCAATCTATCATCCCTTCGTCCGCGGCGGGCTGTGGTGAAAGGTGTGAACGGCTCGTCCAGCGGATCGGTATCCTGGGGCGGTTTGTTCAGTTATACGACGGGGCTTATCGAACAAGGCGGTAGCCGCAGGGGTGCGCTGATGCTGATGATGAACGATTGGCACCCGGACGTGCTGGATTTTATTACGGTTAAACAAACGATGGGGCAAGTGACCAATGCCAATCTGTCGGTCTGCGTAAGCAATGCGTTCATGGAGGCTGTGAAGCAGGACGGTGATTGGGAGCTTGTTTTTCCCGATACGAGTGACCCGGACTATGATTCGGAGTGGGATGGGGATCTGACCAAATGGAAAGAGTCCGGCCATAACGTTATTCCATACCGGACAGTGAAGGCACGTGAAATATGGCATACGATTATTGAATCTGCCTGGAAATCAGCCGAACCCGGTGTTGTATTTATGGAGTATTACAATCAGATGTCGAACAGCTGGTATTTTAATCCGATCATCTGTACTAATCCTTGTGGGGAACAGGGCCTTCCAGGCTGGGGCGTATGTAACTTGTCGGCAATCAATTTGTCCAAATTCTATGATGAAACAAACCACGATGTGGCATGGGAAGAGCTGGCGGAAACGACGCGAATTTCGGCAAGATTTCTGGACAATGTGATTGACGCGACGCCGTATCATTTTGAAGAAAATCGATTAAATCAGCAGCGTGAACGCCGGGTGGGGCTAGGAACCATGGGACTTGCGGAGCTGATGATCAAACTGCGTATCCGTTATGGCAGTCTGGAATCGCTCGATTTTCTCAATAAACTGTATGGATTTATAGCAAAGGAAGCCTATCTCGCTTCAGCGGAGATTGCCGCGGAGAAGGGTGCGTTCCCGGCGTTTGAGGTAGAGCCTTACTTACAGAGTGGATTTATGAGACAGATGACGGAGGCGTACCCGGAGGTTGAAGAAGCGATCCGTCAAAAAGGAATTCGTAACGTGACGCTGATTACTCAGGCGCCTACGGGAAGTACTGGAACGATGGTGGGCACATCGACTGGCATTGAGCCGTATTTTGCTTTTAAGTATTTTCGCCAGAGCCGTCTTGGGTATGATGAACAGTTTGTGCCGATTGCCGAGGAGTGGCTGGAGCAACATCCTGGTGAGTTCCTACCGGATTATTATGTGACGGCGATGGATCTTTCGGCCGAAAATCATATTCGCGTGCAAGCTGCCATTCAGAAGTGGGTGGACAGTTCAATCTCGAAAACGGCAAATTGTCCTTCTGATTTTACGGTGCAGGATACGGCAGAGCTGTATGAGCTAGCTTTTGATCTAGGTTGTAAAGGGGTAACGATCTATCGGGACGGCAGTAGAGATGTTCAGGTACTTTCTACTTCGAAGAAAGAAGACACCGTTTCGGTAGCGAGTTTGGCGTATGCAGAGCGGGAGAACAGCTTGCCATCTCTGGGAGAACAGATAACGCATGTGGTGGATAAACAGTATAAACGTCGCCCTGAAGTATTGCGCGGAGCAACGTATAAGATGCATACGCCGTTCGGCATGGCCTATATTACGATTAATGATCTGGAGGGAACACCCGGCGAAATTTTCCTCAACGTAGGCAAGGCAGGCTCAGACGTGTTTGCGATGGCGGAGGCACTGGGCCGGGTATGCTCTCTATTCCTGAGATATGGCGATCATGGCCATAAGGTGGAGTTGCTTATCAAACATCTGAAAGGCATCGGAGGTTCAGGGGCTATTGGATTTGGAGCTAACCGTGTGGAATCCATTGCGGATGCTGTCGCGAAAGCGTTGGAAATCCATGTTCAGATGAATGAGGAGATTGGAGTGAAGAATCCGAACAGTGCTAACCGTGTGAACAGCAGCAACAATACAAAGGGAGTTCTGCTGAACACGCAGACACCGACCTCACAACTGGACGATGCGGGAGGCGATGGGCAAAAGGCTTTTATCCAATCTATCGACTTATGTCCTTCATGCGGCTCGGCATCCTTGATCAATGTAGAAGGGTGTAAAACATGCAGTAACTGCGGATACAGCAAGTGTAATTAAGCTATTTCAGAACAAATCCAGAATCAATTATTGCTCTAATGAGCCTGAACAGGGATTATTAACTTAAAAAGTGTTCAGACGAAGTGCTGACTTACCAGCACTTCGTTTTTTGTGTTGCTAGACTTCAATTGAACTGTCACAGTGTACATCGAATCTAGTTTCACCTGAATTATTTGATCATTAGACATCCCTTTAATCTTAAATATGTTAAAATAAGGACGTTGTTCTTACAAATCCAGTTAAAAGAGGCACATATTCTGTTCAAATTAATGTTCATGACAGGTTCTGGACGAAGGAAGGAGGTAGCATCTATCATGAATCAACATTGGAAAAAGTACTTGTTTTTGTTTGCTGTAATCGTACCGATCTCGGTAGGTACCATTTTTACGCTCCCATATCATCATCGATATATTGCAGTAGCTATATTTCCACCGCTATTCTGGGTGCTCTACTATTCATGGATCACATTAGAAAGAAAACGAGATCGTTAGTGAGGGAGGGTGAGAAAGTAACAATGAAGGCACTGTTAACATTAAAAGAAGCTTCCAAGAAATATGGTAGGCGAGACATTTTAACAGATATTTCGCTTACGATTAGTCGAGGAGATTGTATTATTTTAAGAGGAAATAATGGATCCGGGAAAAGTACATTGCTCCGAATGGTGAGTGGATTAATCCCCTTAAGTTCGGGACAAAGGTTACTTGATCATACGAATCTAGTGATTGGATATACGCCTGATCGATTATCTAAACTAAGGATGACTTCGACGGAGTATTTGACTTACATGGGCAGAATATCAGGTATGACTAAGAAAGAACTGAAAGAACGTATCAAGGAGTTGCATGATTTGTTTTGTCTTGAACAAAGTAATCAGTTGAAGATGAGTCATTTCTCAAAAGGAATGTTGCAAAAAACAAATGTAATGCAAGCTATGATTAAGCCGCCAGACCTCCTGGTATTGGATGAGCCCTTCTCAGGATTGGATGAAGAATCAACGAGGCATTTGCTTCATTCTCTGAAGAAGATTAAGGAAGAAGGTACATCGATTTTGGCAGCCGTGCACGATCCATTATTAGCAAGTCAATTGGAAAGCAACACATATTGGATTCATCAAGGAAGAGTAAGCAAGGAGAGTATAAACACGTCTTCCGAACAGAAGGTTGTATATTTTGAACTGGAAGGCAGCATAGATTTAAGCGTTGTTGATCATCTTCTTGAATCTTTCCCCGATATTACATATAAAAGAAACCAAAGTGGTTATACGCTCATCACTTTTATGTACAAAGATTATAGTAGCTTTTTAACCGAATTTATAAATAAAGGCGGCGAGATTGTTAGCTTAACCAGAAAGGAGCTAGGCTCGTGATCTCATTACTGTCATATTTACATACTTGTTTCATGCGTTCTTATCGTTATGGTCCAGCTACCTTTGTATTTTTTATAGGGATCATTTTCGTATATAGTGTCGTTCCAAATCCAGTAATGGCTAGTTATGCATTTTCAACAACATTTATTTTTATTATTTCTGCTGTCATTTGTTATACGTTGATTGATATGGAAACGACAAATCAGGAAGCGGTGACGGTATTGCATAGTGGCAGTTTAGTAAAACTTTATGTTGCAAAATTGTTGTATTGCTGGCTTTTTACCATTCCACTCGCTCTGTATGCCGTTTCTTTCCCAGCCATTTTTCAAAAGTTTGATCGAAATCCGAGTGTTGAAGAGCTAGGCATGGCCCTGATTTATCATATGGTTTCATCTTGGCTGGGAGTCGCTTTAGCCTGTTGGTTTAGTTCTAAGTTTATTCGTTCCCGCGTCATGTCTTTTTTAATGTTGAGTGTGCTCATTGTTATTACACTTTCAATACAAGGTATAGAGAATATGTTGCCAGACGGATTTAAAGCCATGATTTTTTTGTTGCCTCCTCTAAATAGTACTATAGATGTGTTAATTAATTATGATGCGCAAAGTTTATTTAAGAAGCTACTGGTAACAATTATACCGCTCGTATATGGTGCAATTACAGCAGGTTTATTTGTTTTAATGATTCACAGACGCAAGCTGGATGCAATGCATTGATTCTCCCGTTCCACCTCTAGAGTCCTAGGAAGGAAGAAGCAATTATAAGCAAAACTTTCAATCCGCTCTGAGTTAGGTTTATAATGGATAGTGGCTGCTGAGCAAGTCGGCGGTCTTTTTCTATTGAACAAGCTCAGGTAATTATGTCCAGTCGATGAAAAGTACTATATTAAACATTAAATATAGAGTATGATTTTACAGCTGATTATGCTGGCAGAAAAGGTTACATCGGTTAAACGGGTTTGTAACTATTCTTGTCAATTATGAAGTTGTTTTCAGGCGTATAATGCTAAACGTAATCGTGAACGCACGAGAAAATATAAGTTAAATAGACAATCGATACAACTAAATCTATAGGCAATTCGTCTTCTTTATGTTGTAAATGAAAGATGGAAGGTGCAATACGTATGTTAATAACAACCAGAATGAGCCAGTGTAAGAGGATGCCCCGATCTCGATGGATGTGGACTCGCAGTAACAAGGAGGGGCGCGCATGTCACAATCAGTGAAAAAAAACAGGCATATGAACGGACTGGATGGCTTACGAGCCATCGCGGTACTTGGCGTAATTGCTTATCATTTAAATTTGGATTTCATTCCGGGCGGGCTGCTCGGTGTAGGTATATTTTTTGTTCTGTCAGGCTATCTGATTACCGATATTTTGTTATCCCAGTGGCGGGAACATGGGCGCATTGCGCTTGGAGATTTCTGGTTAAGGCGGTTTAGGCGCTTGTTGCCTGGCATGCTGACCATGACAGCGGTTGTGATGCTCTGGCTGTTATGTACAGACTCGTCCCGGCTTGCTTCACTCAAAGGGGATATCTTATCCGGTGTTACGTACATAAGTAATTGGTGGTATATCTTTCACCATGTTTCGTATTTTGAAAGTTTCGGTCCGCCATCACCTTTTGGACATTTCTGGTCACTGGCTGTTGAGGAGCAGTTTTATCTGCTTTGGCCACTTCTGTTAATTGCAGGGATCGTGTTGTTCAAAAGAAAGGGATGGCTGGTCGTCTCCATTGTCGTTGCAGCCGAACTTTCAGCTGGCGCCATGGCCATCATGTATAACCCGGATTTGGACCCGAGCCGTGTATATTATGGAACAGATACCCGTGCATTTGCCCTGCTTGCCGGGGCCGCGTTAGCTGTAGTCTGGCCGAGCCGCAAGCTGTCCGGCACATTGCCTGCGATGAATCGACTTGCATTGGATGCATCGGGAGTTGCTGCCTTAGCGGTGCTTATCTATATGATGCTGAATACGAGCGAATACGACTCGTTCCTCTATCAGGGGGGCATGGTGATACAAGCGATTGCCGCAACCCTGCTGGTGGCAGTACTTGCCCATCCTTCGTCTTTGCTGGCACGGATTATTGGGGCAAAACCATTGCGCTGGATTGGTGAACGTTCGTATGGAATATATCTGTGGCATTATCCGATTATTGTTCTGACCAGTCCTGTTGTAGATACAGGCGGTGCACATCCTGTACGTATGTTGCTACAAGTCGTTGCAACGGTTGTACTTGCATCGATGTCGTTAAAATATATTGAAAACCCGATTCGTTATAACGGATTTCGGGATTCCTTGTCAAAACTGTGGGGAAGAGGACGCACCTCTTTCGTTCCCCGTCAGGTATGGTGGAAACGAACAGGCCTGCTGATGACGTTCCTGTTATTATGTTATGCCATATCACAGACGGTACTGCCCGTAGCAGCCAATTCAGATTCACATTCGGTGTCCCTGTCTACGGTGTTCAATGGCGAAAAGTCTGCTGAAGAAAAGGGCCAGGACGTTGTACCCGTTACAACAAAACCTTCGGATTCCGGGCAAAAGAATCCATCTGTTCAGTCAGGTACGGAGTCGACGTCAGACGGGAAAACGGATGGGAGCCACAAGCCTGGAACTGCATCTGCAGATGGATCCAAATCGGCCAAGCCGGACGATTCATCCAGCGATAGCCGGGATGAGGGCAACTCTCCCTCTAATCCTGACAATAATCCTGCTTCCAATTCAGCGGATTCAGGCAACAAAGAAACCGCCCCATCGGGTTCGAAACCAGATGAAGGCACAACTGATGCAACGGATTCAGGGGCAACGGATAAACCTGCGACACCTGTCACGAAGAATGGAAAAGTCCAATATACAATTATCGGAGATTCCGTTATTCTGGACGCCAAGCCTTATCTGGAGCAGAGCATATCCGGTGTGTACGTAGATGGCCATGTCGGCCGTCAGATGTGGCAGGCCGGGGATGTACTGAGGGATCTGAAGCGTAACAAGCAAATGGGCAGTGAGGTTGTGCTGGAGCTTGGAACAAACGGTTCATTTAATTCCAAAAATTTAAAAACTGTACTTGACGGCTTAAAGGATAAAACCCGGGTATACCTCGTTACGGTACGTGTGCCGCGTCCTTGGGAGCGAACGGTGAACAAGGCTCTGACGGATGCAGCCTCCAGTTACAGCAATGTTTCTCTTATTGACTGGAATCAGGCAAGCGAAGGACATGACGAATATTTTGAAAAAGACGGGGTGCATCTGACCGTCGAAGGTTCGGAAGCTTTTGCAGCGCTGGTAAAAAGCAGTCTTCAATAACAGAGGATTAACTTATAGACCTTTATATTATATATACTATAGAACTTATCGAATTATTGTATCTTATAACCACGCGTTAAAAGTATTTCAAATGGAGTGTACACTGATTTTCAAAGTCTCTCCCTGAGAGTGATGTAATTGGAGTTATTTTTGACTTCATGACATTGTCTTGGGGAGGGCTTTTTTGGTATGTACACAGGGAACCGATATTATTCACCCCTGTATCCGTGAATCGTCACCTTACAATATGATAGCGTTACCATTTACAATACAAATATTAAATGCTCAAGGGGGAGTATAACGATGTGGAAAAAGTGGTTTTCAGGCATGCTCGCACTAACCTTGTTTGCCGTTATCCTGGCAGGGTGCACAAGCGGGGATTCTTCCGAAGCTGGCAGCGGCAGTGACAAAGTCTCGGTGACTATCTGGCATAACTGGACTGGACAGGATGCCAAAGCGGTGGCGATGCGGAAAATAATCGAAGATTTCCGTACAGCGCATCCAGACATCGAAGTGGTGGATGAAGGCTTGCCAACGGACGGACTTAAGACAAGACTGCGCACAGTTGCGGCAGCCAACGAGATGCCGGATCTGTTCGTGATGTGGCCGGATGCAATGACGAAGGAGTTCGTAAAAGGAGATCTGTTGCAGCCGATCAACGCAGAACTGGATGCGAAGCCGGAATGGAAAGACAATTTTATTCCAAATGCACTGGATGGATATACGGTGGACAGCAATATTTATTCCGTTCCGATGAATCTGGCGCCCAGCTCTTTTATTTATTACAATGAGGCACTCTTCAAAGAGAATAACGTAAAGGTTCCTGAAACGTGGGCTGAATTGGAACAGGCGGTTGCTTCGTTTAACGAAAAAGGAATCATTCCGATGGCTCTCGGTAACAAAACGAACTGGGTTGCCCAGTCTACCATTTTCAGTACGCTGGCTGATCGGGTGACGGGTACAGACTGGTTTTTGAAAGCCGTAGCTCAGGATGGTGCAAGTTTCACTGATCCGCAATTTGTTGAAGCGCTGAAGAAAATGCAGGAGCTTGGGAACATGAAGGCATTTCAGGACGGATTCAACAGTATTGATGAAACCCAGATGATGCAACTATATTTTCAAGGGAAAACTGCGATGGTCATGAACGGCGGGTGGGCGCTCGCCAACCTCGTTAACAATGCACCGGAAGACGTGTTAAAAAATACACATATTACGATTCTGCCTCCTGTGGAGGGCGGCAAGGGTGAACCAAGAACAACATCAGGAGTCGTTGGAACGGGTCTTGGTGTCAGCAAAAAGCTGAGTGGTGCTCAAAAAGACGCAGCGATGGAGCTGTTCTATGCACTGGCTGGTCCGGACGGTCAAAAAGCTACGCTGGATAGCAGTACACTCGTCAGCTACAACATTGATCTGGATAAGTCCAAAGCTCATCCGTTGTTTGTAGAATTGTACGATCTAATGCAGGAAGTGAAGATTACGCCGGTATACGATTCCAAACTGGGATCGGCTACGGTTGAGGTGATTAATAACGGGTTACAGGAGCTGCTGATGGGCGGCAAAGCGGAAGATATTGCAGGCCGAATTCAAGCAGCTCAAGCGAATGCGATGAAACAATAGGTTGTTTCCTGCTTCTGGAGGCTGATTAACCTAAGGATAAGTCATTCCCCTTCCCGGCAGGGGAGGGGTTTTTAGGTAAGAGATACAGTCCGATACCGGACAGATTAGATAGGCAATAGAAAGGCAATACGAGGGGAAGTGAAGCCATTGAACGCATTACAAAATCGGCGTTTTATTATGCTGGGGCTTGCTCCGGCAGTCATTATCTATGCATTGTTTGTGTTTGTGCCTGTTGTATGGTCTGCATATTACGGTTTTTTTAACTGGTCTGGCATTGGGGCATCGACGTACATTGGCCTGAGCAACTATGTGGAAATCTGGAATGACGCGATCTTTTGGCGGGCTTTGAAAAATAATGTCATTTTTGTGCTAGCTTCGGTATTTGGCCAGATTCCATTAGCACTTATGTTGGCAGTGATGTTACACAAAAGCAACCCGCTCCAGCGTTTTCTGCGCTCGGCCGTATTTCTGCCGATGGTATTGTCAACGGTTGTGATCGGCATGATCTGGCAGTATATCTACCATCCACAGATCGGTATCTTGAATTTCCTGCTGGATGCGATAGGGCTTGAAAGCTGGAAGCTGCAATGGCTGTCCGATGCGAAGATCGCGATATTTTCTCTAGTGCCGCCCTTGCTCTGGAGTTTTGTTGGACTGTATCTGATTATTTTCATCTCTGCTCTGCAGAACATTCCGGGGGAGATCCATGACGCGGCCAAAATAGATGGCGCATCTGGAATACGCAAACTGGTTTCCATTTCTCTGCCGATGATTTGGGGCACGGTACAAGTTGCGATTATCTTATGTATTTCAGGCAGTCTGAAATCGTTCGATCTGGTCTATATCATGACAAAAGGTGGGCCGGCTCACGCAACGGAGTTGCTCGCTACGTATATGTATAACTCTACGTTTACAACGTACCGATATGGTTTCGGTAGTGCGATCTCCACAACGATTGTTCTGATTTCCTTGCTGCTCATCGGAACAAGCCAGTGGGTGACCAGTCGGAAGCGTAACGAAAACCGATAGAGAGGAGGCACATTTATGCGTACAACACCTGTGACTATTCCAACACCGCAAGGCCATGCAGGGCATTCCATTCGGCAGATTCGCAAAGGAATCCTTTGGACGCTGCTGACGGTCTATGGTATTTTAACATTGTATCCGTTTTATTGGCTTGTGATTAGTGCGTTCAAAACGAATGAGGATTTCTACAGCAGACCCTTTGGTCTACCGGCACACTGGAATGTGGTCAATTTTACAAATGCCTGGGAAAGTTCGAAGCTCGGAACAGCCTTCGGCAATTCACTAACCGTATCGATTGGCTCGCTGATCCTGACGCTGTTTATCGCGGCACTGGCTTCATTCATTCTGGCGCGATTCCAGTTTCGCTGGAAAGGGCTGATTATGACGTTTTTCGTTGTAGGCATGCTCATCCCGATTCATAGCACACTCGTTCCGTTGTTTATTTTGATGAAACAGATGTCCTTGCTCAATACGTATTGGGCTTTGATCCTGCCGTATACTGCGTTTGCCTTGCCAACAGCAATCTTTGTGTTGACAGCTTATCTGGTCAGCATTCCGCGCGATATTGAAGAGGCAGCTTTTATGGATGGAACCGGACTTTGGGGACTTTTTACCCGGATCATGCTTCCCATGTCGCTTCCTGCACTGTCTACGGTGACCATTTTGAGTTTTTTACATGCGTGGAACGACTTTTCCTTTGCCCTTGTATTCATTAATAAAACGGGACTGAAAACGTTACCGCTTGCCATTGCAAACTTTGCAGATGGATATCAGACCGATTATGGTCTAACGCTTGCTGCCATGACCCTGTCCGTTATTCCTACCATCATTGTCTATTTAATCTTTCAGGAACAGGTGATGAAGGGCATGACAGCAGGTGCAGTCAAAGGGTAAGCGAGGGGCGCATCCAAAGGAGGAACAGAGTTGGTTCGCTGGCTTACATCTTCACTGCAACGGAAGCTGTCCGTCGTTGTCACAGCTTCGATGATTGTGCCACTTGTAGCGCTTGGACTATTTGCTTTCCTGTTTGCCTCACGCATCACGGAGGAAAAAACGAAGCTATCGGGGATGGATACGCTCAAGCAAGTGGAAGCGAATCTTCGTTATATGCTCCAGGATGCGGAGAATTTATCAATTTTCCTCATTGGAGAACGGGATATTCAGCAATATTTAAGCCGCGATGAGGATCATGAAGCCGATCGCTTGGATATTGTGGGCCGAATGACCAATCTGGCTGCATCCAAAAAGTACATTGCGAACATTGCCATTTATCCTGGGCGCTTTGATGCTGCGTTGTCCACGGCCACTTGGTATGAACCGGACGGAGGTAGTCTGTTTTCCCCATCTCTTCCTAGTGGAAACGCGGATAAAAGGTGGACGGGTGTATATCCCATTCGCAATTATGCCGGAATTCAAAATGTCATTACGTTGATCAGGCCAATTCGCAGCATCCACAATTATCGTCCCATCGGCTGGCTTAGCATCAGTTTAAATGAAAATGCGATCTCTAAAGGGTGGCCGGCGTTTGGACTGGGTAGAGGGGAAGGTAGCCTTGAACTGATTGGCAACACAGGAGAGGTTCTGTCCTCCATGGATAAATCCAGGCTTGGGCTACATGTATCTGATCTCGAACCGGGACTGATTACGCGCATTCAGAAGGGGCATAGTAGGACGACTACGTATGGTGAGGAAGAAAGAAAACGTACGGTACTTTATTACCCTGAGGAACTGACGGGGTGGACGCTGGTTGGTATGGTTCCTTATGAGCAATACCGTTCAGAGAATAGTTACATTATCATTTTGACAGCAATTGCGGTTGCCTTGTCAGCGTTAATCAGCGGTGGTTTGGTCTGGTTCACGGTTCGCAGGGTTACGAGGCCGCTGCTTGTGTTAACCAGACATTTGTCTCGAATTGATCCGAAGCGTCCCTTGCCGTTATTCCAAGCAGAAAGCGATGACGAGATTGGCAAGCTTGGGGAAAGTTACAATCTGCTTGGTGCACATATTGAATGGCTTAAGGAAGAGATCATTCGTGGGGAAGCTCGCAAAAAAGAAGCAGATCTACGTGTACTCCAGGCTCAGATTAATCCTCATTTTCTGTATAACACGCTCTCCTCCATTCATTGGATCGCGCTGATGTCCAAAGAAAACCGGATCGCGGATATGGTAGAGGGACTAAGTGATTTTCTACGAATCAGTTTGAATAAGGGACAGGATTACTGCCCGGTTGCCCAGGAGATTGCCCATATCCGTCATTATGTGAGGGTACAGTCGATTCGTTTTCCGGATCAATTCGTGCTGCATTATATTGTTGATCCTGCATTGGAGCAACGAATGATGTTAAAGCTTCTGCTACAGCCACTGGTGGAGAATGCGATGATTCACGGGATTCAACAGGCAGGAAACCAAGGCACGATAACGATTATGATTCAGAAGGATTCCGCGGTTGAGCGCATGAACATTTTGGTACTGGACGACGGTGCGGGCATGGAACTGGAGCAATTGGAGCAATTGCGGGCCAGTATTATCCCCGCGGATGGGAGTAATATGTTGCCGCAGGGCAGTCATTCCCAAGGGAAGCAACTGGGGCAGTCGTTGTCCGATGGAGGGTATGGTCTCCGTAATGTAAACGAAAGACTGTTTCTTCACTATGGGACGGATGCGTTACTTGAAATACACAGCAAAAAGGGTGGGGGCACCCGAATTTCGTTCTCCATTCCAATTCTGGAGGAATCGCCATGAGATTATTGATTGTGGACGACGAAGTCATCATTCGCACAGGGCTCGCGAGTGTGATCGCCTGGCATGAACTTGGCATTGAGATTCTTCCGCCAGCTGCTTCTGCCGAGGAGGCTATAACTCGACTAGCGGAGGAATACCCGCATATTTTGATGACCGATATTCGAATGAACGGCAAGTCGGGGCTGGAGCTAGCGGAAGAAGCACAGCATCTGCTTCCGGAGCTGGAGGTCATTATTTTATCGGGTTACGATGATTTCTCTTACGCCCAGCAAGCGATCCGTAATGGAGTCACAGACTATCTCTTGAAAACGAGCAAACCGGAAGAGATCATCAAAACGGTGCTGCAGGCCAAAGGAAGAATTACAGAACGATGGGCAGAGAAGTCCCGTGAGGGACAATTGTTACGTGAGAACCGGGAGAGGAAGTTTGCCAGATGGGTGATCGAAGGTCATACGAATTCGGGGAGTTGCCCATCCTTTCTCGCATTTGATGAGGAACATGCGCTCCCCGTTCAATCCATAGAGCAAGTTAGTGGCAACAAACGGCCTGTGAGCAGGCAAGTTGTTGTGATTGAGGCAGAGGGTTGGGGCCGCTCTTCGGATGCGCTGCTCCGGTTTGCAGTGCAGAATATGATTGAAGAAGTGCTCCCAGGAACGATTGCTCAGGTTGACAAACAATATATTGTCTGTGTTCTACCTGTGGCTTCCGAAAATGAAGTAAGCGTATACAGGATCAAGGAAGGCATAGATCGTATGGAATCATGGTTGAAATGTTCAATTTGTGCTGTGCTTGGTGAACCTGTTCATCACGCTTCTGAATTGCACCATAGTTATCAAACGGCTTTAATCGCTTTACAGTATCGTGGACTGCTGGATACCAAAGTGTGGCGGTATGAAGAGGTCAAGGGCAGGCGAGGTGGCAAAACGGTGTTGACACATGAGGAGGAGACCACCCTCGGTACGTTGCTCATGGACAATGATCCAGTCACGCTTACAACATGGATACGTGAACTGATTACGAGGTTGATTGCAGAACCTGATGTCACACCGGGATCATATGGAGCTTGTCTACATTCGGTGATCATTGCAGGACACCGCTGGCTGGCGCGAACACTTCACGCGATTGGAAGGGAACAACCCTCCAGGCTTGAGCCTTGGACCCCTGAAACCGACAAGAAACCGGCAGAGATCGGGGATGAATTGTTCCACCATTTATATGATGTGATGCAGGCATATCACAGTCGTATGGGACTAGGGCAGGCCGCACATGTGCAGAAAGCGATAGGTTATATTGAGAATGCACTGGCACAGGATATTAGCTTGCAGCAGGTGGCCGGACAGGTTCATTTGCATCCAGGACATCTTAGTGAATTGTTTAAAAAAGAAATGGGTGTAACCTTTGGTGACTTTGTTACAGATATGAGGATCAGGCGGGCAATGGATATGCTCGTTGTGTCTCCGGCAAAGGTCAGTGAAATTGCAGCAATTAGCGGTTATGAGGATGTGAAGTATTTCAGCAGACTGTTCAAAAAGCATACAGGCAAAACACCGAGTGAATACCGGGAGCAGGCACTTGCATTTAAATCTTCAGGCAGCTAGACGGGAGGAGCAGGAGTACAATGGTCAACGTTTGTCGTACAAGTCAGGATTTATCAGGACAGTGGAAGATACAACATTACGAGGTTGGAGAAAAGCGAGCAATGGATGTTGCCGCTGCAACGCTGGATGACCGATTCTGGATCGGGGCAACCGTGCCTGGTGATGTTCATGGGGCACTTGCAGAGCGAGGCATTATAGATGCGATTTATTTTGGACATAACGATGTCAAGAGTCGCTGGATCGAGCAGAAGGAGTGGTGGTATCGCACCACCTTTAATTTGGACGCGGGTGCATCTTCCGAGGAACGTATTGAACTTGTGTTTGAAGGCTTGGACACGTTTGCAACGGTATACATCAATGGACATGAGGTTGGACAAACCGCTAATATGCTGATGTCTCATACATTTGATGTGACAGGTCTAGTGCGAAGCGGCTGGAATGCGATTGCGGTACTCTTTGACCCGCTTCATCTTCATCATCGTGACAAGGAGACGTTTGATTGGTCTTCGTATACGAAAGAACGCCCGTGGCTGCGTAAAGCGGCTATGAATTTTGGCTGGGACTGGGGGCCACGCATCGTTACCGTAGGGATCTGGGGAGCGGTTCGTCTGGAGCGCAGCACGATTGCCAAACTGCAACATGTGTATGCCCGAACCAACGCTGTAAGCAAGGAACAGGCTCAAGTACAAGTCACTGTAGAGGTACAATCTGTTTTATCTTTGCGTAGCAAGCAAAAACGGACACAACCAGTTGTGACCAATTGTGATATCCGTCTTCTGGATCAGCACGGAGAGGTAGTAGCCAGCGTTATTTCTTTGCCTGTGGAACAGGGAAGAGCAGATGTAACGTTAGATGTGGCTCATCCCTGCTTATGGTGGACTCATGATCTGGGGGAACCCTACCTGTACACACTTGAAGTTACGCTGTATGCAGATGATGTGGCAGTGGATCGGTACTGTCAGTCATATGGCATACGGACGATTGAGCTAGCTCTGCATAATGAGCAGGGAGAGAGCCGGTTTGCTTTTATCCTGAACGGGGTCAAAATCTACGCCAAGGGAGCAAACTGGATACCTGCCGATCAGCTGATTGGAACGATTCCGAAGTCACGGTACCGCGAGCTTGTGGAACTGGCTGTTGAAGCACATATGAACATGCTGCGTGTGTGGGCAGGCGGCATCTATGAGAAAGAAGTCTTTTACGACGAATGTGATCGGCAAGGGATACTCATCTGGCAGGATTTTGCCTTTGCCAACGCCTTATTTCCGGATTTCAATCGTGACTTCATGCAAAATGTACAGCAAGAGGTCGAGAATAACGTACTTCGTTTACGTAACCGGGCTTCGCTGGCGATCTGGTGTGGCAATAATGAAATTGACTGGCTGTATGACATGAAAACAGCTAGCGGTGATATCATAAGTCCGTTCTACGGCGAACAGATTTACCATGAACTGATTCCTGAGGCATTGGAGCGGCTTGATCCATCCAGGCCGTACTGGCCTTCTTCACCTTATGGCGCAGATCATGGACAGGATGCGAATGACCCGGATACCGGAGATCGGCACAACTGGCAAGTGTGGCACGGTTCTGTATACCCGAGGAAACAGGGAGAAGTACCTGTGCTGGACTATAGCATTGAAGGAGTCACGTTCAAAAATTATAAAAAGGATCAAGCACTGTTCAGCAGTGAATTTGGCATGCATGCTTCAGCTAATCGGTATACGCTGGAGAAAAATATACCTGCCGGCCAGTTTTACTGGGGGAGTCCCGAAATGGCCTATCGCAATAAGGATACGAATCATCAGAAAGGTATTTTGCTGATGGAAGGGTACACGGGCATTCCGCAGAATATAGAGGAATATATGGACTTTTCCATGCTGACACAAGCAGAGGGTCTACGCTATGGGATAGAACATTTCAGACGAATCAATGACCGTAACAGCGGTGCGCTGGTATGGCAGCTGAATGATAGCTGGCCGGGAACAAGCTGGTCGATGATCGATTATGAGCTGCTGCCGAAGGCTTCCTTTTATTATGCCAAAACGTTCTTTCATCCTGTACTATTGTCGCTCGAGCATGAGCCAGGACATTCGCTTAACGTATGGGTAGTTAATGATACACAGGATGAAATAGGAGGACAACTTCGACTCATTGTTTATGACTTACATGGAGAGCGGCTGTATAACTCTACATATGAAGTGAAGGTGCCAGCTCAATCATCACTGCAGATTGTTGCAGTGGAGGAAGCCGAAGTACTTGGGATCAAAAGGGCGGAAGAAGTGATGGTGGAATTGCAAGCCGAAGGGTTTGTTGCACCCATGAATCGTTACTTTTTGCGTGATCCCAAAGATGTGATGTTACCGCAATCACGGCTCAGCGTTCATGTAAACGAGGAAGAACAATCCGTAACCGTTCATGCGAGTACTGCAATTGCACGTATGGTGAAGCTGGAGTTGCCGGTTGGCCGGGTTCGATTCAGTGATAACTATTTTGATCTATTGCCAGGAGAGAGCCGCACAGTAACGCTACAGCATCCAGAGATGCAAGTTTTGCCATTCACAGAACTGCGAGTAAGTGCAATGAATGCAAGTGAAGCTTGATTTAACCCCAAAAAACCTCCATTGGCGTGGAGGTTTTTTGGATTGGTCCGAAAAGTTAAGACGAAAAAAGAAATCCGCTGATGCTGTGTATCGTGGATTCGCAATTAGCGAAAGGATTCATACCGCTGCTGAAAAGAAGACTCCATCTCCACTTGGCGTGCCAATTGTTGCTGTACTTTGGAGCCACGAATGGCCTGCAGTTGCTGCAGCACATCGGAAGAACTGAAATCATGATCTGCCATCTGTATGAGCAGTTCGGCAAGAACGTCGGCATCCTCAAGCGCAGCATTCAAGCCGAATGCTCCTGTGGGTGTCATCGTATGAGCAGCATCACCAATTAGCGCGACATTGTCATCCGCCCACCTGGAGCTATAACTGCTCTCTACAGAGAGCAGCACAAAATCACTCCAGTTTTTGATATGCGCAGCGACAGAATCCGTAAGACAAGGGAAGGCGGCTACCAGCTTGCCTACAAAAGGAGCAAAGGGCTGTTCACGCAGCTTGGCAAAGCCTCCTTCGGGAATGTTCCACCCAATCTGTACATAACCGCCGTATTGTGAAAATAATGCGAGCTGCTGACCGTCCATACTTGCCATGCGGACCGCAGGTTCCCATCCTGGAGGTGCAGGGATGCGTGCCCATAACAGATCGTAGCCGTGTTTGCGAATCTCGGGAACAAGGCCGGCATGTTTGCGTACTGCAGAATATCTGCCGTCTGCGCCAATAACGACCGAAGCTCTAATGGAGGCAGGAACACCGTTTTGACGCACGTTAATGCCAGCAACCCGTCCGTTTTTGTCTCGAAGCAACCCGGTCATAACGGTGTTGAAGCGAACCTGATGCATCGGGTTTAGCGCTTCGATCTGGGTTGTGATCGCTTCAAGAAGGTGATCTTGTGGTACATGCACGCCAACATGGTGCTCCCCTTTGGTTGGATCAGGATTGATCGTGTGCAGGATGTTGCCTTCTTCCCAATATTGAATCTGTTCCAATGGTAATACCCCGTGCTCTTGAATGTGTGAATATAACCCATGCTTGTTCAAAATAGCTTCGCCATCTGCATTCAGCAGTTCTCCGCGGAACGATTTATGGAGATGTGGCTGTCGCTCAATAAGTAATGTAGAGATGCCTTTCTGGTTCAGCAGGTACGAAAGCAAGGCGCCTCCAGGCCCTGCCCCGACGATACAGACATCTGTATCACTGACAACGCTCGTTTGAGTATTCATTGATTTCATGTACATTATTCCCTTGCTATATGATGGTAAAATCTAGTGTGGACAACTGTTTACTTTATGAAAACAAATTTATTTAAATTATTAAGTAACTAAAAGTAACCTATTGGATATACGTTATTATAATCAAAGTATTCCTGATATACAATAGGCCAAATTCAAATTTTTTATCACATAAAGGGATGCGCCCATTTTGCTCACTAGGCAGCCTTATTTTTTCACAACCAAATGTGTGTAAATATGTTACAATATAAGGCAGGTTACAATGAAAGGCAGGAGGAACGGATATGAGCCCGAATACGGAGCGAAACTCGCAATTGGCAAACGTTGATCAATTGTTGGAGGCCTTCTTCAGATATAAAAATAAAGTATTGGATCAACAGCAAAAGTCAGAAACAAACTGCAGGCTGAATCCAACAAAAAGCCATATATTGGGCATGATTTTACGTGAAAAGCGCTGTATGGCTGTTGATGTTGCGCGTCAGCTTAGTCTGTCCTCTGGAGCTACGACGATTGTGCTTAATCAACTTGAAAGTGAGAACTTGATTCAACGGGAACGCAGCGAGGAAGATCGCAGAATCGTTTGGTTGTCCTTAACGGAAGAGGGCGAACAGTTAGCCAGAACGTTGAATGTTAACCGTGGCCGTATGACATGGGAGCTGTTACAAGCGCTTACGGAGGAGGAACAGCAGTTAATGCTGGGCATGCTCAAAAAAATAGAAATGAAGCTGCTGGAAGACATGAAATCTTTTGAGCAGACTTATCGTTAATGCATATGACACCTGAAGACGTCAGTCCTCATGCATTCCTGCCCGGCAACGGGTATGAATATGTGAAGACTGGCGTTTTGTGCATTATAACAGAGCTACAGATGAAAGCGAGATACATGATCGTTCAAGCCTTCCTGTATAAGAATATCTTTCTGCCGGCTGCCCATTAAGTCAAAATGAGGGAAGGGCTGCCTCCGATGAATATATCGCGGGTCTAACCCGTGTTCACGACACCATTGTTCCAGGCGATGAAGGTCTGCACAGCCCACTTTGGTGACACTGGTTATGCCGGGGAATCTGGAATCGATCCAGAAATGAGTGAGATAAGCGATCTCACCGCGTGTGACTTGTTCTTTCCATGCTGCAAGTTCTTCCCGTTTAATCCCAAAAGCCATAGTTGAACGTTCCTTTCCGACAGAGTATGTCCTTAACATATTGTACATCTTATATATGAACTCAATCAAAATGTTTCAGCACGATGCGTATCAGCTACAAAGAAATGGGTAAATGAATATGAAAACTTTGTTATAAACGTCTATGCTTTTGTTAAAATAAAGGCATCACAAACGATTCATGACTTATGTAGCGGAAAGGGATGTCATCATGGAACTATTCATTGCGGTACTTGCATTGCTTGGACTGATCGGTTTATCTAACGTGTTGAACCGGTTTGTGCCTTTTATTCCCGTTCCGCTTATTCAGATTGCTCTGGGGGTAGCTGTAGCCCTCTTGCCAGCAGGTGTACATCTACCATTGAATCCGGAATTGTTTTTTGTGCTTTTTATTGCGCCCTTATTGTATAACGATGGAAAAAGAACGCCAAGGAACGAACTTTGGAACCTGCGTGCTCCGATTCTTTTGCTTGCACTAGGACTGGTGTTCGTTACGGTTGCTGTTGCCGGATATGCCATACACTGGCTGATTCCGACCATTCCACTTCCTGCCGCATTTGCGCTTGCGGCCATTCTTTCCCCGACTGATGCAGTGGCTGTAGGTGCCATGGCCGGACGTGTACATCTGCCCAAAAGCATACATAGACTTCTTGAAGGAGAAGCATTAATGAATGATGCTTCGGGCCTGGTTGCATTTAAATTTGCTATCGCAGCTACGGTTACGGGTGTTTTCTCACTCACTCAAGCCACATTCAGTTTCATTATCATTGCCGTAGGAGGTCTGCTTGCTGGTGCGCTCATGTCTTTTTTGTTTATTCGGCTCGGGGTATGGATTCGCAGACTGGGCATGGAAGATGTAACGATTCATATGTTGATTCAGATTCTGACTCCATTCGTCATCTACCTCGTGAGTGAAGAGATCGGGGTCTCCGGCATTCTGGCCGTGGTTGCAGGCGGGATCATTCATGCGATTGAGCGTGACCGGGCAGAATCGGTTCAGATTAAGATGCAAGTGGTGTCTGCGAGCACATGGTCTGTTATTTTATTTATATTGAATGGTCTGGTGTTTGTCATTCTCGGTGTGCAGGTTCCCGATGTGCTTAGTAAGATCTTTGTCAACGTATCATTCAATAACTTCGAGGTGCTGGGTTATGTACTGATCATCTCCGTACTACTTGTGTTGTTACGTTTCATGTGGATATATTTGTTCTGGCAAGTCAATGAATGGCTACGTGCGAAGTCCGCTAGTGGCAAACCGCGTTTTAAGGAGATTACTATTCTCTCTCTATCGGGAGTAAGAGGTGCAGTGACGCTGGCTGGAGCATTTTCGATTCCATTTGTGCTTCAGGACGGGTCGCCTTTTCCCGAGCGTGATTTAATTATTTTTCTGGCGGCTGGTGTTATTTTGTTTTCTCTGATTGCGGCGAGCGCGTTGTTACCTGTGTTAGCCAAGGAAGAGGGGAAATCCTCCGATGAAAATACACCACAGAAATCTGAACGCAGAGCACAGGACATTATGCTGAATGCCGCTATTCGAGCAGTCAAGTCTGAAATGAACGATGAAAATAAAGCTGCCGCACTAGCCGTTGTGTCTGACCTGTCCAAATATATTAAACAGGCGACAGGGCAGTTTACAGCAGATAATCGTAAAGCATTGCAGAAGCAGGAAACAGCGATCAATCTGATTGCTACCCGGGCGGAGCGTAAAGAGATTGAAGTGATGATGGATGAAAATGCCCTTGGGCCCGAAGCGGCTTTCAAATGTGATAACTGGCTGGATCGTAAGGAGATGATGCTTTCAAACCGGACGAACACTCAACTGCTCTCGTCGCTCAATGAGATTGGACGAATGCTGGGTCAAATGTTCACAAACCGTTCCGGCAAACCAGATCAGCCCTTTATGCTTGAAAATGCTGAACTGTTCCGGAAGGTGAAGCTTCGCACCTCTCAGGCAGCAATCAAAGCCATCCGGGCACATATGAATGACTCCAATCGTGTGGCGGCTCTCGCGGTTATTTCCAAATATGAGCGGGTGATCGCAAAGTTACGTGGGTGGAATCAGGATAAGACGACTGAAGATCCGTTCAATCAGGATAAACTGGAACTTCAGATGGTCGCCATTCAGGAGCAACGCAATACAATACAACAGCTGTATGAGAACGGAGAGATTACACGCGATGTTGCAGCCAGATTACGTCGTTATATCAATGATGTAGAGGCAACAGCTCTGAAAAACGATTAATCATTATTAATCGATCATTCATGAGTTCGCATGAATCGGGCAATGCTAACGGAGAGTTTGACGTATGAAATTCAAAGTGAGGATACGACATGAACCTGAAAGCTACCCGATTCATCGCATTGTTCATGCTAACTGGAGTGATCCTTGGCAGTTCGACAAGCTCGGCATATGCCAAGCCAGTGCAGAAGAATCGTCAGTATTATGAAGAACGGGGAGAGATCGTATGGGAAGTCCCCACGCAGGACAAACTGATCGCTCTGACTTTTGATGATGGGCCAGACCCTGTTCAGACACCGCAGATTTTAGCTTTGCTCAAACAGTATCATGCAAAGGGTACTTTTTTTGTACTCGGCAAATGGGCAGAAAAATTTCCTGATATCGTCAGGCAGGAGCAGTTAGAAGGACACGAGATTGCTAATCATACGTTTGCACACACGTATGCCGTTCGCTCAACAACAGCGGACAAATACTTGAAAGACATGCAAGCGGCAGAAGCTTCGATTGTAAATGCAGGTGCGGAGCGTCCACTGTTGTTCAGACCTCCTGGGGGGTATTACAACGATATGGTGATTCAGGTGGCGAAGCAGAAGGGCTACACGATCGTATTATGGTCTTGGCATCAGGATACTCGAGACTGGGCTCTACCTGGTGTATCCGCGATTACAAACAAAGTTTTAAATAATGCCCGTAATGGGGACATCGTTTTGTTTCATGACAAAGTGGAAAGCAAATCCCATACGATTGATGCCCTGCGAACGATTTTGCCCAAACTGCAGGAACAGGGCTATCAATTTGTTACCGTATCTGAACTTCTTGCCGTGAAAGCTCGTGAAGCTGCCAAGGGTGGGGTGTCGTCTTCATTACCACGAAAGCAACCCTAGTGCAGGCGATTGAAAGATTTATCAGCAAAACCAGCTGGACCTAGATTGTGTTGGAAGCGAGATTTCATTAGTAAGTCTAAGCTAATCACAGCCGCAATCAAGCTGAACCATTGAAGCTTGATTGCGGCTGTTTGTCGTGAAGTTATTCATTGAACCTCGGTTTGGCGGGTATGCCGCAAATTGTTCGGAAATAAGTCCTAGGCTTTTGTTTTACAATCGAAACGTCTACAATAGATAAAGTCTTTATATAAGACCCTATTATGTTAATAGAGAAGGTGAACAAGTTGAATGGACAAAAGAGAGCTGACATCAGACCTGGTTTAGAGGTGGATATCGTACTGAAACAGGATCAATCCAGTGGCAAACTGACGAGAGGCATCGTCAAGGATCTGTTAACCAAGTCTCCTTCACATCCTCATGGGATCAAGGTGAGATTGACAAACGGTCAAGTGGGGCGAGTGAAACAAGTAATTTCTGCAGGTAATCATCCGCAATGAGTGTGAGCGGAAGGCTGGATACGACCGAAAAAGTAATGAAGCACCTGTCGGTTGGCGATCAACAGCAACAAGATGCTTACCGTGTTTTGCACGAGAGCAGACTGCTTCTCACGCTTTCTGCCCACGCTGCGTACCCCGCGGGGACGGTACCGATTGACGTGTATCTACCTGATAGTGATCTGGACATCCTGTGTTATTCAGAAGATCTGAACGCTTTCCAAGTCGAGACTTCTAGTCAACTAGAGAGCATTGCGGTGAACGGAAGTACAGAGTGGACGTTCGGAGATAATGCCTTAGGTCAGAACGCATACATTACATGTAAACTGAGATTGGAATTATGGCCTGTTGAAATATTTGCCCAAGCAACTCCTGTCGATCAGCAGAATGCCTACTTACATATGCAGGTCGAATGGAGTTTGTTGCAGTTATGGGGAGAGGCAGGACAACGCGAGATTCGCAGACTGAAGCAAGCAGGGTGGAAAACAGAGCCTGCCTTCGCCCGTGTACTAGGGTTAGAGGGTGATCCTTACATAGTGATGCGAGAACTAGCCAGCCTGCAGGAGCCGGAGCTATGGGATTTTGCCAGATCACGCGTCACATTTAAATGAGAAAGATCGCTACAACTGTAGTTACTGTTAATCCGATGATAACCGGTTTCAGATTACGCCTCGCAAGTTCAAACGGGCTGACCCCGCAAATTGCGGCAGCCGGAATTAACGCCCACGGAATTAACGTTCCGCCGCCAACCCAGATTGCGGCTACTTGGCCCAGTGCGGTAAGTACCGGAGCCGAGTTAGTCGTACCTGCAAACATGGTAGCAATCGAACCTACGAGGGAAATTCCCGAAAAGCCAGAGCCATCCAGACCGGTTACAGCTCCAGTGACGGTCATCGTAATCGCCCCGACGGTTCCGTTCATAGGCACAATCCCCGCAAGTGCAACGCCAAGATCATTGACGATCCCGTGTGACCCTTCAGGAAGTGGATTCATAAATAACTCCGTTATCGCAGCGTCACCGAGATAAAAGAATGCGGCAATCGGAATGACTGGACCAAATACTTTGAAGCCGAACTGGAATCCTTCAATTAAATAACCGGTCGTTTCTTCTGAGCCGCTGTGACGGTGTGTTGCAAGGGAAACGGCTATCAGAATAACGATTGCGGTTCCGCCAATCAGCGCTGTTGCATCTCCGCCCTGCAGATTTAGAACAAACATTAGCACAACGTCAAGTGCGAATAACAACGGAATAAAAAGGGCGAAAGTTTTTCTCAGACGAAGAGGCAATGTGGGAACCGGTGTAGACTCATTTGGTTCTGACTGTGGCTCAGGCGCTGACTGCTGCTGTGGGGCAAACTCCTGTTCCTTCCGTTTGGTGGTGTTCATTTCTTTGCGAAGCATCCAGAAGGCGGTAAGCGTAGATACCATGCCCATGACTACGACGAGAGGAACACTGGCAACCATCACTGACGTAACAGGAAGACCTGCTGCGTCTGCAGTAAGTTTGGGAGCACCTTGAATAATGTAATCCCCTGACAAGGCAATGCCGTGCCCAAACAAGTTCATTGCAATGGCGGCTCCAATCGGAGGTAAACCTACGCGGACAGCTACCGGCAAAAGTACTGCTCCAATCAAGGCTACTGCAGGAGATGGCCAAAAAAATAAAGATACGACCATCATAATAAGTCCAATGCCCCAGTATGCGGCATGAGGCGTGCGAATAAATCGGGTGAGCGGTGTGACCATGATTTCATTAATACCTGTGCGGATCAGAACACGGCTCATCGCCACGATTATTGAGATGATAAAGATTGTACTTAACAATTCCTTCGTTGCGTAGATAAAACTGTTAAAAACCCCGGTGACGGAGCCACTTAATGTTTCAGTTGCCAGCAGTCCAATGGTCATAATGCCTGCGACACAGATCATGGTTGTATCTTTGCGCCGAACCATAACAGCGATAATCAGGACAATAAATGCCAAATACACATAATGCAATGGGATAAGTTGAATATTCATCATGATGACAGCCTCCTGCATCCCTGGTCATCGATCCTGGGAGTGCTATATCCTATGCATGTCAAGCCTAGGTGTTCGTGGAGGTGGCAGCAGGATTTTTTTTACATCCAGAGAATTATATGAGTGAAACGAGCAAACACACGACAGGGACTATGACTATACCAAGTCACGATAACACACATCTGCGGGTCATCGAACCTGATAGACAACGTCAAACCGAGGTGATTACAATATACATGCCATCTTCAGGTAGAAATTAGAAAAAATTCAGCGAGCCTGAATCAAAAGGACGTTAATGTATGAACTTGATCCGTTCATTACGCTTTAAATTTATTGTGGGACTTACGTTAATCATGTTGCCGCTGTTTATGCTGTTGTACTATAACAATGTGTATGCCATGAAGGTCGTACGTGATAAGGTATCCCTCACCAATATGAATCATTTGGCCAAAAACGTGGAACAAAATGAGCGTGTATTACAGGAAACCAATCGATATTTATACAGTTTGGGCGAACGTGACCCTGATATTATCTCGCTGTTTTTTCTGGAATACGGAAGTGGAGATTACATCATTGCCAAGCAGCGAATCATGAACAAGTTTATGACCGATATCGGTTTCTATAATCTTATCGATTCTTTTTATTTGTATGATGCGGTGAATGATGACCTGTTGCTGGCAACCGCGGGCAATTATGATATTAAAAAATCGGTGGTACAACGTAATATGCCTGCACAGTTGCGTCAGCTCGAAGGGGATATCCAAAGGCCGGAATGGAGCATCGTCCGCGGAGGATCATTTAATGCACTTGTGAAAACGGTACGTATTAATCAGCAGTTCTATGCTGGTGCACTGGTCGATATGAATGCGCTGAATGACACACAACAGTTTACTGAATCAGGTGACAGAGGTGGAGCGGTGATCGTTACACCTGATGGCAGAGCATTATCTGATTCTACGTTAAATAAGGGGCAGATCAAGCTGGTCGCTGATCATTTGACCGATTTGGAAAGCCCGTATCAGGTCATCTCGGAGCCGGGTAACACTGCTCGTCAGTATCTAATGGTGGGCATTCCCTCAGCCATGTCGGATATGAATTATATCGTCTTGTTGCCAGAGGAAGATATGATGCGTAATTTGCCGTTTTTCCAACAGATCATCAGGCTACTTCCGATCGGGGCGGCCGTTATTTTGATCACAGCACTTTTCTTCCTAAGACAGCTTCTGTTCCGTCCAATGAATGCGCTTATTCGGGGAATGAGAAGGGTTAGCCGAGGGGAACTCGATGTAACGCTGGAAGCACCGTCTTCGTCTGAACTGGAGTTTGTGACACGTAGTTTCAATCAGATGATACAGGAAATTCAACATTTGAAGATTGATGTGTATGAGGAGCAGCTACGTACGCGAGAGGCAGAATTCAAGCAATTGCAGATGCAGATTAATCCTCACTTTTATCTCAACTCCTTGAATATTATTCATAGCCTGGCTTCCTTGCAAAAACATGAACTGGTGCAACAGATGGCTGGTCATCTGGCTGATTATTTCAGATCCAGCTTAAGGGCTGGCAAACGAGTGATCACGCTAAACGAAGAGATGGAGCACATTCGGCATTATCTTGAAATTCAGAAGTTAAGGTTCCCGAGCAAGCTGGATTTCGAACTTGATATTGATCCGGAGGTAGGGCATGTTGTGCTTCCGCCGCTGACGATTCAGCCTTTTGTCGAAAATGCAATTATCCATGGTTTTCAACGAAGAATGCATTCGTTCGTGATTCGGATTACTGCTCGCCTGACCGAAGCATCCGGTATTCAGTCCGGAGGAGAGGGGATGCTCCAGCTTCAGATTATGGACAACGGGGTCGGATTCGAACCCGTTTTGTTAGAGCAACTGAAAAGGGGAGAATATGCCAAAGATCCTGGAGGACAACACATTGGAATATGGAATGTTGCACATCGGCTATTGGTCAAGTATGGCCCTGAGGCCGGGTTAACGTTTGAAAATAGGATAGACGGAGGCGCTGCAGTAAGCATTTATCTGCCTGCTCAGACCGAGGAGCAAGAAGGAGGAACTCATGCGGAACCTGTTGATCGTGGATGATGAAGTGTATGCCCTGCAAGCGATGCTGGAGGGGGTGGACTGGAATGCAGCCGGAATTGACCAGGTATTCGGCGCTTGTGATGTGGAGGAAGCAAGGCAGGTCATTCGAGCCCATGCTATCGACATTCTGATTTGCGACATCGAGATGCCTGGGGAAACGGGGCTTGACCTGCAGAGCTGGGTATTGAAGCATGACCCTGGCATCCTGACGATTTTTCTGACAGGTCATGCGTTGTTCGATTATGCACAGACGGCTATCAAACTGAACAGCTTTGATTATTTGTTAAAACCTGCTCCTGCAGACCAGCTGCTTAAAGTCGTTACACGGGCATTGGAGAAGATCAGGGACGGAGAGCAGCGCACCCGAACGAATGAAGTTTACGAGACCGTATACAAACGGTGGAAAACCCATAAACCACTCCTGACAGAACGTTTTTGGAAGGATGCTGTGTCTCAGCGAAGTACACTTACGCCACAACGGTTGCAGCAACTTGCTGAGCTATATGGTGCAGAGATTGATCCCGCAGTGCGTGTTCTTCCTATTGTGATCTCCGTTGAAGAGTGGGTACGTGAATTTAACCTGCGCGATGAAGAGGTACTGGAATACGCTCTGCGTAACGCAGCCAGAGAAATATTGCTTGGAGACAAACCGGGTGAAGTGTTCCAAGATCATAGTGGCTTAAATATTGTGCTTGCCTACGAACAAGATGGAGTTATCCTTGCAACCGATGAAGCAGAGCAGCGATGTCAGCGCTACATTCAAGAGTGCGGCACATACTTCTACTGCCGGTTATCCTGTTATGTTGGCGCACCGGTAGCTGTAACCGAATTGCAAGGCATGTTGAATGAACTTATGGACATGGAGCGCCGCAACATTAAAGAGCTGGAAGAGGTTTTTGTGTATGATGAGCGGAATCGGGATCAGGAGGATCGGTTTTTGCCTATCCCATGGTTCCCGGAGCTATCCATCCTTTTCGAAACCGGCAAGGTAGAAGATTTGCGTGAACGTGTGGATGAAATCTTCGATTTGCTTGCTGCTCAGGAAGGGTTGTCACCAGAGATGTTACGGCTTTATTATCATGCGATGTTGCACGTTGTCTATCCGCTTCTGCATCAGAATAATGTGTCCATTCGCAGCCTGTATCCCGGAGAACGGGAGCCGGAAGAAACGGTAGTCACGAGGTCATTGCCGCAGTTGAAACAGTGGACACTTGATCTCATAGATCGAGTCATTCCCGTGCTGTACCCGGACGATCAGAACCCGATGTCAATTGTAGATCAGTTATGTATCTACATTGAAAACCACATTGGAGAAGAATTGATGCGGGAAGAGCTTGCTGCTTTTGCCGGATTTAACCCGGCATATCTGTCCCGTTTGTTCCGTAAAGAAAAGGGCATGTCTCTGTCCGAGTTTATTCTTCAGCGCAGAGTGGCCATGGCGAAAACGTTGTTATCCCAATCCACCGTCAAGGTAACGGATATTGCAGGTAAGGTCGGATACTATAACTACTCCCATTTTACGAAAATGTTCAAAAAATGCACCGGCATCACGCCGCAGGAGTTTCGCAAACAATCCAGAACCGTGTAATCAGGCGCAGCATGCTGCGCCTTTTGTTTGTTTTTTATGGGATTAAAGTCATAATTTGATAACTGAATAGGTCACCACAGCAGATAGAGGAGTTGATCGCCCCGCCGTATACTTGAACCACAGGAGGCGCACGGAGCTTCATCCTGAGGAAGAATTCAAGAGGAGTGAGGGAGAACACGTTATGAAGACACAACCCCAAGCGGGTAAGGGCGTACGGATATCGGAGATACCGGAAGGCACGGCTCGAAAGCGCAAGTCCGTGTTGTACAATCTTGGCAAGTACAAGGTGCTTTACCTGATGTTTTTGCCAGGCATTCTGTTTCTGCTGGTAAACAATTATATGCCGATGTTCGGCGTTCTGATCGCATTCAAAAATGTAAACTACGCGGATGGAATCTGGGGAAGCCCGTGGAGCGGGTGGGACAATTTCAAATATCTGTTCTCAACCAGCGATGCATGGGAGATTACGCGAAACACCCTTGCATACAACAGCGTGTTTATTGCACTTAATCTGATAGTCGGTGTAGGTCTCGCCATTTTACTCAACGAAGTCAAAAACAAAGCGATGTCCAAACTGTATCAGTCTTTGATGTTGTTGCCTTATTTTCTATCGATGATCGTGGTCAGTTATCTCGTTTTGGCATTCCTCGGCAAGGACTCGGGATTTATGAACTCAACCATATTGCAAATGTTCGGAGGACAGCCGATTGACTGGTACTCGGAACCGAAGTATTGGCCGTATATCCTGCCGCTCGTGAATACGTGGAAAAATATCGGTTATTATGCCGTCATTTATCTCGCCGCTGTTGTGGGCATTGACGAAGAATATTATGAAGCGGCTGTGCTGGATGGTGCATCGAAGTGGCATCAGATTCGTTTTATCACCATTCCGTTTTTGATCCCGCTGATTGTCATTATGACCTTGCTTCAGATTGGCCGGATCTTTTATGCAGACTTCAGCTTGTTCTATCAGGTTCCGCTGGAATCGGGCGCGCTGTTCCCTGTAACCAACGTTCTTGATACGTATGTATATCGGACATTCCTCATTGGTGGAGACATCGGGATGTCATCTGCGGCAGGTTTATATCAAGCGATTGTCGGATTTGTACTGGTGCTGGTATCCAACACCATCGTCAGACGGATCGACAAAGATAATGCACTATTTTGAGAGGAGGCAAGTCAGTTGTGAAAACACGTGATCCATTAGCTGTATCGAAGCGTTCTGCTGCTGTCATTCATTTCATGTTTTTATTCTATGCCATTGCCTGTATCGTGCCGATCATACTGGTCTTCGCCATCTCTTTCTCGGACGAGACAACCGTTATTGCGAATGGCTACAAGCTTATTCCGGAGCAATTCAGCCTTACGGCCTATGAATTCCTCTTTAAAGATATGGATCAGATTATCCACTCGTACGGAATTTCTATCATTGTAACGGTCGTTGGTACGATTACGAGCGTTGCGCTGACCGCATTATATGCCTATCCGCTCTCACGAAGAGATTTGCCATACCGAGGCTGGTTCGCCTTTTTCATCTTCTTTACGATGTTGTTTAACGGTGGACTTGTTCCTTGGTATCTGGTTTACGTCAACGTGCTGGATTTGAAAAACTCGATTTTTGCCTTGATCTTGCCGTTGCTCTTATCACCGTTCTTTGTACTGGTCATGCGTACGTTCTTCGCGAATTCCATTCCCGTTTCCATTCTGGAATCAGCACGCATCGATGGAGCAGGTGAATTGAAAACGTTTTTGCGAATCGTACTGCCGCTTTCATTGCCCGTTATGGCAACCGTTGCGCTGTTTAGTACGCTGAACTACTGGAATGACTGGTATCTTAGTATGATTTTTATTTCGGATAACCGGACGATCAGCCTTCAGTACCTTATGTACCGGACGCTGCTCGATATTCAATATTTAACAACCAACTCTAATGTTTCTTCACAGATTTCATCGCAGGGCGGGCTTCTCAATCTGCCAAACAAAACGTTGCAAATGGCGATGGCTGTCGTCGGTATTGGTCCAATCGTACTGGCGTATCCATTCTTCCAGCGTTACTTCATCAAAGGTCTGACGGTAGGTGCTGTGAAAGGATAACTCCGGCCGGTTAGGGAGTGAGTATGGTCTAAGGGAGATAGACGAAAGGGCATATACAGAAAGTTTGCCGTTTATGAGGAATTGGGGAAGAACGGTAAACGTGTGAAAGACAACGGTCCATTATACGAACAGGAGGGGTTCAATTGGTTCAATCGTTAAAAGTATGGTCACGTATGACGGCAGCGGCCATGGCACTGGCACTGGTGCTTGCTGGTTGTTCGTCAGACAAGGGAAACTCTGCAACACCTGGTGCTGAGGGCAGTACGCCGAACACAAACAATGAAAAGCCTTATGAGGTTTCCTTGTTCTATCCGGGCACACCTCAGAAAGATGTCGCTCTTGTGGAAGCAGAAATTAACAAAAAGATGGAGCCCAAGATTGGGGCAACCATCAAAATTAATGCTGTGGACTGGGGACAGTGGGATAACAAGCTGAACCTGATGATCTCTTCAGGGGAAAAAGCAGACATTATCTTTACCGCTGCTTGGCAGAATTACACGGTAAACGTGGCGAAGGGTGCATTCTTGCCGCTGAATGAACTGCTGGATAAATATGGTCAGGATATCAAGAAAAATCTGGACCCTGCCTTCCTGGAAGGTTCCCAGGTAGACGGCGTGAACTATGGTGTACCAACGAATAAGGAGCTTGCAGCCACTCGTGGCGTGCTGGTACGCAAGGATCTGGCTGATAAATACAAACTGGACCTGACAGCAGTGAAAACATGGGCTGATCTGGAGCCACTGCTTAAAACAATCAAGGAAAACGAGCCAGCTGTGACTCCGTTCTATATGTCCAATACAAACGGTAACGGATTGCTCGAAAATCTCGACTGGGATTACCTCGGGGATGCCTCTGTACCTGGAGTGATCTCCAAAACAGCGGGGGAGACTACCGTGCTGAATGAGGTCGAAACACCGGAATTCAAAGAAGCAGCCGAACTTGCACGTAAATGGTATCAAGCCGGCTATATCAATAGTGATGCGGCTACGTCCAATGTATTCCCGAAAGATCAGGCGAAAGCCGGCAAAGCTTTTATGTGGACGGATGGCATGAAGCCAGGTAAAGACAAGGAAGAGGAAGGTTATGTAGGACATCCGCTCACGCAAATTGAGATGACGAGTCCAACGATTACAACCGGTGATGCCTCTGGTGCGATGCTTGCCATCTCCCGTTCTTCCGAACAGCCGGAGAAAGCAATGCAAGTCATTAACTTGCTGCACTCCGACAAAGAAATTAACAATTTGCTCAACTTCGGTATCGAAGGCAAACACTATGTAAAAGTAGAAGGCCAAGAGAACATCATCAAGCTGCCTGACGGTGTAGATGCGAACAGTCGTACCTACAATCCAGGTGCACAATGGCAACTGGGTAACCAGTTCCTGAACTATCTGTGGGATAACGAAGATCCGCAGAAATGGGAGAAGTTCAAGGAGTTTAATGCGAAAGGCGTAAAATCTCCTGCCCTTGGTTTCACATTTAACAGCCAGTCGGTTAAAAATGAAATAGCGGCTGTAAATAACGTCAACAAACAGTTTAAGCCAGGCATGACCTCGGGTGCAGTTGATCCGAATGAAATGATTCCAAAGTATTTGGAAAAATTGAAAGCAGCAGGTATCGATAAAATTATCGCGGCCAAACAAGAGCAACTGGATGCATTTTTGGCTCAAAAATAATACAGTGCTATCCTGAGAGAGTACATGTTTCCATCATCCAATACATCTCATCAGCAGGGCTCCCAAAAAGGAGTTATCGGTTTTTACCGATAACTCCTTTTTTTATGTATGGATCGTTAATCAAAAATAGGAAAAATATGATATAATATGGTGGATGATTAGGAGGTGTTTGCGTGTCGAGAACCAGGCTTGTGTTCTCAGGGGGGTTATTACTGTTTGCCATCATTTTTACCTTTAAACATCATCTCGGTTTCTCCGTAGGAGATTCGTTGTTATTATCCATTGGTATTTCTCCTTATACCACATCCTACTTAAGTGGTGTTCACATCACGATGTACTTTGGACTTGGCATGCTTGCCTGTGGATATTATCTTACACGGAAAGAGATCATGTGCGAGTTTCCACTTGTGGCAAAGACGTTATGGATTGCTGTTTTGACCATCATATTCTGTTACTCATTTATGACAGATAAGTTGATGTATGTGGTGAAATGGGGAGCAACAGGTATGAATAGCATATCTTACCTACAGAATGACAGCTCATGCACCTATGATGTGTCATCCAATGGATATGCCTTGGCAACCTGTGAATTGACGCTGAAAAATTACAGTAACTCTGCGGTTGCTGTAATGGTTAAACCTGATTTGTATGGAAGTTATTCCAATCAGGATGATCCGCTATCCGAATCTTTACACTCGGTTCAGTTAGAGGCGAAGCCCATCCAGATTGAACCGAGGAAGACATTCACGGGTACACTTGAATTTTCAGGTGTGGCGGAAAGCCCGCTCGAAGTAAGGGGCAGATTGAAGGATATTGTATTAGATGTGGCAGTCGATGGGAGAAATACGGTTTTTGATTATGACATTCCTTAGTTCGTGATAAACAGACTCTAGTTTCAAGTACATAACATATATAATGAATCACTTGCAGAAGGAAAACATAAAAGCAAGTCTTTGCTTATACGGACGGAACCGGCATATCTGCCGGTTTTTTTCATGTACAGAAGTTGAATTTAGTGCTGATACATTGGTTTTATCTCCTTTTTCATAGGGGCTCTAACTCTTAAAATAGATAGTGGGTTACTCTATTGATTGGGTTTACCCACGTTCAAGAAATAGTTTGTATTTACAACCAATTTGACTACAATTAATGTCACGATATAAGTTAAGCTACAGATTTTACACAGCCCACTCCGATGACAGAATAACCTTGAGGGTAGCTGTTATCCCCAGATTTTTTGAATTCCCTTTTCCAAAGGGGGAAATCCGGTGATAAGCGTATGCTTCCGATGCAGCTTTCTTGCAGAAAGCTTTTAGGCGAACGCTTCGCTTTTCCAGGTTTTTTCTATCCTCTCCGTTAATGTGTAAAAAAGAGCTAACTTATAAATTAAGTAGAAAAACAAATAAAGCGAGATGAAACTTCCATGTCATACCGGACAAATCTGTTTTCCAAGATGGTCATTTTAATTTTGATCATGCTTATTCCCGTTGTGCTCCTGTACTGGTATTCCAATCATAAAACAACAGCAGTACTAAGGGCTGAGCTTAATCGTTCGAACAGCAATCAGCTTGAATTTTTCCAAAATCAGGTCAACACCCATATTGAGTTGTTATCGTCTTGGCCGAACCTGCTGATTCATGACCCTGATATTGCGAGCTTTCGGCGCATATTTGCGGAGAGCCGTTATTTTGACCTGGATGCTATTAATCTCGTCAAGCGAATCCAGAACAAGCTGAGTATTCAGGAAAGTTCCTCTAATTGGGAGACCAAATTATATCTGTACTCCCCATCCCTTGGCAGGGTGATCTCGGAACGGGATGCCCGTACTTATGACAAGCAGGCTTTAAAAGAAAGCCTCATCTCTGGCTGGGATGTGCACAAAATCGAGGATGGGCAGAATGATCGGTTCAAATTCAGCTGGATTACAGTGTCTCCTTATGGCATAGAGAATCCTGCGGAGAATGCAGAAACGATTATCAAGCTGGAGTTCGACAGCGATAATATCCGTGACATGCTCGATAAATTCAAAGGCGACGGAAGGCATGACCCGTTCTATTTTCGCGAAGGGACAGGGGTGATCTATAACCGGACATCAGATCGTACGTTAACGAATCAATTAATCCAAGAATTATCTAGCCATACACTGCAAGACGTAGAAAATCGCACGATCGTCATTGGAAATGAGCCTTACATGGTCAATTCTGTGAAATCGAGTACAACCGGCTGGTATTTGGTCGATTACATGCCGCTTTCGGATATTTTGAAACCGATTCACCAGTCGAATCTGCTGTTTTATTCTGCAATGATCTGCTTGTTACTGATGAGTTGTATCGCGGCTTACTTGTTATATGTGCAAGTTCAAGTACCAGTAAAGCAACTGATTCGCGGTTTCCAGCGATTGAAGCAAGAAGATTATTCGGTACGTATCGAGCCCAAAGGCCGTAATGAGTTCAGTTTTTTGTCTGAACGTTTTAATTCCATGGTTGAAAAGATTCAGCAATTGTTTGAGCACGTATATCTCGAGCAAATCCATGTTCGGGAAGCACGTTTAAAGCAATTGCAGTCACAGATTAACCCGCATTTCTTCTATAATTGCTTTTCGTTCATTACGAGTATGGCGAAGCTGAAGCGAGTCGATGCCGTTGTGGCTATGTCGCACAATTTGTCGAGGTATTACAGGTACACCACAAGACAGGAGCGGGATGTTGTTCCGTTATCTGAAGAGATTGAATTTGTGACTAACTATCTTGAAATTCAACGTATGCGTATGGAACGTATCCACTACACGCTGGATCTGCCAGAAGATATGTTGCGGATTGAAGTGCCTCCGTTAATCGTACAGCCTCTGGTTGAAAATGCGGTCATCCATGGTATTGAAGCGGATGCAGAAGCCGGTGAGATCCGGGTATCCGGTGAGCAACGAGATGGTACATTGTTTTTGATTGTCGAAGATGATGGTCAAGGGATGACGCAAGAAGAGCGAGAAGCAATGCTGATCAAACTTGCAGGTACGATGGATCAGGAGATGGGCTGCGGATTGTGGAACGTGAATCAAAGGTTACAACTCAGGTATGGAGGGAAGGGCGGCATTGAACTGGCGGAATCTGAGCTCGGGGGAGTTCGTGTGACCTTGTCATGGCCAGTGGAACAACAACCTCTGCTGAAAGACAAAGAGTGAATATAAGGGACTAGGGAGTGACCGCATTGATTGATATATTGCTTGTGGATGATGAAACGTATGTAACAGAAAGTTTGGAGTTAACGATTCCTTGGGGGGAACTTGGAGTCACAACGGTGTTGCGTGCAGCATCGGGCAAGGAAGCGCTGGAGATTATGGAAGAAAATGCAGTAGACATCATCGTTACAGATATTCGAATGCCAGGTATGACAGGCCTTGATCTGATTTCGGAAGTAAACCGGCGCTGGCCTCATGTGCGCTGTATTCTGCTGACAGGTCACAGTGATTTTGATTATGCCAAAAAGGCAATTCAATTACAGGCGGCTGACTATATTTTAAAACCTGTTAATGATGATGAGTTTATGAATTCGGTATCAGTGGCGATTACCTCGCTGCGGGATGAGTGGGATGAGTTCGACAAATATCATCGTCTGCTGTACAGTCGTAAATCCGATTACAAGATTCTAAGAGAGAATCTTATGCATGATTTGCTACTTGGTCGAGAGATTTCGTCTAAAGCGCTGCGTGAGCAATTAGAGCAATATGAGCTTTATATAGAGCCGGAACAGCCTGCTGCGATGATGCTGATTCGTCTTGCAGGACGTTTTGCATCCATGGATCAGCAGTCCATTGATTTGATGGATTTTGCTGTTGGAAATATCGCCGAGGAAGTGCTCGGGGAGACCTATCATGTCTGGTTCAGCCGTGGGCCACATGATTGTTTGGTGATGTTCCTGCAGAACCGGGAACAGGCGGAAGAGTCCCTGCTGGTCAACAGTCCATCACGTAATGTTGCCGAGACCTTCCGAGAGCATGTGGTGCGTTACCTTCAAGGGGATTTGTCCATCGTTGTGACCCCGCCGTTTCCTTTTAAAGAACTCACCAACGTGTATCGAAAAAGCTTGGGTTCTCTTGTTCTTACTGGACCGGAAGAACACAAGATCATCTATATGGATATGGAAAATACCCTAAACAAGCGCCCCGAAAATGATGCGGCTCAGGCTCTTGAAGAGTTGTACAAGCCACCGGTATTGCCTCAGCTATTGGAGACGAAACAATGGGAGATGGCAGCCGCAAAGTTGAATGCCGTTTTTGATGCGGCTGAGCAGGTTTGCTTGTCCAGAGAGTATGTGTATGAGATGTACTTGTCGGTTACCAATGCTTTTATGTACATCGCCCACAAGCAGGGTCACTTGGTACACGAGATCGACCATGCGGGGTTTGATTTGTTACTGGCTCATCAGTTGATCCAATCTCCAGATAAGCTAAGGCGCTGGGCTATGGATATGCTGGCGAAGCTGCAGGAGGAATTGTCCGATCAGGAGGGAGCACAAAGCCGCAGACACGTTATTAAACAGGTACAGGAGCTGGTGACCAGAGACACCGGACAAGACCTCTCTGTGAAGATGATAGCGGACAAAGTCTATCTACATCCGGTATACCTATCGAAAATATATAAAGCAGAGACAGGCGAGGGTCTGGGAGATTATATGATTCGTATGCGTATGGAACGGGCGCTGTATCTGCTTAAAAATACGAATAAAAAAATATATGAGATAACGAGTGAACTCGGATATCAGAATCCGCAATATTTCAGCAAAATGTTCAAAAAACATTATGGGTTGACACCGAATGAATTCCGGGATCAGACATAAATACAACATTATTCGAGCATATAGGTTGGCAAAGGTGCAGAAATCTTGATTTCGTATCATAGGCTGATGTCCTGACCCGTCTTATAATGAAAGGGTAACCAAAACGATTTAAGGGGGAACAACATGAGAGCGCAATCAACGAAAAAGAGATTCTTGTCGCTTCTCGCTACAACGCTGTGTCTGACCGTCGTGCTTGCAGGATGTTCAGGTGGCAATGAAAGCAAAGAGAGTGCAACACCAAGCTCCACAGGAGCTCAAAATGAATACAAGGAAAAGTATGATCCGGCAGTAACGATCACGACGGCATGGGGGATTGACCCGGAACTGAAATTTAAAAACGGTGAATCCATGGAAAATAACGTAGCTACCAAATGGGCGAAGGACAAATTTGGTATTGATATCAAATCTCTTTGGTCTGTGACGGATACGAACAGTGCATTCGCAACAAAATTGCGTTTGGCAATGTCTTCCGGTCAGGAAATGCCTGATATCGTTACGGTTGGACAACCGGACAATCTGGTGGCTCAAGATTTGATTGACTCGGGTATGTATCAGGAAGTTGGCCCGTTGTTCGATAAATATGCTTCAGACACATGGAAAAAAGCAATGGAGCAAGATCCAAACGTATGGAATCAATACAGCCGTGACGGTAAAAGAATGGGTATTCCCGTACTGGATTACGCGTACAACAACGATTACCTGCTCTGGATTCGTCAAGACTGGCTGGACAAGCTGAATTTGAAAGCACCTACGACCATTGATGAACTGGAAGTGGTTATGGATGCATTCAAAAACAAAAATCCGGATGGTCTTGCGCCAGATAAAGTAACCCCACTGAGTATTGGTTTCAAAACATCGATGAACACATGGATGGGTGATCCTTCTTGGGTCTTCGGCGCTTATGGTACACTGCCTTCCCAATGGAATGTAGGTGCAGATGGCAAGCTGGAGTATGGTTCCATTAACCCAGGCATGAAACAAGGGTTGACGAAGCTGAATGAATGGCTGACAAAAGGATATATTCCTCAGGAAGCGGCGCTGTGGGATGAGAACAAAACGGCTGAGCCGGCAGTTGCAGGAACAGCAGGCATTATCCCTGGACCTTACTGGATGAGTGGATGGCCGTTGATCGATACAGTGAAGAACGTACCAAGTGCTGTATGGAAGCCCATTGCTATTCCGGCTGGACCAGATGGTAAAGCGATGCGTCACGGAACACAGTTTGTTAACGGTGTAACACTGATCAAAAAAGATATGGCACATCCAGAAGCATTCTTCACATACCAGAACTACCTGTTTGACAACTATGCTGACCCGGCTCCAGGAAGCCCGTATGATAACGGTTTGTTCGATGGATACGACTATCAGCTGGATGCCAATGGAAAACAGAAAAAACCTGATCAAATTGACGGTGGATATGTTAACGTTGTGCGTTACCTGTTAGTTCGAGACGGCGCTCGTATTCCAGATGCACAGATGAAAGCACTGATGAATCTGGCAGATGGCAAAGAGCCGCAAACGAAGCTGGAAAAAGACGTAGCAGTGAACTATGGACCTGAAACACCTGCAGCGGCTAAAGTGCTACTCGAACAGAAAGACATTTCTTTCAAAAACATGTTCACAGGGCCTACGACAAAAACGATGAAGTCCAAACTGGATTATCTCAACAAAATCGAGAACCAGACCTTTAATGAGATTATCTATGGCAAGAGTCCGGTCGATTCGTTTGATACCTTTGTTCAAACATGGAAATCCGGCGGTGGCGATCAGATCACTCAAGAAGTAAACGAGTGGTATGACGGCGTGAAAAAATAAGTTTTATTCAGTTGTTTACTAGTAAATAAGTATTTTAAAAAGTCATCCTTGATAAACAGGCTGTGTAATACGGTCTGTTCGAGGATGACTTTTTTTAAAATTTAGTTATCGTTAACCACCTTGTACTGAATTTTGAAAATGAAGATTGTTTCCCTTATTAGTTTAATTATGATAAAATGCGAATATTATAAAGGGAAGATAGGAGAAGTTATGTCAAGAGTAATAGATATTTTTACTGAAAATAATGATTATCAAAGATTCGAAGTCCTGAAACGTAATCGAAACAAACGACATAAATATAATGAGTTTTTTGTTGAAGGAGTTCGTAATATAAATGAATTGATGAAGAGCGACTGGAAGATTAAAAACTTTCTCTATTCAAAGCATAAGCCGCTCTCAAACTGGGCAAAAGATATTCTTAGTCACTCAAGAGCGACGTATCACTATGAATTACATGGAGATTTAATGGAAAAGTTGAGTGATAAAGAAGAAACATCTGAAATTATAGCAATCGTTGAAATACCCGAAGATAATGTTTCGAGACTGCGAATTACTAACGAAATGCTCGTTGTGGTTTTTGATAGACCTTCTAATAGAGGGAATCTTGGAACCATTATTCGCACTTGTGATGCATTAGGCGCACAAGGATTAATAATTACGGGTCATGCCGTTGATCCATATGATTCAGAGACCATCCGGGCTACAACAGGTTCTTTTTTTAATGTTCCCATTATCCGAATGTCTTCTCCAAATCAAGTACAGAACTGGATTGATGGGTTAAATGGAACGTTTCCTGAACTTCAAATAGTGGGTACAAGTGCCATTGGTAGTAAGGAAATCTACTATAATGATTTTTCCAAGCCAACAGTACTACTTATTGGTAACGAAACCGAAGGATTGTCACAGAAGTATAAAGAAATGAGTACTTCTATGATCAAGATTCCTATGGGGGGATCCGCTTCTTCCTTAAACGTAGCCTGTGCGACGTCAATCATTCTTTATGAAATTAGCAGGCAGAGAAATCTCGGCTACTAAATTTATTAATTAAATTACAATTCAGAAATAGTTCGTAATCCGCTGATTTCCCTCTGTTTAAACTTTTCCAATGTAATAGGTAAATAATAAAATATACGGCTTGAAAAAGATGATCACTGGATTTTACATGGATCATCTTTTTTTTTTGAATAGGTTGCTTTTGTGCCATTTATATTGCTTTTATGCGCTGTTTGGAGGTGCTGGAAGGTTGATATAATTTGCCTATAGAGCCACTCAGGAGTACTTGAGTAGGAAGAATTACAGGGGGAGCAATCATGAGAACTTTAAAACGAACTTGGCCATTCCACGTAATGCTGCTGCCAGCCATCATCTTTCTGATCATTTTCAGTTATGTGCCTATGGGCGGAATTGTTATGGCATTCCAGGACTACAAACCATGGATGGGCATCAGCGGCTCGGATTGGGTCGGGCTTGATAACTTTAGATATTTATTTGAACGTGATGATAGTTTGCAGGTTATCTGGAACACGCTGATCATCGCGGTACTCAAGCTGATTTTTAACCTGTTTGTCCCGTTTGTGTTCGCCATTCTGCTGAATGAGGTTCGCAAGATGGCCATTCAGCGCACGATCCAGACGTTGGTATATCTGCCTCACTTCTTGTCCTGGGTTATCCTGGGCGGGATTCTGCTTGATCTGTTGTCAACGGGAGGACTTGTGAACCGAGTGCTCGGCACATTTGGCCTTGGACCATACTTCTTCCTTGGAGATAACAGCTTGTTCCGACCAACGATCATTGTGACGGATGTGTGGAAGGAATTCGGGTATAACATGATTGTTTTCCTGGCTGCCCTAGCTGGCATTAACCCGGCGCTGTATGAAGCGGCAGAGATTGACGGAGCAAACCGCTGGAAGCAAACACTTCACATTACGATTCCGTCGCTTGTACCGATGTTGATGGTCGTTGGAACGTTGGCTTTGGGTAACGTACTCAATGCTGGATTCGATCAGATTTTCAACTTGTACAATCCGCTTGTATATCAATCAGGAGACATCATCGATACATTCGTATATCGCTCGGCGCTGGAAAATGGAGAGATGGGCTTTGCAACCGCGATCGGATTGTTCAAATCCGTGATCAGTATGGTTCTGATCCTCGTATCCTACAGCCTGGCCAAGAAATACGCCGGATACCGCATATTCTAATCGAATGAACAGAGAAGGAAGGGACTACGATGTATCATAAATCACCATCATATCGCATTTTCAATGTCATCAATATCAGTTTTCTTATTCTGATTGCTATCATGTGTATTGTGCCAATGATTCACGTACTGGCTGTATCATTCAGTAACAAGGCTGCGGCAGATGCAAATCTGGTCAGTCTCTGGCCGGTAGGGTTTTCCCTCGAAGCCTATAAAAAAACAATGAATAATCCGATCTTCCTGAACTCGCTCTGGATTTCACTACTCCGTACCGTCATTGGTACAGGGATCACACTCCTGATTACTTTCCTGGCAGCATACCCGCTGTCCAAGGAAAATAGTGAGTTCAAAGGCAGAACGGTATACTCCTGGATTTTCGTCTTCAGCATGATTTTCAACGGCGGTTTGGTACCGTTCTACATGGTTATTCAAAAGATTGGCTTAATGGATTCCTTCTGGGTGCTGGTACTTCCGGGTGCAGTCAATACGTTTCTCGTCATCCTGATGCTTAATTTCTTCCGCGGCATTCCGAAAGAGCTGGAAGAGGCGGCACTGATCGACGGAGCGAATCATTTCAGAACTTTGTTCAGCATCTTCCTGCCGATCTCCATGCCTTCCATCGCAACGATTGCGCTGTTCAGCATGGTGTTTCACTGGAATTCCTGGTTTGACGGTCTCTTGTACATGAACAATGCGAAAGATTATCCCTTGGCAACCTTCATGCAGACGGTCATTATCAAACGTGATATGAGCACGATGGCAATGAATCCGCAGGAAATGGCAACGATCTCGCAAACGACGGTACGCGCAGCCCAAATCTTTATCGGAAGTGCGCCGATCCTCATTGTGTATCCATTCCTGCAACGTTTCTTTGTAAAAGGTATGACACTGGGCTCAGTAAAAGGCTGAGCCTCAATCCCTAATCACTGGAGGCTGATATTTTGAATTCATCAACCAATCAACCATTCGTTCTCGGCATGGATGTGTCATTTATGGACGAGATCGAACAGCATGGGGGAACATATCGTGATGTGGATGGCAAAGAGGAAGATTTGCTGACCATTCTCAAAATGAATGATGCGAACGCGATCCGGCTCCGCATCTGGAATGATCCCGCCGGCGGATACTGTAATTTGGAGCGCACGGTAGAAGTAGCCAAACGAATCAAGGCGCAGGGATTACAGTTTCTGCTTGATTTCCATTACTCTGATCGCTGGGCTGATCCCGCGAATCAGTGGAAACCGAAAGCGTGGGAGAACTTGTCCTATGAACAGCTTAAACTGGCTGTATGCACATATACGGCGGATGTGCTCCGCACATTGAAAGAACACGACGCCTTGCCGGATATGGTTCAGGTTGGTAATGAAATTACGCCAGGCATGTTATGGGATGATGGACGTGTCGGTGGTGAAGAACATGATACAGACGAACAGTGGCAACGTTTTGCAGGGCTTGTGAAGTATGGTATTGCAGCGGTTAAATCCGTTGACCCTTCCATTCAAATCATGATTCATATCGACCGCGGCGGCGATAATGCCGAGAGCCGTAAGTTCTATGATCGTTTTGAAGCGTTAGGTGTAGAGTTCGATGTCATCGGTCTGTCTTATTATCCTTGGTGGCATGGAACATTGGACGCCTTGCGTGACAATTTGAATGATCTTGCCAAACGCTACGGCAAACCAATCAACGTGGTTGAAACGGCATACCCGTGGACGTTGGAACAGCCGGAAGGCATCGAATGGATCATGAATCAGGAAGACATGCTACTGCCAGGTTATCCTGCAACGGTAGAAGGGCAAACCCGATACCTGAAGGATATGTTGCAGATTATTCGCGAGGTTCCCGGCGGTCTGGGCCATGGCTTCTATTATTGGGAGCCAGCATGGATTCCGAGCAAGGAAGAATGGTCTGTAGGACATCCGAACAACTGGGGCAATCTGACGATGTTTGATTTTAAAGGGCGCAAGCTTGAATCATTTAAGGCCTTAACTGCGGCGCAAGAACTAAATGTTACTACTCTCGTTTAAGATAGTATGCAACAGTAAAATTATCGTAATTCAACAGCAAGGGAGTTTTCATAAATGACGTACAAATTTCCACCCGTAAGTTCCAAAGCCCCGCATATGCTGCATGGTGCTGACTATAACCCGGAGCAGTGGCTTCGTTATCCAGAGGTGCTGGAAGAGGACATTCGTTTGATGAAACTGGCGAAGTGTAATGTCATGTCCATCGGTATTTTCTCCTGGGTATCCCTAGAGCCGGAAGAAGGCGTGTATACGTTTGAATGGCTGGATCAGGTGCTGGACCGTTTTGCAGCGAACGGTATTTATGCGTTCCTTGCAACACCAAGCGGTGCTAGACCTGCATGGATGTCGGCAAAATATCCTGAAGTGTTGCGTGTCTCGGAAAATCGGGTTCGTAATCTGCATGGGTTCCGTCATAACCACTGTTATACCTCTCCGGTGTACCGGGAAAAAGTAACGGCGATGAACAGTAAGCTGGCGGAACGCTACTCGGATCACCCGGCTGTTATCGGCTGGCATATTTCGAATGAATTTGGTGGGGATTGTCACTGTGACTACTGTCAGGAAGCCTTCCGCGCCTGGGTTCAAAACAAGTACAAGACATTGGATGAGTTAAATCACTCTTGGTGGACAACGTTCTGGAGTCACACGGTGACGGATTGGAGTCAAGTCGAATCTCCGGCACCACACGGCGAAACTCAGGTTCATGCGATGAATCTGGACTGGCGCCGTTTCGTGACGGATCAGACAGCGGATTTCATCGTTCATGAAACGAAGCCACTCAAGGCAAAAAATCCAAATCTGCCGGTAACGACGAATCTGATGGAGTTTTACGGCGGTTTAAACTATTGGAAGTTCGCGGATATTCTTGATTTTCTCTCTTGGGACAGTTATCCGACATGGCATGATGCAGAGGACGATGCGAAACAGGCTTCGCGAATTGCGATGATGCATGATATTGTACGTTCCATTAAAGGCGGTCAGCCTTTCCTGCTCATGGAGAGCACACCTAGTTCTACGAACTGGCAGGATGTAAGCAAGTTGAAACGTCCAGGCATGCATCTGTTGTCCTCCTTGCAGGCGGTAGCCCATGGATCAGATAGTGTTCAGTACTTCCAGTGGAGAAAAAGCCGTGGATCAAGCGAGAAGTTACACGGTGCGGTAGTAGACCATGTAGGTACAGAGCACACCCGTGTATTTCAGGATGTGACCGACGTAGGTACAGCGTTGCAAAGTATGGAGGATATTGTAGGAACCACGGTTCCTGCTGAAGTGGCGATTATCTTTGATTGGGAGAACCGCTGGGCTGTGAACGACTCCCAAGGTCCACGTAACATCGGCGTGAAATATGAGCAGACAGTAGAAGCTCACTACGAAGCGTTCTGGAAAAAGGGTGTAGCGGTTGATGTCATTGATATGGAAGCTGATCTATCCAAGTACAAAGTGCTCGTGGCGCCGATGCTTTACCTCGTTCGTGAAGGAGTAGGCGAACGGATCGAGAAGTTTGTAGAACAGGGCGGTACATTTGTGGCAACCTACTGGTCTGGCATTGTGAACGAGAATGATCTATGTTTCCTGGGTGGATTCCCTGGTCCGCTTCGTAAAACGCTTGGCATCTGGTCAGAAGAGATCGACGGATTGCATGATCGTGAACTCAATGGAATTATTCCAGCGCAGGGTAATGAATTGGGACTCACTTCGGAGTATGATGCAATCGAGCTCTGTGACCTCATTCACCTGGAAGGTGCAAAATCTCTTGCGGTGTATCGTTCGGATTTCTACGCAGGACGACCAGCTTTGACGGTGAACGAGCTTGGTTCAGGAAAAGCTTACTATATGGCGGCACGGATGAAGGCGCCGTTCTATGATGATTTTTACGGCAAGCTGATTGCAGATTTGGATCTGGAGCGTGGACTGAAATCGGACTTGGCTGCAGGGACTACTGCACATGTACGTACCGACGGTAATTCCGATTATGTGTTTGTTCAGAACTACACCGAGCACGAGAAACAGGTTCAGTTGGACAGTCTGCCTTATACCGATGTACTTAGTGGAGAAGCGGTTGAAGCGAGTCTGGACTTACAGCCTTACGACATTCGTGTATTACGCAGAGCGGCGAATCGCAAGTAAGAGTAACGAGAGATATGAATAGGGGAATGGAGTTCATCGGAAATATGAGCCTTAGGTATGCATTCCGATAAACGAACGAATGTTACACACAGAGAGACATTAACTGGATTGTCTTGGACCTTTAACAGGTACCAGGGCAATCCATTTTATTTTGTCATCTGTGGGACTTGAGGGCTTTTTTTGGACAAGATAAAGGATAATCGTGTCCACGTAGCGAAGACAAATACGTAACTTGTCAACTTAAGACTTTCATTGTCTGGGAGGAATTGAAATGAATCAGAGAAATCTGGACGGCAACAGCATTATTATACGGCTGGAAATGACAACGAAAGATATCAAGTTTGGCGAAGTGGCCTCGGCCATCTCGGAAGCTGGGGGAGACATCATTGCCATTGACGTCATTTCGACCAATCAGGATGTCAGTGTGCGCGACTTGACTGTTGCGGTCACCGATTCACAGGATAACAGCAAAATTATAGAAGCGGTACGCCAGCTGCAAGGCGTGTCCATCGTTAACGTATCGGATCGTACATTCCTGTTGCATCTAGGCGGAAAAATTGAAGTTACACCGAAGACACCGATTCACAACAGGGAAGATCTATCCCGTGTGTACACACCGGATGTGGCTCGGGTATGTTCGGCTATATCAGAGGAGCCGGGCAAAGCTTTTTCCTTAACGATTAAACGGAATACTGTAGCGGTAGTCTCCGATGGTAGTGCAGTACTTGGACTCGGTAATATTGGTCCGCGTGCGGCAATGCCTGTAATGGAAGGTAAGGCGATGTTGTTCAAACAATTTGCAGGCGTGGATGCGTTCCCGATCTGTCTGGATACACAAGATACCGAAGAGATCATTCGCACCGTGAAAGCGATATCACCTGCATTTGGCGGCATTAATCTGGAGGATATTTCTTCTCCGCGCTGTTTTGAGATCGAACGTCGGTTAAATGAAGAACTCGATATTCCGGTATTTCATGATGATCAGCACGGTACAGCGGTTGTATTGTACGCAGGTCTGATCAATGCGCTTAAACTGGTTGGCAAGTCTATTGAAGATGTGAAAATTGTCGTGTGCGGCATTGGAGCAGCGGGTGTAGCTTGCAGCAATATTTTGTTGTCTGCAGGTGCGAAGCGACTGATCGGTGTGGATCGCGACGGGGCCATCGTGCGCACGAATACGTATGAGAATGAGGTATGGACCGAATATGCGGCACGTACTAATCCTGATCTAGAGACAGGTTCCCTGCGTGAAGTTATACGAGATGCTGATGTATTCATTGGTTTATCGCGCGGCAATCTGTTGACGCGTGAGGACGTACAGACGATGGCAGACAATCCCATTGTATTTGCGATGGCTAACCCTGTACCCGAGATCATGCCTGCTCTAGTGGAAGATATTGTTGCAGTCATGGCGACAGGACGTTCGGATTATCCGAACCAGATCAATAACGTGCTTTGTTTCCCAGGGATGTTCAGAGCTGTTCTCGATTGCCGGGCAACGGAAATTAACGAAGAGATGAAACTGGCTGCTGCCCAGGCGATTGCCTCTTCCATCTCGGATGAAGAGCGTACACGTTATTACATTATCCCGAGTGTATTTAACGATAAAGTTGTTAAATCCATGCGCAGTCGTGTCATTGAGGCGGCAATCCGAACAGGTGTGGCTAGACGTGTACCGCGTGAGCAGGCGCGTGAAGGTGGAGAATCCTGATGACTTCCGAATCAACCAATAAAGAAGCCGTGCTACATGCGGCTCGTGCCTTTGTGCAAGAAGAGGCTTCCAAGCATTCAGATGGACATGACTGGTCACATATTGAGCGTGTGACTAAGCTAGCTACTAGGCTAGCTCGACACACGGGTGCAGATCCATTTGTATGTGAGCTGGCTGCACTATTACATGATGTACCCGACGAGAAGCTCAACGACAGCTTGGAAGCCGGTATGGCAAAGCTACACACTTGGCTGGATAACCAGCCACTGGAGTCTTCCACACGCGAATTGGTAGTGAACATTATCAGTACGATATCCTATGCGGGTGGTAAAGGTGCTTCAGTCAGTTCGCTGGAAGCACAAGTGGTGCAGGACGCAGATCGGCTTGATGCGCTGGGGGCGATTGGCATTGCCCGTACGTTTGCCTTTTCCGGAGCCCGTGGGCGTGAAATGTATGATCCAGCTTTACCGCCGCGGGAACAGATGACCCGTGAGCAATATCGCAATGGGCGCAGCACAACGATTAATCATTTTTATGAAAAGTTATTCAAGCTTAAAGATCTGATGAATACGTCCTACGGCAAGGAACTTGCGCAGCAACGTCATGAGTATATGGTGCAGTTTGTGGAGCAGTTCAAGCAGGAATGGGAAGGCACGGACGCATAAACGTATAGAAGGTCACCATAAGTCTTTAAAGGCTACGTGGTGACTTTCTTTCTTAGATTAATTCCCTACATAAATGAAGTTTAGGACAACAGCAACGGGAAGAATGGTTCTTCTGTCTTCGTAGTGGCGGTATAAATATTTTACTTATTTAAAAATATGTCTAAGACTTCGGAGGATGAAGATGCAAAGGCATAACCTCTCATGGTACAATAAATCGTTCTCCTGAACTCATTCGGGCAAAATAAGAAATATGGGGTAATAATGAAAATGATCATCATCAAACGTAAACAAACAGGTCGGGTAAAGGGAGGGAGATGCCGTGTCATTCGGAGCACGAGTACTTAAGACAGGTATAGCGGTCACGCTGGCTTTATATCTGAGCAGTCTGTTTCTGAATCCGCAATCTCCCGTGCCTGCCGCGATCGCGGCGATATTTGCCATGCAGCCTTCCATCTATCGTTCGTGGAAGTATTTTCTGGATCAGTTGCAGACGACCACGCTGGGTGCAATTGTAGCCTTACTGGGAGGGATGGTGCTGTCGAACGAGCCCATTGCCGTGGGTTTAATTATTGTGCTGGTTATTATGATCTGTCTTAAATTAAATATGGGTGAAACGGTGGGGCTGACACTGGTCACGGTGGTATCGATTATGGAAGCCTCAGGAGATTGGCACTTTGCGCTGAATCGCTTCTTGCTAACGCTTGTGGGCATCATATCCGCCTTTCTGATTAATATCTCGGTGTTTCCTCCTAAACCGAAGGTGCAGTTTGTGAAGCAGATACAGAGTGTGTTTAACGGCATGTCACTGCTACTTCGTACATCGATTTCCGATGAGATTAAAGAGGTTGTTTTCCGGGAAGAGAAAAGCAATCTGGGCGGATCGATCAAGTCTTTATCTGACAAGTATCATCTGTTCGAAGAAGAGCAGAAGAAGATGAAACGTGCCAAATTCAGCGAGACCCGCCAGATGGTTGTATATAAACAAATGCTGTTAAGTTTGCAAAAAGGATACGATGTACTGGATTCGGTAGAACGTCACTACTTTCAGGCACAGCGAACACCGGAAATGGATCTGTTTTTTGATACCCATCTCGAACGGGTGATTAAATTCCATGAGCATGCCTTGCTCAAATTCGAAGACAAACTCAAACCAAATGGTGAAGAGGCCGCACAATTTGTAAACGAGAATGATCATTTTATGGAACAGGCCATTACGCAGTTTGATGTCGATAAGGAAGGCATGTTAAGGTTATCCATCGTGGCCGCGGCTATATACGATTACGGATATCAGCTCGAACGGTTAAACCGGCTGGCAGATCATGTGCACACTTCAAACGAAGACAAAGAATCACCTGACCACATGTTAAACTGGCTGAAATGGCCTTAGATGCCAAAATAAGATACAATATAGGCAATATAAAGCCCGGACAGAAGCGTCCGGGTTGTTTGGTCTATCGGTGAATGTTAGTGCCGTGAATCAAAGAGAATCGATAGGAATTAATGGCAACAGATGATAACCATTATGAATGAACTGAGGGATAGAAATGGAGATCAAGCAGTTAGATGCAGAGCTCTTGGAATGGTTGGGCGGAAGCGATCTGGAAAGCAAACAGCATGAAGCGATGCAGTTACTAACCGTAACTGGCGGACAGTGGCCGCATCTGGCGATGATCAGCATGGGAGAAGTTATCGCTATAAGCCCCGGTTGCCTTCGCTTGGCGCTCTGGCAAGGGACACAAACGAGTATGAACATGATGGAAACGGGTAAGGCTACGTTAATTGCAGTGCATGGACAGCGTATATTGCATGTTCGCCTTGAAGTCCGTTTACTTCCTGAACTCGTGGACACGACTCACCCGCGAGATCGGTATGAGTGTAACATTCTTCATATACGGATCGATCAGGCACCCTATGCAGAAATCACGTCAGGGATTACGTTTCAACTAAAAGATCAAACGGGGGCATTGGCACGCTGGACTTCAACTATCGATGACTTGAGAATTTAGAGGGAAATGCGCATGTGAGTAATACTATATGTGGGTAATAATGTGTGACGAGGTAAAACTCCCGGATTAAATCACATAACGCAAAGAACACACAAGCGAAAATAACAAAAAACGTCTCCGCTTGCATCGGGACGTTGTCACTGGTACAATATAAAATGGTTTTCAGAAAATTAGAATTAATTAACATAAAATTAAAATGTTTACTTTCTAATAATTATACCATTGCCTTTTCGGGCTTGTCAAATGGATATTCGAAGACACAATCCGGGGAAAGAGAGGCGCATAACATATGAGTAATGAGCAACAGTGGAGCCAGGAACAGGAGCGGGTGAATACCGTAACTGATCAGATTGAGCGCAAAATCGTTACATTGGAAGAAGAGGTCGGGTCCTTCCGTGACGAAGTAGTCGGGATGCGTAAGGACTTCTGGGATGAAGTGACGATGAACTTTAGTGAAGCCGACGATGTCGGGGAGACGTCAACGAGTATGCGGCAACAATCGCAGGTTTTGTCCGATCGTGAACGAAGTCATCTGAATACAGCTGCGGCTTTGGATAAAATGAAACGACTGCATCATTCGCCTTATTTCGGACGGATTGATTTCAAGGAGGATGGATACCCGGACTCGGAACGTATCTATCTGGGCATTGCATCCCTGCTGGATGAGAAGGAGGAGTCCTTCCTGATCTATGACTGGCGTGCACCGATCTCCAACCTGTATTACGATGGTGCACCTGGACCGATCTCTTACCGTACCCCAAGCGGCGAGATTAGTGGAGAAATTGAAATGAAACGTCAATTTGTTATTCGGGATGGGCGTATTCGTTTCATGTTTGATACAGGGGTAACGATCGGAGATCAATTGCTTCAAGCTGTGCTCAGCCGAACGTCTGATGCACAGATGAAGAGCATTGTGGCAACGATCCAGAAAGAACAGAACCGGATCATTCGTAATGACCGGACACGTATGCTGATTGTTCAGGGCGCAGCAGGAAGCGGCAAAACCTCTGCCGCTCTCCAAAGAGTCGCTTATCTTCTCTATAAATACCGCGAGCATCTGCAAGCGGATCAGATGGTTCTTTTTTCACCAAATCCGATGTTTAACAGTTATGTATCTACGGTACTTCCAGAGCTTGGGGAAGAGAATATGTTGCAGACGACGTTTCAGGAGTATTTGGAGCGCCGTTTGGGACGGGAATATCAGCTTGAAGATCCATTTATCCAGCTGGAATATGTGCTTACAGGAACGGAGGAGCCTGGTTACGATGCACGAATGTCCAGCATACGGTTCAAGTCCTCTGCATCATTTTTGAAAGTCATTACACGTTATAAAGAAAGCATGTTAACCGGAGGCATGAAATTCAAGCCGGTTCGTTTTCAGGGCAAGGCGATTGTCGATGCGGAAGCGATGGCAGCGAAATTTTACAGCTTCGGTTCATCTGTCAAGTTAGTTAGCCGGCTGGAACTATTGAGGGATTGGTTGCTGAAGGAACTCTCGACGTTTGGTAAAGGCGAACTAAATGCACCTTGGGTTGATCAGCAACTTGATCTGATGGAACCGGAAGATTTACAGCGCGCATATCAACGCTTGAAACGTAAACAAAAAGGCAAATCCCATACATTTGATGATTTTCAGCAGGAAAGAGAGATTCTGGCGAGAATGGTGGTCAGTGACCGATTGAAGCCTTTGCGCAAATGGATCAAATCACTGCGTTTTGTGGATGTCCGTCAGTTGTATGCAAACCTGTTCGAAGACCAGGCACAGATGGTTCGTCTGCTTGACAGGGAGTCTTTGCCTGCCCACTGGGAAGAAATCTCGACCATGACGTTACGCAGATTAAAGATCCAGGAGTTGGCTTATGAGGACATTACGCCGTACCTGTATTTGCGCGAACTGTTGCTGGGATTCCATATTAATTCGAACATTCGCCATGTCATTATTGATGAAGCTCAGGATTATTCAGCCTTCCAGCTTGCTTTTATGAAGAGACTGTTTCCACACGCGAAAATTACGGCACTGGGTGACTTTAACCAGGCTATTTATGCCCATTCATCCGTACTCAGCGGCACTGGACCATTAAGTGACTTATACGGGCCAGAGAACACAGAAGTTATTGTGCTGACGCGCAGTTACCGCTCTACGATGGAGATTGTGGAATTTACGCGTGGCATGGTTCCTGGTGGGGAGGAGATCATCCCGTTTAACCGAAATGGAGAGAAACCTAAAGTCATCGTGACCTCTGATCCAAAGCAGCATATGGAGCAAATTACGGCAGATCTGCATCATCTGATGCAGGAGGGATATGAATCCGTAGCGGTCATCTGCAAGACGGCAGAAGAGAGCCAGGAAGTTCACGCCTTACTAAGTCAAAAGCTGAATACTGTGCCTAAGCTGATCAAAAAAACAACGTTGGCTTTTGAACATGGCGTTCACGTGATCCCTGCTTATTTGGCGAAAGGTGTGGAGTTTGACGCAGTCTTAATCTATAATGGCTCCGCTGATGCCTATACCCGTGAGCAGGAACGTAAGCTGTTCTATACCGCCTGTACCCGGGCGATGCATTTACTGCATGTATACTCCTTAGGGAAACCAAGTCCATTCATCACTTCACAGTCAGAAGCGTGGTACGAGCTGAAAGATATCCCTGCAACTCGTGTGGAGTAAAAAGAGCACTAATCTCCGAGCGATATATTGCGGTGAATACTCTTGCAAGATGAGGTCAGTCAGACATGTTCTGGTTGGCCTTTTTTTGTGTATGCTATGAAGAGAAAGTTGCTAACAATAGTGACATGTACAGACATATCTTAGTTGTTATTGATAAATAAGGTGAATCTCCTTGTGCATGTATTCAATAGATGTAATTTTTCTTTACACACGAAGCTCAGACTCATATAATCGTAACAATCTATTTTTTTTCGAGCGTTGCATGATGAAGTGGAAAAATTCATTGTATGAGGTACAAAATACTTTAAATTTGTGAACAGGCAACGGAACAGGTAATCTAACGAAGGAGGCAGGTAATTTGAAAACAACAGCTTTTGAGCGGCCGCTGATGGCCGATTGTGTACCGGATCTGGTCGCTACAGCCCGAGGAGATATGAAGGCAACTTTGGTGATTCGGGGGGGTACGTTGGTAAACGTGATATCAGGAGAAATTTTGCCGGATATGTCTGTCGCTGTACAAGGGGCACGAATTGCGTATGTTGGCAGAGATGTAAGTCATACCATTGGAGAACATACCAGAATTATTGAAGCACATGGGAAGTATATTGCTCCCGGATTGTTAGATGGTCATTGTCATATTGAGAGCACTCAGATGAAAGTATCCGAGTTTGCAAGAGCTGTCCTGCCTTCCGGTACGACAGGCGGATTCTTCGATCCACATGAAATTTCCAATGTGCTTGGGCTTAAAGGACTACGGCTCATGCTCGATGAAGCACGTACTACACCGATGGCAGCCTATATGCAAGTAGCCTCATGTGTACCTTCCACTCACCCAGGGCTGGAGACTACAGGAGCTTATATTGGGCCGAAAGAGGTAGCTGAGGCACTCTCATGGGGACCGGATATGATTGGCCTCGGTGAAGTCATGAACTTCCCGGGAGTGGTGTACGGGGATGAGACCATGATTGGAGAGATTCAGGCGACGCTACGCGCTGGCAAAGTGGCAGACGGACATTTTACCTGGGCCTCGGACGACTGGCGTCTACCTGTTTATGCGGCGAGCGGTGTAACAGGAGATCATGAGTGTGTTACGAAAGAAGATGTAGTGGAGCGCTTGCGGCTGGGAATGTATGCGAAGATGCGCCAGGGCTCTGCATGGCATGATGTCGCGGAGACGATTAAAGCATGCACGGAGCTTGGACTGGATACACGGCGAATGATGCTGGTAACGGATGATCGCAGCTCGGAATCTTTGCTGAAAGAGGGCCACATGGACTTTGTCGTTCGACTAGCCATTTCCCAGGGCGTGAAGCCCGTTACGGCATTCCAGATGGCTACGATTAATACGGCAGAACGTTTTGGCGTGGCGCGTGATATCGGAGCGGTGATTCCGGGTAACATGGCCGATATTATTTTGTTAAACGGACGCCTTGCGGATGTCCGTGTTGGCATGACGATTGCAGCCGGGCAAGTCGTCGCCGAGAACGGTAAAATGACAGCCGTGTGGGATACGTTCAATTATCCTGAGGAAGCGCTCAATACGGTGAAGCTGGAAGCAAACATCCAGCCACAGGATTTGGAATTGTCTGCACCCATTGGCGAGGGTACTATAGGCGCACGCATTATCCATGTGACGGAAAATCATGTGGAAACGAAGGAGAAGCATGTGCAAGTGAATGTGCAAGGTGGCAAGGTGGTTCTGCCTGCCGCAGGTGAGGTATGCAAAATTGCCGTGCTGGAACGCCATAAACAAACCGGAAATCGCGCAGTGGCGCTGGTCGGTGGGATCGGGTTCACTTCGCCAGCAGCGATAGCCATGACGGTAGCTCATGACAGTCATAATCTGTTGATCATCGGGAATGACGATGCACTTATGGCAGAAGCCGGTAATCGTGTCATTCGTATGCAGGGCGGTGTAGCTGTAGTAACAGATGCGGGTGTGACAGAGTTTCCTCTCCGGATCGCCGGTCTGATGTCGGTGGAACCCTTCGAAGTGGTAGCGGAACAATCGGCAGCAGTCAGCGAAGCACTGCAATCGGCAGGATGTACGTTGAACAATGCGTTTATGACGTTATCGCTACTTGCGCTGGTCGTTATTCCTGAACTGCGTTTGTCTGACATCGGGCTGGTACGCATCTCTGCAGAGGGAATTGAACGGGTCTCTTTGTTTGATGAACCGAATGCGGATTAAGCAGGTAAAATACAGGTAAAGCATCAAATGAGAGTTATCGGTGAATAAATATCAATGTTTCCTTGCAAGCCGCGCCGCCTTCGGGCGGTTTTTTTTGTTTTGGAGAAGAAAACGCTTTCTAGGTCTACAGAATCGAAGTGTTAAAAGGGAATATAGACTGAAGTCGTAACTTAAATTCTGATTTTTTACATACAACATTAAATTTTGTGACTTTTGAACTATATATTCAGAACTGTGAATTCCCGAAATAAGTTATATGATTCTTTCGTCGTGAGTCTTAAAGGTGATGTTGCGTATAAAAGCAGTTTTAATTCATGGAATTTCCGTAATGATGCAAAAAATGAATCCTAAACGACATCCTTTCACCCGGATTTATACGTAAGAGCTGCCATAACTTCAAGGGAGTGTACAAATATGAAAACCAAAAAAGAATTTCGTTTTATTCTGCTGATGAGTTGTCTGGTGCTGTGTTTAAGCACAGCCTGTTCTACCCGAGTTGATGCGGTAGGTTCGGTAGAACCGGTAGACAGTTATGCCACAATACATGGCAAACTGGATCGCCCTGTGCGGGGGACGTGGGTGTGGGATACGACTCAAATCCGAAATAATGCGCAGGATATTTTAACTTTTGCTAAGGCCAACAACATTAATACGATCTATCTGCAGATGAACCGGGATATTAAAATCCCTGAATATAAGAACTTTATCCGTCTTGCACGGGGGCAAAATATCGCTGTGGATATCATGGACGGACGTTCGGCTTGGGGACTGACTGAAAGCAGGGAACAGATAGCTTCCTTTATGGACTGGATTGAAGCTTATCAGGCACAGGCACTGGCTAATGAGAAATTTGCAGGTATTCATCTTGACATTGAACCTCATGTGCATCCGCAGTGGAAGATCAATCAAGCCAGCGTGATTACGCAGTGGCAGGGAAATGTGAATTATATTGTAGACCGTGCTGCGCGTATGAAGATGCCTGTGGCCGCTGATCTGCCGTTCTGGCTGGACAATTACAAAATTCCGGGTTCAACGATGGCTGTGAGTAGCTGGATGATCCGCAAATTTGATTCCATTACGATTATGGCTTATCGGGATACAGCTGCCGCCATCTACAATGTGGCAAAGGACGAACTTATCGATGCGGCTTCTGTAGGTAAGAAAATATCGATTGCGGTGGAAACGAAGCAAAGCAAGGAAGGCGACTTTATTACCTTTTACGAAGAGGGAGACGCCTACATGGAGGAACAGTTGAAGCTGGTGGAGAAGATGGCGAGTGCCCACACTTCCTTTAATGGTTTTTCTGTACATGAGTATTCTTCATGGAAGACGTTAAGAAAGTAGAGCAAGCCACGAAACAATAGAGTTTAACGTAAATAAAAGGTGCTTGCAGCTTACGTGCTGAAGGCACCTTTTTGTTGATCTTGTACACGTATATTCTATCAAAAACTCATCAATGGTAACCGCCCGATGTAATTCATTCCTTTGTTAAACCAGCAAAGTTTCTGTAAACGTAACAGGCACCAGTGTCATATTTTCGGAAAATATTTTACGATACTGAGACGGTGTAGTATTCTTGTGTTTCTTAAAGGTAGTAATGAAATAACTCAAATGCTCGAATCCAACATCCATAGCGATATCAACAATCTTATGGTCCGTATTCTCCAGCTGTACGCAAGCTTGCTGTACCCGATAATAATTGATGTAATCGACAGGGCTCTTCTGCACCAACTTTTTGAAAAAACGACAGAAATGTCCCTCGCTCATATTGGCTTCATCCGCCAGGTCTTTCAGCTTCAACGGTTCAGGATAATGCTTGTGAATGTAGCTGAGCACTAATTTTAGACGCTCCATCTTATCCGGTGTGCCCCCGTTAACTGCGCTTTTGAGCGGAAGTACCTTCCGCTGTTCAAACATGCGAGCAAGCATGAGATAGAGATAGGCTTTCGTGGATATCTCACAGGTGTCTGTCCCGCTCGAGTGATCTGCGAAGATGCGTTTCAGGTAGGCCAGAACTTCTGAACCCCAAGCTTCATCAGCTGTGATGTGATAGGGGAGCTGTATACTTTTTAGCAAAATAGGTCCGATAAACTTCTCCTGCACCGCATCAAACGTATGACTACCGAGCAGATCCGAATGAAACACAATGGAAGAAAATATACAAGGCTCATCGCCCATCAGATATCCTGCATGAATCTCACCTCGATGAATAAAAATAGCCTCTCCGGCCTTCACCTCAACCCGGTTCATGTCAATTTGAAACACAGCAGAGCCTTGCGTCACCATCGTAAACTCCATCTCATCATGCCAGTGGCAATCGAGAATGCTGTCCCCATTTAATTGCTGAATATCGGGGTACACACTGACCGGATACATGGCATTGCCGTGGATTCGATCTTCGCGTAAATGTTCCCGTTCCATCATGGAACCTCCTTATGCATATAAATAGATGTAATCGTTTGCAAATTATTATAGGAATTGGTCAGAATAACGTTAAAAATATCAAAATACTTATATAAACGATCAAAATACAAGAAGAAAATCGTCATTGATATCAATATCATTATAGTATAACCGAAGGGGGTAATCCAAGATGAAATTTACCGATGGCTACTGGCAGATCCGTGATGGATATCATGTTCAAAATCCGGCGGATATTCGAGATATTGTACAAAAGGGTGATTCCTTTACTGTATATGCAGCAACGAAACGCATCGAGCGCAAAGGCGATACACTGAACGGAACGTTGCTTAAAGCAACCTACAGCTCCCCGATGCCTGATGTTATTCGTGTGCAATTGAACCACCATAAGGGAAAAGTTAATCCAGGCCCCGAGTTTGCACTGAACACGCTAAATACCGATGTGCAAATTGCGAAGGATGAGAACGGTGCAGAGCTGAAAAGCGGAAACCTGCGTGTAACCGTGAACAAAACAAAAGGCTGGGATATCGGCTTCCATTATAATGAAAAACGCCTGACAGGCAGCGGTTGGAGAGGTCCGGCGTACATTGAGTCAGCATCAGAAGGTACGTTCTTCCGGGAACAACTGGAGCTGGGCGTGGGGGAATATGTCTATGGCCTTGGTGAACGATTCACTCCGTTTGTGAAAAATGGTCAGGTCGTGGATATCTGGAATGAGGATGGCGGTACAAGCAGCGAACAGGCCTACAAGAACATTCCGTTTTATCTGTCGAACAAAGGATACGGTGTATTCGTCAATCATCCTGAGAAGGTATCCTACGAGATCGCTTCCGAGAATGTATCGAAAGTACAGTTCAGCGTGCAGGGCGAAACGCTGGAATATTTCATAATCGGCGGCGCTAATCCGAAAGAGGTACTGGATAACTACACCAAGCTCACAGGCAAACCGGCTCTTCCGCCGGCATGGACATTTGGTTTGTGGCTGACGACTTCGTTTACTACAGATTATGATGAAGCGACCGTTAATCATTTTGTCGATGGCATGGCTGAGCGTGATCTGCCACTGTCCGTATTCCACTTTGACTGCTTCTGGATGAAGGAGTATCAGTGGTGTGATTTTGAATGGGACAAAGATATGTTCCCTGATCCGGAAGGCATGTTGAGACGGTTGAAGGACAAGGGACTTAAAATCTGTGCGTGGATCAACCCGTATATTGCTGAGAAATCTATTCTGTTCGATGAAGGCATGGAAAAAGGTTATCTCGTCAAGACAGCGGATGGCAGTGTATGGCAGTGGGATAAATGGCAGGCGGGCATGGGGCTTGTGGACTTCACGAACCCAGAGGCAACTGCATGGTACAAAGACAAGCTGAAAGGTTTGATTGACCAGGGCGTGGACTGCTTCAAGACCGACTTTGGCGAAAGAATTCCGACCGATGTTGTGTATTATGACGGTTCCGATCCGGTGAAAATGCACAACTACTACACCTTCCTGTACAACAAAGCGGTATTTGATGTGCTTGAAGAAAACTTAGGTAAAAATGAAGCAGCTCTGTTTGCCCGCTCGGCAACCGTAGGGGGGCAACAATTCCCTGTACACTGGGGTGGCGATTGCTCGTCCAACTATTCGTCCATGGCAGAATCACTGCGCGGCGGATTGTCGCTCGGTCTTTCCGGGTTTGGCTTCTGGAGCCATGACATCAGCGGTTTTGAAGCGACTGCCGAGCCGGACGTATACAAACGCTGGGTTCAGTTCGGATTACTTTCTTCCCACAGCCGTCTGCACGGAAACGAATCGTATCGTGTGCCTTGGTTGTTCGATGAAGAGGCTGTTGATGTAGTACGTGATTTTACGAAGCTGAAGCTCAGTTTGATGCCGTACCTGTTTAATTCCGCGGTAGAGTCCTCTGTACAGGGATTGCCAATGATGCGGGCGATGGTGCTGGAATATCCAGAAGATCCGACTTGTGCGACACTTGACTTACAGTACATGTTCGGAGATTCTATCCTGGTCGCACCGATCTTCAACAAAGAAGGTTTCGTTCGTTATTATCTGCCAGAAGGGACATGGACCAATTATCTGACAGGGGTAAAAGTTCAAGGTGGGCGCTGGATCAGTGAAAATCATGACTTCAAAACACTGCCAATGATGATCAAACCTAACAGTCTGATTGCGGTAGGCGCGGTGGACAGTAAGCCAGATTATGATTTTGCGGACAACGTATCGCTGCATTTATTTGAACTTGCCGACGGGCAGACAGCACAAGCGGTCGTTGTAAATCAAAGTGCTGAGCGTGAATTGCAAGTGACCGTCACACGTAACGGCTCGAAGCTGGAAGTTCGTGCTGAAGGTGCAGGCAAGCCATGGAAAATCGTGCTTCGGGGCATTGATTCCGTATCCGGCGTGGATGGCGGATCACAAGAAGCTGGCGAGCAAGGCATCATCGTAACGGCATCAGCGGGTGCAAGCAGACTTACAATCGAGCTGTAACATGTTAGAATAGACCATAAAGGGACGGTGCCTGAAGGCGCCGTCTGTTTTGTTTATTTATACGAAATAAATGGATATGGTTCATTCAAGGAGAGAATGGAAAGATAAAGAGGGAGAGAATACAATATGGCATACCAACACTCCGATAACCAACAGCATCCAAATCAGAACCAAGATCAAAAACAATATTCGGGCTTACATAGCTTAATATCAGCGAAAGTGTTACATGCACTGGTGCATCGACATTTTGGAGATCGCGTTGTCGTAAAACAGTTTGGACTGTTGCAGGGTGGTCTGTTTAATACGACATATCGCATCCAACTGGAGCATACGGCGATTACGGACGTCATTTTGCGCCTTGCACCGGAGTATATACAACCACTGCAACTGACAAACGAAAAGGGTGAGCAACTAACCGAGCGTGATCCGTTATTTTCGTTTGAACGCACGATGATGGCCGCGGAACCTGTCATCTATGAGCATTACCGCGTTGCTGGCATACCCGCACCAGAAGTGCTGGCTTGTGACGACAGCGCTCGGGATGTTCCGCGAACATATATGTTTATGGCGTTTATCCCAAGCGTGCAGCTTGATCATGCGTCTATTGAAGAGACGGACAAAAATCATTTGTATACCCAATTAGGCATGTACACGTCCGCAATGCATCGCATCGAAGGAGCATCATTCGGTTGGCCACAGGCGGATGGCACGATCCGCGGATCGGAGCACTGGTCTGAGGTGTTGTTGGCCATAGCCGATGAAACAAGCAAAAAGGCGGCTCAAATAGACTTTATGCCTGGCGTAGGGGAAAAGATTATGGCGATCTTCGAGCAAAATAAAGCTCTTTTTGATCAAATCAAGCAACCTGTGCTTGTTCATAATGATCTATGGGCAGCAAATGTGCTCGTGCACGGTAAACAAGGGGATATGAGCATTGCCGCTGTTATTGATGGAGATCGCTCGATGTTCGCCGATCGGGAATATGAGGCCATCCTCAACACGGATTCTGCTGCATTTCACGCAGGTTACGGTCGTTCCCTTGAATCATCGCCAGAAGGGCAAGCGCGCCGGCTTGCATATCGTCTGTTGTCGTCTTATTTTAACGCCTACGTCCATCAGCATCAGGTAGACCAACCGGAAGATGGCCGAATATTTGAGGAGCGTACGCTGGGTTTGTTGGAAGAGTGGAAGATGGGACAATTCCGCTAACGGAACCTATCCATTTTGACATATGCTGAATAATCGCCCCCAGATAAACCCACAATAACGCTGTTGTGTGTAAAATCTGCGAAGGTGGTTAGGGTATGTCTGATAAAAAGTGGGACCTCGTCGCACTTGCTTCTATCCCTGTCATTATGACATTGGGAAACTCCATGCTTATACCGATTTTGCCACAGATTGAACGGGAATTGAAGGTATCTTCATTCAAGGTCAGTATGCTGATAACGGTATATGCTGTAGTGGCCATCTTGCTCATTCCATTGGCAGGATATTTATCGGATCGATTCGGCAGGAAAGCCGTGATTATTCCCAGTCTTGTCATTGCAGCGGCCGGAGGTGCTGTGGCAGGGGTTGCCGCATGGTTCATGAGCGGTAATATCGCCTATTGGACGATTCTTGGGGGAAGATTTTTGCAGGGAGTGGGTGCAGCAGGCGCATTTCCGATTGTGATACCTCTTGTGGGAGATATGTTCAAAAATGAAGATGAGGTTAGCAAAAGTCTGGGTATCATTGAAACTTCAAACACCTTTGGCAAAGTGCTTAGTCCGATTCTGGGTGCTGCGCTGGCGGTATGGTTGTGGTATTCGCCGTTTTTAGCGATTCCAGTACTATGCCTCATTTCACTTGTACTCGTGGTTTTTTTGGTGAAAACACCGAAGAGGAAAGAAAAACCGCCTACATTTTCGGAATTTGTTGCTTCTATCCGTGATGTTCTTAAAGTAAAGGGACGCTGGTTGTACGCTTTGTTTGCGATCGGTGGAATTTGTATGTTTCTTATTTTTGGCGTCTTATATTATCTTTCTGAAACGCTGGAGAGTGAGTTTGCGCTTAAAGGTGTAGTCAAAGGATTGGTTTTGGCCATCCCTCTGGCATCGTTATGTCTTGCTTCGTTTTTGGCAGGCAAGTGGATTGGTAAAAATAAATCACGCATGAAATGGCTCGGTTTTGCCGGACTAGCCTTGGTAACGGTATCGCTGGGGATTATCGGCATGTTCGATAATATTTACGTTGTGGTGGGATTGTTCACCCTAGGGAGTGCGGGTATCGGTGCTGCACTGCCATGTCTCGACACGTTGATTACAGAAGGTGTAGACAAAAAGCAACGTGGAACCATTACAGCCCTGTTCAGCAGCATGCGTTTTATCGGCGTTTCGCTCGGTCCACCCATTGTTTCTTTGTTGATTGGTTCTCACCATTTTTTGCTTTTTGGCATTCTGGCTGCGTCAGGTGCTGTTGGTGGTTTGCTCACATTGCTGGCGGTTAAGCCTGAGAAGAGTGGAGAGCCTACTTCTGGCAGTCATTCTAAGCAGGATGATCAGGAGAAGCAGGGTGAACAAGACGAACAAGGCAATCATGATAATAAAGAGAAAGAAGACGGTCATGATAAGCTACGCAAAAGGCGTGTGCAAGAAAGTGAAACCGATCAAGGATACAGACCTTCGCCACTGCGCCGCAAAAAAAGTCCTTACTGACGGGTACATGGAATGATCCCTTACGTTAAAGGGAAAATTGAAAACGCGTTTACGCCATGGAAAGCAGAGTAGCTGCTTGCCAGACGTAAACGCGTTTTTGTACTGACATCATCACAGGTGACGTTGTTAGTGTAGATATTTTTATTTTTATGAACACCTATGATTAGGTGAAAATCCGGGAAATACATATTGTGAAATTCAACGTAATGATCTGTTAATTTCTTTTATTAGGCTCTGCTTGTAAATCATTCGTATCATGTGAAGCAGCACTTTCCGTTGCCGTAATATGTGTATGAGATAACAACGGGTGTGTTTCAATCTGGAAGCTACCACTTCGTTTACCCTGAATCAGATAGATCAGCAGGAACAATGCCATAAATAAAACGGAGTAGCGATACATTTCCGTATAACTTGTCAACGAAGCGATAGCACCGAGCAGAAGTGCACCCGTAGCAATGCCAAAATCAAGTGTATTCAAAAACATCCCGTTCGCCATCCCTCTCTGAGCAGGGGAGACGACCTGAATCATCCAGGTCTGTATGGATGATTGCATAGAGCCATATCCAATACCATAGATAAAAGCAGCCACAAACAGGATAGGCATCGTCGTTGCCCAGGATAGCGTGATAAGTCCAAGTGCGATACATATTGCCCCAGGAATCAATAAAGCTTTAGGGCCTTTATTGTCGTAAATGCGACCGGCAAACGGTCTGACCATTAGAACAGCCAGTGCATTAAACAGGAAGAACAGCGCTGGATTAGCAAGATGCGCTTCTTTGCCATACAAAACGATAAACCCAACTAATCCCCCGTAGGTAATAGATAACAAACCGTTCAGTACACTTGGCAGGATCAGTTTCCGGTTAAAAGGCGCCTTTGTTTTGGAACCCGGTTTGGCTCCTGAAACAGAGGCAACATCGCGAGTCGCTTGCTCTTGTTTTGATGGTTGCATCGAAGTAGTCTGGGGCGTCTTTTTTTTGGCTACTTTTTTACGTGTCAGGCTATAACTGAGCGGATAGATCACAGCGATCACACCGGCAGTACTTAGCATTAGTGTGACAAATCCGGCTCCTTGCAATAAGGTAACGCCAATAATGGGTCCCATGGACATCGCAAGGCTAGTGGATAGTCCAAAGTATCCCATGCCTTCACCCATTCGTTTAACAGGTACAATATCAGATGCCATGGTCGGAAACGCAGTACTGCTGAGCCCGAATCCAACACCGAATACCATACGGAGCAAAAGCAGAACAGCGATGCCCGCAGCAAAATAATAGCCAAGCGTGGCAAGCAGGGCTACAGATAAGCCAATATAGATCATCGCATTACGGAAACCCTTTTCCAGCGCTTTCGCAGAATAGAGTCGTGCCGCAATAGCGCTTAATGCAAACAGGCAGGTGAATAGGCTGACTTGGAATGCATTGGCATGGAATCGATCCTGTACATAGGAAGGTAATGGTGAAACGATCATGTGCAGTTGCAGGAATAATAGAAAATTACATAACATGAGTAAAATAAAATCGGTCGTCCATAATAGGACAGGTGCTGATTGGTCTTTCATGGTGAAACATTCCCCCTGAGTTGTAATAGTTACAGATTGCGATTAATGAGGGAAAGAGTATGTTTAAATGCTTCCATCTGGTCATCGGGTATACCTTCAGCAAGTTTTTTATTCATTTCTCTTTCGATCGGGACAAGGACATCGATTAATGCTTTACCTTCTTTGGTAGGGTACAAGAGATACGCTCTACGATCCTGGTCGCTCGTGCGGCGCTCGACCCAGCCTTTTTTCTCCAGTAAATCAATAATCCGTGCGGTGGTAGGCTGGTCTTTGAACACATACCCTGCCATTTCTTTCTGGTTAACGCCTTCCTTACGTACTACATTAAAAAGCACAGAAAATTGCTCTGTAGTAATATCGTAGGGTTTGAATTGTGCTGCTAGAAGAGCAGCCGTTTTGCGGTGGGTGAGTCCGAGCATGAATCCAACAGATTGCTCCAAAGAATAATCCATGTATGGATGAACCTCGCTTCCGTAGAAAATATCTCTAAAATTCATATAGTTGTTATAACAACTATATGTGGAACAAGTACTTTTGTCAAAGGCAATTGTTGCGCCACAGGGGCAGAGTATAACGATGCAAAGCGTAAAAAATCCTGCTAGAATAAGGATGAAACGGCTTCCAAAGTAATAAAAATTTGTTATGTAAGGAGCGTTTAATGATGCTGAAAAATATTCCTGCGATCCTTCCGCCCGAACTCCTCAAACTCATGTCCGAAATGGGACATGGAGACGAACTTGTGCTAACGGATGCGAATTTCCCTGGAGCCAGTCATGCTCAGCGCATAGTACGCTGTGATGGCGTAGGGACGGTGCAACTGCTGGAAGCCATATTACAATTGTTTCCGCTGGACACGTATGTAGATCGACCGGCCGCTGTCATGCAGGTCGTTAAAGGTGATCCGGTCATTCCGATCATCTGGGAAGATTACCGGCGGTTAATTGAGGAATACGAGGATATGAGAGATGCCCTCGAATACGAGGATCGTTTTGATTTTTATGATCGTGCCACTAAAGCGTATGTCATTGTTGCAACGGGTGAACGTGCTCAATACGCGAACCTTATTTTGAAAAAGGGTGTTATTTTCCCTGAATCAGAACCTGCTCAAGAGCGGATGAATTCAGAAACCTATTAAAATCATATCGTTATGGCGACGGGGCCGGCGAGGCTTTCGTCGCTTTTTTACGATTGCCTGGTCGGAGCCAGTAGACGGCAACATATACAATGGGCATGGATTCCACAAGCAGGGTGAAAGCCGGTATGGCGTAGGAGCGGATTGCAAGCTCGTAGGCAGCTGCGTCTCGGGCATATTGCATCACAATGACGGCAGCCGTCCCAGCAATAATAAACGTGAGGGACTTGTTTTGCCGTACGCCGCTGATGCTGGATAGACAAACCGAGGAGACGTATAACAGAAAAGAGCTGCGTGTAAACATCGTTGTTGACCAGATGGCGATCAGAACGGGATCAAGGTTGTCCAGAAAATCACCGTATCGTGCAAAACGAACCAATTCCAGTAAAGGATACCTCAGACTCGCTGCCACATAAGGACCGAAATTCATCAGGATAAACACCCAGAAGAACAAAATAAAGATGACAACAGTGCATCCTGCCCACACCATGCTCGTAAACATGGGACGCCTGAATGCGACAGCAGGAGCGAGGAATAGAAACAGCATCCATTCAGAGAACCACGGCATAGTGGAGATAGAGCCCATAAAAATTTCGGACCAGTCATGATGAGTTGCCATAGCTATTAAGATTTCCGGGTTACCTCCGCCTCCCACAGAGGGCAATAACAAGGTTGAGGTGAGAAGCTGAACCAGAAATATGCCCTCAGATATAAAAACGATCGCTACCAGTCCTGAACGTGCTGTCAAACAAATACACAGTAGGGTGATGGAGGACGTTAGCCAGATCGGTGTCTGGGGCAAGTACATGGACTGCAAAAAGACGATGAAGTTCTCCACATCAATGGAGAGCAGATACAGACATAACAGCGCGATTAAACTGGTGAAAAAACGATGTATCATTTTGCCGACCACTTCTTCACCGTAGGAGAGCCAAGCTCGGTCAGGGTAGAGAGAACCCAAACGATACGTGAACATGAGAAGGATCAAACTAATTAGAAACCCACCAATGGTCGAAATCCAGCCTTGATATCCGCTCATTTTGAACAATCGCTGCAGAAGAAAAGCCACAGGCTCGGAGTACAGGTACACAAACATAAAACGGTACGCCTGTCCGGAGGTAAGGTGATTCACGGCTGTTTCCCCTTTCTCTATAACATAAGATGGTCAACCCATCCGAATAACAGCAACAGTACTTGATTGGGATTGGGCCAGGTCGGCCAAATCAATGCCAGTGTGTTCCAAGCGAGGAACAGCGTAAGTACGGCAACATAGGATCGTTTTACGGATTTTTTACTCGTTTTAACAGCAGGCCAATCCAGTAAATACAGGCCCGCGAAGAGCAAGACAGCAAACACAAGATCAAACCTCCTTGAAAGAGCCAAGCCAGCTACTCACTGTATACTTCTAGAAACTGGACTCTGAGCCGACAAATTGGATGTCAACAGCGGTGTGCACATCAAACTGCAGTTCATTTTTAACAAACTGGTTCCAGACAGGACGAAGTTTTTTCCAGGTTGCAGGATGCCCCCATTCAAGCCGATATCCAAGCGAAAGGATATCCGCCCCATGACGCTTCGCCTTATGCAACGCAGAGGTTAGAGAAGCAGTGATCTGCTCATTGACGGCTTGTTCGATATCCTTAACACTGAGGACATCTTTTACTTTTAATACGGGAATCACGGAGATCAGTTCAGCCTTCCCTGTAAGATGAATGGTGAAAAAGGGCTCGCCATTCCGGAGCTCACATTGTATCTTGGACTTCATATCAAACAGTGACATACTGGCCTTTTGTTTGCGGGTACGCACGGATAGTGCCAATGTATCCAGCTTCTCCGAAGCCCAGGCCACCCCGCGAGCCTCTTGCTCTGTCAGCGTATCAACCATACGCATCTGCCTGAAAACAGCGCCACCAATCTGGCTGACCCATTTTTTACTTTCGCCTTCCTCGCTCGCCATAGGTTTTATCCGGGAGTCTAACAAGGATGCGGCGAATCCTTGATTCATTTTGTCAGCGGCAAGGATGTTCAGCATCTGTGTCTTTAACAAATTTTCCTCGGTGGAAAACTCGCGTAATACATCGCTGGGGGTTTCCTCAAAAACAGGTGTCAAATCGGAAATGTCTTTCGCTTTGCCTTGGGCAACCATGGCGTAACTGCTTAGATGAAAGAGCGGCTGGCGTGAAATCCAGGCCATCGTGTCATCAATACCCTCGCGTGCATAATCTTGTCCAAAGACAATTACACGAGTATGCCCCCATGAAATTTTCCGCGTTAAATCCGTCTGAATTTTCTCGATGGCATCAGCTATGGTGGGCGCGGTTGCGGAAACCGATGCATAAGGAGCTTTACCTGTTCCGCTTCCTTCGGGAGATAGACGATTGGGGAGGGGCATGCTTAGAGTCACCTCGATCTCCCCTGGATTGTCTGTGGTATCAACAAAAAGCGTGGTTATAAAGGTGCGTTCGTTAATTTCTACTTTGGACCAGCACCCGGTGCAAATGAAGCAAAATAGGCAGACCAGTCCGAGCTTTTGTAACCACCTCTGGGTATGAATAGTTTTCGTCACTCTGATGTTTTTCATGTTGTATCCTGCCGTGGTTCATTATCCGGCGTGTAAGCCTGGGTTCTTTTTTTCATGCGGAACCAAGGGACACGAATGAATGTATCTTTGAGATCTCGCAAGACGAAAGGAGCAAAGGGCTGCATGTAGGGAACGCCGAATGAGCGGAGACTCACCATGTACCAGTAGATCAAATAGACAGAGATGACCACCCCGAATAAACCAAGTGTACCGCCCATAAGCAACACTGGAAAACGTAGCAACCTGAAAGCAAGCCCGAGCTCAAAATGTGGGATGATAAACGAGGCGATACCCGTAATCGAGACGATAATGACTAGTGGTGCAGAGACAATACCAGCCTGAACGGCGGCCTGGCCCACCACGATTCCGCCAATAATGGATACCGTTTGCCCCAGCGGTTTGGGAATACGTATGCCCGCCTCCCGCAGCCCTTCAAACGTAATTTCCATCAGGAGTGCTTCAACCAGCGCCGGGAACGGGATATTCTCTCTAGCCGATGCAATGGTAATTAACAAGTTGGTGGGGATGATCTCCGGATGAAAAGTCGTGACCGCCACATAGGCTGAGGGTAGCAAGAAAGCGACAATGGCAAACAATAAACGAATCAGCCGAATAAACGTAGCGGAATGAAACCGCTGATAATAGTCCTCGGATGACTGCATCAGAGAGAAAAACGTAACCGGAATAAGCAGGGAGAAGGGAGTGCCATCTTGCATTACGGCGATCCGTCCTTCTACCAAAGCGGCCGCAACGGAGTCGGGGCGTTCCGTATATTGATATTGTGGAAAAGGAGATAGCGGATGATCTTCGAGGAATTCCGAGAGATAACTCACCCCCAAGCTACTATCCATGTTGATTTCGCCTAGACTCGTCAACACATTTTCCAAAATATCAGGTTTGCACAGTCCTTGAATGTAGATGACATATACTTCGGTTTTTGTATATTTCCCGATGTTGAATTGAATCATTTTGAGATCAGGATGTTTGATTTTATGACGTAACAGCGACATGTTTACTTGGATATCTTCGATGAAAGCTTCTTGCGGGCCAACAACAACGACCTCATTCGTGGATTCGGGAACAGAACGTTTTTGATAGCTAGGTATAGAAAAAACAAGCATGCTTGACATGCCTTCCAGCCACAATGCAACATTCCCGGAAACAAGGTAATTCACAACAAGTTCCGCAGTATCCGCGAGTCTATTTTCGATTGAAAAAAAAGTCCCGCTTACGATCCGGCTGATGAAGTCGGAGCCGACCTCGGTTCGTACAGCCGCTTCAAGCAATGGTTTGACAATCGCTTCCCGTAGCACCTGGTTATCAATAATGGATTGAATGTAGAGCACGGTACAGGAAACGGGTCCAATCTGAAGTGGCTGGTACATCATATCGGATACACCGATAAGTCTGGACTGTACTTGCAAGAGCATGTTTTCATTCATAGCGCTTTCCTCCTGACTGCAAGATGAAACAGCATCTGTCAGTAAACAATGATCCCTATAGTGTGCAACACTTGGATAGAAATATACTTTATCGATGATATCTTTCGGTTAAGGATACATAAATGCAAACTTTACTCCTGTTGATGAATGGGGGAAAGGTATGATTTCTTTTACAATGAACTTAAGGAAGATTCGATTCGAGGGATGTATTCCAAGGCAAAGAATGAAGTGAAAGAAGGGAAAGAAACACGTGAAAAACCCGAAAGAAATGACAATCGACATTAGACAAGCAAATCTAAATGATATTTCAGAAGTATCCAGGCTTTTTAATGAGTACCGCATGTTTTATGGTCAGCATTCGGATCTGGAGGCAGCGACCTCTTTTATTAAAGAACGGATGAATAAGCAAGAATCGATGATTTTCATGGCTGCGTGTAACGAAGAATCAAAGGTGACTGATACTGCCATGGGTTTGGTACAGATTTATCCGAGTTATAGTTCCGTTTCGATGGGACCGATCTGGATTCTGAACGATCTGTTCGTGGATTCAAAATATCGGCAACAAGGGATAGCCCGAAAGCTGATGCAGGCCGTAATGAAGCAGGCGAAGAGAAACAAGATTCTTCGAATTGTGCTTTCTACGGCGATCAGTAATCAGCAAGCACAAGCATTATATGAATCCGAAGGATATACACAGGATCAAAGCTTCATGTATTATGAATGTAACGTTGAGCGTGAAACTGAATCCTGATTAAGATTTTACGATTCATCATCTAGTGTTGACGTGCTGAGGAGGGATAACCTGATATGATGCAATGGATTGCCATGATTACGATGTTAATTGATCATATCGGAGCTGTGTTTTTTCCGCATGTGGTTGAACTGAGAATCATCGGTCGTATCGCTTTTCCAATCTATGCCTTTGCCGTATTTATAGGTTACAAGCATACACGTAATGTACAGAAATACATACGGCGGTTATTCTGGATCGCAGTGATTTCCCAGATTCCGTTTATGGCTGCGTTTAATCATTTTTCATTGAATGTGGTCTGGACCCTATGGTCGGCACTGCTTGTTTTGCTAGCCCTGGATAAGCTTCCGTCGAAGCTGATCAGTATCCCGATTGCGATCGGGGCGGGCTGGATAATGGAGTGGTCACATATGGATTATGGGATGTATGGTCTGCTACTCGTGTTGTTGTTCCGTTACTTCAAAGGTCCTGTGCTGGTTATGGCACATGTTATTTTAAATGCCCTTTACCTGATGTTGCACCATAGTTTTTTGCAGATGTACAGTGTGCTTGCAACAACTGGTATTGCCATTGCACAGTACTACCAGGCAGGTTTTCGTATGAAAGGGCCCCGGTGGATCTGGCGTTATTTCTATCCTGCTCATCTTGCTATCATTGCAGTAATCCGCTGGCTATAGTTTTTGTGATGCAAAGGTAGCGTATAAAAGGGGTAACGCTTATGATGATCAACTATCAATTTTAACTCATCTTTATACAAAAAAAGCCACTTATCGCCGTAGCGATAGAGTGGCTTTTGCTTTATTTCTTTCTATTGATATCGTTATCCGATATATCGTTTAATCTGCAATCGTTGTTGTACCGTAATTCGGACGAATTGCTGCGGGGAAATAACCGATCTCAACTGCATAGCCCAGCATCGTATGAATAAAACGCTCATCGGTCCTGGCGCAGTAGATTCCTGCTGGTTCGACGTAAGCCGTTGTTACCGGTGATGCATAGGCATATGCTGAATCCTTCGCCCCGTCACCTTCCAACTGAGCGATTGCAAGTTGCAGAGCTTCCGGTTCTTTGGCAATGGTTGTATCAAACAGCCAATGGTGATAGTCTTCAAACGGCATCGTTTCGATATCGTAACCTGCACGCTTCACGGCTTCTACCAAGTCATCATACCGGATCGGCTCTGGATTACAGATGTGGAATACACGTCCAGCTGTATCTTGACGTAAGGCCAGATGCACGATTGCTTCGCTGGCATAATTGATCGGGGTGAAGTCCATGAGCCAATCCGCGGCAGGGGCTTTGCCCAGCAATAACATGGCTTTGATCATGCGGTAGATCGCATTGCTATCGATATTGGTCTGAAAACGACCTGTACGGGAATCACATGTCAGGTTGCCTGCACGATAGATGCTGACTGGCACTCCTTCTGCTGCGGCTTTCATGAGTACTTTCTCCGCTTCGAGCTTACTGTCGGAGTAGACGTTGTCCACATGTAACTCTTCCGGGAAACGGTCATATTGCAATGTAGATTCCCATTGTCCGCTGAGGGCCAGATCTTCGGGTATGCCCATCGTGGATATGTGATGGAACGAAGCACCTTTTTTGTTACGTATCAGGTCTAACAAAGCAACTGTGCCTTCGACATTGGTTTTAGCGAACTGCGCCGCCTCCCCGAAATGACGAACATCAGCCGCGCAGTGAATGATACGGTCAATCCTTGATTCAAGCAACGATTGTTGCTCGGCTACAAGACCCAGGTTCTCTTGCTCCAAATTCCCTTCAACGATTACAACACGATCTTCAAGCTGGTCAGCAAGTTGTTTGCCGAAATAGCCCTGCATCACTGTGCTTAATCGTGCCATTGCCGTCGTGCCGTCGCTTGGGCGACGAACAAGCGCGTAGATCCGTGCCGAAGACGTCACAATTAACTGTTGCAGTACATGTGAGCCCAGATAACCGGTCGCACCCGTCAATAGCACATGTTCAGGCTGAAGAATGTTCGGATATCCAAGTTGGGGAGACAGTTCCACCGGATGTTCGGAAAGCTGCGTGATGATGCCATTTGCAGTGGATGTCCGTTTCGCTGGTTCACGTTGCTCCGTTAAAAGTGCGACTCGGCGAGCAAGAGCACGAATCGTTTTTTCCGCAAAGAAATCGGCGATTTTCAGTTGCGGATAATGTGGTTTCAGAAGAACCAGAACATGGATGACTCGCAGGGAGTCGCCACCAATACTGAAGAAACTGTCTTCGACACCAAACTCTTCGTGTTGTAATATCTCTTTCCAAGCTTGGAAGAGTATAGATTCCGTGTCTGTCTCAGGCATCACTCGGTCTGGCTGATCGGTATGACGTTCAGCATGTGGCATGGATACCATGGCCTTGCGGTTGATTTTTCCTGTTGGGGCAATAGGCATCTCATCCAGCTGGCAAATCCATTTCGGTACGAAGTACGATGGAAGTTTCTCTGAAAGTGCTGCTTTGATATCCGTCACGGACAGGGTGCTTCCATCTTTGGATGTAAAGTAACCCACCAGCATGTTCTGGCCGTCCGCTTCTTTCTTTGCAATAACGGCAACATCCTGGATCTGTTCCAGTCTGGCCAGATGATCTTCGATTTCACCGATTTCGATTCGGTGACCCCGAATTTTAAGCTGAGAGTCACTGCGTCCCACATATTCCAGTAATCCGGTATTCAGCACTTTGGCAATATCTCCGGACTTGTAAATTTTCTCGCCAATCGCAAACGGATTATCAATAAAGGATTGCTCTGTGCGCTCCGGCAGGTTCAAGTACCCTTTGGCAAGTGCAGGAGTTGCGATATACACTTCGCCTGGTACGCCTACAGGGCATAGCTGGTGTTCTTCGTTGACAATGTATACTTTGTAATTATGAATAGGTCTACCAATCGGAATATTAACAACGTGTTCCGGGACTTGTTCACTAATCCGGTGTGTCGTGGTAGCCACGGTGCATTCCGTTGGCCCGTATACATTAACGATGTCAATCTGATTGCCAAATTTGCGTTGGAAAGCCCGAACCTGCTCCCCGTAGAGAGCTTCCCCAGCTACGGTGATGATACGCACTTTTGCCAGTTTATGAAAGCCTTCATCTGACAGATAAGAGGCCAGTTGATTGAAGAAAATAGTTGGCAAGATCGTAATAATGGTCGTTCCTGTTCTTTCAATTGCACTTGCAAACTCTTCAATAGATACTCGTTCTTCCGCCGATAACAGATAAAGCTCGGCTCCATAGAACAGAGCACCAATCGTATCCCACACGGATGCATCGAAGCTGTATGTGGCAAACTGCGTTAATACATCGCCAGGTTGAATGTCGCAGTCACGCTGTACAACACTACCCAAATTGGTGACACCACGGTGAGCGATCAGCGCACCCTTTGGTTTGCCAGTAGAGCCTGAAGTATAAATTACATAAGCCAGATCATCCGGCTTGATATCCAGGTTGGGATTGCTGGCGGCGAATCCTGCAAGTCGTCCGTCAACGGAAAGAATGTGACGTACCGTAGTAATGCCGGAAAACATTGCTTTGGCCTGATCAAACGAGGCTTCTGTTGTCAGTACAAACGGAGAAGCAGTATCTTCGACAATGTAACTGTTCCGTTCTTGTGGATGTTCGGGATCAATCGGCACATAGGCACCGCCTGCTTTAAGAACACCGAGCAACGAGATAATCGTATCCAGACTGCGATCCATAAAAATACTGACAAATTCACCTTGCTTTAGACCGTTGGATATTAACACGCGAGCCACCTGATTCGCGCGTTCATTTAATTCCCGGTACGTATAACTCGCTGCATGTGAGGTGATCGCTGGAGAATTCGGATATGCCGCAGCGACAGCTTCAAACCAGCCATGGATGGTCGGATGTGTTGGCTCAAGTACCGCGGTGTCATTCATTTCCCGATAGAGCAAACGGTCTGAAGTAGACAGAATGTCTACTGCACCGATTGCTTTGTGATCATCACGCAAGAGAGCAAGAAGCAATGTTTGAAAATACTCCGCATATCGCAATATCGTTGATTCTTGTAGCAACGAACGGTCATAAAACAGATCGAGAATCATCTCGTTCTGATCATAACGAACGTTCCAATTCATCACCTGAGGAGCCTGAGGCAATTGAACACTGTTTAGCATAAACACTGTCTCAGGATATCCCCCGATTTGTTGTGTATAGGGAATCTCAAGTTGTTTTGTAATCTGTTCGAATAATTCACTGAAAGTTGTCTTGCCCTGAAGCTCTAATGAAAGATAAGAAGCTGCCTGATCCGGAGCAAATACTCCAATCGCGAGCTCCTCTTCAGCAGACAATCGGAATAACAAGGCTGCATAAGCTGAAAGGAATGCAGGGTACACCATCTGTTCCCCAAACTTCTGTTTAAGTTCACGACTCAATGACGCTTTCAATGTAATATGAGTAGACTCATAAGAGAATGTTTGCTGGCGACGTCCATAATCCAATGGAATCTGAAGAACAGGTAAGCCAGATTCCACGGAGTGGGAGAAAGTATGGTTTTCAATCACTTCAGGTATCCTCCTTGGTTGAAACCGAATGTTAGTTATTTTTTTATTGTTGCTTGCTTACATTGAAATGAGAAATCAATTGCTGTAGCTCTTCAGACATATCATTGAGTCGAGTAGAGGAGTCTACCAGCGTAATCAGAGAAGCCTTTTGCTCGTCTACAGATACAGAGATCTTTTCACTGCTATCCGCTGTCTTGCTTACACTTGCAGACAGGTCATCCGCTGTTGCGGTCATCTCTTCTGTGCCAGCTGAAATTTCCTGGGTTGCACTTGAAACTTCCTGAATCTGATGGGATACCTTTTTCGCTGCTTCAAGGATTTCATCGAACAATTGACCGGTTTGATCCGCTACGGAAAGACCCGTATCTACTTCAGCAGTACCTTGTTCCATGGCTTGAACAGCTTGTTTAATACCAGCCTGGATCTCTTGAATCAATACGCCAACCTGACTGGTTGCCTGTTCAGACTGTTCGGCAAGCTTACGTACTTCGCCAGCAACTACCGCAAAACCTCTTCCTTCTTCACCTACACGAGCCGCCTCAATAGAGGCATTAAGCGCAAGCAGGTTGGTCTGACTTGATATCCCTGAGATAATGTTCAGGATATCGCCGATTTCCTGTGAACGGCTCTCTAGAACTTCGATTGCGGAAGCCGTATTTTTCACAGATTGCGTAATGAGGTTCATTTGCTCGGATACCTGACGAACTACAGTATTACCTTGTTGTGAACGACGCTCCATCTCATAGGCTTCGTCCGCAACACTTGCGGAACTACTCGCAATGGTCTGGATTACGGTAGCCATCTCGGACATTGCGCGTGCACTGTCACGGGTAGCCTGTTCTTGTGAACGGATGTTTGAACTAATATGAGTAACGTTATTGTTAATGGAGTCTGCATTTTCACTGTTGCGCTCAGAGACTTCATAGAGTTCCTTCGCAGACTGGTTTACTTCCTGGGAAGTCATTTGCACTTTAACGATCGTGTCATTGATACGGCGTACCATGACGTTGAATTTTTCGTTTACAAGTCCCAGATCGTCTTTTCCTGTCGGGATATTGACATCCAAATTACCTCTGCTGACTTCATCAATGCCTTTGATCAGATGACGAATTGGAGAGAGGGTATTTTTAACGACAAGATATTGAATAATGAGGAACAGAAGCAAGAACGCTACTAGAATAATGACACCATTTAATAACAAGGAATTCAGACCTTTTGGAACTGCGCTGGCATCCGCATCCACGGCGAAGTAAGCAAAAATTTTGCCGTTGCTGTCTTTGATCGGATAAGCAATGGTTGTCCAGGTTCCAAAGTCATCGGAATAAAAAGTGGTGAACGTTGGTCGATCGGTATTTAACATCTCTTTCAGAGCATTGGCTACAACGACCGGTTGTTCATACATATCCCCAATATTTACATTGTCGCTCTGAAAAGCCTCTCTCAGGTTTGTTGGCATCGCAACAAGGGAAGTTAACCGTTTGTTGTCGCCGCCAAGCTCCACACCAAAGATATAGGCTTGTGCAATGTTAGGATAATATTTTTGCATTTCGTCAAAATAAGCTCTTAGTTTCGTCTGAGCAGTACCTTCGTAGCTGCGCTCTGTGATGGCAGTTTGTACATCTGCCGCATTGATATCTTGAGCCCACTTTTTCGTAATCTGCGCTACTTGTCCATGCAGTTGATCAACCAGAATCGTTCTTTGGAAGTAATAACTGCTTGCAATCAGAGCCACGCCAATAATGATGATGTTGGTAAATGAGAGCAATAGGTTTTTAGAGAAAAACGACATGTTTTTCCAACTCAATGATTTCACTAAACTCCACTCCTGATCTTCTGTAAATTAAAAATCTGTAAGATGCGCTTTTGGAGCAAAAAGTTACTTCATTCTGTCATCTCCTTTTAAAGGGAAAGTGCGACAATGGTCTTGGTTTCTTAGTCACTGTATGCAAGACTTATGTACCTTTTGAATCCAGTGTGTCTAATTATTAAAACACATCTATATCTATTATGTCGTGTAAAATGTCGTTAAATTGAATAGTTTTGTTAAAACTTTTTTAATATTTTACGTATTTATGGACATATCTTTCTTTTTATAGGTAATTAGTACTGTTTATTTTTAAAAATTGCCATTTTTTAGTTTCATTCTGTATTCTATAACATAGCGGGAAAAATTACACCATTTATCATCAGAAAATCGGTCTTAATCTGTTCAGGAAGCTTGGATATACATCGGATGAGGTTTTATCTATAATAACTACATATGGTTTTATACAAATTAATGAGCAGGCGGGGGTTAAATAATGAATCTGAAGCAGATTGCAGCAGAACATGCGGCAGCGTTCGTTGAAGATGGAATGAAAGTGGGTTTGGGCACAGGCTCAACCGCATATTATGCGATATGTCGAATTGGGGAGCGGGTTCGGGAAGGTCTGAACATACAAGCAGTAGCTACCTCAGAGGCTTCAGACAAGCTGGCACGAAAATGGGGTATTCCGATTATTCCTTTTGACCAGATTGGGCGATTAGATCTGACGATTGATGGGGCGGATGAAGTGGATCCGGATTTTAACCTGATCAAAGGCGGTGGCGGAGCTCTTTTGCGTGAAAAAATAGTGGCAGCAAATAGCGATAAGCTGATCATTGTTGCTGACGGTAGCAAGGCTGTACAAACACTGGGAAAATTCCCTTTACCGGTCGAGGTTGTACCCTTTGCATCGGAATGGACTTTTCAGGCGCTTGAGAACATGGGATGTCAGCCGGAGTGGCGGATGGATGGGCAAAAACAATACCTTACGGATAACGGAAATCTGATTGCAGACTGCCATATGGGGGCCATTGACAATGCTTCCGAACTTAACGTGCAACTGAATATGTTACCAGGTGTCGTGGATAATGGACTATTCGTGAAGATGGCAGACGTTGTGATCATTGCCAAAGAAGACGGCAGTATCGACGAACTTCACCGTCCGTAACGAATTTGACGGAAAGTTGGTGTCATGATCTAGAATGAGAGAATTTCCCCTTAGAGATGATGAGCTTGTTCTTCGTAACGTGGAGCAAGATGACCTTACTGAACTATATGAGCTGATTTATAAGGATGACAATCCCGAATGGAAAAAGTGGGATGCACCTTATTATCCGCTGGAGCATGAACCATACGAACGTTTTGTGCAGAATACGCTTGCACGGTTGGAGGCAGATCAAAAAGCAGCGCGGCCAGCATCCCTTCGGATTATTGAGGCAGACGGAGAAATCGTTGGAATGATTAGTTATTATATTGAAGATCCGTTATCGATGTGGCTTGAGATGGGGATTATCATCTACAAACCTTCTCGATGGGGGAGAGGGATTGGTACACGTTCACTTCATATGTGGTCAGGTCATTTATTTGAAAATCTGCCCATCGTGAGGGTTGGACTGACTACGTGGTCTGGTAATGAGCGAATGATGCAGGCTGCAACAAAGAGTGGACTGCAAATCGAGGGGCGCATGCGGAAGTGCCGGCTCGTTCTTGGAGAGTATTATGATTCAATCCGGATGGGTATGCTCCGCGAGGAGTGGGAGCAGAGATTATCCGGTGAAACGGACGGAAATGTATATAACTGATGGAGGATTATAGAAATGCTGAAAACGGAGGATAACCGGGAGTTGTCATTGCAATTGTTCGTGGTTCTTATTCGCGCATACAATGCAGTGACATCACGTTCCAATCGGGACATCCAAAGCCATGGACTCAATTCCACAGAATTTGGAGTACTTGACTTGTTATATCATAAAGGACCACAGGCCTTGCAAAAGATCGGTGAAAAAGTATTGATGTCTAGCGGCAATATTACTTATGTTGTTGACAAGTTACAAAACAAGAATTTGCTTTTTCGCCGTCCCTCCAAGGAGGATCGCCGGGTTATATATGCGGAATTGACGGAAGAAGGGAAACAGTTATTCACGCAAATATTTCCACAGCATCATCAAGTCATTATTGACATTCTGGAGGGGCTTGAACCATCCGAAAAAGTTGAGGCAATACGCCTGCTGAAGAAACTAGGGCTTGCTGCAGAAGGCAAAACGGACCTGCGTATATAACGTGGATCCGTTTTTTTGTGTCTTCAACATACCTCGGATACTGGCTATATGGCTTGCGTATAGCTACATAATATAGGAAGATTGTTTTATATCATCAAAATGATATAGAACTCTTCATGTATACTAGATTAGTAGAGTTGTCCTAAACGGAATGATTTACATGAAGTAGATTTGTACGGCACAGGATGCAGACAAAGGAGGAGTGCGTCGATGAGTCATCGGGAGGCCGGAGAACGTTTACTTCAGGATGCAGAGATCTTGGCTGAAAAAATAACCGAAATGCAGTATCGGTTGCAGCCCGACTTAATGGAGCGTTTCGGTCCGATTGGTAAAATAAGAACCAAGCAGGACTCACAGTACAGTCTGAGCTATCTGGCAGAAAGTGTGCTTGTGAAAAGTCCCGGTTTGTTCACTCACTATATATCGTGGTTAAAAGTACTGCTTGCCGGCTATCAGGTATCTGCGGAAGATCTCGAAGTGAATCTTCAGTTGATTAAAGAGGCGTTAAATGAAGAAATCGAACAACCTCACCGTGAGTTTCTGTTGGAATATCTGGAGATGGGAATCGATGTAATCAAGCAAATGGATACCCAAGCCAGCTTTATTCATGCATCTATGCCCTACGGGCTCGAAGCAAAGACGTATTTGCAACATTTGCTAGATAATAAACGCAAGGAAGCTTTCGAAATTGTCGAGTCAGAACTGGACGAGGGTGCAACGATCCGCGATATGTATCGCTACATCTTTCAGCCTGTTCAATACGAGATCGGCCGGTTGTGGCAAGGGGGACAGATTAGTGTTGGTCAGGAACATTTTTGCACAGCAGCAACACAATCATTTATTTCTCGTTTGTACTCCAGATGGCTGATTGGACCGAATAAGGGAAAAAAACTAGTTGCAGCCTGTGTGGGGAGTGAGCAGCACGAGATTGGGTTACGCATGCTTACAGATGTATTCGAAATGGAAGGCTGGGATACGTATTATCTTGGAGCCAATGTTCCAAATGGGAGCATTGTGGAAGCAATCAAGCGACATGAGAGTGATGTAATAGCGATTTCGGTGACGATGACTTACCATCTTCATCTGGCTAAAGAGTTAATCGAACGTATACGTAACCATGCAGAAACGGCTCATGTCAAAGTGATGGTTGGCGGTTATCCGTTTAATATAGACAAAGAATTATGGCGAACAGTCGGTGCTGATGGTTATGCACCTGGAGCGGAAGAGGCTGTTGCTGTTGCAGAGCGTCTGCTTATTCATCCGGTGTCGCTTGACAATGTAAGTATGGCAAGTGAATAGGAAAGGGATGAAGGGATGTCTAATGACAATGAAGAGATACAGAGGCTTCGTAAAACGATCGAGCAGTTATCCGACCAACTGATTCGAAGCAAGGAACAAGAGGAACGCACATTGTCCGCATTTTCGGATATGAATAATGAGCTTGTGACGCTTCAGCGGCAGCTCGCCAAGAACAATGCGGGTCTTGAATCAGCACGCCAGCAGGCTGTAGCATCGGACGAATCAAAAAGTGCTTTTATGGCAGTCATCAGCCATGACTTTCGGACACCCCTAAACGGAATATTGGGGATGGCTGAATTGTTAACGTTATCGTCATTATCGAAAGAGCAGAAAGATTCAGTCATTGTTATTCAAGAGGCAGCCAAGCTTTTACTCAAATTAATTCAGGATCTTCTGGATCTTTCCAAGCTTGAAGCAGGTCAATTGCGTCTTGAGCAAGGAGAGGTGAAGCTACAAGGGATTTTGGATCACATCTTTCGTTTGCTTAAACCACAGATCGATAAGAAAAGAAATTGCATTACTATGAATTGCGATTTGGAAATCGCCGCTGTACTTGAGGGAGATTCCACCCGAATTACACAAATACTGATTAACCTGATTCAGAACGCAAACAAATTCACTACCGATGGATCTGTTCAAGTTGAGGTTAAGCTTGTTAAGCATCAGTCACGTAATCAGCTTGTGCGCTTCGAAGTGCATGATACGGGGATTGGTGTTTCAGAAGAAGATCAGAAAAGCTTGTTCGAGCCATATATGCAGACAGAACGGGGACGTGCGAAAGAGTATGAAGGTACAGGCCTTGGTTTATCGATCTGTAAGTCGCTCGTTCATTTAATGAATGGAGAGATCGGAATCAAGAGTACCGAAGGGGAAGGTTCCACTTTCTGGTTTGAGCTTGAACTTGGGCTATATAAGGTGAAAAGCGAAGTTGGGGATACAATGAAGAATATTTCTCAGGATGCACTTGGGCAGGATGCCCATACTTTGCCCATCCTACTGGCTGATGATAATGTTATTAACCGTCAGCTTGTTCAACTGCAACTCAAAAAGCTAGGTTTTACTGAACTCGAATGTGTATCCAGTGGGGAAGAAGCTGTGAATGCGTTTCGCAATAAAACATACAGTCTGATTTTGATGGATAGTATGATGCCCGTTATGGACGGGATTGAAGCCGCACGCCAGATCCGTGCAATAGAGCAGGATGAGATGCGTCCAGCTACGCCGATTATCGCAATGACAGGCAATGTAATGCCAAGCGAGAAGGACAGGTGTTATGAGGCTGGAATGAATGACTTTATCGGTAAGCCATTTACCTTAGAGGTGCTTGACACGACCATTCGGAAGTGGCAATCGTCATCAAAACCTGTACAGATTCTGAATATGGACGTTGTCCGTGAAATTGCCGAATTAAATACGGATGGTAGCCAAACGTTGCTCAGCATGTTGCTGGAGATGTACCGTGCGGAAACGCCGGGGAAAATCGAGGACTTGCGCAGACATGTTGTTTCAGCCGATCATAAGGCGGCAGCCGAGACAGCACATGATTTGAAATCAGGGAGTCTGAGCCTCGGAATTAATTATCTCTCAACGTTGTTCAGCCAGATTGAGAAATACGCGAAACGGGAACAAACCCATCAAGCAGAACCACTGCTTGATAAGCTACTTCCCGCGTATCAGGCTGCTTGTGGAGCACTTCAGCAAGCTAATAAAAGTTGAAGCATGTTAGGTTATGCCGCATTATAACCTGATTTTTATATGGAGTCGCTTAACTCATTGACTGAAATGGAGGATTTTTTAATGATATTTTACGGGCTGGCGGCTCTCATAATAACAATAATGGCTCTGCTATGGGTCGGAGGACTTTATTTTTTCAAGACAGCGATTCGGCGTACGCCGAAAACTTTTTTGGCGGATAACCCCAATCTCAAGACGGAAGTGGAGGATGAACTGATCAGCACTGTTGCTGATTTACAATGGCTTGATGCTCAGGATACCAAGACTGTTACCATCCAGTCTCAAGATGGATTGAGACTCTTCGGCACCTGGCTTTCATCAAAGAACAAGTCTGCAAGCACAGTTATTCTTGCTCATGGCTACTCGGGGAAAGGCAGAGAAATGGCGGGGTTCGCCCGATTTTACGCTGAAACCCTGGGTTATCACGTATTAATGCCGGATGATCGCGGACATGGTCAGAGTGAAGGAGAGGTCATCGGATTTGGCTGGTTAGATCGGAAAGATTATGTTCAGTGGATCGGATGGGTGCTGGGACATGTAGGACTAAATACAGATATTGTTCTTCATGGCATATCGATGGGAGGCGCCACTGTGCTGATGACAGGCGGGGAAGAGCTACCTGATCAGGTCAGAGCCATTATATCGGACTGTGCCTATACCTCTGTGGAGGAGGAATTGACGTTCCAGTTGAAGCAGTTGTACAAACTGCCGCCCTTTCCGTTCATTCCGGTGACCAGTTTGATTACAAAATGGAAAGCCGGATACTCATTTAAAGAAGCATCCGCATTGAAACAACTCGCCAAAGTTAACGTTCCGGTGCTTTTCATCCATGGTGAGGCGGACACGTTTGTGCCAACGGAAATGGTATATCGCTTGTACGAAGCCTGTAAGGCAGAGAAGGAACTGCTGACGATTCCTCGTGCAGGTCACGGAACGGCCTATCAAGTTGATCGCGAGAAATATGAAGCTGTACTAGAAGCTTTTTTGCAGAAACATATGCCACTTTGAGATAACGGTTCACTGATGGAGGGAGATGGATATGCCACATTTTTCAAGAGAATGCTCGTATTGTCATGAACCAATGGGAGCAGATGAATTCAAATGCAAGTCATGCGGCAACATGGTAACGACCAAAACGGCCAAGCCAGATCAGCCATATATGTCGGAGTATGAAGAATCGACATTGGATCGTTATTCTATGGTGCTGCTCGTGATCATGACGATATTTTTTGCGCCCATTGCGATGACTATTGGTGGAATACTGTTGTTTAATGACTATGCCAGTAAACGGGATGCGGGGAAAATACTTGTCACGGCCAGTTTAATTATGATAGTAATTTATATGATTCTTTTCTTCGCTTTTAGGTGAACGTTACTGTAAAGGTCTAAATCCATTGCAGGAGGTAACTGAATGCGGGAAGAACAATTTGAGGCTGCTCGTCAAGCCGAAGCGGGATATCATTCTAACTTTTATAAAAACAATGAATTGTTTGAAGATGGAACATGGATGTCCAGACCCATGCCTATGGTGATGGAGATGTTGGAACGTTTGCTTGTTCATAAACAGGAATTACGTGTACTTGACCTGGGATGTGGTGTGGGCAGACATACGATTCCGATTGCACAACGTCTGGCAGATACAAACAGCGAGGTTATTGGCGTGGATCTGTTGGATGAAGCGGTAGACGGACTTCGCAAGTATGCGAAACAGTATGAGGTGGATCACATCGTTCAGGCCGAAAAAGCAGATGTTGAGCATTACCGGATTCAACCGAAAGCTTTTGACTTTATTGCGGCCTGTTCCTGTCTCGAACACACATCTAGCAAAGAGGCTTTTCTTGAAACAGTGGAACGATTAAAAGAGGGAACCCGGCTCGGAGGTATCCATTGTATTACGATGAGTACCAGTGTGGAGGAAAAAGAAATCCAGACAGGCCGTCAGATTGAGCCATTGATTGAATTGAACCTGCCAACATCCGAAGTCATGGCTTTACTGGAACAGGCCTACGAGGGCTGGAACATTTTGTTTCAGGAGCATGTAACCCAAACGATCCAAGAAGAGAAGTATGATGAACCGACAGAGTTTCGTTGCGAGTTGCTTCGGTTTGCTGTGCAGAAAGACTAAGTACTTATATTGGAGGAATTGTTTTGTTGAAAAATTTGAAGCCACGACTGCAGGAGCCGGAGGTACAGGAGCTGCTCTCTTACGCTGTATTCCCAGACCCAGATCAGGTTAATGAAACGGTACAGCAATATGTGACACAAAGTAACCTGTTTCTGACGGGATATGAGGATGAAGAACAGTTGGTTGGTCTAATTGGCTATGAACATACGGGAGCGAGCGAGATTACCATTCGCCATATTGCAGTTCTGCCTGAGAACCGTTTCAAAAATTACGGGCGGGGCATGATTTCACAGCTTCTTGCAGAGTACAATCCGGATACTTTGATCGCAGAGACAGATCAGGAAGCGGTGGAGTTTTACCGAAACACGGGATTTGTCGTTTATAGTCTCGGTGAACTGTATCCAGGCGTGGAGAGATTCCGCTGTGTGCTTGAGAAAGAGGACGATGAGCAGGAAGCTTAGCCAGCGAGTGTGTAAAGCATTCTCTCTATATAATCATATACGATTCAATCAGATAGGATATTTGGCTTGGCAAAAGTGCTGAGCCAGATGTCCTGTTTTTTTTGTTTAAAGAGTAGGAAAAAAGTATTGCTTTACAACATAGTTTCATTATAGAATAGTTTTACTGATGAATAGTTCATTATATGAACTAGTTTTGAAAGGAGAAAAATATATGAACATTCCAGATGCCAAAAGTTTGGTGACTCGTTATCTGGATGCGTCTTTCTTGGTTACCAAACGGTTTGATACCCAGATACGGGAAAAGGTAGGGCAAACGGTCACAACGGATCAGTTTTGTGCACTGCGTCTTATACATGAGAAGCCTGCCTGCACCCCGTCGGATCTTGCGGAGCTCCTGTGTGTGGGCAAGAGTAGCATTACGGCTCTGGTCAACAAGCTGGCTGACCGAAATCTGGTGCACCGTACAGGGGATGAGCGTGATCGTCGTGTCATCTATCTGACTCTGACCGAGGCTGGTCTTCAGATTTACAAGGAGACTGAGCTGGAAATTCAGAAGGTTCTTGAACCTTACTTGAAGCATTTTACACCAGAAGCGGTCCAGAACTTTATTGAATCTTTTGAGAAGCTTGCAGCGTTACTAACACAAGAAGAAGGGCTGGAGAAGTAATGAGAGCGATATTAAAAGGACGCTGGTGGATCATGGGGCTGTGGATTGTCGCCGCAGCTGTATTGATGTTTACCGCGCCAAACATGAGCGAATTAATTCGTGAAAAAGGACAGTTTTCCGTGCCGGAGGGGTACTCTTCCACAAACGCAGCGGCAATTTTGAATGAAGCCGCAGCCCAAAATGGAGAACAAAAGGGAACTTCTATTGCACTGGTGTTCTATAATCCAGATGGTCTTGGCACAACAGGTAAACAAGAGGCAGAAAAGGCGGTTAAACTGCTTGAGGCCGATAAGCAAAAACTCGGCATTTTGTCTGTTCTGGAACCATTCTCACAGCCGGAACTGTCAGACAAGATGATCTCGAAGGACGGTAAAACCATTCTGACTTCACTCTCCATTGAGATGGGGGACCGCACGGTAAAGGAAATGCGGAATGACCTGAATGGTGCGCTGGAATCAGTAAATGTGGAGCATTATATTACAGGTAAAGGTTTGATAGATGAAGATACGATTGAGAGCTCTCAAGAAGGACTCAAGAAGTCGGAATATATTACGGTTGTCTTTATTTTGCTTATACTTTTCCTTGTGTTCCGTTCGTTCGTAGCTCCATTTGTACCGCTGCTGACGGTGGGGATCAGTTACATCGTATCCCAGCAGATTGTTGCGTTCCTGGTTGATGGGGTTAACTTCCCACTGTCCACGTTCACACAGATCTTTATGGTTGCAGTCATGTTCGGGATTGGTACAGACTACTGCATTCTATTGATCAGCCGATTCAAGGAAGAGCTTGCACACCATGAGAACACATGGGATGCCATTATTGCTACATACCGCACCGCAGGTAAAACGGTGTTTTTCTCAGCTCTGGCGGTGCTGGTTGGATTCGTGGCCATCGGTTTCGCACAGTTTATGTTGTACCGTTCTGCGGTAGCCGTAGCCGTAGGGATCGCCGTAATGATGCTGGCACTTGTAACGATTGTGCCGTTCTTTATGGCTGTGCTGGGCAGAAAGTTATTCTGGCCATCCAAAGGGTCGCTGGAACATGCCGAGAGCAAAATCTACGGTGCAGCAGGCAAATTCTCACTTAAACGTCCGTGGGCGGCTCTGTTGATCGTTGCGGCAGTTACTGTGCCTCTTTTGTCAACATATGACGGGAAATTATCATTCAACAGTCTGGATGAGATTGGTGATAAATATGATTCCGTCAAAGCTTTTAATATCATTTCAGATAGCTTCGGGCCAGGAGAATCCCTGCCGGGTCAGATCGTCATTCAGAATGACGAAACGATGGATAATGCCAAATATATGGCTGTGGCAGAGAAGATCAGCCGCGAAGTAGAAAAAGTTCCCGGTGTTGCGGGTGTTCGCAGTATGACACGTCCAACAGGGGATGAGATCAAAGATTTTGAAGTAACCAAACAGGTAGGTACACTATCGGATGGTCTGGGCGAGGGCAAGACAGGTCTGGATAAAATCAGCGATGGTCTTAGCAAAGCCAGTAATGAATTGAGCAAAAATGAACCACAGCTTAAAGAGGCAGCAAACGGCGCAGGTCAGCTTACCAAGGGAACAAGTCAGCTGCAATCCGGAATTACACAGCTCAGCGATGGATTGAAGCGTATTGAAAAAGGGATTCGGGACGGATCATCTGGTGCAGGGGATCTCAAAGCCGGACTTCAACAAGCCAAAACGAGTGCAGATCAGCTTGCCAAAGCGAATGATCAGTTGTTGCAGGCCTACCGTCAGGCAGGAGCAGGGGTTGCTGCGCTGGGCGATGGAACGAAGGAACTGGAAGAGCAACTGACAGGTGTTTCAACAGCTTTGACGAGTCTTACGGCATCTTTCTCTGCTCTGGAAGAGCGTTTCCCTGAGCTGCAGCAAGATGCTGATTATCAACGTATCAAAGGCACGATTGGTCAAACCGGCTCAGGCACTGCGCAGCTTGCGCAGGGACTTTCCCAAATTCAGACGAATCTGAGTGCAGCGGCGGCTGGAATCAATCAGGCCAATGAAGGTTTTGCTTCCGCAGCATCCGGACAGAAGGCTTTGGCTGATGGTCTGGGTCAGATTGTAGCAGGTATAGGTCAACTGGAAACCGGATTGAAACAGGCTGCTGATGGTCAAGGTAAAGTGATCAAGGAGATTCCTTCCATCCAGAACGGTCTGGGTCAACTTCAGGGAGGACAGGAGAAGATCCAGAAGGGCTTCTCGGATCTCAGTGGTCAATTAACACAACTGACAGATGGCTTGAATCAAAGTGTTGATGGAATCAAGAAGGTATCGGGCGGTCTCGATTCCGCTCAGGATTACCTGACACAACTGCAAAATTCACCGGATTCCGATCTCGCAGGCTGGTACGTTCCTGAAGAAGCCTTGAATAACAAGGACTTCAAGAAGGTATTCGATACGTATCTGTCCAAGGATCGCAAGACGATGACGCTGGATGTAATTTTTGCAGAGAATCCGTATGGTACAGAAGCCATTAACCGTGTGCCAGATATCGAAGCGGCAGTACATCGTGCAGTTCAGGGCAGTGCGCTTGAAAAAGCCGACGTTGCCGTAGGCGGCGTAACCAGTACGTTTGCCGATCTGCAGTCGATTTCGAACAAAGACTACACACGTACCGTTATGCTGATGCTTGCAGGAACATTTATTATTTTGGTAATCCTGCTCCGTTCCGTGATCATGCCGATTTATCTCATTATTTCGCTACTACTTGCGTACTTCACAGCGATGGCACTTACGGAAGTGGTCTTTGTGAATATCATGGGTTATGCCGGAATCAGCTGGGTTACGCCATTCTTCGGATTCGTTATGTTGATTGCGCTTGGCGTAGATTACAGCATCTTCCTTATGGATCGATTTAACGAAAACAAAGGAATGAGAGTACAGGATGCAATGTTATACGCGATGAAAAACATGGGAACCGTCATCTTGTCCGCTGCGGTCATTCTAAGTGGAACGTTTGCGGCGATGTATCCGTCCGGGGTGCTCTCGATGATGCAAATCGCTACTGTTGTGCTTGGTGGTCTGGTTCTGTATTCCCTGTTATTCCTGCCATTCTTCGTACCTGTAATGGTGAAAATGTTCGGGCGGGCGAACTGGTGGCCGTTCCGCAACAAGGAACAGTCGGAATCCTCCGAATCAAATCATACGATTGGTATGTAATGATCAGGCATGTAATCATCGTTGGGATTTAATATTTAAAAATGGAAGGGAGCCTCTGTCGCATCATGCGGCGGGGCTTTCTTTTTTTATAACACTTATCATGGACACAAAGATTGGTGTTTGCCTAAGGACACTATCCCGCGCTTTGCCGAATCAATCTTCATAGGATATAGGGAGTTCATCAATGATCAGGGAGATCAGCAAAGAGAGGGGCGGCGGGATGGTATATCGTTATGTGGCTATAGGGGATTCCTTGACGGTAGGTACAGGAGCTTTGCTCGGAACCGGATTTGTTCCAATCTATCGCCGTATGGCGGAAATGAACCTACGTACATTTGTCTCTATGGATAATTTGGGTGTGAACGGACTAACATCGGGAGAACTGCAGCAGATGATTAACGGACATCCTCGGGTGCGTCAAGCGATACGTGAAGCAGATATGATTACGGTATCCATCGGTGGTAACGATCTGATCCGTACATTTAAAGCTAGCGGAGGCATTCCCAATGCCGGGAAGATGACACAGGTGCTTGGTGAAACACGTCATCATGTATCTCAGGTTATGAGACAAATTCGGCAGTTAAAAGGGGATCAGAAGTACTTTGTTCGTTCCATTGGATTGTACAACCCGTATCCGCAATCCACCGAAGCGGCATACTGGGTGCGACAATACAATTCTTATCTGAATGGTGCAGGTTCAGGCAACTATGCATGTGCTCAGGTGTACGACAAGTTTGAAGGACGTGAACGAGAATTGCTGTTCTGGGACAGAGTCCATCCAAATGCAAGAGGCTACCGGATTATCGCGGAGCAGTTGAATCGAACGGGCTATGTTCCTTTTGCTTGAAGCCGGAAGAAAACTAGACCCGCCATACAACTTCCGATATGATGAAAGAGTTCATTCAAATTATCGTAACAGGGGAGTTCAAATCGGTGTCTAACAAACAGCAAAATTCTCTTCTTCCAACGGAAAAGCAACTAATCTCTGAAGTGTTAGCCTTATACGGCTTCAGATCGGATTGGCAAGGTAAGCGCAGCAATGGAGGTATGAATAATTCTACTTTTGTGCTTCATACCCGTGATGCAGATTATGTTATGAGACAATACGAAACACATAATGATCAAGCGAAAATAGCTTTTGAACATGGCGTGCTTATCGCACTGTCCAATACAGATTTTAAATTTCATTCGCCGACACCGGTCATTTTATTATCTAGCAGTAGCCGCGAGACCGCGGATCAAGAATCGAAGGAAAGTAACCATCCTAATGAGGAGGATAGGGAGACTTACCAGATTGTACGAGATCATATCACGGGAACATTTAAAGTCGTGACTCTGTTTCGTTATTTGGAAGGCGTCAATCCGATATGGGAGTCCCCGGATCAATTGCTTTCTTTGGGGCGGGCGGCAGGACATCTCTCAACAGCTCTTGCTAAGCTTGAATTGGAACTTGAGCCGGTATATCCGCCATATTACCGGATCGACGAGGCATATCCGCTGTGTACACCAGAACGTTTACTGGAAATGTGCGCTTCGCCGCCGGAAATGCTTGAGGCTTGTGCCGAGGAGCTAAGACAGTTGCAGGATGAACTGCCAGGTTTGTTCACGGCATTGCGTGGGATGGAGCAGCTTCCGCATCAAATCGTGCATGGTGATGTGAATGCATCCAATGTGCTGGTAGATCTGGAAGGCAACATGAGTGCGATTCTTGATTTTGAGTTTGCCACCTGGGATCTGCGAGTCATGGAACTGGCGGTTCCGATGTCTGACATGCTGACCATGGACAAGAGCGAAGAATGGATGTGGCAGGCGCAGGCCAATTTGGTGCAGGGTTTTCGAGAAGAGGTTGAACTCACCGTTGACGAACTGAAAGCAATCCCACAACTGATTTTGCTACGAAGTCTGGACGTGGTTATGCATTTTATCAGCCGGATGCTGGAAGGGACGGATAAACCGGAGGTGGCCGCAGAGCAAATTGTAAAACTCAAACAGCGAATGGACTGGATGGGGCGGCACGAGGATCAGTTACGTCGATTGTTGACGAAATAACATGCTTGGAAAATAAATAAGTGTGCCGGTTCTGCTATGGATAAACGAGCAGAACCAGCACACTTATCTTCTTTTATAGGATGCTTGCTGACATACGAAGGTAATTCAATCTACAAAGCACGTTTGCGGAACCAACTGCGGAGAGCCCAGCGCCGTTCCTGACGTTTTTTATATTTGGGCAAGGAACGATACACATTCAGGGATTGATCATATGCTTGTTTGGCATCTTCATTACGCCCTAGCGAACGGTATACCGAGCCAAGCAGATAAAAGGCTTCACTGGAGGAAGAATGGATTTCCTGAAACTGTTGCACATAATGAAGTGCTTTGTCACGATCCGTATCCTTGAAGGCTGTAGCCAGATTCAGATAAGGCTGTCCGTACTTGACTCTGGGATTAATCTCGAGTGCATGCAAGATATGACGTTCGCCTTCCGAGATTTTGCCGAGATACAGTTCAGTTGTGCCCAAAGCTTCCCAGTACTCAGCAGACTGTTCGTAAGGGCGTTCCAGTTCAAGCAAAAAGGAATGTGCCTCACGGTAACGTTTACGTTCAATGAGCAGTCGGGCCAGTTCCAACTTGGAAGATACTTCGTTAGGGTTCAGCGCTAGCTGTTGTTTCAACCTGGAAATGTTACGCAGCCTTTTAAGGGGTTTGGTGAAGCTTGGAAATACGCCGACAAAACGACGATCCAGAAAATACAGGATAACGAGCAGAATCAGAATGGCGATGAACGGATTGCCAACGATCTGCCAGAGCAGGCCAAAAATAAGAAATTTAATAATCACAGGTTCAACTCCAGTAACAATATAATCGTGTTGCGCAAACCTTGAATATCATACCATATCCTCTCTTGGAATAATATGTGTGTACATATCTCCGTTTTACATCCTAGCGATGTTGTACCATCGTTCTGCGATATGCGGCCGGTGTCGTGCCCGTCAGTTTCTTGAACTGTCTGTAAAAATGAGGCAAACTATCAAATCCGCAAGCGTCTGCGACAGCAGCCATCGTTTCGTCCCCATTCAGAAGATGCTCCTTCGCCATAATAACTCTACGAGCGAGTACATAATCCGTTAGCGTCATTCCGGTGTAACGCTTGAATGCCCGGCTAAGATGGGCAGGAGACACGGCAGCTTGTTGTGCAAGTTCAGGTAAAGTCAATCGATTGCGCAGTTTAAGATCAATGTCAGACAGAATGGAGGACAGCCATGACGGAGTAGGTAGTGATGTTGTAGCATGGGCAGGACCGGTAGCTGAATCCAGACGTTCAAGGAAAATAAGCAAGAGCTGCAGTCGGAGCAATGCGGCGTGAGAACTCAGATGATGATCGGAACGGAACTCGGCATGAATATCATCGATGAAGGCAGACACTTGTGCCTGCTCGGCATGGCTCAGATGTCTTTTGTATACTCGTCGTTTGCGACAGCGTTCAAATGGGTGCAGCAAGGAGGAGGACATGCCTCCGGCGGTTGAAGCCAGTAACCCCGGACTGAAGAACAGTGCCGAAGAGGTAACCGGATTACCTGCATCAGGCAACGCACGGTGCACGGTACTGCCTGGAATAAGAAATAAATCTCCCTCCTGCATATCTTCGAGACCTGTATCGATAAAAATACTTCCCTGTCCCCTATAGACATAGATAATTTCATGCCAGTCGTGCAGATGATCCGGTAATTCATTTTGCGGAGATTTCGTATCACTATAGACAAGGCGGAACGGTATGCCCGATTCGGTCTGAATGGTGGTGCGAACTGGTGAATGTTCCATTGGGACTCCTTTGGAGACAAAGGTCTCAGATAAGATGTCAATTCTGATCAAAAAACAGTATATTTAACGCAATATAAGCAATTTAATTTCCTTTTATTGATGATACAATGAATTTAAAGCGTTTACAATAAAAGGATGCCAGCATTTGCTGTTCGCATTCTGAGTTCGCAAATAATCGGTGAGGTGAGTGTCCATGTCTGCAAGCACAAAGCGGCCAAGATTGAAGATGCATCTGCTCGGCAATGATAGTCAGCGCAAATGCAAAGAAATGATTGAACGTCCCGTCAAAGTTTTGCAGATCGGGGAAGGTAATTTTTTACGGGGATTCGCAGACTGGATGCTTCATGAGAGTGCTCGGCAAGGCAAGTTTCACGGCTCTGTAGCCGTGACACAGCCTCGGCCTGGGGGCAAGGCCAAGCTGGAGCAGATTCGTGATCAGGATGGATTATATACAATGATTACGCGTGGTCTCTCTGAAGGGAAACGTGTGGAACGTACGGAAATGGTCTCAGTCTTCTCCCAATTTATTAACCCATACGAGGAGTGGCGGACGTTTCTGGAACTCGCGGAGTTGCCATCGCTGGAATTTGTAATCTCGAATACGACAGAATCCGGCTTGAAATATATCCAATCAGACTATATCCCAGGAGAACCCGTTCAATCTTTTCCTGGTAAATTGACGGTTTTCTTGCATCAAAGATACGTACGTTTTGCTGGAGATCCATCGAGAGGACTCATTCACCTGCCATGTGAATTGCTGGAGGGCAATGGTGATGTTCTGCGAGAATGCGTGCTCCGTCATAGTGAAGATTTCGGATTCTCAGGCAGCTTCCGCTCTTGGATCGAAAACCATAATCTGTTCTTGAACAATCTGGTAGATCGTATTGTGACGGGTGCGCCAACTCAGGAAGAGGCAGATGCACTCACGGAACGCTGGGGTTACGAGGATCAACTGATTAATACGGCAGAGCCTTATCATTTCTGGGCGATTCAAGGCGAGGAGTCGTTGGACAAGCGCCTTCCATTGAAACAAGCAGGGCTCAATGTGCATTGGGTTAAAGATTTGAAACCATATCAGCTTCGGAAAGTGCGCATCCTGAACGGCTCACACACCCTGATGTCTTCTCTGGGCTTGCTTCGCGGTAAACAACATGTAAGAGAAACCATGGAAGATCCGCAGTTTAGTTCCTGGATCAGGCAAGCAGTGCTTGAAGAGATTGTACCTGCTATGGATATGCCTGAGCTGGGATTGGAGCAATATGCGGAAGAAGTCTTTGAACGTTTCTTAAATCCATACATTGATCACAAGTTGCAGGATATTGCACTGAATACGGCCGGTAAATTCAAAGTACGTGTACTGCCTACCCTGCTCGCCTATGAACAGAGTCAGGGAAGCTGGCCTGAGCGGTTAATTCAAGGTTTTGCCGGATTCCTCTATTTATATCGCCCATTGCAGACGCAGGAGGGCTACAAAGCGCAGCTTTTGAGCGGAGAAACGATTCCACTCAGAGATGACCCTGATGTACTGGCAGCTTTGGCTACTTATTGGGAAGGTTACGATCACTTGACCAGTGGAACGGCTGAACTGGAGAAAAGAGTTGCCACGGTACTCTCCAATGAAGCGATCTGGGGAGAGAATCTGGATGCAAAAGAAGGACTGCGGGCAGCACTCGTACATGAAATCAGTAAACTGGAAGGTGAAGTAAAATGAGTACAACAAGCACAATCAACGACTGGATTGCGATCCAGCCTCAGGACGATGTCATCATAGCACTTCGCGATTATGTGAAGGGAGAGCGTATCGGTCTGCCGGATGGTCACTCGTTCACACTGCTAGATGATGTGCCTAAAGGGCACAAAATCGCTGTGCATGATCTTGCACAGGGAGCAGATGTGATGAAATATGGTTTTTCCATCGGCATTGCCCAGGAAGCCATTGCCCAGGGGAGCTGGATACACAGCCATAACTTGAAGACAGGTCTGCATGGTTTGCTTGAATATGAATATCAGCCAGGACAACCGATGACGATAGACATGCCTCCTGAACATTTGCGAACGTTCGATGGCTATTTGCGTCCGAATGGGGAAGCGGGAATTCGCAATGAAATCTGGATCGTCAATACCGTTGGATGCATTAACAAGGTGTGTGAAGCTCTTGCACGGATGGGGCAGTCCCAGTTCGGTAGCCGGGTGGACGGTGTGTTTCATTTTCCGCATCCTTTCGGCTGTTCACAGCTGGGGGACGACCTGAAATATACTCAACAGTTGCTGGCCTCACTGGTCGAGCATCCAAACGCTGGTGGTGTACTGGTCATTGGATTAGGTTGTGAAAATAACCAGGTGGATCAGTTCCGTGAGTGCATCGCTCCGGAATATCGGGAGAAGGTGCGTTTCCTCAAAGCGCAGGAGACCGAAGACGAATTGGAAGAAGGACTACGTTTGATGGAAGAGCTGGTTGAGATCGCTGAGCAAGAGAAACGTCAGCCTCTGCCACTGAGCAAACTGAAAATTGGATTGAAATGCGGAGGCTCAGACGGCTTATCCGGCATTACAGCGAATCCGCTCGTAGGCGCTGTGGCAGATCTGCTCGTTGCCGCGGGCGGAACAGCGATTCTGACTGAGGTTCCGGAGATGTTTGGTGCGGAAACCATTCTGATGAACCGGGCCGCAGATGAACATGTATTCAACGATCTGGTAGACCTTGTGAATGGTTTCAAGCAATATTTCGTGAACCATGGTCAAAATATCTATGAAAATCCTTCGCCGGGTAACAAAGCAGGCGGTATAACAACACTCGAAGAAAAATCACTCGGATGTACGCAAAAGGGAGGACGCTCTTCGGTTGTCGATGTGCTGCGCTACGGTAAACGGGTGACCAAAACGGGTCTAAACATTGTAGAGGCACCCGGCAATGACCTCGTTTCCGTGACAGCTTTATCTGCGGCAGGAGCGCATATCGTGCTGTTTACGACAGGACGCGGCACACCGTTTGGCGGTCCGGTACCTACGGTCAAGATTGCAACGCAATCGGATCTGGCGAACCGTAAAAAGCACTGGATTGATTTTAATGCCGGTCAGCTACTTGAAGGGCAGACGATGGAGCAAGTCAAAGAGCAATTATTCAGTCAAATTATTGATATTGCCTCAGGGCGTGCTCAGACCCTTAGCGAACAGCATGGTTTCCGGGAGATCGCGATCTTCAAAGACGGAGTTATTCTCTAAACCTCATCTACGTGTTGCAAAATAAAACAAGACAACAATCCGGCGAGTTGTAATAAATTGCCGGATTGTTTTTATTTCGTTTCGAAGTCTTATGCACGCGTAGCGGTGCAACAATATAGATTATACCGCTACGTTGTGCGTTCTAAAATGTGCACGCCGCGGGCTTCAATACTAATCTCCCCAGTGTATTCCTTGTCTGTTAACAACTCACGGACGGTTGAATCACCGAGATCATATGACTGCGGGGAAGCATTGTGGTTCATGACAATAAGATAAGTTAACCCTTCTTTCGTACGTGCACTTACTTCTACACCTTGCGGGGTTTCGAGCAAAGGCTTAATATTTTTTTCGGCTGCAAGCTCTGCGAGTAAACCTTCGAGGAAAATGTTTTCCGGATCAGAGGCGACATACCAGGCTTGCCCTTGACCAAACGTATTACGTGTAAGTGCAGGCATGCCTTGATAGAAGTCTTCACCGTACTCGGCAATCACTTCTGCACCTTCACTGTGCAGAAGGTCGCACAACATACCGCATTCGTATACGCCTTCAAGTGCGCCCCATGTTTCCTTCAGAACGATGCTATTCTTCTGTTCGGGTAGGAGAGCATCAATCTCTTCGACCCAGATGCCAAGCAGGTTTCGAAGCTCACCCGGGTAACCGCCAGTGGTCACGAGATCATACTCGTTAACAATTCCGCTAAAGAAGGTGGTCAGGAAGGTCCCACCGGCCGCAACGAACTGCTCCAGTTTTGCAGCAAAGCCTGGTTTGACCATATAAAGTACGGGCGCAAGAAGCAGATCGTATGAGCTGATATCGCTGTCTACACTTACAATGTCCACTTGAATGTTGCGGTGGAAAAATGCCGCGTAGTATTTGTGAATTTGCTCGACGTATTTCAGAGCCACACTAGGCCCGCTTGATTTTTCAATCGCCCACCAGTTATCCCAATCGAATACAATCGCTACCTTGGACTGAACTCTGGCATCAAGTGTGGCGTCACCGAGGATCTGCAGTTCCTTGCCGAGCTGTGCGACCTCCCTGAACACTCTTGTATTTTCGTGTCCCGCATGTTCAATGACGGCACCATGGTATTTCTCGCATGCACCGATGGAACGGCGAAGCTGGAAGAACATCACGGTATCCGCGCCGTGTGCGACAGACTGATAACTCCATAGACGCATGACACCAGGGCGTTTCAGTGAGTTATAAGGTTGCCAGTTCTGCTGACTGGGTGTCTGCTCCATTAGCATAAATGGCTGACCGTCTTTGAGACCACGCATGAGATCATGAGCCATGGCGGTATAGCTGATTGGTGTCGCAAGACCGGGATAGCTGTCCCAGGACACGATATCCATATATTTAGCCCATTTGAAATAGTCGATCTGTTTGAAAAATCCCATTAAATTCGTTGTGACGACGGAATCGGGAATATGCTTTTTAACGGCATGGTACTCCAGAAGATAACATTCCAGCATACTGTCCGAGTTAAAACGGGAGTAGTCCAGTGAAATGCCTTGGAAAGAAGAACTGTTGTGACCCCAGTGTTCGCTCAGATTGCTTGGAAGCACAATCTCGTCCCAGTCATAAAACGTATGACCCCAGAAGCTGGTGTTCCATGCTTTGTTGACCTGTTCAATGGTTTTATAACGTTTCTTGAGATATACACGGAATGCTTTCTCACAGTTATCACAATAACAATCGCCGCCATATTCATTGGAAATATGCCAGACCAGGACTGCGGGATGATCTTTGTATCGCTCGGCGAGTTTGTCTGCGATGATTTCGGAATACTTGCGGTAGGTCGGACTGTTCGGGCAGGAGTTATGCCGGCCTCCAAATTTCCGTTTGCGTCCGTCCGCATCTACGCGCAGGACATCGGGGTAATTTTTGGCCATCCATGCTGGGTGCGCGGCGGTACTTGTGGCAAGGCAGATATAAACTCCGTTTTCATGCAAACGATCAATCAATTGATCCAGATATTCAAAATGATACGTCACCTCGTCAGGCTGAATCAGTGCCCAGGAAAAAACGTTAATCGTGGCCATATCAATGCCTGCCAGTTTAAACATACGGAGGTCTTCCAGGTGGGTCTCATGATCCCATTGTTCAGGATTGTAATCGCCTCCATAAAACATTTTGGGTAATTTGCTGCTGATCAATGTGCTCACCTCTTGTATAAGAATAATCCTATACTATATGATACATATGACTTTTAAAATATAATAAAAATGATGATACATATAAGAATATGGAACTGTGTTTCTATGAAACTAGAGGAGGTTATCATGCTCATTTCACCGGGGCATCAGCGTTTTTTTATGACACCGCGAGATCAGCCGCTTCCACTATATATCGAGAGTATAGGATATAACGGAAATCAGGAAAAAGTCTCCAGACCTGCAGGTTATCCGTATTACCACTGGCTGCAAACGGTCAAGGGAGCAGGAGAGTTCAAGCTGTCAGCAGCATCAGCGATTCTGGGCGGAACCTCGGGGATTCTACTCCCTCCAAACCTGCCTCATGAATATGCTCGTGTTCAAAACGAGTGGGAGACCATCTATATTACATTTGGTGGTTCGCAGTGTGCCGCCATCGTAGATTCACTCGGGTTGGGTGAGGCCGATATTCGCCAGTGGGAGACAGATAGTCCACTAAACCATTATGGTCAGCATGTGCTGAGTTCGATCGGGAGTGATCAGGATTTATCCGGATTGGAAGCCTCGGCGGACATGTATCGTTTTTTGATTTTGCTGAAAAAACACGGAATGACCGGCAATCGCTCCTCCATCTCCCAAGCTGTAGCAAGACTTGCTCCGCTGCTTGCCTTTATGGAGCAACATTATGGTGACCCGGACATCGGGCTAGAGCAAATGGCATGCATTATCGGAATCTCATCCAGACATATGAATACGCTGTTTAAACAATCCTTCGGCATAACGGCATACAGTTACTTCATTTTGCTTCGCATACGTAAAGCCAAAGAAATGCTGACGGGCAGTATGGAACTTACGATCAAGGAGACTGCGGCACGGGCCGGGTTTCGGGATGCCAGTCATTTTGTTGCCACATTTCGCCGGATTGAAGGGGTTACACCTGAACAGTTTCGCAACTTGTACTAATCGAGGCCAGGTTGAACAAAAAGATATGCAGAAGGGTATTGATGCTTCTTTCTGTTGCCGTTATGATGGTATCGAATCTTAGAATCGAAAACGATTAAACGAATCTATCCCATATGCACGAGAGAGAGGATGAGTCCGATCATGAGTTCAATTATTCCTTTGTGGGAGCAGGCCGCCCCATACGCGGCTGCAGGTCATGAAGACGAAATGCCACATCTGATTCCTTTTGTTCAACCAGGTTCCGAGAGCGCTGTCATAGTATGTCCAGGGGGCGGTTATGGCCATCTCGCAGACCATGAGGGTGCGCCCGTTGCTGAGCTGCTCAATCGCGCTGGCATTAGTGCTTTTGTACTCAAATATCGAGTAGCACCGCACAGTCATCCGGCGCCTCTGGCGGATGGGCAGCGTGCAATCCGTTATGTACGTGCTCACGCGGAACACTACGGGATCAACCCGTCCAAAATCGCAGTACTTGGCTTTTCGGCAGGTGGCCATCTCGCAGCAACATTGGGTACGCAGTACGATGATGGACAACCGGGCAACGAGGATCGAATCGAGCGGGAAAGTTCCCGTCCAGACCGTGTCATTCTCTGTTATCCGGTCATCACAATGGAGTCTTACGGACATGAGGGCTCGCGTATCAACTTGTTAGGCGAGGATGCAGCCGAAGAACAGATTCAAGCGTTCAGTGCAGAGCGACAGGTTCGAGCAGATGCTCCCGAAGCATTTATCTGGCACACGAGTGATGACCAGGCTGTACCTGTGGAGAACAGTTTGCGATATGCCTTGGCTTTGGGTGCACACGGAATTCCATATGATCTTCACATCTTTGAAAAAGGTCCACATGGTTTAGGGCTGGCCGAGCATGATGCTACGGTTCGAGTATGGACTGATCTGTGTCTTACTTGGCTTAAGAATCAAGGTTGGTGACGTCGGCAACGGCAGAAACTTTATTTAGCCAGTGAACTGACGGATCAACCGGATCAATATCCAGCAAAGGAGAACAGCGCCATGAAATTGGAAAAGAATGACAAACTTCTTTTTATCGGGGATTCCATTACCGATTGCGGACGAGCACATCCTGTAGGTGAAGGTAGTTCAGGATTGGGACATGGATATGTGGCACAGGTATATGCCCTTTTGCGGTCCATTTATCCCGAACTGATGCTGAGATTGCAGAATGTGGGTAATAGTGGGAACACCATTCGTGATTTGAAGCAACGCTGGCAGCAGGATGTGCTTGATCTGAAACCGGACTGGTTGACCATCATGATCGGTATTAACGATGTGTGGCGTCAGTTTGACCATCCGCTGGCAGAATCACAGGTGTTTCTGGAGGAGTACGAGGCAACATTGCGTGAACTGGTAGCATCTGTGCGCCCGAATCTGAAAGGGCTTGTGCTTATGACCCCGTATTATCTGGAAGCGAACCCGGAAGATCCGATGCGGGCGACGATGGACATTTACGGAGATGCGGTTCGCAGAGTAGCATCGGAATATGACGCGCTGTTTGTAGATACGCAGGCAGCATTTGCGCCACTGTGGAATCATTTTTATACATCGGTTCTCACACATGATCGAGTACACCCGGATGCTACGGGTCACATGGTACTTAGCAAAGCTTTTCTAGATACGATTGGATTTGAATGGACGAGAAATACGAAATCCTAAGAAGGAGCGATCATATGAGTCATGTAACTGTAGTTGTGGATGCACCAGCACAATTGGGAGAAGGACCAAGCTGGGATGCGGAAAATAATCGTTTGTTATGGGTAGATATTGAAGGGTTTAAAGTACATGCATACGATCCCGAGACAGGTAAGGATCAGGTGTATGATGTGGGTGAACACGTCGGCGCAGTGGTACCGTATCGTGGGGATGAAGTGATCGTTGCACTCCGAAGCGGCTTCTATACATATCATCTGCTTACGGGTGAGAAGCAAGCAATCGCGGACCCCGAGCAAGACAAATTGACCAATCGGTTCAATGATGGCAAATGTGATGCATACGGACGTTTTTGGGCCGGTACAATGAGCCTGAACAACGAACAAAAGGCCGGATCGCTATATTGTCTGGAGGAAGGGAAGCCTGTTCGCAATATGGTGCAGCAGGTATCCACCTCCAACGGTCTGGGGTGGAGCCCGGATCGTGAGTTCATGTATTACATCGATACGCCGACGCGTTCCGTGGATCGTTTTGATTTTGATCTGGTTACGGGTACGATCTCTAATCGGACCAGTATCATTTCTGTTCCGGAAGACATGGGATTCCCGGATGGCATGACTGTGGATGCTGAAGGTATGCTGTGGGTTGCCCACTGGGGTGGAGGAAGAGTCACACGCTGGAACCCGGAGACAGGGGAACTGCTACAGCAGATCGAAGTGCCTGCGGATCAGGTGACTTCCTGTTGTTTTGGCGGCCCGGATCTCGAAGAGTTATATATTACTACCGCACGTATCGGAATTAAGGAAGAGCGTTTGCAGGAAACGCCGCAAGCAGGTGCATTATTTGTCGTTAAACCGGGTGTTAAAGGGCAGGAAACCCATGTTTATGGACGGAAAGCTTAAGCAAAGTGAGCAGGGAAAATCATAGTGGGTTTAAAGGTGCTGTGTGAACAGCATCTTTTTTTTATTTTACCAAAGGATTACAAATTTTTTTTGAAAAGTGGATATTTGCACAGAGGGGAAAAACGTTTTCTATCGAATGTTATTATTGAAAGAATTATCCATTTTTTGGCGGCGTTCGAAAAAAAGTTTGTAAGCGCTTAATCACAAAGTGAAGGGAGGTGGTTCTCCTCTAAAGGAGAAGGTATGGATTCGTCTGATACGCCATCATCACCAGGATGAGACAGCGGGGAAAGACCGAATTACCAAAATGTACAGACGCGAAAAGGAGGAGTAGTTGAGATGAAAACGTGGATGAGCAAGTTCCGAATCCTGAGCTTAAGTGTGGCCATTGTTACAGCTTCACTGGGTGGTCTGGGGATGACAGGAACTTCAGAGGCAGCGCCAAGTGAGGCCTACGAATGGAAAAACGTTGTTACTGGCGGAGGCGGAGGTTTTATACCTGGTATCATCTTTAACGAATCTGAAAAGGACTTGATCTATGCGCGCACCGATATAGGAGGAGCTTATCGCTGGAATCCGGTGGATAGCAGCTGGACTCCCCTAACTGACTTTGTAGGTTGGGACGACTGGAACAATAACGGGGTAGATGCACTCGCCTCCGATCCCGTTGATCCAGACCGAGTATATATGGCGGTAGGGACGTATACGAACTCATGGGTCAAGGACAACGGATATATCTTCCGTTCCACTGATCGCGGAGATACGTGGGAAAAAACCGAGCTACCCTTCAAGGTAGGGGGGAACATGCCCGGACGTTCCATGGGGGAGCGTCTGGTTGTTGACCCGAATGATAATAGCATTTTGTATTTCGGAGCCCGAAGTGGCAACGGATTATGGAAAAGTACGGATTATGGGGTAACCTGGAGTGAAGTAACCAGTTTCCCGAATCCGGGTAACTATGTTGAAAACCCAGCCAACGAGTATACAAGTGACATTATAGGCTTGGCCTGGATCACCTTTGATGAAACGAGCGGCTCAGCGGGACAGGCTTCACAAACCATTTATGTCGGGGTAGCTGATAAAAGTGAAAGCATATATCGCAGTACCGACGGGGGCTTGACCTGGAATGCTGTTTCCGGACAGCCTACAGGTTATCTGCCTCATCATGGGAAAATGGACGTAGATGGAAGTTTGTATATTACCTACAGCAATGGTGCCGGACCCTATGATGGAACGAAAGGGGATGTCTGGAAGCTGAACACAGCGACAGGGGTGTGGAAGAACATCAGTCCTGTTCCGAGCAGCAGCTCGGATAACTACTACGGCTATGGCGGCTTGGCGATCGATGCCCAGGAGCCTGGTACATTAATGGTCGCAACACTGAATTCCTGGTGGCCAGATGCAATCCTGTTCCGAAGTAAAGATGGCGGGGACACCTGGACACGGATATGGGATTTTGAAGGGTATCCAGACCGCAAATTCAGATATACGCAGGATATTTCCGCGGCGCCTTGGTTAACTTTCGGTGTGAATCCTGCACCGCCGGAAATCTCGCCTAAGCTGGGCTGGATGATTGCTGCTTTGGAAATTGATCCGTTTGATTCCGACCGGTTGATGTACGGAACGGGGGCAACGATCTATGGAACCAACAATTTGACCGATTGGGACCAGGATAAAAAGATTAACATTTCCGTTATGGCCAAAGGCATTGAAGAAACCAACGTCCTGGGTTTGATTAGCCCGCCAAGCGGAGCGAATCTGCTCAGTGCACTCGGTGATGTTGCCGGGTTCCGTCATGATGATCTGAACCAAGCTCCAGCGACGATGTTTACAAACCCGAATTATCCTTCAACGGAGAGTATTGATTTTGCAGAATTAAGCCCGAACACGATGGTCCGGGTTGGGAAAGCGGATTACACGGTTGATCCCAACGCGAAGTCTATCGGCTTATCCAGCGACGGAGGAAAAACGTGGTACAAAGCAAGCGCAGAGCCGTCAGGCACCGCCGGAGGCGGAACCGTCTCCATCTCGGCTACAGGCAACCGTCTGGTCTGGAGCACTTCGGATCGCGGGGTATTCCACTCTGTTGGCGGTAATTCATGGACCGCAAGCACAGGTATACCAGCAGGGGCCAAAGTCATTTCCGACCGCGTCAACCCGAACAAGTTCTATGGCTTCGCTGCAGGGAAAATTTATGTCAGTGTTAATGGTGGAGCATCGTTTACGGCATCTCCGGCTACTGGGCTTCCTGCCTCAGGCAATTCAGACCTCGACGCTGTACCAGGGGTAGAAGGAGAGCTGTGGTTTGCTGGAGGAAATGAAGAAGAAGGGCCCTACGGCTTGTGGCACTCAACAGATTCTGGAGCAACCTTTACGAAGCTTGCCAATGTAGAAGAAGCGGACAGCATCGGTTTTGGTAAAGCGGCTCCTGGTCAAAGTGTTGTCGCTTTGTATGCCGTAGCACAGATTGATGGGACTCGCGGATTTTTCCGTTCCGATGATGGTGGCACGAACTGGGTGCGGATTAACGATGATCAGCATCAGTACGCCCGTGTAACTACCATTACAGGTGACCCACGTATTTATGGCAGAGTATATCTTGGTACCAATGGACGCGGAATACTGTACGCGGACCCGGTTAATGGCAATGGCGGCACACCTACAGTACCTAATTCAACCATCACCCCGGTGATGGCTCAATTTGATCTGAAGGTCGATCAGCAGGCCAATATTCCTGTAACGTTAACACTTAATGGCAATACACTAACCTCGATTCGGAACGGAAATACGATACTTGTAGCCGGAACCGACTACACAATAGCAGGTAATCAGGTTGTGCTGTCGAAAAACTATTTAGCCACATTACCGAAAGGTGCAGCAGTGTTAACTTTTCAGTTCAGTGCAGGCAACCCTGCGGTGTTGAACCTGACCATCAAGGATACCACCGTGGTCATCCCAGGTGGAACGATTCGCATCGAGATGTACAATGGAACAACGGCAGCTACGGGCAATTCGATCACTCCTAAATTCAGATTGACCAATACCGGCACGACTCCACTCCATCTGTCCGATGTAAAGATTCGATATTACTATACGATTGACGGTAGTCAGCCTCAAAATTTCTTCTGTGATTGGGCTGCTGTGGGAAGTGCCAATGTTACCGGTACGTTCAGTTCTGTTACTCCGGCACTCCCAGGAGCGGACCATGTGTTAGAGGTTGGATTCAAAGCAACTGCGGGAACGTTGAACGCAGGACAGAGCACGGAAATCCAGACTCGCTTTTCCAAAGACAATTGGACCAATTACACTCAAACGGATGATTACTCCTTTGAAGGAACGCATACCTCTTACGCGGATTGGTCTAAAGTAACCGGATATGTTGCCGGACAACTTGAATGGGGAATGGAGCCGTAACATTCGGTTCATGATTGAATTGAGAAAATAATAATGAACGAGAGGTCTCAAGATGCCTGAGTAGGTCGCGGCGTTTTGGGACTTCTTGTTTTGTCGAATTATAGTGTAAACTATAGGTAGTAACTATTGCTTAAACATAGGATTTAAGATATAACAATATGTACGATTATTATATTGTTCATGTAACCGCTAACAAGGGGAGAGTTTGATAACCAACATATAGAGGGCTAAACCGTATAGATATAGAGTGATAGAAGAGACAGGGGGGTCGCGATCATGAACCGGTTATGCAAGGTGCTGATTGTTGACGATGAATTTCTGGTTAGACAGGGTATTAAGCACCACATGAACTGGGAAGCAGAAGGATTTAATATTGTAGGGGAGGCATCCAATGGCGAAGAAGGTCTGCAACAGGTGGAGGTGTTAAAACCGGATATCGTTATTACCGACATCGTGATGCCTGTCATGGACGGTGAAACTTTTGTTCGTACACTCAAAGCGGGTTATCCCCATATTGAGGTCATTGTGCTGAGCAGTTTCAGTGAATTCGAATATGTTCGATCTACATTGCAGCATGGAGCGGCAGATTATATATTGAAGCCCAAGCTGGATACGAATGAACTTCTGGAAGTGTTAAGACGCACGGCTGGCAAAATACCGGAGCTTCAATACGAGCCATCCCATGACGGCTGGCGGCTTGGTCAATTAATGGAGAAAATGTTGTCCGGATTCACGCTGGACGAAGACAACGAAATGCCTGTTATTCGGGAAAACTTCCCGTTAGGCGCTTTTCGCTTGCTCGCATTTCAGATTGCTGAAGGCAGTTTGAAAAATCAGGATCAGATTGAAGCTCAGGTTCGAAAACGCTTGCCTGAGATTGAATGTGCTATTTTACCAGCGGAAAGCCGATTGTCGGTTATGCTGCTAAACATGAAACCTGAGCAAGATGAAGCTATCGTTAAACAGATCAGGGAATGGGCTGAGGAAGCTGGAGCAGGGCAGCATGTTTCGGTGTGGGTGCTTAGTGAGAGATTTCTTTCTTTTGAAAAGATGGGAAACATCTACCGTGAGCGTCTGCTTAAATTAATGGAGTTTTGTTTCTATTATACGAATCGTGCGATTCTGATTGATGGTGAGCTTCCGCCGATGCATCCCGCAGGGTATCAATTCAACGTCAATATGTTTTTGCAGCATGTAAAACGCAATCGGGTGGAAACGGCCAAAGAATATTTGCATGAACATGCCGCGACACTCGGGAGAGACTATATTGCTGATGTATTTGAGATCAAATCATTTCTGGGTAACTTGATCTTCAATGTCACGATTACCCTGGCAGATATGGATGTACAGTCAGCTGGGCTTGAAGAGAGTAAATATACGTATTTTAAAAACGTGGATGGAGCCTCGACGCTTACCGAAGTGATGCTGGTGCTGGATCAATTCATGACGGAGGTTCAGGAATGTGTCTCCGGTTCAGGAGGCAAACGAAGTGATCCGAATATGACTATGTTGCTGGATTACATGCATGCGCACTATGACCAGCCCTTAGGCCTGTCCGAAGTGGCCAAACATTTTCATTTTAACCCGTCGTATCTATCCAGTTATTTCTCGTCACATAAAAAAGAAGGATTTAATGAATATCTGAACAAGATTCGCATCGAGAAAGCGGAGGAATTGCTACGATCCGATGATGTCACGATATCGGAAATTAGCAGTATGGTTGGGTATTCCGATCACAGTTACTTCTGTAAAGTGTTCAAAAAATTCACAGGACTATCTCCAAGTCGCTATCGGCGTAAATTTTGGGCTTAAATAGAAATGGATGAGATTACTTCATGAAAAAGTGGAAAAATGGCTTGTCGCGTCTCGGATTATTCCCCAAGCTGATTCTGGTTATGGTTGTCAGTATAGTCCTGGTGTCAGTGCTTATATTGTGGACAACGATTCATATGTCAACCAACCTGTTTACTGAAACGTTCAGTATCACGAATTCGAAGGTGCTGAGCCAGATCAAAACGAATTTCGATGCGTTTAACGACTCCATTGCCGCGGTGACGAACAATGTGGCCCAAAGTGGGGCTATTCGGGGGTTTCTATCGGATGGGGATGGGGATTCGGTTACCATGTCCAAATCGTACTACAGTATGCGTGAAACGATGAAGCGGGTTCAGTCCATCATTGAGTTTTATGAAGTAGGTATTACGATTGCAGGAGTAAATGGACGAAGTTTTTCGACCAATCCCTCATACATCCAGAAAACAGCGGAAGAATTAAAACAGGATCAGATCACAAAGGCAGCGACCGAATCGCCGAGTCGTCTGATCTTCGATGACTATCAGGCCCAGACCAAAGAGGGCACATTGCAAATGATCTCTGCAACCAAAGCGCTGACGGATCGAACGCGAAGCAAAATCTACGGTACGGTTTATATCACGATGAGAGAAGAGTCATTCCGTCAGTTCTACGCCAGTTTTACAAGCAGGGGCAATGACGTCGTCATCATGAATGAAAAAGGGGAGATCGTATCCTCTAACCGTGAAGACTGGATGGGCACGACTCAATCTGAACTGTTATCTTATGCCAAAACGATAAATGAAACGGCACCTAAAAACATCAACGCACGAGTCATGGGGCAGGATAGCATCATAGTCTCAGAATATTTGCCGTTTTATCGTTTGTATATGGTAAACATCGTTGACAAAGAATCTGCAATGGGGCAGCTCATTGATATGAAAACGGTCGCGTTGATCTGTGCTGCGATTGTGTTGGCGGCTCTGTTGCTCGTATTCCTGATTACGAGTCAGATGACGAAGTCGTTGCGCAGACTGGTCAAACAGATGTCTAACATTACGAAGAGTGATTTGGACAACTACATCCCGATCAGCGGCAGTTACGAGAGCAGGCAGTTAGGTCATGCGTACAATTACATGCTGGATGAATTACATGATTACGTGGATCAGCTTGTACAGACACAGCGTGAGCAACGCAATGCCGAGCTTGCGGCGCTTCAGAGCCAGATTAATCCTCATTTTCTGTATAACACCCTGGCTTCTGTCAAAGTTCTGGTACAGCAAGGTAACAAAGATCGGGCAGCCGAGACGATTAATGCACTGATTGGTTTGTTGCAAAATACGATCAGCGATGTCAGGGAAACGGTGACGGTGGAGCAAGAGGTCGAGAACCTAAAAAATTATGTCTTTATCAACCATGTGCGTTATGGCGGAAGGATCAAAGCGGCCTTTTATGTAGCTCCGGATTGCACGCATTATCACGTCCCTAAGCTGGTGATTCAGCCATTTATCGAAAATGCCTTCTTCCATGGGTTTATTAAAAAAGAAACGGGCACAATTCATGTGATGGTTTCCCGTGCGGGAGAAACATTAGTGTGTGAGATCATGGATAATGGAGATGGTATTGCAGGACTTAATGTAGAAGGTACACTACCCAATCCGAAAAATAATCGTCAACTGTTCAGCGGTATAGGTATTCGAAACGTTCATGATCGGATTGAGCTTTTGTATGGTTCACCGTATGGTGTGACGATCATGAGCAATGTTGGCGAGGGGACAAGAGTCACTGTAACGCTGCCGTTGATTACGAGTTGAACAAGATAATAAAAAGCTTCAAAATACAACAACCCTTCATTTCTGATCCCCGGAGATGAGGGGTTTTTCATATGCAAAATCATGAACGACTTGCATAGTTGTAAAATTTTCAGCTCAAAATAGTACAAAATCAAAAGATAATACAAAAAACTAAATTATGTGCAACCGTTTTCTGTAAAGGTTTTCATTAAGGCAATAAGAAGACAAATCTGCACAAAATTTTTACTAACGAATGGAGAAATGGGAATGATAAGATGAATACATCGAAAGCAACCGCTTTCAGAAAACGTAAACAAATTTACAAACAAAGAGGTCGAAGGGGAGTTGAATGTTTTGAAAAAAATGTGGGTATTGATGCTCGTAACGGTATTGCTGTTGTCCGCATGTTCATCCGGCGGTGGAGGTAAAGAAGCTGCAAGCGGTGGCGGCAGCGAAAAAGCAAACGAAATTACGATCTGGGCTTGGGATAAAGCATTTAACGTTGCTGCTCTGGAGCAAGCTAAAGCCATTTATCAAAAAGAGAACCCTGATCTGAAAATCAACATCATTGAGAATGCTCAAGACGCGATCATTCAGAAGCTGAACACTGGATTGAACTCCGGAACAAGCAGCGGTCTGCCAAACGTAGTTCTGATTGAAGACTATCGTGCACAAAGCTTCCTGAGCGCTTATCCAGATGCGTTCAAAGATTTGTCTTCAACAATTAAAGCATCCGATTTTGCAGAGTATAAAATTGGACCAACTTCTTATGAAGGTAAACAATACGGTATTCCGTTTGACTCCGGCGTAGCTGGTTTGTACTACAGAACAGACTTGCTTGAAGAAGCAGGTTACAAAGCTGCTGATCTGCAAGATATCACGTGGGATGATTACATCAAAATCGGTGAAGCTGTAAAAGCAAAAACGGGTAAAGAACTTCTGTCTCTTGACCCGAACGATCTGGGTATCATCCGTATGATGATCCAAACTGCAGGTAAATGGTACACAGCTGAAGATGGTAAAACACCTGATCTGAACAACAACCCTGCATTGAAAGAAGCGTTCGAAACATACAAAAAAATGATGGATGCTAACATTGTTAAATTGCACTCCGACTGGAGCCAATTCGTTGCCAACGCCAATAACGGTGCCGTAGCAACAATTCCTACAGGTAACTGGTTCTCACCATCCGTTCGTCAAGAAGCTTCCCAATCCGGTAAATGGGCTGTAGCTCCAATGCCGAAAATGGCTGGTCAAGCAAACTCTGTACACGCATCCAACTTGGGTGGTAGCTCCTGGTACATCATGAACGATGTTCCTGGTGCAGATCAAGCGGCTGACTTCATGGCTAAGACATTCGGTTCTAACAAAGAATTGTATCAAGACCTCTTGACTAAAATCGGTGCAATCGGTACGTACACACCGGCTGTTGACGGCGAAGCTTACAACAAACCAGATGAATTCTTCAGCGGTCAAAAAATCTTTGCTGATTTCGCTAACTGGACGAAAGAAATTCCAAAAGTAAACTATGGTAGCAACACTTATGCAATCGAAGACATCCTGGTTGTTGAAATGCAAGCATACCTGAACGGTAAATCAATTGATGACGTTCTGAATGATGCACAAAAACAAGCTGAGGCACAATTAAACTAATATCCCAGGGTAACTTATAGAACCTAGGAAACAACGGAGCCATCTCCCTTGTCTGGCGCAAGTCGAGCTGGACAAGGAGAGAGGCTCTGTAGGTTCTACCCATGTTGCATGGAGAGAGAGGAGCCATACTGTGAAAGCCATAAATACAGGAGACAGTCTCCAAAAGAAAAATAATTTGACTGGATGGGCTTTTGTTTTGCTGGCGGTTGTCGGAATTGTAGCCTTCTACTTCTATCCGATGATTCAAGCGCTGCTCTTATCATTCAAGTCAGGCAAAGGTGCCAACCTTGAGTTTTCGGGCCTTGCGAACTACAAAAGATTGCTCGTGGATACCACGTTCCGTACGGCATTATCGAACACGTTTATTTACTTAATCATTCAAGTACCTCTAATGATCATTCTCGGATTGTTCATTTCCGTATTGCTGAATGACAGCACACTGCGTTTCCGCAGCTTTTTCCGTACTGCAATTTTCTTGCCTTGCGTAACTTCACTTGTTGCTTACTCGGTTGTATTCAAGTATTTGTTTGCACCGGATGGTATGGTGAACCAAGCTTTGCTGGGTTTACACATTATCGGCACACCAATTCAATGGATTACCGACCCGTTCTGGGCTAAAATTACGATCATAATCGCCGTTACTTGGCGTTGGACCGGATATAACATGATTTTCTATCTGTCATCCTTGCAAAACATTGATCAATCGATCTATGAAGCAGCGAAGATTGACGGAGCGAATGCGTTCACTCAATTTTTCAAAATTACTGTACCATTGCTTAAACCGATCATTCTCTTCACGTCCATTACATCAACGATTGGTACACTTCAAATCTTTGATGAAATTATGAATATTACCAAAGGTGGTCCAGGTAACGCGACCATGTCGATTTCTCAATATATCTACAACCTTTCGTTCAAATATTCACCGGACTTTGGATATGCGGCAACCGTTTCGTATTCCATCGTAATCCTGATCATTATTTTGTCCATTATCCAGTTTAAAGTGGCAGGTGATAATAAAAATGGCTAAATCAAGAGCAAAACGCATTTTCACATATGTTTTCCTGTCCATCGTCGCTTTTATTTCCATTTTCCCATTTTTCTGGATGATCATCAGCGCTACAAATAAATCGGTAGACGTAACTAGAGGCACTTTGCTACCGGGCTCCGCTTTGATTGAAAACATCAACAAATTGCTCGACACCACGAATCTGATTCAGGCACTGGGCAACTCAGCGATTATCTCCATCGTGTCTACCATTCTTGCTCTCTTGATTGGTTCCATGGCGGGTTACGGGTTTGAAGTATATCGTACAAAATCACGTGATGTCGTGTTTAACATCCTGCTCATGTCGATGATGATCCCGTTTGCAGCGATTATGATTCCGCTCTATCGGATGTTTGCAACTATTTCGAGTGCGGCACCGGCAATCGGTATTAACACGATGGCTTCGGTTATTATTCCGACCATTACAACAGCGTTCCTGATCTTCTTCTTCCGTCAGAACACCAAAATGTTCCCGAAAGATTTGCTGGAAGCTGGACGTATTGACGGTCTGAGTGAGCTGGGGATTTTCTTGAAAATCTATATGCCTACGATGAAAACAACATACGCAGCAGCAGCGATCATTACATTCATGAGCAGCTGGAACAACTATTTGTGGCCGCTCATCGTATTGCAAACGCCAGATCAGCAAACCATTCCACTCCTGATCTCTAACCTGGGCGCAGGTTATGCTCCAGATTACGGCGTGATCATGACCGCAGTCGTTATTGCAACACTTCCAACTGCACTGGTGTTCTTCATCATGCAAAAACACTTCGTTGCAGGTATGGTTGGTTCCGTAAAATAAGCATAAGTGCATATCACGTCCAACTGGACGAATGCAGGAAAGAAGGGAGGACGCCTGTACAGGCGTACCTCTATCTTTTTTGTATAGATGCAAAATCAGACACACACTACATGATAAGCTTCAAAGAACTCACAACGAAAACTCATCACCAAATTCGTACTATAGAGGGAGAGAGAGCCGATGAAAGCAACAAAGGCAGATATCAACTGGTTAGGTGACGTAAGTGTATTTGAGGTAAACCGTCTTCATGCCTATTCCGATCACCGCTATTATCAAACGATGGAAGAAGCTGTGGCTTCCGCTGAGATGGCACTTCGTTACGATCTGAATGGAACATGGAAATTCAACTATTCAATCCGTCCCGATTGCCGTCCTGAACTATTTTATACGTCCGAGTACTCCAGCGAAGGCTGGGATGATATTGAAGTACCGGGACATATCCAGCTTCAAGGGTACGGACAGATTCAATATGTGAACACGCAATATCCGTGGGATGGATTGAATGAACTCCGTCCGCCAGCTCTGCCGCAGGATAAAAACGCGGTGGGCAGTTATATTCGCACATTCCATCTGCCAGCAGGCTGGGAAGCGAATCCGGTATACATTTCGTTCCAAGGTGTGGAATCCGCATTTTATGTGTGGCTGAACGGACAGTTCGTAGGATATGGGGAAGACAGCTTCACACCATCTGACTTTGACCTGACACCGTTCCTGCAAGATGGAGAGAATAAACTGGCGGTTGAAGTATACCAACGCAGTACAGGTAGCTGGTTAGAGGATCAAGACTTCTGGCGTTTCTCCGGTATCTTCAGAGATGTGTACCTGTATACTGTTCCGGTTGCACACGTTCGTGACGTTCATGTTCGTACCGATTTGGATGCTTCATATACAAACGGTACATTGGAACTGGATTTGAAACTGGAAGGAAAAGCAGCGGCAGGTGCACGGATTGAAGCTGAGCTTTTGGACAAAGAGGGAAACTCGGTTAAACGTCTTGACGCTAATGTCGTGGACAACGGTCTGGTACAGCTGCGTGAGGAAGTTGGCCAAGTTAATCTCTGGAGTGCAGAGATTCCGTATCTGTATCGTCTCTACATCCGTGTGTATGATGCAGCAGGCAACCTTGTGGAAGTTGTTCCTCAAGCTGTTGGTTTCCGTAAATTCGAAATGATCGACAAAGTGATGCACATTAATGGCAAGCGTATTGTGTTCAAAGGCGTAAACCGTCACGAGTTCAATCCGCGCCGTGGTCGTGCTGTAACGAAGGAAGACATGCTGTGGGACGTGCGTACGATCAAACAAAACAATATGAATGCTGTTCGCACATCACATTATCCGAACCAAAGCTTGTGGTATGAGCTCTGCGATGAGTACGGACTCTACGTGATTGATGAGATGAACCTGGAAACGCACGGTTCCTGGCAAAAGCTTGGCGCTGTTGAGCCTTCTTGGGTAATCCCTGGCGATAAGCCGGAATGGCATGATATTGTTATGGATCGTGCAATTTCGATGGTAGAACGTGACAAAAACCATCCGTCCATTCTGATCTGGTCTTGTGGTAACGAATCCCATGGTGGTGAAGTGATCTACAAAGTATCCCAATACTTCAAATCGGCAGACCCGACACGCATGGTTCATTACGAAGGTGTGTTCCACGACCGCCGTTTCAATGACACAAGTGATATGGAATCCCGGATGTATGCAAAACCGGCTGACATCGAGGAATTCCTGAATGATAACCCAACCAAACCATATATCAGCTGTGAATACATGCACGCGATGGGTAACTCCATTGGTGGTATGCATAAATACACGGAACTGGAAGACAAGTACCCGATGTATCAAGGTGGTTTCATCTGGGATTACATTGACCAATCGATCTACAAAAAAGACCGTTACGGTAAAGAGTACCTGGCGTATGGCGGGGATTTCGGGGATCGTCCATCAGACTATTCGTTCTGCGGCAACGGGATTGTACACGCGGATCGTAAAGTGACAGCTAAAATGCAGGAGGTTAAATTCCTGTATCAAAATATCAAGCTGTTCCCAAGCCGTGACGGCGTTAAAATTGTGAACCAGAATCTGTTCGCAGACACTTCCGCGTTTGAACTGGTGTACAGTTTGGAGCGTGAGGGACATGAAGTATTGCGTGGCACACTGGATGTAAATGTCGCTGCCGAAAGCGAATCCGTAGTAGAACTTCCGTTGAATGCAAAGGCTCTTGAAGGTGGCGAATATGCTGTTAACGTAGCATTTGTACTGAAAGAAGCAACGCTGTGGGCTGACAAAGGTGAAGAAGTAGCATTTGGCCAGTTTATTTTCACGCAAGAAAGTAGCCAAGCGGCTGTTGTAACGGATAAAAACGTTGTGAGCGATATTCAGGTGGTCGAAGGTGACGTAAACATCGGCGTTCGCGTTGGTCAAACGCATGCGTTGTTCTCCAAGCAGTTTGGAACACTGGTATCCCTGAAATTCTCCGGGCGTGAAACCATTGCGATCCCGCCTGCACCACTGTTCTGGCGTGCAACGACAGACAATGATAAGGGTACAGCAATGGGCTTCGAGCTTGGTGCATGGTATGCTGCCAGCCTGTTGCCACGTTCTGTAGAATGGAAACATGAACAAAAATCGGATCAATACCGGATTGAGTTCACCTATAAATTGAACATCTCGGCCGATGTAGTGGTGAAAGTGACCTATACAGTGCTGGCTGATGGAAGTGTACATGTGCATAACACGTACAAAGGTACTGAAGGATTGCCAAACCTGCCTATTCACGCACTGTCGTTCAGAACATCTCCGGATTATGAGAACGTGGAATGGCTGGCAATGGGACCGGAGGAAAACTATTCGGATCGCGCATTTGGCGCTCGCCTGGGTATCCATGGCAGCAAGGTTGCAGATACGATGGCTCCATATCTCGTACCTCAAGAGTCGGGGAACCGCACAGGGGTACGCTGGGCTAAGCTGACGGACAATGCAGGACGTGGTTTCAAAATCGAAGCTTCCGGTACACCGGTTGAATTGAATGTGTCACCTTATACAGCGTTTGAACTGGAGAATGCGCAGCATGTGTATGAGTTGCCGCCCGTGCATTACACTGTCGTTACGGTAGCCGGTAAACAAATGGGTGTTGGCGGTGACGATAGCTGGGGCGCTCCGGTACATCCGGAATATCAAATTCCTTCCCATGGTGAACTGAGCTTTGAATTCGTTATTCGTTCACTGTAAGTGGTAACTTGAATTGAAACGTGATTATATCAGAGGCAGAGGTTCCCTTGGATGGGGGCCTCTGCTTTTTTTGCTTTCCCTTATTGAAACCGTTCTCGCTTCATTCTCGTAGAGTACTGGACAAAGATACGGAGGAGGGGACAGGATGAGCAGAAAAGCAAAAACAGGGGTGTGGGTGACAGTGATCGCCGTTCTGGGCATCATTGTTGGATCATTTATATGGTATTTCAATACGGCTTCAGGTGAACGTGCACTCAAAACGATGAGATCAAATAATGCTGGCGGTTTGGAACGTGTAGTTAAGGTATATAGTAATTCGGGTGAGTTGATTCAGACTTACGAAGGCAAGATTGACGTACAGGATACGGAGTATGGCAATAAAGTACTGTTTGACCTGAACGGGAAACGGATTGTGATCTACAATGCTACGATTGTGACCGAGGAGAAGTAAAGTGAAGTGAGGTGACAAGCACTCTGGTGATCCAGAGTACGTGGATAGATCAGGAGACATAATTCTACTTCTGTAGTAAAATTAAGGAAAAGTATGAGAGTTGAGTGATTCAGCATGATGATGTTAATCGTTGCACTTTCCTTGCTGGGTATGTTAGCGTTCTATAGCTTAATTGCTTACGTCTTGATTCGCTTCATTTCAAAAAAGACTTTTAAAGTGACGTTAACGAAGTTGGAGATAATTGAAATCATAACTTGGCTTGCACTGATTTTTGTTGCTTTTTATGCGATCAGATCGGGATCATCTTCTATGTTCTTACCGTCTGTACTACTTTTTATAACATTAATGAATATGCGAATCTCGAATCGAAAACAAAGAGAACGTGTCAAACAAGAATGTACTTGAATTGTCGAGACAAGGAGGTTGTACTTTGATTCTGGACAAAACAACCGATACGTCAGGGCTGATACAAGTTGCTGACCTATCCGATGAATTGCAGCCTGTTTTCGACAAAGCCGCTGAAAAATACGCATCGTGTGATATTGAACTGTACTTTGTGTTCCGCTGCCTGCCGGAAGATTACGGACGCAAATCAAGTGCGAGATATGTAAAGGCAGAAAAGGTGATCTATTTCGATATGACGGTTAGCGAAGACCGTTATAAGACCTGGAGCAAAAGTAAACAGCGATATGCATTAAGCCATGCGTTTTATACGTTTGTGAGTGACAAGATGAAGAAGTATAAGATAGATCATTTGGATAGGGATGTATTTATTGCAGATATGGGTGCGTGGCTTAAAGAAATTGGATGGTTGCAGACGGAAGAGGAAGCAGCGTTGGATGAGATGCAGGAGAAGTACGAGTAGAAACGGGTGAGTTCAATCATTCTTAGAGTATCCTATAAGAAATAAGTTAAGTGTCAAAATAGTAGCATCTGACCGACTGATTAGTCGGTTTTTTTATTAATAGACAAAGTAGAGCATTTCTAAGCAAGAAGGTCATTACGGGTTCTTTTACACTGTAGAAGAAAGGAGATGAGAGATCCTGGAAATATTTAAACTGCTACACCAATCGATTGATTATGTGGAACGACATCTTCATTTGCCAATGGAGATAGAAGATATTGCTATGGCAGGCATGAGTTCGAAGTATCATTTTCAGCGAATGTTTCATGCAGTAACCGGCGTAACGGTTACCCAGTACGTAAGAAATAGAAGACTTACGCTTGCGGCTCAGGAATTAGCAGGCACAAACTGTAAAGTTATTGATGTTGCACTTAAGTATGGTTATGAAAGTCCAGCAGCATTTACAAAAGCGTTCCAAAGGATGCATGGGGTAACCCCTCTTGAGGCGAAGAAAATGAATGTGAAACTTAAAGCATTTCCTCGAATCTCCTTTCAAATTCAGGTTAAAGGGGAATCAGAGATGGATTATCGAATTGTCGAGGAAAAAGGCTCTATTGTATTTGGAAAAAGTGTTAACATCCATGAAGATGCGTATAAAGAGATACCCGTATTTGTGGAGGGTATCTGGAAAGATGGGACTCATGGCCAGATCCTCGAGTTGTTAGAGAAACCGGATGGAACATTGCTATATGGGTATCATTTTGATTTTGCTGAGGATGGTTCGAAGCGGTATTTGATGGGAGCAGAAGCGCCAGAGGGCATTGAGGTACCGGATGGATTCACCGTTGTTCATATCCCTGATCAAACTTATGCGGTTTTTGACAGTCGAGGTACGATGGAAGATGATGTCGAGATTGATACAAGTATTATGAATGTTTGGAAACGGATCTACACCGAGTGGTTCCCGTCAACGAGTTTTGAACAAGTGGAAGGACCTTGTATAGAGAAATATTACTGGGCGGATGATCGGCAGAAGGATTTCATCACCGAGGTATGGATTCCGGTTCGTAAAATTGCAGAGGACATTAAATCCTTCTAAAGAAAGAAGAGGCCAAGCGATTTATCCAGAAGAGAAAGAAGGTTGTAAATGTTGGTTACGAATGCACTATTAAGAGGTGGAATACCCTTCGTGATTATGAACATAATCGCTCTGATCCTTTATTCTCAAGGAAAATATGCTGACGCTAAAGGCACATTTGTTGCAAGTCTGATTGCTCTTTTTGTCGGTGCAGCAACTGTTATTTACAACATAGAACATTGGACTTTGTTCAAAAAAAGCGGTATCCACTTTATTTTAATGCTTGTAACCATTTATCCGATCCTGCTGTTAAGTGGCTGGTTTACGATTAATTCTGTTTTCGATGCTTTTAAAGTGTTTCTGCTTTTTATTTTTGTTGGGATCATTTTATGGTCTGTGCTTTACACATTAACCCAATTTTTCTCTCGATAAATTATGGAGAGATGATATGCATCATAACAAAAAGAAGCCCTCTTTCGAGAGCTTCTTTTTCATGGGAGAGGAGAAACCGGACGAAGAGCTTATGGGGAAACGTAAGTCTTCTCCGCGGTTGTCTACGACACTTGTGATGTCGATAATTATAGAATGGCCCAAGGGTTTCCTTTTTATACATATCTGTCAACAATCCGTCAACAATTTTTTGTATAGGCAGAAGCAGTGTTTTTCAAACCGAACCTGAGTGTGGTACGATAGCTTTATCAATAAACTTACATAGAGAGAAAAGGTGACACATTCGTGAGAGTGGTATCTGGAAGTGCGAAGGGCAGGCCGCTGAAGGCTGTTCCCGGCACAGGTACGCGTCCAACCACTGATAAGGTGAAGGAAGCGTTGTTTAGTATGATTGGCCCTTATTTTGAGGGCGGCGCAGCATTGGATCTGTTTGCAGGCAGTGGAGGTCTCGGGATCGAGGCGCTGAGCCGCGGCATGGACAAGGCTGTTTTTGTTGATCTGGAAACGAAAAGTATTGAAGTGATCCGCGAAAACCTGAAGGCAACGAAGCTGGAGGGTCAGGCGGCTGTATATCGGAATGATGCAGGTCGTGCGCTCAAAGCGCTGGCCAAACGTAACACAACATTTGATCTGGTGTTTCTCGATCCGCCCTATCGCATGAAGAACGGACACGAGTTAATGTTGACGATGCACGAACTGGAACTGCTTGAAGAGGGTGCAACCATCGTGCTTGAGTATGAGTCCAAACATGAATACCCCGAGCAATTTGGCCCGTTTGAACAAACGCGTAAAGCGGTATACGGGGAGACAGCTGTATCCATTTACGATTATGTACCCGGTGCGGCAGAGGATGAAGAAAACAGCATCACAGAAGAGGAGGCTCCTCATGACTGAAATGATTCATCGTCAGGAACGCATTGCTGTATATCCGGGAAGCTTTGATCCCGTAACGATGGGGCATCTTGATATTATTGCGAGAGCGTCGAAACAGTTTGACCGTGTCATCGTCGCTGTGTTGAACAATATGAGTAAAAATCCGATGTTCACCGTAGAAGAGCGCAAGGAATTGATTCGAACGGTAACCAGCGATCTGCCCAACGTTGAGGTGGACAGCTTCCGTGATCTGACGGCCAATTATGTGCGGCAAAAGGAAGCACAGGTCATCGTGCGAGGCATTCGCTCTGTGACTGATTTTGAGTATGAGCTTATGCTTGCATCCACTAACAGCAAGTTGAACCCGGATGCGGAAACGATTTTTATGATGACCAACCCGAAATACTCCTACCTCAGTTCCAGTATTGTTAAAGAAATCGCCCACTATCATGGGGATGTAACGGATCTGGTATCACCTGAAGTTGAAGCTGCGCTTCGCCAGAAGATCAGCGAGAAAAAAGGTGGTTAATCCATAAGGTAAGGCCAGAAAGACCGATCATCACCCCAAGAAGCAAAGCGAGACTTAGAGCTGCTGCAGGAAAGCTGTTCCAGATGAGTTGCCACGTATTTGTGGTGTCTGGAAATTGCAGAAACGGCCAGTAGAACAAAGAATTTGAGCGCTCTACCGCAGTGGTCTGCCACGTGGTCCATACTTCTGTGCTATAACGGCCGAAGGGTTCCCACAACCAGAGGGTAAGGCTAAAGGCGGTTAACCCATGTCCTAATCGAACGATAATAAAAAAGAGCACGGATTGCAGTCCGGGAATGGCTGTTCTTAGCATCGATGAGACTTGCAGATGCGAGCATACGCCTCCCCAGCCAAGCGCACCTGCCAGGAATGCCATCAGTAGGGCGGGTGCTATTGCTGTTTTGCTAATATGATATGTCCCCAGGTGAAGCTCCAGCACAGAAGGCCAAACTGCGGCTGAAATACCGGGAGTCAGGTAGAGGGAGAGCAACCGGATGAATACTGCAAAAACGATGATGTAACCTCCAGTTAACATTAGAACCTGTACGGCATGAGATACGGTGTCACCCAATAATTTTCCAAAACCTCGTGCATCCCGGCTATGTGCTTCTCTAGCGGCGAGCAACACACGCGAACCAATGCGAAGTTTCTGAGATTTCGGAGCTAAGGGATGCAGTTGCTTCTTATCGGTCTCTGCTTGATGTTGGACGGATGAGAGAGAATGGACGGCTTTGTTAGGTGATATGGATTCTGGTACAAGATTTTTTTGGCGGGGTGCAGGGCTGAAACGAATGGCAACGCCGGCTGCAATCCAGCCACTGATCCAGTGTATGATGAGTAGAAAATATCCGGCGGCAGGATTATGAAGAAAAGCACCTCCAACAACAAGCAGAATCATCATGGGGTTGGCAAAATGGGCTGCTGCCGTAATAATAACCGCCTGTCTGGCGGTCATTTGTTGATCCTTGAGTAATCGGGATACGGCATCTATGGCGGCTGGAAAACCTCCACACATGCCCACAGCGAGAGCGAAGCCGGTATGGCCTGGCAACTTGAACAAAAGCCTCATCAGAGGCTCTAGTAGAACCCCCAAGGCGTGGGTAAAGCCAAACGCGGTCAGCATCTGGGATAACATCAGGAACGGCAGCAGGGCGGGAAAGACAATTTTCCACCAGATGTCGAGTCCCTGAATGGAGGCGTCGAAGGCTTCTTTGGGAGATGCAACTATTGCAACAACCAGCATAAATGCACTGGCGCTCAGGAATACGGTTCGTACCAAACCTGGACTTCGAACCTCACTGGATACGGTCATCGTTTCACCTCATATCAATTAACGCCTCTCGGCATTGGGATTATAGTGGACGGCCGAATCACGTTCGTGAACGGTTCGGCCTTGACCGGATAGACGGCGAATCATCCTGCGGCCTATCCGGCCTGTACCATTGTATGCAGGAACAGCAAGGTGTTAGACTTGGATTGTAACCATATGGAATAAGGATGGGCTAAAAGTTTACATGAACGCATACCTTGTGGAGTTGATTTAGAGAGCCATTTTCTCATAATGGAATACTGCATAAGCGGCGTTTTAGTGTAGAGCTTGGGTTCAGCTTGAATAGGATAAAGAACGGAGGCTCATGAGATGAATCGGTTCCGGAAAACGGGTGGTTTCAGAGCTTCGATCTACGTGATCGCGGTGGCTCTGATCGTCTATCTTACGGTGTACATGCCAACGCCGTATATTATTTATACGCCTGGCAGTGCGGATGAAGTTAAACCGATGGTTACCGTGAAGGGCGGTGACAAAGATGAAAAAGGCGTATTCATGATGACCACCGTGTCGGCGACGTATGCCAATTTATTTTTGCTAGCTACTTCTTACTTTGATAAAAATGCGCAAGTGGATAAAAAGGAAGATCGTCTGCGTGGCAAAAGCGAGGCGGAATACTCCGCTGAACAGGTCTGGTTCATGAGTGATTCGCAATCCTCTGCCATGGAAGCGGCCTATGAGAAAGCGGGTATTGCATACTCCATTGTGCCTGAGAACATCTTTGTGTTTGGTCTTTCGGAAAATCCCAAACCGGATGGAGATATTGAACCCGGAGACATTATACTGGGTGTGAACGGTACAGCTACACCGGATAATACGGTGCTTGCCAAACAGCTGGAAGGAAAAAAAGCCGGGGATACGGTGGAGATGCAATTGGAGCGCGGCGGTGAGACGATTAGCCGGGATATCACGCTGGTTGAGGTGAAAGACAGCAAGACAGGCAAGATGCGTACTGGACTTGGGGTGATGATCGGTGCGGTGCAGAAGGTGAAGCCGGAAGACCCGAGCAAACAAATCACGTTTTCAAGCACGCAGGTGGGAGGTCCTTCTGCCGGGTTAATGTTCACGTTGGAGATTTACAATCAGTTGACTCCTGGTGATCTGACCAAGGGACATCGGATTGCTGGTACAGGTACGATTACGAAAGATGGTGTTGTAGGAGCCATTGGCGGTGTGCAACATAAAATAGTCGCTGCCGACCGTAAAAAGGCGGAAATCTTCTTTGTACCTAAAGATAATTACAAAGAAGCTGAGGCCAAAGCAAAAGAGATCAACACTCCAATGAAGCTTGTGCCCGTGAGTACACTCGATGATGCTTTGACCTACCTGAACACCATGTCCGTAAAGTCGTAAGTGGAATGAGATGCGTTTAGAAGAGCCTGGACAGTTGCTTTTTCTAAAAAGTGAAGGGCACGCTTGGAAAAACAGGTATAGGGCGATTCTTACAGAAGAACATAAAGCAGTGAATGGAACGATGTCACAGTAAGTATCAAGATGAAGTTAAATATTACGATATGTATTCATAGGTATGATAGCCATGTAAGACCTTGCTTTTAAAATAATGAAATGAAGAAATCCCTTGTGATGGCAGCCAAAGGCTGGACACAGGGGATTTTTTGCTGTTTTTTTTATAGTTTGAATCGTATTCGTATATATGCATTTTGTGGCTTTGAATCATTGGGCGAGATAAATTAGATTCTCACGGGTGATTCGTAGTAGTCGCTAAACATTATGCGTGATATGCTGCTTGAATCCTGCTGGTCATGGGCAAGAGCATAGGCGGCTTGTGCCTGAATATCCAGATCAAGTTGAGCGTGGTCAAAGGCGGATGGCTTCATTACAACAGGCAGGCTGGATGTTTTTTTCATCTGTTTGAGCAGGCTCTGGCCTGTTGAAGTAAAGCCGAGGATTCGCAGATATCCGGGTCCGGTGGCTAACCGCTCTGGTGAGCATTCATCCTTCGTGTGGTTCAGAAGTATGTGGGCAAGCATGCGCTGCAGTTTGGTGCGCGTGTAACGCCGGGTTTTGAGCGCATTCAGGAGAGCCTCAACCGAAGGCTCGGGGAGCTGGGCGAGTGCACGTATAAGCCGATGCTCCAGTCCTTCCGTGACTTCGGCGATACGTTCCAGCTCGGAGGCGCGGCGGGTGGCCGCGATGTGCAGCAGCGGCTGGGCAAAGCGCTCCCAGTGCATGGGAGCGCGTCCTTCTTGCCATTCGCGATGCAGAATGGCAAGGGTTGCCGCCGGCACGTATGGTGCCGCGGCATCGGGCCCGTCCGCCAGCAGCAGGCGGCGGACAGCTGTGGCACTGGCGATCGCCCCCGGACCGGGCGTCGCCTGGTGATAGGCGGCACCGGTACGTGCCGCCGTCAAGGGCTGGATCGCGCTGCCAAGCCGTTGCAGCGCGATGAGGTAGTGCAGCCCAAGCGAATTGTTGGGCTGCTCCAGCAGTGCCGCGGCGTCGTGAGCATCGACGCCGCCGGGCGCCAGCGCTGCCGCCGCGCCTGCGTACGCGGCGGGGTAGCTGGCGCCCTCCCGCAGGCGGCGCGTGATATCCTCGCGCAGCCCTGCGGGCTCCACAGCCAGCACGCGCGCAATGCGCTGCAGGCTGTCGATGTCGCCGGACTCGCTGCCAAAGCAGAGCGAGTCCACAACCCCGGTGCGGTGAAGCAGTGATACCGCACCAAAGGCAAACCATTCCGCCGGTTGAACCGCATAGGCAACCGGCAGTTCAATCACGAGATCGGCGCCGGCATGGAGCGCCATCTCGGTGCGTGCCCTTTTACCAACGATGGCGGGTTCGCCACGCTGGAGAAAAGGGCCGCTCATCACGGCAACAACGGCGTCTGCTCCGCTAAGCCGCCGCGATTCATTCAGATGATGCACATGTCCGTTGTGCAACGGGTTATATTCCACAATAACGCCTACAGCTTTCATGAGCGTTACTCCTTTCGTACTTTAACTATAGCAAACTTAATCTTAAAAATGTCCAGGCAGTAACCTGCCTCGGCAGTTGTTCTGTCATCTTCGTATCTGCATACATAAGTAGTCATAAACAATCAGTTCACCGTCAAAGCTTATTTTACCTCTTTCATCATAGAGTAGAGCCGGCATTAGAGCAAATGATGAAAAAAGGCACAGAACCAGCATCCGCCGATGCTGCCTGTACCTGAAATATAGTCCTGATTATTTTTCGGAAAATCTTTCATCAGAAAATACCTAAGAAGTAACCGCAACTTCCTCGGAATCCATTTTTGTACCTTTAAGATGAATTCTACACATTTTCCGACTGTATTTTATGCTCACACATTCTCCGTAGCAGGAGCAAGACTGGCTTTTGGCCCGAAAAATTCATAATGGATACGATCTTCTGCAACACCAATGGACAGAAGTTCTGCATATACCGAACGCATAAACGTGACAGAGCCGCACAGATAATAGTTCGCATCCGGTTCTTGAATGACTTGACGAAGCCAAGCCGCATCCATGTATCCCTGTTTGTAAACCAGCTCATTTTCCAGATCGGAATCGGCAGGCGAAGTGTAACAATAGTGTGCGTTGAGATTAACATGCTCCTGAGCCAGTTGACTTACGTGATCGCGGAACGCGTGCGATAATCCGTTCGGGCTAGCATGTAAAAAGGTAATGGAACGCTGATCATCCGAATCCAACATCGTATTCAGCATGCAGACCATAGGGGTTATCCCTACACCTCCGCTTAACAGCACAACAGGACGCGGATCTTCCATATCCAATATGAAATCACCCGCAGGAGCGGAGAGTTCGACCAGGCTCCCTTCTGTAATATGATGGTGAAGATAATTGGAAATTACACCGTCAGGGCGATCCAATCCACCCGATTCACGTTTTACGGATATACGATAATAGGGTTTGCCAGGTGCGTCGGAAAGGGTATACTGACGAATCTGGGTGAATTCCTGTCCAGCAAGCTGGATTTTAATGCTGATATATTGCCCTGGTTGGTATGAAGAAATAGACTTGCCATCCTCCGGTATCAAATAAAACGAAGTGATGAGTTCGCTTTCTTGTACTTTTTTCGCAACTTTGAAGGTTCTGAAACCGTCCCATCCACCCGTTTGATTTGCGGCTTCGCTATACATATCCTGCTCAATGCCTATAAAAGCATCTGCAATCACTTGATAAGCATCGTCCCAAGCGGCTAAAATTTCATCGGTTGCGGCATCACCGAGTACATCTTTGATGGCTTGAAGCAGATAAGTGCCAACGATAGCGTATTGTTCAGGTACAATGCCGAGGCTACGGTGTTTGTGAGCAACCTGACGAACGGCTGGCTTAATAGCCGCGAGGTTATCGATGTGCATTGCCGCGGTGTAAACCATGTTGGCGAGTGCGGCTTGCTGGCGGCCTTGTTTTTGATTCGCGTGATTGAAAATGTTTAATAGCTCCGGATGAGCCGCAAACATCGTTTGATAAAAGTGGCGTGTAATGGCTTCTCCATGAATTTTAAGTATGGGTACAGTAGATTTGATTACGTTAATCGTTTGTTGGCTTAACATGTATTTTCCCTCCCGATTTTCTTTTGAAATATCAATAATAGATTGTTATAAAAATGGTTGTGAAAGTTACTTTGTTATTGAATCTACGAAAAGTATAGGCATCAGATTTAGCGACCTGTGTGACATAGATCACACCATTTATTAACGATTGGTGACCGATGTAAGGAGCGGAGAGCATCAGAATATAAGCAGAGGGGATAGAAACATAAGTATAAGTGTAGGGATGACTTTTAGTTAAGATGGAGTAGGTCTATAATAGACCAGATGTGGCGGTTTAATCGAAGTGATCGTTTTCCGCAAAGGGTGTAAAGTTAAAAGTGTTGACAAACCTCTTGGAAAATCGGTATAATGATTTTTGTTTGTTAAGTCAGTTTCATAAATCTTTTGTGAGTGACAGACAGCATACATACAGTCAGGAATGAACGCACATATTAGGATCGTCTTGTACTGTACACTGCCGCCATTCGTTAGACAACTATTTATGAAATTGGTTTCGTTTGGAGTGATAGAACATGATAATGCCATTTCGCAAAGTGGCAACCAGTGATCGCCCCCTGCGCTTTAACGAACAGTGGGATATCAAACATCTGGTTTCTAACCGACAAGATATCACAGCCGTTACTCCGCTGACTGCAGATTTATCTGCAGAGATCAGAGAGGAGAACGTTGTGGATGTTCATGGCAAGCTGACAGTAGGGGTGGACATGTTGTGCTCCCGTTGCCTCAAGCCGCTAAGTGAACATTTTCATATTGATTTTCATGAGCAATTCAAGCAGGGAAAACAGCCAGAGGAATTATCTGAAGACGACGATACTCTCTATGTGGATGAGGATAGCGTTGATCTGAAAGGTTATGCCGAGGAAGCTTTTCTGCTGGATCTTCCGTTTGTACCGCTCTGTAGCGAGACATGCAAAGGACTTTGTCCTAAGTGTGGCCATGAGCTGAACGAAGGTGACTGCGGTTGCGATAACCAGGTTATTGATCCGCGGCTTGCAGGACTCAAGGATTTTTTTAAATGAGCATGATTGAAAATCGAACGTAACAACTACCTGCAAAGGTTGATTTTGATAAGGAGGTGGGAATAATGGCAGTACCTCAACGGAGAACGTCCAAGACGCGTCGCGACAAACGTCGCACTCACTTTAAATTGGCTGTACCGGGCATGGTGAAATGTGAACAATGCGGCGAATTGAAGCTTGCTCACCACGTGTGCAAAGTGTGCGGAACGTACAAAGCAAGAGAGATCATCTCTCAATAATAGCTACACATCAAGCAACACTTCATTCGATGAGGTGTTGCTTTTTTGTGTGAAAGAAAAGCGAACGCATAAGCTTGTTCAAGCGGGTATGTATGCTTGCTACACATGTTCATTAGCACTTTGATGAGGTGATGTGAATTTGTTATACTAGCCTTTCTTTTTGACACAGGATGAGATATACTATAGTTTAGTACCAGGTTCTAAGATTTGACGTTACATACAGATCATCATACACTTTTATTTAGAAGCTCCCTGAATAAGCAGGGCTACAGCATATAAAGAAGTAAGGTTTGAAAGAACGAACTTGACCTAAAGGCAGGTTCTGGAAACGATACAGCGGGGGGTGTCAGGCATCGAGCGTTTACCGAAGAGACAGAGGCAACAGCAGTTAACCAAAATGATAGACGAGAATCCGTTTGTGACCGATCAGGAGCTTACACGTCAATTGAAGGTAAGTATCCAGACGATCCGTCTTGACAGGCTGGAACTTGGCATACCAGAGCTTCGGGAACGGATGAAACTGATGGCGGAGCGCTCGTATGATCAGGTGCGATCACTGCCCCTGCATGAGATTATCGGTGATATTGTGGATTTACAGCTGGACAAGAGCGGCATATCCTTATTTGAGATCAAAGAGGAACATGTTTTTTCAAGAACAGGTATTGCCCGCGGGCACTATGTCTTTGCACAAGCGAATTCACTTGCTGTCGCTGTCATTAATGATGAGATTGCGTTAACTGCTTCGGCAGATATCCGTTTTGTTCGCTCTGTTCGTTTAGGAGAAAAGTGTATTGCCAAAGCATATGTGAAATCAATTCCCGGTCAGAAGGGGAAAGCCAAAGTTGAAGTGTTCACCTATGTTGGTGAAGAAATGGTGTTCCAAGGTAATTTTGTGATCTATCATTCAGGTGGAGAAGACAGCAAAGAAGGAGGTCATTTGGAATGAAAATCGTCATTGATGCCATGGGAGGAGACCATGCTCCTGCGTCAACCGTAGAAGGGGCTATAGCCGCAGCTACGGAATGGGCGGATACACAGATCGTCCTGGTTGGCGATGAAGCCAAGATTGAACCTCTTTTAAGTCAGTCAGGAATAAGACCGGCCAACTTGAGCGTTCGGCAAGCTTCCGAAGTAATTGGTTCAGATGATGAACCGGTAAAGGCAGTAAGGCGCAAAAAGGATTCTTCCATGGTTGTAGCCGGACGTATGGTCAAAGAGAAGGAAGCCGACGCCATGATCTCGGCAGGAAATACAGGGGCATTAATGACGGCTGGCTTGCTTGTTGTAGGCCGGATGGACGGAATTGAACGCCCTGCACTTGCCCCCATGATTCCCACGATGGATGATGTAGGTGTGCTTGCGCTAGACCTCGGTGCGAATATGGATGCTAAACCGGAGCACTTGGCACAATACGCGCTGATGGGCAGTTTGTACCGGCAAAAAGTACAAGGCATTGCATCCCCGAGAGTGGGGTTGCTCAACGTAGGGACAGAGCCTGGCAAAGGCAATGAGTTGACCAAACATGCCTATCCGCTCTTAGAACAGCTTCCGATTCGTTTTGTCGGGAATGTAGAGGCACGTGATGTACTGACTGGCGCCTGTGATGTGCTGGTGTGTGACGGATTTGCCGGCAACATCCTGCTGAAATCACTGGAAGGCGCGGCAGGAGCGATTTTTGGCCTGCTCAAAGAAAAGTTTACTTCATCCTTCAAAAATAAATTGGCTGCGGCGGTACTCATGCCAGAATTGCGTGGGTTAAAAAGCAAACTGGATTATACGGAGCACGGTGGTGCCCCGTTGCTAGGTTTGAGTGGCCTGGTCGTCAAAAGCCATGGTTCCGCTGACGGCAATGCGATCAAAAATGCCGTGCGTCAGGCACGAATTGCAGTACAAAACCAGTTAGTGGAGAGCATATCTAAGGAAATTAGTGGGAAGTGAGTGACGATATGAATAATTTGCGCCCGGTAGGGATTATTGGTACAGGTAAATATGTGCCGGAGAAAATTTTGACAAACAGTGACTTGGAAAAAATGGTCGATACGAATGACGAGTGGATTGTCAGTCGTACAGGAATTAAGGAGCGGCATATCGCTGCACCGGATCAAGCCACTTCTGATCTAGCCTATGAGGCAGCAATAAAAGCGCTTGAATCTGCTGGCATGACAGGCAGTGATCTGGATCTGATTATCGTTGCTACGATTACGCCGGACTCCTCTTTCCCGTCGACAGCTTGCATTCTGCAGGATAAACTGGGTGCCAAAGGCGCTGCTGCATTTGATTTGTCTGCTGCTTGTTCCGGGTTTGTATACGGCCTTGCAACGGCAACCAGTTTCATTCAAAGCGGCATGTACAACAACGCGCTTGTTATTGGTGCAGATTGTTTGTCGCGTATTACAGACTACACAGACCGCAACACTTGTGTTCTTTTCGGTGATGGAGCAGGAGCTGTTGTTGTTGGTGAAGTTCCGGAAGGCCGTGGTTTCAAAGCATTTGATCTCGGTGCAGAAGGGGCAGGAGGCAGTCTTCTTAACATTGAAGGCGGTGGTTCACGTCTGCCAGCAAGTGCGGAAACGATTGAGAACAAAAAGCATTATATCTATATGAACGGCCGTGAAGTGTTTAAATTTGCTGTTCGTGTCATGGGTACAGCAACGATTGAAGTCCTTCGCAAAGCTGGCATGGATCGCACGGATGTTGATTTGTTCGTTCCCCATCAGGCGAATGTTCGAATTATTCAATCGGCTATGCAACGACTGGAACTTCCAGAGGAGAAAGTGGTTGTCAATGTAGACAAGTATGCCAACACGTCGGCGGCATCCATTCCACTTGCACTGGTCGAAGCTGCAGAAGAAGGCCGCATGAAAGCAGGAGATACTGTTTTGATGGTTGGCTTTGGCGGCGGTTTGACTTGGGGCGCATCCGTACTCGTATGGTAAACTAGACAGCTGGAGGATGAATGAAATGGGTAAAATCGCTTTTGTATTCCCTGGACAGGGATCACAAAAAGTAGGTATGGCCAAAGATGTATATGAGTCTGTACCTGCAGCCACGGAAGTTTTTCACACAGCAGATAAGGCACTGGGCTTCTCGCTGAGCAACCTGATCTTTGAAGGACCAGACACGGAGCTGAAACAGACATCCAATACCCAGCCGGCACTGCTCACCGCGAGTATTGCACTGCTGGAGGCTTTCAAAGAAAAAGGAATTGAGGCAGACTATGTTGCAGGTCATAGCTTGGGCGAATACAGTGCACTAGTGGCAGCGGGTGTTCTTTCCTTTGAGGATGCTGTGCAAATTGTCCGGGCACGTGGTCAGTATATGGAAGAAGCTGTTCCAGGTGGACAGGGAGCAATGGCTGCTGTACTGGGTGCAGATCGGGAAGCGCTGGGGGTGCTTTGCCGTGAAGTGTCAGAAAGCGGAGATACAGTTGAACTTGCCAACATGAACTGTCCTGGACAAATCGTTATTTCGGGTGTAAAAGAGGGCGTCGCTGCCGTGTCAGAACGGGTGAAAGAGGCAGGTGGCAAGCGCGCAATTGCAATTGAAGTAAGTGGTCCGTTCCACTCTTCATTGATGAAAGGCGCTGCAGATAAGCTGGCCGATAAGCTGAGTACAGCGACGTTCTCACCTGCGAAGGTTCCTGTGGTAGCTAACGTAACCGCAAGACCTGCTGAAGATGGACAATTTCAGAACTTGCTTACGACTCAGGTCTATTCTCCGGTTTTATGGGAAGACAGTGTGACATGGCTGATTGAGCAAGGTGTGGATACGTTTATTGAGATTGGTTCAGGCAATGTATTAACCGGTTTGATTAAAAAAACAGATAAAACCGTAAAGTTATACAATGTGAACAGTCTTGAAACCTTGGAAGCAACCGCAGCTGATCTGAAAAATAATTAAATCACATAAGCAAAACTATTTATTTACACTTTAACGGAAAGGACAGAAAAAACCTGGAAAAGCGAAGCTAAAAGCTTTCTGAAAGAAAGCTGCATCGGAAGCATATGCTTCGCCTTTATCACCAGATTTTTTTCTTTGGAAAAGGGAATCAAGAAAATCTGGTTATAACAGCGATTGAAAGGTTATTCTGTCACCTTAGTGGCTGTGTAAATAATCGAAGTTCAACTTGTGTAGATTCAGGGAGAGGAGGAATGGTTATGTCTAAACCGTTAGAAGGTAAAAATGCATTAGTAACCGGAGCGTCCCGCGGAATTGGCCGTAGTATTGCACTTGCCCTGGCTGAAGCCGGAGCGAATGTAGCTGTAAACTATGCGGGCAGTCAGGCTGCGGCAGAGGAAGTAGCCGAGGAGATTCGTGCAAAAGGTGTACAGGCGATTACGATTCAGGCGAATGTAGGTCAGATGGTTGAAGCGGAACAGATGGTGAAAACAACGCTTGAAGCATGGGGCAATGTCGATATTCTGGTGAATAATGCGGGGATTACACGGGACAACCTCATTATGCGAATGAAAGAAGAAGAGTTCGATCAAGTTATCGAAACGAATCTTAAAGGGGTGTTTAACTGTCTGAAGGCAGTAACACGTCCAATGATGAAACAACGTTCAGGAAGGATTATTAACATCTCTTCTGTTGTTGGTGTGCTGGGTAATCCGGGTCAAGCCAACTACGTGGCTGCCAAAGCGGGAGTGATCGGTTTAACGAAGGCTTCTGCTCGAGAACTTGCTTCTCGCGGAATTACGGTGAACTGCATTGCACCAGGCTTCATTGAAACCGATATGACCAAGGAATTGTCTCAAGAGCTGGTCGATGGTATGCTTAGTGGCATTCCGTTGTCCCGTCTGGGACAGCCGGATGAAATTGCTGGTGTGGTTACATTCCTTGCATCAGAAGCTTCATCCTATATGACAGGTCAAACACTGCATGTTGATGGCGGCATGTACATGTAAATTTCCTGGACTTTGAATCAAAGTCGGGGAACAGGCGCTGGACGATCCGAAATGCCGGAAAAAGGCCGGGTTCCCCGGCCGGGAGCCGCATATGTCTTCTATGGCATTTTGCCTGCGATTCTCGTATAATACCAAGGAGGAGGTGAACCGGATGTCCGATGTATTGGAGCGTGTAAAACGCATCGTCGTCGACCGCTTGGGCGCAGACGAAGCTGAAGTTACACTTGAAGCATCTTTCAAAGAAGATTTGGGTGCTGATTCTTTGGATGTAGTGGAATTGGTCATGGAATTGGAAGATGAATTCGATTTGGAAATCTCTGATGAAGATGCAGAAAAAATTACGACCGTAGGTGAAGTTGTAAACTACATACAATCTCATACCTAAAGTCAATTCAGTCCCGCTCCTGTTTTCGAACAGGCGGGACTTCTCATCATTCATTGGTTTTTCACATCCCGCAGACAAGATGCTTGCTGATCTCTGGAGAGGCGTCGTGCATTCGAGTCTGCGGATATTCCCACAAAATACTTGCGTAATGCAGTCGATATAGAGGTGAGTCGGTTGAAACAAAGAGTTGTAATTACCGGAATGGGCGTAATGACATCGCTCGGAAAAGATTTAGAGACGTTCTGGGGCAGTTTAATGGCAGGAAAGTCCGGAATTTCTCAGATTGAGGCATTTGATGTTAGTGAGTACACGACACAGATTGCAGCCGAGATCAAAGATTTCAACCCGGAAGAATATATGGATCGAAAAGATGCACGGAAGATGGATCGTTTTGTACAGTTCGCTGTGGCAGCTGGTTTCAAAGCAGTTGAAGATAGCGGCCTGAAAATCAACGAGAACATTGATGCAGAACGTTTTGGTGTATCGATTGGTTCTGGTATTGGTGGATTGGGAACTTGGGAAGATCAGCACAATGCGCTTTTGCAAAAAGGCCCTAAACGTGTTAGCCCGTTCTTTATTCCGATGATGATTTCGAATATGGCATCTGGACAGATGTCCATTTCACTTGGTGCCAAAGGACCGAACATCAACGTTGTTACCGCTTGTGCAACAGGAACACACTCCATTGGAGATTCGTTCAAGCTGATTGCAAATGGTGATGCAGATGCGATGATCTGCGGCGGTGCTGAAGCAACCATTAGGCCAACTGGACTTGCAGGCTTCTGCGCGATGCGTGCGATGTCTACACGTAATGACGATCCTGCGAAGGCAAGTCGTCCTTTTGATACGGGGCGTGACGGATTTGTTATGGGTGAAGGTGCCGGAATTCTGATTCTTGAATCTCTGGAACATGCTCAGGCTCGTGGCGCACGAATCTACGGTGAAGTCATCGGTTACGGTCTGACTGGTGACGCACACCATATGACAGAACCAGATCCAGACGGAGCAGCACGTTGTATGACGATGGCGCTACGTAATGCAGGCATTCAGCCGGAAGAAGTGGATTACATCAATGCACACGGAACTTCAACACCGGTAGGTGACCGTTCCGAAACGCTAGCGATCAAAAAGGCGTTTGGCGATCATGCGTACAAGCTAGCCGTAAGTTCCACCAAGTCCATGACAGGCCATATGCTTGGCGCTGCGGGCGGGGTAGAGGCTGTTATCTGCGGATTGTCCCTGACACATCAGACACTGGCTCCAACGATCAACCTGGAAGATCAGGACCCTGAATGTGATCTGGACTATGTACCTAACGTTCCGCGTCAAACCAAAGTGAATGTAGCAATGTCTAATTCATTTGGATTTGGCGGTCACAACGCCACCATTATTCTCAAAAAATTTGAAGCATAAGGGGCTAGTTCGTTTGAGTGAAGATCTGAAGCAGTTACAACAAAAACTTCAAATCAAATTTGACAACAGGCAGCTTCTAAAACAAGCGTTTACCCATGCTTCTTACGTAAACGAACACCGATTCAGTCAACATCAGGATAACGAACGTCTGGAGTTTCTGGGCGATGCCGTATTGGAGTTGACTGTATCGGAGTACTTGTATCATCTGTACCCTAACCGTCCGGAAGGAGAACTAACAAAGATGCGGGCATCCATTGTCTGTGAACCTTCCCTCGTCAAATTTGCTGAAGCGCTTAGTTTTGGACAATATGTACTTCTTGGAAAAGGTGAGGAATTAACTGGAGGACGTACACGTCCAGCTCTTCTGGCGGATGTGTTCGAGTCATTTATAGGTGCGTTATACCTGGATCAGGGTCTTGAACCTGTGCGAGCATTTCTGGATCAGCATGTGTTTCCGTTAATCGTTGTTGGCAGCAAGCTGCAAATGAGTGATTACAAAACAGAATTGCAGGAACTCACACAGCATCACAATATGGGGGCTCTGGAGTACCGGATCGTCGAAGAACGGGGACCAGCCCATGAACGTGAGTTTGTCTCGGAGGTTCATATGGGCCAAGAACGACTTGGCCGAGGTACAGGACGCTCCAAAAAAGAGGCGGAACAACAGGCAGCATCTGCGGCGCTTGAACGATTGAAGCTTCCGGAGGCCTGAACTGTACCAGGCAGCGCTTAGACAAACGAAGAGCAAAGAGCAGCCCGCGGGCCCGCCCCGGCGGAAGTAATCGGCCGGACTGCTTTTTGCTCTTTTTTTTGTAAAGGGACTCGAGAGAGATTTCGGATCTTTAACTAGGTGCTGAAAGCATTATTTGAAATTTGCAAGAGGAGGTGACGAGAAGCCCTATGTTTCTGAAACGAATAGAATTGGGTGGATTCAAGTCATTCGCCGACAAAACGGAAATGGAATTTGTTCGAGGCATTACAGCAGTTGTAGGTCCGAACGGAAGCGGTAAAAGTAATATATCCGATGGTATCCGCTGGGTGCTAGGGGAGCAAAGTGCCAAGTCACTCCGTGGCGGTAAAATGGAAGATATTATTTTCGCAGGCAGTGATGCGCGTAAAGCTGTTAATTACGGAGAGGTTTCCCTTACACTGGACAATGAGGATCATGCACTCGCTCTGGATTTCGGTGAAGTAACCGTGACCCGTCGTGTTCATCGTAGCGGGGACAGTGAGTATTTTATCAATAAACAATCCTGTCGCTTGAAAGATATTACAGAACTATTCATGGATACGGGGATCGGCAAAGAGGCTTACTCGATTATTGGACAAGGACGTATTGAGGAGATCTTGAGCACTCGTTCAGAGGATCGCCGCGGAATCTTTGAAGAGGCTTCAGGAATCGTTAAATATAAATCCCGCAAACGGGATGCAACGCGCAAGCTGGATGAGACAGAACAAAATTTGCTACGTATTCACGATCTCGTAACCGAACTGGAGGATCAGATTGGCCCGCTTAAAGAACAATCCGAGAAAGCCATGCATTACAAGCAGCTTCGTACCGAACTCAAATCGAAGGAAATTTCGATGTATGTGTATCAGATTGAACAGATTCATGCGTCCTGGAGCAAAGCGAGCGAACGTCTGGAATCACTTAAACACGAAGAGGTTGGTTTAGCGGCGATTGTATCCACACATGATGCGAAGCTGGAGAATGATCGGAATGCGCTACGTCTGCTGGAAACGGAGACGGAAGAACTTCAGGTTGCTTTGCTGCAATTTAGTGAGGCGACAGAGAAAAGCGAAGGGCATGGAGAACTTCTTCGGGAACGCTCGCGTAATCTGCAAGCGAATCAGGAGCAACTGAGGGAAACGCTGGCGGTGAGCGAGGAGAGACATCGGGAGCGTGAAGCTGAACTGATTGCCTTGCGGGAGAAGTTTGGCAAGCTGGAACTGGAACTGGCTGACGTAAAAAATCGACTGTCGGAAGAAGAAGCCAAGCTAATCGGTGTTACAGGTGGAATAAGTCAGCAGCAGGAAGAGAGCCTCAAAGGCAACTTGCTGGAACTGATGAATCAGATGGCGCAGGCACGAAACGAAATACGGTATGTGGACCAGCAAAAGGAAGCGCTGAAGCGCAGAATGAACCGTGCATCAGAGGAATCCGGCAAGTGGGAAGAACAGAAAGAAACGTTAGAAGGCCGTAAAGCCGAAATTCAGAAAAAAGTGGTTCGGTTAGGTAAGGAAATCAGTGAACTGCGCGGGAGTTATATTTCGGAAAGTGAACGGCTGCAGTCTTTGCAAAAACTGTTGGAAGAGAGCCGTGGCACCGTACGTAAATGGGAACAAAAGCGTGAGGCACAAGTGTCCCGCCGGGATACGATGAAAGAAATGCAGGATGATTTTGACGGTTTCATGCTGGGCGTAAAAGAAGTGCTCAAAGCTTCTCGAAAAGGGACGCTAAACGGAGTACATGGTGCTGTGGCAGAACTCGTTAAAGTTCCCGAAAAGATCGAGCTTGCGGTAGAAACAGCGATGGGGGCTGCGCTACAGCATATCGTCATGGAGAACGAGGCCGTATCGAGACAGGCTATTGCTTTCTTGAAGCAACGTCAATTGGGACGTGCAACCTTTCTTCCGCTGGACGTTATTCGTCCTCGTTCAATTGGTGCAGGTGAGCGCTCGATGGTTGAGGGGATGGACGGTTTTGTTGGCATCGGTGCTGAGCTTGTACAGTATGATTCAAGATATGCCTCGATTATCGGTAGCTTGCTCGGAAATGTCATCATTGCAGAAACGTTGGAGTTTGCGAATAAAATTGCAGCACGTTGTCAGTATCGTTTCCGTGTCGTAACTCTCGAAGGGGATGTCGTCAACGCTGGCGGTTCCATGACTGGCGGCAGTCAGCATAAAAAAAATGGCAGTCTGCTCAGCCGCAAGCGGCAACTGGATCAGCTGGATCAAGATATTCTGGATACCGAGCAGCAGATTGTGAAGCTGCATCGCAGTGTGGAAGATGTCAAGGCTCAGCTGGAGCAGTGTCAGGACAAGCTGGATCAGCTACGTCAGTCTGGTGACGATACCCGAAATGCAGAGCAACAGGCCTCGATGGAGATGAAGCAGGTTGAGCATGAACTGCGCCATGTATTGGAGCAGGTCGCTGTGGCAGGTCAGGAAAAGAACGGGTTTACGGAAGAAATTAAGGAACTGGACAAATCCCGGGTTGAAGCGGAGAAAAAACTCGAACAGCTTGAGGAAGAGGAGAAAGCAACCCATCGCGCTATTCATGCAGCAGAGTTTGCCCGGAAAGCCAATGAGTCTGCAAAAGAAGAGTTGCAAACGCAGCTGACCGAACTGAAAGTGCGGGAAGGTAAGCTGGATCAGGAACGCTTCTCAAATGAGGAGCAGTTGCGGAGGCTGGAGCGCGAGGTCGATTCACTTGTTAAAGATCTGCGCCAGAATCGCACACTGCTCGCTTCGATGGAAGCGGATTTCAAGAAAACACAGAGTGAAAGTGTAAAACAGATTGAAGACCTTAACGAGTATAAGCTAAAAAAGGCAAAGGCATCTCAAGAATTGGACTTCAAACGTGCCGCGCGCAGTGAACTGTCGAAAAAGCTGGAGCTGGCCGAGAGTGAAACGAAGGAGCAGCGCACACAGCTCAAAGCGGTGGAAGAGCAGATGCGTCAGACTGAAATTTCCGTGAACCGTCTGGATGTTGAGCTGGAAAATATTTTGCGTAAGCTGACAGATGAATATGAGTTAGGCTATGAGCTTGCCAAAGAACGTTATCCTGTGCCTGAAGATGTGGAGAGCACACAAGCTGAGGTACAGAAGCTAAAACGTGCAATATCGGCTCTTGGCGATGTGAACCTCGGTGCAATCGAAGAGTTCCAGCGGGTGAATGAGCGGTATGAGTTCCTGAATGAACAGAAGAATGATCTGGTGGAAGCCAAAACGACACTGTATCAGGTCATCAAGGAAATGGAAGATGAAATGGCGAAGCGATTCAAAATTACGTTTGATGCGATTCGCCGCGAATTCGGTACTGTTTTCACCAAGCTGTTTGGTGGTGGACGTGCTGATCTGGTCCTGATGGACCCTGAACGACTCCTTGAAACAGGCATTGATATCGTAGCTCAGCCGCCAGGTAAGAAATTGCAAAATCTGCAACTGTTGTCTGGTGGAGAACGGGCCTTAACGGCGATGGCGCTGCTCTTTGCCATTCTGCACGTCAAACCTGTACCATTCTGCGTTTTGGACGAAGTTGAGGCAGCCTTGGATGAAGCGAACGTTGTTCGTTTTGCCCAGTATTTGCGTGAGTTTTCTGAACAAACCCAATTTATTGTGGTTACGCACCGGAAGGGCACGATGGAAGAGGCAGATGTCCTATACGGAGTTACGATGGAAGAGGGCGGAGTATCCAAGCTCGTTTCGGTTAAACTGGATGATGAGGAAGCGGAAATCGCCTAATTGCATGGAGAGGGCAGTTCGCTTCAAAATAGGATTCATTTAATTTTACAAAATCATGACCATTTACGATTTAATTATCTACACGATGGAGGGGCTTTATGAGTTTCTTTAAAAAGCTACGGGACAGCATTGCAAGTAAAACGGAGTCGGTTACTAAACAGTTCAAGGATGGCCTGGAAAAGACACGCAAAGGGCTTGTGGAAAAAGTAACCGATCTGGTCATTCGCCGCAAAAAAATTGATGAGGAATTTTACGAGGAACTTGAAGAAATTCTGATCGGAGCGGACGTAGGCGTCAATACGGTCATGAATCTGATTGAAGACCTGCGCGCAGAGGTGAAGAAACGCAAAATTGAGGATGCGGCTGAGTTACAGCCTGTATTGTCGGAGAAACTGACAGATTTGCTTCGTGGGGAACAAAACAATGAACTGAAAATGAATCCGGATGGCATTACGGTTATTTTGTTTGTTGGTGTGAACGGTGTTGGTAAAACAACCACGATTGGCAAGCTGGCTCACCGTTTCAAGCAACAAGGGAAAAAAGTAATTATGGCAGCGGGCGATACGTTCCGAGCTGGAGCGATCGAGCAACTTGAAGTATGGGGCCAGCGTGCTGGCGTAGATGTGATTAAACAGCAATCCGGTTCTGATCCGGCTGCTGTTATGTACGATGCAGTGCAGGCAGCAAAACAGCGCGGAGCTGATGTGTTGTTATGCGATACGGCAGGCCGCTTGCAAAATAAAAGCAACCTGATGGACGAGCTGAACAAAATTTATCGTGTCATTCAGCGTGAGATTCCAAGTGCGCCGCATGAAGTGCTGATGGTACTGGATGCGACGACGGGACAAAATGCGCTGAACCAGGCCAAACTTTTCGGAGAGAAAAGTGGAGTAACAGGTCTTGTGTTGACCAAGCTTGATGGAACAGCTAAAGGTGGTATTGTAGTGGCAATCCGTCAGGAGCTGGACCTGCCTGTGAAGCTGGTTGGTCTTGGGGAGAAGATTGATGATCTGCAGGAATTTGATTCTGAGCAGTTTGTTCACGCATTGTTCGCGGGGTTAATTCAGGAGCAACCAGTAGAGAGTGCCGAAGACGAGAGTACACAATCCTAATCCTGTCCTGATCTTGGGGCGTAAACGAATAATCATGTTCACCGTATTGCCGCTGCATCATGTGAGAGCTCACGTGTAATGTCATCGGCAATACGTGTATAATGAAAGGTAACTGATATTGTAATGGGTTAGAAAGGAAGGTTGATATGGCCAATACCTATACCTATTCCCGCCGTGAAGAGGTCGCTAATGCCGTGACACATGGAATTGGCGCTGCGCTTAGTGTAGCTGCGTTAGTATTGTTAATTGTTTTCTCCAGTATGAAAGGCACGGCCTGGCATGTTGTGAGTTTTACAATCTATGGCATTACCATGTTGATGCTCTATACGAATTCAACGTTGGTGCACGCGCTCAAAGAGGGAAAGGCAAAAGATTTGTTTGAGTTTTTTGACCACTCTTCCATCTATCTGTTTATTGCAGGCACATATACGCCGTTTTTATTCGTCGCAGTTCGGGGAACACTTGGCTGGACGTTATTCGGTGTCATCTGGGGCATTGCACTGGCCGGAGTGATCTTCAAAGCCTTTTTCACCAAGAAGTTTCTGTTTATGTCTACGATCTTCTATATCGCGATGGGGTGGCTGATCGTTATTGCTTGGCAACCGCTTGTGTCAGCGATTCCCACAGGTGGGATTGTACTATTGGTTGCAGGAGGCCTGATGTATACGCTGGGGACATTGTTCTATGTATGGAGAGGTTTCCCGTTTCATCATGCGATCTGGCATCTGTTTGTACTAGCAGGCAGTATTCTGCATTTCTTTGCGGTCTTAATCTATCTGACACCACTTCGTTAGAAGTACTAAACGAATCGTCTCTTCATAAAGGGGCTTTTCCTTTTTCTTCCTGGTTTTGGCCTGAAGGAGCTACTCGTATGTTATAGAGATATAGTAACAAAAATGAGGCTTCAGAGCGCCTAAAGATGGCATTTTTAAACGGTCCATGCCAAGCTTTACATCTCTTTTTATTGTGACAAGTATTTTTGCTTGACATCCTGATTTGTTTTAGGTATTATTAGGAACGTTGCAAGAGTGTAAAGTGTTTTTCCTTGACGAAGGGAGTGCCCTGATATGAGTCAAGAAAACCGGCTTGAGAAAACAAACCGGATTAACTTGCTGTTTGCCTTTTATGAATCATTGCTGACAGAGAAGCAGCAAACGTTTCTGAAATATTACTTTCATGATGATTTTTCACTTGGTGAAATTGCAGCCGAGTTTGAGATCAGCCGCCAGGCGGTATACGAACATATCAAGCGTGCTGAACAAGTGCTTGAAAACTATGAGAGCAAGCTTGGCTTGCTTGAGAAGTATGAAAGACGCAGCCGCTGCCTTGAAGATTTACAACAAGCACTGGAACGCGCTGGCGTTACCGTGGATAACAACAAACCAATACACGATCTCGTTGCTTTACTGGGAGAATAGCCATTGTCTGCAGTGAAGTGAGACGAATCGGTCTTAAAATGGAATTGAAGCATGAAGGAGGTGGGATCATGGCATTTGAAGGATTAACGACCCGATTGCAGAATGTGTTCAGCAAGTTGCGCGGCAAAGGCAAGGTGTCTGACGAAGACGTAGCCGAAGCGATGCGCGAAGTACGTCTGGCATTGCTTGAAGCGGATGTAAACTTCAAAGTGGTCAAGGAATTCATCGCCAAAGTGAAGGAGAAGGCTGTCGGTAAAGAAGTGATGGACAGCTTTACTCCCGGAATGGTCATCATCGACATTGTTAACAAAGAGTTAACAGAGTTAATGGGTGGAAGCCAAGCTAAACTCGCGAAGTCAAACAAACCACCTACAGTGATCATGATGGTTGGATTACAGGGTGCGGGTAAAACGACGACTTCCGGTAAACTGGCGAAAATGTTGCAAAAGCAAAACAGCAGACCCTTGCTGGTTGCGGGTGACATTTATCGTCCGGCTGCGATCAAGCAGCTTCAAGTTCTCGGAGAACAGTTGAAGGCGCCAGTGTTCACCCTCGGTGATCAGACAAGCCCGGTGGAAATTGCTCGCCAAGGTTTGCAACATGCAAAAGATAACGGACATGATTATGTGATCGTGGATACAGCGGGACGTTTGCATGTGGATGAAGAACTGATGGAAGAACTTCGCCAGATTCACAGTGTAGTGAACCCGGATGAAGTACTGCTGGTTGTCGACAGTATGACAGGTCAGGATGCTGTAAATGTGGCGGAACACTTTAATCAGCAACTTGCTCTGACCGGGGTTGTACTGACCAAACTGGATGGCGATACACGTGGTGGTGCGGCACTGTCTGTTAAAGCAGTTACAGGTTGCCCGATCAAGTTTGCCTCTCTGGGGGAGAAGCTTGATGCACTGGAGCCATTCCATCCGGAACGTATGGCTTCACGTATTCTTGGTATGGGTGACATGTTGTCCTTGATTGAAAAGGCACAGTCCAATATCGATACCGAGAAAGCGAAGGAAATGGAACGCAAGATGCGGAATGCAGAATTCACGTTCGAGGATTTCCTGGAGCAGATGGATCAGGTGAAAAAGCTTGGACCAATTGACCAGATCATGGATATGATTCCGGGTATGGGCAAGATGAAACAAGCGAAGGACCTGAAGGTCGATGATAAACAGATGGGCCGAATCGAAGCGATTGTCTATTCAATGACAACGGAAGAGAAGCGTAACCCGGATATGATTAACCATAGCCGCCGGAAACGGATTGCTACCGGAAGTGGAACGTCACTCGCAGAGGTGAATCGTCTGATCAAGCAGTTTGATGAGATGCGCCGTATGATGAAGCAATTCTCGGATATGATGGGTCCTAAGGGTGGCAAGAATAAAGCAATGAAACAGTTGAAAGGTCTCGGTAAAGGAATGAAGTTTCCTTTCCGTTGATTGAACAGCCGTTTACATGAGAACCAGATTTCATTGAAGGAGGTGAATTTTCAAATGGCAGTTCGTATTCGTCTGAAACGTATGGGTGCTCACAAAGCTCCTTTCTACCGCGTAGTGGTATCGGATTCCCGTTCCCCACGTGACGGTCGTTTTATCGAGGAGATCGGTTACTACAACCCGGTTGAACAACCGGCTGTTGTTAAGATCGATGAAGATAAAGCATTGCAATGGCTTCAAAACGGTGCGCAAGCATCCGACACTGTCCGCAACTTGCTGAGCAAAGCGGGCGTGATGAAGAAATTCCACGAGTCCAAATTATCTAAATAAGGTGCTGATTCGGAGGGTCATCTATGGAAGAATTAGTAAGCATAATTGCTAAGGCTTTGGTCGATCATCCGGATGATGTGGCGGTTCGGACGATTGAGAAAGACCGGCTTGTCGTTTATGAGTTGACGGTGCATCCCGACGATGTCGGAAAGGTGATCGGAAAACAAGGACGAATCGCAAAATCTCTTCGTACGGTCGTCACATCAGCAGCAGTTAAGATGGATAAACGGGTTACCGTTGATATCATATCTTAAAGATATACGAAAGGGGGTTAGGATGCATGTCCTAGCCCCTTTTCGTGCATGCTGAACTTATCATTTAATTGTTTAATGGGAATTTAGGGTTAAAATTAATTTGGAGATTACACTTTAACGGAGCGGGCAGAAAAAATCTGAAGAAACGAAGTGTTCGCCTTTAGCACCGGATATCAACTTTTGATAATATGTTCAAGATATCCGGGGATAACAGCGATCGGAAGATGTTTCTGACCGTCGAGTGTGCGGGTAATCGGTTATCATTTTGATTGAATTTCGTAGGAGGATTGTATGGCAGAGTTTATGAATGTTGGTAAAGTTGTGAATACGCATGGGATTCGCGGCGAATTAAAGATTATGCCTTTGACTGATTTTCCAGAAGTACGTTTCGCCAAGAATGCTGAATTATTTTTGTTTACTCCGGATAATCGTCCGGTGCCGGTTACAGTGGAATCTGCGCGTTTGCATAAAAATATGTATATCGTTCGTCTGAAAGAATACGGCAACATTAACGAAGTGGAGAAGTTCAAGGGAGGGATCGCCAAAGTATCCAAGGAAAACCTTGCTGAGCTTGAAGAAGGAGAATATTACTTCCACCAAATCGTAGGATGTGCTGTCATTACGGAAGAGGGAGAAACACTCGGAACGATTTCGGAGATTCTGACCCCGGGTGCGAATGATGTATGGGTAGTCAAAACACCAGCGGGAAAAGAAGTGCTGATTCCGGTGATTGACGATGTTGTTCTGGATGTGGACGTAGAGCAGAAGCAGGTCAAGATTCACCTGATGGAAGGATTGCTGTAACATGAAGGTGGATGTATTAACGTTATTCCCGGAAATGTTCGACGGTGTGTTTGGCACAAGCATTCTGGGTAAAGCGCAGGCCAAGGGGCTTGTATCGCTTGGGGCGACCAATTTCCGTAATTACGCAACCAATAAACATAACACTGTGGATGACGCACCATATGGCGGCGGTGGAGGTATGGTGCTCAAACCCGATCCGATTTTTGCTGCCGTAGAGGATGTTTTGCAGCAACGCGGAGAAGCTGCCACCACAATGAAAGCGCCCCGGATTATTCTAATGTGTCCGCAGGGCGAGACGTTTACACAGAAAAAGGCAGAAGAGCTGGTTCAAGAAGATCATCTGATCTTTATCTGCGGTCATTATGAGGGATATGATGAACGTATCCGCGAATTTCTGGTGACGGATGAACTATCGATCGGTGACTATGTTCTGACTGGCGGAGAACTACCTGCTATGGTGGCCATTGATAGCGTTGTAAGGCTGATTCCGGGAGTACTGGGCAACGAGACAAGTGCAGTGACGGATTCATTCAGTACGGGATTGCTTGAGTACCCTCATTATACTCGCCCGCCTGAATTTCGAGGCATGAAAGTGCCAGATATGCTCTTGTCTGGACACCATCTGAATATCGAGGCTTGGCGTAGAGAACAATCGCTAATTCGTACGTTGGAGCGCAGACCTGAACTGTTAGAGTCGGCAGATTTGACGGAGAAGGAACGGAGATGGCTTGAACAGTACCAAGCGGAACGAGATAAGAAATAGGTAAAGATAAAGCCGAGTGGACAGCTTAGACTGTATCCATCGGCTTTTTTGATTTAATCAGGACAGAATTGAATTATTATTTAGGAAGTATTACTAATCTAGAACCGCTCACTGAGTACATTGGAGCCCGTTTGTAGCAGGGTGGGGAGATCGGTATCATTTGTAACAGTTAAGCGAGGTAAAACCATTGGTGAATCCCCAGGGTGAACGAATCCGGGTCTAACCGTGAATCCCATGCGATATCCATGCTGATGGAGTTTGTAAATCATTTGTTCACTGAAATATCCATAAGGGTAGGCGATATATGGCGTATCGATACCGATATGTTTAATCTGTTCAATATCGTGATCCAGCAGGCTGGTATCCAGCGTAACGGGCAGATCGTCTCCACATACCATATATCCTTTGTGATGCAAGTTAAAGGTGTGGCTATTATACTCAAACACATCGCTTCCTGCGGCCATCTCTTGCTTGGAGATATCACTTTTTTTACTAGGGTTAAAAGCGACTGGTGTGGACTGAATCCGGCTACCTATAACAAAAAGGGAAGCATGGAAATGATATTTTTTGAGTATGGGATAAGCCAGCGTATAATTGTTTTGATATCCGTCATCAAAGGTAATGACAAATGATTTCTCGGGTAGCGAGATTTCACCGTTAACGTATTGTTCAAGCTGAGCCAGAGTAACTGTTCGGTATCCATTTTCGTATAAATATTTCATATTCTGCTCGAACACATCCAGGTCAATGATGGATTTATTCCTTGGCTCGTGATTGTCTACTTTTGGGGTAACGTAATGATACATGAGAACAGGAACTTTTGTAGCGGTGCCTTGTTTGATAACAAAGTTAGAGCGATCCAGCTTGGAATGCAACGAAAAGTCCGAGTGAGTTAACGTGAAGAATTTACGTTGTACGATATTCCAAGACGAGCAGGCCTTATGGGATAACGCGTTGGTGGGATGATTCACAGCATAAGCGTATAATGTAACGGTGCATGTAAGCAAGGCAAGTGAGGCTAACAATAATTTTCTGATGTGTTTCATGTCTCTCCTGGTTCTCCTTTAGCATTCATCTATTTCTTAAAATTCGTTACGCTGCCCGTGTAATGAGCTTTTAAGTATATGATAGACGATCTTCTATGTCGGAAAGTTACATTATTTTATCCACGAGAGTGGTTGACTTTTTTAAAGGGGATCAAAATTTTTACCTATCTTTATAAGAAGGGAGGAAGTGGATACGAGAACTTGCGGACTATGGCCTGAAAAAAACACTTATGTTTGTAAGGTGATCCATTATAAAGTTGTTTATTTTTGCTTGTGTTTTGATATGCTGCGTGATACAATAAGTCTGTTGTGTGGAATACGGCGGTCCTCTATGGATAATGAAAGAGACAAGGTGATCTCTGGAAGAAGTATGAACGCCTGTACGGAAGGAGGGAGTCATAGATGAATATCGTTCAAGCGATTACACAAGAACAACTTCGCAAAGATATTCCGAGTTTTCGTCCTGGTGACACTTTGAAAGTGCACGTTAAGGTAATCGAGGGAACTCGTGAGCGTATCCAATTGTTCGAAGGTGTTGTGATTAAACGCCGTGGTGGTGGAATCAGTGAGACTTTTACAGTTCGTAAAATTTCTTACGGTGTAGGTGTGGAAAGAGCTTTCCCGCTTCATTCCCCTAAAATCGATAGAATCGAAGTGGCTCGCCGTGGTAAAGTGCGTCGTGCGAAGCTTTATTATCTTCGTGAACTACGCGGTAAAGCAGCGAGAATTAAAGAAATTCGTTAATATAACGGATACCGGGAAGGGCTTGGAGACAAGCCCTTTTCGTTTTTGTCCGGGAAAAGTTGAACCGGAGGTACACTTCCGAGTAAAATGGTATGGCGGATATGCGGCGTAAAGTCCGGGAGGATTGTGACATCAGTTATCCAAGGCATTTGAATTGTGGTTCAATGTACGGTTGTAATGCTTGGCTTCAAGAATTACATAACTGAGTTGAATAATTTGTTTTCTCTAGTCTTAGACAGGGAGGAAGCAAAAAGCTGAATGTATACTGCTATAATCATGTACTGTGAAGAGAGGAAGATCTTGAATGGAACAAGAAGTTCAACAGGACCAGAGCTTACCTGCGGAAGAAAAAAATAATCGATCCAAAAAAGCGAAAAATGAAATTGTCGAGTGGCTGAAGGCCATTGTCATTGCACTCGTGCTGGTTATTCTGATTCGCTGGTTACTTTTTAAACCATTTGTGGTGGACGGGCCATCCATGCAACCGAATTTCTCGACAGGAGAACGTGTCATTGTCAATGAGATACTGTATGATATCCGCGAGCCAAAACGTGGCGAAGTAATCGTCTTCCATGTACCTTCCGAAGGACGGGATTTCATTAAACGTGTTATCGCAGTAGCGGGAGATACGGTTCAGGTTCAGGGAGACACCGTAACGGTAAATGGACAAAAGGTGAATGAGACCTACATCCAGGGTGCTATTGATGCGGCTGAAGCGAGTGGCGGAACGTATAACGTGAAGGATTTCCCGAATGAACAATTCCCAGATGGTAAAGTGCCAGCGGGTCATGTGTTTGTTATGGGGGATAATCGACCTAACAGTACAGATAGCCGAATGATCGGTTATGTGTCCCTTAAAGAGATTATTGGCCGTGCTGATGTTATTTTCTGGCCTATTGGAGAAATTAAGTGGATCAACCACTAAAAAACTTAAAGCATGTATTAAATGAGGTGAAGACAAGGTGACGATACAATGGTTTCCAGGTCATATGACCCGAGCCAGACGCCAGATTCAGGACAAGTTGAAGCTCATTGACGTGGTCATCGAACTATTGGATGCCCGTCTGCCTGTCTCCAGCCGTAATCCGATGATTGACGAGATTTTGATGGATAAACCCCGCATGATTTTGCTCAATAAGTCGGATTTGGCGGATGCCAAAGTGACACAAGAGTGGATTGAGTATTTTAAAAAAGAAGGCATTACAGCGTTCCCTGTGGATGCTTCAACAGGTACCAATGTCAAAGATATTCCTGCTCAGGCAAGACTCCTTCTAAAGGAGAAGATTGATCGTCAACTGGCAAAAGGCATTAATCCCCGAGCTGTTCGAGGCTTGATTGTCGGTATTCCTAACGTAGGTAAATCCACATTGATCAATCGTTTGGCTGGACGGAGCATTGCTGCAACTGGAGATCGTCCAGGTGTAACCAAAGGCCAGCAATGGATAAAAGTAGGCAAGGAAATGGAACTGCTGGACACCCCAGGTATTCTGTGGCCGAAATTTGAAGATCAAAACGTAGGTTACCGACTTGCTGTGACGGGTGCGATCAAAGAAGAAATCCTGAATGCAGAGGATATCGCATTTTTCGGAATCAGTTATCTGATGCGTTATTACTGGGACGCGCTGGAAGAGAGATATGGTCTTCAAGAGTTCTCCAGAGATGCGGACGATTCGGACAGTGTTATTGCCATTATGGAGCAGGTCGGCCGAATCCGCGGTTGTGTCATCAGTGGTGGACGGATTGATCTGGAGAAGGCATCACGAGCGTTTCTGCGGGAATTAAGAGCGGGCAAGATGGGGCGTTTCTCCATGGAAGCTCCTTACTAAACGAAAATATCCTTACAAGAGCCGAAAGAAGCGGCCGTTACCGGATTACCGGGAACGGCCTTTTTGTGTTTTAAGGCTACAGGGGATATAAAACTGGCATGAGTATGGTAAAAAAATGAAGTGAAGTGTGCTTGATGGAATTGTTTGTTCTGTATAGGAGGTGTCCTGAAATCATGCTATGATAAATGATGTTGAAAATTTGCAGAACATCAGTTTGTATGTATTCAATTTAACGTCATGACAACCGATAAATGAAGACATCAGGATATTTTTAAAAATCATACTTTTAAGACGAAACATTGTGCAGGAATACGATTAATCAGAACAAATATGCGATAGCCTACGTCTAATTAATTATATACATTACATGGGATTAAACAGCTACATGAAACATGGGTGAGGAGATGAACAGAATGACAGCAAACCATGAAATGCCGGAGCTTGCATTGCCAGAACTGCAACGCAAACCGAAGAAAAAGAAAAAAGAAACTAGCGAACCTCGGGATCTGTTGGTGTATGAGCGGGAGTATTGGGGGAGCGGATTTGAATATATCGCAGGAATTGATGAAGTGGGACGAGGGTGTTTGTTTGGGGATGTGGTTGCGGCGGCCGTGATCTTGCCTCAAGGACTTATTTTGGAAGGGGTCAATGATTCTAAAAAGTTGTCAGAAAAGAAACGCGATACGTTATATGACATCATTATGGAGAACGCGCTGGCTGTAGGTGTAGGATATGCAGATGCGGAAACGATTGATCGTCTGAATATTAAACAAGCCGCCAGACTGGCGATGAAACGTGCGGTAGAGGCACTTGATGTAACACCTCATTACATGCTGGTGGACGCGGAAAAGGTGGATTTGAATATACCGCAGTTGTCTATTATTAAAGGGGATGCAAATAGCCAATCGATCGCAGCGGCTTCTATTGTGGCCAAGGTAACGAGAGATCGGCTGTGCAAGGAAGAATGGGATACGTTATACCCGGAATATGGTCTGCCCGTACATAAAGGCTATGCAACTCAATTTCATCGGGAACAGATCATGGCACTCGGCGCAACACCGATGCATCGGCGGAGCTTTCTCGGGAATTTATTAGGTGAGCAGCATACGTTGTTTTAATTGAAAGGGAACGGAAAGGAGGAAGAACGAGTTGAATATCAGCTCCATGATTCGTGGTTTAATGGGGGACAGTAAGCCCGGAAACGCCAAGCCGCTCGAATTAAAAGAAGGTCAGGTCGTTCGTGGATCTGTCGTCAGTGTATCGGATGATGGTGGAGAGGCTGTGCTCCAGATTCAAGGGGTGCAGGTGCGTGCCAAACTGGAGACACCGCTCCGTCCGGGTGAGACGACGCTTCTGCAGGTTCAACCTCCGGGTGAGAACGGTATAACGGTAATGAAACCTGTTGCTGGCTCGCTTGCAGAGCTACCTCAGGCTTCACTGAATAACTTGCTGCAAGAGGTAGGTTTGGGGGATACCAAAGAAAACCGGGAGTTGTTACTTGCTATGCAACGCAGTGGGTTGCCGCTGACCAAGGATAACGTAGCCATGGTGCAAAACATGATGGTAGCCAAACCTGTACAGGTACCTGTGGAGGAATGGGTACAGGCGGCGGGCATTGCTTTTCAGCGGGGCTTGCCTGTTACGGCAGAAACGGTGAAAGGTTTACATCAGACCGTATTTGGACCTCCTTTGCATCAGTTGTTAAGTGGTCTTGCGGATCAACTGGAGTCATTTTTGTCTCAAACGGTGGCAGGTAAGCCGCTCCCTGGCGGCGAAGCAGCAGGCTTGAAAGCGGTGGCGTCCACAGGACAGGCCGGAGCTTCTGGCGCCTTGACTAATGTTGCTGTTCAGCCAGAAGAGGGACCACCAGTGGTAAATGTGAGCAGGCCAGGAGTTGGAATACCCGTAGCCTCTCCTGTAGCGTCACAGCCGAATCAGGTTCAGACCACTCCAGCGGCGGGTGCAGGATTGACTACAGATGTTGTTGAAAGTGCGGCATCAGACCAGGGGCAACGGGCTAAAGGTAACGTGCCGTCGAATGCAGGCCAGGCGAATGGTGGACAGACAGGGGCTGAGGCTGTTGCGAAGAGTGTTGCCAGCCAAGCGGAAACGGCTGGCAAAGGCAATGCAGGTATTCCGGCTGGCACCGGAATACCTGGGGAAGGCTCGCCGCGAGTTACGGAAGCGGGCCAAGTTGCGAGCCGCCCGGGTACACCTGGGGCGGCGGAAGCTTCGGCTGGCCGTGCAAGTGCGGGCCAGCCGGAAGGTGCGGCCGTGCGTGCAGACGGCCGCGCAGACACGCCTGCTGCTGCGGCGACACCGTCCGCAGCAGGGCAGGCCGCGCCAGTAGCGCCTACGCCAGCACAGCTGGCGCCAAAGCTGCTGGCGCTACTGGACGCGCTGCGCAACGCGTCCACTGCCGCACCGGCACAGCCGGGTGCGGCAGCACAAGCCGCCCCTGCTGCGCAGCAGGGCGGCCAAGCGGCTGCGGCTGCCGCAGGCTCGCCGCAGCCCTTGCCAGCCGGCGCTGATGCGCAGCCGGCTGGCGGTGTTGCCGGCGCTCCCGCAGGTGCGGCGGCAGCGCACGCGCCCGTCACCCACGGGGGAGACCCGTGGGTGGGGCGCGTGCTGAAGCTGCTCGGTGCGGAGCACGAGCAGCAGGCCGTTCACGGCGCGGCGATGCAGCCGCGCGTGGGTGAGGCAGCGAGTCCGGCGAACACGGACTCGCTTAAGGGTCTGCTGCTGCAGTTAGCCAGCAGCGACAGTGCCCCGGCGGCGCTGAAAGATGCCGCCAATCAAGCCATACAATACCTGACGGGTCAGCAGCTATTGCTTACAACCGATCGCGGTGCAGCGTTTGCGCAAATGCACTGGTTTATCCCCATCACGGGTCCGGACGGTGAACAGACAGCCTCTGTGCAGATTCAATCACGCCGCGGTCCGCGTGGGGAATTGGATGCCTCGAATTGCCGTTTGCTGTTTGACTTGGAAATGAGAAGTTTGGGGCATACCCTCGTTGATGTACATGTGGTCAATAACATTGTCAGTTTGCGTGTCCTAAACGATCGGGAAGAAATGGGAGCGCTTTTGGAGAGTGGACGTGAAGTGATCCATCAATCGCTGGACAAGCTTGGATATCAGCTGTTGACCTTCCGGGCAGAACCTTGGCCGGCAGGGCAGGAGCCGGGGATGGAGCGTAAGATAACTGCTGCAGATTATAGCCCTGAGCGATACAAAGGGGTGGATTTCAAGGTATGAAAGATGAATCAGCACAGCCGGACCTGTTATCGAAAAAAGCAGTTGCACTAAAATATGTCCCGGGAGAAAGTGAAGCACCTGTTGTTGTAGCCAAAGGCCGTGGCAAAGTAGCTGAAGCCATTCTGGACAAAGCCAAGGAAAACGGCGTTCCCGTACAGGAGGACGCAGCTTTAGTTGAAGTGCTCTCCAAGCTGGATCTGGATGAACAGATCCCGACAGAATTGTATCAGTTGGTAGCAGAGGTGCTTACCTATGTTTATCAAGCCGATCGGCTTGCTTCGGGCCGAAGTGATAACGAATCATGGTAGAACAGGGATCTGGCCAGAAACCTAGTGGCAAGTTGACCCGTCAGCAAAAGGGAAAGTTAGGCGAAGAGGAAGCTTGCCGCTGGTTAGTGAAACAAGGTTATTCTATCCTGCAGCGAAACTGGCGTTGTCGTAGCGGAGAAGTCGATATTATTGCGGCACGTGAAGAGTTGTTGATTTTTGTTGAGGTGCGAAGCCGAAGTTTCAATTCAGGATTCGGAACTCCACAAGAGTCTGTCGATCAGCGCAAAATGCAACAGGTTCGTTCGACGGCGGCGGTTTATCTGCAAATGAACGGAGAATATACTCGTCAGATTCGATTTGATGTCATAGCGGTGATGATGAACCATTTTGGGGACATCATGTCCATAAATCATATAGAAAATGCATTTTAAGTTTGAAGTTGGTTGATAAAATGGATGAGCTTATAGACAAGTATGCTGTCTATAGTTCATCTTTTTCTATTTGATCCGGAACTCTCAAATTTGCCATCCTTTGAATCTGGCTAACATAGAGGTGTATAATAAAAATTGCAACCTGTTGTGTACCATTTGGAGAGGGAGGCATGACCCATGAGTAAAACGACGAAGACAATCAACGAAGTCCGCCATGCGATCGAGAATCGCCGCACCGTCAAAAAATTCAAGAAAGATCCTGTTCCAACGGAGCAAATCATCGATTTGCTGGATACAGCCGTTTGGGCACCTAACCATAAATTGCGTGAGCCGTGGAGATTTGTGTTGTTCAATGGCAAAGGACGCAAAAAGCTCGCAGAGGCCATTGAAGCCGAGATGGGTGAGGATAACAAGTTTTCGGAGAGTGTGCAACAGGTGCCTGCTATTTTGCTGGTTGTGCTGGAGGAAGACCCGAGACAAGCGATCTGGGATGAGGATTTTGCCGCAGTCAGCACCATGGTTCAGAACTTTATGCTTGCAGCATGGAGCGAAAATATAGGCACATTTTGGGTGACCAAACCATTTTTATATGCACCTAAATTTCGGAAGCCACTAGGTATCAAGGCGGGAGAAAAAATTATTGGAATGATCTATATGGGATACCCCGATGTCATCCCATCAGCGAAAGAGCGTACACCTGCCAAGGAGAAGCTAACGTTATTTGAATAAAAGAACTTCATTCGAGACCACATGCATGTGGTCTTTTTTTGCAATAGAGATCGGGATAACGTCTGAATGCCGGGCAATCAAGCGGATCAGTTATTTCGGAATAGTGTGACAAGTTCACTGTTTTCATCATTGTTTCAAATCGATTTCCAAACTCTTTAATTGTTAACATTAAATCTACATCCGAGTAAGCGTTTGAGGGTTGTTCAACACGACTCCCGACTCCTTTTGAATGTGCTTATAATGCCAACCAGGCCGTATAGGTACTCTTCATTAACATGTAAGCAGAGTTCAAATACGGCTTTTGCTTAGCATCTGAATATCAGTATTAAAATAAACTCAAGTCTAACTGCCGATATTGTATCGCTTCCGCGACATGGGCTGTCACAATCTCACCTTCATGATCCAAGTCAGCAATAGTTTGTGCCATTTTCATAATTCGGTCATGGGCACGCATACTCAGATTCAGCGTCTGTATTGTTTGATCCAACAACTGCTCTGCTTCACGAGGTAGATGTATGGTCTTCCGTAAAAATGTGCCAGAGAGCTGACTGTTCCAGCGCACTGAACGGTTCAGGTAGCGTTTGGCCTGAATGGAATGGGCGACCATCACTTTTGCTTGCATCTCGACAGATGAAGGGGAAGTGCCAGCCATACGCCAATCTCCTGGTGGGGGAACTTCGACTTGCAGATCGATACGATCCAGCAGTGGGCCCGAAATTTTTGCCCTGTACGCTGCAACGCGAGCCGGACTGCAGATACAACGCTGTTCCTCCGCCTGAGCCGACAGATAACCGCAGGGACAAGGGTTCATTGAACAGGCCAGCATGAATTGTGCAGGAAAAGTGAACGCAGCTCTTGCCCTACTGATCGTAACGGTCTGATCTTCAAGCGGCTGTCTTAGTACTTCAAGAACCTGACGCTGGAACTCCGGTAGTTCATCCAGAAACAAAATTCCGCGATGAGCGAGACTGACCTCGCCTGGCTTTGGAATGCCGCCGCCCCCAATCAAGCCGGAGGTGGATATCGTATGATGAGGTGACCGAAAGGGTCTGTCTGCAATCAGTCCTTGAGGTGCTTCTTTTAGATGTCCTGCCGCACTTAACACTTTAGTTACTTCAAGTGCTTCTTCTTCCGATAAAGGGGGTAAAATCGTCGGTAATCGTTTAATCAGCATCGTTTTGCCTGTACCAGGTGGGCCAACCAGCATGATATTATGCATGCCCGCAGCGGCAATCATTAGTGCACGCTTGACATGATGCTGTCCAAGTACATCACTATAGTCTTCAAGTGGGGAAGAGAAAATTTCTCTACCTTGACTGGAACGTGCACTGGAAGGTTCGGAGAAATGAAGGTGACTGTAGTCTTTTAAGATGATTGGCCCCGCACTCGCTGTTCCCCCGGATGTGTTGCCATTTAAACCTTGGGATGTAAAGGTATGATCACGAGCAAGGTCCTTCAAATGTTGAAGCCCATAAATCCCGATTCCACGAATCAAACGTGCCTCCTCCACGTTCTCATAAGGGAGCAGAACCGAAGTAAAGCCTTGTCTTTTGGCTAGATCAACCATCGACAATATCCCGGGTACAGGCCGGATTGAACCATCCAGTGCCAGTTCCCCGAGAACTAAAGTGCGTTCCTGCGGGGGAAGAACAAGCTGACCGCTGGTTGTAAGTAACGCAATGGCAATAGCAAGATCAAAGGAGGAGCCTTCCTTACGCAGATCTGCCGGGGCCAAATTAATCGTAATACGTTGCAAAGGATACTGATATCCACAGTTTTTAATCGCCGCCCGAACGCGTTCCACAGCTTCTCTGACCGCCGAATCCGGTAGTCCGATAATGGAGGTCAGAGGTAAACCATTAGATAAATCCGTTTCAACTTCAATTAATACACCGTCAATTCCATACAGACACGAGCTATACAGCTTTCCATACATAACAAAGAAACACCTCACTCGAATAGTAGGCTCCGCGCAGGGCGAGCCAGTCTCGAATTAAGGTGCTTCCTCAGCTTCTACTAGCATTTTATATAAAAGGAATCAGAGCGTCAACCCGGTGTGAATGGTTATGAGATAAGTTTGTCTGATCCTGAATTGTTCTGGTGATTGTGGTTGTTCTGATGATCGCCCTAACATAACCCTAACATAAGTGGGTTATTCATACTTTGATCACCTGTAATTATATTTTATACAACTTAATTTAACATGATTAAATAAGAAAGTAAAATAATTTGTGCTCAATTATTCTTTTTTTAATCTATTTTGTGATAAGATAGTAATGGGGAAACTAAAATTCGCCGCTAATAAAGGCGAAGCAGGATGATTAACCCAATAAGATATGCAATTTAAAGTACATTAGGCAGGTGAGACAGACAACATGCAGACAGACCGTTTAAAGCTGGATAATCAATTATGCTTCGCCATATACGCTTGTTCACGTGAAATTACAAAATTGTACCAGCCCTATTTGGAAGTGCTTGGTGTAACGTACTCTCAATATCTGGTATTAATGGTATTGTGGGAGCGGCAGGAATGTACCGTTAAGGAAATCGGTGAAGCCTTGTACCTCGACTCAGGTACGCTGACGCCTCTTCTCAAACGGTTGCAATCAGCCGGGTTCATCCATCGTGAGCGCTCTGCACAAGACGAGCGTAAAGTGATGATTACACTAACCGATGCGGGACGTGAACTCAAGAATAAGGCATTATCCATACCTGAAGCCATTCAGGGAGATGCTTGCTTGAACAGCACAGAGTTTGAAACACTGCTTGGACAGTTTAAGGGTTTGCTTGAGAAAGTTCATGAAACGAATATCAATGTGGCTAAAAAATAATAATAAAAGTCTCCATGTGATGAAAAACCTTAGCCTACTCGGTTAAGGTTTTTTTCCATATATATCCAAGCATTCACAAAAAGGGATCATATCCATATCAAAATGCTGTCTATTAACCATTACTTTTTTAAGGAAAGCGTTTTAAAAACATGTTACAATGAATTGGGTTTAAGTGAAAATAGTCAACATATGTCTTTTGTTCGTCTACCAGCCCGCCTTGTTGCAGTCATGTTGATAGGAGGATTCGAGAATGAATATCCATGAATATCAAGGAAAAGAAGTACTGAAACAGTATGGAGTTACCGTTCCAAACGGAAAGGTTGCTTATACAGTCGATGAAGCGGTTGCGGCCGCAGAGGCACTGGGCAGTCCGGTGACTGTAGTTAAAGCGCAAATTCACGCAGGGGGTCGGGGTAAAGCCGGCGGCGTGAAAGTAGCAAAAAGCACAGAGGAAGTTCGTGCCTATGCATCCGAAATTTTGGGCAAAGTATTAGTAACCCATCAGACAGGACCAGAAGGTAAAGAAGTAAAACGTCTTTTGATTGAAGAAGGATGCGATATCCGCAAAGAATATTATGTGGGTGTTGTTGTCGATCGTGCTACAGGACGTGTAGTCATGATGGCTTCCGAAGAAGGCGGAACAGAGATCGAAGAAGTAGCTGAAGCTACACCTGAGAAAATTTTCAAAGAGGTTGTTGACCCTGCAATCGGATTGCAAGTGTTCCAGGCTCGCAAGCTGGCTTACAGCATCAAAATTCCGAATGAACTCGTGAATAAAGCTGTGAAGTTCATGCTCGCCTTGTACAAGGCATTTGTTGAAAAAGATTGCTCCATTGCCGAGATCAACCCGCTGGTTGTTACCGGAGATGGAAACGTTATCGCGCTGGATGCAAAGCTGAACTTTGACTCCAACGCTCTCTTCCGTCACAAAGATATTCAAGAACTTCGTGACTTGGATGAGGAAGATGAAAAAGAAATCGAAGCTTCCAAATACGACCTCAGCTACATAGCGCTTGACGGCAACATTGGCTGTATGGTTAACGGTGCGGGACTTGCGATGGCTACGATGGACATCATCAAATATTATGGTGGAGACCCGGCCAACTTCCTAGATGTTGGGGGCGGTGCAACAACAGAGAAAGTTACGGAAGCATTCAAGATCATTCTGTCCGATGCCAAAGTAGCCGGTATCTTTGTTAACATCTTCGGTGGTATTATGCGTTGTGATGTCATTGCCAACGGTGTTGTTGAAGCAGCGAAGCAGCTTGGCCTGACCAAACCGCTGGTTGTTCGTCTTGAAGGAACTAACGTGGAACTGGGCAAACGTATTTTGGGTGAATCCGGCCTGAATATCGTTCCTGCTGATTCCATGGCCGATGGAGCACAGAAAATTGTTGCCCTCGTAAAATAGGTCCATTCCTTCGTACCGGAGCTGTCCGGGAATTGAAAAATAACCGTAAGGATGTGAAGCAACGTGAGTATTTTGATCGATAAAAATACAAAAGTCATTACGCAAGGCATTACGGGTTCAACGGGAATGTTCCACACGAAGGGCGCATTGGACTACGGAACCCAAATGGTAGGCGGTGTTACGCCAGGCAAAGGCGGAACCAATGTTGACATCACGCTGGAAGACGGTTCAGTAGTCAGCTTGCCGGTATTCAACACGGTGCAGGAAGCGAAGGAGGCTACTGGCGCAACAGCGAGCGTCATCTATGTTCCTCCTGCATTTGCAGCGGATTCCATTATGGAAGCTGTTGATGCAGAACTGGATTTGGTCATCTGTATTACAGAAGGTATTCCGGTTCTGGATATGGTCAAAGTAGACCGTTTCATGGACGGAAAAAATACAGTATTGATTGGGCCTAACTGTCCAGGTGTTATCACACCGGGCGAGTGTAAGATCGGCATTATGCCTGGATACATTCATATGCCAGGGCATGTTGGTGTCGTTTCACGTAGTGGAACACTGACGTATGAGGCTGTTCATCAGCTCACAACTCGTGGTATTGGCCAATCTTCTGCGGTAGGTATAGGAGGAGACCCGGTTAAAGGCTCTGAGTTCATCGATATCTTGAAACGTTTCAATGAAGATCCACAGACACATGCTGTCATCATGATTGGTGAGATCGGCGGTACTGCGGAAGAGGATGCAGCAGAATGGGTGGCAGCTAACATGACTAAACCGGTGGTAGGATTCATCGGTGGTGTTACAGCGCCTCCAGGCAAACGTATGGGTCATGCGGGTGCGATTATCTCTGGCGGTAAGGGTACAGCCAAAGAGAAAATTGCGAAGCTGGAATCATGCGGTATTAAAGTTGCTCCGACACCAGCGGAAATGGGCTCCACTTTGGTAAGTGTGCTCGAAGAACGCGGTATTTTGAATTTGTGCACGACACATTAATCCTATTCCGTTATAATAGAAGAAACAGCACGGAAATGACTCATTTTCGGAGCCGTTGATTCAGGAGACGGTAAAGGTAAGCAACCTTTTGTCCTTTAAACAGGGCGAAGGGTTGCTTTTTTGCGTTTTTTTAGAAAAATGCGGGCGAGCTTTAGTGTGCAGAATATGTTAACGTTTGCAATTTATCGTTGTTTATCACACAATTAGAGGGCAATTTGTCCTCTTACAGGAGGCATGAATATGGAAGAACGCTGGATTTTGCTTGGACTCTATGAAATGGAAGGCATCGGGAAGAAAAGTGTTGCAAAATTGATGACAGGTCAGCACTCGTTGCAGGAGTTGCTTTATTACGAGGAAGGAGACTGGATTGAAGCTGGACTGAGGAAGGATCAGGCGACTCGTTTGGCTAGAGAATTTAATGCCGGCTGGATTGAGAGCAGAAGAGAGCAGGTTTATAATCGCGGGATCGAGGTTATTACTTATCTGGATTCAAATTATCCTATATTAATGAAGGAAACCGCACAGCCTCCCTGGGTGATGTACACTCGAGGAGATACTCGGTTATTACATCAACCTTCGATTGCGATGGTAGGAACAAGGATGCCTACAGTTTACGGGCGTAAGGTTGGGGAAAAGCTTGCAGAGCAATTGTCTCTTGCGGGGTTAACCATTGTCAGTGGACTTGCCAGAGGTATTGATCGTGTGTGCCATGAAGCTGTTTTAAGAGTAGAAGGGAAAACCATTGCCGTTTTTGGTACGGGGGTAGACATGGTCTACCCACCAGAGAATACGAGCTTAGCGGAACAAATTGCTGAAACGGGCCTACTTTTGTCAGAGTATCCTCTGGGAACCAGGGCTCGTCAGGGTCTTTTTCCCGAGCGAAACCGGATTATCGCAGGATTAACATTGGGAACGCTCGTTGTAGAAGCGGATATACGAAGTGGTTCTCTCATCACCGCAGATGCAGCACTCGAGGCAGGTAGAGATGTATTTGCAGTTCCAGGGCCGATTACTTCGCCGAAGAGTCGAGGGGCACATAATTTAATACGGCAGGGGGCCAAATTGGTCACTTGTGCTGCTGATTTATTAGAAGAGTATTGTTTGGACTTGCCAAATGCAGAACAACTTCCTTACAATAGAGGACGTTCGGCAGAAATGTCAGGACATGCAGAGCAAGATTTATTTCCAAAGGCAGAACTTTCTACAGATGAACGACGTATCATCATTTTACTTGAGCAGGAAGAGCAGTCTTTAGATCAATTGATAGAGCGGTTGGGTTGGGATTTTGGACATTTACATTCAGTTCTGTTATCTTTAATCATAAAAAAGCAGATTAGCCAATTACCAGGAACCAAGTATGCGAGGGTATGACGATGCTGCAACCTGTGCAGTATGTGGAGTATATAATACGAAGTATGAAGTGAAGTATTTAACTATATAATTTGAATGCTTAATTTACACAACAATGGAGAGGACAGAAAAAACCTGAAGAAACGAAGTGTTCGCCTAAAAGCTTTCTGGAAGAAAGCTGCATCGGAAGCATACGCTTATCATCGGATTTTAACCTTGAATAAAGGAATAAAAAAAATCTGGGAATAACAGCGATCGGAAGGTTATTCTGTCATCGAAGTGTTTAGTGTAAAATCTTAAATTCAACTTATATAGCAAGAAACAGTTTCATGACTGAGAGGAGGATGGACCTATGGCGGATGCACTCGTAATCGTGGAGTCGCCCTCAAAGGCGAAGACGATCGGCAAATATTTAGGTAGCAAGTTCATCGTGAAAGCTTCGATGGGACATGTGCGCGATTTGCCAAAGAGTCAGATCGGCGTTGAGGTAGAGAATGATTTTAATCCGAAATATATTACGATCCGCGGCAAAGGTTCAGTATTGAAGGAACTTAAGGATGCGCGCAAGAAGGTAAAAAAAGTGTATCTCGCGGCCGACCCGGATCGTGAGGGTGAAGCCATTGCCTGGCATTTGGCACATGCACTTGAACTGGATGACACGGCTGATTGCCGAGTTGTATTTAATGAAATCACCAAACAAGCGGTTAAGGACGCATTCAAAACGCCGCGTAAAATAAATATGGATTTGGTCAATGCACAGCAAGCCAGACGGATTCTGGATCGGCTTGTTGGATACAAGATTAGCCCACTATTATGGAAGAAAGTGAAAAAAGGGTTGTCAGCAGGTCGGGTTCAGTCCGTTGCTGTCAAAATTATTTTGGATCGGGAAAATGAAATTGATGAATTTGAACCCGAAGAGTACTGGAGCATTACTGCCAAACTAAGTGCAGACGGCAATCCGTTTGAAGCGAAGTTTCATAAGTTAAACGGAACCAAGACTGAGCTTGGGAGTGAAGCGGAAGTACAGGCGATTTTAAAACAGATTGAGGGCGCTGATTTTACAATCAAGGAAGTGAAGGAGAAAGAGAGAACTCGAAATCCTTCGGCGCCATTTACAACAAGCTCACTGCAGCAGGAGGCGGCTCGTAAGCTTAATTTCCGGGCTTCCAAGACGATGTCGGTTGCACAGCAACTCTATGAAGGTGTCGATCTTGGAAAAGAGGGCACAGTCGGTCTGATCACGTATATGCGTACGGACTCGACTCGTATCGCTACTTCTGCGCAGGAAGAAGCAAAAGAATACATCATTGGCAAGTATGGTGAAACATTTGCACCGGAGAGCCCGCGCAATTATTCGAAGAAAGCTACAAATGCCCAGGATGCACACGAAGCGATTCGTCCGACTTCTATCTTACGTGATCCAGATTCGATTAAATCGTTCATGAGTCGCGATCAGTTCCGTTTATACAAGCTGATCTGGGAACGTTTTGTCGCCAGTCAGATGTCCTCGGCTATTCTGGATACTCTTTCCGTAGACATTGCTGCGGGAGATACAATCTTCCGTGCAGCGGGTTCCAAAGTGCGTTTTCAAGGATTCATGAAAGTTTATGTGGAAGGCAATGACGACGGTACAACGGAAGAAGATCGTTTGTTGCCTCCGCTCAAGAGTGGAGACGTGCTGGAGAAGCAGGAGATTGAGCCTAAACAGCACTTTACGCAGCCACCACCGCGCTATACGGAAGCACGACTTGTCAAAACCTTGGAAGAGCTCGGTATAGGCAGACCGAGTACATATGCGCCAACACTGGAGACCATACAGAAGCGCGGATATGTTGCGATCGAAGAAAAGAAATTTATGCCGACAGAGCTGGGAGAACTGGTCATCGAGCAGATGGAAGAGTTTTTCCCGGAAATCTTGAATGTCGAGTTTACTGCGAACATGGAAGGTGATCTCGACCATGTGGAGGAAGGCTCCGAAGATTGGGTCAAAGTGTTAGCTGAATTCTATGAATCTTTCGAGAAGCGGCTGGAGTTTGCCGAGGAAGAAATGAAAGAGATCGAGATTGAAGACGAGGTTTCGGATGAGATCTGCGAGAAATGCGGCAAGCCACTCGTGTACAAACTGGGTCGTTTCGGAAAGTTCCTCGCATGCTCGGGCTTCCCCGATTGCCGTAATACAAAGCCGATCATTAAAGATATCGGCGTAACTTGTCCAAAGTGTAAGGAAGGACATGTCGTGGAGCGTCGTAGTAAAAAAGGACGTATATTCTATGGGTGTGACAAGTATCCCGAATGTGATTTCGTATCATGGGATAAACCTTCGGCTAAACCTTGTCCAAGTTGCGGATCATTAATGATTGAGAAACGAAACAAAAAGGGAACAAGATTACAATGTACTTCTTGTGATCATCAGGAGCCGGTGGAAGAATCGGAAGATGAATAAAAGGATTAGCATATTATGGGGGTAAATGATTTTGACAAGTGAACAACAAGTAACAGTTATTGGTGCGGGACTGGCTGGGTCAGAAGCGGCGTGGCAGATTGCCAGTCGCGGTGTGCGAGTGAAGTTATATGAGATGAGACCGGTAGTCAAAACCCCGGCTCATCATACGGATAAATTTGCAGAACTCGTATGTAGTAACTCTCTGCGTGCCAATGGACTGGCGAATGCTGTTGGGGTTTTAAAAGAAGAGATGAGAATGTTGAATTCGCTCGTGCTCGGGGCGGCTGATCGACATGCTGTTCCGGCGGGAGGAGCATTGGCTGTTGACCGGGATGGCTTCTCGGGTGAGATTACTTCGACATTGCATCAGCATCCGCTGATTGAAGTGGTGAACGAAGAACTGACTTCTTTGCCAGAGGACGGAATTGTTGTTGTAGCGACCGGACCACTGACTTCGCCGGCATTGTCCGAGCAGATTAAAGCGTTGATGGGTGAGGAATACTTCTATTTTTACGATGCTGCAGCTCCGATTATTGAAAAAGATTCCATTGATATGAACAAGGTTTACCTTGCCTCTCGTTATGATAAAGGAGAAGCGGCTTATCTCAACTGTCCAATGACAGAAGAAGAGTTTGATGTCTTTTATGAGGCTCTTATTACTGCAGAGGTTGCTCAGTTAAAAGAATTCGAAAAAGAAATCTATTTCGAAGGTTGCATGCCGATTGAAGTCATGATGAAACGGGGTAAACAAACAGCATTGTTTGGACCGATGAAGCCGGTAGGTCTGGTTAACCCGCATACGGGTGAATTGCCTCATGCTGTGGTACAGCTTAGACAGGACAATGCAGCGGGAACGTTGTATAACCTGGTAGGTTTCCAAACGCACTTGAAGTGGGGAGAACAGAAACGTGTCTTCTCACTGATTCCGGGTCTTGAGAATGCTGAGTTTGTGCGCTACGGTGTCATGCACCGGAATACATTTATTAACTCACCGAAGCTGCTTCGTCCAACGTACCAATTCAAAGAGCGCCCTAATTTGTTCTTTGCTGGCCAAATGACAGGGGTAGAAGGCTATGTTGAATCTGCCGCATCGGGTCTTATTGCCGGTATGAATGCAGCTAAAGCGGCGTTAGGACAAGAACTTGTTGTACTGCCGGTAGAAACCACGCTAGGTAGCATGGCCCAATATATTACAACAGCGGATTTCAAGCACTTCCAGCCAATGAATGCTAACTTCGGTTTGTTACCGAAATTGGAAACTAGAATCCGTAACAAAAAAGAAAAAAATGAAGCACTTGCTAATCGTGCCCTGGATGGTATCGCCAAGTTTATTGCTTCAGAAGGTCTAACCGTTCCGGAACGCGTATAAATTATTCGTGGGGGAGCTGATATCATGGATATGTCATTTCATGCGACAACGATCTGTGCTGTCCGTCATAATGGCAAGGCGGCGATTGCGGGCGATGGTCAGGTAACGATGGGCCAGAGCGTTGTTATGAAGAACACAGCCAAAAAAGTAAGACGCTTATATCGTGGACAAGTTGTTGCTGGCTTTGCCGGTTCTGTAGCTGATGCAATTACACTGTTTGAAAAATTCGAAGGTAAACTGGAAGAGCACCATGGCAATCTGCAACGGGCAGCGGTTGAACTTGCAAAGGATTGGCGGCAGGATCGCATACTGCGGAAGCTCGAAGCCTTGTTGATTGTGATGGACAAAACAGGAATGTTGCTTATTTCGGGTGGCGGGGAGATTATCGAACCGGATGATGATATCATTGCGATCGGTTCAGGTGGTAATTTTGCTTTATCCGCTGCGCGGGCGCTGAAACGTCACGCTGGACAGATGGAAGCGAAAGATATTGCGCGTGAGTCTCTTCAAGTGGCTTCCGAGCTGTGTGTGTACACGAATAGTAATATTATCGTCGAAGAATTGTAGGAACAAAGAAATCTCCCGTACAGGAACAAGATGCTACATCTGCTCCGGTTTACGCTAAGGAGATTCTTTGCTCTTGTGGCTGAATTGACGTCAACATACTTGTAGGAGGGAAGCATATGAATTCTCAAGCTTTAACGCCAAGACAGATTGTTACCGAACTGGATAAATATATCGTAGGTCAAAAACAGGCGAAGAAATCAGTGGCAGTAGCCCTTCGTAATCGCTATCGACGTAGTCTTTTGCCAGAACATACACAGGATGATATTGTACCTAAAAATATACTGATGATTGGACCTACAGGCGTCGGTAAAACGGAAATCGCGCGTCGTCTTGCAAAACTGGTAGGGGCGCCTTTTGTCAAAGTTGAGGCAACCAAGTTTACCGAAGTGGGATATGTTGGACGTGATGTGGAATCAATGGTTCGTGATCTGATCGAAACATCCCTGCGTATGGTCAAGCTTGAACGAACTGAACAAGTGAAGGATAAAGCGGAAGAAGCTGCTAACGAGCGCATTGTACATATTTTGGCTCCTTCTCAGTCCAAGTCTAAAAATCAGCGTAATCCGTTTGAAATGATCTTTGGGAACAACGGGAATGGAAATGCCTCTCAGGATCAGGACGAACCTGAACCCGATGCAAACGTTGCTGAGCGTCGTCGTAAAATCAAATTCGATCTGTTGTCTGGTAAACTGGAAGATGACATCATTGAGATCGATGTAGAGGACAATACGCCGAACATGATGGATATGTTTGCTGGCCAGGGTAATGATCAGATGGGCATGAACATGCAGGAGATGTTTGGCAGTTTGTTGCCGCGGCGTACGAAGAAACGTAAATTGGCTATTAAGGAAGCACGTAAAGTGCTTATTCAAGAAGAAGCGGGCAAATTAATCGATATGGATGATGTGACTCAGGAGTCCATAAGACGCGCAGAGCAGACAGGCATTATTTTCATCGATGAGATTGATAAAGTAGCCAGTCAAGGTCGTGGAAGCGGACCGGATGTTTCCCGTGAGGGCGTTCAGCGTGACATTCTACCGATTGTTGAAGGATCAACGGTCATGACCAAATATGGGCCTGTCAAAACGGATTATATTCTGTTTATGGCGGCTGGCGCATTCCATGTGGCTAAACCTTCAGATCTGATTCCGGAGCTTCAGGGGCGCTTCCCCATTCGTGTAGAGTTAAACAGTCTTACCTTGGAGGAGTTTGTCTCCATTTTGACGGAACCTCAGAATGCGCTAACGAAGCAATATGTCGATTTATTGCGCACAGAGGATATTGAGATTGAGTTCTCGGAGGATGCAATACGCGAGATTGCCAAGCTCGCGGAATCCGTTAACCAAAACACAGAAAACATTGGGGCTCGCCGTCTGCATACTATATTGGAAAAACTTCTGGAAGACTTGTCCTTCGAGGCTCCCGAGCTTACGTTGGAACGTATGGTGATTACACCAGAGTATGTACGTGAAAAATTACATGATATTGCGACAGATCGAGATTTAAGTCAGTACATCCTTTAGTAAGTGCAAAGGGTAATGAATATAGCTTGTAGTATCATATGAGATGATGGTTGTATGGAGTAAAATCAGGGGTATGTACCATGAACAGTGAACATTTAATCAATATGTTCTGTGCTTTGTATGCAGAGGATACTGTGTTAGATGTCGTGTTTATGGATACGTACCCTTATTTTATATTATGGTCTAACCTTTTCTGATGATTGGACCGATAATAGAGAGGTGGCGATCATCTATGCTAGAAACTAGGACTTGGGCCGCATGGATAACAGTATAAAGGGTAGCGGATTAGTTGGTATTCCTATTTTTATGCAACCATGTATTTCCATTAAAAGAATTTTAAATATTTAAATGTGATCTTTTGTTAAGCGAATCCACTGGAAAAGTTTGCGCAAATGCGCAAAACGTCGTTTTGTGGAAAACCGAGAAGCCATCAATTGTTTCTAAATATAAAATAGTAGTGACTTATACAATTGTTAAGAAAGTGTTGTGTCAAAAATGATGAATCCAATGAATCTATAAATATATAATGAGCAATAAAACAGAGTCGAATTCATAAAAATAAAGTATGATGTAAGCTTAAAACCCTAATACGACGGTAATATATGCTAAACTTAACAAATAAAAATCCTATTGTGGAAATGAACACTTGGCTGTGTTCAGATTGAAATACTGTCTGGGAAATTGAGTTATATTTTAAGAATGTTTAAGGAGAAGCTGTCAGATTGTTAACACAATTTTGATTTGGGACTGAATATTTACGAAAAAAATCATATTTTGCAGAAAATACACAAAAAGCCCTCTCTTTCAGAAAAGATAGGGCTTTTTTCTTATTGTAATATATCCCAAACTCGAAGAAACTTATGTTATACGACAACATCAGAGTTAATTCTACTTAAGTCCTAGAAAACCGTGTAAACACGAATGTTTTTGTCGAAAAAACAACAGCCGTTTCGCGTGAAAAGATTCAATCTTTTTCCATATATACTAATGAGAGGAGGGATATTGTGAATCTTTTAAACGATATTAGCTTTAAAAGATTACAAGGTGCGCTCGATGCGTCGAACATGAGACAACGAACGATAGCTGATAACGTAGCGAACGCCGATACCCCGTATTTCAAGCGATCAGACGTTTCTTTCGAAGAAATGTTACAGGATCAGATGAGCGGTGATTTACCTGTTCTTAAAGGGAAAGTAACGGATCCAAGGCATTTTGTCATAGGTCCTTCCTCTTTAGTGCCAACACCAGTAGTTAATATGGACCAGTCCACTTCCATGAATAACAACCAGAATAATGTGGACATTGATCGAGAGATGAGTCTTCTGGCGGATAATCAATTGCGTTACAACGCTTATATCCAGCAAGTGAACGAACAAATTAAAATGATGCGAGTAGGCGTAGAAGGGAGATAACCGCGTTGAACATTAGCAACAGTTTTGGAATCAGTGCTTCGGCTCTTACAGCTCAACGTTTGCGTATGGACGTCATTTCTTCCAATATTGCAAATGCGGAAACCACGCGCGCGAGCATGTCGAATGGGGTCGCAGTTCCCTATAAGCGGAAAATGGTAGTACTTGAACCGAATAAAACATCCTTCAGCACGATGCTACAAAACCAGATGCGTGGTGGAGGTTCAGGTGATGGTGTAAGAGTAACCGAGATTCGGGAAGATCAGTCGCCATTCAAACCGGTTTATGACCCGACTCATCCAGATGCAAACGCAGAAGGTTATGTGTTCATGCCTAATGTGGATATTGCAAAAGAAATGGTCGATATGATCTCAGCTTCACGTTCTTATGAAGCTAACGTTACTGCACTGAATTCAACCAAAGCAATGATTTCCAAAGCGTTAGAAATTGGAAAAGGTTAACTGTTGCATTCTTCGACAACAAACTAAAAGAAGAGATAAAAGGGAGGGACATTCATGATTCAGAACAATATGTTTAGCACTCAGGGAGTTCAGCAGTTGCAGATGAAGAGTGCAGCAACTGAAAATAAACCTTCTACACCAGCCGAAAGCATTCAGAGCTTCGGTACATATTTACAAAATGCACTGGGGTCTGTCGCCGCACAGGAAACCCAGGCTCATGAAATGTCAAATCAATTTTTGGTAGGCAAAGCGAATGTAGATCAGGTGTTGATTGCTTCGGAACAAGCCCTGCTTAGTCTGCAACTTACCACTCAGGTACGTAATAAAGTGGTTGAGGCATATCAAGAGGTTATGCGCACACAACTATAAGAGTTCATTTGCGCAAACAGTAGCGCTGATCATTACGACAAGCAGCTGCGATGCTGCTCCTGATCAAAGCTAGGAGAACGCTCAAGCTTTTGTCAGGACAGACTAAGCAAAGTTTCGGATGGGGTGACAGAGTGAATGAGAGAATTGCCCAGTACAGGGACAAGGCATCACAGTACTGGAATAGCTTTAGCAAAAAGCAGAAAACATTATTTATTTCAACCTTCTTATTTCTGATTTTGGCAGCAGTGGTTCTCACGATGCAGTTATCCAAGACAGAATATGAAGTGGCGTTCACAGATTTAAATGCAAGTGATTCAGCTGGTGTCATCAATTATCTGAACTCATCTAATATCCCATATAAACTTAGCGCGGACGGAAAAAGTATTTCTGTACCTAGTACAGATGTAGCGCTGACCAAAGTGAATATCGGATCCCAAGGCATCATACAGAATGGTTCCCTTGGTTATAAAGCGTTTGAAAGCTCATCATCACCAATCGGCATGACAGATAAAGAGTTTGATGTGAAATACAACAATGCATTAAACGGAGAAGTTGAAAAGCTACTCCAGCGAATGCAGGGGATTCAGGATGCCAAAGTCCTTGTTAACATGCCAAAAGATAATATCTTTGCAGGTTTGGAAGAACAAGACAAAGCTTCGGCTTCCGTAGCGTTGCAATTTAAACCGGGGTATCACCCGAATCAGGCAGCTGTCGATGGTTACTTTAATTTGGTTAAAACAGCTGTTCCGAACTTGCCGATCGAGAACATCACCATCACGAACACGGACGAAGCTGAACTCGTTCCAACCGCTCGCGGTGGCAGTGGTGGCTTGTCATCTGAAGTTCAGGAGAACATGGCATTACAGAAAAAGTTTGAGAGTGACGTGCGAAACAACGTGAAGCAATTCCTCTCTCAAATTGTAGGTGAGGATAAGGTCAACGTTTTGGTGGCCTCCAAACTGAACTTTGATAAAGTGACAAGCAAGGAAAATCTCGTTACACCTGTTGATCAAGAGAACATGAAAGGGATCGAGATCAGTGTACAGCAAATTCAGAAGAGCTACACTGGCGGGGGAACTCCGACAGGTGGTGTAGCAGGAACCGGCCAACAGGACGTTCCAGGCTATCCTTCTTCTGATTCCAATAGCAATGCGAATTCGGAAGAATCATCAAGCACGATAAATTATGAAGTGAATCGAATTGCCAAAGATATCATTTCGAGCCCATATACTGTAAAAGATTTAACCATCAACGTGGCGGTCGAACCACCCGCAGGGCAAAACGAATTGCAACAGCCTGTTAAAGATGCGATCGAAAATATTCTGGTTAATATCGTTCGCGCGTCATTGGCAGACTCAGGCACGACAATAACTGACGCAGACCTAACAAAAAAAGTATCAGTCATGTCACAGGGCTTTGCAACAGCTGCAGATGCCAATACGGGCTTCCAGTTGACACCTGCGATGATGTGGGGCGGCGGAGCACTTATTGCGGTCCTGATCGCTGCGGTAGTGATCTTGTTAGTACGTCGTCGTCGTAAACAAAATGAGATTCAAGAAGAGGAAGAAATCCCGCTTCCAGTAGCAACAGAGTTCCCGTCCATAACATTGGACAGTGTGACGAACGAAAGTCAGGTGCGCAAACAATTGGAGAGTTTGGCCAAGAAAAAGCCGGACGAATTCGTCAATCTGCTGCGTACGTGGCTGGCTGACGAATAGAGGTGAACGCATTGGCGAAGGCAGGCAATGCCGGATTGACTGGCAGACAAAAAGCAGCAATATTGTTAATTACATTAGGACCGGAAGTATCTGCTCAAATCTTTAAACATCTCCGTGATGAGGAAATTGAGCAACTTACGTTGGAAATTGCTAACGTGCGTAAGGTTGACGCATCCGAGAAGGACATGATTATGTCCGAGTTCCATCAAATTTGTTTGGCACAGGAGTATATCTCTCAGGGGGGGATTACCTATGCAAAAGAAATTTTGGAGAAAGCACTCGGCTCCTCCAAAGCGCTTGAAGTTATTAATCGTTTGACAGCTACGCTGCAAGTCAGACCATTTGACTTTGCACGTAAAGCTGATCCGAATCAGATTCTGAACTTTATTCAGAACGAAAGTCCGCAAACGATTGCGCTTGTACTGTCTTATCTGCAATTTGAGCAAGCGGCGGCCATTCTGTCCTCGCTCCCTCAGGAGAAGCAGGCAGATGTTGCTCGTAGAGTAGCTGTGATGGACAGCACTTCACCAGAAGTTATTTCACAGGTGGAACGTGTGCTTGAACAAAAGTTGTCCTCTACTGTTACGCAGGATTACACAAATGCAGGCGGTATCGAATCCATTGTTCAGATTTTGAATGGTGTCGATCGGGGAACGGAACGTACGATTTTGGACTCCCTTGAGATTCAAGATCCGGAACTTGCAGAAGAGATCAAAAAACGGATGTTTGTTTTCGAAGACATTGTCAATGTGGACGATCGCTCCATTCAACGCATTATTCGGGATATCGACAATGCCGACCTGCAACTTGCACTCAAAGTCGCAAGCGAAGAAGTGCGTGAAGCTGTATTCCGTAATATGTCGAAACGGATGTCCGAAACATTCAAGGAAGAGATGGAGTTCATGGGCCCTGTGCGGCTGCGTGATGTGGAGGAAGCTCAGACACGTATCGTAGGTACGATCCGCAGACTGGAAGAAGCTGGCGAGATCATTATCGCACGTGGTGGAGGAGATGATATCATTGTCTAATTTGATTAAATCTTTCCAGTATGTACCGGTAGAAGACCATAAAAGGCTCGAAAATCACCACCATTATGGTGGTGAAGACGAGACTGGATTGGAAGAGGACGGCGCAGCAGTTTCTGAATCAGAAGTGCTTCAGGCACGAGTCGATGAAGAGACAGAACGTCTTACTGCTCAGATGCTGGAAGATGCCAAGGAGTTTGCGGAAAAGCAGGTGCGCGATGCTTCGGAAGAGGCGGAGCGAATGCTTCAAGAAGCCCAGGAACAGATTGAACGCTGGTGGCAGGAGCAACGAGAGCAGGATGAACATCTGACTGAAGCTCTCCGCGCTCAAGGTTTTCAGCAAGGGTTTGAAGAGGGACGAGCACAAGCTGAACTGGATCTCCAGGTGAAGATCGAAGAGATGATGAAAGAAGCACAAGGGGTGCTTCAGGAAGCGTATATTGCCAAAGAACAGATTATTCAGGAAGCCGAGCCGTTCCTTGTTGAACTTGCATGTGGCATTGCGGAGAAAGTGATAGATAAGCAGCTTACGGTAGAACCTGAACAAACGATTGAGCTGATACGTCAGAGTTTGTCGAGGAAAAGGGAGCAAGGACAGATCGCGCTCTGTGTGGCGCCTGAGCAGTTTTCTTTTGTACAAGCTTCAAGGGAGGAACTGGCTCTTTCCATTGATTCGCAGGCGGAGTTACAGATTTTGCCGGATGCTACGGTTAAAGATAAGGGCTGTGTTATCCGTTCTTCATTTGGAAGTGTTGATGCAAGAATTGATACACAGCTGGCCGAGATCAAAAAAGAACTGATCCGCATAGCACTTGAGGATGAGGAGCGAAGAAATCAACATGAAAGTTCTTAGTTCACAGCGTTATATGGAGCATCTGCGACAGTTTGATCCTGTGCGTATAAATGGAAAAGTAACTCAGGTTATTGGACTTATGGTGGAATCAGAAGGACCGGATGCCAGCATTGGCGACGTATGTTACATCTATCCTGGCAAATCAGCTAAGCCGCTACAGGCTGAAGTTGTGGGGTTTCGGGATAACAAGGTGTTGCTTATGCCGCTTGGAGAACTTCAATCGATTGGTCCGGGCTGCGACGTGGTCGGAACCGGTAAACCTTTAGGAGTACAAGTAGGCTCTGAATTGCTTGGGAAAGTGCTGGATGGACTGGGACAGCCGCTTGACGGTTCATTGTTGCCATCCCGAATGCCGATGTACTCTACTTCCAATACCCCTGTTAACCCTATGGATAGACCGCGTGTGCTTGAAACGATGAGTGTAGGCGTGAGGGCAATTGATGGCTTGCTCACTGTAGGCAAAGGACAGCGCGTGGGTATATTTGCTGGTTCAGGTGTCGGAAAAAGTACATTGATGGGCATGATCGCCAGGAATACCGCTGCGGATGTAAACGTGATTGCATTGGTGGGTGAGCGTGGACGGGAGGTTCGTGATTTTATCGAACGGGATCTTGGTCCAGAAGGCCTGGAACGTTCTGTCGTCATCGTGGCAACATCAGATCAACCGGCTCTGATACGAATCAAGGGAGCTGTCATAGCAACAACGATTGCAGAGTATTTCAGAGATCGGGGCATGAACGTGATGTTAATGATGGATTCGGTGACCCGTTACGCCATGGCGCAAAGGGAAGTCGGTTTGGCGGTAGGAGAACCGCCGGCGATGAGAGGTTATACACCTTCCGTTTTTGCAAGTCTGCCGAAACTGTTGGAACGTGCAGGAACAGGTCCTACAGGCTCGATAACTGCCTTCTATACTGTTCTCGTCGATGGGGATGACATGAATGAACCGATTGCAGACGCAGTCCGGGGGATATTGGATGGTCACATCGTGTTGAACCGTGCGATAGCGAATAAAGGTCATTTTCCAGCAATTGATGTGCTTGCAAGTATCAGCCGTGTCATGAAGGACATCGCTCCTGAAGAGCAGATTGATGCGGTTAACAATATGAAACGTCTGATGGCTGTGTATAAGGAGTCCGAGGATTTAATCAACATCGGGGCTTATCAACGGGGATCAAATGCAGCTATAGATGAAGCGATGGATCAGATTGATCATATCTGGGATTTTACGAAGCAAAAAGTTGATGAAAAGGTAACGTTAAGTGAAGTACAGGAGCGTTTGATTCTTGAATTCGCAAGGAGATGAAGGGTAAACGATGAAATTTCGATATCATTTCCAGAAGGTTGTTGACCTGAAAAGCAATGAGAAGACACAGGCAGAATGGATGTTATCCACAGCGATCGGTAAACTTCAGACGGAAGAAGAGCATTTATTGCAATTGATTAATGATCGAAATAATTTGATGAACATTATTCAAACGGCAACTGAAAATTGTGCTTCCGTATCCAGTTTGCAGGAGATGCAACGATATGCATATCACCTTGACGAATGTATATCGCGTAAGAACAGTGATGTCCAGCATGCTCAGGTCAATGTGCAACGGAATCAGAGCTTTCTGAATGGTAAAGTAGTTGACGAAAAAGTGTGGCTTGGAGCGAGAGATAAGGCTAAAGGCAGATTTCAGCAGGAGATGCTCCTCCGGGAACAGAATGATCTGGACGAGATGGCTACTGTACGCTTCGCCGCCAAAGCCCGCGCGAACTGATGTGAGCCGGATGCGAAGTTGTCTCGTGAAGGAGGAATGAACGGTGGCTGTAAAAGACACTGATATCGAAAAAGAGTCAGGGAGCGGATGGGAAAAGTTTCTCATGATTTCGATCCCGATTGTATTCACGGTTGTGCTCTTAGGTGTACTGCTTACTCTATTTAATGTAGATATTCGGAATAACGCGCTCGAACTTGCCAAAAAAATCCCTATAGTTAAGAATTGGGTGCCTGATCCGGTTCTTGACCCTGAGAAGGAGAAGTTGGAAAAGAGCGAAAAACAGGTTGAAAGCGCGGAAGCAACGATTGAAAAGCTAAAATCTCAGGTCACTGCGAAAGAAGCAGAGCTGAAAGCAGCCAAAGATGCGGCTACTGCGGAGACGCAGAAAACAGCTGATTTGCAAAAGAAATTGGATGATGCGAATAAGGCAACTGAAACAGCTACAGCTTCTGAACCGGAAACCGAAAGTGATTATCAGAAGCAGATCAAAAGTCTGGCTAAAATGTACGCTGATATGAGCCCAAGTAAAGCTGCGCCGATTTTGCAAAATATGACGAATGAAGAAATGGTGCTTATGTTGAGCGCGATGCAGTCGACTGCCCGGACGAAGGTGCTGGAAAAGATGGATCCGAAGACTGCAGCGGATGTGACCATGCTGATGAAGGATGCGAAGCCTTCAGGCGATCTTGCTTTGGATGCCCTGCAGTCCAGATTGAAAAAGGAAACAGCAGCAACGTCCACGACAACATCCACTAATAGTAAAAATTTGGATAAAAATCAATTAAGCCAGACCTTTGCTTCGATGTCTGCGTCAAGCGGGGCCAAACTATTGCTCGAAACCTATAAAATTAGTCCGGATAAAACACTGACCATACTCAATTCAGTTAACGATGCAACACGATCCCAGTTACTTGAGAACATGTCTAAAGAAGATTCGGTTGAGACAGCCAAAGTGTTGAATCGGCTAATGGGCAATAAGTAGTAGCAACTCTATTCTTAATGCATGGAGGGGAGGTGAAAAAATGTCACTCGTATATCAAATGAACGCTGGGGCTTCTTCCAAAGCTGCTGGTTCAACACAGTCATCAACAGCGCAGTCTAAAGGTTCGGTTACAGGAACTGGAGCTGAGTTCTTGCAGACGCTGGCACAGTCATTGGCTGGGGGAAGCGGAACTGGTGAGGGTACTGATGGAACGAATGGTGCAGTAACAACAAATACGTCTGCTCCCCTGATGTTCACTTTTGCCTCAGAAAATGAAGAAAAGAACACATCCGCAACAGACGCGTTAAGTTCACTATTTGTTGATGCAGATTCTTCAGACTTAATGGGAAAGCTTGGAAAACTATTTGGTGATCTGGATACTTTAGACAAAGCTCTGGAAAATGATCCGGCCTTGCTTGCAGGTCTTCAATCGTTGATTCAGCAATTGTACGCATTATTAAGTAGAGATTCCGACGGAAATCAGCAAGCTTCGTTAAGCGAGGTTGGTTCTAATTTAGATCAAGCTCCTACGTCTGCATCTGCTGTTGAACTGTCTCAGCATCCAGCCGCAGTCCGATTTGTATTACAGGATGTGCTGACACAATTGGCAAACGAAGCTCTTAAACCAGGTCCTAATGTAGTCAAGAGCGCTCCCGAATTCCAACACTTACTTCAGCAGTTGCAAAGTCAGTTGAAAGAAGCTGGAGTCGAAACGGATGGGAAAAAGGGTTGGTCTGAACTCAAATCGATACTGAATACATTCTCGGCAATAAAGGATGCACCTGTTCAATCACCTAACGTTGCTCCGACTGCAGTATCCAAAACAGATGGGATAACACCTCAGAACACTGTATCTGCAACAGTTCAAACAGAGACTAAAGCGACAACAGTAACGGTTAAAAATGACTCAACACCCGTTGCGGATGCGCAACCTGTAATCCATCATTCAAACATTGTAACAGCTGGAGAGTTGTCCTTGCGAAGCTCAGGTACAGTCGTGAGCAAACCTGCTGAGCCTGTCATGCAAGCAACGAATTTTGCTAAAGAAATGACGCAATTTGTGGTGAGTAAGCTGGATATCGTGAATCAAAAAGGATTTTCTGAAGCCACAATCTCACTCCGTCCTGAGCATTTGGGGAAATTGGATGTACAGATTACGTTGCAAAACGGACAATTGGTTGCCAGGTTCATGACTGAACATGTCATGGCCAAAGACATGCTTGAGCAACAGATGATGCAGTTACGTTCTTCATTACAATCTCAGGGCATTCAGGTGGAACGACTCGAGGTCACTCAGAACAGTTCGCTCGGATCTGAAATGTATCAGGATGGCGGACGTCAACAAGGAAATCAATCTCAGCAACAAAGACGTTCCCGTGAACGTGGGGAGCATACCGATGAAGCTGTAACGGCCGCGGGGTTGCAGGAAGAGTTACGCAACTGGCGTAGTGAGCAAGTGGAAGGCAACGAAATCCAGAGAGATTCGTTTACTGCAGAGGCTTAAACAGGGATGAGGTGAATATATGGCAAATGAAATTGTTTCTACTAATAATACGTGGCCTAATTACGCGGCTGCGAATAGAGCCACAACAAGTGCTGCAACGAAAGAACTTGGTAAGGATCAATTTCTCAAAATTTTGATTACGCAGTTGCAGAATCAGGACCCGATGCAGCCGATGGAAGATAAAGAGTTTATCGCTCAAATGGCACAATTCAGCTCGGTGGAGCAACTCGTCAACATCTCTACACAGCTTAAAACGTTAAATCAGTCACTTGGGGCGGTATCGGGTATGATCGGCATGGAGATCAGCTGGCTTTCTTCTGATAAAACAGACAATGGTACGCTTCGTCAGGGAACTGTAGATTCAATCATTGTGCGAGACGGCGTTCAGTATGCGAAGGTAGGCAACGACGAAATTAAACTGGATGAAATCATTCAGGTGAATCGTGCCAAGCAAGCTGAGGAAACGAATCCAGCTCTCCAGAACGTTCAAAGTGATGTTACAGATACTAAAGGTAGTAACCCGTCTGATGTGAATGCCGGGACGAGTGAGCCTGAAGATCGAGAGCAGAGCATATGAGTGACCGTATAACCGTTGGACAGTTATATACGGGTCCTGTTACTCCAAATATGCTTCGCAAACCCCAAACGGGAGACACATCTGGAACACCCTCTAAACCCTTTGCTCAAGTGCTGGAAGATAACCTTTTAAAACTCAGCAACCATGCAGCTAAACGATTAGAACAACGTGGTATCGAGTTGAAAACCGAACAAATGAAACAAATTGGTTCTGCACTGGACAAGGCTGCTGCCAAGGGGGCAAAAGAATCACTCATTTTGATGCAGGATATGGCCTTTATCGTTAATGTCAAAAATCGTACTGTCGTTACGGCAATGGACAGTGCAAGTATGAAAGACAATGTCTTTACTCAAATCGATAGTGCTGTCATTATTTCATAGCCGGCTGGCCCTTCTCGGGAGCCGGAATGCCGCTGACCGACTGATGCGGCAACCAAATTAAGGCTGGGAGGATTTTGTAAAATGTTGAAATCGATGTACTCAGGCGTTTCCGGGATGAGGGGTTTTCAAACCAAACTCGATGTCATTGGTAACAATATCGCGAACGTAAACACGGTTGGATTTAAAGGAAGCCGAGTGATGTTCAAAGATATTATGAGCCAAACAACAGCAGGTGTGACAGCCCCAGGTGATGCTAATGGCGGTGTCAATGCAAAACAAATTGGTCTTGGTGTTTCGGTAGGATCGATTGACACTTTGCACTTGGCAGGAAGTCCAATGACTACGAATAATCCAACTGACCTTCGAATCAATGGAGATGGATTTTTTCTGGTACGTTTAAGTGATGCGCAAGAGGTACCTTACTTGACTCGTGCGGGTGATTTCCATGTTGATGCTGCTCGTAACCTGGTAACCTCTGATGGATTATTTGTATTGGATAATGGCGGCGCCAACATTACGATCCCGGAAGATGCTGTATCCTTTACGATTGGGCAGGATGGGTTTATCAACCAGACGATGGCTGACGGAACAACTCAAGCCGGAGCACAGCTGGGGATTGGTAAAGTCATTAACCCTGCAGGTCTAGAGAAAATTGGCGGTAACTTGTATCGCATGACGGCGAATGCCAATCCGGAAGGTGCGCTTGACCCGGTAACAGCAAATAGTGCAGAAGATGGTACAGGGGCGATCATTGCCGGTCAGCTTGAAATGTCTAATGTCGATCTGACTGGTGAATTCACAGAGATGATCGTCGCACAGCGTGGTTTCCAAGCGAACTCCCGGATCATTACAACATCAGACGAGGTGCTTCAAGAGGTCGTTAACCTGAAACGATAATAACTGATTAGTGATTTTGAAATGGTGGGGGAGCTTGCTCCTCCACTATGATTGAGGGGGCTTGACATGATTTCAGTTACGCGGTTAAATGGTTCTCCCATGTGGTTAAATGCGCTGATGGTCGAAATCGTGGAAGAGACGCCGGACACGTATATTACTCTGGTAACGGGAAAAAGATTAATCGTGCTTGAAAAGGCCGATGAAGTGATTTCCAAAATCAAAGAATACAACCGTGAAATTGGAGTTCAGGCAGCCACGATTAAAGTGCAGCAAACGGAGGAGTCCTGATGAAAAAGATGATGCCCTGGATTGCAACAACGTTGCTTGCAATCACACTCATTGTGGTCGTAGTTTTTGTATTTATGCAATCGCAAAGCAAGAACGACAATACACATACAGCGGCAGCTGCTGAAGAAAAAAAGCTGACAGCAGATGAAATTGTAGAGGTTTCGTCCGAGCTTGGACAGATTAAGACCAATTTGGCTGATGCAGATCGTATTATTATGGTTAGTTTCTCTTTCAAGTTGTCGGATAAGAAAGCCAAAGAAGACTTTGAGAAAATTAAAAGTATTACGGTTAAGCCAATCATTATTGAGACGCTTGCGGATACCAAGGCTGAGGCACTGAGTTCGGCAAAAGGTATGAAACAATTCAATGAGAAACTAACGGGGCTAATTAATGAGGCATTGCCTGAGCCGAACTTGAAAAGCACAAGTGTTTCAGACATTGTTATAGCACCAATGTAATGAATAGAACAAGCTGTAGACCTGTAAGGGGGTGAGAACATGGTGGATGTATTATCACAAAACGAGATTGACGCCCTATTAGCAGCCCTTTCTTCAGGCGAAATGGACGCCGAGGAATTGAAAAAGGAAGAAACTCAGAAGAAAATCAGGTCTTACGATTTTAAACGGGCAGTGCGTTTCTCCAAGGATCACATTCGGAGCCTGACGCGTATTCACGAAAACTTTGCTCGTTTTCTCACCACTTATTTTTCGGCCCAGCTGCGGACGTTCGTTCAGATCAATGTTGTGCAGGTAGAACAGTTGCCTTATGACGAGTTTATCCGTTCTATTCCCAAGATGACGATTTTGAACATTTTCGAAGCAGAACCATTACAGGGACGAATGGTCATGGAGGTTCACCCGAACGTGGGATATGCGATGCTGGATCGTCTGCTTGGAGGTACAGGCAGTGCTCCGACCAAAATTGCAAGCATGACTGAAATTGAAACGACAATAATGGAGCGGATATTCAGCCGAGCCTTCGAAAGTTTGCAGGAAGCCTGGAAGACGGTACTGGATATCTCGCCTAGAATGGAAGCGCTGGAGACGAATCCTCAGTTTATGCAGATTGTATCTCCCAATGAGACCATTGCCTTGATCTCGCTAAGTACCAAAATCGGCGATACCACAGGCATGATCAATTTGTGTATACCGCATGTCGTTCTTGAGCCTATTATGTCCCGGTTATCAACACATCAGTGGTTTGTTTCAGAGAAGAAAACGAGAGCTCCAGAAGAATACGAAGCACTGAGATCACGTGTAAACAAAGCCAAATTACCTGTTGTAGCCGAACTTGGTGAATCCAGAATTTCAATAGCCGAATTTTTAGGATTATCGGTTGGAGATGTCATTACGCTGAATAAACCGGTGGAAGAGGGACTTTCCATTAAAGTTGGTGACAGACTGAAGTATATTGGCAGTCCAGGAACGATTAAGGACCGTGTGGCTGTACAAATAGATCAAATTGTCACCGAAGGAGTTGAAGAATTTGACGAGTAAGGATTATTTATCCCAGGAAGAGATCGACGCTTTGCTTCGGCAATCGGAATCTATCTCGATTTCTGAACCCGCTGAGAAAACGGTTGACGATTTTCTGACGGAGCTGGAACAGGATGCCTTGGGGGAGATTGGTAACATCACTTTTGGCAGTGCTGCGACTGCGTTGTCCACACTGTTAGGCCTTAAAGTGGATATTACAACACCTAAAGTATCAATTATTAGCCGAACACAGTTCGAAGAAGCGTTCCCTAAACCACATGTTGCTGTTCATGTGAACTATGTGGATGGATTCGAGGGCATTAACTCACTGGTTATCAAAAAGAGAGATGCGCAAATTATCGCTGATTTAATGCTGGGCGGTGAAGGAAATCCGGCCGACGAAGAGTTGAACGAAATTCACATTAGCGCGGTACAGGAAGCGATGAACCAAATGATGGGGTCTTCTGCCACATCTATGTCGACCATCTTCAACCGGTTTGTTAATATTTCTCCTCCGGGGATTGATATTCTCAACTTGGAAAGCGGCGAGGGTGTGACCAATCTACCACCAGATGAAACACTCATTCAAGTTTCGTTCCGTCTGTTAGTAGGAGATCTAATTGATTCCAATTTGATGCAGTTGCTTCCTGTACATTTTGCGAAAAACATGGTGGATATGTTAATTGGAGGTGCTCAAGAGTCGACCTCCAATGCTCCTGTTGCTTCAACACCCGAGCCTGCTCCGGCGCCAGTGGCACCACCAACGCCGCCACCAGTTATGGAACAGCCGCCGGTTCAGCAACAGATGCCTCCACATGTGCCACAGCAGCCTGCTCAGGACTATAGTGGATATGGGCAAGCTCCGATGGGAATGCCTCAAGGTATGCCTCCACAGCAACCATACGGTATGCCACCGCAGCAACCATATCATATGCCACCACAGCCAGCTTATGGTGAGCCTCAGCACTATGGTGCTGCACCAAATAGGAATGTGAATGTACAGCCTGTTCAATTCGCCAATCTGCAAAATGGAGCTTTTGCTAATGTAGATGAGAACAATTTGAATTTATTGATGGACATTCCCCTTAAAGTCACCGTAGAATTAGGAAGGACCCAAAAGCAAATTAAAGATATATTGGAATTATCACAAGGTTCGATTGTCGAACTGGATAAGTTGGCTGGTGAACCTGTCGATATTTTGGTCAATAACAAACTGATCGCCAAGGGAGAAGTTGTCGTCATTGACGAAAACTTCGGTGTTCGTGTTATAGATATTCTAAGCCAATGGGACCGTATTCAGAAATTACAATAAGCACAATTCAGGGAGGATTTGAACCAACATGGCAAACCGAATTTTAGTCGTAGACGACGCTGCATTTATGAGAATGATGATCCGGGACATTTTGTCCAAAAATGGGTACGAAGTCGTAGGAGAAGCACCAGATGGTGCACAAGCCGTTGAGAAGTTCAAGGAACTTCGTCCGGATCTGATTACAATGGACATTACAATGCCTGAGATGGATGGTATTGCTGCTCTGAAAGAAATTAAAAAAATTGATGCAAATGCGAAAGTAATTATGTGTTCTGCAATGGGCCAACAAGCGATGGTTATTGATGCCATTCAAGCTGGAGCCAAAGATTTTATCGTTAAACCTTTCCAATCTGATCGGGTTATCGAAGCAATCAGCAAAACACTGGGAGCTTAAGAAGCATGTTGATGGCTCAGGGGAGTACTCCAGAACCAGCTGGCGCAGGAATCAATTATTATCTACAGCTAGTATGGGTGATTGTTGTCCTGGCCGTCATCCTGGTTCTTATTGTCTACCTGATCCGATTCTTGAACAAACGAAATCAGCAATGGTTTCGAAGCGGAACTATTCGCATTTTGGGCGGGGTCGGACTAGGACAAAACAAGTCACTGCAAATTTTAGAGATTGGCGGCAACGTTTATTTGATTGGTGTTGGCGAGAATATACAGCTGCTGGATAAGGTTTCGGATTTGGAAGAAGCACAGAGAATTGTGGATTCCTTTGAACGGGATGCTGTTTCACAGCAAGGAAGCCTCCCACCCATCATAGCCAAGCTCGCTAAACGTCTTCGTAAAGAAGATCCGCCTCGGGAAATGGAAATTGAGGACACTGCTTCTTTTCATGAGATGTTTGAATCCAAACTTCGGCAGATGCCAAACCGTAAAGAGAAGATGGAGAAGCTCCTGGATCAAGACAATACTACAGATCGGTCGAGGGATTCATGAATAAAAAGATTTGGTTAGCGTGTTGTTTCGTAGGGCTTATCAGCCTGGCATCCGTTACGGTGGCTTTTGCCGAGCCGATTCCTAATATTGATATACAGATTGGGAATGGTGATGGCAGCACGCCAAGTACTAGTTCATTATCTATTATTCTATTAATTACGGTGCTTAGCATAGCCCCGGCATTGCTGGTGCTGATGACCAGTTTTACTCGGATTGTGATCGTGCTTGGGTTTGTCCGAACTTCACTCGGAACCCAGCAGATGCCTCCGAATCAGGTATTGGTCGGTCTGGCCCTTTTTCTTACACTTTTCATCATGTCTCCTACGTTGTCTTCTATTAATCAGGTAGCATTGCAGCCCTATCTTAAAGGAGATTTGACCCAAACGGAAGCGCTGGAAAAGGCAGCAGATCCGATTAAGAAATTTATGTTTACTCATACGCGTGAGAAGGATATCTTGCTGTTCATGAAATACAATCAGGCGGAACAGCCTAAATCGTATCAGGATATTCCAATCACGGTAATGGTACCGGCATACGCAATCAGTGAGCTCAAAACAGCTTTCCAGATGGGATTCATGATATTTATTCCTTTTCTGGTGATCGACATCGTTGTGGCGAGTACGCTCATGGCCATGGGTATGATGATGCTCCCACCGGTCATGATCTCATTACCTTTTAAAATACTGCTCTTTGTTCTGGTGGACGGGTGGTATCTGGTAGTCAAGTCACTGTTGCTGAGTTTTAATACTTGAACCGGAGAGTTAAAGGAGGACGGTCATGACTTCGGAGTTTATTATCGGTCTGGCCGGAAAAGCAGTATACACGTCATTGCTGGCCAGTGCACCTATGCTCATACTAGCTCTGGTTGTAGGACTTATGATTAGTATTTTCCAAGCAACGACTCAGATTCAAGAGCAGACGCTCGCTTTTGTACCTAAAATTGTCGCAGTACTGCTGGCGGTACTTTTATTTGGGCCCTGGATCTTGAATATATTAATCGATTTTACGTTTAACATACTCGATAATTTGTACAGATACATAGGGTAGGCTTTAGCCGATGGAGACATTGCTGCAAAGTTTCCCTGTTGCTCTGCTTATGTTTTGTCGAATAGCCTCATTTTTTGTAACTGCACCGGTCTTTTCAGCTCGAAATGTACCTACATCGTTTAAAATAGGGATCTCTGCTTTTGTTACGTTGACAGTATATATGGCCTTTGGCATTCATCAGACTGTTCCAACGGACTTGAGTTACATTCTGCTGATCATCAGAGAAGTTCTCATCGGCTTACTTTTGGGATTCGTGGCTTATCTCTTGATGACTGCTGTACAGACTGCAGGGGCGTTTATTGATATCCAGATAGGCTTCGGTATAGCTAATGTGTATGACCCGATGACAGGTGCATCTGCACCACTTACAGGTAACTTTAAATATGCTTTTGCTGTACTTCTATTTTTAACTATGAATGGACATCATTATCTGCTGGATGGCATCGTATACAGTTATCGGTGGATACCACTATCCAATATATTCTTTTTGAAGATGGCGGATGGCAGCGTTGCGGAATTTCTCGTACGTACGTTAGGAGAAGCTTTCATGCTTGCTTTCCAGATGGCTGCTCCGATTGTGGTCGCTCTGTTTCTGACGGATGTAGGGTTAGGCTTTTTAGCCAAAACGGCTCCGCAGTTTAATGTATTTGCTGTAGGTATGCCGCTCAAGGTACTCGTTGGAATTGCTATTTTGCTCCTGCTGGTTCCCAGCTTCGCCTTTGTGTTTGGTCAATTGTTCGAGGTCATGTTCCGAACTATGGAAAAACTGCTTGGAACGATCGGACAAAGGCCGGGATGAGTGAAACGGAGGACAGGATTCAGATGAAACTTCAACTTGACCTCCAGTTGTTTTCTGGAGAGAAGACAGAGAAAGCCACCCCTAAAAAGCGGCAGGATACACGGAAAAAGGGCCAAGTCGTAAAAAGCATGGAATTATCCGGTGCCTCGATTCTCCTGTTTACATTTCTGACCATGATGATGTTCAGCTCGTTCTATAAAGAGCGCATGGTAAAGCTGTTTACGGATATTTTTATTAACCGACTCAGCATGAATGTTACAGAAGACAACGTGATGGCATTAATGATGCGTTACGGGATTGAAGTGATGTTGTTGCTTGCTCCCGTTTTGCTTGGCGCGGCACTAATTGCGTTAATCGTTAACTACATGCAGGTGGGTTTTCTTCTTATAGGTGAGGGGTTAAAGCCAAAGCTCGAGAAATTAAATCCAATCAAAGGTTTTAAAAATATTTTTTCGCTTCGCTCGTTAGTTGAATTTGCAAAGTCCATTTTGAAAATGTCTATTATCGGCTACCTTGTGTACAGCACAATTATTAGTTACCAGTCTGATATTGCTTCATTATCACATTTCTCAATGGATGCGATTTTACAGTTTGCTGCTTCAATTACTTTGAATCTTGGTGTCAAGATTGCAGTTGCACTCTTGGTACTTGCCGTATTCGACTACATGTACCAGAAGTACGATTATGAAAAGAATATACGCATGTCAAAGCAAGATATCAAAGACGAGTATAAGAAAATGGAAGGCGATCCGCTGATTAAGGGCAAAATCCGGGAGCGTCAGCGTCGTATGGCTATGCAGCGTATGATGCAGGAAGTACCGAACGCAGATGTAATCATTACGAACCCGACACACTTTGCAGTAGCGCTGAAGTATGAGGGGTCTGAGATGGAGGCTCCGCAAATTATTGCTAAAGGGCAGGATTATGTCGCTCTGCGCATTAAAGAAATTGCCAAAGAGCATGGTGTGATTACGATGGAAAACAAACCACTGGCACGGGCATTGTTCCAGAGAGCTGAGATTGGTGACGCTATACCGGCCGATTTGTTTCAAGCTGTAGCCGAAGTGCTGGCTTATGTATATAAACTTAAGGGCAGAACGAAATAACAGGGATCGGAGGCCGTACATTCATTGAAAACAAAAGATTTAGCTATCCTTGCGGGTATTATCGGCATTGTGTTGATGATGATTCTCCCGATCCCGGCCTGGCTGCTCGATATGTTGCTTGTTGTCAACATCTCAATTGCCTTGATGATTCTGCTTGTTGCCATGAACAGCAAAGAAGCGCTGCAGTTTTCCATATTTCCGGCGTTGTTGCTCATTACTACGTTGTTCCGATTGGCACTCAACATTTCAACAACGAAGCTGATCCTTGGTAAAGGGGATGCAGGAGCGGTAGTTGCAACATTTGGGAGCTGGATAGCTGGCGGGCAAATAGCGATTGGTTTTATCGTATTTTTGATCCTGGTGGTCGTACAGTTTATCGTAATTACCAAAGGTTCCGAACGTGTAGCTGAAGTAGCAGCAAGGTTCACCCTTGATGCTATGCCTGGTAAACAGATGAGTATTGATGCCGACTTGAATGCTGGTTTAATTAATGAACAGCAGGCACGTGAGCGCCGTTCCAAAATTGAACGTGAAGCCGACTTCTATGGAGCAATGGATGGTGCCAGCAAATTCGTAAAAGGGGATGCTATTGCAAGTATTATCATTCTCCTAATCAACCTGATCGGTGGCTTTATCATCGGTATGACTGTACATGGTTATGATTTCACAACGTCACTTTCCACGTACTCGGTTCTTACCATAGGGGACGGATTAGTTAGTCAGATTCCCGCACTGCTTATTTCAACTGCAGCGGGGTTGATTGTTACCAGAGCCTCATCGGAAGGGAATTTGGCAGATGACATCACTGGCCAGTTGTTTACATATCCGATACTCATCTATATTGTTGCTTTTGTCATCGCAATGCTGGGATTTTTTACGCCAATTCACGTAATTACAACGTTGCCGCTCGCAGGCGCGCTTGCTTTTGCCGCCTGGCGAATGCAGAATAATCTGAACTTGAAACAGGAAGCAGAGGAGCAATTGGAAGAAGAGCAACAGATTGAAGAAGTCAGAAGTCCTGAAAGTGTTATTAACTTGCTTCAGGTGGACCCGATCGAATTCGAGTTTGGTTACGGTTTGATTCCTCTGGCCGACAATCAACAAGGCGGAGACTTGCTGGATCGGATCATTATGATTCGAAGGCAATGTGCGCTTGAACTCGGTTTGGTGGTACCAGTCATCCGTATTCGTGACAATATTCAACTAAGACCCAATGAGTATGTGATCAAAATTAAGGGGAATGCGGTTGGTGGCGGAGAACTGCTTCTGAACCATTATCTTGCGATGAGTCCTGGATATGATGAAGAATCCGTAACAGGAATCGAAACAACAGAGCCGGCTTTTGGTTTGCCTGCGCTATGGATTGATGAAGTGACTAAAGATCGGGCAGAGCTCGCTGGATATACGGTAGTCGACCCGCCTTCTGTCGTTGCGACTCATCTGACAGAACTCATCAAGAAACATGCGCACGAATTGCTTGGAAGACAAGAGACGAAGGCACTTGTGGACAACCTTAGAGAAAATTATGCTGCACTGGTGGATGAGTTGATTCCTTCCGTTCTCTCGATCGGTGATGTACAAAAGGTATTAGCCAAGCTGCTACGTGAAAAAGTATCGATTCGAGATATGGTTACCATCTTTGAAACGCTCGCAGACTATGGAACCTATACGAAGGATCCAGATGTGTTAACGGAGTACGTTAGACAATCGTTATCTCGTCAGATTACACAACAATTCTCGCAAAAAGGCGAAACACTTCAAGTGATCACGGTTGGACCAGGACTTGAGAAGAAAATTGCTGAAAGTGTGCAACAATCAGAGCAAGGTAGCTATCTTGCACTGGATCCAGTCTCTACTCAAAGTGTATACCAAAAGTTAAGTGAACAAGTAAATCGATTAATTCAATCGGGTCAACAACCCATCGTGTTAACTTCTCCAACCATTCGAATGTATCTGCGTCAGGTGATTGAAAGAACGATGCAGGATATTCCGGTGCTTTCCTATAGCGAGTTGGAGCCGAATGTTGAAATTCAAAGTATCGGGGTGGTGAACTTATGAGAGTAAAACAATACGTTGTTGAGACCATGCCCGAAGCTATGCTTCAAATTCGCAAAGACCTGGGAAGTGACGCGGTCATTCTGTCCACCAAAGAAATCAAGGTGGGCGGAGTGCTCGGGATGTTCCGCAAAAAACGTATCGAAGTGGTTGCAGCAGTAGATAAAGAGCAGCCTAGTCAGGCGAATGGTTCTTCTGTTAAGAAGGCGCAAAATTCATTTACGCCTGTGCCTCGTTCGTTTGTACCTGAAGCTTATGCTCAAACCGCTCGTTCGTTTGTAGGGGGTTCCGATGCAAGGGAAACTCTAGCGGCGGTGGACCAAAAAGGGCAGGAGAAAACGGCGGCTGTTCCATCTGTATCCAAATCAAGTGGTATAGATGAAAAAACGGATTACGGCTCAGATTTTCTGAGCAGTGAGCATAAACCGCGACCGCAAGGGGCGGATTTTTCGGTTTCAACGCCTAGTATTCAAGATCGTGGTTTGGATCAGCAACAGGACAAGCTGTTGAACGAGTTACAGGACTTGAAACAGATGATGACCAAGATTTCCAAGCAAGGAACAGTAGCGACAACAATTCCTGAAGAATTAATGAAGAGCCAGGAGCGGCTTGCGGAACAAGAAATTTGGCCAGAAGTATGGGAATCCTGGTTTGAACCTATTGAGCAGGGCTTAGCTGAGGGGAAATTGCAAGAATCGGATGTTGAAGAGGCGCTTCGGTTGGAGATAGCGACTTTTCTGAAAGATCGTATTCAAGAGGGCATCATGCCTAGCACTCGAATTGTGTACGTGGCTGGACCTACAGGGGTAGGGAAAACAACAACGATTGCCAAATTGGCTGCGGAGCAGATGTTTAAGAAACAGCGTAAAGTTGGTTTTATTACGTCAGATACGTACCGTATCTCTGCGGTTGAACAGCTAAGAACGTATGCATCGATTCTGAATGTGCCGCTTGAAGTTGTACAGTCGCCAGGAGATACGCAACGTGCCATTTCACGGCTAGAAAACTGCGATCTGATCTTTATGGATACGGCAGGCAGAAACTATAGAAATGAATTGCTTGTCTCCGAACTGCAGAGTTTACTTGCTCCTGTTGAGAACAGTGAAACCTTTCTGGTGATGAGCATGACTGCGAAAAGCCTGGATATGGTACAGATTACGGAGCATTTCAGTAAATATGGATTGGATAAAGTGATCTTTACCAAAATGGATGAAACAGGAACTTGCGGTCCGCTCTTTAACCTTCTACATCGTTTTCCGCTCAAACTTGCTTATGTGGCAAACGGCCAGAATGTTCCTGATGATCTGCTGAAGCCCGATGTGGAATGGTTGTCCCATGCGTTATTGGGAGACGGGACACAATGAAGGATCAGGCAGCATCACTCCGAAGTTTGGTATCCGCGCCACTCGAGAACGATGAGAGCAAAGTTAGGAACCGTTCCTCCAAAATTATTACGGTAGCTAGTGGTAAAGGTGGGGTAGGCAAGTCCAATTTCACACTAAACTTTGCACTGACTCTTCATTCTATGGGTAAAAAAGTGCTGGTGTTTGATGCAGATATCGGTATGGCAAATATCGATGTTTTAATGGGAACTTCTTCTTCCTATAATCTGTATCATCTTTTATACCGACATAAAACTATAAGGGAAATCATACAACTTGGTGCTGATGGCCTGCCATATATTGCAGGGGGGTCGGGAATGAAGGAATTATTCTCCTTGTCTGATCGGGATCTGGAGTTTTTTGCCAGTGAGGTGGAGGACATTGCGCAAGAGATGGATTACGTCATTTTCGACACCGGGGCTGGCCTCTCCAAGGAAAATATGAGATTCATCGGCGCTGCTGATGAATGCCTGATTGTAACTACTCCTGAACCGACTTCAATAACAGACGCCTATGCCTTAGTTAAAGTCATGCATGGCGAGGAGCATGCAACTCCTTTTCGAATGATCGTAAATCGGGTTGAAGATGAAAGGGAGGCGGAGCGTGTAGCAGATAAAATAGCTGGAGTGGCGAGAAGGTTTTTGCAAACAGATATCCCTCTTTTAGGGTATATTTCAGAGGATGCTCAAGTTGTGACAGCAGTAAAGAAACAGATGCCTTATCGATTAGCCTATCCTCATTGCAAGGCTTCTAAAGATATACAAAAACTTGCCCTTCGATATCTGGCTGTACCTGCAGCTCCGGAATCCGGAACCTTGTCAGGAATCAGGGGATTTATGAAAAAGTGGCTTAAACGAACAACATGATTTCTGAAAAAAGGAAACAGAGGTGACACAATATGGCGGTCTATCAAGTATTGGTTGTCGATGATTCCGCTTTTATGCGCAAAATTGTGACCGATTTAATTGAAGCGGACTCAGAGTTCAAGGTTACAGCCACTGCGTCAAACGGCAAAGAAGCCATCCAAAAAGCATTAGAGTTGAAACCTGATATCATCACGATGGATGTTGAAATGCCGGAGATGAATGGACTGGATGCACTTAAATCCATAATGGAGGATTCCTTCATTCCTGTGATTATGCTCTCTGGTATTAATGAACAAGGTATGAAAGAGACCATTATGGCTCTCGAAGCTGGCGCATTTGACTTTATTCGCAAGCCGTCTGTTGTGCATGATCAGGATATTGCTCAGGTTGGTAAAGCGCTGGTTGAACGAATGCGTGCTGCCATGCATGAAGTGAAGCGAAAAGCTGAGCGTAAAGAATCGATCAAAAAGATGGAGGCTTCCCGCAATACTGTAATTCCTCCAGCACAATCGGTAAAGAAGGAAGAAATGACGAAGGAAATTGTTGAACCGCTTCATAAAACAGTTCCGCCGATACTTCCAAAAAAAGAGACATTTCAAGAGCGTACTGGAGTTTTACAGGCTAAAAAACAACCGAGTGTCCCGCTTTCTCCTCCGAAATCGGAGCGTACGATCACCAAAAAGGATGGCTTAGGTAAGCCTGATCAATCTGCTCGTACGAAAACGGACATACCGAGTAAGCCGCCTGTGAGTCCACTGCAGGCTCGCAAAGAGGTCAGAACACCAGAGGTGCCCCGGCCCCAGACGAAGCAGCCAGCAACCAGTTCTACGGCTGTGCCTGTTCCTGCGAAGGAGCCAACTAAACTTAATACGGCTTTTAAAACTTCAGCGGGATCGGAAGGATCGTTCAACAAACTTGTTGCGATCGGCTCTTCAACCGGTGGACCAAGAGCTCTCAAGACTTTACTGGAACAGTTGCCAGCGGATTTGCCGGCGCCAGTCATTATTGTGCAGCATATGCCGCCTAATTTCACCCGTTCACTTGCACAACGGTTGAATACATTTAGTCCGCTCCATGTAGTCGAGGCAGAAGACGGTATGGTACTAAAAAAAGGAACAGCTTATATCGCACCTGGTGGTTTCCATTTGAGAGTTCACAAAGCAGCAGATGGAAGATTTATTTTGAAGCTGAGTGAGGATCAACAGGTGAATGGTCACAGACCTTCAGTGGATACGATGTTTGAGTCGCTTCTGCCCTTTACATCTTTACAACGACATCTTGTTCTTCTGACAGGTATGGGGAGTGACGGGGCGCGTATGATGAAAAAATTATACGAGACCGGAGTCACATCAACTTTTGCCGAAAATGAAGAAACTTGTGTTGTCTATGGTATGCCGCGTTCAGCTGTAGAGCTGCAATGCGTGCGTCATCTTCTGCCCTTGCAGGAGATTGCGCCAAGACTTGTTCAAGCAGTGAAATAACGGAGTGTAACTTACGGAGGAGGTGCCTCACAATGGACATGAACCAATATTTATCCATGTTTATTGATGAGTCTAATGATCATCTACAATCTCTTAACGAAAACATGCTACAACTTGAAGCGAATCCGGAAGATCTGGGTATAGTGCAGGTCATCTTCCGCTCGGCTCATACTCTCAAAGGTATGGCGGCAACCATGGGATTCGAGGATTTGGCTTCACTGACACACAAAATGGAAAATGTACTGGATATGGTTCGTAATGAAAAGCTGAAAATGCAGGACTACATTTTTGACACCATGTTTAAGAGTTTGGATGCTTTGGAGACTATGGTTCAGGACATTACCGGTGGCGGTGAAGGTAAAGCGGATGTCTCCTCCATTGTTGCTTCGCTTCAGGCTATTGAAAGTGGCGAATGGACAGGAGGTAGTGCTCCTGTTGCAAAGGTAGACAAGCAAACGAACTCCTCGATCTCCAATGCTGTAGAACTGGACGAATTCCAATATTCAGTACTTGATCAGTCTATCGCAGAAGGTCACCGTGTATTCTATGTTGACGTCCTTGTGAGTGAGCATAGTCAGTTAAAAGGTGTTCGGGCATACATGGTGTTTGACATGCTTGAGCGTTCAGGTGAAGTCGTTAAAGCCTATCCTTCTGTTCAGGATATCGAGCAAGAGAAGTTTGAGCGCAGTTTCTCGTTGTATTACATAACGACCAAAGAGGCGCAAGAACTGGAAAAGGGCATTATGAGCATCTCGGAGATCGAGAGTGCCAAATTGATTCAGCTGGATCAAGAAACGTTGCAACAGATGACCAATCAGGCGGCAGCCGCGGTTGCGGTAGAAGCAGCACCAGCCCCTGTGGTTGGTTCGGATTCGCCTGTTTTAGATTCTAAACCTCAAGAAGAAGGTAAAGCAGCTTCCACGAAGGCAGCAACGCCCAAACAGGCAGCCGCACCTTCACGCACAATTCGTGTTGACATTGAGCGTCTTGATGTGCTGATGAACTTGTTCAGCGAACTATTGATCGACCGCTCGCGCCTTGAGCAATTAGCAAGTGAGACAGGCAATAACGATCTGTCGGATACTGTAGCCCACTTGAGCCGTGTGAGTACAGACTTGCAGAACATCGTACTGAAATTGCGGATGGTTCCTGTGGATACCGTCTTTAACCGCTTCCCACGGATGATTCGTGACTTGGCTAAAACATTGGATAAAAAGATCGATCTCGTCATTACAGGTGCTGAAACAGAGCTGGACAGAACGGTGATTGATGAAATCGGAGATCCGCTTGTGCATCTGTTGCGTAATGCGGTTGACCATGGTGTTGAATCGATCTCGGAGCGAGTTGCGGCTGGAAAACCGGAAATGGGCACAGTTAATCTGCGAGCTTTCCACAGTGGTAATCACGTGTTTATTGAGATTGAAGATGATGGTAAAGGGATTTATCGTGACAAACTCCTGCAAACAGCCATCAAACGAGGCGTTGTAACGGAGGAACAAGGTGCGAAAATGAGCGATGATGAAGTCAATCAATTGTTGTTCGCCCCTGGATTTAGTACAGCAGATAAGATCTCTGATATTTCAGGCCGCGGAGTAGGTCTCGACGTTGTAAAATCAAAAATCACTTCGCTTGGCGGTAATGTAACGATTACGTCAACTCCAGGCAAAGGTACTAACTTCTCCGTACAGCTTCCATTGACTCTCTCTATCATTGCTGCGATGCTTGTACGACTCGGTTCAGAGAAGTATGCAGTTCCATTGTCTTCGATCGTAGAGACCGCGATTGTACAGCGTGAGCAAGTTCGTAATATTCATGGTAATAAAATGATTACGTTCCGTGAGTCTTTGATTCCTTATCTCTCATTAAGCGAAGTTTTCGGGGTGCCGGATTTCAACGATGCGGATGAGAAAGAAACCGAGATTGTTGTAATTCGAAAAGGAGAGCGTTTGGCAGCTGTTGCTGTTGAAGAGTTCATTGGTCAGAGCGAAATTGTTCTGAAGTCTATGGGCACGTATCTTCCTGCGATTGAAGGAATCTCCGGTGCGACGATACTTGGAGATGGACAAGTGGCTTTGATTCTTGATCCAAACGCATTTATTAAATAAGCATGATGATAGAGTTTTAAATCGAATAGGGAGGTTTTTTACATGGAAGAAGAGTTGAAGGTCATCGTCTTTAAATTGGGAACCGAAGAGTACGGAATTGAGGTAGACAAGGTTCAAACTATTGAGCGTATGATGCCTATTACCCGCGTTCCCAAAACACTTTCATTTGTAAAAGGTGTTATCAACCTGCGCGGTGTTGTTATTCCAGTTATTGATCTCCGCGGACGCTTCTCCCTTGCGGAAACGGAATATACAGATCAAACACGGATCGTCATTGTTGGTGTTGACGATATGCAGGTTGGTTTTATCGTTGACTCTGCCAATGATGTTATCGACATTAAAAGCAGTTCGATCGATACTCCGCCCGAAGTGGTTGGTGGCGTGAAAGCAAGATATCTTCGTGGTGTTGCAAAATTGGAAGATGGCCGCTTGTTGATTATGCTCAACCTCAACGAAGTATTAAATAAAAGCGAGATTGTGCAGCTGGAAAGTGTTGAGGGCTAGAACGTGGAGATGTTTAACCGATTTGAGGGTTTCCAAATGGATGTGCTCAAAGAGGTCGGTAATATTGGAGCAGGCAACGCCGCTACGGCGTTGTCTCAACTCCTTAACAGACCGATTGATATGGGCGTACCCACTGTTCAGATGCTCCCATTTGAGGAGATTGCTGAAAAAGTGGGTGGTGACGAGCGCATTGTAGTCACAATATTTCTTCGTGTAGAAGGTGAAGCGCCTGGTAATCTTTTCTTTATGATGACACCAGAGGCTGCTAAAATGTTATTGAACCGTCTCGCTGGTTTTGAGCTAAAAGAAGGCTTGGCATTCACTGATATGGAACAATCCGCTCTATCTGAGATTGGAAACATTCTGGCTGGATCTTACCTGTCTTCTCTTGCGGATTTCACAAAGTTATCGATGTACCCAACGGTTCCGGGACTTGCGATTGATATGGCAGGAGCAATCCTGAGTTATGGGCTATTGCAATTTGGAGAGATGGGCGATGCGGCATTGTTAATTGACACTTCTTTCTTTGAAGGTAGAGATCAAGTAGAAGGGCAATTTTTCCTGATTCCTGATCCGCCGTCATTTGCAAAGATTTTTGAATCGCTAGGGGTGCCACTGGACAATGATTGAGGACAAAAGCATCGTTAAAGTCGGTATGGCGGATCTGAATATCGCTCAACTTCCTGGCGTAATCCGTACAACTGGCTTAGGGTCGTGTGTGGGGCTAACGATGTATGACCCACAGTTGAAACTCGCTGGAATGGCACATGTCATGCTTCCGAGTTCAGAGATTGCCCGGGAGGGTAAGCTAAACACGGCTAAATACGCGGATACAGCATTGCCAGAATTGCTTGAGAAGATGCTAAAAATGGGCGCGTCTCAATCGCGAATTGTATCTAAGATGGCCGGAGGTTCGCAGATGTTTGCTTTCTCGGGTGCAGGAGATACCATGCGAATTGGGCCACGAAATGCAGATTCCTGTCGAGAAATGTTGGAACAGCTCAAAATTCCGCTTTTGGGCGAAGATACAGGAGGAAATTACGGTCGAACTATCGAAATGAATTGTGAGACAGGACTTTTAACTATTCGCAGCGTACAAATGGGTGTAAAGGAATTATAATACATGATAGGAAACTACCGCATTAATCTTGGAGCAGGCATAGTCGGATTCGTTCTGACTTTTTTTGTAGCATTCAGCAGCAATGTGTTGATGACCAGTTTAATACGCGGATTAATTGGATTCGCAGCCTGGTATGTTCTTGCATATGGTCTGCGTTGGGGATTGGGGATATTGTTTAGCCCTCATGTAGAAAATGGATCTGTTTATGCTTCAGAGGGTACTCAAGATCTAAGAGGTTCACAGGTGGACATCAAACTCGAAGACGATGGACAAGAGCTGAATGACTTGCTCAAGAACGGACAGAGCGACTCCGCCGGGGCTAATCATCCACCATCTGAGACGAAAGCTCCAACGGGATTTGCTCCCTTGGATCCGCCTAAACTTGTCCGGACCAAGGAGCCGGAGGAGTTGGCGCAGGCCGTTCGTCACCTGACAGACAAATAAGGAGGGTGAAAGCAATTGAACGAGCGTAAAGCTTCACATTTGAACCATTCAGATCTATGGGAAAAGTGGAAAGAATACGGAGATCTTGAAGCAAAGAAATTGTTGATCGAAAAATATCTTCATATTGTTAACTATGTGTCAGGCCGTCTGGCCGTTGGTTTACCCAAAAATGTTCCGAAAGATGACTTGGAGAGTAACGGCGTTATGGGTCTAATTGATGCACTGGAAAAATTCGATTATGAACGAGGCTTGCAATTCGAGACGTACGCTTCATGGAGGGTTCGCGGAGCCATACTCGACGGATTGCGTCAAGGAGACTGGGTTCCCAGATCTGTACGTGAGAAAGCAAAGCGGATTGAAGATGCCTACCAGCAATTGGAGCAGACCTACTTGCGTTCTGTCAGTGATGAAGAAATGAGTCAGTATCTGGACGTGTCAACAAAGGATTTCCAACATATGCTTCAGGAGGTGGCAGTTATGTCGCTCTGCTCGCTGGAAGATCCCATCCGTGAAGAAGAATCAGAGACACGTCTGTCTTTAATGGTAGATGAAAAAGCCAAAAATCCGGATTATAAAGTCAATGAGTTTTATTTAAAAGAAGCGCTGGTTCAAGGGCTTGAGAAGCTGACAGTGAAAGAACGAACGGTGGTCTCCCTTTTATATTACGAAGACCTGTCTTTAAGTGAAATTGCAGAGGTTATGTCTCTTTCGCCGTCTCGTATCTCCCAGTTACATTCCAAAGCCATATTGCGGCTTCGCGGCACACTGGATAAACAAAAAGATCTACTGATGCGTAAAGACTAGAGAGCAGAAGTTAAGATATGTATAGGGAGTGGACAGGCTAATAAGGAGGAAGATCTGCGTTGACACAACGGACTGCTATGGATAAATCACTAAATGTTGTTTTATCCGATGATAAATGTATCGCTTATCTTGAATATTACAACGAAGAAGAAGGCTTTTCCTGTACCACGGAAGAGCTTGAACAATTTGTGGAGAGCAAGGGCATTAAACATGGTCTATTGCGAGAAGCATTACTAGTATTTGTGAATAACCCGTCTGCCTACCTGAAAGATAAATGCAAGATAGCCGAAGGCGTTTCTCCTGTACAAGGGATTGATGGATATATTCAAGTCTTGATTGGTAAAGAAGATGACAGCGAGCAGCGGCCACTGGAAGCAGAAGACGGAAAAGTGGATTACAAAGAGCTAATACGGTTAGACAATGTGCGCAGTGGTCAGATCATTGCAAAGCGTATCGATCCTGTAGATGGCGTACCAGGTAAAGCAGTGACTGGTGAAGGAATCCCTTTTCGTTCCGGAAAGGAAGCCCGATTCAAAATCGGAAAAAACGTTGTTGTCAGTCCTGACGGTTCTGCGATGTATGCTGCAATTGACGGCTTGGTGAGTAGGACAGATGGAAACAAACTTAACGTATTTCCAGTGTACGAAGTCAATGGTGATGTCGATTATAAACATGGAAATATTGATTTTGTAGGTAATGTCGTGATCCGAGGCAATATACTTACTGGCTTTAAAGTAAAAGCGGCAGGTGACATTCGTGTCGTCGGTGGTGTCGAAGGAGCAGAACTGGAGGCAGGTGGCTCTATCGAAATTACCGGTGGGATCATCGGTTACAACAAAGGTTTAATTCATGCCGGACATCATGTGAAATGCACGTTCATTCAAGAAGGCAATGTTGATGCAGGTGAAGATGTACTTGTATCCCAAAGTATTATGCACTCCAATGTCCGTGCGGGTCATGCTGTAATCTGTGCAGGAACAAAAGGGCTTATCGTTGGCGGCTCAACACAGGCCGGAGAGCATGTATCTGCGCGTGTTGTAGGTAACACGATGTCTACAGTCACCTCGATTGAGGTTGGCGTGCTACCAAGACTCCGAAACGAAATGAATGAATTGCGTAAAGAAATGAGAGAACAGATGGACTCCTTGGATAAAACCAAGAAAGCATTGACTCTTCTTGATCAGCTGGCTGCAGCAGGACAACTAACGCCAGACAAGATGGCGATGAGAATCAAATTAAACTCAACTCAAAAATCGGCTCTTCATAAGAGTGAAGAAATGAAAATGCGTATCTTGGAAATTGAAAAGGTACTTGAAGATACAAGCAGAGCTCGTGTTGATATTTTGAAGATGATCTATGGGGGCTCTAAAATAGTTATCGGCAGATATACGAAATTTATTAAAGATCCCGTTAGCCGAATGTCATTTTATTATCAGGACGGAGATATTACCATGGTGCCGTACGTTTAAAACCGGCAACAGCCTTTTGAGGAAATCCATTCGAAACCGTGAGGTGAGCGTATGAGTTTCAAAGCAGTGGAGTTGCAGATTGCGGTGCCGCGAACTAGTGAAGCGGGACGATATCAAAGTGAAGCCCAGCAGAGACCGGTTACTGACCAGAATCTGCTCGCCGAACAGACAAATAAAGAAGCCAATGAGGCACGGCAACGCAGTGAAGCCATGGCTGAGACATCGCATACTTCGGTACGAGATGGTCATGCGGATGAGCGAGACCAGCATAGTGGGACTGATGGACGGGAGACGATGGACGAGCAGGAGCACTTGAAACCTGCTGAACATCCCTACAAAGGTAAACATATTGATCTGTCTATGTAAAAGACTACAAACATGCTGTAAGCTTGCGCCCGAGGGTGGTCGTAATAAAAGGAGAGAAGCAATTTGTCACCATGGATCATTATTGTCATATTAGGAGCTTGCGCAATTGCTTATGCATTCATTATGCCTCGTAAGGACAAAGTACAGCAACCATCGCATCAGTTGGTGCAGGAGATGGAGTCAACGCTTGAACATTATATGACAGAGATTGAACAAGATAACGATGCTCTTATTCAACGTGTGGCTGAACTTAAAGGGGAAGCCACCGCAGCAGATCATCGGATGCAGTCACAACTCAAGGAATTACAACAACGGCTTGACCAGCTGGAGCAACAAAAGGGTAAGACGAATGAACTCACCAATGCAGAGAACATAACGGTCCAGCGATCAGAGGGTTTACAAGCACAAAGCCTCATGGACAGTGTCAGGGCTGAAACGAATCAAGAAGTTGTATTAGCATCAGAGCTACAAGATAACCCGGCGCAAGAAGAAGATCAGAAGCGTGAATCGATTAAAGATCGTTACACAGAGCTTTTTAGGTTGCATGATGAAGGAAAGTCTATGGATGCTATTTCTAGACAAACAGGCATACAGCTTGGTGAGGTGCAATTAATACTGCAGCTTGCAGAGCGGGAGGAGAGCTGACCATGGACAAGCGATCTTTGTGGATTGGTATAGGAAGTGGCATGATTACTGGAGCAATCTTGCTTCAGCTAGCTATGGTGGGGCAAAAGGCCCTATCTGACAGTAATTTGGAACCGGTACAACGTGACAATTGGACGAAAGAACAATTGGAAACAGCAGCAAAGAGTCTGGATATGAAACTGGTTGGTACCCAAGACGAGTTATATACAGAAGCTGAATGGGTGTCAAAGAAAAAGCAGGAAAGCAGCCAGATGCAAGGGAAGTCGGCTGAAAAACCAGAGCAAACTACCTCTGCTGCACAACCGACGGAACCAAAGCAGCCACAGACAGATCAGCCCAAGACGAATACACCTGTGACGCCAACTAAACCTAATGGACCTGCTTTAACATTTAAGGTTCGTTCTGGAAATAGTTTGGTTATGGTTGCCGAAAATCTGAAAGAAGCCGGTATTGTGGACGATGCACAAGCCTTTATCAAGGCAGGGAAGTCTCAAGGTATTAATAAAAAAATTCAAGTGGGCACGTACTCTCTTGAAAAGGGTGAGAGTTTTAAGTCGATTATCGCCAAAATTACCAAAGAACCGTCAAGCTGAGCGCACATGCTCGGACTGGACGGTTCTTTTTGATGATAGGTGGATTATTTCTGATATAATGAAGTTATAAAATTTAGATTCAGATATTGTTGCAACATACTGACACTTATGATATATTAAATAACGGTGTTAAAACACACGCTATGCTAATTTTGTTGAGGGTGCTTTCCTGATGGAGAGTCTTAGCGAAAAATGATGCTGGCGGAGGACACAATAAAAAACCATATTAGGAGGTGTGTGAAGATGGCAGTAATCTCCATGAAGCAGCTTCTCGAAGCTGGGGTACACTTCGGTCACCAGACTCGTCGTTGGAACCCAAAAATGGATCGTTATATCTTCACTGAAAGAAACGGAATTTACATCATCGATTTGCAAAAAACGGTGAAAAAAGTCGAAGAGGCTTACAACTTCGTTAAAGGAATCGCAGGCGAGAATGGTACTATTCTTTTCGTAGGTACTAAGAAACAAGCTCAAGATTCCGTTAAAGAAGAAGCTGAACGCGCTGGTCAATTCTACATTAACCAACGTTGGCTCGGCGGTACCCTGACTAACTTCTCTACTATTCAAAAACGTATTGATCGTTTGAAACAGTTGGAAGCTTGGGAAGAAGACGGTACTTTCGCTGTTCTGCCTAAAAAAGAAGTTATCTTGCTTCGCAAAGAAAAAGATCGTCTCGAGAAATTCTTGGGCGGTATTAAAAATATGAAAGGCCTGCCTAGCGCCCTGTTCATCATCGATCCACGCAAAGAGCGTATCGCTGTTGCTGAAGCTCGCAAATTGGGTATCCCAATCGTTGGTATCGTTGATACTAACTGCGATCCAGACGAGATCGATTATGTTATCCCAGGTAATGACGACGCGATCCGCGCTGTTAAATTGCTGACAGGTAAAATGGCTGATGCCGTTATCGAAGCTAACCAAGGCGAAGAAACTTCCGCTTAATAGTTTTCGAACATAACATTCATGAATTAAATGAAAAGGGTGGTTGGTAGGTGGATAACCTCTCACTGCCCTTTTTTTAGAGTGTACGTGTACGTACAATACTTAATCTGGAGGGAATTTATAATGGCAGTTAATGCGAGTGCAGTAAAAGAACTTCGCGAAAGAACGGGCGCTGGAATGCTCGATTGTAAAAAAGCACTGGAAGAAGCAAACGGTGATGTAACGAAAGCGGCTGAATTGTTGCGTGAAAAAGGTCTTTCTGCAGCAGCGAGCAAAGCGGGTCGTGCAGCTACTGAAGGCGCTGTAGAATCTTACATCCACGCTGGCGGACGTATCGGTGTCTTGGTTGAAGTTAACTGCGAAACTGACTTCGTTGGTAAAACAGATCAATTTAAGGATTTCGTTAGAGACGTAGCTATGCAAATCGCTGCAGCTAATCCTAAATATGTTACACGCGAAGAAGTTCCTACGGATGAGTTGGAAAAAGAAAAAGAGATCTTGAAAGCTCAAGCGCTTAACGAAGGTAAACCAGAAAAAATCATTGAAAAAATGGTTGAAGGTCGTATCGGTAAATATTACGAAGAATATTGCCTGATGGAACAAACTTTTGTTAAAGATCCAGACAAAACAATTTCCCAATTGCTGAATGAAAAAATCAGCCAAATTGGTGAAAACATCTCTATCCGTCGTTTCGTTCGTTACGAACTGGGTGAAGGTTTGGAGAAAAAAGTGGATAACTTCGTAGAAGAAGTTATGTCCCAAGTTAACAAATAAGACGTTATCAAACCGACAAAGCAGGATTGATTTTCGAAGATATAAGAATGATGAAACTTCGAAGCGTAAACTCCCTTATATCTCAGGAAAACAATGCTGAACGGTAATTTGTTATTCCTAAAAGAGCGGAACACTTCTGTGTTCCTTTCTTTTTAAGCAGGAGTCCATGCGCGAGAAGTTTTGTTGGTTGAACACTGGAAGGTGTTCAATTCAAAGTGGAGGGTGAACAATTGGAACAGCCAGTATTTAAACGTGTTGTCTTAAAGGTGAGCGGGGAGTCTCTTTCCGGTCAAAACGGCTATGGCATTGATGCAGTAACGATCTCATCCATTGCCCAGCAGGTAAAAGATGTGGTTGCGCTTGGCGTACAGGTTGCGATTGTATGCGGCGGAGGAAACATCTGGCGCGGTATTGCTGGCAGTGAGAACGGGATTGATCGTGCAACTGCGGACTATATGGGTATGCTCGCGACGGTGATGAACTCTCTGGCGCTGCAAGACGCACTTGAACAGATTGAAGTGCCAACTCGTGTGCAGACATCAATTGCTATGCAGCAGATTGCTGAGCCGTACATTCGTCGTAAAGCCATTCGTCATCTGGAGAAAGGCCGTGTCGTTATTTTTGCAGCAGGTACAGGTAATCCGTTCTTCTCCACGGATACAACAGCAGCACTGCGCGCAGCGGAGATTGAAGCAGAAGTGATCTTGATGGCCAAAAATAAAGTGGATGGTGTCTATTCGGCAGATCCATTCAAAGACAGTACAGCTGAAAAGTTTGAGCAGTTGACATACCTGGATGTCCTTAACAAAAACCTTGGTGTAATGGATTCAACGGCGTCCTCGCTTTGCATGGATAACAATATTCCGTTGATTGTATTCAACATTACTGAACAAGGTAACATCAAACGTGTTGTTCTGGGCGACCGTATCGGAACAATCGTTAAAGGGAGTGTAGATTAATGCCACAAGCAGTTAAACAACATGCTGAAGAGCGCATGGAAAAAGCGATTCAGGCATTGCGCCGTGACTTGGCTACGTTGCGTGCAGGCCGTGCAACACCTGCTCTTCTGGATCGTGTGCAAGTTGAGTATTATGGTGCAATGACACCTTTGAACCAATTGGCAAATATCAGTACACCGGATTCCCGGACACTGATGATTCAGCCTTGGGACAAATCAGCGATGAGTGATATCGAACGTGCGATTATGAAATCAGACCTTGGTCTCACCCCGGCTAACGATGGCAACATGATTCGTCTGGCTATTCCGCCGCTGACGGAAGAGCGTAGAGCTGAGCTTGTCAAACTAACCAAAAAGTTTGGCGAAGAAGGTAAAGTTGCGATTCGTAACATTCGCCGTGATGCGAATGATGATATTAAGAAAATGGAAAAGTCCGAGATTTCCGAAGATGAATCCCGGAGACATCAGGACGACATCCAAAAGTCGACTGATAAATTTATCGCTGAAGTCGATAAGGTACTTGCTGCCAAAGAAAAAGAAATCATGGAAGTGTAAGACAAGCGCAGCCCCTCCAATACGGTGGGGTTTTGTCTCTTTTTCCAAGCTTCAGATGAAGAAACTTCAGGGATTTTGGAGGAACAGGAATGATCAAACGGGTTCGGTCGTGGTGGAATGGGGCTGACAAGCAGGAAACGCTGACTATATCCGAGGATAATATCCCGCAGCACGTCGCCATCATCATGGACGGCAATGGACGATGGGCCAAACGTCTGGGTCTCCCGCGTATAGCTGGACACCAGAACGGCATGAAGGCAGTCAAACGTGCAACCATCGCGGCGGATGAACTGGGCATCAAATATCTGACGATGTACGCTTTTTCGACAGAAAACTGGACGCGTCCAAAAGAAGAAGTGGATTTTCTGATGAGACTTCCGCAAGAGTTTTTGGCTATTGAGTTAGAAGAACTGATCGAAAAAAATGTACGTATCCGTATGATGGGACATGAGGAACATCTGCCTTCACATACGGTTAATGCTTTGCGGGAAGCCATTCGTCTTACGGAACATAACACTGGTCTGGTGTTGAACTTTGCGATGAACTATGGAAGCCGCCGGGAGATGACGGAATGTGTGAGAGACATTGCTCTGCAGGTAAAGTCAGGGGAACTGGATGCAGAAGATATCACACCTGAACTTATTGACAAACATATGCTGACCGCAGATATGCCGGATCCGGATCTGTTGATTCGAACGAGTGGCGAACTGCGACTGAGCAATTTTATGTTATGGCAACTTGCATATAGCGAATTATGGTTTACGGATATATACTGGCCCGAATTTGGCAAACAGCATCTGCTTGAAGCAGTAGCCGAATATCAGCGCAGAACAAGGCGTTACGGCGGTTTGAAATAGATGGAGGATGAAGCCGTTGAAACAGCGATTAACGACTGGAATTATTGCAGGTGTGTTGTTTTTGGGTTTTTGTATGCTTGGCGGGCCTTGGTATCACGGTTTGGTCTTGCTTATGGCACTCATCGGTTATTATGAATTTGTGAAAATGACCGGAGTGAAGCCATTTTCAGGTGTAGCCCTAATCGGATATGCTGGAATTGTTTCTATGGTATTTCCTTGGGAGATGGTATGGGATGTAAGACCGTTATCCTTGTTTCAAATTTCGTGGATCATCATGCTCATTTTGATGACCGCTTCGGTTGTCACGAAGAACAGATTACCAGTCAATACAATCGCTATGCTTTTCATCGGTGTGTTGTATATTGGAACAGGATTTTATTACATCGCAGAGTCTAGACATTTGCATCATGGTTTATTCTGGACATTCCTTCTGCTAGGTTCAATCTGGGCAAGTGATGCCGGAGCATATTTTGTAGGTAAGTGGATTGGGAAAAACAAACTTTGGCCTTCGATCAGTCCAAACAAAACCGTGGAAGGTGCACTCGGCGGCATTGTTATTGCGATTGCCACCGCGGTGGTGTTTGCCTTGGTATCAGACGGCTTACTCTCCTGGCAGAGAGCCATTTTAATCGGGATTGCTTGTGCAGTAGTTGGTCAGATGGGTGACTTGATCCAGTCAGCCTACAAACGCGTTTACAACATTAAGGATTCAGGCAATCTTCTTCCTGGGCATGGTGGTATTCTGGATCGGTGCGACAGTTGGATTGTGGTGTTTCCATTTGTACATATACTGATGCTACTGCCTTATTAGAAGAAGACAGCTTAAAGATGGTTAAGGTGGCTCGCCCACAAGCATTGGATTCGTTAGAGGTGAGGTGCAGTAATGAAAAAAATAGCGATTCTTGGTTCGACAGGGTCGATTGGGACACAGACATTGGATGTTGTTGATATGCATCCAGAACACTTTCAAGTGGAAGCACTAGCTGCCGGGGGCAATATAGATTTGCTGATCGAACAGGCTAGACGTTATCAGCCTAAAAAGGTTTCGGTAGGATCAAAAGAGTTGGCTGATAAGATTGCTCCACATGTGTCAGCAGGCACGAAAGTGTATTACGGTTCAGAGGGTCTCATCGAGGTTGCTGCAGGAACAGATGCGGACACGGTTGTTACGGCTGTTGTAGGAAGTGTTGGGCTGGAGTCTACGCTTGCAGCGATCGAGTCCGGGAAACAGATTGGACTTGCCAACAAGGAGACTCTGGTTACAGCGGGACATATCGTTATGGATAGAGCAGCAGCCAAAGGAGTTTCTATTTTACCTGTTGACAGTGAACACTCGGCAATTTTCCAGTGTTTAAATGGAGAGAATCGATCCAGTGTGGCTGGGATTACATTGACTGCATCAGGTGGTTCGTTTCGACATCTTACACGTGAGCAACTAGAACATGTGACTGTAGAGGATGCACTCAAGCATCCAAACTGGTCCATGGGATCGAAAATCACGATTGATTCTGCAACGATGGTTAACAAAGGCCTTGAAGTCATTGAGGCACATTGGTTGTTTGGTCTTGATTATGAGCAGATCGATGTACTACTTCATCCAGAGAGCATCATCCATTCTTATGTGGAATTCGAAGACACTAGTATCATTGCCCAGCTGGGTACTCCGGATATGCGTGTCCCCATTCAATATGCTTTGACCTATCCTGACCGCATGCCTTCTCCGGCAAAACGGTTGTCTCTTGCCCAAGTTGGACAACTTCATTTTAGGGAGATGGATATGGATCGTTTCCCGTGTTTAAGAATGGCATATGAATGTGGTAAAATGGGAGGGACTGCAACGACGGCTTTTAACGCAGCCAATGAGGTTGCTGTAGCACGTTTCTTGCGGAAAGAGATTTCATTCCTTAAAATAGAAGATATCATTGCTTCAGTGCTAGAAGCGCACCAAAATGTGGACAAACCTAATCTGGAGCAAATTGCTACCTGTGATCAGGATAGCCGCAAGCTTGCGTCCGTGCTGTAAACTCTTTTTTTGAGACAAACGGAACGAAGCGATTCTCTTGTGCAGCATTAGAGAATAATGATAGTCTAGAGGGACAGACTGCGGTACGTGCCGTGAAGGAGGATGGATAGGGATTGGAAACCATACAAGTGGTATTTCTAACGGTGCTCATGTTCTTTGTCATCGTAACGGTGCATGAATGGGGGCATTATTATTTTGCCAAGCGCGCCGGCATTCTTGTACGGGAATTTGCGATCGGTTTTGGTCCCAAATTATTCTCATATAAAAGAAATGAGACGCAGTTCACGCTGCGCTTGCTGCCTTTTGGCGGATATGCACGGATGGCAGGAGAAGACCCGGAACTGATTGAGATTCAAGAAGGACAGACCATAGCGGTACGGACTGTGGACGATCAGGTCAAAATGATCTATCTCGACCAATTGGATAACCGTAAAAATGTGATTCGCGGAGAAGTGATCTCCATTGATATGGAGAACACGCTTAAGTTACAACTGGATGTGGATGGCGAAGTGCAGCATTACCAAATACATCCACAAGCGATGTTGGTTAGCCGAGGCAAGCAGACACAAATAGCGCCTAAAGATCGACAGTTCGGTAGTAAAACGGTTGCTCAACGCGCTATGGCGATTTTTGCAGGTCCACTCATGAACTTTATTCTTGCTTTTGTTCTGTTCGCTGTTTATGCACAGATGGCAGGCGTTCCGGTAGAGAATCCAAAGAATCTGCAGATCGGTGAAGTGTTTAAAGGGGGAGCGGCAGATCAAGCGAATCTGCAAAAGGGCGATATCATTGAAACCATTAACGGTACAGTTATCGGTACGGATTCTAAGAAGATGGTATCCATGATTGCTGAATCCAAAGACAAGCCGATGGAATGGACTCTGCGCCGGGGGAACGAGACATTTAATGTCACGATTACACCTCGTGCGGTAGAAGGTCAGGAAGGCGGAAAGGTAGGTATTGCGCCTGTCTTGCCTACTCGTTCTGTTGGATTCGTGGAAATGTTCAAGTTCTCGGGAGTAGCTATGGTGGATACGACCAGGGTTATTTTTGAAGGATTCAGACATTTAATTAATCAGTTTAGCATGGATGACATTGGTGGACCTGTGCGTACGTTTGAGGTAACTGGCCAGATTGCCAAGCAGGGTATCGAGCAATTAACAAGATGGGCAGCGATTCTAAGCCTTTATTTGGGAATCTTCAATTTGCTCCCGATTCCTGCGCTTGATGGCAGCCGTCTCGTTTTTCTCGGAATCGAAGCGTTGCGTGGACGTCCGGTTGACCCTAATCGGGAAGGTATGGTGCATTTTGTCGGGTTCGCGATGCTCTTTGTACTAATGCTGGCTGTAACATATAATGATATACTACGTTTAATTAACGGATAATTACGGTTTGACTATGTGCTGAGTATTCAGTACTAGTCGTTATGGGAGGACGCTGGAGTCTTATGTCAAAGGAAAACGATAAACAGTTCGTGACAGAAATTACACCGCAGGGTGAGGATTTCTCTCGCTGGTACATTGATGTTATTAAAAAAGCAGATCTGATGGACTACTCACCAGTTCGTGGTTGCATTGTATTTAAACCGGACGGCTTCGAAATTTGGGAGCACATTAAGGATGAGATGGATCGCCGTTTCCGCGAAACAGGCCATCGCAACGCGTACTTCCCAATGTTCATTCCCGAAAGCTTTTTCCAAAAGGAAAAAGAGCACGTAGAAGGGTTTAACCCTGAGTTGCCTTGGGTAACTGAAGCAGGCGGAGAAAAGCTCGAAGAACGTTTGGCGATCCGCCCAACTTCCGAGACGATCATTGGACATATGTACTCCAAATGGATTCAGTCCTATCGTGATCTGCCAGTATTGATTAACCAATGGGCTAACGTTGTTCGCTGGGAAAAAAGAACGTTGCCTTTCCTTCGCACGAGTGAGTTCTTGTGGCAAGAGGGCCATACAGCTCACGAAACAGAAGAAGAAGCTCGCGAGGAAACGATGAAAATGCTTGAAATCTATCGTGAAGTAGTCGAAGAATACCTTGCCATTCCCGTTATTACAGGACAGAAGACTAAATCCGAGAAGTTCGCCGGGGCAGTGGATACGTTCTCGATTGAAGCCATGATGAAGGATGGACGTGCCGTACAGGCAGGTACTTCTCACTACATGGGGACTAACTTTGCAAAAGCCTTTGAAATTCAATATTTGAGCCGTAATAACGTTCTGGAACTTGCGCATACCACTTCGTGGGGAACAAGTACACGTTTGATCGGAGCTTTGATTATGGTCCACGGAGATGACCGTGGTCTTGTACTGCCGCCAAAAGTTGCACCAACGCAAGTGGTGATGATTCCGATTGGACCGCCAAAAACACGTGATGCCGTTGTAGGTCGTGCGGATGAATTGTTTGCTGAACTGAAAAAAGCAGGTATTCGTGTGAAAATGGATGATCGCAGTGATGTTCGTCCAGGCTGGAAGTTCAACGAGTATGAGATGCGTGGTGTACCGATCCGTTTGGAGATTGGCCCTCGCGATATGGAGAACGGCGTATGTGTGCTTGTCTCCCGTATTACTGGAGAGAAGAAAGTGGTTGAACAAGCAAACCTCGTTGAAGAGATTCAAACAATGCTGACACAAGTTCAGGCAGACATGCTTGATCGTGCTCGTACATTTATGTCAGACAACTTCTACTCCGTAGACACACTGGATGAGATGAAAGAACTGATGGAAAACAAACGCGGATTTACACTGGCTGGCTGGTGTGGATCAGAAGCATGTGAAGATAAAGTAAGAGAAGTCACGGGTGCAACCAGCCGGAACATTCCGTTCCAGCCAGCGGAAGAAAAACATACATGTCTGGTTTGTGGTGAAAAAGCGCAACACACGGTTGTGTTTGCAAGAGCATACTAGTTAACGGTTTGATGAAGAGAGCTTATTCACCGGTTTAGCAATGAATGAAGAGCTTCTGTCGGATAAAATGGATCGGTGCGGGTTCGGATCGGGGACATTTTTGAATACAGAAGCTTTTCATGTTTTAAGGGGGCACAGGAGGAACACGATGAGTGGATTTGAGGAGAAGAGAAGACGGTTTGAGTTGTTGATGAAACAGGCAGAACTTCCGGCAGGTTTGACTGACCCTTATTTCCTGGATGGGTGGATTGAACAGGTCGAGACCAATCGTACGAATCGCGAATGGCATATCCAGATTGGTAAGGACACACTGGTGCCTGCGCCGATCTATCGAACGTTCAGTCTGCATATTCAGGAGAAGTTGAATCATATTGCCAAAATTACATTTGCTTTTAAATATACAGACAAGGTGCTGCCTAACGATATCGTAAATGAGTATTGGAACCTGTTTCTGGAATGGGTTACTCGTGAAATTCCGTCTGTAAATGGCTGGATGAATCGTGCGACAGTGGAATGTGAAGCCGATCTGTTGCAACTGACGATGAGTGATTCCACATCTATGGAGCTCGCTCGCAAAAAGCAGATTGACCAAGCCATTACCCGATTCTACGAAAAGTATTTTCACTTGCCACTACGTATTAAAATGCAGGTGGGCGAAGCGGGAAGCAACAAAGAGGCAATGGAGCAATTCCAGGCTCAGAAAAAAGTAGAAGAACGACAGGTTATCGAAAAAATGATGAGTGAAGTCATCGATACCGAACTGCCGGAAGAAGAAGATCAAGGTGATGTGCGGTTGCAGATGGGGTATGAGATCAAAGAGCCGGCTGTTCCGATGCAGGAAGTTCAGGATGAGGAGAAGAAAATTACTCTCCAGGGAACGATCTTTGGTCTGGACCGCAAGGAACTGCGGAATGGAAATACGCTATTCACCTTCTATCTGACAGACTTTACGGATTCAATGCAAATGAAGATGTTTGCCAAAACCAAAGAAGATGTCAAAATTCTCAGCTTGCTGGCGAATGGAAAATGGGTAAAAGTTCGCGGACGTGTAGAGTACGACCGGTTTATGCAAATTCCTGAGCTTGCTATGATTCCTTCCGATTTGACTGAAATCAAAGCACCGCCATCTCGTAAGGATACAGCGGAGGAGAAACGTGTAGAATTCCACTTACACTCCACGATGAGTACAATGGATGCCGTAACGTCCATTGATAAATATGTAAAAACAGCTGCTGATTGGGGACACAAGGCGATTGCCGTCACTGACCATGGTGGTGTTCAGGTCTATCCGGAAGCAGCCAAGGCAGCGAAGAAAAACGGAATTAAAATGATCTATGGCCTGGAAGCCAACGTGGTGAATGACTCTGTAGCGGTTGTCCTGAATCCACAATCAATGGATCTGAAAACGGCCACGTATATCGTATTTGATATCGAGACCACGGGACTGTCGGTAACACAGAACAAAATTATTGAGATTGCCGCTGTCAAAGTCCAAGAGGGGAAAGAGGTGGATCGTTTTGCTACCTTTGTCAATCCGCATGAACGAATCCCATACAACATTCAGCAATTAACCAACATTACAGATGAAATGGTAAAGGATGCACCAGAGCTTGAACCGGTTATTCGTGATTTCGTTGCCTTTGCTGGTGATGGTGTACTGGTCGCGCACAATGCACGGTTTGATATGGGCTTTATTCAGGCATCCCTCAAAAATCTGAACATGTCTGAGTTGCCAAACCCGGTGCTTGATACCTTAGAACTCGCTCGTCTTTTATATCCAAAAATGAAAAATCACCGCCTGAATACACTCGCTGATAAATATAAAGTTGCGCTGGAAAGCCATCACCGGGCGATCGATGATACGATTGCTTTGGCAGGGATTCTGAATGGACTCATCAATGATGCAGCCCAACTAAAAGGTCTGACGATGCTGGATCGTTTGAATGATTTCGTTGGGGTAGATTTGTCGAATACACGTCCTTTCCACTGCGGAATTTACGCGTTGAATGATGTAGGCAAGAAAAATCTCTATAAACTGGTTTCCCTCTCACATACCGAGTACTTCAAACGTGTTGCATGTATACCTAAGTCCAAGCTTGTAAGCTTACGCGAAGGATTGGTCGTCATATCCGGTTGTGAAAAAGGTGAGTTCTTCGAGGCTGTCCTGAACAAATCAGTGGAAGAAGCCGAGGAAATTGCCGAGTTTTACGACATTCTGGAGATTCAGCCACTGACCATGTATATGCATCTGGTGGACAAAGGACTCGTTGCCACACCCGAAGAGTTGAAACTTGCGGTTCGTAAAGTTGTAGATATCGGCGCAAAATTAAATAAACCGGTCATTGCTACAGGAAACGTTCATTATTTGGAGCCGAGAGATAAAATTTACCGGGATATTACGATTCATGGAATTACCGGATTCAGCCCACTTAAAGATCAGCGCAAACCGGATGCTCACTTTAGAACAACAGCCGAAATGCTGGAGGAATTCCAGTTCCTTGGACAGGATAAGGCATATGAAGTCGTGGTTACCAATACCATTGAGTTATCCGATCGTTTTGAGGAAATCAAGCTATTTCCAGACAAGCTTTTTACTCCGATTCTGGAGGGGGCAGATGAGGAAATCCGTAATACCTGTTACAACACGGCGAAGTCAATCTATGGTGAAGACCTGCCGGAAGTTATTATTGCTCGTTTGGAAAAAGAATTGCAGCCAATCATCAAATATGGATTTTCTGCCAACTATCTGATCTCGGAACGTCTGGTGAAAAAATCGAATCAGGATGGTTATCTTGTAGGTTCGCGGGGATCGGTGGGGTCATCCGTCGTAGCAACGTTTCTGGGCATCTCAGAGGTTAATCCGCTTCCTGCACATTATATCTGTGTGAACCCTGAATGTAAGCATAGCGAATGGTTCCTGGACGGTAGCGTACCGAGTGGATTTGACTTGCCAGAGAAACCGTGTCCTGATTGCGGGGGAAAACTCAAAGGGGAAGGACAGGATATTCCGTTTGAAACCTTCCTTGGGTTTAAAGGGGATAAAGTTCCCGATATCGACTTGAACTTCTCGGGGGATTACCAGCCCCATGCCCATAATTACACGAAAGTACTGTTTAGTGAGAAGAGTGTATTCCGTGCGGGAACGATCGGAACGGTGGCCGAGAAAACGGCGTTTGGTTTTGCGAAGAAATATGAAGAAGAACATCATAAGAAGTGGCGCGGCGCCGAGCTGAATCGTCTGGCATCTGGCTGTACTGGTGTAAAACGAAGCACGGGACAGCATCCCGGCGGTATCGTTGTTGTACCGGATTATATTGAAGTGGAAGATGTTACACCTGTTCAGTATCCAGCAGATGATGTTACAGCAGAGTGGAAAACAACCCACTTTGACTATCACGCGTTTGAAGAAAACTTGCTGAAGCTTGATATTCTGGGACACGATGATCCGACGATGATGCGTATGCTACAGGATCTTACGGGCGTTGATCCAACAACGATTCCGATGAATGATCCCAAAGTAATGAGCATGTTCAACTCAACGGATGCCCTTGGCGTAACCCCGGAGCAGATTCGATCCCCTGTTGCCACATTCGGTGTGCCGGAGATGGGGACGAAATTCGTACGTCAGATGCTTGTCGAATCGCAGCCGTCGTCTTTTGCCGATTTGTTGCAGATCTCGGGACTTTCTCATGGTACGGGCGTATGGCTTGGTAATGCGCAGGATTTGATCAAGAACGGCACATGTAACATCAAAACGGTAATTGGTTGTCGGGATGATATCATGTTGTTCCTGATCTATAAGGCGGGAATGGATGCGAGTCTGGCCTTTAAGATTACAGAGAGTGTTCGTAAAGGACGTGGACTGCCGCAGGAATGGATTGACGAGATGAAAAACTGCAAGGTACCGCAATGGTATATTGACTCCTGTCTCAAAATCCAGTACATGTTCCCGAAAGCCCACGCGGCTGCTTACGTTATTTCAGCTGTACGTACAGCGTTTTTCAAGCTGTATCATCCGATCGAATATTATGCAACATACTTTACCGTGCGTGCAGACGAGTTGGACATTGAGTTGGTGTGTCAGGGTTATGATGCCATCTATCGCAAAATCGTAGAGATTGAACAGCTCGGTTTCCAGGCGCCTCCAAAAGAGAAAAACATGCTTCCTGTTCTCGAAATGGCACTGGAAATGACCGCGCGTGGTTTCTCGCTTAAACCGATTGATCTGTACCGCTCGGAAGCAACGAAATTCATCGTGGACGAGAAGTCTTTGATTCCTCCATTCTCTGCACTTGCAGGTATTGGGGATAATGCGGCTCGTAACATTGCTGCGGCCCGCGAGCATGGTGAGTTTCTGTCGATTGAGGATTTTCAGCAGAAGTCCAAAGCAACCAAAACGATTGTGGAGTTGCTGACCAACATGGGATGTTTCCGTGGTTTGCCTGAAAGCAATCAGCTATCCTTGTTCTAATTAACAGGCAATTAGCAGGATAACTCCATTCGTTATGTCCTGAAGCCATACACTTCGATTTTTCCTTCATTAGTGTAGTAGCTATGCAAAGGTGGGTTACTTGTCACTATTACCAGACTATGTTATAATTTTTGAAGTGAACGAGATAGTACGAATTTCTGAAGAGTGGGGAAACCCACTCTTTAGTCTTTGGTATACAAGAATCTTGGGTATTTAATTATCTGCCAACGATTATAGTTGGTGTGACCTAAGTTGGAGGTTATCGGTTTTGAGCACAACGAATATTAAATCTACCGTGGAAGAAATGATCCAACCCTACTTGAACGAACAAGGCTTCGAGCTGGTTGACATCGAATACGTCAAAGAAGGCAGCAACTGGTTTTTACGGGTGTATGTCGACAAAGAGGGTGGAATCGACATCGACGATTGTGTCTTGATCAGCGAAAAGCTGAGCGCCAAGCTGGATGAAAACGATCCGATCCCATCTGTCTATTTCCTTGAAGTGTCTTCTCCCGGTGCGGAGCGTCCACTGAAAAAAGCGGGGGATGTTGCCAAAGCCGTAGGCAAAAACGTATTTGTTACAACCTACGAGCCGGTGAATAAATTAAAGGAATTCGAAGGCAAGCTGCTTTCCTTTGACAACGGGGAGCTTGTGATTGAAACAGGCAAGAAGCAGCATACCATTTCTTATGAAAAGGTTGCCAGTGCGCGCTTGGCCATTTTGTTTTAAAGTGCCTTGTTCACTTGATTAATGAAAAAGACACATCTCACGATAACGGCAAGGTGCTCACAAGTTTCGAGCCTTCGCCGTTTTACGTATGGGATGCCATGTTTGAAAGGGGGATCAACATTCATGAGTATGGATTTTATTGAAGCAATGAATGAATTGGAACGGGAAAAAGGGATCAGCAAGGATGTGCTGTTTGAAGCGATCGAGGCTGCACTTATCTCCAGTTACAAGCGTAATTTTAACACGGCGCAGAACGTACGTGTTGACATGAACCGTAATACGGGGGTTATTCGCGTATATGCCCGCAAACTGATCGTGGAAGAAGTTCTGGATTCACGGACTGAGATTTCATTGCCTGCTGCACGGGAAATCAATCCACACTTCCAGCTGGAAGATATTGCGGAGATTGAGGTTACGCCGCGCGACTTTGGACGTATCGCCGCACAAACGGCTAAACAGGTTGTAACTCAGCGGATTCGTGAAGCCGAACGTGGCCTGATCTACAATGCTTTCGTGGATAAGGAAGAAGATATCGTTACGGGAGTAGTGCAGCGTCAGGATTTGCGCAATATCTACATCGACCTGGGCAAAATCGAAGCGGCACTGCCACTCACCGAGTTAATGCCGAACGAGAAGTTTGTTCACGGTGACCGCATCAAGGCTTACATCACTAAAGTAGAGAATACGACTAAAGGGCCACAAATCATCTTGTCCCGTACTCATCCGGGCCTCTTAAAACGCCTTTTCGAACTGGAAGTACCCGAGATTTTTGACGGTGTAGTTGAGATTCGTTCGGTTGCCCGCGAAGCAGGATTCCGTTCCAAAATTGCAGTTCATTCTCGCAATGAGGAAGTTGATCCGGTTGGATCTTGTGTAGGTCCAAAAGGGATGCGCGTGCAGACCATTGTGGGTGAGCTGCGCGGTGAGAAAATCGACATCGTTCGTTATTCCGAACAAGTGGACGAATATGTGGCGAATGCACTGAGTCCTTCTAAAGTTTTGGAAGTTCACGTGTTCGAGGAGGAAAAGATGGCTCGGGTGATCGTTCCTGACTATCAACTGTCCCTTGCCATCGGCATCAAAGGTCAAAATGCTAGATTGGCAGCCAAATTAACGGGCTGGAAGATCGACATTAAGAGCGAGAGCCAGGCGGAGCAGGAATTCGGCAGAGAAAAAGATTCTTCTTCGGAAATGCATCAGGATTCCGTCTCCGTCGACTAAAGGAAAGCACGGAGGGGGCGCTGACGTATGAAACCTAAAAAAGTGCCGCTACGCAAATGTGTGGCATGTCAAGAAATGATGCCCAAAAAACAACTGATTCGCATCGTTAAAACGCCTGAGGACGAAGTGCTGATTGATCTGACCGGTAAAAAGTCCGGACGAGGCGCATATCTGTGTGGCAAAGAGTCTTGTTTCAAGCTTGCGCTTAAAAATCGCGCGCTTGATCGTGCGCTGAAGAGTAAAGTTTCACCAGAAATCTATGAACAGCTCGCTGCTGATTTCGTTGCAGTTGAGGATGAATTCATTGCTGCACAGGAGCGTGAAGAGGATGAGTGATACGAAAGTGTTGTCTTACCTCGGTCTATCCATGCGCGCTGGTAAACTGCTCACAGGTGATGAGATTGTGCACAAGGCGATCCGTTCGGGTGAAGCCAAGATGGTTATAGTTGCAGGCGACGCCTCGGCGAATACACAAAAGAAATTTCGCGACAAATGTGCTACTTACAAGGTTCCGCTTCTTATCGGATTGGATCGTGACCGTATTGGGTCAAGCATCGGTAAAGACACGCGGGTGGTTCTTGCAGTAACAGACCTTGGGTTTGCAAAAATGATCTCCAAGCAAGTCGGTATAATGTCGGAGGTGGAGTATATTGAGTAAACAGGAAAACAAGGAAAAATTGCGAGTTTATGAATATGCGAAGTCCCTTAACATGAGCAGTAAAGAAATTATAACCATTCTTAAAAAGCTGGATATTCCCGTTAACAATCATATGAGTGTGATGGAGAATGGTTCAGTCGGTAAAGTGGAACAATTTTTTAAAGATATAAAATCCACTGCTGCTTCGAAACAAGGTGGCGAAGCCAAGTCTGTTGCGACTTCGGCTGTACGCAGTGACAAACCAGTGGACAGCAACAAGCCGGGCGGCGGAGTGAACACGCCGAATAGCAATACAACAGCCGGTAGTCCCGTACAAACAAAAATACAACAGGAAAAGCAGGTAGGTATGAACAATAGACCAAATTCCAACAATAACAATGGCGCTCAAAGACCAAGCGGCCAAGACAGCCGTAACAGAACAAATTCTTCTTCCCAGGGCTCAAGCCAGGGAGGACAAACAGGAAATCGTCCAAGACCAGCTTCGAGCGGTCAAGGAAACACGGGTTCCCGCCCGCAAGGGTCCGGTCAACGTCCGAACAATAGCGGCGGTCCAGGCAGATCGGCAGGACCGAACACCGGCAGTAACTCTGGCAACAATGCTAACCGTACTGGTGGCCAAGGTCAGGGACAAGGTGGCCAGCGTAGAGGCGGTCAAGGCAATTCCGGTAATAACAGCGGCAACCGTTCCAATAGTGGTGGCGGTGGCGGACGTCGTTTCGACGATAACCGTGGTGGCGGTAACTTCCGTAATAACCGTGGTGGCAAAAACAACCGTAACAGAAACCAGCAACAGTATGTGCAACGTGAGAAAATCGATAACACACCGAAGAAAATCATCGTTCGTGGCGACATGACTGTTGGTGAAACGGCGAAACTTCTTCACAAGGATGCTTCTGAAGTTATTAAAAAGCTGATTGGTATGGGTGTTATGGCAACCATTAACCAAGAGCTTGATATCGATACCATTCTCCTGCTTGCAGGTGAATTCGGTGTTGAAGTTGAAGTGAAGATTGTGCTTGAAGACGACCGTTTCGAAACCGTTGAAGAGAATGATGATCCAGCAGATCTTCAATCCCGTCCTCCGGTTGTAACGATCATGGGTCACGTTGACCATGGTAAAACAACATTGCTGGATGCCATTCGTTCTACGAATGTAACTGGCGGCGAAGCTGGCGGAATCACACAACATATCGGTGCCTATCAAGTTGAGATCAACCACAAGAAAATCACGTTCCTGGATACTCCGGGTCACGAAGCATTTACAGCAATGCGTGCGCGTGGAGCACAAGTTACGGATATGACGATTATTGTAGTCGCAGCCGATGACGGTGTTATGCCACAAACGGTTGAAGCGATTAACCATGCCAAAGCAGCAGGTTTGCCAATCATCGTAGCGGTTAACAAAATTGATAAGCCTGGCGCTGATCCGGACAAAGTGAAGCAGGAACTGACAAACTATGAACTCGTTCCGGAAGAGTGGGGCGGAGATACGATCTTTGTAAACGTATCTGCGAAACAAAGAATGGGCCTGGAAGGTTTGCTTGAAATGATTCTGCTCGTTGCAGAAGTAAATGAATACAAAGCAAATCCGGATAAACGTGCCCGGGGTACGGTCATTGAAGCTGAGCTCGATAAAGGGCGTGGACCTGTTGCGCGCATCCTTGTACAACACGGTACACTGAAAGTCGGAGATGCGTTCGTAGCGGGTAACTGTTTCGGTCGTGTACGTGCAATGGTCAATGATAAAGGCCGTCGTCTGAAAGAAGCTGGACCATCTACACCGGTAGAAATTACAGGCTTGACTGAAGTACCAGGGGCAGGAGATCCGTTCATGGTGTTTGAAGATGAGCGTAAAGCTCGTTCCATCGCTGACAAACGTGCGATTACGCAACGTGAATCCGATCTGGGCACGAACACACGTGTTACTCTGGATGATCTGTTCCAGCACATCAAAGATGGCGAGATCAAAGATTTGAACGTGATCATTAAAGGTGACGTGCAAGGTTCGGTTGAAGCATTGAAAGGTTCCCTTGCGAAGATCGAGGTTGAAGGTGTACGCGTGAAGATCATTCACAGCGGTGCTGGTGCGATCACGGAATCCGACATCATTTTGGCTGCGGCTTCCAATGCCATCGTGATCGGTTTCAATGTTCGTCCTGAAAACCAAGCCAAAATTACTGCGGATCAAGAGCAAGTAGACATTCGTCTGCACCGCGTCATCTACAGTGTTATCGAAGAGATTGAACAAGCAATGAAAGGTATGCTTGATCCGATCTACAAAGAAAAAGTTATTGGCCATGCTGAAGTACGTAATACCTTCTCCATCAGTAAAGTGGGTACCATTGCGGGTTGTATGGTTACCTCTGGCAAAATCACTCGTTCTGCGGAAGCTCGCCTGATTCGTGATGGTATCGTCCTTTACGAAGGTAAGCTGGATTCCCTGAAACGCTTTAAAGATGATGCCAAAGAAGTGGCTCAAGGTTACGAGTGTGGTATCACATTGGATAAATACAACGATCTCAAGGAAGGCGATGTAATCGAAGCCTTCATCATGGAGACCGTACAACGATAAGCAAGGAAGTTTGAGGTGAACAACAATGGCTAAGATTCGTACAGGTAGAGTGGGCGAGCAGATCAAGAAAGAACTGAGTCTGCTCATCCAGTCAGAACTGAAAGATCCACGCATCGGTTTTATTACCGTGACAGGAGTTGAAGTAACTGGCGACTTGTCGCAAGCCAAAGTTTATCTGAGTGTCTTCGGTGAACAGGAGCAAAAGGATAACTCGCTTAAAGCACTTGCGAAAGCAAACGGCTTTTTGCGCACGGAGTTGGGCAAACGTATCCGTTTCCGTCATGTTCCCGAGTTGATATTCAAGATCGACGAATCAATTGCATATGGTAGCCGAATTGAAAAGCTACTTGGCGATATTGGTTCTGACAACGACAAAAACGAATCCCAGTAACAGAATAGAGGAGACGGCAATGCACACTTATGAACAGGCGCTTCAGGCAGGAAAACAATTCTTGCTGGAGCATGACGATTACCTGGTCGTGTCGCATGTACAGCCGGACGGTGACGCAGTCAGCTCGACGGTAACGATGGGCTGGCTGCTGTCATGTCTGGGAAAAACATTCACAATGATTAATGAGGGTGAAATTCCATCACGCATGCGTTTTCTGTATCATGCGGATGCCATTGTGAACATGACCGAACAACCCCCGGAGCGTAAGTATAAAGCGATCATTTGTGTTGATTGCGCTGACTTTGCTAGAGTGGGGCTTACCCGTCAATATTTTGAAGAAGACGCCATTATTTTGAATATCGATCATCATCCTACGAATAACGGATATGGTTCAGTGAATATTATAAAATCCGATGCAGCAGCAACAGCCGAAATTTTGTTTGAATTGCTACAACTCTTCGACATTACATGGGATAAGGATATAGCTACGGCAGTATACACAGGTCTGCTAACAGATACGGGCGGATTCCGTTATGCGAATACAAGTCCCAATGTGATGAATGTTGCTTCCCGCTTACTGGAGCATGGTGTAGATGGACCTTATTTGGCGCAAACGCTGCTCGAAGAGGTGACTCTCCCGCAGATCCGCATCTTGAACAAGGCACTGTCATCTTTGCAAGTGTCAGAAGACGGCAGAGTTGCCTGGGTTGTTATTACACCGGAAGATATGCAGGAGTGTGGAGCAGCCAACGAAGATCTGGAAGGGATCGTCAACTATACCCGTAACATTCGTGGAGTAGAAGTGGGTATCTTTTTCAAAGTGATCAACGATAATGCTGTTAAAGCTTCCCTGCGTTCTGCCGGTAAAATAGATGTTGCAGCACTGGCACAAACCTTTGGCGGCGGCGGACATGTTCTCGCAGCTGGATGCCGACTGGAAGGAAAGGTCGAAGAAAGCGTGGAAAAAGTGTTGAAGCAGGTGAATACACAATGGTAAAACCGTTTGAAGGTATTCTCCCGGTATACAAACCAGCGGGATTTACTTCCCATGATGTTGTAGCCAAAATGCGTCGGATTTTGAAAATGAAGCGCATCGGTCATACGGGCACACTCGATCCGCAAGTAACCGGAGTTCTTCCGTTATGCCTTGGACGAGCGACGCGGGTGGTAGAGTATATGCAGGAACTTCCGAAGGAATACCTTGCGACTCTAAGGCTGGGCCTTGCTACAGACACCGAGGATCTGACGGGTGAAATTATTGAACGTTCGGAATCCCCTGTAGAAGTAACTCACGATCAGGTGCAACAGGTATTTCAGAAGTTTTTGGGTACCATTTCGCAGGTTCCGCCGATGTATTCAGCAGTAAAGGTGGATGGAAAACGGTTATATGAGCTTGCCCGCGAGGGTAAGACCGTAGAACGCAAGAGTCGTGAAGTCACCATCTACGAGCTTGAGCTTATCGGAATCGAAACCCATGATGGAACAACGGATATTTCGTTCCGCGCCTTGTGCTCAAAAGGGACGTATATTCGAACATTATGTGTAGACATCGGTCGTGAACTTGGTTTCCCGTCCACCATGGTCAAGTTGGAACGCACGATATCTGCTGGTATCTCGGCAGATCATTGTCTTCGTATTGAAGATGTGGAACAACGTATGAACGAAGGGACTCTCTCTGAAGCATTGATTCCCGTAGATGAAGCGATCTCTTCCATTCCAGCCCATAAAGTTGGAGAAGAACAGACGAAGGGCGCTCTACAGGGCCAAAAGCTGTCAGCACGTTTACTGGAGCCGCCTGTGGAGAAGCCAGGGCTACTGCGTCTATATGCTCAAGATGGAACGTTTCTAGGTATTTTTGAGCGGGATGAATTGAAACCAACCGTGAGGGCTGTTAAAGTCTTTTTACCGGAATAAAGAGGCAATGGCTTGGCGTGATGACGAGGTTCAAGCTTGGCCTATCAAGTGAAATGCAGGTGAATGATTGTGAAAACCGTAATGCTAACCTATCCGCAAACATTGCAATCCGCGGAACTGAGTACACATCCCCAAGTGCTGGCTATCGGTCAATTTGACGGGTTGCATCTCGGACATGCAAGCGTCATTCTATCCGCCGTTCGCATCGCTAGGGAATCGGATATGAAGGCAGCCGTCATGACCTTCCACCCACACCCGAAGGAAGTTATGCGCAAAGGGGATTACGAGGGTTATCTGACGCCTCTCAGAGACAAAGAAGAAATTTTGGCTGGCATGGGCGTAGATATACTCTATGTTGTCGAGTTCAATGAATCATTTTCACAGCTCTCGCCAGAGCAATTCGTTCATGAACTGTTGCTTCCTCTCCAAACGCGTACAGCTGTTGTTGGATTTGATTTCCGGTTCGGGCACAAAGGTGCCGGGGATGAACAAATGCTTCGTACGCTTGGTAATGGAGAAATGACAGTAGAGACCGTGCCTCCGTTCTTGCTGGGCGGGGAGAAAGTAAGTAGCTCGCTGATCCGTGCTCTGTTGAAGCGTGGTGAGATGGATGAGGCAAGCCAGTGGCTTGGACGTCCTTATAGTGTCAGAGGTACTGTGATTCACGGAGAGAAAAGGGGACGGACCATCGGTTTTCCTACTGCCAATCTCGAACTTACCGATCACTATGTTACACCAGCCAAAGGTGTATATGCTGTACGAGTAAACGTTGGCGATCAAGAATTGACAGGTGTGATGAACCTGGGTGTCAAACCTACCTTTCACGAGAATGGAATGAGACCGACGTACGAAGTGCATCTGCTTGATTTTGACGGCCAAATCTATGATCAGGAACTGAAAGTAGAACTGGTGCATTACATTCGAAATGAACGAAAATTCGATTCCATCGATGCTCTGATTGCTCAGATCCGTGAAGATGCACTCGCGGCTGCTCGCTTACTTTCCTAAAAACTTTAATAAAATGGATGTTTACATTTACTTTGTCCGGGCAAGTATGGTATAATGTACTACGTTGTCGAATGAGGCAACATTAACCTTAGCTTGGTTACACGCTCTCACCGGCGGTGACGAGGCTAATGGCGATTATAATGAAGGAGGTGAATAGGATGGCATTGACTCAAGAACGTAAACAACAACTGATCGACGAGCACAAAACTCATGAGTCCGATACTGGATCACCTGAGGTGCAAGTTGCTATCCTTACGGAAAACATCAGAAGTTTGACAGACCACTTGCGTACGCATAAGAAAGACCACCACTCACGTCGTGGACTTTTGAAAATGGTAGGTCAACGTCGTAAGCTTTTGGCTTACGTGAAAAACAAAGATGTTAAACGTTACAGCGCACTGATCGAAAAACTCGGATTGCGTCGTTAATTATCGTACATGTTTTCAAAATCAACCTGGCTGTTATCCGCTTTTCTTTTGTCTAAAAGGACAAGCGGAGCTTACAGCCGGGTTGTTTTGTAGATGAACATGTTGCCATATATTTGTAGCTGAGGGCTCCGCAAGGAGCTTTTGTTTTGCAAGTCAGTCTCCGGCCTGTCCAACCGTAGTTAATGAATGCTGGACAAGCAGGAAATACTGTTAATATGCAGAATCCATTGTGATAGGAACGAATTAAAGGAGGGATTTCATGGAACAGCGTGTTGAAATGCAGCTTGGTGGAAGAAAGCTTACGCTTGAAACCGGGCGTTTGGCCAAGCAGGCAAATGCTGCCGTAAAGGTAACGTACGGAGATACCGTCGTATTGTGTACCGTGACAGCATCCAGTGAGCCGAAAGATTTGGACTTTTTCCCACTAACGGTGAACTATGAGGAAAGATTGTACGCTGTTGGTAAAATCCCAGGTGGATTTATCAAGCGTGAAGGTAGACCATCCGAGAAAGCAATTCTGGCAAGTCGTCTGACAGACCGTCCGATTCGTCCATTGTTCCCGGAAGGTTTCCGTAATGATGTACAAGTTCTGAATATTGTTATGAGCGTGGATCAGGATTGTGAACCACAAATCGCAGCAATGATTGGTACTTCAGCGGCACTGAGTATTTCCGATGTACCTTTCAGCGGGCCGATTGGTGGCGTGAAGGTTGGTCGTATTAATGGTGAATTTATTATCAACCCTACGATTGCACAGTTGGAAATTAGCGAACTTGAACTCGTGGTTGCAGGAACTAGAGATGCAATCATGATGGTTGAAGCGGAAGCGAATGAATTGCCAGAAGAAGTAATGCTTGAAGCAATCATGTTCGGACATGACGAGATCAAAAACATCGTGACGGTCATCGAGGAGCTTGTACAAGTTGCCGGTAAAGAAAAAATGGAAGTCAAACTGCATGCGGTTAATGCGGAAGTAAACAGCAGCGTTCGTGAGTATGCAAGCGCACGTCTGGTGGAAGCAGTTAAAATTGCCGAGAAACATGCACGTCAGGATGCCATCGATGCAGTGAATGACGAAACCGTTGCTCACTTCGAAGAGAAGTATCTTGAAACGCCTGAATTGCTCAAAGACGTGAAAGAAGTGCTGCACGATATCGTCAAAGAAGAAGTGCGCCGTCTGATCACTCACGATAAAGTTCGTCCGGATGGACGCGGCCTGGCCGAAATTCGTCCAATTGAATGTGATACTTCCCTGCTTCCGCGTACACATGGTTCAGGTTTGTTCACACGTGGACAAACACAAGCACTGAGCATCTGTACTTTGGGTGCACTGGGTGACGTTCAAATTCTGGATGGCATCAGTCTGGAAGAAACGAAACGTTTCATGCATCATTACAACTTCCCGCCGTTTAGCGTAGGTGAAGCTCGTCCGCTTCGTGCGCCAGGACGTCGTGAAATCGGACATGGTGCGCTTGGTGAGCGTGCGTTGTCCAAAGTCATTCCTTCTGAAACGGACTTCCCATACACGATTCGTTTGGTATCTGAAGTATTGGAATCCAACGGGTCTACGTCCCAAGCAAGTATCTGTGCGAGTACACTTGCCATGATGGACGCAGGTGTACCAATCAAAGCTCCGGTAGCTGGTGTAGCGATGGGTCTGATTAAAGACGGAGACCATGTATCGATCTTGAGTGATATTCAAGGTATGGAAGATCATCTGGGTGACATGGATTTCAAAGTAGCAGGAACACCTGAAGGCGTAACGGCGATTCAAATGGACATCAAAATTGATGGAATCGATCGTCAAATCTTGTCCGAAGCGCTGGCTCAAGCCAAAGAGGGACGTATGCACATTTTGGGTAAAATGACCGAAGTGATGAAAACACCTCGTGAGCAATTGTCCCAATATGCACCTAAAATTACGACTATGCATATCAATCCGGACAAAATCCGTGATGTTATCGGCGCTGGTGGTAAAATCATCAATAAAATCATCGAAGAAACCGGTGTTAAAATTGATATCGAGCAGGATGGACGTGTCTTTATCGCTTCTTCCAATCAGGAGATGAATGATAAAGCCAAAGCGATTATCGAAGGTATTGTACGCGAAGTACTTGTTGGCGAAATCTATGTCGGCAAAGTAAAACGTGTTGAGAAATTCGGTGCATTCGTTGAAGTGTTGCCAAATAAAGAAGGTCTGGTTCACATCTCTCAATTGTCTACTGAGCGTGTAGCTAAAGTAGAAGATGTTGTGGCGATCGGTGATTCTATTACTGTAAAAGTAACCGAGATTGACCCGCAAGGTCGAATCAACTTGTCCCGTAAAGCAGTACTAACAGCAGAAGCTCCTGCGCAATCCTAGGTTGCTGACGTTTGTTTGAATAACATAAGCATGGTTGAATGAAGAGACAGAATGTGAATTTCTGGCTCTTTTTTTAACGTTTAAACAAGAATATGTCTATTCATAAGATTGCCGTTTTTATTCATATTCCTGTCCTTGTCCTCATATGATGGGGACAAAGACGGCAGGAGGATGGAGCTTGTGAGAAACCAATCCAAAAAACTGGCGGTTGTTCTTGCGGGTGTGGCGGCGGTCATGCTAATCGGACAAGTGGACAGTGTACGTACATACATTACGGAGATCCGTAATGGTCCGGGTACTCAGAATGCTTTTGATATGTTCAAGGAAGCGACCGGAGAAGAATCATTGTTATCTGCGATCAGGGATAAGGCAGCAGAAACTCGAATTGCACCGGTGAATGCGAGAGTTGATCGGGTATGGAAAGCGATCCCCGGTTATAACGGCCTGGAGATTGACGTAGAAGCTACGTATCGCAAGGCGCTGGGCGGCACGCTGAATACCAAAATTCCATACGTCTATCGCCAAGTTGAGCCGGAAATTCAGTTAAAAGACCTGGGAGCACATCCGATTTATCGAGGCAATGAGAGTAAACCGATGGTTTCTTTTATGATTAATGTGGCTTGGGGGAATGAATTCCTCGTTCCAATGCTGGACACGCTTGACGCGGAGAAGGTGAAGGCTACATTTTTTCTGGATGGAAGCTGGCTGAGCAAAAATGCAGAACTCGCCAAGGAAATTCAGAAGCGTGGACATGAGCTTTCCAACCATGCATATTCACATCCCGACATGAGTCGTTTAAGTGCTGAGCGGGCGCGATTAGAAATTAGCAAAACCGAGGAGTTATTACAGCAAACGCTCGGTGTGAAAAATCGTTGGTTTGCCCCGCCTTCGGGTGATTTTAATCAAAAAACGGTGGATATCGCTGCATCGATGGGGCTAAAAACCGTCCTCTGGACGGTAGATACAGTGGACTGGCGTAAACCGAGCCCGGACTCTGTGATTGCCAAAATTGCAAAGAAAACCGAAGCAGGATCGTTAATTCTCATGCATCCTACTGCTTCCTCGGCAGGAGCACTGAAAGGCATGATCGATTCCATCCACGCTAAGGGGCTGTCACTAGGTACTGTAAGTGAGACGTTGTCTTCTGAACGGGTGCAGGGCCATACGGTTGAGTGAACGCCGTTTTTTTGTTAATATCAAAAAGTTGGAACCAAATGTCGATTTCAATTTGTTCATTATTGAGATCAGGGCAATTATAGAGATGTAGGAGGGCCAACCGTGAAAAAAATTCAGCTGGGCAATGGCCTCAGAGTTGTGATGGAACAAATCCCGACCTGTCGTTCTGTGTCATTTGGAATCTGGGTGAAAACAGGTTCGCGTAATGAGCGTACCGAAAATAACGGGGTATCCCATTTTATTGAACATATGCTGTTTAAGGGAACAGATCGTTTCGATGCCAAAGCGATTGCGGAGCAATTTGACGCCATTGGCGGTAATGTGAATGCATTTACATCCAAAGAGTATACCTGCTATTATGCGAAAGTGCTGGATGAGCATCTGCCAATTGCGGTTGATGTGTTGTCCGATATGTTTTTCCGTTCCAAAATGGACGACGGTGAACTGGTCAAAGAGAAAAACGTAATTTTGGAAGAAATCTCAATGTACGAGGATACGCCTGACGACATGGTTCACGATTTGATGGCGCTCGCTGCATATGGAGAGCATCCGCTGGCATATCCGATCCTGGGAACCGAAGAACGACTTAAAGCGATGGATTCCAGTCATTTACGTGCATATATGAAGGAACACTACACCATCGAGAATACCGTGATCAGTATTGCGGGTAACATTGACGATAGTGTGATTGATCTGATGGAGAAACACTTTGGTGCGTTTGATGTTAACGGTGTAACCGAGGAAGTAAACATTCCGACCTTTCAAAGCGGTCAGCTCTTCCACAAAAAGAAAACGGAGCAGAATCATATCTGTATCTCGTTTCCAGGGTGCAAAATCGGAGACCCGTTACAATTCGCCATGGTTGTTCTTAACAATGCGATTGGCGGTGGTATGAGCTCCAGATTGTTCCAGGAAATCCGTGAAAAGCGTGGACTCGCTTACTCCGTTTATTCTTATCATAGCTCTCATGCGGACAGCGGACTATTCACGATCTATGCGGGGACTGCGCCGAAACAGACCAAAGAAGTGCTGGATCTGACCAAAGAAGTTCTACGTGATCTGGCTGTAAATGGATTATCCGAGGATGAACTGCGTAAAGGCAAGGAGCAACTGAAAGGCAGTCTGATCCTGAGTCTGGAGAGCACGGGCAGTCGTATGAACCGACTGGGGAAAAATGAATTGATGCTTGGCAGACATCATACGCTTGACGAGATGATTGCCAAAATTGAACAAGTCACGATGAATGACATCGACGCTGTGCTTGATCTGATGTTCGCAGAGCCGTTTGCGCTCGCGATGGTAGGAGCTTCAGACAAGACGATTGCTGGACTGAGAAGGGATGATTTGGTTGCATTACGTTCAAATAAAGAAATTACCGGGTAACGAAGATATTAAACTGCCGCAAAAGATGTCCGAGCTGGCTGCCGGCTTTGATGTGGTGGCCGCATTGGACGAAGAGGTTGTACTAGAGCCGGGGCAGCGTACGTTGATCCCTACTGGTCTTGCGATGGCGATGCCAGCTGGGCTGGAAGCTCAAATTCGTCCGCGTAGCGGACTTGCGTTCAAACACGGGATTACCTGCCTCAACACTCCTGGAACCATTGATGCGGACTATCGCGGTGAGGTGAAGGTGTTACTCATTAATTTGGGTCAGGAGCCGTTTACGATTGTGCGAGGGGAACGAATTGCTCAAATCGTGTTTCAGACGGTGCCTTCCATCGAATTGACGGAGGTGGCCGAACTTTCGGAAACCGTGCGGGGCGAAGGCGGATTCGGACACACAGGTAAATAACCATACCGTACGTGATTTCTTTTTTACAAACATATTGTTGGCTAACGATAATAATAGCGTGTATCCCGGCCGCCCTTTACAGGGCGGCTTTTTATGTTGAACATGGATTTCATTCCTTTATTGTTTTCACCCCGCTGTAGGCCACTGCATACGATAAGGCATACATGTGGTGAAAGGAGTGACGTCCCGATGCTGACCGGAGTCCGGATAGTCGTTCTTGGCGGAGATGCAAGGCAGCTTGAAGTCATTCAAAAATGCGCCGAGCTTGATGCAACGGTAAGTGTAGTAGGCTTCGATCAACTGGAGCAAGTGATTCCGGGCATTGAGCACCGCGAACTTAAGGATGAAGTGTTTGCTTCTGCAGATGTATTGGTCCTGCCTGTTGTGAGCTGTGATGATCAAGGAAAAGTGAGCTCTTCGTTTAGTGTTGAACCGATTGTTCTGAAAAAGGAACATATGGCCGCCCTGCCGGAGCACTGCACCGTGTTTACTGGCATGGCAAAGCCGTTTTTGCGTGAACTTTGTGAGGAGAATGGCCTTCGGCTTGTGGAAGTGCTTGATCGTGATGACATCGCACTATACAACTCTATTCCGACAGCGGAGGGGGCCATCGCCATTGCAATTAAAGAAACGGATTTTACGATTCACGGGTCTGAATGCATCGTGCTTGGCATCGGTCGAACAGGGTTTACGCTAGCCAAAACATTGCAAGGACTTGGAGCTAATGTACGAGTGGGGATTCGGCGGAATGAGGATGTTGCCAGGGCAACGATCATGGGCTGGAAGCCTTTCATGACAACGGATTTGGCCGCTCAAACCGGGGAAGTTGACTTGCTTTTTAATACGATACCGACTATGATAATCACAGCACAAATCCTGTCCAGGATGCCTCAAAAAGCCGTCATTATCGACCTTGCATCCGCCCCAGGCGGCTGCGATTTCAGATATGCAGACAAACGTGGCATTAAGGCACTGCTCGCACCAGGCCTCCCCGGCATTGTTGCTCCCAGAACGGCTGGCGGCATTATTGCCGACGCGTTAATCCGTTTGCTTTTGGAAGAACAGAACGCACGGGAGGTTAAATCATGAACTGGCAGGGTAAAACGGTAGGTTACGCAATTACGGGGTCTCATTGTACGTTTGAAGAGGTTATGCCAGTCATTAGCCGCTTTGTATCCGAAGGCGCGAATGTCGTTCCGATTATTTCGAACTCGGTACTGACGACGGATACGCGTTTCGGAACAGCGCAGAATTGGCAAAAACAATTGAAAGATATAACGGGTAATGAGATTATCTCTACAATTGTTGAGGCGGAGCCCTTAGGGCCCTCCAAGCTGCTTGATGTGCTGGTCATTGCTCCGTGCACAGGGAATACCACAAGCAAGCTGGCGAACGCGATGACGGATAGTCCGGTGCTTATGGCTGCAAAAGCGCAGATGCGTAATCAGCGTCCGCTTGTGCTGGCGATATCGACAAATGATGGACTTGGTTTGAATGCAGCAAATATAGCTAAATTATTAGTGGCCAAATATGTATATTTTGTACCGTTTGGTCAAGATGATCCAACGAAAAAACCAAACTCGTTAGTTGCCAAAATGGAACTTATCCCGGAGGCTTGCTGGAGTGCACTGGAAGGAAAGCAACTGCAACCGATGATTGTGGAGCGTGCTCCACAGGCTTAAGGATGGCATTCAGGGCAATAACGGCTATGCGCTTGGAGAAATGAAGAAGGGTACGAGAGACAAAGAAAATCATGGGGGACGATAGCTGGATTATACAGCTACCTCTAAACACGTTCCTGTTCATAAGGGCATTCCTGCTTGCATATGATCTTCATGCAGCAAGCAGGAGAGATGTATTTGATATACATGTCATACATGCCGTATACATTGCTGAGATTATCGCATCGGAACGCTCCCAAGGGTTATGCATTTGTTGATTTGACCCGTGTCCAGTCTTCTTGCGTACACAAATGGAGGAATAAAGATGCGTATTATGGTACAAAAATTCGGAGGTACATCACTCTCTACTGTGCAAGCGAGAGAGCATGTGCTCCGGCATGTTAAACGTGAGCTCGAAGCGGGTTTTAACCTCGTTATTGTGGTGTCAGCCATGGGTCGCCGCGGTGAGCCTTATGCTACGGATACACTTTTGGACTGGGCTGCACAGAACGGGAATGCTTTATCTGCTCGCGAAAAAGATTTACTGCTGTGCTGTGGTGAAATTATTTCTGCAACAACACTCAGCAGTTTGCTTGAACATGAAGGCATTCCAACTTCAGTGCTGACCGGCGCACAAGCAGGTTTTGTGACGGACGACAATTTCGGGAATGCCCGGATATTGGATGTCCGTCCTGTTCGTGTGCTGGAACAGCTTCAACTCGGTCGCGTTGTCATTGTAACTGGATTCCAGGGACAAACGGAAAAAGGCGATTTTACCACACTCGGACGCGGAGGTAGTGATACATCCGCTACAGCTCTGGGTGCAGCACTACGAGCTGAGATGGTGGACATATACACGGACGTTAACGGGATATTAACGGCTGACCCTCGGATTGTTGAAGATGCTCGTCCGTTGACCGTAGTAAGCTATGCGGAAATCTGTAACATGGCTCATCATGGGGCGAAAGTTATTCATCCGCGTGCCGTCGAGATTGCGATGCAATCGCAAATTCCCGTGCGGGTAAGATCTACTTTTGCCGATACAGAAGGTACGCTTGTTACCCATCCGGAAGGGTTTCAGGATGTACAGACAGGCATTATTGACCGCTATGTAACCGGTATTGCTTATGTGAGCAATGTTACGCAGATTACGGTGGATGTTCCTGGTGGGACGGATCGCCTCCAATTAAAAGTGTTCAAAACGATGGCGGAAAATTCAATTAGCGTTGATTTTATTAATGTAACCCCCTCGGGAGTCGTCTATACCGTGTTTGATAGTGATTCCGAGAAGGCTATACGCGTATTGCAGGAGATCGGACTAAAGCCTCAAAGTCTGTCCGGCTGTGCCAAAGTATCTGTTATTGGCGGAGGAATTAACGGTGTGCCTGGAATTATGGCCCGCATTGTGGAGTCACTTACACTCGCAGATATTCAGATTTTGCAATCGGCGGATTCCAATACAACGATCTGGGTGCTTGTTAAAAAAGAAGATATGGTTCAGGCTTTGAGAGCACTTCATGCCTCATTCGAACTTCACTTGTAACTCACCCATGTTAGCGGAGCCAGACTTGTTTTGAGGGAGGAATCGAATTGGACTTTGGAAGATTGATTACAGCAATGGTCACTCCGTTCAATGCACAAGGAGAGATTCATTGGGAGGAAACGGCACGTCTCATCGATTATCTGATCGTTGATCAAAAGTCGGAGACTCTCGTGATTTCTGGAACAACAGGGGAGTCGCCAACACTTAGTGATACAGAGAAAGTTCAATTATTCGAATTTGCAGTGAAACATGCGGCTGGAAGGTGTAAGATTATTGCCGGAACGGGTAGCAACAACACAGCCCATTCTATCCATCTGACAAAAGAAGCTGAACGTGTTGGGGTAGACGGGGTATTATTAGTTGTTCCGTATTACAACAAGCCGAGCCAAGAAGGTATGTTTAGACATTTTGAAGCGATTGCTGCAGCAACTACGCTGCCAGTGATGCTATACAATGTTCCTGGACGTACTGTCGCAAACCTGTCTGCTGCAACCACGTTGCGACTGGCACAAATCCCGAATATTGTGGCGACGAAGGAATGTGCCTCCATGGAGCAGGTAACTTTAATTGCAGCGGATGCACCAGATCATTTCAGAGTCTATTCAGGGGATGATGCGGCAGGTTTGCCTGCTATTGCAGTTGGTGCTCACGGTATTGTTAGCGTGGCGAGTCACGTCGTGGGAGCAGAGATGAAAAAGATGATCGATGCCTTTTATGACGGCGACCCTCTACAAGCGAGACGCATTCATCAGAAGCTCTTCCCGCTATTTAAAGGGTTGTTTGAGTGCCCACAGCCTTTGCCTAATCCGGTAGCGGTAAAATATGCATTAACTTTACGTGGACTGGACGTAGGCTCAGTGCGTCTGCCTTTGATTCCGCCTACCGTAGAGGAGCAGGATTACATTAAAAATCTGCTTCAATTGTAAATAAAAGTTGGATTCATTAGACGTTTATTAATGATAAGCACGAACGCTATGTTTAACGAAAGAACCGCACCTCTCAGGTAGAGGCAGCGGTTCTTTTTTTGACGAGCGATGTAAGGTTTCTTTTTTTGCAGGAAGGGAAACCTACAGGTTAACGAGAGAGTGACTTGTTTTTTCTGTTTTTAATCATGTATAATGATGTCAAGTGACTGGGTGCGGTATTTTTTTGAAATTGAAAGCGACATCGTTTCGTTGGTGTGGCTTTGCGGTGAAAAAGGAAGGAACGGCTAAGAGGGGAAATTCGGATCCAACCTGTTGGTGATGGGGTATAACTTCGAAGAACTTCTTCCAAATATCGTGAATAAAGGTGTTCTTTTGCATTCATCCCTAATTCATAGGGGTGTGATGTTTGAACTACTTTTCTTAACTTACAATAAATAATAAGGTACGACGTCCAACTACCATAGGAGGTTCAGATTCATTTGTCTAAGAAAAATAATAATAACGAGAAGCTGATGATTTTTGCATTGGGCGGCGTAGGCGAGATTGGTAAAAATATGTATGTTATCCAATACGCGAACGACATTGTAGTCGTAGACGCTGGTCTTAAATTCCCTGAAGAAGATATGCTTGGTATTGATATTGTCATCCCTGACATTTCGTACTTGACCGAGAACCGTGATAAAGTACGCGGCATTATTTTAACTCACGGTCACGAGGATCACATCGGCGGTTTGCCATATGTCCTCAAACACTTGAATGTTCCTGTTTACGGAACCAGACTTACACTTGGTCTTGTCGAGAACAAACTGAAAGAAGCTAATTTGCTGGGTGAGACGAAACGTATCCTCATTAACGCAGATTCAGAGATCGAACTGGGAACAACGCTGAAAGCATCATTCTTTGCTACTAATCATAGTATTCCCGATTCCGTCGGGGTATGTGTAGAAACGCCGGAAGGCGCAGTTGTTCACACAGGTGACTTTAAATTTGATCATACGCCAGTGAATGGTCAGTATGCAGATCTCCAACGTATGGCACAGATCGGAACCAACGGCGTACTTGCGTTGCTCTCTGACAGTACCAATGCGGAGAAACCTGGATTCACTCCATCTGAGAAAAACGTAGGCATTGTGCTGGAAGATATTTTCCGCAAAGCTAACCAACGTGTCGTTGTCGCAACGTTTGCTTCCAACGTACACCGTATTCAACAGGTTATCAATGCAGCAGAGGTTACTGGACGTAAAGTTGCAGTGATCGGACGCAGCATGGTAAATGTGGTGGGTATCGCTTCGGATTTAGGTTATCTGGAAATTCCAGATGGAATGATCATTGAGCCGGAAGAAGTTGGCAAAATGGCTGCAGATCGTGTAGTTATTCTCTGCACAGGTAGCCAAGGTGAGCCAATGTCCGCATTGACGCGTATGGCGCGTTCTACGCATCGCAAAGTGGACATCCTTCCCGGAGATACCGTTATCATTGCAGCAACACCTGTACCAGGGAACGAAAAGTATGTAGGCCGTACAATTGACGAACTGTTCCGTCTGGGAGCTAACGTACATTACAGCGGTGCTAACAGCGGCGTTCACGTATCTGGTCACGGTAGCCAGGAAGAATTGAAGCTTATGCTCAACCTGATGAAACCGAAATACTTCCTGCCAATTCACGGTGAATTCCGGATGCAACGTCGTCACGCGGTGCTCGCTGAATCCGTAGGCATCGACCCGGACAATATTTTCATTACGGATATCGGTGAAGTTGTCGAGATTCAAGGTGGAGCTGCACGTAAAGCAGGTAAAGTAACTGCAGGTAACGTGTTGATCGATGGTCTGGGTGTAGGTGATGTTGGTAACATCGTATTGCGTGATCGTAAATTGCTGTCTCAGGACGGTATTCTGGTTGTCGTGGTAACACTCAGCAAGCAGGATGGTAAAATCGTCTCTGGTCCGGATATTATCTCCCGCGGATTCGTGTATGTACGCGAGTCAGAAGGACTACTGGATGAGGCTAATCGCATTGTAAGCAGTACTTTGCAGAAGCTGATGAGTGAAAATGTAAACGAGTGGGCTTCACTTAAAACAAACGTTAAAGATGCTTTGGGACGTTTCCTGTATGAGCAAACGCGTCGTAGACCGATGATTTTGCCAATCATTATGGAAGTTTAAAATAAGTTTAATAAAAAACATATAATCAGGCACACAGTCGCCCCTTCTCTACGAGTAATATTGGACGGTTCCTCGTAGAGAAGGGGCTTTTTTGTGTTTTTAAAAGAAGGTATGAGAGGGGAGAAAAATTTCAAAGGCTGATTGATGGAAATGTTTGTTCAGGGAAAGTATAAGGTCGTTGACAGATTCCCCATACTAAGGAAAAGACAACAATTATATTTTTCAGGAGAAGGAGACAGCATGTTATGAATGAGCAGATGAATGACAACAAACGAATGCCAAAATCCAATCAGTCGGAGGCCGAAGCTCCAGATATTCCGGTGCAGGAGGAGAAGCAACTTTCTCCAGTCACAGAATCCATTCAGCAGTTCGGGCAAACACAGTCACCAGCCAGTGAATCTAATATTTTCTGCATGACCATTATCGGTCAGGTAGAGGGACATTTAATTTTACCTCCACAGAACAAAACAACCAAGTATGAGCATATAATTCCGCAGCTGGTAGCGGCAGAGCAGAATCAGAAGATTGAAGGCATTTTGATCATTCTCAATACCGTAGGTGGAGATGTGGAAGCTGGCCTTGCTATTGCTGAGATGATTGCCTCTTTGAGCAAACCAACGGTGACCGTTGTCATTGGAGGAGGGCATAGTATTGGTGTACCGATTGCAGTTGCTTCCACGTACTCGCTTATTGCGGGAAGTGCCACAATGACGATCCACCCGATACGTATGAATGGACTTGTCATAGGTGTACCCCAGACGTTTGAATACATGGAGAAGATGCAGGAGCGCGTTGTACGGTTTGTAACTTCACACTCTAACATTTCCGAAGACATGTTCAAAGAATTGATGTTCAAGACAGGAGAGTTGAATCGGGATATAGGAACAGCAGTAGGAAGTGCAGACGCGGTGAAGTACGGTCTCATGGATGCTGTTGGTGGTATTGGTCAAGCCATCGCACAATTAAACAAGCTTATGGGAGATAGAAGACAGGCGATGCAAGCAGGAGGATACACGCAATGACAACCATGTATACTGTGATGCCTCCAGAGCAACTATGGTCAGGCATGTGGACAGAGGCAGGGGATACGAAAGAGATCCGAATGAATGGTTTGTTGATGCAGGTCAGACCGGTAAACGACACCGAGGCTGTTATTGTGCGTTTACTTGACTGCCCACTTGAAGCATATCTGGATCCGTCCAATCTGCCGGGTTCAACCGTTCCGCTTTCGGGTAACACAAGTCCAACATAACGCGACGAATTCAGACAAATGGTGCAGAAAAAGAACATATGTACGGAATATATTTGTATGGTATAATATTCTTCTGGGGGTGACCTGATTTTGGCCAGAAGAAAAAAGAGGAAAAAAAAGGGTGCCGGGTTTAGTGGTGTCTTAAAATATGAAATTTATGGAATTGTGCTAATCACGCTGGCAGTTATAGCACTATCGGGTGAAGCCACAGTGGGACGTTCGCTTTCCAAGATGTTTGGACTGATGCTTGGCAAGTTTTATTTTGCGATTCCGCTTGTGGGCATATACTACGGTTTGATGGTGATGATTCATCGGAAGTGGCCTAGTGGCTGGACTACACGCAAGACGGGTTTGGTACTGCTTGTCTTTGCGTTAACCTTGATGAGCACCATATCGGCTATGCATCAGAAGTTGCTTCCGGTTGACGCGCTTGAACCAGGTGCGGTGCTGACCCAGGTACATAATGATATGCAAACTGAATTATTGACACCAGCTGCCCCTGGAGAACGGGATTCCATGCTTGGTAAGGATATTAGCGGCGGGTATCTTGGTGCAGGACAGTTTGCTTTATTTTTGTGGTTATTTGGCAGTCTTGGCGCAAGATTGATCATGATCGTCATGTTTGTGATTAGCTTTATGCTTGTTACGGGGCTTTCCTATGTTGATTTGATACGCATATTCCGAACTAAGATTTGGGATGCTGGCAGCTCCATGTACAAAAAGCTGGAATCCAGACCAGCAAAACGTTCCGCTTCCAGTGTGACGGGAGTTAAGAAAAACAACGCACGTAAACTCGCACCTGTACCCGTTGATGATGAGGAAGAGGATGACGATTATGATTCTCCCGATTCCCAAGAAGGACAGCTGCCCAAACGTAAAGCTCCGATATTCTTCCAGTTGTTCGGAAAATGGGGTGCGGATCGGCAGCCCGCGAAACAGGCTGAGGAATCATCATCGGAAACAGATGTGCTCGAATCGGAACAGGTCGTTTATCGTGCTGGGCAGGATTTGCCAACCGAGGCATGGTCTGGAGAGCTTGAGTCATCTGCGATCAAAGGTTCTGGTGTAGCAGCAGTTGGTGCAACAGCATCAGTAACGCAGGCAAAGGTTGATTCGGCACCGATTATTCGTGACTTCTTTGAACATGTCAGATCAGAGGGCTCTGACAAGGATGATGATCTGGATGATGCCTATCCTTTCCCGGATGATCTGAATCATAATAACAGCACTCTAGATCAGGTAGACAAAACGGATATTAAATTTACAGATGAACTGGTAGAAGCAGAGTGGACTGAAGCCCATGGCGCAACAGACATGCTTCAAGCGGATCTTGAGCAAGAGATAACGGATGGAGAAGACGCTCCGAGTAAAACGTTGAACTCTGGCATGGAGCAGGATGGTGTGGCAGGAGAGAGCGTACAACCTGTCATACCGCCACCTCCTCCGCCGAAGCCATACAAGCTTCCTTCATTCCGTCTTTTGTCCAAGCCTAATAATAGTGGAAAAGGTAGCGATCAGAAGGATTACATGCAGACTGCACGCAAGCTGGAAGCAACGTTAGAAAGTTTCGGTGTACGTGCCAAAGTTCTGGAGGTTGTCCGAGGACCAGCGGTTACAAGGTATGAAATTCAACCAGATATCGGGGTCAAGGTTAGCCGGATCGTCAGTCTTACCGATGATATCGCTTTAGCTCTGGCTGCGAAAGATATTCGGATGGAAGCACCCATTCCAGGAAAATCGGCAATTGGTATTGAAGTCCCGAATGGCGAAGTATCCGTTGTGACCATGCGTGAAGTGATGGAGACAGCCACGTTCCAGGATGCTGAATCCAAAGTAACAATTGCGTTTGGGCGTGATATATCAGGTCAGACGATCATTGGCAACTTGGCCCGTATGCCCCACTTGTTAGTGGCTGGGGCTACCGGATCAGGAAAGTCGGTATGTATCAACGGCATTATCACCAGCATTTTGTATAAAGCTAAGCCAGATGAGGTCAAGTTTCTAATGGTTGACCCCAAAATGGTTGAGTTGAATGTGTATAACGGAATTCCGCATCTGATGGCACCGGTAGTGACCGATCCGAAAAGAGCGTCGCTTGCGCTCAAAAAGATCGTAGTCGAGATGGAGAAAAGGTATGAGTTGTTCTCCAAATCAGGTACACGTAACGTTGAGGGATATAACAATCTGATGAAAGATAATCCGGCGGCGGTACTGCCATACATTGTGGTCATTGTGGACGAGCTTGCTGATTTGATGATGGTAGCTGCTGGAGATGTAGAGGATGCGATTGCGCGCCTTGCGCAGATGGCCCGTGCAGCCGGAATTCACCTGATCATTGCGACGCAACGTCCTTCCGTTGATGTTATTACAGGGGTAATCAAAGCGAATATTCCTTCACGGATTGCATTCGGCGTATCCTCACAAGTCGATTCACGTACGATTCTGGATATGGGTGGAGCAGAGAAGTTGTTAGGCCGTGGCGACATGCTGTTCATGCCAATGGGTGCTTCCAAGCCAATTCGTGTTCAGGGGGCGTTTATGAGTGATGAAGAGGTTGAAAATATCGTGAATTACGTTCGAGGTCAAGGCGAAGCGCAGTATGATGAATCCCTTGTGCCAGAGGTAGATGACTCCAATCAAGCAACAGAAGAAGTACAGGATGAATTATACGAGCAGGCTGTACAGATCATTCTGGAAGCAAAGCAGGCTTCGGTGTCACTCTTACAACGTCGAATGCGGGTAGGTTATACTCGTGCAGCGCGTTTGATTGACTCGATGGAAGCCAGAGGTGTGATTGGGCCATATGAAGGCAGCAAACCTCGCGAAGTCCTTGTTTCGTTGGAACAGTATCAACAGAACAAAATAAGCTCATAGAGAAGCGTTAGAAAACCTTCAACCTTTATGGTTGGAGGTTTTTTGTTGTTCCGCAGCTTTTGAGGTTTTGCCATTTGCTCCAGAGATCGGCTCGTTTGGTGCATAGGAAACAAGGCGGCTTGTCATAATAACGGTAGCGATTCTGTTAAATCCCACAAGAGAAAGGTAGAGCATAGTCGATGCGAAAAATGAACCTATGGCTTTTCACTGCTATTTTGTTGATATCCGCGCTCGGAATCCGTTATTTGCTTCCTGAGCATACAGCACCTCAAAGTGCTGCTCAGAACAACCTTCCGGTAGAGGAAAAGGCAATGCCAACTTTCAGTAACAATACCGTGAAATATGGCAGTTATGGGCAGGATGTCTATGAGCTTCAGGGACGGTTGAAGTATCTCGGTTTTTACAATGGTAAAATCGACAGTAATTTTGGCAGCAGTACGCTGAAATCAGTGAAATGGTTTCAATCCGAATTTGGCATGAAGGCAGATGGTGTGGTAGGCGCCAAAACCAAGTTAAAACTGTATAATGCCAGCACCAAGTGGTCACCAACGGAGCCCCCTCTGCATAAAGGAGGAGCATCTGGCGGAGACACAGCTGGAGGTGGAGATACTTCCGGTAACGAGAAGGACAATATGGGTTCTGCCAATGCCATGGGACTCTCGGAAAACGAGCTTAAAATTATGGCGAACGCCGTATATGGCGAAGCGCGAGGAGAGCCGTTTGAGGGTCAGGTAGCCGTTGCCGCTGTGATTCTGAATCGCGTAAACTCACCAAGTTTTCCATCTACACCTTCCGGGGTTATCTTTCAGCCTGGAGCATTTACAGCGGTAGCGGATGGACAGATCTATCTGGAGCCCAATGCACAAGCGAAAAAAGCGGTAGAGCAGGCATTGAACGGATGGGATCCTTCCGGTGGATGTTTGTATTATTTTAACCCGAAGACAGCCACATCCAAATGGATATGGACTCGTCCGCAGGTGAAAACGATCGGGCAGCATATATTCTGCATGTAATCGGGCAATCCAGCGGGAAGCAACCAGAAGGCATGACTTCGGTTGCTTCTTGGCTTTTGGATGGTTTAAAATGGAGGTTACGTTTAAGCTTGAGACAGGTTATCTAAATGACGCCGTAAAGGGGTTTTGACATTTGAATACCGCAGCATTTGAACGGGGGAGCCGTAAACAGCTACGTATCCATGTGCTTCCAACCAAACGTTTCAAAACGTTCGCTATCTCACTGTATGCCGGAGTTCCGCTACGCGAGGACACCGTTACTCCTGTGGCATTGACACCGTTTGTTTTAAGAAGAGGGACAGAGTCCTATCCGGAAACAACGCAATTTCGAGAGCAATTGGAGCATTTGTACGGAGCAGGATTTGGTTTTGACGTCTATAAACGCGGTGATTATCAGATTGTGCAGTTTCGTATGGACACCATTAATGATTCGTTTGTCGGAGGTGGGGAGCAGCAACTTCTGGATCGTTCGTTTGCGTTTCTTGGAGAAGTGCTGACCAAGCCCGCGAGGGAAAATGGACACTTCAAAACATCGTATGTACAGGCAGAACGCGAGACGGTTCGTAAAAAGCTGGAGTCCATTGTGAACGATAAAATGCGTTATGCTGCTGAACGGTGTATCGAAGAAATGTGCAAACATGAGCCTTACCGGCTTCATCCCTTGGGTGAACGAAAAGCACTGCCAGCCATGGAACCTTCTGAATTAACAGTTGCTTATGAAAACTGGCTAAGGGAAGCCAGCATGGACTTGTATGTGGTCGGGGATACAACACTTGAAGAAGTAGAGGAACTGGTGCAGCGTCATTTTAACCTTGAACGCAAGACTTCCTCTGACTATCAGGCTCAGAAGGCGGTGCGTGGGGATGAGGAGCCACATACGGTCATTGAACGGCTGAACATTGGGCAGGGCAAGCTGAACCTGGGGCTTCGCACTTCCATTACCTATGCAGATGATAAATACGCTTCAGCGCTAATGTATAACGGTATTTTGGGTGGATACCCGCATTCGAAGTTGTTTGTCAATGTTCGTGAAAAAGAAAGCCTCGCCTATTATGCTTCTTCCAGATACGATGGGCACAAAGGCATTGCCACCATTCAATCCGGAATTGAAATTCCCAATTATGAAAAAGCAGTGACCATTATCAAGCAACAGCTTGAGGAAATGAAACTTGGTCATATCACCGATCTGGAGATGTCCCAGACAAAAGCGATGATCCGTAATCTGTTAAAAGAAATGCAGGATGCTGCTTTTGAGATGATTGCTTATGATTTTAACCGTCAGTTGTCCGGTAAGGAGAGAACATCTGAAGAGCTGCTTGCTCAAATCGAGCAGACGACCAAGCAGGATGTTCGTGAGGCCGCAGAGCAGTTCCGACTGGATACGATTTATTTCTTGCGGGACGAGAAGGAGGAATAGTCGTGGAGAGCATTCGGTACGAACATTTGCAGGAGACATTATATTACGAAGTAATGGAGAATGGACTGCATGTCTATGTTTTGCCTAAACCGGGTTTTCAGAAAACTTATGCCACCTTTGCGACCAAATACGGGTCAGTGGACAATCACTTTCAAGTGGAAGGACAACCTGAGGTAAAAGTGCCTGACGGTATTGCTCATTTTCTGGAACACAAAATGTTTGAGGAGCCAACGGGGGATATTTTTGCAACGTTTGCTTCCCATGGTGCTTCTGCGAACGCATTCACAAGTTTCGATCAGACCGTTTATTTGTTTTCGGCAACCGAAAATATAAACGAAAATATACAAACATTAGTTGATTTTGTGCAAAATCCGTACTTTACAGATCAAAACGTCAACAAGGAAAAAGGCATCATTGAACAAGAAATTAATATGTATGCCGATAATCCGGATTGGCGGGTTTATTTCGGATTAATTGAAGCAATGTATCAAAAACATCCGGTGCATATTGACATTGCGGGCACGGTCCAATCCATTCAGACGATCACCAAAGAAACGTTGTATACGTGTTATAACACATTTTATCATCCAAGTAACATGCTCTTGTTTGTTGTCGGCGGTGTTGATCCCGAGCAGGTTATCAGCATGGTTCGTTCCAATCAGGAGCAGAAAAATTTCGAGCCGCAGGGCCCGATTCAACGCTTCTTTGAACCAGAGCCAGAGCAGGTGGGGGAGGCCAGAAGAGAGGTCAGATTATCCGTTTCCCTGCCGAAATGTTTGTTTGGATTCAAAGAAACGGATGTCGGACTTACAGGAGAGGAACTGTTGCGCCGGGACACAACCACGCAGCTGATGATGGATCTGTTGTTTGGCTCCAGCACACGTCTGTTTCAGAAGCTTTATGATGAAGATCTGATCTCGGACAGTTTTGGACATGACTATATCAGCTCGCCACAATATGCCTTTTCTGCGGTCGGTGGGGATACGAAAGACCCGGATCAATTGTTGAAACGGATACGCGAGGAAGTCGAAGCGATTATGCAAAAAGGATTCGATGCTTCCGATTTTGAACGTGCGCGCAAAAAGAAAATTGGCGGTTATTTGCGCATGCTCAATTCACCGGAAAACATTGCGAATGAATTCACACGTCAGCAATTCCGTGGCGGTGACTTTTTCAATATGATTTCATTGTATGAAGCGATTACACTTCAAGATGTGAATCAAAGACTGAAAGAGCATATTCGTTGGGATCAGCTGGCTGTATCACTCGTTGTTAGTCCTTAACGATGAAGAGGAAATAGGACGAAGTTTGAAGGGTTCACTAGACTGGGAGTGAAGTTATGGGGGGACACATTGTGAAAGCTATAGGGGAAATGACCGTTCTGGTTACCGGGGCAAGCGGAGGCATAGGAGCTGCAATTGCAGAGCGGTTTGCCAGTGTAGGTATGAACGTGGTGTTGCACTACATGAAGTCGCATGAAGCGGCCAATGAGGCGGCGAGACGTTGTATGGAGCGGGGAAATGGACGCATTATGACGGTGTCAGCCGATCTTCGCAGCAGGGAACAGATTCAGCGGATGAGGGAAAAATTGGCTTCTCACGAGTTGTTGCCGGATATTCTTGTGAACAACGCAGGTATATCTCACTATGGTTTACTTGCGGATGTGACTGAGGAAATCTGGGATGAAGTGATGGCGATTAATCTAAAAGGTACTTTTCTATGCACACAAGAGATGATGCCACATATGATCTCCCAACGATACGGTCGAATTATTAATGTGTCGTCCATCTGGGGGTTGTCTGGTGCATCCTGTGAGGTGTTGTATTCCACAACCAAAGGCGGGGTAAACGCCTTCACGAAGGCGCTTGCTAAAGAGCTTGCTCCCTCCGGCGTTACGGTGAATGCTGTTGCTCCAGGGGCTGTTCAGACGACGATGTTAGACCACCTGGATCAGAGCGAGTTGAAAATGTTGGAAGATGAAATTCCTGCTGGGCGACTGGCGCAGCCGGACGAGATTTCGTCACTGGTTTATTTTCTTGCCTTGCCTGAGTCGGGATATATCAATGGACAGATTATCAGTCCCAATGGAGGCTGGCTGACTTAATATCGGTGTTCAAGTTATAAGACCAGTATATGCTTAGTGAATGTGAGATTTAGGTGTTTGAGTTCTGACATACAGCTTGATTTAATTTTAAAAGCTCGTATATAAAGTGTCCGGGAAGCACATATTACAACTGTTGATTTTAAATCTCATGCGTCAGCTAAGGAGGATTTATCATGTCAACAGAAAACACAGTAGTTTCTAACTTTGACACTTGGAAGAAGTTCCTGGGTGATCGCGTACTGCAAGCTGAGAAGATGGGAATGAGTGAAGAAACCATCAACAAACTGGCGTACGAGATCGGTGACTTTCTGGATGAGAAAGTTGATCCGGCGAACCATTCCAACCGAGCATTGAAGGAACTATGGGATGTCGGCGATGCGGATGAGCGTCGTACGATCGCGTGCCTGATGGTCAAATTGGCCAAACAAAACGCATAAGGCAAGAGATGGAGAGCTCCCGCAAGGGGGCTTTTCTCTAATGATTACAAACGGATTACAGAGCTGTTCTTGTAATTCATTTTCATTTTATATATCATTAACGTGACCCATTTTTAGAAGATGACCCGAATAAGCGTCCAATGGACACGTTCGGATGTTGTCGAATAATGTGGAATAATGCATTACGGGGTGTATACATGGAAACTAAACAATGGTATATGGAATATAAAATACATAAGAACAGACCTGGTCTTTTGGGGGATATTGCCTCTATGCTAGGGATGCTTGAAGTCAATATATTGACCATCAACGGAGTAGAAGGCAAAACACGGGGCATGTTGCTCGAGTCAGATGATGATGAAAAGATCCGTCTGCTCGGAGAGATGCTTGGTAAAGTCAACAGCATTACGGTTTCGGCATTGCGTCAACCCAAATTGGTGGATATTCTGGCTGTACGTCACGGTAGGTACATTGACCGGGATTCGGATGATCGCAAAACATTTCGTTTTACTCGGGACGAACTTGGGTTATTAGTTGATTTTTTGGGTGAAGTATTTAAAAGAGAGGGAAATCAGGTAATCGGCTTGCGGGGGATGCCGCGAGTTGGTAAAACAGAGTCAATCATCGCGGGCAGCGTATGTGCCATGAAGCGTTGGACTTTTGTATCTTCTACTCTTCTTCGCCAAACGATTCGGAGCCAGATGTCTGAAGATGAGTTGAACCCGAATAATGTATTTATTATCGATGGGATTGTCAGCACGATTCGCTCCAGTGAGCGGCACTATAATCTTTTGCAGGATATCATGTCGATGCCTAGTACGAAAGTGATTGAGCATCCGGATATTTTTGTGCAGGAATCCGAATATGATTATAATGATTTTGATATTATTATTGAATTGCGTAACAATCCTAACGAAGAAATTATTTATGATACGTTTACGGCAAGCTATACCGACGAACTGTAAAGCTCCGTACGGAATCATGGAATAGATCTGCAACAACCGAAGAGATAAACATAAGGAGGAGATGGCATGTCTGAACTGGGTCAGCAGTTAAGAGAGGCCCGGCTGCAAAAAGGGATGAGTCTCGACGATGTACAGGAAATGACGAAAATTCGCAAGAGGTATTTGGAGGCCATAGAAGCAGGGGATTATAAAGTGTTACCCGGCAGCTTCTATGTGCGTGCATTTATAAAAACCTATGCGGAAACGGTGGGACTGAATGCCGATGAGCTGCTGGAAGGACACAAAAAGGACGTACCTGCGGAAACCGCGGAAGCAACGATGGAACCGGTAATCCAGAAGCGCTCCAGCCGGCCGGCGGAGCGGAGCAACCGCTGGATGTCTGTTGCTTTAATGTGGACTTTCCCTATTCTGATTATCGTGCTCTTGTATCTGTATATGGCAAACAACAAGGGTGATGACACCAATCCACAAGGGCTGGATGATACAAAGATTACGGACAGTCAAAAGCCTGCTAATGACAAACCTGATCAACCATCCGATAACGGGCAAACTGCAACTCCGCCTGCAACCGATTCGGGAACGGATGATTCCGGGAAAGGTGATGCTGGCGGAAACGGCGGCGGTAATGAAACGAATGGGCAGACCAATGGAGAAAATAACGGTCAAACCGATGGACAAACAGACGGACAAACAGGTGAGAACCCAGAGGGAACACCGCCAACCACGCCTGGTTCTGTTACTGTTTCTGAAGATGGGAAATCAGGAAATATTACAAACTTCAAAGTTAGCGGAAGCACGGGTCAGCCTGTAACCGTAACGATCAAGGCGACAGGTCATAGTTGGCTTGAAGTGTATAAAGGTGAGAATTCAAGCGGAGAGAAACTCCAGTATGGCAATACAGCCGACGGTGACACGTTCACATTTACATTGGACAACTCTGGCATGTACATTAAATCCGGTTACGCGGCGGCAACAACCATTGATGTTGGCGGTCAAGTCGTAACGGACGGCAAAGCAACCAACCGCATTCGTCTTAAACTGGATACAGATAGCACGGCTTCTTCCTCGGGAACTGAAGGCATGACAGGGACAACGACCAGTGGTTCCACGGAAGGCGGAAGCTCCAGCAACGAATAACCTGGCTAAATGCAGGGGACAATAATCTTGTCTTCAATTGCAGTTAACTTATGGTGAAGTGAGGTGGAAGGCCGTGACAGTCAGCTGGATCGTAACCGGTTTAGGGATCATTGTCAGCCTCCTGGGTTATTACCTGACTCCAAATGCCTGGGGTTACGGAATATTGGGCTTTGGACTTGCACATATCGTTCTTGGTGTGCTCGATATGTTCAGACAGCCTAACCGTAGCCGGTATTAAAGAAGCTCAACCAGCAAGCATTTTTGGTGACCAAACGGTACTCCAAAAATGCTTTTTTCTATGAGTAAACATGACTAAGATTAGACTTTTGCTTGAAGTTTACTCTATAATGTTACAGAACATATGATTAACTTGAAAGGGTGACTCGGTTTGAGTTCAGAAAATTCATTTGATATTGTGTCCAAAATGGACTTACAGGAATTGACCAATGCGGTTACACAAACGGAAAAGGAAATTAGTACTCGTTATGATTTCAAAGGCAGTAAGAGTAGTTTAAAACTGGATAAGGATTCTCTTACAATTGTGTCAGATGATGAGACCAAGTTAAAAGCGGTTATTGAAGTATTACAGTCCAAAATGGCAAAGCGTGGTCTGCCGCTGAAAAATATGGATTACGGGAAAGTAGAGCCGGCTTCCTCCGGTACAGTTCGCCAGCGTTTGAATTTCAAGCAGGGCATTGATCAAGATGTGGCTAAAAAAATCAATATCCTCATCCGTGATTCCAAACTGAAGGTGAAGAGTCAGATTCAGGGAGACCAGCTTCGGGTGACAGGTAAGAGCAAAAATGATCTGCAAGCCGTTATGCAACTTCTTAATGGAGCTAACTTGCCACTGGATCTGCAATATACCAATTTTAAATAAAAAGTTCTTGTACAGAAATGTCTTTTTGACACTGTATTGGTACGTATATTATACTGAATGTGCATTGCTGGCAGTCATGCATCAAGTCCAGTCTTCATCGTTAGCTGACTTTGTGAAAAGCAGTACACTTCTGGAAGTCACCGGAGCGTTTAAAAGCAGTTTTGCGTTTGAGCGGTAGACTTTATTTTTTGCGTTTCTACATAGGCTTTTATGTAAATATAAGTCGACGTTTCAATCGTTTATTTCTTGCTTCAGATGATGAACGGAATTAAGATGATTGTTTGAAGTAATGGAGGATACAAAGGGAGGGCGTCTTGTGAATTTACCCAACCGGATTACGCTTGCACGAATTTGCTTAATCCCTTTTTTGATGGTGTTTCTGCTTGTGGATTTTCCGTTTTATCCCGAGCCGTTACATCTTGGGAGCTTTACGCTTCCGTATAATCAGTTAATTGCTGCTTTTATTTTTATCGTTGCTGCAAGCACGGATGGAATAGACGGCTATCTTGCAAGGAAAAACAATATGGTCACCAATCTAGGCAAACTGCTGGATCCTCTGGCAGACAAGCTTCTGGTTACCGCTGTTTTGATTTCATTGGTTCAAATGGGCAAGCTGGATTCATGGATTGCAGTCGTTATTATCAGCCGTGAATTTGCCGTGACCGGTCTACGTCAGATTGCTTTGTTGGACGGTTCGGTTGTAGCTGCGAGTGCATGGGGCAAACTGAAAACAGTAGTTCAGATTGTAGCCATTGTTTTGCTGTTGCTGAATAATTTCCCCTTCTCATACACAGGTATTCATGTCGATGAAATTGCGGTATGGGTAGCGGCTCTGATCACCATCTGGTCTGGAATTGACTACTTTATCAAAAACAAAAACCTGCTTCATTTATCAAAAGCGTAATGATTTAAGCTGAAACGGGTAATGATGAAAGACTCATTGGGTCAAAGGGCAATAGGAGCTCATCCTATTGCCCTTTGATTACTCCACATGTGTACAGGAGGAAGCGAAAATGAAGGCAGAGATTATTGCAGTTGGGACAGAGTTACTGCTGGGACAGATCGTAAATACCAATGCCAGATACCTTTCCCGGGAGCTTGCTGCAATGGGGATTGACGTATATTTTCAAACGGTAGTTGGAGATAATCAGAATCGGCTAAGTGAAGCGATACGCATCGCGCAGGGCCGTGCAGACATTATTTTATTTTCCGGGGGCATCGGGCCAACGCAGGATGATTTGACTAAAGACGCGCTGGCCGCAGTGTTGAATCGGAAGTTGCACATCGACCGTATGGCTATGGATAAAATTGAAGGTTTCTTCCGCGATCGGAATGTGGAAATGACGGAAAATAACCGGCGCCAAGCCATTGTTCTCGAGGGTGGAACCCCTCTGGCGAATGAAACCGGACTTGCTGCAGGAAACGCGATTGCGGATAACGATAAATATTATGTTGTTATGCCTGGGCCACCTAAAGAATTGATTCCAATGTTCGAGCAGGAAGTCAAGCCTTGGTTGCTCCAGCACGCCCTTACAGAAGAAATGCCGATCTATTCAAGAATGTTGAAATTCGCAGGCATTGGAGAATCTGCTCTGGAGGATCGGTTGTTAGATTTGATCGACGGGCAGACAGACCCGACTATTGCTCCCTACGCGAGCGAGGGAGAAGTAACCGTACGTGTGTCCACCAAGGCTGCGAGCGAAGGAGAAGCCAAGCTGAAGCTGGATGCGATGGAAGTGCAGATCCGTGAACGTTTATCTGAACATCTCTACGCTAACGAGGATGTGCCTATAGAGTATACGATTGTTACAATGATGTCTGATATGGGGCTGACTCTGAGCGCGGCCGAAAGCTGCACAGGAGGGCTTGTGATGCAGAGCTTAACTTCGGTGCCTGGAAGTGCCTCCATGTTAAAAGGAGGCATTGTATGTTACTCTAATGAGATCAAAGAAAAGCTGTTAAATGTACCTCACAGTTACCTGGAGGGTGAAGATGCACCAGGTGCCGTTAGCCCAGAGGTGGCAAAAGTGCTCGCAGAGCAGATCCGTATGATCGGGGATGCTGACTTTGGATTGGCGATTACTGGAGTAGCCGGCCCGGGATATTCGGAACGCAAACCGCCAGGCCTCGTGTTTATCGCTTTGGCTGAGCGTGGGAAGGATACGGAGATTCATGAACTCCGGATTAACGGTAACCGGGAAACGGTTCGCATTCGCTCGGCAAAAGCCATTCTGTATCGCTTATGGCAAAAGTTAGTCGCTATTGATTGATGATTACGCAGGCAGATTGCATTTGCATAATTGAGGAAGTATAATAGATCGTAGACGGAAGAACCGTAAAATGTGGCTTCACAGCCTTGTTTACGGTTCTTTTTCTGTTTTTTCATCGATTTCCATGAGGAAGAGGCGCCTCGGCCTGAACAAAAAAAACGAATGTATGTTCGAAAAAAAGCTTGGCAAACGAGTTAAAACAAGGTATCATTAAATTATAAACAGTAAAGGGTGTGAGTTTATTGTCAGACCGTCGTGCCGCGCTTGATATGGCGCTCCGTCAAATAGAGAAGCAATTTGGTAAAGGTTCCATCATGAAATTGGGTGAGTCAACTCACATGAATGTGGAAATCATTCCCAGCGGATCTTTGGCTTTGGATATTGCATTAGGAACAGGCGGCTTGCCTAAAGGCCGTATTGTTGAAATATATGGACCTGAATCTTCAGGTAAAACAACTGTGGCATTGCATGCCATTGCTGAAGTTCAACGTGTAGGTGGACAAGCTGCGTTTATCGATGCTGAGCATGCGCTTGATCCGAATTATGCAAGCAAACTGGGCGTTAACATTGATGAATTGCTCTTATCACAACCGGATACAGGTGAGCAGGGATTGGAGATCGCCGAGGCTCTTGTACGTAGTGGTGCAGTAGATATCATTGTTATTGACTCGGTAGCAGCGCTTGTACCAAAAGCGGAGATTGAAGGAGAGATGGGAGATTCCCACGTTGGTCTGCAGGCTCGTTTGATGTCTCAGGCACTCCGTAAATTGTCCGGTGCAATCAGTAAATCCAAAACGATTGCCATCTTCATCAACCAGCTTCGTGAGAAAGTTGGTGTTATGTTTGGTAACCCCGAAACGACACCAGGTGGCCGTGCATTGAAGTTCTATTCCACGATTCGTTTGGATGTACGCCGTATTGAGAGTATCAAATCGGGCAATGACATCACAGGTAACCGTACCCGTATTAAAGTTGTTAAAAATAAAGTAGCACCTCCGTTCAAGCAAGCAGAAGTTGATATTATGTATGGTGAAGGTATTTCCAAAGAGGGAAGTATCATCGATATCGGTACAGAGCTGGATATTGTAAACAAAAGTGGTGCTTGGTATTCGTATGAAGGTGAACGTTTAGGCCAAGGCCGTGAGAACGCAAAGCAGTTTATGAAAGAACATAAAGAAATTGCTGATGTGATTGAGCAGAAAATTCGTGAAGCCAGCAACTTGACAACGGCTGTTCCTGCTCCAACGAGTGAGGAGCAAGAAAAAGAGGCGGCTGAAGAACAGGAATTGTTCGAAATTAATGAATAATTTCTTCTGTGAGGGAGGGCTTTGCTCTTCTGTCACAGTATGAACGTGTAATGAGCGACTGCTAATGCTTAGCTAGCTAAATAGGATTGGTTTTTCGCGATGCTAACAGCCTCTGTCCATTCCGGACAGAGGCTGTTAGCATCTATGCCATCTGTAACCTAAACAAAGGGGAGCGTGAAGACCGTAGTGAAATATCGCCAAAATGAGCAAAAACTTGATGCACATGATGATGACGAAGAATTACAGGAATCAGCAGAATTACATGGTATCTCCCAATTTCCAGATGATGAAGAGCTAGTCATTACTCGGGTGGAACGAACGAAGAGTCGTGAAGCACGCTACCGAATTTCATTCGGTCACTATTCACTTACGGTTCTGGAAGATGTGATGATTAAGTACAGGATGACACGAGGCAACACTTTTATGAAGAAAGATCTGGAGGAAATTATCGTTGCGGATGAACGCCAGCGAACGTATGTGCAATCGTTACGTTTTTTGGAGTTTAAGCAGCGGACACGTCATGAATTAAAGGAGAAGCTCAAGCAAAAAGAGTTCGCTGTGCCAATCATTGATGAGGTTATGGAACGGCTTGTACAAGAGAAACTCGTTGATGATGATCTGTTTGCTAAGGAATGGACAAGACAGCGTATGGAGGGGCAACGGAAGGGAAAACTGTGGATAAGGCAAGAATTGCGTCAAAAAGGCATTGCAAATGAACTCATTGCTGAGGTACTAGATGATGTGAGTGAGGATGCAGAATACGACACTGCATTAATTGCTGGTCGCAAGAAGTGGAAACAGGTTCGTGGAGATGTGCAGGAGAAGAAACGTAAAACGTTCCCGTACTTGATGCGACGTGGTTTTAGCATGGATCTGGTGCGCCGGGTCATGAACCGTTTAATGGAAGAGGATGGGACAGAAGATGCCGAAGAGGATGAAGCATTGTTATGGGACTAGACGAGAAGACTAACAATACTGCATTCTCTTGACAATTTCTTTCGTCAAATACTAAAATGGACATGAGTCTGTAAGAAATGGACAACCCTTTTTCCTTCCAAAAAAGCGGTTTCGGTTTCTTCAGATTTAGTCCATTCCTGATTATGGGTTCACTGGAAACAGTGGATAGTACATGTAGTCATGTACTTGTGAAATGAAAATCGGCGGGGGATCGCCGTGAGTATTCGTTATTCCCAAACATATGTAAGGCATGAAAACAGAAAAGTTGACCCAAGGAGTGCCTTGGAGGAACCAACGAGGAGGTGAACAGTATGAACATTGCTATCACGATCATTCTCGTTGTGGCCGCGCTCGTTATTGGGTTCGGAGTCGGATATTTTATTCGCAAATCTCTTGCAGAGGCTAAAATCTCTAGTGCGGAACAAGCTGCCGTACAAATCGTGGAGAACGCGAAAAAAGAGGCAGAGGCACTGAAGAAAGAAACGGTGCTGGAAGCGAAGGATGAGATCCATCGCATTCGCGCCGAGGCTGAAAAGGACACTCGTGAACGTCGGAACGAAATTCAACGACAAGAGAGACGATTGTTGCAAAAAGAAGAGTCGCTGGATAAAAAATTGGAATCACTCGAACGTAAAGAAGAGCAAGTGGCTAACAAAGAGAAACGTATCGATGAAACACAACAGCAAATCGAAATGATCTACAAAAACCAGGTGACGGAGCTTGAACGAATCTCCAATCTCACAATGGAAGACGCACGCAGTATCATACTGTCCAACGTAGAACAGGAAGTTCGTCATGAGACGGCTCAAATGATCAAGGACATCGAACAGCAAGCGAAGGAAGAAGCGGACAAAAAGTCCCGCGAGATCATTACACTCGCTATCCAACGCTGTGCGGCTGACCATGTAGCGGAGACAACGGTATCCGTTGTAACGCTTCCTAATGAAGAAATGAAAGGCCGGATTATCGGTCGTGAAGGACGTAACATCCGTGCGCTTGAAACCCTTACCGGGATTGACCTCATTATCGATGATACGCCAGAAGCTGTTATTCTGTCGGGCTTTGACCCGATTCGCCGTGAGATTGCCCGGACGGCACTGGAGAAACTGGTGGCGGATGGACGGATTCACCCGGCGCGTATTGAAGAGATGGTGGAGAAATCACGTAAAGAAGTGGATGAGCGCATCCGTGAATACGGTGAACAAGCTACCTTTGAAGTGGGCGTGCATGGTCTGCACCCAGATCTCATCAAAATTCTGGGCCGCCTGAAGTTCCGCACAAGCTACGGTCAGAACGTCTTGAAACATTCGATGGAAGTTGCTTATTTGGCAGGATTAATGGCTGGAGAACTTGGAGAAGACGTAACTTTGGCAAGACGTGCAGGTTTGTTGCATGACATCGGTAAAGCGCTGGATCACGAAGTGGAAGGTTCACACGTTGAAATCGGCGTGGAGCTGGCGAAGAAATACAAGGAACACCCAGTGGTTATTAACAGTATCGCTTCCCATCACGGGGACTGCGAAGCTACTTCGGTTATTGCGATGCTGGTGGGTGCAGCTGATGCGCTGTCCGCGGCTCGTCCAGGTGCACGCCGCGAAACATTGGAGACATACATCAAACGACTGGAGAAGCTGGAAGAAATTTCGGAATCTTTCGAAGGTGTCGAGAAATCGTACGCCATTCAGGCTGGACGTGAAGTTCGCGTCATGGTGCAGCCTGAGAAGATTGATGATGCTGAAGCTTTCCGCCTCGCTCGTGACATCACGAAGATGATCGAGAATGAACTTGATTATCCAGGTCATATCAAAGTCACCGTGATCCGGGAAACCCGGGCGGTTGAATACGCAAAATAGAGCATTTTGGAAAAGTGGCCGCTTCAGTGGGCCACTTTTCCTGTTGATAAGCCATGCAGGAACTGAGGAGGCAACAAATCATGAAAGTTTTGTTTATTGGGGACATCGTAGGAAACGTAGGGCGTAAAGCGCTAAAAGAGAATTTACCATACCTGAAATCGAAATATAAACCCCATGTGATTATTGTGAATGGTGAGAATGCCGCGGCAGGACGCGGAATTACAGGTGCAATTGCAAACGAATTTTTTAACTGGGGTGTGCATGGAATTACGCTAGGTAACCATACTTGGGACAATAAGGATATTTTTGATTTTATAGATGACGAACCACGCATGATCAGACCAGCCAACTTTCCACCAGGTACACCTGGACGTGGGTATACCGTAGTTAAGGGAGAAGGGAAAGAACTTGCGATCGTGAATCTGCAAGGCAGAACCTTCTTGCCTGCTATTGATTGTCCTTTCCGCGCAGCGGATGAGATTGTGGACGAGCTACGGAGAGACTACAAATGTATTCTTGTGGATATGCACGCGGAAGCAACGTCTGAGAAGATCGCGATGGGCTGGCATCTCGATGGGCGTGCATCCTTCGTTGTAGGTACGCATACCCATGTGCAAAGCAATGACGAACGTATTTTGCCTGGAGGTACGGCATATTTGACCGATGCGGGTATGGTAGGACCGCGTGACGGCATTCTGGGCATGGAGCGTGATGCGGTGCTACGTAAATTTTACACCCAGCTTCCAGTGAGATTTGTCGTAGACGACGGCAAATGGCATTTTCATGGCGTGATCGTGGATATTGACGAAGAAACCGGTGCGGCTACGCGGATTGAGAAAATTCGATTAATGGAAGATGAGTGGCGCATGGAATAGGGGTATTGTCCCATTTTGCCGGGAAACCCTGCTAAAAAGAAGGAATTTTTTTTCCTCCCGCGAATAACATCTAGTAAGTGGAAACAAACTTTCAACATTCCCAGGGAGGTACTTACCATGGATGTATTAAAAGTTTCAGCAAAGTCCAATCCTAACTCTGTAGCCGGCGCTCTTGCAGGAGTTCTTCGTGAACGTGGAAATGCTGAACTGCAGGCAATTGGAGCAGGAGCACTGAACCAAGCCATTAAAGCGGTAGCGATTGCCCGGGGATTTGTAGCACCAAGCGGAGTTGACCTGATTTGTATTCCAGCTTTTACAGACATTGTGATTGACGGTGAGGACCGAACGGCCATTAAGCTGATTGTGGAGCCCAGATAATACATGAGTTGAACGTACGCATGAGCCTGTTTACGAATAAAGTAGACAGGTTTTTTTGCGTTATTTTCCAAAAGAATTGGAATGTAAATGGGTAATTATATTTTATTAGGAGGGTGGGCTATGGGGAGAATTGGCCAGCGTATCGCTGATTTTCATTGTGATGCACTAAGCAAGTTGCTGATGAAACCTGAACTTTCTTTTGAGAAGACTTTCGAACTGGATGTCAATCTGGAACGCATGCAAGAAGGTGGTGTTCATCTGCAGGCGTTTGCGATTTATTTGCCAGAAGTGCTGGGCCGAGGCAAGTTTGAACATGTGATGGGACAACTGGAGTTGTACCGTAAAAAGGTAGAGCATAGTGTACAGCGCTCTGGAGGGGTCAAGACACTGCTTTGGCGAGAACAGGTAGCAAACTTGCAAACGGAAGTGGAAACCGCTCCATGGGGCCTAATTACATTAGAGGGTGTCGATGGGCTGGAAGGAAACTTGTTTTATCTGGAATTGTGTTTTCAGATGGGGGTACGCGTCGTTGGTCTTACATGGAATCATGCGAACTGGGCTGCGGACGGTATTGTGGAAAAGCGGGGGGCGGGTCTGACCGATAAAGGCAAGGAACTTGTGCGTCGCTGCAATCAAATGGGGATGCTCCTGGATGTGTCTCATTTATCGGAAAAAGGATTTTGGGAACTGGCCGATCTGAGCGAACGTCCTTTCATAGCCTCGCATTCAAACAGCTATAACGCATGTCCGCATGTACGCAACTTGAAGGATGACCAGATTCAGGCCATAGTTGCGAGAGATGGACGTATTGGCCTGACGTTTGTACCCTGGTTTGTCAAAGAATCAGATGAAGTGCGAATAGAGGATTTGTTACCACACATCGAACAGATCTGTTCGCTTGGAGGGGCTCATCATCTGATGATGGGATCAGATTTTGACGGGATATCAACCAAAATTCAGGGTTTGGAACATGCGGGATGTTATCCCAAGCTGACTGAAATATTGCTGAAGCATTATGACGAAGCACTAGTGCATGGTTGGTTATGGGGGAATGCAATGCGTTATCTCGGGGAACACTTGCCTGAGGGCAAAATGGTGAATGCAAGTCACTTTAATTCTTAAAGGAAGAGGAGCAAAGGAATTAAAGCAGGAAAAAAGATGTAATACATCTCACTTTTTTCAAGATAAGTGCTTGGAAATGGAAATGAATTCGCGAAAATAAGTGTATTTCATGAATTTTCATCAGTTTGTTTTCATTTCACAGTAAAAAGGAGTATAATACCACTTGGATTGTTAAGAGCCTGTATACAGGCCATAGATAAACAAGGAGTGAATTTACGATGAGTAAAACAGTACCTGTGGGCGTATCCGCCCGTCACGTTCATGTATCCCAAGAGCACGTTGACATTTTGTTCGGCAAAGGTTATGAACTGACTGAATTTAAACCTCTGTCCCAACCCGGACAATATGCTGCAAATGAAACGGTAGCGGTGATTGGTTCCAAAGGACAGTTTGATAAAGTGCGTATCCTCGGACCTGTTCGTCCGGAAACACAATTGGAAATCTCCATGACAGATTCTTTTGCGATCGGTGTAAAAGCACCTGTGCGTGAATCTGGTAGCATCGAAGGTACACCGGGGATCACAATCAAAGGCCCAGCTGGCGAAGTAACGATTGATAAAGGTGTTATCGTTGCGGCTCGTCACATCCACTTCCATACGTCCGATGCAGCAAAATGGGGTATTGAAGACAAACAAATGTTGAAAGTTCGCTTGGGTGGGGACCGTGGGCTGGTACTGGAAAATGTACTGGCTCGTGTATCCGATTCCTTTGCACTGGATATGCACATCGATACAGATGAAGCAAATGCAGCGGGCGCTCGCAATGGCGACACTGCTGAAATCATTGATTAATGATTTTACACGGCCTATAGCGTTGCAGTGCAACATAGAGTTTGGATATAAGTAAAAAAAGACCTGAGTACACTGGCCGAGGCAGTTCTTCTTGAACTGTGCGTCAATGTGCTCAGGTTTTTTTGTGCAAAGCCGATTAGGGCGGTAGAATGGAGCCAGCAGGACCGTGTTTGCTTGTGGAACTACAGCCCATTTCATGTTATAATTTGCTGTAATGCTCTTTTGAAGCATGAGGAACCAAGTGGTTGGATTTTGTGATGAAAAGAACGCTTTTTATGAATAGAGGCTGTAAGGAGTGACCGAAGGAAATGGCTAAAGACTCAAAAAAGGATTACTCCCAATATTTTGATTTCTCCGATGCCAAAGTAATTTCGCAAGATGAATTCAGCAAAAAGATTAGAATTCGCGGACGCGAGATTAATATCAAAGCGGAACCGAACCATCGTCAGGAGAAACAAAGGGGCAAGGAAGACATTCAGGTTCTGTATGAAACTGCTGTTCCCGATGAACTGAAAACGATCGGAAAAGGCAAGCATTATATCGTATATACCTACGGATGTCAGATGAATGAACACGACTCCGAGACGATCAAAGGTCTGCTGGAGACGATGGGATATCAAGCTACGGAAGATCGCAAAGCGGCAGATATCATTTTGCTTAACACTTGTGCGATTCGTGAAAATGCGGAAGACAAAGTGTTTGGCGAGCTAGGCCATCTGAAGACACTCAAGCTGGAGAACCCGGGTTTATTGCTTGGCGTATGCGGATGTATGTCTCAAGAAGAAGGTGTCGTTAACCGGATCATGCAAAAGCACGGTTTTGTTGACATGATCTTTGGTACCCACAATGTTCACCGTCTGCCGCACCTGATTCAGGAAGCGCTCTTCAGTAAAGAGATGGTTGTTGAGGTATGGTCCAAGGAAGGCGACATCATTGAGAACCTGCCGAAGAAGCGGGAAGGTATGCGCGGCTGGGTAAACATTATGTACGGTTGCGACAAGTTCTGTACATATTGCATCGTGCCGTTTACCCGGGGGAAAGAACGGAGCCGTCGTCCAGAGGACGTCATTGCAGAAGTAAGAGAACTGGCTAGACAGGGATTCAAGGAAATTACACTGTTAGGTCAGAACGTGAATGCGTATGGTAAAGATTTTACGGATCTGAAATACACCTTTGGTGACTTGATGGACGATATTCGTAAAATAGATATTCCACGTGTGCGTTTTACAACGAGCCATCCGCGTGACTTCGATGATCATTTGATCGAGGTGCTTGCCAAAGGTGGCAATCTGGTGGAGCACATCCATCTGCCAGTGCAATCAGGCAGCACGGAAGTGCTCAAACGTATGAGTCGTAAATATACGCGGGAACACTACTTGAATCTGGCGGCGAAGATTAAAGCGGCCATTCCGGACGTCGTTCTGACAACGGATTTCATTGTGGGATTCCCTGGTGAAACGGACGAGCAGTTTGAGGATACGCTCTCGCTGGTTCGTGAAGTTGGTTATGATTTTGCCTATACGTACATCTACTCTCCGCGTGAAGGTACACCTGCGGCGGTGATGGAAGATAATGTACCAATGGAAGTGAAAAAAGAACGTCTGAAACGCCTGAACGAAACGGTGAACGAGTACAGCCAGCGCAGCAACGAGCAGCAACGTGGCAAGATCGTTGAGGTGCTTGTTGAAGGCGAGAGCAAACGTAATTCAACAGTTCTCGCTGGACGTACACGCAGTAACAAGCTGGTGCATTTTGAAGGCTCTAAGGAACTGATTGGTACCTTTGTACAAGTTGAAATTACCGATCCGATGACGTTTTATATTCGCGGCAACTTGCTTACGGAGTCGGTAGCTGCGAATCAGTAGTGGAGGGAACGGAATCGGTTCTGTAGAAGCGAAGCGTTCGCCTTTATCTCCGGATGTTCCCCTCTGAGAAGGATAATTAAAAAATCCGGAGATAACAGCGATCGAAAGAACGATCCGTACCCGTAGCGGCCACCGAAGCCGATGTCCAAACAGTGTTTAACCGCAGTCTCATCTTATATCATCTCATACGAATGGAGCGATTACAGTGGCGCAGGAAGAAGTGCAGTACAACCATTATGGAATGCCAACCTACGATACGCGCAATCTGATCATACGCGACGACATTATGGGAAAGGCCAAAGAACTGGCAGATATGCTCGGAACGAGCGAAGAAGTAAGACAGTTTCAACAGGCAGAAGCCAAAATCCGAGATCATGAGCGCATTCAGCAATTGATCGCAACGATTAAGAAAAAACAAAAAGAAATCGTTGCTTTTGAAAGCTTCAACAACAGTGCGATGGTTAGCAAAATTGAACAGGAAATTGATGACTTGCAAAACGAACTGGACAGCATTCCGCTAGTAACCGAATTCCAGCAGAGTCAAAGTGACATCAATTATCTGCTTCAATTGGTCATCTCGGTGATTCGGGATACAGTATCCGAGAAAGTCAATGTCGAAGCTGGAACGGATTCACCTCCAACCAGCTGCGGTTAAATGAACGGAAGGGTGCGGACGCAGTCCGCGCCTTTTTTGACATCATGGAGATCAATGAACTCCGAATGAAGCAACGAAAAAGACATCTAGAGTGAGTTAAACAACGTGTGGAATAGAAGGAGAAATGAAACATGAGTATTTTGGACAAAATGGTGGAAGACGGCGATGGCCGATTCTGGGGATTTCTCGGTTGCCGGTACATCAAGGGCAACAAACAAGAAGTCCAAATTGCGCTGACAGCAGAAGAGAATCATACCAACTCCATGGGCATTATTCATGGTGGTGTGTTGACCTCATTGATGGATCAGGCGATGGGCATGGTCGCAACAGCAGCCATGGAGGTGGATCGTTGTGTCACGACTAACCTCAATGTACATTTTCTGGCGCCGATGAGTCAGGGCGAATTAATCGTAACGTCAACCGTGTTGCACCAAGCTGGGCGTAGCATCACGACCCAATCAGAGGTTCGCGATGCCTCAGGAACACTGGGATGTATGTCTACAGCAACGTTCCGTGTGGCAAAATCGAGAGTCTGAATAGGAAAAGCGGTATCCACGGTTGACAAAAGTTATTATTATGTCATAATGAGATTATCAAAATGAATATAGTCGGTGGTGCCCATGAGCGAAAACAACAAACACGTTAACACTGAATCAGCAAACGATGAACTGGAAGCACGTAATTATAGTTCCAAAAAATATCGTACCCCCGACGGGGTTCCTGCAGATATCGTCATGTTCACCTTGACGAAGCGGGAGCGCAAAACGGTAACGAAAACCCTCCCGATTCGGGAGTTAAAGGTTATGTTAATTAAACGCAAGGGCTGGCCGTTTGCCGGAAGGTGGGCATTGCCAGGTGGCTTTTGCCAAGAGAATGAGTCCATTTACGGTGCCGCGAAGCGCGAATTGATGGAGGAGACCGGTGTAGACGGCGGACATCTCGAATATCTGAACGTTTACAGTCAGCCCGGACGTGACCCCAGAGGTTGGATTATCTCTCATGCCTTCTTTGCACTTGTAGAGGAATGGATGCTGGAACACAGGCAGGCAGCAGATGATGCGGAAGATGTTGGGTTGTTTACGATCCAGGAGGCACTGGAAGAACTGGAACTCGCTTTTGATCACAGAACGATCATCGAGGACGCTTACAGACGAATCCAGCAGCAGATGCTGGAGACAACGATTGCGAGACAGTTTCTGCCGCGTGATTTCACGTTAAGTGAATTATATCAGGTCATCCAGAGTGTTGTGCCCGATTTTGAAGAGCCTAACTTTATTCGTAAAATAACATCAACACGCAGCCGTAAAGGGATTGTCGAGGAAGTGCGTGACGATGAGGGCAATCTGGTCAGCTCCAATCAGTACTCCCAACGTCCGGCACAGCTGTATCGATTCACCGAACTAGTACCTCGTTTATCGATCTATACGTAAAAAGCGTATGATGCATTCAACCATATTCAAACCAAGGGAGTGTGGACGATGAAAGCATTGATTGTTATTGATTTTACAAAAGATTTTGTTACGGGAGCATTGCCTGTGGGTCAGCCGGCCGTTGAGATTCAGGAAACGGTAGCGGCGATTACCGAGGCGTATCTCCATAATAAAGATGAAGTGATCATGGCGGTAGATTTGCATGAAAAAAATGATCCTTATCATCCGGAAACGGTACTTTTCCCGCCTCATAACATTCGTGACACAGAGGGAAGACAGTTATACGGTCGTCTTGCCGAGGTAATGGAGAAGCACGCGAGTGAAATCCGCTGGATGGATAAAACGAGATATAGCGCGTTCTGCGGAACGGATCTGGAACTGAAGCTGCGTGAACGAGGCATAACAGATATTGCGCTAATCGGGGTATGTACAGATATATGTGTATTACATACTGCTGTGGATGCTTATAACAAAGGATTCCATATCACGATCTATGAGGATGCTGTAGCCAGTTTTAACCCTGCTGGGCATGAATGGGCGCTTGGGCACTTTCGTTCCAGTATGGGGGCACAGGTGGTTAAGGCAAGTGAAACGATTTTGGCCTGATTCGCCACCGAACATTGCGGTGTAATCAGCTTTAAGCCCGTATTTTCAGAAATGGATCTGAGAAACGAGCGGAAGTCAGAGAGGATGAGACAAATGCAGACAACAAGCCTGGCTTTACATACGGATAAATATCAGATCAACATGATGTATGCGCACTGGGTGAATGGTACACACAAACGGAAGGCAGTATTTGAAGCCTACTTCCGTAAGCTTCCTTTTGGTAACGGTTATGCCGTATTTGCCGGACTGGAACGTATTGTGAATTATATTAGCCAGCTTCGCTTCACGATGGAGGACATCAAGTTTTTATCCAAACAACCAGAGAACTATGATCCGGTCTTTCTGGAGGAATTGCTTCAGTTCTCTTTCCAAGGAACGATTCATTCCATGAAGGAAGGTGCAATTGTTTTTCCTGACGAACCGCTCATTCGGGTTGAAGGCTCTATTATGGAGACACAGCTGGTGGAAACGGCAATCCTTAACTTCATGAACTATCAGACACTGATTGCAACGAAAGCATCTCGTATTAAACAGGTGGCGCAGCAAGATACATTGCTTGAATTCGGAACACGCCGTGCACAAGAAGCGGATGCTGCGATTTGGGGTGCGCGTGCTTCATATGTTGCCGGTTTTCATGCGACGTCCAATATGCTGGCTGGTGAACAGTTTGGCATTCCGACAGCAGGTACACACGCACATTCATGGGTGCAAAGCTTTATGACGGAGCAGGAGGCGTTTGATGCGTATGCTAGAGTGCTACCGGATCAGGTGACGCTCCTCGTGGATACGTTTGATACGCTGAATAGCGGCGTACCTCATGCAATCAAAACAGCCAAATGGCTGGAGAGTCAAGGCAAAAAGATGAATGCGATTCGTCTGGATAGCGGCGACCTTGCCTATCTTTCGATTCAGGCCCGTCAGATGTTAGATGAAGCTGGACTGGACTATGTGAAAATCGTAGCTTCGAATGATCTCGATGAGAATACGATCTTTAACTTGAAAGCTCAAGGTGCACGGATCGACACATGGGGTGTCGGCACACAGTTGATTACCGCATCGGATCAGCCTTCTTTGGGAGGTGTCTACAAGCTGGTAGAGCGTGAAGTGAACGGAGAAATGTTGCCAACGCTTAAAATATCGGCCAATCCCGAGAAGGTGTCGACACCGGGGAAAAAAGAAGTCTTCCGCATCATTGATCCGAAGCATGGCAAAGCTATTGCGGATTATATCTGCTATCCGGATGAGGAGCAACCGCTCCAGGGAGGACCGCTCAAGCTGTTCAACCCGCTACATCCCTATCTGAAAAAAACGGTGACCCGTTATGAAGCAGTTAACATGCTGGAGCCGATATTTGTGAATGGACGTAAAGTGTACGAGTTGCCTACACTCGATGAAATACGTGCGTACCATAAGGAGCAGTTGAACCTTTTCTGGCCGGAGTACCAACGGAAGCTGAACCCGGAAATTTACCGCGTGAACATCAGCCCGGCCGCTTGGAATATGAAGCAAAAGTTGATTGCTGAGCATGTAAAATCAACGGAAGAATAATATTTTATAGCTGTATGTGAGAATCTGAAAGGCATAACCGGTAGGGATTACCGGCTTATGCCTTTTTGATGTGATGATATGATGATTCTCAATTAACATGTGTGCAGTTTCATAGAAGTATGCTGGAGGAAGATGTACACTGTTTGAATAAGCAATAATTGTGAAGCGACTTTTGCACAGCATCCCATCCCACCCCATCCATTGCATCACCTTTCCCATGCGTTGACCCAAGTAAAATCGAATCATTATTTCTCGGGAAAGCGCAGGAAACGCCAAATGCCGCCACATTCCGAAAGTGACTTCGACAGGAAGGGGCACCTTAGAAAAACCGGTGATCTGGAATGAAAATCAGCTCTGTTTCAAATTGATGTCAGCAGGGGATGAAAGGTAGAGGAGGGGTGGCTAATGAGATACATGTTTGGACTACTATGGGTTGCATTTATAGCTTATGCGCTCTTTATGGCGCCGGGGAACTCCCCCACGAATGATCCGATATTCAAAGAATTACTTACATTGCAGAGCAAGGAGCCATGGCTATTGACGGTGTTCTCATGGCTAGGCATTTTCCCGGCTGTGTATGCATGTATTTTACTTCGAAAATCAGTCACAGCTTCGAAGGGACAGCGGATACCAGCATGGCCGTTTGTCTTGTTTTCTTTTGGGCTTGGAGCATTTGCATTATTGCCCTATTTCGCGTTGATTGCACCATCCCGAACAGGCATACATGATCCAGTACCTTTTGTTAAACAGTCGAAGCGAGGTGTTTCGCGACTGGTTTCGCATAAGCTGACACATCTGATCCTGTTATTACTAACACTAGGAACAGCACTTTATGCGTTGATCGAGGGCAATCCCGATCGCTTTGTGAATGTTTTTTATCAATCCTCGTTTGTACATATCATGACGATTGATTTCGTAGTACTGACGTTACTGTCCACGTATGCTATCTATCGCGATGCCAGAGTGAATGGACGAACAACAAACTGGGCGTGGGCAGGGTTACTGCCGCTTGCAGGGCCATTATTATATTTGCTTACGGAACGAAAATAAGGAGATGAGACTAATGAAAGAACAATTTCAGGCTTATGTAATACGCAAAGATGATCAAAAGGGGGTTACAGCCAATCTTGAGCAGTTGAAAAAAGAAGACCTTCCTAACGGGGATGTGACCGTACAGATACACTATTCCAGTGTGAATTATAAGGACGGATTAGCGTCTCTTGAAAAAGGGGGTGTCATACGGAATTATCCGATGGTGCCTGGAATCGATATGGCCGGGACGGTAGATGAATCCGTAAGTGGTCGTTTTGCACCTGGGGATCGGGTCATTAGTACGGGATTTGAACCCGGGGTCTCCCATTACGGGGGATATAGTGAATATGCTCGTCTTCGTAGTGAGTGGTTAGTGCCTCTTCCGCAAGGGCTGAGTGAAAAAGAAGCGATGGCTATTGGAACGGCAGGGTTCACCGCCGGACTCTCGGTAGACGCCTTGTTACAAGCAGGAGTAGCGCCAGAAATGGGCAAAGTTCTCGTTACTGGCGCCACGGGAGGCGTTGGTAGTATGGCAATAGCTATCCTTGCGAAGCTTGGTTTTGAAGTGACGGCAAGCACGGGTAAGAAGCAACAAGAAGAGGAACTGCTTCGCAGCTTGGGAGCCTCCGAAGTCATTTCACGCGAGGAGGCTGATGCTCCAGTCGGGGGAGCAATGGGCAAACAAAAGTGGGCAGGTGTAGTTGATCCTACAGCAGGGCCGGCACTGGCGGAGCGGTTGAAACAGGTACAGTATGGTGGAGCAGTTGCTGTATCCGGGTTAACTGGGGGCAACGGATTTGAATCAACGGTCTTTCCATTCATTTTGCGTGGCATCCAGTTGATCGGCATTGATTCGGTGTATTGTCCTATGGAACGTAGAGAACGGATCTGGAACAAGCTGGGCGGTGAATGGAAGCCAGACCGTGCTCTTTCGCTGGGAGTTCGGGAAATTACACTTGATCAATTGCCGCATACATTAGAGAACATACTACAGGGTGGTGCAGTTGGGCGTACCGTTGTACGTGTCTCCTCTGAATAATCCTTACTTGGAATAAAATGTGTATCTCCTAGACATGCTAATTCTACCTGAAAGAGTCACAAATACTGTGACTCATGGAAAGGAAGGATAGACATGCTGTTAAAGGAGAAAAATCCGAACCTGATGGGGCGGAATGTAAAACGATTTTTGATGTTAAGTGGCTTGGTAATCCTGAGCGTAGTATCTCTAACGGCTTGCACATCCTCATCTATTGAGCAGGAACGTAAGCTCTATACAGGGGAAGCAACAACAGAAGGGAATTTCAGAGCCAAGCAACAAGGTCACGGCTTAAACGGTACGTTAGCGAGAGAAATGACAAGCGGTTTTGCTGCCAAACGTATTAAGCTGATGAACAATATGTTCGAGGATGATGCTGATGGTGGGATGTCATATATGTATTTATTGAATGGTAGTGCAAGACATATCGTGAAAGTACACATTTATCGTGACGCGAAAATCCGTGCAGCACGAATGGAAGAAATGTATGGGGAACCTAAAGGAAATGCCGTTCTGGAGAATGTAATGGGCAGAACGACGATTCGTAGCAAAGGGCATGTATCATTGGTTTATACGGCTTCCGGTGGAGAGAAAGATGTGTATGCACAGGACGTCCTGCAAGTATTTGAAGATGTATTGCAACAAATAAAAGAGCAGTGACATACAAGCTGTCCAAGTGAAATAACAAACCCGTCTGAATGGTTCAGACGGGTTTATATATTTCGCGCATGACATGGCGCAGTTCAGGCAAAATAATGCGTTCCATGGCAAGTTTAACGGCTCCGCGAGAGCCTGGCATTGAAAATACAGCTGTACGCCCGATAGTTCCGGCAACTGCCCGGCTGAGAATAGCTGCTGAACCAATATCTTCGGAATAACTTAAGTAACGGAATATTTCACCAAAGCCCGGCAGTTCTTTGTCCAGAAGGGAAGATACAGCCTCATATGTAGTATCCCTTGGAGCAATACCGGTACCCCCGCTTAACAGTACAGCCTCGATGTCATCCCGTACAACAGCATCTTGCAGAATCGTCTGAATCCGTTCTGTCTCGTCAGGTGTAATGATATACTCCACAACCTGATAACCAGCTTGGTATAATAACTCATGCATAAGTTGACCGCTCGTATCCGTTTCTTTGGTACGTGTGTCCGAAACGGTAACAACCATGCAGGCGACCGTTTGCGGAGCTTCCTGACGGTGCTGTTCAACTGAATTGGTCATTGAAATCCTCCTCAAATAAACATGTCCTCATAGCATAGACTATTCATGTTAATCAGGCAATGAAGTTTTCGTCAACAGAACAGGCATATTGCACAACAATTGAAGGATAGTGTACACTCGCTTAATAGAGTCAGACTAAGGATAGAGATGGGCAGAGAGGTGTGTAAATGATGAGTATCATCAATGAACAAAAACCAAGTATTCCTGTATATATTTTGTCCGGTTTTTTAGGTAGCGGTAAAACGACATTGCTTGTTAAGCTCATAGAATACTGGAAACAGAAGGGTCTGCGGCCGGCTGTGGTGATGAATGAACTCGGTGAAGTGAATCTGGATGGTCAGATCGTAGATGAGGAAGTGCCCATGACAGAAATGTTGGGCGGATGCATTTGCTGTACTGTACGAGGAGATCTTGGACTGCAGCTGGCAGACCTCGTTCAAGAAGAGTCACCCGATGTTATCGTAATCGAGGCAACAGGTGCAGCGAATCCGATGGAAATTTTGGATGCGGTGACGGAAACATCTCTATATATGCGTTTGGAGTTGAAAAGTTTGATCACCGTAGTGGATGCGGCACATCTGTCAGGTCTGTATCAGGAGCAAAAGGGAAAAACCTTCAAATTGATGCAAGAACAGATTCGTTGCGCTTCGGTGTTGCTTTTGAATAAAACCGACCGGGTTCAAGAGCAGCAACTGCAGGATTTGGAAGAGCTTCTGAATAAATGGAATGGCTTTGCTCCCGTGATCCCAACGGTCAAATGTGAAGTGTCTATCGAACAATTGCTTCATAGTGGTGCCGACGTCCACATTCACCAATCCAATATAGCAGGCGATGCATCGGAAAATGCAGGCGAGACTCATGTGCATACAGATGCTTGCCGTACTCACGGTTGCAATCATGAACATGAGCACACGGATCAACGTGGTAGCAATCATTCAAGCGACCACCACGAGCATTCTGTCAAGCCACATACATCACATGAACATGTCATGGTATACACACATTATTTCAGGCAACCTGTGAACAGCGAAGCATTCGAACATTTTGTGGCTAGCTTGCCGCGTGACGTATATCGGGCCAAGGGAATCCTTTCGTTTAGCGATACCGCAAGCCGGTTCTGGTTCCAGTATGCCTATCGTGAATCAGATTACATGAAAATTACACCTCAAGGTGATGTGCCGAATGTAGCTGTGTTTATCGGTGAGCATTTTGATCAAACTGCCATCCGCGAACAATTGCTGGAATTGGAAGCGGTAAAACAAGACTAGGATAATGGTTCAAAGTTCCTCCCTGGTGGGTATTAAGAAGCATAGCAAACTTTGCCTGGGAGGTAACTTTAAATGACACAACAACAATACCAACAATGTATCGATGCTTGCCTGGAGTGCATGAATGCTTGCAATGTATGTTACATATCGAGTTTGAAAGAATATGATTTGGCGATGCTCCGTGACTGTATTCGTCTGAACCGGGAATGTGCTGATATATGTGCATTTGCAGCGCAAGCGATGACACGTGGAAGTGATTTCATCGGTGAAATCTGTGAACTGTGTGTCAAAGCATGTGAAGCCTGCGCTGCAGAATGTGGGAAACATGATCATGATCATTGTCAGGCCTGCGCTGAAGCTTGCCGTAGATGTGCTGAGGCTTGCCGTTTAATGGCTGCGGTTGCCTAAACTGTCTTCGGTTATCAATATTAAATAACGGGGTTGCTAATCCATACCAGGATATGTATAATGATTTGAAATGATCGAAACAGCAATATCCGTGATCGGGAGAGTAGCCCAGATTCAGGCCATGGCAGCGAGCCGGGACAGGTGTAAGCCGGTATGTGATGAACTGTGTGAAGCGCACCCGTGAGATGGTTATCCGAAGTCATGTATAAGCGCCATTTGGCGTTCGTTATATATGGATTTGAGGGTAATCCGGCATGCAACCGTTATTTGCACCGAGCGGATCGGTTTAACCTGACTTGCAGCTTGCTGTAATGAAGGTGACTGTTCACTTAGAGTGGTACCGCGGGAACTGTAAACACAGCTCTCGTCTCTTTTTAAAGAGACGAGAGCTTTTTTGCGTTTATTTTAGGCATATTTTATGCAGAGAAGGAGTGCTCGATGTGTTAATGAATCAGGCTGCAACTCAGATTGCCCCGTTAACGGGGCTTACGCCAGAAGAAGTATTGGGATTATTGGAAGTCCCACCGCAGGAGGAGATGGGAGATGTTGCATTCCCCTGTTTTACGTTAGCGAAGTCGCTAAGAAAGGCACCTGTCGTTATTGCTGGAGAAATTGCCGTTGCATTGCAGACCGATGGTATGGATGCTGCAGCTGCGGGTCCTTATGTGAACATTCGTTTTGACCGGAATGTCTTGGCACCCCGATTGCTCGAAGAAGTGGGTAACGAGACTTTTGGTAAACTGCAGCTTGGGCAAGGAGCGCGTGTTGTCATTGATATGTCCTCACCTAACATCGCGAAACCTTTTGGTATTGGGCATTTGCGTTCCACTGTTATTGGTGCAGCGTTGTATCGTTTATATAACGAAGCGGGTTATACCTCTATAAGTGTGAATCACCTAGGAGATTGGGGGACCCAGTTTGGCAAGCAAATCACGGCATATAAGCGGTGGGGAAATGAAGAGATGCTACAAGCAGACCCGATTCGTAATTCTCTCGAACTATATGTTCGTTTTCATGATGAAGCAGAGAAAGATCCTTCTCTGGAGACCGAGGCACGGGAATGGTTCCGTAAGCTGGAGCAGGGGGATGAAGAAGCGAAGCGTCTATGGACATTCTTCGTAAACGTGAGTATGCAGGAGTTTAACCGGATGTATGAACGCTTGAATGTGGATTTTGACCATACGCTCGGTGAGAGCTTTTATAATGACAAGATGGGTGCAGTTGTGGAGGAACTTCAAGGCAAAGGACTGCTGGAGGAAAGTGACGGTGCGCTCGTTGTAAGGCTGGATGAGGAGAACATGCCACCATGTCTGATCATTAAAAAAGATGGAACCACAATATACCCAACCCGCGATTTGGCAACAGCGATCTATCGTCATGGTGTGATGCAGGCCGATCGGTTGTTGTACGTTGTTGGTGGGGAGCAGAGGCTTCACTTCCGTCAAGTATTTACGGTATTGTCCAAGATGGGGAATGACTGGGCAGACCATTGTGAGCACATTCCGTTTGGCCTGATGCGTTTCGAGGGGCGGAAGATGTCCACACGCCGGGGGAAGGTTGTCTTCTTACAGGAAGTACTGGATGAAGCTGTCGCTCGTGCCTTGCAAATTATTCAGGAAAAAAATCCGAATCTGGAGCAGGCTGAGCAGGTAGCCGAAGCCGTTGGTGTAGGGGCGATTATTTTTGGTGATCTGCGCAACAATCGCATGAATGACATTGATTTTTCGCTGGAGGACGCGGTAAGTTTTGAAGGGGAGACCGGCCCTTATGTGCAATATACTCATGCCCGGATTCAAAGTGTGCTTGCCAAAGCTGCTACTGTGTCAAGTGAAGAACAAAAAACGGACTTGGACACGGACCGGACGAACAACCCTCCTGTTGCAATTGTCGGCGATACCTCTTGGGCGTTGCTGAAATTGCTTAATGAGTATCCATCTTATCTTGAAAAAGCAGTGCTTCGCAACGAACCATCGGTGATTGCTAAATACACGATTGACGTTGCCCAAGCCTTTAACCGGTTTTATCATGCTGAACGGATTGCCGATGCACGGTCAGATGTCAAAGCTTTTCGGGTGAAACTGGCCGAGCACACCGCCAAACGTCTGGCGTACAACTTGTCTTTATTGGGCGTACACGCTCCCGGGCAGATGTGATCTAGGTTCAGATTACGAAAACAGGAGGGAATCCGAAGTTAGGCGCTGGCTTTTCCGGCAACTTGAATGTTGTTTGCAGTTTGGTTACGATATAGACATAATAAACAGCCAAGGTGCACGGATTGAAAGGAGCGCTCGCATATGCATAACACGGATTTCCAGAATGATTTCATGCTGGACAGCGAACACTCCAAGGAATTGTTTGCCTATTACGGCTTGGCCGTATATTATGGACAGGCGCTGGAACAGCAACTGGTTAATCTTATTTTGTTAACTAAAATGTCACAAGGCAAGGTAGTAACTGAGGAGGAACTGGAGGAGCTGTACGAGCGGAAAATGAGTAGTTCACTGGGACAACTTATTCATGAAGCACGGCATCATTTTACGTTTTCCGAAGAAGAAATAAGCAGTCTGAATGAATTATGGCAGCAACGAAATCGGATCGTGCATCATTATTTCAAAGAGCGCATTCATGAAACCTTCAGTCCGGAAGGTCGCACACGTATGATTAAGGAATTGCAAGATTTTAAAGAACGTGCACAGGAACTGGAGCTCGTACTCCAGCAATATATAGGTACCTGGATGGCAGCATTGGGATTAAAGGATGAGTCTGCGGCAGCATGGGCTGCTTTGGAACGAATGCATGCCGCGAGGTTTCAGGAACGTGGGCTAGATGAGGAATTATGAGTGCTAAACATTCAAGCAGACGTAGCTATAAAGGTATTACCAAACGCAGTGTAGTTATGGGAATGGCATTGCTGTTCTTATGTGTTCTCATCTGGGCAGGGATCACAGCTGCAAGCATCCTCTCGTACATGCATGCAAGTTCACCAAGAACATCTGATGCAGCGATTGTGTTGGGTGCAGCGGTGCAAGGAGACATTCCTTCGCCGGTATTCCGTGAACGAATTGAACAAGCGATCAGGTTATATAAGGCAGGCACAGTACGTAACCTCATATTTACTGGTGGCTCCAGTGAAGAGGGTGTTCCTGCTGAAGCTGTGGTCGGACGGCAGTATGCTCTTACCCATGGCGTGAGACCAGAGCACATTCAAGTGGAGATCAAGTCGGTAATCACCCAAGAGAATCTTGTATATGCGCTGGAAATAGGCGAGAGGGAAGATTATCGCACTTACACTATTGTCAGCGATCCCCTGCATATGAAACGTTCCATGAAAATGGCAGCCGAACTTGGCATGGACGCCGTACCATCTCCTACACAAACGACAGCGTATCTGAGCTGGAGTACCCGAATTCCGTTTCTTGTTCGAGAAACAATCATGTATATGGGGTATACACTGAGAGGCTGGACATAGAGGCTGAACCAAAAGATGAGGATACAATCTTACAGTCCAAGATAGAGATACATTCCATAGAACAATAATAAAACCCGTTCTGTCAGTAACCAAGAGGTTGCCGTACAGAACGGGTTTGACGTGTTGCTTTAATGCTTGCCAGATTTCTTTAATCACGAAATATGTTTTGCTAAATGATAGTGGAAGAAAAGAAGGTTACACATTTCCTCCGGCGAGTGATGTCGCAGCTGTGCTGAAGGTATCTGCTGAACGAGCCGAGCCGTCGGCGATGGCTTCGCCTTGAGCCCCTTGCTGCAATTGATACATCTGATAGTATCGGCCTTTCAGCTCCATCAACTCATCATGAGCCCCTTGCTCTACAATTTTTCCGCGATGCAACACGAGAATCTGATCTGCGGAGCGAATGGTTGACAGACGGTGAGCAATGATAAAAGTAGTACGTCCTTTTTTGAGGACTTCCAGCGCGTTCTGGATCAAAGCTTCCGTTTCCGTATCAATGTTGGCGGTGGCTTCGTCCAGAATCAGGATCGCGGGATCGAAGGCGAGTGCTCGTGCAAAAGAAATCAACTGCCGCTGTCCGGCAGACAGTGTGCTGCCTTTCTCAACTACCGGCTCGTCAAAGCCTTGCGGCAGATGCGCCAAAATACGTTCTGCACCTACATCGCGCAATGCCTGCTCAATGCGTGCCCGGGATATTTTTTCATCACCCAGACTGACATTGGAAGCAATCGTGCCTGTGAAGAGATAGGGGTCTTGCAGTACGATCCCCATATGCTCACGAATCCACTGCTTTGGCAATTCCTTAACGTTCTGTCCGTCAATCGTGATTTTGCCTTTTTGCGGATCATAGAACCGGAACAGTAGATTGATGATCGAGCTTTTACCTGAACCGGTGTGACCCACGAGTGCTACGGTCTGACCTTGCGAAGCTTTGAACGAAATGTTATTCAGCACGTAATCCTTTTTATAAGCGAACGACACATCGTCGAAGACAACATTACCTTTGTATCTCGGCATCGAGCCGTCTGTAACCGGTTCTCCTTTTTCATCCATCAGCTCAAATACACGGCCGGCGGAGACAAGGGAGGAGTCCAGGTTCGCAAGCTGGTTAACCATACCGATAATCGGCTGGAACAGCCGACCGAGAACATCAACAAAGGCATACAGTACACCAAGTGAAATAATACTTGTGCCTGTGATTGCACCTGCTCCGAAGTACCACAGTACAACCGCAAAGGCGATGTTCCGCAACACATTCACCAGGTTATGAGAGGTAAAGGCATTGAGATTGAGCATTTTGTTTTGATGTTTCATATAATCTTCATTCAGTTCTTCGAATTCCTCCCGGGTTTGCTTCTGGCGACGGAACACACGAATGATGGACATGCCCTGAATGGATTCGTTAATGATCGCATTAATCTCACTTAGTCGCGAGCGAATGATCGTATTATAACGGGTGGCGAATTTGCGATAGAGCACAATCCACGCAATGAGCATCGGTACAACGAATAATGAAATCAGACCCAGACGCACATCAAGCAAGAAGAGGGCAATATAAACCCCAGTGATCGTAATGATACCTGAGAAAAAGTTGGATAGAACCGCCACAAACAGATCCTTAACGGCCTCGGTGTCGTTGGTGACCCTGGAAACGACCTTACCTGCGGGCAGGTTATCAAAAAAGTTCACGGGCAACCGCTGAATGTGCGCATACACATCGTTACGAAGGCGCTGAATGACCTTGTTGGCAGAGGATTGTAGCCAGAAGGTTTTACCAAACTCCATGATAACGGAGATGACAAGAAAGATCAGATAATACACAATTAATTGATAGATGCTTGGCATCTCGGGCTTGTAAAAGGCAAACAGTTCACCAGCAGACAGCGGCACAGCCGCGTATTGCCCGGTAACTTCACCTGCGCGAGTTACGGTTAAGGTTCCGTTCGCATAGGAACGATCGCCGTCAGGAGCACTAACCGGCTCGCTCACGAAATAAAAGCTTTTGCCGGCTTGCAGTACGCGTACCTCGGCTCCTTTGGGTTCGTCTGGTGAAAACAAACCTTCACGTTTATAGTTTTTTCCTTGATAAACTGCGGCTTCCTGCGAAGTAGCAGTTTCATAAAATGGTTGCTCGATGGCGAGCAAGTGATTATCAATCATGGATTTGGCGATAAAGGGTCCGGCGAGTTCAGCCGCAACGCCAATCGTCAGCATGATCAAGGCAGCGATGAATGTACCTTTGGCTTTCAAGGCGTAATCCAGCAACCTTTTACCTGTATTGGACTTCAAATGAGTTACCTCCTACGTGGACAGATTGGACTCGACCTGTTGCCGTTCATATTGTTCACGGTACCAGCCATTTTTGGCGAGTAATTCCTGATGAGTGCCTTCTTCCGTAATTTTACCGTGCTCCAGCACGATGATCCGATCCGCATGTTCGATAGCGGACAGGCGATGTGTCGAGATCAGTGTTGTTTTGCCGGCACGTTTGTTGCGAATATTTTCAATGATTTTAGCTTCTGTGCGAGCATCAACTGCAGACAGGGCATCGTCAAGAATAAGGATATCCGGATCAGCGATAAAAGCCCGAGCCAGAGATACCCGCTGTTTCTGTCCACCAGACAAAGCGATACCTTTTTCACCTACGAGTGTATCGAGACCGTCAGATAACGTTCCGAGATCGCCGTCGAAGGCAGCGGTGCGAATCGCTTCCATAATGACGTCATCCGAGGCGTTCGGCTTACCGAATTGAATGTTCTGACGAACCGATTTGGAGAACAATACTTGTTCCTGAGGAACGTATCCGATCCAGCTGTGCAGATCATCCTTCGCAATATCCTCGATGGAATGTCCTGAAATGCTGAGCGTACCTGATCCAGCAGGGTATTCGTGCAGCAATTGTTTGAGCAGGGTGGATTTACCACTTCCCGTGCGTCCTACCACGCCAAGTGTCTGTCCGCGTTGAATGGTAACATTGATATGATTCAGGTTATCCACGGTAGAGGTTGGATAGCGGAATGTCACATCGTTCATGACGATTTCATCCGGCCGCGTAATATGAACAGGATGTTCTTTGTCCTGAACAGCAGGCTCTACGGATAACGTTTCATTCACCCGATCCAGAGAAGCACTCCCCCGCTGCATGAGGTTAATTAATTCACCGATGGCAAACATCGGCCAGATCATCATCCCCAGGTACATGTTGAACGATACGAGGTCTCCCAGGGTGATTTCATTGTGGAATACAAGATAGATACCGTAGGCCAGTGCGATAACATAACTCAGACCTACGAATAGTCGAATGGTTGGTTCAAATAAAGCGTCCATCCGCGCAACCGCTAAGTTTTTGCGATATACATCTTCCGTGACATCAGCAAATCGTTTCTCGTCCAGACGTTCCTGAACGTACGCGCGTACAACACGGATGCCTGCAATGGACTCTAACACCTGATCGTTCATATCACCAAAAGCATCCTGTGCCAACGTATAACGTTGATGCACCGCTTTACCATAGATCATCATAGCGATGGCGATAAAAGGCAGGGGCAGAATTGCAGCCAAAGTCAGCTTCCAACTGACGAGGAAACCCATGGCGAACAGTACAGTTAAGAGAAAAGCTGTGGAGTCTGTTAACGTGAGCATACCGAAACCAGCGGTTGTGGCAATAGAACGAAGGTCATTGGTGGCGCGAGCCATGAGATCTCCGGTTCTGTTCTTTTCGAAAAAGGGTGGTGTCATTCGCAACAAGTGATCCATGAAGCGGGAGCGTAGCAACCGTTCAACGAGATTGGCTCCCCCGAATAATTTGTGCATCCATATGTACGTAATCAGATAGATAATGATGACCGTCCCAAGAATAAGCGCAATGTAAAACGTTAATGAGGCGCTTGTAATGGAGCCGCGTACGATCTCGTCGATGGCGTTCCCCAAAAGGCGGGGGGGCAGCAGTTCAGCAATGCCCACAAGGATGAGCAAAATGACACCAATCAGGTATCTTTTGCGCTCCAGCCTGAAGAACCAGGCCAGGTTTTTAAGTACAGAGAACAAGTGTTATCCCTTCCTTTCGATGTCCAAGAAGTGCGAAGTTTCGTTCAACATGACAGTTAACGCTCTTAAGGCCCATTCAAGCGTATTCAATCCAATAAAAAACCCACAAAAAAAGACACACCGCACGCAGGCGGTATGTCTTATATCTTCATACGGCAGCATGACTCCGAGAGCAGAGCCGCCGCCGTACATAAGGTATTGTGAGCGAGCTTGACAGGGGCCTTATAAAAAGAGACACCTGAAGCGCTGTCTTATGAACGGAAAAGTAATTTCGGGGATACTCCGGTATTTGATTGTGTGTGAATGTGAACCAACTTATGTGTGTTAAACACCGTAATCACCCTTTCTTGTTAATGGAAATAAATGCAATGTAGACCTCGTATGTTTGCATCTTACCACCCGTTTTTACAATCTGTCAAACATTTTTCACAAGATCGTATGCCTGCGTATGTTTTCCAGAGTTTGTGTTCAAGGCGCTCTAGCGATATGATGTAACATATATATACAAAAGGAGCTGACATCATATGAGTACCATACATGTATCCGACCAAGCTGCTCGCTGGTACAAAGAAGAATTGAATTTGAATGAAGGAGACAGCATCCGCTTTTTTGCCCGTTACAGCTCTGGCGGTGGTCTTCATCCGGGATTTTCTTTAGGAATTGCCGTTGAAAAACCGAGACATCCTGCGGATCAAACGGAAGTTTCTGGCATTCAGTTTTTTATGGAAGATCACGATTACTGGTATCTGAAAGGGCATCAGTTACATGTAGATGTTGTAGAGGATGGCCAAGATATTGAATATCGTTATACCGAAGTGCAGTAAAACATTACTCCATAAACGGAAGATGAGCACCGTCTTTTTTTAAAAAGGAGGGATGAGGAGTGGATCTGCCGACACGGGATATTGGGCAATATATTGCGAAACGTGCAAATATTGTAGTCAAAGCGGCCATTATGGCTACGAATGATCAAGGTGAGCTACTGCTCATCCAGCATGCGGAACAGGGGCATTGGCGAATTCCTGTTGGAGAGATGCGCCCCGGGGAAACGATTGAAGGGGCAGCACATCGTGAACTTTGGGAAGAAACCGGCTGGACAACGGAGTCGATGAGCTTTGAATCGTTATACTCTGGGCCGGAGTTGCGCCAAGTGCATGCAAACGGAGATGAGGAGTACTATGTTATCGCCTTGTTTAAGGCTCGAATTATTCTTGATCATCTTGTGGAAGCGCGGGTAAACAGCGATGCGGGATTAAAGTTTTTTGATCCGAATGCACTGCCTCCGATGAACAGCATCAGCCAAACGCTACTTGAACAGTCTGGCATAAAGTAATATGTGAAACTGAAGTGCATAAACTCCAAAAAGACCTCGACTGCCACTATAAAGTGAAAGTTGAGGTCTTTTGCATTCGTTCGTACATATGTTCTTGGGATTATACCTGATCCAGCGGTTCATCATCCATTGCAAAATCGAAATCATCGATATCAAACACCTGAACAGGTGATTCGGACTCAATGATCCGGGCGATTAACTCCACTTGATCGGTCAAAATCGGAATGCCAAGACGTTGGGATGTGAGAATAAGCTCTGTCTCTATCGGATCAAAATATTCTCCATATTGAGCGGTATCCATGGCGTTAATAATCGTAATGGAGGCCTGATCACCAAATAGAATGGCCGGGCTTTTTGCCCATGGTACCGCCAGGGCGCGCTCAATCTTTTTCTTATTTAAGGGCTCCTCAAAGTAGGAGATTAATTCATTGATCTTGGTTTTAACATGCTGATCATCTGTGGGATTATCCATCATGGGGTCAGCACTGCTCTGAAATTCATATAGTTCAAGGATGGTGGTGTAAGGAACGATATATTCCACAGGCGCCGGAGGCGCAAGCAATTGACCGTAAATAGCCACCATCACGGCTTCGGTAACAAAGGGACGTGACATGGTTCCTGAATCCTCCTGAGGACGATAAACGTCGTGAAGTGCTGAATGAGTTCATCTGACAAGGTGAAAAAGATGCCCATTCCCTGTTGCAAAATTCATGTATCGGTTTGCATGAATAGAAGTATAGCACAGAGCGGTGGGAAATACAGCCAGTTTGCAAAAGCATACACGATTACCGTACCATACGGTTCAGGATTTACCTAAAAGCAGGGACAGGATGCCCGCTGCGATCAAAGGCCCGACAGGTACACCTTTGAACAAGGCAACGCCAAGAACTGTACCGATCAAAAGGCCTGCCACAACTGTTGGCTGTGTGCTCATCAGCGATGCGCCGCGACCGCCCAGATAAGCTACAAGCAAACCAACACCAATGGCGAGTAGTGACTTCCAGTGCAGAAACGATTCACCAATGGTCTGCAAGCTCATTTTACCGCTGGCGAGAGGAGCCATTACACCAATTGTCAGAATGATAATACCCAGTGTGAGCCCGTATTTTTCAAGCCAGGGAAAGGCTTGATTGACATTAAGTACACGAAGCAGTAACAGGAATACCATCGCTACAGTTACAGGTGTGTTACTGCTAATGATGCCAAGCGCTGCGAACACAAGCAACAGGAGGGAGGTCATATCCATGGATTTCATTGCTCCTCAGACTGAGCATGATGTTTGCCGCCACGATGTTCTGTTTGGCTAATGATATGTTCAGCAATGTACCGTCCATGCCAGCGGCCTGACTCAATGAATACTTCATTGGCATTGCGCCCCGAAGCGATAACTCCGCCCACATAAACGCCTGGTACACTGCTTTCCATCGTTTGTGGATCGTATAATGGCTTATCCATATCCTCAGACATCTCTGCTCCAATGGAAGCAAGCAAATGGCGGTCAGGTCTGAAGCCGGTCATGGCGAGCACGAAGTCATTCTCAAGCTCGCTTTCCGAACCGTCTGTATGCACAATTCGAATGGAATCATCCAGGATTTCATTGACACGTGAACCAAGATGAAGCGTAATGCGGTTTTTCTGCACCATACTTTCGAATAACGGGCGAACCCAAGGCTTAATATGCTCGGACAGACCTGTACCGCGGTAGACCATATCAATATGAGCGCCAACCCGGACAAGCTCCATGGCGGCGTCAACTGCTGAGTTACTTCCACCAATGATAGCCACGCGTGTATTGGTATACGGGTGTGCCTCGCGGAAGTAATGCGTGACTTTATCCTTGTCTTCACCTGGTATGCCGAGATAATTCGGGTGATCGAAATAGCCGGTAGCCACAACGACATGTCGTCCCTGATGTACGATGGCTTCTCCACGCCGATTAACCGTATGTACCTCGAAGGTGCCGTCTTCCTTACGCTGGATCTCACGGGCTTCCTCATAATTATGAATACGCAGGCCGAAATGTTCGGCTACTTTGCGATAATAGGCAAGTGCTTCATAACGAAACGGCTTGTCATTGGCCGAACTGAACGGCACGTTCCCGATCTCCAGCAACTCCGCTGTACTGAAAAATTGCATATGAGTCGGATAGAGATAGATGGATTGTACGATATTGTGTTTCTCAATAATGACAGCGGACAATCCTACCCGCTCACATTCAATGGCAGCGGACAGACCGCATGGGCCTCCGCCAATAATAATGACATCTTCCATGTTCTTAATCCTCCTTCATTACAAGCAATATAATCCTACCGTAAATAACACTTCAATGCCAGTTCTGCCAGGCAACACAATGTGATGAAAAATCAAAAAATAAATTGAATTGACTTCCAGAATGTTAAAGATTACTATCTAATTAGATATTTATCTAATTCAATGTGAGGTGTACAATGATGCAGCTTGAGAAAATTGTGGCCTATCACAAAGCCTTGGCTGATCCTACACGGCTACGGATGCTCCTGCTTCTTTCTGAAGGAGAACTGCATGGACAAGCGCTGGCGGAGCGCCTTAACTTGTCTCAGCCGACGGTGACTCATCATGCTGCCAAGCTGAGAGAAGCTGCGCTGATTCAAGAGCGGCGGGAGAAAAATACGGTTTATTTTGCACTTAATCCTTCGTTTATTCGCGAACATGCCCAGGCTTCAGTTGATTTTATTTTCAAAAGAAAGGAGCAGTCTGATATGACAGATGTGAACGAAACCCTGAAAGCGTCCATCATGAGAAACTTTTTTTCCAAGGATGGCCGGCTTCGTCAAATTCCTGCACAGTACAAGAAAAAGCTGGTTGTGCTTGAATATCTGGTGGAGCAATTGGAGTTCGGACGCAAGTACAGCGAGAAAGAAATCAATACGTTTATTCAGGAATACCATGAGGATTTTGCTACCCTTCGCCGGGAGTTTATCATGCATCAGTTCATGTACCGCGAAGACGGAGTGTACGAATTAAATCCGCGGGAAATGTGGACGAGATGGGATCAGGTGAAGTAGAGATAGAATAGCAATAAAAAATAATGGGCTTGACAAACGCACGACAGACTGTGTAACATGATGGCATATTCTACAAGGGAGGCGATGTTCATGACAAATCTAACGGCAGTATACGTGGAGTTGAATAGGAACAGCGTCTCCGGAACGGATCAAGGTACATCGATTTTGCAATAGCTGGATAGAAATATCCAACTTTGGCGAGCGATGATAAGACCTTCAGACAAAGTCACGGGTGACGTACCCGTGGCTTTTTTTGTGCTGATAAGGGGAGTTCCAGGGCTGGGATAACGGATCGGGCATAGGATGACCGTTATTCAACATGCTGTGGAGGCTGCTTTATATTCGGATAACTATGGATTGCCGCGGGTCTGAACAACCTCGTGGTTTTTTTGTTTGGATCTGTATTCGGAGATGAAGAAACATAAACAATCTGGGAGGAATTTTTATTTTAAATCAACGTATGGAAAATAAGGGGATTGAAAATTATGGCTGGTCTGCTACATGGGAGAAACGATGGTCTGAGGAACAGTTGAGCTGGGAATCCAGACGGCCTGCCCGAATCGTCGCGGATCATGGACATATGCAGCGTCTGATCACAGTTGACGGAGAATGTTGGGGCAAAGTGTCAGGAAAACTTCGTCATGATAGCTTGGAGACAGGACTTGCACCTGCTGTTGGCGATTGGGTTGCTGTGGCAGGGGAACAGGGTGAGGAAGTGATTATTCATCATGTATTGCCACGTCAGAGTCGTGTATCCAGGCAAGCCGCTGGCCCGGTAACGAAAGAGCAACTGATTGCAGCAAACGTAGATACTCTTCTGATCGTTGCGGCGCTTAATCATGATTTTAACCTTAGAAGACTTGAAAGATATGTGTTAATGGCTTGGAACGGGGGAGTAAGACCGGTTATCGTCCTGAGTAAAAGTGATCTGTGCGATGATGTGCAGGGACGAATCCGTGAAGTGGAGGGGATTGCACCGGGCGTGGAGGTACTGGCGATCTCGGCAATCGAAGGACAAGGGAAGGAAATGCTGGAAACCTATCTGAAACCAGGGGCAACCGTAGCGCTCACAGGCTCCTCCGGAAGTGGCAAGTCCACACTCGTTAACTGGATGATGGGCAAGGAGGTTCAGATTACGCAATCCGTCCGCGAAGGGGACAGCCGTGGCAGACATACAACGACGCACCGGGAGATGTTTGTATTACCACAGGGAGCCGTCTTGATCGATACGCCGGGCATGCGTGAACTTCATCTCTGGGACGAAGGAGAAGAAGGTCTTTCTCAGGCTTTTGGAGAGATTGAGGAGCTGTCTGGCACGTGCAGATTTATGGATTGCAGTCATACGAAGGAAGAGGGCTGTGCAGTTAAAGAGGCCATTGCAAACGGTGAGCTGGATGAGAAGCGGCTCCATAACTTCCTCAAAATGCAGAAAGAAATGCAGTATCAGCGGCGCAAGGAAGAGGTGGCTTCGCGTAAACGGACTGCTTCAAGTAAACCGGTAAAAACACGCAAGGCCAAGCATGCACAGCGGGCCAAAAATTGGGAACAAGACTGATATGAGGCGGGGCATTCGTATCTGTCTTGCATAGGATAAGGCAGGAGGGATGTGGTGATGCCGAATTACAGAATCATCGTGGACTTGTCCGACCATATGTTGTATCTGCTGGATGGAGATCAAGTTGTGAAAGGTTATCCGGTAGCGACAGGTAAAATGCTTACCAGTACTCCAAATGGAGAATTCACCATTATCAACAAACAAGAGAATCCTGGAGGGCCTTTTGGTGTGCTCTGGATGGGTCTGTCCGAACCCCATTACGGCATTCATGGAACGAATGAACCTTCGTCGATTGGCAAGTCCGTATCACATGGCTGCATTCGCATGTATAATTCAGACGTGCTGGATTTGTCCTCGAAGGTATCCGTTGGAACCCGAGTTACGATCCGGCCATAGGCCGGATTCTTCTTCTATTTTAGGAAACGTGATGGGCATGATAAACGTGATAGATATAGCAAACGTGGTGAATGGTAATCGGGCCATTAGTGTGGAGAATTTCATTTTAAGAGAGGAGGAGGAAAAAATCTATGCGAATTAGACGAGCACGTGAGCAGGATGCGCGGGGGATCGCATACGTACATACAGAGAGCTGGAAAACGACCTACCGCGGAATTGTGCCAGATCATGTTTTGGATTTTTTGACTACAGAATCCCGATTAGCTCAGTGGGAACAGCAGTTACGCTCTGGCGAAAATGACCTGATTTTGATCGTTGCTGAGGATGAAGAGGGGAAAATTGTCGGTTTTGCCTGTGGAGGTAAGGAACGGGAGGGTCAATTACCCTATGATGGCGAACTGTACGCCATTTATCTGCTGAAGTCTCATCAGCAATCTGGAATAGGCAGACAACTTGTGAAGAGGGTGGTTCAGCATCTTCAGACATGCCAGATTGGTAGTATGATTATTTGGGCTTTGGAGCGAAACCCGGCATGTCACTTTTACGAAAAAATGGGCGGTATACCTGTTCATACACAGTCGATTCGTATCGGGGATGAAGATCTGGCGGAAATCGCGTATGGCTGGTCTGATCTAACTTCTTTTGAGAATTAGTGCACACGTTGCTTTACTCATGTTGTGACAAAGCCAGCTCGCTTTTATGGTTGCATTATCGGTTTGCCTAACTTCGAACCAGGTTAATGAATGAGACATCGTTTTTTTTTGTACATTCTAATCTGAAGATCGGAGGCGCATGTCATGACTTTAGTAGATAACCAACATAAAACGGCAACGTGGACTAAACAGTTCATTTCAGGTAAATGGGTGGAAGGCTCAGGCGAGAGAACGATAGAGAACATTAATCCTTATACGGGTGAAGTGATCGCGACCTGGCGTTCTTCCAGTCAAGAGGATATAGATCAGGCTTATCAGTCTGCGCAAAAGAGTTCGGTGGAATGGAGAGCAGCGTTGCCTTCCATTAAGGAAGGGGTGCTCCGGAAAGTCTCGTCTTTAATGGAAGAACGAAAAGATGAGATTATACATCTACTCATTACGGAATCCGGCAGCACACGCATCAAAGCTGAAGCGGAATTTGCCGCAGCGAGACGTATTGTGGATGAATCGGCTTCATTTCCTTTTCGAATGAAAGGCGAATTGCTTCCATCCAATACGCCGGGTAAAGAAAATCGGGTAGTCCGTGAGCCCAAAGGGGTTATCGGCGTTATTGGACCATGGAATTTCCCGCTACATCTATGTTTGCGTTCCGTTGCACCCGCGATCGCACTCGGCAACGGTGTGGTGATTAAACCCGCTTCGGATACCCCGACTACAGCAGGCTGGCTGATTGCGGATCTGTTTGAACAAGCGGGTCTGCCAGAGGGGGTATTAAATGTAGTCGCCGGAAGTGGCAGCGAGATTGGGGATTATTTTGTCACACATCCAATTCCCAAGGTAATCTCATTTACGGGTTCTACAGAAGTGGGTAAGGGCATTGGTAAACTCGCCGGTGAACATCTCAAAGAAACTGCACTGGAACTCGGTGGCAACAATGCGATGATCGTTCTGGATGATGCGGATGTTGAGCATGCGGCACAAGCTGCTGTGTTCGGTAAGTTCCTGCATCAGGGTCAGATTTGCATGGCGCTAAACCGTATTATCGTACACGAAGATATTTACGATCGGTTTGTTCAATCCTTTGTTAACAAAACGAAACGTATACATGCCGGTGATCCGACTGACGAGAAAACATTAGTAGGGCCACTAATCCGAAAGAAAGAAGTGGAACGGCTTCTTGAGCTAGTAAAGCAGGCTAAAGAGGAAGGGGCACAATTAGTGCTTGGCGGAACACATCAGGAGAATGTACTTATGCCAACCGTGCTTGCAGATGTCCAACGCGAACAGGAGATTGTACAGCAGGAACTATTCGGACCAGTAGCTATCATTATGAAAGCTAAAAATGAGCAGGATGCTATTGGGCTGGCTAATGATACTCCTTATGGTCTGAGTGGCTCTGTCTTTACGGCAAATTTGGAGCGTGGGTACAAGGTGGCAGGGCAGATTGAAGCAGGTATGGTACATGTCAATGATCAATCAGTGAATGATGAAGCCCATGTCATGTTTGGCGGAGAGAAATCGTCCGGTATAGGTCGTTTTGGCGGAGACTGGGCGATTGATAAATTCACACGTACACGCTGGATCAGTCTGCAGCATCAATTCCGGGAGTATCCGGGCGTGAACTAAGTCGAATATGCATGAATAGAGAGAGGCGGTCAGGGATTTATCCGAGTCATTTCGCGATGAAGCGACAGGAGGTGCATGAAGCCCGTCTGAGCGATATTGGGACGGGCTTTTGCATCATTTTACAACGGATGCAAATAACAATCTCGATCGAATGAAAAAGCTGTTTGGGCAACTTCTGATCTGGTTATTTATGGATACACGGGACGAAGTACTCCGTAAAAATCATGGCAAAGGGGCTTGGAACTTATGTCCATTGACCGCTTTATTTTAAGGAAAATAAATACCTGTCAGGAAGAACATACACGAGAAAATTTAGTTAGACTGTTTGTCATTCGGATACGAAAAGCTGAGTTTGCAGAAGAACATGATGCGGCTTACGTGTTGGAAAAGCTGAAATAAGAGGGTGCGGATATGCCCAAACCACGTCAAAAAGGAAGCTTGTCCTGTATAGGGAAGCTTCCTTTTTCATGGTAACGCATAAACGAAGGTTGCTGGACTCTTCTTCAATATAACGATAGAGCAAGAGAGTCATTTTCACTGCGGCTATGAAGAATAGCTTCGCCGCCAACAATTTCAATACTAATCAAAGAGTGCAGACATTTTTGCAAAGCGCGTTTACCGTTACTGATCTTATGCTCAAGAGCACTGCTAAGCAATCTTAATGTTTTTTGCACAGGTTGTTTGTTTTCTTGATTAAAATATACAGGGATTGATTTGTCTTGAAAAGTTATTAGAGTTCTCACTTGAAATCACCTCACGAGAGTTATTTCATACAGGTAATATTAAATACCAATGCTTAAAATTACCTTAAAATCAGCTTATGAAAACATAAAGGTGGATAAAGTTTGAAAAGTGTTCACAATTCAATTGTGGACGAAGGAATAAAAGTCCCGAATTCCTTCTTTCTTTTTCTATTAAATGGTAATCACAGCGATAGTTTCGCATCGTTGCAATTTTTTTACCAAACAATGACACGAAAGTTCTGAGTCAAATGGACGATATTTTAATATAAACGTGGGTCATATGTAACAAAATTACAGTGGATACGTTGCAAACAAGGGTTTTATATAAGAAAATAGGATGGAATACCGTTTCACTCGCATTTTTTTGATTTAATCTGACATTAGGACAATTTACATATGAGACCTTGGGAGGGATTCACATGATTCTAACCGTGTATTCCGGCCGGGAGGAAGGCGAATGGTTCGACATTGAGGTTCCGGATGAATGCACCATTGAACACCTGAAGACGTTGCTCGGTGTACGAATATTCGGACAGGCTCCGGGGGATGGCATTCAGTATATTTTGGAAGCTAGATTTCCTGAAGGGCTATGGTTTACCCCCCAGAACGCCCAGCAACTAATGGAGACGGGGCTACGTCAGGGAAGCTGTGTGCGTGTGCAACGTGCTTTTTCAACGACTACTGAAGAGGCCCCCATCTACGGGAGACGTTCCTTATTTCAGCAGGAGAGCAACGAATAACGCTTTGCGGCGTATCATTCATTAACTGAACGACTAAAAGGAGGTCTTTTCTTCGTGAATGTGTTATATCAGCGTTCTCCAAGAATGACACCGGTTTTGAAGGAAGAAAGCCTCGAAATTCTCAGGCCGCCTGCAGAGCCGAACAAACCTACATTTTCCATGATTTCAATCGTGGTTCCCGTCATGATGACGATGGTCAGCATCGGTTTCTATGTGTACATTAATATGACTGGCAAAATGAATAACAGCAATTATATGATGTTCCAGATGATGACGGTTATGATGATGCTCACATCTTATACCATCCCGTTCTTTGTATATCTCAGTAATAAAAAATCATATCGCAAAAAGATCGAGGAACGTAAAGCGATGTATCTTGCACAGCTGGATAAACATCGTGAAGAATTGAAGGAAGCACAGGTGGAGCAAGTGAAGAGCCTGCATGAAATCCATGGTGATCCATCCGTCTGCCTGCAAATTGTCAAAAACCGAAACAGCTCGCTTTGGGAACGTTCCCCGGAAGATGACGATTTTTTACAGGTACGTATTGGTACAGGGGAGATTCCGTTTCGGATCAAACTTCAGGTACCGCGTATCGATGGATATGAAAAGGATGAGTTGATTGAGGCCGCTCATGGACTCGCTGCGGAATTCCAGACCGTGCCTGATGCCACGATAACCCTGCCTCTATTCGAATCCAAGGTGATGGGGCTAGTGGGTGAACGGGAAGAAGTGATGGCTTCGTTACGTGTTATCGTCTCACAACTTACGGTAAGGCACTCACCGGATGAACTGAAACTTGCTGCATTTTATGAAGAAAAGGATACCAAGGAGTGGGAATGGCTCCGCTGGTTGCCTCATATTTGGGATGAGGATCAGGGACAGCGATATATGGCCGACAGGCACAGCAGTGCGCATCAATTGGCGGACAGCTTGTTTTCCGTGTTGAACCGCCGCCGTAATAACAAGGAAGATCGCTACAAAAAAGCGGTGCAAACTCCTTGTTACGTTATCATTCTGTCGGATACGCAACTGATCGAAGAAGAACCTTTACTTCCATTACTGCTGGAGGCTGCGCAAGAGATTGATGTATGCACGATTGTGCTGGCGAACCGCAAACAATCCCTGCCTATGCACTGTCAGTTAATTATGGAAGCTTCCAAAGGCAAAGGAGTGTACATCAAAAAGACGGAAGATGCGGATGTCATCTCGCAGACATATAAACCGGATGTGATCTCCAAGGAGACGGCAGAGGCGTTATCCCGTTACATGTCACCGATTCGCCTGAAGCGTTCCTCCGCTTCGGAGATCCCGCAAGTGTTGCCACTATTCGATATGCTCAGCACTTCACGTGTGGAGGATCTGGATGTTGTCTCCCGTTGGGGGCAAACCAGATATCCGGACACACTGCCTGTACCTATGGGGGTAAGAGCTGGTGGTAAAAAAATAGCTATTAATCTGCACGATAAAATCGAGCGGCAAGGGCATGGTCCCCATGGTTTGATTGCGGGTACAACCGGCTCAGGTAAGAGTGAGGTTATTCAGTCTATTGTTGCTTCACTGGCAGCTGAGTTCCATCCACATGATCTGGCGTTCATGCTGATCGACTATAAGGGCGGAGGCATGTCTAATACCTTTGTCGATCTCCCGCATGTTGTAGGTACCATTACGAATCTGGATGGCAATCTCATTGAACGTGCCAATGTTTCTCTTCGGGCTGAACTGGTGAGAAGACAGAAGATTTTAAATGATGCGGGGAACCTGCAACATATTGATGAGTACTATAAGATTTTGCGTTCAAGACATGAACAACCATTGCCGCATCTTGTGATTATCATAGATGAGTTTGCTCAACTGAAACGTGACCAGCCGGAATTTATGGATGAGTTGATCAGTATTGCCGCGATCGGCCGGACGCTGGGGGTTCACTTAATTCTCGCAACCCAAAAACCTGCGGGAGTCGTGGATGATAAAATTTGGAGTAACTCGCGTTTCCGTATCTGTCTTCGTGTTCAGAGCGAGGGAGACAGCAGAGATATGATAAAAATTCCGAATGCTGCCTGGATTACGAAGCCTGGCCGAGGTTATTTTCAGGTCGGCAGTGACGAAGTCTTTGAAGAAATGCAGTTTGCCTGGAGCGGCGCACCTTATAATCAGCAGGAGGATTCAACGACGGTACTGCCTGTAATGGAAGTACGCCTGAATGGCAAACGTGAACCACTGCTGACAGGAGAGCGAAGAGCTGTTCTCAAGGGAGAGGATGTGCCGAAACAGCTACAAGTGTTTATTGATTATGTGGCAAAGGCTGCTACAGAAGCCGGCATAGAGCGTTTGCCTGGACCTTGGTTGCCTCCGCTTCCAGAAATATTGGAACTGGACGGCCTGCACGACTGGAAGCAGAAGGAGAAAAGAGAATCTCTGCTTGATGACGGGGCTAACGGTCTCAAACCTTTGGTTGGTATGCTGGATGATCTTCCGAATCAGCGTCAGTTGCCACTTGCATTGCCTATGGATCAGGGGCATCTTGTCGTATATGGCATGCCTGGACTTGGTAAAACGACTTTTGTTCAAACGTTATTAATGTCTCTTGCCCGTACGGAGCGCACAGAGCCGTGGAACGGATACATTATTGATATGGGACGTATGATGAAAGACTTTGCTAAGCTTCCTCAGATCGGTGGCGTGATGATGGCCGAAGAGGAAGACCGGATCAAGCGCTTGTTCCGTTATATTCTGAAAATCTCGGCGCAGCGCAAAGATATGATCTCGGAGGCCGGGGTTAAAACGATTTCGGCTTATCGTCGTACGGCTCATGCTACAGTTCCACAGATTGTTGTGGTTATTGACGGATATATGTCTTTCCGTAATGCTTACCCCGATGAGAATGAATCGCTCGAGACCATTTTGCGTGAAGGCGGAAGTTTAGGTATTACCTTTGTGCTGACCGCCAATCGGGTAACCGATATTTTCGAAAAATTCAGAAGTAATATTCAAAATGCTGTTTCATTTGAGCTCTCTGATCCAAGTGATTACTATTATGCTGTGGGGCGGCCTTCCAAGGCGCCAAGCCAGCTACCTCCTGGCCGAGGTCTCGTGAAGGGACAAGTCCCTCCGCTAATGTTCCAGGCTGCTCTGCCATCTTCAGGAGCGGACGAGGGTGAACGATCGGCCGCTTTACGGAGGGCAATTACAGAGATTCGTCAAGGTTGGACGGGTGAGGAAACGCCACAAATTGCGCCACTACCGGAAGAGATCAAGCTTAAAGATTTGCTTGTTCGTACAGGTTCCTTCGGCAAAGTAGGGGGAACTTCAACGGTAAATGTACCTGTGGGTCTGCTCACGGATGATTTGGAGCCGTTTGAACTTAATCTGCGTGAAGGTCCGCACTTTATGGTGACCAGTCCAATGGAAGGTGGTAAAACGACTTTCTTGCAAACCTGGATGTTGTCACTGGCCTACCATGCTTCACCTGAGGATGTGCAAATATACACGGTAGATATGAGGTATGGGTCAGGTGGATTAGGTGAAATCAGCAGTTTGCCCCATGTCCGTGGACACGTATCGAGGGAAGAATTGCTTGCGCCTGTCATTCAGGAATTGTACGATGAAGTTCTAAAACGTGGTGAAATTACCGGAGGACCCGATATCGTACTTGTCGTGGATGATGCGGACACCTTGTCCAAACAGCTCACCGATTTTAATATCAAAGATCAGCTCGGTGTTATTGTTCGTCAGGGCAGAGACAGAGGCATTCATGTGATTCTCTCAGGCGTTCCGGCGGATTTTCCAACGTTCGGTTCGGATTGGGTAAGTGATGTAAAAGCATCCCAAAGCGGTTTGCTGTTCGGGACTTTGGACCCTAATGATCTCTCGTTCTTCCGTATACCTTATTCGGAATCCGGGGGTACCGCAGGTGGGCTGAAGGTACTGCCACCAGGTCAAGGTTATTATATAAAACGCAAATATTCCAGGGTTAAAGGTGCAATTCCATGCGATAACAGCTGGAAAATGGATAATTGGATTTCAGAAATTCGTGACCGATGGCATGTTGTAGTTTGAGGGGAGGTGGCTCATAATGTTGACGGTTCATGATTCTAAGCAAAAGGTAGTGACGCTGCAGATTAAGGAACTATTTTTCCTGGCTGGTATTCTCGGTTCAGATCGATTGCTCGGCGTGGAAGACCCTTTCCGAGGTTATATGGCAGAAGATATTGCCATGGAATGGGAGCGTGTCAAAACCTCTTTGCTAGACAAAGGCTACTTGATTCAGGATCAAGATACCAATGAGCTGATCATGACACCAACCGTTTTTTCCAGAGTAGCCATTGCCGGATTATCCGACAGAGCGTGCTGGCTCCGTTATACAATTGACGGGAAGTCGCAGGAAAGTTATATACACTGCACGGATGAACGGGTCGTTGAAGTAGCCCGCGCTACGGATGTCCCCGATTCGTTCCGTCTAAGTGACTTGGGAAATGTTCGTGAAGCCATTAATGTTCTGATTGAACGAATGAAGTGGAGCGGCCATTCTCCAGTGGATAAACCGGCACTGATGTGTTCCAAGAAAAAGTTTTATGATGTCATGAACGGCTTGAAGGGGTATGAAGTACAAACCGTTGCTGATGAGCTCTCGCAGGAAACGAATGATCCTGAAGGTTCACTGGCATTAGCACGTTGTCTGGTAGGCAAGCAATCTGATGGAGAGCTCAGATTGCTTGTATGGGGACAGGAGGGCTGGCAGTCACAATCGGCGGCATTTACCGCGAGTGCAGCCTCCAACTGGTTATTCCGTATGAGCACGGCGGCTTCGGATGACTGGCTCGTTGCAGCGCTCACAACAAAAGAACAGTTTCACGAAATGCTGCTGGACTGGCTTAAACAGCCTGCAGGGGAAGAGGAAAGGTGATGGTAAATGCGCATTCGTGTGGAACCGGATGTGCTTCGGGCACTGAGCAGGCAGATTCAGTATGCAGCGGAGCAAATACAGCAAAAAATGACAGTGTTGGATCAGGCGATACATTCCCTGGATTGGGATATCGAGTCCCGTGCAGCGGTGATGAGCGAATGGAATCGTAGTAAACGGCTGGGAGAGGAAGCCCTTCGTCGTTTGATAGACTTAAGTGTACAGCTTGGGCGCAAGGCATTGTTATTTCAACAAGCAGACATGGAATATCGTTCCGTGCTGAGTCATGTCAATGTGGCCTATGGCAATGCGGTCAATATGCTGAATGTTCTTCAGAGTAGCCGTAGTGGCGATATCCTGCCTGCACATGCTGCTGATGTAGCTGTTGTATCCGACCCGCTTTCCGCTATGGCGGCTGTGTACCGGATACAGGATAGTGCTCCACCTGATGGTTCTCCGGCGACCCTTGTTCAGGCTACACAGCTTGAGCCTGTTGCATGGAGATTCAGAGACCCCTCTTTTCGAGAAAGAAGAGGAACTGAACCTGTAGTTTCATAGCGGCCTAATTAATATAGTACAACTGCACGTTAAATAAATTGTAAATAGTCTGTTAGTTGAAGTTTCATATGCTAAAAATGGGGTAAATAGGATTAGGTCCTTCGGCTTTTGTCCGAATGATCCTTGTATAGTACAATTTGAACAAACAAATTTAATTGCACACATCAAGGAGGAATTTAACAATGGCAGGACGTATTTTAGTTACCCCAGAACAACTGGATCAGGTTTCGAACCAATTCAAACAAAGTGGAGAACAAAGTCAACAAATCGTATCTTCATTGACTCAATCCATCACAAGCATGGAAGGACAATGGGAAGGTATGACGAAGCAACGTTTCTTCCAAGAGTTCCAGGAAGCTAGCAAACAAATGCAATCCTTCGTTCAAACGTTGAATAGCATTAGTGTAGAACTTTCAGCAATCGCGACTAAATTCCGCACAGCAGACCAATCTCGTTAATCTGCTCCTACATAGGTCCAGACGATTTGATAATTTGCGTCGTTCTGGCCATATGCGGGCATCGAGTTAAAGATTGCAAGATTACGGCAAAAACCGGGTGGATTACACCCGGTTTTTGCCGCAACTATGACACAAAAAACAGAGAGAGGGATGAGCATGTCTTTTCAACCGAATCCCGGCGATGAAGTGGTGATTAATGATATCGCCTATACGATTGGTCAGCATCCGGCTGCGCCGGGGCTTGCTTATGCCCAAGCGGGAAGGCAAGGAATAGTGTATCAATTGATTCCCCGCACGGGTACCATTCATGGGGCGAAAGCACTAAAAGTATTTTTTCCAAAATTCCGTATCCCGGCTATGGTCTATCAGTCCGAGCATATGGAGCCATATAGTGAACTGCCAGGCTTGCGGGTATGCAAGCGTGAAGTGCTCACTCCGGAAAGAAACGGAGCGCTTATTGGAGAACATCCCGATCTGTTATATGCAGTACTGATGCCATGGATACAGGGTCTGACCTGGTTCGATGTGATCAGTGATCAAAAGCAGCTGACAGCGGAGGAAAGTCTGCAGCTGGCTAGAGCACTTGCAGGTACAGGTTCTGCAATGGAGCAACGTGGACTCGCACATTGTGATATGTCTGCTCCTAATGTAATGATTCCGTTTTTTTCCGAAGTGCAGAACTCGGCCATGACTTCTGCAGTTGAACTGGTTGATGTGGAGCAGATGTACGGCTCCAAGATGGATCGACCAGATGCGTTGCTTGCTGGTTCACCTGGTTACGCAGCCCATCGAACGGTGCACAGCGGCTTGTGGAGTTCTTATGCTGATCGATTTGCCGGAGCTGTTATTATCGCCGAGATGTTATGCTGGTCTGACCCTGCCGTCGTAGAGAAAGCTTGGGGAGAGAGTTATTTCGACCAACACGAGATGCAGACTTCGAGTGAGCGTTATTTTGCGATGCGCGGTTCCCTTGAGAATCGCTGGGGCTCCAAATTATCAGATCTGTTTATCCGGGCATGGGAAAGTCATGATCTGAGCAGTTGTCCAACGTTTGGGGAATGGTACATTGCCCTTGCGTCTGTAGACACCCGGCAGGCTGAGGCCTTTCTGGCTGCTCTGGAAGCGCCGCAAGAGGATGTAACAGGATCTTCAGAAACGGATGTGGTTGCGAGGCCAAAAGACTATGAAACATCAACAAGTGTGAAACAAGATGCGGAAGCTGGCAATACATCGAATTCAAAACAATCTCCGGACCAGGAGGCCGTTGTGAACCGGCTGTTTTTACAAGCGAGAGCGCTGGAGGATGAAGACAAACCAGCGGCGGCACTTGAGGTTTATCGTTCACTGTATCACTTCATTCCGGATAATAGTGCAATGCAGCTGGAAGTAGAGGCCGCGATCAAGGAACTGGATGCCAAAATCAACTCAAACACGGAGAACGCTGAGCCGGTAGTGATTCCATTCTACCGTTCCAGAAAATTCATGATCTCCTCGGCAGTGCTCATTGTACTGCTTGCCGGGGGTGTACCCACAGTTAAAATCCTTGCCGATCAGGCCGAGGTTAAACAGCAGGAGGCTGCTCGTATAGCCGCGGCAAAAGCAGCAGAAGATGCGGAAGCCGATAGGCTCAAACAGGCAGAAGCCGAAAAGCAAAAAGCTGCAGAAGCGGCAAAGCAGGAAGCTGCTGCAAAGAAAAAGCTTGCTGAGGCTAAACAAAAGGAAGCGGAAACGAAGAAACAAGAGGAAGAACGAAAAGCCTTGCAGGCTAAATACGACAAGCAGGCTAAATATGAAGCTTATCTGGCGAAGCAGGAGCAACAGAAAAAAGAAGCAGCACGTAAAGCACTGCAAGCAAAATATGACCAGCAAGCGAAATATGAAGCTTATATAGCGTGGAAAAAAGAAAATGACGCCAGAATTGCAAAAGAGAAGGCTGCTGCCGAAGCCAAACGCAAGCAAGAGTTGGCGCAGAAAGAAGCTCTTAAGAAAGAACGTGCTCAAAACGTCGTTACTCTGATTGCAAGCTATAACAAGGCATACAACGCGCAAAAAGGCAGAAAAACAGATAATGCACTTGCCTATGCGCGTGATTTCAAAAACCTATATAATACGGATGCTTCGTATTTTAAAGGGGTAGGGAAAGTGGCGGCGCGGATGAGTGCGATCAACAAATTTTTGAGTAATTCCAAGTACTCACTACCGGACTTATAAATTTATATTGAATAATAGAGGTGACACACTCTAGATGAACTACACAATTCAAGCGTCACAACGTACGCCAGCACTTATTATTTATTTAATTGATATTAGCGCCTCCATGAATATGGTTCTGGATAATCGTCGCCGGATTGACATCGTTTATGATGCTTTATCTTTGGCGATCCGGCAAATGGTATTTCGTTCAACCAAAGGAAATCGATTGACGCCGCGTTACCGAATCGCTATTTTGGCCTACAGTGATGATGTATATGATGTATTAAACGGGATTAAAGGAATCGATGAGGTTGCGGCTGTAGGTTCGTTGCCTGATTTGACACCTAAACGTTTCTCGGACTCCGCAAAAGCATTTTTGCAGGCAGAGAAAATTTTGCAAGCCGAAATACCTAATATGCAGGACTGCCCGGCTCCGCTCGTATGTCATATGACTGATGGAGTTGCTACCGGTGAAGACCCGGAGCCGATTGCCAAGCGTATTATGGGCATGAGTGTGCCGGATGGCAATGTTTTGGTTGAAAATATATTTATAAGTGATCATCTGCTGGAAGCTCCGATTGCAGAGCCTAGACGATGGAAAGGGATCTCTCCAGAGACGAACCTGCAAGACGAGCATGGAGAGAAGTTGCGTAATATGTCATCCGTGCTGCCTGAAAGCTATCGCGAAATGTTGGTGGAGGCAGATTATTTGCTGGCACCAGGCGCACTCATGATGTTGCCTGGCACTTGTGCAGAACTGGTATCCATTGGATTCCAGATGTCTGCTGCAACACCTGTAAGATAGGAGGGGAATCATGCGAGCAGTGCGTATGGCAACATTGTCTGCCAGTGATCGAGGAGGACATGCGAAGCAGCAACAGGACAATTTTCGCTATGTAAGCATTCAGACTGGGGAACAGCCGTTAACTCGCTATCAGGGCAAGCTGAAATGCAGATACGGATATGGACGTGCAGCAGAAACCGTGAACCAGGGTGACGCAGGGCAGGATTTTGTTGCGATTCGCATGCAAGGTAATGTCTGTCATTTTGTATTGTGTGATGGAGTTGGCATGAGTTATCTGGGTGATTTTGCTGCGCGTTTTCTCGGTAGTGCGCTACTGGAATGGCTTGAAACGACGTCATCATTAACCGCTGAAGGGGTCGAACAGTTTCTGCAAGGTCTAACGGGTTCTGCATCTGAACAGTTAGAACAATTACAGCCTTTGGATACCTCGCCTCTTCTGTTACGGGAGGTGTTGATGGAAAAGCGAAGCCAAGGTAGTCAGGCCATGTATGTATGCGGACGCATTGAACTCACATCTGGAAGACGGAAGAGCCGAGTCTGGCTGGCATGGCAAGGAGATTCCAGAATCCGGCTCTGGCGTAATGGACAGGAGCAGTCGGAACAATTCCAAACACATTGCAAGACCAATGAGCGTTGGTCTACACGAGAAGGTTCCATAGGTGGAAGACCCCATGTTTTCGAAATGAAAGGTTCAGGGAGTGAATCATTTCGCCTTCAACTGTATACAGACGGACTGAATGATCTCGATGCCATTGGTACATACATCCCGGATGAGCATATTCAAGTGTTGCTGGATGCCGCCCATACCGGCGGACTTGAGGATGATGCCGCTTTCATCGAACTGGAGTGGTGAACGCGCCCTGTAACGAGGATCGTTTTCTGAAATAGATCGGCGTGTGGCTGGGCAGATCGTCAGTGTATGTAGTTGTCTGTATATTGAAAAAAGTTACGAGTGTTGATTTAAAAGCTACTGGTTTTGGGTAATCTTGTGAAGAATTGATTGAAATAAAATCAGATTAAATCTTTACATAATTTCCAAGACGAAGGAGTGGCTCGGCTATGACACAACACAGCAGCAGATCACCATTTCAAGGTAAGGTGGCTATCATTACAGGAGCTGGCTCGGGAATCGGCAAGGCTACGGCACTCAAGCTGGCGAATGAAGGGGCGCATGTGGCGTTGTTCGATCTGGTGAATGATCGGATATCAAAGACAGAAGCGGAGATTAATGCGAGCCATGAAGGGGCGGCACGAGCGTTCGATGTGGATATTTCCGATCCGGCGCGGGTTGAAAAGGCTGTACTGGAAACGGTCGAATTGTTTGGAGGACTGGATATCGTTTTTGCCAATGCGGGCATAAACGGGGTATCTGCTCCAATCGAGGAAATTCAGGTGCAGGACTGGCAGCAGATTATTACGACAAACCTGGACGGCACATTTTTCACCGTAAAATATGCTCTCCCGCATCTGAAAAAACGCGGCGGCGGCAGCATTATTATTACAAGCTCGATCAATGGGAACCAGCGTTTCTCCAGCTTCGGTATGTCGGCGTATAGCACGTCAAAGGCAGGACAGGTTGCTTTTGCCAAGATGGCGGCTTTGGAGCTGGCGAAATTCAAGATCAGAGTCAACGTGATCTGTCCAGGAGCGATTGCTACCAATATTGATCAAAGTACGATCAAGACAGATGACCTGCAGGACATTATCATCCCGATGGAGTTCCCGGAAGGACAGCAGCCGCTTGCGGATGGACCAGGACAGCCCGAGCACGTTGCGGATCTGGTTAGCTTCCTCGCTTCCGGCGCATCCAAACATATTACTGGGGCAGAGATCGTGATCGATGGTGCGGAGTCGCTGTTGAGTTGATCGGGTAAACGATGGGGAAGTAACTGGATAAGACAATAACCGTTATTCGTAGATGATTAGCCCACAAGCTGAAAGTTAGATAATTGAATGAGTTTGGGTAACATCTATAAGATATGGATGTCATATAGTCGTTCCTTCGGGACGGCTTTTTTTGTTATAATGCTAACATTCGAATGCTGAGCTTATAGAATGATATCGAAACGGCAAGATATGCATTAGGAGCGATGATATGTACACTGATTTACCAATACAAGCGATTATTCCGGAGGTACAGCAGCTGTTCCGTGACCAGGACACAGGTGTTTTGATTGCTGAACCGGGCGCCGGAAAAACAACGGTTGTGCCGCTGGCGATGCTTGAGCAGCCTTGGCTGGATGGCAAAAAAATCATTATGCTGGAGCCGCGGAGACTCGCTGCTCGTTCAGCCGCGTCGAGAATGGCAGCAACGCTGGGTGAAAAAGCAGGACAAACGGTCGGATACCGCGTACGAATGGATACCCGGGTAAGCCCGGCTACGCGAATCGAAGTGGTCACTGAGGGCGTATTAACGCGTATGCTACAGCAGGATCAGGGACTTGAAGATACGGCGATGATCATCTTTGACGAGTTCCATGAACGGCACCTGCACGGTGATCTGGGACTGGCTTTGGCGCTGGAATCGCGGGCTATGTTGCGGCCGGATCTGAAACTGCTGGTCATGTCGGCAACGCTTGACCCGGAACCGGTCTGTCGTTTGCTGGGCGAAGGTACACAAGTTGTGCATTGTAAAGGCCGTACGTTTCCGGTGGAAACGAAATATGTCGCGAAACCTGCCGCAGTTGAAATCGAGAGCTGGACGGCTCGTACCGTTATCCGAGCATTGAGTGAAGAACAGGGGGACGTTTTGGTTTTTCTTCCCGGGGCGAGAGAGATTCATCGTACGGAAAGGGAATTGTTGCAAGCAACTCTCCCTCCGCAGGTCCTTGTACATACGCTATATGGCAGTATGTCTGCCGAGAAGCAGGATGAAGCCATCCGGCCTGCGGCGGGTGGCTGGCGCAAGGTTGTGCTGTCCACTTCCATTGCAGAGTCGAGTCTGACTCTTCCGGGTGTGAAAGTGGTCGTGGATGCCGGACTAAGCCGGGCGTCGGCTTTCTCGCCAAGGACGGGGATGAGCCGGCTTGTCACACAGCCGGTCTCCAAGGCGTCCGCTGATCAGCGGCGCGGACGTGCGGGGCGTATTGCCCCTGGGGTGTGTTACCGGCTATGGAGCGAGGAGGCTCATGGCGCGTTGCCTGAAGCAACGCGCCCGGAGATCACCTCCGCGGATCTTGCGCCGCTGGCGCTGGAGCTTGCCGCGTGGGGTGTCCAGTCCCCGGCTGAGCTTAGCTGGCTGGACACCCCGCCTGATGCGGCTTACGCTCAGGCACAGGCGCTGCTGCGCCAGCTGGGCGGCCTGGACGAAGCAGGCCGCCTCACGCCCTTGGGGCGGCGGATGAACACACTTGGCGTTCATCCGCGGATGGCCAGCATGTTGCTCCGCGCGGCGGAGCTTGGGCTGGCCAGATACGCCAGCACGCTGGCGGCGCTGCTGCAGGAGCCGGCAGGCCTCCGCAGCAACAGCGCAAGTGCTGGCGGCGCGGGCACGGACTTGCGCCCGCGCGTAGAAGCGCTGCTGGCCGCGGGCAGCAGCGGGGGGCCGCCAGCGGCAGCGGCTGGCGCAGACGGCGCTGCCGTGCGGCGCATGTTGCAGGAGAGCCGCCAGCTATGCTCGGCGCTCGGAAGCGCGGCGGCCGATCCGGTGCGGCCGGATGAGGACAGCTGCGGGTTGCTGCTGTCCTTTGCGTATCCGGACCGGATCGGGCAGCGCCGCGAGGATGGCCGCTATCTGCTGAGCAGCGGCCGCGGGGTACGGCTCGCGGGGGCCGAGTCGCTGAGCCGTTCCGCCTACCTGGTCGCAGTCGAGGCCGACGACCAGGGCGCAGATGCGCGTATCCTGCTGGCTGCGCCGGTGCAGGAGCAGGTGATGCTGCGTGCCGCGCAGCATCTATTGCACGAGGAGGTGCTGGTGGCTTGGGATCGCTCGACTAGAAGTGTGCGGGCACATAAGCGGCAGCGCATCGGAGCAATAATGATCAAGGAAAGCATGATTGCACAGCCACCGGAAGATCAGGTACTGGAAGCACTATTGTCTGGGATACGACTGGAAGGGGTGGACATCCTGCCGTGGAGTAAAACATCGCGCCAACTTGCGGAGCGCATGCGTTTTCTGCATCTGCACATGCCAGACTGGCCTGATCTGATCGAGAATCATCTGACGGATGAGCTGCAGGAACAGCTTGCACCGTATCTGGCAGGAATGCGCTCGGCCGCTGATCTGAAGAAACTGTCCATGCATGATGTACTTTTAGGTGGACTTAGCTGGTCGCAGCGGCAGCAACTGGATGAAGAGGCGCCTACCCACATTCAGGTTCCAAGTGGTTCTCGTATTCCCGTAGATTACAGCAATCCGGAAGATCCGATTCTGGCTGTTCGATTACAAGAGATGTTTGGACAGCAAGAGACCCCTCACATCGGAGGCGGTCGTGTTCCGGTCACGTTGCATCTGTTATCTCCCGCGCAACGCCCTGTACAGGTTACAAGAGATTTGGCGAACTTCTGGCGTGAGACCTATTTTGAAGTGAAGAAAGATTTAAAAGGGCGATATCCGAAACATTACTGGCCGGATAATCCGCTTGAAGCGATCGCAACGAATCGTGCGAAACCGCGAACAACCTGATAATCAGGTTGTTCATCTACAGAAGTCAAACTGAACATGTCTATACCTACAGTCTGATGACAGAATAACCCTACGGAACGCTGTATTTTCGCTTTGTCTTGTATGCCCCTCTCGTCGCGAAGCATATGCATCAGACGCAAATTTCATTTTGAGCGGGAACATCCCTGCAGTATGGCTGTTTCAGTTTTTTTCTATGGATGATCTCGTCATTTTTTGTCTCCAAAGGTATTCGGTCTTTTGGCTCAAATTAGTATTTATGCATATGATCATTAGCCCAGAGACGTTTGAAAGAGAGAATGACGGGTAATAACATAGCGAACCACTCAAATCCATGAGGAGGTATTCACTATGAAGAAGAAAATCGTAGGTGTGTTTAATACAGAGCGTGAGGCATCCGATGCGATTGAAAGTTTAAAAGCCGAAGGATTTACATCGGATGAGATATCTGTCGTAACGCAGGACAGAGATGAGTTGAAGGCTATTCGGGAAGAGACAGGCACAAAAGCGCCAGAGGGTGTAGCAGCAGGTGCAGCCACAGGTGGTGTGCTTGGAGGTGTAGCAGGTTTGCTTGCTGGCATTGGTGCACTGGCTATTCCGGGGATCGGCCCGATTCTGGCTGCAGGACCTATTGCCGCAGCATTTACAGGTGCAGCTGTAGGTGCAGGAGCCGGAGGATTGGTTGGTGGACTTGTAGGACTGGGTATTCCAGAAGAGGATGCAAGACAATATGAGGAGTATGTGCAGCATGGTAAAATTCTGTTGCTCGTAGACTCATCGGATCGGGATAACGCGGTATACGATGTGTTTAACCTTAACCGTCAGACTCATTCCAACATCGATCCTGTGCATGGTGAAGATGTGAATACTGTTGATTCACGTCCAGATCTCGATATGGAAGAACGCCGAATGGAAGCACAGACCAAAGCCGCTCGTTTCGGCAACAACACCTTTTTGTAAAGACTGAACGCCACAGAACACATGCGGGCTCATTCGGGTTAGAGGCTTGAATAGCAATGATGCATGTGAACGATAAACGATAAAACAGACTGAAGCCGGTCTCCGCTGAGGAGAGCGGTTTTTGTCCTCATACGGGATTCGGCTGTCTCAGGTTTGCAATGGGTTTGTAATGATAAGATCCGAATATTGTTTTTCACAAGGTCAGACAGGGAATAACAATACATACAGCAGCACAGCTAGCGCGAGGCCAATCACAAGCAACAGGAGACTGAGAAACGTGATAAGTCCGGTAGTGGCTTGGAAGGTCTGCTCATTAATCTGTGTGCGTTTACGGTGGTAAGCAATGGCTGAACAACCAATGATGGCAATGCCGCCAAACAGAGAAGTGATTCCCGTGATGATGGCAGCAAGATGGGCAATGCGGTCATAGGCGGTGGAATGAAAACCGAAACCAGCGGCAAGGAAACCGATCCCTGCCATGGCAATGCCTGTGCGTACCCAAGCGAGAAATGTACGCTCGTTAGCTAGATGTTGTTGAACCGTTTTGGATTCATGTGAACCGGATGGTTTGTCTGACATTACTTTTACATACCTCCAATGGATGGTTAAAGGTTTTTTAATTTGATTTCGTATTTGATATTTCAAAAATAAACAAGAAAGGTAGGTTGAGTGATTTGCCTCGCAAAGAACGAATTACTGAAATCGAAACACTACGAGGCTTGGCCTTTGCAGCGGTTGTACTGCAACATTCTATTGCTCATTATTCGCTGGTTCCGCAGGCTGGACTTCAGGATGGCGTCGTGCTGGCCTTGCTACTGATGTTAGCGAAGTTCGCTGTGCCACTTTTTATATTTATAACCGGGATGGTGCTGTTCTACAACACCGGTGATAAGCTCCATTACGGCCAGTTTATGCGGAAAAGAGTCATGGATGTCATCTTGCCCTATGCGGTCTGGTCTCTCATTTATTTTATACTCGCCCCGCGTAACTGGACAACATTCGGCTGGCAGGACATTCCTGACCTCGCTCTGAAGCTGGTGACAGGTAAGACGGCTTCGCATTTCTGGTACATCATTATGCTCATTCAGTTTTACGTGTTCTTTCCGTTATTCTTGCTTGGTATCCGGTATGTAGTCCATCGTTACCAAGCCAAGGGACGAATGCTCGCACTGCTGGGTTCAGGCGTCTTATTTCTGGTTCTATCCGATCAATTAAGGAACATTGCCGGCTGGATGGAGCGTATGCAAATCCCGGTACTGACAGATGCTTTTACAACCTACGCAGACCGTAATTTCATCTATTTCTTTTTTTATTTTGTACTGGGCGCTGCGGCGGGAATTTCGGTACAGCGCTGGAAAGAATGGATTGAGCGTTTGCGCTGGGTCTACTGGCTGGTGTTTATGATCTTGGGTCTACGGTTTATGTATCTATTAATGCTGGAGTTTCAGAAACCCGAAGGAATTCAAATCCGTTTTTATACCGTCAGCCTGATCAGGCCGGATATGGTTCTGTTCCTGATTGCTTCCATTATGGTGATGTACCAATTAGCCAGTAAGCTTCATCACCATCGCGTTCTTTACTGGCTGGGATGGATTGGCGGCATGTCGTATGGGGGATATCTGATGCACATGCTGGTGCTGCGTTACAGTTACATTCCAGACGAATGGTTTTACGTGGCGTGGGGCTGGAATCCTGCGATTCGTATGATTGTTACTTGGATTGTAGCACTGAGTGTATCTTGTGCGCTGACTTGGCTGATCTCGCGTTTTAAATGGGGAAAATGGATCGTAGGCGTTGTACCGAAACACACCCAAGCCAATAACCCGACTGCTTCGACCCAAAGGTGAGTATTTCAATAAATATGAGTATTCCATTATATGAAAAATTCACAATAAGTAAGGTCGTTCTTTCTTACTCCAGCCTGTCTATACTCAATCTTCAGCCCGCTTACTCACCGTGACCACACGTTACAAGAGTGAAATCAGGATCAAGATGGCAGGATCAGAACATATGTTTTATAATGAGAGATAGACAGGTTCTGACAGGAGGGAAAGCGCATGGCTTTTATGATTGCACAGCGGGCATTTATCAAAGTTTATCTGATCACGATGGTGGAGCAACATAGAGGTTATGGTTACGAGATGCTGGAAGCGATGAAGCAAGAATTCAAAGATTACGGATATGTACCACCCCAAAGTGAGGTATATCGGGCATTACATGAGCTGGTACAACAGGGCATCTTTTATCGAACCAAAAAATTAAAGGGAAACGATCCCAAAGTTGATTTCCAGGAAATTGTTCTCTATCACTTCACAGATGATGGTGCGGCCAAAGCAGAGTTATACAAGAAACAGGTGAAAGCCGATCTGGATCGTTGTCTTGGCATTTTGCACAAGGCAGAAGCGGATAATTACGGTACGAAAGGAAGATGAGCATGAACAGACCTCTGCAGTGGGGTGTACTGGGTACTTCAACGATTGCCAAAAATGCTATTATTCCTGCAATTCAGCAGTCTGAACGTGGTGAAGTACTGGCAATTGCCAGCCGCTCCAAGGAAAAGGCTGAAGCTCTGGCTGAAGAGATGGACATTGTCAGATCCTATGGCAGTTATGAGGAACTTATTGCTGATCCGGATATCCAGGCCGTTTATATCCCGTTGCCAAACCATCTACACCGAGAGTGGACGATTAAAGCTGCCGAGGCGGGAAAACATGTGCTTTGTGAAAAACCTGCCGCGCTGAATGCCAAAGAATCCATAGAGATGATTAAGGCATGTGAACGCCATGGGGTGTTGTTCTCGGAAGCTATCATGTATCGGTATCATCCGAAACACAGACGGGTGCAGGAGATTATCGAGAGTGGCGAGATTGGAACGGTCAGAGCGATTCATGGTAATTTTACATGTAATACCGCAGATGACAAAGATAATGTGAGATTCAAGAAACACATGGGTGGCGGTTCTATTTTTGACCTCGGTGTATATCCGATTTCTGCTGCGCGCATGTATCTGGGACAAGAGCCGGAAGCCGTTACGGTCCATGCTTTATTCTCGGAGGAACATGATGGTGTAGATATGATGGCTTCAGGGCTGATTGAGTTTCCGAACGCAGTGGCTCTGACCTTTGATTGCGGCATGTGGGCGTCAGGACGGGCTGAGATGGAGATTCTCGGAACGGAAGGACGTATTGAGCTGCCTAAAGTGTTCGGCTGGGAGAATAGCGATATCCCGCCTCAGATCATCATTCATACGGATTCCGTCAGCCGGGAGGAACGAGTTTCGGTATCCAACTCCTATGTGCTTCAGGTCGAAACATTTGCAACGGCAGCTCTTGAAGGAGAGGCGTTGCCGTTCGGTCCGGACAACACCATTTTGAACATGCGTGTGATTGATGCCTGTCTGGAATCAGCGCGCAAGCGTCAGCGGGTGCTGGTGGATCGTAGTCCGATTTAAACAACTCGTACAACTGCTACAGCTGTAGTGCAATGACCTCCAGACCTTAACCTTTAGGCTGTAAATTTTAAAATCAGGATGATACAGGACTCCATCAATGACGATGAGAGTCTTTTTGTATGGTTATGCAAGACCAATCAGGATGGAGACTCAAGCTCATTGATTTTATAGATATTCAACGTTAACAACATCCTTAAGAAACAACGTTAAAAATATTTTCACGTTTGTATTGATTTTTGCATAAACTTCGTTAAAATAATATTAACATGAAAAATATTTTAACGTTGAGGAGTGGAACAATGATGAACGAGGGTGCTGTGGCGGGGAAACAAGGTTTGGGAGAATTAATTCGAATCAGGCCGTATATGCAATTTATGCTGAGTAAAATGGTGTCCCGCTTTGGAGATTCCATCGATTCGATTGCGTATAGCTGGATGGTGTATATTTTAACCGGATCGAAGGTACTGATGGGCACACTTCTAGCCGTTAACTTTTTGCCGAATATTCTGTTTGGGCTGTTCGCCGGGGCATTGGTGGATCGATTATCTCCGAAAAAAGTCATCGTCATGACGAATACCGGACGCGGAGTGATGGTTGGACTCACAGCACTTTTATTCGCTCTGGGGCAACTTGAAGTGTGGCACTTATTTGTATTCACGGTTCTGAACTCCTTGCTGGAATGTTTCACGTCACCTGCCGAGGTGTCCAGTGTTCCCAGATTATTACCTCAGTCCATGTTGCTTTCAGGTAACGCGATGACCTCTTCAGCCACTCGATTGGCTGAACTGGCGGGGCTAGCCGCGGCAGGCGCTTTAATTGCAACTGTGGGTATCGCGTGGACCATCTGGATTGACGCGGCGTTGTTTGCAGTGAGCGCTATCCTGATGAGCCGGGTGGACTATCCGGAATGGATGTCACCGCGAGCCGTGTCATCTGGCGCCAGGAGTCTGATCTCCGAGATGGCGGAAGCTTTTCATTTTCTACGTAAACATGCTTTGTTACTGGTCTCTTCCGTGTTATTCGCTTGGGTTAACTTCTGCCTGATGCCGTTTAATGTGCTGCGTACACCTTACGTGATGGAAATACTGCAAGCAGGTGCTTGGGGATTAAGTCTGCTTAGCGGGCTTTTAGTTGGAGGAATCGTGCTTGGAGGTCTGTGGATGTCACAACAAGGGACACGTTACCGTAAAAGCGTGCTGGTCATCATCGGCATTGTTATGCTTGGTTGCGGATATGCGATGACTGCACTTCCGGCTTATATGACGTCATTCCAGCTTCTGACTGCAGGTGTGTTCTGTTTGCTTATGGGTTTGGGCATACCGCTTGCGACAACGCCGCTCGTTTCATATCTGATGGAAGTGACGCCTTCCCATATGCTCGGAAGAGTGTCTGCGCTGCAAAGTATGCTGGTCCTAAGTGTTTCACCACTCGGTAGTCTTCTGTCCGGTGTTCTGGCCGACTGGTTTTCAATGCCGATCCTGTTCATTGTATTTGGCGTGTTGCTGGGATTGTCTGCGATATTACTGATTACGAGCAAAAGTTTTCGGCGGGAGATGTAAGTGTACGTCCTTTTGACCGAAGTCCTGTCTGAACGGTATAATATAGGGAACGAAGGGCAGGCAGGTACCCCGGAAATGAGGATTCGGATATGCAGCAACATAAAGTGCTCTCAACAATTGAAGAGATCAAAATCTACTCTGATCCGTACCGGATACAGATTATGAATATGTTTAACCGCCAGGGCAGACCTTCCACCGTGAAGGAAATTGCAGATCTGATGGGAGAAGTGCCTGCGAAGGTGCATTATCATGTGAAAAAACTGGAGAAAATCGGTCTTCTAACCATGGTATCCACTCGGGAAATCAACGGCATTATCGCAAAATATTACGAACCCTTCTCGGGTGAAATCCACCTTCGTCACAAGGATGAAGAGGATGAAAATTCACCGCTGAAGCAGGTTTTTCGCTCCGAAACGCTAAAGTTGCTGAACGAAATGTTCGAACAGAGCCGCCAGCGCTTTATGAATCATGCAGAGCATGATCGTCAGGAGAAACGTTTTATCTCGGATATGACGCTCTACGCTACTGCGGATGAAGTAGAGGAGCTATATCAGAACATTGTGGAGCTGTGCAAACCGTATTTAACCAAGGATGAACAGAAATCAGACCATCAGGTTTTTCAGCTGTTCACGGCGTTGTCCAAAGAAGTTCAAGCTGCACCGCAAGCTGATACTCCCAAGGCGTCGAAAACATCCGAAACATCAAGCACGGCGAAAAAATCGAAACCTGCTACCAAACGGAAAGCCTCAGAACCTAAGGCGCGCAGGACGGACCAAATGTAGACGTATGATAGTCGATTCATTCATTTTAGGAAGAGAAAACAATCGGGTAGCATGGAGTTACAGCAAAAAAGCCGCCAATGGCGGCTTTTTATTATCATAATGGGATAGGGCTGATTCCATCTGAGTCGATGTCCAGACTATTGGATCATTAGATGTCTAAATGCCTTGGTTAATCTGGACTTGAGGTATATTTCTTTTACTTTACATGTTCTCGTCGTAATCCTTCACATCTCGTTTGGCGGCCATCGCGGGGGAATTGGATGTACCGTAGTCCTCAACAGCTTCCCATGCTTCTGCATGGTCAAACTTGCCAGCGTTACGCTGTCTCACTTCCCCGGCACCACTCGGTGGCATCGTCATGACCTCTTCCTCAACAGGACGATCATTACTTACGTCCCGGTTTGGAGTATCATCGATGCAATAGGCGGTATAAGGTATAGCTTGCAAACGCTCAAAAGGGATCTCTTTGCCACATGTAACACAGGTTCCATATGTACCCTCATCCATACGTTCGAGGGCTTCATTGACCTGATTAAACTCTTCGGTTAGTGTATCGTCGATTGCGAGGTCACGGCTACGTTCAAACGTTTCTGTTCCCGCATCTGCCGGGTGATTATCGTAAGAGGAGAGTTCGCCTGTAGAATCTTTTAACGACTCTGCTGGTGCGCCATCCTCCATGCTGGATTCAAAATGACGTTGCAGATCCTCACGCTGCTCCAGCAGGGCTTGCTGCAATTCTTTACGTTGTTCTTGGGTTAATGTACTCATAAGGACATGCTCCTTTCCCGCTTGAGGGTTGTAACGACTTCTTACCCGAAAAGCAAGAGAAACAATCATTTTGCACGGGAGAGGGCGGTTTCGTTTTATATCTGATGCATTATGTGTTATAAAAAATAGAGAGAGAAATTGCCGTGTGTTCTTTTCGGATGAATGGAACCGCTGCTCGGCTATAATGGAGGGTTGTCAAGATGGATGAACATATGAAACGAAGATTGGACAAACAGAGACAATTGTTCAAACAACTGGGTGTGCAGCTGGATGCTTTATCAATTCATGAGAAACAGTTCAATTATAAACTTCGTGGCTATGACCCGGACGAGGTAGATGCTTACCTGGATCTGGTGATTAAGGATTACGAGCGCTTTTATGCGAATATTGCGGATTTAATGGATAAATGGCAGGAGCAGCAGCTGACCATTCGTGACCTCAAGAATTCGGTCAAACCTGTCGATGACCCGAACAAGATTGATCGCAAACAACTGGATGACATCGTGAAGCAACTGGAGTATACTGTGCGACAACTCAAAGTCAGAGCACGTCCTGAAAAGGATCTGTTTACGGAATAAGGCTGGAACATCCGGGATTATATTTAAAAAAGGTGGTTAATCATGAGTACTCATTTTTCGGTCAGTGTGCATTGTTTGTTGCTACTGTCTCTCAGCGCGCCTGAACGAATCACGTCTGCTGAAATTGCGGGTAGCGTTAATACCAATCCTGTCGTTGTCAGACGTATACTGGGAGGGCTGAAAAAGGCAGGATTAGTCAATTCTTCACCAGGCACTAGAGGGTTTTATCTGGCAAAGCCAGCGAGTGAGATTACACTTGCCATGGTTTATGAGGCAGCCAAGGATGAAGGGCCATTGTTCCCGATCCATGGAAGTTGCAATCCCAATTGCGAGGTGGGCATGCAGATGGATGGACTGCTGACCAACCTGTATCAGATTGCTGAATCTAAAGTGGAGCAGTTTTTTGCAACGATCACGCTTGAAGATATGGAGCGTACCAGTACCGAGCGGATCCAGGCTTCACAATTAGAGGCGAATCAGAAGTCGAACTAAGGGAAGGCGGTAATCACATGAAAATCATTGTTATCTCCGACACGCATCTACCGAAAAAAGCAAAAACGTTACCCGCGCCATTGGTTGACGCATTGACTAGCGCAGATCTCATTCTCCATGCAGGGGACTGGTCAGACTGGAGTGTGTATGAATTGCTAAGCCATTACGCTCCGGTCGAAGGCGTCGCTGGTAATACTGACCCATCCGAGATCGGGGAGAAGCTGGGTTTCTCCCGCATTGTTGAGGCGGAAGGGCTTCGCTTGGGGCTTGTACATGGTCATCGTGGATCAAACGGCACAGAGCAGAACGCCATTCAGACCTTTGCTGGAGAGCAGCTGGATGCGGTAGTCTACGGGCATTCACATATTCCGGTGATGCACACCGTAGATGGCCTGCTTGTATTTAATCCGGGTTCACCTACAGACCGCCGATTTCAGAAGCGATTTTCGTTCGGAATCATGACGGTAGAAGATGGGAGATTGCAGGCCGAGCATGTTTTTTTTGATCGTGATTAGATCGTATTTGTATGGACAAGTTTACTTGGACAACAATAGAACAGCATTCCATATAAAAGGTGTCTCTGAACAGAAGTTATTTCTGTTTTAGAGACGCTTTTTTGTTTTTGGAGGATGATGTGACTCGAAACGTTATCTCTGAATGGGGAATATGTGCGGTTTGTTATCTGTCATTCATCTGTTTGCGTTAGGCTCTATGGCAGTGATCAAGAGAGTGATACAATGCGTTTACGACATAAAATGAATGCGTTTACATAAAGGGGAGGTTCAAAAACATGAAACTGTCCATATTCACCGTTGCTGTCCCAGACCTGGATGCTAACGAGCTGGCTTCCGCAGCGGCGTCAGCGGGTATCGCTGGAATCGAGTGGAGATATCGCGGCATACCGGAGGATGCGTTGTCTGAACAACCTTCGTACTGGCGAAATAATCGTTGCTCCATCGATCCGGACAGGTGGCAGGCAGAGGTCCCTGTTTTTCGGGAAGCGGCTGAGGTTCATGATAGAAAATCCATTGCACTTGTGCCGTATCTCAATTGTGGAGACATGGTTGCAACCGAGCAAGCATTCCAGGCCGCTTCTGCACTTGGCGCTTCTATGATGCGTGTGGGCGTTCCGGGTTATGACCGGAGTACAGCTTATCCCGAGTTATACGGGAAGGCCGTTCGTTATCTAAACGAAGTTCAGGATATAGCGAAACAGTATAACATTAAAGCTATCGTTGAAACGCATCATCAAACGATCGCGCCCACGGCTTCTCTAGCCTATCGCCTTGTACAATCTCTTGATCCCAAGCATGTCGGGGTACTCTATGATCCGGGTAACATGGTGCACGAAGGGTATGAAAATCATCGGATGGGACTTGAACTGCTTGGTCCGTATCTCGCCCATGTGCATGTGAAAAATGCGGGATGGTACAAGAAGAATTCGGGGGACACATCCGATGCGAGATCGTTGGTTGGAAGCGGCGGCTCTAAACAATTACTAAGCACGTCATGGGAATGTCACTGGGCTCCGCTGACGGAAGGTATGGTGGACTGGGTGCAGATGGTACGTGATCTGAGAGCAGTTGGCTATGACGGTTATTATGGCATCGAAGATTTTAGCGGAACTTTGGATTCCAGAGCGATGTTACAGCATTTTGCAGACGTCTTTGCTGCAATTGAGCGTCGCGTAAACGAGGAGGAGCAAGCATGAGTATCGTTCGAGTAGCGGTTATTGGGATTGGAAACATGGGTGCGTCACATGCCAGAACATTGGTGGCTGGAGAAGTACCGGGTGCAGAATTAGTAGCTGTATGTGATGTGAGAAAAGAGATGGAGAGCTGGGTAACGAGTAACCTTCCGTCTACCGTAACATATTGGCAGGATGCGGAGCAGATGATGTCTTCGGGAACAATTGATGCCGTCATTGTTGCCACGCCACACTACGACCATCCCGAACAAGCGATTCTGGCATTCCGGCATGGCCTGCATGTCATGATCGAAAAACCGGCGGGTGTGTATACGAAACAGGTTCGGGAGATGAACGAGGCTGCTGCGGCAAGCGGTAAAGTGTTCTCCATCATGTACAATCAACGGACCAATCCGCTGTACATTAAGCTACGTGACCTGATTGCTTCAGGTGAGCTTGGTGAGGTGCGGCGTACCAACTGGATTATTACAAACTGGTATCGCTCCCAGAGTTACTATGATTCCGGCGGCTGGCGTGCAACATGGGCAGGCGAAGGAGGCGGTGTGTTGATTAATCAAGACCCGCACCAGCTGGACCTGTGGCAGTGGACGATTGGCATGATGCCTGTGCGTATGCGTGCCTTCTGCGCCTTCGGTAAATACCGGAACATAGAAGTGGAAGATGACGTGACCGCTTATGTCGAATATGAAAATGGAGCGACGGGTGTGTTTGTAACCACCACGGGTGAAGCACCAGGAACAAACCGCTTCGAGGTTAGCGGCGACCGCGGTAAGATTGTCATCGAAGACGGACAACTCACCTTCTGGCGCTTGCGCGAATCGGAGCCAGAGTTCAATCAACGTTTTACCGGCGGATTCGGACAGCCGGAATGCTGGAAATGCGATGTGCCGATTACAGGCATTGAGACAGGTCATCCGGGGTTAATCCGCAATTGGGTTGATGCGATTCGCACAGGGGTTCCATTGATTGCTCCCGGTCAGGATGGCATTCACGGCTTAACGTTATCCAACGCGATGTTGCTCTCCACTTGGACGGATAACTGGGTTGATCTGCCGATCAATGAAGACTTGTTCTACGAGCACTTGCAGGAGCGGATTGCCAATTCAACAACGAAGAAAGACAAAGCATATGCGGGCGGTCAGCCTGCCGATCTGAGTCAGACCTTTAAATGATGATGTAGATCAGTTCAACTGGAGATTTACACGGACCAATCCGATGACAGAATAATCTTTCAATCGCTGTTATCTCCTGATTTTTTGATTACCAATATCAAGAGGGAAATCCGGTTGTAAATGAAAAGTCAAACGTATTGATGGAGTCTGGGATATCAAAAGGCTTGATGAATATACATTAAATGCAAAGAAAAGGATGGGATAACATGGCTAAAGACGGAATGTTCTATGCACCCAAAAGTGCTACAAAAGAGGTTGTGTGCGAACCGGGAGAGTTCACTATCGCAGCAGTGGCTCTGGATCACGGACATATCTATGGCATGGTCGGCGCATTGCTGGAGGCTGGAGCTACGCTCAAGTGGGTGTACGACCCGGACCCGGCTAAAGTGGATGCATTCCGCAAACAGTTCCCTCAGGCACAGGTCGCCGCATCCGAAGCGGAAGTACTCGCGGATGAAGAGGTGTTGCTGGTAGCAAGCGCCGCTATTACGTCAGACCGTGCACCACTTGGGATGAGGGTCATGGCAGCAGGGAAGGATTATTTTACAGACAAAGCCCCGTTCACCACGATGGAGCAATTAGACTTGGCACGTGAAGAAGTGAAGCGTACGGGCAAAAAATACATGGTGTATTACAGTGAACGCTTGCATGTGGAAAGTGCCATCTATGCTGGACAGCTCATTGAGCAAGGAGCCATCGGCAAAGTAGTTCAAGTCATGGGCACAGGGCCACACCGCTTGAACGCGGGCGGACGACCAGATTGGTTCTTCAACCATCAGCAGTACGGCGGCATTCTCTGTGACATTGGTAGTCACCAGATTGAACAGTTCTTGACCTTTGCGTCGTGCAGTGATGCACAGGTAGCATTCAGCCGGGTTAACAACTTTAATCATCCACAGTTCCCTGAACTGGAGGATTTCGGTGAAGCTTCCCTGATCGGTGATAACGGAGCATCCGGCTACTTCCGCGTAGACTGGTTCACACCGGACGGCCTCGGCACTTGGGGCGATGGACGTACGGTAATCCTCGGTACAGACGGTTACATCGAGCTACGCAAGTACATCGATATTGCACGCGAGCCGGAAGGGGATCAGGTGTACCTGGTTAACCATGAGGGTGAGTTCAGATACAACGTCAAAGGCAAAGTCGGTTATCCGTTCTTCGGTCAGCTCATCCGCGACTGTCTGGACCGTACCGAGACCGCAATGACACAGGAGCACGCATTTAAGGCAGCAGAGCTCTGCCTGATCGCCCAGCATAAAGCCATGAGCGAACGCGTGGTATGGAGTGTCGGAAGCAAGTAAAGTTTTAGGAGTAGGGAGTACGATTTTAGGTATGAGGCAGTAAGGCTTTAAAATAAGTCAGAGCAGTCCCGTTGTAACTGTAGGTATGCTTGTTAGCAAGTAATAACAAGCGAAGCAGTTGTGGGACTGCTTTTCTCTATTTGATGACTTCGCAGATGGAACAAGTTGGGTTATATTAGATATAGATGTAGTGAGGATATGAGTTTGAAATGAGCGGTATATAGGAAGTTCGTAGATATGATGTTATAAGAAATCCCCTATACTAAAAATAAAAAGATATAAAGGAGATAAAATAATAATGAATAGATGGGAAATAACATATCATATCGAATCTTACGTTAATTTTTTTAATCAATTTTCTATTGACGGAGTTAAATTTTATCATAAAGATAGAAACAATTATGCTAGTTTAGAAATTCAAGCTTTTGAAATGTGCGATGCAGAAAAGCAAGGAGAAGACAAACTAAGAGAAACTCTTAAAACAATCGAATTTACTATAAATCAAAGAATTAATTATGGAATCATTGATATAAAACAAATTAATAAAGAAGACAATAACAAACTAGTAGGAGCTTCATATGTGAATAGTAGTGTTGCAGTCAGAAGACCATTTCCAGATGACCAACTGAAAAGTATTGAAAATTTTTTCTCAAAGCTCAATGAAATGGACAAGATAGGAAGAATAGCTTACGAATCATATTTAAGAGGACTTGAAGTTGGAGAATGGTATAACGAAGCATTTCTTAACTTTTATAAAGCCATAGAAGTGATAGCTGGAACCTATCTTAATGAAGGAAAAAAAGAAAAGGAAATTGAAGTTCAATCCGATCTTGATTCTTTAGTGCTAAAACTGAAGAAAAATATAGAATCTAATAGCTTGAATGTAAACCGTATAAAAAGTATTTGCACACAAATACATAAACTCGGATTTGTGGAAACTAAGATGAAAATGCACTTGGCTTTAAAAGATTTAGGTTTAGATAAATATGATGAAGATCTAGATGTAATAGTGAACTACAGAAATGAATTTGTTGCACATGGAAGTAGTAGCAAAATGGTTGAAATAAGCGAATTGGAAAAATGTAAAGAAATATCAAAAGAAATGATCTTGAAATATATTGAAAAACATTAAATTATGATGACTCGAAGAAGATAGGGGACATCTTATAACATTATATTCACGCATCGGGCATTCGCCCTTGGTCCCAGAAGTGGCTTCAATGAAGTAGTTGCTGTGGACACATCCGACTTTGTCGGACGTCGTGAATACGGGAACGTTATACGAAATTGGTGTAAAGAGGGGAAAACAATGAAAACCTATGCTCACTTTGTTTCAAAGAAAACGAGTCAAGGTATGAAAATATTCAGGCACCATACAGAGTTTCATTCAATAAACGGCCCTGGGAAAGCAATAGGCTTAGTTGTCATGATGAATCCTGGAGATGCAAGACCTATAGATGATGTCCTCTTTAATATCCTCGAAAATTCTGAATATGAAACTGAAAAACCAGTTTTGACAGTGCCCGATAACACAATGAAAAAGGTTATGCGGATGATTCGGAAAGCTTATGATGACAATGAAATCAAACTTCCACATCAATATTCAATTCATATTGAGAATATATTTAATATTCGTGAGAAAGACAGTGATAAGGCTAAAAGATATGCAAGAAGCATAAGTGGAGTAAAGCATCTAATGTTTAAATCTAGAGAATTATTGAACAACTATGATTTTGTATTTTTTGCTTGGGGCAAATTAGATATTGGGGTAGAGCGTCAAAAAGACCTTCTTACAAAATACCCACAAGCAATAGTCGTAAATAAATTGAATTATAAAGGTACAATCATGGATGTAAGCTATCCAGTACATCCTCTATACATGAAAACTGAATACTTTCTAAAGGCATCAAAAGATAAGATTGGGATTAGATTGCTCGAAGAAGACGCCAACATCTTATAACACAATATTCACACATCGGGCATATGCCCTTGGTCCAGCATTTGCCAGACACCCAAACATGCGCCGGGCGTTGAATACAAGAACGTTATCTGAAAGAGACAAAATTCATTTAAGGAGAACGTTATGAAGTTAGTAGTTGAAAATCATGATTTGGTGTTTCGAGAAATCTCTCTTGAATTCGTTCCTTCAATTTATTCGGACATTTTCTCTCAGAAGAATAATAAAACCCTTAGAGAAACAATTGAGCACAGAAGATATATTAAATTCAAAAAGATTATTGAGAGTCGATATAGCAACTATTTGGATATTGGGTTAGGAGCTTTTCTTGCTACGCTAAAAGATAATGACGATGTATTTTATAAAGAGATGTTAAATAAGAACGGAGATAAAGTATATTCTGAATTTTTTATTACAGATAAGATTGCTCAAAGAAGTAAAGGAATATATTTATATAGCATTGAGGACGAAGTTAAGTATTTCGGAAGATGCAGAGACTCATTTGGAAAACGTATTAATCAAGGCTATGGAAAAATTCATCCAAAAAACTGTTATATAGATGGTCAATCAACAAATTGTCATTTAAATAACTTAATAAGTGAAAATCAAGAAAAGATCAAATTTTATATACTAGAACTCGAGGATGAGTTTCAGATCATAGAATTGGAAAAATCCTTAATAAAAAAATATCAGCCAGAATGGAATAAATCTTTAAAGATTGGTTGAATGCAGATCAAGAAGTCGTCTCAATCAGATAACATAATATTCACGTTGCGGACATTCGTCCGAGGCCCTGCATTCGCCGGGCACTCGACATGCGTCGAGTCGTGAATACAGAAACGTTAGGCGAAATCATTGTAAAGAAGGAGTGTTTAATGGATGAATATCAGAGGATTAATTCTTGAAGGGTATTCCAATGCTGGAAAAACATCAGTATTAAGAGCAATAAAACAGAATCAATCTCAAGATGAATCCGCTGAACGGAGTGTAGTTGTTCTTGGAGAACATTATTCACAAATACTAAATAACAATCATGGGGAGTATGTGAGTTTATCTCGAAATGAACATTTGAATTTACTTAAGGAAAGAGTAGAAATGCTAAAGAAACTTAATGATTGGGCAATACATTTAGGACCAGCATCCAGAAGATCTCGGGGGCTTTTCTTCGTCCTAGAAAGATTTCATCTAAACCATCGTGTCGCTTTCCCAGAACACGATGATACTGAAATTATCGATATTGAAAAGCAGTTAATTGAACTAGGGGCTAAATGTATTCTGCTTACAATATCGGATGAAGTTGTAGAAGAGAGAATAAAGAGTAGAGATCCAGATGAATGGCTCAATAAGTCGAAGTCGGATATTGGACGAGCATGTAACGAGCTTATCGGTACTCAAAACAATCTAAGATATAATGTAACAAGATCAATAGTGCCTACCTTAGAAATCAACACTGATTATAAAGAATGGAATGAATATGCAAGATTAATCATGGAAGACAATGACTCCGCCTAACATCGTTTTCACGCTACGTCGCTTGTCGGCTCCTTGGTCTGCTTGAGGCATTTCGGGGAAGTGTGTTCAGGAAGACAACTTCTGCGAGGCTAAGTCTTCGACCCGGCGCGTTGCGCCTTAAGCCTCTCGGGTTCGTGAATACAGGAACGTTAGGTGAAATCAATGAGAAATTTAGTAAGAGGATGAGGAGATTGAATTTAATACAACTTAAGGTTCCAGCAGGCTATGCAGTAGTCTATAACAAGTTTTATGATGTAGAACCTATTCTCAGCGAAGACAGTGGTGATTTCATTGAGAATTGGGGTTTCTTCACAGAAGATTTACTACAAATAATTAAATTGAAAATAAAAAAAGGGGAATGGTATGTGCCTGAAAGAGAAGACACGATCCTTTTCGACATAGGATGGTATCCTGATTCAAATATTAACGGAGAGTATAGTTTACAACTTGTAGATGGGGACTGGAATGAAATCAAAAGCATTTCTTCTAAAGATCGTTTTGTAATAAAAGAGGCACTTGAAGAATGGATGGAAGAACAACAAAGAATATAATTAGAAATTTGTTATGTAACTCAAAGAGGAGATTGGCTTCACCTAACGTAAAATTCACGCTGCGGACATTCGTCTGACAACCGGCATACGCCGGGTCGTGAATACAGGAACGTTATGTGCAACTGCTGAAACATAAGAATGAACATATAAACAAAGGATGAAACCGATGTACAGTTTAATTGAATTGATATTGGAGCCTTTATTTAACCGATTTGTCTTGCGAATCAAACAATTGAAAGCACGAGTAATAATTAAAACATATTCGAAGAAGAACAAATGGATAAATGGGAAATTAAATGATAGAACATATAAGGAAATAATATTGAGTACCGAAAGTCTCTTGAACTTATTTTTAAATAAAGAATACAGAAATAACAATTTAATGGATGAAGAAACACGAACGACCTATATTGAAAACATTAAAAAAGCGATATAGAAACAATAATTATATGATCGTAACTCGAGAAGCATCAACAGCACATAACATAATATTCAAGCTGCGGCTCCTTTGGAGCCTTGGTCTGCTGGATGAATTTAGGGGAAGCGTTTCAGCAGACACATCCGACTTCGCTGGGCGTCGTGAATACAGGAACGTTATATGATAGAAATGATGGACTGAAAATAGAATATAGGAATAATACAAAAAAGTAGATAAGAACACTTGTACGGAGATGTAAACACAGGTAAAATATAGATACAATTGAATCTTGGGTGGGCATGGTTTCCCTTCGAAAGGAGGTGAGACCATGGAAGTGAAAGATGCGATGACTCTGATGTTATTATTTGGAACATTCATTCTTGCACTTTTAACTTACATCAATAACAACAAGAGAAAGTAAAAACCCACCCAAAGGTTGACCGCCGAAGGTGGGTTTTTATTACCTGAGACTTAGAAGGGAATAGACCATCCAAGCCAATTGTACTGACCAAGTGTTCGCTGCACTTGGTCTTTATTTAAGAATATGATAACACATCGAAAAAGATGAATCAAAATAAAAAAGCTATAAAATGAACAGGTTAGTAAGCAATCTCGAAGAAGTATTTCCGTCATATAACATAATATTCAAGCATCGGCTCCATTGGAGCCTCGGTCTTCGACCCGGCGCGTTGCGCCTTAAGCCTCTCGGGTTCGTGAATACAGAAACGTCATCCGAAATTTATGCATGGATTTTAAATACTAATGGAAAGGTGTAGTTATGACTAGATTTACTTTAAATGCTGCAATGGAGTATGCTGCGAATGATGATATTGAATCATGGATTCATCTTTTTTTGAATGGCGAAGGAGACAATGTTGGATTATCAGAAGGACTAAAAATGAAAAGACGCTATTGGTTAGGGCCAATTGAAATCAATATCAGTTATCTAGATAGAGTTGTTGGTCCTGAATCAAATATGGAATATGTAGAAGATGAAAATTTATGGAATCATAACATTAATCAAATCTCTAATCGTATAGAAAGCGGATGGGATGTCCCCCCATTAATTGCTGAAAACAGAGAAGGCTTTTTAAGTGTAAGGGATGGTAATCATCGACTTGGCGCTTTTCAAAAGCTAAATAAAGAAAAGTGTTATGTAGTTATTTGGGATGATAGTAGTGTGGAGAATATATTAAAAGCTGTACAAAAGAAAAATAAAATGTAGTATTAGGAAGCTATTCATGAAGGAATGATCATAGGATAACAACATATTCTCGCTTTGGGGCATTCGCCCCTCGGCCCGGCAGAGGTTTTTCGAGGAAGCGAAGCTGCTGACGCTCTTTTAAGCCTCTCGGGTTCGTAGATACAAGAACGTTATAAGAAATCAGTGAAAAATATACAAGTCAAAACAAAAAGTGATTTAAGTTCTACAAGGTATTACATTCCATGAATTAAAAATTGAGGAGAGTAGTAATGGAAAATAATAAGTATCCCGAGCATTACTTCGAACACTACATTTTTAGTTTTTCAGGCTTAGGTTATATGCCAAATGAAGCTGGATTTGAAAAACTAGCAAAGTTGTACATAGATATAGAAGGAATTGACGAATTTTTTAATCTAATAAAAGAGATACAGATCATAAAGACAGATAACGATTGGCTATACTTTAAAAGCATAGCTGAAGGTTTTGAAATAGAAGGCTTAGATATTGTTAAATTAAAGGAAATGGCCGAGGTCGCCATAAATATATCCAACACTATATCTGAAAGCCATTGATCTAGTGGTAACTAAATTGGATGTGAATATTTCAAAGAATGTAAAGTAATTTAAAAGCTATATACCTTAATGAATTGCGAAGTGAATGGTTGACGGTAATACAAAGAGGAACACTGACATCGTATAACAAAATATTCACGCTACGGACATTCGTCGGGTCGCGAATACAGGACCGTTATGCGATAGATGACAAAGAGAGTAGGAAACCATATTGGAACATTTAATTAAAGAACTGATTACATATTATTTTAATGAGGCAGTTGAAAACATAGAATCAGTGCCATTCGGTCTTACTAATTACTCTCAAGTATTAACCGTTAACAATAAGAAATATGTTGCAAGAATATATGACAACTACTCAAAAAATCTAGAGAAATTAATATTCGAAATTAAATTAACGGCATTCCTTGAACAACATATTAATCTTTCATTTAAGTTTCCTAGTTTTTTAGTTGCCAAGACAGGGGGGAGATTTGTCCTGCTATCAAATGGTCAATTTGGGTCAGTTATGCGTTTTATTGAAGGAGAAGTTCCTGACCTAACACGGATATCAGATGTTAAGGAATATGGAAAAAAATGTTGGTGAACTATCGGTTGCTTTTAACAAATTTAAAAGTGACTTATTAATGCAAGAATTTAAGTTTTATAAAATATTCAATCTTCATCCACTATCTAACGAAAGATCTGTAAAGCGTTTTTTTGATCAGCCACCTTTTGAGATTGAAAGTAATCAATTATCTATATTACTAAATTCATTACAAACTGTTCAAAGGAATGAATCCAATGTAGACGATTTACCAAAGCAAATTATTCATCATGATATATTAATTTTTAATTTGCTTATTGATAACCAAACAAGGAAGATGAGTGGGGTATTAGATTTTGACTTTGCTTCACATGATGTTCGTGCATTAGAATTAGCTATTTGTATTAACCATCTTCTTCAATTTGATGATGGCTCACTTTTAAATCTAGAATTATTTTTGGATGAGTATTCTCAACATATGAGATTAACAGATGAAGAAATTAAATGGATTCCCTTTTTGATGCAGATGTACTATGTATCATTGATATGTATTTACATAGGTCAATATTATTCAGGACGGGAGATAGAAGAATACTTTCGATTCATACTTAATCAATTGGTTATTAGAAAGCAATGGATAGAACAGAATGAATGTGAATTTATTGAAACGTTAAGATCAAGGCTTAATTGATTTTGGATTGTAACTCAAGGAAGTTTCATACAGCATATAACACCATGTTCCAGATTCGCGGCTATCCCCGCTCGGTCTGCCAGAGGTATTTCAAGAAAGCTGATTCTGAAAGACACATAAACTTCAGGAACACAACAACGTTAGATAAAATCGCCCAAATTCAAAGGAAGTACATTTCTAAAGACTTTAATACAACGTTAAAAGATGTCAGATAAACGAAGTAGAACGTGGTATCTAAAGGTTTGTCCAAGCAATACAAAAGACTGGAAGGATAATAATTAATTTTTAGGAAGCAGGTAAATAAATGATTCCAATGGTATATGATCAAATTAATAGCTGGGGTAAAGACGATGAATTCTTTTGAGCTTTATTAAAGAAAATCAACTTTAAGAACAAAGCGGATTTAGGTTGCGGCACAGGAAGATTAAAAACCATTTTGCAAAAGCAGGTCATGAGGTTACAGCTATTGACCCAAATGAAGGAAGCAAGATGCTTCCGATAAGATAATATTCACGCTATGGGCATACGCCTTTAGTCCAAATGGCTTCGGACACCTAGCATACGTCGAGTCGTGAATACAAGAACGATATATGCAATTGAATCAATTCAAGATCAACAACGATCAATATTAAAGTTAAATCAAATAAGAAGTGAATTGAAAATTATATTCCCGTAGTAGTTCAGAGATTGCTCGAACAGCATATAACATTATATGCACGCAACGGGCCTAGTAGCTCTCGGTCCGCGAGGAACTATAGGCAGGGAATTGATATCAGCGGACATATCCACACGACTAACCGCAGTGCGGCCGCTCCCGTAGGTCACTTAAGTCGGTGGGACATGGTGGGATACATTAACGTTATAGGAAATTCCGGCAAGTTCATAAAAAGGAGTTATGCAATGAAAATTATAAGTTCAATAATTATATGTGTTACTTTACTTTTCATTGTTGGTTGTTCTGATTTCAAAGAAGAAAATTCCTCAATTACTGCTACAGATCCTTCGATAGAACCCCCAACGACAAATGCAAATTCAGAATCAGATAATTCTACAGAAGAGGCGTTATCCATTGATCCGCCAGTCTCAGCTCTTGAATTAGGAAATATTAAAGAAGATAAATATTATTCAATAAAATATAAACAATCCTTTGTTCAGCTGAGAGATAATGAAAAGACTGTAGTGCATATATTAGGGGAGCCTGACGAAGCTTCTCAAGTTAAGCAACTTGGTGATGGAGCAGATACCTTTAGTGGTATGTATTCTAAGAATCTCTATTATAGTGGATTAACATTAAAATTTCTGGGGGTGGAAAAAAACAGTCTATGGCTTTCAGAAATTATATTAGATGAGAATGAATATGAAACATCTGAAGGGATAAAAGTTGGGGATCGTTTAGAAAAGTTGAAGAATGCATATTCAAATATTAAATACGAAAACCCGAAGACGATTGACAACAAATCAAATTTAAAGATATATAAATACTTTCAAGGTGATCTTGGATTCTTTGCAGAATTTATTGTTGATGAGAGTGATGTCATAAAAGAGATTCATATGTACTTTCTTTTTGATTAATCGGTCCGGCAGAAGTTGAAGTCGATTCGGGGGAGGCAATGTATTTGCAGGCAAGCGGATTCAGCCGGATACATCCAACTCTCTAACCGCATCAGGGCTGGCCTTCGGGCTTAAGGGAGTTGGATGTCGTGAATACAAGAACGTTATCTGAAATGAGCTGTGGGGGAACAATTTAAACATAGAAGTGAGGAATACATATGAAGTCAAGATTGATACTGATAGATGGAATGCCTGGTTCCGGTAAGTCAACGATTGGAAAAATAATAGGTGCAAAGTTGAATATGATGAATATTCAAAATAGATTTTATCACGAATTAGAAGAGAACCATCCATTGCGAATATATGATAAGACGTTTACTTCCTTTACTATTCAAGATGAAGCGGAGTGGTTTACTACAAAAGTTGAACAGCTATTCACTGATTTTGTCAATGAAAGAGTAGGGGGAGACGAAGTTACAATTATGGAAAGTTACGTTTTTCAGAATACGCTTGGTTTTGCCTTTAATATGCAAATGGACGAACAAAGAATATTAGATTTGACCAAGAAAGTACAACTTATTTTAAGTCGTCTCGATCCGATCCTCATTTATTTTTATCAAACTCATGTAGAGCAACATTGGAAATGGATATGTAGTGTTCGCGGACCTGAGTTCACACAAGATCGTTGTGGACTTTATACGGATAATGATTTTATTGAAGCGGGACATTTTTGGACGAAAAACCAAGATTTCATTTTCAATATCGTTCAGGAATGGGAGATACCAAAATTGATCATAAAAAACGAAAAGTACAATTGGGAAGACTATGAGAATGAAGTGAATCATTTTTTGGAGGAATTTGAAGAAGACACTGACATCCGATAATTTAAGCAGACAACCCCAGGGTTCGAGAATACAGGAACGTTAACTAAAATTGATAGAAAGAGGAATGAAAATGGAAAACCAAATAAGAATTAGGCACCTTTCAAATCATGAAGAAGTATCTTTATTAAATTTTGAATTTTCAAAACGATATCCATGGTACACCTCGAATGACTATTTTGATAAGTGTTTGGAAGAAAATATAGAAGGCAAGAGAGTGACTTTAATGGCCTACTATGGAGATACATTGGCTGGGTGTTGCCACTTAATATTTACTTCGGATTATCCGTATTTTAAAACAGGCAATATCCCGGAAATAAATGACTTGAATGTTTTTCCAGAGTTCAGGAGGAAGGGGATTGCCAGTACAATGTTCGATGAACTTGAAAGAATAGCATCCATGAGATCCAGATTCATTGGCTTAGGAGTAGGGCTCTATAAAGATTACGGTAATGCTCAGATGATGTACAACAAACGCGGGTATTACATGGATGGTCGAGGAATTACCTATAAGAATATTGAAGTAAAACCCGGAGAGCAAGTAATGGTAGACGATGATCTGCTGATGTATCTAATTAAACCATTGGATAATGAGCTGTGAATGTAAATTAACGATGTGGCGAGATGAGTTAACTTTATATTCAAGCTTTTTGCATAGGCTGAGGCCGTGAGTACAGGAACGTTAAGTAAAATTACCAAAGAGGAGTGAGCTTTTGATCCTGGATTACTTAAAGAAGTATGCTCAAAAAGCATATGGAGAAGTTCATTCGATAACCACTTCCCCCGTTTTTTTATTTGCTAATGATCCCAAGTTGAGAGAGAAGGAACTTTATCATAACTACTTCTACATCCATGGATTCAACCGATTGATTAAGCATAATCGAATATCATCAGAGAAACTAATTGAAGTCTTTTCTTATTTAGAGGAAGAGATTGTGCAGTATCTTAAAACGTATTATAAGAGTAAAAACTTTATTTTATATTTGAAAGCGGATTCCGTAGTACCTGCATTTACAGTGACATTGCTTTCTTATTTTGAAGGCGAGAGTTTGAAGGAAAGTTGCTCCTTGCCTGAACTAATGGATTGGTATAAAGAAAATGCTTGTTTTGATGGATTGAAAATCATAGAGAATGAAACAAGCGAAGATCATGTAGAAGAACAGTCTGAAGATGTCTTTCCTGTTGTCGCAAAAACATATATAAAGATCATTAGGACCTAGTCGGGTCGTTAATATAGGAACGTTATCAGAAATTATTGGAAGAGGTGTAGTAAAATTAATTTCAAAAATTTAATTGAATGGGCAGAGAAGTATGTGGTTATTGAGCGGACTAAAGAAGGATTCTTAACATATATGGAAAATTGGAAAAAAGAAAATAGAGGTGACTTCTGGGACACTTTTAAGGGTAAGTCAAATTTAAAGTTAATCCATTCAGAATTTTTTTCTTTGCAACTGACATACATTAATGAATTTAATGACTTTGTGTATCGTAATTTAAATATTTTTAATCAAAACGTTAGACGAAAGAATCTAATACCAAGAAAGGATGATAAAAATGAAATTAGAGATTTTAAATGTGCCTTCATTTTGGGGAGTGGAGATAAAGCAAAGATACTATCAAATTCACGAGGGAAATAAAAAGTTAGTTGTTCTTTTCCCTGGACAAAATTATCCGTGTAATAAACCAACCTTGCATTTTGCAGGAACTTCCGCTATTCAGAGTGGTTTTGACCTCTTGATCCTGGAGTATGGTTATCAAGCTGCGCGAGCAGATCTTGATCGTAATGAGGTGCGAAGAGTCGTAGAAGACAGCTATGAGTCAGTTAAGCAAGTCGTACATAAATATAATCAAGTTGCTTTTATTAGTAAGAGCCTAGGAACAATAATAGCTGGAGAAGTCCATGGAAAACTGGACGTACCAATTAAACATATATTTTTAACACCTAATAAAGACACTATTCCTTACGTCAACAAGTTTAACGGAATTGTAGTATATGGAACGAAAGATCAAGTATTTAACGAAGAGTTGGCAAGTGGAATTAATAAGGAAAATGAAATCATTACAATCATGAATGCCAATCATTCTTTAGAAACAAATGATGTCGAAGAAAGCGTTGAAATTCTAAAAAAACTTGTAAAAATCTACATGCATTTTTTGAAAGAATAAAATAAAGAGGCTGCGCGAGCGGCATTCTTTAAAAAAACTGTTTCAGCAGATAACACCCTTGGGGTTCTTGAATACAAGAACGTTCCATGTAGAGTTCATTCAGGAGGGATTAAAATGAAAATTTCTTTTAGAAATTTCGATGATTCATGTTATGAACAAGTTTGTGACTTTTTAATTGAATTATCAAAAGACGACCGAAAACATATTAATTGGAACTGGGCAAGGTGGGAATGGATGTTTTTTCATCCTGAATTTAATCGTGACTTAAAAAATAAAATTGGATTATGGTATCTTGCTGATGAGTTGGTAGCTATAGCAACGTATGACCATTATTTCGGTGAAGCTTTTTTTGCTACTAAACAGGGATTTGAAGAGTTCGAAAAAGATATATTAGAATATGCTATTGCTACTTTCAGTAATGAAAATGGCCTTGGGATTGCGGTGAATGATAAAGACACTCACATTTTAGATTTATTGCGTAGTCATCATTTTGTGAAGCATGATCAGACGGAAAACATACTTGAGCTTGCACTAGAGAATGTTAGCCTTGAAGGTACAATTTCTGAAGGCATAACCCTAAAAAACATCGATATAAAGAATGACTTATATAAACTTCATCATATGTTATGGCAAGCATTTGATAACGAAGGGCCTGTGCCCGTTGATGAAATTACGATGAGTAAGCAAAAAGAAATGTTATCCGCAACCCATTTGAACCCGTTTATACATGTTGTGGCTGAAAATGAACATGGAGAATATGTTGCATACTGTGGCTTATGGTATAGTCCGAAAACAGATTATGTTTATGTTGAACCTGTATGTACGGTTCCTGAGTATCGTCATAAGAGGCTAGGCCAAGCAGTGGTTATGGAAGCTCTAAAAAGAAGCCGTTCATTAGGTGCTAAAAAAGCATATGTTATTTCTGATAGTCATTTTTATAAGTCATTAGGATTTCAGCGACATTCACATTATACGTTTTATTGGCATAATAGCTGATATTCGATTAGTTGATAGTTGTACTTCCTAACCGTAAATTAAAACATGAATTGGGGGAACTCATGGAATATCAAATCATTGACTTGAGAGAACATTCAAATCTTTTAAAAGAAGCTATTGAGTATGTTGTGGAAAGATGGGGATTACATAGAAGAATATTCGAGGAATGTATCACTTCCAGTATGACAACAACAAGTCCATTACCTCGATGGTATTTTATGATAAATGGAGATGAAATCGTTGGTAGTTACTCGTTAATGAATAATGATTTTGTGAGTCGACAAGATTTATGGCCGTACTTATCAAATCTATATATCGAGGAAAAGGAACGAGGAAAAAATCTTGGGTCAGACATGATGGCACATGCAAGACAAGAAGCTTATAAACTAGGATTCAGTAAATTGTATTTATGTACAGATCATATCGATTATTATGAGAAGTATGGCTGGCTTCATTTATGTAACGGGTATCACCCTTGGAACAGGGAGTCAAAAATTTATGTGATTGATACAGATCAGAAATCCCAATGAAGGGTGGACCAAAATGCATATTGAATTTGATGAATTTCTTATTTCCGATGAAAAATCTTTATTAGATTATGAAACCATATGTGGCTTCTTATCAAGAAGTTACTGGGCTAATAAGAGACCTAAAGAAAAGATTATAAGATCATTCCAATCATCAGAATGTGTTGGTGTGTATCATGAAAATAGACAAGTCGGCGTCGCAAGGTTAGTTACGGACTATGAGACGGTCTATTATTTATGTGATGTATATGTAGATGAAGATTATCGCGGTAGAGGTATAGGAAAAAAATTAATTGAAAGTATTACGACCTCTGACAAGTATAAGAATTTATTAGGTATTCTCGGAACGAAGGATGCTCATGGATTATATGAGGAATATCAATTTGTAAAAGACAATGATAGATTTATGCGGCGAATGCCTGATTCATAAAGGAGGATCAATAAATACAGAACTTAGAAACACAATGCAGAGTACAATTGACCGTTTCGTATCGCCTAATGCAGAAATATTGAGTATCAAAGATTTAGACCTGGCTTATGGCACCTCAGCTGTAGAACTCAAAAGACATGAAATACTACTTAGAAATGATATTCATGATTGGAGTATTAATCTTATTACAAAAAGAGCGTCACTCATTGAAAGGCGTACATTAAATTATCTCTATGATCAATCAGCAAATGTTCCATTTAGTTTTACATTAAATATGACAAGTAACAGCCGAGAATATCTTTGCATGCAGGATGTAGATTATGAAACGGATTACAATAATTTAGATATTGAACTGCTTCAAAAAAATGAACAAGCTGCTCTGGCAGATATACATGCGTTCAACTTTAAAAAATATTATAAATTGAAATGGCTTCCATTGCTTGATTCAAAATATATTCAATCCGTACTTAACGAGAAATGGGGACCGACTTGGAATAATACGAAATCAGATCCGGATTTTATAAGTCATTTTGGTGATCTTATTCCAGAGATTGATATGGTTGCAGAGCATATAGTTAAGGACATGGATAAAGTTCTCAGGGATGAAAGTTCACATACCCTTATACATAATGATTTACATCCGGGTAATACATTGGTTTACAAAAATAGAAAGGTGTATTTCATTGATTGGGAAGAAGCACATTACGGTTCCTTATACATTGATGTAGCGCTTAGGTATAGAGAGTTTTCTCAAGCCGAGAACTATATAATGTTGATGAATTCGAGAGGGTTAAATCTATCCGAGGATAAATTCAAGCTGAATTATACAATTACGTCCAGATACTTGGGATTACGATATATGTCATGGTTTTTATCCACGTGGAAAGATGATAAGCGATGGCTGGACGAATTAAACAAGTATATAAATATGACTGTATTTTAGATGAAATATGAAACTACTTTAGTTATGGGATATAACGTAATATTTATGTTACGCACATTCGCCCTAGGCCCGGCATTCGCCGGAAAATCAGTATTTTTGAGCGGTGAATATCGTAAACCTTTGGAAATGGAGGATGGCGATGGAGAATCAAAAACCAGTAGTCATAGAAGAATACAATGAAGAATGGCCTAGAGCATTTGATATAATAAAATCAATTTTGTCAGAAAAACTTAGTAGTCTAACATTACGAATCGAGCACGTTGGAAGTACGTCGGTACCGGATCTTGCAGCCAAGCCAATCATTGATATTGATGTAGTCATTGAATCTATGGATTACCTGCCAGAGGTAATCAAGAAGCTAGACGAACTGGGATACATTCACGAAGGTGATTTAGGCATTAAGAACAGAGAGGCGTTTGCGAGAAAGGACATTTATGTACCTTACAGCAGTGAAGGCGATGTAAAGCACGAACATCATCTATATGTCTGCAATAGAGAAAGTGAGGAACTACAAAGACATATCATGTTTCGAGACATATTAAGGAAACACCCCTTACTGGTATCCGAGTACACAAATTTGAAGAACCAGCTGTCAGATGAATTCAGAAACAATCGCAAAGCTTATACTGAAGGAAAGACAGAATTTATTACGAAGATATTGAATGAGTACAAGGATGTTTTGTAGAGTATTTCAGGTTATCAAGATCATACAAATCCTTATTAAGGACGGTGGTTTCAATGAGTAGCCTGTTACTAACATCAAGTGGTTTTTATACTCAGGATATTAAAAATCAATTCCTAAATTTCATTGATAGAGATATCTCTCAGTTAAAGGTTGCTATTATTACAACGGCATCTCCGATGAGAGGAAATAATAGATATGCTCAAAAAGCAATGCAAGATTTCAAGGATATGGGGTTTCAGCATATTAAGTTTGTAGATATCGAATTTGATGACCCACAAATTCTCTTACATACTGATGTTATATATATTAATGGTGGAAATCCATTTACTTTATTGTATTACGCTAAGAACAGTGGTGCTGATGAAATTATTAAAACACTGGCTGCACAGAATGTAATTATAGTTGGAGTAAGTGCTGGAACGTTATTACTGGGGCCGAATATTAACATTGTCAATTACTTTACTCCAGAGATGAATACGATGGATATAACAGATTTTAGCGCATTAGGTGTAACCGACAAGCTTATCTTTCCTCACTATGACCGAGAGGATATATTTAAAGATAGTATGAATAGAACAATTGAAGAAAGAATTGCAGCGTTTGAAACTAATGAGAACTGTAGAGTGACAAGGCTTAGAGATGATGAATATATCTCGATTTTAAAGAATCAAACACAGTAGAAGTCGTAAATGCTGAAGTCCTTAAGCCATAGAAGGCTAAGTAAATACGTAAATGTTAGGCGGGGATCGTGAATAGAAAGGAAGAGATTTGATGGAAAAGCGTTTTAAAGAACTATTTACTGAGGAAGTGCTTCATGAAGCAGCGCAAAAATTTAATATTATTCAATCCAGTCTTAAAGATTTGGAAGGTTTTCAGAACTTTGTATATTTTGGGGAGTCTAATGGTACAAATGTTGTTCTCCGGATCACACATAAATCCCATCGAACCGAAAAAGAGATTTTATCTGAAATTGATTTTATAGATTACTTGTTTACTCATCATGTATCTGTTTCCAAAGCGATAACATCTGTTCATGGGAAATTTGTAGAGGAAATCAGTGATGGGGAATTTTATGCAACATCGTTTGAGTTTTCTAGTGGAAGAAAGGCTAAAATTGCTGAAGAGAGCGATCTGTTCTATCAAAGAATCGGTGGTTATGCAGGAAGAGTACATAGTCTTTCAAAGAATTCAAATCTGATACATCATTTAAACAGGAGACAATGGCATGAAAAAGAGTTTTTGATCCATATGAAAGATTATTTACCTCCGGAACTTTCTTATGTCATGGATCAATACGAAATTCTGAAGAGAAAGCTTAGTCAGCTTCCAAAGAATACGGATTCGTATGGAATGATTCATGGGGATTTAAATCATGGGAATTACTTAAATGTAGACGACGACGTTGTATTTATTGATTTTGATGAAGCCGAATACAGTTGGTTTGTGAGTGATATTGCTATCCCGTTATTCTATGAAATTCCAATCCCTTGGGTAGTCGATGGAAAGCAAAGGTTAGAGATAACCAAGAGGTATTATTATAATTTCATGGATGGTTATGTTAAAGAAAATACAATAGATCATGCATGGTTAAAATTAATCCCTGATTTTATTAATCTTAGACAGTTTGGGGTAGTTTCCGCGATTTATAGAAGTTATAATTTTGATAATTATAACAACTGGAGTGATTGGGACAAGGAAGCGTTGAAATTCTATCTAAATAATATCGAGCAAGATATTCCGTATATTGATATGGATTTTAGTAGGTAGTTTAATGTGGCATGGACTAAGCTTGTATTATAAATGCAAGACGTTTACTGAAGAACTTAACACTTAGAATGAATGAAGAGAAGAGGATCAAATGATGACCTATAAATCCATTTTAACAGATCAAATATCGGCATGTTATAACGATAAGAGCTGGTTTCTTCCGCTGGAGGAGATATTGGAAGATGTAACAACGGAAGAAGCATTGACTGAGGATGATAATAAACAAACCATTTGGTCCATCGTGAATCACCTTATTTATTGGAATGAGAAATGGCTTGAGCGTTATAAGGCTGGAGAATTTGTATTAAATCATGGGATCAACAATGATGAAACTTTTGTTTTGAATGAAGATCAATTGAATGATGCTGGCTGGAAGGAAACATTAAATAGACTTGAGCATGTTTTTATCAGTTGGAGAGTAGTTTTAGAAGAAACAGATGAATCTAAACTTACGAAGCAACTTCCAGAATATTTTAATGCCCCTTGGTGGGGAGTTGTTTCTAATCTAAGTATTCATAGCGCATATCATATTGGACAAATTATGTTATTAAAGAAACAAATTCGAGGTAGATAATATCAGATTAGACTACTATCCATTCATGGGAGTGAATACAATGTTGATTTTTGAGAATCTGGCTATTTACAATTTCAACTTAACAACTGAAGAAGAAGCAACAATTTTAAGTCAGTTTATAGATGCAGATCATGACTTGTTATTTCCTTACTTTGAATGTAATTTTCGGGCATTTCCCGAGGATCGGGCATATATTGAAGAGCGAACAATAATAAGGAGCAAAGAGAAAGTGTTTGAAATGAATTATTCATTTGTCGAAAATGAATTAGTTTATTGGTATAAGCCTCATGATCGAGACGATTTAATACATATTATTAATATGGACAGGATTACTTATCGAAGCATAGTAGTACCAAAGAATGGGGGGCTTAATGACTGTAGATTCAAACTGTTTACATATGAGCATGCTATCTACAATGAAGAAGAAACTAGGGTGCTTTGGATAGAAGAGGCCATTGAAAATGACTATATCTTAAATATTTGTCCTAAAATAATAAGTCAAACAAATGAATAACCAAAAAGGATAGGTGAGATGACATCAAATTACTGTTTATTTGCAGCCGGAATAAATGGCGTAGCTTAACTGCTGAGAAAATTTTTGAAGGGTACAACGGATATGAAGCAAGGTCAGCAGGAACCGAAACGGGAGCAAGAATCAAGGTTACGGGAGGGCACATTGGATGGTCAGAATTAATTTTTGTTATGGAGAAAAAACATGTGAGAAGATTGAAGGAAAAATTTCCAACAAGTCTAAAAGATAAACGTTTAATCTGTCTGGATATTCCAGATGATTATCAATTCATGGATGAAGAATTAATAGAAATTTTGAAAGCAAGAGTATCCGAATATATTGAAATGCCCATCTAAATAAGGAGTTGATTATTTTGGACATCGAATTGGCTATATCTGTCGCGTTACAAGCTCATAAAGGGAAACTTGATAAAGGTGGGCACCCGTATATTTTACATCCGCTAGCTGTTATGAACAGAGTGGAAAGCATGGAAGAGAAGATTGTGGCTGTTCTCCATGATGTCATTGAAGATTCGGAAGTCACAATTGAAGAGTTAAGAGGTTTGGGATTTTCGGAAGAAATTTTAACAGCCATTCATTTGTTGACGAGATCGACAGAGGATAGTTACGAAGAATTTATTGAGAAGACGATAATGAATCGAACTGCAAGAAATGTAAAGATCGCAGATATTCAAGAGAATATGAACATATCAAGAATAAAAAAGCCAACGCAGGAAGACTATAACAGACTTGAGAAATATAGAAAGGCGTTGGAAAGGTTAGAGCGTGAATAACATGTGAAAGAAACTAAAAAGAGGTATATCATGTCTCAGACGATGACAATTCCTAGAATACAGATAAAATTCCAAAGTGCTGAGTGGACAGCAGTAGTCTTAAGACAGAAGGATATAAATATCAAAGTAAAAGAAGAGCTGGGTCATCTACTGTTAGTAGATGCTAAGGACTGTCCCGAGATGTTTTTATTAGCCAGTTTATTTCAGCACGCCATGTATACTCACGACATTATTTATTTTGCAAGAGAAGATGATTCAAGTTGTGATCTCTTGGTGTTTAACGGTGCAATAACTCCAATACATCAAAAAGATTTAAAAAATCTTAAAACAGCGATAAAGCATACACAGCCAGAAACTTATACAATTCCGTTGCTAGAATCTCACGATGAATCAATATGGAAGACATGGCAACCTTGGAAATACGATGAACAATTGAGAGTCATGGCGAACAAAGATTTAGCCATCATTAATGCATCTCAGCTGGGATACGAACTATTAATTCATCAATGTGCTTACTTAGCAAGCTCGTATTCAGGGCATTCACATTTTGATCATTATTCAACCAAGAAATCCATAGAACTGATTATACGTAATATGAAGCGAAATAATTAAATGAGGTATGTTATATGAGTGAGCCAGTGCAGTTTTTTTATAATGATGATCTTATAGGAGTGTGGTCATCTGAAGCGTTTTTCTATGATGCATTTGAAGATACACAGTTAGAATTTCATGCGGATGGCACGGGATGTCATGCCTATTTAAGACCTGATGGTCAAGAGATTACCTTATTCAGATGGACGTTAATTAAGGATCGAATTGAATTTGAGGAATATTTCAGGGTATCTATTGAAGTGAGTGAGGTTAAGGAAGAAGAAATTTGCTCCACAGATCGATTTGAAAATAAATATTCAGCAAGGTTTTTCAAAGCGAAGGGATTAGATGTGGCTAATGAAGAGATCAATGTGATCGTATTCTATTCCCCTTTGATTGAAGGGATCAATTCACAATCATTTGGAAGGATATCAAAAACATTGGATAGATCACTTATTGATGTAGCCATGAGATATGAGCAGGACATCTAATAGATCATAGAAGCTGGGCTGCTCAGAGTGATCTGTACGAATACTCAATGATTGGAGTTCAGGATGAGTAAATTAATTCCTCTATTAATAGGTATCCTTCTACTTATTACAGGTTGCAGTACTACACATAAGATCAATACCGATTCAACCAAAGAATTAACAAAAGAGCTGAAGAAACTTTCTCCGTTGATTGAAAGAGTTCAATTTACGTTTACCCGCCCAAATCTTTATTACAGAATAGACATGAGCAAAGAACCGAGTAAAGAGGAACTGGAAGCGATTCTTACAGTAATCAAGAGATTTACAACAGTGGATAACATGAAAGAGATTGCCCGTAGCGTTAAATGGGGGCTGGAAATATCCAAAATTTATCTTGATATGAATACGGATGAGGATACGAAAACTATTGAACATGCTTATTATGCGAGATATTTCAAAACATCCAACGCTAGCGACTATTCCGAAACAAACATTGAGGGTTATGAAATTTGGTATGAAATAAATGAGAAATAGTAGCAATTGTGCTTATTAAATTCTCAGATTAGCAATTAAACGCTAACCTAACCATTGAGAGTCTTATAAAGAATAGGAGTACAATGAATTGATAACTTTTAAGGAGATTTTAGAGCGTGTTACTTTCGATGCCGTTTGGGATAACTTGATTAAATACTATCCTGATATGTCTCAAATAAAAGAAAAGTATTTAATACTATATGAATCCATTCTTTTACAAAACCCTGCAACTAATGTAGTTGAAATGATTGTTCATATAGACTCGATTGATTCTGATGGTGATAAGGATAAAAAAGACATCGAATATAGAGTACACGGAAAGAATAATTCACCTGAGTGGGAAGGATATTGGGATCTTTCCGCAAGTAAGTGGGGAGAATGGTTAGGTTTTTATGTAGATCAACAGGTACTTGAGCAATTCTCAAATGAACAAATCGTCGCACTTTGTTTGGTTGAAATGACTTGGTTTGGTTTTTCTGAAGAACAAATCAAAGATCGGATTGATCATCTTGAAGATGATTAGCAATCGGAGTGAACACAGGGACTTTAGGCAAAATTGGCGCAGATATGATGTTGGGGTGATCAGGATGAAGTACAAAATAAATACCATTACCAAGCTTGTATACAATGTTGCTAATTACTTGGTTGAGGAAAAGGACTACACAAGTACATATAATAAAATTAGGTTGTTAACCAAAGAAGTATGGAATATTCATCACAACGAGCTATTGAACGAACTACGTAAGTTAGATAATTCTACTGCTGATTATCAATTATTCTGGCTGGAATGCCTAAGTTGGCCAAGCAAGTCTCCATACTTGAAAGGGTTAGATGGAATGCCATTGTTTTTTCCCTATAGCTCATTACCTTCAGATTTTAATGGTTTCAGTTTCCATGATTCAACCATAGATTCAATTTCTGTGAATGATCCAAGGGAAGTCGTTCTTCATATCAAACTTGATTCTTGGGATTATCAAAAAGCAGAACTGACTTTTTACAACGTAGGTAGTTGTTTTTATCAGACAGAAGAAGGGACAATTATTGAGAACCTAGTTCATATTCAGGATTTTTGCATTTTGTCAGATGGGGAAGTACCGAACATCAGCTTTGCTTTGAAGCATTTAAAGATTAGCCAGGTAGGCACTATAACGGATAAAAGACTGTTTTATTTTTCGGGATCAGAGTCTTCAAACACTTATGGATCAATCTATATTTTTGCAGAAAATTGGAATATAGAAACCATGTAATAGCTTTAAGTGAATAACAACATTCCTATTATATCCTTGAAAGGGGAATTCGCCCTTGGTTTAGCTTGGTTAGGGGGTAACGTAGTAAGATAAAAAAAGTAGAAATAATGATGTGACCGGAGGGCAACGATGGAAGCAATGTTTAATGACTCGATAATTCAACTAGTTCGAGGAGATATAACCAAAATAGAAGTGGATGCTATAGTCAATGCTGCTAATACTAGTTTAATGGGAGGGGGCGGAGTAGATGGTGCTATTCATAAAGCTGGAGGAAAAGCATTATTAGATGATTGTATAAAGATCCGGAATCAACGAGGTGGTTGTGCAGTCGGAGAAGCAGTAGTAACGACTGGGGGTAACCTGAAATGCCGATATGTGATTCATACTGTAGGCCCTGTTTGGAATGGTGGAAAAAACAATGAGAAGAAAAACTTAGAAACTGTTATAAAAATTCGTTAATGCAAGCTGATCTTCATAGCGTCTCCAGCTTGGCTTTTGCTAATATTAGTACAGGCATATATAAGTATCCCAAAGAATCAGCCTGTAATGTGGCCTTGGATGAGGTATCACAATATCTATTGAAAAATCAAACAAAAATTCAGAAGGTAATATTTGTTTGTTTTGATGACGAGAGTTTAGAAATATACACGAATGAAATTAAAGAGATTGGGATAATGAAAATGAAGCATCATTTGTAAAGTGAGGGGGCATATGCATGGCATTCTGTATCGATTTTAAATTGATTGGTGTTGACGACGGTAAGGCAACGTACGCTTACGGAGACTGCTCTGAGAATCTTGAAGGCAGGTTTGAATTAAATATAGAACGCCTACTCTCAGGTGAAATGAGCATGGATACAGATATGAGAGAAGTTGTTAAGGTAACCAAGCCGTGTTTAAGTGATGGAGTACGTCAACATAAAGCAAACCGGGCATTCAGTAAGATTTATAAACATTATAAAAAAACGTCTACATATATAAAAGAAGGAGGGTACTATGCCTGATTTTACTATATAAAAAGAAGTCATTGAAGCTAGCCGTTAGGAACAAGGTTGCTTCTTTTTTTATTTTTCCACTTCGCAAATGGAACATTGTGGGTTATATTGGATATGATTTGATCCTGAAGTAGACGATTGGAGCGGTTTTTAAATATGGACTTAGATGAAAAGATACGTTTTCCAATCGGACACTTTGAGCCCAGATTTGAATTTACTGATAAGGATCGAAAACAAATCATAGATCAAGTTCCCGAGATTGCGAAAACCTTAAGAGAGATTACACAAGGCCTTAATGATGAGCAACTTCGTACTCCTTATCGTACAGGCGGCTGGACGGTTATCCAGATTGTGCACCACCTTGCAGACAACGATATGAACGCGTACATAAGATTCAAAAGAGCATTAACGGAGGACCAACCACTCGCAAGCTCGTATCGGGAAGATTTGTGGGCATCGTTACAGGAGTATCAAGATTTGCCATTGGAGGATTCCATACAGATGCTTGAAATACTGCACAAACGATTTCTCACGCTACTACGTTGCTTACAACCTGAGCAATTCAAGCGGAAGCTGCGAACAGAACTACTGGGTACCATTTCTTTGGATATTGCTATTCAACGATTGGTCTGGCATGGACACCATCATATTGCCCAGATTAAATCTTTAAAAAGTGTCACAGAAATAGGAGTGCTTGACCAAAACGAAATTTATCCTCATTGTCCCATGGAAATAAGAGTCGTTGAAGTTGGGGGAGTAAGCAAACCGCAACTTAAACATAAATTACAGCAGTGTTCAATTCGAATGAATGAATACGGAAATAAACTGTTTGATGATGAGAAATTTGTCATTTCTCCCACCAAGAGGCGGCTAGAGACGGTTGAGTTAGCTGTTAGAAATCTAGGGTTTTTGGATGGAGCTACGACCTTACAACTCTTTCAAATGGCAGATACTCTTGGTTTGCAGTTATGTCCAATGGATTTGGGTCCCTTTCTTCGAATTCAGAATTTGGATCAACCTGAGATATGTACATCAAGCACTGAAAAAGGAAACCAAGCACCATCAGGTTCGATTACAATAGCTTCTAAACCTCTTACTGAGGATGATTATTTTCCAAAAGGTTTTTATCTCAGACGTATAGAAGACGAGTTGTGGTTACGAGGGTACATTGCGGATGATCTACATGTGTGGAATCCTAATGACCGTTTTATCTTTTGCAGAACTTGACTGTGTTCGATAGGAGACTTGCATATGTACTATTACCGAATAGGGCAAAAGGAAGATCTTACACACATTATTGCTCTCTCTAATCTGTGGCAAAAAGAAAACATTACAGTAGGTTACGAGAATGTGGCCTGGACTCCAGAAAAATTAGAAAAAAAAGCTGAACGAATACTTTTATGTTGTGGGGTTACATGGTGTGGTTATTGGTTATGCCTTCGGAGAGATTAGGTGTGGAAACGCAGAGCCGGTCATTCCTCAAGCTGATGGTTATTTGGAAATTCATGAGGTCTACATCCATCCTGAACATCGGAGTAAAGGGATCGGCAAAGAACTCATTAATTGTTTAATCGATAAGGCAAGTGAGCATCAGATTGTGAGGGCTTTGGTTGGATCATCCAATCGGAGATGGAAAGATACGGCATCATTTTACGAAGAATTAGGATTCGATATGTGGTATATCCAGATGTATAAATAGAAGGTGAGGACAACATGAGTCAAACCATATACGTGATCTCGGGGCCTGCTGGGGTAGGGAAATCGACAACGTCGCAACAGCTTGTTCAGGCCCTAAGCAAAAGTGCGTATATTTCGGGAGACGCAATCAGTCAAATTCCAGTGAATGGACGAGGTAAACCATGGTTATGCAAAGAGACGTATGATCTGACATGGAAAAATATACTGAGCTTAACCCGGAATCTGTTAGAACAGGATTATGACGTTGTCATTGATTACGTTACTTTCCCTTCAGAAATAGAATGGCTTGTGCAACAGTTAACGGATTTTGAATTCAGGGTCGTCTATGTTGTCTTGTTGGTAGATCGAAGTACCCTGATTGCCAGGGACCAATCGAGATCAGCAGACGTACAGATGGGTGAGCGCAGTTTGGTTTTACTAGAGGAATTTGAAACATGCTCAGAATTAAAAGAACAAAATAAACTCTATACGCAGCAGTACAGGCGAGAACAAGTATCTGAAATTATTGAAGAAATTCAAAACAACTTTAGGTTTATATTGAAGGGAGGTCACCCGAGTTGAAGGCACTACCCAAAATTTTTTCGTTCATTCTCATTATTGTAGGAATCAGTATAGTGACACTTACCAAAACGATTGAAGAGGTAATCCCCAAACTGGGATATACCGCATTTCAGTCCGCAGCAGCAGGAAGTTACAGCCCGATTAACTATGAGATGGATTTGAGGCTGAATTACTGGGTTGGAGGAATGTGTATCCTGGTGGGAGCAGTTTATTTCATTCGTCACATCGCTTTCTTTCAACATTCGCTTACCGAAATGAAAAAGAGAGACAACGAGTTTGAGGAGCAATATAAATAACATCAGGTAATCGTACGCTGAAGTAACTGATTGTAAATTCTGAGGTGGTGACCCGGATGGATGATCAAAATCTCTTGAATTTTTATTTACATATGAGGGAGAAGGAAGCCTATCAATGGAATTTATCACCTGCAAGTCTGTATTTGGAGCTGGAGACAAGAGATTTTTTAACCAAATACTTTAATGTGTTCAGCGGAATGAAGGCGCTTAATATTGGAATTGGAGTAGGGGAATGGGACGATTATATCGGTTACTTATTGAATGGGGTAGGTAGTTTAACAAGTATTGATATTGATTCTGATATATGTGACATATTCAAATACCGACAAAAAAAGGAGAGCCATCCCAATGCCTCTACTGTTATATGTGAGGACTTTTTAGCATGTGAATTGCCTCAAACTTATGATCTGGTCACCATGATTGGCTCTGCTCTGCAAGAGACAGGCGCATACCGGAAAGGTTTGCAGAAAATATCAGAGGTGTTAAAACCGAACGCTCAATTTATGTATATGGATTTTGATAGATACCACAAAAAAGAAGATCTATTCGAACTGTTGACTGAATTGAAATTTGAGCTAAAGCACATCGAAGAATATAACCGATTTTCAAATGTCAGTTTTTACTGCATGAAGATCCAAAAGGAAGGGTTTCTATGAATCGAACTCTCATGATTAGTGATATTCATGGTTGCATTGATGCATTAAATCAATTGTTAATTAACGTAGACTACAATTCAAAATATGATCAGTTAATCCTCTTGGGAGATTACGTAGATCGAGGTGCAAATAGTAGAGAAGTCGTCGCTAAGGTCATGGAATTAGTACAAGAACATCGCGCTATCGCATTAAAAGGAAATCATGACCAAAGGTTCGTGGATCTCATATATGACGGAACTTCATCCATTCAATCCAAGTTTATGGAACATGGAGGACTTCAAACCCTTGAAAGTTACTGTCAACTGAACGATCAAGTTTCGAATGAAGTGTTAGAAACGGCAAGGAAGATCATACAGGCGGATTATAGTCATCATATTAATTTTTTGAGCAACTTACCTTTATTCCACGAGGATGAAAATCATATTTATGTTCATGCTGGATTGAATCCGGATTACAGTGAATGGAGGCAACAGCCCGAGCATGATTTTATGTATATAAAAGATAAATTTATCCAGCATGCATTCGAAGACCTTCACAAAAAAGTTGTCTTTGGACATACCAAAACGAAAGACATACATGGATCAGCGGACGTTTGGTTTGCTGAAGATAAGATTGGCATTGACGGTGGATGTACCTTTGGAATGCAGCTTAATTGTTTAATTTATCAGAATGGTACTTACTCGGTAGAACACTTCTAAAATATTGTAAACGATCTCGCTCGAATTAATGAGCGTTGGAATGCGTATTAGTACACGTTGTAAAATATTTATAGATTCTTATTTTAGCAAAGGGAGATAACATAATGGATAAAGGTAAAATTATATTTTTGAATGGAGTAACGAGTTCGGGGAAAACGTCTATAGTCGAGGCGATGCAGTCATATGATGATCCGTTTTTCTATGTCGTGGCGAATGATTTATTTGAGAATACAATCGGCGATAAACATCTGCAGACTGATTATTGGAAGTACCTGAGTGAAGCCATCCTCATGATGTATCACACAGCGAAGGTATTCTCAGACCATGGCAAGCATGTGCTGATCGATGGGATATTGGTGGAGAGACCCGAGCTCGCACCGCATTATGAACAAGTGAAAACAATTTTCGAAGGATATCCTCTCGATATTGTGGAACTATACTGCCCTCTCGATATCTGTCGTCAGCGTAACATTGAACGGGGAGACCGCAGAGAAGACCAGTCTGAAGAGCAACATCGTATTATGGCGTCCGACATTCAGTACACATACTCGGTAGATACGAGTCAGCATACACCTGAAGAATGCGCCGAAATGATTATAAACAAGTTATTCAAAAGTGAATAAGGTTTCTTCTGTGGCATGAAACGAGGAGAATAAAATGAAGCTGGGACGTCTAAAGCAAGATGGACCAGCTTCTTGACTATTTCAGCACAATAGCAGGAAGAAGGAGCAAACAGATATGCAGTTTGGGAAACATAAAGAGCGATCGAATCGAGAAAGAATACTTCTTCAGTTCATAACCTTGCGCTGGGAGAAGGATGTGAGAGGGGCCCCTTTTTCCACAAGCCGAAATGATATGGAGAAAGCCTTCCGTTTACCGGATATGCTGTTCAGTTACGACACGTCCTATGGTCTGCCTTACCACAGGCTGGTCATTTTGCAGAACAAGAACGGTTTTGAGACGATTCAAGATAAAAGTGTCATTCTGAAACCTGCTGCAAAGAATTTCAAATTGGGTTGTGTTTTGATTGATAATAAGGAGCCTGAATCCGAAAATTCCGAATATGATGTAACCTTCACCTACTCCCCGGAATGTGGGAAACCTGTCCGATATGACAAGCGATATCAGCCTTTGACAGAGCGGGCATTTGGATTGACTTCAAACGAATATGGAAGAGTGGTGTACAACGGACGGCATATCTATCAGGATACCGGAGAATGGTACTATGAGTTAAATATATTGAATATGTTACTTACCGAGCAGAAAGATCCAAATGTGTTGATTGATCAGGAGCCGTTGAACGTATACAGCCAGATTGAGATTTTATATTAATTTAATTTAGATATGAATGATTGATATAAAATGAGCGCTAGGAGTGGGACACATAATGATGAATCCTCAAGAGATTTTACCGTTAGTCAAACGTTTAGAAGCGAATCATATTGCATATTCACTGGGTGGAAGTGCGATGTTGTATTTTCTTGGCTTGGTTGATTCCGTGAACGATTGGGATCTGATGGTCGATTGCCCAAAATCCAAATTCCTAGAAGCAATTGCTGGATATGAGTGGAACGAGAAGGAAAGCGGCGACAAACCTTTTGCAAGTGAATACAGGATTGAGATTGAATCGTTAAACGTGGATGTCATCGGCGGATTCGCATTTGATGTAGATGGAAGACGGCTGGAGTTAACTATATCGCCTATTCCAAATGTAAAATGGCACGGAATGCACGTTTCAAGTCCCGAAGTGTGGTACGTTGCTTATCACATGATGGGTAGACACGAGAAAGCGGATTTGATTTTAGAGTATTTGCAAACAAGTAATGAGGTTGTGAATCAGGACCTGATCAAGGGTTTGTTAGCGAATAATCATTTAACATATGAGATTAGAAAAGGGTTGAACATACTGCTTGAAGCTTAACTTCATCGATCAGAGGTGTATCGAATGTTATATCATTTCAGTGAAGAATCTGATATTCATATCTTTAAACCAAGAATGAAACAAAATCGGCCTGATTTTCCGGCGGTTGTCTGGGCAATTGATGAGCAGCATGAATTCAGTTATTACTTTCCGAGAGATTGTCCTCGTATTGTTATTCGAAGAACGAAAGACATGAAGGATGAACATCATGAGTTGTTTTTTAAACACACCAATGCAGACCTCATTGTAACCGTTGAGAGCGATTGGTACCCAAGGATCATACAGCAAACGTTATATCGATACCATATGGATGAAGCGTCGTTTAAACTTTTTGATGAAACCGCAGGGTACTATATTTCTGATCAGGTGATTATACCAAGTTACATAGAAAAAATAGATCATCTGGTAGAGAGGCTTTTGGCCAGAGGGATTGAGTTGCGATTCACGGCAAATCTATATCCTTTGAGAGATGCTGTGTTACAGTCAGACTTCCAACAATTCGGAATACATCGTTTCAATCATGCAAGAAAATCGTGACCAAAGAAATCACAGATATAGAAAGTGAGAGAGTGAACCATCGTTTACGAAGAGAAGGGGGACATAGATGATGAACAAAGAAATGGGACAGCTGCTTCAAACTTTTGAAGAATGGACGTTGTTTGTCAAAACGTTGAGTCGTCTCGAAGAAAAGGTCTGGAATTCCAGTCTAGAAAAAGGAAAATGGACGATTAAGTCGATCGTAAGCCATATGATGTTATGGGATCGATATTTTTACAAGGAAGCGATTGAGAAGATTGCTCTGAATCAGCAGATTACGTTGAAGCATCTGGATTTTGATGAGTTTAATCGCAAAGCTGTGGAGTACGGAAGCCGTACAGAGACGTCTGAAATCATCGACAAGGCAATCACATACCGTCATAAAATTATGAATGATATCCGAGGGTTATCGGAGGAACAGCTTTATCAACGATATGTGGATCCAGAGAACAAGGAAAATGTATTTTACATTCCCCAATATCTTAAAGATTTTATATGGCATGACCAGCATCATATGAAGCCGTTGAAAACATATCTCGCTGCGGAGGGATGGTTATGAGCATTCATACCGTTACATTAGCTCAGGAAAGTCTGATCGGTTCATTTACCAATGAGGTAACACCCATATTGAAAATAAAATCAGGGGATTCCATCCGTTTTCAGACGTTAGACGCAGGTTGGGGGACAGGCAAAAGTTATGCGGAACGGAAGAAACCTTTTCCACGACAAGGTGAAAAAGATGGAGGTCACGCCTTAATCGGTCCAATTTATGTTGAAGAGGCGAAGCAAGGAAAGACTTTTGAGATCATTTTCAATGAGATTATTCCAGGCAGTTACGGGTTTACTTCCGCAGGAGGATATCCAAACTGGCAGAATCGGAAATTGCATCTAACAGAGGTCGAAGAACTATCCCTAAATTGGACACTTGATCGACAAGCGATGAGCGGGTCTTGTAAAGTGCGGGGTAAGTCATATAGCGTATCCTTAAATCCATTCATGGGTGTCGTGGGCATGCCGCCAGAATCAGGTGGAATCCATACGACATGGCCGCCGCGATATTGTGGGGGGAACATCGACTGCAAGGAACTTGTGCGGGGAAGTAAGTTATATCTGCCTGTTCCTGTAGACGGAGCTTATCTTTCCATTGGTGATGGTCATGCACGGCAAGGCGATGGGGAAGTTAGCTGTCAGGCGATTGAATGTCCCATGGAGCTTGTAGATATCACGGTGAGTGTCATCAACGATATGAAACTGGCCAATCCACGTGCGCATACGCCTTCTGGATGGATTACCTTTGGTTTTGATGAGGATTTGAATGAAGCAACGGTTCAAGCATTGGACGGCATGTTGGGCCTGATGGGCGAGTTATATGGCCTGGAGCGGGTAGAAGCGATTGCGCTGGGAAGCGCGGTGGTTGATCTGCGTATCACGCAAATTGTTAATGGTGTGAAAGGGGTACATGCTTTTCTGCCTCATGATGCTTTTAAGTGATTAGAATGTTCAGCAAGTCTCCGGACAGATTGTTCTGCTATCAAAATATGCATATAAGTTTCTGGTTTGATTATGATTCCGAAAGTTAAGGAGAGGATTGATACCATGCAGACAAGACCACAGCTCGTTTTGGATATCGCAGGGGTGTTGTTGAGTAATATGTCCTTAAGGTGCTGGAAAGAGATGATTCAAGAAACAAACCTGTCAGCAGAACAATTAAAAAAGCACTTTGGCGGCATCAAAAGAGATCTTTGGACTGGAAAGATGAGCGAACAAGAGTTTTGGGTATCCTTAGGGAAAGCTTATCCTGAATTATCAATTAGCCGAGCAAGGGACATTTTATTCGATTCAATCGTTCCGTTATCTGCGGCTCAATTCCTAGAGCGCTGGAGTAAGTACGCCGATATTCATCTGCTGAGCAATCATTGCAAGGAATGGATAGAGCCGAATCTGGGTAGCTTGAGCACATATGCGCAAAGTGTAACAATCTCGAATCAGGTAGGTCTATGCAAACCGGAGATTGAGATATATCAACTTGTTGAAACTCACTTTGTATATGGAGCAGAGGTCTTATTTATAGATGATCAAGAGAAAAATTTGCATTCGGCTAATCAACTCGGCTGGAAAACGTTACTGGCGGATGAAGAGGGGAAATGGACCCGGGAAGTAGAATCTTTTGTTGTGCCTCAAACTTAAAACCCCAAACCAAACTAAATCATATATGAAGCCCTCTACGATATCATTTAGTATGGTGTAAGAGGGTTTTGATGATTTATCCCCTTTAAGTGTTATGTTTTCCTGAAATTGTGCGGAATGAAATAGAGGGGATCAAAATATTCTAAATAATAACAGAATATGTATTGACCCAAGGCTTTTTATGATACTATAATGAAATGGGTTTCATGAAATCCGTTTCATTAAATCCCGACAACTTCGTAAGCGCTTTCTGTTGAAGGGAGAAGGCAGGTTTTCAAGTTCCCATCCGTGACAGCCTTGTGATGAGTTAAGTCATTCCAGGAAGTCATCCAAGCATGCTGCAAGCTTGATTCATCTTTATCTAACTTTGAGGGGGAGCGTGTGAAAGATGAAGTTTGTGAGAAAGAAAAGGTTCAGCCCGTTGGTGATATTCACCTTACTCGTAACCATTATTGCTGGTTGCAGTGGTGGAGGTACACCACCTGACACGGCGACTCAGCCACCAGCGGATAAAAACAAAGAAGCGGCAGTCGAACCTGTACAGGAAAAACAGGAGCCTAAGGTGGACTTGAAGGGCAGAGCAGTCCGTATATCGAACTGGTGGGATGCATCTCCCAAGGGAGATTCGGAGGCGGATGAGCGCGCACGTGAACGAATCAAAAATGTAGAAGAGAAATACAACGTTAAAATTTCCTATCTGAATACAGATTATGGAGCAACATCCGAGAAAATTTCTTCATCTGTAATGGCGAATGAACCTTTTGCAGAGATTGTACGTGTGCCTGACGGTAATATTTGGGGTCTTATGCAGGGCGGATTCCTTACACCACTGGATGATTATCTGAAGGATACGCAGATTAAGCCGGATGTCATCGATTCGATGCGATTCGGCAGTGATAAGGTATATGGTCTGACGGGATGGTATACCCCGAATGACAGCGGAATGTTTTACAATAAACGAATCTTTAAGGAAGCTGGTTTGAAAGATCCGCAGCAATTGCTGGAAGAGGATAACTGGAACTGGGATACGATGCTGGATGCTGCCAAGAAGCTAACTGTAGATAAAAATGGGGACGGCAAGATGGATCAGTATGGTCTGTCGGGTGCGTACTATGTACTTCATGAAATGCTGATTGGAAGTAACGGCGGCAAGATGTATGACGAGGCAACGCAGAAGGCAGCGTTTGATTCACCTGAATCCTTGGAAGCGCTTAACTTCTTGTATAGTCTGTACAATGACCACAAAGTTGTGAAGGCTAACGCCGGTAATGATTGGGAAGATCCATCCAAATTCTTCTCAGAAGGCAACATAGCGATGTACCCTGGCGGATTATGGGAAGTCGAAGGTCGTATTCTGGATAAGTTAAAGGACGACTGGGGTTATGTTTACATGCCTAAAGGTCCAAAAGCAAAAACGTATCTGGATACAGTCAACAGTACAGAAAGTTTCGTTATCCCCAAAGGCGTAAAGGATGCCGATATCATCGTGAAAATTTGGGAAGAGCTCCAGGACTTTGACAACTGGCAGGATAATCACCGTCTTTGGTTAGAAAACATTTTGCCTGACGAAGCTTCGATCGCTAACGCCATGAATGACAACGGACAGGTTGAACGTGTATACGGTGCTCGTGCTGGAGGATTAGGTGTTAAGGAAGCTCTGGGTAGTGTAACCGAAAAGTTTGTGAAAGGTGAAGTGACCCCATCTACAGGTGTTGCTCAGGTCATTGGACCTGCACAGGCAGGGATTCAGAAAGTATTGAAGGGCGAAAAAAGCAAGTAAAGTAAAATCATTTACTTAAGGGAGGCAACCCGTGTTGAAAAAATTGATTTCTAACCAAATCATGTTCATCGTTTTGTTTGCCGCTTTGATCACGCTTTTGTCTGCATGTAGTGGTTCTAACGATAAACCAGCCGAGCCTGTGGCGACTAAACCAGCCGAGACGGAGACAAACACCACACCTGCCAAGGAAGAAGAGAAGGAGGAGGCGGCGCCAGCTGCTGATTTGAACGGACGGGTCATTCGCATATCTCACTGGTGGGATGCCACACCCAAAGGAGATTCAGAGTCAGATGAATTGGCGCGTGAGCGGATCAAAATGGTGGAAGAAAAATATAACGTGAAAATCAAGTATTTAAATACTGAATACTGGTCTACATCTGAAAAACTGTCTTCCTCCGTGCTTGCTAACGAGCCTTTTGCGGAAATTGTCCGCATTCCTGACGGCTTCATCTGGGGACTTATGCATGGTGGATTCTTGACACCGTTGGATGATTATCTCAAAGACACTCGGGTCGAGAAGGATGTTGTGGACTCGATGCGCTTTGGCGGTGACAAGGTGTATGGCCTCGAAAGCTGGTATACACCGAATGAAAGCGGCTTGTTCTATAACAAGCGGATTTTCAAGGAAGCGGGTTTGAAAGACCCACAGCAGTTAATGGATGAGGATAACTGGAACTGGAATTCGATGCTGGATGCCGCCAAAAAATTAACCGTTGACCGCAATGGTGACGGTAAGATGGATCAATACGGTCTGGCTGGAGCACATTACGTGCTTTCGGAGATGCTGATCGCGAGTAACGGCGGCAAACTGTACGATGAGCAGACAAACAAAGTGACGTTTAATTCTCCCGAAGCCATGGAAGCGCTTAACTTCCTGCATAGCCTGTACACCGAGCATAAAGTGATCAAAGCCAACGGGGGCAACGACTGGGAAGATCCGGCCAAATATTTCGGAGAAGGAACGATTGCGATGTATCCGGGCGGACTCTGGGAGGTTGAAGGCCGGATCGTAGATAAGCTGAAGGATGAGTGGGGATATGTTTATATGCCGAAGGGCCCTAAAGCACAGTCTTATTATGAACCATTCGGTCAGACAGCAGCTTATGTTATTCCAAAAGGCGTTAAGGATGCAGATGTGATCGTGAAAATTTGGGAAGATCTGCAAGACTTTGATAACTGGCAGGATAACCGCAGACTGTCTCTTGAAAATATTTTACCGGATGAAACTTCAATCGCGAATGCGATGAATGATAACGGCGAGGTACAACGTTTGTTTGGCGGACGCTTCGGCGGTCTGGGCATCAAAGAACAATTGGACAGCGTAACAGAAAAATTTGTTAAAGGCGAGATTACACCTTCCACAGGTGTTGCACAAGTTATCGCACCTGCGCAGGCTGCTGTGAAAAAAGTGTTGAGTGGAGAGCAAGACAAGAAAAAATAATGTATATAAGTTGACGGCCTCATATCTGTTCTCGGTTAGCCGGGAAACAAATTTGCGGGCCGTCCATCTGATTACTTTTAAGAGAGTCAGTTAAAGGAGGGGCATTGGGTGAAATTCACATTATCCCGAGTGACGATTGTCGTCGTCATGGTAATGCTCGTCGTGGTGTATGCGATATTCAGTTCCGGTGCGAGTGGTAATTCAAAAACCGGAAATCGAACATCAGATCCGAGCCGTGTGATGCCGATATCGGAGTCTGCTGCGGAGGGGAGCTACGATTATTATCTGCAGCAACACCAGAACGAGAAGCGGCCTTCCAGGGAAATTGTCATTCAGGGAGCAGATTACACAGCTTCTGAAGGCATGAAGCCCGAGATGATCACAGAGCTTGGCGGCGAAACAGGTAAGTTCATACGAACAGAGGAAAGTGGTTCCCTGCAATGGGACGTGGATGTTCCGGAATCCGGGATGTATCAGATGACCTTGCGCTATTACCCGATTCAAGGGAAAAGCTCTGCCATCGAACGTGAGTTATGGATTGATGGAAAGATCCCGTTCAACAGTGCACGCAACATGAGCTTTCATCGGATTTGGGTTAATGAGAAGTCTGAGATCGAGAAGGACAATCGAGGCAATGACCTTCGCCCCCGTCAGATCGAAGCACCAATGTGGCAGGAGTCCATCCTGAGAGATAAAGAAGGCTATTATGAAGAGCCGTACCAGTTTTATTTTTCAGCAGGGAAACACTCCATAAAGCTTGTGTCGACGCGGGAACCGATGGTCATTGATACCATCAAACTGCATCATTACGAAGAACCGCCTTCCTATGCGGAACTCAAGCAGGACTATGAAACGAAGGGATACGCAAAAACAAGCGGACACTTGATCAAAGTTCAAGGGGAGCAGGCCGCATTCAAGTCATCACCGACATTATATCCGATTACGGATCGATCCAGCACATCAACAGAACCGTATGATGTTTCCAAAATCAGAATGAACACGATTGGTGGAAACAACTGGCGAGTGCCGGGACAATGGATTGCATGGGAAATGGATGTACCGGAGGATGGCTTATATAAAATTGCGATTAAAGGCAGACAGGAATTGCTGCGAGGCATTTACTCCACACGCTCGTTGCAGATTGATAACCAAGTCCCATTCAAAGAAATGATGCAGATTCCATTCTTCTACGATTCGGATTGGCAGATGCATGTGCTTGGTAGCGAAGAAGAGCCGTATTTATTTTATTTAACCAAAGGAAAACATGATCTACGGCTTGAGGTCAGTCTCGGAGCCATTGCGCCTTTGATCCGTCAGGTTGAAGCCAGCGTGCTTGAGATCAATGCGATGTATCGAAAAATTCTGATGATCACGGGCAATGTGCCTGACCCGTATCGCGATTATCAATTAGAGAAACAGATTCCAGATATGGTGGAAGTATTTCATAAGCAAAGCGATATCTTGAATGAGGTTTCTGAAGAATTGATTCGTCTAACAGGAGAAAAGAGTGATAAAACTGCAATTTTGAATAAAACTGCTTATCAGTTAGCCGATCTGGCCGACAAACCGGAAACGGTTCAGAAACGGTTGTCTCAATTCAAAATTAACGTCGGAAGTGTCGGTTCCTGGCTTCTTGAAGTTCGGGAGCAACCGCTTGAAATTGATTACCTGCTCTTAGCCTCACCTGATGAGAAGCTGCCAAAAGCAAATGATTCGGTATTCCGTAAAGCTGGACATGAAGTGTCGTCTTTCTTCCATTCCTTTTTCGAAGATTACGACACGATCGGCAGCACGGCGGATGAAGATAAATCCGTTACCGTCTGGATTGGTACAGGCCGCGACCAGGCACAGGTATTAAAAGCGATGATTGATGACACGTTTACGCCGCTGACAGGCATTAGTGTCAATCTCAAGCTGGTCAATGCCGATGTATTGCTACGCGCCTCACTTGCAGGAGAAGGCCCAGATGTAGCGATGCAAGTAGGCAATGATGTGCCAGTTAATTTCGGGATGCGCCACGCGGCAGAGGATCTGTCGACGTATCCAGGGTATCACGAGTTGATTAAACAGTTCAGGGACAGTGCTATGGTTCCTTATCAATTTGAGGATCAAGTATTTGCACTGCCGGAACAGCAAATTTTCAACATGTTATTTTACCGGAAAGATATTCTGGAACAGCTTGACCTTGAGCCACCGCAGACGTGGGAAGACGTATATGCCATGATTCCTGTGCTCCAGAAGCACAACATGGAAATGGCATTGCCGCTTGCTCAAACCACAGGCGTACCGGTACTCGAAGTGAACCGGGCGTATGCAATGTTGCTCTATCAAATGGGTGGTTCATTCTATTTAGACCAGGGTGCCAGAAGTGGTATGGATACGGAAACGGGACTGGAAGCGTTCAAAGAATGGACGAATTTCTATACCAGTTATAAACTTCCCCTCACCTTCGATTTCCCGATGCGTTTTAGAACAGGTGAAATGCCAGTAGGTATTATGGACTACACCTTCTACAACTATTTGTCCGTATCTGCGCCAGAGATCAAGGGACTATGGGAGTTCATTCCGGTTCCAGGAATCAAGCAGAAGGACGGAAGCATCAAACGGGATGTGGCCAGTGGTGGCACAGCGACGGTGATGCTCAAGCAATCCAAACATAAGGATGCCGCCTGGGAATTCATGAAATGGTGGGTCAGCAAGGATGCGCAGGTTCGATTCGGACGGGAAATGGAAGGTCTGATGGGAGCTGCAGCGCGATATCCGACAGCTAACATTGAAGCATTACAGGAATTGCCTTGGCCAATCCGCGATTACCGCAGTTTGGAAGAACAATGGGAGTGGGTGCAGGGCGTGCCTGAAGTGCCTGGAGGTTACTTTACAGGTCGTCATCTGGACAATGCCTTGCGTGAGGTTGTGAATAACGGTACCAATTCCACGGATGCCATCTATGATTATGTGCAGGAAATTAACTACGAAATTCAGCAGAAACGAAAAGAGTTTAAATTGGACGGAATGCGCTAGGGAGGGACTCTTTTGCAAAAGACAGACATTGTGAACAAAACCGGTTCTCGGCCCAAGCGCATGCCTGCCGGCATGCCGGGGAAATGGGAACTCTTTGTCAGAGATATGAAGCGGGATAAACATCTGTATGTTCTACTATCTCCGTATATGTTGTTGTTTTTATTATTTACTGTGTTTCCCGTCATCATCTCCATTTTCTTCAGCTTTACTAACTTCAATATGCTGGAGTTTCCGCAATGGGTCGGCTGGGAGAATTACTCCAAGTTGCTCTGGAATGATGATGTGTTCTTGATTGGTCTCAAAAATACGATTATTTTCTCGGTAGTCACCGGCCCGATCAGTTACATCGCCTGTTTTGTATTTGCATGGCTGATCAATGAGCTGAATCCCAAGGTGAGAGCCTTTATGACCCTGATCTTTTTTGCGCCTTCCATTTCGGGCAATGTGTTTTTTATTTGGCAAATTATTTTCTCCGGGGATTCGTACGGCATTATGAACGGTTTCTTGATGAAAACAGGTATTCTTTACGAGCCGATTCTGTGGCTTCAAGATCCGAAATATATGCTGGCGATCATTATGCTTGTGCAACTATGGCTCAGCTTGGGAACAAGTTTCCTGGCGTTCATCGCCGGTTTGCAGACCGTGGATCGTACGCTATATGAAGCGGGTGCAATCGATGGAGTTCAGAATCGCTGGCAGGAGCTATGGTACATTACGCTGCCTTCGATGCGCCCGCAGCTGATGTTTGGTGCGGTCATTCAGATTACGGCGTCATTGGCGGTTGCCGAAGTCGCTACGGCGCTGGCCGGTTTCCCAAGTGTGCAGTATGGTGCGCATACGATCGTCACTCACTTGATGGATTATGGAACGATTCGCTTCGAAATGGGTTATGCGTCTGCCATTGCAACGGTGTTATTCGGTCTGATGCTGGGTTCCAACCTGCTTGTACAAAAGCTTCTTAAGAGAGTGGGGGAATAGCAGATGAAAATAGCCCTGCGTATGAAACGAAAAATCAACCGATCCTGGCAGGTCGATATCCTGCTGTTCCTGTTGCTTGGCGGATTTGGCGCGTTTATGGCGGTTCCGCTCATCTACGTCATCAATAATGCGTTTAAACCGCTGGATGAGCTGTTCATATTCCCGCCAACCCTGTTTGTTCGGAATCCGACGTTTGAGAACTTTTCCGATTTGTTTCAGGTGATGAAAAATTCATGGGTTCCCTTTTCCAGATACATCTTTAATACCGTGTTTATTACTGCGGCGGGTACGTTCGGTCATATCATTCTGGCCTCGGCGGCGGCATATCCACTGGCGAAACACAAGTTTCGCGGACACAAGGTGCTGTTTACCGTCATCGTATTGTCGCTGATGTTCTCGCCGCATGTCACGGCGATTCCGAACTACATGATCATGTCGACACTGGGCTGGCTTGACTCGTATCAAGCGATTATTATCCCGGCCTTTGCTTATCCGCTGGGTTTGTATCTGATGAAACAGTTTATGGAACAGATCCCGGATGCACTGCTGGAGGCGGCGAAAATGGACGGTGCGAGCGAATACCGTATTTTCTTTCAGGTCGTTATGCCGCTCGTTAAACCGGCTTGGTTAACGCTGCTAATCCTGATGATGCAGATGCTGTGGGGAACGGATGGCGGCAGTTTTATCTACAGTGAGCAGCTCAAAACGATGCACTATGCCATGGGACAGATTGTGCAAGGAGGGATTGCTCGTGCAGGGGTAGGCGCGGCTGTTGCTGTCATCATGATGACGGTCCCAATCGTGACGTTTGTGTTGTCGCAGAGCAATGTCATTCAAACGATGGCTTCATCCGGCATGAAGGATTAAGGGAGAGGGTGTTACAGATGAGAGTGAAATCATGGCTAATCGTTCTGGCAGCTTCCCTGCTGATTGCCGGACTAGGACACAACCAGGCTCATGCGGCACCGTATGAGGGATATACCTACAACTATTGGGGAGATGCGGTGAAGTCACCGATTGCGTTTCTTCCCTCCAGAGTAATTACAGGGGATGAGGCCGGAACAGGAGCATGGCAGTCTCCGCTGGATTTATATGCTGCGAAAGATGGCTTGCTCTATATTCTGGATTCAGGCAATGGACGGATCGTTGTCTTGAACGAGAAATGGGAAACGGTTCGGGTCATTCAAGAGTTTAACCATGACGGTAAAAAGGACAGCTTTAAAAATCCCGAGGGACTTTTTGTGACGGAAGCAGGTCAAATCTACGTTGCGGATACCGAAAACAGACGGATCGTAGAGTTGAATCAAGATGGTACTTTTGTGCGTGCCATCGGTGCACCAGAGTCGGATGTGCTTAGTGATAACTTTGAATACTTTCCTCGCAAGGTGATCGTGGACAAAGCTGGACGAATTTATGTGGTCGGCCGCGGGGTCTTCGAAGGACTGATAGAGTTCGACAGTGACGGACGTTTCACCGGATTTATGGGTACCAATCGTGTGCAGTTTGATCCGATCGACCTGTTCTGGAAAACCGTATCTACCAAGGAACAGCGTGAGAAAATGGTTCGGTTTATCCCGCTGGAGTTCAACAACGCGGACATCGATGACGGCGGTTTTATCTACACCACAACAGCGGACAAAAACTCGCTTTCTGCGGTCAAAAGATTGAATCCGTCCGGTATCGACGTACTTCGGGTCAACGGTGAATTCGCACCGGTCGGAGACTTGACCTTCAATCGCTCTTCCTTCGTCGATATCAAGGTATCCAGTAACGGTGTCTACCGTGCGCTGGATTCAACAAGAGGCCGGGTGTTCACGTATAACGAGGACGGTAATCTGCTCTATGTCATAGGGCAGCTTGGCAATCAGATCGGTACATTCAAAAATCCGGTCGCCATCGAAAGTTATGGGGACGCGATCTATGTACTGGATCGCGATCTTGGACGAATTACGGAGTTCAAGGCAACAACGTTTGGAAGCCTGGTTAACGAAGCCAACCGCCTATACAGTTCCGGTAAACATACGGAAGCTGCAAAGTTATGGCAAGAGGTACTACGCCTTGACGCGAACTATGAGATGGCTTACATCGGGATTGGTAAATCCATGCTGCGAGAAGGGAAATACAAAGATGCCATGACCTACCTGAAGCTGGGAAACGACCGCGAATACTATTCCAAAGCTTTAGCGAAGTATCGGAGAGAATACATGCGTGAATATTTCGGGATGTACATGACTGTAGCAATAGCATTGCTAATCAGCGTCATCGTCTGGCGCCGGATTGCCAGAACAAGGAATGAGAGGGGGGTCAGAGATGTCGCTAATTAAGGAACTCAAATACTCTCTGCATGTGGCGGTACGACCTTTTGACGGATACTGGGATTTGAAATATGAAAATAAAGGCAGATTGCGCGTTGCATTGCTAGTGCTTCTGGCTGTCACGATAACGATGATCCTGAAGCGACAGTTTGCCGGATATGTTGTCAATGATAACTATCCGCTCTCACTTAATAGTATTAACGAATTCAAATATATCGTACTCCCTTTTCTGCTCTGGTGTATTTCCAACTGGTCGCTGACTACGCTGATGGACGGGGAAGGCAAGTTCAAAGACATCTTGATTGCAACAGGGTACGCGATGCTTCCGCTTATTCTGGTCAACATTCCTAATATTTTGCTGAGTAATGTGATCACGCTACGTGAATCTTCTTTTTATTACCTGCTTGACTCGTTTGGTGTGATCTGGTTTGTGTGGTTGCTGTTTATCGGAACCAAGACAGTACATCAATACTCGGTCATGAAAACGATTACTACCATGCTGCTTACGCTGGTTGTGATGGGAGTTGTGATCTTCCTGGGCTTGCTTTTCTTTAGCCTGATCCAGCAAATCATCAGTTTTGGTTATACCCTCTTTCAAGAGATTACACTGCGCGAATAGGAGAAGAAAGGAGGTGCGTGATATGAGAAAAAAGCGTACTGCGTTTGCAGCAGTCATCCTCATTGCAAGCTTGATCTTGGCTCAAAATATCAACTATGCGGAGTCGGTATCGGAACGAGTGGTGACCACATCAGGTGATTCAAAAAAGGTGGATCAGAGTACGGCTGCTGAGTCTTCTAAAACACAACAAACTTCAACAGAACAAAAGTCTGAGGCGGCGGATTCTGAGCGTGTGGGAAAAGAGCAATCCACTACTACCAGCTCTGAACTGAAAACAGCATCTGCAGAACAACAGAATAATGAAGCAGTGGCTGTTCCTGAGGGAATGGAAGCTGTTGCAGAAAAGGATGGCTTGATCCTGTATCTAAAGCCGGAAACGACAGAGATTGCGGTCAAGGATCTGAAGAATGGTGCGATGTGGTTTTCTAATCCGCAGGATCGGGAAGCGGATTCCATCGCGACCGGTTATAACAAATCCCAGCTGAATGTGCAATTTGAATTGACGTATTACGACAATACGGGCAATGCGCTCAAATACGATAATTTTACGCACAGTGTAGAGAATGGTCAGTTTGAAGTTGAAAAAGTAGAGGACGGTTTCAACGTTGTATACACGCTGGGTGAAGTCAAAAGTGATATTGAAGCCATCCCTAAATATATTAGCGAGGAACGCTTTAACACGTTGATCCTCGGGAAACTGGAAGAAAAAGACCAGAAAGAAATTGAGAAGCGCTTCAAGTATGATGAGCAGAACAAACGTTACGAAAGACGGGATTCATCTCTTAAAGGCGTAGGTTTGTCCAAAGTAACCCGAATTTTCGATTCTGTCGGCTATGATGAGGCACAGATTGCCATAGACAAAGCGGCCTATGGTGAAGAGGAAAGCGGGAGCGCAAGTGTCATTGTGCCTGTCAACTATCGACTGGAGCAAGGACATCTGCGTGTATCCATTCCGGAAAATGGAATCCAGTATCCCGATACGATGAAAATTCAATCCTTGTCCCTGCTGCCGTTTTTTGGAGCGAGCGGTCCAAAAGATAAAGGATACAGTCTGGTGCCAGACGGATCGGGGTCTCTGATTTATTTTAATAATAAAAAAACGACGGTATCCCCATATAGTACGGCTCTGTATGGAAGTGATCATGCTGTAAATCAGCTCTCCCAGATCCAGAAGGAACAGAAGGCGAGGATGCCGGTGTTTGGCATGAGTTACGGAGACAAAGGATACCTTGCTGTCATTGATAAAGGTGATGCGGTTGCGTCTGTTGAAGCGGATGTCAGCGGCAGATTGAACCAGTACAATACGGTGCATTCCAGTTTTTCGCTTAGTAGCATGGAAGAGGTTACCCTGACGAACGGCTGGCGTTCCAGCACAGTCAAACGGTTTCAGGCACAGCCTTTTCATAATGAAATGTCCGTTATCTATACATTTTTGAGCGCAGATGATGCGAGCTATTCCGGTATGGCCTCGACTTATCGGGATTATTTGACGGAGCAAAAGAAACTCACCCGTTTAGGTGATGATACGGAACTCCCTTTTTACGTGGAATTAATCGGCGGTATCCCGAAGAAAAAGTTTTTCCTCGGCATCCCGTACAATGCTTACGAGTCGCTTACCACGTTCGAAGAGGCACAGGATATTTTAAAAGAAATGCAAAGCCTTGGTGTGGAGGATATCCAGCTTCGGTACTCGGGGTGGTTTAACGGCGGTATGCATCATGATATGCCGAAGTCCATCGATGTGGATAAAAAGCTTGGTGGCGCTAAAGGCTTGCAAAGCCTACAGGCCTATACACAAGAGAATGGTTTTGGATTATACCCGGACGTATCCTTCCTGGAGGCGTTCCCAGAAGCGAAGGGATTCAAAAAATCGTATGCTTCTCGCCAAATTACAGGTAAACTTGCGCAGTTGTTCCCGTACTATATCGCCTCCTTTACACAGGATAATGAAGCCTCTCCGGGCTATGTCCTGAGTCCGGAAGCGGTGCCGGGCATTGTGAGCGGATTTATGCAAGATTATAAGGAAACAGGACTTACAGGTCTGTCGCTTCGAGATTTAGGCGACCACCTGAATTCCGATTTTAACCGCGCTAATGTGATCAATCGCGAGCAGGCCAAAGAGGTTGTGATAAAGCAGCTTGAGCAGGTGCGCAGCTCGGATGCATCGCTTCTTGTAGAGGGCGGCAATAGTTATGCAAGCCCCTATGCCAGACATATCGTAGATGCACCTGTTAGCAACAGCGGGTTTAACATCACCGATGAAGCGGTTCCCTTTTTCCAACTGGTCTATCACGGCTTCGTGCAATATACAGGGCAGGCCTGGAATATGGCGGATGATCAGGATTCCCATGTACAGATGCTCCGGGCGATCGAAACCGGATCGGCACCGTATTACACGTGGTTCTACGCAGATCCATCTGCGATCAAACTGACGAGCTTTGACGCGTTATATTCGGCCGATTATCGACGCTGGATCGAGGAATCAGCAGAGCGATACAAGGAACTTAGGAATGTGTTGCAAGATGTACAGAATCAAACGATTGTTAGACATGAGAAGCTGAGTAAGGGTGTTTATCAAACGACTTACGAAAAAGGTAAAACGGTCATTGTGAATTACAACGATGCTGCTGTGGAGTGGAATGGCACACGTGTGGCAGCGAAGAGCTACTGGGTAGGAGGTGACATGCCGGAATGAAACTTAAAAAATTATCCCTGGAGCAAAAAAACAGATATTACGGTTTGTATTTCATCCTGCCTTGGTTCATCGGTTTCCTGTTACTTTTCATGGTGCCGCTGATCTCTTCGTTCCGATACAGTCTGAGCAATCTGCAGGTATCTAATGAAGGGTTTACACTGGAGTTTATCGGTTTGGCGAATTTCCGTGAGGCGTTATTCTCTCATGAATCCTATGTGAGGATGCTGACGGAATCTGTAATCAATATTGTCGTGAATACACCTTTAATTATTATTTTCAGCCTGTTTTTTGCGGTGATTTTGAATCAGAAGTTTCATGGAAGAGTGCTGGCGAGAGCGATTTTTTTCCTTCCGGTTATTCTGGCTTCGGGTATTATTGCAAGTATCGAAAACGGGGATTTGATGCAATCCGTTGTACGTAGTGCCAACGACATGACGGGCGGTGGACTGTCCGTGATGAAAAATCTGGATCTGACCATTATGTTGCTTGAATCCGGCATGAGTCCGATACTGGTCGAATATCTGACAGGAGCGGTTAGCCGGATTTACGAGATTGTCAGTCAATCAGGCGTCCAGATTCTGATTTTCCTTGCCGGTCTGCAGTCGATTTCTCCATCGCTGTATGAAGCAGCCAAAATCGAAGGATCTACAGGGTATGAAGCCTTTTGGAAAATTACGTTCCCGATGCTAAGCCCGTTGATTCTGACGAATCTGGTGTATACCATCGTGGATAGCTTCATCAGTGATCAGACGAGCCGGCTTGTGGTGGATACGGCCTTCAAAAGCTTTAACTTCGGGCTTAGTGCGGCAATGTCATGGATGTATTTTGCCGTGATTGCACTAATCCTGTGGGTAACGACCGCCCTGGTATCCCGCAAGGTCTTTTATCAAAACTAGTATTCTGAAGGAGGCCTGACATGAAGACAGAAACCGCAGCAGGGCAACCGCCAGCGAAAAAGGAATGGCTACATCGCCTGGGTTCCATGGCCTACTGGTTTGAAGCGATCAAGAAGTGGGCGTGGATTCTGGTTCGGTTTGTCTTGATCTTTGGCATTTCATTTGTCATTCTATATCCGATTTTATTGAAAATATCGATATCCTTTAAAAGCATGTCCGATCTATATGACCCAACGGTGATCTGGATTCCGCGTACGTTTACGCTCGAAAACTTTAAACTGGTCTTCACGGCAATGAACTATCCCGGCGTGTTGATGAACACCTTATGGTTATCCTCTGCGGTGATGCTTCTGCAGACAATAACCTGTGTGCTAGCCGGTTATGGGTTTGCAAGAATCAAGTTCAAAGGCAGTGGTTTGTTGTTTGCTGCCGTAATTTTTACCATCCTGGTACCTACACAGACGATCATGATTCCGCTCTATCTGAATTTCAAGAACTTTGATGTGATGGGTTTAATCGAGCTATTTCGTGGCAGTCCTGCTAATCTGATCAACACATACTGGCCGTTTCTGATCTCGGCAGCACTCGGTATGGGTGTGAAAACAGGTCTGTACGTCTATATTTTCCGCCAGTTCTTCAGAGGCATTCCGCGTGAGATCGAAGAGGCTGCCTACGTGGATGGTGCAGGATATTTCAAAACGTTTTGGCGTATTATTTTGCCTAATGCGATACCTTCGATGGTTACGGTCATGTTGTTCTCGTTTGTATGGCAATGGAATGACTCTTTCTTTACCAATATGTATCTGAATGAACCTAAAGTCATGTCATCGATGATGTCGTCCTCTGGTTTTACGATTGCAACGTATCTAACAGGCGGAGGTCAGGCCGCGGCATCCTATACCCAAGATCCGTTTTTCATGTCCATGATGATGAATACCAGTGTACTGATGGCCATTTTGCCGCTGATTATCATCTATCTGTTCGTTCAGCGTCATTTCGTGGAAAGTGTGGAACGTTCCGGTCTTGTAGGATAAAAGGAACCAGAGTGGTGAACAGAAGGGGAATAAGTCCCTCATGACCGGAGAAGGATGCTGCATTTGTAAAACGTTAAGAGGCTGCCTACATCGAAGGCAGTCTCTAACCCATAGCCATTTAACAGTGTATGGTGCAAAGACCTGCAAAGATAGATCAGGAAGAGGAGGATCAGAGATGCAACGAGATAACCCGAGAACAAAAGACATGCTGGATGCAGAAGTCATAATTAATGGGGAAAAATCTTATCAAAGCATTGACAATTTTGGCGCGTCGGATGCGTGGTCGATGGAACCGCTAGGGAAGCATTGGAGCGAGGAAAACAAGGCACAAATCGCCGATCTGTTATTTTCCAGGGAGCGTGGCATAGGGTTGTCCGCATGGCGTTTTAATATAGGTGCAGGTTCAACAGAAACCGATCAGGATCGAATTCCGGACCCCTGGAGAAGAGCCGAAGCTTTCAAAATATCAGAGGAGCATGAGTACGATTGGAGCAAACAATCCGGTCAACAGTGGTTTCTTCAAGCCGCACGTGACCGGGGCGTGGGAACACTTATCGCTTTTGTAAATAGCCCGCCGGTATGGATGACCCAAAATGGGCATGCCCAGCCTGATCTTGAAGTAGGTTCGACGAATCTGAAACCAGATTATAATGGAAAGTTTGCGTCCTATCTGATTGATATTTTATCGTATTTCAAGGGAAAAGGACTTGCTTTTGACTATATCAGCCCGATCAACGAGCCGACTTGGGACTGGAATCAGTCTTGGCAGGAGGGGAATCGTTATAATAACGATGATCTGAAACAAGTGATTCTGGAGTTGTACCGCCAGTTACAGCAGACCGATCTACAGACACGGATCAGTGCACCGGACGGTGTGGAAATTACGTCGCTCTTGGACGATGAATACTATCGTCAGTTTGCGGGAAGTGGGACGTATTCCAGCGGTGCTAATAAGCTGGGCACAGGGAAGTATCGGGAATACATAAAGGATTTGATTGGTGATCCTGAGGTGAAAGAAGCGATAGGTAATAAAATGGCTTCCCATTCATACTGGTCTGACTACAGTAATCCCGGAGACGATCGGTTGGTCCGATTGAGGCAATTACTGCACGCTAATATGAAGCATTACGATGAAGAGAGCAAGTACTGGGTGACGGAATATTGTATTCTGGGGGATTATGGTCCTGGACGTGATTTGGGAATCGAGCCTGCGCTTCATGTGGCAAGAACAATTCATTTTGACCTGGTAGAAGCGAATGCGGCAGCATGGCAATGGTGGACAGCGGTTTCCAAAGTAGACTACAAAGATGGATTAATTTATACAGATTTTAATGAAACTGGCGATGAGCAAAATATTCTGACTTCGAAAATGCTGTGGGTGCTCGGTAACTATAGCCGATTTATTCGGCCTGGTGCGAAGCGAATCGACTTGACCGGGCTTGGTGAGGAAGCCGACAGCGGTTTGTTAGGTTCTGCTTATGTCCATGAAGGAGAGCAAACCGTGTCTGCCGTTTTTGTGAATCATGGTAAACAGGACAAATGCATTCAACTACACCTCCATGAGCTGGGGTTCAATGAACGAATTACGACAATGGATTCTTACGTAACCAATGCGGAACTGGATCTGGTTTGTCAGGAGAGAGTTAACGCAGCGGAGGATGAGCAATCTTTTATCGTAAACGTTCCGGGGAAATCGGTTGTGACCGTCACTGGCGGTGCGCAGAAAGCGGAAAGTGAAAAGTAAGAGTTTAATCTTGATATTGCCCATGACATCATGAAGCTTGAACCATACAGAGATGTGTGATTAAGCTGAAATTTTGTCATGGGCTTTTAATTCATAATTAAAGTTCTTTAGGCTCCATCAGCATGATATGGCATTCACTCTCGGCAGAGGGTTTGATTTCGAGTCCTTTAGGAACGATAAACATTTCGCCTTTAGCAATTCTCACTTGACGATCACGCAGATCAATGATCATTACGCCTTCGAGCACAAAAAATACTTTATCTGTTTCTTCATGAGCGTGCCATTCGTATTCACCAATCATTTTAACAAGTTTGAATTGATATTCATTCATCTCACCAATGTATTTCGGAGACCAATACTCCGTAAATGTAGTAAGCTCCTCCATTGGTTTTATAATTTGATATTGGTTCATAATTCCTCCTTTTATTAGCTAGGGGTTTGTTGCCTGATTAAAGATGTTTTTTAATCTTGTCTATAAGTATATAAATTTCATTAGACATCTAAAATAGATACCTGTTGAAATCAGAATGGATTATTGATGAATTGATGACGATATGCAGCAGGAGAGCAACCCACATGTTTTTTAAATACTCTGCTAAAATAATAGGCATCATGGATACCTACAGCTTGGGCAATATGTTGTATCGTGGCTTGGCTTTTAAGCAGTAACGTTTTGGCTTTTTCAATACGGTATTTGGATAAATATTCACCTGGCCCCATATCCGAATGTCTTCTAAAGACGTAAGAGATCCGATTACGATTAACACCAAATTGTTCTGCAAGTGATGCTACGTCATGATCTAAGTGATAGTTTTGATGAATATAGTGGGAAATCTGCTCAAACAAGTCAGAAGAGTCATGCTGATTTTGTCGCTGTGCAACTGACAGGAGGGTTTCGTTAAGTATATCGCGAAATAACATTTCAGTTTGAAACCTCGAAAGACCTCCGCACTGGTTATATACTTGCCAGAGTTGCAGAATGAGTTCTTTAAGGCGGGGAGATTGTCCCGTTGGTAATTCAAAATGCTGATTTGAAAAGCTTGATTTTTCAAGTTGCGAACCAAATGTCTCGTATAAAACAAGAATGTATTCCCAATTGGAGTTGTGGAATGTTTTTTTGGCCAGTTTCATTTTGGCACCACCGTGTACTACCTTTCCTGGCGAAAGAATATAAGGAATTTCATTGAATTGAAATTGTATCTTTCCTGTGAGAGGAAACACAAATCCTGGATAAGAATCGGTGTAGTCAGCGTGTGGCACCCCGCGAAATTGTGTATATCGATAGATTCCTTTAACTTGAAAAGGAGTATAAGCAAAATGCTCTGCTAACTGATTAACGTCTATGTTCACAAGACCTGCCCCGTTTCAAATGTGTTTAACATGCTTGGAGAGCAATGATGATTACTTTCACATTATTGATAACCGTTATCAATGTCAAGCAGGCTTCTGAAGGAGGAGATCGAAGAACGCAAACAACTAAACGCCAAATTGCTTGAGATGATGGTCAAGATGTTTATAGATTCCTTTTCCCCATTGCTCAGCTGTCAGTTTTCCGAAAAAAGGATGAGCATAACGGGAGCATTGATCAGAGCCGTTTATTTGAAAATTAGCAATCTGCTGTTTCAGCTTTTCTTTCTCCGTCTCAAACTCTCGATCATTATCAATAAGGATGTCTGGTATGGTCGACATATTTTGAGGTAAAGGTTTTTCATTGTAAAACATCGGTTTGGCAAACCGTCCAATTAGTCTTCCGAGCAACCCTCTTGGCGGCAAAATATTACCCAGAGGAATATCGTGAAAAGCTACACAGTGAGCTAACATTTGAGCAACCTGCATCGTTCCCCACTGAGGTGTGGACTCTTCACGGAGTCGATTAATACGCTCTGTTATTTCAGTCGCATGTTTTGTTTCAAAGATACTTTTCATCGAATCACCCCGATCCATTATATTAACTGATGAACTAGAAACAGTAACATTCCATTATTGAAAGGTTTATTCCGATATGTTCAAGAATAATATGATATGGTAAGTTTAGTAAATAAAATGGTAAATAACGTTAGCAAAACAGGAGGCTGAATTAATGGAAAACAAGGAAACGTTTAATCTCGTAGCGAGTGAGTATGATCGGTACAGACCTGTTTATCCGAGTGACATGTTTGATGATATTTTTACATACGCGAAGCTTCATAAGCAAGATTCTATTTTAGAAATTGGTTGCGGAACAGGGCAGGCTACTGGAGGTTTAGTAAGTAAGGGCTACACAAACATTACGTGTATTGAACTGGGAAGTAACTTGGCACAGTTTACCGCAGATAAATTCAAATCATATCCATCGATTCAAGTCATCAACACTTCGTTTGAGGAGTGGAATGCTGAAGGAAAACTTTTCAAGTTGCTAGTTTCAGGAACTGCATTTCACTTCATTGCTCCGGAAATTGGTTACCGCAGGGCCTCAGAATTGCTTGAGGATGAGGGATGCATTGGACTTTTTTGGACGATTCATGTTCCGGGAGAAGATCAGTTGCATCAAGAAATTCGTTCCCATTACATTTCGTTAGCCTCTCATTTGGATGATTCTCAGTATCCTTCGCCCGATGAAGTGATTCAGGAGCGTAAAGAAATAACGGAGCGTTCCGGCTTGTTCACAGATATTAAGGTGAAGGAATACAACTGGATACAGTCCTGTTCGAGCGATGAATATGTCGCACTTTTAAATACAAATTCCAAGCATCAGCAGCTTTCTGAAGATGTTCGGAGTGAGCTTTTGGAGAGAATCAAATGTTCAATAGATGATGCAGGTGGAACAATAGACAAACATCATAAGGTTGCTCTTTTTTTAGGAAGAAAAAAAGGGTAAGAATGCAGGTTTATCATTTCAATCAAGAGCAGGAGGAGAAATATGACTGATCCGCGATCAACTTACAATATCCAAACCGCAGTATTAAGTTTCGAAGGAGAATTAGAGAGGTTAAAGATATAAGCCGGTATGGGTTGGTTCAAGGAATTTCGTAATCTGTCGTGGTATGGGCTCAAAAATGGAATGCGTGTATTAGAGGTCGGAAGCGGACCAGGCTACATCACAGAACAATTACTGAACAGTCTACCGGGCAGCGAGATCACCTCGCTTGAGATCGATCGTACGTTACAGGCGCAAGCCAAAGAACGGCTGAAGGACGTTTCTTCCGAGCGGCTGCAATTTGTGGAGTCTTCCATTTATCAGATGGATCTGCCGGATAACTCATTCGATTTTGTGGTGGCTAGGCTGATTTTTCTTCACCTGAACAATCCGATTGAAGCTGCGCAAGAAATTTATCGTGTGCTCAAGCCTGGTGGCCGACTGGCCATTATTGATGTTGACGATGTTGTTTTTGGGGCAGTGAATCCAGATATACCAGCGTTGCATACCGTATTAATGAAAATCGCGGACTATGTGGCACAACATGGGGGTAATCGGTTAATTGGCAGAAGTTTGCCGCGGCTCCTCTCAGAGAGTGGATACATTGATGTTGATATTGATACGGTTGTTCAACACAGTGACATCATCGGGATCGAGGGTTTCAAGCAACAATTCAATCTCCAGCGTTTTGTACATTTTGTTGAAAAGGGTATCATTAGCCCGGAGGAGTTTGCCCAGTTACAGCGAGCGTTCGAAGCTATAAATCATTCACCAGAAGCCTATGCCCTTTTAAGAGATCCGGAGCCACTTTATGCCAATCATTTGGCATTTTTCGAATGGGGAAAGCAGATTCTTTCCCCTGAACAGTATCATTGGATCGTTTCTGATTCCACACAGGCTTTGTCGTTGTCTCTGGGGAATTACTTCAACCATTGGATTGACTGGTATCGATATGCTTGCGATCATGCGCCAAGATTGGATTGCAATCGCGTCGTTCGTTTTGAGAGCCATCGGGCCTTAAGCGGTACGTTCTGGGCATTAGAGAGATACAGCGAGATGCCGGAAGTCTTAGAACATATGAAACGGCTTATTGAAGAAGATCAGCAGTGGGACAATCTTCTTTTTGCTAGAATTACATATAATAAACAACGTCTAGCTTATCTGTATCACACCAGAGACGAAAGACAAGTAGATGTACTTCTGCATGAAACGATGCATTTAATAGGTAACATCGATTGGGCTTTCTTAGAGCCAATGAAAAAAGAAGAAGTTGTCGGCAGTTGGGAAGATGTGAATTCAAGCAGAAACTCACAGAGAGATATTCATATTGCGCTAAACAATCTGGCTTGTATTCTAGCGGATATTGAGCAGTCTGAAGAGAGTGCGAAGTTGTTCATACAGCTACAAGATCGAGGGTACGTCTTGAATGGATATGCCTTATCCAAATATATTTATTCGATCTGGAAGTCGGAAGGAGCAATTAGCGCTCGAACAGCGTTGGCTGCCAATAAACCCTTTGAGCTCTCTGAACTGACTAAACATAGTCCTATGCTTTTGGAGATCGGTGATCAGATTAGGTAATGAACTTAAAACACCGAAGTACCTATGCCTATGTGAAAGGAGTGATGTATTATGAGAAAACAGTTGAATATGTGCGTTAGAAAACGAAGAAAACCATTAGGAGGATTTTTAAATGACTATTCAGGTTAGAACGGTTTCGATGGATGATTGGTTTGCTTGTACTCAATTACAGGTAAGTGAAGAACAGAAAAAGGCGTTCCCTGCACCCGTGGTATATTGGTTGGCTGAGTCCAGGTTTGTCACTGACTTTCAACCCATGGCCATCTACAAGGACTTAGATTTGGTAGGTTTTGCAGTGTACTCCGATCAAGAGCATGACGAGGGTGATTATTGGTTGCCTGCTTTGATGATTGATAGTAAATATCAGGGCAGAGGATATGGAAAAGAAGCACTTTGTGCTTTGATTCAAAGGATACAAAAGACACTAAACTGCAAACGCATTCTAATTGGACATAGGCCTGATAATCACGTTGCCGGCGCCTTATACGAATCTCTTGGTTTCCAGCGGATCAGTGAGCAACTTATCGATGGGGAGGTTGTTCGAGCTTTGACATTCGGCATACAAAGGGTTTGAATAACATCTCTATGCTGGATGCTGGATTGAGCCGATGAGCCTCAACTTGTTTAGAGAGGAGGGACAGACGAAGATGAACATATTTAAAAGGCTGACCTTTTGGTTAGTCCTTTTCTCATTACTGGTGTGTTTCAATAACCTAACGGGCAATGACGATAAAAACATTTTGATATATTTAACGAATCCATTCAATCCACTATTAAACCGCTGGCTAACAGACATCAATTTGAACCCGGAGATAACGTACTTGTTTAAACCTCTCATTTGTGGATTACATCTACTCTTTTGGACAGCATTGGGTCTGATTATTGATAAATTAATAAAGAAGGATAAGATCAGGAAACAAACCGGGAGGTAATATTCAATAATGATTGATCCACCACGTCATAGACTAAGAGCTATGGCGTGTTTTTTTATTTCCAGCATTTAGATGGTAGAGATCCTTTGGAATCATTTGCAACAATTGTGATCAACAATACAGCAATATAGTTTATATTAGTTCGAAATATCTGTGATACAATTCATTGTAAAGCGCTATCATTACAAAAGATTAAACTATATTGCTATTTATATTCAGAGAAGGGAGATCTTTATTGATGTTAACTATACACACCCCGACGAATATGGCATTGCAGGAAAATGAAGTTTATGTGCGCTCAGAAGCTGACAATTTTCAGGATGAATGGCCCATTCACACACATAACGGGTATGAGATTCATTATTTTATTCAGGGGGATGCAACCTTCTTGATCGGTGACCGAATCTATAAGCCGAAGCCTGGGGATATGTTTATTTTCAGAGGTGGAGTTCCTCATCGGATTAATCCTTCGAGAGAGATTGTGTACAAGCGAAGTTTTGTTAATTTTACGGAAATATTGCTATTAGACATGCTTGAGCTTAGTCAATTAGAGAATCTGATGTCTATTTTCCGTCACCCCGACGGTTTATTGATACATTGGTCCCCAGAGGAGCGTGAATACATCTCAAGTACATTTAAAGGAATTAAAGAGGAGATGGATGCCCGAAGTGCGGGATGTAAAACGATGGTTAAATTGATTCTTACTCAGTTGCTACTGCGGATTTATCGAAAAATGACTACGGAGCAATCGGTCGATCCGATTCTGATTTCTTCACAGAAGCAGTCCAGTGTGAGCCGAGTTCTTCATTATTTGAACCAAAATTATGCGGAGAACGTTTCGCTTGATGAACTTTCCAAAACACTACATTTGAATAAATATTATATTTGTCATTCCTTTAAAGAAACAACGGGATATACCATCAGCAATTATGTCATACGCAAAAGGGTGGCAGAGGCCAAAAAGCTGTTGCTGTCTACCGATGCACCGATTTTGTCTATATCCGAGACATTAGGCTTCAATACACCTGTGTATTTCAGCAGAGCATTCAAACAATACGTCGGTGTTTCTCCACAGTTGTTCCGTAAAAACGAATTACTTCATGTATCCCAAAATCATTAATTCTTCTTAAGGAGAGGTTAAAATGACAAGAAAAACATGGTTTAAGATGAGCATCAGCGTGTTACTGACAGCTGTGCTCATCCTGCTGAGTGCTTGTGGAAGTGCGGGTAACAACGAAAGTGGGAAACAAAAATCTCTTGATTTCTTATGGTTCTCAGATGGGAAAGAAGGAGAAGTCATCAAGGAGATTATTAAAGAATACGAGCAAAGCAATACCAACGTAAAAATCAATCTGATTGAAGTTGGCTTCAAGGATATCCAAACCAAGTTGAAAACGATGTTATCTGGAGGCAAACCACCAGCCTTGACTAGGGTGACGGATACGGGGTCTTTTGCCAATCAGGCTGTTGATCTTACCCCTTATGTACAGAATGCGGAACAATTCCAAGATCAATTTATCGACTCGCTCAAACCTTACTATATTATGGACAACAAACTGGTAGCCGCGCCGATGGACGTTACAGCGAATGGATTGATTTATAACAAAACCTTGTTTGATAAAGCCGGTGTCAAGGTGCCAACTTCTCCAGATGAAGTATGGACTTGGGATGAATATATCGCTGCATTAAAGCAGGTGATGGACAAAGGAGGAGCACGGTATGGCATGGTTTGGGATGTCACTCCCCACCGGTGGTCTACGCTGTTGTACCAGAATGGCGGAAGCATCTTGACAGAGGATGGCAGTGCTGCGGCGATTAACAGTGAAGCCGGAATTCGCTCCATGGAGATGTTCAAACAGCTTCATCAAGAGGGTATCATGCCTGAATCGGTATGGCTCGGTGGAGAGAATCCGAACAACTTGTTCCGTTCCGGTACGGTAGCCGCTCACTGGGCTGGCAACTGGATGATTAGCAATTATAAGGATATTACCGACTTCGAATGGGGTGTCACCTACATGCCAAAAGGTACGCAGCGTTCTTCCGTACCCGGAGGGAAGTTCCTTATGGCCTTTAAGGGAAGCGGACAGGAAGAGGAAGCTGCCAAGTTTATTGAATATTTAACGTCGAAAGAAGTGAATTCCAAATATAATCAAGAGTCCTTGTTCATGAGTCCGAGGAAGGACAGTTCCACACTGAATTATGAATTTGGCAAGGAGATGTTTGAAATATTCTCCGATGAACTGAAAAACAGTTCGCCTCTTGCGGCGAATGACTGGTCCAGACAAACGCTGATCTCCAAAATTTCAACGGACTTGAAAAATAATATTATGGACGTATTATCCGACAAAGCAACTCCGCAACAGGCCTTGGACATTATGGCCAAGAAGATTAATGAAGCGATTGCCAGTCAATAACACCAAAGCGTGACCTAAAGTTACGTGGTCATCACAACGGGGGCTTAGCGATTCCTGTCAGGCCCCCTTTCCATGTATTTATAGGAAGGAAGGAGCACACAGATGAGCGAAACACAACGATCCAATCCGAAAACCTTGGCAAAACAGAACAGGAAGCTTCTCATCGCTCCGTATCTGTTCATACTTCCGAATCTCCTGATCTTTAGTACATTTATTGTCTTTCCCTCTTTATTAGGACTGTACTATTCATTCCATGTCTATGATGGGTTGAATCCGATGAAATTTAATGGGCTGGACAATTATTTGAAGATTCTGACGGATCAGGAGTTTTGGTCAACCATAGGACGAACAGGCGTTTATGCTGTCATTGTTGTTCCATTAATTTATGCAGCGGCTTTAGGCATTGCGTTGTTGCTGGCGCGCGAGATTCGGATGCGAGGTTTCTTCAGAGCTATCTTTTACTGGCCGACCATGATTTCCTTTATCATTGTAGGTTTAACCTGGAAGTGGATTTTCGGAGATTCCTTCGGTATTCTGAATCATCTGTTAACGATGGCAGGTGCAGAACCTGTAGGCTTTCTAACCTCATCTTTCTGGGCCAATACGGCTGTCATAGTTGCGACGGTGTGGTCACGAGCGGGATTTTTCATGGTCATTTTTATCGCGGGATTGCAAGCTATACCCACAGATTATTATGAGGCCGCTCGCTTGGATGGAGCAACGGGCACCAAAGTGTTTCGTTATATTACCCTGCCGCTATTGAAGCCGACAAGTTTACTCGTGGTTATGCTTTGTCTGATTGACGCGTTTAAAGCCTTCCCACTTATGTTTGCGCTTACAGGCGGTGGGCCAGGTAAAGAAACGACCTTTATTGTTCAATACATTTATGAGATTGGATTTAACAGGCAGGAATTAGGTCTTGCCAGTGCCATGTCGGTCATTCTGTTTATTCTCATCGGCGGATTTTCGGCACTTCAATTCCGCCTATCGAAAGGAGGAGCTGTCTGATGGTGATGAAACCTATGGCCAAAATTGCAATCTACAGTATATTGAGTGTGGCCGCAGTGTTATGGCTCCTGCCTGTACTATGGGTTGTGATCTCTGCGCTGAAAACCAATAGCGATCTATACAGCTTTCCTCCTAAATTGTGGCCAGATCCAGTGACCTTCGAACATTTTAAGGCGGCATTCAAAAAAGGCGATTTTGGCTTGTATTTTATGAATAGCACGATCGTCACGATATCTTCAACGTTATTGCTGTTATTGATCAATTCCATGGCGGGGTTTGCACTCGCAAAATATCGTTTCCGTGGAAGCTCCATTATACTTATTGCTTTTATCTCAACACTTATGATCCCGATTGAGGTCATTATGATCCCAATCTTCAAAGTGCTAAGTGCACTTGGTTTATATAACAGCCTGCTTGCCATCATCATTCCGCCTGCAGCAACGCCGACAGGTGTATTCCTTATGCGGCAATATTTGCTGACCGTACCGGATGAGTTGTTAGAAGCGGCTCGTATGGATGGAGCTGGCGAATGGAAAATTTACTGGAGCATTATTCTTCCGATAGCCAAGCCCATTCTGGCTGTACTTGCGATCTTCTCTTTTATGTGGAGATGGGATGATTTTGTATGGCCGTTAATCGCAATTAGTGATCCATCTAAATATACGATCCAGCTGGCGCTCTCTAATTTTATTGGGGAATACAACGTCGATTGGGGAAGCCTGCTTGCGATGTCTGTCATCACGATGCTTCCGGTCTTAATTGTATTTATGGTTTTCCAGCGTTATTTTGTCAGCGGTATGATTACTTCAGGCATGAAAGGATGAGTTAAATGATAGAATCCACCCAGGGCGGGACGGATACGTTGAATTACAAGCCGATGAAACTAGGCGGAGATCAAGTGATCAATCATTGGTTGATCAGTGGTATATATACGAAGCCTGTTACCTTTGTTCCAACAACGATGGAGGGAGATATTAATGATTGGCTAATCGATGGATTTGCCATTCACGAAAACCCGTGCAGGCAGGAATTTGTTGAAAATAGAAGATCACAGCCCTTATCCCGGTTTTTTGATCAATGGAGTGAGTTTCCGGGTCCCGGAGATCCATTTCGCGGAGAGCAGGAGGGGATGCCATGGGAGATCTATTCTCCCTGGGGTAATCCACGAGTAGAGAAATCAGGTTTCTGGTTTGTGCCTACCCATCTTCGCAGTTATGCGGCGACACGCCTCGTATCTCCAATCGCTCATACGGCCTCATTCCGGATTAAAACATACGGAAGCTTGACCCTGTGGATCAATGGAGCACAGGTAACGGACTTTGCACCGCTTATTCGTAACAAGGAGCAGGAAATCGTGATTCAAGCCGATCTTGTAGCCGGAATCAATGAGATTTATGCCTGCTGGGAGGATCTGGCTGAACGAGATACGATGTATGCTTTTGCCTTAGAATACCTTGGAAACGAAGAATTGCATATTTCGCTGCCTATAGCATCTCATTTGGTAGAGCCTGTGCAAGCTGCAGAACGTGCCTTGGAACAAGCCTATTTTCCTTCTGATATTTTCAGAGGTGAACAGATTAGACTTAAGCTTCCGCTTCCCTTGCCAGACATCGTCAGAGAAATGCATATCCAGTATGGCAATTTCTTTGATGGCACCGAGAATAAGACGATACAGATCGCCGAGAAGGAAGCGGAGCTGGTTCTGGGACATACCAATGAAATTGGACATCATTACGTCTATTTCACGCTGACCCTTTCGGTTTCAAACGTAGTTCTGACGAAGAAGTTTGGCTGCCAATCCTACGATACCCGTTACGATGAGGCTGCTCAGCAAGCGAAGGATATGGAAGCACGGAAATCTTTGGCTTTGCAATGTATCGCAGGGAAGGGAAGCTCTAACATTCACACAGCGATCGCCACGCTCAAAACCAATGGTGATGTGCAAGAGGCGGAGAACATGCTGCTGGAAGGCATAGAAGGCATCGAGCAACGGAAGGATTGCAGTGATTTTTATCTAGTTGGACTTTTCCGGCTGTGGAGAGATGAACGAAATAGCGGTTTGTTCAGTGAAGCGTTCTGGGATCGGGTCAAAGCAAGTATTCTGAACTATCGTTACTGGATTGATGAACCAGGCGATGATGTGATGTGGTTTTTCAGTGAGAATCATGCCTTGTTGTTCCATACAAACGAGCTGTTAGCCGGACAACTGTTCGGGGACGAAATGTTCAGCAACAGTGGGGAAAACGGCGAAGTTCATCGTCAGAAGGCAGAGAAGAGACTTGCTTTATGGTTTGAACGCTTTATGGAAGAAGGATTGGCAGAATGGAATTCCAGTGCGTACATTCCCATTGATGCCGTTGGACTCCTGCATATCTATGAGTTTGCTCAGAATGAACAGCTTAGAGAGCAAGCGAAAAAAGCAATGGATTTGTTATTTTATTATATTACGATTCAGATGCATCAAGGGGTGATGTCAACCACGTTTGGCCGTAGCTACGAGAAAGAATTGCTGGGGAGTTATGCCGCGGGAACAACGTCTATGTGCTGGATCGGTTATGGTGTCGGTCATGTGAACAATTATTCAATCAGCAATGTGGGCTTGAGTTTATCCGATTACATGCCTCCTGCGGAGTATCAGAAACATCTCTTGCTTGAGGAAAATGAACAGCTAACGTTTACTAATCAGCAGGGCAAGGGCGGGTATGCCAAACTCTATCACTATCGAACAGCAGCATACGCACTGTCCTCCATTATAAACTTTAGACCAGGCAAGCCAGGTTATCAGGAGCATGTCAACCATCTGTCCCTGTCGCCAGAGGCGCAGGTATGGGTGAATCATCCCGCAGAGATATACAAACATGGGGATGGTAGACCTTGTTTCTGGGCTGGAAATGGTATTTTGCCTGACGTTGTTCAGCATGAAGCGATCGCTTTGATGATGTTTGATATTCCGGCAACGCATACTTCGGATTGGACACATGCTTATTTTCCTACGTCATTTTTCACAACATGGGAGAAACATGAGAATTGGTATTTTGGCTGTCTGAATAAAGGGTATGTGGCTCTATATGCAGCGAATGGAACGAGCATGGAGAGGAACGGAGTGACAAGAGAGCGTGAGCTTGTTTCCCCCGGATTGCGTAATGCCTGGATTATCAGAGCAGGCAATGAATCGCAATTCGGATCATTTAGCCATTTTATAGACCAAGTTCGTTCTTCCAGCCCGCAATTCGACAGTACTTCTCTGACGCTTAGCCTGACCGATCCGATATACGGTTCCGTTCAGTGGGGAATGAACAAACCTTTATTTGTCCAAGGAGAGGAAATCGTACATGCAGGTCATGGTGTTATGGGACAGTTGCATCTAGATAACATCAAACGTTGAATCGTGTGGAATAAAATCTGGGGAGTGAAACAATCATGCTGAATCAAGATATGCTTATGGAGAACATAAGCAAGGTATCTGATGCAATGAAATCGATGAAAAATACAAGCATCAACGAGCAGTTTCCGATTGGGCTGATCGACATTCATCTATGGGAATGGCCGCAAGGGGTCGGACTTTACGGTCTCCTTCAGCTCTATGAAGCAACAAAGGACGCAGAGGTGCTTCGTTTTCTTGAATCATGGTACGATGCTAGGCTCAACGAAGGACTACCAGAGAAAAATGTGAATACCTGTGCACCGTTGCTTACGTTGATTTCAATATGTGAATTGACCGGGAACGAGAAGTATGAACGTGTCTGTAAAGAATGGAGCAACTGGATTATGGAGGAACTGCTGCGAACCGGAGATGGCGCGTTCCAGCATATGATCACGGGAGATGCGAATGACGGACAAATTCTGATTGATACACTGTTTATGACGGTGTTGTTTTTGGCCAAAGCAGGAGTGCACTTTGAGAAACCAGCCTATGTGGAAGAAGCCAAGCGACAGTTCCTTGTGCATATTAAATATCTGTACAATAAACAAACCGGATTGTTCTATCACGGCTGGGATTTCAATGAAAACCATAACTATGGTGCTGTTCATTGGGGGAGAGGCAATGCGTGGTATACGGCCGGAGTGATGGATTTTCTAAATATCATCCCCATTGAAGATGGGCTGAAGTCTTATCTGTTAGATACAGCGACTGCACAAGTCAGAGCACTTAGCAAGCTGCAGCATGAGGATGGCATGTGGCACACGGTACTGGATGATCCAGACTCCTATAAAGAAACGTCCGCAACGGCAGCGTTTGGATACGGAATTCTCAAGGGAATCCGATACGGCTACCTGGACGAGTCCTATCGGGGTATCGGCATGAAGGCACTTGAAGCCGTGCTGCGACATATTAATGAAGACGGAGTTGTGCAGCAGGTATCTTATGGAACGCCTGTGGGGAATGATGCACAGTTTTATAAAGATATACCGATCAGTCCGATGGGGTATGGACAAGCCTTGACGTTATTTATCCTCATTGAGGGCTTGCGGTCTTCAGTCGTAGCTGATATGCCTGCTAAAAAATAATACTTCTCACATGATTCAATTCAAAATCACCCTATAGCTAAGCCCTCTGAAAGGGTATTTCTATAGGGTGATTTTGATTCGTTACTATTCAGATGTAACCTCAGTTTGGTTGATTTCCTTTATCCCAGTGTTAATAAAATTCTCAACAGGAAGTCCTTCACTTGCACGCAGCAACGTCTCAATCATTTTTGTTCCCCATACCTGTTCGTTTTGCGAAATCACGGCTGATATCTGCCCATTTAACAGTCCTTCCTCACTAATTGAATTGCCACCAAAAGCAATAAGATGCCGGTTCAAGCCCTTGGCTTTCCAAACGAGTGCAGAGGCTGAAACGGATACAAAATCCAGCCCCACCACTGCATTAAAATGGGGGTGTGCATCAATCATGGATTCAATATCGTTGACCGCTCGATCTTCATTGCCTTGATTGTATCTGACTTCCAAAATTTCGATGTCAGTGTCATTACGAATATAATCAATGAATCCGTCCAGACGTTGCTGTAGACCAACCATCTCTTCCATACCACTTTCGACTAGAATCATGCCTTCATTATTCAGTAGCCTGGCTGTGGTCTGAGCAAACTGTCGCCCGGTTTGATAATTGTCTGCTCCGACATACGCCACCCGTTCGCTGGAAGGGGCATCGGATTCAAATGTAATCACCGGAATACCTGCTGCCGCAGCTTTAAGAATGACCGGTGTAAGCGCGGCAATATCAATAGGAGCGATGGCGATCCCGTCAACATGTTGTTTGATCATGTTTTCCAGAATGCGTATTTGCTGTTCGGTACTTGCTTCGTCTGGCGCGTTGACGGTAAGCGTCACATGATGTTTTTCAGCAGATTGCGCAGCATCCATCGTGATCATCTCATATGTCGGATAGGTCATCGGATAGATGATTCCGAAGGTTTTATTTTTGGACGCGGATGGTTCCACAGCTGTAGCAACATACTGGCTTATTTCCTGACTTTTGGGATGTAAAGCGCCTGATTCCGAATGTATCGTTGGACTCGAAGGGGCTCTTGTGCAAGAGGTTACCAGTGATGCAAGCAAGATCAACAGCAAGAGCCAGCGAGCCCTTTGGAGCTTACTCATACATGGGCTCTTTTCTCATGTCCACAGACGATTCATCGGGTACCACGGCCCCCCGTGTGCGATATTCCTTGGGCGTACATCCGGTTGTTTTCTTGAATATATTTGAAAAATAGTGTGGATCGTTATATCCGACCTTGAACGCAATCTCAAATGTCTTGTTGCTCGTTGTTTTCAGCAGTTCTTTGGCTTTGCCGATTCTCACTTGGGTTAAGTATTCCGTTATGGTCTGACCGGTTTCCTGGCTGAAAATTTTACTGAGATGACTTGGGCTAATACGTACATGTGCTGAGATACTCTTCAAGGAAACCTGCTCGTTATTGTATTGCCCAGACACATACGCTTTGACCTGATCAATGACATCACTGTATTTGCCCGAAGAGGCTGCTCTCCGCTGCCATAATTGATCGAGCAGATCACACAAGTATTGGGTACAGGCTTCCCAGCTTGTAATTCCCCGGATCATCTGCTGCAAGCTCCGAATGTTCTCGTCCGGGTCGGCGCCCATACGAAAGATTTGATTCGCGATACGGAAGGATTCCAGAGTAAGATCGTTTAACAAATAAACGCCATACGATGAAGAATTCCAGTCCATCGACTGTAATGGAGCTGCGAATTCCTGCACAAAGCTGTCACGCAGATGGGGGTCACCAATCTTGAGAAATTCAAGAAACCGGCTGCGATCTAACAAAATATTCATTTTCTCATCCAGGTGAATCTCCCGTAACGAGGCTTTGTTTTGTTGGGTCAAACGCGTGATATATTTGTCTTCATCTGCTTCCAGATAGGAAACATGAATGCCTTGCAGGCGTTCCTGATGACTTCCAATGCCAATAACGACACTGCAGTGGAGCTGTTGCTCCAGATCCAGACGGATCTGTCCTCGAAGCTGTTCCAGATAAGCCATAATACGGTCTTCGGAGCTGGATTTAAGCAACAGCACCCGTTCCGTTCGACTCCGAATGTAAGAGAGGAGCTCTACATCAACGCTACAGCATTCCTCCAGAATCCGAAGTGTTTTATTTAATAATAACTCCGAATTTTGAGAATCATCATGGGGTCTGATATCCATAATGACGATGGTGTAGAATTTGGCCGAAAGAGACAGTGAGAGCTTTTTGGCAGAATCGATGGCATCCGAAGTGCCGATGAGCCCCCCGCACAGATCGGCGAGCAATTTTTCTTTGGTCATTGTAAGGCTAGTCAGTCGTTGTTCTTCATCATCCATCTTCTGGCTGACTTCATGCAATATCTGAAGAAGTTCTGTTGCGCTAACGGGTTTAAGACAATATTCGGTAACGCCAAGCCGGATCGCCTCCTGGGCATAACTGAACTCATCATGTCCGCTCATAATAATGATCTTGATCTGGGGTTTTTGTGCACGGATGATAGAGGCCAGCTCTAAACCGTTCATAAACGGCATTTTAATGTCGGTAATGAGAATATCAGGTGCCCATTCTTCGATTAAGGGTAAAGCTAGCTCCCCGTCCGGTGCATCTCCGCAGTAGTGAAAACCTTCCTTCTCCCATTGTACGCTGTTACGTATGTTCTCCCGAATCCCGATCTCATCATCGACAATCATTACCTTTTTCAATGCTGAACCTCCTTGCTTTTGGGGATGCGAATCTGAAATGTACTTCCTTCCATATACGTGCTTTCCATCTCAATGCCATAAGACGGGCCGAAATAGAGACGAATACGATCATGCACATTCAGCAGACCAAACCCGCCGTCTTGCTCATTTTCTTGAGGAGAACGGGAGCCTGCCGGTTGATCTAATTTTTCTCTCAACTGGGTTAGTTGTTCAGTGGTCATACCAATGCCGTTGTCCTGCACGGTGAGCACAATACTTGTATCGTCCGAGTAACCCTGAATCGAGATGAGCCCTTGACCACGTTTGTTTTTAATGCCATGATAGATGGCGTTTTCAATCAAAGGCTGTAGAGTCATTTTCAGAATGGGATACTCCTGAAGCTCCTGCTCAACCTTGATTTCGTATGTCAAAATATCGTGATACCTCATCTGCTGAATTACCAGATAATTGCGTGCATGTTCAAGCTCCGTCTGGATCGATACCCAATCAAAGCCTTTGTTCAGACCCAACCGAAAGAACTTGGAGAGCGCCTGAACCAGCTTGATCACACTTTCCTTTTTTTCGGCTTCGGCCATCCAGATGATAGACTCCAGCGTGTTGTATAGAAAATGAGGGTTAATCTGCGCTTGCAACGTTCGCAATTCGGCTATTTTGACTTGTTCATTTTCTTTGATGCTTTGGTCAATAAGTGTTTTAATTTGTTCCAGCATAATGTTGAAACTTTGCCCTAAATCCGCGATTTCGTCCGAACCGGTAGGGGTGACTTTGACCTCCAGATATCCGCTGGCCGCTTTGCGCATCTTGTTCATGAGAATCTGTATGGGATGAATGAGTCTGTTATTCAGGAAAAAATATAAAGAAATCGCAAAGAATGCGCTTAATAAAACACTGATGATAATTAACTGGCGAATGCCATTGGCCTCCGTAATAATTTCTTGAAAAGGCGCAGCTCCGATGATTTTCCATCCCGTCTGTTTGGATGTACTATATACAACAAACTGCGGTTTCGAGCCTGCGGACAAGTTAAAGCTGTCTTGCTCTGCGTGCAGAGGCACGGAGTTGATCTGGTTGATGATGGCGAGGGATGCCTCGCTTGCAGGCGGTGTGAAAAGTGTTTTCCCGTATTGATCGTTAATATAAAAGAAGCCGGAATCCTTAATTTTCGTCGTAGTCAAAAAATCATCAATGAATGAATCATTCATATCAATCACAATAAAGCCGATCACTTCGTGTGTAATGCGTTCTTTGACGGTCGTCATAATTGAAAGCGCATTCTGTTTTGGGTATACGAATCCATCCAAACGGTTATATTCCGCATAAGGTGCAGCATGAGGAATTCGCAAAATAGCGTTTGGGTACTGTACCAGATACTGAAAATAGGGATTGCGAAGCGGGTTACGATCCAGCTTGAACACTCCTTTTCGTTCACTGATGCCTTTGCCATAGAAGTTAACAAATGAGATGTTGAGTACCTTATCGTATTTGTAGGTTTCGCGGTAGAGATTGTAGGTCTGTAAAATAGACTTGGCTTCGCCATACGACTCGGACTGCGCGTACAAATACTGTAGAACTTGTGGATTCTTGCCCAGTTCTAGCAGCCGTTCCGTATCTTCAAACATGATGTCAATGTTTCTGGCAAGCTGGTCGGCAGCCAGTTGGGTGGAGGCTTTGTTGTGATTCGATACAACGGTATATGACTTGTGGTACGAAATTAATCCAACGATAATCAGCGGTACAGAACTGAGGATGATGAACATGCTGAGTAATTTAAGTCTGAGACTCGAAGCTATCCACCTAACAAGTTTCAACGTATTCCACTCCATCTGAAGGGATCATGATCCAAACGTAGCATTATTATAACATGAATTTAGCCAATGAAAGCGTATCGCAAAATAGTACACCATTCACTAAAAAAATTACACGTTTCTATAACATCTCCTCCACAATTACTAAATTATTACATAAAATTCGCATCACATTCCATGTAAGTGCATGTTGTAAGCGTTTTATAATGTGATCACACCACACAAGGTGAACTGAAAAAGGGAGGATCACATGATGCGAAGCAAAAAAAAGTGGGGACTCGTCATCACACTGGCGATGGTTATGCTTGTAAGCACAGCGTGTAACAGCAGTAATGGGACATCCGGTACAAATCAAGCGAGTTCTGGAGGAGATAGCGGAAGTGCACCTGCGACTTCCAAGACGATAACACTTGGTTTTTCTCAAGTGGGTGCGGAGAGCGGCTGGCGTTCAGCCAACACCAAATCCATTCAGGACTCTGCCAAGGAAGCCGGGTATGATCTGAAATTCTCGGACGCGCAGCAGAAACAGGAAAATCAGATCAAAGCCTTGCGGTCTTTTATTCAGCAGAAGGTGACTGTGATTGCTTTTTCCCCGGTAGTTGAGTCCGGTTGGGATACGGTCTTAAAAGAAGCGAAGGATGCAGGCATTCCGGTCATTCTGACGGACCGTGCCGTGGATTCACCGGATAAATCCTTGTACAAGACATTTATCGGTTCCGACTTTGTAGAAGAAGGACGTAAAGCAGGCCAGTGGCTGAGCGATAAGTATAAAGATGCACAAGAGGAGATCAATATTGTTGAACTGCAAGGTACAACAGGTTCTGCTCCAGCGAATGATCGTCAGGAAGGCTTTATGGAAGTCATTGGTTCCAATGCCAAACTGAAAGTGATCGCGTCCCAATCCGGTGACTTTACTCGTGCCAAAGGGAAAGAGGTTATGCAGGCATTCCTCAAGGCCCATAAAAAAATCGATGTTCTCTATGCACACAATGACGACATGGCACTTGGCGCCATTCAGGCGATTGAAGCTGCCGGTTTAAAACCAGGTGTAGATATCACCATTATCTCCGTTGATGCGGTGAAAGATGGTATGCAGGCAGCAGCGGATGGCAAGATCAATTTTATCGTGGAATGTAACCCGCTGCTCGGACCTCAGTTGATGGAGGCGGTTCAGGCTGTGGTGGACGGCAAAGAGATTGAGCCGCGCATCGTCACGGAAGAAACGACCTTTACATCGGAGCAAGCCAAAGAAGCACTGCCATCACGGCAATATTAAAAGCAGCTGCGGTTAACACCGAAAAGTCATTTTTCGACCTCACTGTCGCTAAATGACTTTTTTCTATCCAATCGGAGGGGGCCGATCGCATGCGAACGGCTTCTACAATAAAGGAGCGATGGATATGGAGGATCATCACACCCCCATCCTGCAAATGACGGGCATTACCAAACGTTTTCCAGGCGTTAAAGCACTCTCTAACGTCAGCTTTCGCCTGTTTCCCGGTGAAATTCATGCACTAATGGGTGAGAATGGCGCGGGAAAATCAACATTGATCAAAGTACTGACAGGGGTTTACTCGATCGACGAAGGTACGGTAACGATGGACAATCGAACACTTGCCATATCAGGGCCGCTGGAGGCTCAAAAAGCGGGGATCAGCACGGTATATCAGGAAGTGAATCTTTGTCCGAATCTGACGGTAGCAGAGAACATTTATATCGGGCGGGAGCCGATAAAGTTTGGCCGAATTAACTGGAAACAGATGAACCAGGATGCGGAGAAGCTGTTACGTGAACGATTAAATCTGGTCATCGACGTAAAAGCGCCTCTGCAGACCTATTCGGTAGCGGTACAGCAACTCATCGCCATTGCAAGAGCACTTAGCATATCGGCCAAAGTCCTTATTTTAGATGAACCGACTTCCAGTCTGGATAAAAATGAAGTGCAGCAGCTCTTCCAGATTATGCGCAAGCTGAAGAGTGAAAGACTGGCGATTCTGTTCGTCACTCATTTTCTCGACCAAGTGTACGAAATGTCAGATCGCCTGACCGTGCTACGCAATGGTGAACTCGAAGGGGAGTATATTGCCGCCACGCTTCCTCGTATGGAACTCGTGCTCAAGATGATTGGCAAAGAGCTCGAAATACTGGAGGAACTTCCAAGGCAAACGGGCGAAAGGAAATCAGAGACAGAAGTGGAGGCAGATGCAAGGGAGGTTATGATTACCGCAACGGGATTGGGACGAAAAGGGGCCATTGACCCATTTGACTTAACGATTCGCAAGGGAGAAGTTGTGGGTTTGGCCGGATTGCTTGGATCGGGGCGTACAGAGATTGCGCGTCTGATCTTTGGCGCAGATCGTGCGGACGAAGGCAAGTTGACGGTTGCAGATACAGGTAACTCGGTAAAGTCACCGCGGCATGCGATTGACCAACATATTGCCTTTTGCTCGGAGAATCGCAAAACCGAAGGGATCATCGACGATCTGACGATCAGGGAGAACATTGTTCTTGCCTATCAGGCGACACGGGGCTGGTCAAAGCCTATTTCTCGAAAAAAACAGGATGAGCTTGCGGAGAGATATATCAATCTGTTACAGATTCATCCTAAAAATCCGGAGCAGCTGATCAAAAACCTGAGTGGTGGCAATCAGCAGAAAGTTTTGCTTGCGCGCTGGTTATTGATGAATCCCGATCTGCTGATCCTCGATGAGCCTACACGCGGCATAGATATTGGGGCGAAGGCAGAGATTCAGAAGCTGGTGCTGTCGTTGTCGAAGCAAGGCATGGGGGTTCTGTTTATTTCCTCGGAGCTGGAAGAAGTGATTCGGGTTAGCGACCGGGTAGCCGTGCTGCGAGACCGGAAAAAAGTAAAAGAGCTCAGTGGTGAAGAGATCAATCAGCAGCAAATTATGAAAGCGATGGCAGGAGGTTGACGTCATGATGAGCAGGATGCGAAAACATCATTTGTTTTGGCCGTTATGTATGCTGGGTGTACTTTTATTATTTAACTTGCTTTATTCGCCCGATTTTTTCTCGCTTGTGATACGTGAAGGCAATCTATATGGCAGTCTGATCGATATTCTCAATTTTGGCGCACCGCTAATTCTGGTATCCATTGGTATGACCCTAGTCATTGCAACCGGCGGTATTGATCTGTCCGTAGGTTCGATCGTAGCGATCTCGGGGGCGATGGCTTGTATGTCGATCAGTAAAGGAACGGATCAAAGCTCCCTCTGGCTTGTTTTGAGTGCACTTGCGTTATCCATCGGTCTTTCTCTGGTCCTTGGCGTGTGGAACGGAGCACTGGTATCCGTAGCTCGAATCCAACCGATTATCGCAACGCTCATTCTTATGGTGGCTGGCCGAGGTGTTGCCCAATTAATCACTGACGGACAGATTATAACGGTCTCCAATGCACAATATCAGTACATTGGCGCGGGTTCACTCGCAGCGTTGCCTTTTTCGATTTTCATCGTATTGACGGTACTTCTCGTTGCCGTTCTTCTCACCAGAAAAACAGCACTCGGGTTGTTTATAGAGTCCGTTGGCAATAACGCGCGGGCCAGCCAACTTGCCGGCATTCGTTCCAAAACCGTCATCCTTGCCGTTTATGTGTTCTGTGGTCTCTGCGCGGGGATTGCAGGATTGATTCTTAGCTCCAATGTATCCAGTGCGGACGGTAATAACGCCGGACTTTGGTATGAGCTGGACGCCATTCTGGCCGTCGTGATCGGTGGAACTTCGCTGAATGGTGGACGTTTCTATCTGATGGGTACGGTGGTCGGTGCGCTGATTATCCAGACCTTAACGACAACCATCTACATGATTGGTGTACCGCCAGAGGTTACACTCGTTGTCAAAGCCTTCGTTGTGCTCGCCGTATGTCTAATCCAATCCGATGCTTTCCGCAAGACTATGGCAGAGCGCCTGAAAAAGCGGAAGTTTCCTGCTGAACAAGGGGTGAATCGCCATGTATCTTAATCGAAAGTTGCTCCCGGTTCTGGTTACCTTTGGCTTGCTGGCTGTCATGATTGCCATTGGCTCGTTCCGTTACACGGGTTTCTTTTCCACACAAGTTCTGTTTAATCTGCTGATTGATAATGCTTTTCTCATTGTGACGGCGATTGGCATGACCTTTGTAATCGTATCCGGGGGCATTGATCTGTCCGTTGGTTCGGTCATTGCGCTGACAACCATTATTAGTGCGAGTTTGGTTGAAAAACAAGGCTGGTCGCCCACGGTTGTCATTCCCTTGGTGCTTATTATGGGCGCGGTGTTTGGCACATTGATGGGAGCCATCATTCATTATTTTAAAATTCAGCCCTTCATTGTGACACTCGCTGGGATGTTTCTTGCAAGGGGACTCTGTTATGTCATCAGTACCGACACCATTACAATTACCAACTCGTTCTATACGGACGTTGCTCAAGCCAAGATTCCGCTACCTGGAGGCAGCTTCGTTTCCATTAATGTAATCATAGCTCTGATCATCTTATTGCTTGCCATCTTCCTTGCCCACTACACCCGTTTTGGACGTAATGTTTACGCCATTGGCGGAAGTGAGCAATCGGCCATGCTGATGGGTCTTCCTGTAGCCCGCACCAAAATTTTGGTGTATACCTTCAGTGGTTTTTGCTCTGCGCTGGCAGGCGTTGTATTTACATTCTATATGTTATCCGGTTATGGTTTACACGCGATGGGTATGGAACTGGATACGATTGCAGCGGTTGTTATCGGGGGAACATTGTTGACGGGTGGCGTTGGTTACGTAGCCGGCACGTTCCTTGGTGTATTGATCCAGGGGGTTATCCAAACTATAATTAGTTTCGAAGGCACGCTCAGTTCCTGGTGGACGAAGATTGTGATCGGTCTGATGCTGTTTGTCTTTATTTTATTCCAACGACTTCTCAGTGAACGGCGAGTATCCGCCAAATCATTGCATTAACCTGTTTTAACATAAGGCAACTTAACTACACATCACACATTGACGATAAACCCGTAAAATCAGATTGCTGTGAGGGAATTGGCGGTTATAAATGATGTTCGAGGGGGAAGGATCTGGTGAGAAAAGTTGTGAACTGGTTGAGTCTGCTACTTCTGTTGTGTCTCTCTGGATGCACCATGGCTGAATCCGAGTCCAAGCCCTCTCCTGTCCCGTCAAACGTTGAATCCCTGCCCTCGTTAGAGGAATGGATGCAATCAGCGGAATATAACTTGCCTTCTAAAGAACCGATTATATTGGGCTTTTCGCAACTGGGTACGGAGAGTGCCTGGCGTATCGCCAATTCCACCTCCATTCAGGATGCCGCCAAGGAATCTGGGATTACCCTTATTATAAAAAATGCAGAGCAGTCTCAGACGAAACAATTTGAGGCTGTTCGTTCGTTTATCAGGCAAAAAGTAGATGTGATCGCGATTGCACCGGTGGTGGAATCGGGCTGGGATGATATTCTGCAGGAAGCGAAGCAAGCCGGAATTCCTGTCATTATCGTAGATCGATCCGTTGACGCGAAGGATACTTCTCTGTTTGTAACGACAATAGGTTCAGATTTCTATGAAGAAGGTGTGAAAGCCGGAAAGTATATTCAGGACCGGCTGAGAAATATACCAGGAACGATTCGAATTGCTGAATTGCAGGGTACAAGCGGATCAACGCCGTCTATTCAGCGGGGTGAGGGCTTCCGAAGTGTTTTAGGGGATAAGGAGAATATTGTGTTCTCGCAAAGTGCCCCTGCTGATTTTACAGAAGACAAAGGCAGGCAAGTGATGGAAGAGTTTCTTCAAATTCGGGAAGAGGAACGACCACAAGTCCTTTTTGCACATAATGACGAGATGGCTTTTGGTGCTATTCAGGCAATTCAGGATGCTGGCTTGAAAGCTGGAGAGGACATCATCATTGTGTCGGTAGACGGCTCACGGAAAGCGCTGCAGATTTTGGCGGACGGACAGATTAACGCCGTGGTGGAATGTAATCCGTTACTTGGCCCTCAGCTCATGCAGGCGGCCAAAGAAATTATGGCAGGGCGTACACTTCCGAAACGTATGGTGCCCCGAGAGGATATTTTCACACAAGAAAGTGCGAAGCGTGAGATGCTTAATCGAAAATTTTGAGCGGCCAGAGTTTATAAAAAATCCTGTTGGACAATCCCGACGGGATTTTGCATTTTTGCATTTTTATTAAAGATGACTTATAGTATTTAGCCGGTATGATTTCATGTGAAGGAGTGATTGTATGATCGTTATGATTAATGGTGCATTTGGTTCTGGTAAGACTACAGCAGCAAAAGCTTTACAGTCAAAAATTGAAAATAGCATGATCTATGATCCAGAAGAGATTGGATATATGATCCGAAAGCTTCTGCCTGAGGAACATCGGGAAGAACAGGAGCGTACGGATGATTTTCAAGATATCGAACTCTGGAAAGTGTTGACGGTGAACGCAGCCAGAGAAGTGAAGCAAAAATACAATAAACATCTGATTGTTCCCATGACGCTCTATAAAAAAGTTAACTTTGATTACATCTATAATGGGTTAAAGGAGATTGACCCGGACCTGCATCATTTTTGTTTGACGGCTGAGATAGAGACGATATACAAGCGCCTTGCAAAACGTGGAGATGAATACGGCGGCTGGCAATATCAACAAGCACCGAAGTGTGTTGAAGCGTTCAAGGAAGCTGCATTCGAAACCCGAATTGCGACGGACCATCTGGAAACGGATGAAGTGATCGATATCATTTTGAAGAAAGTGAAAGGCTAAAACGACGAGGAGAAAATATGAAAAGAGGCATACAATTTCAAATTCCAAATGAATATGGCAGCTTTTTGGGAGAAATCCTGAAACCGATCAAGATCGCGGATTATGACTGGTTTGTTGGCGGGGAAGAATCCTATCTAGTGGTTGAGAATAACTTGGGAGACAGTCTTTTTCCAGACCGGGTTATTGGCATGGCAGGCGAAGAGTTGCAGAAAATGATTGATGAGAACAACTATTATTTGATCTTCGCCAATCTTAAGGCCTATCCGAGAGGTGCAACCATTATAGACATAGAGACTTACGAAGACTATGCAGAGAGTGAATGTCGACTCGCATTGCTTGTCATAGATAGCAGTTACGTTGCGGTATACATTAAAGATGCTGAAATACGGGAAGAAATGCTTGAGCATATCAAGAGAATAGGATACGAAGCGCTGGATTATATTACGGATGATAATGACGTAAGAACAAAACTGTCCGTCTGGTGATGATTGATGGAATTTCAGGAACAGATCATCCTGAAGTTGGATAGACTATGACATATTTTAGGAGTAGAATTGGATGTGCTGAATTGCAAATGAAGTTAGAGGAAGTCCTTTAGAAGTATGAATGCGTTTACAAGAAAGGGGTGTAAACTATTGCCGGATTATTATTGGGATAACCAAATAGAGTATCTAAGAAATACACGCTGGCTTTATTATAACGATGATTATCTCGAATTTCTGGTTGAACGCGTTTGGAAGATTAAGCAAGCCGTACATATGATTGATTATGGATGTGGTTTTGGTTACATGGGACTGAAGTTACTCCCGCTCCTGCCTGTTGGCTCACGGTACACGGGAGTAGATCAAGGATCAGGACTGATTAAACATGCGAAAGAACTCTACGCACACACAACTTATCAGGCTGAATTTATAGAAGGTGACATTGAAACGGTGCAGGTCGAACGAGCTTATGACATCGCGATAAGTCATGCTTTTTTGTTACATATGACAGAACCACGCGTGATATTAGAAAAGATGATTGGCAGTGTGGTGGATGGAGGCCGAGTGATTTGTTTCGAGCCACACTGGATTGCCAACATGGCAAGTTATACATTAGATGGCATGGAGCAGTCCAGCATTATGCACCTGGGCGTACTTCAGAAGTTGTATGAGCAGGCTGCCGGAGAAAGTGGCAAAGATGGGAATATAGGCATGAAGATTCCGACACTGCTCAGTCAGCTTGGTGTTAGAGGCGTGGAATGCCGAGTAAGCGATCGGGTTAACTTTCTAGATCAACAGATGGATGCATCGGATAAACATACGTTGTATAACGCGTTAAAAGAAGAAGGGTTAGGAGCCGTCCCGGGTAACCGGGATGAAGTCATTGCCCACCTCATTGGACGAGGATTAACTTCCGAGGAAGCCACACATCAGTATGAGGCAGAGGAGCGTTTTGCTAGAAAGCTCAATGAAAACTCGTATATGACATATGCTCCGAACATGAAAATTACTAGCGGAATTGTAGTACGATGAATTCTAATTTACTTATAGCTAGGAAAGGAAGCTGAGATAAGATGGTGTCTAAAGCAATACTTTCACAAGCTTCTCGATCCTTTGGCTTCGCTCCGGAGTCACTGGTTTTAGTAAGTCAATCCACGAATGTGGTTTACAAATACAATTGGCATGATAAAACATATTTTCTTCGGTTATCGGAGAAACCGGAAGCATATGAAACATCTATTCGGGCAGAAGTTCACTGGGTTCGCTATCTGGTATCCAAGGGAGTTCGAGCATCATTACCCATTCTTACAGTAGAAGGCAAGCTGACTGCTGTATGCCGTGATCAAGAGAAATGTTATGTTGCTGCGGTATTTGAAGGAGCGACCGGATATTTTTTTGATAATGACTGGAGTGTATGGGATACAGATTTATTTACTCGATGGGGAAGCGTGATGGGCACGTTACACCATCTAACACAGAGCTATCAACCCGATGATCCGAAGTTCACTAGAGCGGACTGGGCTCCACTGCAACTGGAGAATACATATCTGCATACAGGTGACCATGCCTTGCTCCTAGGCAAGCTTCGAGCATTGGAGCAACAACTGATGGATTTGCCCAGAGAGGCCGAGGGTTATGGCCTAATTCATTATGATTTCCATCCTTATAATTTTTTGATTGATCAGGGTGAGCTTAATGTCTTTGACTTTGATGATGCGATACGCGGCTGGTATGCTCTGGATATTAGGATCGCGGCTACACATGCGGTCTGGTGGGGGTCACATGATCCGAAGTGGGGAACGAAGGATGAGTTCGCGAAGACGTTTCTGACCGCTTTTCTGGAAGGGTATGTGCAACAACAGCCAATAAGTCAGGAATGGATCGCTCGGATTCCTTTATTCATGGAGTACCGAAATATAAGTTCATTCTTCTGGTGGTTGAAAGATTGGAATGAGGATGAAGGTAGCTTGTCCGATCATCAAAAAGGGGCTATCGCATCAGCAGTTAAACTGATCCAAAATGATCTAACGTTTGAAGGTTGCCGTTTTAAACTATAAGAAGACCAAATTAAGATCTTAAAGCGAGGAGTGGTGTGCATTATGGAAACAGAGCGGCTTATATTTCGTGAATACACTAAGAATGATTTTGAACATTTATATACCATGACAAGTGAACCAAACGTGATGAAATATATTCGCCACGGAAATCCATGGACGAAAGAAGAGACGATGCAGACACTAGAGAAGTTTATTCAATGGAACAAGGCAGGTAAAGGACTTTTACTTGCCTTTAATAAAGAAGATCAACAGTTTGTTGGAACGTCTGGATTGATCCCGCAAGTCATTGATGGCAAAGATGAGCTTGAAGTCGGTTATTGGGTGCGAGAGCCCTATTGGAGACAAGGCTACGGGTATGAGCAAGCCAAAGCCTGGAAGGAGTACGGTTTGCAACGAGGAGAGAAGCGTTTGATTTCATTGATCCAATATGGAAACTCAGGCTCGATGCGAGTAGCGGAAAAGAATGGCATGACCCATGAGAAGGATGTCGACATCGTAGGGAAACAAGTTGCGGTATTTTCAATCGAGGTGTAGTGGAATTTGAAAATTCGCATTATTGGCGCTTGCGGAAGCGGAAAATCGACTTTAGCTAGAGAACTGTCTCGAAAATATAACATTGCTTTCTATGAAATAGATAATCTGATTTGGGATCGAAGCGCAGAAAATAGGAGATATCCTGATGAGGTTAGGGACAGTTCTCTGCAAGCTATTGTTGGCTCAGATGCCTGGATCATTGAAGGAGCACAGCTGAAACCATGGACTTCATCATCTATTCTTGAAGCAGATTTGATTTTTGTGTTGCACCCCCATGTATTGGTTCGAGATTATCGGATCATTAAAAGGTTTCTGCTGTCTCGAATAGGGGTGCAGGAATGTAATTATAAACAGTCTTTTAGGAATTTGTGCAAGATGATGGTGAAATGGAACCATCAATATGACGTTCAGGATGTCATAGAGATGACGAGTAAACATGGCAAGGATGTAGTTGTCATTACGAATGAGAAGCAGGCTGTAGAAAAGATCAATTCTACTTATAAATCTGCAACAACAAAGTTTTAAAGATTGAATAAGGAGATTTACATGAGGACACACATCATTCAGATTCATCCCGTTACACGAGATAATTGGGAACAGGCTCTAGAAATTTCGCTACATGAAAACCAAAAACACCTGGTTCCAAGTATTACAGAAGGACTTGCTTATGCCTATATTAAACCATGGGATGAAGCATTTGATCCTTACGTTTTGCAAATCGAAGGCAAAATCATTGGATTCTTTTATATAAGTTATACGCCTGAAAGTACAGATAATTACTGGATTGGCGGTTTCCAGATTGACAAAACGTTTCAAGGGCGAGGTATGGGAAAACGAGCATTAAGAGCCATCATCAATTTTATCACTTATAAACATCCGTTATGTCAGATCATCTCTCTGACCGTTGAACGAGGCAATCATATTGCCCAACACTTATATACAAGCATGTCATTTGCAAGCGAGAATCTGACCAATTCGGATGATGAGATTATTTACAGATTGAAAATAAGGTGATTCACCAAGTCAACAAGGATAGGCTCGAATGATACAGAAATTGGGTTGTATGCAGGAGTTAATTCGTCGTCAGGTTGTTTATATTCATGGGAAACATGTGGACTTTATTATGTTCGGATTAACGAAGGATGAGTATCTCGCTAATCGAGATACAAATAAGGGGGTTAATATGAGTACCATTACATTGCAAAACATCACACTCGACAATCGGCGAGCCGTATTTAATCTGGAGGTCGGGGAGGAACAGCGTCGGTTCGTTGCCTCCAATCTGTCGAGCGTGGCTTCCTGTTATGTACTTTCCCAGAACGGAGGTCACCCTTTTCCTTTTGCAATCTACGCGGATGACAAACCTGTTGGTTTTGTAATGATCACCTATGGAATTACAGGGTACGACCTGCCATCAATCGCAGAAGGTAGCTACTGTATTCTGAGGCTGATGATTGACGAGCAATTCCAAAATCGCGGATACGGGCGCCAAGCGATGGAAAAGATTTTAGAGTGGATTCGGACCTGTCCTGCAGGCCCTGCTCAATATTGTTGGATATCATATAGTGCAGAAAATGTACATGCTAAAAGGTTGTATGAAAGCTTTGGTTTCCGTGATAATGGTGAGATCTGCCATGATGAGTATATTACCGTTTTGGAGCTCTGATTATAGAGAAATGGTTACCTGAGCAGAAGCAGTACCTGAACCTTGGGGCTTAGAGGATTTAAAAAGGAGACGACGAAAAGCATGATTACATACCAAATCTTGAACTTGGATCATGTAAAGCAGTTACATGAAATTGATCGTTCTGAGTATATTGACCTGATCTATGAGGTGAGTGAACAGGGCTTAGTTGAGCACAAGCAAGATCATGAGTGCGCGAATTGGGGTCAGGAGCAATTGGAAGAGATGCAGGATCGTTACATCTATGAATTGCAGCATGGGGGAATGGCTTATGGGGCTTTTGATGGTACAAGATTAGTCGGCTTCGGTGTACTTGCCCATCAATTTAGGGGGAAAGAGCAGAATCAGTTGCAATTGGATCTCATGTATGTCTCTAGAGCGTACAGACGACAGGGAATTGGGACACGAATTCTTGCTTTTTTAAGTGAAGAGGCAAGAATGCGTGGAGCGCAATCCTTGTACATCTCGTCAACCGAAACGAGATCAGCGGTTTCCTTTTATCAAAGCCAGGGCAGTGAAATGACGGGAGAGGTGGACGAAGAATTGTACACCAAAGAGCCCAAAGATATTCATATGGTAAAAGAGCTTAACGGATGACAACGGTTGGTTTGTTAGGAACCATTCATAACGTCGGTGCGGATCACAATTACATATTTCAGGATGAGTTACAGAATGAGGCTGTTCATTGGATTTATCCGTTAAAATTAAAGGAGAACGAATGAGAAAAAAGATAGCTAAAGTCTGTAAATATACGATCTTTACCATCGTAGGAATGTTCGTAGTTTTCCTCATTTTTCCTACATGGACACCGAGTATCGAAGGGGAGAACAGTATAAGCCGTATAGAGCAGATTGACATCAACGGTGAAGGGCATGAAGTGATGATCAGGGGAGCGGATCGGACCAATCCGGTATTGTTATTTGTTCATGGTGGACCTGGGTACTCAGAAATTCCTTATGTAAGAAAATATCAGCGTGAGCTCGAACGGCATTTTACAATTGTTCATTATGATCAACGCGGTAGCGGAAAGTCGTTCCATTTTACAGAGGATTATTCAAAGCTGACAACCGACGTACTTGCAGATGATTTAGTCGCTCTGACAAAGTATGTTACTGAGGAACTTCATCAAGAGCAGGTGATCCTGGTCGGGCATTCTTTTGGGACGTATATCGGCATCAAGGGGGTTGCGAAGGCTCCAGAACAGTTTAAAGCTTATATTGGAATTGGACAGGTGGCCGACACCATTCAGAGTGAAATGGAAACGTTGGATTATACGATAAAACAGGCAAAAGCGTCAGGAAACAAAGCGGATGTGAAACAGTTGGAGTTATTGCGTGATTCCGTACAGCAAGGGAAAGGACTGACTCCACGAACGTTTGTGCAAAAGTATGGCGGTTCAGCCAGACTTATTAACGAGAACGCTGACTATGTTAAAGGATTTCTGATAAATCCGGAGTACAATGGATTGGATGTCATTCGTTTTTATACCGGGGTTCTCCAATTGCAAGATCGGCTTGTGCGAGAATCATTGAATTACCCATTGCCTGAGATTGCGGACGAGATCCAAGTTCCGACTTATTTCCTAATGGGGCAATATGATTATATGACGACCCTTAATGCGGCCAAGGATTACTTGCAAAAGTTGAAAGCGCCCGAGAAAGAACTGGTTATATTTCATGAGTCCGCGCATTATCCTCAGTTTGAAGAGAAGGGGAAATTCATGGCTTGGCTGATCGAACATTTCAAATAGGATTAAAAAGTGTAAAAACCTGTCAAAAAGGACAAGGAAATGAACTTTATTTACCATAATTGTGTTATTATGTTGGTGCAAACCGTTTTTTCGCTCACCACTCTATTCATAGAGAAGGGAGGAATATATTTTCGTATTTCTTCAATCAATCCATTTTTTAACCATCTAGATGAATCACTAGAGTAACTGCACTGCTTGTTCTAAAATAAAATAAGCGGAGGTACCGTTATGACGAAAACGTTTAAAAAATTTGGCATAGCCAGTTTGGCACTGCTTTTTATGGCCACAGCGGCGTTTGCGGGATGGGGCTCTAAAGCATCGGCCGCTGACATGAGATCATTAACCGCTGCGCAGATTACGGCGGAGATGGGGGCAGGCTGGAATCTGGGGAATCAGCTGGAAGCCACAGTGAACGGGACACCGAATGAAACGTCATGGGGCAATCCAACAATCACACCTGAGCTGATCAAAAAGGTAAAAGCGGCAGGTTTTAAAACGATTCGTATTCCGGTTTCTTATCTGAACTATATTGGAAGCGCTCCCAATTATACAGTGAATGCATCTTGGCTTAATCGTATACAGCAAGTGGTGGACTATGCGTATAACGAAGGTTTATACGTAGTCATCAATATGCATGGAGACGGGTTCCACTCGATTCCGGGCTCGTGGTTACATGTGAACAGTGGCAATCAGAATGTTATTCGTGAGAAGTATCAAAAGGTGTGGCAACAAGTTGCCAACAAGTTCAGTAATTATAACGAACGTCTTATTTTTGAATCGATGAATGAGGTGTTTGACGGTAATTACAACAATCCGAATACGTCTTATTATGGTAACTTGAACGCGTATAATCAGATCTTTGTGGATACCGTTCGCAAAACAGGCGGCAATAATAATGCAAGATGGTTGCTTGTTCCAGGCTGGAATACAAACATAGACTACACTGTGGGCAATTATGGTTTTGTCGTTCCAAGTGATAATTTCAGATCGTCCGCCATTCCAAGCTCTCAGAAGCGCATCATGATCTCGGCGCACTATTACTCGCCATGGGATTTTGCTGGTGAAGAGAACGGAAACATTACGCAATGGGGAGCTACCGCGACGAATCCTTCCAAAAGATCGACATGGGGGCAAGAGGATTACTTGGAATCTCAGTTCAAATCTATGTACGATAAATTTGTAACTCAAGGTTTTCCAGTCGTCATGGGTGAGTTCGGTTCCATCGATAAATCTTCTTATGATTCCAGCAACAGTACCTATCGTGCGGTTTATGCCAAAGCCGTGACTGCCAAGGCGAAAAAATATAAAATGGTTCCAGTTTATTGGGACAACGGGTTCAACGGCCAGCATGGATTCGCGCTGTTCAACCGGTTTAACAATACGGTAACACAGCAAAATATCATTAATGCTATTATGCAGGGCATGCAGTAATTGATATTGTCAGAAGCAAGAATCGAGCGGCATGTTTCTTATAACCAGGGACATGTCGCTTTAGTGTGTTTTCTCAAAAAAGCGTGGTGCGAGTTTACTCGTAATTTCCCATGAATTTTACACAAGCCGCAAGCAGAATTCATTAAATGCCACACAATCATGGTTATACTTAATTTTGCTTTGATCTAGCGAACTTGAAGGATTGGGTGGTAGACAAAATGTTGAAGAAGCGTGAGCTGCATGAATGTCAATCTCTGCACAGCTTGATGATGGATCCCGCAGTTTCCCCTTATGTTCGTTATGCATGTCAGTCGCAAGAGGAATTTATGTTTTTAACAAGGCAGTTGATCGCAGAAGAAGAACAGGGAAGCGTTATAACGCGTACGATTTTGAATGAGGTTGGAACCGCAATCGGTACCATTGATCTGTATCACATGGTCAACCAGACTGGATTTCTGGCAACTTGGATTGGTGCTCCTTATTTCGGACAAGGATACAGCCAGCGAGCGAAGTCCGCGTTTTTGACAGAACTGTTTCTTGAACATGATATACAGACGGTTTTTATGAAAATACGCAAGCAAAATGTTCGTTCCCGCAAAGCGGTAGAAAAACTACCTTACGTTAAATTTTCCAACGATCTCTACCCAGAGGTCACGCAAGCCATTAATGTGAAGCAGTCCATATATGATTTGTATCATGTCGAACGTGCTACTTTTCTCGAAAGTCATATGGAGTTACATCATATTTTAGCTACGTAAGATAACTAGAGAGTAGTCAGACAGTAGTATACAAGGCGCCGTCAGAGATGACGACGCTATTTGATATGTAGGGAAACACGCCCCCTTGAAACTAGCTGTCGTTTCATTCGTAGAAGCATAGGTGAAAACTCCGGGATAGAAGCTGCTGCATACCTCGTTTAAAGGGTTATAAAAATTCCTTAATGGAAGAACATGGATTATAATTGAGATGAATTTTATTGAAGGAGGTTGTTGTTTTGACAACAGAGGTATGGATTCAAGTGGAAGAGATTCAGGATCAGGAGCCGATCTGGGCAGGTACCAAAATTCGAATATATCAAGAACCAGAAAATCCAATGGAATACTTGCTCTCATACATACATGGAAATTCGAATGAGCTTCAACTAACCTGCCTAACCTCAGGCGAGGCAGGTAATATTGGGGGTGTCATTGCTAAAGACCTGCCCAACCACTATGCACTGGCTCAAACGCTAAAGACCTTTTTGACTGGAGTGTACAGTGAGATTCTTTTTGAATGAAAAACAAAAATAAACGTCAGCAGGAGCGCCCAGAGAATTACAAATAGAGGAGGATGCAAGTTGTCTGAACTACCGGAGGAGAAGTTAACAGGTGGTAACGTGAATGACGTTGTGCGCGTTGGAGATACGGTTCGCCGGAATACCCACCCGAATCGTTACGTACATGAACTGCTGTTGCATCTGGAAAAAGAGGGCTTCGATCAGGCACCAAAGTATCTGGGCATGGATGAGAAGGGCAGGGAAATTCTCTCTTACCTTGATGGTGACGTCCCCGGTAATGTTTATCCGGAGATCGAAAGTTATATGTGGTCAGACGAATCTCTGATTGCCGTTGCCCGTTTATTAAGAGCCTATCACGATGCAACCGTAAATTTCACCACGGTGGAACAGCCTGATAACCTTTATCCAGGCATAGGTAGAGATGAAAGCTCACATGCCTCAGTAGATACAAATTCAGAGAATTACGAAGTAGTCTGCCATAACGACTTTGCTTTATATAACATCGTGTTCAGGCATGGTTTGCCGCAGGGTATTATTGATTTTGATCTGGCATGCCCGGGGCCGCGTATGTGGGATATCGCCTACACGTTATATACGTGTGTACCCCTAGCCAATTTTTCTCCCAAGCTTGAAGGCCAAAGGAAATCAGTTGCCTCATATGATAGAGAAATGCACGCAAACGTTCGGAAGAAACGCATTGAAATGTTTATGAAAGCTTACGGTTTAGATGTGCCACCTGATCTGAAACATTGGGTTGTGTCCCGTATTCGCTTTATGTGCAAAACCTTAGAGGAGCGTGCAGCAGCAGGAGACGCAGCCTTTGTGAAGATGGTTGAAGAAGGCCATCTGGCTCACTATGAGAGAGAAGTGATTTTTCTGGAGCAACATTGGCAAGAGTGGATATAGTTTTTGTCGTATCTTTTTCGGGCAAATGCAACGTAGCAAAGGCCTGTAATTTTTTTGTACATTGGGGAGAAAAAGATGGAAACGAAGATCGTTACATTGACTGCATTTCATGTTGCAGGTTATCGCATTGAAGCTACGGTGGAAGAGTTTGAAGCAGGATTAAGGCAGAGCCATTATGATAAGTTAATAGAGAAGAAAGACGAGATCAAGCACCGGAAAAATGATCAGGTTCTCTTGATGCAACTTTATCCGTCCCATGAGGACTTCAATGCCAAAGTTCATCCATTCACACATGTATTGTGCTATGAAGTAAACGAGCCGGAGGGTGCGCCGCCTGGAATGATTATTCATCATGTGCCAGCTCGTTCATACGTTACATGTACGCACAGAGGACCAGAATCCGACATAGGTGATACTTATGACTACATCTATGGACAGTGGTTAGAAGATGCTGGACACACACCTGAGTGTTATGATTTTGAAATCTGGAATGAACGTTACCAGCCGGAAAGTGCCGATAACGAGATCGATATTTATGTGGCTTTGCAATCTTAATTATCGAGTTTTCATCGTGTTAGATTATTGAGAAAGAAGATGAATTTAATAAAATGAAATTATTTGGCTTAGGCGGTTTCATATTTTTGATCTTTATATGTTCTTTTGTAGCCGTGTTGTTTCCTGCCTTTTTCCCCAGTTGGGTCTTTGTACGTTTATTTCTTGTTGGTATTTCAGCATTTTTTTTGGGTATCGGATTATTTCATGGGTTGAAATCGATTAGAAGCAAGCTAAAACGGCTAAGCTCTAAATTTTTATTTATCATTTTTGGATTTGCATGTTTATGGTATGTTTCTCCTCAAGCTTTGGCTGGTGTTCTGGATCTTGGTTCGTATTACAAAAAAGACTATGTTACGGTATCAGGCAGGCCAGACTACGTGGGGTCTATGAGCGTTAGGAAAATAAGAGAACAAACTATTGAAATAAATGGACTGGAACTGATTAATACAAGGAAGATTGATTTGCATGATCGATACAAAAAAATGGAGATCAAGATGTTGCCCCGTTCAAAGTATGTGATTAGCATTAAAATTTTGGAGTAAATGGGGGACTCTCCACCTTTCTCAATACAACCTGGGTGACTTCGTATATAATGAGAGATGACTCTACAAAACAAGTAACTACATACTATTGCGAGGTGCACTTTGACTTATGCCAACGATCTATGATTTCACTGTGACGAGAACGAGTGGAGAGCGTTTCCCGCTCTTTCAATACGAAGGAAAGCCTGTACTGATTGTGAACACGGCAAGCAAATGTAAATATACGCATCAATTCGACGACATTCAGAAATTATATGATGAATACAAGGATCAGGGTTTGCAGGTCATCGGATTCCCATGCAATCAGTTTGCGGAGCAGGAGCCGGGTAGCAGTGCAGAAGCCGAGTCTTTCTGTCAGATCAACTACGGGGTGAAGTTCCCGATGTTTGCGAAACTGGATGTGAACGGAGAGGCAGCGCATCCGCTGTATGACTTTTTGAAAAAGTCAGGTCCGTTTGCCGGCTTTGACGAGAGCGACATTCAGGCCAAATTGCTCAAGCTGATGGTGTCAGACAAAGCACCAGAGTGGCTGCACGGCGATGCAATCAAATGGAATTTCACGAAATTCCTGATTAATGCAGAAGGTCAAGTTGTTCGGCGCTTCGAACCGGTGGATTCCATGGACGAGATCAAAGCAAGTATCCGAGAGTTGTTATAAATTCAAGTGAACATTAGCGGGGCAACCAGGCATGAAGTGGTATCCCGCTTTCTTTTTGCACAGGAGGTGATGATGTGCCAAGCATGATGCAATTTAATGCCCCACTGGCGTATACCTATAGAGCCACGAGTCAGTTCGATCCGGGTAATTCAGACGGCTTCCATTCGCATCCACACTATGAGATTTATTATTTTCATGAAGGGGAATGCACTTATATTATTGGAGACCGGGTATATGCTCTGGAGCCGGGGGATCTGGTGTTAATGCATGGACTGACCTTGCATCGGCCGCATCCCAAAGTCGGTAAACCCTATGTTCGGACTACGCTTCATTTCGACCCTTCTGCCATTCGTAAAAGTCTGCACCCCGAACGCATTCATGACGTACTGAAGCCGTTCGATGAGCTGGGCAATTGCCGGGTGAACCTTACCGGTGAGATCCGCACCGAATTCGAAAAACTGCTACATGATCTGCACCAGTTATCTTCTCACTCGTCCAGATTCAGGCAGGAGCGTATGCATATCCGGGTCTGTGATCTGTTATATTGTGTGGCAGAGATCTGTCAGGGACATGTGCAAGAACAGCGTTCTTCATCGGAAAAAGAAAGACATGTCCAGCATATCATTCGATATGTGGATACGCACTATATGCATGACATCGGTCTGGATGATCTGGCACAGGAACTCCATCTGTCCAAGCCCTATTTGGCAGGTATGTTCAAAGAGATGACGGGACTGACCATATTTAAGTACTTATATGATCGGCGTATTAACCAAGCGAAGCTACTGTTCCAGTTTCAGCCCGAGATGAGTGTGACGGAGGCCAGTCGATTGTCTGGTTTTAAAAGGCTGTCTCATTTCAGCCGGATTTTTAAACAAAGCGTGGGCTGCTCGCCCGATCTGTATCGAAGTCAGTTGCATCGGTAGTTGTAGGACCGATACGGATGTTAAAATGAAGTTTAGCGTTGTTAGCGTAAAAGAAGAATAAATGGTTGTCATGTAGAAGCCGACCCGCAGATTCATTGGGTCGGCTTCTTTAGCTTTATTTTAATAACAATGAGCAAATAGCGAGCAAGGGTCAGCACCCTTCACGTAACGCAGATGTTTAGAATGCCAAATGAACAGGTAAAGAAAGGTAACGAGAAAAAGACGATTACAGGAGGCGAAAAGCGAATGGAGAAGCAAACACCGGCGCAACAACGGGAAAATGGCAAACGGGTTAATATGTCAGACCACCTGGAGCAACATAAGACGGAACACGAAAGCATGCTGGATCAATTCGAGCAAGAACAAACCGTAGACCCGATTCCGATGCAAGATCTGAATATGAAAGCACAGGAAGAAAAAAATAAGGATCAGACGAAAAGTAATTCGTCTACAGAAGAGAAGTATCGGGCAGACTATCGCAAGAGAGATTGAATTTACATGAAAATAAAATAGTTTATTGACTAATGTATGTTACTATATTATAGTTACCTTGTTAGCAATGAATTACAAATGACTTAGGAGGCGTATATGAATGTCTACTTTTTTTGATGCGTTGAAGAACAGAAGATCTTATTATGGAATCAGCAAGGAATCCACAATCTCGGATGCTAAAATTCAGGAAATCGTCGAAGAAGCGGTAAAGTATACACCAACTGCATTTAACTCACAGACTTCCCGGGCAGTCGTATTGCTTGGTGAACAGCATGATAAACTATGGAATCACACTGAAGAAATTTTGCGTGAGGTTGTGGGCAACGAAGAGGCATTCCAATCCACAGCTGAGAAAATGGCAGGTTTCCGTAGTGGCTACGGTACGGTTCTGTTTTTCGAAGACAATAATGTGGTAGCGCAGCTTCAACAGAACTTTGCTGCGTACGCAGACAACTTCCCGATCTGGTCTAACCAATCGAACGGTATGTTGCAACTGGTCATCTGGACTGCACTGGAGCAAGAAGGACTGGGAGCATCCCTTCAGCACTACAATCCACTGATTGATGAAAAAGTGAAGCAAGAATGGAATATTCCAGAGCACTGGAGACTGATCGCTCAGATGCCGTTTGGTAAACCAATCGCAACACCAGGCGAGAAAGAGTTCCAACCAATCGAAGAGCGTGTTAAAGTACACAAATAAGGAAGAGCGCGTCAAAGTACACAAGTAATACTCTAACATTACCAATATTTAACCACATACGGCCTCGCTTCAATTTGATACGATAATGAAGATCGTAATCTATTGAAGTGAGGCTTTTTGATGTGAAAATAGTAAATGATAATAGAGTAGCTTTTCAAACCCTTCATCCCGTATGGAAGATCGTGTTAAGCGGCGTCATTTTATTCGGTTCAGTGGTTGGCGATGCAAGTAGCGTTAACGCAGCGGGGAGCCAGCGGCCTAACTTTCAGGATACAAGCAAAAGCTTCGCAAAAGAAGCCATTGCGCGACTGGTACAAAAAGGGATTGTAGCAGGAACAACGGAGCACACGTTTGAACCGAAAAAAGCGGTCACACGCGCTGAATATGCATCATTTGCGGTACGCTTGCTTGGACTAGAGCAAGTTTCAAACAATATTAAACCTTTTGCAGATATTTCTGCGAACGCCTGGTATTACGGTAACGTAGCTGCGATGACCAATCTATCGATTCTTGAGGGTAAAGGGCAGAACCAGTTTCAGCCGAACGCTTCCATCACACGTGAAGAGGCAGCTGCTTTGCTTGTTCGTATGCTGAAACAGCGCCCCGTGGCAAGTGATAGTATATACAATACATATGCAGACGCAGCGGACATTTCAAGCTGGGCTCTTCCATATGTACAGAAGGTGCATCAACTTGGATTGATGCGCGGAAGTAGCGGCATGTTCCGGCCTGCTGACCAAGTCACACGGGAAGAGGCAGCAGTGATGCTGGATGCGATCTTGCAAAATAACACATGGGCTACACAAATTCAGCGGAAGCAGGATCATGGGATTCAACTGGGATGGCAGTACAATTCATCGACAGCATCATTTATAAAACAAGTGGAGCGGTCGCCTGTCAACACGGTGGTTCCGCGCTGGTTTTTCCTGAATCAAGATATGAACGTTTCGGATCACGCCAATGCAACATTGATCTCTTGGGCATCTGCTACGGGAAGAGCGCTTTGGCCCATGCTCGGTAACCGTTCCAATAAAGAGATGACACATCAGATGCTGTCGAGTTCAGCGAACCGTGAAGCAGTTGTCAATCAAGTGAGTGCTTATGTGAAAAAATATAAACTCGGCGGTATTAATGTGGATTTTGAAAATGTAGATCCTGTCGATCGCGAAGGTTTTACCGCGTTTGTGACTTCGTTAACGAAATCCTTGCACGCTCTTGGCGCTGTGGTATCGGTTGATGTATCTCCCAATCTCGGTTCAGATTGGACGGCAGCCTTTGACTACGTCAAGCTGGGGGCGATCTCGGATTATATGGTACTTATGAGTTATGAAGAGCATTGGAACGGTGACCCCAAGCCCGGTTCGGTCGCTTCGCTTCCCTGGGTGGATCGAGCATTGACAAAGATGCTCTCCGAGGTCGAACGTACCAAGACTATTTTGGCGCTTCCACTATATACGAGGGATTGGTCCACCGTGAATCCTGCAACAGCTTCCTGGGACATTACACTGGGAGAGCAAGGAATTCGTGCATCGGCATCAGGTTCGCTAAGGAGCTGGGATACGCAACTGAAACAGTATATGATTAACTACACGTCTAACTCGGTAACACGAGCGATCTGGGCGGAAGACAGCCGCTCCTTGTCTGCCAAAGTGCTGATGAGTGGTGAACGAAACATTGCAGGACTGGCTTACTGGTATATGGGCGGCGAAACTGCGGATGTATGGAACGCCATTACCAATGCTATGCGATTCGAATCGTATCAGTTCTAACACTTGAAGACCTAAACCTTTCGTTTGAAACCGGAGGTTTGGGTCTTTTATTTTTGGTTTAAGCTATGGAATAAGTCGGGCCGTTTAAGCCTGTTTGTACGGTTTAATGTATAGAAGGACAAGAATCACCATGTGAAAATATACTTTTAAAAAGAGAGAGTACTGGATATTCAGGAGGGAATAACATGCGAGAGATGGATTGTATTATTGTGGGCGGAGGGATTGCAGGGCTTCAGGCAGCCATTCAGCTGGGACGTTATTCAGCGCATCAAGTACAGGTAGTCGATGCTGGGGAGGGCAGATCAACGTTATGCAGAACCTATCATAACATTCTCGGTTATCCGGATGGGGTGTCGGGCAAGGAATTACGGGCCCTTGGCAGGATGCAAGCTGAGCAGACAGGCGTTTTGTTTGAAAAGGATCGAATTGTAGAAGCTATGCGTGTGCCTGAGGATAAGATCAGGCTTAAAGGAGCTTCTGGAACTCTGTATCAGGCCAAAACAGTGCTGCTGGCAACCGGGCTATCGGATCGAATACCTGATATTCCGGGAATGAAGTCTACACTCGGCAGAACCGTGTATGTATGTCCTGACTGTGATGGTTATGAGATTCAAGGGAAACGAACGATCCTGCTGGGGGCTGGCGAAGCTGGAGCGAATATGGCCATGACCTTAATTGAACGTACTAATGATCTTTTATATATCAACCACGAACAGACCGAAATCTCTGCTGACCTTCATCGTCAAATGAAACAAGCAGGAGTCCGTTATCTCGAAGCGGCGGTACAAGAAGTACAGCAGATGGAGGACGGTCACATTACAGGTGTTTTAACCGAAGATGGTCAGATTTTCGAATCAGAACGTGGATTTATCGCGTTTGGCGGGAACCGGGTACACTATGAGCTCGCTGAGCAGCTTGGAGCCGTCATTGCGAACAATAAACATGTAGAGGCGAATCCGCGTAGTATGCAGGCAGCCCCTCACGTCTGGATTGCTGGAGATCTTGGTATACATGCCGAACAAGCGACTGTGGCTATGGGCGAAGGCGCGATCGCGGCCATATGGATTCACAAAGCGTTACAGAAGATGGCTAAGGGATAATGAGCATTTTATAAAAAAATCATAAAAAAACAAGTCCTCTCTTTCCTGTTGGCTTAGGAGGACTTGTTTTCGTGCGTTTCTTTTGAGGAAAGTGACAAGCATAAGCATGATCTACTCTCAATAATATCGGAGTACTAATGCTTATTTACCCGGTTCATCGGTTGCATTTTTATTGGAAGAATGATCATGTCCTTTATGGGAAAAGTCTTTGCGAATGTTGTCTACAATGTCTCCGACGACGCCTTCAATCATGTCCGTAGGTCCCGGATTTCTCTTGTCTGGTTCGATAACGGTATTTACGCCTGGCTTGAGTTCATCGTTTGTTTTGTCATGTTTAGACTTGTCATTCATGAGATTGCCTCCTTAAACTCGGTAGTTATCAATGTTTACTAACATAACCAAACATCTACATGTATATGTAAAACGTTTAACCCAACTACGATTTTTGAAACGGCTGATTAAACTTCAGCGAGACGTTTATATTATAAAAGACCCAAGGTTGTGAAGCTTATTGCAAGCTGAACAAAAGTTACAAAATGAATGATGCAATTAAACTGAAGGAGGTAATAAGCATGAATGAACAAAATCATGTGATCCACAAAGACGGACAGGTTTCGACAGATCAGGTAGACAACGCAATTGAAAAGATTGCACCGGAGGAAAGAGATCAGATTTTACAAAATTTTGATGCATTCAAGGAATACCTCGGTAAACGGATTGCCATGGGCGAATCCATCGGTTTAAGTGAAGAACAAATGGCTAAAATTGCACAAAAGGTAGCAGATCATCTGGCGGCTAACGAAGAACCTCGCAACCGGGAAGAGAAACTATTACAGGAACTCTGGAATGTTGGTAAAGAAGAGGAACGCCATATGCTGGCTCATATGCTGGTTCGTTTGGCGCAAGACACCAGAACAAGTCATTAAAAGAAGTTCAGGCATAAATGGACTGTACAAGCATAGATTAATATAGATGCAGCAGAAACCCCGAATGCAGCTGATTTGGGGTTTCTCCATGTAAAGCGGTGGACAAGCTCAGTAGTGATGACGCGAATTGTAACTATTTTTAATCTGGCTGATACTTTTCAGAAAGTGCTATGACGTATGATGAGTACAACATAAACGAATCGTTAATGTTTGGCGTGTCCGTTTGAGAAGAAGAGCTTTCGTTTAATGATTAAAGAGACTTATGAAATAAGGAGAGATGCTGGCATGAAGAACGCGGCGAAACAATGGAGATATCGGATGATCGGTGCAGCAGTGGCTTTACTTGGCATCATCGTGCTGACTACATATTTGCTTACCCCTGCAAATGCAGAGGAGCGTACTGATGTTCAGTCACCTTCTGCTAATAAGGCCCAATTGGCCAATTCTGAAGTATATACAGCTTATATTGACGGAATGCGTGTGGAAGACGGTAAATTAATGCTGACTGTAGATAAAATAGGCTGGTACCAGGGTGAGGAAGCAAACACCATTTTCAAACAACGAAATCCGGATGCAGGCATGGACGAAGCACCTGACGGTTACTATATTGTTAATGATAATAAAGAGCAGGAACAAGTTGAGGTCAAAGCTGACGCCAACGTGCTCATGCAACTCTATGACCGTGATGGAACGGTTCAAGGAGCAGAAATTCAGTGGAATGAGCCAGTGAGCTTGTCCAAGTTTGAATCGCTGTATGGGGATAAACGGATTATGGATCTGTCCGTGTTTCCATATCATCTGACGATTCAAGATGGAAAGGTCATTAAAATTGTACAACAGTATATCCCTTGATAGTTAATAGGGATAAACCATAATTAGAGCATGATCAGGGAAATAAAAAAAGAAAAAGATTTGAACATAAGGCATTCTTTCCGCTCCATTCGGCGGTGAAGAATGCTTTTTGTTATGACAAATGCTTGAAAGCGATTGTAATTCATTGGTGGTACATGTATCATTATAGGAATGGCGTTTTTACATCATTCAGGAGGCTTCTGATGCTTAAAGACATGATTGCATTAACCAAGCCCGGACTGTTAAGGCTGAATGTATTTGCGGTTGCCGTCGGTTTCTGGGTCGCTTCACAATGGGATATCGCATGGATATCTCTGCTTATGGTCGTGATTGGTTCAACGCTTGTCATTGCTTCGGCTTGTGTCATCAACAACTATTGGGACCGTGAGCTGGATCAAAAGATGGAACGAACGAAAAAAAGAATGAATTACATTAATCATCTGAAACCAGGATTTGTTCTTGGTTACGGCTTGGTGCTCGGAGTCGCTGGTTTAGCGATATTGTATCTACTGGTGAATCCGTTATCCGGCTGGATGGCTTTGCTCGGTTGGTTTGCATATATTGTGATCTATACGATGTGGCTAAAACGAACATCGACATGGAGCACATCACTGGGCGGAATTGCAGGGGCAATGCCACCTGTCATTGGGTATACCGCCGTAACGAATGAAATCGATGCAGGAGCCTGGCTGTTGTTTGCACTGTTATTTTTGTGGCAGCCTCCACATTTCTGGTCGCTGGGTATTCGCCGTGTGGAAGAGTATCGTGCTGCGGGATTTCCGCTCTTACCGGTGGTCAAAGGCGTTAAACGCACCAAGATGCAGATGATTCCTTATGTTTTTCTACTGATTCCTGCTGTGTTTTTGCTGTATTATTTTGATTACGTTGGGTTGGTATTTCTGATTGTATCTCTGATTAGCAGCATCATCTGGTTTGTACATACACTTGGCGGATTGAAAACACAGGATGATGAGAAGTGGGCGAAGGTTAACTTTTTGATCTCGGTCAATTATCTCATGCTCATATTTATTGTAATGGTTGCGAACACCACGTGGTCTTGAACAGAATCATAGGAGGGCACTCATGCTCTTATGAACGCACCTTTTGAATGAAAGAGGGACAACCCTGGTTGTCCCGTTTTTCGAAAGTGTGCTTTTTGTTATGCGTTAAGCTATGGTTAGTAAATGTAAGTAATAAAAAGAGTTATGCTCAGGAACTATATTATTTGTTATTGGATGTGACAACAACATGAATGATTTGCAACAAGCGATCTGCCTGCGACAGGAAGGCAAAGTGCGGGAGGCCATAGAGCTTCTGCACCGAATTACGGAGCTGGAGCCGCAGCTCGGGGAAGGCTGGTATCAACTCGCCTGGGCACATGATTCACTTGGCCTGGAACGTGAGGCTGTGCCTTATTATGAAAAAGCATTGCAACTGGAACTATCAGCAGAAGACCGGGCTGGTGCTATTCTCGGACTCGGGAGTACTTATCGTACGCTCGGACAATACGAGCAGGCCAAGACGTGGCTACTGGCAGGGATATCGGAATTTCCGGAGCACCGGGAATTCGAAGTGTTCTATGCGATGGTACTCTATAATTTAGGTGAACACGCAGAAGCGATGCAGCGGCTGCTCATTCAGCTCGCGGATACATCTGGAGATCAGCGAATAAAGGACTACAGCCGGGCGATAGGCTATTATGCAGATCAGTTAGATCGGGTCTGGGAGTAAGGTATAATCATCGTTAAGCCATCAATTGAGTTGCATCATGCTAACCTAAACTTCTCGATCTGAAATGAGCCATTGCTGGACATGTTCGATAAAACGGCGTGCAGCTGGCGACAGATTGCGAAGAGAAGCACAAGCCAAACCTATCATTCGGTAAGGATCACCCTCAAGTGGCACAAGCGCGAGTGATTCCGTATGATTTTGCAGCACCATCTCGGGAAGCAGACTGATGCCAAGTCCGTTACGTACCATGGCCATTATAGCCTGATCCTCGGCAACCTCGTACACAACATTTAACTTGGCAGCATGCTGACGAATCAAACGTTCAATTTCGTTGTCGCCGCCCCATTTGGGAAGAATGAAAGGCTGCTCTAGCAAAACTTCAAAAGATATTGACTTCTCTGAAGCCAGAGCATGACCCAGAGGCAGGATGCACATGATCCTGTCTCTTTGCAATGTGATCGTTTCAAATGGCGACGAGTCGCCGAGAGACAAGAAACCAAGGTCTATGGCACCGCTGGTAAGCCAATTCTCAATCTCGGCATAGTCACCCTCCCACAGCCTAATCTCTATTCCGGGGTGGCGAAGCCTGAACTGCTTGAGAATACCCGGAAGCCACTGTGTGGATACACTGGCAAATGTCCCGATTCGTACGGTGCCAATCTCGGCACCGCGAATCAGGGAGATTTCCTGGTTCATCAGTTCGGCCCAGCGGATGATTTCACGAGTATAACCGAGAATACGCTCGCCTTCCGCGGTGACCCGGACACCCGAGCGACTGCGATGCAGCAAGGAGAAACCATATTCGCTTTCCAGGCTGGCAATGGCGTGGCTGACGGCGGATTGTGTAATATTCAGGGCCTCGGATGCTTTGGTCAGACTGCCATATTCAACTACCGTGTTTAGAATTTCGTATTTAATCAGTGACATATATATTAACTCCCTTTCAGGTTTAACCATAATTATATACATGAGTTTATTTCATAATAACTATTATAAATATTCATTTTTATAATGCAAAGAGATCGTTTATACTTGCCAAGGCGAGTTAGTTTAGTACATATAACCAACGTAGCTCAGACTATTATAGAAGAATGAAGGTAGAAGTTAGATGAATGGGGTACAAGGAAAGCAGATTCAAGCATCACGAAGAGCAGACGTGCAGATGCTGCTTGCAACCGTTATATGGGGTTCTTCTTATCTGTTTATGAAATCGGGACTAGCATCCATGCAGGAACTGAATTTGATTGCTTTGCGATTTGGAATCGCCTTTGTAGCGGCAGGGCTACTCTTTCACCGCCGTTTGAGAAGTGTAGATCGTGGTACGTTGCTTGCTGGAGGCGTGCTGGGTACAGCGTTATTTGCTGCGTTTGTATTCATTACCTATGGGGTACAGCGAACGACAGCTTCTCAGGCGGGGTTTTTGATCAGTTTGGCCGTCATTTTTGTGCCAATATTAACGACATTCTTACGCCGGCGATTGCCGGGCAAACGTCTAGGTGTCAGTATTGTGGTCGCAGTAGCAGGGCTTGGACTATTAACGCTTCAACATGAAATGAGCCTGCATCTCGGGGATTTGTTATGTATTCTGGCGGCATTGCTTTATGCCGTTTATATTATGATTGCAGGTAAATATACACCGAATCATGATCCGCTTACACTCGGAATCGTTCAACTTGGTGTAGCGGCTTTGTTGGGAACTGTAGCGACATTTTTGTTCGAAACACCGCAGTTACCAGATACACCGGAATCATGGGCATCGATCCTTGGACTTGGAGTATTATGCAGTGGGCTTGGTTATATTTTGCAAACTTTTGCCCAACGCCATGCTTCACCTACGAGAACGAGCCTGATCTTTTCGTTGGAGCCACTGTTTGCCGCAGCGTTTGCTTTTATTTTTCAGGGAGAATCTCTTACATTGCAAGGATACTGCGGAGCGGCGTTGATGCTGGCTGGCGTATTAATTACGGAGATCAAACTGCAACAACCTGTGTTCAGACGCAGAAAGCGCCCGGCATTATAATGTGAAGTGAATCTGTTTGTCCATCTAGATATATTTAGTTGAAGACAATTGCCTATATATAAACGTAGATATACGAAAGATAAACGAAGTTACAGGTTAATCTGTTCTAGTTATTCCGTCTTGCTCCGATCTAACCTAACAAACCCCGAATGAACAAAACATGTTTTGTTCATTCGGGGTTTTGTGCTACACTGGATGAAAAATCAGGAAAATCGGGTGAGCAAGATGGGCAAAAGAGTGACCATGCAACAGATCGCAGATGCTGTAGGAGTATCCAAGTTCGCAGTTTCCCGTGCACTGACGGGGAAGCCGGGGGTTAGCGAGTACACGCGCGAGATGATTGTCAGAATCGCTGGGCAACTGGGTTATTTTAAAATAGAGCCAAAATATAATGCAGTCGATTCTCATACAGTATCCGGCAGCAAAGCGGGGAAGAAAAACAAAGGTACGATATTGATTTTGTTTCCGAATATACGCTCTCAAAATCGTTCTTCTTTGTATTGGGGGCCTGTATTCGACGGGATTTCGGCGCGTTTGAATGAGCAGGGTATGGATATTTTGACACTGACGGAACCATCTTCCGACCATATGTTTTCGGTTCTTAATCCTGACGCCATTCGGGGTGTCATTACGGTAGGTACGATCTCAACGCCGGTGCTGCTCGAAATATATCGCTTGCGGATTCCGCTCGTTATGGTGGATCACGAGGATTCGGCAATACATACCGATACTGTATTTACTGACAATGTGAAAGGCATGAAAGAGTTAGTTCTTATGCTCGCGGCGAAGGGATATAAGCGGTTCCAGTTTGCTGGACAGCTACCTGATGCGGTCAGTTTCAGGGAAAGGTGGCTCGGGTACCGGATGGGACTTGAAGAAATGCAACTGCTGGCAGAACAACATGCGGGGCTGCTCGTGCAGGAGTATTCGGAGATGCAACAGACGATTAGAGAGCTCAAGCTTCAAGAGATTCCAGAGGTGATCGTCTGCGCGAATGACCACACGGCATTTATTATCATTGAGGCTTTGCGAAGTCGTGACGTTCAAGTACCTGAACAGTGTGCGGTAACAGGATTCGATAATACAAGGGCAGATGATCCTATTATGGCTACGGCACATATTCATAAGGAACATCTCGGAGCCCGTGCTGTAGATCAGCTACTATGGCGTATCAGCAATCCCGAGGTTCCATATGAGCGTAAGCTTATTCATGCGGACATCATTATGCGGGAAGAGTACCATTCGTTACGAGCCTAACCCGGTACTGATTGGAGTTTGCCGGCCTTCTCAGGTGGATGGAAACAAAAGGGAAGGAAGAGACATGAAAAGATATGAAAAGACATGGGGGAAGTATATCTCTATGTCTTTTTTGTGGATGGAATGATAATTGAAAAAATGTAATTGGCCAAATGCATTGACTATTATACGACTAACATGATAATTTTGTTTTGTGAATCGTTTGTTAATATAATAACAAAACCTAACAAAATACGTTGGATACTCTAACGACATGGGAGGCTGTCATGAGCACAAACCTATCGCAACGATTTGAAAACTGGACGTTCAAGGCTAGTGAAGATCAGGAATGGATGCCGGCTCAGGTGCCTGGATGCGTACATACCGATTTGCTGAGACTAGATAAGATTCCTGACCCATTTTACGGGACAAATGAAAAGGAAGTGCAGTGGATCGACAAGAAGGACTGGGAGTACCGTACAACGTTCGATATTGAACCTCCCTTATTCACGCAGGAACATCTGGAACTTGTTTTTGACGGACTTGATACGTATGCGGATGTATATGTGAATGACACACATGTGTTGTCCGCGGATAACATGTTTCGAGTATGGAAGGCAGATGTAAAAGCATTCGTGAAGGAACAGGGGAACATGCTTCGCATTTATTTTCGTTCTCCCATTCAGGAGGATTTACCGAAGCTGGAGAAGCTGGGATATGCCTTGCCTGCATCCAATGACCAATCTGACGTGGGCGGTCTCGGGGATAAACGAGTCAGTATCTTTGCGCGCAAAGCGCCATATCACTACGGCTGGGATTGGGGTCCGCGTTTTGTTACCAGTGGCATCTGGCGTGAAGTTAGGCTTGAGGGATGGACAGATGTGAAAATCAATGATCTATTTATCCGTCAAAATGAAGTAAATGCCACATCGGCACAAGTCACCGCCGTGGTAGAGGTGCAAACTTCGCAGCCTATAGATACCGTTATTCGCATAGGTGCAGATGGTCAGCGCTGGGAGAAGGCCGTATCTTTGCAAGCGGGTTCCCATACGGTAGAGGTCCCAATCTCGATTCAGAATCCAAAGCTTTGGTGGAGCCGCGGATTGGGTGAAGCGTATCGATATACGTTTGCTGCCGAATTACTTCAAGGTGAGCGTGCTGTCGCAACGTACGAGGTCAAAACAGGACTTCGTTCCATCCATCTTGTGCGTAATCCGGACGAAGCCGGGGCTTCCTTTTATTTTGAACTGAACGGAGTTGCAGTGTTCGCTAAAGGAGCCAACCACATTCCTAATGATAGCTTTATCACCGAAGTGACACGCGAACGGTACTTGCATGAGATCATATCGGCAGCGGAGTCCAACATGAATATGCTACGTGTATGGGGCGGTGGCTTTTACGAAGAGAATGTATTCTACGACTTGTGTGATGAATACGGTATCATGGTATGGCAGGATTTTATGTTTGCATGTAGCATGTACCCGGGTGACGAAGCGTTCCTGAACAGTGTCCGTCATGAAGCGATTGACAATGTGAAACGTCTGCGCAACCATCCGAGTATTGTCCTGTGGTGTGGCAACAACGAGATTGATTCGGCTTGGGCGCACTATATTGAAAATGGTGGCTGGGGCTGGAAAAAGGATTACAACGCCGAACAGCGCGAACGCATCTGGGCGGATTATGAAGCCATTTTCCATGACCTACTGCCAGAAGTGGTCGAAGCGTATGCACCTGGTATCGACTACTGGCCTTCTTCCCCTATGGTGTCGCTGACAGGAGATGAAAAACAGCACGCCCATCCGTCTACATCGGAAGGAGACATCCATTATTGGGGCGTGTGGCACAATGTCGAGCCTTTTGAAAATTACAATACTTATGTAGGCCGTTTTATGAGTGAGTATGGGTTCCAGTCATTCCCTGAATACAAGTCGGTACGCACATATGCCGAGGAAGAGGACTTGGCGCTGGAGTCAGGGGTCATGCTTGCACATCAGAAGAACGGTGCGGGTAATCGGCTGATCAAACAGTATATGGATATGTATTTGCATGAACCGAAGGATTTCCCATCCTTCTTGTATATGAGTCAGGTCCTTCAAGCAGAAGCGATGAGAACGGCAATTGAAGCCCACCGCCGCCGTAAACCGTACTGTATGGGCACGCTCTACTGGCAGATGAATGACTGCTGGCCTGTCGCTTCGTGGGCGGGGATGGATTATCTTGGTCGCTGGAAGGCATTGCAATATTATGCGAAACGTAGTTTCAATGACGTATTGGTCTCTGTGGACGGTACCAAAGAAGATGTTACCGATATCTATGTGATTTCGGATCAATTGAAAAAGGTGGAAGGGCAACTCCAAATTCAATTGATTGGGTTCGATGGCATGGTGCACCGGGAAGAGACTTTTGCAGTGAACGTAGCATCCAATTCAGGCGAGAAGTTGTTGTCCTTGCATAATGCAGACTGGCTCGAAGGGCATGATGCTGCGACGACGCTACTGCGACTCGCTCTCCGTCAAGAGGGATTAACAGACATTGTGCAGAAGCATTACTTCGTGCCTTCGAAAGACCTTGTGCTTCAGCTTGCGAGCATCAGAGTCAGCGGAGGAGCCGATGAGGATGGTGTACATCTAGTGCTGGAAAGTGACGTTCTTGCCAAGCAGGTGTGGATGTCTTCGGAAGTTGAAGGGGTCTTCTCGGATAACTTCTTTGATCTGATTCCCGGGTTTCCAGTAAAGGTGAAGTTCACCTCCAGAGAAGGGTTACAGCAAGCAGATGTCATTTCGAATCCAGGAGCGGTCGAGGTTCGATCCATGGCTGATTTTATTCGAGTGAAGTAAATGTGAGGCAAGGAGAAATTAAGACTTAGCAACGAATGATACGGTTGAAGTCTCTCGTGAAGAGGGATTTCAACCGTTTTTTATAACAGGATAGATACAAAAATGTACATCGTAATAGTTTCGTAATATTTTGATTAGAGAATCGTAAGTTGTTTTCCTTATTGTAGTCCATGCAAGTAACTAAACCATGGAGAGTGATAACAATGATGAAAACAAGCAAAAGCAAAAAAATGATCGCAGCAGCGGTGTTGATGATGTCTATGACTTTTTCAGGATTAGCAAGCGCAAGTCCAGCAGAGATGAAAATGATTAAAAAGGATGGAATGGAATTTGTTCAATTGAGACAGGCGGCAAAAATGTATGGTTACAGCATTATGTGGGACAGCAAAGACCGTTCGGTCACGTTAATGTACATGGACAATATGCACGACACGATGATGAAAGACAATATGACTATGAAAGACGATATGAAAATGAAAAATGACATGATGAAGGACGACATGATGATGGAAGGTGCTATGATGCCTGCGGCTAAAACCATTAAAGTGTGGGTTGGTTCTACCAAAATGATGGTAGATGGCATGCAGGTTAGTTTGAAGTCGATGCCCATGATTCATGAGGGCAACACATATGTAACGGATATGGTTATTTCCAAATACATGATGCCGATGAAGGCTATGAAGTGAAGGTAACGAAGTAAACGTAAAAAAATGAAAGTAAGGCAGATCAATAACACTGAAACATGATCCTTACCCTGTGATATGATGATGCCAGATGTTTGTTTTGAATATGGGGTGAGTTCATTGAATGAGCGTATCATGGTTGCCGATGATGACAGTAATATTACAGACGTTTGTCGCAGGTACCTCGAAAGGGAAGGTTATTCCGTGGTGACAGCTAAGGATGGTATGGAGGCGATTGAGTTGTGGCGCAGTTACACGCCAGATTTGATTGTGCTCGACCTGATGATGCCACATAAAAATGGATGGGAAATCTGTAACGAGATTCGGCAAAGCGAGGATGTACCCATTGTTATGCTGACTGCTCGCGGAGAAGAGCAGGATCGACTGATGGGTCTGACGATGGGAGCAGATGATTATCTGACCAAGCCGTTTAGTCCGAGAGAACTCGTTCTGCGTGTCAAAGCGATATTGCGCAGAATGCGAACGGTACAGGTGTCGCCTGCCACTCATTCATCACATACGATTCGTTATGAAGGGCTGACCATTGATTTTGTGAAACGTGAGGTAGAGATAGACGGGCGGCTAATTGACTTGACGGTTACTGAGTTTGAGATGTTGTATCTGTTAGCCAGCCACCCCGGACAGGTATTTTCGCGTAGTCAGATGTTAAGCAAAATCTGGGATTTTAGCTACGAAGGAGATACGACGACCGTAACCGTGCATATTCGAAGATTACGAGAGAAGATCGAGCAAAATGCTTCAGACCCGAGATATATTAAAACGGTTTGGGGTATAGGTTATAAGTTTGCAGGTGGGACATCATGAAGCTACGCTCGTATCTGGTATTGTCCAGTCTTCTGGGCATTGGTGTGTTGTTGATTTGTTTGTTCGTCAGTTATTCCAAAATGCTTCTCACCATCGATCAACTGTATTGGCTGTCAGGGATAACGGCCGGAGTCGGTTTACTTTCTTTTGTTCTCCAGTATGTTTTAACGAAGCCATTGGAAAAATCAATAGCCCGTATTACCGAGCGTACGGTGAAGGTAGCCGAAGGGGATTTCCATACGGAAGTCCCTCTCATCGGACCACAGGAATTCAAACTGCTGGCACAGCAATTTAATGAAATGAGTTCCAGACTGAAGGATAGTTTTGACGATCTTCATCAATCCGAATCGGCCAGGCGTGAGCTGATAGCGAATGTGTCTCATGACTTACGTACACCACTGGCCTCGATTCAGGCCTTTGTCGAAGCGCTGGAGGACGATGTCATTAAGGATGAAGCCACCTTTCAGCGTTATCTGAATACGATTCGCCTTGAAACGAAGAGGCTGGGAGGGCTGATCCAGGACTTATTTGATCTATCGAGTCTGGAAGCCCAAGGGGAGCCATTTGATCCAGAGCCCAGTCATGTTGATGAGTTGTTGCTTAGCACGCTCGAGAGTTTTTCGTTCCATCTTGCCGAGAAACAGCTGAATGTGGAGATTGAGTTGCCTGATCAATTGCCAGCCGCCATGATGGTGCCTGCACAGATGAAACGGGTGGTCTCCAATTTATTGCAAAATGCCATCCAATACTCTTCTACAGGAGGCACAATCACGCTTACTGCAACAGAGCAGGCATCATTTTTGCAAATTGCGGTGATGGATCAAGGTGAGGGGATAGAAGCGGAAGAGACGACACGTATTTTTGAACGGTTTTACCGGATTGATAAATCCCGTAGTAAAAGTAGTGGTGGTGCGGGACTTGGACTAGCGATCGCTCAATCCATCGTGGAAAGGCACGGAGGAGAAATTGGGGTTCAGAGTAAGAAGGGAGAAGGCAGCTGTTTCTGGTTTACTCTTCCGGTGTGTGTCAATCGCTAGCCATTGGGCATGGAAAAATGGATCATAGCCATAACGTAAAAACGTGCTACCCGGTATTAAGGGCAGCACGTTCTTTTATTTTATGTAGAGCGTTATGTTGAGGTGGGCATCAAGCAAGTAAGTAAGTTGATAAAAAGAAGAAATATACGTTATGGATTGGACTGTTCGTTTTTGATTTGTTGCAATTCGCTCAGGCTGAGTGTCAAATCATTCTCCGGATTTGCGCTGACAATCACCTCAGACTGGGATTGCTGGCTGGCTTGGTTTGATTTCGAAGCAGGTTTGACCACATAGAGACTTTGAACACTGTTCAGAAGGCTTGCAGGGGTGTCCTCATACGTTTCGAGAAAAAGTACATAATCCTTGGTCTGCATAAGCTTAAGACTGTCATCGTTGACGATTTCGGTGTTGCCCAGTTGTCCGCCAAGCTGTTTGACTTCAAGCCGATCCCCGGCTGTGTAACCGCCTTTGTAGGATTCAGTCACCTGAACCGTATAGATCGTATAGATTTTGTCAAAAGAAACCTGTGCATCTGCCGCGCTTCCCGTTGCGTCCATATTATGTTGATCTTGGGACTCGGGCGACACCCTGTCATCTAAAGCTTCAACCCGGGTTTGGATGACATTGCCCTTCACAATGGTATCGGCTCGTTGGGACAAGGCATCTACACTGCCATAAGTGGGATAATCTTCGGAGGCGATGATTGTGACGGGAGTACCCGGGGGAGAAGCGGCCGGAGTTACTGGAGAGCAACCGACGACAGACAAGATAAAGATGGACGAGACGAGCAAGGTAAGTACTCGATTCTTTTTCATGGATTGGAATCCTCCTTGGGAATAAAATGTAAATTGGTGGAATGATGACGCACGAAAGATTAGTATCTGGATCTGACATTGTTGATATCGAAGGCTTGCGGTTTGGTCATGGAATTCCGGTTACGTGTGTAAGACATAATGGAAGGACTGTTCGTTGTAGGGTTGTCCCCAAGCCAGACGGAGTGGCCCAGTTCATGGACGAACACGCTTTGTATAAAATTGGATAGGTTGGATGCATCAGCAGTAATCGTGGAGGCGTTGAGTTCGATGCGGAAGTTGACAACCTGATTTCCGGAGACGGAAGCGTAGTTGACACCATAAGCGGTATTATTGAAGTTACCAGCGGTGATCGTGTTCGGAGAATTATTCGTTTTAACGAATTGCACTTTGGCTCCCGCATTGTTCCAGTTGGCAAGAGAGGCATCCATTGGACCCTGCCATGCAGAAGCGTAGTTGTAGGTCCGGATTGGAATGGTGGAACTTGGATAGCCGTAATTCAAAAAGGTTGCTGCATAGATCGTGCTACCAAACATCGCAAGCGCAGAGAACAACATCATGCTCATTAAAAACTTCCTTTTCATACTTAAAACCTCCAATAAATGTATATTTTCTCTATTATAGTAACAAGGAAATGTGTACCTGAAATGAGTCTCAAGTCGTTGTTTTTGCCGTGGAAAAAAGGAAAAAAGCTGTGCCGCCAAGGAATGTTGTCACAACGAGTCGCTTTCTGTCCGGGAAACGTATGCATAAATTCCCTTAACTCACAAATAATACATTCAACCTGACTAGGAAAAAGGAGTGTATAGTGATGTGCGAACGATTTTCACTTGCGGCTGATCTGGATGAAGTTCGGGATCATTTCAAGGTACAACGGGTCATGTATTATTATAAAAATCGCTATAATATCAGCCCGACGCAACATACGCCGATCATTCTGCATCAGGATGGAGAGCGTGTGCTGGATGAGTTTCGTTGGGGATTCATTCCTTTTTGGGGGAGGGATGCGGTGAATGCCAACTTAATGACTGTGCATGAAAACCCCGCGTATTATAAGTTGGTAGAGACCAAACGCTGTGTTATTCCTTGCAATGGGTTGTATTATTGGCGGCAGGAAGGCAAAAAGCGTTATGCCGTGCGTGTTGTCATGCCGGATCGCGGACTTTTTGGCATTGCGGGATTGTATGAGATCTGGAAAGATACCCGCAAGCAACCGCTCCGTACCTGTACGATGCTCATGGCTGGCGCGAATCTGGCGACTCGTGAGTTTGGCAACAAGATGCCGGCTATTCTCATGGATGATGAGATCAACACCTGGCTTGATCCGGCCAATACCAGAGTTACACAGTTGTTGCCGCTTCTTAAAACATACAATCGCACAGAGATGAATCTATACCCGGTTACGCCGATGGTGGCGAACGACGAACATGATTGTTATGAATGTGTGGAAGAGATGGAGCAGAAGCTGGCTTACGTGCGGAGTTACTGAGGAATGACTTGAATAATGAATGCCTAAGGTATTACTGAGGTTTTCTGAAGATGTAGCTAAGTTGTGTTTTAGTTTCTGAGTTTCTGAACTCTGGAAATGGTTAAAAAACGGGATGGGGTGTCCGAGGACGCGCTATCCTTTTTACATTCGTCATCGTTTCCGTTACAGGCTGACAAGGAATGGAAAAAGGAACAGTTGCAATTGAGTTGAAACGTAACTATAATAATTACAGTAGTTGAATGTATATATCCATATATCTATTTAAAGAGATATAATATCAGGAGGGAACCACGAATGAATCCAAAGTATTCGAAAATGTTTGAACAAGTTTCACTGCCAAGCAGCGGCATTACACTGAAAAACCGGATCGTGCTTGCTCCTATGACTCATATGTCTTCTAATTCGGATGGCACGGTATCCGATGCTGAGCTTGCATATTATGCACGTCGCACAGGTGGGGCTGGCATGTCGGTTACAGCGGTAACCCATGTTACGCCTAACGGTATCGGCTTCCCTGCACAATTTGGCTCTTATGACGACAGCTTTGTGCCTGGACTGAAACGTCTGGCTGAAACGATTAAACAGCAAGGTTCTGTTGCCGTACTGCAAATGTTCCATGCAGGCCGTCTGACTCCGGAACAAGCCGTCCCTGCGGGCCAAGTGGTTGCACCTAGTGCAGTCGCAAGTGAACGTCCAGGTTCACCGGAACCAAGAGAAATGACGGATGAAGAGATTACTTCCGTCATTCGTGATTTCGGTGAAGCGACCCGCCGTGCCATTGAAGCTGGTTTTGATGGTGTAGAGATTCATGGCGCAAACGGTTATCTGATTCAGCAGTTTTTCTCTCCACATTCCAACCGGCGCGAAGATCGCTGGGGCGGTAGCGTAGAGAAACGTTTGGCGTTCCCATTAGCCGTTGTAGATGAGGTACAGCGTGTGGTTGCCGAGCATACTAAACTTCCATTCATTGTGGGTTACCGTTTCTCGCCGGAAGAGCCAGAAACGCCAGGACTAACAATGGAGGATACGTATGCACTGGTTGATGCTTTGAAAGATAAAAATCTCGACTATTTGCATGTTTCCTTGAATGAGTTCTGGTCGAAGCCAAGACGTGGTGAAGAGGATACGCGATCCAGAATCGAATTCATCCTGGATCGCGTTGGCGGTAAAGTGCCTGTCATCGGTGTCGGAGCGATCCATACGGCAGATGAGGCGGCAGAAGCGCTGGAAACGGGCGTACCGCTGCTTGCCATTGGACGTGAACTGATCATCGAGCCAGACTGGGTCGAGAAGATTGAAAGCGGACGTGAAGAGGATATTGAGACGATTCTGACCAAATCCGATCAAGAGCGTTTGGTGATTCCTGATGGATTGTGGAATGCGATTATCCACACACCGGGTTGGTTCCCTATGGCAGAGGATAAATAACTTATCGGAATGACTGGATTGAGGGGGCGCAAGCCTCCTCTTTTTGCATATATGTATGAATGTTTAGGAATGTCATATCTTGTAGATGTGTTAAATTCTCCTTCCAACCGCTCTATGGTATGATGGGATGACAGGATTAACTGGTATATTAACGGTTTGGAGTGAAGGAATATGCTCGTTGCGGAACGATATGAAAAAATTGTGGAATGGGTGGATGCGCATGGAAGCATGCGTGTCACCGAACTCAGTGAGCGCTGCGGAGTGACCGAAGAAACGATTCGTCGTGACTTGGACAAGCTCGAGCAGGCGGGCAGGCTTAGACGCTCGCATGGTGGAGCGGTAAGTGTGAAATACAAGGATGAGTCGCAATCCGAGATTCCCTATCCCGAGCGTGCTGTTGCTCATGCCGATGAGAAGCGCCGCATTGCAACCGAAGCAGTAAAACTGGTGGAGCCCGGTGACCGGATTGCATTGGATGCAAGCACTACCGCGTGGTATATGGCAGCTGGACTGCCCAATATTCCGCTGACGGTGTTAACCAATTCGATTAAAGTTGCCGCGGAGCTAAGTACGAAAGAACAGATTCGTGTCATTGCTACAGGTGGACAGCTTGCCTCAACATCCTTGTCCTTTGTCGGGCCGCTCGCAGAGCGCTCGCTGGATGCGTATCATGTGGATAAAGTGTTTTTGTCTTGCAAAGGTGTACATCTGACCAAAGGCATCAGCGAGTCGAATGAATTACAGGCTTTGGTGAAGCAGAAAATGATCCATATTGCTGACGAGGTCATTTTGCTAGCCGATTCGAGCAAATTTAACATTCAAGCTTTTACAAGGGTAGCTGGCATGGAGAGTGTTGGGAAGGTCATCACCGATCAGAGTGTGCAGGATGAACATGTTGACGCACTGAATGAACTTCAAATTACGTGTATACGTGTGTGACGGAATAAACTTATATAAACGGTACAGAAAGGATCGATAGCAATGAAACATCCGTTTCACTTAAAGGCGGTATGGAATGGCGGACGTAACAGCGAGGGCACGATTGATGCGGGAGGTTTGAAAACCGTCATTTCGATCCCGCAGGAGATGGGCGGCCCTGGTACAGGAACGAATCCGGACGAGATGCTGCTGGGGGCAGCGGCAACCTGCTACCTGATTACCCTTGCGGCCATGTTGGAGCGTTCAGATATTACACCTGACGAGCTGACGCTGGAATCGGAGGCAACGGTAGATGTGACCAATAATGTTTTTACGTATGAACGCATTGTGCATCGGCCGCGAATCGTGCTTCCACAAGATGCACCCGAATCCGATCTGAGCAAGGCCGAGAAGCTGGCGCATAAGGCGGAAGCATCCTGCATGATCTCTCGCGCAGTAGCTGGCAATGTGACGATGGAAACCTGTCCGGTGATTGTAACCACTGGAGCCGACGCAGTGTGATATAATTGGTGGGTAGACGACATGATTCGTCATTTGTGCAAATAAGGAGAAATTCAGGATGAAAAACCGGAAGCGCAAACCCAATCGAATGGCACGTTTGACTCGTGCAATGAAACTGAATTTTCTCAAACTTTTACGTGCTCCGGGTGGTGCTCATAAAGTATCTACCGGATTTGCTATAGGATTCGGTCTCGAACTGATCGTAATCTCGACTGCATCCCTGATTTATCTTGTGTTTTATCCGATCGTTCGTTTGTCTGGCGGCTCCATGCCAGCGGCCATTGTAGGCAACGTTGTGGGCAAACTTACATTTCTGCCGATTATTCTTATGCCACTTGCGAAACAGATAGGTTCATGGATTTTGCCAGCGCACAGTATGGGGCAGGGGCCTATGCATGAGAGCGCATGGAGGGAACTGTTTCATGGAAACTGGTCGGCGGTAAGCGAACTTTTGCTCGGCGGACTTGATATTCTGGCAGGTATGAGTGTGCTTGGGCTAATTTTGGGATTCATTTCGTACTTTGTCGTCAAATACTTCTATGTCAGAGCTCTTCATCGGCGGCATGAACGCCGGCTGGAGAAGCGCCGCCAAGCGGCAAACGCTTCAGGCCTTAGTTCAGCACCTGTGCTGATCAGGAAGACATCACAATCATAATTGGCAGGAAGACCATGGAAACAGCGGTAGTCCACAGAATACAGCGGGATACAAATTGCGGAGATGCACCGAACTGTTCAGCCAAAATAACAGCGTTCACTGCGGTTGGCATCGAGGCGAGGATAAGCAACACAGGGAATAATGTTCCTTCGACTTGCAGTGCTTTCAGTATAAGCCAGGCTAAAATCGGTGCTGCAACCAGCCTGACAACAAGTCCGGCCCAAAAAGCCTTACGAACATTTGATTGCCAAGGTGCTGTATCTCCTTTGGGTCGTAACATCTGTGCGCCCAGAATCGCCAAGACAATAGGAGAATAACCGGTAGCCATCATCGAAACGCCCCCATCCAGAGCATCAGGAAGGGAAATGCCCGAGCTCCGCATGATGACTGCGATCACAGCTGCGTAGATGGTAGGCATGCGGAATACGGACAGCATCGCGTTTTTCACCGTGAATTCGGATCTTGCGGCAAAGAAAATACCTACAGTATTGACGATGATCATCTGTCCAATGACGTAGACCGAAGCCTTGTCCAGTCCAAGTTGACCAAAGGCAAGCAACACAAGCGGTAGCCCGTAGTTCACACAGTTGGTAAATGTGGAGACGAGGGTCAGTCCTGCTTTTTCAGGTGCACCCAGACCAAAGATTCTGCTTATGATCTCAGCCAGAGCCCAGAGGGCGATCAAGTTGAGGATAGAAAACCAGAAAGTACTTGTGACATCCGTCCAGGTAATCTCTGCGTGTAGCAGGGTATGGAAGATAAGCGCAGGACTTAAAATATAGAGTGAAAATGCCGAAAGCGGCCGTGTATCCCAATCCTTGAAATGTTTTAACAATATTCCGCCAATGACGGGCAAGGATATGGGTAGGAACACATGATAGAGCGTAATGAAAAACGAGGTAAACAATCTGTTCAGTCCTTTCTAGATGAAAAACCTATCTTATCATAGCAGGAAATGCTCGACAGTTGAATGTATAGGGACATAATCCTTGTACAGATACGCATTTCATTGCGTTAAACATGGCAGGCTCCGGTGGAGTGAGCAGGGGTCCGATTGCTATTTTGATATGGCAGATTTATTATAGAAGAGGTGCAACAAGATTACATACACATAGAGGAGGAAACTGTAATGAGTGAATCAAAACGCTTGCTCGTACTAGTCGGTTCTTATGCCGAAGCGGAAAATGAGGGCATTTACGCATATGAATTAAATGAGGATACAGGCAGTCTGGCGAAGCTGGACGGCATTGCGGGCGTGAAAAACCCAACGTTTGTTAACGTGGATGCGCAAGCAAACAAGCTATATGCGATTGGTGAAACGGCGTCTGCTGAGGGTAATAAAATGTCTGAAGCGGTAGCAATCAGCGTTGATCCTTCGACGGGTAAATTGACTTTGCTCAATCGCAAAGACTCCATCTCTGCTCCGCCATGTCACATTCAGCGTGATCCTTCGGGTAAATATTTGATCCTGTCCAGCTATCACGGTGGATTGGTGGGACTTCAAGCCCTCACAGACAACGGAGAAGTTGGAGCGCTTCTGGACGAGAAGAAACATGAAGGCCACGGGGCGCATCCTGAGCGTCAGGACAAGCCGCATGTACACTCCGCTTTCTTCAGCCCGGATGGTAAGTATATGATGGTACAGGATTTGGGCGCAGACAAAATTGCGATCTATTCCATTAACGCAGACAGCAGTGAACTGGTGCTTCACAGTGAAACGAAAACTCATCCGGGTGCTGGACCACGCCACTTGGCGTTCCATCCGAATGGTCAGTTTGCCTATGTGATCAACGAAGTGGATTCGTCTGTCACATCTTACAAGTATGATGCAGCTGCGGGTACGCTGACTGAAATCTCCAATATTTCAACGCTTCCAGACGGCTATGACGGTGCTGAGAATACTACTGCTGAGATCACGGTTTCGAACGATGGCCGTTTTGTGTATGGTTCCAACCGTGGACATGACAGCATCGTCGTATTTGCAGTAGATGCAGACAAAGGTCATCTGAGCCTGGTAGAGCATGTCTCCGCAGAGGGACAGCACCCGCGTCATTTCGCATTGACACCGAATGGTAAACTGCTGATTGCGGCTAACCGTGATACAAACAACATGGTTACCTTTACAGTAGATCAGGAGAGCGGCCGCCTCAAATACACAGGTCACAGCACAGGCGTATCCAAGCCGGTATGTGTGAAACCTGTATATCTGTAATAGGTCGATGTATAAATAGAAATGGACATACAGCACTTATGTTGCTGTGAAAAATCAAGAAGAATCCTGCCTGAGAAGACAGGGTTCTTCTTTTTCTTTTTTTATGAAATGTCTTTAAAAAGTGAATAACATCCATTGTAAGAAACCTACATCATTGATGTTGTACAAACAAAACGCTGTTCGTAAACAGCACTGACTGTGGAATAGATGAAGATAGATGTACCTCAGAAATAGATTCGTATAACAACGTCTAATATCCATTGGTTTCTCCCAAGTAACTACCTCACTTGAAAGTGCGTACTTCCTGAATGGATAGTCAGGCTCTACAATGAACTAGCAACCACCATTACAAGATGCTGATCTCAGCAACGGATCATTGGCGGTAAGGATAAACATTTGGACTTGTATAAGTTGAACTGTTTTTACACGTCATCGGAGTGGATAGTGTAAAGTCTTTATTCCAACTTATACAGCATCATTAATCAACCTCAAATACAAAGGAGACATAAAACATGAAATTACAACTCGCACTTGATTTGGTTAACATCCCGGAAGGTATCGCATTGGTTAAAGAAGTAGAACAATATATTGATATCGTTGAGATTGGCACACCGATTATTATTAATGAAGGATTGCATGCTGTAAAAGCAATGAAGGAAGCCTATCCTAACCTGCAAGTCCTTGCGGACCTGAAAATTATGGATGCTGGCGGATATGAAATTATGAAAGCAGCTGAAGCGGGTGCAGACTTGATCACCGTTCTGGGTGCAAGTAACGATATGACGATCAAAGGCGCTGTTGAAGAAGCGAAAAAACAAAACAAAGAAGTTCTCGTGGACATGATCAACGTGCCTAACCTGGAACAACGTGCGCGTGAAGTTGACGCTCTGGGCGTAGACTATATCTGCGTTCACACCGGGTATGACCTGCAAGCAGTTGGACAAAGTCCTTTCGAAGACCTGCAAACGATCAAAGGTGCAGTAAAAAATGCAAAAACTGCGGTTGCTGGTGGCATCAAATTAGACACATTGCCAGAAGTTGTGAAAGCACAACCTGACTTGGTCATCGTTGGTGGCGGTATTACAGGGCAAGCAGATAAAGCAGCTGTAGCATCCGAAATGCAGCGCCTTGTTCAGCAAGGGTAAGCTGATGAGCAGCAAACAATACGCCGCAGATATCCTGAAGGAACTGGAACGCACGTTAAGCCAGCTTGACGATGCCGAGATGCAGGAAATGGCCGAGCAGGTGTTAGCAGCGGAACGCATTTTTATAGCTGGCGCGGGTCGTTCAGGTCTCATGGGAAAAGCATTCGCGATGCGATTGATGCAGATGGGACTTACCGTTTATGTCGTAGGCGAGACGGTGACGCCAGGGATCAGCTCAGCAGATTTCCTGCTGCTATGCTCTGGTTCTGGAGAGACAGGCGGGCTGGTTGCCATGGCAAGAAAGGCGAATCAAGCGGGTGCACCTGTAGGCTTAATCACAATTAAGCCGGATTCCACAATTGCACAGCTGGCACAAGCGGTCGTTCGTTTGCCTGCCTCTGCCAAGGAGGATACGGCGGGAGCCGGAGCGGATGTAACCATTCAGCCCATGGGTTCCTTGTTTGAACAGAGCCTGTTGTTAAGCATGGATGCGCTGATCCTCACCATGATGGAGATGAAGGGCATGACCGGTGCAGATATGTTCAGCCGGCACGCGAATCTGGAGTAGTTCGATTAAAGTGCTCACGCGTTTAATATAGCTAAAAATGAAGTAGACCGGAGTCCTGTGCTATTGCAAGGATTGCGGTCTTTTCTGTGAAAAAGAAGAGCAAACTTTGCATTCGGTACGTGCTGTAGTAAAATGAAGTATTAGAGTTTGATATCGTACGAGATAAAGGGGGCTTGGAGCCATGGCGTCCGAAGTCAAAGAACGCATTAATTTAAAAGAAATCAACTGTGAAAAGGAATTAACGCTGGCGGTAATTGGTGGCAAGTGGAAACTGATTATATTGTGGCATCTGGGTCTGGAGGGCACCAAACGTTTCAGTGAGTTGAAACGCCTGATCCCCCATATTACGCAAAAGATGCTGACAAACCAGCTACGGGAGCTGGAAGAGGACAAACTGGTGGAGCGCAAAGTGTACGCCGAAGTTCCGCCCCGAGTCGAATATTCACTGACGGATCATGGGCAGAGTCTGATGCCGGTGTTGCATGCTATGTATAACTGGGGCAAAAACTACGGTGAGAATGTCATCTGGAAAGCGGATGAAATGAATATCTTATAGTACACCAATGAATATCTGTAAGAATCAGAAATGAATGATCGATTAATGAAACGTTAAGTAAACTGGACACTTCCGGTGCTTGACGTTTTTTTACTTTTCCAGCCGGATTGATTTCTGCAGATTTAAACCAAAAGTCTCATAATCAGGAGATGTCATGTATCTATTAGTATAGTATGGTACGATGAGAGATATTGGAAATGCGAGGAGGATGACAAACAAGATGACAATCAAAATGGATAAGATACATACACGTTCCGAAGTTATGGAAGAAACAACCTGGGATTTGCGTGATTTATTTGCAACCGATGCGCAGTGGGAACAGGAACTTCTATCGCTACCGGATGCTGCTTCTGATATTGAAACATTCAAAGGTACACTGGGTCAAAGTGCGGGGCAATTGCTCGCTTGCCTTGATGCTCGTGAAGCTTTGCAGGAACGAATCGGTAAAACGGCAGCGTATGCGCGCTTAAAACAATCCGAGGACAGCATGAACCCGGTGAATATCGAGAATGCGGCTAAAGCTGGTGATATTCTGTCTAACTTGTCGTCCAGCCTGTCATTTGTCAACTCGGAGATTGTTTCGCTACCAGAAGGCACGATTGAGAAGTATTTGAGTGAACTTCCGGTTCTAGAACCGTATAAACGCAGCCTCGAGAGACTTATTGAAGAAAAAGCACACCGACTCTCGCCTGAAACAGAAAAAGTGCTTGCTTCACTTGGTGAAGTGCTGGATTCCCCCTATCGAATCTATCAACGCGGCAAGCTGGCAGATATGACTTTTGATGAAGTGTTGGATGGTGAGGATCAATCACGTCCATTATCATGGTCTTTTTACGAAAATAATTACGAGATGTCACCCGATACCGAACTGCGTCGTTCCGCTTATGCCTCCTTTACTGAAACGTTGAATCAATACAAAAATACGTTTGCTGAAGGATATGCGACTGAGGTCAAAAAACAAGTGGTGTTATCCCGTTTACGTGGATATGAAGACGTGACGGACATGTTATTAGCTCCGCAACAAGTAAACAAGGAAATGTACAATAATGTCCTCGATATTATTCAAAAAGAGCTAGCTCCGCATATGCGCAGATTGGCTGCGCTAAAAAAACGCGAGCTCGGACTCGACAAGCTGATGTTCTGTGATCTCAAGGCTCCGCTGGATGCCGAATTCAGTCCAGCGATTACCTATGATGAAGCTTGCACGTTGATCCGTGAGGCGTTGGATGTACTAGGGCCGGAGTATGGGGAGATTGTTGAACGAGCCTTTAATGACCGCTGGGTAGATTACGCGGACAATGCGGGTAAATCCACAGGAGCGTTCTGTTCCTCCATCTACGGGTCGCACTCCTACATCTTAATCTCTTGGGCGAATAACATGCGCGGAGCGTTTACCCTGGCGCATGAAGTGGGCCATGCGGGCCATTTTATGCTAGCTGGCAAATATCAGCGGCTTACGAATACGCGGCCGTCACTTTATTTTATAGAAGCACCTTCGACAATGAACGAAATGCTTCTGGCAGATCATCTGTTGAATCGTTCTGAGAATCCGAGAATGCGGCGTTGGGTGATTTTGCAATTGCTGAATACGTACTATCATAACTTTGTTACTCATCTGCTGGAAGGCGAGCTACAGCGTAGGGTGTATGCACTTGCGTCGAATGATAAGCCAATTACTGCTAAGACGTTAAGCGAACTAAAAGGTGCAATCCTCTCGGATTTCTGGGGACCAGAGCTGGTAGTGGACGAAGGTGCCAAGCTGACGTGGATGAGACAGCCGCATTATTATATGGGCTTGTATCCGTACACGTATGCAGCAGGTTTAACGGCGTCAACCGCAGCTGCACAGAAGATTAGAGAAGAAGGACAACCCGCGGTGGACCGCTGGCTTGAAGCGCTCAAATCCGGGGGCAGTCTTGCACCGCAGGAATTGATGAAGCTTGCAGGTGTAGATATGTCCGGTCCTGAACCAATCCGCACAGCAGTTTCTTATGTCGGCAGCCTTGTGGACGAACTTGAACGTCTGTATTCCTGATTCGGCTCATATAGTATAGGGACAAGGCAGAGAGGGTGGTCTGCCAATGCACCATTACCTGCACGGGAAGTGGTGAACTGTTATTTTGCGTGGGGAAAGGAACGATGTGTTATGGCAGTTACGAGCATATTCTCGTCAGTAGGCCAGTTGAGTGTAGATGGCTTCGGGGGATTAGACGATATGAGCGGCGTGCCGGGATTCGAAGGCAATCAGAGTGGTTTTTTTTCCGGGTTTAGCGAGCTTGGGGCAATGGGCACGATCGTCCCTATTTTGATCGGTATCGTGTTTCTGGTTGTGGCAGGCGCTATCGTATATGCCATCTTCTCAGGTGTACGAACCTGGTCCTCCAACAATGCTGCAGCTGTACTTACCTTACATTCCAGAGTCGTTGCAAAACGAACGGAGGTTAGTGGTGGAAGTGGGGATAGTAGTGCAACTACAAGTTATTACACAACCTTTGAGTTCGACAACGGGGAGCGTCTGGAATTCAATGTGGGTGGTCAAATGTACGGCATGCTGGTGGAGCAGGATCGGGGCATGTTAACCTATCAGGGGACACGCTTTAAACATTTTGAACGAGATATCCAGCCTCAATTCGGGTAATCCGTATCCGGGGCGGAGACTGGACAGTTTTATATGTAAAAGGAAAGCAACGACTCCTCCCGCAAGGGAATGAGTCGTTTTTTGTGTTGTAATGAGGAAAGCGAATCCATGGGTATTCAAACGTTTACAATGATGGTATACTCGTAAAATAAAACTAAACAGTATTAAACAAAGAAAAACAAACAGCTATTTGGTTGTTAAATAAAGATACGAGCGAAGATGAAGACATTAATAACTGAAAGGTGGGAGAGCAGTGAGTGTGCTGGCTTATGATTTGGGTGCAGGAAGCGGCAGAGCGATACTCGGTCATCTGAATGATCGAGGGATCGAAACCCGTGAGATTCACCGGTTCAAAAATGAACCCGTGAAGATTGGTGATCGGATGCACTGGGATATTTTGCGGCTACATCATGAAGTACTGCAAGGCTTGACGTTTATCAAACAACAAGGTGAAGTGCCGGAGAGTTTGGGCATTGATTCTTGGGGCGTAGATTTTGGTTTGCTGGGAAGTAACGGCGAACTGCTGGGTAATCCCTATCATTATCGTGACACACAGTTCAACGGTATGATGGATACGGTTTGTCAGGAGTTAACGGCTAAACGGATTTTCGAGCGTACAGGAATACAATTCCTTCCATTTAATACACTATACCAACTCGCAACACTTCAGCGGAGTACTTCTCCATTGCTACGGGAAGCGGAGCGTTTTCTAATGATCCCTGATTTACTAAGGTACTTTCTTACTGGAGAAGCGGTAAATGAGTTCACCAATGCTACAACAACACAGTTATACAATCCTGTACGTGGACAATGGGATGGTGAACTACTCGATCATATTGGTGTTTCTGACCAATGGTTCGGGGATGTGGTCTTACCGGGGAGTACTGTTGGAAAATTACGCAGCAGTATATGTAATGATATCGGTCTTGCGCCCATTCCCGTTCTGACCGTAGCAGAGCATGATACCGGTTCGGCGGTGGTAGCGGTTCCAGCTACGGAACGAAGCTTTGCTTATCTAAGCTGCGGAACGTGGTCACTGATGGGTACCGAGCTGGATCAGCCCGTCATCAGTGCGGAGAGCATGGAACTGAACTTTACGAATGAAGGCGGGGCAGGGGGCACATATCGTCTGCTCAAAAACATTATGGGGCTCTGGATCTTGCAGGAATGTATGCGGCAATGGGAAAGTGAAGGACAAGGGGTTAGCTATGCCTCATTGCTTGCGAAGGCCGAGATAGCTCCCGCGTTTGCAAGTCTCTTCGATCCGGATGATGCGTTGTTTCTGCCTGCAGGCAATATGACGGAACGCATTCGTCGATATTGCCAGAAGACAGGGCAGCGTGTGCCAGAGGATCAGGGCAGTATAGCCAGGGCCGTTTTAGAGAGTCTTGCTTTGAAGTATAGGAGGGTTCTGGAATGGACAGAGCAGCTGTCAGAGAAAACATTCGGCGGACTGCATATGGTAGGCGGCGGCATTCAGAACGAGTTATTATGCCAGTGGACAGCGAACTCCATTGGCAAGCCTGTATGGGCAGGGCCAGCGGAGGGAAGTGCAATCGGCAATATGGCTGTGCAATGGATCGCGAGCGGAACGTTTAAGAATATTTGGGAAGCGCGCCGTGCTATTCGTGATTCATTCCCGGTAAGGGAATATGAGCCGCAAGACAGGGCGGCATGGGCAGAAGCCTATGAACGATTTTTGCGGATAATCGCCATATCGCCGGGTACAGAAACCGGGAGTGAGGTGTAGACATGCTCGCGGCAGAACGATATGACCGGATTGTAGAACTGATCAATATCAAGGGCAGCATGCGTGTATCCGAGCTAAGTGAACGTTGCCGGGTAACCGAAGAGACGATCCGCCGTGATCTGGATCGGTTAGAACAGGCTGGGCGGCTACGCCGATCACACGGTGGAGCGGTCAGTGTCAAGGAGGATCAGCCGGAAATCCCTTACCGGATACGGGAAACGACCCATGCAATGGAGAAGAAACGAATTGCTGATGCGGCATTGGCGCTAATCGTAGCCGGCGATCGCATTTTGCTGGATGCCAGTACAACAGCAGGTTATATGGCGGCGAACATGCCGGATATGCCATTAACGGTACTGACCAACTCGATTCAAGTCGCCACCGAACTCAGCAGTCGGGACAACATCGAGGTGATTTCTACTGGAGGGCAGCTGGCTGCCCGCTCCTTATCCTTTGTTGGACCACTCGCGGAGCGTTCTCTCGAAACGTATCATGTGGACAAACTTTTTTTATCCTGCAAGGGCGTGCATCTTGAAAGCGGCAGCATCAGTGAATCCAATGAGCTTCAAGCCAGATTAAAACAGAAGATGGTAGGCATTGCGGATCAGGTGATCCTGCTGGCTGATGCGAGCAAGTTTGGCCTGAGGGCTTTCGCTCGTGTGACCGGACTGGATGCGGTGCACACGGTTATTACGGATCAATCTTTGACCGAAGGACAGATTTCCTTGTGCAGTAACTATCAATTGCTGATTCGCACGGTATAACGATAACCAGGCGTTTGACATGAAATAATTTGTTTATTGGAGTGTGTAATGATGAAAGTCTCCTTGTTTATAACCTGTCTCAGCGATGCCATATACCCCCGAGTGGGAGAGGCGATGGTTCGATTGCTGGCGGCTCATGGCATTCGGCTGGAATTTCCGCAGGTGCAGACCTGTTGTGGTCAGCCCTCGTATAACAGTGGATATTGGGATGAGACCCGGGTAGCTGCCAAGACGATATTAGAAGCGTTTGATGACAGTGATTTTGTTGTCTGTCCGTCAGGTTCATGCACATATATGATTCATCATTATCCGGAGCTGTTTGCAGATGAGCCGGATTGGCTGGATAAAGCGAAGCGCCTTGAGGCCAAGACTTACGAGTTTACACAATTTCTTGTTCAGGTGTTAGGCGTAACCGATCTCGGTGCTCATTTTCCGCATAAAGTAACCTACCACCCGTCCTGCCATGGCAGTCGTCTGCTTGGGGTGAAGGACGAACCGCTGGCCTTGCTGTCCAACGTGAAAGGGCTTGAACTGGTTCCATTACCTCATGCAGAGGATTGTTGCGGATTCGGAGGTACGTTTGCGATTAAAATGTCGGATATTTCCGGAGCGATGGTGACCGAGAAGGTGGATCATGTGAAAGAAACACAAGCCGAAGTTCTCGTTGGGCTAGACATGGCTTGTCTGATGAATATTGCGGGCAATCTGCGGCACCGAAATGAACCTGTGCGAGTGATGCATCTGGCTGAACTTTTATATGAGGGGGTGCAGACACGATGAGCCAACCTGGTGTTATGGATGAAACGGTCAAATCCCGTGCGGGTCTGGCACTGAATGATGATTTTCTCCGTAAAGCGGTCAAGTTCACAACCGAACGTTTGCGCAATGGCAAGAAAGCTGCGTCGGAAGAGCATGGCAACTGGGAAGAATGGCGGGAGCGTGGACGCCAGATTCGGTTGCATACAATCGCACATCTCGATTATTACTTGAATGAGTTTGTGAACAACGCCCGTGCGAACGGAGTGCATATTCATTTTGCAGATACTTCAGCGGAAGCGGCTTCCATTGCCCTTGATATTGCCATGCACAAGCAAGCTTCAAGTGTGGTGAAATCCAAATCCATGGTGTCCGAGGAAGTGCATCTGAACCATGTGCTGGAGAAGGCAGGCATAGAAGCGATTGAAACTGATCTTGGCGAATACATTATACAGCTTGCGGGTGAAGCGCCGTCCCACATCGTTATACCTGCCATACACAAAAACAGATATCAGATTGCCGAGTTACTATCCAAGGAAGCTGGAGAGATACTGGAGCCCGATACGACGGTACTTGCCGGATTCGTTCGCAAAAAGCTGCGCGAGAAATTTTTGGAGGCCGATATCGGGTTGACTGGTTGCAATTTTGCGATTGCGGAGACGGGTTCGATGGTGTTATTTGAAAATGAAGGCAATGCCCGTATGGTATCTACCGTGCCAAAAACACAGATTACCCTGATGGGCATGGAGCGCATCATTCCGTCATGGGCAGACCTTGAAGTCATGGCAACCTTGCTGCCACGCTCTGCCACCGGACAAAAGCTCACAATGTACATGTCAGGCATTACAGGTCCTCGTCGCTCGGCGGATGCTGATGGACCGGATGAGATGCATATCATTATCGTAGATAATGGACGTTCTTTACAACTCGGAGATCCCGAGTTTCAGGAACTGCTTAACTGTATTCGTTGCGGAGCATGCCTTAACGCCTGTCCGGTATATCGGCACATTGGCGGTCATGCTTACGGTGGAACCTACAGTGGTCCGATTGGGGCTGTACTGACTCCTGCATTAAACGGTAACATTGAGGAGTGGAACGATATTGCGAGCGCATCGAGTCTGTGCGGTGCTTGTTATGAAGCTTGTCCCGTCAAAATTCCACTGCATGACATGCTTGTATATTTACGCAGACGCAAGGTGGAGGAAGGACATGGAAACAAGCTGGAAACGATGGGCATGAAGGGCTTTGCGGCGGTTGCGGCAAACTCCAAACGCTTTGCTCTTGCTATTCGGCTTGGACAGATCGGACAAAAGACGGTTGTACGGAATGAAGGTATTTCACTGAAGCTTGGCCCACTTAAAGGCTGGAATACGTATAGAGTAGCCCCCAGTCTAGCGAAAAAATCCTTCCGGCAACAGTGGGACATTCTGGATCGAGAGTTGGATCAGCAGCAAGATGCCGACATGGATACATCTGTACGAGAGCGTATGCAACAGATTGTTCGTGATCGCGGGCAGGGAGGTTCGAAGCATGGAAAGTGAACATCAGCAATGGCTTGCATCCATGGAGGAAAAGTCAAGACGTAGACAGGAGAAGTTCATGGACGATATCGCAGCCAAGTTGAAAAGACCTAGACAGCGCCATGCACCGATCCATGCTTTTCGAGGTTCCCCGGACTTCTGGAATGAATTGGAATGGGACGAGGAACAGCGAATACAGGCGTTTACGGATAACTTTGTCAGCGTGGGTGCTCATATTGCCAGATTGTCAAATATGGAAGAAGCAGCTGAGTTTATAGGCAATAAAGCTCACGAATTAAGCGCTAAATATGTAATTCGCCAGAATGAGCAAGCTCTTACGGATCTGGGACTGGAAGAACGTCTTGAGGATGTACAAGTTTCGGTGTGGAACAGTGCTCCGGATGTAGACTGGCGAGCCCGAGCAGCCGAAGCGGATATCGGTGTAGTTATGGCGGATTACGCCACAGCATATACTGGCTCAGTCACCGTCCTTTCTTCTGCGGAAAAGGGACGTTCAGTCAGCCTCCTTCCAACCGTGCTGATTCTGATAATTCCGATTGAACGGCTGCATACAAGGCTTGGAGAGACATTGAATCGTTTTGACGAAGCAGGACGAGCGCAGTTGCCGGCAGGCATTCATTTTATTTCAGGTCCCAGCCGATCCTCTGATATCGAAAATGATTTAACCATCGGAGTTCATGGCCCAGGAATTGTATATGGTTTAATTGTAGGTTAGCTTGCTGGTTGCTTGCTTGGATGTTTTAAATGCGGGAGCAACGGTCAACATGGAACTGTCCAGAAGGCAGAATTTCTGCTGAGGGCAGTTTTTTTTCTGATCAGCAACAATGCCGGGGAGAGAAACTGAGACTTTAGGACAGTTGAAGATTGGAACTGGAAATGATATGGTAAAGATAGACATAGAGTAGTGCCCATTTTTTTTATTTAAAATTGACCAGATTACGATTGTGGTCAGTTGGTTTTGGGTATGACATATTACACACATTACACACGTGATTAAAAGGTGGATTCAACGGAAATCCGATTCAACACGCTATGTTACATTACTCATCATTTACATTTGGAAAAAAAGAAGGAGTGAGAGCTATGTCATCCATTTCAGTACCTCAGCCCAAAACGTACGGCCCGCTAGGCAATCTGCCACAATTGAATTTTGATGAGCCGACTCAGTCTTTAGTTAAGCTGTCAGGCGAGTACGGACCTATTTTTCGCATGGATTACCCTGGAAGAAGTGAGCTTTATATTTCAAGTGAGAAGTACGTAGCCGAAGTGACGGATGAGTCCAAATTCGATAAAAGAGTATGGGCCCCGCTTGCGAAGGTACGTGCTTTTGCCGGGGATGGCCTCTTTACCAGCTGGACGGACGAGCCTAACTGGAAAAAGGCGCATAATGTGTTGCTTCCAAGTTTTAGTCAGCGTGCGATGCAAGGATATCATAACAAAATGGTGGATCTTGCCGTGCAGCTTGTGCAGAAGTGGTCAAGACTGAATCCCGATGAAACGGTGAATGTACCGGATGATATGACTCGTTTGACGTTAGACACCATTGGTTTATGCGGGTTTAACTATCGTTTCAACAGCTTCTACCGCGAAGAGCCACATCCATTCATTACAAGCATGGTACGTGCATTGGATGAATCCATGAGTTCGTTGCAACGTCTGCGTTTGCAGGATAAATTGATGATCAGCAAAAAGAAACAATTCGAACAGGATATCCGTTCCATGTTCTCGCTGGTGGACCACATCATTGCGGAGCGCAAGGCGCAGCCTCAGGAAGGTGCAGACGATCTGCTCTCTCACATGCTGAGCGGCAAGGACCCGGAGACAGGCGAAACGCTGGATGATGAAAATATCCGGTATCAGATTATTACATTTCTGATTGCAGGGCATGAAACGACAAGTGGTTTGTTATCGTTTGCCGTGTACTACCTGATGAAAAACCCGGATAAGCTCGCGAAAGCCCAGGCGGAAGCCGATGAGATTCTGAAAGATCCGGTGCCAACGTACAATCAGGTTCGTCAATTGAAATATATACGTATGGTGCTGAGTGAAGCACTGCGATTGTGGCCAACCGCGCCAGCATTCTCCTTGTATGCAAAAGAAGATACAATGCTCGGCGGACAATACCCGCTTCAAAAAGGGGACAGTGTCAGCGTGCTCATTCCCAAGTTGCATCGTGACCGTGAGGCATGGGGAGAAGATGTAGAGCAATTTCGCCCTGAACGTTTCGAAGACCCAAGCAAAGTGCCACATAACGCGTATAAACCGTTTGGCAACGGTCAGCGCGCATGTATTGGTCAGCAGTTTGCGCTTCAGGAAGCGACGCTTGTGCTGGGCATGGTCCTGAAACATTTTGACTTCATCGATCATATGGATTATCAGTTAAAAGTCAAAGAGACATTGACTCTTAAACCCGATCAATTCATCATCCGTGTACGGCCGCGCGGAGGTCAACCTGTAATGGCTGTACCGGGTGTTGCTATGCAAGAGCCTGCTAACACTGTACAAAAGCATGAACAAGATGTTGTAGAAGCGCACGATACTCCATTGCTTGTACTCTACGGCTCAAATCTGGGGACGGCAGAAGGGATCGCTCGGGAAATTGCGGATACCGCTAGATACCAAGGCTTCCGTAGTGAAGTCGCTGCACTGGATGATCGCGTAGGCAGGCTGCCTAGAGAAGGAGCCGTCATCATTGTCAGCGCATCGTATAATGGTCAGCCGCCAAGCAACGCTAGAACGTTCGTAGAGTGGATTCAGCATGCCGATCAGAAAGAATTCGAGGGTGTGAAATATACCGTTCTTGGATGTGGTGACCACAACTGGGCCAGCACGTATCAGCGAATTCCCCGTTTGATTGATGAACAGCTGGCCTTACGGGGAGCCAAGCGTTTATCCTCTCTGGGAGAGTCAGATGCCAGCGGGGATTTCGAGAAGCAGGTCGAGGATTGGACGGAACAGTTATGGCCTGATCTTGCACGAACGCTGGAACTGAATCTGAATACGGGAGCCAAAAGTGAACACGGCTCCCTGTCGGTACAATTTGTTAGTGGCAGAGCGGTTACTCCGCTGGTTGAAACCTATGAAGCTCATGTTGCAACCGTGCTGGAGAATCGGGAGCTTCATGATGAAGGGAGCGAGCGAAGCACGAGACATCTGGAGATTAAGCTGCCGCAGGGCATCACTTATAAGGAAGGTGACCATCTTGGCGTTCTGCCACAAAATCCACCAGAGCTTGTGGAGCGTGTGCTGCGTCGTTACGGTTTCACCGGAACAGAGCATCTGGTACTGGATGCATCGGGGAGAAGCGCGGCGCATCTGCCATTGCAACGGCCAGTGAATTTGTACGATCTGCTCAGCCACAGTGTGGAATTGCAAGAGGCCGCAACACGTGCGCAATTAAGGGAACTTGCTGCATATACGGTCTGCCCTCCACACAAGAAGGAACTTGAAGCGCTCTTGGATGAGGCATCATATATGAAGGAAGTTCGTGGCAAACGGATATCCATGCTGGACTATCTGGAGAAATATGAAGCATGTGAATTGCCATTTGAACGTTTTCTTGCATTATTGCCTTCGTTGAAGGCCAGATACTATTCCATATCCAGCTCACCACGGGTACAAGCAGCGCAAGCGAGCATAACGGTAAGTGTCGTAAAGGCATCTGCCTGGAGTGGAAAAGGGATATATAAAGGTATTGCTTCCAATTATCTAGCTGATCTGAAGCCTGGTGACGAGGTTGTGATGTTTGTCCGTACACCGGAATCCGGCTTCCAATTGCCTGAAAGATCAGACGTGCCGATCGTTATGGTGGGTCCGGGAACAGGGGTAGCTCCATTCCGTGGTTTCTTGCAAGCGAGACATGTGATGAAGGAACGAGGCGAGCTAGTTGGTGAAGCGCATCTGTATTTTGGCTGCCGCAATCCGGAGCATGATTATTTGTACAAAAACGAGCTGGAAACTGCAGAGCAGGAGGGGCTTGTACAGCTTCATACAGCTTTCTCCAGGATTCAAGGGGAAGACAAATGTTATGTGCAACATCGGATGAAAGAGGATGCACATCTGTTAATTCCTTTGCTGGTAAACGGGGCGCATCTATACATCTGCGGAGATGGCAGTAAAATGGCTCCTGATGTGGAAACAACGCTAAAGCAGGCTTATGCAGATACTCAAGGTAAGACGGTAGAAGAGGCAGAAGCCTGGCTTGAACAGCTTCAGGAGCAAGGACGTTATGCCAAAGATGTCTGGACAGGCATTTGATTGGATGGAGCGAACGTGTTTTACGATTTGAATAGGAGTACGGGCCATTTGTAGCAAGGCAGGCACTTAACCTCGCGGTGAGAAGCGGAGACAACCGATTCTCACCGTTTTTTTCTCATGCGCTTGTTGATTAGTCGTCTAACCTTATCTAACTTGGGTAGCTCTTTCATCGTTCGGATCTATTTACGACGGATACAACCGCGTTTCCGCTTCAAGGTTCGCTTGCGGGGGCGATAGATGGACTCCACGCTGGAAAGCGGAAACAGAATACGTGAAGGAACTCTGCCTTTGCCTTGTAACTCAACGTAATTGAGTCCAACGCCAACCAGTCTAATATTTCGGAATGAATTGCGGGAAGGAAATGTTGTACGAATGCCAACCCGAATCCCCCGCTGTGTACGTGGAACGTTGAACACACGAATGGAATTCAGGCTAAGCGGAATAAATAATTGATGATTGATTTTGACAAAATTACGAGGAAATACCCGACGGATGCGTCCAGGTTCCAGACCGGAACGCGGGGCGTTAAGCTCAGCAAGATGTCCCTGGAATTGGGCCAACCGTTGCTGAAGTGTTTTGCCTGTGCGAAGATGCTGCCAGCTCATAATTCTTCCTCCGTTCGTCATTTATAGCTAGTATATGAACGAAGCAAGGAGGAAGGTGAATACTTGACAGCCCATGTTCATGCCGAGGTGAAAGGTACATGAGACATACTATGGGATGTGAAATAGAATGTGCAATGAAATGAAAATCAGAAAAGGCATCAGATTAGAGGTACAAGGTCTCTATCTGATGCCTATTTACGTGCACTTTATTAGAATTGCACCAGAGTATCCACTTTAACTGGAAGGCCTGTTGCAATCGCACGATTGGCTGCAATGCCTGTCAAAATCGAGCGAGCGCCATCCACATGATTGGCTGCACGATGGAACGGATCTTCTGACGGTGCGCCGAACAGATCGTTGAGCAGTACAGGGTCGCCTCCACCATGGCCGCCTTCCTTTTCCTCGACTTCAACGTCATAAGGTGAGCCGAACATCGGAAGTACACGTAGCGTTTTGCCAATCAAAGCGCCTTCTTTGCTTTTGTCACCCAGGGAATTGACGTAGGATTGTTCGATAATGCTCATTTCGATACGGCCTTTGGTGCCGTTGATCGCAATGCGGTAACCTTCCCACGGTTGATAAGCAACAAGGGAATACGTCAAGATTGCCTTGTTCTGATATTGGACAAGAACCCCCATCGTATCTTCAATGTTGATTCCTTCACCAAATACGCTTTGATCGCGCTGGTATCCGTCTTCAGTCTCGGCATCCAGATACATTGATTTCAGATGGTCATCAGAATCCAGATGCAGTGCAAATGGATCATCCTGTGCGAGCGGATTACCTGTAGCGCGGTTGTAGAATTGGGTAACCCCGCGATCCTCGGCATTTTCTCTGCCATAGAACATCAAATCTCCAAACGCAAAGACAGTATCTGGCTGTGAGCCGATCCAGAAGTTTACGAGATCGAAGTGATGCGTCGATTTGTGAACCAGCAGACCGCCACTATTGCGCTTGTCCCGGTGCCAGCGACGGAAATAGTCCGCACCGTGGCGGGTATTCAGTAGCCATTCGAAATGCACAGAAGTCACTTTGCCGATGGTATCGTTCAGAATAAGCTCCCGTATTTTCGTGTGATGCGGTGCATAACGATAGTTGAACGTCACGCGTACATTCCGTCCGGTACGTTTCACAGCATCCAGAATGTCCTGACATTTCTCTTCATTTATCGTCATCGGTTTCTCCGTAACCACGTCACAGCCGAGTTCCATTGCTCGAATGATGTATTTATGGTGAGTCCGATCCACGCTGGTCACGATAACGTAGTCGGGCTTCTCGTTCTCAATCATCTGGTCAAACTGATCTGCAAGGTATGTAGGCACCTCAGCATAGTTATATTTTTCTCGCAGTAGCTTATTCGCATAGTTCATACGTACTTGATTGATATCACAAAAGCCGACAAGTTCGGAAGTTGCGCTAAAATCCCGGGTCAAAGCACCATAGAAAAATTCAGCACGACCACCGGTTCCGACTAATACATAACGTTTTTTGTTCCCCACGTATATCGCCTCCTTGAATGTAGGTTTAGACTATAACAAAGGAGCACTTCTTTCACCGCATTTTATGCGTAACCGCTTTCAAATGCCGCATATTTTGCTATAATTGTGAAAAAGGAGAGAGTGATATGACCGAAGCCATTCGTGCAGATTATCATGATGCAACGGATTTATTACATATGGAATACGATCGCCGGATCGGATATTACTCTATGCCTAATGATCATTTTCATGACCATTATGAGTTGTATTATTTGCTTTCTGGGGAGCGCATTTATTTTATCAAAGATCGTTCGTATCTGGTCAAAGCAGGTGACTTGGTATTTGTAGACCGCAATACGGTGCACAAAACACTGGAAAGTGGAATGCCGGACCACGAACGAATTGTGCTGTATCTGCAACCGGAACTGTTTGCCGCCATGGCGGTCACGAGTGAGCTCACAGAAGGGTTAACGGAGCCCTTTCGCTGGGACATACCGATTGTGAGATTCCCCGCTCAGGTCGCCAAGGTGACGGAGGAGATCGTGGCAGAAATGGTCCGAGAAATGCGTAATCCCGACGAGGGGAGCGGAATGTTGCTACGTCACCGTACGCTGGAGCTGCTGCTACACACGTACCGTCACCGTCATCTAGCACGTATACAGCCGGATGATCAGGACCCTGTCCTTCACCCCAAGATTCAGGTCGTTGTCCGTTATTTAAATGAGAATTACCAGAATCCGGTTACGCTGCCGGAGGTCGCAGACAAGTTTAGGATTAGTCCGCATTATCTAAGCCGGCTGTTCAAACAAACGACGGGTTTTACGTTTAGCGATTATCTGAATTTACTGCGGCTGAAAGAGGCTCAGCGCCTATTACGTGAGAGTGAAGAGTCGGTTACCGATATTGCCCTGCTGGCGGGATTCGGGAATTTTTCGCATTTTGGGAAGATGTTCAAGCGCGCGGTTCAGATGTCGCCAAGAACATACAGGCAGGAGTACAATGGACGGGATGGAATTAAAAAAACACAATCAACAATTAACTAGGATTTAGTTATTTTGAGGTACGAAAGAATTCAGCTATTTCGAATATTCGAAGCCAGACTACATGAATTAGGAATCATGTTACCACTCATTATTGATTCGATCTTTCAGGTGGAGGAATAGATTTTATGACAGATTATGGTTCGATTGATCCCATGATGCTTGACTTTCCGGAGAGCTTTGATACGGAACGTCTTACGATTCGCTCACCGCAGTGGGGGGATGGCGCAGATGTTAATGAAGCGATTCGGGAAAGTGTGGAGGAGCTAAGGCCGTGGTTACCTTTTGCGGAGAACATTCCTTCATTAGAGGAGTCAGAAGTAACAGTCCGAAAAGCCAGACTACGATTTTTGGAACGCAGCGACTTGATGTTACATTTACGCGATAAAGCTACGGATGAGTTTGTGGGCAGCAGCGGTCTGCACCGGATGGACTGGAATGCACGCTCTTTCGAGATTGGTTACTGGGTGCGGACCTCCCGGTCGGGCGAAGGTTTGGTTACAGAGGCTGTGCGGGGAATCGAAAAGTTTGCCATAGTACATCTGCAGGCCAATCGGCTTGAGATTCGTTGTGATGCCCGAAATGTACGCAGTGCAAGTGTAGCTAAACGGCTCGGTTACACACAGGAAGGAATACTGCGCAGGATAAAACAAGATCGCACAGGTGCATGGGTAGATACGATCATTTTTTCCAAAGTAAGAGGGATCGAGTTCGATTAAAAAAAGAATCTCACATACTCAGGGGGATAAGCAGATGAAGCTGATTGGTCAAGGAAGAACGGCGGAAATCTACCATTATGCAGATGATCTTATTTTGAAATTATACCGGACAGGATTCTCAGGAGAAGCGGTACAGAATGAATATCGCGTCAGTCAGTGGGTGTATGAAAAGGGGTTGCCCGTTCCTCGTGCTGTAAAACAAATACATTATGCTACACGTACGGGTATTGTATTTGAGCGGTTTGAGGGAACAACGTTGTTATCGCTGATGATGCAGCAACCGGAATTGCTGGAACATCTATCCTACATCATGGCAGCAACTCATTATAAACTGCACACGGTACAGGATGAGGGCAACATATTACCTTCTCAGAAAAAGATTCTGGAGCACGCCATGCTACGCGTAGCGGGCTTCTCTGATCTTGAACGCGCACGGCTGATTCACTATTTGTCCGCATTGCCAGAGCAACGGGTGATTTGCCATGGTGACTATCATCCTGATAATGTAATGCTGGGTAAGGACGGAGAACAACATTGTGTCATCGATTGGATGACGGGCATGGCGGGTGATCCTGCGGGTGATGTGGCCAGGACGTGGGTAATATTAAAGAGCGGCAAGCTGCCAGACGATGCGGAACCTGCGATTCGGGAAGGATTCGAGCGGGCTCGAAGTTTGATATTAGAGCAGTACATCACGCATTACGTTGCTCTTTCCGGGATCACTCTTGAGCGGATTGATGCCTGGATGTTACCTGTCGCTGCGGCACGTTTGGACGAAAGCCTGCCTTGCTCGGAAGAGGAGTATCTCCTTCAGTTTGTGCGGAACAGACTGCGCTTGCTGGATGAAACGGTTCATACAACATCATGAAAATAAAGAGGGTGGAGAATCCATGCTGCACGCGCTGGAAGTGATTCAACGTTATAAATCAGGAAAGACCCAACAACAACATTTGCAACAAGAGCAACAAGAGCCGCAATGGCTGCAATGGTTAGTTGCGGCGGAGAAGCCGCGAATTAATCTGGAGCGGATTCATTCCATTGCCGAACTTCAGCAGACGAATGCGGTATTGGATTACACCGAGCGCACACTTCGCATGCTGGATGGAATGCAGCTTTCGTTCTGGATTCGGGAGTTGCTCGAAGAGGTGCTGGCCTGGTCAGAAACGGCAAAAGGGGGTTCACTGGAACAGCGCAGAACGTGGCAACAGCAGGGGATTAACCTGTTCGTACATAATATTGGCTCTGCTCAGCTGTACCATCTTTATACTAGTGATCAAGAAAATGGACTAGAATCGGCAGCCTCGCCGAGACAGGAGATCATTCGTATTTTAATATCAACGCATGGACTGATTGGGCAATACATACGGGGGGAAATCCCGTACGCCGAGAATATACCGTTGCGTGCTTTGATTACCGAAGGCTGGGTTACCAGCGGTGAACTTCGTATCATGTTAATGGCTCTGAACCAATGTATTATTGGAGCGGTTGATTCGGTTCTTTGGGAGCAGGTTCAGGATGAAGTCGCGCAGATTGTGGACTGGATCGTGTCAGGAACGGAGCATACAGACTGGAGCGTGAAGGAGCGTTTATCTCGCCTAAGAAGTCATTCCATCCGGCAAGGTGAGGCGATGGATGAAACGTATGTGAAGCTGAAACAACAGTTTCCTGTGGAGCAACAACTGTCTGCTCTTGCTTCACGTACGTTGTGGTATGTGGAGTCGGCCATGCGGGATTTTTCGCTGGAAGAGATGGTCAAGGTGTTTTTACTTGCACTTCATAGCGAAGAATGGGAGGAGGAAATAGAGGGGCACTCAAAGGACTCTTCATTGACCTCTATACGTCATATCAGCTTTGAACCGTTAATGAACACGATGTATTACGACTACAAAGGTGTCAAAAAGCTGAATATTTACAAGAAACGTATGATTGAAAAATATCTGGAACAGTATTCATGGGAACAGATTACCGCTGGCGAGCAGTTGCCTTATCCGCATCTGGGGCATCGGAGTGAACGGTATCCCGATCTGCCCGATACGTTATTTGTAACCTTTGAATTCTCGCCTGCGGCCGAAAAATTGATTGCTTTTTGCATTGAAGCAGAGAAATCTCCGTTGTACGAACAGGCGGTACTGCTTTTATTTGATCTATTTGGCCTGCGACGGGATGCGTATGATCGGTTCCACAACGAAGAGACGTACCTTTCGGATATGAATAGCTCGGGAGACTACAAAAAAGTGCTCCTTGACTATATGGTGGGCAAACGTGTACTTGATATCGGCCCGGGTGGCGGTGTGTTGCTGGATTTGATCGAGCAGGAGAAGCCCGAGGTTGAAGCGATTGGCATCGATATTTCGGCCAACGTGATCGAAGCGCTGGAGCGCAAGAAGCAACGGGAGTCTCGTCGCTGGCATGTGATGAAAGGCGATGCCCTGCAACTGGATCAGTATGTGGAGCCGGGAACAGTGGATACGGTGATCTTTTCCTCTATCCTGCATGAGTTGTATTCCTATATTGAGCGTGACGGACGCAGATTTAATACAGATACGGTGGCGACTGCGTTGCAAAGTGCTTTTCAGGTGCTCTCGCCGGGCGGAAGAATCCTTATTCGGGATGGTATCATGAGCGAACCGGAGTCACAGAAACGACGAATTCGATTCATGGAGCCGGATGGGTTAAGCTGGCTGGAACGTTATGCAACTGACTTTAAAGGGCGCGGGATCAGTTACGAGCGTCTATCCGATGATGAGGTGATTATGCCGATTAATGATGCCATGGAGTTTCTGTACACGTATACCTGGGGGGAGGAAGCCTATGTGCATGAAGTTCAGGAGCAGTTCGGCGTATTTACACCGCAAGCCTATGAGACATGCATACGGGACACGTTAGGGGAGCAAGCGGATATCATTATGCTACGTCATTTCCTGCAAGAAGGGTATACCGAAGCTTTGGCAAATCGGATTATTTTTATGGATGAGAAGGGTAAACCTGCATCCTTGCCTGACAGCACCTGTCTGATTGTAATCGAGAAGAAGGGCAGGGTAGGTGAATGAGCGCAGAAGCTTATACAAGCTTGTATTTTGTACGACATGCAGAATCTAGGTTCATCGAAGGTCAGGAGCGCGAGCGTGGACTGACGGAACAGGGGGATTTGGATGCGAAAAAGGTCGCTCAGCTTCTGCATAAAGAGGACGTGGAGGTATTTTACTCCAGTCCTTTTCTCAGGGCTGTACATACCATTCAGCGTCTGGCTGATTTGTGCGGGAAGTCTGTATTCATTGAGGAAGATTTACGTGAGCGTACGCTCTCTTGTTCCCACGTAAAACATGATGATTTTCATGAAGCCAAGCGGCAGCTGTATGATGATATTGCGTTTGCTTTTCCAGGTGGAGAGTCTGGCATTCAGGCTCAGAAGAGAGCCGTTAACACGATTGAACAAATGTTAGGTGAGCACAGGGGGAAAAAGGTCGTAATCGGTACGCATGGTGATATCATGACCCTTATTTTTCAGCATTATAATCCGAGTTATGGTTTCGAGTTCTGGAAGAGCACAACGATGCCGGATATTTACAGGATGGATTTGGATCAAACTGACAAGATGCTTGAGATTACACGAATGTGGGAGTGAAGAATGTGAAAATCACGTTTTTGCCGGGTACATATACGGTGGACAAATTAGACGTGACACCGTTACAGGATAGAACATACTGCATATTCGATCTGGAAGGAACAGGAATTGATACCGCTGTGGAGAGTGTCACTCAGTTTGGTGCAGTACGCTACAAAAGGAGCGAGGGAGCTAGTGAATCCAGTTTCTCTTCTCTGGTTCGGGCATGCAAACCGATTCCGGAAGCGGTGGAAAAACTCACGGGTATTACGAATCAAGCGATATCACAGGCTCCGCTTTTTAATGAGGTTTACGGACGATTCTGCGGCTTTATCGGAGATCAGGTCCTCGTGACTCATGCGGGATATGAATATGATCTGCCTATGCTGGAGCGTCATTGTGAAGAATTAGGGCTAAAGATGTTTACCAACAAGGTGCTGGATACCAAGGCGATGTTTACGTATATTCATCCCGAGGTAACGGACGTAGTTTCAACCGATTTTCTTATCGCATATTACAATCTGGATACAGAAGGCATTCACAGACATGATGCGCTGGCGGATTGTGGCATTATTGCCCGTATCTTCGAATGTGTACTTGAGGAATATGAGGAGCGGGGACTAGATCATTTTATAGCCGATTCCAGTAAACACATGAAACGTTTTGTTATACCTGAGATGTATTTGAAGAAGGAGAATGGAGTGACGGAATGAGCAGAAGCGATGTGAACACATTGTTGCAAGATTTGAAGGAAGGACGCTTGCTGGACGAACGGAATTTCGAAGGACTGGATGTAGAGGCCTATCTGGATGAGCGTGACGAAGCCCCATTTGCAGATGCGTGGATGCAGGCTTATGAACGCTATGCCGGTGACTCGGTCATAGCCGAAGATGAAGTGTTGCGACAGATCAGGGAGACGGCATTTAAACGAACACTATCTTTAACAGGTGAACCGGAGTTAGCGGGTTATGTCAGCGATGATTTTGGATTGATCGGTTGTTACTTGCTGCAAGGTAGCGGACAGGATGCATTTGTGGAACGGTTGTATGAGGGATACGTTAAAGCGTAGGGAGATAAAGTACTTTTTTAAAGCGGCTATAATCGTATTATCCCCTTTTTGTAGACAAGAGAAAAAAGACATCTGTTAAGATGGACTTAATCTTGCCAAACAAAGGGGATTTTTTCATGGCTAAAAAAGGACAAATTAGACTTGGAACTGGAGGTAGCTTGGCTGGTTGTCAACGAGGAACACATGAGTATACGTGAACAGGAAAAGAGTTTTAACATTCTGGGTTGCCAAAATTGTGACAAGGTTCAGAACAGGAACATTGGTATTCTCGAGGAAAATGACGAGTTGACAACCTATTTTATCTAAGATAATGTGGGAGGTGTTAAATTTATCCTGTTGGAAAGGAAGATGGTAATATAAGAAATTTAGAGGATTTCATTGCTTGGAAGAAACATACATACTAGGAGGAACTTAATTGCAATACCTTAGGAAGGGTTTACTCAAAAGAACTTTTATTATTTTTAACGTGTTTATTCTAATGTTTGTTGTAGCGGTAGAAGTAAAAGTAGAGGCTGCAAGTACAGATTTTGCTGTCGGTGAACTGGAAGCGGGTGTTATCATGCAATGGGGTGGAACAGCACTCCTTGCAGCATCGGGAAATGCAACTAGTATTGACCCGGTTATTATGGAGCAATTTCATCATTTTGGACGACAGGCCTGGCAAGATGCGGATGCACAAACAAGATCCGCTATTACGTCTTCAATCAAGGGTTTGGATGATCTTTGGGGGACAAACAGAAAGTACAGTCTTCAATGGTCTTCTGATGCGCAAATCTATCTCGTGAAAAAATTTAATGAATATTTTGGCGCGGGAGTTTTGATCAATGCTTCGACCAATAAAGTAGAAAAAGTCGCTACGATTAATTCGGTTATTACGAATTCATATGTTGACGCATCTAAACAAACGGTAGGATTCGGTGAACTGGGATTTATGAAGACCTCGTACGGTAAAGATATTTATCTTATGGAGGTAAGGATAGATGGGGTTGGAGCTATAACTGGTGTACGTTTCAATGAAGATTACTTTTTACCTAAGGATAGCCCTTTAAAAAATGAAAAGTACCCTAATGCATTGGCTGCATATCGTGCAGTAGTCAAGGAGTTAGGGATAAAACCAACTTTAAGAAGTATTGAGCCAACGTTTCTAGTGCAATACCCTAGTGCTCGTTTTAATCCCTTGTCGTTCCCTGAAACTTTTCCAACACGGTTAACGATCCCTGCGTTAAAGGGGATTGTAAATAGCCGCGGAGAAATAACTACTCTTGAGAAACCGAACATCGGTCGGGTTGGAAACAGCCTTACCGGAGAAATTGCGATCAGTTATCCTACCTTTATTGGAGATACGGGTACGTTTACTTCATCAGACGCTGTCACAGTTGCGCCTCCCGAAGAACCGGGCGGTGGAGGAAATGGTAACGGAGATGGGGGGACAACGGATTCCCCAACATACTCACCTTTAGATCTAATTGTTTACAAAGCAATGTTGCAATTTATACAGAACTATCGAGTTAACCATTCAAACAACCTGGACCAATTACTTGAATACATGAAATTAAATGACTATGGAAAGCCGTCAAATAAAGATGCTTGGAACACCTGGTTGGAGAGTTTTTAAAATTGAGCCTATGCCTTGCTAGTCTGTCTGACTAGTGAGGCTTTTTCTTGCTACTGATTCCAAATAAACTAGTAAACTATTTTTTACTGTAAGAGGTGCACTAACATGATCCAACCCTTACTCGAAGATATTGTCATTACAGGAAACGCCAGTATCCATGGCAAATTACAGTTCAAAGGAACAGAAGATATTGGAGATGATTTTTATCTGTCAGGTACCGCTTGCATCGGAACTGATGATGGTGATGGAGCGGATTGTTTTGACTTTGAAATGATCACCAGAAAGTTTCGTAATTCGTAGCAGGGATTATTTTTTATCAAGAATGCTTCGTTTGTATAAAAAAGAGGTCTCAAATGTGTATTGAGAGTTTGGGTCAACATCATGTACAATTCACCTACAGAGTTATGTGAGAATGATTATCATTATAGATTAAAGTACTCTGTTCTCATGATGACATCTACAGATTTAGAAATAGGGGGAAATGCATGATGGCAAGACGGAGCAAAGGAATTCAAGGGTGGTTGATGTTGTTATTGCTCACCGCAATGGTGATATCCGGTTGTAGCGCAAATAAGGAAACATCAGCGCAACAGGGAGATGCCAAGAAGAGCAACAGTGTGGAAACGGAAGCTTCGAGCGCCGCGACGCGTGTCGTAAAGGATGAATTTGGAGAAGTAACGATCCCGGTTCATCCACAGCGTATTGCAGGTATCTATGTCGAGGACTATCTCAAGGCGCTGGATATTACACCTGTTGTGCAATGGTATCATCCCACTTGGGGAGTACAGGATTATTTGAAGTTGGATGCGCCAAAGTTTGATACGACAGGCAGCATCGAGGCACTTTTGCAATATAACCCGGATCTGATTATTGTGGACGGTGGGGTAGATGCAACACAATACGAACAATATAGCAAGGTAGCCCCAACCTACCGTCTGCCGGAGAGTGTTCTTCAGGACTCCAATCAGGTATTGACGACAATTGCCGATATTGTAGGGCAGCCGGAAAAAGGGGTAGCATTTGAAGAACAATTCAAACAAAAAATTGCAGATGCGAAAGCAAAATTACAACAAACCATCGGAAATGAGACGGTTGCGGTTGTGAGGTTAAACGTAGCAGACAAAGGATTGGCGTTATTCGGGGTCAAAAATCGGTATACCGGATTTGTTTACTCTGATCTTGGACTTACTCCACATCCACTTGCCCGAGATATGAAAGAGTATCAAGAAATTCTGTCCGAAGAAGCGATTCCGAGTCTGGATGCCGATCACATTATCGTATTTCCTTCGAACGGAACCTGGGATTCCCCAGAAAATCAGGAGGCTATCCGTATGTTGGACGGAAAACTGTGGCAGTCGCTTCCTGCAGTTAAAAATAAACATGTCTACTTGATGGAAAGGTCTCACTGGCAGTCGGGAGCAGTCATTGCAAATTCCATGAAGATTGATGATTTGTTGGAAAAGATGACGCCATAACTTGTGAGTTGAATAGAGAAAGTTCTTCAGCGTGGGTTGAAGAGCTTTCTTTTTTCGTTTACACTGACTCTAATTGATAACAATTCTCATATAAGGAAGATGGATCACAATGTACGCTTCAATACAGCACATCATTACCAAGCCATGGCTCTGCTCTTTACAACGCATACAATACATAGATTATACATTGGAAACAAGCTCAACATATTCAGTTAAGCAAGCGGAAGCTCATTCTTTCATTGTTGTGGTGCAAGGAAGGGGCATTTTAACGTGTTCTGAGGTTCAAACGAAGCTGGAACCTGGTTCCATATGTTTGGTGCGTGAAGATGTTTCCTTCTCTGTAACAGCTGATGTTGGAGAAGGAGAGGCGTTGACATTTTATACATTGGATATGAATCCGATGTTTGAAGACAGCTGTTCGGGCAAGATAATGCCGATCCAAAACAATCTGGAGAAGCAGGCTATTAACCGTGAAATAAGTTTGGCTACTGACAACTTAATATCCGTCATTAATTTTACATATACCCCTTGGAGTGCCTGTGTGGAGTGTATAGAACAGTTATATCGCCAGCAACATGCTACGGTTGTGCATGACATGTGGGATGTGCAAATCCAGTTCCAACAGTGGTTCCGAGATGTCGTTCGTCAAAATGATCCAGAGCTTCAGCTGAATCATGATCGGACCCCACTCCAGCAATCCGTTCAATACATTGAATCACATTATAATCAGATACTCACCGTGGACGAGCTAGCTTCCCGAGCCGGTCTATCCAGAACAAGTTATACGCGGCATTTCAAGAGATTGACAGGCCAGCTTCCTCTTGATTATGTGAACCGTGTTCGACTGGAGCGATCCAAAAAGCTGTTACAGATAACGGATGATCGTCTGCATGATATTGCGAGTCATGTGGGATTTAACAATGAGTACTATTTTAGTCGCCGCTTCAAGCAATACGCGGGAGTCGCACCAGGAGTGTACCGTCGTCATCACCGCCAGGAGGTTCGTGTGTTTGCTCCTTATTTGGAGGATTTCCTGCTGGCGCTCGGAGTAAAGCCGATATTGCAAGGTTCGCACAGGTCTTGGGGCAAACAACGTTATTTACAGCTGGATGATGTGCCCGAATTTGACGTCAGTCAGCGGGATGCCGAATTTCAGGCGGAGCATGTACCGGAGTTTATTATGCTGGACATGGGATACAAAACATGGAACCTGGATCGATTTGAACAGGTGGCACCCGTTTATTATGTTCATCAAGAGGGTGAAGATTGGCGTGCCATTTTGAAATCGGCGGCAGACGTGCTTGGTAGAAACAATAGAGTCCAGGACGTTATTGAGTCGTATGAAGATAAAGCCATGGAGGCCAAAAGACATCTGCAAGGACGTATGCGCAAAGAATCGGTTGCTTTTCTCCGTGTTTCGGCTTCTGGAATTACACTTTACGGTGATCAATGTGGTTATGTAGGCCCAGTCATCTATCGGGATCTCGGTCTCAACCCTCATGAATATGTGACACAGTGGACACGACATGAGCGTAGAGTCGACATTGGATTAGAACAATTAAGTCAGCTTGGTGCCGATCATCTACTGATTACCTTTGATACTCGTGACTCTTTAAGTTTCGGAGAGGAACGGCAACTGCTGGATAGAACGGAATGGACGCAACTTCCAGCCGTGAAGAGTGGTCATGTTTATGAGGTAGACTTTTTGACGTGGATGAACTACGGTGTAATCTCTCATGGGAAGAAAATCGACGATATCTTGCGGTTTATAGGTTAGTACACTGGAGAGAAACGATCTCGAATCAATGAATATATAGGGTATAAAAGAAGTGAATTTTACTTAGAAAGATGTTATTTAATAGCTGAAAGGTGAAAAAGTAAAGAGAATTTATTCTCTTTACTTTATTTAGTTTGAGGTAAAATTAAAACCTAGCAAACTTCCAATAAAAAAATAAAATTCAAAAATTTTGCTTAAATTTATAGATGTGCAAGTTTATGTTTAGACAGCGAAAATGGCTTGATTTAAAGTGAGTCCTATACATAACTTTAGGAGGATTCATGTGAAGACAAAATTGTTTAAAAAAATAAGTTGCATGCTAGGAGTTTTTATTTTTGTAATTGGAATTACACTTCATTCGAATGCATATGCTGCGATAGATTACAGTGGCGGATTAATGGATCGAATGGTAATGACGCTTAGTGATACCGAAGAAAAAGGGCCAAAATCTACGAATGCTTTGACGGATAATAATGAATCTACGAGCGCAATTATAGAAAATGGAACACACCTTCAACCGCTCTAGACCATGCTGTTGCTATTTTTAATGGAACAGTTAAAGCAAATGCAATCCGTGTAAAAGCAGATTTCGACATTTACGTTGGATTGTTTGATTCCAGTGGAAAGGCAATTTTACCAACATACTGGTTTACAGTAAAAGCGAATCAGGCTGATGGAAGATTGATTTATCTTCCCAAAACTTATGCAGGGATAGCAAAAGTTAACTTGTTCAACTACTCTAATTCACGAACCGTAAATGTTTCAGAATTCCAAATGTATAACATTACACCTCCTAGCCAACCCTTAAATCTCCTTGCAACTCCAGATGGATCATCAATTGGATTAACATGGAATGAGGTAGAAAAGGCAACAAGTTACACAATTAAAAGGTCAGTGACAATGAATGGACCTTATACAACTGTTGCTACAGGTGTTACTCAAGCCAGCTTTACTGATGCAGATGTTACTCCAGGTACAACATATTATTATGTGGTAACAGCTGTTAATCCTGTTGGAGAAAGTGTAAGTTCAAACGAAGCTTCAGCGTTTATTGAAAGCACTGGCGAAGTTGAACCTACTCCTGAAGAGCCACCATCAACGGAACAGCCGGAACCAGAGCAACCCTCAAGTAACCGTGCAATTCTTGTGGTTACGATGAATACAGGTTTGGAAAAAGAATTTGATCTAAGTATGAAAGAAGTGAATGATTTCATCAATTGGTATGAAACGAAGCAGTCTGGAAGCGGTCGAGCTTCATATGCCATTGATAAGCATAATAATAATAAGGGCCCATTCATAAGCCGGAAAGATTATATTCTGTTTGATCGAATTCTGACATTTGAAGTAAACGAATACTAAATAAGCGCTCCTTCAGCTCATGCTGAGGGAGTTTTTGCTTGGTACGGAATCAAATTTAACAAAACAACAGAATAACGTTCACAAAATGCTGAACCTGTAGTCTTTGAAGACGCTACTGCAACATAACATTAGAGTGAAGGCAGCACAGTTCAAGATTTAAGACCGCTGCTATTTTAATCACAGCCATGGACGGCAGATGGGAGAGTTGCAATGACTAAACGGGTAATTTCTTTGGAAGAAAGTGGGGTAGAGTTGAAAGGGCTACCATACAGTATGGGGGCTGCTCTCGCAGAACGGATGCAAGAAGGTTGGTCTGTCCCAGCGGGAATGGTCGTTACGACGGATGGCTGCCGCTCATATTGTACCCGTCTTGGTCAACTTTCGGATGAAATCATGGAAGAGCTGGTTAGTGCCATCCGACAGCTGGAGCAGCAAACAGGTACATCTTTTGGTGGCCCGAATCATCCTCTCCTGTTTGATGTGCGATCCGATGAGACTGTTTCTTTTTCGGCATTAGAAAAATACGCTATATCATACGTGGGTCTGAATGATGAAACCGTTGAAGGTCTCGCTCACCAGACAGGAGATCGTTTTTATGCGCTTCAATGTTATCTGGCCGTACTTCAGCAATACGGGCACTTAGTTCATGGTATTCCCTATAAGATGACTTTTGTGAAGCCTGCAGCTTCAGAGCCTTATTTTTCAGGAGAGACGGAGCTTGAATCATGGATTGAAGAATGGAAGGACTTGATTCAGGCGGTCAGCGGAAGTCCTTTTCCACAGGATGTATTTACTCAACTTCAAACAGCTGTTCGAGCGGTGTTCTGTTCTGCTGACCAGATGAATCATGGAGCTGATCCCCTTGAGGATCAAACAAAGGAAGAAGCAACAAAAGGAGCAGCAAAAGGAACAACAAACGGGCCCGCTGTACTTATGCAGGCCATGGTACAAGGTAATGATGTCGATTATAAAGGCTCAGGGAAAGTCTGCACCCGTAATCCGGCAACGGGGGAACAAGGCATGATAGGAGATTATCTTCCGTCAAGAAGCAAGTCTGGAATGGTGCATGCGCTCTCTTACTTAAAAAGAAATAATTCAAAGCGCTATACAGAGCTTGAGATGATCTGTATGGAGCTAGAGAGACGCACTGGAACAGTGCTGGAACTCACCTACGTGGTGAAGACGGACTCGGTATGCATACAGCATGTGCAACCTGCGAGATTAAGTTCATTGGCTACGATCAGAAACGCAGTCAATTTCGTACATGAGGGGCTGGTTTCAAAAGAGGAAGCACTCCTCCGAATGAGATCAGAGGATATAGCAGCAGGTATGCAACAGGAGCTGCCCGAACTGAAAATTTTGCTGGAATGGGCTGATGACATAAAAGAGTTATCCATTCTCTCCAAGGTTGAACATATATCAGAGGTTTGGCATGCGCGAGCATGGGATGCTGAGGGAGTCGGGTTATGTACAACCGAGACCATGCTGTTGTCTCCGTCCAGAAAGCCTTATATGCAGAAGATGCTGTTGGCCGAAACAGAAGCAGATCGCAGGCGTGGGTTGGAACGATTGTTGCCGATGCAGCAGTCTGATATGGAATGTCTTTTTGAAGCGATGGACGGACGACCGGTGAACATTCAATTATTTGATTTTCCGCTACAAGAGTTGTTTCAGGATGAAAAGGTGCTGGAGTCACAAAGTAATGATTCGGCACTGGTTTTATCCCAGATTCATGAAATGCAACTGGAGGCTATTTTCCGGGCAGCGGTCAAGAGTATTCGTAAAGGGCTATGGGTTCGTCCCGAAATCATGATTCCGCATGTGGAGCATGTACAGGAAATTCAAAAAATGAGAGCATTGGTGGATCATGTAGCGGATCAGGTGCTTGGTGAAGAGCGACGCCATTGTGTATATAAGGTAGGGGCTGCAGTTACCTCAGCAAAAGTTGCATGGACCGCTGCACATATCGCACGTTATGCGGACTTTATCTCGTTTGATGCAGATACACTGACACAATCTATATATGGCAACACTCGTGAGAAAACATCGGGGCGAGAACTGGTTGAGGGAGAGACTTCCCAGATAGAATGTAACTCTTCTCATACCTTTAGTATAGAAGGGGTAGGCCGTTTAGTAGAAATGGCAGCTGCACAAGGGCGAATTCGCAAACCACATCTGAAAACATCCATAACCGGTGAACATATACTGGATACGGCGTGCATTTCGTTTATTCATGACATCAAGTTAGTGGCTGTATGTTGCAAACCGGAGCAGATTCCATGGGCTCGAATTGCAGCAGCGCAGGCAGTCATACGAGCATCACATAACAATCAAAGCATGAAGAACGAGGATATATCAACGATCGCCTGAGTCAATCCTTGTCCTTCATTAAAACACATCTGAGCCAGTGTGGACGTCTTTATAAGTAGAACGATTCATTTACACAAGAACGGAGAAGACAGAAAAAACCTGTAAAAGCGAAGCTAAAAGCTTTCTGAAAGAAAGCTACGTCGGAAGCATAGGCTTCGCATTTATCACAAGATTTTCCCCTTGAAAAGAGGGATCAGAAAAATCTGGGGATAACAGCGATTGAAAGGTTATTCTGTCTTCGGAGTGCCTGTGGAAATCATTTTAGTTCTACTTATATAGCATAACCTCAATGGAACAGACACACGAAAACTGTTATACTGAAATATGCGTTTTGTAAAATGAACGTAAAATTTCAGATAAGGGTTGAAAATGACCATGTTTACATCCACAAATAAAAGCAGGCAGTCAACATCGCGGGCCTTATTTGCCCTTTTGTTTATTTTAATGCTGCTGAAGTTATCGCTTCTGCGTTATTTCTTTTTCAATGGCTTGTCTGGCGTGGGGCTGTTCACGGATGCTCTCGCTGCGCTTACCATTGTCTGTGTACTGGATCTGATTGTGCCGCTGAGCTGGAAGCGAACGGTATACGGGGCGTTTAACGTTTTGTTCTCCCTCGTTTTGTTCGCAGCCACACTATATAATGCACATTTCAGTTCAGTTCCTACGTACACCGCGCTAAGTGAGCTGGGCCAGGTTGCGCAAGTTAGAGGAAGTATCGGGCCGCTGGTCCGGCCGCAACACTTTATGTTTTTTGCCGATATTATTCTGGCTATACCGATCTGGTTGATTAGACGCAGACGCAGCAAAGGAGCGTATCGAAGCAGTTACCAGGAGAGCAACCTGACATTTGGCAGAAGTCGCAGACGCTACTGGGGCAAACTGGGCGTCGCACTTACGGCGGCGTTCTGCATTATTTTGTCTGGTAGCTTTATCGTCAAGGGGGAAACGATTGATAACGAGCTGGTACGGGCTGAAAATCTCGGTTTTCTGAACTATCAGGTGTCCTCGGCAATTCTGACGAGCAAGGAAAATGAAGCCATTGCGAGTGGCAATATTAACGAAACGATTACCAAGATTAATGGATTGGTGAGCAAATATCCCTACCAGAACAAAACGGATAACGGTGCAGCGGTGAAGGCCAAATATTTTGGTCAAGCAAAAGGCAGTAACTTGATTGTGCTTCAATTGGAATCCTTTCAAAATTTTCCGATTAACGCTTCGTTAAATGGTCAAGAATTAACGCCAGTCTTAAATAATCTTGCGAAAGAAAGCTATTATTTCTCTCATTTCTTCCAACAGATCGGCCAAGGAAATACGTCGGATGCGGAGTTTATGTCGAATACGTCCATTTATCCTACAGGAGTCGTACCGATGTCAGCCGGGTATAGTGACCGCGACCTTCCAAGCCTGCCCAAACTGCTGGCGAAAGAAGGATATGAGTCCGAGACATACCACGTTAATGACGTAACCTTTTGGAACCGCAACAAGATGTACCCTGCCTTGGGTTTCACAAGATACTTCGATAAACCGAGCTTTACGAATGATAAATTCAACGATTTTGGGCCATCGGACGAAGAATTGTATCGGGTGGGTGTGGAAAAAATGACTGCGCATCAGGCTGCCAAACAGCCGTTCTATGCTCAGTTCATCACGGCGTCAAGCCATTCGCCGTTTACTGTTCCAGCCGATCGCGCACGTATTGAAATTCCGGCGACGATTACAAATAAACTGTTACATGATTACCTACAAGCGATCAATTATACAGACTACGCAGTAGGTCAACTGATTGACGAATTGAAGGCCAACGGTTTATGGGATAATACAACGCTTGTGCTCTATGGCGATCACTTCGGACTACCGGAGGAACCAGAGATTACACAGCAGATTCAGGAAAACTTGAATATTCCATACGATGGAAAAGTAAGCCGATTCAATATTCCGCTGATGATTCATACGCCGAAACAAACGAAAGGGCAAGTGATTGAGCAGCCGGGTGGTCAACTGGATATTTTGCCTACCCTCATGAATCTGATGGGCGTATCGCTTGCGCAGGAGAAGTTCACAGCGTTTGGGCATGACTTGCTCAATATGGATCACAATGCATTCGGTATTCGTTATTACTTGCCAACAGGTTCATTTGTGAATAATGACATCATGTTCATTCCTGGTGCGGGCTTTGACGATGGAACGGCATATTCGCTCAAAACCTACGAACCCGTGACAAATCTGGAACCGTACCGTTCCGATTACGAGCATGTGCTCAGCCTGATGAAGCTGTCTGATGAATACGTGAAGCTGTTGCCTAAACGAGCACCTTAATTCAAATGAGTTGAGTAATGGAGTGGCATAAGTAGGGTAAATAAGTAAGCTAGGCAAGTAAGGTAGATTAAGTAAAGTAGATTAAATAAGGTAGATTAAATAGGGTAGGCCGAGATAACGTCCTGTAACGCAGCCAGCTAAAAACTGGCTGTGTTTTTTATTTTCTTTTCGAAACGTCAGGGGGAAGAATGAAGAGTAAAGTAATGTAAAGTTTGAAACTGTAATTTTTAATGTTACAATGGACAAGTAAGCAAAAAGGAAAAGCACCTTTATTCCATCACTTCACAGACGAGAGGAATGAATATATATGAAATTGAGTGTATTGGAGCATGGACACATTAGTGAGGGTCGCCATGTACATGATGCTTTGCAGGAGGCTGTAACGTTAGCGCAGCATGCCGAACAACTGGGTTATTCCCGATTTTGGATGTCTGAGCATCACGGAGGCGGTGCGCTGTCCTTTTCAAGTCCGGAAATCATGATTGGCCATGTGGCTGCCCATACGGAGCGGATTCGAGTAGGATCAGGAGGCGTTATGCTGCCGCATTACAGCGCGTATAAAGTGGCGGAAAACTTCCGTTTGCTTGAAGCATTGCACCCTGGACGTATTGACCTCGGCATTGGGCGTGCGCCAGGAGGTATGCCTATTGCCAGCAGGGCATTGAACGAGGGCAAATCATCCAATGTACAGTTTTTCCCGCAGCAAATTGCGGATCTTGGTGGGTACTTCTACGAGCAGTTGCCTGAAGATCATCGTTTTGCTTCACTCGTAGCGGGGCCTTCCGTTCCAACGGTACCCGAAGTATGGCTCTTGGGGTCCAGCTCGGAAGGAGCAAGGATCGCCGCGGCCCAAGGGACTGCTTATGCATTTGCCCAGTTCTTTGGAACACCAGGTGGTGAGGAAGCGATGAAACACTATCGTCGCCACTTCAAACCGTCCATTCTAGGCGACAAACCCCACTCCATGATTGCGGTCTCCGCTTTCTGTGCAGATACAGAAGAAGAAGCCGCTGAACTGGCTCGCAGCAATGAGTTATTTTTCCTGCGACTTGGACGCGGATTGGAACAGAAGTCCTTTCCTTCTCTTGAAACAGTGAATAACTACCCATATACAGCGATGGAATTGGAACAGATTCGTCAGCGCCGCTCATTCTCCATCATTGGCACGCCGGATCAGGTGAAGGACAAAATTATTGCAATGGCTGAACGTCACGAAGCCGATGAAATAATTATCGCCTCTGCCATCCATTCGTTCGAAGCACGTCTGCGTTCTTTCCGTCTGATTGCAGAAGCTTTCGATCTGAATCAGAATTAAAGCAGGATTATAGCCATAGGATCGGGAATATAAGTCTGGATAGGATTGGAACCTTGTTTGACTTGGCTGTAGTTGTGTTGCAGCTGGCAGACAGGGTTCCGGTTTGCATTTTGGGCTCAACCGGAAAGAGAGGAGATTCACTTGCGCAGATGTGTCATCAGTGACATTCACGGTTGTTATGATGAATTCAATGCACTGCTGGAGCAGGTTCATTACGACCCGTCGCAGGATGAGTTGATTTTGCTGGGGGATTATGTAGATCGAGGCCCTAAAAGCAAACAGGTCATTGAGCAGATCATGAAGCTAAGACAAGAGAACCAGATCGTTATTCTCAAAGGGAATCATGATGCCATGATGGTGAAGGCTCTGACCCATGATATAGAGGAGTACGATTTACACTGGATCCGCAATGGCGGATTACAGACGCTGGCGAGTTATCTACCCGTTCCGTATGATAGTGATCAGATGGACTGGCAGGCGTATGCTCAGGACAAACAATGGATGCGCTCTCATTATGGGCATCATCTGCATTTTCTGGACGAACTTCCGTTGTCGTATGAAATTCCGGGATATATTTTCGTACACGCGGGGATTAACCCGGATGTACCCGACTGGAGAAACCAGTCCGAACGGGATTTTATCTGGATTCGCGAACCTTTTTATAGCAAACCTACAGCACTTCAGGACATTGTTGTGTTTGGACATACGCCTGTGCAATATTTGCAGGATGAGCCTGGAATCTGGATGGACCCGCGCGGAGACAAGATCGGTATAGACGGTGGATGTGCTTATGGCGCACAATTGAATTTGCTGGAGATTAACGAGGCAGGTCGTTTGCAGACGTTCTATGTGAAAAAAGGATTGAAGACGTTCGATCCTGAGCTGTAGTTTATCATTATCGTTGCACAAACCTGGATAGATGTGCTAATTTATAGAGTTGTAATGTTATACTATGCAATCATAAGAAGATACATATCCTATTGATGTGAGAGGAATGAAGCGAGTTTGGCTATCTATAATCTGGATCAACTGCAACACCATATTTTACTCTGTAACGGCGGAACATGTATGCGTAATGAGGGGGAAGAAGTCACTCAGGCGGTGCGGGACGAAATTGCGAAACAGCAGGCCGGAGGATTCATTCATACAACACGTACCAAATGTAATGGCCGCTGCGATGATGGATGTGTAACGATTGTGTATCCGCAAGGGGACTGGTACGGTAAAATGACCCCGGAATCAGGCCGGGAGCTCGTACAAGCGCTGTGTAAAGGTGACAAGCTGGACGGACATCTGATTACAAATGTAGCGAATGCACCTGCAAATTAGAACAGACAATGTAGCGAATGCACCTGCAAATTAGAACAGACGTGGATACCTGTTGATAATAATAAGCTAATAGCGTCCTCTTGGTTCCCGGTGTTTGCCACTACCGAAGCTGGTTTTTGCATGAGCTGCAATTAATTCGCTGTAAAGGGATTGGAATTAAGACGTATAAGCGCTATAATCAGTAAGGTATGATTCAAAACAAGGATAAGTTTAACTTAAACTCGAATTGACGGAGGGCTATGATATGGAAAAAGTACTAATTTTCGGCCACAAAAACCCGGATACAGACACGATCTGCTCAGCAATCGCGTATGCAGACCTGAAAAGCAAATTGGGACAGGAAGTTGAAGCGGTGCGCCTGGGCGAAGTGAACGGCGAAACGCAGTATGCTCTGGATCAATTCAAGGTTGCTGCACCACGTTTGATCAAAACGGCAGCGAACGAAGTTAACAAAGTTATTCTGGTGGATCACAACGAACGTCAGCAAAGCGTAAGCGATATCGAAGACGTAACCGTTGTAGAAGTGATCGACCACCACCGTATTGCCAATTTTGAGACAAGCCAGCCATTGTATTTCCGTGCTGAGCCTGTAGGCTGTACCGCAACGATTTTGAACAAAATGTACAAAGAGAACGGCGTTGAAATCAGCGCGCCGATTGCGGGTCTGATGCTGTCCGCCATTATCTCGGATTCCTTGTTGTTCAAATCTCCAACATGCACCGAGCAAGATGTTGCAGCAGCACGTGAGCTGGCTGCCATTGCCGGTGTGGATGCAGATAGCTACGGTCTGGACATGCTGAAAGCTGGAGCGGACTTGAGTCAGAAAACAATCGCTGAGCTGATCTCTCTGGATGCGAAAGAATTCGCTATGGGTACAGCGAAAGTGGAAATCGCACAAGTGAATGCGGTGGACGTTAATGATGTGCTGGTAAAACAGCCTGAGCTTGAGGCAGCGATTGAAGCGATCATCTCCAGCAAAGGACTTGACCTGTTCTTGTTTGTCGTGACGGATATCTTGAACAATGACTCCGTTGGACTGGCTTATGGTGCATCCACTCAAGCGGTTGAAAAAGCATACAACGTAACGCTGACAGACCACAAAGCATTGCTCAAAGGTGTTGTATCTCGCAAATCGCAGATCGTACCTGTGCTGACTGAAGCATTTAACTCGTTGTAATTCGGGGACTCGACAAGATAATGCGAGAAGTCAACGTAAATGACTAGTCGTTAATCTTAACGTAACTGGGTAACGCAGGAAACGGTTATAATTTATAAAGTCTTACAACATGCAATCTATTATTAAGCCTGTCTGATCTTCAGTGATCAGGACAGGCTTTTCATGTCAAGGAGGAAGATGCATGGCTCAGATCATTAAAAATGAAAAGATCAAAGCGAACGAAGTGCAACTTACCGGTCTGAATGGAGAAGACCTGGGCGTCATGTCAACACGGGAAGCACTGGCACTGGCCAAACAACATAAGGTAGATTTGGTGTGCTTGTCCCTGATGACCAGCCCACCTCCGTGTAAACTGATTGGTGCGGGCGCTGCCCGTGAAGAAGCACAGCAGGCGAAGAAAAAGGCAGGCAAATCTCCGGATAAACGCAAAGTAAAGGAGATTCGGTTGCATCTGCAGATGGAGGACCATGACCGGGATGTGAAGCAGTTCCAAGCAGAGCGTATTTTAAAAAAAGGTGACTCCGTGAAATTGGTCATCCAAGTGCATGGAGCCAAAGAGGGAGAGTCGGGCAAAGCCTGGGCAGAAGAACTGTGCAAAGCGTTGAAGGAACACGGCACTAAAACGACGGGAGTTCAGGTTAGCGGCAAGCAAGTCGTTGTTCAGCTTGATCCAACGAACTGATAACGTATTGCAAGGAGCCCAATATCAAGTCAGCGCCATTGCTGCTTGTGTTTGGGCTTTTTGCAATGCATAGGTTATCCTATTAATGAACGGCAGCTGATCGTCTGATCAAAACATTCAAGTACGCAAATAGCGGCTGCTACCCACTCGAACATACATTTGTCCAGGTAATACGGGTGTGGTTACGTCCGGGTTGCTGCCGGTAGCATTTTTGGCATAGCGGGATAAATAAAGAAAGTCTGGATATATGACCATATCCATTAAATAGGCCGAGGTCATGCTGCCGGGAAAACGAAAATGATTTAAGGTCCGGATAATTTCCTGACCGCTTGCAATGCCAATACCGTGTCCGTAGTACCAGTTTTCCCGCAACATAATGGTGTTTTCACCTTGCCATTCAGGAGTTTTGGGTGACACATCCGGATTTTTGAAATAAAGCACATCTCCAGGTAGAGCGAGTTCCTTGCCATTTTTTTCTGTCAAACGCAGATCACTGTCGTAATGCCAGTCAAACAGCAACAGATTACGGAATAATGAATTAAATGCATCCTCACGGATGCTTCCAAGTACGCCTCCATAGAGTACAATAACGGTAGCGGTTGCACACTCGAACGCATACAAGCGTCCGTTTCTCCATATATCTCGGATGCCCTCTGCAGGTGTTACATCTGGCCTTAGCTCGAATCCACCCTGTGCATTTCGATTCCAAAAGGCAGGGTTACACCTGGAGTCTTCGAATGAGGCAAAGCTGACACCGCTTCGGTTCAACCCTTCGGCTGCGTCAACAAGGGATTCTCTTAAGTTCCATTCAAAATGGAGATGATCCATGGACTGGTACACATACCTTATAGGGCGGTTTTGCAGCTGCTGTAACCAATACCATTCAAATGCAGACCATTCGGATGGAGACAGTTGAATCGGTTGATTCGCAACAATAATCATGGGGCAGTAACCTCCGTTCTTTCATGACATGGGCTGTGCTGAAAAGCTGAAGATCTTAACGTGTCGATTGTTGTCATATTTTTTTGCTTTTGTTTCGTTTAACTATCGTGGCATTTGGGGTACTACTCTATAAGATATAGTTATGTTCACGTCGATCTGTTCATACGAATAACATTCACATTCTTAGTAAGGGAGGATATGTAGTGTCGAACTCCATCACACAGAGCCGGTCACTGTTCGAACAATTATACACACACGCGCCAATCGGCATTGCTGTCGCTTCTCATGTTAATGGACTGTGGGTGCAGTTAAATCCAGCTTTTTGCGAGATGCTTGGATCAACGGAGGAAGAACTGTTGCATACTTCCGTTGTACATATGATTTATGAAGAGGACCTCAGGTACGAAGAGTTTCGCCGTAATTTCTGGGAGATGACTAACGGTGAACAGCCCATGTACGAAACAGAGGTGCGCCTGAAACGAAAAAACGGTACGTTGCTGTGGGCAACAATCAGAGCTTGCATAGTCCGGGACGAGGTAAGCGGAGAGCCTTTATATTTATTAGTACAAGCTGCAGACATTACGAAGCAAAAAGAGGCAGAAGAAACACTCCTTGAACAGCGTAAGCAACTGGAAGAAAGCAGTCGTATTTCTCGTATTCTAGCTGAATCGTCCATGGATTTGATTGCCATTCACGAAGCGGATGCCGAGCGCACGTTTAAATATGTATCGGATGCCAGCAGAAGAATGCTGGGTTACGCGCCGGAAGAAATGTGCGGACGCTCTGGAATGTTCTGTATTCATCCGGAAGATATCCCGATGGTGAAGGCATATATCCGCGGTCAGACGGAGGGACTTACCCCTGAGAGAATCAGTTATCGACTGTTGCATAAGGACGGGTCCGTAGTGTGGGGAGATACATTGACCCATTATGTTTGTGACGAGTCGGGTAATCTGCAAGAGATGGTTGCGGTCACACGTGACATTACAGAAAGCAAACAGCAGCAATTGAATTTGCAGGAGTACAAGTCATTGTTTGATTGTAACCCGCTTGGTGTGGCATCGCTGGATCTGGATGGGAACTTGCTGAAAGCGAACGTTGGGCAGGAGCAATTAACAGGGCATAGCAAAGAAGAACTGTTAAGCCGACCTTTTGATCATCTGATTGATCCGGTCGACTTGGAGAAGACGCGTTATCATTTTGAAGAATCGGTCAAGGGTGTAGCGCAGCGTTATGAGATTGGTCTGATTCATAAGGATGGACAACGAATCGAGACAAGTGTGATCAACGTTCCAATCTTATTAGAGGATAAAGTGGTTGGTGTCTATGGCATTACGAGTGATGTTACAGCAGCCAAACGGTACGTCGAAGAGATTGAAAATCTAAGTTATGAAAGAGCACTGATCTTGAATGGAATGTCCGAAGGTGTGATTGGGCTGGATCTGGATGGAAACGTGAATTTCGCCAATCCTGCAGCGGCGGAGATGATGAATATCTGTCCGAGTGAGATGAACGGTACACCTTTGGGAAAAATGATGATACAGATGCAGAGCGAAGGCATTCCATATCCGACGAATGGCACACCTATTTTGCAGGCTGTGCGTGAAGGGAGGGCCTTGCCTCGTACCGAATCCGTATTTTGGCGTCAGGACGGTTCCAGTTTTCTCGCAGAGTTCCAACTGAAGCCGATTATGGATCAAGGGAAAACACGCGGTGCTGTGCTGGTCTTCCGCGATATGACTTCGGTAAAAGAAATCATTCGTGCCAAGGAAGCAGCAGAGCATGCCGACCGTGCGAAATCCGAGTTTCTTGCTATTATGAGCCACGAGCTTCGTACACCGCTTAACGGGATTATGGGAATGGCACATCTCTTGATGGAAACAGAGCTGAACGAGGAGCAACAGGGATTTGCCGAGATCATGATTGATAGCGGGGAGTCGCTACTCTATATTTTGAATGAAATATTGGATTTCAGTAAAATCGAAGCAGGCAAAATGGATCTGGAACAGGGGCCAGTAGATATTCGGGACATGTTAGGCAATGTAATGGAGCTGTTCTCCATTAAAGCCTCTGAGAAGAATATTGAGCTGTACAGTGAAATATCGGATCACATTCCGGAACGTGTACGTGGAGATGAGACAAGAATCCGTCAAATTCTAATTAATTTAGTAGGTAATGCTGTTAAATTTACCGAAAAAGGAAGCGTCACGATCGTCGCGGAGATGGATTCTTCGCAAGAATACGGTCCAGATCAGTTGATGCTTTCGTTTAAAGTTAAAGATACAGGCATTGGCATTGCATTTGATAAACAGCATCAATTATTTCAATCCTTCTCCCAGTTGGACCCAGCGATTAATCGGAAATTTGGAGGAACGGGGCTGGGACTTGCCATTAGCAAGAAATTAGTTGAGCTGATGGGCGGAGCCATCGGGGTTCAAAGTGAGATCGGCCAGGGGGCGGAATTCCAATTTACAATTGTGCTGGACAGGTGGAAAGAGGAAATGGTGTCCGAAGAAGGTGATTTTTCTGTCACGGTAGGATTGCCCGAACGTAACCGTCTTGCACAAGGCATTCGGATATTAATCGCTGAGGATCAGGCAGTGAATAGCCATCTTCTGGAGGAGATGCTTCGCAAATTTGGTGGTGTGTGCGATGTCGTCGAAAATGGAGAACAAGCTATACATTTGCTTGCAACTACCCCTTATGATCTGATTTTTATGGATATTCAAATGCCTGTGATGGATGGGATTGAAGCGACCTGTGAGATCAGGAAAATGCATCCTGAAATCCCTGTGATCGCTGCGATAACAGCCTTTGCAGGGGAACGAGACCGGGAAGCGTGCCTGCAATGCGGAATGCAAGACTTCATAAGCAAACCTTTCCACTCGGCAGAAATTATCCGAGTGTTAAACACATGGGTACCTTACATTCATTCTCAGAGGGCGCCCAGAGAATAACAAAGACAAAAACCTGTATCTCCAACGGAGTACAGGTTTTTGTGGTTATAAATTTTTTGTTTTTTTGTGCGTTCAAGTGGTTGAAGTTACTATACGGTTTAGAAACTCCGTAATCAGGACCATCCTCCGATTAATCCTGAGAGCGTTACACATTCATCATCTTCCAATTCTGCGATCAGCGTGAGCTCTTCCTCATCCTTCGGGTCCACCGAAAATAACTCGCGGCGTCCGTCTTCGTGCTTGATGATGACTAACTGATTACCACCTTTTGTATGGAACTGGTACTTCACCCCGATACCAGGCAGGGCGCATTCCCGGATATTCATGAAACTTGTTCACCTCTTTAATTTTTGCTTTAATCATCGTTAACCGTTCTCACAGTACGGATGTATTCTACTATCCATAACACCGTTTGGCAAGTCACAAATCTCATTGCCCGGCAGGGGTTATGATTTTTTTGGATCTGCAATCAAATTTTGCTGTCGTCTTGCCCGTCTGCGCCGCATGAAGAACCAGATGAGCAGGGCCAGGATCAAGACAAGGCCAGCGATAGCCACCAACAGGATATTCCGAATATTCGGAATCTGTAACGTCAAATCCAGCTTATTTTTTTGCAAAGGAGAAATGTTCCAGATTAGCGTTTTACCGCCATCTTCTACCTGATCGGCATTGGAATCCTGGGCTTTAATCGGCAGAGAAAGTTTGAAATCAAAATTCACATCTTTTAACAAAAGCCGTTTGAGAAAACCCGGAACGCTGTTGATCCTATCTTTAATATCCCCATCCGGCATCGATTCCATAAGGTCGGCTTCGGCAAGGATATGCATCTGGGAAGTGAAGAAACCCGGTGTCTTGGATTGTTCGATATGAATTCCTGGCGGTAGCTTCGAGGAATCGAATCCGGTCATGTTGCTTTTTTCGTAATGAGTCGTTGCTTTCAACACGTTCTGGTCCGCCTGTTTGGTCACTTCTGTCTTAAAGTTATTCCGTTCCAATGCTTCAGCCAGCAAGGGCATCAGATTGTCTTGTCCAATTTTGCCAAGAGCCGAGTCCGACACACTTAGATTCAGATCCAGATCGGCCGTTCCATTGGTATTCACGGTTACATGGGCTTCTCCATCTGCACAGGCAGACAACATGACAAGCATGAGGGAAAGCATAATAGAAAGCGATAATTGGCGTATATAAATGCGAGTTGACATGTGGAGCCTGCCTTTCTGCTTAGGTCTAGTGTGATAATGTCCATATCTATCCAATCCAGAAGTATAGTATACAACGGAACGACGGGAGATGCGAACAAGATGTATAAAACGAGTTAAATGGTGAGATTACTATGGCGCCGGATGAAAAAAGTAAAGTGAAAGTGATGTTTATCGTTGATTAAAATTAAAGATTTCGTATTTTTGTCAATGTTCGGTTAATTCAAACGGCCATTCCGCGTGTACACTAAGATAGAGATGAATATACGGGCAAGGGAGGTACATTCATGACTTATATTATTATTCTGGCTGCGATTATGGTTGTGGGTATGATTGGAATGGGCTGGTTCTATAAGATTGTTGACGAAGACAAACATTAATTGTGGAACCATCCATAGGAACAATTGAAAAAGACAAGCCTATAAGCTTGCTTCGCAGATGCGAGGCGGGCTTATTTGATATTTGTGTAAAAGCATTTGACCGATGGACAAATATTTTTCGTAAAGTTGGGATTTTTAGGCTTCACTTTTGTATAATAGGGGATAGCTTCTCGGGTTTTTCCCGAAATTTGCCAAACAGGAAAGGGTGTACATAAATGAAGTTTAGTGAATACACGTATACACGTCCCGATCTGGAACACATCAAGACCTCTTTCGGTGAACTGCTGAAGGGATTCGAAGCGGCGGCTTCAGTGGAAGAGCAAAGTGAATTCATGGACAAGATCAATGCGTTGCGTAGTGATTTTGAAACACAGGCACAGCTGGTCTACATCCGCCATTCCATTGATACGAATGATGAGTTTTATAAGGCAGAGAATGAGTTCCTGGATGATAGTCAGCCTGTTGTTCAGGAATACATTACCGATTTTTACCGTGCGCTGGTGAACTCCAAGTTCCGTGCAGAACTAGAACAGAAGTGGGGAACCCAACTGTTTCAGCTCGCTGAGCAAGCTTTGAAAACATTTAGCCCGGAGATCATTGAAGACCTCCAGAAGGAAAATAAACTTTCTACCGAATACAATCAGCTGATTGCTTCTGCCAAAATTCCATTCGAAGGCGAAGAGCGCACGTTGCCGCAGCTTCATCCGTTTGAGCTGTCTACGGATCGCTCGATGCGCGAACGTGCTTCAGAAGCCCGTTACACGTTTATGGCGGAGCACGAAGCGGAATTCGACCGCATTTACGATGAACTGGTGAAGGTACGTACACAGATTGCGAAAAAGCTGGGGTATCCAAGCTATGTGGAGCTTGGTTATGACCGTATGAACCGTACAGACTACAATGCGGAGATGGTCGCTAATTTCCGCGCACAAGTCCGCGACTACATCGTGCCTGTTGCGAACAAGCTCAGAGAACGTCAGCGTAGCCGGATCGATGTCGATACGCTTTATTTTTACGATCAGGGCTTTAGTTTCAAGACGGGCAATCCAACACCCAAAGGTGATCCGGACTGGATCGTAGAGAACGGGAAACGGATGTACGCCGAACTTTCACCAGAAACAGATATGTTCTTCCAGATGATGACTGACAACGAGCTGATGGATCTGGTGAGCAAAAAAGGCAAACAGGGCGGCGGATATTGTACGTTCCTGAACGATTACAAAGTGCCGTTTATTTTCTCCAACTTCAACGGTACGTCGGGTGACATTGATGTATTGACCCATGAAGCAGGGCACGCTTTCCAGGTGTACGAGAGCCGCAATTTTGCAGTGCCGGAATATAACTGGCCGACCTTCGAATCTGCAGAGATCCATTCGATGAGTATGGAGTTTTTCACTTGGCCGTGGATGGAGCTGTTCTTCAAGGAAGATACGGACAAGTATAAGTTTGACCATTTGTCCTCTGCGTTGTTGTTCATTCCTTACGGGGTCGCTGTGGATGAATTCCAGCATTTTGTGTATGCGAACCCAGAGGCAACACCGGCTGAGCGCAAACAGGCTTGGCGCAACATTGAGAAAATCTATCTGCCGCATATCAACTACAAAGATAACGCGTATCTGGAGCAAGGTGGATTCTGGCATAAACAAGGTCATATTTTCTCTTCACCATTCTATTACATTGATTATACACTGGCTCAAATCTGTGCGTTCCAGTTCTGGAAACGCAGTAATGAGGATATGAAATCAGCATGGGCTGATTATCTGACGTTGTGCAAAGCTGGCGGTAGCTTGTCCTTCACAGGTCTGGTGGAACTTGCCGGGTTAAAATCGCCTTTTGAAGACGGCTGTGTATCATCCGTCATTGGCGAGATTGAAGCTTGGCTTGATGGTGTAAACGACAAGGCACTGTAATCAAAAAAGTAATCAAAGATATGGCGGCTTGGACCCTGAGGGTGTCTAAGCCGTCTTTTTATGATCAAAGAAACCATAAAATCCGGTTCGCTGTATGGGACAATGTAACATTTATCAAGTGAATGTGATTTATTTCACTATAGCTGGAAACGGATTCAGTTACAATAAAGGTAGTAAATCAGGGTTACAGGAGGCTGGTTCAGATGGCAACGCATGCATATTATGTCCCACCCGTGAATTTAATGGGTAGAGGGTGTTTGCAGGATGCAGCTCCAATGATTGGACAGATGGGTATACGTAAGGCACTGGTTGTTACGGATCAGGAACTGGTTACGTCAGGTATCGCCGAACGTGTATTGTCTACGCTGCGGAAAGCAGGGTTAGACTATGTCGTATATGATGAGGTACAGCCCAATCCAACATGTCAGCAAGTGCATGAAGGGTTACAAGTGTTCCAGAACCATGGCTGTGACGCCATTATATCGATAGGCGGAGGTTCACCGCAGGATGCTGCAAAAGCGATCGGGATCGTTGCAGCAAACGGTGGACACATCCGTCAATATGAAGGACTGCACCAATCCCGATCCAAATCGGTCCCGCTGGTAGCTGTCAATACAACGGCTGGTACATCAAGCGAGGTAACGATGAACTATGTGATTACAGATGAGGAGAGAAAAGTGAAAATGGTGATGGTAGACCGAAACTGTCTGGTTGATCTGTCGGTAAATGACCCTGAGCTTATGCTGAGTAAACCTGCGAGTCTGACTGCTGCAACGGGCATGGATGCATTAACCCATGCGGTTGAAGCGATGGTTACACCAGGTGGGTTTACAGTTACAAGTGCAACGGCAGCAGCTGCGGTCAAATTAATCTTCGAATATTTGCCAAGAGCGGTGAAGGATGGAACCGATCTGGAAGCAAGGGAGTATATGACTTACGCATGTTTCCTGGGTGGTATTGCTTTTAATAATGCGGGGCTTGGATATGTTCATGCCATGGCACATCAATTAGGCGGAGTGTATGATCTGCCGCATGGTGTCTGCAACGCGATGTTGCTTCCTTATGTGGAAGAGATGAATGCCAAACATGTGCCCGACAAATTCCGTCATATCGCCAAGGCAATCGGGATGGATGTGAAGGAACGTACCGACGAGGAATGTGCAGCATACGTAATTACAGCGATTAGAGACCTTGCCAAAGAAGTGGGAATTCCGGAGAAGCTGTCCGAACTTGGGGTACAGAACCCGGATGTGGAGTTGCTTGCAAGTAATGCGATGAAAGATGCTTGTGCACCAGGTAATCCGTATCAACCGTCGAAGGATGAGGTTATGAGCCTGTTCCGAAAGATAATCTAGAACAGATTGCAGAGAAACTTTTATATTTACTGCGGTTTAGACTACAGAGAAGAAATTAATGTTACAATTGAAGTCGCTGAGACCGGCGGCTTTTTTGGCTTGAACAGATATGTATTGTAGGATACGCTTACATCTGTCGTTGAGAAAAGTTAACGATGTTGGCTTTACATATTATGATGGAGACTCCGGTTTATTTAAATCGTTGATGGAGGCCGTGATGAAACAGGATCAATTACATGTAAAAGCACCTGGCAACTGGATGAATGACCCGAACGGGTTTATCTATTACCGGGGAGAGTACCACTTATTCTATCAATACTTCCCGTATGGCCTGCAGTGGGGCACGATGCATTGGGGGCATGCGACCAGTCCGGATTTGGTCACATGGACGCATCATCCTATCGCTCTGTATCCAAGCAAAGGTTATGACCAAAATGGGTGTTTCTCTGGAACGGCACTCGAAGTGCAGGGCCAAATGTTTATTTTTTATACCGCTGTCAAATACGATGTGCTCAATGAGGAGAACGTTCATGTGATTGTGGATGATCAATTCGAGTCCAGTCAGGCTTTGATGATCTCGGAGGATGGTTATACGTTTGACAACCTCGCTTCCAAGCAACAGATCATCCCGCCGATCGTCGATTCTGTTCTGGGGCATCGCACGCATACACGTGATCCTAAAGTGTGGAAGTATCGGGATCGGTATTATATGATTTTGGGCACGAAGACGAGAGATCAGCGGGGCAAGCTTTTGTTTTATTCAAGCGAGGATCTACTCCGGTGGACGTATGTGAACAGCTATACCAAGCCAGGGCTCGGTTATATGTGGGAATGTCCGGATATTTTCAGGTTGTCAGATCGTTCGAGCGGAGCCGAGCAGACTGTACTGCTGATGTCCCCTGAAGGGATTCAAAAGGAACCGTTGTATACAAGTCATGCGATGTGCAGTCTGGTTTCCTTTATAGAAGAAAGCTGTGATATCGTCATTCCGGATCAATTGAATATGGTTGATTATGGTGGGGACTTGTATGCGCCTCAGACGAATCTGGATGCCGCAGGGCGCAGGGTTATGGTAGCCTGGATGCGAATGCCGCTACCTGTGAAGAATCCGGGTGAGAAGCCGTGGATTGGCATGATGGCCCTGCCACGAGTTATCGAGGTCGAGGACGAACAGATCTATTTCCGGGTGCATCCTGAGGTGGAGACTCATTTTAAGACACCTATCCCTGTCGAGCATATTAATTATGCCAAGCCATTTCAATTGAAAGTTGTGTTGCAGGAACATCAAGTTCTGGATATTGGCGGTTATCGCGTATGGCTGGAAGACGGAAGAGTGCATACCGATCGTACAGAGGTATTTAGAGGCTTGGATCAATACGATCTTCAGTTTCAGACTCCGGAGCTTCAGGGAAGCTGTGAACTCAACATCTTTGTAGAGCCTAACTTGATTGAAATTTTTGTGAATCAGGGGCAGTATGTATTAAGCAATGTGGTATATGATCTGAAAGCTTATGTAAGCTATACGGGTGAATTAGAATGTAAAATAGGTAATGTGTAGGGCCGCCGGAGAAATCCGGCTTTTTTTTGATGTGTGTCAACCATCCTGATCATCAATTGGCATGGTTTTACCATATTATTACCAAGAGGATTTTAATTCGTGTCTATCGAATAGATTTAAATAACAGCGGCAGTTACAGGAGCGCGTAAGGTTCAAACCGGCGATGCCCTGATTTTTTTCAAATTTGCTGTTACCGCAAGATTCCCCGATCGAATTCCTGTTTAATGGGTAATAAGCTCATTTTTCATTACCCATCATTAGCACGGTCTACAATGCAAGCCAAGTCGTTTTCAACACAATCAACATGTTCTGCAAGATCAACACCATCTACATGCTTTAAAACACACCATCAGCTTCGCTCATCTGCATTTGAAAAGAACTTCGACTCAAACAGATCATTGATTTGATCCGCACCAACATTCCTGTGATCATCTAACCAAAGACGTCTGGTTACATATGAATGATGTCTTTATCCGTTTCACATCTGTACAGCATGCTCCTAATCAAGACAGTCGTGTTTTCACAACAAAATATCGATTATGGGCTCTGAAATGAATCAGAATGAATGCACGTGGAGGAGGCTGTAATGATGGCAAAAAAAGAAGTTGTAGCGATGCTGCTCGCCGGAGGGCAGGGTAAACGATTAAAGGGTTTGACGAAATCACTGGCAAAACCCGCTGTTTATTTTGGTGGAACCTACCGTATTATCGATTTTCCGCTGAGCAATTGTTCGAATTCGGGTATTGATACCGTTGGTGTGTTGACCCAATACGAGCCACTTGTTTTGCATTCCTACATCGGTATTGGCAGTGACTGGGATCTCGATCGTAAAAATGGCGGAGTTTATGTGCTTCCTCCCCATGAACGGGAAGATGGAAGCAATTGGTATCGTGGGACGGCTGACGCGATTTACCGTAACCTGAACTTTATTGAACAATTTGATCCCGAACATGTGCTGATTCTGTCGGGTGATCATATTTATAAGATGGACTACGACAAGATGCTCCAGTATCATAAGGAAAAAAATGCAGACTGCACGATTTCAGTAATTGATGTGCCGCTGGAAGAAGCGAGCCGCTTTGGTATTTTGAATACAAATGAAGACTACAGCATTTATGAGTTCGAAGAAAAACCTTCTCAGCCCCGAAGCACGCTTGCTTCCATGGGCATTTATCTCTTCAAATGGGATGTGCTGAAACGTTTCCTGATTCAGGACGAACAGCAGGCATCCACCTCCTACGATTTTGGTAAAGATATCATTCCGTTGCTGCTTGAAAATGACAAATCTTTAGTTGCTTATCCGTTCGAAGGGTATTGGAAAGACGTTGGAACGATTCGCAGTCTGTGGGAATCCAATATGGATCTGCTGGACGAGGAAACGCCGTTGAATCTGAATGATCCCAACTGGCGGATTTTTACCCGTAACCCCAATCAGCCTGCTCAATATATATCGCCTGCCGCCAAGGTGCGTAACTGCATCATTAGTGAGGGCAGCATCGTGCACGGTGAGGTGAATCATTCCGTCCTGTTCTATGGAACCGAGGTGGGAGAGAACAGTGCAGTGATCGATTCCGTGGTTATGCCTCGGGTCAAAATTGGCCGTAATGTGTCCATTCACAACGCCATTATCGCCGAGGGCTTAGCCATTCCGGATGGAGTCCGGATTGCCCCCGCGCCTGGAGACGAGAGTGATATTTTGCTGGTAGACCAGGAAGAACTGGAACGGCAGTTGCGTCAAGGAATAGCGAATTGATTGACCAAAATGTTGGCAAAGGACGGTGCGCGGCATGAAATCACTAATTGGAGTTATTAACCTTGACCATGAACTGGAAGAATTGAAGGAATTGACGTACTTTCGCTGCGGAGCCGCGGTACCTTATGCCGGGCGTTATCGTCTTATTGATTTTGTCCTGTCTAACATGATGAATGCGGGTATTGAGAGCATAGGCGTATTTGTTCGCCGCAAATACCGTTCACTGATGGACCATCTGGGCGATGGTAAGCCATGGGATCTGGATCGCAAACATGGGGGCATGTTTATTCTTCCTCCCGATTGGAACGATCCAACGGACACGTCGCAGGGTGATTTGCAACATTTTCACAACAATCTGGATTTCTTCCACAGAGGCGCAGGGCAATACGTTGTGCACGCAGGCAGCCGCCATGTGACCAAGGCCGATCTTCAGGATGTCTATCAGTATCATATCCGTAAGGGAGCGGACGTTACACTGGTTTGCAAAAAAGTAGACCGACTGCTACCTGAGCATGAATCCTGCGTTAAAGTCGATCATGATGAAGATGGCAATGTGGTGGACATTCACCAATGTGCTGACCATACGAATATATATACGGAGATTTTTATCATGGAAAAAGAACTGTTCCTTAAACAGGTGCAGCGCTGCATTGAACATGGTGAGACTCATTTCTTCCGTGACGCCATCCTGAAAAATCCGAGCGGATTGAAGATCGCGGCCTATGCCTACGAAGGATATCATGCCGTAATTAACTCGATTGACAGCTATTACCGCAATAGCATGGATCTGCTGAATACAGGGCAGTATGAACAACTGTTTAAAGAAGATCCCGTGCAAACCAAAATCAAATACGAGGCCCCCGCCAAATATCTGGAATCAGCGGATGTTAAACATTCCTTGCTTGCCAATGGATGCATCGTAGGCGGTGAAGTGCAAGACAGCATCCTGTTCCGGGGTGTGCATGTGGCCAAGGGTGCGAAGATTAAGGGTTCAATCATTATGCAGAAATGTTACATTGGCGAGGGAACTGTGCTGGAGAATGTCATTTTGGATAAAGACGTGAAGCTGACTGGCGGGCAGACGTTAATCGGTGCCCCGTCGAACCCGTATATTTTGGCCAAAAGCACTATTATTTAAATCTGAAATCTGTCCGATATCATCCATAACTATATATAAAAAATAAAATTTTGCGGGTAAGTTTTCAGGTTTGTGTGCACTTAAGTAACTCAGGGTTCGTTTTCTCGCTAACGTGCAGCCGTAGTGCAGGGAACGAAATCAATTCTGTAGAAGCGAAGCGTTCGCCTTTGTCTCTCCATTTCAACCTTGTAAAAGGTGATCAGGAAATGGAAGAGACAACAGCGATCGAGAGAATGATTCGTGACCGAAACGGTCACTTAGCAGAGAAGCCCGGGTACTTAAAATCACGAACCGCCCTCACCTCGCAGGATTTCACCGGGAGGAACCTACTTTTGTTTGACAACAAAGAAACGTTCAAATCAATCTTTCAACGGAATCTCGTCAGCAAACTGGGCAAACCAATTGAAGAAGCTACGAAGGAAGACGTGTACCATGTGCTCGGCAGCATGATCCGTGAATACGTGGGTCAGGACTGGGCGGCTTCGAATCAGGGATTCAAGCAGCGTCAGGATAAACAGGTGTATTACTTCTCGCTGGAGTTTCTGATTGGACGTCTGCTCGGAAACAATCTGTTGAACGTAAATGAGCTGGAACTGGTTCGTGACAGTCTGGAGGAACTTGGATTTTCACTGGAGTGTATTGAGGAACAGGAAGCAGATGCAGGGCTAGGCAATGGAGGACTGGGGAGGCTTGCTGCCTGTTTCCTGGACTCCTTGGCTTCACTTGGCTATGCGGGACATGGATGTGGTATCCGCTACAAATACGGTCTATTCGAGCAAAAAATTATTAATGGCAATCAGGTAGAGTTGCCTGATAACTGGCTGGAAAAGGGCAATGAATGGGAGGTGCGGCGTCCAGATAAAAAGGTAGAGGTTCAGTTCTGGGGCCGGGTAGAAGCCTATGAGCAGGATGGACATTATCATTTCGTGACAAAGGATGCTGAAGCGGTCGTTGCCGTACCGTATGACGTGCCCGTTATCGGTTATGGTCAGTCCCATGTCAACACATTACGGTTATGGAGTGCGGAGCCGAAACGAGAAACGTCATTGGATACCCCTTCGAACTATTACGGATATCTGGATTACAGCCGTTCGGTGGAGTCGATCTCGGAATTCCTGTACCCGGATGATTCCCAATACGAGGGCAAGTTGTTGCGTTTGAAACAGCAGTACTTTATGTGTTCCGCAGGAGTGCAGAGTGCACTACGTACATTTAGCAAGCTGGGACTGTCGTATGACCGCCTGCCGGACAAAGTGGCCTTCCATATCAATGACACCCATCCTACTCTGGTCATTCCCGAACTGATGCGAATTCTAATGGATGATAAGGGCTATGGCTGGGATGAGGCGTGGGATATTACTGCACGCACGGTATCTTATACAAATCACACGACTCTAAGCGAAGCGCTGGAAAAATGGCCTGTACCTATGGTCAGCAAGCTACTGCCACGTATTTATATGATCATTGAAGAGATTAATAAACGTTTCTGCGGGTTGCTGCTGGATCGTTATCCGGGTGATGACGAACGCATTGAGCAGATGGCAATTATTGCGAATGATCAAGTTCGCATGGCACACCTTGCCATCGTAGGCAGTCATAGTGTCAATGGTGTGGCTGCACTGCATACCGAGATTTTGAAAGAGCGGGAGATGGCGCCGTTTTATGCCCTGTACCCTGAACGTTTTAACAACAAAACCAATGGTATTACACACCGTCGCTGGTTAATGCATGCCAACCCGAAGCTGTCGAATCTCATTACAGAAACGATCGGCAATGAATGGATCACGGAACCTGGCAAACTGGAGCAACTGGCTGATTACGCCGAGCAATCCGCGTTCAAGGAGCAATTTCGTGCAATTAAACGAGATAACAAAAATCGTCTGGCGTCTTATATCCTGGATCACACGGGAGTACCCGTTGACCCGGATTCCGTGTTTGACGTGCAGGTGAAAAGGTTGCATGGGTACAAAAGACAGCTTCTGAACATTTTGCATGTCATGCATCTGTATAACAAGCTGAAAAGCGATGCTTCGTTTGATATGGTGCCGCGCACGTTTATTTTTGGAGCAAAGGCAGCGCCGAGTTATTATTTTGCGAAGAAGATCATCAAACTGATCAATACGGTGTCAGATACCGTGAATCGCGATGCAGCAGTAAATGACCGGTTGAAGGTCTTTTTCCTGGAGAACTATTCGGTCTCGCTTGCCGAGAAAATTATCCCTGCGGCAGATGTGAGTGAACAGATCTCGACAGCGGGGAAAGAAGCATCGGGTACTGGTAATATGAAATTTATGATGAATGGCGCACTGACGATTGGTACGATGGACGGTGCAAACGTGGAGATGGCAGAGCAAGTCGGTGAAGAGAATATGTTCATCTATGGCTTGCGCGCCGACGAAGTGCTGGAATATTATCGGAACGGCAACTACCGTCCGAACGAAATCGTGAATCAGGACGAACGTATTCGTGAAGTCGTAGAGCAATTGGTGCATCCGGGGGCATTCTGTTATCGGGATGGGGAGTTCTGGGATATTTATGACTCTTTGCTCGCGCATGGGGATGAATACTTTGTATTACGGGATTTTGCAGCGTATGCCGACGCACATGCAGCGATTGATCGAGCGTATCGCGATGTTTCGGACTGGACTCGCAAGGCTGTGCTTAACACAGCACATTCAGGTATTTTCTCCAGTGACCGAACAATAAGTGAGTATGCAACCGATATATGGGGCATTCATCCTGTGTCTGGGCACTGGAATGGTTAGAATTGAGAAGAAGCATGTTTAAAAAATAGAACGGATAAATTAGCATTTAAGTTAGCTTTACAAATGGAAATCCGCTCTCTCTCTTGTTTGATGTCTGCGCCTGGCAGTGGGAAGTTCGCTGCAGGGCTGCGGACAGGAACAAGAGATTTTTGTTATGAATGTCATAAGTTCGCATTGAGCATCAAAAACTGCCGGGGCATTTCAGTCATACTAAGGGAAGCAACAGACCAGTAAGGAAGACAAAGTAGGGTACATATCACGCGAACGAATAGGAGACGGAACATATGGATCACTATGCGCGTATTCAGCTTGCCATCGAGCATCTGGAAAAGCATCTGCAGGAGCCTTTCAACATAAAGGATGTGTCGGCTGCATCCAGTTTTTCAGTATTTCATTTTCAACGTTTGTTTCAGGCGATTACAGGTTTTACTGTTCTGGAGTACTTGCGCAGACGAAGACTAACGGAGGCAGCTTCGACCTTGCGAAACTCGGCGCAGGGTGTACTGGAAATTGCGCTTAGCTATGGTTATCAATCGCAGGAAGCCTTTACCCGGGCATTTGACGCTCACTTTGGCGTCACACCGGCGCGGTTTCGCAAGCAGCAACAGGAAGCTTTAACAGAGGAGTTCATGCAACAACGTATTGATTTTAATGAATATCGTTCACAGCTTGGCACAGCGTTCCATATGAATCCGCCACGTATGGTGACGCTGGAGCCGATCCGGATCATCGGATATGAATATAAGACCAACCTGAATTCAGAGCAACATTACACAGAGATTCCCGGATTCTATCATGAATTCGGGCGTGAGCAGAAGTTTATGAACATTCCCGAGCGAATTCGCCCCGATATGGCGTATGGTGTTGCGGCTCATTTTCAGGAGGATGGGGCATTTTCATTTATCGTTGGCGAAGAGAGTGCAGGAAGCGGTGATTCCTTAAAACCCGGATATACCTGTCTGGAGATTCCAGGCGGGCTATATGCCGAGTTTACAACCGAAGGCTCAGAGCAGGATGTGCGCAAAATGATCTACGGAAGCTGGCTGCCAGCTTCCAAGTATGAACGGCGGGAAGGGCCGGACTTTGAAGTGACCGATGTGTGGAAGTCGACGCCCGAGCGGCTGGATATGAAGATCTACATCCCGTTAAAATAGACTTTACCGCTCATTCGGCGGAAAACGAGGTCAAGTAAGACTCGAAGCTGATCGCCCGGTGCGATTGCGGTTTCGGGTCTTTTGGTCTTTTGGTATAAAACCTAGGTTCAGGTGTTTATAAGGGTTTCTTTTCGGATAAAACATATTAACGGGTGAATTGCTTCACAAGAGAAGAAAGCGAGGTGGGTGTTATCGTTTGGTGGAAGGAAAGTGTGGTATATCAGATTTATCCGAGTAGCTTCAAAGACAGCGACGGAGACGGATATGGCGATTTGCAGGGGATCTATGAGAAGCTTGATTATTTGCAAAAGCTGGGCGTAGACGTCATTTGGCTGTGTCCCATCTATGATTCCCCAGGTCATGATAACGGATATGACATCCGTGATTACTACGCTATTTTACGAAAATATGGCACGATGGAGGACTTTGACCGGCTACTTGCTGAAGCGCATAAGCGTGGACTCAAAGTCATGATGGATCTTGTGCTGAATCATACTTCGGATGAACATGCCTGGTTTGCGGAATCCCGTTCTTCCAAAACCAATGCAAGGCGTGACTATTACATCTGGCGTTCCGGTAAAAACGGACAGGTGCCGAACAACTGGGAGTCTTATTTCGGGGGTTCAGTATGGAAGCATGACCCGGAAACGAACGAATATTACATGCATCTATACTCGGAGCATCAACCCGATCTGAACTGGAATAATCCGGAGATGGCTGAAGAAATGTACGAGATGGTGCATTGGTGGCTGGAAAAAGGGGTAGATGGCTTCCGCTTTGACGCAGTTGCCCATATCGCCAAAGCCGATGGCTTACCCAATGCACATAACCCGAACAACCTGCCTGTCGTACAGGCGTATGAGCTGTTTTCCAATCTGGATCAGGTCCATTCCATCCTCCGCAAGTTAAATCAGATGATACTGAAGCCATACGGCCCGATGACGGTGGGAGAAACCTCGGGGCTAGGGCCAGAACAGGCTTTAGCTTATGTCGGTACGGATCGGGATGAATTAAACATGGTGTTTCAGTTTGAGCATATGTTCATTGATGCCCAGTCCTCGGGCATTGGGAAATGGAACTATAAACCTTGGAAGCTCACGGAGCTAAAAGAAATCATGAGCCGTTGGCAGACGGTGCTGCACGGCCGGGGCTGGAACGCCAACTATATGGGCAATCATGATCAGCCGCGCCCGGTTTCGCGTTTTGGAGATGACGGTAAATACCGCGTGCGTTCTGCACAAATGCTGGCAACATGGATGTTAACGCTGGAAGGCACGCCGTATATCTATCAAGGGGAAGAGATTGGCATGACCAACGTAGCGTTCCCTGACATAGACCAATATCGGGATATCGAAACTAAAAATTATTACAATCACTATATCGGGCAAGGGAAATCCAAGCATGAGGTGATGGAGGCCATCTGGCTGAAGAGCCGGGATAATGCACGAACACCGATGCAATGGGATGAATCGGAGCATGCCGGTTTTACGGCAGGTAATCCTTGGATCGAAGTGAACAACAATTATAAGGATATCAATGTAGCGGACGCGGAGACTGACCCACATTCGATCCTGCATTATTACCGTAAATTAATAACACTGCGGAAGCAAAACCGGGTGTTGATTTACGGAGCATACCAACTGCTTTTGGCGGATGACCCGGAAATTTATGCATACACACGTACACTGGATGATGAGCAGTGGTTAATCGTGATGAATTTCAGTTCAAATGAGCCAGAGATGATATGGCCGGAAGGCTGGAATGCAGAAGACAGCAAATTCATGATTGGCAACGTGAGCAGACGGTATTCAACCGATGATGGAGCTATTTTGTTGCAACCATATGAAGCAAGGGTGTATTGCAAAAAGCGTAAGAGCGGCGAGTAAGCAATGCGCAAGCGGCGTATGAAAGTGATTATTATGCATAGCTAGCTGACGAACGTAACAAGGATGGCAGTTTTGCGCTCGCGCAGCGTTCTGAATTATAATAATCTAAAAATATAAGTTGAGTTTTTTTGTTCACACAGCAACGGAGAGGACAACTTATATTAAAGTCAGGAGGAATATGAATTGTTGAATATTACGTACCACGGACACTCCAGTGTACAACTGGGCACAGAAAATAAATCACTCATGATTGATCCATTTTTGCGTGGCAATGAGTTGGCGGTAACCAAACCAGAGGATATCAAGACGGATGTAGTCCTGCTGACACATGCGCACATGGATCACATTCTGGATGCTGAACCGATTGCCAAAGCCAACAATGCCAAAGTGGTGGCGATTGTGGAATTGGCTACATATATGTCGTGGAAGGGGCTTGATACCCTCGGCATGAATATGGGCGGTACGGTGGATCTTGAATTCGCCAAAGCGAAAATGATTCAGGCGTTCCATACGTCCGGCATTGTGCTGGAAGAAGAACAGCGGATTATGTATGCAGGTTTGCCTGCCGGATTTATCATTGATATTGGTGGCAAAACGGTTCTACATGCTGGCGACACAAGCCTGTTTGGCGATATGAAGATGATCGGGGATCGGCATCAAATCGATGTTGCCTTCCTGCCGATTGGCGGACATTATACGATGGGGCCTGAAGATGCATTACAGGCAGCGGAATGGTTTAATGCCAAACTGACGATTCCCGTACATTATGACACGTTCCCCGCGATTCGTCAGGATGCAGAGCATTTTGTGCAGCAGCTGGCTTCCAAAGGGTTGGAGGGTCGTGTACTGGCACCTGGTGAGTCCATTTCCCTGTAAAAAGGAAGCTGGTTTGAGGTCAGATCCATATTCATTATAATTATAAAAGGCGAATGATGCGTCAAGAAAGATGATGCGTCATTCGCTTTTTTTGTGCTGAGCATTCAATTTAAAGGGCAATTGTTGGTCACTATCACAAAATGAACGAAATGGCATTGTAGCTTGAAAGACAGCAATGTTATAAAAAGTTACACGGAAACCAACCGGATATCCGAAACGATTGCAAACGGGGGAGCGTTCATGACATTTGTAAAATCTTTATTTTTTCAGATCATTGCAGCAGTAATCATCGGTATTGGAGTAGGTATGTTGTGGCCCGATCTGGGGAGTCTATTGCAACCCTTGGGTACAGGTTTTATCAAATTAATCAAAATGCTGATTGCACCGTTAATTTTTATGGTCATCGTTACAGGTATCGCTAAAATGGGTGATCTTAAGTCTGTTGGCCGAATCGGGCTTAAAGCAATTTTGTGGTTCGAGCTTGCCACAACGGTTGCACTTGTGCTTGGTTTATGCACAGCCAATCTGCTTCGTCCAGGGGCGGGAATGAATGTAGATCCCGCCAGCATTGACGCCAGCGGAATCGAGGCAAAAACAAAGGGGTCCGAGCTTCCGCATACGGTTGATTTTATGTTGAACATTATTCCAACAAGTGTCGTGGATGCCTTTGCCCAGAATGCCCTGCTGCAAGTGCTGCTTGTTGCCTGTCTGTTCGGGGTTGCCTTGGCAGCCACGGAGAGCAAGGCTAAGGAAAATGTACTGAACCTGATGGAGCAGCTACTTGGGATTGTGTTCCGAATGATCGGTTACATTATGAAGCTGGCTCCGATAGGCGCTTTTGGTGCAATGGCCTACACTATAGGGGCGTACGGCGCTTCCACCCTTTCCTCCTTTGGATTGTTAATATCGGCTTGTTACGGCGCTGCTCTGTTATTCCTGTTGCTGTTAGCGCTGGCTGCCTGGTGGATTACAGGGCTGAACTTTATACAGTTTGTCCGATACACTCGTTCAGAAGTGATGCTCGCGATTGGAACAGGCTCATCAGAAGTTGTGATGCCGCGTATGATGGACAAGCTGACGAAGGCGGGGTGTGATCGTGCAGTGGTTGGACTGGTGGTGCCTACGGGATACTCATTTAATCTGGACGGGGCTTCCATCTATCTATCGTTAGCGACGGTCTTTGTTGCTCAGGCTGTCGGCATTGACCTGACCTTGGGTCAAGAGATCACCATTCTGCTGGTGCTGATGCTAAGCTCGAAAGGCATGGCGGGTGTTCCCGGTTCGGCGTTTCTTGCTCTGTCAGCTACGGCGGCGGCAGTGAATGCTTTTCCGGTAGCAGCAGTGGCTCTGTTGCTCGGTGCAGACCGCTTTATGGATACGATGCGTGTTTTTACGAACCTGATGGGGAACTGTGTAGCGGCATTTGTCGTTGCGAGATGGGAAGGATTGCTCGATCAGAAACGGATGCGTGCTGTGCTCTCCGGTGAGATTAGCGCCGCTGAATTGGAAGCAGAAGAAAAGGCTGCGCGAGCTACATTGAAGCTGAATCTTCGAGAGAAACAGGGCCAATCCTTAGCAACACCCGAGGTGCTTTAATTGTGAAATAGATTGAAGTTATATCTTTCAACCGTCTGAAAAACCGGGATTAGTCCAGGGGAACAGACGGTTTTTTGGTGATGTAATACACATATCATGGAGTTTGCGAGACGAATTCTTCAAATAAATGTTACAGCTAAAACATTAATGGGGAATGAGTAGAAGAGAAGCAGAATGTACATATTTGCGTTTCAACTTGTATATACATGTTTAGTTATGTAATATAGATGATGAAATATCCGAGGAGTCTGGTTAGAGCAATACAACAATTGGAGGCGTTAACATGAGTTCGAAGAATACAGAGCCATCATCGTGGTGGAAGCGGTCTACGGTGTATCAGGTGTATCCGAAGAGCTTCAATGATACAACAGGATCAGGGACTGGCGACATACGGGGGTTAACGGAGAAGCTGGATTATTTGCAGCATTTGGGGATCGACATTGTTTGGTTGCAGCCCGTATACGTTTCCCCGCAGCGTGATAACGGGTATGACGTAGCAGACTATTACCGCATTAACCCCGACTATGGAACGATGGAAGATTTCGATGAATTGCTTGCCGAGCTGAAAGCGCGTGACATGAAGCTGATGATTGACATCGTGGTGAATCACTCCTCAACCGACCATGAATGGTTCAAGCAGTCTCGTTCATCGAAGGACAATCCTTATCGGGATTATTACATTTGGAGAGACCCCGCGCCGGACGGCGGTGTACCGAACAACTGGCAATCGAAATTTGGTGGGCCAGCTTGGCAGTATGATGAGCAGACCGGACAATATTATTTAACGTTGTTTGATCAAACGCAGGCAGACCTGAACTGGGAGAATGAGGAAGTACGCAAGGCTGTCCGCGACATGATCAAGTTCTGGGCGGAAAAAGGAGTCGACGGTTTCCGGATGGACGTCATTAACCTCATTTCCAAAGATCAGCGTTTCCCGGACGATGATGGCAGCGTGTCACCGGGTGATGGACGCAAGTACTATACAGATGGGCCACGAGTGCACGAATATATTACGGAAATGTACGATGAAGTATTTGGGCCCTATAACATGGTGACGGTAGGGGAGATGTCCTCGACTACGCTTGCGCACTGTATTCGTTATTCCAATCCGGCTTCAAGAGAATTCTCGATGACCTTTAACTTTCATCATTTGAAGGTGGATTACCCAGATGGACAGAAATGGGAACTGATTCCATACGACTTTGAATCCATGAAGCAACTGTTCAGTGAGTGGCAGACCGGAATGCAGGCTGGTGGCGGCTGGAATGCACTGTTCCTGAACAACCATGATCAGCCGCGTGCGTTATCCCGCTTCGCAGATGATGGAGAATACCGTGCGGAGAGTGCCAAAATGCTGGCGACGACTTTACATGGATTACAAGGTACGCCTTATGTCTATCAGGGCGAAGAGATTGGTATGCCTAACCCCGTTTGGAATGACATCAGCGAGTTCCGCGACATTGAGTCCACCAATATGTATCGTTTGTTGCAGGAAGAGCGGGGCAAAACGGCCGAAGAGGCTTTCCAGATTGTGAAGGAGCGTTCCCGGGATAATTCCCGGACACCGATGCAGTGGGACGGTACGGCTAATGCTGGATTTACAACCGGAACACCTTGGCTCAAGGTGGATGAGAGATATCCGTCCATCCATGTGGAGGAGCAGATCGGCAACCCGGATTCCATCTATCATCATTACCGTAAGCTGATCCATTTGCGTAAAGAGGTGAATGTCCTGACTGACGGTTTGTACGAACGTTTGGATGATGCGCACGCTGAAGTGTTTGCATATGCACGCGCCAACGGGAATGAGACATTAATCGTAGTGTCCAACTTCCGTAAACAGGATACAACCTTTCAAGTTCCTGAAGCGGTCTGGAACAACCATATTGCAGGTAAATCACCTGAACTTCTGATCAGCAATACGGATGCAAAACCTGAGCTGAAGCAAGAACTCTCGCTTAGTCCGTATGCTTCTTATATGTGGTTAATCAAGCAGTAACAGAATGAATTCCATTTTATAAATAGGAAGTGACACTATGGCAATCGATAAAAAACAAGTCGAAGAGATCGTCCGGGCCGTCGGCGGCAAAGACAATATTGAAGCGGCGACGCACTGTGTAACGCGATTACGCTTTGCTTTGTATGACGAGGACAAAGTAGACACAGAGCTACTTGATCAAAATGATCTGGTCAAAGGGCAATTCTCTTCCCAAGGCCAATTCCAGGTCGTCATCGGTCCAGGTCTGGTGGATAAAGTCTATGAAGAGATGATTCAGATTACCGGAGGCGAACGGTCTTCCAAAGATGATGTGAAAGCAGCCGCGGGTAAAAAGCAAAATCCGTTGCAGCGTGCCATCAAAACGCTCTCGGACATTTTCATTCCGATCTTGCCAGCAATTATTACAGCGGGTCTACTGCTCGGGATTAACAACATTTTGACAGGTCCTGGTATCTTCTTTGATGGGAAATCATTAGTGGATGTGTATCCGGCATGGAAAGACCTGGCTTCCATCATTAATACCATTGCAAGCACCGCGTTTACATTCCTGCCCGCTTTGATCGGCTGGTCAGCAGTGACCCGATTCGGCGGCAGTCCGCTGCTCGGGATTGTGCTGGGTCTGATTCTGGTACATCCTGATCTGCTGAGTGCATATGGTTACGCTGATGCGGTGAACAAAGGAACGGTTCCGACCTGGAATCTGTTTGGCTGGGAGATTGAGAAGATCGGTTATCAGGGTCAGGTACTGCCCGTATTGGTATCGGCGTATCTGCTTGCCAAGATGGAAGTTTTCCTGAATAAAAGGGTGCATGATTCCATCAAATTGCTGGTCGTAGCTCCTGTGACATTGCTGGTTACCGGATTCCTGGCATTTACGATTATCGGACCGGTTACGTTTGCAATTGCAAACGCCATCACATCCGGTTTGATTTACATCTATGATTCGTACGCTGCGCTGGGTGGTTTGATCTATGGTGGTCTGTACGCGTTGCTCGTTATTACCGGTATGCACCATACGTTCCTTGCCGTAGACGTACAGCTAATTGGTAGCCAAGGCGGCACCTTCTTGTGGCCGATGCTCGCTTTGTCCAATATTGCGCAGGGTTCGGCGGCACTTGCCATGATGCTCGTGTTACGTGAGAAGAAAATGAGAGGGCTTGCGGCGACCTCATCCGTATCTGCTTTCCTCGGAGTGACCGAACCGGCCATCTTTGGGGTGAATATTCGTTACCGTTATCCGTTTATTTTCGGTATGGTCGGTTCCGCTATCGGTGGTGTACTGCTTACGATGAATAATGTTCAAGCTACGTCCATCGGTGTAGGCGGTGTGCCTGGATTCCTGTCCATTTTCCCGGATAAATGGGGGGTCTTCTTTATCGGTATGGCCATCGTTCTGGTGGTGCCGTTCCTGTTGACCGTTGTGTTTGGACGGGCGAAGCTGAGAAAAGAAGATCGACTGATGGCGAACGGAGAGTCCGCTTCAGGGATCACATCTGCCGAGACAGCAGCAGGAACAGAGATGGCTGAGCGCAATCGTAGTACAGCGAAGTCTGAAAATGCATCTGCAAAAACACTCGAAGTTATGGCGCCAATGACGGGTAAAGCGGTACCGCTGGAGCAAGTTCCTGACCCGGCGTTTGCCGAAAAACAAATGGGTGAAGGCATCGCAATCGAACCTTCGGGCAATCAGGTGGTTGCCCCATTTGACGCAAAAGTTGCACATGTCATTAAGAGCAAACATGCGGTTATATTGGAACATGCGAGCGGACTTCAAGTGTTGATTCATGTCGGCATTAATACGGTATCCCTTAAAGGGGAAGGTTTCTCTATGTATGTAGACACGGGTGATCGCGTGAGAGCCGGAGAGAAGTTGCTTGAATTTGACCGTAACATCATCGAAAATGCGGGTTATCCACTCATTACGCCTGTCATTATCCCGGATGGTCAGGATATGGTTGAACGGATTGAGACGGTGACAGGAGATGTGACTTCAAGTCAGAACGGCGTTCTCAAAATTTATCTGAAAGAATAAATGCATATTTGCTTGTAGTCAAAAGGAGCTGTGAAACCTGCAGCTTCTTTTGGCATTTACAGGTGTGATTTTGCATAGGCATCATGATAAAATAGTTATGTGATCAAGTAATTACAAATTTTGATAATAAGTCGAAGTGCACTCTTTTGGTGCTTCAGTTGAATGTCAGTCATACGGAGAAAAAGCAGTTCATACAGTGGGTGTACAAGGAGCGTTCCTAGTCAAATGATAAGGAGGAAAGCCATGACTCGGGTAGCGGTGATGGTCATTCATGGACTGGGTATGCAAAAAGAAAACTACGCTGACAAGCTGATCGCTTGCTTGAGCAAAGAAATGGAACGTGTTATGGTGCTGCCAGGCGCCGCGAAACAGATGCTTGATATTGAACCCGTCTTCTGGGCCGACGTGTTCGAGGAGCGTGAAGAGGCTTTGTTTCAACAGCTGGTTCGCACACCGGGATTAAACTATCAGGCATTGCGCCGTTTTGTCATTCATTATCTCGCCGATGCGGTGGCTTACCAACCTGTAGAGAACCAAGGACATCATTATGATGCTGTGCACCGAACGCTGAATCAGGCCATGCACGTTCTCGCACAGCGCAATGGGCCGGAAGCTCCGCTTTGTGTCATCGCTCATAGTCTCGGAGCTGTCATTGCAAGCAACTTTTTCTATGATCTGCAGTATCCGTCATCCAACCGAATACCGGAAATTGTGGATGTGAACTCTGCTTTGGAGCGGGGAGATACGCTGACCAATTTTTACTCCTTTGGCACAACACTGCCGCTATGGAGTCTGCGCTACGATAATTTCAGCCGTCCCATTCGGGTGCCTGCGCCGCAGGCCACGCATTACTTTCCACATCTGGAAGGGGAGTGGGTTAATTTTTATGAAAGCAACGATATATTAGGTTATCCACTGCGTCCCATTGACCCGGCATATGCGGCCGCTGTGAAGGAGGATATTGAGGTGCGTGTCGGTGGACCAGCTACAAGCTGGAATCCACTGAGCCACGGAGGATATTTTACCAGTGAGCACATGAACCGCAGAATCGCTCAAGGATTAGCACGAACATGGACATGGGTAAATCGCTCAAAGTAACAGAGTGTTATACGAGGCAAACGAAGGAGGAAACATCATGGAATGCAGGACGGGATGTGCCGCATGTTGTATTGCCATATCCATATCATCACCGATTCCCGGCATGCCTGAGGGCAAACCTGCGGGAATGCGATGCATCCAGCTGACGGACGATAATCGTTGCGGTATATTCGGTCAAGCCAGCCGCCCGGCGGTATGTAGTGGATTGCAGGCTGAGGAAGCGATGTGCGGCAGCAACAATCAAGAAGCCTTTCATATTTTGACACAGTTGGAACGACAGACAGCACCGGGCCTAAGATGAAAGACTTGTTTGATTATAGAAGGTTAATTATACTTAATATGGAATAATATTGATTGTGGAAGGGGGATTAATAATGGATTGGATGAAACGTCTGGTGAAAGTGGTTGGCCATATGATGAGCGATCTGTGGATGGGGTCTTATCGTCGCAACTCTGATCATTACGATGAGCAAGCTCCAAGTCCAGAAAATAAACCGAGATATTACACTTTTGTTGTTCTAGCAACGGTGGTCACCCTGGGTATTGTCGTTATTATGTATAATCCAAAATATTGGTAGGTAATCAAGGAGAAATAATTCAAAAAAGAGAGTATCCCGTGAGTGCTAGAGCATGGGGATACTCTTTTTTTTAGTTGTTTATGGTTACGATCTGTCTGCAAGAACAGTAACAGAGGGCTTTGGCTCTCTAAACATGAAGAAGTACATCAGGGAAGAGATGACGTAGAGACAGCCTGTAATGCTGAACGTAATCGCGTATCCCCAATAAGTTCCGTAGGTAGTAACCAGATATGACTGCACTGGCCCCATCGTCGCCCAACCAATCATAAACGAAGTTTGCATCATGGAGTTGGCAATCCCGCGGCGTTTATCCGAGATCCGATCCACTAATATGGCGGAATGAATTGGATTAGCAGCATTCATGAGCGCTTGCCTGAACAAAAAGCTGACGGATGCAATGAAAAGCAGGTTCGTAAAACCTGTGAATAACAGGAAGGGCAGCGATAATACTTGGAAAATAACGACAGCTCGTACACTGCCAACTTTGGCAGCTAACGTTGGGCCAATCAGCATGGATACAATGGTCATGATCTGACCGAGTGCAATCAGGATGCTCATGCCGCTTAACGATACGGCGAAGCGATTCGTAAAATACAAATTCAGATAAGGCACAACGAGTCCTGATCCTAATCCGATCAGCAACTGTGTCACAATGAACTGACCAATCAGCCTGGTATCTCTTTTTTTAATACGTGTGTCATCATCAACGGGGAGTGGTGTAATTACAGCACGAGTAAGCTCTGCTTCAGCCCCCTGGACAGAGTGTTGGTGAGGCTGAAGCTGTTTCGGTTTTAGATCTGTCCGAGACTCCTGATTCTCGGTTACAAAAAGCAACGGAATAAATGCCGCTAGAGTCGCAGCTCCGCCCATAAATAGTACCGTCTGCAATCCGGTGACTTTGGCCATGCCGGCAGCATGAAGCACGTCTGCAAGCACGCCTCCGCCCAGACTGCCAAGAACCTGAGATGCGAGCACCAAAGAGGAATAATAACTGAACATTTTGAGGCGCTGGCTTTTTTTGACGTTCTCTGCGAGATAAGGAATGGCGAGTACCTGGAAAACACCGGCAAACAGGCCGGAAAATACAGCAAACCAAATCAACCCGCTCGCGGCATAATCGAAGGATCGTCCGATTAGAAAAGCACCGCTGAATAGCGCCCCGATAATCAACAGTTTTTTGCGGCTGAACTTGTCACCGCTAAATCCAATAGGAATGAACATGATTGCTGTAGCAAGAGATTGGATACTGACAATTTGGCCATTCATGGTGTCATCGTAACCTAAGCCTTGAATGTACAGATTATAAAGAACCGAGAACATGCCGTTTCCGATCTGATACAGCAGACTTGCCAGAAAGAACAGTTGAATATTGCGAGACCACCCGCCAATTTCAACATGGATCTGTCGTAAAGCTCTCAAGTAACTCCCTCCAGTCTGCCTGTGCAGTGATACCAGTGTAACAGGAAAGGCAGATTTTCGGAAGAATTGACCACTGTTTATTTTGTTACAGGGGCATCTGTGACACGAGCAATCACAAATCCATCGTATCCTTTACTGCCCACGGTTTGCAGTGCCGTGGCTTCAAGATGAGGGTGATCTCCGATGCATTCGAGGAAGGTTCGAACCCCTTGAACTCTCGGGTCTTCACTGTCAGAGTGAATGACTTCCCCATCCCTGATAATATTATCTCCGATGATCAAGCTTCCTGGTCGTGTCAGACGCAAAGCCCATCTCAGGTAATCCGGATTGCTCGGTTTATCAGCATCGATGAAAATCAGATCAAAGGGTTCAGGGTACTCTTCCTTAATATCTGGGAGGGAGGTTAGTGCCGGGCCTACTCGAAGGTCTACTTTGTGCATTAGCCCGGCTCGGGTCAGATTGGCTTGAGCAATTTCCGCATGTTTAGGTTCTGACTCCAGCGAAACAATTCGTCCATGATCCGGCAGAGCTCTGGCCATCCAGATGGTGCTGTAAGCACCTAGAGTTCCAATCTCCAGTACGCGCGAAGCCCCCTGTATTTTCAATAATAGCTGAAGGAACTTTCCCTGATTCGGTGTGACATCATGTGACGGTAGCCCTGCTTCTGCATTGGCTTCAAGTGCAGCTTGCAAGTCTTTGTCGTTTGGAAGAAGAAGGCTGTTTATATAATGATCGACCTCATTCCAACGGGCGGGCTGGTTAACCTGGCTATTATTCAATTCATGCTTACTCATTACACATCTTCCTTTCTGTTTGGATGCATTTGTATTTCTTATAATTCAACTATAGAGGAGATTGAAATATAAATAAAATATATATTTTGTATGTTAATATATAATTAAGTTATATAATGTGATGGATAAAATGTTGGATCATTACGCCAGTAAGTAAGGAAGGGGGAGAAGTTGTATGAATTTGCATGGATTACGATTGTTTCACGCCATTGTGAGGTACGGCGGAGTTACCCGGGCTGCGGAAGAATTGAATATCAGTCAACCTGCGGTTTCTTCTCAGGTAAAACGATTTGAGCGTGAACTAGGCATAGGGCTGTTTGGTTCCGAAGGACGAAAACTTGTGCTTACCGATGCAGGGAAACATTTAATGGAATATGCCGAGCGTTTGTTTATGCTGGAACAGGAGGTGGAACAATTTGTAGAAGACATGAGGGAGGGGAGAAAAGGACTGATTCGTCTTACGGCGACTTACTTGCCGGCCAATTTTTTGCTGCCGAGTTGGATTGCCACGTTCAAGCAAACGCATGAGGATGTTGAGCTTGTCGTAAGCACAAGCAATACACAGATGGCTTTTGACCAGTTGCTTCGTTATGAAGCCGAGATTGCAATATACGGAGGAAGTGGAGTCAGTCATCCGGGTGTGCATTGGGATAAGTTATTCGAGGATGAAATGTGGTTTGTGGTGCATCCAGATCATCCGTATGCAGGTCAAAACATTACATTGCACGAGATGATGGCTGAGCCATTCATCATGCGTGAGAAAGGCAGTGCAACACGAGATCGACTGGCTGCCTTGTGCACGACCAATAACCTGCCCTCCCCACGAATAACACTTCAGTTCAACGGATTAAACGAAACGATTAGCGCAGTAAAGGCAGGATATGGCGCTAATTTCATCTCATCCCTTGTTGTAAGAGAGGACGTTAATCAAGGTAAACTTGCCCGTGTATATGTACAAAACGTACAGTTACAGAATACGATTGCCATCTGTACACGGGCAGGAGAACAGTTGTCGCCAGCAGCAAAACAATTGGTTCAATGGATCAGGCAAGAAGCACTTGCCATGCACTCTTAAATAAATTGTTCAGTATTATGAACGTGTTTCAGCAGCGCATCATCGCAAATGTCCTCTCACTCCGGATTACGATGTAGCTCTAATTCTTTGCCCCAAGACGTGAATCTTGCCTGGAGTGTTACGCCGGCAATGACCAGTACAGGAACCCAGACCGCTACTAGTGGCACATGATGGAAAAGCAATGCTGCGATGATGACCCCGCCGAGATAGATCACAACTGCGCCTGCACGCAGGTAGGCGTCTGTAGACAGCGCTTTGACCAAGGAGCGGATATTGGCATGTCTTAACCGATGAAGAATGCTTACAGCATCTTCAATCACCGCCGCCAGATTATTGGTGAGCACCGTTGTCGAGATTCCCGCAATACCAATCCTCCGGGCAGCCGTTGTTTGCATCCCCATGGCCACTGCAAGCAGTACAATTAACAGATAGGATAATTGCTCGGAAAAGGGAGTGATCATAAGGATTGCAAACAGCAGAAGTAGTATGCTTTCAACGGTAAATACGGCAGTGACCCGCGGGGACCAGCCATTTTTGATTTTGACTTTTCCAAGCATATGTGCCGCGATCGCATTCCCCGCAATAAAACCGATAAGGGCGAGCAAAGCCCGCAGTACAACAAACTCCTGAGCACGGGCAATAGCGATACCCAGCAACACGATGTTTCCTGTCATATTGGCTGTGAGTACATGCCCAAGCCCTAGATACCCGATGACATCGACCATACCGGCTGACATGCAGAGCAGTAACATGGCGTATTTCTGGAGATGATTTTGATTCATATTTTCCCGTCCTTTCAAGCAAACATAACTTCTCCAGTATACAGCTATTGCACCGCCTTCATCAAAACGAAATCTGAACCAAAGCGGCACACGTCCATTTCTAAAATTCGTTTATTCATGTCAGATGTTTTATAATGATATAGAAGACATGTCATAAGACCAGCGTTCATACGAATGTATACAAGTTGGTTATCAAATCATAGTGGTGTCAAAAGAAAGGAAGAAACTGATGATGAATGCTCCGCATCCGATTGACCAGTTCAAGAAATTCAAATACGAAATTACACGATTTATGATGATCTATAAATTTGCGCTGGATCAGATGGAAACCAAAATAGAAGTGCTGAAAGAAGAGTTCCAGTCCCTTCATGACTACAGTCCGATTGAGCATACCAAGTCGAGATTGAAGTCTCCCGAGAGCATTATGAATAAAATGTTCCGTAAAAATCATGAGCTGACGTTTGAAAGCATCAAGCAAAATATTAAGGATATTGCCGGTGTACGCATCACATGTTCGTTCATTTCTGATATTTATCGGATTAAGGATATGCTGTGCAACCAAAGTGACTTGCGTGTGCTCGAAGTGAAAGACTACATCCAAAATCCGAAACCGAACGGTTATCAAAGTTTGCATCTGCTTGTTGAAGTGCCGGTATACATGTCCAATGGCGAGGAACGTGCCTGTGTGGAAATTCAGATTCGTACGATTGCGATGGATTTCTGGGCAAGTCTTGAACATAAAATCTTTTATAAATACAACAAAGATGTTCCGGAACATTTAACAAGAGAACTGAAAAGTGCGGCGGATTCTGCCAACGCATTGGATCACCAAATGGAACGTTTGCACCGTGAGATCCAGGAGATCAAGGACGCCGAGAACGAACGGGATGAGGAGGAGTTACGCCGGATTATTATCAATAATCAACAGTTCACCCTGCCGAACAACTTGCTAAGATTGCTTGGAGGCGGAGAAAACTAAAAATGAACATGGCAACACGATTGGAACGAAAGGGACATCTTTGGGATGAAAAGTAAAGCAGTAGCTTCATTACACACCACGGCTACGCCAAGAGTGAGAATGGCGCTAATTCTCGGGACGCTCTCCGCATTCGGACCGCTGTCTCTGGATATGTATCTGCCAGCCCTGCCAACGCTGGCGGATGAATTTGGCTCGTCCACTTCATATGCTCAGCTTAGCCTGACAGCATGTATGATCGGGCTTGCGCTGGGTCAGTTGCTCGCAGGGCCATTAAGCGATGTGAGAGGTCGCCGAATGCCTCTGATTGCCGGACTTGTGCTTTATACAATTGCGTCTATATTATGCCTTATCAGCCCATCGATGGGCTCGTTTGTTGTGTTACGTTTTATTCAAGGTTTGGCCGGAGCGGCGGGGATTGTCATCGCGCGTGCAGTGGTCAGGGACGTATATGAGGGTCCAGAACTGACCCGCTTCTTTTCTCTGTTAATGCTTATTAACGGAGTGGCACCTATCGCGGCACCGATTATAGGTGGACAAATCCTGACGTATACTTCATGGCGAGGCGTATTTATTTTGCTAAGTCTTATCGGCGTGCTCGCGCTTCTCGCGGTCATCTTTGGTTTGGGCGAGACACTTCCGGCACAAAGAAGATCGAGCGGGGGGCTTAAGCAGACGTTGCTGACGTTTGGCAGCATAGCGAGGAATCGCCGTTTTATGGGTTATGCTCTAACGCAAGGTTTCGCAGCGGCAGGCATGTTCGCTTACATATCGGGATCACCATTTGTGCTTCAGAAAATATACGGGGTGTCCCCTCAAATGTTCAGTATATGTTTTGCCATCAATGGACTTGGCATTATTCTTGCCAGCCAGATTGCAGGCCGGCTTGCCGGTAAGGTATCAGAGACACGGCTGTTAATCGCCGGATTACTTATAGCGGCAGTCGGGGGAACTTCCTTACTTATCGCGATCCTTGCTGGTGGCGGGCTGATTTCAGTGCTAATACCCTTATTCATGGTTGTATCCAGCGTGGGGTTGATTAATACAGCGTCGTTCGCGCTGGCTATGGCGGATCAGGCGAAATCCGCTGGAAGTGCATCAGCGTTGATTGGTGTTATGACCTTTCTGTTTGGCGGACTCGTTGCTCCACTCGTGGGTCTTGGAGGAGAACATACAGCCGTGCCAATGGGAATTGTGATCGCCTGTGCTGATCTGGGGGCATTGTTCTTGTATGTTGTCATGATCGGCAGAAGCAAACCGAAACAGTCCATTTCTACAACTGCATAGTGCTTTGGTATAACCAGGAACGGCCCGCAGGGAAGCATATTCTTCCAATGCGGGCCGTTTTTTTAGTCTGCCTGCCAATCAACAAAGGGCGAACAAAATTTGGGTGTTGAGCAGAATTCCTGGTGTCTGGTATGGATAGAAATAGCCGACAACAAAGCCAAACAAATTAATGGCAGGCCACATTAAATACACATCATTATACGTAAACACGAGCGACCACCGGTTATAACAGAAGTTAGGGAGTACACGCTGCTCTTGATCACGAGGCGCGGCCGCACCTGTCTGTGCAAATTGAACGGCTTGTGTCAAGCTTTGCGGTTGCTGCTGCAGGAAGAGTGGCAGCAGACCAGGACTGCTTTTGATAAGGTTATACAAAAATAACATCTCGGCAGGCGGCTGACCCACCGGGCGAGGATAGGCACTTAGCAAGGAAGGAAGATTCCCCTGAGCTAGCTGTGCTGGCACACCTGGTGCTGGGCCCGGACCAGGAACAGGACCCGGTATGCCGCCAGGGAAATAGGGACCAGGAGGGGTTCCTGCACCAGGAATGAAAGGAGGATAGGAACCCGGGCTTCCGGGAATGCCTGGCGGGGTTTGCCCTCCAGGGAGACTGCCTCCACCTGGGAAGAGTGGAGGGAATTGAATGGAACGCTCTTCGCCGTAACTTGTATAACGACCATCATAATAACCTGCATAAGGGTAATAAACATGGTTCATGTTCAAGAACATCCTTCCTGTCATCTTATTCTGAAAACAGTCTATGACGGTATTCGCCTAGTTGTGATTGTTTAACAAGTGTGTATTAAACGTGAGCAATGAAAATGGAATAATTATCTTGCCGGCAAGTCTATGCAAGTATTTTTGTTTTTATGGACGGTATGCATATATAATAACGAAGAAGAAAGCAGAAGATTACGAAGATGAGGATCGGCCTCATGCATGCGACTAGGAAAGGGGACTTACATATGTATTCACTAAATCCGGAAGAACTCACGGCTAAAGATAATTATAAATTAATGAGCGGTTCAATCGTACCGCGTCCAATTGCCTTTGTAACTACGCTCTCAGATCATGATGGAATTATTAATGCCGCGCCATTTAGCTTTTTTAATGTGGTGAGCTCTGATCCGCCATTGTTATCTATCTCGGTGGGACGTAAAAATGGCGTAATGAAGGATACGGCACGCAATATCCTCGCCCATAATGAACTGGTTGTGCATATTTGTGACGAAGACATTATTGAAGACGTCAATGAAACGGCGGCTTTACTGGAGCCGCATGAAAGTGAATTGGAAAGAACTCGTCTGACAACTGTTCCCAGTTCCGTGGTCGCTGTACCCGGAATTCAGGAAGCGCTGATCCGGATGGAGTGTAAGCTGTATCAGCATATTCCGATCTCGAATGATGAAGGCGTGCCTGTAAGTGACCTGCTTCTGGTTCGTATCGTGCAGTATCATTTTAGCGAAAAGGTCTATCTTGCAGATAAAGGGTATATCTTGATGGATCAGTTAAAACCGGTCAGTCGTCTGGCAGGTAATGATTATGCCAAACTGGGTGATCGATTCACGGTTATTCGCCCCGAATAATTGGATATGAAATGAAACCGCTAGGACGAACAGCCCCATGTAGCAAATACATGAGGCTATTTGTCTTTGTTTCATTAGGAACATAATCATGTTTGGTCATGAATAGACTTGTACTACATAAAGCATATCTTATGGTGCTAACCGTAATTAAAATCCAATTTATATGTAGAGGAGCTTGGGGATGGGATATCGAAGCTTGGCTGCTCTCATTAGTCGATATCCTTGGTTTATTATCATCTGTTGGGTATTTATCATCGGGATGTCGGTCGCCTGGGCATGGAAGTTGCCTGACATGGTTCAGGATCACGGGTTAAAGCTGGCTGGGGGGCAAGCCCAAGCCGTAGAACAGATATTGAACCAGGAATTTGGTTCCCCGCCTGATCCGGTCGTGTTACTTTTTAATAAACACCGGAATACTTCTGAGATATCCTTCAAGACGTGGATTCAAGAACAGCTTGCCGCAGTCCGCGCATTGCCAGCGATATCCTCAGTGGTTTCCCCTTTTGATCTAAACACAGAGGGAAGAATGCTGCGTGATAATCAGGCTTACGCTTTGGTACACATGGACATCGCACCTCACCGGATGAAGCATCCACTTGCTCAATTACGAGAGATTCTTGAAGTGGACAAGCAAGCTGATGTGCCTGGAACCGTGCAACTTACAGGAAAAACCGTGGTGCAACAGGATGTAAATCGACTGAGCTTTCAGGATTTAGAACGAGCAGAGATCGTGGGGCTACCGATCGCATTCATTATTCTTTGCTTTGCATTCAGAGGACTGTATGCGGCATGTATTGCTGTCATGATGGGGATCAGTGCAGTGATTACGGCGATGGGCATAACGTCTTTGCTGGGTCATTATCTGGAACTTTCCAACTTTATTATTAACGTGATTCCAATGGTGGGTATGGCGCTCAGTATTGATTTTGCACTTATTATTCTGAGCAGATACAGGGAGGAATTAAAGCAGCGTTACGCAAGTACGGGCAAGTTAAATAGTGAGCGCAACAGCATCAACCAACGCGAAATTTTGGAACGGACATTGGGCACAGCTGGTCGAGCGGTTCTGTTCTCAGCGGCATGTGTGTTTCTGGGCTTGCTGGGTCTGCTCTGGATCAGGCTACCTATGTTTCTCAGTGTGTCGCTTGGGGCTACTATTGTTCTTGTGCTGGCCTTGATGTTAAATGTAACCTTGTTACCCGCTATTCTTTCCCTAAGTACAGACCGATTATTTGCTCGCGTAACACGCACATCCAGCGTTACAGGACAACAAACAAAGGATAACACACTTGAACACACTTTCTGGTACCGCTGGTCAGCGATTGTTATGAAACGTCCTGTACGGATGGGGCTCGCAGGCACAACGTTACTATTGTGTTGCGTGTTTCCCGTTACACGGATGGATTTGTCCGTTCCCGATGCTTCTTCTTTACCATCCAGAATGGAGTCCCGTCAAGCATCTGAGCAGATCGAGCAAAATTTCGGTCAGGAACATATTGCTCGGGTCGATATTATCATCGGGAAAAAGGATGAGCCGTTAACAGCTTCTCACTGGGAGATAGCCGAACACAAAGTAACCAAGTTTCAACAGGATGAAAGAGTGGTGAGTATTGACTCCCGAGGGGGCATTTCGGATTCTTTTATTCGTTTAACGGTTGGTGTATATGGGGAAGCGGGTTCAGATGAGATGAAAGAATGGCTGGGGCAGACAAGAGCAGATGATGTAATAGCCCAGACAGAGAGTATTCCAATTCGTTATGGCGGCGAAGCGGTTTATGAGGATGAGATCAAGTATGAAATTGCGCAACAGTTGCCCAAGGTCCTTGTATTTGTCGTGGTAAGCAATTATCTGGTGTTGCTACTCGCGTTCCGTTCTCTACTAATACCACTAAAAGCAATTCTGATGAACTTGCTTAGTCTGGCCGCTTCGTTTGGCATACTTGTATGGGTCTTTAACGAGGGTCATCTGGGAATGGAAGTATCGTCCATAGCCATCATGATTCCTGTTTTTATTGCTGGGCTGGTATTCGGCATATCGATGGACTACGGTGTTTTTATGTTGAGCCGGATACAGGAAGTGTACAGACAAACAGGAGACAGTGACACAGCGGTTCAACAAGGCTTGGCTTCAACGGGGCGTTTAATTACGTCTGCAGCAGGTATTTTACTGGCGGTAACGGTTCCATTTGCTTTTGCCGAGGTTGAAGGGGTAAGACAGCTAGGCATTGGGATCACAGCAGCTGTATTTATCGATGTGACGCTGATCCGTCTTGTGCTTGTTCCGTCCTTGATGAAACTGATGGGGAGATGGAACTGGTGGATGCCTGGCTGATTGTAGGTAAATAAAGAAGGGGATTTGTAGCCACGAGAATTCAGTCGTCTCTAGATATATCAAGGGTATTCTGAAACCTGAATCTAGGTTTGGAATATTCCTTTTTTATTTAACTAATTTAGAAAAAAATAGTGATTTTCATCCTATGAAAATAGATATCATTACCCTATCATATGCATGTTGGAATACTCAGGAGGGGTAAAATATGAGCTCTCAAGTGGCGGAAATACATGGTTTGAACTTGAGCTTACAGGGTAAGCCTGTACTTCATAATGTAAATATGGTTGTCCGTCCGGCGCAAATCACAGCTTTGATCGGGGAGAATGGTGCGGGCAAAACGTCTATGATTCGTTGTATTACAGGTCTGTATCCTCCAACACAGGGAATATGTGCGGTGTTTGGAGAGCAAGCCTATCACATGAGTCAGGGGAGCAGAAACCGTTTGGGAGTTGTTTTCGATGAGGGCGGATTGTATGGTGAGATGTCAGCCTGGGAGAATGTACTGTTTTTCGCACGACTCCGTGGAATACCCAGAGCGAGAATCGAAGAACGCTACAACAGACTTGTGCAACAGTTTGAATTGAAGACTTCCTTGAAGGTAGGGCATTTTTCCAAAGGAATGAAGCAAAAGCTCAGGATTATACGTGAATTGTTACACAATCCAGAGTTATTAATTCTGGATGAACCCTTTAACGGGCTGGACCCGGATTCTAAATTTTTTTTGAGAGACCAACTAAGTGCGATCTGTTCGGATCAAGGTACTTCAATTCTCATTAGTTCTCATGATCTATTTGATCTGGAGAAAATCGCTGATCAGGTTGTGATGATTCATCGAGGAAGAATCGTGGCGGATCAGAGCATTCAGACAATAACAGAAGTGACCGAACGTTACATCGTTATTTGCAGTAACCCGCAACACGCGGTAAAGATTCTTCATAATGTAAAGGGTATTTATGTAGTGAATCAGGATGAACAGTCTGTATCTTTTATGTCGGGATCAGGATCTGTCAAGCATCTTCTACAACTCTTATTACAACATGGCATTGAAGTAGAGGAATTTTTCAAGGAAAAAAACTCGCTGGAGGATTTCTACAAAAAAATCAAACAAGCCACTATTCGAGAGTGAGATTAAGTAACAATTTGAGAAAAGGTGGGCTGTAAATGTTGCCGTTATTACGCAAAGATGTTAAAACTCTTCATTGGAAAAGATCACTGACCATGCAGGTGTTGATGCTGGGAATGTTTTTTATTTTTACAATCAGTCAGTTGGGGGAGCTGGAAGCGAATCTTGGTTTATCTATAGAGGGTATGGTTCCGCTACTTCATAAGTTAAATGAGACACGTGAACATCGATTGATGTTTACGAATAGCTTAATGACTGTTGGTTTCCTGTCGTCTGCACTTGTGTTTGCTTTATACGTAGGCATTCCCCATATTTTACAGTTCTTCACTAAAGAAAAGGCCGAAAAAAACTTGGGTTTTATGCTTGCTGTCTGGTTGTTCGCGTTGATTCGTGTTGTTGTTATGTCCATGATTAATGGGATACTAATCTGGTGTATTTTCACTGTACTCGGATTCCGTTCGGTAGGATCCGTCAGTCTGTTTTCTTCTGCGTTAACGATACTGCTCGGCATAGCTGCTTTTTTGTATCTTGCGAACGCTATCGTATGGGCAACACATGGAAGTGAACTGATATTGAAGGTTTATCGCATATTGATTCTGGTTGGCATTGTCGCGGCATTTCCAGCGGTAAACGTCCTTCGGATGGATTTCAGTGGTCTGGACTTTCGTTATGTTGGGTTAAGTTTGGGAATCTTCGTGATGGCTATACTTTTCTCAAAGTTAATAATGGGATATTTTAAAGTCGAAAAAGTGGTCTAATGCCGTAAACTAAAGGTGGCGACGATGTTACTTCTAGTACTATAATAGATAGGGGTTACCAAATTTTACAATTCATCATTAGCATCATTCCAGCACCTATAGGAGGTACACAGAAACATGTCCGAAATCGAAGCTTATCTGCAGCAACAAACCACACTTCGAGGTCGTTCTGCGTTTGATGCAGATCAACCCTTGGAGTTATGGCAAAATCAATTGCGTACACGTATCCAAGAAAAGCTGGGCGATTTTCCAATGATGCCCGTTGCATTGAACCCTGTCGTACTGGAACGTGTTCCATGTGATGGCTACATCCGGGAGCGGATTGAGATCACAACCTACTCGGGGTTACGGATGCCTATTTATCTTTTAATCCCTGATAATGTAAGCGCTACCGATGTAAAGAGGCCTGCTATTGTTGCTTGTCATGGACACGGCTATGGGAGCCGGGAGATTTGCGGAATGGAGCCGGATGGTTCGCCACGGGCAGGGGAGCCTGGATTACACAAAGATTTTGCCGTTGCGCTCGTGAAGCGTGGGTACGTTGTGGCCGCCCCAGAATTGCTTGGGTTTGGGGACAGAAGACTGGATGAGGATCGAGAGGCGCCCCCGGGCGTAAGTTCCTGTACGAAGATCGCCGCACATCTGCTTATGGTGGGTAAAACGCTCGCAGGACATCGGGTTTATGAAACCACACGAGTATTTGATTATTTATCCACTCGACCTGAAGTGGATTCGGAGCGAATCGGAAGCATGGGCATCTCCGGTGGGGGTCTGGTTACAGCCTTCACGGCAGCATTGGACGAACGATGCAAAGTGGTCGTTGTCAGTGGTTACGCAAGTACGTTTCATGGCAGCATTCTGGATCGCAATCATTGCCTCGACAACTACATTCCGGGGATTCTGCAGGAAGCAGAGCTGCCGGATATCATTGGTCTGATTGCTCCGCGTCCTCTATTTCTGGAGATTGGAAGTGAAGATCTTGTATTTCCGCTTCATTCCGCACGGGAGGCTCACGAACGATTGAAAATGATCTATGAGCATGCTGGTGCAGGACGAGCACTGGATGCCGATTATTTCGACGGTGGACATGAGATTAGTGGTGCAAAAGCTTATGATTGGCTTGAACAGGTATTGTAATCGTAGTAATCGTAATTTTTCATCATGATCTGGAATGTGATGGGTACAAAATCGTATCATTTGAATTCGAGAGGAGCACTGTATGATGAAATGGCCAACTTCTTTACGAATGATGTTATGTACTGTACTTGCTACGAGTATGATCGCGGTTGGATTAGGAAGTGACAGAGTAGACGTAGCCGAGGCGGCATCGGATCATTACAAATTCGATTTTGGTGCAGGAGCAGTGGCGAACGGATATACTGGAGTGTCTGCCACAACGGCCTATACAGCTGCAAGGGGTTATGGTTTCAACACTCCGGCTAATATGAAAAATGTTTCCGCATCAGGTAGTGGTGTTGCAAGTGATGCCGTTCAATTTCTGAAATTTGGTACGAAAAGTGATAACACCTTCAATGTTGACCTGCCGAATGGTCTGTATGAGGTCAAAGTGACTCTGGGTAACACCGCCAGAGCTAGTGTGGCAGCCGAAGGGGTCTATCAGATCATGAATATGACGGGCAACGGCGCAACGGATCAATTCCAGATTCCCGTGACAGACGGACAGTTGAATCTGCTGGTAACGGAAGGAAAAGCGGGAACTGCCTTTACGTTAAGTGCCCTTGAAATTCGGAAACTGTCGAACCAGCCTGTCACGAACCGTACGATCTATATTGGTGGAGATTCAACGGTATGCAACTATTATCCTCTTGGTAGCAGCGTACAGGGGGGCTGGGGGCAATTGCTTCCTTCTTATGTAAACAATACAACTTTCCAGGTTCGTAACATGGCCACAAGCGGGCAGATTGCCAGAGGATTCCGTGATGATGGTCAGATGGAAGCGATTCTGAAGTATATCAAACCGGGTGACTATTTTATTCTGCAGCTCGGAATTAATGATACAAACGCTAAAAACAACACAACTGAGGCTCAGTTCAAAGAAATCATGCGTGATATGGTTCGTCTGGCGAAAAACAAAGGCGCAACCGTTATTCTCTCGACGCCTCAAGGGCGGGCAACAGACTTTAATTCGGCCAATGTGCATCAAGCCGAGAACCGATGGTATAACGCGTCTACACGTGCACTGGCACAGGAAGAGGGAGTAACGCTCGTGGATCTGAACAAGCTCAGCTCGGCATACTTCACTTCCATTGGGCCGTCAGCTACGCTTGCTCTGTACATGAATGGCGATAGCTTGCATCCGAACCGGCAAGGGGCTTCACAGCTTGCCCGAATCGTGGCTGCGGATCTGAAACGCCAAGGCTTAAACGGTTTCTAACAAATAACGAGTTATTAATACGCTCGATCTGTATCGTAGTATAGATAACATATTAGGTTATATCAGAAATCCCCCGGAGGAAAGCCGCTTACGAAGCGACACATCCTCCGGGGGATTTTTATTATTTATTATTCGCCACTATATAAGTTGAATTATTTTTTACACATTAACGGAGAAGACAGAAAAAACCTGAAGAAGCGAAGCCAAAAGCTTTCTGAAAGAAAGCTAACATCGGAAGCATACGCTTCGCCTTTATCACCGGATTTTCCCCTTTGGAAAAGGGAATAAAAAAAATCCGGGGATAACAGCGATCGGAAGGTTATTCTGTCATCGGAGTGTTCCGTGTAAACTATTCATTAAATTTATATAAGCTACTCCATCATATCCTTTGCTTCGTGATTCATCTTTTTTCCTTTTAACAACGGTTCAAGCTCGTCTTGCACACTTTGCTCCCAGAGAGGCACATCGGTGCGGTAGGCCGCACGGCCGTTCAGATGTCCCGCAACAGGCGCGGTGATGAAAACAAACAAAATACCGAGTAGCAAGCGAGCACTGATATAGTTGTCAAAATACCAAAAGAAGAAAAATGCACCGCTGAGCACACAAAACACGCCGAGTGTCATGCTTTTGGTGGCAGCGTGGGCTCTCAAATATACATCAGGCAGACGAAGGAGTCCGAAGGCACTGAGTGCACTAAGGAGGGCCCCAAGCAACACCAGTAGCCCAATTCCCGTTTCAGCGGTGCCACTAACGATCTCCTTCATTTTTAAACACCGCCCCTCGTTCAATATAACGTGCAAATGCAACTGTGCTTAGAAAAGCCAGAATGCCGATCAGCAAAATGATGTCCAGATAAGCCTGTGTCTTCAGCATCATGGAGAGTACAGCCACGATGGCGATCACATTGATACCGATCGTATCAAGAGCCGTAATCCGGTCAGCCATGGAGGGACCCCGAAGAACACGATATAAACAAGCCAGAATCGCCAAAGATAGAATGAGCAGTGAGATAAACAGTAATGAGGATAACATTAACGTGTCACCTCCATGATTGCTTTTTCGAACGTATTCTGAATATCGTTTCGTAGTTTTTCTTCGTCTTTGATATCCAGTGCGTGAATGAAAAGTTTACGCTGATTCCCCGAGATTTCAAGTGGCAGTGAACCCGGTGTCAATGAGATCAGCAGACATAGTAGCGTCACTTCCCAATCGGAAGATAACTGTGTGCGATAGGTGAAAATGCCGGGTCGAATATCAAGCCGTGGTTTGATAATCTCCCGAATGACCTCAACGCTTGCTCGAACGAGTTCTTTGAACAGCAATCCAATCAATTTGAAGATAGCCCAGACTCGGACGATGTAGAAGCGTTGCGGGAAGAAACGTCGCATGCCTCCGATCAGGAGCAATCCAAGCATAAATCCAACGAGAAAACCAACACCATTCCAGGCATTATTCAAAAACATCCATACAAAGGTAATGATAAGATTGAGTACAATCTGAAAGGCCATAGACATCTACTCCTTCAATACGGCATCAATATAAATGTTGGGATGTAGCAGAATATCACCTGCGCGAGACGTGAGCTGGAACATACCTTCAGCCCCGAGGCCTATGACGATGATAAAAGTAAACAGAATTCCGGCAGGAATCAGCAGCCCGTTCACCGCATAGGGACGTCTCGCCATGCCTGCTGGAGGCTCACCCCAGAATGCCTGGATGAAAATACGGAGCACGGAATATAGCATGAGCAGACTAGAGAGTACGGCAATACCCGTTAAACCGTATAGTCCGGCTTCGAAGCCGCCCTCAAACAGCATCAATTTTCCCGGGAATCCACTGAACGGAGGCAGACCCGCAAGCGCAAGCGCACTGATGAAGAACATCCATCCCAGCACGGGATAACGTTGAATTAATCCGCCCATGTTATCGAGCCTGGAAGTTCCCGCAACAGCAATGAGAGCACCGCCGAGCAGGAAAAGCAGTGTTTTGATCAACATGTCATGTAGCATATAGAACAGCAATCCTTCCAGAGCAGTGCGGCTGGCAGCAGCCATACCAAACGCAACGAAACCTACGCCAGCGACGACATTGTAGATCAAAATTTTATTCACATCACGATACGAGATCGCTCCAATCACACCAAGAATCATCGTGGCTCCCGCCATCCAGCCGATCAGGGCATTAAAGAAGTCTGGATCATGGTAGAAGATCAACGTAAATGTCCGCACAATGGCATACAGGCCAACCTTGGTGAGCAAACCAGCGAATAATGCCGTAACGACGGCGGGCGGAGCCGCATAAGACCCGGATAACCAGAAAAACAGGAACAAGCCCGCCTTGATGCTGAATACGATTAGGAAAAGAACGGCGATCAAGGTGACGACTCCGCTCTGTCCCACTTCAGCAATGCGTACCGACAAGTCGGCCATATTCAGCGTACCTGTGATGGAATACAGGAAGCCGATGGAAGCGACAAATAAGGCAGAAGACACGATATTAATCAGTACATATTTAATGGTTTCACGAAGCTGTCTTTCCGTGCCTCCGAGTACAATGAGAGCGTAAGAAGAGATAAGCATCAATTCAAAGCTGACAAACAAATTGAACAGATCCCCGGTTAGAAACGATGCGTTCACGCCCGCAATCAAAAAATGAAAGAACGGATAGAAGTGATGTTGCTCCCGCTCCTTGTTGATGCTTCGAAAAGCATAAAGCAGGCAAGCCAGCGCAATAATGGAAGCAGCAACAACCAGCAACGCTGCGACCATATCGGCAACAAGTACGATTCCATAAGGTGCTTTCCAGCCCCCCATATGAAGTGTCAAGACACCGGATTGCGCAACACGTGTGATGAGTATGGTTGAAACCGTTGCTGTGGCTAACAGACCAATCACGCTAAAGAAACGTTGTATATTGATTTTACGGAAGAACAACAGGGTGATCACACCCGTGATCAGCGGAAGCAGGATAGGAAGAACCACAAGATTATTCATATGGGCGCCCCCTTACTTCTTCCATATCATCCGTTCTCAGCTTCAGATAAGAACGGTAGGAAAGGACAAAAAAGAAGGCTGTCAGACCAAAATTGATGACAATGGACGTCAGAATCAACGCTTGAGGGAGCGGATCAACATATTTCTCTGCCATTTCTCCCAGTAGTGGAGGAGCGCCCGTCTTGAGACGTGACATCGTTATTAATAACAGGTGCACTCCATGTGTGAGAATGGACATGCCTAGTACGATACGGAGCAGGCTCCGTGACAAGATTAAAAAGACGGCAACCGCAAACAAAATGCCTACGGCCACACACATCAAAATTTCCATATCAACGATCCTCCCCGATCTGTAAAATGATAGTCATGGTGACGCCGAGCACAGCGAGGTATACGCCTAGGTCAAACAGCATGGCTGTAGCAAGCTCTGTCTCGCCCAGCAGGGGCAGTTCGAAATATCCGAACGTCTGGCTGAGAAACGGAACACCGAACAGGAACGAACCTGCACCGGTAAGCAAAGCTATGGCTAAACCTATGGCTGTCAAACTTCGAAAATCGATGGGTAGCGCTTTGCGTATCGTATCCGTGCTGAAGGCCAGAGCGATTAGTACGAGGGCTGCGGCTGTGACGAGTCCACCGATGAAACCACCGCCAGGATTATGATGTCCGGCAAAGAACAGATGCATGGAGAAGGTTAAAATGATAAACACAACGACTTTCGTTGTGGTTTGCAACAAAACATCATTACTTTGCAAAGGAACCGTATCCCAGGACAATGTACTACGCTCGCGGTTACCGTATTTTTTCGTGTTGTCCGCTTCATCGTCAAGTTCGGGTTCTTCGTCCTTTTTTTCCTCATTTTTACGGAATTTCAATCGGGCTCCAAGATCCTTCGCTTCGAGATTCAGGTTGATCATGGAGTAGATCGACAACGAGGCTACGCCAAGAACCATAATCTCAAGCAACGTATCATAACCCCGGAAATCCACCAGCAATACGTTTACGACATTTTTCCCCCCCGCGGAACTGTAAGCTTCCTGAATAAAGAAAGCCGAGATGCTGTCCAAGGATACTGTGCCGCTTGCAGCGAGTGCGACGAATGTCATCACAACGCCAACGGAAACAGCTACAATGGCATTCACCGTGAGATACCGGGAGCTGGATTTGCCGCGTTGTAACTCGGGCAGATGGTAGAAGCAGAGCAGGAACAACGCGACGGAGACCGTCTCCACAATCATCTGCGTCAGCGCAAGATCGGGTGCCCGAAACAGAACGAACAGCAGTGTAACCAGGTAGCCGACAGCTCCGGTCATAATGACAGCAGATAATCGGTTTTTGGCAAAAGGAATGGAAATGGCCGCTGCAATCAGCGTGACCAGTAATACGACTTCGTAGAATGAGTATGGAGCATTATCCTGCACATGCCAGGTAATATTTTCACCAGACCGGAAGAAGGCGTAAACGAGTAGCGCAACGGTGAATGAGAAAATATAAACCAGATAATTGCGGACCGAGCCGTTCATGTAGGCTTCTGTCCACTTCCGTGCATAATGTTGCACATTGTCGAGAACGACATGATACATGTTGTTAATGGTTAATCCCCGTGGATAATGCTCATAAATATTCCTCCATCGTGGCAGTAACTTGTATAACATGACCCCGAGCACAACAACACCGATGGTCATGAACAATTGTGGAGTCCAGCCATGCCATAGGGAGAAATGTACATCAAAGCGTTCATTCCCATTCAGCAGGGAAGGGAGAACGGCAGCCATTGCCGGCTCGATCAGTGACCCGGAAAGCAGATCCGGAAAGAGTCCAAAACCGATGACCAGCGCGCCTAGAACGATCGGTGGAATGAGCAGTCCGACAGGCGCTTCATGTAATTTCTCGGCAGGCAACTCACTTCGGCTACGACCGAGGAATGTTTTGAACACAAAAATCAGGGCATAGATCAGTGTGAAAACGCTGGCAAGCCACGCGATGACAGGTAGGAGAATACTCCAGGAGCCTAAACCAAAGATACGAAGATCCGTAACTTGTACCATCGCTTGAAAGAACAATTCCTTACTGAGGAATCCGTTAAAAGGCGGGATACCTGCCATAGCCAGTGAACCGATGAGCGCCAGGCTGAATGTGATAGGCATGAATGCTACCAGACCGCCAAGTTTCCGAATATCTCGTGTACCTGTCTCATGATCGACAATACCGGCGACCATAAACAAAGCCGCTTTGAAGGTACCGTGGTTGAATAAATGGAGCAGTGCAGCAGTGATCGCTACGGTATACATGGCAGAGGACTCGCCATATCCGAAATAGAGAGCAGCAGATCCGATCCCGAAGAGGCACATAATCAAGCCGAGTTGTGAGATAGTGGAATACGCAAGAATGGCCTTGAGATCGTTTTTCTTCACTGCTAAAAACGATCCGTAACCCAGTGTGAGCAGTCCGACGCCAGTTACAAGCCAGAACCAGAGTCCTTGTCCGCCGAAGATGGGAGTGAAACGGGCGACTACATACAACCCGGCTTTGACCATGGTGGCGGAGTGCAGATACGCACTGACTGGAGTCGGGGCTTCCATGGCATCAGGCAGCCAGATGTGAAACGGGAATTGTGCCGATTTGGTGAACGCTCCAATCAGAATAAGAACGAGAGCCGGTAAGAACAGCGGGCTGTCCTGAATATGCCCCCATTCGGTAATGGTTGCGCGGATACTGAATGTACCTGTCATCAAGTACATCAACATGAATCCGGCAAGCATGGCGAATCCGCCAAAAACCGTAATCAGAAACGATTTTTGTGCACCCGAAGTGGAAGCTTTACGCTTGTAATGAAAGGCAATTAACAGAAATGACGTAATGCTGGTGAGTTCCCAGAATCCATACAGCACGATCATATTATCGGATAATACGACGCCAAGCATAGCGCCCATAAACATTAACAAGTAGAGATAGAACCGGTTTAACGCCTCTTTTTTGCTCATATAAAAGATGGAATAAAAGACGACAAGCACGCCTATTCCGCTGATCAGCAACGTTAACAGTAGACTCAGTCCGTCCAAATATAGATTAAATCCGATGTCTAGGGACGGAATCCAGGGAATTTGTCCGGATACCGGGTTACGCCGGGACACGGCAGAAATCTGGCTTGCAAAATAAACAAATAACGATGCCGGTACGACAAGTACCAGCCATCCGAGATGAATTTTACGGATTAGTCTCTGTAGCAAGGCTAGAACGATGCCAGCTGCAAAAGGCAAAATAACAGCAATGTGAAGCAGGCTCAAATAATTACACCCCCAATGTTTTTTCTTGTCATTCTCTCTGTGACATACAGGCGCAATCCTTTAAGGATATGCTTGCTCTCTCTATTCATAACCCAAGTTTGTATATACAGAATCGTGACTATTCTTTGAATGGAAGAAACTCGGTTGTGATTTTGGGTAAATTTTGTATGGGTACATATATTAAGAATACAAACTAAAATACCGATATAATTCAAAATAAGTGAGAGCTATTTCTTATCATTTTGCAACGCAAAACTGTGGATGATTGAGATTGTAAGAGCGGTTCACCGTATGTGCAGGAGGAATTATGTCATTTAAACTTAGAACGGTGCTCACCGTCATTTTCGCTGGGTTATCTCTGTTCGTTATTTTAACCATTGGATATGTTTTCAGCCAAAAATCATTTGATGCGGTGGAAACCGAAATTGGCCACTCCCTGGAAAGCACGGCTCTACAGACCGTGGACAAGCTGGATCGTTTCATGTACTCTCGTTCTGGTGAAATGAATCTTCTGGGCAACATGGCCTCTATGAATGATGAATTTAACCACAAGGATATTCAACTGCTGTTGGATCAGCTGCAAAATAGCTTCCCCTCTTTTTCATGGGTTGGATTCATGGACCCAAAAGGAAAAGTGCTAGCCGCCACAGACGGGATACTTTTAGGGGAAGATTTATCGGAGCGGCCTGTGTACCAGGAAGGAATCAAGGGTAAATTTATTGGAGATGTACATAATGCGGTGCTGCTCGCCAAACTATTGCCTAATCCGTCGGGAGAGCCATTGCAATTTGTAGATATCAGCTTCCCGCTTAAGGATAGTGATGGCCGGATTCGTGGTGTATTAGCAGCACATCTCAGCTGGGCATGGGCCAAAGAAGTTGAGGCTTCCGTACTCGTTCCCTTGCAACGTGAGGAGAAGGATATTGAATTCTTTATCGTTAGCAAAAAAGAGCACACTGTGCTTCTTGGCCCCAAAGAGTGGGTAGGTAAACCACTTGCACTAGAAGAGATTGGAGATCATCGGAACAGTACAAGTAGCTGGTCCACTGAAAAGTGGCCGGATGGCAAGGAGTACGTTACCGGTTTAGCGTATAGCCAGGGATATAAGGATTATCCGGGACTGGGTTGGACCATTATCATTCGTCAGGGTAAATCGGCAGCTTTTTCTTCTGTTGTTGATCTGATGTGGTTTAACATCTTTGCTGGCATCGTTGTAATGCTTTTGTTTGCGCCGATTGGGTGGTTTCTCTCCAGACTGATCTCGGCTCCGCTGGTTCGACTAACCCGTGTAGCAGATCGTCTTGGTGCTGGAGAGAATATTGACATCCCTGAGACCAAAGGGCTGAAGGAAATTGAGGCATTGTCACGGTCACTCCGAAACATGGTATCTTCGATCATGAATAAAGACTCAGAACTGGTTGTGATGCAGAATCTTGCACATTATGATCAGCTGACCGGATTGAAGAATCGCACAGCCCTTGAGACGTATCTTGAGGAATCTCTACAGACAGAGAGCGAGGACCATACGTTGACGTTTCTCTATCTGGATCTGGACGGTTTTAAAAGTGTGAACGATTCGCTTGGACATCAGACGGGCGATGTTTTGTTGCAAAAGGTTGCTCAGCGCCTTACAGCACTAAGTCATGAAGAGGGTATAACCGTTCGGCTTGGTGGTGACGAATTCCTGATTGTACTTCGCTCTATCGGAGATGATCCGCGGCAGGAAGCGATCCAGTATGCGCAAAATATTATTCAAAGTTTGAACAAACCATTCATTATCGAGTATGAGCGTGTTCATATTGGTTGCAGTATTGGAGGAGCGGAGTATCCGACGAATAGCAACAATCCGAGTGAGATTATTCGGATGGCCGACGAGGCACTTTACAGGTCCAAACGTGCGGGCAAGAACAGAGTCACATTTTATTCCGAGTCGGATAACGAGGGCTAGGATATAATAACGATATGAAGTTTGACTCATGGATCATTCAGGCAGGTGTGGTTGGCTAATAGTAACTTAACTGAGAAGGGAGGTGGGGCGCTTGTCTGGAAAATATGCAAACGTACCCTTTGGCTATGAGCCTGCCCAGCCTAGTCGCAAGGGTTCACTGATCTTCTACGATTCGTTCGAAAACGTAACGGACGAACAGCTTGAGCGTGCAGCGGCAATTATGGATGCAAGAGCTTTCAAGCAGCTAGTGCTCTACCCATTACATGAAAGCACGGTAAAACGAATGAGCCGAGATTCGGTACAATCCTTTTACAAGAGAGAGGATCGTCTTCATGAATGGAGGCGCGATCACCCGTCTGCACCAATCCGGGTAGAGGGATTAGAAGGGAAACGAAAAAAGTATACGCCAATCGACACAGCGCTACGACATATTCAAGCCGAATACCCGTCCCCTCTTTTTCTGTATATGACCTTAGAAATGGCTAATCAATGGGCATCCTTTGACTCCTTTACGGATTGGATCAAGGAACTTCGTCTCATTATTGACGGTCAGCCTGAACAAGTCCACCCAAGGCTGGAGCAATATCGCCATCGCTGGGAATGGGCAGAAGAATAAAGCAAGAAGGCAAGTTCGGAAAACAGGCCGATTCGTATAAAAAGCAAAAAAAGTTGTGTGGTGATCCGGTTATCCGGGTGTGTGCCACACAACTTTTTCCAATTACTGGCTCCTCCTCATTATGCTGAAACGAGTGATGTTACGGTTTTATTTTTACCTGAACGTTTGGCAGCATACAGGCAAGCATCCACTTCTTCAAACAACTTATCTTTACTCAAATCAAGGTTGTATCCTTTGAGGCCGATGCTTACGGTAATGGAAGCGCCCCCAAGTTCCAGATGGCCCATTAATGAAATTTTTTGCCGGATATGTTCAACCAGATCATAAGCTTGTTCAAAGGATTGTTCGAACATTAACAAAGCAAATTCCTCGCCGCCATAACGTGCAGCAATGTCACTAGCTGTGATGCTCTCCTGAATGATCAAGGACACCTTTTCCAAAATGATGTCGCCCACACGGTGACCGTACGTATCATTGATCACTTTAAAATCATCGATATCAATCAGCGCCAAATGCAGACTCATTCCGAGATTGGCGTACTCAAATGCCTTTTCATAATAATCCTTGAACGAGCTCTGATTGTAAAGATTCGTTAACCCGTCTGTTTTGGACTGTTTGGCAATAATGGCGTTTCGTACGATAAGGTCTTCCTTCGCGTTCATACTTGTCTGCAAATCGTCCAGTACCTCCACACCGCTAGTGACAATGATTTGTGCCACATAAGTGGCCAGGATCAGGAATGCTGGAATCGAGACCATATCAAATGAGCTCAAGTATGCGCGATACGCTGGATCAATCAGAAGCAGTCCATACCCCGCCATCTGCAATGTAAAAATAAACCAGACGCGTTTGCTGTCAAAAAACAACACAGAGGCAAAGATCGGTAATAGACATATCGCTGGCATGATCCGAATATCGTAATTGACATGAATAATGGTCCAAGCGATTACCGTACTGGTTACGGACATCGTATAGAACGAACAGGAAGGAAATTTTCGATCCATATAACGGGTGAGTAAAATGCAAAAAACAGCTAGGGCTGTGGGCCAAAATAGGACGTTTACTATAAAATCTTGGGGAGTGCGATCATATTTCAAAAAAAGATAACTACCAATCTGAATAAAGAAATGTACAATAACAACGACCCAGTAAGCATGAAGCATTTTACGTAACCATTTGGATTGCTTGATCTCATACTCTCTTGGAATAGGGCTGTTATGTTCTGCTTGACTATTCATAAATCACCGCTGACTGCATCAAAATGATACGACAGATTGCTCTCGTATAAGTAGATTATAAGATACTATTGTTAAAACGCAAGGGATAAAATTTTAAGCATGATAATAAACCTTACATAAAAATCCATAGAATATCCAAAGTTTTGAAAGTGGACATACAAATTTGCTGCCGTTTGATCATAGACTGATAACAGGCTCTGTTGCAGAATTCTCATTTTCCGCTGAAGGGGAGGTGAAATCCATTCCTCTTGTCGTTCGTTCAACTGTCAACGCTACAGGTGCAATTACGTTTACGGGCAATACACTTGGACTAAGCCGTTCTGACACGGCAGGAGTGCCAGGAACGCAAGACAGTATCGGAGGCTTTACCACGATTAATACGGCTTCCACTTATGGAACATACCCGGCTGGAACAACCAGTCTATACCAGAGCAATAGCTCGGCAGCGATTCTGGTTCTACCAACAGGCAGCACGGTTCTATATGCGGAGTTGATCTGGGGCGGAAGTTATATTAATGGAACGGTCAATCTCAGTGCAGCAATCAATAATCCGGTTACGTTCACCACCCCTGCAGGCACATTTAGTGTTACTCCAGATCCGGCCACATACAATCAGTTCGACCTTGGCAACAACGCAGCGGGATATGTACGATCGGCTAACGTTACCACTCTTGTACAAAATGGGGGCGCAGGTACATATGTCACCGGGGGAGTCGTAGGTACGATTGTGATTACCAATGATGCAACAGCGAATCATGCAGGCTGGACGCTGGGCGTCATTTATCAAAACGGAAATCTCCCTTTTCGTAACATGTCTTTACGTGCGGGGGGAGTCCTTGTTCAAGCGAGTTCGGCACCGGTTGTTACGACGCTTACTGGCTTTGCAACGCCTATTTCCGGAGCGCTCGGGGGAAGAGCGCTGTTCAGTGCGCAGGAGGGGGATGCGAACCGGACAGGAGATCAGGCGTTATTTGGAGCGACATCTGCAACCTCAGTTGCATTGTCCGGGCCAAATAATCTAGCGGCCAATTTTTTTGCATCTCAAATTAATGGCGATACGGGTGCTCTGAATACGACAGGCACATTTGGAACTCGCAACCAGATAAATGGAGCACCAGGAACCAATATTGTCGGGGGACGTCAGGGCTGGGATATTACCAATGTCGATGTGTCTGCAAGGCTGATCAACAATCAGTCTTCGGCAGTTCTGACACTGACTACCTCTGGCGATGCTTACATCGTCAATGGTAACGCCATACAAGTTGATATTAACGCACCACGAATCACTGTGGCAAAGTCATTTACAGCAACGGGCGCAGTTGCCGGAGATACCGTCACGTATACAGCCACCATTACGAATGGCGGTTCGGCTAGTGCAGCCAGTGTGGTCCTGTCAGATACGCTTCCTGCCGGTTTAACATTTGTCCCTGGAAGCATTACGGTAGGCGGAGTGCCAAGGCCGACATTGGATGTAACATCAGGAATACCTTTAGGCTCTTTGGCTCTCAACAGCAGTGTTGTCGTCACTTACCGTGCTCAGATTACAAACGACACAAGTGTGCTGCAACTCGTCAATTCCGCGAATGCCGCATTTACTTTTCAGAGTGTTGCTGGCGGGCCAATCATTAGTGGTGTTATCCCTTCCAATAATGCAACGCTACCTGTATATTCACCGAACCTGTCTATCGTAAAATCGGCGAACACAACGAATGCAACGGTTGGCGATCAGGTGACCTATACGCTTCAAGTGACGAATGGAGGGAATGTAGGCGCAAGTGTGACCATAGCTGACAATATTCCAGCCGGCAGCTCTTATGTAGCTGGTAGTTTCCGTGTTAATGGAACGGTGGTCGCAGGAGCCAATCCTGCAACAGGTGTAAATCTGGGCACACTTGCTGAAGGAAGCGTAACCACCATTACGTTTCAGGTACTGGTAACTAACTTGCCCACACCGCCGACATTGGTTGATCAGGCGACAGCCTCTTATTCCTTTAACTCACCAGACGGAAGAACGATTACGGGGACTGTGGCATCCAATACACTCAACATTCCGGTAACCTTGCCGAATGTGACGGTTCTCAAAACGGCAACGGTTACGGATGTTGCTGTCGGTGAGACCTTCACGTATTCGGTAGTTACAACCAACGGGGGCATACAGCCAATCACGAATGCAATATTGTCAGATAGTCTTCCAACAGGGCTGAGCTTTGTCCCTGGAAGTGTCACGGTTCGGGGTACAAGTGTACCGTCTGCTAACCCTGCCAGCGGAATCGCTTTGGGAACATTAAATGCAGCGACCTCCGCAACGGTGACTTTTCAGGTGAGTGTGCAGTCCGTACCAACAGGAGGATCACTTCTTAACCGGGCCTCTGTGTCTTACAGTTCAGGAGCTTTTACAGGTATTTCAAATTCCAACTCCATAACAACGCCAGTGTATCAGCCTGTGATTACCATTGTGAAGTCGGCAAGTCAAACCAATGCAACACTGGGAGATCAGCTTTCTTATACACTCGTTGTTAGCAATACGGGAAATATTGCGACTCAAGTCAATGTGACAGATACAATTCCGGCTGGCCTTACATTTGTGCCGGATTCAGTAACGGTCAATGGCACAGCTAGACCAGGAACAAGTCCACTTACGGGGATTGCACTGGGAAGCATTCTGCCTGGAGGCAGCGCAACCGTAATATTCCGAGCCACATTGACTTCGATTCCGTCTCCACCTGTATTAGAAAATCAGGGATCAGCTACTTACACCTATCAGCTTCCAAGTGGCAGAAATCTATCGGGCAGTTCCGGTTCCAATACCGTCCGAATTCCTGCTTCCGCACCGAATATTACCCTGTCCAAGACAGTAAACACGACAGACGGCACAGTTGGAGATGCGTTGACATACAGGGTTATCATCACAAACGCTGGTGGGGCTGCTGTACAAAATCTGGTGCTCTCTGACACGCCTTCAACCGGCTCCGAATTCATAGCGGGGACTGTGACAGTGAACGGAGTCGTGCAAAATAATGCCAGCCCCGTTGCAGGTATCGCCCTGGGGACGTTGAGTAATTCCGCTAGTATCACAGTGACATATCAGACCAGAATTACGGCTGTTCCTACATCAGGTGTGGTAAGCAACAGGGCAAGTGCCGCCTTTACTTCAGGCAGTTTTAATGGCGTGTCTTCATCAGTGACAGTGAACACCCCTGTCTATCAACCGGTTATTCAAGTGCTGAAGTCAGCAAGTACGTCAAGTCTGACCGTGGGAGACACTTTCAACTACAATGTTCAGATTACGAATACAGGTAATATCCCGGCAGTGGTTACCCTGAGCGATCCGGTTCCTGCTGGAGCTATATTTGTGACAAACAGTGTCTTGATTAACGGAACCCCCGTTCCGGGCGTTAGTCCCAATACGGGAATAAATTTGGGAACATTGGGTGCCGGAGCATCCGTGACGCTATCTTTTCTTGCAACTGTCACAAGTCTGCCCGATCCAAGACAGTTAATTAACCAGGCGGTTGCCTCCTACAGCTACACATTGCCAAGCGGAAGAGTTATTGCGGGTTTTGTTTCATCCAATACAGTGAGCATTCCGGTGTCCTTGCCTAATGTCAGCATTATCAAAACCGATAACGCGGATTATGCGGTATCCGGGGATGTGATTCGTTACACCTCTGTCATACGAAATAACGGCACCACCGCTGTGAACAACGTCATTTTTCTCGATCCGCTGCCTTCGAACACCCCATTTATACCCGGAAGTGTCCTGGTGAACGGCATTGCTTCACCGCTCTCCAATCCGACCGCCGGCATCCCAATCGGTACTTTGGCCCCGGGAGCCGAAGTTACCGTAACTTTTGAGGTGAGGATTACTATGCCGATCCCTTCCCAGATTAACAATCAGTCGACGGTCAGCTTTACTTCCGGTTCTTTTTCGGGTTCATCATCATCCAATACAACACAGACCCCTGTCATACAGCCGCAAATTGCACTTGTCAAAACGGCGAATACCATCAACGCAACCGTGGGAGATACCGTTGTTTACACCATAACGGTGAGCAACACCGGAAATCTGCAAGCGAATGTTACGGTAACGGATGCGATTCCGGCAGCGACAACCCTTGTTCCTAATAGTGTTGTTGTCTCGGGTATACCACAGCCGGGTGTTACGCCAGGCACTGGCATTCCGGTAGGCGTTGTAGCGGCAGGAGCAACAGCCGTCGTAACGTTTGCAGTCGTTGTGGATTCCTTGCCGTCTCCACAGCAACTTAGCAATTTTGCTTCATCGACGTTTACATTCACACCGCCTGACGGGCGAACATTAACGGGAACAGCAACGTCTAACACACTTACCTTCCCGGTTTCATCGCCTAACGTTAGTGTAGTAAAAAGCACAGTATCTACAGCTGCAACCGTGGGTGACACTATTGTTTATTCCGTATTGGTGACTAATAGCGGTATTGCGCCTGTGAACGGTGTGCAGTTTTCAGACCCGATTCCGTCCGGGGCTTCATTTGTGGCGGGGAGTGTGACGATAAACGGTGTGGCACAACCCGCAGCAAGTCCTTCAGGAGGAATACCGCTAGGGACCCTTGCACCAGGTGGAACGGCAACCGTTACATTCAGCGTCATTGTTAACGGAATTCCTACGAACAATCAGTTGAGTAATCGGTCGACGGTTACGTTTACTTCCGGAACCTTCTCGGGTACAACGTTCTCGAATACCGTATTAACCCCGGTATTCCAACCCGTATTAGTAGCGCAGAAAACAGCCAGTACCCAGAATGCCACCGTAGGCGACACAGTCAGTTATACGATTAGTGTGAATAATCAGGGGAATTTTGGAGCGCAGATTAACCTGACCGATAATTTGCCGACAGGCACAGTGCTAGTGCCGAACAGTGTTATCGTCAATGGTCAGCCGCTTCCAGCGGCCACTCCGGCAACGGGTATTCCTGCGGGGACGGTTGCAGCCGGGGCGACAACAACCATTACATTTTCTGTTGTCATTGAGACACTTCCAAGCCCGCAACAACTTGTGAACCAGGCTTCGGTTGCCTTATCATTCACCCTGCCGGATGGAAGAAGCATCAATAGATCCGTGCTCTCTAATGTACTAACGATTCCGGTGTCCGCACCTAATGTTCAGGTGGTAAAATCTACAACTTCCACAGCCGCTTCGGTAGGCGATACGGTGACGTATTCTATTGCTGTTACCAACAATGGTATAGAGAATGTCAGCAATGTCATATTTACGGATGCTTTGCCAGCGAGTACAGTACTTGCACCTAGCGGTGTCTTTGTGGATGGCGTGCTGCGTCCCAATGCCAATCCTTCAACAGGCATCACTTTGGGTTCCATTGCACCTGGGGTCACTGTGACCGTTGTATTTAGTGTACGAGTGACAAGTCTGCCCGCAACGGCTGTATTGAACAATCAATCCACGGTAAGTTTTACTTCAGGAGCATTCTCAGCGACGACGTTTTCCAACACGGTCTCGACCCCGGTATACCAGCCTATTCTGGCTGCAGTCAAAACGGGGGATCAAGCCATCGCCACGGTGGGAGATACGGTAATCTATAGCATTGCTGTCACAAATACCGGAAACTATGGTGCATCGGTGACACTGACCGATACCATTCCTGCCGGAACGGAGTTTGTGCCAAACAGTGTCGTTATTAATGGCGCTTCGGCACCTGGCGTTGACCCCGCTTCGGGAATTTCTCTTGGTGTGGTATCCACCACGACCATCGTCACTTTTTCAATCGTCATCACAACGCTACCGGTGAGCCAATCGATTACAAATCAGGCGTCAGCAACCTTTACGTACACGCTACCGGATGGAAGAACACTTGGGGGAAGCATTACTTCGAACGCTCTGATTATTCAAGTCTCGGCACCGAATGTCACTGTTGTGAAAACAACAACATCTACAGATGCCGTCGTAGGCGACACCATTGTTTATGAGATGGTTGTGACCAACAGTGGTATAGACCCGGTCAACAATATCGTTCTGACAGACCCGATCGATCCGGCGACCACTTTTGTTACGGGAAGTGTACTGGTTAACGGCATACCTCGTGCTTCGGCGAACCCGGCACTAGGCATTGCACTTGGTACACTTGCTCCTGGGGAGTCGGTTGCGGTATCCTATGCTGTTCGCGTCAACTCTCTTCCGACACCGCCGCAAGTCAGCAGTCAATCATCTGTAAGCTTTACATCGGGGGTGTTCTCTGGAGCTGCGTATTCCAATACGATTGTTACTCCAATCTATCAGCCCATTATTACCGTTTCCAAAACAGCAAGCACATCAAACGCTACGGTTGGTGACGACATCGTGTATTCATTTACAATTAACAACAGCGGTAACCTTGTTGCGACGCTTACATTAACAGATAACATTCCAACCGGTGCGGTACTTCTCCCGAACAGCGTTCTGATCGATGGTGTGCCACAGCCAGGTGCTAACCCCGAAACGGGCATCGTCGTAGGTAACATTCCTCCTGGTGGCTCTGTAAATGTTACGGTCACCCTGGGCGTAACAGTCGATTCGTTGCCTCAAAATCAGCAACTCCGCAACCAAGCAGTCGCGAACTATACATTCAGTCCACCAGATGGGCGTGTATTGACGGGAACGGTATCGTCCAATGTACTTATTATTCCTGTATCGGCACCGAATGTAAGTGTTGTCAAGAGCACCAGTGCCATTGATGCAGTCGTTGGTGATGTGATCACGTATACGGTGGTGGTGACGAATAACGGCATAGAAACAGTGAATAACGTGGTCATGGTCGATCCGGTTCCCGTTGGAACTGTATTTGTGCCGGGAAGTGTAGTTGTAAATGGTGTGGCAAGACCGACAGGTAATCCGAATACGGGTATCACACTAGGTTCCATTGCTGCCGGTGCTTCTACTACAGTTACATTCAATGTAGAGGTTGTGGTGATATGAGCGAAATTCCAGGTACGTTGTCCCACTGGTTAAAGAATCAGTCCCTGGTTCGATTCAGCTCGGGTACGACTGAACTGGAACAGGTGGCTTATTCCAACACCGTTGTGACACCATGGGTCGGCCCCAGGCTCAAAGTGAGCAAACGATGCAATGTAACGACAGCAGCCTTGGGCCAATCTCTGACTTATCAGATTGAGATTGTGAATACGGGAAACCGCACGGCAATGATCCGTGTGGTAGACCCGCTCTCTCAGGAAACGTCGCTTCTGCCAAACAGCGTTCTGAGCAATGGTATCCCCTTGCCAGGAGTCTCTCCCACGCAGGGATTGCCCCCGGCAGAAGTTGCACCTGGTGCAGTGCTGACCTATCATTTTCAAGTCGTTATAGTGCGAGTGCCTGGAAATCTCACGCTATTGAACCAGGCGGAAGTAAAATATGAGTTTGTCACAACAGACAGTAGAACGGTTAACGGGACGGAAAAATCCAACGTTGTTGAAGTTCGTATCGAAACATCGCGGCTCGAAGTGAGCTTGCAAGTGGACCGGAGCAACACGTTTGCTGGAGATATCTTGATGTACACGGTGCTAGTGAGCAATCCGGGGTTTGCCGCGGCGACAGATGCCGTATTAACAGTGAGGTTGCCACAAGGTGCCATCTTTATCCCGGCAAGTGTGACGATTAACGATATGTTCGCACCACAAGTCACACCGGATGCTGGAATTGATCTTGGTGATATTGGGCCAGGAAATGTGATTCGAGTGCAGTATCGAGTACAGGTAACCCAGGTAACAGGTTCGCAAGCCCCGGATCAATTATCAAGTGAGGCTGTATTAAAATACATTACTGCAGGGAAACAAGAAGTGGTTTATTCCAATGTGGTCACACCGATTATTGTTGAACCTCAAATTTCTGTTTTCAAAACGGTATCTCCTGTAATAACGACACCAGGAGATACGGCGCAATATCATATCACAGTGTCCAACCAAAGCAATTATGCAGTGGATGCCAAACTACAGGATGTTTTGCCTGCAGCGCTAGTCTTTGTTGATGGTAGTCTCAGCTGGAATGGAGTCAAACGTCCAGGTTCGAACCCCAATACAGGGATTAACCTGGGCACACTAACTGCCCGCTCCGAGCTACATATTCAATTTGAGGCTCAGGTGGAAAACGAAGTGGCTGGGGCAGAGATTTCCACGCAACACAGTTATGTGAATCGCGCCGCATTACTATACACATTCCGCTTGCCGGATTCTCGTACAGTTCAACGCAGGCTTATCTCAAATGAAGCTGTTCTGGAGGTCAGATTGCCTGTCATTCAGGTTCATGTGGAGGTATTTCCCTCTATTGTTGAGCAGGGAGGCACGGTCACTTTTAACGTAAGTGTCAGTAACACGGGTTCGTTGCCTGCACGCGTGCAGTTGGGCAATATTCTGCCTCAGGGAGCTAAATGGGTGGGGCAGGAGGGTGGCCAGATGCAGTTAAATATCCCCGAGTATTCGACTCCAAGGTATCTTCACATTGGTGAGCTCGGCGCAGGATCGGAAAAAGAATTTGCTTACCTTGTGCAACTTGCTCCTGAACAAACGGGTATTCTGCAAGGGACCTTGACGGCCCTCTACACGTATGAGTGGAATGCACAACGACGCTCGGGAGAGACTAGATCGAACGAATACACCATACTGGTTGAAGCTCAAGATGAGTAAGAGATGATGGGAACTGAATACAAGTTGAAAATATACGAAGGAACTTACCGAAAAAAGGTGTCATGACATTACACAAGCGTAAATGAATGGTATACTAATTGAATATGCACTCGGCAAGCAACCGTGGAATCGGGACGTCGTAGTAGAGGAGGTAGCTGTTTTGGCCAAAGCAAAAGTCGCAAAAAGACCCACACGGGATGAGTTCGAGCTGGAGGAATTAGGGAATCAACTTGTGGAGGCTTTTCATGAGCGCTCAGAAGTGTTATTGACCGTCTGGGGTAAGGAAGACCAGGTACAGGGCATTATTGTAAAAATGGATTCCCGTACACGCCTTGTACATGTTGAGCATACGGAAGAGGAATTCACGGCGAAGGTACCTTTTATGGATATCATGCAGGTACAGTCGCCGCGGTACTGATTCAAAATGAATTCAAACGAATTTTAACAATGGGGCATTCGCCCTGTCAAAGTTTCGTTCTCTGCATAAGATAACCCATACCTGTTGCAGAGGAGGTACAATCAATGAGCGAAGTTTTAGGTGGAGAAACAAGAGGTTACGGCTATGGTGGTTTCACTTCTGTAGGCGCGATTCTGGTTCTGTTCATCCTGTTGGTAATCATCTCCAAAGCGTTCTTGGTATAATCATTTCATCAAAATGATAAAAGAAAGCTCTGCCGTCATGGCAGAGCTTTTTTTTATTACTATGTGCTGTGAATTCGTCCTATGACGAATAATGTAGAAAATCGGATGCAAGCTACTTTCGTGTTGTGTTAAAATGAAAACATTCCCACAGAAAGAGGTGTTTTTTCATGAGTCAAGAACTGACTGCGTCTTTAAACGAGCAGATGAACTTCGAGTTTTACTCTGCTCATGTATACATGGCAATGGCTGCGTATTGTTCCAGCAAAAGCCTGGATGGATTTGCTAATTTTTTCCTCGTACAAGCGGAAGAGGAACGTTTCCATGGCATGAAAATTTATAAATTTCTGAATGACCGCGGACATCGTGCTACACTGGCTGCGATGCCTGAACCGAAAAATGAATACGACTCCATGCTGGATGTGTTTGAACACGGTTATGCACATGAACAGCAAAACACGAAGAAATTTTATGCGCTGGCGGATATCGCGCTAAACGAGCGTGAACACGCAACCATGTATTTCTTGAAATGGTTCATTGATGAACAGGTTGAAGAGGAAGCTTTGTTTGATAACATCATTCAGAAGCTGCGCCGTATTGAGAATGACAGTAACGCCTTCTACATGCTGGATGCAGAGTTCAGCAAACGTTCATTTACGGTTCCTGCGGAGTAAGCAGAGCTAAACGTCAAAGCGTATATTCGTAACATTACATACCGTGTATACGGAAGAAAGCTTGCATTCGTGCAAGCTTTTTTGCTGTGTTCAATCCTATTAAATTCATTATATGTCTATCAGAATATAGAAATAGGGTAATAAATAGTATGTCAACATTGATCTATGGATATCGATGCTAGGTTGGAGATCAAATCTATCAAAATCGTTTTAATTTTTAAGTTTATCTGACAAAAGTGTAACTCATCCGTAGCCTTTGAAGCGAGAAGAGTGAAAGGTGTCTCTGATACTATTAAAATTAATCGCCAAGGGATACGAGTTAAGAGGACACACACACCCGGGTAAAAACACACACAAGGGAGACTATTATTATGCTACAACTTCGTAAATCATTCGTTGCTACACTCGCTATTGTACTTCTGTTACCGTTGTTATTGTTGCCACAGTCTGCATCAGCCACAGCGTCATCCGCCGATAAATCAAGCCCTAAGGCCAGTACAAAAATTTTATATCTGACTTTTGATGATGGCCCTACAGCGCATACCAATCAACTTCTCGATATTTTGGATGAATATAAAGTCAAAGCTACCTTTTTCATGCTTGGGCCTCATATGGAACAATATCAGAAAGCAACGCAACGTATTGTAAAAGAAGGACATGGACTTGGATTGCATGGTGTAACCCATGTGCCAAGCAAATTTTACAAAAATGCTTACAGCGGATTGAAAGAAATGCAACAAGCCAATGAAAGCTTGAATAAGGTTGCTGGTGTTAAAACGAGTCTTGTACGCACACCCTATGGCAGTAAACCTTATTTGAAACCTGCTTATCGCAACGTGCTTCTTGCGCAGGGAGGATTTCATCTGTGGGATTGGAACGTTGACTCACTTGACTGGAAATACAAGAAAGATCATCAGAAAGTATACAATAACGTCATGCAGCAAGTTCACAACATCCATAAAAATGGAACTACACCTGTAGTACTAATGCATGATCAGGAGGCTACATTGAAAGTATTGCCTCAAGTATTGAAAACATTGAAGGCGGAAGGATATCAATTCGAAATTTTAACCAAGAACGTGCAACCGGTGAATTTCTGGAATGACAAGCGATGAGAACAGGTCACTAGCAACGAAAAACTAGGAACTGGACCGGTGCAAACATTAGGAGGTATACATCATGAAAAAACAATCGTTATGGATGACCATTCCGGTGACGACAGCCGTTTTGCTCGCGCTGGCTGGATGCGGAGGACCAGACTCGAATCAGGCATCGACGGGCGGGCAACCATCCGCAACAACCGGTAGTGAGCAAACGCAGTCGGGAAGCGGGAGCTCCGCTTCTTCCGATACTGGAGAGAACGGTACGAAAACGAATACAGCTACCAATGCTTCTTCTGCTTCATCAGGCAAAGATGGCACCGCCAATTCAAATACCAGTGGAAGTACAACCCATTCGGAGTTATCCGATGTTGACGAAGTTGTGAAGGCTGTCCGCAGCGAGTTGAAGAATCAGAGCGTGTCGCTCCCGACCTCTTTCCCATTACCTAAGGGTAAGTATTTGGGGGCAGCAATTACAACAAACACGATCGATGCTTCACATGTAAACTTTTATACAGTAAACAAACCACTGGCATTAAATGATCCCTCATTAACGAATTCAAACAGCAAAATGCCTTGGTTAGCGAGTTATGAAGTGAAAACCTATGAGAATCCCAATCAAACGGATGTATTCCCTGAAACAGATTTGCAAAATATACCGAAGGATATGAGTGTTGATTTGGGACACGGCATCAAGGGCATGGTGGAAGGCGCGGCCGGTAGTCAGTATCTAACATGGCAGGAAGGGCGATGGACATTACAGATTCGCTCCGTCTCCGAGGACCAGATGAACAACCCGGGGATTGCAAAGAAAATGGTTGAGTACCTGGAGTCACATATGTTACCTGCTCCCAAAGACAAAGGATTTGTGGACGTGCAATATGCTAGTGGCGGAAAAAGCGTGCGTGTCACGATTTCATGGCAAGACGGCAAACAAATTCATCAGTTGAAAACAGACCAGGTTCCATTGGACGCACTTGGAATGGTTGTATCGGTAAAATAAGCAAAAAGCTCGGCACAGGGATAAATCCTCTTGAGCCGAGCTTTTTGCTTATTGCGTTTCTTATGCAAGGTAACGGGAATCGTTTATCGTTTGCGTCCATTACCGGCTCCTTCACTTAAACCACCCTTTTTCTTTGGAGCGGGTAATTGCTTCAATGCGGTTACTTGCATTCAATTTGTTAAGAATAATCGAGATATAATTCCGAACAGTGCCCGTTGTGATGAACAAGTGTCCGGCAATTTCCTTCGTGTTTTTTCCGTCAGCCATGAGGCCAAGAACGGCGTGTTCACGTTCGGTTAATGGATTTTCCTCAACATAAGCTTCGTCGACCAGATCGGGAGCGAAGATGCGTCTGCCATTCATCACTTGACGAATCGCTTCGGCGAGCTCTTCTATGGGGCTGTCCTTAAGCAAATAACCGCGAACACCGCCTTTAAGCGCACGTTCGAAATATCCGGTTCTGGCAAACGTGGTGAGAATAATGACTTTGCAGTTCATGCCTTTCAGTTCCTCGGCAGCCTCAAGCCCACTTTTAACAGGCATTTCGATATCCATTAAACAGATATCAGGAGCATGTTGATGTACGAGTGCAAGAGCTTCCTGACCATTGCTAGCTTGCCCAACAACCTCCATATCTTCCTCCAGATTAAGCAGCGAAGATAATGCGCCTAGCATCATACGCTGATCTTCGGCAATGACGATTCTGATCATTCTTCTGCCTCCTTTATCGGTTTGCGTACCAGCTTGGGCACATGGATGATCAGCGATGTACCTTCGATTCCTGTACCTGACCGGATGTCCATGCAGCCGTTCACAAATTCCAGTCGTTCTTTCATACCGAGGATGCCCGTTCCGCGTCGATCTTGCTTGCGGGTGCGCTCCATGCCTATCCCATTATCGTCTACGGTTAAGACATTGTGGGAAGGGGTTTCTTCAATTTCAATAATACACCTCGTAGCCTGACTGTGTTTGACTACATTGGTCACCGCTTCCTTTAAACACATTCCGAGCACATTTTCATTTAATTGTGAGGTGTCCTGTAGCTTGGGGTTGCCATGTAAAATAAACTCAATGGAAGCGGCTTTCAGAATTTGCTCCGCCCGGAACATTTCATCCACAAGTTGCGTTCCACGCATCGTTGTAACCATCTCGCGAACTTCCTTCAACGCTGTGCTTGCTGTCTGTCTAAGTTCATTCAGTTCAGTGATGGCTTGATCCGGATTTTTGCGAAGCAGGCGCTTGGCCAGATCGGTTTTGAGACCGATCAGCGAGAGCTTTTGCCCCAGCGTATCGTGCAAGTCTCGTGCAATCCGTTGACGCTCTTCCATTTTCACCAGATCATCCAGCCGTTTGTTCGCATTTTCCAGCTGGCCCTCTAGCTGCTCACGCTTGTTTTTATTGTACGTGCTAATCGGCAGAAGAATCGAGGCCATCAGACTGATAAAGACAAATGGAAATTGGCTAAGCAACAGCGAGCTTTGGTTGATAAAACCATAATTGACCGTAAGGAAGCTTGCACCGAGATTTACCGAGTAAAGGGTGAAAAATCCAGCTTTATTTTTAATATTGCCAATAAAAAAAGCGAGAAATAATGAGAAATAGGCATAATCATACGCAATCGTCATCGTAATGGAGATGGCAATCAGTAGTCCGATCCACATGTAGACCTGCCAGCCCTTGGTGATGAAGGCCAGTAGATAACACACGAAAAATACAAGAATAATGATAATACCGGTCACCAGTGTCCACAATTGCGAATATTGAGAGATGTAGTAGAAGGGCAGAATGAAAAAAACAAGCCATACATATGGATTCAACCCCGTATTTTTATAAAATAGTTGCGACCACTTCTGAATGTCATTCTCCTCCTTGAAAAAGGTGTTACCGGACTTTAGCCTGACTGTAGCATGACTGCCGTCTGAATACAAGAAAACGAATCCGACAGAGCCTAAGGCTTCTCTGTCAGACCCGCTTGATTGGTTACCCGAATAGGATTCGGATTCTGATTCGGAATATATTTTTTGCGTGATGCTTGTTTCAGCTCTCTGAAACTGATGAATTGTTTGTGTTCTTCATCCCACAGACGGAAGCGGAGCGCAACCAGACTGGAACGAAGGGTAATCGTTGTGGCTTTCTGCAAAGGCGGTGTTGCATTATGTGCTTCTTCCAGATAGTAGTTTGGTACACGCGGACTCAAGTGGTGCACGTGGTGGAATCCGATATTTCCGCTGATCCATTGCAGTAGCTTAGGCAGTTTGTAATAAGAGCTTCCCTCTACTGCTGCTTTGACATAACTCCATTCATCTTCATGTTCGAAATAGGTCTCTTCAAACTGGTGCTGTACGTAGAACAGCCAGATGCCGAAGAAACCGGAGAAGAAAAATACGGGTGCCTGCACCATGATAAAAGCTTGCCATCCAATCAGCCAGCACATGAAGCTATACAGAGCGATGATTAGAATCGTTGTTAAATGGGTATTAATTCTTTCCTTGCGTCTTGCCGCTTTGCGGTTAAAACGATAGGCAAACAGAAACACATAGATTGGTCCAATGCCAAACATGATCACCGGGTTACGATACACACGATAGAAGAGACGCATCCAAGGTGTTGCAGACTTATATTCATCGACGGTCATAACCCAGATGTCACCTACACCGCGTTTATCCAGATTGCCGCTTGTTGCATGGTGGATGGAATGCTCTGCTTTCCATTGCTGGTAGGGAGTCAGGGTTAATACGCCCGTGATGGTGCCGAGAATATCGTTAGCCCGTTTGCTTTTGAAGAATGAGCCATGACAGCAGTCATGAAAAATAATAAACGTTCGAAGCACGAATCCCGATGCGACTAGTGCGATAGGGAACGTAAGCCAGTACGAGATCGATAAGCTGTAATATGCAGCTGCCCATAATAGAAAGAGCGGGACTAATGTATTGATTAATTGACGAATGCTAAGTTTGAGATCGTTTTTTTCAAAAGGTGTAACTTCTTTTTTCAGCGCCATTTCTTTGCTTCTGCTCATGCATGTTCCTCCTTATGCGTACAAACCATAGCGGTCTGTACCCTGTCGATTCCCGATAATCTTCTTTTGGGAAGCGTTTTTATCATTGTAAAAGAATGCGTGCATGACGGTAAGTCATAAACGTCAGCCTGCTGTAATGACAAATATCAAGTATGGACCATGACATTTGTCATGGTCAGTTTCCGTTTTACATGATACATAGCGCGAAAAGATGACGTTTTCAAATTTCCTTTGCACAAATGACGCAACAATTTGTATTATGTATACAAATTTTGCGAAGAGCATGGTAGAATCTATCCTGGAGTGTGTATGACAGGTTATTAGGTAGAGAGTTATTTTTAGATGTGTTAGTTAGGGTAAGACGAATATTGGAAGGTTTAGATGAAATGCGATTTGATTTTTTGAGGATTTAGATGAAGTAGATTGATTTTAAAAGGTGTAGATGAGGGACATTGATTTTGAAAGGTTTAGATAAGCTATTATTTTTGGATGGATTGGATGGAGCGCTGAATGAAAAGAAGAATCACGGATATTTTATTTATTATGGCTGGTGCGTTTCTGTTTGCGCTGGCGGTAAACTTGTTTGTCATCCCCAATGATCTGGCAGAGGGGGGCGTAACAGGGATCACGATCATTTTGTATTATCTGTTTCACTGGTCTCCAGGACTGATGAACCTGATCCTCAACGGTATACTGTTAATCGTAGGTTATAAGTTCCTGGATCGAACCACGACAGTATATACGATTATTGCAGTTATCTTTAACTCGCTGTTCCTGCACCTGACAGAAAGCTGGAGCATCGCATCAGATGAGCTGTGGGTTAATACCATTTTTGCAGGTGTATTTGCAGGTCTCGGGATCGGCTTAATTGTCAAAGTAGGAGGAACAACGGCAGGTACGGTCATTCTGGCACGACTTGCGAATAAATATCTGGACTGGAATATCAGCTACGGATTGCTTTTCTTTGATCTGATTGTGGCATTCTCTTCTTACTTTATTATTGGGCCACAGGGCTTGATGTGTACGATCGTGTTACTGTTTGTTGGAACGAAAACGATGGAATTTATTATTGAGGGACTGAATCCGAAAAAGGCAGTTATGATTATCTCATCGAAGCAGGATCAGATCGCGAAGCAGGTCATTGAGAAGATGGATCGTGGGGTTACGGTTCTGTCTGGCCACGGTTATTATACGAAGAATCCGAAAGAGATTTTGTATATTGTAATCAGCAAGCAAGAAGTGCCGATGCTGAAGAAAATTGTACGGGCAGAGGATGAGATTGCATTTATCACCATTCATGACGTACGCGATGTATTCGGAGAAGGGTTTATTGAGCTTTCGAAGTCATAATATATTGTAATGGTTCGATATAATAAGGACGAAGTGAGGAACGATTCCCGCTTCGTCCTTTTTACGTTGTGGAATGATATTGCCTTCGATAATACACAGAAGTTTTTTGGCTGTTTTTTCCTGATTCAACATGATTGCAGCAGATGTCATTTGCATGAGATGTATTCGCTCAGAATATGCTGTACACACTTCAAAGTGGATGATATATTGAATTTAATTCGTTAAGAAACTTAACTAACTATAGAGCGGAGGTGATAAAATGGCTGGCACACCGCAATATATCCGTAATCTGAATGAAAACCTGATTATGGATGCCCTGATTACACAAGGCTCCATGTCGAGAGCGGATATCAGCCGTCAAACAGGACTTAGCAAACCGACAGTATCATCAGCGGTAGAGCACCTGATTGAGCGTAATCTGGTGAAGGAAACAGGTCGGGCAGACAATGCCCAAGGGCGCAAGGCCATGTTAATTCAATTTAATGAAACAGCTTATTATGTCTGCGGTATTGATATCGGGGCTACACGAATTCGAATTGCCCTGTCTGACCTGAATGGGCAAATCATAGCCTATGCTACTTATCCGCCAATTGATCCAGATCAGTACGTGCAGTCCAACTCAGTAATCGCGCAGTCCTCTGGAGAGGCTGGAGTCGAGGGTGGGCATGAGACATCTGTTCCCTCTGAAGCGCCTGTACTTCGATTGTTACACAGCTATGTGGATCAGCTGCTTCAGAATAATCACCTTCTGTGGAGTGATCTTCGTTGCATCGGGTTTGGGATTCCAGGTGTTGTTTTGCCTGTCTCAGGCAAGATTAGCCGGATTGTAGACCCGCTTGCAGGCATGGAGCAGAACTTCTCCCGTGATGCCTTAGCTCGTGCCTTTCCATGTGATATTATGCTGGGCAATGATGTGAATCTCGCTGCACTCGGGGAGTACAGAAAGGGAGCTGCGATGAATTCACCTTTGTTCGTATTCCTCTCCATTGGCGCGGGAACGGGTGCGGGGATCATGGTTCAGGGTCATTTGCTGCATGGCTTGGGGGGACTGACTGGTGAAGTAGCCGAGATGCGGATGCAGGATGGCCGCCGTCTCGAAGATGTGTTGTCGGCTGATGGGCTGATGAGACTAGCGAAGCAACGTTACCTAAACGGCCCTTTAAGTTCAGACATGCAACCTGAGGATATTTTTGCGGCGACTCGGAGCGGAGAGGCATGGGCTATCGAGATTATACAAGAGTACAGTCAGATGATCGCTTGGGCGTTGCGTCAGATTAGTACGCTGCTCGCCCCTGAATTAGTCGTGCTTGGAGGCGGCATTGGTGGAAATGGTGATGTATTGTTGCCTCTGCTAAGGAAAGCTGTTGCCGAGCAATTTCCGGTGCAACCACAGCTGATATGTTCGGATCTTGGAGAACGAGCGGTTGTTACAGGGGCTGTGCAAGTAGCTTTACAACATACATTAATGGAGCTTAAACAAGGGACACCTGAAGAGTAGAAGTCGAAGGAAATAATTTTTTTTTACCGTTGTACTACGAATCATAAAGAACAGATCTGCCAAGGAGGAAGTGTAATGACAGAAGCACAGCTTGAAGTGCTCGAAGCGAAAGGCTCATGGGTTGCCGGTGTTGACATCGGAGGAACCAAAATACTGATGTTGTTATCCAATCAGAAAAGCGGTGGAGAAGTTCATGAGCACAGATTGCCAACGCAATTCGCGGAGCAACCGGAACTGTTTTTCCAGTGGTTATTTACGGAATTAAAAACGTTCTGTGCAGAGATTGGATGTGATTGGGATCGGCTCGCGGGTGTAGGGCTAGGTTTCCCGGGTGTTATTTTGCAAGATGAAGCTGTGCTTCGGAATGCTCCTGCATTCCAGTGGCCCGAAGAAGATATTCGGCCGATTATCGCTAAGTACTACAGTGGAAAGGTCGTTCTGGATAACGATGTGAACATGGCGGCCATGGGAGAAGTGGATGAGGGAGCAGCCAAAGGGCACCGTCATAGTGTAATGGTAACCGTAGGTACAGGCATTGGCGCTGCGCTCGTTCTGAATGGAGAATTGCACAGTGGGCAACACGGTGCGGCTGGTGAGATAGGACATTTTATCACAGGTGATGAGGGACTTAGCTCCGAATATGTAGCAGATGGTGATGCCTTCGGTGTGTTTGAACAAGTGACGTCGGGGACCGGCATTACGGAGCGGGCAAGGCATTATTTTAGATCGGGAAAAGGAAATGAACTATCCCTGATCTGGAGTCTGGCCGGAGGCGAAGTGGAACAGATTGAAGCAAGACATGTGTTCAAGGCGGCGGAGTCAGGCGATGTGGCTGCACTTGAAATTCTGGAACTGCCTATGCGTTATATGGCAAGAGGACTCGCGAATATAACGGCGTTGCTCAACCCATCGATTATCGTACTCGGCGGCGGAGTGGCTGCATCCAATCCAACCTATTATCTGAATGAAGTTCAGGCCAGACTCAAACGTTATGTTGTGCTTCCTGTTCAAGTGGTCATTGCCGAGCTTGGCAATAAAGCAGGGGCAATCGGAGCGCTTGCTTCCATTAGACGTCACCTTGAACGTATGTAGCGGCTAGTCATAGGAGTAAACCATACACAGAGACTACAGAAATAAAAGGATGGAGATCCGGATGAGCGATAGACATATGACGGCTACTACAAAAAAAACAAAAGCCGAATTCAATGGAGCGAAAGCTGTATTAATTAAATTGCAGGGTTTATATCTGTTTATGGGACTTGCCGGAGGCATATTTAACCCTTACATCAATCCGATTTTGGTTGCTCAGGGTTTTTCGAGTAAGGATACCGGATTCATCATGGCATTCGGAACGCTAATATCCATCATTCTCCAGCCTGTCTGGGGAATTTTGGTGGATAAATTCAAAAAGACACGCCTTGTATTGGTGGTCAGCCTGCTTGTTCCAGCGGCGTTAGCGTATTTTTATAATATTCAGGTATACATTATATTAATTTTGATTTATACTTTGTGCACTATATTTCAAGTGACACAGATACCTGTAGCTGACTCCTATGCGGTAACGGCAGCGAGAGCGGCGAATACCTCTTACGGTATGATTCGGCTGTTCGGAAGCCTGGGGACAGGGCTTGGTGGATTCGCTGCAGGGATGTATCTTTCCCAGTTTTCCATTCATATGTTATGGTTGCCCTTTCTGTTTTTCAACATCTTAAGCGCAATACTGGCGGGTACGCTCCCCAAGCAGACGAGCATTTCCTCGTCCTCGGTCACTTTCTCCGTAGGTTTGGCAAGATTACTTCGAAATCGCACGTTCCTTCTCTTTCTCACGGGTTGTTTTCTGGTGAATCAGACACTTACTGCATTTAACTCCTTTTTTGTTATTTCATTTCAGATGGCTGGCGGCTCGGTTGCCTTGACGGGTACAGCTCTTTTGATCGCTTCCATCACCAATGTACCCTCTATGCTGGTAGCCGCTTATGTGTTACGCAGGTGGGGGCATGAACGAACCATGTTGCTAGCGGCGGGAGCCTACATGTTGCGCTGGGGGATTCAATGGTTATGGCCCAGCCCGGAAGTGATGATTGGTGTTCAGGTACTGCACGGATTGTCGTTTGGATTTTTCTATATCGCGGCAGTGGAATATGTAGCGTCTGTTACTGGACGTGAAATGCAGGCGACGGGTCAAAGCTTGTTTAACATGGTGTTTGCAGGACTCGGAGGCATTGTGGGGAATATGCTTAACGGCTATTTGTTGGACACTGGCGGCCCGTCAATGATGTATCTGGCTTGTACAATCAGTGCGGCAATGGGGGCAATCATTCTGTATATCGTCAGCAGACAGGCCAAAGAGCAGAGAAGGGCATACCCGTTAGAGTAGAAGTAGAGGTAGAAACTAAAGTAAAAACGGAAGGAACTGAAGCCTATGAAGGTAAATCTGAAGCGGACTTGGCACACCAGGTTGATTTATTCATATTTCCCCCTATTTCTGCTCACGATTTCCATTCTGATCTTTCTCTCCTTCCTGATTGTTAACGAACTGTCACGAAAAGAAACCAGAAAAGCAGATCTGATCTCTTCACATTACATTGTCAGCACATTGGAGCGTTCGTTAGGCGATATCGAGATGAAACTGCTGGATGAAATTGTAACGAACAAAATGTACAGTCGTTTTTTGGAAGCCGAAAAAGGACAATTGTCCAGTCAGTTTATTTATGATGCAGCCAGTGATCTGAACCGTATGGTTGATCAACAGGGTATGGTGCAATCGATTTACCTCTACCGAATGTCGGATTCGAGCATTATTACACCTAGAGGCATGGTAAGTTTTGAGGAATTTGAGGATAAATCGTATATCGAACAGGCGTTGAAAAATAAACTGAATCTGGGTTGGAATCAGCCCAGATCCTACAAAGAACGTTCATTTGACGTCCCTTCACAGGTCATCAGCATGAATAAATGGCTGCCACTACCTTGGGGTGGTGAAGGCCTGCTTGTTATTACAATACGGTTGTATGCCTTGGAGAGGCAAATTGACAATATGACGGATGCGAATCTCTCTTTTCTACAGGTGAAGGATAGCCATGGGGATCTCGTATATTCGGCTCATCGGATTGACTCGGCAGAGGGGAATGTCCTTAACCGGGTCAAGGCTGAGAAGCTGGGGCTTACCTTTGAGAGTGGTATTCAAACGGGTCAGTTATATTCATGGGTATCGCTGGTGTCCTATGTGTGGATTGGGATTGGTATTCTCACCATTGCTGGTGCGGTCGCAGGTTTAATCTATATTACACGTAGAAACGTAAAACCCATGCAGCTGATGATGAATCGCATTCAGGCGCTACAGCCACGTGTGCATGAAGAGAATGCCGCACCTTCTGTCAAAAACGAGCTTGCACTGATCGACCGGGCGCTGGAACATCTCATTGCTCAAACGGTGGATTACGAGAAACAGCATCATGAGAATCTACTGATTCATCGCAGGCAGTTGCTTGTGGATTTGATGGAGGGTGAACGTATAGATTCTTTCCGTCAGCGTCTTCGTCACTTGCAGCCGCTTGAGGAACGTTTTCTTGAGCCGCAGTGTGCCGCTGTATTGGTAGCGGAGATGGATGGGACAGACCTACCCGCTCATTCCAATACGTTGAAAATGGCATTGATGAACGTGTTCAAGGAACTGGTGCAGAAAGAGAGCCAGTTTGGTGCATGGGCAGAATGGTTTGGCAATCGTCGTCTGATCGTTGTAGTTGCCTCCAATGAAAAAGAAGGACTGAGCCGTGAACAGCTGATGGATTTGGCTAAACAGTTGCATATGTGGATTGCTGAGCATTTCCGTATTCGGTTTACGTTCGGAATTGGGCAGACGGTTAATGGATGGGAGGAAATCACTCGATCCTATAGCAGCGCAGACACAGCTCTGCAGCACCGGCTCACCCTTGGTCAGAATGCGATTGTGCTCAGTGAACAACTGCCAGGCCATATGGAGCTGCATTCGTACAAATATTTGCAAATGCTCGCAGACATCGTTCGGGAGTTCAGACTTACGGGGGATGGGTGGCGTGCACAGCTTGACCGGATGTTTATTGCGTTCCATGAAGACCAAATGAACGATAAAGATATTCGTATGCTCTTGCAATCGCTGATTCAGATGTTGGCGCGTGAGTTTGGGGAGTTATCCGAACGTTTGCAACACCAATTTGATGAGCTGTTTTTGGTGCGGCTCCGCTCGCAAATCCAGGAGGTTGACACACTCGAAGGCATTCGGGGGATTTTGATGGATTGGCTCAAAGAGGTCTATCGCAATTATGTTGCCGTTAACGAAACGAAAAGTCACCGTGCGATGATTAACGAGCTACGCGTATACATTGAGGAGCATTTCGATGACCCGGATCTGTCGCTGAAACATCTGAGCGACCGTTTTCAAATCTCGGGTAAATATGCGAGTTATTTGTTCAAAGAAGAATTCGATATGAAGTTTGTGGATTTTCTTGTGAAGCTGAGAGTGGAAAAAGCATGCCGAATGCTGACATCAACGGATATGGCTATTCAGGATATTGCCCAACAAGTGGGTTACGCTAATGCGATCTCGTTTGGCAGAGTGTTCAAACGGGTGATTGGCGTGACTCCCGGGGATTATCGCAAGCAGTATGGCAAGCAAGATGAACTATAAAACCGAGGCAGGATGTTAGGTTAAGCGGAATAAATCTGTTGATATCGCTGATGTCTTACCTTAATAAAATAAGATATTATTGGATAACTCCTCTAAGAAGCAACGTAGATTTTCTCTGTTGCTTCTTAGAGGAGTTTTTTGTGAGGCTGCTCGAAAAATAAAGTAAAAACAGTTAGAAAACAAACAACATGTTCTAAACTATAGATATCAAAAGGGGGGAAACAAAATGCATCAGTATGGGCAACAAGTTTGGGGCTCCTTGGAGCTTGGTAGCAAGGTTAACATTACAACGGATAACAATACCTTCAATTTTAGCATGGATGGATCACGATATTCTTTGGACATTCCAACGGGAAGTTACATGACTAGTAGGAACAGACATGAGTCAGAGCTCGTTCAGATCATGACTGGGACAGCTGAACAACTGAGCTTACCTGTGCGGTTCAAGCTGGGCGGGATTCATGATGATCAGAAGTTGAATGTATTAATTCTGGAACATCTCGACAAGAGTAAAGAGTATGTGCTGGATGAATTCGGGGGAAGCGCAGTAGATACGCTTTTTGGAGACGTTCGTTTTAATCTTGCTCCAAGAAACTAGCCAACTAGCATCATCATAGGTTGTTTAGAAATGACCGCGAATAAGGCGGTCTTTTTTATTTGCGCGCTGATCAGGAAAATAGATTAGTGAATGTCGTTAATTGTCGAATTGGAGAGGATTACCACCTGAAAAAGAGTGAGAACAACCTAAAAATGTGTTAGGTTATATAACATAAATGGCTTGAAAATAGTTTATTGTCAGGAATATTGTTTATGAGATAGGTTTTTTAACGTAAAAAATAGAATTTTCCTGTTTTGAAAATAGTTTATTGTCGATTTTCAGAAAACAATGTAATAATTAATGACATTCACAGGTGCGACAAGTTGGACAGCTATAACGGAGTGGCGATCATGTGAATCATTACAGGATGGGTGCGAAAGGGGAAAGGTCAAATGAAATTATTTCAAAGACGCAAGGCAGGAAAGGCAAGTTCGATTCTCGCAGCGGTAACAGCATTCACTCTATTATTATCCGCGTGTTCGTCAGGTAGTGAATCATCATCTTCATCATCCGGGGAAGCGGGGGCGGGGAACAGAACCACGTTGAAAGTAGAAATTTTTGACCGGGGAAATACACCGGCAGGTTACACCATCTCCGATAGTTATCTGACACGCTTCATTCAAAAGGAATTTGGTGACCCGAACAATATTGATGTTAAATTTGTTCCGGTTCCGCGTTCAGAAGAAGTGCAGAAGCTTAACGTGCTCATGGCAAGCGGTTCTGAAGTGCCTGATGTTGTGTTCACTTATGATTCCGGTACATTTAATCGTTATGCTTCACAAGGCGGTTTGACAGAATTGACCGATCTGCTGAACAAAGAAGGAAGTAATCTGAAAACATTCCTGGGTGATGACACGCTCGCATACGGTCAATATGATGGGCAACAATTCGCAGTCCCGGGTAAACGTCTGGTGTTAGGCAAGTATGCTTCGTATGTCCGGCAGGACTGGCTGGATTCACTCGGATTGCCTTCACCTCAAACGGCTGAAGAATTGCACACCGTCCTGAAAGCATTCAAGGAGAAAGATCCAGGCAAAGTGGGATCAGGACTCATTCCCATGGGGATGTCGATCGCTTCGGCACAATATGAGCCATTGATTTGGTCTTTCATTCAGCCTCTCACGGAAGAACAGAGATATACACTGACTCAACAGCTTGGCTCGAATGATTATCCAACGTTGCTGCCTGGCTTCAAGGATGCGCTGAAATATATGAACACCTTGTATAACGAGGGGTTAATGAGTGCAGACTTCGGGCTGGATAAAGACAAGAAAAAACTGTGGGAAGATGTATCCAACGGAAAAGTAGGTTTCTATAGTGAAGATGCGGGAGAGATTTACATCTCAGGTACGTATAAAAACCTGCAAACGAACAAACCGGATGCGGTGATGACACCGATTGACGCGTTCAAAAACTCGGAAGGCAAATTTGCCAAGCCGGCATATGCCCCCAATGCAATGTACGTCATGATTCCAAAAACAAGTCAAAATGCAGAAGCAGCCATGAAATATCTGGACTGGATGGCATCTGGCAACAATCTGTTTGACCTGCAATACGGCGTGAAAGACGAAAACTATGAGCTGGTAGACGGTGTACCACAGATCAAAGAAGATGCTCCTCCTGAAATTGCTGGTCGGATTTACAACTCCGGTGACATTGCGATCATTGTAAACGGCAAATATGTCGGAGACGAAAAGAAAAACGAAGAGGCTTATGTCGTTCAGGTGGATTCCAAATACCGGGATGACATGCGCAAATCCGTAACCATCTCCAATACGGATACGATTCAGCCTGTACGTTTCTCCAAACCCATTGAGGCGGAATCTCGTTATGGTAACGGCTTAAAAGACAAATTTTCGGAGTTCATTGTGAAAACAACGATTTCCAAGCCGTCTGATTTTGAAGCGGTGTATAACAGCATGATGAGTGATTATATGGCAAGTGGGGGTCAAGCCATTCTTGATGAGCGCACGGAGGCTTACAAAGCGATGAAGTAATGATCATAAGCGCAGGTTGGACAGGTCTGACCGCAATTGAACAGGACATTTCATGGGGGCGATGTTAGAATCGCCTTCCATGAGATATCCTTCACGACTTGGGGGGAACATTATGAAGACAGGCACGTATTTCCGCAGAAACTGGCAAATGTACGCATTACTTGTGCTGCCAATGTTATACTTCATCATTTTCAAATACGGTCCAATGTATGGGGTACAGATCGCCTTCAAGGATTTTAACTTCTTCCAAGGGATCGGTGGCAGTGAGTGGATTGGATTCGATGCGTTTAAGGAAGTGTTTCAAAATCAGGGATTCTACACCGCCCTTCGTAATACAATCGTTCTGAATCTGCTCGACTTGCTCGTATCCTTTCCGGCACCGCTGATTCTCGCTATCCTACTCTTTGAATTACGAGTAGCCTGGTTCAAAAAAATGGCACAGACGCTGCTTTACATTCCACACTTTATTTCCTGGGTCATCATAGGTGGTATCGTACTGCAGGTGTTTGGCACACAATCAGGCTTCATTAACAACATGTTAATGAGCATGGGGCTTGATCCGCTTCCGTTTCTTTCGGATAAAAACTATTGGATCTTTACGTATCTCGCCGTAGGTGTGTGGCAGAGTGCAGGCTGGGGAACGATTTTGTATCTGGCATCCCTTACAGGCATTAACCGTGAGCTTTATGAAGCAGCCGAGGTAGACGGGGCGAGCCGTTTGCGCAGAATTTGGCATATCTCTCTGCCAGGCATCAAAACGACCATTGTTACCTTGCTGATCATTAACGTCGGAAACATGATTTCCATCAGCTTTGACCGGCCGTTCATCATCGGAAATGTAGCAGTACGCGAATACTCGGATGTACTCAGTACATTTGTATACCGTCTGGGTCTGCAATCCGGTCAGGTGACTCTGGCGACCGCAGTGGGACTGTTCCAAGCTGTCGTTGGACTGATTTTCATCCTGGGCGCGAACTACGCATCTAAAAAATTGACAGATGAGAGCATTATGTAACAAAACGAATGCATCTGCGGCAACACGGTGTCCATCTATGATCTGTAAGGAGTGAGTGAGATGTCGGAAAACACGGCGAATCGAATATTCAACACAGTAAATGTAACTCTGATTATCATTGCGATGGTATTATGCCTTGCACCATTCATCCATATCATTGCCATCTCGCTTAGCTCGAACCGGGCGATTGGTTCGGGAGAGGTTTCCTTTTTCCCAAAAGAGCTGTCCTGGGAGGCATACGGTAAGGTGTTTGGTGATGGTTCCATGATTCGTTCCCTGATCTATACGATCTGGTTGACGGTTCTGAGCACGGTGCTTAGTATGCTTATGACGATTATGGCAGCATATCCTCTTGCCAAAAGCAGTCTGAGAGGCCGCAAATGGTTCATGCTGGTCATTGTTGTAACGATGTTTTTTAGCGGGGGTATTATCCCGGAGTATATTTTGATCAAAAACTTGCATCTGCTTGACAGCACTTGGGGACTCATTCTTCCTGGACTAATCAGCCCGTTTTATATGATTATTCTGATCACCTTTTTCCGCGGCATTCCGGAGAGTCTGGAGGAGGCGGCAGATATTGATGGCAGTACCCAGATTGGAACGTTAATCCGCATCATTCTACCGCTGTCTCTTCCGGTAATGGCTACACTCAGCTTGTTTTACGCTGTAGGACGCTGGAATGGATTCCAGGATGCATTGATGTATATTACCAAACCGGAGTTGTATCCGTTACAATTGAAGTTATATCAGATGATTCAGCAGAACCAAATTACCGAACTGATGCAAAATGAAGGTATTGGTGCAGTTCATGTATTACCGGAAAGCTTGAAAGCAGCCAGCGTAATATTTTCGACATTGCCAATTCTGCTTGTCTATCCGTGGTTGCAGCGGTTTTTCATCAGCGGTGTAATGGTAGGTGCTGTAAAAGGCTAACGTCTCAGGAGGTCATAGGCATGACACAACCGATGGTTAAGAAGATGTCCAACGAACAGCAGCATCTGGTTCACCAGTCCATGGTCATGATGGATCGTTTTTATGACGATGAATTTGCATTGCTTCGCAGTTTTGAAGACGATGCATCACAGCACGGTACACGAGGAAGTGCGCATTATGCGCTGGGCTTGCTTATTCGTCAGGAGCCCGGCGATGTGGAGCGGGCTGTTCGTGTACTTCATAAAGTGCTTGATTATCAATATGATGCACCGGAAGAAATTTATCACGGCACCTTCGCGACCCAGACGAATGAAGAGCATCCACCCGCGGGTCATTATGCGTGGAAATCATTTGCGCCAGGCACAGCCTATTTCCTGGAACGCACCTTTGAGAAGGTGTCTGCGCAGTTTATTCATAACCTGCAGCAAGAGAATGATTTGGTGAAGAAAGACGCAGACGTCAAACGATTGAGAGAGCTGTTCTATGCGTCCGTGGACGCTGTTTTGCCCCCGGTCTGGATAAGTTATGATCCAAACTGGCGGGAATTTATCGCATGTGTGTGTGCTATAGCGACAACCGAGTTTGCGGAACTTCTGCCGGATAAGCTTATTCAGCGGATGGATGAAGCGATGGAACGAGCGGTTCAGGGCTCTGTGGACCGCAGACGGTCAGATGTGATTCCGATGAACACGAACATTGAACTGATGCATATTTTTATTACCCATTATTATGGACACCGGTTCGAGCGGGTAGATTGGATTCAGCATGCGGATGAGCAGGCCGAAGGTCTGTTACAGGAGTTTGAGCAGTACGGAGGGACGTTTGCCGAGTTCAATACCACGACCTATTACGGGGTGGATCTTGCCGTACTTGGCATGTTCCGAAAGTATGCGATGACGAAACGAATGACTGAAATTGCACACCGGATTGAACATGGATTATGGAACAATATTGCGCTTTATTACAATGCCAACCTGGAGAATCTATCGGGTCCATTCGCCCGCGCATATGATATGGAGATGCGGGAGCATAGCTCGATCGGTGTATTTCTCTATCTTTTGCTGGGAGAAGGCTACGAGTATTTGACGGGAATGAACTGTGAATCAGGGCATGATCCGATGATTGCATTATTGGGTGTTGATGTCCCTGAAGAGGCTGTACCGTATTTCAAAGCCCATCAAGGAGATCGACTCGTGCAAAAACAGTTCATGGAGCTGTGTGAACGGAGCGATCCAAAAGCGAATCGAAATTTGTGCACCGCTTCGGCCTGGATTGGTGAAACACGAATGATAGGTGCGATGTCCGGCAGTCGCAATACGAACGGCCAGATGCATCCTGCAACGATTCATTGGCAGACCGAGACAGGGGAGCGGTATTACCTGCGTCTTGTTCGGCGTGAAACAGGCGGAGACTGGAACAGCCATCTGCGCGGTATCACTTTTGAAGCAGAAGTCACAGCGGAGTCATTGCAAATTGAGGTGCAGCTGGATACGGCGGAGGAGATCGAGGTTTATTTTGAAATTAAAGGACCTCACTTGCATCCACAGCATTTACAACCAACACGTTGGACGCTTCCGGGGCTAACCTGTTCTGTAAAAGCCGAAGCCCCATCGCCGACAGTGTTAATGTATACCGACTATGCTGAAATAATCTACCGCTATGTTCCGGGCGTGACGGATAACAGGATGAGGTTTGAACTCAGTATCATTGAATAGATCGATGATGCAAGACGGTATCATAGGGTTAGGCAGAAGAATATAAGTGGACGTTTTCAGAAGGCTATTAGAAGGGCTATGGTAGGGTTAAAGTATGTAAGGAGGAGGGCAGGGTAAATGTACACAGACAAAAAAGAGTACTCTTTCTCGACATGCTGGAATATCAAGCGCCATACGAAGGGCGAAGGTATGATCGAAGAGATTCTGTCGCTTGGATTCAGGCAGGTGGAGTTGAATTATAATGTGACGGATGAGCTATTAAAGACGATTGAACCGATGATTGAACGTGGGCAAGTGGGTGTATCGAGTGTGCATAACACGTTCCCGCATGTGGCCGATCCGGATTACGGAACGGATTCGGTGTTGCTTGGGTTCGACGATGAGCCACTGCGCAAAAGGGCAATTGAATTGTTGCTTCGTTCTGCGGAGTATGCTCATCGCTACGGGGCAAAGGCAGTAGTTGTGCACCCGGGAGAAGTCCCGTTTGAGTATAACATTGACGAAGCTCTGAAAAAGATCTATCACGAGCAAGGCAAGGATTCACCGGCTTATCAAGCTTTGTGGCAGGAGATGCTGGAGAAGAGGCAGGCTGGAAGTGAACACTATTTGAAACGCATACAGGAAAGCCTGGAAGAGGTATGTAATCTTTCGGAGCAGCGTGGATACGGTGTGAATTTCGGAATTGAAACCCGTTCACGCTGTTATCAGATGCCTACGCTACAGGAAGCAGGATCGATCATTGGTCAGATGAAGGGGGCACCGCTTGGGTTATGGTATGATATCGGCCACGGCATGATGATGGATCGGATGGGATTGTATGATAACGTGCGTGAAGCCAATGCGCTGATCGATCATGTCGTGGGGGTTCACATCCATGAAACGGTAGGGTTGTCAGATCACTGGTGTCCTTATATTCATAGTCAGGACATGACTTATTTTGATTCATTCCTGGATATCATTGATCGATCCCCAGTGAAAGTGTACGAACTGAAAGCGGCCTGCACGCCCGAGGAGATTGACGAGAGTCATAAACTCATTACGGCTCGTATTGCTGAACGGCGGGAGAAAAAGAAGCAGGCGAGTGAAGTGTGATGCAGTAGTGGAATTGGGGAAATACAAGGTACAACGAGCGTGAGAAAATAGAAAAAACACTGAAAACACTGAAAACACTGAAAACACTGAAAATACTGAAAATACTGAAAACACGAGGAGAGCATACACTCTCTCGTGTTTTTTGTTTACCGAGTCGAAATGAGTGTGTCAAGCAGGTTATGGGGAAGAGCAGAACGGAGAGAGTGATCAAACGGAGTGGTGATAGGAAAGGTTAACGTATCAGTCAAGAATAGCAAAAATGAGTTCTAATCCTCACCCTTAAAGTTCTAACGATCACTAGGAACCTTATTTCCTCCATCTAGACTGATAGGAAAATCTAACGATCACCAGAGAGCTTATTTCGTTGTTTCGGTGACTTTTTGGCTGTGATCGGGGCGATTTTAGGAAAATAGCGTCACCTGAGATCGTTAGAATTTTAAAACCGCCAAAAAGGTTCAAATAAGCTCTCTCAGGATCGTTAGAGATTGATTGCCTTCATACCTACCTTGCATGCTCAACGCAACTTGCAATCCCATGGTACCCGAACCAGTTCCAGTTCACCCCAATACCTGCGCCCCGAAGAAAGCTTAACCTGTAAAAAAACCGGCATTTCACTACAGTCCAATTACAATTCAGTCAAGCTATCCTCCAATTTCCATTAAACGATGTACAGGAATTTATGGATACACCTTCCTTTTGAAAAAGTCACCCTTTCCTTTCACTTATACATCCGGCGTTCCAATTCAGCAAAGGCAATGTCAGGATCGTCACTGGAGTTGTCGATATACGCAACAGATTCGGCGGGAAGAGGCCAAGCGACTCTTTTTCGCTCTAGAGAGGTACGGAATGCATCCCAGTTGGCTAGTTTCCATTCATCTAAAGGAGATTGCCTTGCCGTAATCCGTTGGTAATACAATGCTTCGTTCTGCAAATAAACGTAAGCGACTCGAACATCGGTGTCATGAAGAGACCGTCCGATGCGTGCGAGTTCCTGCTCAATCCAATCCGGTGTCTCGGTCTCTTTGGTAAAAGGACCTACAACAAGGGTATCTACACCAAGCTGCACGTTATCCAGGGCGGCGTCCATCGTGATTCGATAACCCAGATCACGGCACAGTCGTTTGTATTCCGGTGAATCCCGGTCGGATGGATCAAGCCCTTGTAACGTCATAATGGCCTCAGCGGCTGGGCGAAGCAGGATGTCCATGTCCAGAAAGGCGGCTTTGTATTTGCGCGAGAGCGCTTTGGCAAGCGTAGTTTTGCCACTTCCGGCTCCGCCAAGAAAGAAAATAAGTTTACTTCTACTCATGCGAGAAAGTCTCCTTTAATTCGTAATATCGGTCTATCTAAATCTGTAAAGATCAAAAAAAATTCTATACACAATTCAAGGCTGGATAGAGGTAGTTTAACATAAATAGATAAATGGAGTGCTGGACATAGAAGGAATAATAAGGTATCATGACACCTAGATTAACTATGCATAGATTTCCGATGCATTAGATCAGTACTTAGGAGGGAGCGTTTTGTTTGCAGATTAATAAACAAATGATTAAAGGAAGTACAGAAACATTAATTTTAACTTTACTTCATGCACAACCCATGTATGGCTATGAGCTGATTAAGGAACTGCATCGTCAATCGGAGGGAGTGTTTATTCTCAAAGAAGGAACGTTGTATCCGATCCTACATGCGATGGAAATCGAAGGATGGGTGGAGGCTTATTGGGCAGAAGTGGAGGGCAGAAAACGGAAATATTACTCCATTCGAGAGCAAGGCATACAGGCATTACAACAGAAAAAAGCGGAATGGTCTGTATTTCGTCGTGCTGTAGATCGCGTGATCGGTGAAGGAGGTTTAGCCTGATGAATCAGAAGAAAGTGAAAGAGCAGGGGAAGCAGAAAGAAAAAAAGGAACAGATTCAGAATTATCTGGATCAAATCTGTGGTCAGGTCAGGGCGAGGGAAGTACATAACGATCTTCGTGAAGAAATCGGGAATCATCTCGAAGAGATGACCTATGACAAGGAGCAGGAAGGATTTACAACGGAGGAAGCTGCCACATACGCTATTGAACAAATGGGTGATCCGGCTGATCTAGGCAAAAGAATGCACAACATTCATTGTCACCGAATGCACTGGGGATTATTGGCGGGAGTCGTGGGGATGGCTCTTATTGGCATGGTTTTGACCTGGATATATACGAATAGTCTATTAGACTTGGGAAATGAATACTCATCCGTCCATCTACTATATACAAGTATGGGGATGTTAGCCATGTTGTTCTGCCTCTTTTTCGACTATAGGAAATGGATTAAATCTGCTTGGTGGGTATACATTCTAATGAATGTTCTCTTATGGATTACCCCGGTGATAGCAGACTCGTATGGTAGCTTGAATAGAATGCTTATATTGCCATTTGGCTTCTCAATCGATGTTACCACGTCCGCCCTTTGGATATTGCCACTCGCGATCGGCGGGATTGTCATTTCCCATTTTCGTTCGGGTCTGAACGTACAAATGATCTTTACCTATGTTGCGTTAGTAGCTTTGCCTATGGTACTTATCTATCAAATCTCGGATTGGGTCCGATTGTCGTTATTTGGGTGCATATCTTTGCTACTGTTCGGATGGATTACAAGAAAGTGGCTGTATACGCTGATTACTGCGTGTTTTTGCGGAGCGGCTGCAGCCGTTCTATTACTTGTAACCGATCAATATGGTCGGTTCGAAAGGTTGTCTGTTGTATTTAATCTCGATCAAGACTCTAAGGGTATGGGATTTACGAATAACGCTATTATAGATATTATCAAAACAGCGGGGTGGTGGGGGAATGGAACGAGCATTCCGACAGGTTCAACTTTAAAATATCTTTATCTGAGTTTTCCCGGGGTGATGCTCGTTGATGTGTTTGGATGGTCTGCCTTTGCGCTGTTTTTTGTTGGCCTCGTGTGGTTTGTAAGTACATTATTTAAAATGCTGCCGCGTATACAAGACAAGTTTGGTTCGATCATTGTCCTTTCTATAACGGCTACACTTGCGCTTCAACTGAGTTATTCAGTTGCGATCATCACGGGAATGGTCCCAATCATGAGTATTGAATTTCCCCTTATCGGATATGGATCTCATGTGATGCTTGAATACGCCATGATCGGTTTGCTTCTTGGTGTTTATCGTCGAAAGGATACGGTTTCCTTGAGCCGTAACTACACCCGAACCCACACGGGAAAGAGTATGACGTTATCAGAAAGATGATGGACTATACCAAGGTTCACAACTTTTCTGAGGGAAACCAGATATGCCGCAGATTAACCCAGCCCTGACTGTTGAATGACATTCCGCGAACGGAAGGAAGATAAGCGGTCTCTACAGGTTTTTGGGACAAAATGAACATTAGATGTTCACGAATTAGAAATTCTTCGATGTCGAATAGTGCCTGCTTACGCTCGCTGGTATGTGGAGATGCGGCAATAGATTGTAACCTATGTTGAACTTGCTCCTGAGATGAGGATTCGAGGTGCTCAGATATTGTGGAGAACAGATCATATCTGCGTAGCTCCACGTCCCGATCTTGAATCAAGGAGAAGAGAATGAGATCAGATTCAAGCCGCCAATCGCCTTTGAATTGTTCCATGTTGCCTGTGTGTATGGTGCAATGAAAACCGGATCCTTCCAAAATCAGTGCAAGCCGCTCAGCATCGGGCCGATATTGCGGGATGGTAGCGAGGTGCAAGGCGATGGGCTCATCGTAAAAAGGGCTCTCCTGCGAAGTGGGATTATTCTCATGTTTATATTCATGATGTTGAGACCGATTTGGTGTCCCCTTCTGTTGTGCCAGGTGAATAGACTGTTGCAAATAGGCTCGTACAGCCGGATCGTTTAACGGTCCGGTTTTTTGTGTGTTACACGTAAGCAACTTGGTCACGGTCACACCTGAACTTGCCTGTGTCCAAGCCGTTCCCGTCGTTTTAGTCGGATTATGCACAAGGTGAAAAAAGGGAGATTCCACATTTTCGATAGATGCAGGCTTCTGATCTGAATCAAGTTCATCGAGTGGAGTCCCCCACGGAATTTGCAGAATATCCACCCGGTCAATAAGGGCTCTGCCTTGAAAATATGCCGCATAAGCTTCAAGTCTGCACAGGTTCTGATCCCATACAGTCACTTTAAAAGGCCCCGTTCCTACCGGTTTTAGCATGGACTGTGTCGGGTCGGTAGGTATGTTTGCCTGATCTGTATCCAGGTTTCGAGCAACAATGACGGCCCGGCTTGTCGTCAGAAAAGATAAAAATAATTCCTGTGGTCGCTTTAAACAGAATCGCACAGTTAATGGGTTTAACACTTCAACCGAATGGATCTGCTTCATAACCTCACGGTACAATGTACGCCGCTCCGTAGATAACAATCGTTCAAACGAATAAACCACATTTGATGCTGTAAAGGGGCTGCCGTTGTGAAAATAAACCCCTTTCCGCAAATGGAAAATCCATGTATGTCTATCATCGGATACATCCCATGTATGCGCTAGGCAGGGCAAAATGTGTCCTCGCTCGTCTCGCTGCACAAGTCCATCGTATACGTGGCTAGTTACAAAAGACTCGGCAAGCAAATTAATATATAACGGATCGAGCGCATGAAGTTGCTGACGAACAGGCAAACGAAGCGTATCGATTTGTTCATTGTTTGTTCCAGCTTCCGTGTGGTGCCCTGAATAACCGAGCAGCCACTGGTTCAGAACATGTTGCATAGACATTGAATTGGAGAATGCACGAACTTGATCGGCAGCCTCTTGCAACTCCAGGCGATTCATCGCTTTCATCATGTACTCTGTAGCAATTTGGTCTGCTGGAGCTAGTAATGACAGAGTCGAACGCCGTCCCCGTCCCCGCTGGGCATGCCAATGAATCCAGCCCAAAGAAGCCATTTTTTTCACAATCGTTAATGTGTTGCGATGGGTACAGTCAAGGATCACAGCGAGATCTGCTAGCGTTATGGTGTGTTCTAATGCTTCTCCGAGCTGGCTGTGGAGTAGCAAGTATTGCTGATGCAACTTCAACGGGGTTCCTCCTTAATGACATGATGTATGACGTTCCTTAGCAATCTAAAATAAGAAGTTATATCGGTCAAGATTTTTATTTTTGTTCTTATTTTATCATTAAGAATAAAACGTAGATAGATGAATGGAGCTTTTTCCCGTGATTGATAAAATAATCTCTTCATCCCATCTTTGTGATCTTGTAGCCCGGGTAGAATTGTCCAAATTAAGAACGGAATAGAGCGGAGTTTGGATTTGCCAGCAGTTCATTTATGCAAACGTGATATGTAAGTGCTATAATGTAAAAATAAACGTATGAAGGGGGTGAATCTCTTGTTTGAATTACATGAGCTATTACCGTATATATTCTCCATTGGTCTGATTTTTACCGTCAGTTACGCCTATATTGCCCATCTTCATTGTGGTATGACGGAGTACTGGATGGAAGGTGGAGCTGGAGACGGAATTGAACCTGTCTTTCCGGCACTTGGCTTGAACTTACAGCGCAGGCCGGAAGACTGGAGCCGCATGGTCAGACGAAAAGAAGCACCGGATGAAGATGAACCAGACTGTATTTCCTTGTTGAGACTGGAATCAACCAATCAACAAGGAGGATATATATGGAACATAATGCAAACAAGAGGTTTACGCTCACATCTGGCAAGGGACGGATCTATGGCCTGATTGCGATTTTATTCGCAGTTATGCTGCTTGCCGGATGCAGTAATAATGTATCAGAGATTAATTCTTCCACGCCAGGGTTCTTTAATCATTACATCGTATTCCCACTGTCGTATCTGATTCAGCATATCGCCAGTATATTTAATGGAAGTTATGGTGTAGCGATTATCGTCATCACACTTGTCATTCGTCTCGCATTGTTACCGCTCATGATGCGTCAAGCGAAGTCCCAGCAGGGAACACGGGTGATTATGAATGCGATGAAACCTGAACTGGATGCCATTAAGAAAAAATACGAGGGCAAGAACGATACGGCTAGTCGGCAGAAGTTGTCTGAAGAGACAATGGCGTTGTACAAAAAGCATAAATTCAACCCGCTGAATATTGGCTGTTTGCCATTGTTAATTCAACTCCCGATTTTATCAGGGATCTACACAGCAATTCGGCTAACGCCAGAGCTGTCGTCCCATTCGTTTTTATGGTTTAAGCTTGGAGCACCTGACTATGTACTGGCCGTAGTTGTAGCGGTTATTTATCTCATTCAGGCGAAGGTGTCACAGGCAAATATGGCTCCTGAACAGCGCAAACAGTTTGCGATTATGGGCTATATCTCCCCGCTGATGATGGCATTTTTCTCGTTTTCCGCACCAGCAGCTATGCCGCTGTACTGGACGGTCGGGGGCTCGTTTTTAGTACTGCAGACACTGCTGTTCCGCAAATTGTACCCAGTAGAGCATCCTCAGGTAGCCGAAGTGACGCAAGTAAGTACGAAAAAGCCAGATCACATCAAAGGTGCTAAAAGCATGAAGAATACTAAAAATACGAATAATGCAAAAAATACAAAAAATGAAAAAAATGCAGGTGCTTCCAAACGTTCTGCTAAACCTGCCAAGTCGTAGTAGAGGTATAAAAATATTTAAATCACGCAAACAAAAGGAGCGCGTCCATGGGGACACGCTCCTTTTGTTTGCTTAACCTACATTCCAGGTATCTCCGGCTCTCCGGATAACTGAAAACGGGAAACAAAATGCCAGATTAACTCCCGACGGGAGGAAACCTTTGTTTTGGCGAAGATGGACTTCAGATGATCTTGAACGGTGTAGGTTGAAATATGCATAGCCGCTGCAATTTCCTTCGAGGAAAAGCTGCGTAGTACATAGGCGAGCAATTCACGCTCCCGAGCGGATAAGGCATAACTCTCGGACAGCAGGGGGAGTAAGTCTTGAGGCATGGCCTGCTCCAGCCAAACGGCGATCTGATCCCATTTCTCTGAATGTTCTGCCGATTCGAAAGACTGCATCAAACTAGCCTGAAGCATAACATAACGACCGTCCGCCAACTGGACACAGACTTTGGACAGTGAACTGTCCGATGCTGGTGAAGCTGACGAGGCATTCTTTTGAATGGATTTCAGTAGATGAGAACTCACGGCACGGACTGGTCTCGGAAGCACATCGGATTCAACCTGCTCCAATCGGCGTAATTCGGATAACCAGTAATGTGCGGCCGGATTTTGCATTACAGGTTCGAGCGAAGCGCGTAAAATAACAATGCCCGGCTCCCGCGGACTGCCACCTTGAAGCTCTTCCATCAATAATAGATGAGTTGTCCGTAGCATAAATGCAACTGACGATGCCCAGTGTTGCATAAGCTCCCGCTCTTCTTCCGAGAATGTAGGTTTGTTCTGTTTGCGGTACAACGTGAGATAACCCCAGCAGGCATCGTTATTCACAAACACCGTGCGAAGCTCATCCCCGAATCCGGCAGGCTGTAAAATATTCGTATAACGTGAACTTGCTCCAGGCCTTGATTGAATGGAAGCATGTAAAATGGCTGCATACTTACCGGATTGAATCAAATCGCTATATTTATGGATATCCTCTTCCATGTATTCATTAATAAACAATCGATCATGAATGGCTTCAATGCCATCTGCCGTCACCGCACCTGTAGAAAGAAGGGTGGAAGGGTCTACGGTGGTGAAGCAATAGGCATCATATGCGATGACCATTTGTATTTGTTTGAGAACAGCTTCCCGATAGGTCCGAGAGGTCCAGTTTCCTTTTTCAAGGGAAGTAATCCGGTGGCTATTCTGTGGAGTGATCAAGCTGGTCAAATGCATAGGCTCCTTCCCGAGTACGTTAATATCCCATACTTATGGGATGGTCATCTGTATGTATCCTTCTATAATGAAATTAGACGATTACAGAGTCAAGTCTAACTTCAAATTCAGAGGAGTGTAGCTACGATGAAAGATCATATAGATGGTACGTGGGGCGAAAAACGTAATCATGGAACGGAGTGTACACTCTCCGACAATCCTTTATCGATGAGTTGGGAGAACGCAGACATCTATCGATATGAGCAATCGATAACTCTCAAAATTCCGGGGTATGCCCATATGCATGATCTGATGGATAAACTTCTCACAGCAACAATAGCAGATAACAACGCCGATATTAAATTATTAGTTACCGGGGCTGGAGGAGGAACGGAGATTACTTTGCTGGGTACAAAACATGCTGACTGGTTGTTGGCGGGTATGGATACCTCTCAGCCGATGTTGGATTTGGCGAAAAAAAGAGTCCAAGAAGCTGGTATCTCGAATCGGGTCAAGCTTCATTCTGTGACCATTGAACAATTACCTGAGGATGACTTGTACGATGGTGCCACGAGTATGTTGATGTTGCATTTTATTCAGGGATTGGAAGCTAAAAAGTTTTTCCTGATGCATCTCGCCAGTAGGCTCAAACCCGGTGCACCTCTAATTCTTGCGTCTGTTAATGCAGATCTGGATTCTCCCGTTTATCCGGTCATGATGCAAGCTTGGCGAGAACATATGATGCAGGCGGGTGTGCTTGCCGAGGAATGGGAACGGTTTGCCGCATCGCTCGGTCAGACATCCGATCCCGTGTCTGCAGAAATTTTAGTGAAATTGCTCGCGGAATGTGGTTTTTCCCGGATAACCCGTTATTTTGGAGCATTCTGGGTGGAGGGGTACTATGCAATACGAGACTAATATACAACAAGACAACATCATGAAAGATCAGATCTGGGTCGTTGGTGGTTACGGCCAAGTGGGGCAGATGGTCTGCACTCAGCTTGCGCGTGCATTTCCCGGCAATGTGTGGGCAGCGGGTACACGTTTGGAACGTGCGGAACAATTCAGTCGCCAGACAGGTGGCGCAGTTAAGCCGCTGCAACTGGATATTATGAAAACGGTAGACCCTGCCATGTTGCGACACGTTAAACTCGTCATCATGTGTGTAGATCAGAACGATACCCGATTCGTTGAAAGCTGTGCCAAAGCCAGAACGGATTATATCGATATTTCCGCCAAGGTTGGCTTTTTGAAACAAATGGAAGGGTTGCATTCCGTAATGAAGGCCCATGGATCAACCGCAATTCTCAGCGTCGGTTTGTCACCCGGCATAACGAATCTGCTTGTGCGTGAGGCGTCGACGCAGCTGGATCAAGTGCAGGATGCGGACATCACGGTGATGCTCGGTCTCGGGGAGAAACACGGCAAGGCGGCAATCGAATGGACGGTGGATCAGATGAATGCCAATTATGAAGTCATGCAGCACGGGCAACTAGTCAAAGTACAGAGCCTGAGCGGTGGTAAATCGATTGAGTTTGGAGAGGGACTGGGACGGCATATTGCGTATCGATTCCCTTTTTCAGATCAACAGGCTGTAGCTCGAACACTTCGTATTCCCAATGTGTCAACGCGGCTGTGTCTGGATTCACGCTGGATCACGAGAGCACTTTCGATATCGAGACGAGCAGGACTACTGAAGCTGTTGCGTTTTGCCTGGCTTCGTAATCTGGCAGTTAAAGCATTTGCTTGGATTCCGGGTGGTAAGCCGATGTTTGCTGTGAAGGTAGATGTTGCTGGATGGAAAAATGGAGAGCGGGTGGGAATGGAACAGCTCTTGGTTGGCGAGAAGGAAGCAGTTCTAACAGCAGAGGTCGCTGCCGCTGTGGCCAAAAGAGTTTATACAAAGTCTCAACAGCCAGGCGTGTATCATGTGGAGCAATGTTTCTCCATACAGGATATTCAAGAGGAGCTGGAATACCCGTTAAATGTGGTAACGAAGATCATCTAACCTGACGGGTAAGAGGCGCGACGGATGGCCTCAGTTCTTAAACCCGGCTTAAAGTTTTTGTCTGAAAGCTCCAATCTGCTATGATGAAACTATGGATCAAGCACGATTGGAGGGAGAACATGGACTGTATCGCCATACTGCCTTATTACAGAGTACAACGAGAGATGACAGGCCTTTCGCAGGAGATTGAGAGGAATGCACGTACCATGACGCTTTATTCGGATCGAATCGTAACCAAATACAGGGAGTTCAGGATTACGGAAGTGTTTGATATGTCATTTCGCCGGATGGGGGATGAAGGCGGTTTTTTCTATTTGCATACGAGTACAGGGGTGTATCCTTATATGGTAGAGATTGATCCCAGACCATTTATCCGAACTTTTCATCAATTGGCAATTGCCCGGATAAAGTGATTGACCTTGCCGCTGCGTGAAGCCTTACGCTGGATTGGACACAAATTACAAGTTCCAATTCAGAGGAGTGAAAGTACATGGGTATTTTGATTCAGCAAGCAACGGTTCTAACGATGCAAGAAGCCGGAGCACCTTTTATGGGCGATATTCGTATAGAAGGGAACCAGATTGTGCAGATCGCCAGTCATATCATGCCTCAACCTGAGGACGAGGTGATCGATGCTCGAAATAAACTGGCGATGCCCGGTCTTGTGAATGCCCACCAGCATTCGCCAATGAGTCTGCTTCGAGGTTTTTCCGATGATCTGAAGCTGATGGACTGGCTGGAGCGCAAGATGCTGCCTGCTGAAGCGCGGATGACACCCGAAGATATTTATTGGGGGGCCAAACTGGGCATTGCAGAGATGATTCGTTCCGGAACAACCGCTTTTGCCGATATGTACATTCACATGAATGAGATTGCGGAAGCAGTCACTGAAACGGGCATGCGTGCATCGTTGACACGGGGAATGGTTTTTATGGAGGATGACGGAGGACGCAGGTTGCAGGAAGCGATCGATCTGGTGCAACGCTGGTCGGGGAAAGCGAATGGTCGAATCACAACGATGTATGGGCCGCACTCTCCTTATACTTGTCCGATGGAACCGCTGCGTGAAGTCATTGCGATGGCTGTTCAGGACGAGATTCCGCTGCACATTCATCTGGCAGAAACGAAGGAAGAAGTAGAGAAGATTCGTAGCCGCTATGATATGACACCCACGGAATATTTGGAGGAATCAGGTATGTTCGAGCGGGCGCATGTGCTACTGGCTCACGGAGTACATCTGAACCCTCAAGACATCCGCAGGCTGAAGGGCATGCGCGGCGGTGTCGCCCATAATCCGGTGAGCAACCTTAAGCTCGGTTGTGGCATAGCTCCGGTTGAGGCGATGATTGCCGAAGGGATCACGGTAGGAATCGGCACAGATGGAGCAGGGAGCGCAACAACACTGGATATGTTCGAAGAAATCAAGGCTGCATGCTGGCTGCAAAAGCTGGAATACGGTGATCCAACCCGGCTTCCAGCACGTCAAGTACTTGATATGGCAACCCGTGGGAGTGCAAAATTGTTATCATTGCAAAATGAAGTGGGGATGCTTGCACCTGGATACAAAGCGGATCTCATTCTGATTGACCTTGTCAAACCTCACCTGCAGCCCATTCATAATGTAGAGTCGCTGTTGGCCTACAGCGTGAATGGGGCGGATGTGCACACCGCCATTGTAGATGGGCAGATCCTGATGCAGGACAGAAAGTTGCTTACCATAGATGAGGATGAGTTATATCGTGAAGTAAGCACTCGCGCGAAGCGAATTGTGGAAGGCATTTAAAAATATTTTTTTCGAAAATTAAATGGAATATGGAAATTTTTTGATGGTTAAAACGCTATGGGAGCATATCCCATGGCGTTTTTTGTCGAATATTAACTGGTAATAGTTCTATGGACCTGTTCAGAATCGGTTCAGAATAGGTCGTTATACTTGCTATGTATCTATATTAAAAATCAGATAAACACGAGGAGGAACATGAATTGAAGGGGAAAAATAAACACAATAAATTAAAGCCGATCATGAGAAAAAGCATGTTGGCTGCACTCGGTCTTGGTATTGCCTTGCCTGTAACTGGTTCACTTCCTCAGGTTCAAGCAGGAGCAATTGAGCCGACTATTAACATCTCACGCCCGGTACTTAATGATGATATTTATTGGCTAAGCCATTCGTCTGAGCAAGTGGATGCGCTACCTATTATGCCCTCTATGCCAATCGGAGTTGATAATAATACGGTCACTATAGATTTGAGTACTCATTTTCCTTCTGAGAGGTTTACTCAACTCGGTGCGATCTCAGATAATACCAATGTCGCTCGCGCTTATGTAACTAGTGAAAATAAACTTATTGTTGTTCCTTACCGTAGCGGCAAGATCAACATTCAATTGCAGGCTAAAAATGCACTATCCCCAGAAGGGGAAATGATTAGAGACAATATAGAGCTCTACATCAGCAAAAAAGGAGATCTAAACGGTGACGACAAAGTTGATTCTGCGGATGCAGTTCAGCTATACAATTACCTTCGTAACATGGTAACCCGTCGTGGCTTCTCTTTTGTAGAGATGAATCAAGCAGATGTAGATCGAAACGGTGAACCTGAATTGGCAGATATGAATGCTTTGCTAAGTGGTTACGCTAACCAATCTCTTGGGGCTAAAGATAATAGCTATGTATTAACTTTCAAGCAAGTCGATGACGCTCCATATGTGTTGAATGGCTTGTTAAATGGGGATTTGAAAGTGGGCGCTACGTTAACAAGTAACACCGATTTCTTTGACCCTGACGGCGATACACTTAGAACGATGCACTATCAATGGTATCGGGGCTCCGAAGCAAGTGGAGAAGATAAAACAGAAATCATAGGAGCTACTGATGCAGTATATAAGATTACTGATGCCGAGCAAGAGAAATATCTCTTTTTACAGATTACACCTGAATCTTATTCATCTGATCGTCCTCAAGGAAAACCGGTAGTCCTTCGTAGTGAGTCAACGGTTGCGGTAAAACAGGAGGATATCGTAAATCTTTCGCCATCGAATGGTTCTACGGAAGTTAAGACCAATGCACCATTAGTAATTACGTATAATCGGCCTGTAAAAATAAATATGAGCAGTTACTCCAGCATTATCATTAGGAACCTGACATCTAATCAAGTTGAAGCTTCTTATATGGTTTTAATGGGAAATGATTTCTTAATAGATGAGAATAAGATCTATATTAACAACCCGGGTTTGAAATACGGTGCTAATTATTCTATTGAAATCTCAAATGACGCTTTCAAAGCTGCGGATCCAGATGATAATGCTTATATGCAAGGGACTGTCGTAGAACAAAATGGTGTTCCATGGACATTTACTACACGGATACCACAATAATTTAAAATTCTATCTTCTTCAAAGATTATATCTACCCATTATTGATTCAGACATGGAGGTTATACCATGCTTCAACTGAAAAAGAAACGTATTAAAATGAGAAAAACGATGTCAGGCCTGATTATGTTGACATTATTCTCGTCACTTGTCTTGCCGGGCTCCGCAGGAGCTACACCTCCTCAATCATCACAAGTCGAATTGGCGAATGTGAGTGTACAGGCAGGTCAAACCGTTCATGTGCCTGTTGTTATGAAAGCGACGGAACTTCCGATCAAAGCTTATAATATGCAAGTTGATTATGATACAACAGCGTTGGAGATTGTTCGAATCACTCCAAGAACGATCAATACAATCACTTCATCCCCAGAACTAAATACTCCATCCGATTTCCAGTACGTTATTAATAACGAGGAAGGATGGGTGCGGATTATCTGGATGGATCTTAGTGAAGTAGAGCATTGGATCGATACAGGTGACCAAATGTTCGATATCGAATTTAAAGCTAAATCCACTGCTACTCCAGGACAAAAACAGCTCAAAGTGAATCAGGATGACTCAGAACACTTCCATTTCGAAAATGTAGACTATGGTACTAATGCCCAATTGTCAGGTGGAACCATTACCATTACAGCAGCTAGTTCAGGTGGTAACTCCAGTTCGCCTTCAACGGGTTCATCAGGTGGCGGGGGCTCGGCCGCACCAACTCCTGCACCATCTGTGCCAACCACATCTTCCACTCCAGCGCCAACTAAAGGCGTAGACATTTACGTGAATGGACAGAAGCAGGAGCAGTCTGCAACGGCATCAATCTCCACGATTGATAATAAAGTGACTACAACGATTCAAGTGGATAACAACAAAGTGATCAATCAGGTGGGGAACGGACTTCGTACACTGTTACTTCCGGTTACAGGCACGGGTACTAATTCGGTTGTCGGTGAACTGAATGGCAGGCTGGTGAAGACGATGGAAGGCAGTAATGCACAAGTTGTTATTCAAACGGATACAGGAACGTATACCCTTCCAGCCAATCAAATCAAGGTAGATCAGGTGGTTAGACAACTTGGCGGCTCAGCATCTTTGGAAGATGTTAAGTTTCAGATTGCGATTACACCAAGCAATGATGCAAAGAAAGCAGCGATTGCGGCGGCGGCAAGCAAAATGAATAATACAACGGTGATCGCGGCTCCGGTTGATTTTGAAGTGAAGGCCGTTTACAAAGGTCAGCAGGTGGATGTGAATCGCTTCAATGCTTATGTAGAGCGCACGATCACTTTGCCTAAAGACACCGACGGCTCCAAAATCACCACAGGTGTCGTTCTTCAAGCGGACGGTACAATGCTACATGTGCCAACCAAAGTAATCAAAGGAACAACCAATGATGCCGCGGTAATTAACAGCTTGACAAACAGTACGTATGCGTTGATCTACCACCCGGCAACGTTCACGGATGTCTCCAATCACTGGAGTCGCACGGATGTTGAGGATCTGGCTTCGCGTCTAGTTGTGGAAGGTTCAGGAGATAATACATTTGCACCGGATCGAAGCATTACGCGCGCAGAGTTCACAGCTGTATTACTCAGAGGTCTTGGTCTGCATTCTCCTGAGAGTGCCGTAACGACAACATTTACAGACGTGAACGCAGATAGCTGGTATGAAAATGAAGTGCAAACCGCAATTTCCTATGGACTGATCTCCGGTTACACGGATAACAGCTTCCGTCCGAACGACGAAATATCCCGTGCCGAAGCGATGACCATCGTTGCGCGTGCCATGAAACTGGTAGACTTGGCTAAAGCGGATGCTTCCGAGACGGCGAATTTGCTTGGTGCGTATAGTGATAGTGGCCAAGTCCAAGCATGGGCTGCAGAGTCTGTAGCCTCAGCCATTAAGCAAGGTCTGGTTCAAGGCGCTGACGGGAAACTGATGGCAGATGCAGACATTAGCCGTGCTCAGACGGCAGCTATTGTGAAACGTTTGCTCGCTAAAGCCGGATTGATCTAACTTATTTTTAAATGATTGTTCAGTAAAATGTATTTCCTAACCACAATAGAACACCTGCCTCTCGTTTAACGTTATCGTTGAATGGAAGACAGGTGTTTTTTATTTCAAACGAAAGCTTTGTTTAGAGACGGATCATTTGATAAAATAGAAGGGACGCCTCAGTACACTTTCTAATAGAAAAGGATATATCGGCACATTTTAGTTTCTTTCCTATGAGGCTTGTTGTGCGTCTATGTGAATATATGAACATAATCTAGCGATTTTATAATACACAGAATGGAGCCATCCGATGAAATATCGCAATATGGAAGATTGTATAAACGATCTGGAGCAACATGGTCATCTGATCAGGGTTAAGGAAGAGGTTGATCCGAATCTGGAGATGGCTGCGATTCATATGAAGGTGCACGAGGCCAAGGGCCCGGCGCTGTTATTTGAAAATGTAAAAGGTTCCAAATTCAAAGCCGTATCGAATCTATTCGGCACCGTTGAACGCAGTAAGTTCATGTTCCGCGAGACACTGGAAGGTGTACAGCGCGTTATGGATGTGCGGGACGACCCTATGAAGGCACTTAAGACGCCATTTAAGCATATTCAAACAGGACTTGCCGCCTGGCAGGCATTGCCGAAGCAAAAATCTATCAGCCTTCCGGTATCGGCGCAGGAAATCCAGATTTCTGATCTGCCGCTCATCAAACACTGGCCGATGGATGGAGGAGCGTTTGTCACATTGCCTCAAGTGTATTCGGAAGACCCGGACAAACCGGGCATTATGAATTCCAATCTGGGTATGTATCGTGTGCAGCTGAGTGGTAACGACTACGAGATGAATAAAGAGATTGGATTACATTATCAAATTCACCGTGGAATCGGAATCCATCAAGCCAAAGCGGTGAAAAAAGGCGAACCGCTGAAAGTTAGCATTTTCATCGGCGGCCCACCAGCTCATACGTTATCAGCAGTCATGCCGCTGCCAGAAGGATTAAGTGAGATGACCTTTGCGGGCCTGCTTGCCGGACGCCGCTTCAGATATAGCTACAAGGATGGGTACTGCATTAGCAATGACGCGGACTTTGTCATTACGGGGGAGATTTATCCTGGCGAGACCAAGCCGGAAGGTCCTTTTGGGGACCATTTGGGTTACTATAGCCTGACTCACGAATTCCCGCTTATGCGTGTTCATAAAGTATATGCCAAACCGAACGCGATCTGGCCATTTACGGTTGTAGGGCGTCCGCCGCAAGAAGATACGGCATTTGGCGATCTTATTCATGAAATTACGGGAGATGCCATCAAACAGGAAATTCCGGGTGTGAAAGAAGTGCATGCTGTGGATGCTGCTGGAGTCCATCCTTTGTTATTTGCCATCGGCAGTGAGCGTTATACGCCTTATACCGATGTGAAGCAACCAACCGAATTGTTGACGATTGCCAATCGAATTTTAGGAACAGGCCAACTCAGCTTGGCGAAGTATCTGTTTATTACGGCGGAGGATCAGCAACCGCTGGATACGCATAAAGAAGTTGAATTTTTGACTTATATTTTGGAACGGATGGATCTGCAAAGGGATATTCATTTTCATACGCATACTACGATTGATACACTCGACTACTCAGGTACGGGGCTTAACAGTGGTAGCAAGGTGGTTATGGCGGCATACGGCGACAAGATTCGTGAATTGTGCAAAGAAGTGCCGGAATCGCTGAAGAATATTCGAGGTTATGACAATCCGCAACTGATCATGCCGGGCATGGTTTCCATACAGACATCTGCCTTCACTACGTATGAAGATACTGCGCGGGAGATGAGAGAGTTTACAGATCTGCTGCAAGAGCATGGGGGACTGGAATCATGCCCGTTGATTATCGTGTGTGATGACAGTTCGTTCCTTAGTGCAAACCTCAGTAACTTCTTATGGGCTACGTTTACGCGCAGCAACCCATCACATGACATGTACGGAGTGAACAGCAGTTATAATCACAAGCACTGGGGCTGTGACCAGCTCATTATCGATGCGCGGGTGAAACCGCATCAGGCGCCGCCGCTCATTCCCGATGCATCGGTGGAGCAGGGCATTGAACGTTTTTTCGTAAAAGGTGCAAGTCTGGAATCCATTAAACTCTAAGACATGGTCCGAACGGCTGAACGTTCTCGAATAGTAAGTCAAGTTGTAGTGAATCGCTCATGAATCTGGAGTCCAAACCATGTGTGGGGACTCCTTTTTCATTAAGTTCGTTTCGTTTCATTCGCTTGGAACACGTGAAAAAGGTATTAAATCTCGCATACACGAAATTAAAAACCGGGATAATATCTTATGGCCTATGAGGATAAAGTCTTAGACGTTCGTTTTTGTCCATATGATTAAGGTCATTTGGACTATGTAGAAAATGTTGGATTCAAACGATATAAGATGTATAAGTATGTCTCGACCCCGTTGATCCGGGGTTGTTAACTATAATCATTTGTTCAGGGGGAGTTCCGATTGAGAATCCATATTATGAACCTGCAAGACGGGGACCGTCTGACAGCGGATACGTTTAGCGATGCAGGACTGCACATTCTCGGAAAGGGGACTGTCATTCGAAGCGAGGATATTACCTTGCTTATGCAGCATCGGGTAGATTACGTAGACATTGAATTGCGTGAAGAAGGAATTACCGAAGCAGAGTTTTTCGCAGCTTCCATGAAACATGCATCAGAATCCAGAAGTAACAGCAGTTCTAGCGGGACAAGCACGGGTGAACAACCTCCTGAAGAAGAGATGAAATCCCAATTTCTTCAGACTGTACATAATTATCAGAATGCGTTTCTGGAAGCGCTGACGGTAGGCAAATTTAATGCGACAATGGTAGATGATGCCCTGCAGCCTATGGTGGATGGACTTGATGAGCAGAAGGACGTTGTACATCTCCTGATGATGCTGGAACGTGATGACGTTAACAATTACACTCATTCCATACAGGTAGGTCTGTTATCATTCTATATTGCGAGCTGGCTAGGTTATTCGCAGGAAGAATGTTACAAGATCAGCCGGGGAGGGTACTTGCACGACATCGGCAAGTGTAAGGTTTCACTCCGAATTCGAAACAAAACAGAACCATTGACGGCAGAAGAGCAACTCGAATTGCAGCGTCATACGATTTACGGGCATGAAATCATTAAAAGTTCCATGACAGATGAAGCTACGGCTTTGGTTGCTTTACAGCATCATGAGCGTGAAGACGGGTCAGGGTATCCAATGCAACTTGGAAAAGGTGAGATTCATCCGTATACTCAAATTGTGTCTGTAGCTGATATCTATATTGGTATGCGTACAGGTAAACATGGAGCAAGCAATCCGAACCTGATTAACAATCTCAGAGATATCTATGGCATGGGATTCGGAAAATTGAACGAAAAGGCGGTCCAAGCGCTAATGCAGCATTTGCTGCCTAACTTTATTGGCAAACAGGTGCTGCTAAGTAATGGAGAGAAGGGTGTTATTGTCATGAACAATGCGTCCGATATTTTCAAACCGCTGATTAAAGTGGAATCGGAACAGTATCGTGATCTGTCCAAAGAGCGTACTCTTTCCATTAATGAATTGCTGATTTAATACCGCAAAAAAGAAAACAGGCAAAACGAGCTTCTTGTCATTGGATGAGAAGCTCGTTTTTTTAATGAAAAAATTTCAACTGTTGCTAGCGATCATGCCTCGCTAAAACAAACCGTTCCGACAGACGATCCACGATCCATACCAGCAAAGCCGTGATACTGACGCCTGCACCTAACAAACATACTCCCCTCCAGCCTGACCAGGCATACACTTGTGTAGAAATAATGGAACCAGTTGCACTGCCGATGGAATAGAAGATCATATACGATGCAGTTAATCGGCTTTGAGCTTCCGGACGGACTCGATAAATCAGACTTTGATTGGTTACATGTATAGCTTGCACAGCAAGATCAAGCAGGATCACACCCACAACCAGAAACCATAATGAAGTATGTATCAAGCTGATAGGAATCCAGGACAACACTAAAATGATGAGAGAAATGCCGGTTGTTTTCTGCCCAGAGCCGTGATCAGCTTGTTTGCCCGCTTTGGCGGCAGCAAGTGCTCCAGCAAGGCCTGCAAAGCCGAAAGCACCTATAGCAACGTGGGATAACGATATTGGGGGCGCACTGAGTGGTAACACGATGGCAGTCCACAATATGCTGAAGGCTATAAAAATGAACATGGCTAGTATCCCGCGGATTCGAAGTACATGTAACTCTCTATATAGTCGCAGGGTGGAAGCGAGCAATTGTATGTAGCTCAGCTTGGATTGTGTGAACGAGCGTTGAGGGAGCATACGCCCCAGCACAAATATACTGATCAGAGTGAGACTGGCTGAAAATAAATAGACAGATCTCCAGCCCAGCCAGTCATTCATCAAACCGGCCACAGATCGTGCAAGCAAGATACCAATGACAATTCCACTGGTTACCCGGCCTACGATGCTACCTCGCTGCGAGTCGCTTGACAAATGAGCCGCATAAGCAACAAAGGTTTGAGTGATAACGGCTAATAACCCAACCATTGCAATAGATGCGAATAAAATGGATGATGAAGCAGAAGTACCTGCAACAATTAAAGCGAATGCGGATAAAATCATCTGGATTAGAATCAGTTTACGGCGGTTGACGAGGTCTCCCAGTGGAACAAGCAGTAAGAGGCCAAGCGCGTAACAAATCTGGGTAATGGTAATCACGAGACCAAGGGTTGCAGTGGATAGATGGAAATCGAGTGCGATGGAATCCAATAAAGGTTGCGCATAGTAAATATTCGCTACGGATAGACCGCTACACACGGCAAATACCCATGCTAATGCTCCTGTCATGCTCTGTTTTGTAAAAGATTCCTTGTTTGCATGTTGAATAGAATGTTGCATTTGTGTCGCATTCCTTTCTTACTTTTTATTTTATACTGATCGGTATTTTATTGATGGGATTAACCATATATTTTATCTTTATGAATGTCAATAGGGTGCTGATTAGAAAAGAGGTAATGTTTATTAAGTCATTGGAATGCCGCGTAATTTGAGCAAAATTTTTAGCTGATGATATAAATACATTTTGAATTTTCGAATCGTTGCGTTAGTATATAACTATACTGTTCGATAAATAATGGAGGGGTATTGTGGTTAGAAAGCGAGAGTTTAATACAGAAGAAGCACTGGATGCTGCTATGCATGTATTTTGGCTTAAAGGGTTCGAGGCAACCTCACTAACGGATCTGACAACGGCAATGGGGATTCAGCGTCCCAGTTTGTATGCAGCCTTTGGAGATAAAATGGAGTTGTTTGAACTTGTGCTTCGTAGATATACCACTTTACATGCAGCGCAGATTAGAGCAATGCTGGGTCATGGAAAGTCTGTCAGAGAAGCTTTTCGCGCTGTTTTTGACTGGATTACATCAGAGGAGAAGAAAGTTACTGCCAGTCAAGGTTGTTTTTGTATCAACACCATGGTTGAACTGGCTCCCCATGATCCCAAGTTTGCTGTGTTAACACGTGAGCATCAGATGTATTTAGCGGTCATTTTCAGAGAAACACTCGAAAAAGGTCGACAGAATGGAGAGTTACCAGAGGAGTTAAACGCTGGACTTGTGGCACAAAGTTTAGTTGTTTCGATGATCGGGTTAACCGTGCTAATGAAGGCGGGACCGGATCGTTCGTTCATCGAGCAAAGCATTCAGGCAACGTTATCGATATTGGACAACAACAATCATAGAAACGAGCCTCTTATTTTAAAATAAGAAGCTCGTTTTTTGAACGGATACTGAGATAATTGTGTACAGATCGGTTTGTGCTTTTTTTTAGGAATGGATATTGTTTATCGCGTTTGACGAGCGAATCATAGCTACACTGGACTCGCGGACAATCAAGCGTGGTTCGAACTGGATATGTTCGTAATCCGAAGTGTTCATCTCACGAATCCGTTTAAGCAACAACTCCGTTGCAAGCCGGGCGACCTCCTCACCCATGATGGAGACGGAACTGATCTGAGGCGACGACACCGTTGTCCATTGATTGTTATCCACGCCCACCACTGCTACATCCTCGGGTACCCGTACACCTAACTCTTTAAAGCGGTTCACAAGTCCAATGGCAACCATATCATTAATTGCATAGACCGCATCCGGCATATGGGTCAAACCGTAGAAGTAATCCGCGGCACTCGCTCCCGTAGCAAGAGAGAAGTCCTCACCGAAGTAAACAAGAGAAATATCCACATGACCGACAGCTTGCTCGTAGGCGCGATAGCGCTCCTCAATAATATCTTTGGGGGCTCCGGCATAAGCAATCCGGGTTCTTCCGATTTTAAACAGATGGTCCATAACCAGTTTTCCCTCAGGTTGCGACAAGGAGACGATGTCTGCTTGAATGCCAGGCTCCAATTTTTTTCCGTAGTTAATAATGGAGATTGGGAGAGGTGCTTTGTCAATGAGTCCGGGCAGTGTTTTTGGATAGGCAAGTGGCATGAAAATAAGACCATCAACGTGTAATTTCTTCACATTACGTATCGTCTCAAGCTCCGTTCTGGCATTGCCAGCTGTGTTAATCTGCACAACATGGTACCCGTGCTGCTTCGCGGTCTGCTCAACGGACCAGGAGATTTCGGGAATGATGGCGTTACGGATATCCGGAACAACAAGTGCAATCTGATGCGTTTGTCTGATTTTGAGACTCTGTGCAGAGGTGTTTGGCACAAAGCCTAAATCTTCTATGGCACGCATAACCTTTTCTCGTGTTACACTGCTGATTCCATCCGAATTGTTGATAGCCCGTGATACGGTAGCAATTCCTACACCAGCGCGTTCAGCGACATCCTTAATCGTGATTTTTTGCTCTTTACTCACTTTATCATTGACCTCACTTCATCGGAAACGATTCCGTATTTTAGGCTTATGTATGTATTGCAAAGTATGCATATAACTTGATTATACCATTGCAACATCATAGTAGCCCGTCAACAAACAGAAATGGATGTAAATTTATGCATCTTTATGTTTAATTTCCTAATTTATGATTAAAAATAAACGAAATCTTAGAATGATCATCGTGTTTATTTCCTTTATTATCGTAAAATTGCAGATTAATTGACGAATTTACTCACGAAATCGACATATTTATGGAGAAAGATGTTTGACAGTGTATCTCAAATGTGACATATTTAATTTACGGAAACGTTTCCTATATTATACGAATTAATCATTTGGGAGATGAATGAAATGAAAGCATTGCGTTGGCACGGTGTCAAAGATCTTCGTCTGGAACATATTTCTGAACCTCAGATTGAACAGGGTAAAGTGAAAATAAAAGTGGAATGGTGCGGGATCTGTGGCAGCGATCTACATGAATACACAGCTGGACCGATTTTTATACCAGCTCAGGCTCCGCATCCGCTAACAGGGGAAAAAGCACCTGTGGTTATGGGACATGAGTTTTCGGGACAAGTGGTTGAAGTGGGCGAAGGGGTGAATCGTTTTCAGGCAGGTGATCGTGTGGTTGTAGAGCCCATTTATGCATGCGGTCATTGCGAAGCTTGTAAACAGGGCAGGTACAATTTATGTGACAAGATGGGATTTTTAGGTCTGGCCGGGGGCGGCGGGGGATTCTCCGAGTATGTGACAGCAGACGAGAAGATGGTTCATGCCATTCCGGATTCCATATCTTATGAGCAGGGTGCTCTTGTTGAACCTTCCGCAGTAGCTCTGCACGCTGTTCGCCAGAGTAAACTGAACGTTGGGGATACGGCAGCGGTATTTGGTGCTGGACCGATTGGACTTCTGGTGATTGAAGCGCTCAAGGCATCCGGGGCATCCGATATTTATGTTGTGGAACTGTCGCCGGAGCGTAAAGCAAAGGCGAAAGAGCTGGGTGCCATTGTGATTGACCCGACCGAGGTTCAAGTGGTTGAAGAGATTCACCGGCTTACGCAAGGGGGAGTCGATGTAGCCTACGAAGTAACAGGTGTGCCTCGTGTGCTGCAACAAGCGATTGACTCAACACGTATTGGTGGCGAACTGATGATTGTAAGCATTTTTGAACAAGAAGCGCCAATGCAGCCGAACTCCATTGTGATGAAAGAGCGCACAGTAAACGGAATCATCGGTTATCGCGATGTGTTTCCGGCAGTCATCCGTTTGATGGAGAAAGGGTTTTTCCCGGCCGACAAGCTGGTGACCAAACGAATTGTGCTGGATGAGGTTGTAGAACACGGTTTTGAAGCGTTGCTTAAAGAAAAGAATCAGGTGAAAATTTTGGTCAAGGCAGAATAGTCCTTCAATTCTTATAGTAGACCTCTTATCTTCGGATACGAGCGTCTACTTTTTTTGCTAAAAAGGGCGAAATTTGTTGCAGTGTAAGCACCATTTACATACTATAAAAAGATACAATTTGTATCTTTTTTTGAACGTATGAAAAGTGATTATGTTGAAGGAGGATGCGGATATGCAAAAGAAAGTAACCTGGGCAGCAATCGGGCTGGCTCTTGTCGCCGGAGCGGGCTGGATGCTCATGGGAAACACCAAACTCAAGACGAACACCCCGGCACTAAGACCTGCGGCTACAGAGCGTGGGAATGTCCAGGTGTCAAATACCCAGATTCAGTCAGCTGATGTGACGAGCAAGCTGGAATTGTTAGGAAGGGCTTTTAACAAATCGCCTTATGCCAACAACGTATGGGACATGCAACGATACAACGGTAAAATCTATCTGGGTCATGGAAATAGCAGTAATACGGGGCCTGCACAAAATGCGGGGCCGATCCCTATCGTGTACTATGATGCAACGAATGCCAAGTTTGAGACACAGGCGGTGACGAACAGTAATCCGAGCATTATACCCTCAACAAAAATGTATGTGGATGAAGAGCAGATAGATCTCTATAAGGTGTTAAATGGAAAACTGTATATCCCTGGTCATGATTCCGATGGTGAAAGCTGGGACTTTGGCAACTTTTACCGCCTGAACGAAGGGACGTGGACCAAATATCGCAATCTGCCCAAGGGCGTTCATGTCTATGATCTCGCATATTATCAAGGCAAGTTGTTTGCTGCACTTGGCACAGAAACCAAACCAACCGTCTTAATCTCACATAATGATGGGCAAAGTTGGCAGCTGTTTGGAACGATCAACACATTTGGCTTTAGAGCATATACCCTGTTTGAAATCCAGGGGAAATTGTATGCCTCAGGAATGATGTACCCCGCTAATCAAATATGGAATGACAAAACGAATATACTGGAGATTAATGAGCGATTGGAAAAGAAAGATGTAGCCATCTACGGTAACAAAATGTTACCAGGGTTGACCTATCAACAAGGTACGGTTCCTTACAATAAAATCGGTAAAAATATTAATTTTAACAATAAGCTGGTATATATTGCTGGCGGTGTCTTCAATGATAGTCAGCTGTTGCCTAAATCATTGAACGTGATGACGGATATCAACCAGGCGAGACGTGTCATTCTGTCAGATGCGAATGCATTGCCAACAGACCTGCTTGTGCGTGATGATAAAGTTTATGTGTTAACGTACACTCGCAAGCAGGCTAATGTCTACGTGAGCAGGGTCTATCAAACCAATGATCTGACAACATGGAATGAAATTTTGCGCTTTACACAAGACACGTATGCCAAATCATTTGAGGAGCTTGATGGCGATTTTTATTTTGGATTGGGTACAGACCCGGACGTCCTATCCCCTTCATCTGGAAAAATATTACGAGTGAATCGGGTGGATATTCCTGTAAATTCAAATTAAAGTAGAAGGAAGATTATGGATTATATACTATGCTGTATCCACATTGTTGGTGACCCGGCGATGTGCTGATGATATTCATTGTGTAGAACAATCTGCGGCACTCAGGTCAACGGACAGCGGCTCTTCCGAAGCTGTTCTTTTTTTTGTGGTTCAGTTTCGTGTGAGAAATTTGTTTGAAAATAAAAATAAGAATCTATAAAATGGATAAAGAGAAATATTTATGACAGTCTACAGGCGTATGACCACTGCTTAATGTTATCCAAAGCATGTCACATCTCAAGGTAAGTGCGAAATGTATACTTTCCATTGCAAAGGAGACTAAAACATGAACGTACCTTCATCATTGTTTAAACCGTTCACATCTGACAAACTTACCTTGCCCAATCGAATTGTTATGGCACCGATGACGCGGGGGTTTTCACCGGGCGGTGTGCCAGGGCCCGATGTGGCTGACTATTACCGCCGTAGAGCGGCTGGCGGCGTGGGACTTATTATTACAGAAGGCACAGGGATTAACCACCCATCCTCAGTAAGTGGTGAGAGCATTCCGCTTTTTTATGGTGAAGAAGCGTTGCAAGGATGGGCGAATGTAGTCAAGGCTGTTCACGATGCTGGCGGGAAAATAATGCCTCAGCTCTGGCACGTTGGCACTGCAAGGCGTTCTGGAGATTTACCTAATGCAGAAGCTCACCCCGTTAGTCCATCCGGAATCAGTATGGCTGGTGAAGCGGCTTACGAACCATTAACGGAAGAAGAGATCCACGCGCTTATACAAGCCTATGCTCAGGCAGCGGCTGATGCGAAGCGTATCGGTTTTGATGGCATTGAGTTGCATGGTGCGCATGGATATTTAATTGATCAATTTTTCTGGGGGCAGACGAATCGCAGGACGGACAAATATGGCGGAGATTTAGTGCGCCGGACACAGTTTGCAGTCGAAGTGATCAAAGCTTGCCGCGCTGCGGTAGGACCAGATTTTCCGATCGTTTTACGCTTCTCGCAATGGAAGATGGGCAGTTACGAGGCTAGACTGGTCGAATCGCCAGATGAGCTGAAACAATTTTTGGAACCGCTGAGTGCAGCGGGGGTAGATATTTTCCATTGTTCCACACGCCGCTTCTGGTTGCCGGAATTTGAAGGTTCTGATCTCAATCTTGCGGGCTGGACTCAGAAATTAACGGGAAAACCCGCGATTTCGGTTGGTTCAGTAGGTTTAGAGTCAGAGTTTGTGGAACGTGGTAGTGAAAAGCAAGAAACAGGAGATGCGCATCTTGATTTGCTGGATGAGAAGATGGTGAATGGGGAATTTGATCTAATTGCTCTCGGACGTGTACTATTGAGTGATCCTGAATGGCCGATTAAAGTGCAAGAGGGACATAATGCCGATATCATTCCTTTTACAAAAGAAGTATTGTCCAGATTGCAATGAGAATTTCATTATATGAAAAATTCGAAATAGTAATACTTAACTTTGTGATTACATCCATAACAACGGGACAAAAAGTGGTCTAAAATCAACAGCAGAGCCGCCGCAAGGCGGTTTTTTATTTTCCCAATAACGATCCTCTTGAACAACGAACTTAATACCCACCATTCTCAAAAGTAAATATTTCATCATATGAAAAATTCACAATAGAAAACGGAAATCCGCATATACCCAGAACGCATCCACTACGCTTGCTCCCGCCCAATGTTAAAACAGCTATTCATGCCATATCCAGGTACAAGAAGCAAGATTACTTTTCGCATCTATATAAGTTTCAAATCTGTAGTTCAACTTATATAAGACCTATTTTGAAAAACATTTACCTTATGGTAAGGTTAGCCTGAACGAAATCCAAAAATTTTCAGAACCGATAAGACATAAGGAGGAAGAACATCCTTGAAGATGAATAGAAACCTGCGTTTGAAGCGGAACTTCAGATTTGTAGTGCTGTTGTCTGTGATTGCTACTCTGAGTCTTGTACTGGCCGCATGCGGACAAGCTCCAAAGCCTTCCACTGCAACAGGTAACAATAATGGAACAGCATCGGGCCAAAATCAATTACCATCTGGGAATAACGCCGCTCCGTCTCAAGATGAAGTCCATGAGAAACCTCAGGATGAAACACAGGAAGAGATTGATCCGGTAAAACAACAGCTGCAGCAACTAACACTGGAGGAAAAGATAGGTCAGATGATTCTGGCAGGTGTGCAAGGAACCGAATTGGATAATCAGGCGAAACAAATGATCAGAGACCAAAAAGTCGGGGGCATCATTTTTTATGCCAACAACGTAACAACGCTTCAGGGAACGGCCGCTTTTGTGAAATCGATTAAACAGGCGAATCAGCAAAACCCGGTTCCCATCCTCATGAGTGTGGATCAAGAGGGTGGCAAGGTAAGTCGCATGCCGGACGCAGTTGAGTCGATCCCGTCCAATCGAAAAGTAGGTAAAACCAATGATACCAAGCTTGCTGAGAAGATGGGTACGCTGCTGGCGAGACAGATCAAGCTTGCCGGTTTTAATGTCGATTTCGCACCCGTGCTGGATATTAACAGTAATCCGAAGAATCCAGTCATTGGAGATCGATCCTTCGGCACTACTGCTGACCTGGTTACACGTATGGGCATCGCCGAGATGAAAGGATTGCGTAGTGAAGGGGTCATCCCGGTGGTGAAACATTTTCCTGGCCACGGTGATACTTCCGTCGATTCTCATCTAGACTTGCCTGTGGTGAACAAATCGGAGAAACAGCTTGCAGAGCTGGAGTGGATTCCGTTTCAGGCGGCCGTGAAACAACAGGCCGAAGCGGTAATGGTTGCCCATATTTTGTTTCCCAAGTTAGACCCTGATCACCCGGCGTCTCTGTCGAAAGTAATCATCGGGGATCATCTAAGAGGAAAGTTCAAGTATGACGGTGTAGTGATCACCGATGATCTAAGCATGGGAGCGATCTCGAAAAACTATCCATTGAACAAGGCTGCAATCGCAACGGTTCAGGCCGGAAGTGATATTTTGCTGGTGGCTCATAGTTATGAGAGTGCCAAAACGATTTTTGATACATTAATTACTGCAGTCAAATCAGGTAAAATCAAGGAGTCTCGTATTGATGAGAGTGTGTATCGGATTCTGGCATTAAAACAGCATTTCAAGTTGTCTGACGACCAAGAGGCCACTGGAGACGTGAAGCAGTTAAACGCAGATATTCGAAGCTGGCGCAAGCAAGTCGATGCCCGCTGATCTATCCTGTGTTATGATTTGGCTTATAACAGAAACAGAGAGAAGGTTGCCATCATAACAGGTTAGAGGAGAGAGCTTTAAATGTATACCATTATGATTATCGAAGATGATCCCAAAATTGCGGGACTGCTGAAATCGCATATCGAGCGTTATGGGGACCGAGCTGTATTAGTCGAAGACTTTGAGCAGGTGACGGAACAATTCAAACAGCTCCAGCCTCATGTTGTGTTACTGGATATCAACTTGCCAAGCTATGACGGGTTTTACTGGTGCAGGCAGATTCGAACAATATCGACATGTCCGATCCTGTTTATTTCCGCGAGGAGTGGTAAGATGGATCAGGTTATGGCGCTGGAGAACGGGGCCGATGATTATATTACCAAGCCGTTTGAACACGAGATTGTTATGGCTAAAATTCGCAGTCAGTTGCGCCGGGTGTATGGTGATTATGCGGCTCGAGATGAAGAACGTAAGGTCGAACTGAACGGGCTCGTGGTCTACTTGGAAAGGCTTGAGATTGAACTCGGCGATCAGAAAGTGCAACTCACCAAAAAGGAAACGATTCTGCTGGAAACACTGATGCGCCGCAGTCCAAAGCTGGTCAGTCGGGAAACCATTTTGGAGAAGTTATGGGATGACTCGTTTGTGGATGATAATACCCTTAGCGTTAATATTACGCGGGTACGGAAACGTCTTGCCGAACTAGGCATTACCGATGCGCTGGAAACGGTGAGAGGCTCCGGATACAGGCTGATTAATAACTGGAAAGCGGCACCATCGTTATGAAGCTGTTTATCCGAGAACATATCGCTCTGACGTGCTGGGTGTTCGCGATGATGTTCACCGTGGTTGCTGTATTTTGGTACGATGGATACGACCATTGGAAGACGGCGCTATATGCCGTAGGATTAGGTTTGTTTTTGTATGTCGGTTATCTCGTGTATCGTTACATGTCGCATCGAGCCTTTTACACCCGTATGACACAGCCCGTGAATTCGCTGAATGAATTGGTAGCATTACATGAAACAACACCGTTATCAGCCTCTTTGGAAAAACTGCTGGATTCCCAGTACGGTCAATATCACGCACATCTGAGCCGGCTCGAACAAAAGCAACAGGAATATCTTACGTTTATGAACCAGTGGGTGCACCAGATGAAAACACCGTTATCGGTCATTGAGCTGACCGTGGAAGAAGAAGAGGACGATGATGCTCGTTTTCGCAGTATTCGCGAGGAAGCAGATCAGATGCGACGGGGATTGGAAACGGTCCTATATGTCGCAAGGCTGGATACCTTCGAGCAGGACTTCAGCGTTGAACCGGTTGAACTGCGAGCGGTAGGTGAAGAAGCGATTCATGAGTTGAAACGATTTTTCATTCGCAACCATGTGTATCCCGAGATGCAGATGGATGCTTCGCTAGTGGTGCAATCCGATGCAAAGTGGATTCGATTTGTGTTGGTACAGCTGTTATCCAATGCCATCAAGTATGCTGCAGGCAGTGGACAGAAAGTGCATCTTCGCGCCTACGAAGCGGAGCAGAAGGTTATACTGGAAGTTCAGGATCATGGGATTGGCATACCCAAATCGGACCTGAACCGGGTGTTTAGACCCTTTTTCACCGGGGAGAACGGGAGGCATTTTAAGGAATCTACTGGTATGGGGCTGTACATCGCAAAAGAAGTGCTGACACGTATGAATCATCAGATTGGGCTTGAATCGGTATATGGGGAAGGAACGACGGTCCGAATTACCTTTTTGGTTTGAATGCAAGAGGCCGTGAGTTAAACTCGAGTTAAACCTTACTTATGTATGATTGAATATGAGTTAACTATAAGTTAAATATTAATATAACGACGTCTTTTGCCGCGCTGGAGGAAGGCGTCTTTTTCCTGCCTTTTCATAAAAGCTCCGAATCTTACAATATTGTCATGTTGGTGAAAGGTTAAACCATAGGAGAATAGAGGAATCATCGGGTAGACTGTAGTCAGAAGGTTAGCCAAGAACATAAGAAGCATCAAGATAAGTACCAAGAAGTTAAAATTAGACGTTAGTCGTTAAAGGAGTTGTACGTATGGAGATATGCTCCGTCAAACAAATCAGTAAAATCTACAAAGGTGTGGTTTCTTACGAGGCTTTGTCAGGCATTGATCTTGGCATTCAGGAAGGCGAGTTCGTAGGTATCATGGGACCGTCAGGAAGTGGCAAAACAACGCTGCTGAACATGATTTCAACCATTGATCATCCCACATCAGGAGAGTTACGGATCGCGGGTCAGAACCCGTTTGAGTTGGATTCGGATAAGCTTGCCTTGTTCCGGCGACGTGAATTGGGCTTCGTTTTTCAATCCTTTAACTTGCTTAACACGTTAACGGTGAAGGAAAATATCGTGCTCCCCTTAACATTAGACGGTGTTTCCGTTCGGGAGATGAATGCGCGAGTAGCTGAGCTTGCAAGCAAATTGGGCATTGAAGGGATTTTAAACAAACGCACGTATGAAATATCAGGCGGACAGGCACAGCGGACAGCGATCGCTCGGGCGTTAATCCATTCTCCCAAGCTGATTCTGGCAGATGAGCCGACAGGGAATCTGGATTCCAAGGCGGCCAAGGATGTAATGGAGATTCTTGAACAGCGCAATCGAGAGGATCAGGCGACGATGTTGCTTGTGACCCACGATGCCGTTGCAGCCAGTTACTGTAGCCGAGTGGTCTTCATTAAGGATGGTCAGTTATATAACGAAATTCAATACGGTGATAATCGTGCGGCCTTCTATCAAAAGATTATAAACGTATTATCCCTGATGGGAGGCTCTGGACATGAATTTTCGCCAGTTCGCCATTAATAACGTAGTTCGAAACAAACGGATTTATCTGGCTCATTTTCTGAGTAGTACGTTCTCCGTCATGATCTTTTTTATCTATGCGTTGTTGCTGTTTCATCCGGATTTACAAGATGGTTTGAAAGGTTCTTCCCAGACGGTGACGGTGCTTGCTAACCAGGGTCTGATGATTGCCGAAATCATCATTTTCATATTCTCTTTCCTGTTTCTGCTGTATTCGGTCGGTTCATTTCTGAAGACTCGGAAGAAGGAGTTTGGCATCTTCCTGATCATCGGCATGACTCGCAAGCAGATGAACCGGCTTTTATTTATGGAAAATATGTGTATCGGCTTAGCCTCCATCGTGGCAGGTATCGGACTTGGTCTGATCTTCGGTAAATTAGTTTTGCTCATTTGCGGTTCCATGCTTGCAGTGGAGAACAGTCTGAGGTTTTATTTTCCACTCAAAGGAATTCTCCTGACAGCCGGAGCGTTTCTGTTGCTCTTTGTAGTGATTGCTCTGTCTTCCTCATTGCTTATTCGTAAGGGAACGTTGATTGAGCTGGTGAAGTCAGAGGAAAAACCAAAGCCTGAACCGAAGGCATCCCCGCTATTCTCGCTGCTCTCGGTTGTGCTGATTGGTGGAGGGTATACAGGTGTATTTATCTTCGCGTGGGGGACATATATTTTCCCTTTATTGTTCGGCAGTGTGTTCAGTGTAATTGCAGGTACGTATCTATTGTTTACGCAGCTTAGCGTGTATGTCATTCGGGCACTGAAAAGGAATGAAGGGTTATTTCTACGTAAAACCAATCTGCTCTTCCTGTCAGAACTTACCTACCGCATGAAGGATAATGCCGTGATGTTTTTTATGGTCAGTGTCATCTCTGCTTCCGCGTTTACGGGCATTGGCAGCATGCTGACTATAGGTGATCCAAGGCTGTCTTCCATGACGAATCCATATGCTTTTACCTATACAAATTCGGGCTTTACGGATTTAGCTGTCGTTGATCGTCAGATCCGAAAAATTGAAGAGACGCTGGTTAATCATGAAGTTCCATATGTAAAAGGTAGTTATCAGCCTCTCTATGAGAACAATAACAACTACATCGTCAAACTGAGTTCATATAACCGTCTTGCCAAAGCACTTGGTTATGAAGAACGGGTGCTGGATCGCAATGATCTGGCGTTTAATACAGCTCCCAATATTACTGCACGCAATAAACTGTTAGATACGAAAGAGGACAGTTACCCATACTCCGCTGACTTGTATGTTGGTGAACAGCAGCATTTACAAATGCAGATGTTGCCACCGGCAACCGATATCGTGATTCCGATGGAGGGTGAGGCGGGCGTCTACGTTGTTTCCGATGACCTGTATTCCAGGATTCGAGAAGCATACATTGCAGAGATTAAGATGAATGTTGATTTTTACTCCGATCAGACGACGTTTTTTGTGGTAAAAGACTGGATGTCGACGCGTAGCTTTGCTCCGGAATTGCTGGCTGCGATTGAGAAAGACCGTCCGGAGGAGGGATATATCAACTTCAGTTCTCTTGTCGTAGATTGGCTGAATAACAAACAAACCAACGGAATTATTCTCATTGTAAGTGGGTTGATCGGTATTGTATTTTTCACCTTTGCGGCGAGTTTCACCTATTTCAGACTGTATGCCGACCTCGAACGGGATGAGGCACAGTATCGCATGATTGGTAAAATGGGGCTTAGCCGCCCTGAGCTCCGCAAAATTGTAACAAGGCAGCTCGTGCTGATGTTTTTCCTGCCGCTTCTGGTCGCATTGATTCACAGCTCGGTGGCATTTGTAGCACTCTATCAGATGGTTCAATTTTCGGTTCTAGATCATAGCCTTGGCGTATTTGTGGTGTTTGTTACGATGCAGGTTGTTTTCTTTGCCTTGGTACGCTGGCGTTATCTGCGTCATATGTATTCGAAGCTGGTGTAAATTAGCAGTGCACCTTATACATTTCACTGCTTTTTATCAGCCTTGGCCGGGAGGTCAGGGCTTTTTCTTTTTTTAGTTAAGAAAGATTTAAGATATAGGGATTAGCAGGAATGAAGGGACTTGATATATAGTAATAATAAATAGAGAAAAAAGATTCATTCGTAGCAGAAGAACGGCGATGTGGAGGGGAATTAATTGTTAAAAAGCAATGCATTTGTTCGGTTCAGTATTGCACTGGCCCTGATTTTGGTTAATATCTATTTATTATCCCGTGTGAACTTTATTTTTCAACCGCTGGTTACTATGGTTACAGTAATTACTGTGCCAATGATGCTGTCTGTATTTTTTTATTACTTGTTACGGCCGCTCGTGGGTTATTTGGAGAAATTAAAATATTTGAATCGAACGCTAAGTATTCTGCTAATCTACGTTGTGGCTATTCTGCTTGGTGTGGCGTTTATTGTGGGGCTGTGGCCTTCTTTGCGAGAGCAACTGGTGAACCTGGTCGAAAATGCGCCTAATCTATTGAACGCGCTTAGTCTGCAATTAAAAGATTTGGAGCAGAATGGTGCGATTCAGGCGTTGTTCCCGAATGATTCCACGCCATTATCGCAGGTTACGGAGTATGTGAATAAAGGATTTACGTTTGTAACCAACTATGTGAGTGGTTTCATTTCGTTGATTTCCAGCTTTGCAATCATTCTGTTTACGTTCCCGATCATTCTTTTTTACATGCTGAAGCAGGACAAGTTGTTTGGACGCAAATTGGTGAATATTGCCCCTAAACGATTCCAGAAAGACAGCCGCGAAGTGGTGCTTGAAATTGATCAGGCTCTGAGTGGATTCATTGTTGGCAGAGTGCTAGTTAATCTGGCTCTCGGGGTGTTGATGTACATCGGTTTTCTGTTTATCGGGCTTCCGTATGCGCTGCTGTTGACGGTGGTCGCGGTCATTTTGAATTTTATACCCTTTATCGGAGCGATTGTTTCTTCAATCCCCATCGTCATTATGGGACTGGTTGTATCACCATCGGTTGCCATCTGGTCACTTGTAATTATTCTCGTAGCGCAGCAGATTCAGGATAATCTCGTTGCACCGTACGTTTTCGGTAAAAAGCTGGATATTCACCCGCTGACGACGATTATTCTGGTATTGGGTGCTGGCGATCTCGGTGGAATCATTGGCATCCTCATTATTATTCCTGTTTATATGATTGTGAAAATATTGCTGGTTCGAATCTATCAGATGTTTTTCAAGGAAAAGTGGCAGAATGCTTAGGCTCTTAGGAGAGCTACCCATAGGGCAGAAATGTAACTGCTCGTAAACCGTGGTAGAATAGAAGGGATAACACCATACTTAGAACAACAAAAAAGATCATAAGGAGAGGAACTTATGTCTAAAATGGTTGAAAAAAGTGTAGCAGAAGCGGAATATATTGCCCCTCCAGCGGTTCAGCTCGGAACCATTCATATTTCTAACGATGTCGTGTCCAAAATTGTTGGCATGGCCGCACAAACTACTCCAGGGGTGTCTTCGATGTCAGTTGGGCTGACGGAAGGGCTTGCCAAGAGCATTAGCGGCAAAAGTCTGCAAAAAGGAATTGACGTGCATATTCAAAATGATGAAGCATCCATTCAATTGCGCATTAATGTACAATATGGCCGCAAAATGCATGAGGTCTGCCAAGAATTGCAGCATAACGTACAGCAAGCGGTGGAGCAGATGGCAGGCGTAATTGTCAAAGAGGTTAAAGTGCAGGTTGTGGGCATTGCCATGCCTGAAAACGTGTAAATCTTATAATCTTTCTATTAGGAAAGCACCTTCCGACGCATGGGGTCACGGGGAAGGTGCTGTTTTGTGTTTGCGATAATAGGTGGGAGCTTCGCCCACCACTTTTTTGAACATTTTGGAGAAAAGGAGCTGGTCTGCATATCCCACGGAACGGGCAATATCCCCGATACTCAGGTTAAGATCAAGCGTCAGCTCGGCTGCTCTGCGCATACGATAATGGACGAGATAAGACTGAATGCTGCTTCCGATCTGATCTTTAAAGAGGGAACACAGATAACTTCGCTGCAACCCGATGTGAGAAGCGATGGACTGTACAGTAATGTTGTTGGCATAGTTCATCTCGATAAAATCAATCACCTGGGTTACATATGTTTCTTTGCCGTAATCTACGGTGGTTTGTACGTTCTCGTCATGCGCATGATCGATCAAAATGGAAAAAAATTGATACAGCCATCCGGTCATACTAATCTCCCAGCCTTTATGAGCCGTGCGAGAATGAACGATGCGGTGCAGACAAGAACGCATCTCGTCGTCTTCGTCACCGAGATTAAAGACAGGCTGTTGTTCCGATAAAGCGGCTTGTTGTAAAAAGGAAGTACTGTGTGTGCCCTGAAACGCAACCCAGCTATACTCCCATGGATCATCTTGATCAGCCTTATAATACACCACGGAATGAGGCACGATCAGGAAGCCTTGTCCCTTCTGTAGATGGTAGGTCTTCCCTGCAACTTCAAATGTGCCCTTGCCGTTCAGGACATAATGAATTTTATAGTAATCTCTCATGGCTGGCCCGAAGTGGTGCCCGGGTGTACAAGCTTCAGTACCATAATGAAGGAGCTGCAGCTCCTGAAAATGCGTGTTTTTGAACATATACGTAATCATTGCGTCCACTCCTGAGTGAATCAGTTGATTCTTGCATTTTAACATATATTAAAATATAAATGTTACATAAATTAAAGTCTAATTACAGTTATAACGATCATTTTTACATATCAATGTAGTGATAAACCATATCGTTTATGCAAGGAAATGACTAAGATAAAAGAGTGTTAACGGCCGAGCTTAACCAACTTTACAGAAAAGAGTGAATGAACGATGCCTTATATTGCAAATGAACAACGTTACAATGATATGAGCTATTCTCGCTCAGGCAGATCCGGCATTAAATTGCCGCAGATTGCACTGGGATTATGGCAGAATTTTGGCGGCAATCGCACGCTCGATATTCAGGAAGAAATGATTTTACGTGCGTTCGATCTCGGTATTAACCATTTTGATCTGGCGAATAACTATGGACCACCCCCAGGGTCAGCAGAAGAGAACTTCGGCGTGATCTACCACAAACATCTTCGTCCTTACCGGGATGAGCTGTTGATCTCTTCTAAGGCGGGGTACCATATGTGGAGCGGTCCTTACGGCGAATGGGGCTCCCGTAAAAACTTGATTGCCAGTCTCGACCAGAGCCTGCGCCGAATGGGATTGGATTATGTCGACATTTTCTATCATCATCGCCCAGATCCGGACACGCCACTTGAAGAAACGATGACAGCGCTGGATCATATCGTAAGGCAAGGGAAGGCATTATATGTGGGCTTGTCCAACTATAATGCACAGCAGACTCAGGAAGCGGTAACCATTCTGCAAAGGCTTGGCACGCCGTGCCTCGTTCATCAGCCAAACTATTCCATGTTAAATCGCTGGATTGAAGATGGTCTGCAAGATGTGCTGGATGAGCAAGGTGTAGGTTCCATCGCGTTTTGCCCACTCGGCCGGGGTCAGTTGACGAACAAATACGTGGACAAAATCAAAGCGGAACGGGGTAATCCTACAGGAAGTCTGAAAAAAGAATCGTATACCGACGAACGTATCGCGAAATTCGAAGCGCTGCAAGCCGTGGCAGAACGAAGAGGACAGACGATTTCACAACTTGCACTCAACTGGGTTTTACGGGGTAGTCGTGTAACGTCTGCATTGATTGGAGCCAGCCGTGTATCTCAGATTGAAGAAAACGTTGCTGCACTCAAAGCTCCTGAACTAACAGCCGCAGAGCTGAGTGAGATGGATACGATTTTGGACGGGATCGGCAATTATCCTTGGTAAATGCTCTGTATACAAAACGTGTTACAATGAGTACCTTTTCTCTAATAGAGGAGAGGTGCTTTTTGTGTTCAGAAGGGAAGAACTGGCGTATCGAGTAGCATAAGGTTTATACTGGAATGATTCGTTATCAGGTTATCAGACGAGCAAGAAAGGGAGATGCATCAAGGAGTTTTATCGATTTGATCAAGATAGCGGCAAGCAAATCACGAAATTTGATTCGAATTTTGTGATGTCTCGGATCATTCAAACGAGTGGTAACGCGCATATAGGCTGTATGCATTTACCCGTTAACGGTGCGGTTGGATACCACCAGGCGGTTTCACCGCAATTAATGCTTATTATGACAGGAGCAGGACAGGTGCGAAGCGGGAACAATGAGAGAGTCCTGTTCTTATGATAAAAAGGTTGTTGTTCATAGTACCTGGTCATAGGATTTGATGTATAATATAAAGACGATATATAAATGAACTTTTTTACACGTAAACGGAGAGGACAGAAAAAAAACTGGAGAAGCGAAGCTAAAAGCGTTCTGTAAGAAAGCTACATCGTAAGCATAAGCTTCGCCTTTATCACCGGATTTCTCCCGTTAAAAGGGAATCGAAAAAATCTGGGGATAACAGCGATAGGAAGGTTATTCTGTCATCGGAGTCAATGTGTAAACTTGTTCAATTTATATATATTAGATGATAAAGGAGAGGCTCCATTTGAATTTTGAACAGTGGATTGCGCCTGAAACCTATAACCTGACATCCGAAATGGAGAACCACCCGTCAGATCGGATTGCACTTAGATGGCTCAGCGATCAGCAAGAAGTAGAAGAGATTACGTACGGTGATTTGTTAAAACAGGCGAACCGTCTGGCTGGAGGACTGCGTGAGCTTGGTTTGGTGAAAGGAGATCGGGTGCTGGTCATGGTACCACGCCGGATTATCGCTTATGTGATATATATCGCCTGTCTGAAACTCGGCATTGCTGTGATTCCATCCTCGGAGATGCTGCGTGCGAAAGATTTGGAATATCGTCTACGTCATTCATCGGCGAAGGCAGTCATTGTCTGGTCTGAGACCACATCGGAAGTGGAAAAAATGGATTCCGACCTGCCAGCACTTGCCCATCGTATCGTTGCATCCCCTAACGGAGACCACACTGTTCCTGGAGAAGGCTGGGTTAACGTACATCAATTGATGCAGAATCAGCCGGATGAAATGGTTGCTGTTCAGACGCACCGCGATGACATGGCCATTCTGGCATATACCTCAGGCACGACGGGCAATCCAAAGGGCGTCGTACATAGCCACGGTTGGGGTTATGCACACCTGCGAATTGCATCCACGTTATGGCTGGATATCCAGCCGACCGATATGGTATGGGCAACAGCAGCACCTGGATGGCAAAAGTGGATCTGGAGCCCGTTCCTGTCGGTACTCGGAAAAGGAGCAACAGGTTTGGTATACAACGGCTCATTCCAGCCGAAGCGATACCTGGAGTTGATGCAGGCCCATCAGATTAACGTGCTCTGCTGTACACCGACGGAATACCGCCTGATGGCTAAAACGGATGATCTCGGACATTATGATCTATCCCATCTTCGTAGCGCTGTATCGGCGGGCGAACCCCTGAATCAGGAAGTGATTGAAATCTTCCAGCGTCATTTCGATCTAACCATCCGGGATGGTTACGGACAGACGGAAAGCACGCTGTTAATTGGCAGTTTGAAGGATGCACCTGTGCGCATAGGTTCGATGGGTCAGTCCATTACCCCGGGATTGATCGAGATTATCGGTGAAGATGGGCAACCACTACCTGCTGGAGAGGTTGGAGATATTGCTGTGCATCAGGACATGCCTGCGCTGTTCCGTGCTTATTATCAGGACGAGGGTCGCAAGGAAGCGAACCAGCGCGGGGAATATTTTGTCACAGGTGACCGGGCAAGCAAAGATGAAGATGGGTACTTCTGGTTTGAAGGCCGAAGTGATGATATCATCATCAGCTCGGGATATACGATTGGGCCATTTGAGGTAGAAGAAGCGCTGATGAAACATGAAAGTGTGAAAGAATGTGCTGTCGTGGCTAGTCCGGACGAAATTCGGGGCAACATTGTCAAAGCCTTTGTAGTGCTACGAGACTTTTCCAAAGCGTCATCGGAACTCGCGCATGAACTGCAAAGACATGTGAAGGAATGGACGGCACCTTACAAATATCCACGCAAAATTGAATTTGTGACAGATCTACCCAAGACCAACTCAGGTAAAATTCGCCGCATTGAACTCCGTGAACAGGAAAAACGCAACGGTTAGTTTGCGGACTGTGTATGGAGCAATGTAGAGGCAATAGATGAAACAGCATCTTTGATGTTGATGTTTGAGAATACAGCAATTTGAATCTTACCAAAGCAGGAGTGAACCTAACATGAGCTCGTTTGAACAATCTTTTGCAACATCATTGGAACAATACGCCGAACTAGTGGTTAAAGTGGGTGTGAATATCCAGAAGGGACAAGACCTACTGGTAACAGCACCGATTGAAACACTGGAATTTACCCGTCTGATCGCCCAAAAAGCATACGCGGCCGGAGCTAATTATGTACAAGTCGATTTTGAGGACGATAAAATTACACGTAGCCGGTTTGAGCATGGTTCGGATGACAGCTTTGATTATTATCCGAAGTGGAAAGGCGACATGATGGAACGTTTCGCCGAAGCTGGAGGAGCGACACTGACAATTAAAGTGCCTGACCCAGACTTGTACAACGGAATCGAAGCGACCAACGTATCCCGTGCAACCAAAGCGGCAGCAGAGGCGCGCAAAGGCTATTCCAAATATACACGTAACCATGAAATTAGCTGGTGTCTGATCAAGGCCCCAACCAAAGCTTGGGCCAATAAAGTATTTTCTGACATTCCGGAGGAAGATCGCATCAACGTAATGTGGGATACCATTTTCAAAATGAATCGGGTTGACGGCGGAAATGCCGTGCAGAACTGGAAAGAGCATATTGAGACGTTGAACAAAATGAGTGACTTGCTCAATCAGAAAAATTATAAGAGCCTGCACTATCGTGCACCAGGTACGGATCTGAAAATTGAACTGGTGAACAACCATATCTGGGGCGGTGGCGGCAGTGAAAACAAACAAGGGGTCTACACCGTCGCGAATATGCCGACAGAAGAGGTATTTACGATGCCCAAGCGTAGCGGTGTTAACGGTTATGTTAGTAGCACGATGCCGCTGAATCTGAACGGACAGCTGGTAGATCAGATGCGAATTACATTTAAAGAGGGTCAGGTTGTTGCATATACAGCAGCTTCTGGCGAAGAACATCTGAAGAACCTGTTTGCGACAGACGAGGGGGCTCGTTACTTGGGAGAAGTGGCGCTTGTGCCGCATGATTCGCCAATCTCGAATCTGAATCGTATTTTCTATAATACGGGCATTGATGAAAATGCATCCTGCCATCTGGCAGTCGGAAGTGCGTATCCGTTCAACATGAAGGGCGGCACATCGATGTCGAATGAAGAATTGCTGAAACATGAATGCAATGTAAGTTTAACGCATGTCGATTTCATGATTGGTTCTGCGGAACTGGACATTGACGGGGAGTTACAGGACGGCACGATTGAGCCGGTATTCCGCAACGGAAACTGGGCATTTTAATATGAAATGCATAGTCTGTTAATGATGAAACGATGAGTGCAATTTTGGTGTAGTCAAATCGATAACAGATGAAACGTAGAAAAGTGACTTCAATGGAAGTCACTTTTCTGTTTATATTCAATCATTAAGGAGTATAAAAGACTAAGTCCGGAATAAAATATGCGGAATGTAAATTGCTTTAATAGGTTGTTACAGGAATACAAAGTTCGCATAAATGCTGATTAAGCAGTGAAAGACGATATCTTTCGATCACAGGTTTTGTATTATCCATGCTATAGCCATACAAGTGTAATTGTGGAATCATCTCATTCCAAGCTTTCTGAATACCCTCAGTCGTATGTGGAATTGTGATCGTGAGGTAGTTTCCACCCGGTGAGGTTCCCAAATTAATATCAAGGCCAGGCTCTTGTTCAAAATGAAAATCATCGCTAATCACTATACACGCATCATACCTGCAATGTTCTGGCATAGTTACCCGAGGATCATCTTGAGGAATACCGTACAGGATAGCATCTTCCTTCAGCAGTTCTTTCTGGTTCGCCCATTGTTTCAGTTTTTCCATTGTCTGCATGTTTGAAGGGCCATAAGCTCCAGTGTGACGTACATATGCCATACGGAAGGGGCGAAGCTGTTCGAGATACAAGTTTTTCTTACCTATGATTATCATCTCCTAATTAGACATTATGCTTACTTGAAGAATGCTAACATGTTATAAAAAATAATGTGTACTTTTTTTTAGAAAGTCGGTAAAAATGTTGATTCAGTAAGGGACATCGTAGAGAAATGATAGTTTGGTAGCATTGTAAACCACTCAAAGAACTCATAAAATAGGCATGATATGATATGTACAGTGAGCCGTACGTAAAAGTGGTTAGGAGGGAGAATGGATGGTGAGTATGGATGGAATGGATATTACAAATGCCTTTACAGATGAACTTTTCAAGCAATACATATTAGCAAATTATTGTGATCAACGAGGTTATATTTGGGCACAAGATGTGAGTGAAGTGGAGACCCTGGAGCTTCCAAAAGTCGGTATGAAAAATCTTGAGGGCATTGAATATTTCACGGAACTCAGGGTGCTCGATTGCACATATAATGCTTTGGTCAGTCTGAATGTTGAACATAATTTGAAGTTGAAAACGTTATTATGCAGAGAAAATCAAATTGTCGAACTAAATCTGCACTCCAATACACAGCTTGAAACACTGGACTGTAGCTTTAATCGTCTGCGTAAACTGGAACTGGCGCAGAATCAAAAGCTGAAGTCTGTTGAATGTCACTGGAATTTGCTCTCTGAACTGAAAGTAGGGCATTTAAAGCAATTGCAGAGACTCGCATGCAGCTACAACACACTTTTCTCACTGGATATGGTAAATAATGAGCAGCTAACTTATTTGGATTGTGCGAGCAATGATCTTATTGAGCTTGATGTCAGTGGCTGTCCTGCTTTAATAGAGCTTCGTTGTCATCACAATCAACTCAAAAGTCTGGATCTCCGTTCCAATCACCGTTTGGAAAGTGTACGTTGTTTCAATAATCATATTCGTGAACTGGATTTACGTAAAAATACCGAACTTGTGGAACTATATTGTTCTGAAAATAAGTTGAAATCCCTTGACGTGAGCTATAATTCCAAGATGGAGCGCATGCAGTACGGTGATAATCTCATCATTGAACCGGATCATGAAGTCCCAGGCATGGGTATATTTCAATATGATAATGAAACGACGATGTATCATATGAATTTGCAGGAGGAAGGAAGAGAACTGCAAGTCACGGCACAAATTTCGACGAAGGCCGGTATGGATGCATTGTCCGCTTCTTTCGAAGCTGCTTGGGAACAATGGCATGTCCTGCGAGAACAGGCACTTCATATCATTGGTAAAGCTCATCCGGACGAGGATGCAAATACTTTGGTACTGGCAGATGTAGAATTTCAAGCAGAGGGCAGTTTAAAGTTGGGTTTTGATGCTGGCGATACGCCAGCCGGACAGCTCTATATCTATGCTGCATTCGATAGCGATCTCCAGATCTCGGATGAGTTAATATATGAAACGTATTGAAACAACGGAATGTTAAAAAAGCTATGAACGCATTCAGTAACTTGATTAAGTTGTACACACGAAAAAGCCACGAAGTCGAAGTCGTGGCTTTTCAAGCATTTTTTATTTAGGAAAGATCTATATAATTTTAACTACTCTTTTTACACTTTAACGGAGAGGGCAGAAAAAACCTGGAAAAGCGAAGCTAAAAGCTTTCTGAAAGAAAGCTGCATCGGAAGCATAGGCTTCGCCTTGATCACCGGATTTTTCCCTTTGGAAAAGGGAGTCCAAAAAATCTGGGGATAACAGCGATTGGAAGGTTCTTCTGTCCTCGGAGTGGACTGTGTAAAGTCTTTAGTTCAACTTATATAGCAGTTATTCGGCATTCATTTTATTAAAGCTAACGTACTCATGAATAGGTTTGCGATAACCGCGCGGACGCTGTTTGGATTCTGATTTTTTGCCAATGGTAATCATCATCGCAGGTACGTAATGATCCGGAATGTTAAGGCTCTGCTGCAGCTCTTCAGCATTAAATCCAATCATCGGACAAGTGTCCCAGCCACGATCCTGAGCAATCAGCATGAATTGCATCGCTGATAAGCTGGCGTTACGGATGGCATCCTCACGTTGGAAAAATCTACCGCGAGTTTCGTAGAATTCAATAACGCTCTGTGATTCCTGCTCGTATTGAAACGGTGTCATTGCGCCCAAGTTAAGCAATCCTTCGTTGATCGTGCGAATATGATGATGTGCGTTGACATCCCCTAACACGATGATGACCGCAGAAGCTGTTTTCACTTTATACTGCTGCGAAGCCTGATATACTTTCTCTTTCTGAGCTTCATCGGTCAGTACAAGATAATGAGTGTGTTGCAGGTTAAATGCGGATGGCGCAAATTTATTCAAAGCAAACATGTCTTCCAGTTCGGACTCTGAAATCTCAATTCCCTCTTCAAAAATAACAGCAGATCTGCGGTTTTTAATCAATTGATCCAATTCGCTCATGTTGTTTACCTCACTTATGTATAGTTTGCTTGCTTATAAAGTGAATATAACATACTTAATTACTTTATGTAAGTATTATTTTTGAATAAGACAAGATGTGCTCGCCATACGCTAATAGAAAACAGCAGAGGTGAGTCATGAGATCATTCATCCTCAGATTAAAATCAGCTTGGCGGCATCATGAGTTTCAAGTATATGTCTTTGAATCCTCTGCCCTTAAAAAGTTTGTGGTGGTGGAGATCATACTGGGTTACCTTGTATACAAAACAGCCTTTTATCTGAGCCACAACGATTTACTGGCAGGGGCAAGTTCCTGGGCAGGAACCGAAGGTGTGAAACGGTTGCCTATTTTGATTCGGCGTATTGCTGGAGTCTGAAAAACTTGAAGAGATGGTCTGTAACCGTATGGGATGTGAGACTGCTCTCAAGAACATTTTCTCTGAACAAATGGGTGCAAAGAGGCTTTCCTGTAACTACAGCCATCTTGTAATTTATATGGAGAAGGGGCAAGTGTGCCCCGTTCTCCAGTATTCACCTACAAATGAACAGATCAAGTTAACTAAGCTGCTCGCCAAATCAAGAACTTATTTTGCTCGCTCCAAATATTGCTCCAGAGTTAATTTTTGACTAGTGATCTCGCCAGCGATATAGACACCAACATAACGAACGTGCCAAGGTTCATATGAATATCCGGTTAATTTCTCTTGATCTTTGCCATAACGGATGATGAAGCCGTATTTATGGGCATTGGCTTTCAGCCATTTGCCTTCTTTGGTGTTGCCAAAACTTTGCTGCAGATCATAACCTGCCGAAGCGCTGGAAATGTCCATGGCGAGTCCGGTCTGATGTTCGCTCTGTCCTGGACGAGCACTTGTTTTGTTGGCAACAGCTTCGCCTTTGATGCTGGCATTACGGTCAAAGATTGCTTTCTGCGTAGCATAAGAACGGTAGCCCGAAACCGCTTTGATATCGATACCGTCTTTTTTCGCGGCGGCAAACAATTTCTCAATGGCTGATGCTGCGACTTTACGCATCTGTTTCTTCGGACTGGAGCCAGAGAAGCTGAACGGGATGTTAGGAACGACCAGATCTTTTGGCTCATAAGTAGATGGTAGGTTTCTTTTTTTATTCACAAGCACAACGGTGCTGGATAGGTTCGTTACGGTAGCAATGCCTTTGCTAGAGGTCGTAATGGTACGGCTTGGCGCGTTATCTTTCAAAAATTGAGAGAAGCTTGAGCTTGCCGCAGAAGCAACCGGGTTAAATATTTGATTAATCGGAAGTGTAGTAAACGCTGTGCCCGCAAGCACCGAGCCAACGAGTAGCGTCGATATGATGGATTTACGAGTAAATGATGACATGATGGGAGTTCCTCCTTGGAATATATTAATCTATAAACCAAGTATACTGGAGGATTATATCGATAGGTTCTCCAAATGTTTCCGACTTGTAAACAAAGTTTTCTGGAATCTATTTTTCATTGGCCGATTTGGCGGGAGTAAGAATATCATCTTCGAGATAAGAGGTTGGCAATCGAAAATAGTGGAGTCTGATCCTAGCGGCAGTTTCTATGATGTGCACCAACAAATCGTAAAAAAGTATTGGAAAAATCGTAAATTAGAAAAGTATTGAAAAAGTAGATAGGAGTTCGGATATCGCAGTTGCGAGATATGGAAGACGCAGGAGATCGGGTGCTGCGGCACAAAAGATGCTGGAAGGAGAAATGTATGTAAACGGTGAGAAAGAAAGGATAAAAGTGAAAGTGAGTAAGATATAAGAGCCCAAAGAACATAAAATAAAGAGCATAAAGGGAATAAAGAGCATAAAGAGGGAGGGCATAAGTTATACATCAGCAAAGTCAGGGTAGGTGCAAGTAAAGCAATTCAAGCAAGTAACCCAAGGATTTAATCTATCTATCAATCTGTAAAAAATCTAACGATCACCACAGACGCTATTTGCCGCTTTTTATGCGTTCTGAAATTTTAACGATCACCAGAGGGCTTATTTTTCGAAAACAGCCCGTTTTTTTATAATCAAATACTGTTTTCAAAGGAAATAACGTTACTGGTGATCGTTAGATTTTCATTCTGTCGATTTGAGCCTAAATAAGGTTCCTCATGATCGTTAGGAGTTGGTCCAAGCATCAGGTGCGCGAGAAAGCCAGAAAACTGGACAAATCATCTTTGCAGACGCAATAACCTTTGGATTGGGAGCAGTTAGATGGGTCTACATCAAGAAAAAACGTACCCTTTTCCGAGGCTGATGCTTTCTCTATAAGGGTGGTAATACGTTGCTTACCTGCTGTTTAGGATAGTGTACAAGCGTTTTCCGCACTAGGTGTACCTACCGCGGCAGCGCGTGCATCACGAAGCCGGAGGTTACTACTGATTACACCAGAGTCACTGCTGAGCGTAAATGCAGGATAGTTTTTTTGTGCGTCCAATTTCATGCTGGATTCCAGGTTAAGCTGGTGTTTGGGATCCACGTAGAATGGAACAAAATTGGTTTCAATCTGCTCATCCAGTGCACCCAGTTCATCAACAATCAGCAACACGACAACACCGTTACATCCGCAACCTTCCATATCATAAAATACTTTGAAATAACCGGGTTGATCATTCAAACTTGCTGTCAGTCGTTGGGCTGCCAAATCTGTAATTTGCATATGCATATCGCTTCACTCCTCTATATATTGACACCGTCATAAATGGTTAAGGAACATTCAGCCTGTAATGCCATTATACCACTTTGTCGAAAATTAAATCATTCATTTTCTTGACTGATCAGTCTGGAAAGGATATGATGAGTTTAACGAAGAGGAGGTGGGGACACCAGTTGGGAAGAGCGAAAGAGTTTGATACAGAACAAGTATTACGAAAAGCGACTTCTGTTTTTGGCGCTTACGGTTATGAAGGGACCTCGTTAACGGTTTTACTCAATGAGCTCGGCATTGCCCGGCAAAGCCTCTATGACACTTACGGAACAAAACATGATTTGTTTGTCTCTGCTCTGAAATTTTATGTGCAGCAGAAAACTGAAGCATCGACGCAACTGTTGGAACAAAGTAGCAGTGTACGTCAGGGAATACAGCATTTGTTTGATGAGGTTGTCAACGTGTTAACCGATCCGGATCGGCGCAACGAATGTTTTATCATTAACAGCGCGATAGAACAGGCACCTCTGCAACATGAGATCGCTGCGTTTATACAGTCGAATAATCGCATGATGGAGAACGTATTGTACACAGCGCTTTTACGAGGGTGCAATACGGGAGAGTTACAGCTACAAGAAGATGAACTGCATCGTATCGCACGGTTTCTTAACTATTCAAGGCTTTCGTTCACATATACGGCGAAGAGTGGTGCTAGTGAAGAAGAAATGCGGGAACTAGTGCAAACGACTTTGAAGGTTTTGGATTAAACGTTTAATAAATGAACGCCTTAAAAGCGTTTATTTTTTTAACTATTCTAGACTGATTAGTCCGAAAAGGAGAGGGTTTAAAATGAAAGAACAACGGGTGGACAATGAACATAATGTACCCCGGCAAATCATGCAATACTTCACCGGGCTTCTGCTTGGAGGCAAATTAGATGGAATCGGAAATGGGGGGGGTTGTAGATGAGCAATGAGAAACCTCTTACACTCATTACCGGAGCGAGTGGCAAGACAGGAAGCCGAGTTGCCGCACAATTGCAGAAAAAAGGTTATCCGGTGCGTTTGGCTGGAAGAAAGCGTTCGTCTTCAGGAGATTTTAGTGGGAATCATGTCTACTTTGACTGGTATGATCCTGCGACATATGGCCCAGCACTAAAAGGTGTTAATCAAATTTATCTTGTTGTTCCACAGATGGATATACATCCGGAGAAAGTGATGGTTCCTTTCATTCAGGAAGCGATATGGAGTGGAGTAAAGCGTTTTGTGTTGCTGGGAAGTGCATCTGTCGATGAAGAAGGGCCTGTTTTTGGCAAAGTGCATCGAGCCTTGAAAAAGCTTGCGCCAGAGTGGGCCGTGTTAAGGCCTTCTTATTTTATGGAAAATTTCACGGAGGGTCCTCATCGACAGACGATTGCTCAATTTCGCAAAATATACAGTGCAACGGGTGAGGGGAGAATTGGTTTTGTAAGTGCGGACAATATAGCAACTGTTGCCTTCCATGCCCTAACCGATGCCGTACCCCATAATACAGAGCACATCATAACGGGACCGGAATCGTTATCTTATGCAGAGGTAGCGCAGAAAGCCAGTGAAATATTAAATCAGCCGATCCAGCATGAACCATTATCGGAGGAGACTTTAAGAAACCAGATGATTCAAGCAGGGATGCCTGAGGATTATGCGATAATGCTTGCAGGTTTGGATACTCATATTAGAGAGGAAGGGAGAGAAGATCAGGTAACGGATACCGTTTTGCGCATAACGGGTAATCATCCACGATCCATCGTGTGCTTGTTTTCAAAACAGATGCGGATAAGAACATCAGTGAAGCACACAAGGTAGTTTACAAGGTAAATGTACAGGGGATGTCGAATTTGTAAACGTATAGACGAAACTTTGAAAAATATGTTATTGCAAAAGTGAGTAGAACTTGCAACTGCTATATTCTTCGCACATAGGAGTAGTGAATATATGGGGGTTGCAAGATTCGCTTTTGCAAGGAACGGCAGAGAGGATGAGAATGAAGATGTCCGTCAACTTTACAAACCTTGAACGAGGAAGCTGGACAACCGAGCCTGTTCATACCCAACATGATGGAAAACGGTTGATTGTACAGGCTCAGGAAGGCAGTGATTTCTGGGAAGAGACGTTCTATGGTTTCTGTCACCGAAATGGCCATGCCTTGCTCGCGCCGTGGGATGGGGAACAAGCTGTTGAAGTTTCGTTTGATCTAAATTCTTTTACAGAATTATATGATCAGGCAGGATTAATGCTGTGGCATGGAGAGCATCAGTGGATTAAAGCCGGGGTTGAAGTCAATGATGGTATTGTGCATGTGGGCGCTGTTGTCACAGATCAATTTTCAGATTGGTCACTCTCACCTGTACCGGAGTGGGGAGGACGAATCGTTACCATTCGTGCGTCGTATCACCAGGAATCCGTTGTCATTCGTGCACGTACAGATGAGCATCCGTGGCGTACGATCCGGGTGGCGAGATTTGCTTATCCAACCGATAAGCAGGCAGGACCGTTCCTTTGCTCGCCTAAACGGGCAGGCTTTGAGGTTGCTTTTACAAGATGGACCTATACCGCACCAGACGAAGATTTGCATACCGATCCACCGATTAATGATTAAACAGGGAATGGTGCATGAACATTATTGTAAAGGTATACTATGCGTAAAGGATAAGTTGACACAAGGAACATGCAATCCATGGCCTAACAAATCGACATAAAGAAGCAAGGAAGCAAGTTTCCAATAGAGAAACTTGCTTCCTTGCTTCTTACTATGAATACTCAAGCTTAATAGTGAGAGGGCATGATTCATTCTACACCAGGGTCTAATCAATCATATTACCGGGAATAGAGAGCAGAACTACGCATTATTTTTTTCGGATTCCTGAGTAGGTTCGGCCTCTTGTTCTTCCTTATCTTGTATCTCACGCATACGTTCTTCGTAATCGTCCAGGAACCACAGCGGGTCCATATTATCTTCTTCGCCGTTATAGTTAATGAGGATTTCTTCGCCAGCTTTGATGTCTTTATAAGCATAGAAATCAAAGGTGTGATTTTCGAAGTTGATATCATACGTGGCATTAGGCTCGTAGGAATGATTAATCAAACTACCGTATCCTAACAGGATCGCGGTATGATTGGCGCCGTATTCGAAGACGTAATCCTCCAGAATCGTTTTTTCGATATGCTCGTGATCTTCATTCGGATAAGGCACAACGGGTGCCTGATGAATTAGTTGACCTTTTGCAATATCCACTGTAGCAAATACCCCGCGGTTAAACTCACCGCCGTCACCCAGCTTGGACTGTTTTACTTCAATCATGACATTCACCTGATGCTCTCGCTGAGAGCTCCGTTCTATATAATAGTTGTAATTCGTTTAAGGCAAAATTTTACCGCATACGCCGGGATAAGGCAAATGGAACATCACATTTTTTAAATAGGGCGTTGAGTTGTTCGGCAGATAACGCTTATAATATACAAAGAATTAAGTCTATATAGAAAAGGTGTCATGAATGAGCATATTAAATGTAGAAAAATTAAGTCACGGTTTTGGTGACCGTGCTATCTTTAACAACGTTTCATTCCGCTTGCTTAAGGGCGAGCACATTGGTCTGATCGGGGCGAATGGAGAAGGTAAATCGACCTTCATGAATATTATTACAGGTAAGCTACAGCCAGACGAAGGTAAAGTGGAATGGTCCAAACGTATGCGTGTAGGTTATCTCGACCAGCATGCGGTACTCAGCAAAGGACAATCGATTCGCGATGTGCTACGCGGCGCATTCCAATACCTGTTTGACATGGAACAGGAAATGAATGACATGTACGGCAAGATGGGCGACGTTACGCCGGAGGAACTGGAGCAGTTGCTTGAGGACGTAGGTACCATTCAGGATACGCTGACGAACCAGGACTTTTACATGATCGATGCCAAAGTCGACGAAACCGCGCGTGGTCTGGGCTTGACCGACATTGGTCTGGACAAGGACGTTAATGACTTGAGCGGTGGACAACGGACCAAAGTATTGCTCGCCAAACTCTTGCTGGAAAAACCGGATATTCTGCTCCTCGACGAGCCGACAAACTATCTGGATGAACAGCATATTGAATGGCTGAAACGATATCTGCAGGAATATGAGAATGCATTTATTCTCATCTCGCATGATATTCCGTTCTTGAACAGCGTAATCAACCTCATTTACCACATGGAAAATCAAGACCTGACACGTTATGTGGGCGATTACAACCACTTCCAGGAAGTCTACGAAATGAAGAAACAACAGCTGGAGTCGGCGTACAAGCGTCAGCAGCAAGAGATTGCAGACCTGAAAGACTTCGTAGCGCGTAACAAAGCCAGCGTTGCCACTCGGAATATGGCGATGTCCAGACAGAAGAAACTCGATAAGATGGATGTCATCGAGATGGCCAAGGAGAAACCGAAGCCACAGTTCAACTTCCGCGATGCGAGAACGTCAGGCAAGCTTATTTTTGAAACGAAAGGCCTGGTTATTGGTTATAACGAACCGCTGTCCAGACCGCTTGATCTGCGTATGGAGCGCGGTCAGAAAATTGCTCTTGTCGGTGCGAACGGTATCGGTAAAACAACGCTGATGCGTAGCATTTTAGGGGAGATTCAGCCTTTGGAAGGCAATGTCCAACGTGGCGAGAACCTGGAGATTGGATACTTCCAGCAAGAGATGAAGGATGCCAACTACAATACGTGTATTGAAGAGATCTGGCAGGAGTTCCCTTCCTACACCCAGTTTGAAGTACGTGCCGCACTTGCCAAATGTGGACTTACAACCAAACACATCGAGAGTAAGGTCGCGGTCCTCAGCGGTGGAGAGAAAGCGAAAGTGCGTCTTTGCAAGCTGATCAACAATGAGACGAACCTGCTTGTGCTTGACGAGCCGACGAACCACTTGGACGTGGATGCGAAGGATGAGTTAAAACGTGCGCTTCAAGCGTACAAAGGCAGCATTTTGCTGATTTCACACGAACCTGAATTTTACCGTGACGTTGTGACAGACACATGGAACTGTGAATCCTGGACGACCAAAGTATTCTAAAAGGCGCGTATTTCACTTGCATAGAGCATGTGGAATACGCGTTTTTTGTCATATTGGACGGAGGATGAAATAGGACAAAAGAATGGTTGACAGCCTTATAAGCAAACGATATTCTAATTTTAGAAAGCGGTTACATTTTGTTTGAAGAAACCTGTTTACGACATGGGCAAGAAAAAAAACGGTTCTCTGTTCTCCGTAACGTGCGTGATTGCACCTGCCTGAGTAAACGGGGCTTTTTTGCTCTTGAATGAAACCGGTTTCATTGAATGGGGAGGTGTGATTAGCGGAGAAAGCATGGTCTGAGGCCCGATTGACTGGTTCATGTGTACTAGGGCGTGTTAAACCACTACGCTGAATATGTAAGGAACCTGCTTATATTTTCAGGCGCAAAGGAGCGAATCGAGATTGGATAAACTGAGAAAACCGGTTGCAATTCTATTATCCGCTGCACTGATGTTGACTTCCGGACCGTTAATGTACCCGAACAAGGTTCTTGCAGATGGAGCTCTCATTCCCGGATTGTTAATTCAAGACGATTTTTCCGATGGAGACTATACCGTTTCACTTGAATGGCATGTGATCTCAGGCCAGTGGCAAGTGACATCAGATCCGGCGGACGCATCCAACCAGGTTCTTTTTCAAAATGGTACCGATGAAGGTTTTATCACAACGGGTGAGCCCACACCGGACAAGACAGTGTCGATGCGTTTTTATACAGGAGCGGGTGAGGGATTTCCCGGCATTTTACCGCGGTTTCAAGACAAGAGCAACTACTACTATTTCCAAATGCAGGTGCCCGGCAACAAACTCGTTTTCAGCAAAAGAGTAAATGGCGCGGATACCACGCTGAAATCGGTGGACTATACGTTCAGCAAAAATACATGGTATACGCTTAAAGTGGTGGTCTCAGGCACCTCCATCCGCGGTTACATTGTCCAAAACGGGATGGATCAAATGGTTTTTGATCTGAACGACACAGCCATTCCGACCGGTACAGTAGGCATTCGGAACAAGTGGCAGACCGTACATATTGATGATGTGATGATTGCGGAGCCGCCTCGAGTGAATGAAGCTGTGCTTGCAAAGGATGGAGAGACGGCATCTTCAATTTCATTGCATTGGCCGGAGATTGAAGGGGCGACAGGTTACCGTCTTTATCGCTCGAACACGCAGGAAGGCAACTACTCCTATGTAAGTCAGACGTCATCAACAAGTTATGTGGATGAAGGACTAAGCTCGGATACAGCCTATTATTACAGACTTGCATTTGACTACGGGGCATTAACCGAGTCACAGTGGTCTGTCCCGCTTGAAGCCAAAACGGCTGCCGAGGCACCACAGGCACCGGGAGATCTGAAGGCAACAGCGCTGTCATCGACAAGTGTCAAATTGAGCTGGAATACAGTCAGTAAAGCGAATGGTTATCGTGTCGTTCGCGCCGAACAAGGAACGGAAGATTATGTACAGGTATATGACGGCACCCTGTTGTCTTTTACAGATCAGGCACTTGAGCCTGGAAAGAACTACAGTTATCGGGTGACGGCGTACAATGCTGCGGGTGAATCGGCATTTAGTACAGCGGAAGCGCAGACGTACACGGTAGATTCTCCTTCAGGATTTGCTGTTACTGCTACAACGGATACATCCGTTTCTTTAGGGTGGGATGCACTGCCGGGATCAGAAGTCTCTTACACCGTGTCGAAGGCGACCAGTGTTTCGGGGGCGTATCAGCAAATCTATACAGGGAGTGCGACTTCGTTTGATGACACAGGTTTGACGATGGGTACGGGATACTTTTATACGATTAAGGCCAAAGTGGAGGGAATGGACACTCCTGTATCCGCACCGCTTGGTGTATCCACGGTGCGCACAAGTATTACGCCAGGACAAATGTGGCCGGATCAAAACGGCAAACCGATTGATGCCCATGGCGCAGGTTTCTTTTACGATGAAAAAACAGAAAAATATTACTGGTATGGCGAATATCATACGGGGGGGTGGCCTGCCGCGGGTGTGCGAGCCTATTCTTCCAAAGACCTGATGAACTGGACAGACGAAGGCATGGCATTGACGATGCTTCAATCGATGGACGATTTTGACACGAACCCGTTAATCAAGGAACTCTATGCAGGTCGCGAGGATCGTGTGGACATCTGGGCCGATATTCGCAAAGGACGGATTATCGAACGGCCAAAGGTCATTTACAATGAGAAAACGAAAAAATATGTCATGTGGGCCCATATGGATGGAGACAAGGACCCTTACAACAATAATGCGAATTACGGTAAAGCGAAGGCCGGTTATGCAATCAGTGACTCACCTGCTGGACCTTTTATATATCAGAAAAGTTATCGTATGGACATGGCCCCTGAAGGCGAGAAGGACTATTTCCCAAGTGACAGAGGTATGGCCCGTGACATGACGCTATTTAAGGATGATGACGGCACGGGTTACCTGATATACTCCAGCGAAGAAAATCTGACGTTATACATTTCCAAGCTCACCGAGGATTACAGTGACGTCACAGGGTGGCATAAGCAAGGCCTTAAGGATGATAAGGGCAATCCTGTTCGCGATAGCGTGTATCAGGCGGAATACGGCGTAGACTATGTCCGGGTATTCCCGGGCGGACAGCGAGAAGCACCGGCCATGTTCAAGTATCAGGGTAAATACTATATTATAACATCGGGTGCAACAGGCTGGGCTCCTAATGAGAACAAAGTTACGGTCGCGGATCATATCTTCGGACCTTGGTCGGCGATGGCAAATCCGTTTGTCCGCACGTTGCCGAGTGATCCTGATCCCGGGAAGGCATTTGGTACACAGGCGACTTCGGTCATCCCGGTTGATCCGGAAAAGGGCAAGTTCATTTATGTAGGAGATACGTGGAACGGAGGCAATTTTGCCAACGATGCAGCCAAGTACGTGTTTTTGCCAATCGAATTCGGTATAGGGTCAGACATTGCGATCAAGTGGTATAACAGCTGGACACCTGATCTGTTGAATTCCATGGGTAAGGTAGATATCGCTGATAAACTGCCTGAAGCGGTGAAGCTTGGCGAAGTTCCGGTGCTTCCTTCCACGGTAAAGGTGCGTGATGGAAATAATCTCGTGTCAACGCCAGCCGTATGGACGATTAATCATCGCGCGATGACAGCGGAGGATTTTGCCAAGCCGGGACCGCTCACACTACAGATCACGACACCTGAGTATAACAACAAAACGCAGGCAGTTCGTGTGTTTGTCATTCCCGAGAATACACTATACTTTGTGAACAGCGGTGGTTATGATACGGCAGATTACAAGCTGATGAGCAGTTATATGAAAGATACGCTTATGCATCCGGGAATTGTAGATCAGATGTATGCTCCGGCTAATGGTCAATCCTGGGGATATGTTAGTGCCGATGCGCTGCCTTCCGGTTCGAACGGCGGTGATATATTCTCAACCGTACGTTACCTGAATGGTGGCAATATCAGCAATTCTCCGAAAGGCAAAGATTTGACGTATCGTTTTGATGTGCCAAATGGTGAATATGATGTGTATGCAGGATTTAATGACCCTTGGACGAATACTTCTCGTCGTGCGGATTTTATTATTAACGGTACAAACACCGGGGCGATTACGTATATCCCTGCAAGTGTTCGGGCTCAGAAGGGCGCCGAGGTGTCTGACGGTAAACTGGATATCACGGTGCGTAATACTGCATCCCAGGACCCGCTGATCAGCTGGATCATGATTGTAAAACCTGATATATCGTCCCCTGGTTACGGTAGCGGGGGTCTGCACTCTGTCTCCGCCACGGCTTCAAGTGTAACACTTGGCTGGGATACATTACCCGGTGCGGCTACCTATAAGCTGTATCGTTCGAATCAAGAACAAGGAATTTACGAGATCGTTTATTCCGGCGCGCTTCCAGAGTATACGGATTCTGGGCTGCGTGAAGATACGGTCTACTATTACAAGGTCGAGGCATTGGACGATGCAAGCCAATCCATCAAAGGATTGTCTGATCCTTATCAAGTCACAACAACTCGCCAGACGGCTGCTGACGTGGCTTCAGGTATTACAACACTCGAACAGCCAACGACAGCTTCTGCAAAAATTAAACTACCGGTGTTGCCTCAAGGTTTTACGGCATCCGTTCATTCAAGTACAGCTCCGTCTGTAGTCCAACTGGACGGAAGCATTATTTTACCAGCGAGTGAGACGACGGTCTGGATTGAACTTGCCATCACACGAACCTCCGATGGGAGCAGGGCGATAACGACGCCTTTGATCATTAAAGTGCCTGCACGTACAAAATCTCCAGGCGGCAATGATTCGGGAGGGAATTCTGGCGGAGGATCGGGAAATAGCTCAGGCGGTAATAACGGAAATGGTTCATCAAGCAGTAACGGTGGTCAGATAGGCAACAGTAATGGCACCTCAGGGACAGGGCAATCGCAGTCGTCAACTCAACCTGTCACAGAAAAGGACCGGGCTGTTCTTGAACTACAGGTCTCTTCGGCTTCTGAAGGTAATGTACAGTCTAAAGTAGATGCTTCGGTGATTGAAGCTGCGGTCAAAGCCGCACCTCTTACTGGTACAGGACAACGTCTGGTAGAATTTCGCTTAAAGTCTGTTCCAGAAGCGGCTGCTTATGAGCTGACCCTGCCAGTTTCATCCCTGCTGGAGCAGAAGAAATCAGATATTTTCCGTATCGTGTCAGCATTTGCAACGGTTGAGTTACCTGCTGATTTTCTGGCGAGAGAGGGAGCTAAAGAGGGGACAGCGGCGATACGATTAACCCGCACACCACTTCCACAAGGGATAACGGATCGTTTGGGAGCAGGACATGGTGTGCTAATCGAATTTAGCCTTAATCATCAGAACTTCATGCCTGACAGAGAGGTTTCAATTGATTTACCATATACCTCGTCGAAAGATACCGTGGCTGATAAAGTGGTTGCTGTACTCATTGGACCAAGCGGGGAAATTACACCGTTGCCACAGAGTTTTTACGATCCGCAACGCGGCGAGATTATATTTTCTGCAAAATCTTTATCCTTGACTGGTGCTTATGCTGCCTTATCTATGGATGAGAACTTTTCGGATCTGGCCGGAGTGCCATGGGCACAAAAAGCAATGGAGGCACTCGCAGTTCGGGGCGTGGTGGATGCAACGGGTAGTGAGGACACCAGACAACTACATCCCAAACAGGAGATGACACGCGGGCAATACGTACAGTGGCTTGTAGCTTCGCTCGGCCTAAACGGGAGTTCTACTGATCCATTCACGGATGTGAATGAACAATCTTCTTATTATAAGGCTGTTAACATAGCGCGATCACTCGGAATTACGGATGGGGCTGGAGATGGACGTTTCAAGCCAGAGTCCACTATTACTCGTCAGGAGATGATGACCTTAACTGTAAGGGCGCTCGTCGCGGGTGGACTCATTGATGATGAAGCACTGAATTCTTCCGCAACGGATCTTGCTCGTTTCCGGGATGCAGGCCAGATCAACTCGTATGCAAGAGAAAGTGTAGCTGCGCTTGTGAAACTCGGCATCGTAGGTGGTTACAACGGTGAAGTAAAACCCGGGGCTGAAGCCAACCGAGCCGAATCTGCTGCGCTGATCTATGCCATGATGAGCAAGCTGGTCTGGAAAAAGTGATGAATCACTGTAACTTGTAAAATAGAAAAGAAGCTTGTTTTGACCTGAAGTCAGGTCAAAGCAAGCTTTTTTTGCTGATCATTGTCGATGGTTGTTGATGTATTTGCAAACAGGCGATTCGCACGTTTTGTTCCTTTATCAGTGAAACTGATAAATGGTATAAAATCATTGAAATTGACCCTCATCCCCCGGTGTGTTAGGTTCTAGAGAGAAGAAATTAATATGATCATTTTAGTAGGAATTAAAATCGAAGTAATGCGTGAGGTGGCAGATGGTGGAACTTCAAGTGACAAATAGTCCTTTTAATCAAGAGCAGGTAGAATTGCTCAATCGACTTATTCCTACATTAACGGACGGACAAAGACTCTGGCTTGGTGGGTATATTGCAGCGTTTCAAGCAGGTGTGGCAACACCACAGGCAGGTCTGATCGGGCAAGTTGGACAAAATCCGGTAGCAGCGCCAGTCAGCGCTCCGGCCGTTTCCCGAGAAGTTACGGTATTATATGGTTCCCAGACAGGAAATTCAATCGGGCTGTCTAAAAAACTAGGAAAAAAACTGGAAGAGCAAGGATTGCAAGTGACCTTGTCATCCATGGGAGATTTCAAGCCGAACGGACTGAAGAAAATTGAAAATCTTCTGATTGTGGTCAGCACACACGGAGAAGGCGAACCGCCGGATAATGCAATTCCTTTTCATGAGTTCTTGAATAGCAAACGTGCTCCAAAGCTGGACGGACTTCGTTATTCCGTATTGGCGCTTGGAGATACCTCTTATGAATTCTTCTGTCAAACGGGTAAGGAGTTTGATAAACGGCTTCAGGAGCTGGGCGGCACAGCTTTGGTTCCACGTGTAGACTGTGATGTTGATTTTGATGAGCCAGCTGCAGCGTGGATGAATGATGTACTTGCTGCGCTTAGCAGCACAGCAGCTACTGCGGGTGCGGTAACGAGTGAAGCGATCACAGCCGCGGTAAGTGGTGGAGAATCGGAATTTAACCGCACAAACCCGTTCAAGGCAGAGGTGCTGGAAAATCTCAACTTGAATGGCCGCGGATCAGATCGTGAGACACGTCATATTGAACTATCTTTGGAAGGCTCCAATCTGGATTATGAGCCGGGCGACAGCCTGGGGGTTTTCCCGGAAAACCATCCGCGCCTTGTAGATGAATTAATTGCAGCTATGGGGTGGAATGCAGACGAACAGGTTACGGTGAACAAAAATGGAGATCAGGTATCGGTCTACGAAGCACTGCTACGTCATTACGAAATTACAGCAGTAACCAAACCGGTGGCAGAACAACTCGCCAAATTGAGTTCAGGAAACGAATTAACAGCATTGCTTGCCAACGATTCCGAATTCCGTAACGTCATGAATAGCTGCGATCTGCTTGATGTAGTTCAGGACTACGCACTGAAGGGCATTCCAGCCGCTCAATTTCTAGCGGTTCTTCGAAAAATTCCGGCACGCCTGTACTCCATTGCGAGCAGCTCCAAGTCCTACCCCGATGAGGTTCATCTGACGGTTCGGACTGTACGATACGAAGCGCGTGGCAGACAACGTTATGGTGTATGCTCGGTGCATCTCGCTGAACGAATCGAGGCAGGTGACACCTTGCCGGTGTATATTCAGCATAATCCGAACTTCAAATTACCTGAAAATCCGGAAACACCGATCATTATGGTTGGACCTGGGACAGGGGTAGCTCCATTCCGAGCTTTCCTTGGCGAAAGGGAAGAGACGGGTGCGGAAGGAAAAACATGGCTGTTCTACGGGGACCAGCACTTCGCTACAGACTTCCTTTACCAAACGGAGTGGCAACGCTGGCTCAAGGATGGCGTTCTGACGAAAATGGATGTTGCCTTCTCTCGTGATACGGAACAGAAAGTATACGTACAGCATCGTATGCTGGAACATAGCAAGGAATTGTACCAATGGCTTCAGGAAGGGGCAAGTGTGTATATCTGCGGCGATGAGAAAAAAATGGCTCATGATGTACACGCGGCGCTGATTACGATTCTACAGCAGGAAGGCGGCTTGTCGTCCGAGCAGGCTGTGGAATACATGACACGGTTACAACAGGAGAAACGTTATCAGCGGGATGTGTATTAATCCAAGGCTAAGCCGAAAGGTTATATTCCGCAGAAACGAGAGGAGAAAGCGGCATGGCTTATAATAACTTACTTAATCCGCAACGTACCAACAGCGATGTGGAAGATATAAAGATCAAGAGCAATTACTTGCGTGGAAGTCTCACGGAGACACTGGCTGATCGCATTACTGGCGCGATTCCTGAAGATGACAACCGTCTGATGAAACATCATGGCAGCTATATGCAGGATGACCGGGATCTGCGCAACGAGCGCAACAAATCCAAGCTGGAGCCCGCATACCAGTTCATGCTACGTGTGCGTGCTTCCGGGGGAATCGTAACGCCGGAGCAGTGGCTGATGATGGATCGTGTTGCCCATAAATATGCGAATCAGACGATCCGTCTGACAACCCGTCAATCGTTTCAGCTACACGGGGTGTTGAAATGGGATCTCAAAAATACGATTCGTGAGGTCAATGACTCTTTGCTCAGTACACTCGCTGCATGTGGAGACGTTAACCGTAACGTGATGTGCAACCCGAATCCGAATCAGTCTGAGATTCATGCTGAGGTGTATGAATGGGCTTGTCAGGTGAGTAATCATCTGGACCCTCGAACTCGTGCATATCATGAACTGTGGCTCGATGGGCAGAAAGTCATTGATTCCCAGGATTCGGACGAAGAGGTAGAACCGATCTATGGCAAGGTATACTTGCCGCGTAAGTTCAAAATTGGTATCGCGGTACCGCCGTCCAATGATGTAGATGTATTTTCACAGGATCTCGGTTTTATCGCCATTGTAGAGAACGGCAAACTGCAAGGATTCAACGTGTCTGTTGGCGGAGGAATGGGCATGTCTCACGGAGATTCGAAGACATATCCTCAGGTATCCAAAGTCATTGGTTTCTGCACGCCGGAGCAGATGATCGATGTTGCAGAGAAAACGGTCATGATTCAGCGTGATTACGGGGATCGTGCGGTTCGTAAACATGCGCGTTTCAAATATACCATCGATGACCATGGCCTGGAGTGGTTTGTTGATGAGTTAACGAGTCGTCTGGGCTGGAGTCTGGAAGCGGCACGTGCGTATCATTTTGACCATAATGGGGATCGTTATGGCTGGGTGAAAGGCAGTAATGGCAAATGGCATTACACGTTATTCATTCAGAATGGACGGGTAAAAGATGTAGACGGTTATCCGCTTATGACGGGTTTGCGCGAAATTGCCAAAATACACACCGGAGATTTCCGGCTGACGGCGAACCAAAACCTGATTATCGGTAACATTAGCAGCCAGAAAAAGAAAAAGATTGAAGCATTGATGCAACAATACAATCTGACCGACGGAGCTCATTATTCAGCGCTTCGCAGAAGTTCCATGGCTTGTGTCGCACTCCCGACCTGTGGCCTTGCCATGGCTGAGTCCGAGCGTTACCTGCCATCCTTGATCGACAAACTGGAGCCTGTACTGGATGAAGCGGGTTTGAGGGATGAAGAGATTGTCATTCGTATGACAGGCTGCCCGAACGGGTGCGCCAGACCGATGCTGGCCGAGATTGCTTTTATCGGAAAGGCACCAGGCAAGTACAATTTCTATCTCGGTGGTAGTTTTACAGGTCATCGTCTGAACAAATTGTACCGTGAAAATATCGGTGAAAATGAGATTCTGGACACACTGACACCGATGATTAATCAATATGCCAAAGAGCGCAATGAAGGCGAGCATTTCGGAGACTTCGTGATCCGTGCGGGTTATGTCCCTGAAGTGCTGGACGGAAGACAGTTCCACGCGTAACTTGACGTTTACCCAAAAAGCATTCCTTACGGAGTGCTTTTTGTTTCTTCGATGTAGCATCGTTTGATGAGATGAACTTGTTGAACCAAGCGCAACACGATATAATGACAAAGTAGAAAGCAGATTACATGTTGAAAGTGAGCGGAAACGATATGGGTCGTAAGTGGAATAATATTAAGGAAAAGAAAGCGTCAAAAGACGCAAACACAAGCCGGGTCTACGCGAAATTTGGCGTTGAGATCTATGTTGCGGCGAAAAAGGGTGAACCGGACCCAGAAGCGAACCGTGCGCTGAAGGTCGTTCTGGAGCGTGCCAAAACGTATAACGTACCTAAAGCTATCATTGACCGTGCGATGGAAAAAGCAAAAGGCAGCGGCGATGAGAACTATGAAGAGTTGCGTTACGAAGGCTTCGGGCCAAACGGTGCAATGGTTATCGTGGATGCGCTCACGAATAACGTCAACCGGACAGCACCTGAAGTGCGTTCTGCGTTTAACAAAAACGGGGGCAACATGGGTGTGAGTGGTTCCGTTGCTTACATGTTTGATCCTACAGCAGTCATCGGCGTTGAAGGTAAAAATGCGGAAGAAGTGCTGGAAATCATGTTGGAGGCAGACGTAGATGTGCGTGATATCGTGGATGAAGATGAAGCGGTTATCGTATACGCAGAGCCAGACCAATTCCACGCCGTGCAAGAAGCATTCAAGGCTGCGGGTGTGAACGACTTCACCGTAGCCGAGCTGACGATGCTGGCGCAAAACCACATTGAATTGCCTGCAGATGCCCAAGTTCAGTTCGAGAAGCTGATCGACGCGCTCGAAGACTTGGAAGATGTGCAACAGGTATATCATAACGTGGAGTTTGTGTAAGCGAGCTAATTACTCACTCAGTCTGATATTTTTTGATTGATTAATATCGTGACTCCAGAGTAATCTACTTAACTTACTTACGTATGTTCTAAATTTAATTATGCTCTAAAATGTTTGAATTAAAAAGAGTGTCTATCCAATCCATTTCGATTGGGAGACACTCTTTGTGTTTATGGTTAAGATTTACTCGGCAAAGTGTGGGCTTGCTTATCCGATGAATCGGATGTCTCTTTTTTCAGTCCGCCAAATTTAAAGAGCACGATGCCACCTACTATGACAAGTACACCAATAAGTTGGTTCCATGAGAACGGAATTTTCTCCAGACCAAGCCAACCCATAGAATCAAATAGTAAAGCGAAGCTTAACTGAGAAGTTAGTACGATGGAGATCGCATAAGTTGGACCGAGCAGCTTCATGCCTTGAACGAGACAGAACACGACACCTACACCAATCGCACCACTCAGCCAGTACCACGACTGCATATGCTGAAAGCTAAATGTATTTTTGCCTTCAACGAGGAGAGAAATTACGAAAGAAGCAATAAATCCGGTAAATAATACCATCGTTGTGGTCGACCATGAACCGGTGCGTTCATTGACTTTACTATTAAATATCGTTTGCAGACTGACCAGTGAACCAGCCAGTAGCGCAAGTAAAATACCTGTAATGATCATGCGTGTCCTAACTCCTTATTCATAAATGTTGTGTCCCGCAATGTGCCTAAGGCCTGCACGATTTTTAATGCGGATTAATCCTTGATCCCGTTGGATGTAACCGTCAGCACATAGCTTCTGAATCACCCGATTCAAATGGCGATAGCTGGTGCCGATCAGGTTGGCGATGTCCGTCAGGTTAAAAGCATCCAGTTCCTCATGCATTACGGTTCCGTCTTCATCCGTTGAGATGGATAACAGATAACTGGCTAAGCGAACATCCACCGAATACATCAGATTAAAGTTCGAAAAGTTCGAATCAATGTAAAACTTGTGTGAGATGATTTTTAGCAAAAATTGCAGTAATGGTGCGTAATCACTGGCAAGCTCAGTAAGCCAGCGGTAATGAATACGTAGCATCACAACAGGGGACACCGCCTGAACGGTGTTAACGATGTTACTTTCACGCACATACTCGATGTCTCCGACCACTTCAAGGGGTGTCTTGAAACAGAGCACGAGTGTTTTGTCTTGTGGAGAGGTGGTGAAAATTTTAATTTTCCCCTCTACCAGGACATATAAGTATTCGGAAGCTTCGCCTTCGCGGCAGATCAGCTCACATTTATCGAATTGACATAGGCTCATATGAGGACGCAGGTGTTCGTGAAAAACCGCCTCCAATTGATACTGTTTCAAATAGTCCGTAATTTGCTGGGATTGATGAATCTCTTCCATGCGGTTCTCACCTCTGCATTAATTGTAATGAAACTACAGCTTCATGATGATGACACCGGCGATCATTAGAGCAATACCTAGGAATTGCGGCAGTTTCATTTTTTGTTTAAGCACGCCAAACCATCCATTGCTGTCGATCAAAAAAGTTAGAAACAATTGGGCAATCAACAATGCCGAGATCGTAAAAGTGACGCCAATTTGCTGAATCGCAGAGACTTCACTGAAAATAATAACTGCACCAAATGCGCCTCCAGCCAGATACATCGGTTTAACCTGTTTAATACCCTGAAGATTGGTATCCCGCACAAACATCAGGATGATCGCCGCGAGTATAAATCCCGTTAGCTGGGTGATTGAGGCGGCCTGCCATGTGCCTATGTCTGTGCTGATTCTGGTGTTAGCAACCCCTTGCAACGTAATGCAAGCTCCGCCCAGCAGGGCAAAAATAATTCCTCTCATCTTTCTCCGTACACTCCTTCAATGCATGACTTCGACTTCTATTAAATGATAAATATCTCCAAACAGCCAAGGACAAATGTCCTGAGTCTGAAATTTACAGCATTTAGCGTACACTAAAGCTTCAGCATATTCCAGTAAAGCAAGGGAGGAAGTAGCTACGGAAGGAAAGAGGAAAGGAGGAAGGAGTGGATTAACGATCAGCAGGAGCGCTATTCCACCAAACGAGGTCAAAACGCTGGGTATGTGGAAAAATCGAGGAGATCGGGTCACTGAGGCTCGTTAGGTTCATAAATGAGACAAGTTACGTAAAAAGGTAGGTCAGCTGTAGTTAAACATGTTCTTTAACTAGCCTAACGTTAAAACACTTTAAATACAGGCTGTTCCTTCACAAAAGTAACTTTGATCTCTGGAAAAAACTCATTCAATCTGTTCGCCAAGAGTCTCATTCCCGGGGCTTCACTTTCGGCATGTCCAACCATGATGAGTGCTTTGGATTTACCTTGCCGCGCAGCATCTCGAACATACTCGGGCGTTTCCCATTCAAATCCTTCTCCGGCGATAATCAGATCAACTTGTTCATTCTGAAGAAGAGGTATCGTGACAGGGCCATTTCCACGAAATCCAACCAGAACGGCAACACGTCTGCAAACGATTTCGGAATTGCCCGCAATGCGAACATAGTCAATGCCTAGACGTTGCTTTAAATGCCGAGCAATTTCCTGAACGGTCATTCCTTCTGGAAATGTAACCATATCCGACTCTGCTGTTCGCTCGCTCAGATATGTAGTCCAGCCAAGCTCCTGGATGAGTCCATCCGTAATGCCATCTGGCTCGAAGCGATGGATTATATCATGGCAACGAAAAAGAGCAATGCATGCCTGATCGATCAGGGTTCTTTTATCCGTATAAACCGTGTCGTTCGCAAGCCAATCCGTGGCACTGTGATGGTTATAAAATGGGGATTCATGGGCAATAATCAAATTGGCTCCGTCCTGAATAGCCTGTTCGATGACCTGTTGTGTTGGCATAAAAGCAACCGCAATTCCTGTTACGAACTGATCCGGTGCACCCGTGATTAGCTGATCCACTGTATTCTCCGGAAGTGTGATCCCCTCTGTGAGGTGGAGTATAATTTCTTGTACCGTGAGTTCCTTTGGCACTGTCATATCTTTAATTTCCATTAGCTTCATTCCTCCAAAATAAGGATATAGTGCTAGTGTATCATCTTCATAGTTAAAAACCAGCTATACATAAGATACTTCATTACCCTGAAAATGAACGATTTTCAGACATCCATCCATTCCACAGTTAACCTAACAACGTAAGTGAAAAACCAGCTCACAAGCCTCTCGAATTCATGTAGTTTTCTGGTACGAGAAAAAGTATACTTACATAGAGTCTTTTTTGAATCAGGTAAAATTTACTATATTCGCAAATGGATTTTTACGCTATTCATAGCCTGGATTCACATCAATATACGAAAGGGGACAACGACATGACGGCTGTTAATATTATGGAACGCCTGAAGAGTGAGACATCACATTATCATAGACAAGTTGAACAGAACCCCTATGCGAAGGCAATTATGGATTCAACCATAACGATTGAACAATATAGAGCGTATTTGGAGAAATTCTACGGTTTCCTGAAACCTTTGGAGAGTCAAGCGGTTAGGCTTCCTTTTTGGGCAGAAACAGGATTGGATATCGAGATAAGAGGCAAGGCTGGTTTATTAGAGCAAGATCTGAGTGATCTTGGCTTAAGCGAAGAGCAGATCAAGCAGATTCCACAATGTAACGACAAGGGTTTACCCGACATTTCTACGCCTGCACGACTGTTCGGATATCTCTATGTCATTGAGGGTTCGACGAACGGCGGTCAGATCATGACCAAGCGTTTATCGCAATTTTTGCCTATAGAAGCGGACCGTGGACTGCAATATTTCTACGCATACGGCATGGAGACCCGCACCAGATGGAGCGAGTTTATGCAATTATTACAGCAATCCATTCAGACATCCGAGGATGAAGACAGCGTTTTGCATACAGCCTCCGAGACATTCCGGCTACTGGATCAGTGGATCAATTCGTAAAAATTACGCCTGAAAAACCCGATTAGCTACCCGACGTAAGTTCTGTTTTAAAGAAATGACACATTCGCTGAGAGGGGATATTTAAGTTCATGGCTGAACCTAGGTCGAGGCAAGAAATGAGCATGCTTAACCGCACCTTACTCCCGCAAGGGACATATACGAATGATCCGATCGACTTAAATAACTGCGATAAGGAGCCTATTCATATTCCTGGCTTTATCCAGCCACATGGCGTGCTTCTGGCTATCGATCCCAGCGGTATAGCAACGATCGTGCAGTGCAGCCAAAATACTCAGGATCATCTGGGCATCCATTACTCGGATATTTTAGGCATGCCTTTAAGCAGCTTGATCTCTCAAGAAGACGTCAACAAACTCCTGAACAACCGCTCGAACGCAGCTGTAACATCAGATTTGCATTATACGGATTTGATTATAGATGTGGCAGGGGAAGAGAAGGTTTTTTCCTCTGTCCTGCATGAGAGCGAAAATCTGTTAATTCTTGAAATCGAGCCTTATTATGAAAAAGAAAACATCGAATCCAACGATTTTGAATGGATATCCCGTTTCTTCGGAAGAATCAAAAGCACGGACAGCCGCGTGGAGGCGAGTCAAATTGCGGCTGAACAGGTCAAAGAAATGCTCGGATATGACAGAGTCATGATCTATGAATTTGACGAGCAATGGAACGGTAAAGTGATCGCGGAAGCACGCGAACCGGAACTCGAACCTTTTCTAGGGCATCACTATCCGGCCTCGGATATTCCCAAGCAAGCAAGAGAACTGTATCTTCGTAACTGGCTACGCACTATCGTCAACGTGGATTATACCCCTGTTGAAATCGTACCTACACTGCAGCCTCTTACAGGCAAACCCTTGAATTTAAGTCTATCTGTGTTGCGGAGTGTATCTCCGCTTCATATTGAATATTTGCAAAACATGGGCGTGGGTGCTACCGTGACTATTTCGCTGATCCATGATAATCAACTTTGGGGACTTATTACGTGTCATCACTATTCTGCAAGATACGTCCCGCATCGTGTTCGTAATCTGTGTAACTTTCTGGGATCTTTTTTCTCCAATGAATTGTTCCAGCGTCAGCAGCTGGATGATTACCAGGCAGAGATTAAGTCCCGTGAAGCCGCTGCGCGGATCGTTAATATTTTTATTGGCAATACAAGCCCGGCGCGTGTGGTAGAAGAACTGCAGGGAGAACAGGAAACCATTCTTCAATTAATGAATGCATCCGGTGCTGCAGTTTGTTACCAGGACAAGCTGCTGTTATTTGGCGAGACGCCGACGAATGGGCAAATTCGTGAACTGGCGGGATGGCTGGCTGGACAGGCAGAGGATCACAGCTATCACACGTCGAAGCTGAGTCTGGAATACGAGACAGCCAAGCGATTTCAAGATGTAGCCTCGGGGGTTATTTATGTTGCCATCTCACCAGGTCATCATAACTATATGTTATGGTTCCGTCCCGAGGTGGTTCAGGTGGTCGAATGGGCTGGTGATCCGGCGAAAGCCGTGCTGAAGACGGATGATGGTGTACGTTTGTCTCCGCGCAAATCGTTTGAAAAATGGAGGGAGGTTGTGCAATCGACCTCCTATCCATGGACAACGAGAGAGCTGAGCATATTACCTTTGCTAAAGTCTATTGTGCGTCGTCAGACGGAAAATCAGCTGGCTCAAGCCGAGGAGCACGCTTTTCAGAATGCCCGTATCTTGAAGCGAAACGAGCAACGGTACTTACAATTGATGGATTTCTCCGCCGTTGCTTTTTTCACACTTACCGAAGGGCGTATTATTTACTGTAATAGGATGGCGGCTGAACTTTTTGGATATGAAAGTACAGGTTGTCTGATCGGGAAGAGTTTCAACGATTTTTTGCCTGACAATACACGAGACATATTACGGCAAGACTTTGAAAATTTACAGCTCGACATCACAAGTTTGATGAACAATCAGTTGTATTTTACAACAGCTTCGGGTACTGCCTTGTTGCTAGAAATAACAATGGCTTCCGTCATTCACGCCGGTAAGCCTTCAGTGATGTTACTGCTTCGCAGCAGAACATCACAACAGGAACACGATGGATACAATGAAACCACAACGCAGCTTCACAATTACCTGACCACCGATCCGTTAACCGATATGCCGGTCCAAACGGTATTCAAGCAACAGCTTGAAGGGGATTGGAATGATTGCCTGCAGGAAAACTGCAGTCTGGGGCTGTTGATCATTGATATCGACGATTTCCGCTCTTACAATACTGCGTATGGCTTGCAAGGCGGCGACCTGTGTTTACAATGGATTGGCGAGGTGCTGACGGTGGTTAGCGAACAGCACAACGCCCTCATTTCCCGTCAGCGCGGAGGGACATTTATGCTGAAATTAAAAGACACAACGTCGGCTTACTTATCCGAACTTGCCGAAGAGATTAGGGAACATGTTCTCGCTCTGCAGATCCAGCGAGAGCTTACGGGTCAGAGTGGTGTGGTTACAGTCAGCGTTGGCGGGGCGGTTCTGCTTCCTGATGAGAACACCGTCGCAGGTGATCTAATTGAAATGGCTGCTCAAGCCTTGTCTCAGGCCAAGGACGAAGGCAAAAACCGCACGAGAGTTATTTGATTCGAACGGGTAACCGCCGCACGGTGTATCAAAAAAAGTGGTTCAGTTGGTTGTAAAATAGATAGGAAATACATGATAGAGAAGAGGGCAGGGATGCCTTCTTTTTTTGCGTGAGAAGAAAGTATGATTTTCCCGCCCATAGAAGCGGCACAAGTGTTATAATGATGCGTATGGATACACGTGTTCGTATTTTGCAGTGAAAGAGGTGGATTCAATTCCATGAGAGATCATTCGGAACAGCTGGAATTCATGGAGATTGATCTAAGTGAAGATACAGAGACAACCTCGATTCGTATACCTGATCGTTCATCTATTGAGAAGCAGAGTCGCCAACCAAACAAGTCGCAGGGAGCTGTATTGTCTTCGGAGAAGCGATTTGTGGAGGAAGCTAGACGTCTTGCGGAAGTTACGGGAGAAGAAAGTTCACCTGTTCCGTTTATGAGTTACTGGCCGACGTATGGGGTGATGAATGATGCACAGCTGAAATGGTATTTGTACTGGAGAACGGAGGTGCGCCAGGAAAGATACCCGGATGTCGACCTCTCATATCTGTTTGTTCATATTTACGAGTTGATTAACGGGATCGGCTGGTTGCATCCAGAGGATGGTTATCATCAGTTAAAACGATTATGGTTGAATTACCGAGAGAGGCTTCCTCAACTTCATGTTTATATGCAGGAGTGGATGGTCGATTACGTTCTGGTTCATGATCTTCATACATTGCTTCGTGAAGTGATGCAGATCTCGGATGGTTATTTGCCAGCACCATTGATGGACAAGGAATTAGAACAGGTGTTACAGGAGAATGTCGATGAGGTAACGCTGGATATGCTGAAATGGTATTATGACTATGATGTTACTTTAAATGCCTTTTACCGGGATGGCGGCAAAGAATGGATGGAACGATATGTGCCCAAAGTGATGGCTCTAATGGATTCATATTTGAAGCGGACGCAACAAAGAGGGCTGTTGCCTGAGCTTGGACCGAAAGCCGAGCAGACGGTGAAACGCACGCTGTTTCATAAAGCGGTGTATGACGAGTCCGTTTACGGCAGATTTGTTACGTTCACTCATGTTCCTCTCATATTGGAACGTGAATTTGTGGAGAGGTTAACCCGGATTTACCGCTGTACGGAAAATAAGCTGCGTGAACTGTTAGGTTTCCGGGGCCGTCTGCGCGGTAAAACGCTGGAGCCTGAGCTTGCCAGTGTGATTGAGCGTTATCTGGAAAGAGCTTTTGCCATGGAACAAGCTGAGGCCGTAACTGCGCCAGTCATTCAGATCGATACGGCCAAACTGGCTTCTTTGCAGAAGGATAGCGAATATGTGCGTAAGGCACTGAGCATTGAAGATAATACGCATTCCGAATTGGATGATGCTGAATCTGACCTTGAGGAGAACGCCGATGGGAACGAAAGACACGTAATGGACGAGTTGCTCTTCCAGGAACAGCAAAACAAGTCACTATCGATCTCAGACCACACGGCTCAGCCATCGGTGAGTTCAGATCGGTGGAATGAAGTGCTTATATGGGACGAATCGGCAGAAGCCCATGTACCAAAGGAGTGGCGGGAATTTGCCGAGAGGTTGGATACCCGGCATATAAGAGCCATCCATGCTTTGCTTGGTGAACATCCGGATGGCGATCTGATGCGTCTTGCCGAAGAAACGGGAACGATGCCAGCCCTTTTACTAGATGAAATGAACGATATCGCTATGGAAACCGTCGGAGATCTGCTAGTGGATGGTGACCGAATCGTTGCTGATTATATCGATATATTTGAACATGTGAAGAGGTGATCGAAAATGACTGACCATCAATTGAATGAACATCAGAGAATAGAACATCAACCAAACCAGCCTAAGATTCCAAAACGTTTGACCACCGCACTTGTGAATTCATTAACGGCAGGTGTCGTGCCACGGATTGGACTGGAGCAAATTGCTGTAGGGCGAAAGCCGGAAGTAGAGGCGATCCTGCGAGATTTGGAGAACATCGCTGAAGGCGGTGCGGCTTTTAAACTGATTACTGGCCGTTATGGCAGCGGTAAAAGCTTTCTTTTGCAAATGATTCGTAACTATGCCATGGATCGTGAATTTGTGGTTGCGGACGCGGATCTTTCCCCGGAACGCAGACTTGTCGGCACGAAAGGGCAAGGTCTGGCGACTTATCGTGAGCTGATGACACGATTGTCCACACGAACACGCCCGGATGGCGGGGCACTGGAGCCGATTTTGCAAAAATGGATTGCAGGCTTGCAGCAAACAGCGATGACCCAGTTGAATATACGTCCAGATGATCCTGCGTTACCGCTGGAGGTAGAAAAACAGATTTACTTGGTAACAGGTGAAATGCAGAACCTGGTTCACGGTTTTGATTTTGCCAAAGTGCTGGCCTCTTACTGGAGTGGTTACAAACTTGCTGATGATGACCTGAAACAGTCTGCACTCCGCTGGCTTCGGGGTGAATTTGCGACCAAAACGGAGGCCAAAAAAGAGCTCTCCGTGGGTGTTATTATCGATGATGATAACTGGTATGACTATTTCAAATTATGGTCTGAATTTACGGCACGTATCGGTTACAAAGGGCTGTTGCTCTTTATCGACGAAGCTGTGAATCTGTATAAAATTACAAACAGCGTTTCGCGTCAAAGCAACTACGAGAAGTTGCTAACGATGTTTAATGACACGATGCAGGGGAAAGCCGAGCATCTGGGCATTTTTGTGGGGGGAACTCCTCAATTCGTGGAGGATGAACGCCGTGGTTTGTACAGCTATGAAGCGCTTCGTTCCAGACTTATTGACGGTCGTTATGCCGCAAGTGCTTATGCGAATTATACCGGACCCATTATCAAACTCGCGATGTTATCGCATGAAGAAATTTTGATTTTGCTACAAAAGCTACGCCAGATTCATGCCCTTCATTTTGCATATACCGCTAGCTTGAGCGATGAACAATTAGTAGGTTTTATGCAAATGGCTGTGAATCGTTTGGGTGCGGATGAACTTTTGACAACACGAGAAGTGGTGCGTGACTTTATGGATGTGCTGCATACGCTGCATCAGAATCCTGATGTGACTTACGAGCAGTTACTTGGTGAGCGTGCGGCGCTTTCCAATGATTCGGTTCGTGGAGCGACGGGTTCCCGGAAGGAATCCGATGAGCTGGATGATTTTCTTGCGGAGTTCGAACTATGAGTGAGAACCCAAATCCGTTTTATAGACTGGCTCCGTTTGTGCAGGAATTTATTTATAAAAAAAGATGGGAATCGCTACGTCCTGCGCAGATTGAAGCGTGCAACATTTGTTTTCATACTCCGCACCACATGCTGATTGCGGCAGGCACGGCTTCCGGTAAGACGGAGGCCGCTTTTTTTCCCGCGTTGACTGAACTTTATGACCAGCCTTCCAAGTCGGTGGGTATTCTGTATATTGGCCCTTTAAAAGCACTGATTAACGACCAGTTCGAACGACTCAAAGACTTGCTCACGGAAGGGAATATTCCTGTCTGGCATTGGCATGGGGATGTGCCGCAGGCTGAGAAAACCAAGCTGATGAAAAATCCGTCCGGTGTGTTGCAGATTACGCCCGAATCGCTGGAAGGGCTGTTGATGAATCGACCGAATGCGATTCCTGCGCTTTTTCATGATCTGCGCTATATCATTATCGATGAAGTGCATGCGTTCATGGGAGCGGATCGGGGCATTCAGGTGTTAAGCCAGCTGGCCCGAATTGAACGTATGGCCGGCTGTGCTCCTAGAAGAGTTGGATTATCCGCTACACTTAGCGATTATGAAGCAGCGACAGCCTGGCTTGCAGCAGGAACACGGCAAGGAGTCGATGTCGTATCCTCCCCGGGCGGACGTAAGCTGCGGCTCCGGGTGGAGCATTTTTCATTCCCGGATGCACAGAACGAAGAGCAGGCTGAGCAACTTCATCATGCGCGTAAAGCCTATTACGACTTTATTTACGAGAGCACTCATCGCAAAAAAGCTCTGATTTTCACCAACAGCCGCACGGATGCGGAAGTCACGATTCTTGAGATGCGCCGTGTTGCAGCACGCCGAGAAGAACGGGATGTGTTCCATGTTCATCATGGAAGTATATCGGCCATGCTGAGAGAAGAAACCGAAGCGGCTTTGCGGACAGGTGCAGGTCCCGCTGTTGCTGCAGCGACGGTTACGCTGGAACTTGGCATTGATCTGGGAGAATTGGAACGTGTCGTTCAGCTTGGGGCACCTTATAGTGCTTCGAGTTTCGTTCAGCGGTTAGGTCGCTCGGGCAGACGTGATGACATGGCATCGGAGATGCTTTTTGTATGCCCGGAGGAAGAGGATGAAGAAGCACAGTTGCCGGCCCGTATGCCATGGACACTCCTGCGCGCCATTGCCGTTATTGAGCTGTATGTTAAAACAAAATGGGTAGAACCGCTGGAAGCACGAAAAATGCCCATAGGTGTCCTCTACCACCAGACGATGAGCATGTTGAAAAGTATGGGAGAGGCTGAGCCAAGAGAGCTTGCGGCAGCAATCCTCTCTCTGGCGCCTTTTGCAGAGATTACACCGGATCACTATCAAACGTTTCTGAATTATCTGATCGCGACGGATCATCTGCAATGGACGGAGGAACAGACGCTGATTATCGGACTCACGGGTGAAAAGATCGTAAACAACTATCGCTTCTATGCGGTGTTCAAGGACGACGAAGAGCATAAAGTGCTAAACGGCTCGGAAGAGATCGGGTCAATCACGACCGTGCCGCCTCCAGGCTATTGTTTTTCACTCGCAGGAAAACTGTGGAAAGTGGAGGAGGTAGATCATAAACACAAGGCGGTGTATGTGAAGTCCGCGAAGGGCAAAGTCGATACACTGTGGCTCGGTGCAGGTGGGGATATCCATACCGCGGTCATTCAAAAAATGCGTGAGGTGCTGTCCGAATCCGAGATCTACCCATATCTGTCTCCACAAGCCGTTAATCGGTTGGAACGTGCGCGTCGTCTGGCTCGCGAAAGCGGATTGCTCAAGCAGGTTGTCATTCCGGCAGGCGGGGACTCCATGTATGTATTACCTTGGGTGGGAAGTAAATCGTTTCGTACGCTAGAGCGTTTGATGAAACATAATTTGTCTGAAAGGCTGGCTTTGCGCTCCGTTGTGCCGATGGAACCATACTATTTTGTAGTTTCGGGCAAAGTGGACGAACGAACCTTGTTAGCCGAGATGATGAGTGAATGTCGATTGGCTCAGAATGCATCCGAACTGCTTGCTGAGGATGAAGCGCCTTATCTTGGCAAATATGACGAATTTATCGCACCACCCTTGATTCGTGAAGCTTTTGCGGTAGATGGGCTAGATCTCGAAGGGTTGAAATCAGGATTGCAAAAGACCCTGGAGTGGGAAAGTTAGATCAAACGTTGGAGTGAAAAAATGGGAGTGGGCGTCTGAAGTTCTTAAATTTTAAAATCTGAAATTAAAAAGAAATGGGTTGACACCACCTGACCTCCCATGTAATATATGAAAAGTCGTCACACATGAGCGATATTTAAATTGCATACTTCATTTCGTATAACCTCGCAGGCCGAAAGTGTACACAGGGCGAGGGTCTCTACGGGAAGCCTATACTTCCTAACTACGAAGCAAAGGAATCAACATATTCCTTGCTCGGAGTTAGGATTTTTTGCATTTAATACGTGGTTGTGACCTTACATGAACCCGGACACGGGGCGCATTATTGAATCATCGGGAGGTTAATTACACATGAAATATTATTTGTCAGTCCTTGCAGGCGCGATGAGTTATGGTATTCTGTCCACCATTGTTGTACTGGCGTATGGCCAGGGATATCAACTTGGTGAGGTTGTGGGAACACAGCTGATTACCGGTTTCATCTTGTCGTGGATGCTGGCTTTATACACGCGTTTTAGAGCTAAACGCAAAGCACAGGTTGTTAGCCAAGTAAAGGTTACATCGGCTAGTCCTTCAAACGTCTTCACACGTTTAACTTGGAAACAGCGTTTGATGCTGATGGCGGCTGGAACGCCAACGGTAATTACCGGACTCGTGTATTATCAATCGTTACGTTACATTCCGGCATCGCTTGCCATCATCCTGCTCTTCCAATTTACATGGATCAGTGTGCTGATTCAGGCGATTAGCAAACGTCAGCGTCCAGATAAAATCACGTTCCTAACCCTCTTTATTTTGTTTGGTGGAACCTTGCTGGCAGCAGGTTTTCTGGAACAGGGCATTCGTAATGTAAGTGGGATCGGGATTGCGCTCGGATTAATGGCAGCAGTGAGCTACTCCTTGTTTGTACTATTCAGCGGTAAAGCAGTTCCTTCTGCACACCCAGCATTTCGGAGTGCTTGGATGGTTACAGGCGGATTGATTCTGCTTTGCATTTTATTCCCGCCGACGTTCCTCTTTAACGGTCTAATCTGGAGTCAACTGCTTGTGTTTGGATTGTTACTTGGATTCTTTGGAGCTTTTATCCCGCCAGTGCTGTTCGCCATCGGCGTACCTCATATTGGGGGAGATATGGCGGGGATTCTGGGGGCAGTTGAACTTCCGGTTGCCGTGTTATTATCCTCCATCGTACTGCATGAGCATGTCAGCGCTCTACAGTGGTTTGGTGTCGTTATCGTACTGATTGGTGTGGCTCTCCCGGAATTGTATAAAATGAGGGCACGGCGAAGTCGGAGCACACCTGTATATTCCGGATAGCCCAGAGGGGTCATTTTCATTAAGTGCATAATGGGGTATGCTTGTAGAGTACATCCATCCACTTACGAATGAAGATGGGACAACGGAATAAGGAGTGTGTATATGAATAGCTGGTTTAAAAAAGCGTGGCCGTTATTAACTCTGGGCGTGGCTGTAGTTGCTCTGCTCGGTGGATTTTTTGTATATTTCATGGGTAAGGACGTATCCCCGGGATCAGGCGGTTCAGTAACAGCAAAGATCGAGACACCGGAGGATTTGAAAGGATATGAGGTCATTAACGTGAACGTGAGCAACGATGGATTTGAGCCGAATGTCATTGAGGTGAAATCTGGAGTGCCTACGAAAATTAATTTCATCCTGACCCGAAGCGTGACACACGTCAAATCTGTCGCTGCAGAGAAGTTAGGCATGGATCTTTATATGCAAAAGGGAGATAACTACTACACGGTTGATCAGAACGTCGCTCCAGGGGAATACGAGCTTCACTGCGGGATGTACATGATCTATGGTACGATTAAGGTTATTTAAAGAGTCAACGAATTGAACCGGACAGTACATGTAGGTTAGAGTTCTTTATATCAATTTCAAAAGGAGGAGCAGAGTTCGGGCAACCGGACTTTGCTCCTTTTTCGCCTGCATGATATCATGAACGGGGAACATAATCGATCTGGAGGTGCAGCAATGAAAGCGCTATTTATCGGAGGAACAGGCACTATAAGTACAGCTATTACCGACATGCTTGCGAAGCAAGGTTGTGAATTGTATTTGATGAATCGCGGGAATCATAATGACAATTTGCCTGCAGGAGTCAAGGTTCTTCAAGCCGACATTAATGACGAAAAACGGGTAGCCGATCTGATTGCCGATTTACAATTTGATGTCGTTGCTGACTTTATTGCTTTTGTACCCGCTCAGCTGGAGAGAGATTATCGTTTGTTTCAAGGCAAGACCAAGCAGTTCATTTTTATAAGCTCCGCATCGGCCTATCAGACTCCGCTGTCGGATTACAGAATTACCGAAGGAACGCCATTATCCAATCCATTCTGGGAATACTCCCGAAATAAAATTGCGTGTGAAGACTACCTGATGAAATTATATCGGGATGAAGGTTTTCCCGTGACCATTGTTCGTCCAAGCCATACCTACGGGGATAAGTCCGTACCGCTTGGTGTACATGGTGAGAAGGGAAGCTGGCAGGTTCTGAAGCGTATGCTTGAAAATAAACCAGTGATCATTCACGGTGACGGCACTTCGTTATGGACGATTACACACAACACCGATTTTGCCAAAGGTTTTATCGGCTTAATGGGCAACATCCACGCCATCGGTGAGGCTGTACATATCACCTCGGATGAGTCTGTCACATGGAACCAGATTCATGAAATCATTGCCGATGTACTCGGGGTCAAGTTGCATGCAGTCCATGTGCCATCGGATTTTTTGGCGGCTAGCAGTGATTTGGATTTCAGGGGTGGTTTGCTTGGAGATAAGGCCAACACGGTTGTTTTTGACAACAGCAAACTGAAACGACTAGTTCCTGAATTTGTAGCTACAACAAGGGCGGACCAGGGCATTCGCAGCACGATTGAGCATATTCTGGAGCACCCGGAATTACAGATGGAGGACCCTGAATTCGATCAATGGTGTGACCTTGTTGTCAGCACATTGGACGAGGCGTTGCTGAAAATCAGAGATGGAAAGTAAAACTAGATAGAGAATAACTTTTTATATACGACCCCATTCCAGGTATTTACATTCGATTTCCAAATCGTTATAATCAATAAAAAATAACACTTTAGGGGAGGCACCCCAACTCAGGACATTGTTCCTTGGTTGGGGTGCCTCCTTTTTTTGTGTGCATAAAAAGGAGAGCAAGGTATTGAAAAACTCAAGAAAACGGTTGAAAAAGCAAGCGGAGCAAATGTCTAAAGTGATGCTAGCGTTTGCATTATTGTCGCCTCAGTCATTAATACCTGAATGGAGCCAAGCGGGCACGGCAATGGCAGCAACGGTAGAGAATATTGGGGTGGTATCCGATACATCCTCATTAAAGGCGGTACAATCCTCCAAAGTGAAAGTGGAGATGAACAGTGATGGAAAATACCGAATCGTATTACTACCAAGTACGAACGTTTTTTACGGAGGTGACACCGGTAATGTATCAACGATTATTGAACATCATGGCACAGCAATCAATTTCAAATCATTGCCGCTGAATTATTATCGAATTAACAACAATGTCATCGAGATGTCCAGACAAAAAGACAATGTAGAGTATATTTTGCGAGTCTCTATCGTAAATGCGACATCTCAAGGCGGATATATGAAGGTGGAACTGGAAGCGATAAATCGAAGCGGGTCAGCGCTGAATCTCGGGGGGACGTTTTATTGGGATACGATGGTGAACGGCAACGATGCTTCTCCTTTTGAAGTCATTCAGAACGGGTGGCGCAATTATAGCGGAGGCGTACAGGTGACTGCCTTTTACGCTAACACATACAACGTTGTTAATGCTGACCGTGTATTCATGGGACAATATCAAAGCCCGGATAGTGCCCAGTTGACAGGGGGATCGGCACCATCAGCCTATACACCTGGACAGATCGTGAATGCGAGTGATACTGCAGCTCAGTTCTGGTGGGACGCGAGATTTACGGCTAATCAGGGATCACGGAAATTTTCAACCATAGTAGGCATAGGGCCACAAAACGTTCCGCCTTCTTTTACATTAACAGCACCTGCATCAGGTCAAACGTATTACAAAGGGGAACAGTTGCAGATTTCAGGCACAACACGGGATAACGACGTAGGCGATCTGTTAACGGTCAAGTGGTCCATTGACGGCGGGCCTGAGAATGTTCTGACGCAAATAACGGCAACAGGTTCGAACCAGGCTTTTAACACCAGCTATACCTTGCCTGATACATTGCCGGACGGATCTCATTACTTGCAAGTATGGGTTATGGACGATAAGGGCGGAGTATCTTCCGCGGGAACAGTTAACTTCTTGGTCAGAAGTTTTGTCGTACCCGGAACTCCGACTTATACCATGGTGAATAATAATAATCTGACGGTGAACTGGGATAAAAGAGTAAATGATGCTTCTGTAACGTATGAACTGAAAAATATGACAACGAATCAGACCTACGATACAGGCACATCCAACACGAGACAGCTGACGGGTCTAACACCCAATACAAGTTATTCGTTTGCCGTACGCGCGAAAAATTCAAGCGGTGCTTATACGGGCTACTCAGCTACATCCTCCAAATACACACTTGCGAATCCACCCGCGGATGTTGCTGCTTCACAAATCGGAAATAACGTAACAGCCGGCTGGACTACAAACGGTAATCCTGCCGGTACCAGATACAAAACGGAAATCCGCAATGTGAATGGACAAGTGCTTCAATCATCAACGACAACTTCTACCTCGATGACTACAGCCTTAACAGGACTGGAGGATGGACGTTATGAACTGCATGTAGCAGCTTTGAATGCTGAAGGTATTCAGACAGCCTTTGTCTTGGCAGGGCCGATTATGAAAGATACAACCGGACCTTCTGCTCCTTCCATTACCCTCACCCCTTCAACGTGGACAAAAGAAGAGGTTCTTGTCACGGTTGAAGCGGGGACGGATCAATGGAGTGGAACACAGAAGACGGAAGTGAAGATTGGCCTTACTGGTGAATGGAGAGAATACACCGGGCCATTGACGATGAACGATGAGGGAAGTACAACAATCACGGTACGGAGTGTGGATGCATTCGGGAACTTGGGTCAGGAAAGCCGTGTGACTGCACGAGTTGACCGGACGGCTCCAACCCCGCCGTTGATTTCCTTGAATCCAGCGGAATGGACGAAGGAATCGGTTGTCGTTACCTTGACGGAAGGTACGGATGATGCAAGTGGTATCGCCTTAACACAATATAGAATTGGCGAGAATACACAATGGATCGATTACAAAACACCGTTCATTCTGAAAGATGAGGGCGTAACCGAAATTTACGCACGCAGTATAGATCGAGCTTCGAACGTAAGTGCATTGACGTCAACCGTTGCTCGAATTGACAAAACAGCACCTGAACAACCTGTGATCCAATTAAGCGAAGCCGACTGGACGAGAGAGGATGTATCTTTTGTCATTACAAGTGGGACAGATGAAGGAAGCGGGACAAGCAAAACGCAGTATCGGTTAACAGAGCACGGGCCTTGGTTAGATTATTTAGGTGAGGTCACGATTAAAGATGAAGGTGAAACCGTAGTTTATGCTCGTACATTTGACCGCGTAGGCAATGTAAGTATGTTGGCGCAAGCCACGGCTCGGATCGACAAGACGGCTCCGACAGAACCGGAGATCTCGTTGAGCCAATCCGGCTGGAGTAAAGAAGGGGTACAGTTTACGATCGCTGGAAGTGTGGATGATAGAGAAATTACATATGAATATCGATTGGAAAATGAGCCATATACGACCGGAAATAAAGGTACGGTCAATACAGATGGAGCAACTGTAATTTATGCTCGGGCCAAAGATGCAGTCGGTAATGTGAGCAGAGAAGTCAGCAGGACGGTGTATCTGGATAAAACTCTACCAAATATTAGCTTTACTCCTGAGGGAGCGGCTTGGACAGATGAAAATATAACCGCTACCGTACAATTCGCAGACAGCCATTCTGGCATAGATGGAACACAACGTTTCTATCAGATCACAGCTCAGGCAGAAGCTCAAGGAGACTGGCTGGAGGCTGAATCCGATCAGCAGAGCATATCCATATCGTCTGAAGGTACTTGGTATATCCACGCCAAGGCCGCTGACAGAGCAGGCAATACCGTTCAGGTGACATCTTCTCCTTATCGAATTCAACGGAAGCCTAATCAACCAACTCAAGTCCAGTGGAGTGCGGTTGGTGAAACATCGGTAACATTAACAGCTGATTTACCCTCAGGTGAAATTTACACTGCAGGTTACCAATATGAAATCAAAAATAGAACGACCGGGCAATCCTGGACACTGCAATATCCGAACAATAGTCTAGTTAATGACACATTGAGCGGAGGGCGAGTTTATGAGTATGAAGTGAGAGCAAGAAATCATACGGGTGTAAGTGAGCCGGCGATGATGAGTGTTTTAACTTTACCGCCATCTCCAACTGAGGTTCGCGTACAAAAAGTGGACGCAGAGCCAAGTCTGGCTAAAGTAGACTTTGATCACGTACAAGGAGCCACAGCATATCGGGTGACGGCTACGGATTCTAAAGGAAGAATCGTTTTTGAAGAAACCATCTCTGATCCGGAAAGTCTTCCTTACATTAGCAATCTTGCTCCTGGAATGGTTCATACGATATCTGTTACGCCTATGAATGCGAGCGGTGCTGGTGCAAGTTGTGTAGCCGCATTTATGAGTCTACCTGCCGCTCCGGGTGAGTTCGCAGCAGTGCAGATTCGTGAGCATGATATCTCCATGACGTGGGAGTCCGTAACATCGGCTACGTATTATGCACTTGCACGTAACGGAGATACGATCTACGAGGGAGGGGAACTCTCCTTCAAGGATGCTGGACTCGAAAGTGGAACAGATTACCGTTATACCGTTGTTGCAGAAAATGAAACAGGCTCAGGTCCTTATGCGAGTTTACCATTGCTAAGAACGTTGCCTGCGCAGGTGACGGGTTTACACGTCACGGATGCCTCGCACTCAAGTTTGCATCTGAACTGGGAAGCCGTTCGTGGAGCAGAAGCTTATGAGGTATGGAGTAATGGAGAGAAAGTGGGCCAGATTACAGCTGACAAGAATGCATGGACACTGACGAATCTAAATCCGGGATCGGCGTACCAGCTGGAAGTTCGGGCGGTAAACAGAGGTGGACATGGAATGAGTAGTTCAATAACGGGACTAACTATTCCCGAAAGTCCAATAGGACTTCACGTTGTAAGGGCTACGGAACAGGGAGCGACGTTGAGTTGGGAAGCGGTGGCTGGAGCAGACAAATACCGTGTGACCATTGATGGGCAAACGTACGAGATATCGGATACAGAGCTTACCGTTAACCACCTGTCAGGTAGCAATCTGTATACGTATGAAGTGCAAGCAGGGAATGCTGCGGGGTATAGTGAGGGCGTAACGAGCACTGTTCTGACGCTGCCAAGGAGGCCGGAAGGATTACAGGTCAGCTTAACGGAAGAAACGCGGATCGGTATTCGCTGGCAAGCTGTTCCTACAGCAGAGATGTATATCGTTATGATTAATGGTGTAGAGACAGGCAGAACGTCCGATCTCGAATATAGGGCGGAGGGATTGTTACCCGGCCAAGAATACACGTTGCAGGTGCAGGCGGTAAACGCAGCGGGTGCTGGTGCACAAGCAGAGCTTGTGCGATTGTCCAAACCTCGTCGTCCAACGAACATTACGATGCAACCAGATGTACATGTCACCCGTTTGTTATGGGCTGCCGTTCCGGGAGCTTCTGAATATGTCATATTGCAAGAGGATAAAGAAGTATACAGAGGCATGGATACAGATGCCGTAATTACAGGGCTTGAAGCTGGGCGATGGCATCATTATAGACTATTCGCGGTCAACAGGCAGTCCTCCCGTTCTGAAGCAACAGAAGTATCGTTTCTGACATTGCCTATTAAACCGGAGAAGGTGGATGTACGTGACGTAACCGAGAATGGGCTTTCACTCGATTTTACTCATACGGGTGTACGTGGAGCTGATCAATATATCATTGAACGTAATGGGCGAGAAGTGGCTCGTATGGAAGCAAGCGAAACTCAGTTTGTAGAAGAACATTTGAAACCGGGCACAATGTACACTTACGTTATCCGTGCAGTGAATGCAAGTGGTACCGGTGCACCGCTAACGATCAGAACGATGACACAAACGCTACCGCTCACAACAGACACGATTGAAGTGATTTCACGAACCTATTCACAAGACATAAGCTGGGAAGCGGTCACCGGGGCCGTTGCCTATGAAATTCGAAACCGGGCTACAGGGGAGATCACAAGTGTATCTGAGCCTTATGCACATCTCGTGAGTATGGAGGACGGCACGGTGTATCGATTAGAAATTGTGGCTGTAAATGAGCAGGGACAGCGCTCCAAACCTGTTCAGATCGAAACGTTAACGAAGCCTGCATCGCCGCAGACTGCCAGTGTAGATCAGTTCACAGATCGGGCAGTCAAGCTGGATATATCGGATAGTTTTGTCCGAGGTGTGGAGCAATTTATCATTCGGCGGGATGGTGTCGAGATTGCGAGAATTGCTGCAAATCAGGCAGATCAGAAGCAGTTTGAAGACAGTGGGCTCGTACCAGGAGAGCGCTATACGTATTCTATTCATACATTTAATACAGCGGGCGAGAGTGAAAACGGGTTTTATCTTGAGGTGAGAACCTTGCCAGCAACGGTGGATGAAGTGTTGAGTGCACAAGAGATTGGGGAAGAAGATGCCGTACTGGTCTGGCCTAAGGTACAGGGAGCGGAAGGCTACATTGTTCGCATTAATGATGAGGAAGTCACTAGATTAGATGACGCGAACATGACAGAATTCAGGTTAACGAATATGAGTAGTGCGGACGTGAACGACAAAATTAAAGTCATACCGGTCAACTCGGCAGGAGAAGGCGCCGCAATTGTGGTTGCCCCTTTTTATACATTGCCACGCATTGATTCGCTCGATATGAGAGTCTTTCCAGAATCTGATCATATCCAACTGGAGTGGGACTTTTCCTATCCTAACGAAACGTTTGTGATTGTATTGGATGGTGTGGAGCGATATCGGGGACGGAATCAAGAATATGTAGTTGATGGACTGGAGGCGGGCAAACAATATCAGCTTGAGGTATACACGGTAAATGGTGAGCAGACTGCATCGGACAAAAGAAGCTATTCCCTCTTAACCAAGCCGGGTTCCCCGATAAATGTAGTCTATGAAGCGACCAAGGATCAGGTACATCTTCTATTGGAAGAAGCGCGAGCGGCTGGTGCTGAGCAGTTTTCAATTGAACGGAATGGCCTGGAGATTGCCCGTATTAACGCCAAGGAGACAAGGTATGAAGATACGGATCTTGAGCCCGGAACACGATACAACTATGTGATTCGAGCGATCAACGCTTCGGGCACAAGTGATGATGGATTTATGCTGCAAGCTGTGACTTTACCTGGTAGGTTAAATGTACCGCCAATTGTGCAGGACCGTTCCGTATCTGGTGCGACGCTGGTTTGGGAACTTGTACCCGGTGCAGAGGGTTATCGGATTTATCAAAATAAAGAAGTAGTCGGAACAACAGCTGAAACGTCACTTCAAATCTCCGGATTGACTAGTGCTGCAAAATATGATGATTTTAGTATTATTCCTTATAATGAGGCCGGTGAAGGTGAAGGCATGAAGGTGCGGGAATTTGAAACGTTACCCTCGTTGCTTGAATCGATTACAGCCACCGCAAAAGGGCCTGATCATATCCTGCTTACGTGGAGATTGGAAACCCAAAATGAGATTGTTGTCATCGCTTATAAGGATCAGGAGATTTATCGCGGTCAAGAGCGAGAATATGTCTGGAAAGGCTTAGATGCAGAACGTCATTACGAGATTTCAGCGTGGACGGAAAATACGGCTGGTGAGGCAAGTGAGAAGAAAAGCGCAGCAGCAGTAACCATTTCGGTTCCAGTAGTTTCATCGAACGGTGGAAGTGCAGGAAATAACACCAATACAACTAATTCAAAAGATCAGGATGAAAATTCCAAGAACAAGGATGAGGAAAAAGATAAGGATACAACGAATACTCAGACTGGAGGAATAACAAGTAGGCGAGTTGCTTTTTTGGATATTGACCAAACGTTTAATAAAGACCAGATTACTTGGCTTGCCGAGCACAATATCATACAAGGGGTAAGCTCAACGCGTTACGAACCGCGTCGCCCCATTACTCGAGCAGAGTTTACAGCACTTATTGTGCGTTTAATGAGGCTGGATATCTCATTGAAACCATCACATGTTTTTCAGGATGTGAATGACACGGATTGGTTTGCACCTGAGATCAACACAGCAGCCGAGCGTGATGTTGTACAAGGTATGGGGAATGGAAAATTTGCTCCACATGCTCTGGTGACTCGCGAGCAAGCCTCCAAAATTATAGCCAATGTGGTTCATCAGATTAGAAGCGAGCCGATCACCTCACATAAGACATTCACTGACCAGGTCGATGTCTCCAACTGGGCCAAGGAGGAGGTCGCGGAGTTAGCAGGTATTTATATGATTAACGGATACGAGGACGGCAGTTTCCGCCCATTACAAGCGTTGAGTAGAGCTGAAGCGGCCGCGTTAATATTCCGTTTGAATAAACTGATGCAGGTTATTGCCAGCGACGCAGATTCCCTTTGAATTGGTTTTAATGTTATGATTGGTTTCAAAAAAGGTAATGAATTATGGTGATGAAAAATGAATAATAAATTTATCCGAATATACGAAGATATCGCTGGACGTATTCGGAACGGAGACATTGAAGCGGGCACACTGCTTCAATCAGAACTGGATTTATCAGAACGATATCAAACATCCAGAGAAACGATACGTAAAGCTCTGAAAATGCTATATGAAGAAGGTTATATTCAGAAGATTCAAGGTAAGGGTTCCATTGTACTGGATATCCGTAAAATTGATTTTCCCGTGTCAGGTCTCGTTAGCTTTAAGGAGCTCGCACAAAAGATGGGACACCGCGCACAAACGGTTGTGAAGCTGTTTGAGGAACAAGGGATTGATCAGACGCTCAGCCAAAAGACCAGCTTTGGTCTGAATGAACAAGTGTGGCAGATCAATCGTGTTCGCATTGTGGATGGAGAACATGTCATTCTGGATAAAGACTACATCAGTCAGCGCTTAATTCCGGGGCTGAACCAGGAAATTTGTAATGACTCCATCTATGAGTATATTGAACAAAAGCTTGGGCTATCGATTTCTTATGCCAAGAAAGAAATTTTGGTGGAGGAGCCTACGGCTGAGGATCGTGAGTTACTTGATCTTGACGGTTTTCACAATGTTGTTGTCGTGAGAAGTCAGGTGTATCTAGAAGATACTAGTCAGTTCCAGTATACGGAATCACGGCATCGACCGGACAAGTTCACATTTGTGGACTTTGCCAGACGCAAGTAAACGGGGTAGAAAGATAGAATATGTGTAATGCGTATTCAGTAATTGAACCCATAACCTAATGTCGACAGAAAAAGAGTATCAGGTCACTGTAATCAGAGGTGATCGGGTACTCTTTTTGCCATGCAGCATTCCAGTCATGATCCGAAGATCGTCCATCAATAACCGTTAAATGTCAATGTCAGTCTTGCTTATCTAAGCGTATGATCATCCTATCTCGAAGCAAGGAGTGAGCGAATTTGGAATTGAAGCAGGTTAGTGCAGAGACGTCCGTTCGGATCTGGGAAGAGAATAGAGACATTCCAACGTATGGCACAGGTAAACCCGATAAAAATCCAATGTTTCTTGAAAAACGAATCTATCAGGGCAGTTCGGGTAAGGTATATCCCTATCCCGTCATTGATCGAATCGAGAATGAGGCGAGACTGCAATCTTATCGATTGATTATTCTTGAAAACGAATATGTCCGCATCGAGATCATGCCAGAACTCGGTGGCCGTATCTATCGTGCGCTGGATCTGACAAACCAGTATGATTTCGTTTATTACAACCGAGTGATCAAACCTGCTTTGGTTGGTCTTGCTGGGCCTTGGATATCAGGAGGCATTGAGTTCAACTGGCCACAGCACCATAGGCCAAACACATTTGGCAAAGTAGATTGCACTTATAGTAGCAATAAGGACGGAAGCGCTACTGTATGGGTGGGTGAGATCGATCGGATGTACGGTACCAAGGTGACGACTGGTTTTACTTTGTATCCCGGGAGAGCTTACCTAGAGATTCATTCCCAAGTATACAATCGGACAAGTGAACCCCAGACGTTTCTATGGTGGGCTAATCCAGCGGTCGCTGTGAACGATGATACGCAATCTGTGTTTCCACCAGATGTAAACGCCGTACTGGATCATGGTAAACGTGATGTTTCCCGATTTCCCATTGCTACAGGAACGTATTATAAGATGGATTATTCGGAGGGGGTGGATATTTCGCGGTACAAGAATATTCCGGTGCCTACTTCCTACATGGCATACAAGTCCGAATATAACTTTGTAGGTGGATATGATCATCGTTTACAGGCTGGGCTGTTACATGTTGCCAATCATCATATCTCTCCAGGCAAGAAACAATGGACTTGGGGTAATGGGGATTTCGGCAAAGCATGGGACAGGCAATTGACGGATGAAGATGGGCCGTATATTGAACTGATGACAGGCATTTTTACGGATAATCAGCCTGATTTTAGTTGGCTACAGCCATATGAAAGCAAGTCTTTTACTCAATATTTCATGCCTTACAAAGAAATCGGTGTAGTAAAAAATGCAACGATTGACGCAGCAGTTAATCTGGCGCTGGATGAGCAGACGGGAACGGCCAAGATTCTGGTTTACGCGACAGCTAATTATGAGAAAGTCTCTATTCAAGTAAAGGGCGCTGCAGGGAATTATTTTGAAGACATATGTGATATCTCGCCAACGCAATCTTATACAGGTACATTCCCATGGAATGAAGAGGAAGAATGGCATCAATTAAAACTGAGTGTATGTACAAAGGAGGGAAGAGTACTTGTGGCGTATCAGCCAGAACAGACGCGCATTCAGGAAGTGCCTGATCCTGCGAAGCCGCTACTGCTTCCCTCAGAGATCCAGACCAACGAACAGCTCTATCTCGCAGGTCTTCATCTGGAGCAGTATCGTCATGCAACCTATGAACCGGAATTATATTATCTAGAAGGACTGAAACGTGATCGGACTGATATCCGCTTGAATGTTGCATATGGGACTTTACTCTTACGAAGATGCCTATTTCAGGAGGCAGAGACTCATTTTAGACAGGCCGTTCAGTCCCTCACATGGAAAAACACCAATCCGTATGATAGTGAGGCTTATTACCAGCTTGGTTTGAGTTTGAAGCTTCAAGGAAAGATGAAAGAGGCCTATGATGCATTATATAAATCCGTTTGGTCGGCACAGTTTCAGGATATCGGATATTTCACTCTCGCCCAGATTGATGTAGCTCAGGATCGGTATGCACAGGCACTCGAACACATTGAATGTGCGCTAATTCGAAACAGTAGAAATCTCAAAGCACGTCACTTGAAGACATCATTGCTTCGAAAAACGGGGTGTAACTCACAAGCCATTGCGTTTGCTCGTGAAACACTGGATATAGACCCGATGGAATATGGCACGGCATATGAACTGATGTTATTGTCTGTGGAGCAGGCGAAGGAGTATTTCTTGCGGATAATGAGCAGGGATGTTCACAATTACTTGCACTTGGCTGCAGATTATACAGAGAGTGGCATGTGGGAGGAAGCACGAAATGTACTTTCCATAATAGAATCCGATTTGACCAGACCATACCCGATGCTTTGTTATGCTCAGGCATATCTGTATCGGCAGTTGGATCAACTGGATCAGGCATCTCAATGTCAGGCACAGGCGAGTGCCGCAGAGACGGAGTATTGTTTTCCGAATACACCGTTCGATTGCATGATTCTTCAAGATGCGCTTGAAGCGGACCCAGAGGATGCACATGCACATTATTATATGGGTAACTGGCTCTACGACCACAAACGTTACGAGGATGCGATAAACCACTGGGAGATGTCTTGTAAAATAAACCCGGCCTTCCCTACGGTACACCGAAATCTAGGTCTGGCTTATTACAACAAGATGAATCAGCCTGATCAAGCGTTGACTTCGCTGGAGGAAGCATTTCGGCTGGAGCCGCAGGATGCCCGTGTATTCTACGAGTTGGATCAATTACAGAAGAAACTGGGTTGCCCTCCGGCAGAACGATTGCAGCGGTTTGAGGCTCACATGGAGCTGGTACATCAACGGGATGACTTGTACATCGAGTGGGTTACGTTGTTGAATATGTTAAGTCATCATCAGGAGGCTTACAATGCACTGCAAACAAGAACATTTCATCCATGGGAGGGCGGAGAAGGTAAAGTTACGGGTCAGTATGTGACGGCTCTGACGGAACTTGCTAAGCAAAAACTCACGGAAAAGCATACAGAAGAAGCTATAGAATTGTTGCTTCGGGCTCAGAAGTATCCTGAAAATCTGGGGGAAGGCAAGCTTGCAGGCAGTGCAGACAATGCACTTTACTATGCTCTAGGCTGTGCATATGAACAGATGCAGCAGACTATTGCCGCTGAAGAGAGCTTCCGCAGAGCTTGCACAGGTTTGCATGAACCAGCAAGTGCGATGTTTTATAACGACCAGCCACCAGAATCTATATTTTATCAGGGACTTGCCTGGCAGAAGCTTAATCATATCCAGGAAGCAAGCAGACGATTTAATAAGCTGATTGATTACGCCGAGCGACATATGTTTGACCATGTTCAGATCGATTATTTTGCCGTATCTTTGCCAGACTTCCTCGTATTCGATGATGATCTGGATCAGCGAAATAAAGAGCACTGCCATTATATGCGGGCATTAGGCCTCCTTGGTCTGGGTAAGAAGCAAGAAGCATCACAGGAATTGCGGCAAGTGTTGGAAAACAATGCAAATCACCAGCAGGCATTTTTGCTGTTGGCGAAAGGAATTTAAATTGGATTTTCACATCGTGACATCCTGCCTATTCTATTGAAGAAAGAGTTGATCTCCCAAAATGAAAGATAAGATAAACGCCGATATGTGTAAGCACATCAACGAACCAAATGACAAGTTTAGTTCACATCGTTGTATTCGCTTCACATTGGAAGCCGAGGATAAACTGATCCAACCTGGCCACATGGAAGGCTACGGGGGTTACAACACGCGCGGAGAATCCTATGATTTCACCAATTTTTATATGATGCATAACGGTAAACCGCATATTCCGGTCGTCGGGGAATTTCATTTCTCCAGATTTGTCTATCTTCAGTGGGAGGAAGAATTGTTGAAGATGAAAGCAGGGGGAGTGCATATCGTAGCAACCTATATCTTTTGGAATTTCCATGAGGAGCAGGAGGACGTGTTCAACTGGTCGGGAAACTTGAATTTGCGGCAGTTTGCGGATCTATGTAGTAAACATGAGCTGGCGTTAATTCTTCGGATTGGTCCGTTCTGTCACGGAGAAGTTCGGAATGGCGGTTTGCCGGATTGGCTGTTCAACTATGCATTTGAGGTCCGTTCTAATGACGAGGGGTATTTATTCTATGCTGAACGGTTGTATCAGGAGATTACACGTCAGATAGAAGGCTGTTTTTATCAAGATGGTGGCCCGATTATCGGTATCCAGCTGGAGAATGAATATATGCATGCTGGTGCGCCAATGGATTCGTGGGGTTATTCGCAGGATAGATATATCTCTTCGGGACGTGACGGAAAAGAACATATGGAGCGGCTTCGCCGTATTGCGGAAAACGCGGGCATGAAACCGATGTTTTACACGGCGACTGCTTGGGGGAAAGCGGCAGTTCCTGCGCAGGGTACGTTACCAATGCTCGCAGGATATGCTTATACCCCTTGGATACCTAATCAGCCACCCAGCGGGGAGTATCTGTTTCGTGACTTGCATCTAAATCCGGCAGAAGAAGTGGATTATGATAGTAAACACTACCCAGCGGCCTATTGCGAACTTGCCGGCGGAATGCAGGTTAGTTATCATGCCCGCCCTGTGGTCGATGCAGACAGTGTGGAGGCGATGACTATTGTCAAGCTGGCGAATGGTAGCAATATGGTGGGCTATTACATGTATCATGGAGGTTCCAATCCCATTGGTAACAAAACCTACATGAACGAACGTGGATTACCGAAGGTGACGTACGACTATCAAGCACCTATTGGAGAGTTTGGACGTATCGAAGAATCGTATGATCGAATCCGAAGTTTGTCCATGTTCCTGGATGCATATGGGGAGCAGTTGGCACCGATGGGGTGTGTCATTTCTGAGGATCAGTTGACTATTGTGCCAGAAAATACGATGGATCTGCGTTGGTCGGTCCGCCAGCGTTCAGGAGCAGGGTTTCTTTTTATGAGTAACTATCAGGATCATATTTATATGCCGGCGCGTGACATTCGACTGGAGCTTCTAACCTCTCAAGGAAATGCGATGTTTCCTCATAAGGAGGGCACCATGCAATTGAATTCTGGCAAAGCAGTAATCCTGCCTTTTCATTTGAATCTTGGGGGGATAAAGCTCATAAGTGCTACGGTTCAACCTCTGACTAAATTTCTGGTAAAAGAGGAGCTTACGGCTGTCTTTTATGCTCATGAAGGCATGACTCCAGAATATGTAATTGATGCATCCTCTGTAGCAAGTGTGCAACTGACAGCAGGTACAGTCCGCGAACAGGATGGAAAGTACGTGCTTCATCCGGTGGCTGGCAAAAATGACGGCTTTAGTGTTAGCACCATGGATGGGAAAGTGATTCGTATCGTTACGTTAACGCGTGAGGAAGCACTGCGAAGTTATCTTTTTGAACTAGACGGAGAAAAAAGATTGGTGATCAGTAGCAGTCATATATACCAACAAAATGAGCAGTTGATAAGCACATCTGTTGGACAGAATGAGATCGAGGTTTCCATATATCCTGCACCTGAGAGGATCATAGCCCCTGAATATACAATCATCTCCCGGATGCAGCAACAACGGTGGTTTGTAACCTATACTTTACAGGTACCTGTATATCAGCCGGAAGTGGAGATCAATTATCCGCAAGAGCATGCTGCTTCTTTAAAAATAGATACGTGCTGGCCTAAACAGGTACATGACCTGTTTGTAGAGGTTGATTATGAAGGGGATGTTGCAGCAGCCTACATCCATCAACAGTTATTGACGGATCATATCCAGTATGGTCACACATGGAACATTGGACTGAAGCAATCCCGGCATTTGTTACATGACCACGCTCTGAGGTTATTAATAACACCTCTTCGTAAGGGAAAGACAGAGCATTTTGTGAATCAAGCGTATGTAGAGAGGTTCCACGGTGTAGAACTGGGCAGGTTCGAGAACATTCGAATGGTGCCGCATTACCGGGTAGCTATAAAGCTTTCCTAAGATTATATTTCAAAGACTTTTACTCTGCCCGTATGGAGTGAAAGTCTTTTTGCTGTCACCCGCTTTAACGAATAACGGCGGCCAACACCGTACGTGCTGTTCATTCAAGTAATATACGATGAATGTTCATGCCGCTTCGTTTCCTTCTGTATTCTTTGTATTTTTTCTGTTTTTGTTAATAAAATATTTGTTTTCAAAACAAAACAAAGATGATAAACTCAAATAAGGAAGAAAACAAACATTATCGGAGGGGAACAAATGGTACAGAGTTTATGGAATGAAGCGAATGCATCAGAGAAAACAACAGGGCTTGAACAATTGGTCTACCGCTCTAATCTGATCGGAACGGATCGTCGGGTTTGCAATATTTATGGGGGGAACACATCTACTAAAACAACAGTAAAGGATTTTCGCGGTCGTGATGTCGAAGTCATGTATGTAAAAGGGAGCGGATCGGATCTCGGTTCCATGGAAGCAAAGCATTTTACCGGACTGGCGCTTGAGGATATCGGCCCGCTCATGGAACGTGACTCCATGTCGGATGAAGAGATGGTTGAATATCTTGGGCATTGCATGATTGATGCGAAACATCCGCGTGCTTCCATTGAAACGCTCCTACATGCGTTCCTGCCTTACAAACATGTAGATCATACACACCCGGATGCAATTATCAGCCTCTGCTGCGCGGATAACGGGAAAGAGCTGGCACGTGAAATATATGGAGATCGTTTTGTATGGGTTCCTTATGTGCGCCCAGGTTTTACACTGTCTAAGATGATTGCTGAAAGCGTATTCGCCAATCCGAATGCCGAGCTTGTACTTATGGAGAAACATGGTCTGGTGACTTGGGGAGAGACCTCTGAGGAATGTTACGCTCAGACGATCAAAATCATTAATGAAGCGGAAGCATTCATCGAGGCACGTGTCAATGAAGCAAATCTGTTTGGCGGCGTGAAGCATCCTGCACTTCCTGCTGAAGTTCGTCGTCAGATTGCTGCTCGGGTGATGCCAATCATTCGCGGAGCGGTGTCGGACAGCAAAAAAATGATTTTGTCCTTTGACGATCAGGAGGATGTACTTGCTTTTGCAGGTGGAGCAGACTCACCGCAGTTATCTCAGGTTGGCGCGGCTTGTCCGGATCATCTGGTGCATACCAAAGTGGTGCCGCTGTTCATTGACTGGACGCCGAACGTGGATGATGTTGATGGATTGAAAGCGAAGCTTACGGAAGGCGTCGCCGCGTACAAAGAGCAATACAAGCAATATTTTGAGGACAACAAAAACGAAGGCGACGTAATGTTCGAAGCCGCTCCTCGCGTTATTCTTATTCCTGGCGTAGGGATGATTAATACCGGCAAAAGTTGGGCGTTGTCCCAAGTCAGCGGTGCGCTCTACCATCGGGCGATTGCGGTAATGCGCGGGGCAACAAGCCTCGGTAAATTCGTTTCGCTCAGTGCGAATGAATCTTACAATGTGGAATACTGGCCGCTGGAGTTATATAAATTGTCGCTGGCTCCTGCAGAGACGGAGTTTTCCCGCAAAGTAGCCTTTATTACGGGCGGGGCAGGCGGTATCGGTAGTGAAACAGCACGCAGACTCGTTTCGGAAGGCGCACATGTTGTGCTTGCAGATCTGAATTTGGAAGGCGCGCAGAAGGTAGCACAGGAAATTAACGATCAATATGGTGCCAATCGTGCATATGCACTCAAGATGGACGTAACAGACGAAGAAGCGGTGCAGGCGGCCTATGCGGAAACGGCTCTGCAATACGGTGGTGTGGATATCATCGTGAATAATGCGGGCCTGGCCACATCCAGTCCATTTGATGAAACTTCATTGAAGGAATGGAATCTGAATATGAGTGTACTGGGCACAGGGTATTTTCTGGTCGCTCGCGAAGCGTTCAAATTGATGAGGGAGCAGGCCATCGGCGGAAGTATGGTCTTCATCGGATCAAAAAACTCGGTATATGCAGGTAAAAGCGCTTCTGCTTACAGCTCGGCCAAGGCGCTCGAAGCCCATCTGGCTCGCTGCATTGCAGCGGAAGGTGGCGAATATGGCATTCGCGTTAATACCATATTACCGGATGCGATCCTGCAAGGTTCAGCGATCTGGAACGGATCATGGAGGAACGAACGTGCGGCCGCATATGGCATTGAACCGGATCAATTGGAAGAATATTATCGCAAACGCACAACGCTGCTAGTGAACATCTATCCGAGAGATATCGCGGAAGGTATTGCCTTCTTCGCTTCATCGAAATCGGAGAAAACGACAGGTTGTATGCTGACCATTGATGGTGGTGTACCAGCAGCATTTACACGTTAAGGGAGGTTAGATCGATGCAAAATCAGGTGGAACAAGCGTATCAAGCTGCGAAGTCCTTATATGCACAACATGGCATCAATACAGATGATGTTCTAAGAAAGTTGGCAGATATTAAAGTATCCGTACACTGCTGGCAAGGAGACGATGTCAGGGGTTTTCTCAACCAGGAAGGTGAACTGACGGGTGGTATATCGGTTACGGGAAACTATCCGGGCGCAGCAACAACCCCTGCGGAGCTTCGTGCCGATCTGGAGAAGGCTTTTGCACTCATTCCCGGTAAACATAAAGTCAATTTGCACGCGATCTATGCGGATACAGACGAACAAGTGGAACTGGATCAGATTGAGCCAAGACATTACGAAAATTGGGTGAAGTGGGCGAAAGAGCACGGGCTTGGACTGGACTTCAACCCAACGTGTTTCTCACATGAAAAATCAAGCGACGGCTTCACACTCAGTCATCCTGATCCGGAGATTCGCAAATTCTGGATTGATCATTGCAAAGCTTCACGGCGAATTGGTGCGTATTTCGGCGAACAATTGGGCCAAACCTGTGTGACCAACGTATGGGTGCCGGATGGATTCAAGGACAACCCTGTTGACCGGATGGCTCCCCGCAAACGTTTGAAGGACTCCTTGGACGAAGTATTCGCAGAACCACTGAATCCCAAGCATAATCTGGATGCGGTTGAAAGCAAGCTGTTTGGTCTTGGTTCTGAAGCTTACGTTGTCGGCTCACATGAGTTTTATATGGGATACGGTTTGCAAAATGATATATTAATCTGCCTGGATGCCGGCCATTTTCATCCAACAGAAGTGATATCTAACAAGCTGTCCTCTCTCGCATTATTTACGAGTGGAATCTTGCTCCATGTTAGCCGTCCAATGCGCTGGGATAGCGATCATGTCGTTATTATGGATGACGAATTGCTTGAAATTGCCCGTGAATTGGTGCGTCACGAACTTCTCGGCACAACTCACATCGGGCTGGACTTCTTTGACGCCAGTATTAACCGTGTGGCGGCATGGGTAGTTGGTACCCGCAATACAATTAAAGCTTTGCTGCGAGCCATGCTGGAACCGGTAGAAGCTTTAAAACAGGCGGAACTGGCTGGAGATTACACGACACGCCTGGCTTTGACGGAGGAGTTCAAATCCTATCCATTTGGCGCAGTATGGGACTACTATTGTGCTCAGCAAGGTGTACCTGTTCGTGAACAGTGGATTAAGGAAGTTAAGTCCTACGAGCAGGATATACTTCAATCAAGGTAAAATATTGCGAAAACCCTGTTATTACAGGGTTTTTTGTTTACATATAAAATATTTTGATCATACAGCTTGATCGATGTTATTTGTCGACAGCTGAATGGTAGCTTGCAGGCCCAGTAACCTTACTACTATTCTCCATTTTTAAAATACTTTCTGCATATGTAATTTATTTTTTAGTCAATATGACAGTATTATACATGCTTCGACAAAGGTATTCCAGTAAATAAATTTATTTGTAATATAGTGAATTATTTTACATTTATGTAATTAAAAGTTGTGTGTTAGGGGGCCGTAGTAAACTATGCTTTACGTACTTAACAGCATGTCTATCAAGATGAGCTTCATACAATATTTAAGGAGATGATATTTTGAAAAAGATTTTTAAAATTATTACCAGTTTAGCTCTTGGCTTTTCATTGTTTGTTGGGTTCTCGCCAGCTACCAACAATGCTACTGCGGGGCAATCTACACCTACTGTAGATCTTTCAACAAATACACATGTTGATTTCAACATAAGTTCAGTAGATCCAACAGAGCCGTTTATCCAAATTAGACAATACAAGGACGCTGAAGGAAATCCGTACACTATAGGAATGAGATATACTCCTAGTGATAATATTACACCCTTGTCTGGAGGAAGCAGTGATTCTGTAAAAGTGTATCCAGGTACATGGACAGCTTCGTATGATGGAATGGCTATAAATATGAGCTACGATTTTGATGTGGAAAAGTCAGGGACACATTGGAAGATATCAAACCCAACTACATTTAAAGGAGAGGGGGGTTTGGTATTTCTAGTGCAGATACGACAATTATAGTTGGTGTCTCCGGAGCCATTATTTTTTTTATTGCAGTAGTCGTTGTTATTACCTGGTTAGTTTCAAAGAGAAAGAAGAATGATAATAAACGATTATAAAATACAGAGCAGTTACTGATTAAGCCTTGTTTCAAGAAAGGCTTTTTTTCTTGTTTAATATTTAATAATAACTTGAATTCTCATTTGGTCATATAAATTAACTAACGTTCTTAAACCACGTCGGAACGAACGTTCCGTATATGGTTTTTTGGTATACATACATACTTGTGCATAACCAAGGCGATTCTTTCCATACTAGGAATACACAAGAAGAAATTGAGGATCACCATACAGAGGAGGGTGAAAGCATTTTGAAGTTTGCTCATAACAAACTATATATAGCAGCACTGGGTGGCGTGAATGAAATCGGTAAAAACATGTATTTGATTCAATATGATCAAGACATCATTGTGATTGACTGTGGTTCGAAGTTTCCCGATGAAACGATGCCGGGCATTGATCTCATCGTGCCGGATGTGACGTATTTGCTCGAAAATCAGGATAAAGTAAAGGCCCTTGTTGTCACCCATGGACATGAAGACCATATTGGTGGAATTCCGTATCTTTTAAAACAAATCAATATCCCCGTCTACGCTTCCAGGCTAACACGAGGTCTAATTGAGTTGAAATTGAGAGAGCATAACTTGCTGCGCCAATCGGATCTGCACACCATTGATGCAAACTCTCAGATCACGCTAGGAAGTATCGACGTTTCATTTTTTGCAACGAGTCACAGTATCCCGGACTGTCTGGGTATTTTCTTTCAAACGCCGGCAGGCAATGTGGTGCACACGGGCGACTTCAAATTTGATATGTCCCCTGTAAACGGTCCTTTCCCGGACTTGCACCGCATGGCTGAGATTGGGAAACAAGGGGTGCATGTGCTTCTTTCCGAGAGTACCAATGCCGAAAGACCGGGTTTTACTCCTTCAGAACGTGTTGTCGGGGATCATATTCTGGATGCCTTTATTCGTGCCAAGCAAAAAGTGTTTATCTCTACCTTCGCATCCAATATCAGCAGAGTTCAACAGATCGTGAATGCTGCGTTTCAGACAGGCCGCAAGCTTGCACTGCTTGGACGAAGCATGATTAACGTCGTGAATGTTGCAAGTGAACTCGGTTATCTCGACGTTCCGGACGGACTATTGATCGAGGCCGCTGATTCAGGACAGTTTCCGCGAGAGCAGGTCGTTGTGTTATGTACGGGAAGTCAGGGAGAGGCTATGGCGGCATTGTCACGGTTAGCTGCCGGAAAACATCCTCAAGTAAGCATTGAATCAGGAGATACGGTCATCATTGCCGCAGGAGCAATCCCTGGTAACGAAAGAAACCTCGCCCATGTCATCGACAACCTGTATGTTCTGGGCGCTCGTGTAATTTATGGCTCCAGCGGAGCGGCAGGAATGCACGTATCGGGACATGGCAGTCAGGAAGAGCTGAAGCTGATGCTTACACTGATGAAGCCGGATTATTTGGTACCCATCCACGGTGAATTCCGAATGTTGTATCAGCACAGGTTGCTTGCGGAATCTGTCGGGATTGAGCAAAGTCATGTGTTTATCGTTAATAACGGAGATATGGTGGAATACAGAGACGGAACAGCTTCATTGGGTCCGAAGATTGCCTCAGGTAACAGCTTGGTGGATGGGCTTATTATTGGTGACGTCGGCAATGTGGTGCTTCGGGATCGACGGCAGCTATCATCGGATGGGATGCTGGTCATTGTAACCACGCTTAGCAAAACAGAAAAACAAATGGTTGCCTCCCCGGAGATCATCTCCCGAGGTTTTGTTTTTGTGAAGGACTCGGAACAATTCATGAAGGAGATTCATGAACGGGTCGTCAACCGTATGGATGAATTAACGGGTGCCGGGGTCAATCAGTGGAACGTGATCAAACGGAAGCTGAAGGATGAGATTGGTCACTACATTTATGCACAAACCAAGCGGCGGCCGATGATTTTACCGATTATTATTGAGGTATGAACTAAATGTTCGCAGGCAGAACGGAAAATTATTCTTGATTAATGACTTTAGACTTATGTGTTTACAAAATGAATTTGCCAAGTTCGGTTCAATTCGCATGAAGCACACGATGTCGTGAGCTTTTGCATGAACCGGGCTTTTTTGTTATGTCATTCTGTTCACATTCGCTGAGGTTTGCGATTCGAGTTATAATACATAAATGAATGATTTTATTAACACTAGAGGAGTTTCATATGAATAAAACGATTTCAGATATCGCTCAAATGGCAGGCGTGGCGAAGAGTACCGTGTCCCGTTTCCTGAATGGCGGCTCGGTTAGCGAGGATACCCGTCAGAAGATTGAGCGTATTATTAAACAATATAATTATGTTCCGAATACCTTTGCACAGAGTCTCAAAGCCAAAAAGACCAGCATTATCGGTACAGTGGTTCCAAGGCTGGATTCCTATGCGACATCACAGACGCTAATCGGCATTGATGAGGAGCTAAGAGGGCTGCAATATCAGATGCTCATTGCGAACACGAGCCAGGATATGCAGCGTGAGATTGATGCCATTTATGATTTTGCCAGACAAAAAGTGTCCGGGATCATTCTTCTTGCCGCTGAAGTGACCGATGCACACCTGAAGGCCATAGAAGACATTCGGATTCCCGTGTTACTGGTAGGACAGCAGCATGAGTTACTGCATAGTCTCATTCACAACGACGAACAAGCAGGGTATCTCATGGGCAAATATGTTGTGGAACAAGGACACCGGGACATCGTGTACATGGGAGTAAGCGAGAAGGACCAGGCTGTAGGTATCCATCGTAAACAAGGGTTTCAACGTGCTATTGACGAGTGCAGTGATTGCACGGTGAGGTATTATGAAACGAGCTTCAAAATGTCAGAAGCAGCGCTTACGGCAACGGAGATTTTGCAAGAAAACAGACCCTCTCTTATCGTTGCAGCGACAGATAATATCGCGATGGGCGTCATGAAAACCGCGTCCTTTCAAAAAGTTCGCATCCCGCAGCAAATGTCAGTAGCCGGGTTCGGCGGATACGATATTACTGAAATGATCCACCCGACATTGACTACGGTAAAATATCATTATTTGCAGGCCGGAAAACTTGCCGCAAGTCATATTAGCAAGCTGGTTAAAGGGGAGAGTGTAAGTCAGCACACCGTCATGGATGTTGAATTAATTCCCCGAGAAAGCGTTGACAAAATATAAATCGATCCTTTATGATAATTCCATCGAACCGGTTCCATTCTAGTTTTTAGTTCGAGAATGATGACACCGGTCAGCAACAATGGTTGTATGGAATTATTTTTTTATCCGCTTTGGAACCGGTTCCTTTAAAGGCGGAACTTCTGATTTTGCATCATGATTGGAGATTGATATGACGTATGAAAATGACAAGAGAGCAGCTCTATCGGCGGATTGAGCAAGCAGAACCGGGAGAAATTGCTACGCTGGAAGCTAAGATCGCTGCATGTCCGTGGAGACAGAGTTATCATATTCAGCCCGTAACCGGTCTGCTTAACGATCCGAACGGATTTTCCTTTTATGAAGGTTACTACCACCTATTTTATCAATGGTTCCCTCTTGGAACGGAGCACGGCATGAAATACTGGTATCATACCCGTTCGAGTAATTTGGTGAACTGGGAGAATGTTGGTATAGCCATTGAACCAGGGAGTTCTTACGACTCTCATGGAGCGTATTCCGGAAGTGCGATTGAAAAAGATGGCATATTAAACCTGATTTACACAGGCAATACGCGGGATGGGAACTGGATCAGACATCCGTACCAGTGCTTGGCGTTCATGGATAAAGATAATGTAGTTACAAAATTCGAGCATCCTGTCATTTCGGATGTACCGCCTGGATATACCGAGCACTTCCGAGATCCGAAGGTGTGGCTGCACGAAGATGTCTATTATGGTGTCATTGGAGCCCAGCGTACGGATGAGACGGGATGCGCGGTCCTGTATTGCTCGGCAGATTTGAAACATTGGCAGTTTCTTGGGGAGATCGGGACAACATTGTCTTCCTTCGGATACATGTGGGAATGCCCGGACTATATGGAGTTGGAAGGCCAGGGAGTACTCATCTTCTCACCGCAAGGCATTCCGGCCGAATCAGACCGATACCAAAACATCTATCAATCGGGATACCTCATTGGTGAACCTCTGAACCTGGAGACGAGAGAATTCACACATGGGAAGTTTGAGGAGCTGGATCGTGGATTTGATTTCTATGCGCCGCAAACGATGCAGTCCCCAGACGGAAGACGAATCCTGGTAGCATGGATGGGACTTCCTGATCTGGCGTATCCCACAGATGACAGTGGCTGGGCCCATTGTTTAACGATTCCACGGCAATTATCGATTCAAGGTGGCAAGCTTATTCAGCAACCCGTTCCTGAAATGGCTCAGCTGCGAAAGAATCAGCAAGGTATTCGGACGCAGGACTCGCTTCGCAATGAAATCCGATCCTTTGCAGACTTTCATGGTATCGCTTACGAACTCCAATGTGAGATTAGCCAGAACGATGCAAACCTTGTGGGGATTGAGTTTCGGGCAAGTGATACGGAGAAAACGGTCATTCAGTATGATCGCCTGCAACGCAAACTTATGTTGGATCGCAGTCAGTCCGGTGCGGCACTGTCCGAAGCGAGTGGTACCATTCGCACCTGTACTTTAAATGAAGATATAGATGTAGATGCCGTAATCAAGCTGCATATGTTCGTGGATTCATCCTCGGTCGAGATATTTGTCAACGATGGACAGGAAGTCTTCACCAGCCGAATCTTCCCAAGCCGGGATAGTACGGATATTCGATTTTTTGCACACGGAGGCAAGGCGGATTTCAAAGCAGTCATGTGGAATGTTTAGATTGAATGAGAGAGGGATGAGACAACATGTCGGATAACGGGCGTATTGCCAAAGAGGTCATCCAGGCCGTCGGGGGAAAAGATAATATCGCCTCCTTTGCACATTGTGCGACACGGCTTCGCATCATGGTGAAGGATAAAGAGAAGATTGATCAGAAGCAAGTCGAGAACATCGACAAGGTCAAGGGTGCCTTTTTCAACTCGGGACAATATCAGATTATTTTCGGCACAGGTACGGTCAATCGAATTTTTGAAGAGGTTGAGAAGCAGGGAATTGAAGGGACATCGAAAGAAGACGTGAAGAGCCAGGGGAAAAAGGAAGGCAATGCATTCCAGCGGGCTATTCGCACATTTGGTGACGTCTTTGTTCCGATTATTCCTGTGCTGGTAGCGACAGGGCTGTTCATGGGTCTGCGCGGTTTGCTTACGCAAAATGAAATTCTGGCATGGTTCGGCGCAACACCTGATGACATATCGCCAAATTTTCTGCTCTTCACGCAGATTCTAACGGATACGGCTTTTGCATTCCTGCCTGCGCTTGTCGCCTGGTCTGCATTCCGCGTATTCGGCGGGAGCCCCGTGCTCGGGATTGTACTTGGTCTGATGCTGGTGAATCCAGCGCTTCCCAATGCTTATGCTGTAGCTGATGGCTCGGCGCAACCCTTGCATATGTTCGGGTTTATCCCCGTCGTAGGGTATCAGGGATCGGTACTGCCTGCCTTTTTTGTAGGTTTACTTGGTGCAAAGTTTGAAAAAGTATTGCGTAGACGTGTGCCTGAGGCACTGGATTTGATTTTGACTCCATTCATTACGCTAACGGTGATGATTACACTTGGACTATTCGCTATTGGTCCTGTATTTCACTCACTTGAAGAGTGGGTGCTGCATGGCACAACGGCTGTACTCGATCTGCCTTACGGAATCGCAGGCATTATTATCGGTTTTTTCCATCAGATCATTGTGGTTACGGGTGTACATCATATCTTTAACTTTCTGGAGATTCAATTGCTTGAAAAAACGGGCTTCAATCCGTTTAACGCGATTATTACATGTGCAATGGCTGCACAAGGAGCGGCATGTCTTGCGGTGGGTCTGAAAACCAAAAATATGAAGCTCAAAGCACTCGCGCTTCCTTCATCGTTATCTGCATTCCTTGGTATCACTGAACCCGCCATCTTTGGTGTGAATCTGCGTTATATGAAACCGTTTGTAATGGGCCTGATCGGGGGAGCAGTTGGTGGTTTCATCGCTTCACTCTTTCATCTGCAAGGTACGGGTATGGCAGTAACGGTAATTCCCGGAACACTGCTATATCTGAATAGTCAATTGCCTTTGTACATTTTGTCCAACGTAACGGCAATGGCGATTGCTTTTGCACTGACATGGTTCTTTGGTTATAAAGATCAATCTGTTGAGACAGCTTCCGACACTGGTTCGAAAAATATGGAATCAACGACTGAGTCATCCGCATCGAACTTAACTTCATCTACGTCTGCATCGGTAACGGAATCGGTCAACGCCGCATCTCGTCCCAAAGTGAAACTACTTGAGATCGCATCCCCGATCCATGGTACACTCGTTGAACTGGAGCAGGTGCCTGATCCGGCATTTGCGGAAAAACATATGGGAGAGGGCATCGCTATTGAGCCTTCCGAAGGCAAAGTTTATGCTCCGTTTGATGGCGTTGTTGCCCATGTCATGGATAAGAGTAAACATGCGGTTATTTTAGAGCACGAGACAGGAGTTCAACTGCTGGTTCATATCGGCATCAATACCGTCGGTCTGAAAGGAAAAGGCTTTGTTACTCATGTGAAAAGCGGGGATTCCGTGCTTGCTGGACAACTACTCATTGAATTTGATATGGATATCATCGAGGAGGCTGGCCTGCCGTTGATTACTCCTGTGCTGATCCCGAGCGGGAATGAGTTTATTGCTTCTGTGCGAGCGATAACAAGTGGTATCGTGCGGGCGAATGAGAAAAAGATACTGACGATAGAGTTTACGGAGCCGCAATAGGAAATATCATGTAAAATAAGAGCTACAAAAAAAGGGGAACCGGGTGGATACATCCTCCGCAGGTTTCCCTTTTTCTATCCTATTATAATCCGGCATTCCGTTTAAGTCGTTCTGCAATCTGAAGAAAGTCCTCCGGTGATATTCCAGGAGCAAATTCTTCCGGTAGATCAGGAAGCTCGGGAATGGGCCCTCCGTAACCCGGTAAACCAGCAAAGGCTTCCAGTTTACCTCCGTCGGTAGGATGCACACCCTTCCATATCTGGGCAATCTGCTGATAATCCTTGTCACTGAACGTGTACAATCGTCTTTGTTCACCCATCGCTTCCCATTTACGGGTAGTCTCAAACGCTTTGTTGTCAAGAGAGGGGATAGGAATCAGCTTCGTCACATCAACCCCCGTTGCAATCTCCAGTGCTTTGGCGTATGCCAGAATGTGTACACCGCCCCGGACAAGCAGATAACCCGTCATCTCACGTGCCGTATTGTTATCGGTCATTTCGTACACTCTCATTTTGTGTGTTCTTGCGCCACATTCCAGGAAGAAGTTGTGTAGCAGATCTAAAATCAAGTTACCACTGCTAAATACATACGAGCCATTCCAGGGTCTTCCCATGGAGTCATAAGGCAGCGCTGTCTGAGCGGATTCTATAAAATGTGAAGTCATACGTAAATCCTTGGCAATGCGAAGCGGTGTGGAATCTGGTTCGCCAGGTGACGTTGAGCCTTCGAGCATCAAATTAATCGTGTTCGCGACAAGTTCGACATGACCGAATTCTTCTGCCGTAATACTGGCAACAATGTCATAGAAGGGACGTAGCTTGGATCTGCCTCTGAAGTTAAACGACTGATACATGTAATTGTTCAGCGTTGACATCTCGCCATATTTTCCACCAAGCAATTCCTGTACGGCACTGGCTCCGTTGGGGTCCGGATTATTCGATATAGGCAATTCAATGGCAAGACGATCTACACGTTTAAACATGTCAATTCCTCCTCAATCCTCATTACAATCAAGGTATGAAGGTTGACTTGTACGTTATTCAATCTAATGTTTTGCGCACATCAGGAGGATGAACCCTTAACGCTTGTGCCTTTTTTCGTAAGGGTATACTCAATCACCGTACCACTCCAGAAATGGAACTTGAGATGGATTTCGCCATCTTTGGTTTCGTTAAAAAAGTTGGGTTTCAGTTCAATGACGTTGCGATCATAATCCGGGCTAAACGTATAGGCGAATTCCTTAAATGACGTCCAGTTCTGAGGGCCGACATTTTCTCCATTGGCATAGGTCGCTTCCATCGTTGCGAGCTGATCGCCACCGAATGTGACAGGAATAGCGAAAGCACTGGTAGTACCCTGCGCGTCATTTAAAACAGGTGTGTTGTATTGAATAATATTCAACGTCCAGTCTGCACCTGCACTGAACCCGGCTGTCAGTGTAGCATTTACCCCCGGCTTGCTCTCAGCAGTTAATCGGGAGAGCAGGCCTGATTTTAAAGTGAGCACACCGTTTCGAATCGTGTAATCTTTACCTCGTAGAAGTGGAGTTGTGCCATTTTTCAGAGAAAAGAAGCGATTTCCATTCAAATGGAGATTGATTTTTACATCCTGAATGGGTTCATGTTGTTTCAGATATACTTGATCAGTCTCTGCGGTGGATGAACGCCCGCTCCAGCTCGCCCGGATCATATCAAACAGTTGTTGATCTGACCAAGTATAGCTAGTGCGTCCAAAATGTTGTCCGTTGTCCCAAAGCATGGTGGTCATCTGTTTTTGGCGTGAGTAATGTCCAACGAATTCAAAAAATTTCAATTTCTCACCTTGTTCAATCACACCTGTATGCTGGTCAAACCCGAGTAAACCATATTCGCCGATGATGACCGGAATGCCTTTGGCTGTAAATGCATCGTGAACTCGGTCGAACGTATCGGTAACGTCCTTTTGTACTTCATCGTTGAATTTGGTGAAACCTGCAATGTTCACGCTGAAAGGCCAGAAGCCGTAATAATGTACGGTAGCGATGAGATTAGGATCATCCAGCTTTTGAATCGTCTGATTCAACGCATCCAGATCAGGCTGAGCCGACGAAGTATGCATGGTAGGCAGTACAAGTGGACGGGTATCGTTATTTCCGCCGGAAGATCTTACAATATGATGAAAAGAAGTATTCAACGTATCCAGCATGCGGTATCCGGTATCTGCATTCGTAGTGCCACCTTCGGTGAAGCGGGGTTCATTGACACTTTCGAACATCAGTTTCTCGGGTGCATCCTTGAACTTGCTTGCAATCTGTGTCCAAATGGCATTGTAGCGCGCAAGAACGTGATCATAGTCTTTCTCCATGGTGCTGATCCAGCGCCAGGAATCATGATGCAGATTGATCATGACATAGAGATCGGCATCAAGCGCCCAGCCTACGACCTCATGAACCCGATTTATGTAAGCCTCGTCAATGTTGTAATCTGGTTTGTCACCAATATGCGCTTCCCAGGTAACGGGTATACGAATGCTTTTGTACCCTTGATCGGCAATCGATTGTATCAGCTCTTTCGTAATGCGTGGGTTGCCCCAAGCCGTCTCATCATCCCCGACTGCATCCAGCGAGTTACCCAGATTCCAGCCTGGTTCCATCGCATTGACATAGGTTTGCATTTTACTTACGGGGGCTGGTTTGCTGTCGGGCTCGTGGGGGCCTGTAGCGGCAGAGGCCATGGCCGCAGAGAACATTGACAGAACCAAGGCGGCGGCTACGGTGATGGTGAGGATGGACTTTCGTTTTTTTGGCATCAATAACATCTCCTTTTTTAAAATCAAGATGATGAAGCTAAAATACTGAAAGCGTTTTCTGAACAGTAAATATATCACAGTCGACAGGAAGGAAATACCATTACAATTGGAATAAAATTCATTCGAAAATTAGTGCTTATCTGCTGCATTTGATTTATATTTATATGAATGTAGTAAACTGAACTACCGTGGACAACACAGGAGGGCACTTATGATGAAACTCGATGCACATCAACATTTTTGGAATTATAACATTCGTGATTATGGATGGATCGGTGAAGAGATGAGTGTGATTCAGCGTTCATTTCTGCCGGAAGACCTAGAGCCAATCCTTTCGGATTCTGGCGTCTCGGGCTGTGTAGCTGTGCAGGCACGACAAAGTCTTGAAGAAACCGAGTGGCTGCTCGAACTCGCAGACAAGCATGGTTTCATTAAAGGTGTGGTTGGCTGGGTAGACCTCTGTTCTGAGGAAGCCTCATCTCAACTGGAAAAATTTGCGGCTAACCCTTGGCTGAAGGGGGTGCGCCATGTGATACAGGACGAACCTGATGTAAAGTTCGTGTTGCGTGAGGATTTTCAACGAGGGATTGCCTTGCTACAACAGCACGATCTAGCCTACGATTTGCTCGTATCGAAGGAGCAACTTCCTTATGCCGTAGAATTGGTTCAGAAGTTTCCACAGCAGCGCTTTGTCATTGACCATCTGGCTAAACCGGCCATTAAGGCTGGAATCAGTTCACCTTGGAAGGAAACCATGAAAGCGATTGCGGCATATCCAAATGTCTATTGCAAATTATCTGGCATGGTCACCGAAGCAGATTGGAATAAGTGGACACAGGAGGACTTTGCGCCTTATATAAATACCGTGCTTCAAGCCTTTGGACCAAAGCGAGTGATGTATGGATCAGACTGGCCGGTATGTACCGTAGCTGGTACATACGCACAGGTTTTCAATCTGTTGCAAACGCATGTTCAGAGCTTGCCAGAAGCTGAGCGGCAGCTGATTTTTAGTGATAACTGTGCTACATTTTACAAATTATAAGTATTTGAGAAACGGTGTTGACATGAAAAAGTAAACCTTTGATGAGCCAAGAGGTATGTCTAATTAAAATGCGCGCGTTGACATATTTCCTGTTTCTTGGTAATGTTTTATCTAATCCGCATAATGTTTTCTGGGAATGTTACCGAATACGGGCATAACCTGAGCTGGCTTGTGATACACGCTACCGTGTATACAGGCTGGTTCGGGTTTTTTCTATTTTCCATGTGGCAGATATGGAGGGCAGAAGAGGGGCGGATCATGGAGTTACATATTTGAAAGGAGAATACAAATGACAACATTTAAATTTCCTGAGAACTTTCTGTGGGGTGGAGCCATTGCGGCCAATCAGGCAGAGGGAGCATACCTTGAAGGTGGTAAAGGGCTGAGCATCGTTGACCTGCTGCCAACAGGAGAAAACCGGAGAAGCATTATGAAAGGGAACGTTCCAGCGTTTACACCGCTCGCTAGCGAGTTTTACCCATCACATGAAGCGATTGATTTCTATCATAGATACCCGCAAGATATTGCTCTTTTCGCCGAAATGGGGTTCAAAGCATTACGTGTATCGATCGCTTGGGCACGGATTTTCCCGACAGGTGAGGACGCAGAGCCGAATGAAGCGGGTTTACAATTTTACGACGATCTATTTGATGAACTCTTGAAACATGGAATTCAACCTGTGGTTACGCTGGCACATTTCGATGTGCCTGTACATCTGATTGAGAAATATGGCAGCTGGAGAAGCCGCAAATTGGTGGATTTGTTTGAAACCTACGCTATAACGGTATTTACCCGTTACAAAGACAAGGTGAAATACTGGATGACGTTCAACGAGATCAACATGTTGCTTCATCTTCCTTTCCTTGGTGCTGGACTGGCGTTTAACGAAGGTGACAACATTAAAGAAATTCAATACCAGGCGGCACATCACCAACTCGTTGCAAGTGCGCTTGCCGTTAAAGCTTGCCATAAAATCATCCCTGATGCCATGATTGGCTGTATGCTCGCAGCGGGTAGCTTCTACCCATACACATGCAATCCGGAAGATGTATTCCAGGGGATGGAGAAGGACAGAGAGTCCTATTTCTTCATCGACGTGCAATCACGCGGGGAGTACCCGGGTTATGCCAAACGTTTCTTCAAGGATCACAACTTGAACATTGTAATGGAGCCGCAGGATGCTGACATTTTGCGAAACCACACGGTAGACTACATCGGATTCAGCTATTATTCAAGTCGGACAACCAGCACAGATCCGGAAGTGAACAAAAATATGACCAGTGGTAACGTGTTCGGCTCCATAGCCAATCCATACTTGGCAAAATCGGAGTGGGGATGGACCGTTGATCCCAAAGGTTTCCGTATTACGGCGAATCAGCTACATGACCGTTATCAGAAACCGCTGTTTGTGGTGGAAAACGGCTTTGGTGCACACGATGAGGTGAGCGCTGAAGGTGAAATCGACGACTCGTACCGAATCGATTATTTGAAGCGTCATGTAGCTGAGATGGGTGAAGCCATTCAGGATGGATGCAACATCATCGGTTACACAAGCTGGGGGCCAATCGATATCGTCAGTGCCTCATCCGGTGAAATGAGAAAACGTTACGGTTACATCTATGTGGATCGTGACAATGAAGGTAAGGGCGAGTTGACTCGGATCAAAAAGAAAAGCTTCGAATGGTATAAAAATGTCATTGCCTCCGGCGGTACAGAGTTGGGAGACAAGTAATCTCAGTGTTTTGAGCGTAGCTGTTTCCAAGCATGAGGAAGTTGCAGGATTCCTGTAGCTTCCTCATGTCTGCTCGTTGAAAGCGTTGACATATGACGCAGTTCACGCTATACTTGACGCAAATATATCGTTACTGGGATTGTTACTACATCACACGCGTAGGCAAAACCTGAGCACCAAAAAAAGCAGACCGCCACGTCTTGTTTATTTTGTGATGCTCCAGGTTTTTTTTTGCATGCCCATAATTGGATATATCTTGGCGACTAGAGAGTGGAACGTGACGGGGGGATTGAAGTGAAAATAGCAAAGGTTATCAACAATAACGTCATTAGCATCTATCAGGCCGACGGGGCAGAGCTTGTGGTGATGGGACGTGGGATTGCCTTTAAGAAGAAGCCGGGAGATAAAGTAGACGAGACCCGCATTCAAAAAGTATTTGCCTTGAAAAACAAACAGACATCCGATAATTTCAAAACGCTTCTGCGGGAAGTTCCGATGGAACTTGTTGAGATTGTGGAGGAAATGATCGCCCATGCTCGTGACAATTTGGGACGTAAATTGAACGAGAACATCTATGTTTCGCTTACAGATCATATTCATTTTGCCATTGAGCGTTATCATGAGGGGATCGAGATTAAAAATGCCTTGATGTGGGAGATCAAGCAATTGTACAAAGCGGAATTCGGGTTGGGACTTCGCATGCTGGAGCAGATCAACAGCAGGATGAATATCGAACTCCCGCCAGATGAAGCGGCTTTTATTGCGCTACATATCGTGAACGCGGAAATGAACGAAGAAGTGATTACGACGATGAATATTACGAAGTTTATCCAGCAGATTATTAATATCGCCAAGTATCATTTCAAAATGGAGTTTGATGAGGAGTCTCTCAGTTACTTCCGTTTTATCACTCATCTAAAGTTTTTCTCCCAGCGAGTGCTTAGCGGAACGCATTATGACAACAATTATGATCATTTTTACGACATGATTAAGGAGAAGCATCCCGAAGCGGCAGCATGTGTAGAAAAAATCGCCTTGTTTGTTAAAAAAGAGTATGATCACGAACTCACCAATGAGGAAAAGTTATATCTTACAGTGCACATCGAACGTGTCGTGAATCGTTAATCTGTTAAATTTAATTATTGACATAAATGGTTATATTATAATATTATGTTTGTAACAGGAATTTAATACGATTTAACTGGGATTGTTACTGGTTATGCAGGCAAAACCTAAGTCATGTGTATTTCGGCATTTTATGTCCATTTACGCAAGGCTTAGGTTTTTTGTGTGCAAAAAATCGGTAGAGAGCCTGTTTGACAAAACGTAGGGGGGCAAATCATGAGTCAAGAGAAACTGGCCAGAGAGATTGTGGAACGGGTTGGCGGTGAGAAAAACGTAGAATCACTGGTTCACTGCGCAACACGTTTACGATTTGTATTGAAGGATGATTCCAAGGCTGACAAAGCAGGTCTGGAGAAAACAGAAGGCGTTATTGCCGTTAAGGAAAACGGAGGCCAATTCCAGGTCGTTGTGGGTAACAAGGTTCCCGAAGTGTATCAGGCAATCGGGCAGATCAGCAACATTCTGGATGATTCATCCACTAAAGAAAAAAGCGGCAAAAAGGTCAAGGGATTAGGCGGTATCATTGACGTCATCTCCAGTATTTTCGCACCGCTCCTTGGTGTAATGGCCGGAGCCGGTATTTTAAAAGGGTTGTTGCTGATTGCCAACAATGTCGGTTGGCTGGAAAAGACAGATACAACCTATATCATTCTGTATGCAGCAGCAGATAGCTTGTTCTACTTCTTGCCGTTGCTGTTAGCGGTTACAACTGCACGTAAGTTCCAAGGAAATGCATTTGTTGCATTGACCATAGCAGGAGCACTGATCTATCCAACGATTATTCAGTTGAAAACGGACGGAACGCCAACAGACTTTTTCGGAATTCCTGTAGTCCTGATGAGTTACGCTTCGACCGTAATTCCAATCATTCTAGCCGTTATTGTGATGAGCAAGCTGGAGAAGTTCTTTAATAAGCTGCTTCACGACAGTATTAAAAATTTTGTTACACCGCTATTTTTGCTTGTTATTATGGTTCCGCTCACGCTGCTGGCCTTTGGACCATTCGGAGTATATGTAGGTAATGGAATTGCGTCCGCAATGGTGGCTGCATTTGGATTCAGCCCGCTACTTGCCGGAGCTGTGATGGGTGCAAGCTGGCAGTTGCTCGTTATCTTCGGTGTACACTGGGGTCTGGTGCCTGTATTTATTAATAACATTGCCGTACACGGACAGGACGGTGTGAAACCGGCAGCGACCGCTTCTGTCTTTGCTCAAACGGGTGCAGCATTCGGCGTAATGCTCAAAACGAAAAACAAAAAATTAAAGACACTTGCTGGTTCTTCAACACTTACAGCACTGTTCGGGATTACCGAACCGGCCATTTATGGTGTAACGCTACCGCTGAAACGTCCGTTTATTGCAGGGGTTATCGGTGGTGCTGTCGGTGGAGCGATTATCGGTCAGGCAGGTACGCAAGCATTTGCATCCGGCGCGCCTGGATTGCTGACTTTGCCGATCTTCTACGGGCCGGGTGGTCAAGGATTCCCGGGATTGATTATGGGTATCGCCGCATCATTCATTGTTTCCGCAGTATTAACCTATATCATGGGCTTCAAAGACCCTGTCGATGATGAAGAAACAAAGACAGCATCAACAACACCATCCGATGGAGCTGATGCTACACATGGCAAAGATGCTTCTTCGAAAAACGCAGCTCAGGTTACAGCTACTTCCGATCAAGAGGTATTAAGTCCGATTGAAGGTGAAATTGTAGATTTGGCCGAGGTTCCAGATCCGGCGTTTTCTTCCGGTGCTATGGGTAAAGGGATCGCGATTGAGCCGTCAACCGGCCGGGTTGTTGCTCCTTTTGATGGAACGGTAACGGTTGCTTTTAAAAAGAAACATGCGCTTGCTGTGGTTTCGGATTCAGGCGCGGAGATTCTGGTACATGTGGGTGTGGATACGGTTAAACTTGATGGACAGCATTTTATCTCTTACATCGAGGAAGGCGATAGAGTGAAGGCGGGTGATCTGCTGCTGGAATTCGATATTGAGCAGATTAAAGCGGCTGGTTATCATACCGTAACTCCAATCATTGTAACCAATTCGGCAGATTACAATGATGTTGTTCCGCAAGCTACCGGCCAAGTAAGCAACAAGGATATGCTCTTGAAAATTGTCGGAACAGAAACGAGTAAGGCTAAGTAATTAGGTAGCAATATGTAGCGTTTTGATAGAGTTAGACAACGATTGTTAGGCAAATAGAGTTTCTGAAGATTAACAATACACATTTTGATGATTTACACTAGATGAATCACTCATGGATAATTGCAATTATGCATCTTATGAATAAACAAACAACCGCTAAGAACGATATGGCGGTTGTTTGTCGTGTGTGATCATGACAAGGCATCTTTTCTGCAAAGATGATTGCTATTTACTTGCTTTTACTACATTAGAGTGCATATGACCTGTCAGCCGCGAAGGCGGAAATACGATGCGAACTGGAGCAATGATGATTGTGGCAAAGATGGCTTTGACCAAATCACCGATAATATAAGGATAGAAGCCTTGAATCATCGCATCCGATAACGACATGCTGAATCGGTAAGCCAGCCAAGGAACACCCGTAACATAGTTTAACAGGGAACCAAACAACTCAATAATGATAAAAGCAAACAAAAACCCTTTGAAGCCCCGAATTTGCACTTTGGAGAGCAACAGACCCATGAGCAATGCGGCAAACGGCCACATCACTACGTATCCCCCGGTTGGCCCCAGTAGCACACCAAGGCCGCCTGTACCGTGTAATAGAGGAAAACCGAGTCCTGTAAGTACAACGACAAGGGCTATACTGAGAAAGCCGTAGAGTGGCCCAAGCAGTCCACCGGCCAACATCACTGCTAAAGTTTGTAACGTGATGGGTACAGGTGAAAAGCCAAGAGGAATGCTTATGTATCCGAAAATAACGAGAATGGCAGCCATAAGTGCACTAAATACAATGCCTCGCAAAGATAATTTCATGTTTGTACAATCCTTTCGATTTTGATAGAATTATTGTTAACCTCTTGTTTGTATTTGGTTGACGATTAGCATATTATCATATAATTTCAGAATGTGAAAGGACTAATTTCGAAATGCAAGACAAGTTATCTATCATTTCATTGCTAGATGCCCGTGTCCACTATGCTGCCGAAGACGGTGAAGTTAAAAAGGCACTGGACGGTGTCTCACTCACGCTCAAAGCGGGAGAGTGGTTAAGTGTCGTGGGATCTAATGGCGGTGGGAAAAGCACATTAGCCGGATTGCTGCTTGGTTTCATTCCCTTATCCGCTGGAGAGCGAAATGTTCCTGCAAACCTGACCATTCGCGGAGTATTACAGCAGCCTGATACACAGGTGCTGGGAGATACAATCGAAGAAGAATTTCATTTTGCCTTATCGCATTTACATATATCGAGCGAGGAGAAGGGAAAGCGCAGACAAGAAGCGCTACAGCTAGTTGGACTTCACCACCCGCTGGATACAATGATCGCGCGTTTGTCCGGCGGACAGAAACAGTTGCTTAACATTGCAACAGCCCTTGCGGCCAAGCCGGATGTACTGATAATGGATGAACCTACAGCGATGCTCGATCCAGATGCCAGAGAACGCATCGAGGGTATTGTCCATGCCGTCACGAGCCATGGTACGGCAGTGGTCTGGATCACTCATCACCTGGAGGAAGCGACCTTATGTGATCGGATTATGGCTATGAGTAAGGGAAAATGTGTCTATGACGGCGTACCAGAATCATTTTTCTATCCGGAGGTAACAGCAACGGAGGCAACATCAAATACGAAGCCGTATGAAAGGCTTCAATCTCCTTGTGAAGAGATAGGACTGGAACCGCCTTTCACAGTGAAGACATGCCTGATCTTGAAACGGCGGGGAAGACTGAAGAGTGTTAACCCCCTCCGGCCTGAGCAGCTTGCGAAGGAGGCTGCGCGTTGGTGATTGAACTTAATAATATTTACGTGCGAGTTCATGATGAAACGAAACGAACCTTACTTGATCATATTTCGTTAACACTGAACCGTAGTGAGATCACATTGCTTCTGGGCTGCACTGGCTCTGGCAAGACAACGCTACTGCAGACGATAGCCGGTCTTAAGCAGCCGGATTCCGGAGATATTACGCTTGCAGGAGAGCCGATGTGGCATGACGGCAAGGTACCTAAATCCGTATTGTTTCAGATGGGACTTGTGTTCCAGTTTCCAGAGCAACAATTGTTTGCCCGAAATATTAAGCGGGAGCTGTTATATTCCCTTCGACCTTACCGTTTGAGTGAAGCTGAGCAGGAACAGCGGATCGAAGCAACCTTGGCACACTGGGACCCGCATAGAGGAGATGACGCGGAGCGACGTTTTCACTTGGACAGGTCGCCATTTGCGCTTAGTGGTGGAGAGAAGCGCAGATTAGGGCTTGCACTTGGTTATGTGACTAAGCCAGACTGGCTTTTGTTAGATGAACCTAGCGCAGGGCTTGAAGCACAGAGTATCAAGTTGCTGCTTGATTCACTGCATGAGCATCGTAAGGAAGGCGGAGGAGCAGTCATTGCGACGCATGACCTGGATACATTCCTGCCGCATGCAGATCGTGTACTTTTATTAAGGGAAGGGCGTTTGGAAGCAGACCTGACGCCGCTGGAACTGCATCAGCATCCTGAGATATTAGTGCAAGCTGGAATCGGTCTGCCTCCATCCATGCGACTTGCGGCGCAGCTGAGGGAAGCAGGGATGCCAATCGGTTCTCAAGCGATGACTCCGGAAGAAATGGCGGAATCCATTTTAAGATCCGGGATGGAGACTACGGATAATTCTCTCAACGCGGAGAGTGAACATGATACATTTGAGATGACACAAGAGACACAAGGGACATATACGAGGAAATCTGGAACGGTTATTTCCAAAGCAGATCGACTTAGAGCTGCTGTTTCTCCCGTAACAGATTCATTGTTGAGCGGTAACGAAAGAACGGTCCCTTCTTCGAGTTCATTCAGTTCTTCCAGCCGTCTGAAAAGCATAATGGACCCGCGTCTGAAATGGATATTGTATATGTTGCTTGTTACAGCGGCGATGCTTCAGCATCATTGGGGAGGACTAACGTTAACTCTGATTCCTGTGGCTGGTGCTTTGGCTATCTTGCCTCGACAAATGCTGATGGGATGTATCAAGTTGATGAAACCGCTTGTCCTGTTTTTTGTTCTTTCTACAGCATTATCGGGCAGTACCCTGACCACAGGAGAAAGCGGGATTCAACTGGGCTTTTCCTTGACACAGGCCGAGGAAACATTACTTAATCTCTACCGCTTGTTGATCGTAACACTTGCAAGTCTGTGGTTCTCACTTACGACGCCATATGGACGCATGGTTGAGGGACTGAACTGGGTGCTGTCTTACGGGCGAAAAATCAAGCTGCCTGTAGCTTCGTTTGCTCTGGCTGTATCCTTAATTTTTAGATTTATTCCGATGATTTGGAGTGAGTGGCAACGGTTTTCACTAATCGTACGGGCACGCGGAAAAGCGGCTTTGAAGCCAAATACGGTTCGTGTACGAGATTCGGGGCCTATGATTATACCGCTGATCATGGCGTTGTTCCAGCGTGCTGAAGATATGACGATTGCGATGGAGATGCGTAAGGTGAGAGAAAACGGCGCGCTTGGCGCTCGTTCCTCACTTCTGTCCTGGAGCAGGCGGGATACCTGGATCAGTATCCTTGGACTGCTCGTGTTTGTTGTGCTGGTATCGTTGCGCCATTGGTAAGTGGCGTAGATGAAGGTGCTGATTCGCTTGTCGTATCAGCACCAGAAACGCAGTGTTTTCCATTGGAAATGCATAAAAACTTCACGTTTCGCCCACCTTAAAGGTGCGTTGATCATCTCAAGACGATCAGGAGGCACGAGTGATGGATGAGAAGTTTTTGCAGGAAGATAGAAGTGAATATACAGACGTGTCCACCGTAGAATCACAGCGGAATGACATTACGCTAGAGGAGTTTCCAGAGGGGCCTTACGGTTCATCCTTGCTGTCTGAGTCGCTTGGGAAAAGCTCTCCGTGGCGAGCAGATCAGAGAACCGCACACCGTTTTGACTATGAGAACCATGAGTTGCACGAGGGTGAAGTGCGGGATTATCCGGGTCAAGATGTCTTTGATGAAACGGTGCCAGATGATGTGCACGAACCTCAATACCCGGGTAAAATGTAATAACGTTTTTTGTCCAATTGAAATCCATATACCTAGCCTTCGGCATGAACAAGTTCGTGCGAGGGCTGTTTTTCATTTGTCTTATTACATCCAATTCAAGCAATTATAAAAAAATGTGTTTACTTCCGTACTGGAATTTTGATATTATAATCGCAATATCAAATGCAACGACGAGACGAGTAGATAAAAATCATTCTTTCATCAGAGAGCTCCGGTAGCTGAAAAGGGGCAAAGAACCTTTTATCGAATAAAGACTCTGAGCAGCACATCGGAATCGGACCGGTATACTCCGGGAGGATGGTGTGACAGGTGCTCCTGTTATAGAGCTAGAGTATGTATGGATGAAGACAGCATCTAATTAGTTGATAATTACCTCAACTTATATAGGGGCGGGGTCATTCTTCACATACTTGAAGAGGCGAATATGGCGACATATTTGCGAATCTGGGTGGTACCACGAGTGTTCAATCTCGTCCCTGAGACTTTTGTCTTGGGGATGGGATTTTTTGGTTTTTTCGGAGCTGGCATTACACGCTTTGGATGGACCTGAATAGTGTGAATGATAGGGTAATCAAGTTTCAAATATCCCATGTACGATGACAGTAACAGATGTTCTAACTTAAATCGAAAGGAAATGATGATTCCATGTCAGCAAAATTAAAAGTCGGTATTGTCGGAGGAACAGGAATGGTAGGTCAACGTTTCGTAGACCTGCTGGATCAACATCCGTGGTTTGAAGTAACAGCGATTTCAGCGAGTGCCAACTCGGCAGGCAAAACATATGAAGAGTCTGTAAAGGGAAGATGGAAACTGGCGGTTCCAATCCCTGAGCCGGTGAAAAACATTGTGGTGCAAGATGCATCTCAGGTTGAAGTTTTTGCAAGCCAGGTTGACTTTATTTTCTGTGCGGTCGATATGAAAAAGAATGAAATTCAAGCGCTTGAAGAAGCTTATGCCAAAACAGGTACACCTGTCGTGTCCAACAACTCCGCTCACCGCTGGACAGCAGACGTGCCGATGGTTATTCCTGAAATTAACCCGGGCCACTTGGCGGTTATTGAAGCTCAGAAAAAACGTCTGGGTACAACGACAGGTTTTATCGCTGTAAAACCAAACTGCTCCATTCAAAGCTATGTGCCGGCGCTACATGCACTGCGTGAGTTTAACCCGACACAGGTTGTGGCTTCCACGTATCAAGCGATTTCCGGAGCAGGCAAAAACTTTACGGACTGGCCTGAAATGCTGGATAACGTGATTCCTTACATTGGTGGAGAGGAAGAAAAAAGTGAGCAGGAGCCGCTTCGCATCTGGGGAAGTGTAGAGAACAATCAGATCGTTAAAGCATCCGCACCATTGATTACAACACAATGTATTCGTGTACCGGTAACAGACGGTCACTTGGCTACGGTCTTTGTAAACTTTGAGAAAAAACCGAGCAAAGATGAAATTCTGGAGCGTTGGTTGCAGTTTAAAGGTCGCCCACAGGAGCTGGCACTGCCAAGTGCACCGAAACAATTTATTACGTACTTTGAGGAAGAGAACAGACCGCAGACTAAGCTGGATCGCGATATCGAGCGTGGAATGGGCGTATCTACAGGCCGTTTGCGTGAAGACTCACTCTATGACTATAAATTTGTTGGATTGTCCCACAACACACTGCGCGGAGCAGCAGGCGGTGCGGTTCTGATTGCGGAATTGCTTAAAGCAGAAGGATATATTCAACCGAAATAAGTGATTTTCTTATATAATTTGAAAAGGCTCTTGAATCCGTCATCACTAAGTGACAGTTCAGGAGCCTTTTTTATTCGATTTTCTGCGAGTGAAATCGATATCAAGCGGCAGACGTTTTATCCGAGTTGCTCAATAGCTGTGAACGCCTGCCGAGCAAGTACCCTGAAAGAGACGCGAGCATTTGTTGAAATACCATGCCAAGTACAACTGGAACCGCAACAGGCGGTGGAAAATAAGTAACGGCAAGAACGGCCCCAGCGCTAATATTACGCATTCCCCCATTAAAGACAAGTGCGACCTGATCGGCCTCATTCCAGCCTAGCCACCTCGCGATGAAATAACTGAGTGCATAGCCGAAGGAGGCCAGAAAAACAATAATCACCGCCAGCCCGGCCAAGCGCCAGTTGAAGTCAGCCAGATAGGGTGCGACAACCGAGCCGTTAATGGCAACGACCGAAGCCATAAACAGTTTGGATAACGGATTAAGCCGAGGTCCCCATACAGGAACGATGCCGCCCTTGGTCCACTCATTCAGGAGCATACCCAGAAGGGATGGAAACACAATCATCCAGAACAGACTGCTCATCATGGCCCCAATATCCAGGGAAACACTTGTACCTACAAGTAGAGATAACACGCCAGGAACAACGAACGGAGCTAGCAAGGTATCAATGAGAATAATCGAAAGCGTAAGCGCAATATTCCCCCTGTAGATGCTTACCCATATGAAGCTGCTAATTCCAGTGGGGATGACTGCAGCGAGAACAAGTCCTGTAATTGTATAGGCATCCGCTGGAAACACGAGATGACCCATGCCCAGCGCAATAAGAGGCATGGCCAAATGCAAGATCAGAAGACAAACAAACAAGGGAAAAGGCTTTTTTAAGACATTTACAAAGTCTCGTACGCTCAGACTAATACTGCCCGCGAACGTCATGAAGGCAAATAGCCAAGGTGACAAATACGTGTAAGAAGATAAAAAACTGCCGCATAAAACACCAATGATAATACTAGCGGGGGTAATCAGTGGCATGATGCGGTTCAAGCGATGATTCAAGGCCTGAAGCATAATGTCGACATCCCTTTATTGTGTGATTCTCCTATTATACATCGGAATGTCCGGGTATGCAGGCTGATTTGCAATGTAGCTTTGTGAACAAGTATCATGAAATAAGGTACCATCATTCTGAGATATAGAAAGGGAGATGATCATGCGAAGGCGAAAAAGAAGACACAGGGCGATGATCACAGCCATTGTGGCCTCCAGTATGTTAATGCTGTCCGCTTGTTCGATTGTAGAGCAAGCCAATCAAAGTTTGAGTTATGTAAGCGGTGCTACGGATTATATTAATCAGGTATCGAGTGCTGGAACCGAGTTACAGCAACTTGCAACGGATGCCATCAATAACCCGGATGTAACGGGTCAGATTCAAGAGAAAATTGATCTGATTCAAGCGGAAGCCGCAGAATTTTCGGAGATGAGTGCGCCTGCTATTGGAGAAAACATTCATGAGAATCTGGTTAGTTATAATAATCAGCTGACAGAGGTTATGAACCAATTCGAAACTTCCATCGCGGAGCAAGGGATTACCGCAGAGAATTGGGAAAAAACAGGTATTCCGGAATTGATCAACAACATCAACAGCTTGAAGGAACCACTGAGTGGATTACAAACGGAATAATAGGTTTAATTTAAATATAAGAATAATCTTTCCTTCTCCTTAAGGAGCATTTGAACAGGAAAGTTACAGAAGACGGGTGATCTTGGAAGGGTTACTCGTCTTTTTTGCATATTTATTTTGAAGAAAGAAAAACTATATGGATCACGACAAAGATCCAAATGCTGGCCGTGTATCAATCAGGAATACTATGATGGTGATTAATTGTTTGTTGGATAACATGCGGTTTATCGTAATCCCATCGTATGATCGACCCATTTGACAAATGAATGATAGACTAGTATGGTTATTATATAAACATTTATTCAGTAACTAACATTAATTCAGTCACTTGAAACCAATTTTTATTTAGCAAAGGAGATCTATGTTATGTCCGAACATACGGGAAAAGTCATTGTTATCACAGGTGGAGCAAGCGGAATTGGTAAAGAAACAGCACTGCAACTATCTGCACAGGGAGCAACAATCGTTGTGGCGGATTTTAACGAAGAAGGAGCCAAACAGGTTGCGACCGAGATTGAAGCAACCGGTGGCACAGCCGGAGCTTATAAAGTAGATGTATCCAAAGGTGATGAGATTGAAGCTTTGATTGACTGGACTGTCGAAAAGTATGGAACATTCAACGGAATTTTCAACAACGCTGGGATCGGTCTTGTAAAGCCGTTTCTGGAGATGGACCCGGAATCCTATCACAAAGTTATTGATGTAGACCAACACAGCGTATACTACGGTATGTATTATGGCGCGAAGAAAATGGTTGAATTAAACGTACAGGGCACAATTGTTAATACAGCATCGATCTATGGAAGCGTGGCAGCTGTAGGTAGCTTCAACTACAATGCGGCGAAAGCGGCGGTTGTGATGATGTCCAAATCCGGTGCACTTGAACTGGCCGAGCATGGAATCCGCGTTCTCGGTGTGGCGCCTGGATTCATTGAAACTCCGATTTTGGGAGATGATCAAGCCATGAAGGATGCGCTGGCAACCCAGCACATGCGTGGAGAGCTAATCCAGCCAGAGAAAGTAGCAAGTGTAGTTACCTTCCTGTTTAGTGATGCAGCTAGCGCCATGAATGGCACAACGGTAGCAGTGGATGATGGTTTCCTGAGTTTCAAAACGAAATAACAAGTTATCTGCTTCTAAACCATATTGCGTTTAAAATGAACCAAAGGCACAGGATGTAATCATCCTGTGCCTTTTCATGTTCACTCTTGTAATAAATTCATCATACAATAGTGTCGAATCATCCCGAAATTTAGGAGTTCATGATACAATATAAGAGCTGCTCGTTTTATCCATTTGTGGTGTCGTACACAATACGGACTCCGAGTGAGCCATAACTTTCTTCTTTATAGTGACAATGAGTGCAGGTTTTGACTGAGCATAATTCATCATGATGTGTTTGTAATTTTTCGTTACAGCGAGGACATGTATTCACAAAAAGTGTCTTCAACACATTCAACATGCTTAATCACTCATTTCTGATTAAATTACTTGGTTTTAAAGTATTATACCCGAATCCAAGTGTCCTGTATATGTTTTTTGGAATGAAATTTTATCTTTTTTTGATTTTGTATCTTCGTATTATGTTCATGAAAGGAAGCGTATAACCGATGGATCTTTTGCTGTTCTTCATCATGTTTATACTGGGTCTAATCGGTTCATTTTTCTCCGGATTGCTTGGCATTGGCGGGGCAATCATTAACTTTCCTCTCTTGCTGTATGTGCCGGAAATGGCGGGGCTCGAACCGTTCACGGCTCATCAGGTATCTGCCATCAGCATGTTTCAAGTATTCTTTGCTTCGCTTGCGGGCGTAGTTGCATTTCGCAGAAAAGCAAAAGCAGGCAAGACTAGCGGCGCTGTGATCGATTCCAAACTTGTACTGTATATGGGAAGCAGTATTCTGGTGGGTAGTTTAATTGGCGGTTTTATCTCAGGTGTGCTGGATGAACGTATGATTCATCTGGTTTACGGGATTCTGGCGATCATAGCGATCGTTTTAATGCTCATTCCGAGCAAAGGGAGGCTGGATCTGGACCAACCGTTGACGTTTAATAAAATGATTGCTTCAAGTACTTCGCTTGCCGTTGGAATCGTTTCAGGAATTGTAGGGGCTGGCGGTGCATTCGTACTCATCCCTGTTATGCTGACTATTCTGAAGATTCCGGTTCGGACAACGATTGCCTCATCCCTCGCGATTGTCTTCATTTCTGCCATAGGTGGAGTTATTGGAAAGTTATCTGCGGGAGACATTCCGGTGGAGCCGATTATTTACACGGTGCTGGGAAGTTTGATTGGCGCTTCAATTGGCTCAAGAGTAAGTTCAATGGTTAATGTGCGGCTACTTCGATATGCGTTGCTTCTTCTGATTGCGATTACCGCAGTTAAAGTATGGTCTTCGATATTCTAATTTAACGCTCTTATCTCTCAGACATTTGCGATTTCGTAACCAAACTGCTGAAGTGCCGTATATAGGATATGAACATGAGCGGACCATGTTTAACTTTAACCGAAGTTGAGGGATCAACCGATGAACAACCTACTTATGAATCAGACGAAAGCCGAGGCTAATGCGGATGAAGCATACCGTCTCGCAGAGCAGAAAGCATCTCAGTATTTTGCAAAGCTCTCTCAGCAGCTAATTAATAACACACATATAGATTCACTTATTCAAGATTTCAGGATTTGGCAAAAAAAACATATCCATCGTTGGAGCCGGTTATCCTGGTTCGCTGGCAAAAGAAAACCGGATTCCAAAGATATTCAGAAATATATGCATTGGCTCAGTGCGACAGGCAAGATCGATGATTATCTGGATCGCAGCATCTCATATATCTATATGCGCGATCTGGGGCAGTCGCTTGACACCCCGAACACAAAAGACAAAATTCAGCGTATCGCCAAGGATACCAAAGCATATTTTATGCGTGTCGCAAGTGAACAACAACGTCAGGCTGATTACATAAGCCCGGCAGCTTTATATCGGTGGGGACAGCGGGAGCAGATTGAAGAGGCTGTGATCTGGGTGATGGACAAATTAAAACATGTTGCAGCAAACATTCCCCCAGAACTTGATGCGGCGCAGGCACAACGTAAACTGATCAAGATTATTCTGGGCGTCGTGCTTCATGTCGACGATGAGCTTACAGAGGACACGCCGCGGGAGGAACGGATTGCTAAGCTCGATGCAGCCATCAGGCTGGGTTATTCCTACGGTTTAACGTACCCTTTTGTGGATGATCTTCTCGATTCTCAGGCGCTGACCACGCAGGAGAAGGAACAATATTCAGCGATGATACAACAAGCTTTGCTTACTGGGATTGTACCTGATCTTGGAGAATGGAAAGGGCCGCAGCTTGAAGTGATTCGGTATGTACACTCCGAGCTTCGAGAGGCCTTTGAATATATTCGGAACTATCAACGTGAAGAGATGCGGAACACTTTTCTTGAACAGTCTTATGTGTTCTTCCAATCCCAGGAGATCGACCGTGGCAAGAAACTATCCAATGCCCATTATACGAATGAAGAGCTGTACATCCCGATTATTATTAAGTCGGCGTCGTCGCGATTGATTGTTCGTTCTGTTCTGAGCGCACCGGAAGATGAAGGGTTTGATCTGCGTACCTTTCATTACGGGATTTATAATCAGCTTGCGGATGATTTTGCGGATATGTTCGATGATATGCAGGACGAAGCAGTGACACCTTACACGTATTATTTGAAATATCGCGACCTGCGTCCGGATTTGATTAACCCGTATGAATTGTACTGGGCAGTCATCTCGTTTCTAATCCATGACGTCTACCATTCCAATGCCAAGGCGAGGGAAGTTATCCTGGATCGTGCCATTAACGGGCTGAAGCGTTGCAGAGAGCGGCTCGGTCAGGCGAAGTATGACGAGGTCATGACAATCTTTGCTTCAGGCCAACCCGAACTTAATCATGTAGTACAACAAATGGTGCGAAAAGCAGATGACGTGGACTTTCTGGACAAATTGCTACGGGATCAGGTTGTGCTGCAGCTCAGTAATGAAAAACTAGAGAAGGAGTCGTTCCAGCAGACAATCCAAACGGTACGTGAGCGGATTAATGTGGAACTGCAAATTAACAAAGCCGCTGAAGAACTCGAAATGAAGGGGAAGCTGATGGACGCGGCCAACTACAGTCTGCAAGGGGATGGAAAACGTCTGCGTCCGATCCTGACTTGGGTCATGGGTGTTCAGGAGTACGGGCTTAGCGAGTCGGCTATCATGCCGTTGTTACGCTCCATGGAGTATATGCATACGGCTTCACTCATCTTTGATGATCTGCCTACACAGGATAATGCCGAGACAAGGCGCGGACGCTCCACGCTTCATCAGTTGCATAATAGTGCTACAGCAGAACTTACAGGACTATTTCTGATTCAGCGAGCGATTCGTGAGCAGTCTTCACTGCATCGGTTTGATGCGCAGACCGTGTTGAAGCTGATTCAGTATTCGGCGATAAAAGCCGAGGATATGTGTATGGGTCAGGCGATGGATCTGGGTTCAAAAGGAAAGCTGCTCTCACTGGAAGAGCTGAACACGATCTGTTTTTACAAAACAGGCATTGCCTTTGAGGCGGCGCTGGTTATGCCAGCGATTTTGGCAGAAGTAAAGGATGAGGAGATCGACGCGCTAAAAGTGTTTGCGTATCATGCAGGCATTGCTTTTCAGATCAGGGACGACCTGCTGGATTATGGTGGAGATCAACAAATTCTAGGCAAACCTGCCGGTCAGGACGAGCGAAATAACAATTCAACCTTTGTATCTATTCTTGGGGAGACAGGTGCTCAAAAAGTGATGTGGGAGCATTATTGCCTTGCTACCGACGCATTACGTCAAATGCCTAAACCGATCCCCTTTCTAAAACATCTACTGAATTATCTCGTTGGCCGTGAACGGTAAGGCTAATATGGACGCAACAGATGTAGATGACTTGCATGATCCTCTTAATGGAAATTACAACGAATTACCGAACTTATAACTGCTATTCGATGTATATTAAAGGAAACCCTCACCCGTATTTTAACGGGGCTGAGGGTTATTTTATTACGCATTTTTGATCCATAGCTTCGAGATATCCAGGAATCCAAACTCTGAAGTTTGCATGCCGTAGAAACTCTGATGCAATTCCGCTTTTTTGTTCATATGACATCCGTACAACATCCAGCTATTTTCCCGCAGTAATTCTTCAGCCTGCTCCAGAAGATCGCTACGCTCGGAGTGAGGAAGCTGTGGAAAGGCGTCCAGCAGGGCATCCAATATCGATTGAAGCTCGGGAGTCATGTATTCATGCAGCGTATTGCTTTGGTTTTTGAAAAAGTGAATCATGCCATACTGCCAGTCGTCCTCCAGTATTTCTTCTCTGAGAATCAAAGGTGCATCTGAGGTCTTCACGACATCCAGATAATCGTCAAAAGGCTCCAGGTCAATCCGTAATCCAATTTGGCGTGCGCGTTGTTGCAGCCACTCCGCCACATCGGAATCTTTGTTCTTCTTATAAGATAACAAGAAGGATTCTCCTTGATAACCCGATTGTTCAAGCAATGATTGAGCGTCGGCGAGTAATGTGGCTTCCCAGCTCTGTGCAGCGCTTTTCCAGGGCAGAAAACTGCTGGCGGGTGTAATTCGATTTTCACCCAAATCGTTCACCAGGTTGACCGGATCATAGACGATGCGCATGGCCTGACGGAAAGGCAGTGTATGATGACAACCCGGGACATTGAAGTTGAAAAGCATATACTGACATCCCAGTGCAGGATAGTCGATATAGTGAGGTCGCTCATGACTGCTTCCAGGCAGACTAAGCCGGTCAGTACCAGACATATCATAATAACCGTCGCTTGAAGCCGGCTCAGGGAGAAACCAGATGTGGATCTGATCGAGATGAGGACGGAAACCAAAATAAGCATCAAATGCCTTCAATTTAATCACATCTTCATTCATCTCGGTGATCTGAAACGGGCCTGTGCCGACCAAAGTCTGGTTCGAGTCATAATCGGCGGGCAGTACCGTCATCCGAATACAACTGAACAGATGCAGAAAAAAACGGTTCGCCCGATGCAATAGAAACCTGATGCAATAATCGCCGTTCACTTCTGTTCGCTTAATATCACGGTACAGCCACAAAGACGAACAATTTGTATCAAACAAACGCATCAATGAAGCCTGAACATCATGAGATGTCATCACACGTCCGTCATGGAAACGAACCCCTTTTCGCAAATAAAATACCCATTCTTTATGGTCTTTGTTAGATTCCCATGTATGTGCAAGTGCGGGTAAGAAGGTATCGGTGTGGGCGTTATAAGTAATCAGTGTGTTGCATATTTGGCCAAGAAGATAGGTTTCAAAAGCCGTATAAACCGAAGCCGGGTCCAGATCACCCAGTTGACGTGATCTCAACATGCGAAGTGTATCCTGGCCAGAGGCGGTTTCTGTGTAACTGCGAAATCCCATCTGCTCATGAAGAGCAAGCATTAGTTTTTCCCGCATCAAGTCATCGATTTGCACACTTCCAATCAACTCGATGGCTTCTTTCAGTTTGCCTTTGGATAACAGTTCAGTAAAGTTGAATTCTAAAGCATCATTCAGACTTCGCAGTAGTGTAAGCTCGGAATGATGGCCTCGTCCACGTCCAGGTTTCCAATGGATAAAATGCTGATCTTCCAGCTTCCGTAGAATAAATTTGACATTTCGTGGAGTGCAACAGAGGATGGAGGATAAATTTTCAATCGTCACGGGTACAGGGTCATTGATCTTAATCGAGAGCATATCAGAGCCAGCAAGTCTTAAAAAGTGAGTGTATATCGTATCCATGTGTATAGATCCTCCATAAAGGTGAAAAGTGAGAATGAAACATTACACTTTTACTTCCCCCTTTTATCTTTACAATTATACCTATGAGGATGACAGAATTCATCCATTTTTCGCAGCAACAGGATAGATAGAGAACGCAGCAAGATAGGAGAATGAAAGATGAAGCATATTTTGAAGCAAATTCACCCGCTGGCCTGGACCATTATTTTAGGAACGATGTTCGGGCGCCTCGTGACGTCGATGAGTATTCCGTTTCTGTCCATCTATCTGACACGTGTGCTTGAAGCTACGCCGACCCAGACGGGAATCACGGTTGCGGTAAGCTCGCTGGCGGGGGTGCTCGTTAGCTTTTACGGGGGATATATCTCTGATCGAATCGGTCGCAAAATCGTTATGCTCGTATCGGTGTTCAGTTGGGCAGCAGTGTTTTTCATTTTTGCGGCAGCCGAGCATCTATGGGTGTTTTTTGTTGCCAATACGTTAAACGGTTTGTGCCGGGCTGTGTTTGAGCCAACCTCAAGAGCGTTGTTATCCGATATAACTTCACCTCAAAACAAACTGCTAGTGTTTAATCTGAGATATGCAGCGATTAATCTGGGGGTCGTGTTTGGTCCAATTATCGGATTTCAGCTGGGATCATCGGAATCGACGTTTCCTTTTGTTATCTCGGGGCTCGTTTATATCGCTTATGGTCTGATTCTAGGTCTTCAATTTCGACTTCATCATGCCAATCTCCCTGGACGTCTAGAAGTGGCTGCACCCCGTCTGCGCGAAGCCCTCATGACCACCGGACGGGATCGGGTATTCCTGCCTGTGCTGATCGGTACGACGTTTTGTGTGTTGGGTTACGGCCACTTCAGTTCCACGTTAGCGCAGTATTTGGCGAGAAGTCCGATCTTTGAAAATGGAAGTCAGATGTTCTCGTATATGCTTTCACTTAACGCGATTACTGTACTGGTTATCCAGTACCCGCTCGTTCGTACTTTCCGGAATGCGCCGCCGCTTGTCCCGCTAATTCTGGGAAATCTGCTCGTTTCCGCAAGTCTGCTGTTATTTGGTTTAGCCGAAGGAATCGTATTGATGATGGTCAGTGTCATCCTGTTTACGATAGGGGAAGTACTGCTCTTTACGATGATGGATATGCTAATCGACCGAATTGCAAAGCCCGAATGGAAAGGAACGTATTTTGGTACAATCGGTTTCAACAATATCGGAAATGTTGCGGCTCCGGTCATTGGTGGGTTGCTGTTAAGCCAGTTTGGTGCGGGGAATGGACTTGCTGTCTTTATTCCGATTGCTGTAACGACAGCACTTGGGGTTCCTTTTCTACTGATGGCACATAAACGTCTTGTTAGCAGAGAAAAGCAAGCAACTGAATCTATACAAGTTGGACTCTAACAGATGAATTAAATAACAATTTAGTTAATAATTATGTTGACGTATAAAGAATGAGCGAATACAATAAACAACAAATATGTGAAACGGGTGGGATAAACAATGGTGGATCAGCCAGCGCAGGACCTTCAACCAATAATTGAATATGCATGAGCATAGTGACATTATCCGGGTAGAGTATTGAGCACGTTTGGACTGTCCAGCTTCGTGCAACCCTGTCTGGACGCTCATTCATACTGCGATGTTAGAGAAGAGGCTGAAACGAAACGTTTTCTCGCTGGCTTTTCAATCCAATCAAGCTGTAGATGAACTTCATTCATCTATGGCTTTTTTTCATTCCGCCAGACTGTTCACATGGGAAGGAGCATGAGTAAGACTACAGGTTAAAGTAAAGGCAGACATCAATTCTAATTGGTTACATTAAGATCGATCTATATCCATACGAAGGGAGAATAAACTATGGTTAATGTTTGTAAACGATATGTTTCTTCGGGAGGCCTTGCTGACTACAACAGGCTCATACATGATTCATCATAGCGAAGGTATGGCTGGATAATCCCAGCATTCATATTGTGATTATGAGCGAGACGAAGTATCCATTCGAGTAAAATTTAAAATTAAAGGGGTGGGGCTGGTGCCCAAAACAGAAAAACGCTCCATGTCATGGCTGTTACGATATTTAAAGCCGGTGAAAGGCAAGCTGGCCGTGTTGCTGATCTTGTTGTTAACGTCAACAGGGCTGCAGCTTCTAAATCCACAGATCACCAGACGATTCATTGATACGGCTGCAAGCGGCGGAATTCTGGGTGATCTGGTACAGCTTGCAGGGATTTTCCTGCTCATTGCTGTGAGCAATCAATTGATTACGATCGCGGTCAGTTACTTAGGAAACGATGTGGCCTGGCGGGCAACGAACCGGATGCGCGGAGATTTGCTGAAACATTGCCTGCGGCTCGATATGCGTTTTCATAACGTCAAAACACCCGGAGAGATGATCGAACGTGTGGATGGCGACGTAACGAGCATTTCGAACTTCTTCGCCATGTTTATCGTGCAGGTCATCGGTAGTTTTGTCCTGCTTGCAGGCATTCTGGGATTTATGTTTACGATTAATGTGCCAATTGCACTGGTGATGACTGTATTTACGTTATTGTCTATTCTGTTCATGGTCGTTATTCGTAACCTTGGGGTAGAGTCCTCTAAAAATGAGCGAGCGGCTAGTGCTTCCTTGTTCAGCTTGATTGAGGAGCGAATTGCCGGCATTGAGGATGTACAGGCGAATGGACACGTTCCATATGTAATGAACCGATTCTATCGCACGATGCGCACTGTTTTTCTCAAAGGTCGAAAGGCATGGATGCTTAGAGTAATTCCTTGGAATACCACGGTTGTCATGTTTATTGTATCCGTCACGGTCGTTTTGCTTCTCGGCGTGCACTACTATATTGAGGGTGTAATCAGCATTGGAACCTTGTTTTTGATCTATCAATACAGCCAGATGTTGAATGACCCCATTGAGTTGCTTGGCGATCAGGTACAGGAGTTTCAAAAGGCAAAATCAGGCATGCTTCGCTCCCGCGAATTATTGTCTTTACGAAGCGAAATACAGGATGGAAGTGAAGAGAGGCTGCCTGATGGCCCGCTCGGACTGGAATTTAATCAGGTGTATTTCAGTTACAATGAGGATAAACCTGTGCTTCAGGATATCACCTTTGAGGTGAAACCGGGAGAACGTTTGGGCATCATTGGTCGCACGGGGAGCGGAAAATCAAGTCTTAGCCGTGTTCTTCTGCGACTTTACAATTTGGATCAGGGAACGATCCGGATCGGTGGAACGGATATTACGAAGTTATCCATGCAGGCTCTCTATCGCAGGGTGGGTATGGTAACACAGGATGTGCAGTTATTTGATGGTACATTGCGTGACAATCTGACATTATTTAATCCAGAAGTATCGGATGCCATGATTAGGCAAACAACAGAACGGCTGGGGCTACATCACTGGATTGATACACAAGCGGAAGGATTGGACACACACCTAACTGCAGGAGGTGCTTCATTATCTGCGGGGGAAGCCCAGCTCTTCGCTTTGACCCGTGTATTTCTGACGGAGCCGAGTCTGGTCATATTGGATGAGCCTTCCTCCCGGCTTGATGCAGCGACCGAGAGTTTACTTCAAGCTGCTATTGACGAATTAATGAAGCGGTCAACAGGGATTATTATTGCACACAGATTAGCCACGCTGGAGAAGGTCGATAAAATTATGGTTCTTGGCGGGGGCAAGCTACTGGAATTTGGATCAAGAGTAGAGCTTGCGAATAATCCGTCCTCCCATTACGCACGGCTTTTGGTTACAGGGCGAGAGGAGGAACTGGCATGAATGTTACAGGTTTTATAGGGCGTTTGTTTCGCTTCAAGCCTTATTTGTTTCTAATTAACGGTTTGTTATGGTGTATCTTTCATTCGCTTCCGCTGGCAATGGGGCTTGGCATGCAGTGGTTCTTTGACCGGACAGCAACGGGAAGTACAGACTACATGTGGCTTGCCGTACCGCTTGTTGTCATTGCGCTATTCCGCTTAACAAGGGTTGGTACGTTCTTTGTCGCTTTCCATGCTTGGGTCACCTATATGTACCACATTCAGGCTATATTGCGGACGAATATGCTGGCTGGCATTATGCGCTGGCCGGGACGCAATCTTCCTGCATCTCCAGGTGAAGCAATGAGTCGTTTCCGGGATGACGTAGATGAAGTGGTTGAATATATGGAGTCCTGGGTAGACTTTTGGGGTCGATTGGTGTTTGCAGTGGTGTCGATTGTAATTATGGCCAACATTAACTGGAAGATTACACTTGTTGCCGTTTTACCGCTCTTGGTGGTGACGCTGCTGAATAATTTGTCAGGCAATCGTGCAAGAAAGTATGCTCAGGTTAATCGTGAAGCGACGGGGCGGATTACCAGTTTTATTGCCGAAACGTTTGGGGCTGTACAGGCACTGAAGCTGGGTCAGGCAGAAGAACATGTCTCTGCACGGTTTAATCGATTGAATGAAGAACGGCGTCAGGCTGCCTTAAGAGATAATCTGTTCAAGCAATGGATGAAGTCACTTAATCAGCACGTGCTGAGTATATGTACGGGGCTTATTTTGTTGATGTGTGCTGCCGAAATGAAGGCCGGTAACTTCACAGTGGGTGATTTTGCCTTGTTTACGAGTTATCTCATGAATATTGGGTTCAGCATTTCCTTGTTTGGATACATGGTATTTCAGCACAAAAGACTCAAAGTGTCATATGACCGTATGCGTACACTTTTTCGTCCAGGTGAAGAGGATCAGATTATGGAGAAACGGGAAATCTATCTTAATGAAGAGCCGCCAGAGCCAGTGAACGAATCAAGAAATTCGAAGGAGAAATTGCGTGAACTTGAAGTGAATGGTCTTAGCTATCGCTATGAGCAATCCTCAAACGGTATACAAGACATCGGCTTCAAGCTGAAAAAGGGACAATTTCTTGTCATTACAGGACGCATCGGTTCTGGTAAATCCACACTGGTTCGTACACTGCTTGGACTTCTTCCCAAGCAACAGGGTGAAATTCTCTGGAATGGAGAGCACGTAGATCCGGCAACATTTCTTATGCCACCTAGAGCTGCATATACGCCTCAAGTTCCAAGGCTGTTCAGTGACACGCTCAGAGAAAATATCGTTCAAGGCAAACAGGGGAATGTAGATCAAGCACTGGAAAAAGCCATTCGACTGGCTGTTTTGGATAAAGACATCAGACAATTGGATCAAGGATTGGAAACGCCTGTTGGACCAAGAGGTGTCATGTTATCCGGAGGTCAGATTCAGCGCTCAGCAACAGCGCGAATGCTGATGACCGAGGCAGATCTGTTTATCTTTGATGATCTGTCCAGTGCGCTTGATGTGGAAACAGAGCAGCTGGTATGGGACGGACTCTTTAAAGAGAGAGATGTCACATGTATTGCCGTATCTCACCGCAAGGCCGCTCTTACCAAGGCAGATCACATTATCGTTATGAAAGATGGTCGTATTGAAGCTGAAGGAAACCTGGCCGATTTACTTGAAAGCAATGAAGAGATGCAGTTGCTATGGCAGGGAGAGCAGGTGCCAGTGAAGGCAGGATAGTAGCATTAGTAATTTAAACAAAGCTATTGTGGAAATGAGTTAGAATTCCTCATTATATTGACTGGAAAAAAGCTGACAAAAAAGTGTCAGCTTTTTTGTTTTTGCTGAGTTATTTAACGGTAAGTATCATATTTATCAAAGAATGTCAGTTGTGATTATATTTTTTTAAAAAATTTAGCTTATATTTAATATAAATTTTAATTGTTAATTCACTTAAAAGACAAATAAAAAAACTAATGATTCAATAAATGGAAAATAATGTTTACTAAATCCTTAGTTTTATCTATACTTAAAGTGTAGTTCAAATAAGAGAGGGAGATGAACATGAGTAAGAAAATATGGATTGGATTATTAAGTGTTGTCGCATGTTTTACTATCAGTTCGACTTCATTCGCGAGTCCCGCCGCTACAAATCTACCAAGTAGCAATGCCGTTTCTGAAGTTGTGTCCCCTATGGCTCAGAAATATATCACATGGCAAATCATTTTACCTAAATCTCAATTTCCTACACTCGGTGATATCCCAATGACAGCAAGCTATAATATTGATCCGTATAGAGGAACATTGACACTATTATCTGTAGATGGACAGACAGGTTATACATGGACTGTTACTTATGGAGGGTATGTTACCTATTAATTTTGTATTAAAGTTTATCTTTATATTATGAATAAAAATAAAGCCCTAGAAGAAATTCTCGAAATGAGTTTCTTCAGGGCTTTGTTCCATTATGAGAAGTATAAATTTATCTCGTTTCTTTAAGCAATTAAGGAATACGCAATGATAACCAAGAAAATGATGGTGATATGGTTAATGGAGAAAATAAACATACGCTGTGACCATTTTTTAGTTTCTTTTTTGTCAAACGTAGCCACACTAAGAATGAGCCAAGCCAGGCTTACCAGAAAAGCCACAATGGCAACAAACGGGCTCATCGGCCAGAACAGGAAGCTGGAAAGCAGCAGCAATACCAGATAAACGTTTGTTTGTACGTAAGTACGTCCAATCCCTTTTACCACAGGTAACATCGGAACGCCTGCCGCCTTGTATTCATCGAAGCGACGAATAGCGATACCGTAGAAGTGAGGCATCTGCCATAGTAACATCGTTACGACCAGTGCCCAGATTTCAAAGTGTCCAAGTTCTGGAGAGATGGCTGCCCATCCAATCAGCGGAGGAACAGCACCTGACAGACTACCTACCTCAGTGTTGTAAATCGTTGTACGTTTGGTCCACATCGTATATGGAATGACGTAAAGGAACAAACCAAGAAGGCCAAAAAAAGCGGCCGATGGAGATGCAATGTACAGCATAATCGCACCAATCAACGTAATCGTAAACCCTAGAATCAGACCAGACTTGGTATCGACCCGCCCTGTGACGGTAGGACGTTTCTTCGTACGTTCCATAATCGCATCAATGTCACGGTCATACAGATTGTTGAACACTCCAGCTGCTCCGATGATTAATGAAGAACCGAGAAATGAAAGTAAAATCGGAAAAATATTAGCAACGATAGATGCATCAAATACATATAAAGCTAAACTTAAACCTGCAAACATGGCGATCAAGTTGGACTTGATGATTCCAATTTTGATCGTATCTAAAAATACTTTTGGAATCGAGCTGTACTCCAGGCTGATATTGGCTTGTGACTCATTATTTAATGTTTTCAAATACTCACTTCCTATGTTTGTACTTAATATAATATGTGTACATTATATCATTCAATTCGCGTTGTGATTTAAATTACATTCTAGTATTTATAATAATGTCATTTGATTGTGAACAATTTAAAAACAAGAACTTTTTTAATTGTTAAAACAACAGTTCTGTGCTACGCGCATATTTTCGAAAGATTGTCATCGTTTAATTGTAGAAATGAAACAAAGATATTGCAAATACGAAATAATAACTGTATTGTAGATATAAGATATCTCTAATGGTCTTGTTCAAGAGACATAAAGTCTGGATTCCACTATCTGTTAGAAGGGACGCTATTAGATATCTCACATATCTTTGTTTCTTAAGTAGCAAGTGTGCAGAGGAAAGAGAATATTTTTTTGTTACTATTAGAGATATTAAATGTCTGGAAAGGATGTTATGTATGAATGAAGATCGTAATGCATTTGATGTCGTGATCGTGGGAGGAGGACCTGCTGGACTTAACGCTTCGCTGGTACTTGGGAGAGCCAGAAAACATGTACTTGTTATTGATGATCAAAAACCTCGTAACTGGGTTACCCGCGAGACACACGGCTTTTTGACCAGAGATGGCGTGAGCCCACGGGAATTCCGTAGAATTGCGAAAGAAGAGATCGCTACGTATCCTTCAGTGCAATTTGCTTCTGATACCGTGATGGAGATTAGCGGACAAGATGGTGAGTTTATTGTTAAAACAGCCGAAGGAAAGCAATATATTGCGAAAAAGGTTTTATTTGCTGTTGGCAAAAGAGATTTGCCTTTGGATATAACAGGTTTATCTGATGTCTACGGAAAAAGCGCATTTGTATGCCCATATTGTGATGGATGGGAACTAAGGAATCGAGAGCTTGTCATCATAACTAGCGCCAACCACGCGTTACATATGGCTAAATTAATCTCTGGCTGGACAAGTCGGTTCACGCTGTGCATCCAAGGTGACAATCGTTTGGAAGCAGAAGAGAAGCAAGAACTTTCACGTCATGGGGTAAAGGTTTATGAAGCTCTCGTTCAATCGATCAGATCGGAAGAAGGGATGGTGAGTTCAGTTGAACTGAGTGACGAAACAATAATTCCTTGCACGGGTATCTTCTTCCAGCCCAAGCTTCAGGCTGGCTCAGATTTGCCCAAAGTCATAGGTTGTGAGGTGACGGAGACAGGAACCATCGTTGTTGATGCACAAGGAAAAACATCGGTCCCTGGTGTGTTTAGTGCCGGCGATGCCGCATCTGAACTGTATCAGGCGATTACGGCAGCATCGTTAGGTGCGTTAACTGCAGTAAGTATTAACAGTGAGTTGAATTTAGAAACGTGGGATGAGCGATGTCAATGAACTTGGGGGCAGGTGAGTGGAATCGGTTAAATCAGCAAAAGCCATGCATATGGTAGTGCAAGCTTATCGAAAATCAGTAAATTGAAGCGAATAGTGTCTGTACGATACATTAGAGAAAACAACGCGACTAGGGATGTCCTCGTCATATTCATGACATACGGACATCCTTTTATTTATTTTTACAATGCTATATGATTCTCACCTGGAATCCTGAATCGTTGCAGAGCTATTGTTAGCGCTCAAATCGGATATTGGATCAAAGGGTGGGCCTGTTATTGTACCTACGAGCAGTGCAATGTCCACGGCATTAACCGGACTGCCCCATGAATTTCCAGAGAAGACCATAACAGCCTGGTCATTAACGAATCCTCTGGTATTATATACAACATTGCTAATAATTTCGCCAGTCGTATTAGGATTGAAATACGCCGGTTGGCGCAAGGAATAAAAAATATTATTTCGCACAATCAAGCCGGTCATATTGCCAGTCTGAGTGACTAGACCTCTATTAACTACCCAGCCTGAAGAGGGGCCGGCTTGAGGAGGGCCAAAGATCGTATTATTTTTTACGGTATGATTGGTTCCGCCTAATTGAATAAATTCAACAGCATAAGGGTTATCGCTCGTTATCGTTAGTCCGTCCACAGTTACTCCGCTCCCAATAATGGTGAAAGGGATAACGGCAGCTTGTAACAGGATGACTGTACTTGGATAACCTTTTAAAGTTATACCGGCTTTATTAATAGTAATATTTGCGGTAATCGGGTATGTTCCTCCAAGAATATGAACGGTTCCTGTTGGAGATACCGCGGTTACTCCTTGTTGAATCGTTCCAAAAGGACTGGCCTGTGTTCCGTTCCCGCCCACGGCACCTTGTAAAACATATACGTCAAATGGATTAGGTTGGACTGTGCCGGTGGCTCCCGTAGCACCGGTATTGCCTGCAACGCCAGTAGCTCCTGTCGCTCTGGTAGCACCAGTAGGGCCAGATGGTCCTGTAACCCCAGTAACGCCTGAATTTCCGGCAACGCCAGTGGCTCCCGTGACACCCGTCACACCGGTAGCACCGGTAGGGCCTTCTGGACCTCCTGAAGGCCCTGTATCTCCAGTAGCTCCCGTCGCACCTGTGGTGCCCGTTGCACCTGTGGTGCCTGCCGCACCTGTGGTGCCCGTTGCACCTGTGATGCCTGTCGCACCAGTGGTGCCTGCCGCACCTGTGGTGCCCGTTGCACCTGTGGTGCCTGCCGCACCTGTGGTGCCCGTTGCACCAGTGGTGCCTGCCGCACCTGTGGTGCCCGTTACACCTGTGGTGCCTGTCGCACCTGTGGTGCCTGCCGCACCTGTGGTGCACGTTACACCTGTGGTGCCTGTCGCACCTGTGGTGCCCGTTACACCTGTGGCTCCGGTTACGCCAGTAATGCCTGCAGTATCATCGCTCCCGGTCCATTCTGAGTTAACAAGCCTATGGGCAGTGACTAATGTTCCTGCGCTATTTTTTCCCCAGAATGACAAGAGGATGTCCTCCGGAGTTGAACCAGTTACGGTAATAATATACTCAAAACTGTCCAGATTAGCATAATAATTACGTGTTACTACTGCGTTCGGCAAAAGAGAAATCTGTTCACTAACATACAATGAGCGTGTCGCGCTCAGGACGTAGCCCTCTATGAGTACTATAGCTGTGGATAGTGAATTCTCGTTTTCAATCTTAATTGAGACGGTTTGAGTAGGTCTAACGCCATTAACAGGACTGTTATCAATTGGGCCGGTAAGCAAAACAGCCAAATAATCCTCCTCCTTTTTATACCAATGTACCAAGTCTGCGTTTATGTACATATATTCCGTGACATCAGTGAAGTATTCTTTTTCCTTACAGAAGAATTTTATATCAGTATCCGTATTTGTCTGTAAGTTTTGAATGAAGGATGTTATTTTTCTGTAAAATTTAAAATAAAGCATTGACATGTTGCCAGCGAGCGACTTTAATTATATAGACCGATTGTTATAATTTATTGAAGGAAGTGGCTTTCTTTGAGTGAAAAGTCGAATGCCAGAGATCTTATTGTTGGCACAGCAGCGAGACTTTTTTTTTCACAAGGGTATCATGCGACCGGTCTGAATCAGATCATTAAGGAGAGTAACACGCCGAAAGGTTCGTTATATCATTATTTTCCACAGGGGAAAGAAGAGCTGGCTCTCGAATGCATTCAATCAGCCAATGCCCATATCTTGCAAAGATTTGAAGAAATTTTTGCAGCCCATGAGACGACTGCAGAAGGCATTCGGCAATTCATTTACGAAACAGCGAATGAAGCGGAAGCAAATGGTTATACGGGATTCGTGCCATTCAGCTTCTGGGCTGCTGTAGAGACTTCCTGTATCAGTCAACAGCTGCGTACGGCTTCACAGAACGTATTTGCGGGGTGGCAGGATATTATCGCAAGGCATCTTATGTTGGACGGTATTAGTGAAGAGAAGGCTCGTGAGACGGCAATGCTCGTCATTTCTCTAATGGAAGGCGCATTGATTATTACGCTGACCAATCAGGATAAACAGCCGATGCTGACGGCTGCGGATTATTTGTCAGTTGTAGCGAAGAATGTCCAGCAGCATCAATAGTTGTACCAAGAGAAAGAGAAAATAGAAATCGCAGGATATGTTTGAGGAGGATGGGATCGTGGAGGCTTCCATGAAGGCTGGTACAGCAAAAGACCAGCAAGAAACACAGCAATACAAGGTATTCCCGATTTTGTTTGCGATGTTGCTAAGCGGGTTTATCGGTTTGTTCGGTGAAACGGCTTTGAATGTCGCTTTGACACCACTTATGGGTCTGCTCGAGGTTGGACCTACAACCATTCAATGGTTAACTACAGGATACTTGCTTGTCCTTGGTGTTCTGGTACCTGTTTCTGGATTGTTATTGCAATGGTTTACGACTAGACAGCTGTTTACAACGTCGCTTATTTTCTCTATCGCAGGAACGTTGGTTGCTGCGTTAGCCCCTAGCTTTGAAATTCTGCTCGTAGCCCGTGTGTTACAAGCGGTGGGAACGGCACTCTTGCTCCCGCTAATGTTTAATACCATACTGGTCATCTTCCCTATTGAAAAGCGGGGAGCAGCGATGGGTTTGATTGGTCTCGTTATTATGTTTGCACCAGCAAGCGGCCCGAGTATTTCAGGTCTGATTCTCGCTAACTTGAGCTGGCACTGGATTTTCTGGATTTCATTGCCGTTCTTCCTAATCTCCTTGGTATGTGGGTTGTTGTTCCTGCCGAACATTTCCAAGTTGACCAAGCCCAAGATTGATGTGTTGTCGATTGTTCTGTCCACACTTGGTTTTGGCGGAATCGTGTATGGCTTCAGTAGCGCAGGTGGACACGGTGAATCTGGCGGAGGCTGGACTAGTCCGGTTGTGATTGCCACGCTGGCCATCGGTATCGCTGCATTGCTTTTGTTCAGCATTCGTCAATTAAGTATGAAAGAACCAGTGATGAATCTAAGAGCGTTCAGATATCCGATGTTTACGACGGGACTGCTTCTGGTCTTCATCTGTATGATGATGATTCTGTCATCCATGCTGATCTTGCCGATGTATTTGCAGCAGGGAATGGCTGTTACACCACTTACTGCCGGACTCGTTTTATTGCCAGGTAGTTTGCTGAATGGATTTTTGTCTCCGGTGATGGGACGATTGTTTGATAAGTTTGGTCCGAGATGGCTCGTTATTATCGGGATGTCGGTCGTTGCGGTTGTTTTGTTCCTGTACACAGGTATCGAAGCAACAACACCTCTGTTCCAGATTATTATGCTGCATGTGTTCATGATGATTGGTATTTCAATGGTGATGATGCCTGCGCAGACGAATGGATTGAATCAGTTGCCGCGTGAGTTTTACCCTCACGGTACTGCGATTATGAATACACTTCAACAGGTATCTGGTGCGATTGGTACAGCTGTTGCCGTAAGTATTTTGAGTGCTGGACAGACGCGGTTCCTGAGCAGTGTTGAGAATCCGCAAAGTCCGGAAAATATCCTTGCAGGATTCACATCAGGTGTACAGAATGCGTTTGTCTTTGCGCTTGTTCTGGCCCTCGTTGGTTTTGTCATTGCTTTATTTGTAAGAAGAGTGAAGGTTGGCTCGGCTGACAAACAACAGAGTCCGATGCACTAAAACGAATCATTGAAAAGAGCGATGTTCCCTAATGTAAGGGACATCGCTCTTTTGTTTACTTTCCGGAACTACCTTTTCGGTTAATTACAGCTATTCCGCATGATTAATTATTTCTTAACAATATCCAAAATCTCATTAGCTACAATATCCGGATGGTATTGATGAATGTAATGTTCCGTATCTTTAACAGTAACTTGTTTGGATAACGTTGACCAGGATTTGAATTCATTCTGTGTTTTCACCCAATCCGGTTCAGGTTTACCAAAGTAATCTGCGGTCAGAATCGTAAGCGGGAATGGGAAAGGATGCTTATTGGCAATCACCGTTTTGGCATTCCCTTGCGTTTCACGTAATTCGTCTACCGTGTTGGCGTTTCCGTAGTTTAGCAGAAGCGCCGTTTTATCTACTTTTCTCAAATCTTCTGGTACCAGTTTTAATTCATTGCGGTTGGCATTAGAAGCTTCAACGACTGCCGGGACTTGCATACTGAGCCGGAAAAGTCCGGTTTTGATACGGAATTGATTCGCAAAACCAGCAATCGTATCTGCCAGGTTATCCTGACCCGTTGCGTAGAATTCAGGACTTCCGCCGTCAATCATCACAATACCTTTAACCAAGTCAGGATACTTTTGCGCGAATCGAAGAGTCTCTAATGAGCCAAGGGAGTGAGCAACAAGCACGTAAGGCGGCTTTTGCCCGGAAACCTGTAGCAATTCGTGTAATTCGTCCGCTACCGTGTCCACATCCCGTTTTTTATCGGTCCTGTCACTGTATCCATAACCGAAGCGGTCGTATACTGCGAATTTCGTATTAGGAGCAAGCTTTTCATATAAAGGATAATAGTCTACATAAGGATCAGCTGTTCCCCAACCTGAGGCAAGAACGACGGTTACATCGCCTTCACCGCCTGTATACAGGTGCATTTTATCTCCGTGTACTTCATACAGTTTGCCCGGAGGTGTAAATGTTTTTTCATCTTGTGAAGAACTGATCTGCTGATAGATCAATCCGGAACTTAACAGAATAATAATCAGTGACAGGTCGAATATCAGAAATTTAACAAGTCTTTTAAGCCATTTTTTGCTCATGGTAGCTCACACTCTCTCTTGTTTTTTCTATATCATATATGCCCAGTCTTATACGAGTGGAAACAGTATCTTAATTCTAGCTTAACGGCATCGTAGTTGTTCCGGTTCATATAAAATTGAATATCGGCAAGCGTTGAATTAAGATGAAGTAAAGATTAGCATTCTCCGCAAGACTAGCCATGGAATATGGAGATCAGAAGGGTGAAATATGACGAAATACGAAAATCAGATTCCAACGACCGCCGGAATGAGCATCAAGTCACTCACAAGTATATTGAGAGATTCCATGCGCAGACATGCAGAACGCAGGCCGTCAGGGGATATACCTATGGAACGCTATCAAGCTGCTACAACAGAGGGTGTGTCTGAACATTCACAGGTGACATGGTTTGGACACTCGGCTTTTTTGCTCGAAATCGAAGGTCACAGACTACTCTTTGACCCCATGTTGGGTGACAGGCCGTCACCCGTGTCGTGGGTTGGAACGAAACGTTTCCGCAAGGATTTGCCTATGCAGCCTGAAAACTTTCCTACTTTGGATGCGATTGTGATCTCTCATGATCATTATGATCACCTTGATGCTTCTTCTATTCGAAAATTAAAAAGCAAGACCAATCGTTTTATCGTTCCACTCGGTGTGCGCAAACGTTTAATCAAATGGGGAGTGCCAGCGGGGCAGATTACGGAGCATCAATGGGGTGATGAATTCTCCTTCAAGGGTTTAACATTCGCTTGTGCACCTGCTCGTCACTTTTCAGGCAGAGGATTATTTGATCGGGACTCCACGTTATGGTGTTCATGGGTAATTGTTGGGCGGGAAAAGAAAGTATTTTTTAGTGGGGATAGTGGTTACGGTCCTCATTTCAAAGAAATTGGAAGCAAGTATGGACCGTTTGATCTGACCTTGATGGAATGCGGCCAGTATGACGAACGCTGGTCCAATATTCATATGATGCCTGAAGAAACCGTACAAGCCCATCTGGATGTGGGCGGGAATGTATTGATCCCGATTCATTGGGGGGCATTTACACTCGCCTATCATGCCTGGAACGAACCAGCAGAGCGGGTAACTCGCGCCGCACGAGCCTTGAATGTATCTGTCATTACACCGTTCATAGGCGAGACGGTTGCGTTGAGTAATGTAGCTCATGCTACCAGGTCATGGTGGAGAAGGAATCAGGAGTAACGGTTCTATTCAAGCTAGCGTTCGCTCAGTAGATGAGCGGACGCTTTTATTTTTATCTAATGATTTTTTTTATCTAATCAAAGAAATCGCGGTCCAGATCAACAAAAGACTCATGATCATATTAAAAAGGCGTTCATATTTTAACAGGAACCGTTGAAATATACGTCCACCCAATGCCCAGGACAGATTAGCACTTATTCCAATCCAAGTCAGCAGTAGCGAGTAACCTAAGAGTTGAAAATGTGACTGCGTATGGGGCAGGATAAACACAGATAGCGCTGTAAGCGCGTATAGGATAACCTTCGGATTAATCAGTTGAAGGCTGAAACCGAACCAAAACGAATAATGAGTCTTCTTCGAATTGTGCTCGGACCCACTCGTGGAAGAAGTGCTCCATATGATTTTGAAAGCCAGATAGAGCATGTAAATACATCCGAATACATTGAGGACCGGGGTGATGGACGGAATGTATTGATATAGAGCCAGGTTGAAATAACTGGATAACATCATGATCAGAAGGCAGCCGGCAGCGACTCCGCGAATAAAAGGAAACGTGCTTCTGAATCCATGCTCTCTTGCACGGGTCATAGAGATGATGTTGTTGGGGCCGGGTGTAAAAGAAGCAATCATCGCGTACGTTACTAAAGATAAAATATCCATGTGCTCTCCTTGTGCTATATAATGTATGTTATAATGAACGATATGGTCGTTATAACGGATGTTCTCTTTGATTGTACAATATGTGCTATATAGTGCACAAGAGGGCGCGAGGAGAGAGGTGTATTTTAGATGGAAAATATTAATTTGGTTTTGGCTCACAACTTGAAGCAAATCAGAGAGCAAAGAAAACTTAGTCTGGACAAGGTCGCAGATCTGTCGGGCATTAGCAAGACGATGCTGGGTCAGATTGAACGCGGGGAGTCTAATCCCTCGATTGCAACAGTCTGGAAAATTGCAAACGGGTTAAAAATATCATTCAGTGAATTAATTCATGAAGCGAAGTCGGATACAACCGTTCTCGTGAGGGAAGACATTAAAGTCATGCGAGAAGATGAGGGAAGAATCCGAATCTATCCTCATTTTTCTTTGGAACAGGGGCGCCGGTTTGAAATGTACATGATGGAGATGGATGAACGGGCATCGTTGACTGCTGAGCCGCATATTGACGGGGCTGAGGAGTTCATCACGATGTATGAAGGGGAGCTTACGATCAGAGTAGGCCAAGAAGAATACAAGTTAAGACAGGGAGATTCGATTCGTTTCAAGGCGGATCAGCCACATGGTTACGATAATCGGGGAGCACGCAGTAATAAACTATGCATGGTGATACACTATAATCATACATAGGTTTAAGAACATGCACATAGCCTCACACATGCGTATAAATTCAAATGCCAGCATGAATTCTGCTCAATAACAGAGTTCATGCTGGCGGGGTAAGAGCTGTTCATTATCTTAACCGATAAGTACATGTTCTTCGGCGTAACCGATTTTGGACTTATGTTTTTTCTGTGCCAAAGCAAATGCAAGCGTTAATGGCCCCAATCGACCTGCAAACATGGTGAAGATCACGATCAGTTTACCTGGCACGCTTAATTCACTGGTTAATCCCATTGAAAGCCCAGTCGTACTAAAGGCAGAAGTTGCTTCAAACAGAACATCGAGAAAATGATTTTCTAGTATTCCCTCCGTGATAGATAACAGTATCGAAATACCTAATACAAATGCTAACGAACTCATAACAACCGCGAGAGCCCTCATTACAGTTTCTCCTGCGATTCGCCGCTCAAAGGCATGAACTTGTCCACCACCTCGAAAGGTTTGAATCGTCGCCAATACAAGAACGACGAAGGTGTTGATTTTGATTCCTCCACCGGTTCCGCCAGAGGACGCGCCGATAAACATGAGGATGATGATAAAGAACTGTGAAGTTGCAAGCATGCTCCCGATATCAATGGTATTAAATCCAGAGCTTCGAGGTGCAGTGCCTTGAAATAAAGCAGCCCAGACACGTTCACCCCATGATAAGTTGGAGAATGTGGCAGGGTTCCAGTTCTCTAGCAAAAAGATAATAATGAAACCGATGATATATAACGAGGAGCTACCCACTAAAACGATTTTGGAATGTAATGACAACTTACGCCAGGATCGCTTACGGAAAATATCGACGACGACCATGTAACCCAACCCTCCCATGATAAAGAGGAGGATAATTGTTATATTAACGATCGGGTCTCCGACAAATGATGATAGACTATCGGGCCACAACGAGAACCCGGCATTGTTGAATGCTGATACCGAATGGAACAATGCATAATAGAAACCTTGACCCAGCCCCAATTCACTTTGCCAGCGTAAGGTTAAAATCAAGGTGGCAAGTGCTTCAAAAGCAAAGGCAATCAGAACGATATACAATGAAAGTTTTACAAGTCCTTGGGCGGAGGAAGCGTTGGCCGCTTGTTGAATAAGAAGCCGTTGCTTTAAACCGATTCGTTTACCAAGTATGATGGCGACCATCACACCCAAGGTCATAAAGCCGAGCCCACCTACTTGAATTAATATCATAATGATTACTTGGCCGAACGTAGAAAAAACACTCCCTGTATCCAGGACAACCAATCCATTAACACATATTGCAGAGGTAGCTGTGAACAGAGCATCAAGCAAACCTATGGAGTTACCGCTTTTGGAGGAAATCGGTAATGCCAGCAATATAGCACCTACCCAGATGAGTGCGAAGAAAATCATCATAATAAGCTGTGGAGGACTTGTCTTATTTTTCAGGATATTAACAATGTTTTCAAGTTTGGTTAGTACTGAAGATTTTATGTTATTGTTATTAGCTCCGTTCATAATCACGCTCCAGGTTCCGAATGTTATCATTACTTCCAATCAACAAAAGCGTGTCTCCCATCTGTATCTGATCCTCTGCAAGCGGAGAGATATTGATATCCTCTCCCGTTTTAATAGCGATGATCGTGCAACCGTAATTAGCTCGAATATTGAGCTCCAGTAATGTTTGCTGATGCATACTCGCCGGAGCCTTTAATTCAACCAAATTGTAATCAGGAGATAATTCAATCGAATCAATCATGTTGTCAGAACTCAGTTGATTTCCCAATCTGGTTGCCATGTCACGTTCCGGGTAAACGATCTGGTCAGCGCCAATCTTGCTAAGCACGCTGCCATGGTTTTCGTTCTTCGCTTTTGCTGTAACTTTGGGGACATTAAGCTCTTTAAGTAAGAGCGTAGCTAGTATACTGGCTTGAAGATCTTCACCAATGGCTACAATAGCATGTGAAAAGTTACTGGCTCCAAGCTCTTGAAGGACTGACTTGTCCGTACAATCAGCCTGTACAACGTGAGTTGCTATCGCCGAGATTTCTTGTACCAGAGTTTCATTCTTGTCAACGGCAAGCACTTCATGTCCGTTTTTAATTAGAGTACGTGTCAAACTTGAACCAAATCGTCCAAGACCAAGAACCATAAATTGTTTTTTCATGAACTCCCTCATTTGTTATCAGAATTAATCCATTTTTTCTCGGAAATCAACAGGTAAATATTACGTTTCATTGTATAATAAGTTTCAGCAATAGAACAACAAGGCTGGAGAACAATGAAATTCGAATTATATAATAAAATAATCTAGTGATAAAGGGTGAAAACGATATTGCTAGGGCTGAAAATATGAGATCTAATAAAAAAACAGTGCCTCGATAAAGAGAAGGCACCATATTTTCTGCTTTGAGGCTGTTATACTTGATTCAAAATTTCGACGAAGCATATTAATCGTGGATTTATTTGTTCGTGGAATGTTGTTTGTTCGGTAATTTATCACCGGGCGTACCTTTACCATTGTTTTTGTTGTGGCGTGCTTTCTCGGCATTTTCGTTGACCTTTTTCACGAATTCTTGTGTGCTCTCCATTCGGGTTCATGCTCCTTTCCAAAACAGGGAATGGGTAATTCAAGCTTAATATAACCAGGCTTAACTCATTTTATTTGAACAGACACCATGAAACTGGACAGGTGCTGAACTTGTCTCTAAACTAGATACAAGTTGAACTATTTTTTTACACAGTAACGGAGAGGACAGAAAAAACCTGAAAAAGCGAAGCGTTCGCCTAAAAGCTTTCTGCAAGAAAGCTACATCGGAAGCATACGCTTATCACCGAATTTTCCCTTTTATAAAAGGAATCAAAAAAATTTGGGGATAACAGCGATTGAAAGGTTATTCTGTCATCGGAGTGTTTCGTGTAAACCATTTTAGTTCAACTACAACAAGAACGAAGGGACGTTCTGAACAAAACATGCTGCAAAAATTCGGATTTACCCAATATGAAAGTCAGGTCTATGAAGCTATACTTGCGCAGGATGAGCCGCTGGATGCGACAACGATTGTAAGCACCTCGAATGTACCCAAGGCTAAAATTTATGAAGTGCTTAATCGAATGATCGATAAAGGTATTGTTCTGACAACGATGGATGGCAAGAAAAAACTGTACATGGCGGTAGATCTGCAGGCGGTCATTCACAAAATTAAGCTTGATTTCGACAAAGATATAGAAACCTTGAAACAATATAAAATCAAGCGTACGTTCACGGATGAGCATATTTGGACGTTAAAGGATGAGTCATCCATTGCTTCAAACATAGAACAGCTGATTGAAGAGGCAGATTCATCGATTCTTTTTCTGGCCTGGAATGAGCGGTTGGAGAGATACCGTGGTCTGCTGGAGCAGAAGGAGAAACAGGGTGTGTATGTAGAAGTGCTTGCGGTTGGTGGTCTGGAAAGCACTCTAACTCGCAAATACTCGCTCATACCGCTCCTTGATGCGCCAGAGCCATCACAGCTACTTATTGTAGATCATGCCTATCTGCTGTTCGCCGGATTGGAAAATGAGTCGTGGAAAGCAATCAAGACGACGTCCAAACCGATTGTTAAAGCGATGACGGATTATTTCTATCACGATGTGGCGTTGACACAGATCACCAAAAAATACGGGGAGCAACTATTGCAGGACGAAGAAATCGAACGTTTGCTTACGAGATTGATTTACTAGGAAACTATTCTTTCGAAGAATAGTTTTTTTGTTTTTTAAACTTTTGTAAATGGAATGAAAAATTCTGAAAAAAATTAGAAATATTCATTGAACTTTTCTTCTCATTAGGTTACTATCGTAGTTGTAACTTGTTAGGGGGATTTTATAAGATGAACAAAAAGGTATATGTTTTAGCCATTGCAGCCTTTGTGGTCGGAACGGTTGAACTGATATTGGGAGGCATATTGGATCTGATTGCAACGGATCTTCATCTGTCTCTGGCCAAAGCGGGATATTTAATTTCAATCTTTTCATTGGTCTATGCGGTATCCGCACCCATACTACTCAATATGACAGCCCGATTCGAGCGTAAAAAGGTATATATGGTTACGTTATTTGTATTTCTGATCAGCAATCTGATCTCAGCGTTTAGTGTGAACTTTTATATGTTAATGGCAGGGCGCATGCTTGGAGCCGCAACAGGTTCGCTTATTTTTGTATTATCATTGACACTAGCTTCCCGCATTGTTAAGCCGGAGTATAAAGGACGTGCGGTGGGTACGATAACGATGGGAGGAAGTGCGTCTCTGATTCTCGGCGTACCGATTGGCATCTTTATCGGTAATGCGCTTGGATGGCGTGAAGTATTTATGCTGATTGCGGTTCTTACCGTGCTAGTCATGGTGGCGATTGGCCTTGCGATGGATCGTGTACAACCTGCTCCTGCCGTGAGTTTGAAAAATCAGTTGAAGGCATTATGGAATCCGAAAATGCTGGCGATTCACACTACTACACTGCTCGTACTGGCTGGGCATTTAACATTATATGCGTATTTTACGCCGTTTCTGCAGGAAACCATAGGGGCTAGTTCAACGGCAATCACCTTAATCTATATGATGTTTGGACTCGCTGCTGTAGCAGGCGGAGGCATGGGAGGAATGTTATCCGATCGGCTACATCCTGCTAAAGCGATTATCATCGTGTTAGTTCCATTTATGATCAGTATGGCTGTGATTCCTCTCAGCACCGGACTGCCTTTGATTGCTTTTCTGCTACTGTTAAGTATCTGGGGTGCTCTAAGCTGGACGGTTACACCCGTACAAAATAGTCTGATTATTAAGACTTCGCCTGAGACATCTGAAATTCTAATTAGCACGAACTCAGGTATAGCCCATGCGGGCATCGCACTGGGAACTTATATCGGCGGTCTTGTTATTGATCACTCTTCCATTATGTACACCGGATGGGTCGGCGCTATCCTTGTATGTGTTGGACTTGGTTCTGCCGTTCTCGCCATTAGTATGAAAGAAAAACATGTTCATGCGATCGCATGAGGATACAATGATTCACATAGACATTATTTAAACGATATTTAAAATCAAATAGAACCTTTGTGTTTCCAGCATTTTTGCGGAAGTACAGAGGTTTTTTCGTTATTTAGCGGACTGAGTCCGTAGGCCGAAAATACAAAAGAGGCTTGATTTTCAATCATGAACCCATATAATTAAAATAGTTTTAAAAAGTATAAGTATAAGTTGTTAAGCTTTATAACTTGTATGAACGTCGCTACTTACTTACAAAGAATACACATTTATGATCTGCACAAAGGAGATTTACATGACCATCAAATCAGAGAAACAGAAGATGCTGGGCGGGGAACTGTTATAACATCCACGTAGGTAATCATTTTTATGCCAATTTTAACTGTACGATTCTGGATGTATGTGAAGTTCGAATCGGAGAGAACGGTTTGTTGGGACCAGATGTACATATCTATACAGCAACTCATCCGCTTAATCCACATGAGCGCAACACCGGAGCGGAATACGGTAAACCTGTAACCATTGGTAACAATGTATGGATTGGCGGTAGAGCAATTGTTAATCCAGGAGTTACCATCGGAGATAACGTGGTTATTGCATCGGGGGCGGTAGTTACGAAAGATGTACCCGATAATATGATTGTAGGCGGGAATCCTGCAAGAGTCATCAAGGAGATTAATATGGAGTAGCGCGATATGAAAAAAGACCCTCCTCGGCAGAACTGTCAGAATGCCAAGCTTGGATTCTATGGCTTGCCTGACGGTATACTGCCGAAAGAAGGGTTAAGGTAGTTTACGCCTTGAAGTTTATGCCCTAAAGTTTAAATCTTGAAGCTTAACGCTTCAGGCTATTTCCGTTACTCGCAATAACATCTTTGTACCAGTGGAAGGATTTTTTGCGATAACGCTCGAGCGTACCTGAACCATCATCGTGACGATCTACATAGATGAAGCCGTAACGTTTTTTCAACTGCGCAGTGGAGGCGCTCACGACATCAATACAACCCCAAGAGGTGTATCCCATAATGTCTACTCCATCTTCCAGGGCTTCACCGACTTGAACGAGATGGTCATTCAAATACTGGATGCGGTAATCATCTTCAACGGTTTTCTCGCCATTCGGACCCGTGATTAACTCGTCTACTGCGCCGAGACCATTTTCCACGATAAACAGCGGTTTCTGGTAACGATCATAGAACATATTCAGCACATAGCGCAGTCCTTGCGGATCGATCTGCCAGCCCCACTCACTTGCAGGCAAATACGGGTTAGGGATTCCGCCGATCAGATTTCCTTCACCAGCCACTTGTTTGGCAGGATCGGCTGTCTGACATGTGCTCATGTAATAGCTGAACGAGATGAAATCGACGGTGTTAAGCAGCATCTCCTGATCGCCGTCTTCCATATGAATCTCAATGCCGTTTTCACGGAAGTAACGTTTCATGTAACCAGGGTAACGTCCACGGACATGCATATCACCGAAGAAATAATTGCTATGTTCGTACTCCATGACTTTAATCACATCATCCGGGTTCGGAGTTAGTGGATACGTCGGCATGCTTAAAATCATACATCCGATCTGAGCATCAGGAATGATCTCATGACATAGCTTCACAGCAGATGCACTCGCCACCAGTTCGTGGTGGATCGCTTGATACAGATCTTGCTTGCTTAACTTTTCTTTAGGTGTGTAGATCCCACCACTCATGAACGGGAATTCAAGGATAGAGTTGATCTCGTTGAAGGTAAGCCAGTACTTCACTTTGTTTTTGTATCGATTAAAAACAGTAGTTGCATAGCGTTCATAGAAGCCGATCATTTTCCGGTTAACCCATCCATCATATTCTTTGGCAAGATGCAGAGGTGTCTCATAATGGGATAACGTGACCAGCGGTTCAATACCGTACTTGCGGCATTCATCAAACAGATTATCATAAAATTGCAGGCCTTCTTCATTCGGCTCAAGCTCGTCCCCTTTAGGGAAAATACGAGACCATGCGATAGAAGTACGGAACACTTTGAAACCCATCTCGGCAAACAGCTTCACGTCTTCCTTATAACGGTGGTACATGTCGATACCGATCAGTTTCATATTGTCGTCCGTTGGCTCTTCCGTAATCGAACCCATGACACCTCGGGGAGCAACGTCTTGTGTGGACAAACCTTTGCCGCCTAGATTGTATGCACCTTCAGCCTGGTTCGCCGCAATGGCACCGCCCCACAGAAAGTTTTCAGGAAATGAATACGTATGATTCGAAGATTTACTCATATAGATCGCTCCATTCATTAATTCATGGTGAACGTGCTACGTTCACGGTAGTATTTTCTCTCAAAAAAAGCTTACACGTTGTAACGGGTTACACGTCAAGTTTTACTTTTACAGAGCAGATGAGGCATACTATATTTGGCGTTTATTCGCAGGAAAGGAGCATCGGCATGTCCAAATTTGATGAAATTATGAAACGTTCCGGTTATTCAAGGGCTACGGTATCCCGGGTCATTAACCGTTCACCACACGTGAGTGATGAAGCAAGACGCATTATTACCGAAATTATGAATGAGCTGGACTACATACCGAACCGGAATGCAGTTTCTCTGTCCACAGGGCAGACAAAGCAGATCGGGATTGTCACTGCGATGATTGACGAACTGAGTTTGACCTTTATTAACCAATTTATGGATACCGCGATGGATTACGGTTTTCAGACGATCGTGTATATGTCGCGCGGTGATAAACAAATTGAGCTGCAGGCATTCGAGGATTTGCGAAGTAAACGTGTGGATGGTTTGTTAATCGTGACTTGTGTGAATGATCCGGGGAAATTGAAAACATATATGCAATATGGACCGATGGTGTCCTGGCAACGCATGGGGAACGACGAGATTCCTTCGATCGCAATGGATCAGGCTCAAGGGTATAGACTGGCGCTGGAGCATCTTGTATCGAAAGGGTACACACGTATTGCGAATGTGTTTGGCCGTAGTAACAGTCTGAATACGAAAAGCCGCCGCGAAGCGTATGAGACATTCATGACGAACCAAGGACTTCCCGTGTGGGCCGAAGCATATCAGTATTCCGTATTCACTTCATCAGACGGTGAAACAGCCTTTCGACGTATGGCCAACGGGGGCGAGCTACCCCAAGCGGTGCTGTGTTCCAACGACTATGCGGCAATAGGCATCATGAGTGAAGCGCGCAGACAGAACATACGGGTTCCAGAACAGCTCGCCATTGTGGGATTTGATGATATTGAATTGTCACGTGTGCTTGAGCTGACAACCATTCATAATCCGATTGCGGAGCAAGCGAAACAGGCTTTTTATCATTTGTGGAGAGTGCTGGGGAACGAGGAACATAAGGCGACATCACTGGCATACCGTTTGGTTGAACGAGCAACGACTTGAGCGAAGCAAAACGTATGATATTGATTTATTGTGGTTTGACCCGCAATGATGTTTATTGAACGGAGTTAATATACGTACGGCGTAAATCCGATCGATTCTATTCAACAATTATTCAAATTTAAAGTAAATCTAACTCGGTTGCATGTTTTATAATACGGGGAAGGAGCTTACATACGTTGTGTGAGAATCGAATACAGCGTTGTAAAGCGTCATGTTATAAGTTACATATTTCACAAACGATTTAGCGGAAAGGTGAGAGCATACGGAATGAACACGGTCACAGGTCGCTTCAGAATTGCAGGTATTTGGGAGGGGATATCCCTTCTACTGCTCGTATTTATTGCAATGCCACTCAAATATTTTGCGGATATTTCTTCAGCCGTAGCCATACTGGGGATGATTCATGGTATTTTATTTCCTCTATACCTCATTGCACTGGTACATGTAGGCTTGGTCAAAAAGTGGAAGATATCGCTTTGGATTATGGGCCTACTGGCGGGTCTGCTTCCTTTTGGAACATTTGTGTTTGAGTATTATCTTAGAAAAAGAAATTGGCAGTAACCATAGCGCTCATAACGCATGGCGCATATTGAAAGTTAACGTGACCGAACAACCTCCTGAACATAAGTCAGGAGGTTGTTTTTGTGTAAGCTTTTGCACACTTAGAATTGTATCAGTTATGTATACCATGATGTCCAGCATGGAAAGATGAATCGTTATCTTGGTTTAACGGTTCCCGTTTCACGATCAGATAACACGCTATACCCGTTGTCTGTCGGTGCCGCCGAAGCCAAAGCAGCGAACGAGGAGACAACAAACAGAGCAGCAATTAGCAGGAGCGTCTTCTTCGTCATATACGAACCTCCTTTCTTCAAGAATGAGCCACACATCCATTTTAATCCAAAAATGAAACTTGCGGGAATGTTTTTTTGAGTTGAACTATATTTTGAAATTTATGTGGTTACCGTCGTTTGCTTGCGATATTCGGTGGGATTCAATCCGGTATGTTTCTTGAACTGTCTGGAAAAGTAATACGAATCGCTGAATCCGAGATTGCCCGCGATTTGAGTCATCGTTAGAGAGGTGCAGTGAAGCATCTCTTTGGCCTTATCTATTTTTCGGCTGGTCAGATAATGGATGGGGGGCATGCCTATATGCTGTTTGAAAAAACGAATGAAATAATTCGGATGCATGTGCAGCATCTTAGCCAAATCCTGAACGGACATGTTCTCTTCAATATGTGAATCAATATAGGTGAGCAAGGTGGATAATTTCTCAACCACGGGCACATTCAAGTAGGTAATCTGGTTCATATCCAAGTTCATGATGTAATAGGAAAGAAGTTCTGTCAATTTGCTCTTGGCCATCATAGGGGCGTAAATTTCATTCGAATTCGCATAGGTTAACACACTGTCAAAGATGTCTTGAAATCGTTCGGGCTGTTCCATGTTAACAACGTGCGGGAATTGGAGAATCTGAAATAGATTGATCCCCCCGACTTTAGCGGAAAAATGACACCAATATTTAAGGAAAGGTTTGTCACTGATTGCTGAGTAGGATTGCTTTATTCCTTCCGGCATCAAAAAAAGCTGTCCTGGTTTGGGGTAATATTCCTGATCCCCGATGCGAAGCCAGCCTTCTCCCTCGCAGATCCAGTACAATTTGCTATAGTCCGGTATGTAGTCCAGATCTCTCCAATCCGGGCCGCAGCGATTGTAATTCACCATGAACAGATCCACTTCCAGATTCGACAAATAGCTGGTCAGCAGTGTTTGATGATCCATGAGCATATCTCCCTGAAGGTTATTATCGTCCATCTAATTGTTAGAGTTCTGCATGTTCATCGGAATCCTGCCACACTACAATACAACTGTGGTCAACCAGGAAAGGGTGGGGATAACACATGAACAAGCATGAATATTTGCAACATATCGATACCCGTATTGCTAACGGAAAATTCAAGGACAACTGGACTTCGCTTCGTGAAATTGTCGTTCCCGAGTGGTATCCAAAAGCGAAATTCGGCATTTTCATCCATTGGGGCGTGTATTCGGTTCCGGCTTATGATAGTGAGTGGTACTCCCGTAATATGTACATTCAAGGGTCCAAGGCTTATGAACACCATCTTGAGGTGTATGGGGATCATAAGGAGTTTGGATATAAAGATTTCATCCCGATGTTTAAGGCAGAGAACTTTGATGCAGATGAATGGGCGACTCTTTTTAAACAAGCAGGTGCAAAATATGTAATGCCGGTTGCCGAGCATCATGACGGTTTTCAGATGTATAAAAGTTCTATCTCTCACTATAACACATATGAAATGGGCCCTAAACGTGATGTGTTAGGTGAGATGAAAGTCGCCTATGAAAAGCATGGGTTGACCTTCTGTGTGTCGTCCCACCGTGCCGAGCACTGGTTCTTCATGTCTCATGGCAAAGAATTTGATTCCGATATCAAGGAACCGTTGCATTGCGGAGATTTCTATTGGCCCGCCATGCCGGAGCCTCCCGATTTTCAAGACCTGTACGGCTCACCGCCTTCGGACGAATTCCTGGAGGATTGGCTCATTCGGTGCTGTGAACTGGTAGATGAGTATCAACCGAGGGTGTTCTATTTCGACTGGTGGATTCATACGGCGGCGTTCAAGCCCTATCTAAAAAAGTTCGCAGCGTATTATTATAATAAAGGCGAGGAGTGGGGCATTCCGGTTGCCATCAATTACAAGCATGATGCGTTCATGTTTGGTGCAGCGGTTCCTGATGTAGAGCGTGGACAATTCGCTGAGCTGAAGCCTTATTTTTGGCAGACGGATACAGCAGTTGCGAGAAATTCCTGGTGTTATACGGAAAATAACGAGTACAAAACGGCAGAAGAGATTATTCGGGATCTTGTGGATATCGTCAGTAAAAATGGAAGTCTGCTGCTCAATATCGGGCCACGTGCAGACGGAACGATTCCAGACGAGGATCGCAATATTCTGCTGGCTATAGGGAAGTGGCTGGAAGTGAACGGAGAGGCCATCTATGAGACCTCGTTCTGGCGTACGTATGGGGAAGGGCCAACAGAAGTGAAGGAAGGCCAGTTCACGGACGGGGATACGAAGGTTTTTACATGTGAGGATATACGCTTTACAGTGAAAGGAAATAGTCTTTATGCGACGGTAATGGTGTACCCGGATAACGGAATCGTGCACATTCAATCGTTGAAAGACGGATCTCCGCATTTTCATGGAATGATTGAGCAGGTTCGGATTCTGGGATATGAAGAACAGCCGAATTGGGAGCGGGATGAAAATGCTCTAACGATTACCACTACGAGTGTGCAGAGCAACGTACCTGTTGTATTTAAAATTGATCTGGATTAAGTGTGAAGAGAACCGGCGTTAGAGCTGGTTCTTTTTTTTTGGATTATGCGCAAATGCGAAAGGGGTATAGGTCGAAGGTGTATACAATAGATATTCAAAAGCATGATATAGACTTATTTTCTATTTTTTTCAAATAAGGGCTTGTGCAGTTCCCAGTTTGAAACTATACTATACCAATAAAATCCAATTAAAGCCTAAATTTAACTTTTATATGTAATTCAAGATGTACCCTACTATTCAAACCCGTACGAATCACCCAGATTCACATACCACTTCACGGCAAGCGTTATACGATCACTTCTGAATATCCTCCACACGAATGTTTACGACATCCCGGTTACTCTCTTATGACATCCACACTAATTATTGATGACATCAGTCAGCATAAAGACTTTGATCTAAACACCATTTCTTCACATTTATTTAACCTATGGACAATTTTCGAATGTTCCAGCCCCCTATATTCCTAACCAAACCTGTAAAGGAGGTGAGGCCGTATGTGAAGTGAAAAGAAGGTAAGCAAGGTGAAGTAAATAATGTCCGATGATGCTCACTACACCGCTACAAAATCAGCAATTGCATACATTCACAGAGAAGGGTACTTGTACTAGATCAAATAATAAAGCCGGGTAAAAGGAGTGGAAAAGTTTGATTAAATTAAAACCGTTACGCAAGCCCGTTTCCATGGGGCTCTCGCTTCTCCTTGCATTATCAATGGCACTTCCGGTTTCTGCACAGAACTCATCCTCATCTAAAATCGATATGAAGTCCAGCTTGGCTGAGGTTTCAACGTCTAAAGTGAATGCCAAACTGACCAAAGCCTTTGAAGGCAGCGAATATGTCACCTATCTTGTCAAAATGAAGGAACAGGTGGATACCAAGGCTGTCTCCAAACAAGCAATGGAAAAGGCAACGATTGCCAAGGAAACACCTTCGGCAACCAAGCTCTCTGTGCGGAACTCTGTGGTGAGTTCACTTCGTGAAACCGCCTCGCGGACACAATATTCGATCGAAAATTATCTGGAAAAGGAAATTGACCTCGGGAAGGTCAAAGAATATAAAAGTTATTTTATCGTGAATTCACTCGCGGTCACCAGTACCAAAGAAGTCATGGAACAGATTGCGTTGCTGCCAGAGGTAGAGAAAATTCTGCCGAACGAAACGCGATATCTGGATAAGGCGGAAGTAAGCAAGCAGCCAGCGAGTGTCTCGACAGAGAAGGATTCCGTCCAATCACCGGCTAAAAAGTCGGCTTCACAAGGAACCGCAATCAAAGAAGCGGATTCCAAGGTGAAGAAACAGACGGAAAATGTGGAATGGAATATTGACTACATCAATGCACCTGCAGTTTGGGAGCGAGGCATTGATGGCACGGGCATCGTAGTTGCGAACCTGGACAGTGGCGTGGATTACACGCATCCTGCGCTTCGCAGTAAATGGCGTGGTCTGGACGCTTCAGGCAATGTCGTTGATCCAGAGCTAAGCTGGTACGATCCGCATAGTGGCGCGACTCTTCCTGCTGATGGGGATGGACACGGTACCCACACGATGGGAACGATGGTTGGTTCCGAAGCGAACGGCACGAATAAGATCGGCGTTGCACCTGGTGCAAAGTGGATCGGAGTGCGTATTTTTAATCCGGAAACAACAGATGCCATTATTCTGGATGGCGGACAATGGCTCATTGCCCCAGTGGATGCCGAAGGCAATCTGCATCCTGAACTTGCACCGGACGTTGTAAACAATTCATGGGGCGGAGGCGCAGGGCTCGACGAATGGTTTAGACCGATGGTTCAGGCTTGGCGTGATGCTCAGATTTTCCCTGAATTCTCTGCAGGGAATGTACGCTTGGGGAATCCGGGCGGTCCTGGTTCCGTTGCGAACCCGGCCAACTATCCGGAGAGTTTTGCTACAGGAGCAACCGATATTAACGGCAATTTAGGTTCATTCTCATTGCTTGGACCATCCCCGTATAATGAGATCAAACCAGAAGTATCCGCCCCTGGCGTGAACATTCGTTCAGCCGTGCCTGGAGGTACATATGAAGGTGGATGGAACGGCACATCCATGGCAGGTCCGCATACGACGGCGCTCGCAGCATTGTTGCTTCAAGCGAACCACTCTCTTAACGTGGATCAGCTGGAACAGATCATCATGGATACGGCTACACCGCGAACCGATAGCAAATTTCCGGTTACCCCGAATAACGGTTATGGTCACGGAATCATTAACGCATTGGATGCGGTTGGTTCGGTTCTCGAAGGCATCGGCACGGTCTCCGGGAGAGTTGTCACGGCTGGCGATGACTTGGAAGAGCCGGTGCTGGAGCACACGCCAGTAAATACGGCGTTTACGGGTCTGGACATTCCTTTAACAGCACATGTGACAGATGATGTAGCGGTGGTTTCCGTCGAAGCTTTTGCCAGAACCAAAGGCACGAAGCAGTACGTCTATCTGCCAATGAATCGGATTGAAGGAGACAGTAAAGCAGGTACGTATACTGCGACGATTCCGGCTTTCCTGATTGAACCAGAAGGCGTGGAGTATTACATTCGAGTGAATGATTACGGCAACAATGGATTCGAGAGCAAGGTGTATAACATTGCTGTGTCTAATGGTGTGAAACCTGGATATTTGCAGGACTTTGAAGCTGATCAGCTTGGATTTACTACAGGCGGTACAGGAAGCACCTGGGTTTGGGGGGCACCTGCGAGCGGACCAAAGGCCGCTTATTCAGGTGAAAAGGTTATCGCTACAAATCTGCAAGGCACGTATCTGCCTAACAGTAACGCGTACTTGCTTGCTCCGCCGATTGACCTGACAGATAGCCCTGAAGGGGCACTGTTAACATTCAAGCATTGGTATGACCTCGAAAATAATCTCGATTTTGGCAAGGTATACATTGCTACTGAAGACAACGATTATGTATTTGAGGAACTGCTTAGTTACACAGGTACGAGCGGTGGATGGAAAACACAGTACATTGATCTGCGTGATTATGCCGGACAGCAGGTGTTTATCCAGTTTAATCTGACCAGTGATGGTACAGTTCAAAAAGCTGGCTGGTATATTGATGACTTTGCCGTTCAGGAACTAGACGATATTGCTCCAGGAACGCCTTCAGCTTTGTCTGCAACTGCGGATATTTTAGGTAACGTAACCCTGAACTGGACGGATTCGGATGATGAGGATCTTGAATCTTATGTGGTCTATCGTTCCGAAACGGCTAGTTCCGGTTATGAGGCTGTCGGCACGGTGAAGAAAACCACATTTACAGATACGGCTACGGAGTCGAACACTACGTATTATTACACTGTGGCGGCACGTGACTATAGTGGTAACGAAAGTGAGAAATCGAATGAAGTTTCCATTACAGTAGAGGTGCCGGAAGATATTTATATCGATTCGTTTGATGGAAACGATGATAATGGCTGGACTCATGCCGGAACCAAGGATGAGTGGGAGCGAGGTATCCCGTTAACGGGTCCTTTAAGTGCGGTATCCCCGCCTAATGTGTGGGCAACCGATCTCGACAACACGTATGAGAATGGTTCCAACTACTCGCTGGTATCCCCGGTGATTGATTTGACGGATGTCTCTGATGCGACACTTACATTTAATCACTGGTATGAGATTGAAGGTGGATATGACTTCGGTTATGTCGAAGCAACCAAAGATGGAGGAACAACCTGGACGGAACTCGGCAAATTCTCGCATAATACCAACGGAAAACAGTGGACACCTGTCTTCTATGGACTGAATGCACTGACCGGGAATGAAGTTCAATTCCGTTTCCGATTAACCTCGGATAACAGCGTGGTGAGAACGGGCTGGTTTATCGATGATTTCCGTGTACTGGGTGTTGCTACACCAACGGTAACAAAGGATGAAGCCGTTGTGCTTTCAAGTGACAAACCTAAACCGGACTATGATAATCCATGGTACAAAGTCACGCGTACAGACAAATCAACGTTCAATCAGACGAAACAACAGGAGCCTGACGTCCTAAAACCGGGAACAGGTTCAGTTCAGCCACAAAGTCTGCCAGCGAGTGCAACGGTCACTGTACTTGAGACCGGGCGTTCCGTGAAAACAGACTCGTCAACAGGCAAGTACAGCTTTACGCATGTTGCAGGAGAGTATACGTTAAAAGCGGAAGCATACGGTTATTATCCGCAAACGAAAACGGTGACGATCACAGATGGTGGCGGAGCCAAAGCCAACTTCAATCTGGAAACGATCCCTTATGGACAGATCAAAGGGGTAGTTAAGGATGAACGCTCAGGTCAACCGATAGCGGATGCCTCGGTGCTCGTTGTGGAGGATGCTAAAGTCGCAGAGGTTCGTACAGGAGCAGACGGAAGCTTTACGCTTCAAGTGTTAGAGGGAAGTTACACGTTGTCGGTTCGCGCGGCGGACTACTATAGCAAAAAAGTTACGGTGACTGTACCGGGCAACGGCACAGTAGATAGTAATATCGCTTTGAAACCATTTATCGGTTTCCCTGGTGAAATTGCGTATGACGACGGTACAGCCGAGAATGCAAGAGCATTTAATGCTGCCGATAATGCGTGGGCCGTTCGAATGACTCCAGAGCTTGAAACAGCACAACTCACGGGAGCTTCGTTCCGATTCTGGAATACGGAGTGGCCTGTACCTGGTGGGACTGCTTTCCAATACGCGGTTTATGATGCATCAGGCGCTGGTGGCGCACCAGGCAAAAAGCTTGCTGGACCGTTCAATGGTACTGCACTGCGGAACGATCAGTGGACTTCCGTTGAATTCCCTGAGCCAATTATTGTGACAGGTGATTTCTACATCGTTTATATCCAGAGTTTAGCGGGTACAGCCGCTCCTGGTCTGGCTACGGACGAGGACGGGACTTATGCGGCACGTAGCTGGCAGCGTGTAAGCGGGGCATGGAGTGCTTCACCTGCTGAAGAGGGGAACTACATGATCCGCGCGGTGGTACAATATCCGGTGAATGCTCCGGTGCTTACACCACCAGCGAATACGTATACCAATCAGTCTACCTTTACGGTCGCTGGAACATCTCCTGCTTCTGGAGCACAGATCAAGTTTTACAATGACAAGGATGCTGCAGGAACAACAACCGTAAATAACGGGAAATTCTCTTATGGAGTAAAGCTGCGGGCTGGCGTTAATGTGATTACCGCAGAAGCTGTCATTAATGGTAAAACGACAGATCGTTCGCTTCCAGTCATTATCATCCTTGACCAGACCAAACCTCAAGTGAACGTTGTCAGTCCAGCGGAAGGAAGCCGGATTAATACCGAGGTCGTTCATGTGACTGGCATTGTGGTGGAACAATTCCTCGACAAAGTCACCGTGAATGGTCAGACCGTGCAAGTTGACAGAGACAGAAAGTTCAGTCACCGCGTACTGGTGAACAAAGGTGAAAACATCATTACAATTGTGGCAACCGATCTTGCCGGAAATAAAACGACAGTAACACGTAAGGTTTATGTGGAAACGGAAGTGCCTGAACTTACCGATATCACACCAGCCCAAGATGTACGAATTACATCAGGTGAAAGTCTCAACGTTTCATTCAAAAGCAAACCGGGATTGCAAGCTTCTTTCCGGGTTCAGTTGCCTTTGAATCTGAACGCGGACGGTGCGGGAGAGGTGCCTCTGGTGGAAACAGAACCGGGTGTATACACAGGCTCTTACACAACACCTGCTAATCTTGTGCTTGAAGGTGGAGTCATTGTGATCCGGGCACAGGATGCAGCAGGCAACAAGGCTGAAGCTCAAGCCGCTGGAAAATTGTTTGTCCATGCAGAGCAAGGAGAAAACAAAGCAGAAGGGCAGCCAGCTCCTGAGAAGGAAGCTGAAGCAGGAAGTGATTTGGAATCGGAGCAAACGGATAAAGGCTCTGCTCCTGCTGAAGGTCTTGAATCATGAATTGAGTAGAAGACAAACGTATTAAAAAGGCAATTTTAACGAATGACTTATTTTAGATGTGGTTATGGCAGTAGAAGCGGCAAGCCCAGTAATCAGGGCTTGCCGCTTTTTTTGTCTGGTTCACCTTCATTTGGGAGAGGAAAATTAAATGTCGTAATCTTATATATGAATTGTCGTGAGTTTCGATTAAAAATAAATAAATCATGTGATACCTTATAGATACGTTGTCAGAATATTATATACTATGGAGGGATGACATCCGTGACCATTCGAATTGGAAAAATCAGTTTGTGGCATGTACATGCATGGGACTACATCAAGCAAGCCCAGGAACATAAGGATACAGTAATCGCCGCCGTGTGGGACGAAGACCCGAAGCGTGGGCAGGAAGCCGCTGACCGCTTGAACGTGCCCTTTTATTCATCGCTTGAGGATATGCTGGCACAAGATGACATTGATGCGGTAATTGTAGATGCGCCTACACGTCTCCATGAAGAGGTGATTACGGCTGCTGCCAAGGCGGGGAAACATATTTTCACCGAAAAAGTCATTGCCGCTAGGCAATTGGAGTCTAATGTTATTCTGAAAGAGGTGGAGGCAAACGGAGTTAAAATGACCGTTTCTCTTCCGCGTCTATATGCTGGATATACGCTGACCATTCAAGACGTGCTTGAGCGCGGATTACTCGGTCAAGTTACATACGTGAGGGCACGATTATCCCATGATGGAGCAATCACAGATTGGCTTCCTCAGCATTTCTATGATTTGCATGACTGTCAAGGCGGAGCACTGATTGATCTGGGCTGTCACCCGATGTATTTAACGAGATTGTTTCTAAATCAGCCAATTACCGATGTGAGCGCAAGCTTTGGTTATATTACAGGCAAAGAAGTTGAGGATAACGCAGTGGCAACCCTTTCAACCGCATCAGGAGCGATTGGGGTAGTCGAAGCGGGATTTGTGAACAGTCATTCACCTTTCACCATCGAAGTACATGGCACAGAGGGCACGTTGCTGTATGGCACGCCGGATTCCACATTGTTGATCCGCACGAAAGTAGCGGAAGGTCAGTATACGGATTGGACCGAACTTCCTGTTGCTGAAAATGTAGAAAGCGCATTCAATCAATGGGTCGGACACATCCAACATGATACCGAGGACAGCGCAAACATCAACATGGCGATGGAATTGACCCGGTTGATGGAAGCGGCGAATCGCTCAGCGAAGGAAGGTAGACGAATTGCGCTGACTGAGTTGCAAAGTTTTTGATAAGAGGGCCATACAGGATTAGATTGGATTATATAAGTTGAATGATTTATTTACACTATAGCGGAGTGGACTGTGTAAAACCTTTAGTTCAACTTATATAAATTCATCCTGCAAGGCGTTAAGGAGGAAGGCATCTTGAGTCTGTATCCTTATGAGAAAATGCTTGATCGGCAGGATCTTCTGGAGCGGCTTGATATTACCGTGGTATGGGGGCATTACGAGATTCGTGTGCTGCGATTTCACCTGACGACGTTTCCAGCGGGTCGGGTTGTCGACTTTCATAACCATGCGGAGTATGAGTTCCATCTCATTCCTAGAGGAAAAGGCAAAGTTATTATTGATGATCAGTCCCATGCACTATCGGAAGGCGTATTGTATCTGACTGGACCAGGGGTTGTTCATTATCAGGAAGCTGATGCCGAGCAGGATATGGATGAGTTGTGTCTTCATGTGGATATCGTGCATAAACCACGAGAACATGTCGATCCATGGGAAGTTGCGGAATCGGAAGAGACCATTGAAAAACTAAAGACACTTCCGCATAAACCGGTTCAGGATTATCACCGTGCAATGCTCTGTTTTCTCGAAGCGTATGAAGCATGTGACCACAAGATGGTCGGATACTACACCTCGATTAAGCAGCTGGTTGTTAGCATTTTATTAAAAACGGTTCGCGCTTACGATACGGGCGGGATTCGAGCTGAAGCCCCTGTAAGGGATATGACAGTGTATCGATACCATTATGCCTTACAGTATATGGAGGCTAACCATGCTTCTGTGGTGACGCTGGAGCATGTTGCCGAGAAGCTGCACATCAGCAGCCGCCAGTTGCAACGCATTTTTTATCAGGTACAGCCTGATATGCCGTTCAGCCGTGTGCTGGAGGACATTCGCTTGCGCGCGGTGTGCCGGAATTTACAGGAAAGCAATGTGTCCATTGAGCAAATTGCGGTTGGCTCCGGCTTTAACAACGCCAACTATTTACATGCTGTGTTTCGCAAACGCCTCGGGATGACCCCGTCGGCTTTTCGCAAAATGAAACAACCAATACTAAAGTGAGGGTGACTTATGATGAGTAAAGTATATCGCATTGGAATTATTGGCTGTGGCGGAATCGCAAATGGCAAACATCTGCCAAGTCTGAGTAAGCTGGAGAACGTTGAACTGGTTGCTTTCTGTGATATCGTGGAAGAGCGTGCCGCAGAGGCAAAGAAACAGTACGGTTCTGCCGATGCCGAGATATACACGGATTACCTGGAACTGCTGAAGGATGATTCACTTGATATTGTACATGTGCTTACCCCGAACATTTCCCACGCGGAGATTTCAATAGCTGCGCTGGAGGCTGGCAAACATGTGATGTGTGAAAAACCGATGGCCAAGACTGCGGCTGAAGCGCAGCTTATGTTGGAAGCGGCGGAACGTACAGGTAAAAAATTGACGATTGGTTACAACAACCGATTCCGGCAGGACAGCATGGTTTTAAAGCAACTGTGCGAAGCGGGCGAGTTAGGTTCGATCTATTTTGCCAAAGCCCATGCGATTCGACGAAGAGCCGTGCCGACTTGGGGGGTGTTTCTGGATGAAGAGAAACAAGGCGGCGGCCCGCTGATTGACATCGGAACACATGCACTGGATCTGACCTTATGGATGATGGACAATTATCAGCCGAAAGTGGTACTTGGCACCACGCATCATGAGCTCTCCCAGAGAGAAAATGCAGCGAATGCTTGGGGGCCGTGGGACCCGCAGAAATTTTCAGTGGAGGATTCAGCTTTTGGTATGATTGTCATGGAAAACGGAGCAACGATTATGCTGGAATCCAGCTGGGCGCTGAACTCGCTTGATGTGGATGAAGCTAAATGCAGTCTGAGTGGCACCGAGGCAGGCGCGGACATGAAAAACGGACTGCGTATCAATGGCGAGAAGTTCAGCCGTCTGTATACCAATGAAATTGAACTCAGCTCTGGCGGTGTAGACTTCTATGAAGGGCAGTCCGAAAATGCACCAGATGTGGAGATGCGCAAATGGATTGAAGCAATCGATAAAGATTTGGAGCCGGTGGTAACACCGAAACAGGCGCTGGTGGTATCACAGATTTTGGAAGCTATTTACGAGTCGGCACACACGGGCAAAGCCGTATACTTTAATAATTAACGGAGACGTGCGTACACTTATCTTTGCTGTGAATGTAATGTATTCTTTTAGCAAATAAGCAATGATCATGAATAATGCTAAAAAATCAGTTTTCCTGTAAACCTCTGTCCCTGTAATCAGGGCAGAGGTTTTTATTATTTTTAAAGACTAGAGGGAGCAGTCCATACCTGGTAAGAACCAAGCACATAGGATGAGAGAAAATAAGCGGAAAAGAGGGGGATGTTGTGTCTAAATATCGTACTTCTCCAGGAGTTTCCATCGTGGTTTGTACCAATCGCCCACAATTTCTCGATAACATCCTGAAAAATTATCTTCGACAGCGCTACAAGGCCAAGGAACTGATTATTATTCTGAATTTGGACAGCATGAACATGCGTTTGGTTCGGAAAAAGGTACAGAAATACGCAAATGTTCATGTATACCGGGTGCCAGAGAGGGTATCACTGGGGCAGTGTTTGAACGCTGGAATGACGAGAGCCCGCTTTTCACTCCTGGCCAAAATGGATGATGATGATTACTACTCTCCCTATTATCTGGAAGAACAGGTGCGTGCGCTCAGAAGATCCGGTAGTGATATTGTAGGCAAACACTCCTGTTTGGTCTATCTGGAAGCTTCCCGAACATTGTTGGTGAGATCACCGGGCGAGAGCAATAAACCAGTGGAATTCATTCAGGGAGGCACCTTGTTATTCAGAAAAAAGGTGTTAAAGCGGGTTCGATTCACGGATCGTTCGGTTGGGGAGGATGTCACATTTCTGCGGCAATGCAGGAAGAGAGGTTATAAAACATATGCGACCTCACCTTACAACTATGTGTATCTGCGAAGGCAAAACAAAGCGAGCCATACGTGGAGAGCAGAGGATCGGTTCTATCTCGAAGGAAGCGAGCGGCTGGCTGTAACCGGGGATTTCAGGCCTTTTGCACACAAAGATTTATAGAAGATGAATATACAGAGTATTAAGGGCTACCGGTTACTATCTTCGTTTTTTTTCAATATGAAAATGAATAGCACATCTTCTTGAACGATAGAGGTTCTGACCGATGCAGAGCGTCTTTTTTTTCTTTACAGATCACGTTTTTTCGATAGGGAAAGAAAGGTGCTATGCAGAGGATTAAAATAAATGTTGAAATTTATCAAAAAAGTATTGCATATCAGTTTAGTCGGAATTATATTAATGGTATAAGGTCTAGACCATATACAGATCGGAGTGATCAGATGTCTAATCCATTCTCCTTTCATTTCGAAAAAGTATCGACTAAAAAGGTTAGTGAATTTATTCGGGAACAACTGGAAGAAGCTATTATTTTAAAAGAGTTGATGAGTGAAGAGCAACTTCCCGCTGAACGGGATTTAGCCGAGATGTTCGATGTAAGTCGTATTACGGTTCGTGAAGCGCTCTCCGCACTGGAAGATAAAGGATTGATCGAGAAAAGAGTTGGAGCCAAAGGTGGAACGTTTGTCCTGCCACTCACGACCAATTCGCATAAACGTACGAGAGAAGAGATCAAACGAGGCTGGGCTCAGATGCTCAAAGTGTTTGAATACCGGACCATTATTGAGCCGGAAGCGGCTTTTCTGGCTGCTGAGCGGATCACCGCAGGCGAACTGGAACAGCTGTATAACTATATGGAGCAAAGTATCGAGCCGGATTGTACACGGGAATGGTTCAGAGCACTGGATGTAAAGTTCCATCTAACGATAGCCAAAGCAGCGGGAAATCCATACTTCGAAACCGCCGTCAGACAAATTCGGACGAAGATTAACCCTGCGCTCGATCTGATGCCTTACGATGAGCGAATTCGTTCCGTAAATTACGGAGTACATATGGAGATTCTTGAAGCACTGAAATCAAGAGACAGCGTGAGATCACGGGATACGATGAAAAGGCACATCGAATTCTCGGCTGATGCCATCTATGCGCGGTTGGTGTCGGAATCCGAGGAACATGAAAGGAATGAGATCCAATGAAACAATCTGAATTAATACAGCTGGCTCAGCCGCTACAAGCGAAGTTAAGTGCTTGGCGCAGAGACTTTCATCGCCATCCGGAAATTGGTTATGAGGAGCATCGCACCTCTGCCATCGTGGCCGAGCACTTGGAGAGCCTTGGACTAGAGGTTACTCGTCATGTTGGGAAGACGGGCGTAACCGGCCTGCTTCGCGGGGAAACAGATGGTCCTACCTTTGCACTTCGAGCGGATATGGATGCTTTGCCGATTGAGGATCAGAAATCAGTGGAATATCGCTCAACGGTGAAAGGCAAGGCACACCTCTGTGGTCATGACGCACACACATCCATTCTGATGGGGGCTGCTGAACTACTCACAGGGCTTGGCAGGCCTAAGTCCGGCAACATCAAGTTCATCTTTCAACCCGCGGAAGAGGGACTAGCCGGTGCAAGAGCCATGATTCAGGACGGCGTGCTGGAGAATCCAAAGGTGGATGCCATTGCTGGCTTGCATATGACACCCGGTCAGGATACGGGCACAGTAGGGGTGAGCCAGGGGGTTGCTTTTGCTTCGGCTGATCCGCTTGTCATCAAGATTGTGGGTCGGGGAGGTCACGCGGCTCGTCCGCATGAAGGTATTGATGCGATTGCCGTATCTGCTCAGGTGATTACTGCATTGCAGAACATCGCCAGCCGTATGGTTGATCCGCTTGAACCTGTAGTGGTCACGATTGGTAAAATCACCGGAGGTTATATGGGTACGGCTATAGCGCCTGAAGTTGAGATGATTGGCACGGTCCGCACATTATCTCCTGCAGTGCGTGAACGGATGCCATCTCTGATCAAGCAAGTCGTGAACGGTGTCTGCAGTTCATTCGGAGCGGAATGTGAAGTCACCTATGGTGACGGTTATCCGGTCGTTGTGAATGACCTTGGCATGGTTGATCTGCTCACAGATGTCTGTGAAGAGGTGAATGCGCAGAAGGGGTGGAGTTACATCAAACCGTCGACAGGCGGGGAAGACTTTGCTTTTTATTGCGAACATGTGCCGGGTGTGTTTTTCCGGTTAGGATCGGGAAATGAAGAGGAGCGTACACGGTATCCGCTTCATCATCCGAGATTTGATCTTGACGAAACGGTCATGCCTTATGGCGTAGGCCTGTTGTCAGCAATTGCACTTGAATTTTTGGCAAGGAATACAACTTCCAAGGGGGAAGAATCACAATGAAAAAGAGACAATGGACAGGTTTGTGGATCACTTTGCTGGCAATCGTAATGGTGTTAAGTGCTTGTGGCGGAGGCAGTAAAGGAACGACGAGTAATACAACTTCTGAAGGAAGCGGGAACGAAAGTGCAGCTGCCAGTAACACGTTAACAATTGCGGCGGCAACGGATATCGAAAGCTTTGATCCACACAACAATAACAATACCGCGAGTGAAGCTGTGCTTGTAAACGTGTTTGATTATTTGATCAAAAATGACAGTCAGCAGAAAAAAGTTCCTGCGCTCGCCACTTCATGGGAGCAAGTGAACGATACAACGTGGAGATTCAAGCTGCGTGAAGGTGTAACCTTCCACAATGGTGACCCGTTCACTTCCGCTGATGTGAAGTACACGCTGGAGAGAGTCGCCAAAGATAATACGCTGAAGCAAAACAGTTATTTCAAAAACATCGTTGAAGTCAAAGCGGTGGATGAGCATACGGTAGACATCATTACCGATGGACCAGACCCGTTGCTGCTCAATCGTTTGTCCAAAATGGGCGCTGGCATCCTGCCTTCCAAATATATTGCAGACAAGGGCATCGACACATTCCTGAAAGAACCGGTGGGTACCGGCGCATACAAGTTCAGCAAATGGACTAAAGACGACCGCATTGAGCTTGTGAAAAACGAAAACTATTTCGGCGGTGAGCCGAAGTGGAATGAAGTGGTGTTCCGTGTCATCCCTGAGGCTTCCACACGTGTATCTGAATTGCTTGCCGGCGGAGTTGACATTGCGTCAGCCATCCCATCGACAGATATTACACGCATTGAAGGCGAGGCAGACAAAAAGATTGTAAAAGCACCTATTCAACGTGTTCTTCAACTGATCTTCCGTCAAACTGAGGGCAGCATCACGGCTGATCCAAAAGTGCGTGAAGCCATTGATCTGGCGATTGATAAACAAGGGATTGTAGACAGCATTGCCGGGGGAGCAGGAATCGTTACACGTACATCTGTAACACCTGGAAACTTTGGGGCTGATCCGTCACTGTATAAGACATCTTTGTATGATTTGGAAAAAGCAAAACAGTTGCTAAAAGAGGCAGGGTACGCTGAAGGCACAGCAGAGATGACCATCTCCGTATCTTCTCAGTATAAGGAACAAGCTGAAGTTGTTGCGGCCATGCTGGATCAGGCCGGATTCAAAATCAATCTGGACGTGCTTGAGCCGAGTGCATTCAGCGAGCGTTATAGCTCCAAATCGTTTAAAGAAATTTTCATGATCGGAATCGGTAACTCCCTGTTTGACGCTTCGAACAACTATAACCGCTATATGGTGGAAGAAGCCAAAGGGGAATCGGATTACAACAATCCGGAAGTGGAGAAGTTGTTGCAATCTGCACTTGTAAACATGAATCCGGAGTCTCGTGAGAAAGAATATCAGCAAGTACAACAGATTTTCTCAGAAGAGCGCCCTGCCGTATATTTGTATCAGATGGAAGGCGTCTATGGAACCAATGACAAAGTGAACTTTGCACCACGCAGTGATGAGATGTTCTATGCAGATGAGATTACACCTGTTGCAAAGTAACAGAGGCTAATACCACCTGTCATTGCATGAGTAAGCCGTGAACGGCAGGGACTGGATGAACAAGTTCCTGCCGTTCTTTTTTGGAAAGAGGAGGTGAGCCGGGAGTGGGAAAATACGTATTCAAATCTTTACTGCAGGTCATTCCGGTGCTGTTTATTGTCTCATTAATTGTTTTTATTCTGGTTCGGGTCACGGGTGATCCTGTGGCTCTGATGTTACCTGAGACCGCTACAGCAGAGGACAGGGCTGTGTTGACGCAGGCACTGGGACTCGATCAGCCTTTATACGCGCAGTATATGAAATTTCTCGGTAATGCCATTCAGGGAGATTTCGGTCAATCCTTCCGTTACGGTCAGCCTGCACTTGAGCTTGTGTTAGAGCGATTGCCTGCAAGCTTTGAACTTGCCGCGGCTGCCATGTTATTTGCAGTATTGATGGCTGTTCCGCTGGGAGTGATCTCGGCAGTGAAAAGAAATACATTTACCGATCTACTCATTTCAGGTATTTCAGTGATTGGCAAGGCGATGCCGAACTTCTGGATGGGCATTATGCTCATTCTGCTATTCTCCGTTGTGCTGGGCGTTTTACCGGTTTCGGGTCGCGGAGGTTTATCCCATCTGATTCTGCCTGCTTTTACGCTGGGCGTGGGACTTGCTGCACAGATGACACGGCTAATCCGATCCAGCATGCTGGAGATTCTGAATCAAGATTACATTCGTACGGCACGAAGTAAAGGACTGGGGCGCATGACAGTGATCGCGAGGCACGCGTTCCGTAACGGTTTAATTCCGGTTGTGACCATCATGAGTCTGCAGTTTACCAGTCTGATCGGAGGTACTTTGATTACAGAAACCGTATTTTCCTGGCCAGGCTTGGGTCAACTGTTAGTTGTGGCCGTAAATACACATGATATGGCGATTGTGCAAGCAGCCGTGTTTGTGATTGCATTCATTGTAGTGGTTGTTAATATTCTCACGGATGTGTCCTACAGACTGCTGGATCCACGTATCAAATATGACTAGAAGGGGGTGCGATCTATGAGAGACAACGATGAAACAAATGTTCTGGTTACCGAACCGGACAACAGAAGTTCGCGTACGATTGCTGGAATTCGATCCATCTGGCAACAGCTAATCATCAGCAAGACCGGATTCATCGGTGCAGTGCTTGTATTGGTTGTTGTCCTGATTGCAATAGCCGCACCTCTGCTAACGAGTCATGATCCGTCAGCGGTCAACCCGCTGAACCGTCTCAAACCGCCTGCGTGGCTTGATGGCGGAAAGGCCGAATACTGGCTGGGAACCGACAATCTGGGCAGAGATATGTGGAGCCGTATTGTATATGGCGCACGCGTGTCTTTAATTGTAGGTATGGGCGCCGTCATTGTCTCCGGAATAATTGGAGCCGTTCTGGGTCTGATATCCGGATTCTATGGAAAGTGGCTGGATGCCATTATTATGCGTGTGGGTGATGCATTCATGGCGATACCAACGATCCTGTTCATGTTAGTAGTGATGGCTATTGTGGGTCCAGGTATGACCACGTTGATCTTTGTTATCGGTGTAACCAACTGGGTGCCATTCACCCGCGTAGTTCGTAGTGAAGTGCTTAGTATGAAAGAGCGGGATTTTGTATTTGCCGCCAGATCGATTGGTGCCAAAAATGGACGGCTGATTATCAAGCATATTTTGCCTAACGTATTGTCGTCGTTTATTGTCATCTGCGGTATGAATGTAGGCACAACAATCATCATGGAAGCGTCGCTGAGTTTTCTGGGACTTGGAATAAAACCACCGGATGTATCATGGGGCGGCATGTTAAGTGACGGACGGCAGTATGTAGCCACGAGCTGGTGGGTTGCTACATTTCCGGGACTAGCTATTACGTTTACGGTGCTGGGTGTTATTTTTCTCGGCGATTGGTTGCGGGATGTGCTTGATCCTCGAACAGAGTCAGCTCAGAAATCATAACGGAAGGGAGTTATGGATATGAAAAAAAACCAGATTACGCCGGAGGATCTCTATCACTATCGCTGGATCAGTCAGCCGGTGATCAGTGCAAATGGACAAGTAGCCTACGTTGAACAAACGATTGATCGGGCGAAGAACGAATATAACACACAAATTCGGGGAATTTCGCTGGATGGGACAGAAGATGTAGCGCTGACGGATGGAACGAAGGATTCCTCTCCTGCATGGTCACCAGACGGTAACAAGTTGACGTTTATTCGATCGACTCAGGCTGGAAAAGGACTTTGGTCTGTTCATACGGAATGTACAGAACCGTCCATGCTCATATCTCCTGAACGTAAAATCATGAGTTACGTCTGGTCTCCCGATGGGAAGTATATTGCGTTTACGAGTAAAGCTCAGATGAGTTCAGCTCAATTATCAACCGATGAGTTTGCGAAAGACACTAACGATGAAGCAACCCGGCAACCAGAAGCAACATTGCGGGGAAAAGTCTACGACCGCACTACGCCGAAAGCTGAAGGATCAGGTTGGTGGGATGGTCAGTACAGCCATTTGTTTCTTTACGAGATCAAGAGTGGACTAATCAAGCAGATAACCTCCGGGTTATGGAACATCACGACCCCCGTCTGGTCACCGGACAGCCTGAATCTTGCCTTTATCTCCAAACAAGCAGAAGAAGCAGGATCAGATCCGGATTTGCTTCATCATACGGACGTGTATATGACCAGCATTGAAGCAAACTCAGGAAACGTTGGAGAACCTTTTAAGGTTACGGATTCCAGTCTTCAGATCACCCAATTTTCTTTTACAGCCGATGGAAAACAACTGATTCTGATTGCAAGTGATCGTAAATACGGAAGTGGAAGTCATCATCAACTGTTTACACTTCCCGTGAATCGGGGGATTCCCAGGCTATTCGCACCTGAGCTAGATATGCACATCGGCAATGCTGCACTGGGGGATATGAAGTCGGCAAGCGCCTCCCCTTCGCCAATCCTTAGTCGTTCATCTTCTCAACCGGGAGTATATGTATTAGGCACGCATCACGGTAATGTCGATGTATATCGAATTCAGTCCGATGGAAACTGCGAAATGATCACAACTGCAGGAGAAAAAGACGTTTATCAGTATACGATCTCTGCAGATGAAGAGACTTTGGTTGTAGCTGCACTAACGGATAAGCATCCAGGAGAGTTATACACCGTGGGCATGAAAAGCGGTAAAATGGCCAGGCTCACTCATCGTAATGATGAATTTATGGGGCAACGGACGGTTAACGTACCGGAAAGAGTGGAATTCACCTCATCGGACGGTTTGCGGATTCAAGGCTGGCTAGCGATGCCTGAACTAACGAAAGATGCAGATTTGGCTGAAACTAAGGGTGCAACGGCACCGTCGTCCGGAATTCAGAATGAAGTTGAACAGCAATCTGATCGTAAGTTGCCTTTGATTTTACAGATTCATGGTGGACCTCACGCCATGTATACCGGAGCATTCAGTCATGAGATGCAGACACTTCTAGCAGAAGGTTATGCTGTGTTATGGGTTAATCCTAGAGGTAGCATAGGTTATGGCCAGGAGTTCGCCAGAGCTTGTCGTGGAGACTTCGCTGGCGGTGATTATCGGGATCTGATGGAAGCTGTGGATGACGCACTGGCGACGAATTCAAAGCTGGATGTATCTCGTTTGGGTGTTGCCGGCGGCAGTTACGGCGGGGTCATGACCAACTGGATTGTCGCTCACTCAAACCGTTTCAAAGCAGCTGTGACACAGCGCTGTATCTCCAACTGGCTGTCCATGTATGGCACAAGTGACATTGGCATTTCGTACGTGGAGGGTGTTATTGGGGGGAATCCCGTGGAGAATGCCGCATATCTTTGGTCCCGGTCGCCGCTTGCTCACGCGCACAATATTGAAACTCCTCTGCTCATCATGCACGGGGAACAGGATTACCGAACGCCGATCGCTCAGGCGGAGGAATTGTATACGACGCTGAAGCGTTATGGAAAAACAACCAAGCTGATCCGTTACCCGGGTTCCAACCATTCACTGCTCAAAAGTGGCAAACCTTCTCTTCGAGTCGATAGCTTCGAACAGGTGAATGCCTGGTTTAAAGAGTACTTGTAACTCATTAGATGCAGAACGAATTCAGGAAATACCCTTCCGTTCATATTTTTAATATAGAATAAAAGCCGAATAGAGAGAAGCCAAAAAACCGCAAATCCTGCGGTTTTTTTTGCTTTATGTAGTAATAGTTGAATTTAGTTATTGGATGATATATATTTTAATTAGATGATAGTACTATCTATCAAATTTGACAGAGGTGATTCATATGATCATTCAACAAACGTTAGGTCAGATCCAAATTTCCGATGAGGTCATCTCCAAAATGGTCGGTAAAATAACAGCTGCTACCCGTGAGATTTCTTCCATGTCGGCTGGATTGGTTGAAAGTGTCAGCAAAATATGGAGCGGTCGAAGTCTGCAGAACGGCATTGCTATTCGCAGGGTAGACAATAGCGTTGAGATTAACGTGAAAATCATTGTTTATTACGGTAGTAAAGTACATGAGGTATGCAGAGAGCTGCAACAAAAGGTCATTGACCAGGTTGAACATCTTACCGGGGTATCCATTCAAGCGGTGAACGTTTTTGTAGATGGCATGACATCCGAACCGAATTACGCTAAAGGATAAAGTATAGAACTAGGGACTCTAACAAGCAAGCATAACAACATATGAGGAGTGATCACCATGAGCCAAGTATCTATTGTAAAAGCAAACCCGCAAACCGCCGTCGGAGGAAAACTGACGGAGATGGCGCTTGATTATATGAAATATTCGCTGGCAGGTTCCAGAGAGCCCGCAATTATCAATAATACCTTCCAGAAGCTTTGGAAGGCCCGAAATAATCGGTTTAGTCACGAGTACGCTTATGAAGCGGTTCGGGAGGGGAAAACACTAGGCATGATTATGTGTTATCCAACAATACTGATGGATAAGCTGGCGTGGCCGACGTTCTCGCAGCTGTTTGATATACATAAATGGAGGCTGCTCGGATACAACCTGCGAAACTGGAAGGAGTTTTATACGATGGTAACGCTAAAAGAAGGAGAGAAGGATGAGTTTCACATCGGGACTATAGCTGCTTTACCAGAAAGCAGGGGGCTTGGGATCGGGACAGAACTGATCCGTCATGCGGAGAAACAGGCGCTCCTGCAAGGATTTGCAAAGTCTTCCTTAACCGTTAAACAGGAGAATGCAGGTGCGATCAAACTTTACGAGCGACTGGGGTACAACAAGGTAGGCGTGATTAACAAACCTGCTGTATCGATGTATCGCATGTCGAAATCACTTAACTGACCGAAGCAACCTCATATGGTATAGTAGAATGAGTTGTTATTCAAAATGACTACGACGTTAACACGATACCAGATGAGGTGTAATTCATGTATCAATATAAGGATCAGGAATATGAGGGCGTTCACTTTGAAGGACGGGATTTGCGTTACGGTGAGTTGATTAGCTGTGTGTTCAAGCATTGCACGTTTATGAATGCCTCCATGGAGGAAGTCGAAACAAGTCATTGCCGTTTCATTGAATGTGATTTCAAAGGGGCATCCATGAATGGTTCCTTACATACGGAGTCTGCGTTTGAGAACTGCCTGTTTGGGGGGGCGAACCTGTTTGCTTCCAAATTTACAGCCTGCAAGATGACAGGATCGGATTTTTCCGGTGCGCAGATGGACGGCATTACACTTGTCAAAGGGGATTGGTCTTATACTAATCTGAGGCATACGCGACTTGGAAAACAGGATTTGCGAGGTATTCGTTTTTTTGAAGCGGATCTCGCTGAATCCGACTTAACCAAGGCCGACCTGCGTGACTGTGATCTCACGAGAGTATCCATGAGTAAGGTGAAGCTTCAGGGAGCAGATCTGCGAGGGGCGATATTGGATGGAATCGATCTCAAATCACTGGATTTGAAAGGGGTGCGAATGGATCGCGAACAGGCCGTTCTGATTGCACGCTCCTATGGAGCGAAAGTAGACTAGCTGGACTTCTGACTTGAAATTGCCATTCTTCACATATGATGAATCAGAAAAAGAACAACTTCATGTACCTATGCCCAAAATAAAAAGTAGTAGTCTATTCGTTCCGAGGTGCCGTTTGAGATGAAAAATGAAAAGTTAACATTTAAGCAAAATCGAATGCTTGCCATTCTGGATGAAGCCACCAAATTACTTATAGAGAAGCCCAATGCGTCGATGAACGACATTGCTGAAGCTGCGAATATCGGAATTGCCACATTACATCGATATGTGGAGAGCCGTGAGCAACTCATGATTCACTTGGCGATGCGTGCGATTGATGTCGTTAACGAGACGTTGCAGCACGTCAAGCTCGATGAGGAGCGGGTTGAACAGTATATCCCGGAGCTGATTGAAGCGCTGATTCCACTGGGAGATAAGATATATTTTCTGGCTCATGATGCAACCGTCAATTATAATACCGAGATTGAAGGGGCCGATCAGAAGCTGAGACAACCGGTGCTTCATGCCATTGGTATACTTCAAGAGAAAGGTTTTTTTCGTTCGGATGTGGACAAATCGTGGATTGTAGAGGTGTTGTATTCGATCCTTTTCTTGACGTGGCAGCAAGTGATTCAAGGTAATATTGCCAGAAATGCCGCCCCTGCGCTTGTCGTGGACACGTTCTATCACGGGTTTGTTGCGAAATGAGCGGATAATCGGAATGAACTTCGGCAAAACCTGGAATACGTTGTTGCGTTGCTTGGGTAAATATAAAATGCACAAAACAAGCCGCAGAATAAGCTGCGGCTTGTTTATATTCGGACATATGGCTAGCACAATTTCAGAGAAACCCACTTAATAAGCAACACATTTATTTTTAATACAGGTGGGATGCACCAATCCATTGAACTTAACTATGTTCAACGTGTTAATTTACAGTGCAATCTTTGCTTTTAATTGTTCAGATGCTGGCATGAGAGGCAGGCGCAACTGTGCAGAAGCGATGATGCCTTGTTGTGCAAGCAGATGTTTCAGCATGGCAGGCGCAGGCTCTTCGAATAGATGTTTAATGAACGGAAGCAACTGCGTATAGAGACGGTAGGCATCTTCTTTTTCGCCAGCCACAAAACGGTTATACACTTCCAGGAACCGCTCCGGATGAATACTGGCCGATGCCATCATGCCGCCGGCTGCACCTCTCGTCAACATATCCAAGAAGAAGGTATCGTCTCCACACAAAATGGGCTTCGAGCCGCAACGTACCAGTTCGGTCATAAGATCGAGGTTATTTGTGCTATCCTTAAGACCAATAACACCATCGATGTTCATAATTTTTTTCATCATATCTATGGAAACTCTAACCCCCGTACGGGCTGGGATTTCGTATACCATCACGGGGATGCCCACGCTGGCTGCCATGCGGAAGTGCTCGTAAATGCCCTCTTCCGTTGGTCTGTTATAGTATGGAGTAACGACAAGAACGGCATCGGCTCCGAGTGCGGCAGCTTTCTTTGTTCTTGCCACCGTTGAAGCGGTATCATTGGTTCCAGTTCCAACCATAATGGGTACGGAGGAGTTGATGCTGCTCAGTGTTTCCTTCGCGGCCTTCACAAGCTGTTCCACTTCATCCCATGTCACGGTAGGTGACTCTCCAGTCGTACCATTAATCACCAAGCCATGAATGCCGCTGTTTACCATAACTTTGATGTAGTTTTGAAACGAAGGGAGATCAAGTTCGCGTTCTTTGGTAAAAGGTGTGATTACAGGTATATAAATACCTTGAATCTGTTGTTCGGTTAACATCGTATAACCCCCAAATGTATGTTGGAATTCCATTTCATTCACTTTACCATGGGAAAACGTATCATAGTTAGCTATAATAGATGATAGGTGTTATCAATAATTTCGATGATGTGAGGGAATAAATAATGGATTTGAATTATTTTCAAACCTTTCGTGAGGTGGCATTGAGGCAAAGCTTTACCAAAGCAGCCGAAGAGCTTGGCTACGCGCAGTCGAGTGTGACAACCCAGATTCAAAAGCTGGAGAAAATTTATCAGGTCAAACTATTCGAGCGTTTTAATAACAATAAAATCCGGCTGACTTCGGCTGGAGAAGAGCTATTTAAGTTGTCCGGACAGCTTCTGGAGATATTTGAACATTCTCAGGAGAAGCTGACCAAACAGGGCGGCGGGTCACTCACCATTGCTACGATGGACTCGCTTGCTTCCTACTATCTGCCAGTGCCCATTCAAACGACACGTAAACAATATCCCGAGCTCGGCATTCGGCTACAAACCGATCGGGAAGATCTGATTCTACAAAAAGTAAGAGAAGGGGAAGCGGATGTTGGTCTGATTTTGGCCAATGCTTCACCGGAATCAGGATTACAATGGATTACGATTCGCGAGGAACCGTTGGTGCTCATCGTGAATTCTGACCATCCACTTACCGCTAAATCCGAGGTAACGTTGAACGATCTGGCGGACGAAGAATGGATCATGCCGGAGGATTCGTGCAATTACAGGCAGTTGCTGGAGAAAGTACTCCGAACCAATGGCATTCCTTATAAAGTGGGGCTGGAGCTGGGAAGTCCTGAGGCTATTAAACGAAGTATTATGGCTGGGCCGGGCATCTCGCTTTTGCCTCGAATGATTGCCATGGATGAGATCCAACGACAGAAGCTTACGGTATTACCACTGGTTCATACCGACTTTACACTGGAAATTCAGTTAGTTATTCATGCTCGCAAATGGATATCGCATGCACTGCAGCAATTCATCACGAATCTGGGTGCAAAAGAATCCGATTGGTTGCCTGCAAGGGCATAAAGTGAGCAAGTGAAGGCGTACAGGATAGATTAAAAGCAATAACCTCTGGAAACTCTTGATCGGTTTGTCGCATTAGATGCGAGGGGCCCATCGAGAGTTTTTTTTGATTTTAAAGAGATTCAGAACTTGATAGTGTTCAGAATTTAAGATTTAAAACTTCCAATAAATGATATAAATTTCTATTAGATTCAAATCATTACCAAATTAAGACAAAGTTTGAGCGGAGGAGGACGACAGAAAATAAGAAGTTTTTTCATGCACAACAGTTCATATTTCAGGTTTATTAGTTCCATCAATATTAACTTCATGAGGAGGAATTATATGCTTTACACCATTATTGTACCGGTCAATCAGGACTATAACATTCTGAACCTGTTTACAGATTCACTGCTTCGAACAGTCGTCCCATCAACACAAATTATTTTTATCAATGACGGTTCAGGCTCGGCTGTCTTCCAACACCTGGATAAACTCAAACAAGAGGTTAGAGAAGGTGTGACAATTGACATTCTTCAGCATGACTTTCCGCTTGGCTGCGCCGTATCCATTAACAGCGCCCTGAATCTTGCTAAGGGAGAATATATCTTTTTCCTCGACTCCGACACGATATTGCAGCCTCATTGGCAAACGATGATGAAGGAGACGCTCGACACGGATATTACGATCGGCATGATCGGAGGTGTGCTGTTATATCCGCAGACTGGCGGAGTGCAGCATTGTGGTATTGCCTTTGCGGACTCGATTGGACGACATCTTTTTCTGAACGCATCTCCGGACGATATCCCAAAAGAGACATTTTCCGTGCAGCTTGTTGTGTTTGCGATGTTTGGCATGAAACGGGAAGTATATGAGACGATTGGTGGTCTGGACGAAAAGTTTTTCAACGGATATGAAGATTTTGATTATCAGATGCGGGCAAGAGCAGCGGGATATGATACGGTCATTAATCCTAACATTCAAGCCTATCACTGGGAACGCAGCAGCGGCATTCATCGCAATTTTAACCGCAAGAACAATCTGGCGCGATTTTGGAAAAAGTGGGGAAGTCAGATCGAAGCCGATGTATGGCCCTTCGTATTCAGTCATCTAAAGGAGCAGTTGCATCATCAACGCGAATACGAGCATCTGCCGATGGTTGGTATCGATCTTGCCGAGGTTCGAAGTGATGCGGACACGTTCTGGAGCAAGCTTGACGAGGCAGGTATCGCGCCCCTTGCCGACGTGCGAGACTACTCCAACCGCTTTAACTCGAATGGAGCCATATGGCTACCCCAAGTATTAGGCAAGGAGTTAATTCATAGCGAAAATCGGTTGCTGTTTCTGGTGGACAACTTCACCCGATTGTTGGAGAACCGCTACTGGATCGAAATGAGACATGCCCACAGAGCCAAGGATCTAATTATTGACCTCTACGGTAACGTAATCACGATGGATCGCATCTATGATGGATGTTGGCCGGGCACGAAAGTGCGATAACTTAATCATTCAGGTTGTGATACACCACTATTAAGCCTTAGGGAGGTACTTCAAAGTGAGCGATGAAAAAAGCACGCTGGATCGTGCCGCAAGATTTACTCAAAATCTGGAGTGGCTGGAGAAGGTTGAAAAAGTTATTCCGAGCGGGTGCAGTACACTAGCCAAAGCGCCAGAACGCTTATTTCCGGGACATACCCCGGTCTGCTGTGCGGAAGCATACCATTCCCGATTCACAGATATTGACGGTAATGAATGGCTGGATTGTGAGATGGCCATGGGCACGGTTCCTTGGGGGCATGCCAGACGAGAAATTCAGCTTACGGTCATTCATCAGTTGAAAAAAGGGACAGGCTTTTCACTCCCGGCGGATATTGAACTGGAGTGTGCCGAGTTAATTCTGGAGCGATTCGAGGGACGTTATCCGTCCCTGCGCTTCACCAAGAGCGGTGCAGACGCGGTAAGTGGAGCGGTGCGGCTGGCCCGTGCGGGAAGTGGTAAAAGCAAGGTCATTGCAACGGCTTACCACGGGTGGCATGACTGGTCCGCATATGGTTATTACGGCAGTCAGACCAAAGAACGCGGCATTCCGGTGGATATTGAGCGTTCCACGATTTGGGTGAACAAGCCTTCCTATACTAACATTCGGGAACACATTTCATCTATGGATGATATCGCTTGTATTGTCTTGTGCCCCAACGAGTGGAATAAGGAAGAATTGGAGAAGGTAGTGGATTTATGCCGTACTCTGGACATCATTATTATCTTCGACGAGGTGACTTCGGGAATACGAATGGGCAAACAGGCGACTGCGGGGGAGTATGACATCTGGCCGGACTTGCTCTGTATCTCCAAGGGCATGGCCAACGGACTTCCGCTTGCGGCGGTATTGGGGCCAGAGCACCTCATGTCCCTTGCAGGTCAGGTGCGATTCAGCAATGCGCATTCCAGCGAGACAACAGCACTTGCGGCGGCTATTGCTTGCGAAAGGTTAATTAAAAATGCCAATGTCTGGCCCACTTGGCGTGAACCCGCTACGCGGATCATGAAACGACTGGAATCCGAACTCGTGTTGCTTGGTCTCACCGAACAATTAGCCTTAAAGGGAACCTACGCGAGCTTTTACATTCAGTCCCTGGATGAGCACAATTTTCAGACGGACCCGTTCCGCGAATTTATGGTGAAGAAGATGGCTCATTACGGCATTTTCACCAAAGGTTATTTTATTTTCTCGGATACGCATACGCGGGAGGAATTGATTTGGGTGGAGGATGCACTGCTTCAGATCTTGTCGGACTGGAAAGAAATGCAGAAGCTTGAACATCTGAAATATGCCAATCTGTAAGGAAAGTAACACGAAAATTTATGATATGACCAGGAGGATATCTCATGAAAGCACTCGTATATCAAGATTTGAAACAGGTGGAGCTACAAGAGATTGAGGAGCCACGTATTCAAAGACCGAATCAGGTCAAAGTGAAAATCTATGGATCAGGGATCTGTGGAACAGATTTGAACATTGTTAAAGGTAAAGTCCCGGCAAACAAAGGAACCGTTATCGGTCACGAAGGTGTAGGGACTGTGGTCGAGGTGGGAGATGAAGTACGGGGTATTCGCGTAGGAGATCGGGTTCTCGTGGACCCGACGCAATCTTGCGGACACTGCTCGTATTGCCGCGAAGGCTTGTTCATTTACTGCGAAAATTTCGATGACTACCAAGTAGGAATGACCACACACGGAACGTTTGCCGAATACTTTGTGGGAGATGAAAAATATATCTATCCGATTCCCGATTCCATGAGCTGGGAAGCGGCCATGATGATCGAACCTCTGGGTTGTGTGCTGCAAACGTTCATGAAAGCAGGCGTGAAGCCAAGCGACTCTGTACTCGTACTGGGGTCAGGCGCCATTGGTTCACTGTGTCAGCTGGTGAGCAAACGACTGGCAAGACTTACGGTGGGTACCGAAATTGATCCTTATCGCAAACAATTCGCAGAAGGTATCGCTGATTATGTTTACTATCCACAGGATCTAACACTGGACAAAGTATACGAGATCAACAATAACAAAAAGTTTGATATTGTTGTCGATGCTGTAGGGAATCAGCTTCATGTCGGATTTGAGATGATTGCGAAAGGCGGCCGAATCATTCCGATGGGGTATGACGACAGTTACGAAGTGACTTTTAAATCAACCCATGTCATTAACGATGGACTCAGTATTATTGGGGCGGTAGCTGTACACTCCATGATTAGCACGGCGCTGAAATTCGCGCAAAGCCTTCCTGAGCTGGAGGGGATGGTAACCGCCAAAGAATATTTGACGGAGTATGAGCAGGCCTTTAATGGCACCATAGGTTATGACCTGAGAAGCGGGGAGAAGCTACCGATGAATTCGGTGAAGACCGCATTGATTCTATAATGATGTAGAGCAGAGAGAAAGAAGGGATATGGAGTGAAGCTGCTTCGGGATTTGCCGAGAAATCCGCGGTATTCCATTTTACTAGAACCGGTATGGGCCATTCCGGGAACGATTGTTTTATTTTACGCCCCTTTATATATGAAAGAAGCCGGTTTGTCCGACATTGAGATTGGTATCATTAATTCGGTAAATCTGTATTTTGCCTTCGTTTTTCAGTTGTTTGCAGGGTCGGTAACCAACAAGCTGGGACGTAAACGAACGACCCTGATCTTTGATTTACTCGCCTGGAGTGTCCCCATGTTGATCTGGGCATTCTCTCAAAATTTTTGGTTGTTCCTCATCGCTTATTTGCTCAATGCGACATCAAAGTTTGTCACCGTGTCTTTCAATTGTCTGATCATTGAAGACGTGGAAGAACATAAACGATACAAAGTGTTCGCCATGTTGAACATGATTATTACCGGTGCAGGAGTGCTTACACCGATTGCGGGGGTTGTAATTGCGGACTTTGGCATCGCGCCTACGCTGGCAAGCATTTATTTTGTGGGCGGGCTGCTGATGACAGCAATGTTTTTTATCCGCAATCGTTACACGGAAGAGACGGAAGTTGGCAAAGAGCTAATGGGCATACACAGCAAAACGCATGTATTTCGCAGCCTTGTCACCAGCCTTCGTCTGTTTGGGCGGTCGTTTTACAAGCGCAGGCTGTTTCCGATCATTTTAATTACAGTATTGTCCAATCTGGTACTGCAGTTGAACTTCTTTCAGGTCATTTATTTTAAGGAGCAGTTAAGCTTTGGTGATCGAGTGATCTCGTTTGTTCCCGTCGTTACAGCGGTTACCGTCATGCTGCTCTATCTGGTTATTCTTCCGCGCTTGAAGCAGAGATCGGAAGAGAAGTATGTGAGCTTCTCCATTGTGCTCAGTAGCGCGGGTGCTGTGTTATTTCTTTTAATCCCTGCCGGTAATATAGCGATGCTGTTTCTCACCCTTATTGTACTTGCTGCCGGGAACTTCATTCTGCAAACGTACCGTGATTCATTACTGATGAACCGACTGGGCACACATGAGAAGGCGGACATGTTCTCGGCTGTACAGACGGTTATGACGTTAACAGCAATACCTTCCGGGTATCTGACCGGATTGCTGTATCATTATCATCCGCTTCTTCTGTTCGGCGTTATTCTTGCACTGTATATTCTCTTGATGATTATCATGCTGTTTTTACATGATCCACAGCAACGCCCCCAAGTGATAGAATCCTACAAAAAAATGTAGAAGAAGGGCTTTTCTGTATGTTGCCGAATATATAAAACGGTAAAATACAGTAAGCAAGGACAATCCTTGGGAGGTTGGAAAGATGAATGTAATGACAACGCAAGCAAGGGAAAAACTGAGCTGGATCAATGAGCCACACAACTGGTCATATACGGATCAAGGCGGACTGATCATTGAGGCACAAGCCGACTCGGATTTCTTCCAAGACCCGGCAGGCAAGCATATTCGAGCAACTGCACCGTTCTTGTCGATGTCCGTGGCTGGTGATTTCGAGATGACCACACAGCTGAAGGTAGAGATGAAGCATCAATATGATTCCGGTTGTTTGATGGTGATGCTCGACGAACGTAACTGGTGCAAACTCTGTTTTGAATATGATGGTAAAGCAGCAACCATCGTATCTGTCGTTACGCGGGATGGATCATCCGATGATTGTAACTCGATAGAGGTGCCTGTGTCAGATCCTTACCTGCGCATACGAAAAGTGGAGGGATGTCTATCCTTCTTTTACTCTCCCGATGGGGAAGAATGGAAGTTAATTCGATACTTTGGCATGCCTATGGATGGAGAGCTTCGAGTTGGAGTTGTTGCTCAGTCACCGACCGGCACGGGTTGCACTTGCCACTTTTTATCCGTAAGCATGACCCAGCCGGATTTGACTGCACGCTTCTGATCCGTTTCTCCAGCGATGGCTGAGAGAGAGAGGAATAGAACAATGGTAGACAAGTTAAAAGCATTTATATTTGATTTTGACGGCCTGATTGTCGATACAGAAACACCATGGTATTACGCTTTTCGTGATATCTATGAAGAACATGGTGTGGAGCTGGGACTTGAGCTTTGGTCTAAGAACATAGGCACCTCCTTCGAGGAATTTCATCCGTATCGATATCTGGAGCAGATGTTGCAAAAAGAGATTAATCATGAGCAAATCCGCTTGCTCTCTGAACAGAAGTACGAAGCATATTTGGGAAAAGCAAGCATACTCCCGGGCGTACTTGAATTGCTGGACGCTGCCCGGGAGAAGGGAATTCGGCTTGCGGTTGCTTCGAGCTCCACTCGTGATTGGGTACACGGGTACTTGCAAAAGCTTGGGTTGTTTGATTATTTTGAAGTCATTCATACTTCGGATGATGTGAAGCGGGTGAAGCCTGACCCGGAACTGTACTTACTGACTTTACAGAAACTTGGTGTGGAGGCAGATGAAGCGATTGTGTTTGAAGACTCTCCGAACGGACTAAAGGCAGCGAATGCCGCAAATATCCGTTGTTATATCGTGCCGAACGAGGTAACACGCGGTTTGGAATTCACCATACATGAACGGCGGTTATCCTCGTTGGCCGAGATGAAGATATAATTCCTGTACCTCTAATTACTCGTATCTCATACCGAATACCTTTTTATCTCTGAAACTTTTTGCGCAGTTCAATGGGTGAGATGCCTTCATATTTTTTGAACACGGAACCGAAATAACTGGCACTGTTAAAACCGACGGCTTTTGCAATCTCATGTGCGGTGATATCCTCTTGCTGCACAAGCATCTCCTTGGCCTTAAGCAAGCGATAGCGAACCAGGTAATCGAGTGGAGTCATATGGAACTCTTTTTTAAAGATGCGGTTCAGATGTTGCTCGGTCACATTCATCTGATCCGCGAGTAGGGAGAGGGAGAGATCTTGTTGATAGTTTTCTTTGATAAAAGCAACAAGCTCTGTCAGACGCAGCCGAGCCTCAGAGCGCTCAACCTTGCTGTAGCGTTCACTCTCAATGGTTAAACGAACCAAAAGAGTATAGAGCAGTGTAGAACCATGCCAGATATAATCCTTGTGACGGGACTGTAGCGCCAGTGTGATCTCACGTAACAGGAGGCCAAGTATGCCTTCCGGTTTGAAGGCGCGCAGTTCCCCGATCTGCAAGGAGTGCAGGAAACGCGGCAAAATGTAGCCATTAAACGACAAACAATCAAACTGTAATGTGTTACTTGAATTGTTATAACGGTAGGGAACTTCAGGAAACATGATAAGCGCTGTTCCTTTCCGAACAGAAAGCTCGAGATTTTTGGCTGCGATCCTCCCTGTTCCGCCGATGCATTGTACAATGGTGTAATCCCGTGAATGGTCGCTCCAATCCATTAATTCATTAACGGTCAACCGGTTTTGCCCAGTAATCATGAGAGGCATATCGGGCACTAGCAGATTTCCCATGTTAGGTTTCAGCATCGTTGAATAATTCCTCTTTTCGTTAAAAGGTCTTGTGCAGGTAGCATGATTAGAGCATGAAAGAAACCTGAATAGAATTATATTACATAAATGTAATTATTTTAAATGAATCAACATCGTAACATCGTATTTTACCGATAACGGTATCTGCGTTATCCAGGTGACTCAGCTTGCCAACAGAATGCCAAAAAGGGTACGTTATATAGATGAATGAACGAAGGAAAGGAATACTCGCATGAAAAAAGTCATCGTAGTCGGAGCGGGAATATTAGGAGCATCAACAGCCTATCATTTAGCAAAATCAGGAGCAGAAGTGCTGCTTATCGATCGGAAAGATGCAGGGCAGGCCACGGATGCGGCTGCTGGTATCATCTGTCCTTGGTTGTCTCAGCGTCGGAATCAGGATTGGTATCAGCTAGCCAAGGCGGGTGCTCGTTATTACCCTGAGCTTATAACCGAATTAGAACGTGCTGGAGAAACCGAGACAGGGTATGCGCAGACAGGCGCACTCAGCATACATACGGATCAGGAGAAGATTAACAAAATGGCGGAGCGGGCGAAGCTGCGCAGGGAAGATGCGCCTGAGATTGGCACAATCACATGTCTGGATGAAAACGAAACCCGTGAACGGTTCCCTTTACTTGGTGAAGGTTATTCATCTGTACACATTAGCGGCGCTGCTCGTGTGGATGGAAGAGCGTTGCGTGACGCGCTGATCCGCTCTGCACAGCGGCACGGGGCTCGTCTGATTGAAGGAGAAGCCGTGTTGCTCTATGAGGACGGGCAAGTAACTGGCGCCAAGGTGCAATCGGAGCATTATGTCGCGGATCGGGTGGTCGTGTGTGCAGGAGCGTGGGCGAATGAGTTCATGAAACCACTGGGGATTCATTTTAACGTCCATTATCAGAAGGGTCAGATTGTGCACTTGCGTACTTCTAATCAGCAAAATACAGAAGAGTGGCCTGTTATCATGCCGCCTACGGATCAGTATTTACTTGCGTTTGCAGAACAGAAAATAGTTATTGGCGCTACGCATGAAAATGATGTCGACGGTTACGATACACGAATTACTGCCGGAGGTATGCAGGAAGTGTTGAACAAGGGACTAGAGCTGGCACCTGAGCTTGCAGACAGCACACTGGATGAGGTTCGTGTAGGTTTTCGCCCGTTCACCCCGGGATTTTTGCCCGTCATGGGACATGTCCCGGGATGGTCGGGTCTGATTACGGCCAATGGACTGGGTGCTTCCGGTTTAACTATGGGGCCTTATATTGGTAGTCAGCTGGCCAAATTGGCTTTAGACATGGCACCGGATATCAAGATGGACGCGTATAATGTAAGTAAAGCGATCGAGTTAAAGGCAGAATAACAGTTGCATGAATGAGGTGAGCAAATGACGTATTCACAGCGTTTATCAGGCGGAGCAAGCCTGTCCGAAGTATTGTATCTGGAACAGCAGATCGATCAAAGAAAAGAAGAGCACGTTGTAGCTGTTGAAAAACTGAAGCGGTATGAACAAGAATGGACTCAAGCTCAGATTAATTCTGAAATCCCTGAGACAGAAGCAGTCGCAGAGAACGGACAGACAAAGGTTTTACAGAAAAAGATTGCTGACGCGAAAGAACATGTGAATATGCTGTCAACTCGGCTTGAAGAGCTGGAGAATACACTGGATGAACTCGTGGATTAGGTTGTTTTCAGATGACTTGAACTGAATATCTAAGGAGTAACTTGAGATGAAATATGAGGCGGAACGAATTTATATCAGAGCTTGGACGTTAGAAGATGCTGCACTGCTGCTGGAGTTTCAGTTGGGCAACAGAGAGGAAATAGAGAGGACTTCGGCTGGTCATCGAGATGAAGCATTTTATAGTCTAGATGGACAGATCGGTCTGATAGAAAAATGGCTTGAGCTGAGAAATGAAGGAAAACGACATTCTTTTGGCATTTTTCTTAAAGATACCGATGAACTGGTGGGAGAAATCTCATTATTTCGAATTGAACTGAACGGTGCAGATAAATGGGTGATAGGTTATGCAACAGATCAGCAACACCACGGTAAAGGATATATGAGCGAAGCGTTAAAACGTGTGCTTCAATATGCCGAACATGAGATGAACATTACACAAGTTGAAGCGGGTGCTGTTCCAGACAACATAGGCTCCATCCGAGTGCTTTTGAAAGCAGGCTTCCAGGAAAGTGGCACACACGATGTACCTATTCAGGGAGTGATGAAAAAACATACGATGTTCACGATATCCCTGACGGATGTGGAATAAGGAAAAAGAATCGAATGAGATTGCAAAGATTGAGGACTCACTAAATTAACGAACTGGCGATATAAATGCATAACAATTCGTATAATGTTGCCGAAGGAGAAGCATATGGCTACCATATTAGTTGCAGACGATGATGCGAATATTCGTGAGCTTGTCTGTTTGTTTTTACGAAATGACGGATTCGATACCGTAGAGGCTGTGGACGGACATCAGGCGCTCACGCTATACATGGAACGCTCGATTGATCTAGTAGTACTGGATATTATGATGCCAGTGATGGACGGCTGGGCTTTGTGCAGAGAATTGAGACAATTAAACGCGGATCTTCCCTTACTTATGTTGACCGCAAGAGGGGAGACATGGGAGAAAGTAAAAGGATTTGAGCTTGGAACAGATGATTATTTAACGAAACCGTTTGACCCTCTGGAATTAACTGTACGTGTGAAAGCTTTGCTGAAACGGTACAAGATTGGCTCCACGCACATGATTCAGTTTGGGGACGTCACACTAGATCGTCAGAGTTACAAAGTTATTGTGGGAACAGAGGCGTTAACTTTGCCACTCAAGGAATTTGAATTGTTATACAAGCTGGCTGGAACGCCGGGACAAGTCTATACGCGGGAGCAATTGATCGATCAGATCTGGGGGCTGGATTACACAGGGGATGATCGAACGGTTGATGTACATATCAAACGTTTGCGCGAACGTTTTGCGACGACTTCTGATTTTCAGATTGAAACGGTGCGTGGACTGGGGTATCGGTTAGAGGTCAAGCATGATTAAGTCTTTGTATATCCGGGTCGTTGTGACTTTTCTGGTTTCTGTAATTGCAGGGACCGTATTTGCTTTCCTCTTGTCCACCTGGATTTTTGAAGATAAGCTCAATGAAAATTCACATATCAATATACGTAACTTTGGTCAGGATGTTGTACAGATATACAAAACGCTTCCGTTATCAGAAGCGGATGCATTCGTCAACAAAATGAAGCAACTCGATTTATACTATATTCGAATGTATGAGCCGTCAGGACAGTTCCAAACGTACGGGAAGGCGATTGATCATAACCCGATTTCAGTGACGAAAGAGCAGCTTCAGAAGGTACTCGGAGGAGCAGTAGTCGAGGCGACACCGAATGGTCTGGGTACAGTTCTACTGGGATTGCCCGTCCGGACGAGCAACGGAACTCGAGCCATGTTTCTGGAAACCTTATCGCCGCCCGCTGCTGCTGCCGTGATCCAATGGGGTACGATTTTTGCCACCTCATCTCTGGCCGCCGGTAGTCTGATCATTTTGATTGCTTCCATGTATCTGGTAAGACCGATCAAAACATTGACTCAGGCAACCAAACGTATCGCAGCAGGTGATTTCAATGTAAAGCTGAACATCAAGCAATCTAGTGAACTGGGCACACTTGCTCGCAGTTTCGAAGATATGATGAAGGATCTGCAGCAGCTGGAGCAGATGAGAAGAGATTTTGTAGCCAACGTCTCACATGAGGTACAATCACCGCTCACTTCCATATCAGGGTATGCTCAAGCCTTGAAAAAGGTAGAGTTACCGGATCGGGAACGAGGACGGTATCTCGACATTATTATCTCAGAGGCGAAACGGTTGTCTAAAATGAGTGATAGTCTGCTCAAACTCAGTATGCTTGAGTCACAATCCCATCAGCTGCAACTCGCTACTCGTGATCTCGATGAGCAGATCAGACGAGTTATTGTTGCATTACAGCCTCAATGGTCTGCCCGAAATATCCGGTTTGAGCTGGATTTACAGAAGGTTCAAGTCAAGGCAGATCATGATCAATTGAATCAGGTATGGACCAACATTATCAGCAATGGGATTAAGTTTTCAGAAGATAACGGTTTAATTCTCGTCAGGATGGAACGAGATATCAGGAATGTAACCGTGCGGATATCGGATGAAGGCATTGGTATTCCTCTCGAGGATCAAAAGCGTATTTTTGAGCGCTTCTTTAAGGCTGATCGTTCCCATAGCCGCAAGTACGACGGCAGCGGAATGGGACTTGCGATCACCAAACAAATTGTTTCGTTACATCAAGGGGATATTAAGGTGGAAAGTAAGGTTGATCAAGGAACAACGTTTATCATCACCTTGCCAAACAGTCCACCAATAGCAGAATAGCTGTCTTCCCATTGTATATTTATTGATTACTGATAATGGTAGGCAATGCGCCAATTAATTCTAATTTGCTACGTTCATGTACAAGTTCGCTTGTATGTGAAACGTAGCATTTTTATTTTGTTCATGTTCTGTTCATATAGGGGTCATGAGCAGTACATGTTCAGTGATTACTATTTGGTGAGAAGCCAGGTCAATACACGGATCAAACACTCGATGAAGTGGGGCTATTAAAAAAAGGTAGGGATCTAAATGAGATTATTTGAAATACTTTTGACGCTATCCTGTTTCATGTTGTTCATTGATTTATGGTTTGTTAAAAGAAATGCGCAGAAAATAGGTGTCGCTCTTGGCATGGCTAGCGGCGTTTTGCTCGTAGTTCAATTGTTGGCTGAGGGATACAGATGGCAGATGCTGTTGATCTATATCCTGATGGTCCTGCTTATAGTCATCGTTCTATTCAAGCGTGTGAAGAAGAGTATGACTATCAAAACAGGGAAGCTGTTGAAATACAGTACAGCCTCGCTAATCATTATTTTAATGGCATTATCTGTTAGTTTGATGGTGTACTTGCCTGTCTTTCATTTGTCTAAACCGGATGGACCAGAGAAAGTGGGCACTCAAACCTTTCATCTGACGGATTCAAGCAGAGATGAGGTCCTCACTGAGGAGCAGGGTGATAAAAGGGAACTCATGATTCAGATTTGGTATCCTACTGAAAATAAAGATAACAAGAAGCGTGAATTTCTTTTCCCTGAAGATAAAGAAATGTTCAAGAAGTATATCCAGACATACTCTAATTCTTTAAACCTGCCTGACTTTGTGTTTGATTACTGGAAGTATAGTAAAACCAACTCCTATAAAAATGTAGAAATATTGCCCTCAACAAGTCCTTATCCCGTCGTACTGTTATCCCATGGCATGGGAACCAGCAGGGTTTTACATGCATCACAGGCCGAGAATCTGGCCAGTCATGGTTATATCGTGGTAACCATCGATCATACGTATAGCACCTTTGCTACTATTTTTCCAGATGGACGTGTAACGGATTATAGAACCAAGATGAAAACCATTGACGACCGTAGAAAAGTCGGGGAAATATGGACACAAGACGTGGAGTTTGTAATGGATCAGATAGAAAAGCTGAATTCAGGCGAAATTGAGAGTCAATTCCAAGGAAAGATAGATTTAAATCATATGGGCGCAATGGGTCATTCGTTTGGGGGTGCTACAGCGTTTAATACCACTTATTTAGATAACAGAATTAAAGCCGGAATGAATATGGATGGCTCACTATACGAAGTGGAGAATCGAGACGTTATTAATAAGCCGTTTATGTTCATCAGATCAGGAGTTTTCAAGGCATGGTTGGAAGAGTTTAAAAACAATACAGATTCGGATAACGAAGTGGTTAAACAACTTACAGATGAGCTGAACATTATGAAAAATGTAATCCATCATCAGGGAAATGTGATTTATGTAGAAGGAACGGAGCATTTCAATTTCACAGATCTGCAATTCTATTCTCCGTTGATTAAACTGACAGGTATCACGGGAGATATCGATGGCAAAAGAGGCTCGTGGATCGTTAATCAATATGTACTTGATTTTTTCAATAAACATTTGAAAGAAACGGGTGGAAAACTGCTCGAGGGACCAAATGACAGTTATCCTGAAGTGAAATTTATAGAACCGGGAGATCTGTAAACAAGGCTGCCGATGACATATTAACGTCGAAACGTATTTTTCCTGTTCATACTGTGTTCATATAGACTTCATGAAGAGTACATCTGAATGGATTAAGCTTGTTTGAGATCCAAGGTGAGGGTCTGATCACACATCAGGAGGAGATGTGAATGATAACCCAAGATATAAAGAATATCAACAATGGCATGATCAAAAAAAATGTCAAGAGACGGACTTCAATTGCTGCGTTGAGTCTGGTGATAATGTTGTTAACACCATGGACTGTTATGGCTGCACCATCTGTTACTAAAAGCAATGACCTCATGTACGGAACGACCAAGAAAACAGTGATGGAGAAGGCTAGCCTACTTACTGAAACATACGGGGTAACCAGCGTGCAATATGCACTTATGGATCAAGGAGAGATTGTTGTCTCCGGGCAGACAGGCAAAAATGACCTGAAGGCGAAAGTTCCACTCACATCCGATACTATCTATGGCATAGGGTCGACTAGTAAAATGTTTCTTACAGCATCTGTGATGAAGCTTGTTGATGAAGGCAAGGTCAATCTGGATCAACCGGTGACGAGTTTTATTCCAGAATTTAAGATGAAAGATCAACGCTATAAACAGATTACACCACGTATGCTGCTGAATCACTCGGCAGGTCTTCTTGGCACTTCAAGTCACAATGCAACATTGTACGGGGATAATGATACGCTCTCCCATGATACGTTCTTGGATCAGCTTGCAACGCAGAATCTAAAAGCAGAACCAGGTGCTTTTTCGGTTTATTCGAATGATGCATTTACATTAGCTGAAATTCTGGTTGAGCGAGTCAGTGGTTTGAGTTTTACGGCATATATACACAAACACTTTACAGAGCCTTTGAAAATGGAACATACGAAAACACCACAGGATGTGATTAACCCGGCAAACATGGCGGGAATCTATTCACCGCTATATAAAGGTCAGCTTCCGCAAGAGAATTATAATATTATCGCTACTGGAGGCATATATTCCACTGCTAAGGATCTTGTTAAATTTTCACAAATCTTCACAGGTGAGGTTGAAGGTATTCTTTCCAACAAGTCGGTAAAAGCTATGGAGCAAAAGGAGTACCAACGAGGCATGTGGCCAGAAGAGAGTGATTCTTCTATATCTTACGGATTAGGGTGGGATAGTGTAAACTTGTTCCCTTTCAGTGATTACGGTATTAAGGCGATCACGAAAGGTGGCGATACCGTATCGTATCATTCATCTTTGGTCGTACTTCCAGAGCATAATCTGGCTGCAGCCGTTACTTCTTCAGGTGGTTCGAGCGCACTCGATCAATTGATAGCGAGCGAACTGTTACTTAGCGCACTCGAGACCAAAGGTATCATTCAAGAACGCAAGCCTGAGAAATCGTTTGGCTTACCTGTAAAGGCGGATATACCGAAAGAGATGTCTAAGTATGCAGGAAACTATGGAGGTAATAACTCGGTTATGAAGGTGGATGTAAACGCTACCGGAGAACTGTTGGTTACTCCCCAAATGGTTCCGAATAGTCCTTCGGATCAATACATTTATACGTCGGATGGAACGTTTGTGAATAAAGAAGGCACAAAAAAATTGAAATTTGTTGAAGAGTCAAACGGTCATGTCTACTTGTGGTCTCGATCCTATCTGTCTGTACCTGGACTAGGGCAACTTGCTTTCTCGGAATATATGGCACAAAAGCTGGAAAACAATGAATTGCCTAAGGATATTCAGGCGGCATGGGATCAGCGTGATGGGCAGAGGTATTACTTGATGAATGAAAAATATACTTCCACGGCGTACCTCCATGCTTCGTCTATCATTCCATTCGATACAGTGAATGTCGTTCCCGGGTATATGATCAACCACAAAATGGTTGGAGCCGACCATGCAGTGAACCAACTCCAGATTCCCGGCATGGCTGGCAGGGATGCGAGGGATATCTACTTTTCCAGAAAAAATGGTGTAGAGTATATTCATTTTACAGGCTATGAATACGCCAGTGAAAAGATTGTCCAAGCACTTTATTCAGGCAAGCAATCCAAGATAACGATTCAGCCGGAAGGTTATAACAGATGGTTCTCCGTGCCTGCAGCTGCCGAAGGTAAAGTTATGACAGTGAAAATGCCTGTAAATGGCGCCTTTGCTGTATATGATAAGACAGGTATCTGTATTAATCACACGGTAATTAGTGGCAAGAATGAGGTAGTCTTACCCGAAAACGGGCGTATTGTGTTTGCGGGTGAGGCAGGTGCTCGATTTGAAGTTTCATTGAAAAAATAGACAGCGTATATGCACGTATTTGCAGAATGAACATGCAAAAAGTCTTCTCTATGATATGGAGAAGGCTTTTTAGCTATAGATCAACGAGAATAGGTTTACATGTTTTGGTAGACTGTATAGAATGATATACACTGTATAACCGAATATGAATGTGGAGAGTGAGTGTGAATCGAAATGCTTCGTCGTTTTTTTTCGTATTACCGACCGTATAAAAAACTGTTTTTGATCGATTTTGGGTGCGCTGTATTTGCGGGGTTGCTGGAGCTGGCATTCCCTCTTGCCGTTAGTAAATTTATCAATGAACTGCTGCCTGGCCAAGACTGGCCGCTGATTTTATTGGCGTGTATCGTGTTGTTATCGATCTATGCACTCAATACGGTACTGAATTATGTTGTTACATACTGGGGGCATATGCTGGGCATCAACATCGAAACGAATATGCGGGAGAAAATGTTCGCCCACCTGCAGAAGCTTTCGTTCCGGTTCTTTGATAATCGCAAAACAGGGCATTTGATCGGTCATCTTACGAATGACCTCAACGATATTGGCGAAGTGGCTCACCACGGACCAGAAGATGTATTTATCGCCGTGATGACACTGATTGGTTCATTCTGGCTGATGGCCAATATCAATCTGGAGCTGGCTTTGCTGACATTTATCATCATTCCGATTATGGCGTGGGTGATCATTGTATTCGGGGGGCGAATGACTAAAACGTACCGGAGACTATTCGGTGACGTTGGTAACTTCAATGCACGTATTGAAGACAACGTAGGCGGCATGCGTGTCGTTCAGTCTTTTGCCAATGAAGAGCATGAGAAAAAGCTGTTTGCTGTAGATAATGCCAATTTCCGTCTAACGAAACTGCTCGCGTATAAAACGATGGCGAAAAGCATCTCGGTCAGTTATATGATGATGCGTCTGGTGACCGTGTTTGTCATGATCAGCGGAGCGTGGTTTTACATCGATGGCCGAATCAACATGGGTGATTTCATGGCATTCCTGCTTTTGTCGAATATATTCTTCCGCCCGATCGAGAAGATTAATGCCGTGATTGAGAGTTACCCGAAGGGGATCGCGGGGTTCAAACGTTATCTGGAGATCATTGACACCGAGCCTGAAATCGCAGATCGCAAAGAAGCGGTTGAGTTGCGTGAGGTGAAGGGGGATATCCGTTTTGAAAATGTATCGTTTGGTTACGAATCCAGCCGGCGCATCTTGAATCAGATTAGCCTGTCGATTCATCCGGGTGAAACCGTCGCTTTTGTCGGGCCTTCAGGTGCGGGGAAAACGACGATCTGCAGCTTGCTTCCACGCTTTTATGAGGTAGAAGAAGGCCGAATTACGGTGGATGGTATGGATATTCGAGATATTAAGCTGCAATCTCTACGTAAACAGATCGGAATCGTACAGCAGGATGTATTCCTGTTCTCGGGTACGATTAAAGAAAATATTGCATACGGTGACCTTATGGCAACCGAGGATCAGATCTGGGAGGCGGCGCGCCGTGCTTCACTGGAAGAATTAATTTTGAGCTTGCCGGACGGCATGGACACGATTATCGGAGAACGTGGGGTCAAGCTGTCCGGTGGGCAAAAACAGCGGTTATCCATTGCCCGTATGTTCCTGAAAAATCCGCCCATTCTAATTTTGGATGAAGCGACATCTGCCCTGGATACGGAAACGGAAGCACTCATTCAGCAATCTCTCGCCGAATTGTCGGTAGGCAGAACAACATTGGTGATTGCTCACCGACTTACCACGATCAAAAATGCAGACCGCATTATCGTGGTCAACACCGATGGGATTGCCGAACAAGGAAATCATGAAGAGCTGGTTGCTGCCGGAGGCATTTACAGCCGCCTGCATCAAGTACAACATAATCACTCGTAGGATGGGATTTTACCAAATTTTTTAAAATTCATTAAAGCTGCCGCGCCTTGCGCGGCTTTTTTTGTCCTTTAGATATGATGTGCGATGTCTGGAGTTGTTGAACTGGAAGAATAATGTTGACAGTGTCCACAATCCTGATTAATATAATGTTGACAATGTCCACTAAAAGGGAGGTTTCATAATGAACTCTCAACATATTCAACCGGAAGTTCTCGCAGACATGCGGCGGTTTAACCGTTTTTATACCAATATTCTCGGGGTGCTTGATAAGCATATTCTCGGGACGGGATATTCTTTTGCCGAAGTCCGGGTCATTATTGAGATTGGCATGCGCGGGGAAAGCATTGCGAACAGCCTGGTCGATACACTTACCATTGATCGCAGTTATATGAGCCGCATCGTGAACAAGCTGACAAAGGAAGGAGTGCTCGTTAAGGTGGATTCCACAGAGGATAGCCGGGCTAGCCTCATTCGCCTGACGGAAAAAGGGCAAGTGTTGTTTAATGAGCTGAATGACCGATCCGACCAGCAGATTATGAAATTAATGCAAAACCTGAATGAAGAAGAGATTCAAGAGGTCTATGCCTCTATGATGAACATCCAAGAGAAGCTGAACAAGAAGGCAGGAGAGAGAGCACGATGATACGATTTGAATGTGATTATAACGAAGGTGCGCACGAACGCATTTTGCAGCGATTAATGGAAACGAATATGGAGCAAACGAGTGGTTATGGCACAGATGATCATTGTGAACGAGCGCGTATGCTGATTCGGAAGGCCTGCGGTCACGAAGAGGCCGATGTACATTTTCTCGTCGGAGGTACGCAAACCAACACAACGGTGATTGCATCTATTCTTCGCCCACATCAAGGCGTCATAGCTGCGGTGTCTGGCCATATTGCTGTTCATGAGACAGGTGCAATCGAAGCGACTGGACACAAGGTGCTGACGGTTCCGAGTCTGGATGGAAAAATTACGGCTGCGCAAGTGAAAGCGGTCTATGATGCACATGCACAGGAATCATCTCCAGAGCACAGTGTTCAACCGGGCATGGTATACATATCCCAACCGACTGAGTATGGCACCATGTATAGCAAAGCTGAACTTGAAGCGCTGTATGCGGTAAGCAAGGCGTGTGGTCTGCCATTTTTTGTGGATGGGGCACGACTCGGTTACGCTCTTGCATCCAAAGATTGTGATATGACGATGACCGATCTTGCTCGACTTTGTGATGTATTCTATATTGGCGGAACCAAAATCGGTGCATTGATGGGTGAGGCGGTTGTTATTCTCAATGATGCGTTGAAACGCGATTTTCGTTATATTATCAAGCAAAAAGGTGGATTGCTGGCGAAGGGCAGATTGCTCGGTATCCAGTTTGAAACGTTGTTTGAAGATGGTCTGTATCTGGAAATTTCCCGTCATGCCGTAGATATGGCTTTGAAAATCCATGATACCCTTAAACAACATGGTGTGGAGTTCTTGTATGATTCTCCAACGAATCAGCAGTTCCCGATTCTGCCGGATTCCTTGCTGGCACAATTGAGCGAAGACTACACATTTACATTTTGGGAAAAGGTTGACCATTCCCGCAGTGCAGTTCGCTTCTGTACCAGTTGGGCCACTCGCCCAGAAAACGTAGAAGCACTAACGCATGATATTGCATCACTGTTGCAGAAAGACAAAGGTCAAGCTGAATCGACTGAAACGGTTGCGGTGTTAGAGACTACGGTAATGGTGTAACTGAATTGGTGTGATTGAATGCGCAAATAACAGAAGAATGAAGTGGGCTATCCGAATCAAGCATGCTGCCACTGAAGTAGAGCACCTTTATTAAAACTTCAGCAAGAGAGTTGAGTGAAGGGTCAAACGCTAACGATCATGACAGAGCTTATTTGGGGCGTTTTAGCGAGTGAATTTTTCTAACGATCACCACAGACGTTATTCGACTAAGAATCGCGCTTTTTCAGGATAAAATGCTGATTTATTACAAAATAAGCTTCCTGGTGATCGTTAGAATTTAGCATTGCCTGAATTGAGCCGAATAGCGTTTCTGGTGATCGTTAGAAATTTATAACGGGTCAGGAGTGACCTACTGTTTTCATAAATTAGTGCCCTCATACAATTATCCAAGGATAGAGAACTAATTATAGGGATGAAATGTGCCTAGAATAGAATTTGGGGTGTCTTGCAGGTGAGATGTAACCTGTAAGGCACTTCTTTGTATTTTATATGAAAATGATGCAATCCGGATTTTTGTGCAAGCTAAATATTGGTAGTGGTAATTTATTTTATTAGAAGACAGATTATTAGAAATTAGTATTAGAAATTAGTTTACTAGATGTGAGTTTATTACGGGTTAGTTTGGCAGGGGTTAGAAACATTAGACCTCCGTTGTTAGACTGTGATTGCTAAATTTTAGTGGTTAGACCTTAGTGGTGAGGTTAGATTGACATCTTTCTCCGAATAATTTAAGGTATTATAGACATATTATGTCTCTAATGTGAAGGAGAGAAGTTATGCAACCTGAAGAAAAACAATCCTTTCCAACAAACAGTTCATTGGGTAAGAATTCATCTACTTTTTTAATAAATGAAACGACTCCAGCGATCCAAGACCTTCAAACTAAGCTTCCCATACAGTCTATGCCTATCCTAACGATGTTACAGCCATCCCCCGGAGAACGGATTCTGGATTTGGGATGTGGGAATGGCATGCTGACGGCTAAAATTGCGGCAACCGGAGCGATCACCACCGGAATTGATTTTTCGAAAGAAAGCATTGCGCAAGCTTTGGAAAAATATCCGGAACTTGATTTTAAGACGGCAGATGCTGCTTATTATCGGACGAAGGAACCTTATGACGCCGTATTTTCTCATGCTGCATTTCATTGGATGGCTGACGCTCCAGCTGCCTTGAGAACCGTGCAATTGGCGTTAAAGCAGGGAGGGCGCTTTGTTACTGAGTTTGCAGGTAGCGGTAATACGGCGATCCTTCTTCATGCGGTTCAGGAGGAGTTGCTCACACGAGGATACACTTGGGAAGGACGTAATCCGTGGTATCATCCAACCGTAGGTGAGTTTTCAAGCTTGCTGGAGCAATATGGATTCCGAGTGTTATTCATACAACATGCCGACACGATGAGGCCGCTGAAACAGGGGGTCCGTCAATGGCTGAGTAGCTTTGCTTCGTATCTCTTCCATGATATAGATGCAGAGGAGCAGGAGATAATGATGGAGGTTGTCGAAAAGAAAGTAGAACCGCAGCTTTATCGTGAAGGGCAGTGGAATCTGGATATTGCCAGAATGCGGGTTGTGGCTGTAAAAGGTTAACCATTAAGAATACAATAGCCAGGCTGCTATTTTCCGACTCATCAAAGGAGGCTCGCATGAAAATAGAGAAACCCAAGCTGACCTTGCAATTGCTTGAATCTAAACCGATCTATACGTTGGATTCGAAAACAGAGTACAAGGACAGACTGTTTGAACATATGACACTGGACATGCTGGAGGTGAGCAAAGCATCATTCGAGAACGTGGTGTTCCGGCATGTAACCATTCTGGAGTCATCACTTGAACATTGTGAGTTTACGGATGTGCGGTTCGAGCACTGCGACTTGTCCAATGTGAATCTGCAAAATACGTTTATGCATCGTACGGAGTGGGCCAATTGCAAACTGGTCGGAACGGACTTTTCCGGTAGCAGGTGGCAAAACGTTAGCATTGTGGAGAGTATATGCGACTATAGCAATTTTCGTTTTTCCCATCTTAAACAGGTGGAGTACCTCGGATGTAGCTTGATCGGTGCGGATTTTGCCTATCTGAAATTACAAAAGATTGCATTCGGTACATGTAGGCTGGATCAGGTGACGTTTACCGGAACATCTATGAAAGGATTGGACCTCAGTGATAGCGAATTTGATGCTCTTGTTCTTACGCTGGAGGATCTGGCCGGGTGTGCGATCGCACCGCATCAAGCAGCAACGTTTGCCGGATTAATGGGACTGATCATCAAATAACGTTCAAAAAGATATACAGAATCGTGATTTAGTGTTATCCTTAACCGTTACGTGTGACATAAAGATTCGTTTTATGTAGAGATGTGCGTAGATGAAGGAGATAACATGACATTTCAGGAATTAAACATTATGCCTCCGATTTTGGAAGGATTGAAAAAAGCAAATTACAGTAAACCCACTCCGATTCAGGAGCAATCCATACCTGCCGTGCTTGCGGGCAGAGATTTACTTGGCTGTGCGCAGACGGGAACAGGTAAGACAGCAGCATTTTCGGTGCCTATTATCCAGTTGTTGAGCCAAGGTAGCAAGCAGAAACAAGCGACTCCCGGTAAACAGTCAGACCCAAAAGCAAAATCCGTCCGTGCTATTCGCTCACTGATCTTGTCCCCGACAAGGGAGCTTGCCATTCAAATATCCGATAATATTAAAATGTACAGCAGATACACGGACATTCGCTCCGTGGCGATTGTAGGCGGCGTATCTCAAAGAGTACAGGAGCGCGCACTGCATCAGGGAGCAGATATTATCATTGCTACACCTGGACGCTTGATGGATCTGGTGAATCAGAAGCAGATAGATCTGAGCAAAGTGGAAATTCTTGTCCTGGATGAAGCGGACCGCATGCTCGATATGGGTTTTATCCACGATGTGAAACGCATCATTGCCAAGATGCCGAACAAGAAACAGACTTTGTTCTTCTCGGCTACCATGCCGCCAGAAATTGTGAAGATGGTGCAAACACTGTTGGTGAACCCCGTGAAAGTGGAGATTACTCCGGTATCATCAACGGTGGATCGTATTCAACAGTCTATATATTTGCTGGAGAAGGGCAATAAGCAGAACATGTTAAATCATATTTTGCAAGATAAATCTATTGCTACTGCACTGGTGTTTACTCGTACAAAACGCGGTGCTGATCGGGTTACGCGAGATTTGGCCAAAATTAATGTAACGGCGCAGGCGATTCACGGCAACAAGTCACAGAACGAACGCCAACGGGCGCTGAACAATTTTAAAAGCGGTGTAACTCGTGTGCTGGTTGCAACCGATATTGCAGCGAGAGGTATCGATGTGGAGGAGTTGACTCATGTCATCAACTTCAATCTGCCGAACATTCCTGAGACGTATGTCCATCGTATTGGTCGGACAGGCCGAGCCGGGAAAAGCGGGATGGCGATCTCGTTCTGTGAGAAGGATGAGCTTCCTTTCCTGAAGGATATCGAGAAAGTCATTAAAAAATCGATTCCCGAAGTGAAGGACCATCCTTACCCGATGACCAATACGCCTGTGTTTGCCCCAATGAATCAAACGAATCAAGGTAAACGGACAAAACAAAGTTCCAGAACAGCTGACAGTAGATCAGGATTTAATCGCGCTACTGCGGATAAACCGGCGAAATCCAAGGCCAATCCGGCGCGTAAGCCTAGGTCCGAATGGTTTACCAAACGGGATAAAGCAACATCCGGCGGTAGAAGCGAAGAGCGTAGCTCGAATGGATCGCGTTCCGGACGTAGCGACAATCCTCAAGCCAAAGTTAAGGGTACACCGTCATCTGAGAAAGTGCGTAAAGCAGATCATAGCCAAACAGGTAGCCGTTCTACCTATCAGAGCCAGCAGCGCCGTAGCAAAACGCGCAACGATAAGGTTAATTAACATACAAGGAACGAAGCCTTCTCCGATCTATCGGAGGAGGTTTTCTTTGTGTAAGGCTTCGATTAAAATGGAAGATAAACGAGTTCAGTTTAGAGGAGGAAGTATTGTGACGGATAGCATTATGGATTATTGTCTTGGCAAAAAAGGGGCTGTAAAGGAATTTCCATTCGGTCCTGAAACGGCAGTGATTAAGGTAGCAGACAAAATGTTTGCACTTCTGTTTGAAGGCAATGGAGAGAATAGCCGTTTGAATCTGAAATGTGATCCGATTATTGCGGAGAACCTGAGAGAGCAGCATAAAGCTGTTATTCCCGGCTACCATATGAATAAAAAGCATTGGAATTCCGTCATACTGGATGGTTCCTTATCGAACGAGGACGTTTATGCCATGATTGATCACTCTTATGACTTGATTGTGCAGAAGCTTCCAAAGAGGATTCAGGAGACACTCAGCGAATAGATTGAATGAAGCCAGATGTGATTGTAGCAGTTTTCGGTAAACACAAAGATGATGAAGGAGTGGATGTGAATGGATCAACAGCAGCAGATTGCCATGGTTCAACAAATGCGTCAGCATAGCTCGGGAAATGATCAGAGTCTCCAACCAAGTCTTACATATGATGTTACTGTAAAAGAATACACGATTCCTACCTCCGCCGGAGAAACCCGGGTGTTGGTGTATGTGCCGAATCCAAAAAAGAAAAACGAAGAAGCGTTGACTTGGCCCGTGTTTTTTAACATGCATGGAGGCGGGTTTGTGCTGGGTCAGGCCGACGGGGACGACCCTTGGTGTCGTTTGATTGCAGATCGTGCAGCATGTCTCGTCGTTAACATTGATTATAAGTTAGCACCTGAGCACAAATTTCCCACGGCTGTCTATGAGTGCTACGACGTCGTGAAATGGATGCATTCCAATGCAGATCAGTTCTCCGCTAATGCAGCTATGTTTGCTATCGGCGGTCATAGTGCTGGAGGCAATCTGGCAGCATCGGTATGTTTGCTGAATAGGGAACGTGGGGATGAATTCCCAATTTTACTCCAAATTATTGATTATGCTGTGCTGGATGTGGCTACAGAACCCGGGGAGAAACCTGACTTTCCGGAAGCTATCCCAGCCCATGTGGCTAGAACGTTTAATGCAATGTATTTGTCAAAACCAGAGGATGCCTCGAACCCCTTAGCTTCTCCGGTGCTTGCCGAATCACTCTCTGATTTGCCTGAGGCTCTGATTATTACTGCGGAGAGAGATTCTCTAGCTGAAGAAGCTCGTGTATATGCCGCGAAGCTGGAAGCAGACGGTGTAAAGGTGACCCACAAAGAGTACGCAGGGGCAGTGCACGGTTTTACACATCATGGCGATATTGAAATGGCTGAAGATGCTTGGTATTTGATGAGTGACAAGTTGAGGGACGTTTTTAGCCGCGCAGAAGTTTGATATATAACGATGACGTTGAAGCCGCCTATGGGCGGCTTTTTGTGTGTGAGAAGAAGTTTCCTTCGTGTGACCATCAAAATTCAAAAGAAATGGATTTATAATCCTTGTGGGCTAATCTCTCTCAGATTTATAATAGTCCTGAAAGTCCATTCATTACATTTAAGATAGGAGATTAGGATGAGAAAACGTCATTTTACAGCATTATTTTTAATTATGATATTTTTGTTAAGTTGTACTTTTCCGGGGAAAGTAGCTATGGCTAGTGAGGGAGGAGCTGGAGTAAAGCAAAAGATATATTTTCAATGGATGTATCATACTTACAAGCAAAACGAAACAAAACAGCCTTTTATTCGAAAGACGATTGTAGATTATTCCACAGGTCTGTTTCGTCAAGAAGATACGGTAATTGATTTTATAGACACATCAGAGGACTATTCTTTTACAGAAGCATATGGATCGAATACAAAGAACCCTTGGATCAGGTACAGTACATTAAACACGGCATCTAACCAGCAAATTTTGAAGTATGATAGTCGCTCCAACAAGGTGACTTTAATCGGAAATGTAAGTAAGTCTACAGGTACAATGGATGAAATTTATCCCGATGCGAACATGTATGTTGTCGAAAAAGGACCACGTGAGTATCTCGTATATTCATTATCAACGAATAAGTTAATACATAGAACTAAAGAAAAACCTTCCCAACACACGAGTCTTTATGTGACAAATTTGTTATTTCATAATGACTTCGATCCAGAACCAACGAAAGGTTCGTTATATGTTACGCCAGGGAAATATTACGTTTCGGGTCGGGGTTATGTGGACAATCCAGGTGAATATTCTTACGAGATCAGACCAGATGGGAGCGAGCGCAGACTAGGCTCATATAGGAAAAAAGACACGTATGACTACGTCTACAAGAAAATGTTAACTTCATCTACAATGTATAAACAAACAAGCCAAAAAAGAATGTTCAAACATGAACTGATCATAAACGGTAAGGCGCATACGCTTCTCGAGTCTAACACATCCAAAGCGAAATACACATTCGGTGTTGCGCAGTTTAGTCCTAACGGGAAATATGTTGTACTCTGGGTGAACTATACGGAGAATGGCCGTCGCGTTCCTGGAAAGGAAGAATACCGTATATTTGACACCTCATCCGCGAAACTAATCCAAACGATTCCCATTAATACGACAGGACGATCTTCTGCGATTGACTTCGGACTGGGTTGGGTGGATAACAATAATACGGATCACATTATGCAATCGGGACTGCTGAATAAAGGTGCTTTACGAGTCATTGGCTCTAATCTGATGACACCTTCCAGAAGCGGAAATGTCATTAACGTTTCAAGTCAGAGCGAGTACTTGTTTACATTTGACCTGGCCAATTATTTAACGATTAATGATCCTGTGCCGGTTAAATACAACGGGGAATATATGCAATTCCAGGGTCAAGGAACATTCAGAGCGATGGATTCTACCATCTACACTCCTGTAGACGAATTGGTAAAGTTAATTGATGGCACTGTAAATCGCAGTAAGGATCAGATCATCGTAAAATATCAAGGCAAGTCCTTCACTCTAAATCCGGCTAAACAAATCGAGTGGAAGAATCGGATCTATTATCCTTTGAGAGAAATCCTGACCGGGGTATCGTTAAAATTGCTGGTCGAATCCAATTCGCAAGCTTCTGAAGATTGGAAAGAATTAAGAATCGTTGATTAATCGAATAACGCCTTTTAAGGATGAAATCCGCCTGTAAGTAGCGGAAGGATTTATCCTTAGGAGGTGTTTTTTTCTATGAATTGTTGTAGTTCGTCAAACGGGGCTTCTGAGTATGTCATCATCTTAATAAAATATATAATCCGGGCAGAAAACTCGTCGCCTGGAAACAGTGAAGTCATGTTGCGGCTTCAATACATCTTCGCAATAATTTTATATGGATCAATATCATTTTGGGATTACAACTTTTTCATAAAGGGTAAGAGGTGTTAATTGAAGGTAATTATAGCCAAAATCAGGAGGTTCATATGAATCCAAATAACCATTCGAGTGATATCGCCATTCTTGGCATGGGAACGGCGCTCCCCGTACACAAGGTAGCTCAGCCGGACATTGCGGAGCTTATCGCTTCTTCACTGGTTGATCGACCGGATTTGGCGAGGTTTGCCAAGCGTATTTTCAAATCCTGTGGTGTAGAGACACGGTATACCGTGGAACCGAGTTATCTTGGAACATTGGAAGAATGCGGTTATATCCCTTCTGGTACACAGCCGGATATTCCAACCACACGGGAACGCATGGATACATACCAGCGGGAGGCACTCCCTCTGGCGATTAATGCCGCGGAAGAAGCAATGCAAGACGCGCAGATCTCTCCCGAAGCGATAACTCACATCATTACGGTGAGCTGCACCGGGCAGTATCTGCCAGGACTTGATGTGCAATTGATCCAACACTTTGGACTTTCTGCTCGAGTCAACCGATTACCACTCATTTTTCAGGGCTGCGCAGCAGGGTTAAAAGCAGTTCAGATGGCTCGTGACGTCGTGCAGGGTGCCCCAGGTTCACAAGTGCTGATCGTTTGCGTTGAATTATGTACACTTCATTTCCAGCCGGTGCAAGATCGGGAGGCACTGTTTGCTGCGTCGTTCTTTGGAGATGCCGCTTCTGCATCCATTGTGGGTACGCCAGAGGCGCGGCATAGAGACTACCTGAGTCTGGGAACCGGCTATTCGGTGTTGCTACCCGATTCGACGGAGGACATGACCTGGAAAGTGGCCGATTACGGATATGATTTGCATTTGTCGCCCCGTATTCCGAAGTTACTTGGCAATCATTTGCAAGAAGAACTGAGTCTTTTGCTGCAAAGTGAACAGCTCCCCGAACTATGGGCAATACATCCGGGCGGACGAGGAATCGTAGATTCTGTTCAGGAAGTGATGAATTTGAAGTCGGAACAGACGAAGTACAGTCGGGATATTTTGAGAGATTACGGCAACTTGTCTTCGAATACGATCTTGTTTGTACTTCAAGCGATGCGCATGGATATGAAAAAGCAGGAGCAGTTGTCCACAGAAGGCGTAGCCATGGCTTTTGGTCCTGGACTTACTGCAGAATTAATGAAATTCACTTATGTTCCGGCGCTAACATCGGTCATGGAGGAGCAGGATCATGTCCTTCTTTAGAAGATTGAGCAGTCGTGCCAGGGAAGAAGAATTGATGGATGACTTTTCCATGGGTGGCGAAGAACTGCGTGAAGCGTTGCGACATTTACGGCGGTTGAACAAAATATTTGCTGCTCCTGGTCCCACCGTGTCCGGTGTGGAGAAATTATGGAAATCCGTAGGTAAGCCGGATAAGCTAACCCTTCTGGACGTTGGTGCAGGTTCAGGAGATGTGAATCTGAAGCTATTGCATTGGGCGAAAAAACAAGGGATAGATATGCAAATTACGCTAGTGGATCTGACCGAAGAGGCTTGTGAAGAAGCAAGACAGTTGTTTCAGAGCGAGCCTCGTGTTCGAGTACAGCGTGCCGATCTAACAGCGTTGCCTGATGATTCAGCCGATATTGTGACAGGCTCACAGTTCATTCACCATTTTGAAGGAGAACAACTTGTCGATATGATTCGTCATATGCTTCGTGCATCGAAATATGGTGTGGTTATCAATGATATTCACCGTCATCCGGTGTCTTATAAAGCGGTATGGATTACAACAAGACTTATCTCGCGTAACCGTTATATTCGTCATGACGGACCGTTGTCGGTAGCCAAGGGATTTACAGATCGGGATTGGCAGGAACTCAAACATCGATTGAAGCATGAGACAATGACCTATGAGTGGAAACCGTTATTCCGATATTCTGTGGTGATTCCGCGAAAGGGAGGCCTCGTAACATGATGAAATCAACCGATGTAATCATTGTTGGAGCTGGCATTGCGGGCAGTAGCTGTGCGATCGAACTGGCCAGGCAAGGTCATCGAACGTTGTTGCTCGATCGGCAACAGTTTCCCAGACATAAAACATGTGGGGAGTTCATGTCACCTGAAACGAGGGAGATGCTGGAGCGTCTTGGCATTCATCTGTTGAATCAGGAGAAGAGCCCCAGCAGTATGGATCATGCCCGGATTACGATGCCGGATGGTGGTGAGATTGAAGCACCTTTGCCTGGATTCGCCTATGGAATAAGCCGATATGAGCTGGATCAGCTACTGCATCAGCAGGCTTATGCCGCCGGGGCCGAAATTTTAACGAAAGTGAATATTGCTTCAATCCGGCAACTTGAAAATCAGAGTTATGAAGTCGAGGTGAAGCAGGGCAATGAACGGAGATGTTTTCAAGCCAAGGCCGTTATCGGGGCATATGGGAGCAAAAAGTTGAGAGGAACAAGTAGCGAAGAAGGAGTTCGGGACGAGACGATATATGTCGGTGTCAAATCTCATTACAAAGGTATTAACATACCGGCGAGGGTAGAATTATATTTTTGTGATGGTGGTTATATGGGCATATCTCCGATTGAAAACGACACGGTTAATGTTGCCGCATTGTTAACACTTGATTCTGTACAGGGGAGCGGCAAGTCCGTAACAGAGATTTTGCAGGCAGCCGCGATGACGAATTCAAATCTGGCGGCTCGTTTAGCAGAAGGGGAGGCCATTCAGGGAACCCAAGTGTCTGTTGCGCCATTGCAACTGTCTAATGTCCCGCAACCGTGGTCCGATTATCCGCATATTGGGGATACGATGATGGTCATTCCACCTCTGTGCGGAGACGGGATGTCCATTGCTCTTCGTTCTTCGATCGTGTGCGCGCGGTGGACAGATGCATACCTTAAGGGCGAGATTGACTATACCACATGGCAAAGCGAGTATACACTCGAAGCGAATCGGGAGTTCGCACCGTTGCTTCGAAGAGCCAGAATGATTCAGAATCTTGCCTTTGCAAAAACCAACCGCTTTTATCCTGCTCTAGCTCGAATGTTTCCTGGGCTTGCGACCTACGTAGTAAAAGCGACGAGGCTGTCTGAGATGAGATAAGACAAGACAAATCAAGACAAATCATGACAAGATTGAAGGCTGCCGGCGGCAGCTTTTTTGTTGTTTAACCATACATATCAAGCATGTGTATCAAAATCCATTTTTGGTTTTATATTTTAAATCTAATATGTACATACTTTTAGAGAATCAGATTCTATTTATGAAAAATGGAAGGGTGCTTTAGTTGATCGATCATCTTATTATTTTGGTCCGAAGTATATCTGCGTTTCTACTCTTACTCCTCATAACGAGAATACTTGGCAAACAGACACTATCTAATATGAACTTTCATGATTTCGTCACCGCTGTAATTATGGGAGCTATTGCTGCAAATTTAGCATTTAATGAAAAAATGGAGGTGATCCATCTCTTGATTTCGCTTGTTGTTTTCACCGGGACTTCTTATATGTTGTCTAAATGGAATCTCAAGAGCAGAAAAATGCGTTTGCTTGCGGAAGGTTCACCTACGGTATTAATAGAAGGCAGCAAGGTTCTGGAGGATAATTTAGCAAAGAATAAAATGACGCTGGATTCTCTTAACCAAGCACTTAGACAAAAAGAGGTTTTTGATATCAATGAAGTCGAATACGCCTTGCTTGAGGTTAACGGTCAAATTTCGGTCATGAAAAAAAAGCAGTTCAGAACAGTCACTATGCAAGATATGAATCAAACAAAAGATGTTAAAGAACGTTTGCCCGTTGAAATGATTATGGATGGTCAGTTGCTGAAAGAAAATATAAATCTAAACGATGTATCTGAGGTTCAGTTATTGAAACAGCTCAAATCTAATAAAAAACAGGTTAGCGATGTGTTTTATGCTGTTATAGGGAGCAATGGCAAATTATATATCGACTATTATAAAGATCAGTTACAACATCCAGTTGACGTAGAGTAGATAGCTTAACAAGAAATATAATAACAATTTTAATATGCTTTTAATAAAAAATGATACGAGTTAAAATCGTCTCTTTGGCAAATTGAAAAATGCTCGTATAATAGATTTTAATGGATCAATACGAGACAGAAATTAGATCAGAGCCGAGAGGATGTTAGTAAAGATGAATTATACCTTTTCCAACCGGATTGCATCACTGCAACCGTCCATTATTCGTGAGATTTTGAAAGCTTCTTCAGGTCAAAATGTAATCCCATTCTCAGCGGGCAATCCTGCGCCAGAAACGTTCCCGATTGAAGCGATTCGTACCTTCACGCAGTCGATTCTGGAACAAGATCCGGTTACAGCGCTGCAATATGGCATCACGGAAGGATATATACCGCTTCGTGAAGCACTCCAGCAACACTTGGAACAGAATTTCAGCACAGGTAAGCCGTCCGACCAACTCTTTATCGTGTCAGGGGCACAACAGGGGATTGAGCTTGCGTGTAAAGTGCTGTGTAATGAAGGCGATACCATTATCTGCGAAAGTCCCAGCTTTATCGGTTCTCTGAATTCCTTCCGTGCTTCCGGCGCGAAGCTGGCAGGGGTTCCGATGGAGACGGACGGTATGGACATCGATAAACTTGAGCATGCGCTCCAAACCGAGCCGAATGTAAAAATGATCTATGTTATTCCTAGTTTTCAAAATCCTACAGGCGTAACCACCAGTCTGGAGAAGCGCCAAGCGATCTATGCACTGGCTAAGAAATATGGTGTTATGATTCTGGAGGATAATCCATACGGAGAGCTTCGATTTAATGGTGAGGACGTGCCAACGATTAAGTCTATGGACGAAGAGGGCTTGGTCATCTATGTCGGATCGTTCTCCAAAATTTTGTCGGCCGGACTGCGAGTTGGCTTTGTACAGGCTCCGCATGAAGTCGTGGAGAAGATGGTTGTAGCCAAGCAGGGGGAAGACGTACATACAGCGATGCTTCCGCAGATTCTGGCTCATCGTTTTATGACGCAGTATGATTACGCCGGGCACATCAATCACATTCGTGAAGTCTACCTCCGAAAGGCTACACTGATGATGGACAAACTACAAGAGCATCTAGGCGATGCTGTGACCTATACTCGTCCAGATGGCGGACTGTTCCTATGGTGTGATCTGCCTGCTCATGTACCGATGGTGGATTATGCCAAAACGGCGGCTGCACAAGGTGTAGCTGTGGTACCAGGAAATGCCTTCTTGGTGAATGAGCAAGACCCTTGCAATGCAATTCGATTGAATTTCTCAACACCATCTGATGAACAAATTGCCAAAGGTGTGGAGATCCTTGGACAAGTGTTAAGGAACTCGTTCTCGTAAAAAACAAATTTATGACGAAGCCGCCCATGGGCGGCTTTATGTATGATCAGATTAGCCAGTCGTTACTAGACAGTTTGCATAACAAGGTAAAATAGAAGCTGTAAGTCTGGTACAGCATTTCATAACCGAATATTTATCTGCACGCCAGTAAACATTAAAATTTTGTTCAATGTTGACAGAAGTCCACGTGGCTATATATATTGTATTTACCGACTATATAGTCGGTAAATACAATAAGAGATGGGTGTGTATCATGGAAAGAAATTATGGCCTTCAACCGCCGATACCTTTAAGTTTAAAATCCGTGGCAGGCTTCGTACTTATTTTGTTCATTTGGCAGGGTGGTACTATATTATGGTTTCATTTAGTAAATACTCTGATTCCTGCTACCCGTTCCGGATTACCTCAATTGATCACACTATATTTGTCTTTTTCTTTCCTGATTCTCGGCGTTTACATGATCACCAGGTATTTCTTTAAAATCCCTTTTAGTACATTTTTGTTTGAAGTTAAAAGACCAGATCTCCGCAAGTTTGCTATTTATTTTGCATGGTACTTGTCTGCGCTTATCCTGTATTTACTTGTCGATATCGCTTTGCATCCTCAAGCTTTTACGCTTAATTTTGATCCGCTTCCGTGGTTAGGTGTACTCGTAGTAACTGCTCCTTTGGTTTTGTTTCAAAGTGCTGCTGAAGAGATTTTATTTAGAGGTTATATGTACCGTATGTTCAGATCATTAAGAGGCGGTGCATTCTGGTCTATCTTGGTCACTTCCCTGATTTTTGCTCTGCTCCATGGGTTTAACCCCGAAATGCTGCATTACGGGATTTTTGGGCCCCTGTATTATTTGCTGGTAGCGCTCTTTTTGGGAATCGTAGCTTACCATACGAATGGTCTGGCTGCTCCCATCGGTATTCATTTTGCCACGAACATGTTTAATACATCCATCTGGGGATATGGAACGTCGACTTTGGAAAACATGGGTCTGCAAAATGTTGTATACCGCCACACATTAGACATGCCATTTGCATTCTTTGGGATTTTTGTTATCGTTATCTCATATGTCGCTTTTCAATTATTCAAGCATAAAAGGAACCGTTCGTAAGGTTTCGGGAGGACTCATGACCAGAAGAAGATTGCCAGCAGAGGAAGCTAAAACAATCATTTTAAACCATGCTAAACAGTTATTTATCGAAAAAGGCTATGACCGAGCTACGATGGATGACTTATGTGCATTGACACAGATGAGCAAAGGAAACTTATACCATCACTTTAAAAATAAAGAGGTACTGTTTCTCCAACTGCTTACTCAGCATACTGAACAAATGTCACAAAAATGGCTTCGTTTGATGGAGCATACTTCGTCTCCCAGCGAACAACTGCTTGAAATGGCTGATTTATTCGGAAGAGACTGTGAAAGTCCATTAATCCAGGCGCTTGAAGAGTATTCCAGAACACTTTCTAGCGAATCCGAGTCATTGACTACATTAAAGGAGATCACAGAAGTAGCCTATACTGCAATTAGGCAGGTGTTACAGACGGGGATTAATCAGGGCATTTTTATGAATGAAGACATCGAAACATTGAGCTTTGGGGTCATGTCAACCTTGGCTGGAGCAACCCAGCTCTGCTTAACTAAGCCAAATCTAAGCGGGGATGAATACGCGGCTCTGCATGTCAAAGCGGTTAAGTTGCTTTTAAAGGGAATTGCTATAGGTTGACTAGGGAGTCGTCACTATTCGGTTGTTTGTAGGGTACAAACATTTTACCGAGTAGACGACTCTTTTTTAGTCTTTTAATTGTCCACCAGCGCACTCAATTCCGCCCGAAATACATTCTGGCCCTTTTGGTTATATGTACTGAGCAATACCGTCACCGTGCCATTCCCGGTTCGTCTCGGACGAAGCTCGGTGACTTCAGCGATAACGTGAAGTTCATCCCCTGGATAGACAGGTTTCAGAAATTGAATATGGTTCATGCCCGTGCCAGCGATAATATGCTCACCATACACGCCAACATCGATCCATAGTCGGAACGTGACATTCAGAGTCTGCATGCCCGATGCAATCAGACCTCCGAAGCGTCCTTTTTTCGCTTTGTCCTCATCCAGATGCATGTATTGCGGATCGTAAAGTTCGGCAAAATGTAGGATGTCATCCTTCGTTAAAAGAACCGACCCGGTTTCGTAACGCTGTCCTATTTTAAAATCGCTGAATTTCATGTCTGACCACTCCGATTTCATTGGATTTCCTTAGCTTATATTAACATGCTTATGTTCAATCTCCCTAACCATTGAGATCAGAAAATTTGGATGTTTGGTCCTATTTTAGATAGAATATGAGAAACGGGGAAGTACATTCAGGCATAAGTATAGACACATGAGGCAGATGTGTATGGAAAAAAGAGGAGGCAAATGACATGGGCGTACCTACTTTTCTCGAAACAGGTCACATGGCCGACGGGTTTCCCATTCGGTTAATTTATACAGGTGCAGAATTCAATTATGCGGCACATTGGCATGATGAAGTGGAACTTGTTATCGTAACTGGAAAACATGCACGGATCGGTGTAAATGAGCAAATATTTGAACTGAACCAAGGGGATATGGTTCTGATCAAACCGGGGGACGTGCATTATTTTATGCCAGGCACCGGACGGCTGACGATTTTGTTGTTTCGGCTTGAATTGTTAACCGGGAGCTTCACGAGTGAAGCGGAGATGCAAGAGTTGGGGACACTTTTTAATCAAACATCCATCATTCCGTCTAACAGTCAGTCCAACCCCGGTCCTTATATTGATGCGATTGCCGCGGAGAAAACAAATCAGAACCCTGGTTACCGCTGGCTTATGGTATCTCGGTTATATGATCTGATCGTCTTGTTACTACGTACCACGCCCCTAGCTTCACAATCGGATTCGTCGCCATGCTGGCCCTGCGTATCTTCCAAAAAGTTCGAGTTTCTCGAATCTGTATGCGAATATTTGGAAGAGCACTATGCCGAGCCGATTAAGCTGGAGCAGGTGGCAGAACATATGAAGTTCAGTAAGTTCCATATCTGCAAACTATTCAAAGAAATCAAGGGCATCACGCTAATGGAATATTTGAATCATTTCCGTATTATTAAGTCGGAGTGGGCGCTTCTGTTTCGTCAGGAATCCATTTTGGAGATTGCGATCAGTCACGGATTCAACAATGTGAACTCCTATAATCGTCTTTTTAAGAAATACAATAACTGCACGCCGTCCGAATTTCGCAAACGTCATCGTTCCAATATCGCAAAATATCAAGGATGATTGACAATATTTGTGGAGAAAGCCACCGCTCAAATTCTTATACTCAAATAAATTGTAAGCGTTTCCTTTTCAGGGAGGGTACTTTATGAAGAGATGGTTTAAGCGGTTTGTTGTACCAGTCACGTTGCTTGCAAGTTCAGTATTATTACTCGCGGGTTGCCAGACAGGTGCATCCAATCAAGCGAAGCAGCAGGAGATTACGGTCTGGAGTTTCACGGATGAGGCAGGCTATGCCATTGAGAAATTCGAAGAGAAGTATCCGGATATCAAAGTAAATTTCGTTAATATTCCAGGTAACTTTTATCTGACCAAGCTCAAATCAGCACTTCAGACCAGTTCGAAAGCACCCGACGTGTTTATGATCGAAAATGCAAATATCCGTGAACTCATTGATGTTCAGTATTTGGAAAATTTATCAGCTGCGCCTTACAACGCAAACGAGCTAATTAAGGAACAGTACCCTTTTGTACAGGCTAATGAGCAGGATAGTGAGGGTAATGTCCGCGCCATCGGTTATCAAGGTACACCGGGAGGCATCTATTATCGCCGTGATCTGGCGAAGGAATATTTGGGCACTGACGATCCAGAGAAAGTCAGCGCCCAGATTGATACATGGGAGAAGATTTTTGCTATCGGAGAAAAAGTACAAGAACAAAGTGGCAACAAGGTACATGCACTGGCGAACTGGAACGGGATAGCTAACTCGTACGGAGGCATTCCTTGGGTGAAAGATGGGAAGCTCGTCATTGATCCTACGTATATGAAGGTGCTTGATCTGGTGCGTGAGGCAAGGGAGCGCCGTGTTCTGGCTGAATACGAGGATGGAAGTGCAGGGTATGCGGCGTCCATGCAAAAAGGTGAAGTGATGTTCTATCCTGCGGCGACTTGGGGATTGCAGTTTACATTCAAAGCGAACGCACCCGATACCGAAGGGTTATGGGGTTTGGCACACGGGCCTTCGTCCTTCAGTTCAGGAGGAACCTACATTGCGATGTATAACCAAAGTGATCAGAAGGATGCGGCCTGGAAATTCATCGAATTTTACAATTTTAATCATGAATTTCTGACAGGGCTTGCCAAGGAGCAGGATTACTTTACGAGTAACATGGTCGTAAATGACAAGCTGGCGGACTCACTTACCTCGGCCTATCTGGGTGGACAGAAACATTTTGAATTTTTCTCGGAGGCCGCCAAGCAGGTTCCGGTGTATGAACGCACCAAATATGACGGCATTATCAGCAATGATATCTATAGAAACTTGCTACAGCTGTATCTGAACGGCGATATTCAGACGAAGGAAGAAGTGGTGAAACGCATCAAACGTGACGTGCGCTTAAGGTTCCCAGAGCTACAGGTAGAGTAAGTTTACTACTCCAGAACCTACGAAGTTAACTAAGCGTTTACACAAACAACGGAGAGGACAGAAGAAAGCTGGAAAAGCGAAGCGGTCGCCTGAAAGCTTTCTGAAAGAAAGCTACATCGAAAGCATACGCTTCACCGGATTTTCCCTTTTAAAATAAGGGAATCAAAAAAATCTGGGGATAACAGCGATTGAAAGACTCTTCTGTCATCGGAGTGCTTGTGTAACCATCGTAGTTCGCTTTAGGTCAATTAATGATTGGAGGACAGCGTATGTTTGCCAAGACAATTCGAAAAGACCATTACGGGTACTACTTTATTGCTCCTTTTTTTATCGTGTTTGCCATCTTTGGACTGTATCCGATTCTGTACTCGTTATATATCAGTTTCACGAATTTCGACGGGATCACCACGCCTGAGTTCGTCGGGATCGGTAACTATGTCGCGGTGCTTCAAGACCCGCTGTTCTACAAAACATTGTTTAATACCCTCTTCATTTGGGGTGTATCAGTAGTACCGCAACTTACGGTATCCCTTGTACTTGCTTTTATTTTGAACGACAAGTTGTTAAAAGGACGGGATATTTTCCGGGCGGTATACTTCTTCCCTAACATCGTTACGGCTGCTTCGCTCGGTTTGCTTGTCAGTCTGATCTTTGATTGGCAGTCGGGTGGACTGAATCATTTTCTCGTGCAGACAGGGTTAATTCAGGACCCGATCAATTGGAAAGATGATCCTTGGTTTATGCGGCTGATCGTGTCATCCATTCTGTTCTTCCAATACTTTGGTTATTCAATGGTCATCTATCTGGCTGGATTACAAGGGATAGACCCGGCGCTGCAAGAAGCTGCACAAATCGATGGTGCCAAGAAAAAACATATTTTTCTGCACATCATCGTGCCGATGCTCAAACCCATTATATTGTTTCAGATTATTACCTCAATCATTGGGGGCATTCAGATTTTTGACCAGCCGTTTACGTTGACCAATGGTACGGGAGGGCCGGACCGTGCGGCAATGACCAGCATCATGTACCTATATAATGTAGCGTTCCAGAGTACACGTTTTGGTTATGGAGCTGCCATTGCATTTTGTCTGTTCATCATTATTATTTTGTTATCGGTTGCATCCTTCATCATGACCAAACGGAAGAGCCGTTCATAGGGAGGGAGAGATTGTATGCAAACTGCTAAAGTTGCCGCGCAGCGGGAGGCCGTAGTTCAACATCATGCGCTTCGTCAGCGGCTGACATTGGGCAAAATCCTCGTTTATCTGTTTCTGATCGCCCTCGCTGTCTTGTGTGTGATTCCGTTTTACCTGATGCTGATCTATTCCACACATAACAATGCGTCGATTGCTTCAAGCTTTACGTTTCTTCCTGGTGCCTTTCTGATAGACAATTATGTGAATATGGCTTCAAAAATTAACATTTGGCGTGGCTTCGCCAACAGTTTCTTTATTGCTGGCAGTTCTACAGTGCTGTCATTGTATATCGGTGCTTTAACGGCTTATGGTTTTGCCAAGTTTAACTTCAAAGGGCGTACCGGATTGTTTCTGTTTCTGCTCGCCACAATGATGGTTCCGGGTCAACTGGCGCTAATCGGGGTATACCGGTTGTTCAGTACGCTTGGCCTGCTGGACAGTTATGCGGCGATTATTTTACCTGCGGCTGCGAATGCCTTTAACGTATTTTTTATCAAACAGTTTATGGAGAGCAGCATTCCGGATGAGATCATTGAATCATCCCGGGTGGACGGTGCGAATGAGTTCAGGACGTTTAATCAGATTGTACTGCCCATCCTTGGGCCAGCGATCTCGGCTCTGGGGATTTTCACCTTCATCGGGTCATGGAATAATTTCCTGACACCACTCGTACTCTTTTTCTCCCTGGATAAGTATCCGCTACCCGTGTTGGTCGCTCTCGTTCAGGGCTACTACGGTATGGATTACGGATTGTTGTATCTGGGCGTAGCGATTTCTATCTTGCCGATTATTGTTGTGTTCGCCGTATTTTCCAAGCAGATTATCGGAAGTGTGGCACTGGGTGCTGTAAAAGGATAGCTACTGCACACAATCTGTGCAGTGGCAGTTAAATGTTAGTTTAGAAGAGAGTCGCTCACGGAGCGGCTCTTTTCGTCGTTCGGATTGCATATTTCTGGTGAAGGAAGCAAATGATATCTTTTACTGAGAATACTTGGACGAATCGGTGGAAAGGGGGGGAGCGCATGAGTCAAAACAGTCAAAATACAAATACCAACTCAGGAACAAACTCAAATACGAATACGAACTCAAGTACAAGTAGCAACACAAGCACCACGGAACAACAGGATTCGAAGCAAGGTACAGAGCGGTCAACCGAACAAAATATGAAACAGGATACAAGAGAGGAACAGAAAGAACAAAAACAAGATCAGCAAGAAAAAGAAAACGACGAAAACAGCGAAAACAGAGAAAAATCAAAACAGAATAAGGATCAATCGGATCAAGAAAAACAAGAAACGCAGCAGGACTTGCCCTTAACAGGAGATTTGGTTATTGATGAAGAGACATTACGCGCCGTATTTACGGACTGTTCCGATGTCATATTTCATTCATTCGAGACCGCGGGCTTCACCTCGGCACTATGTGTATATTGCGTGGGTTTATGTGATACGGAGCGGCTTGAGCGCCAGGTGTTAACGCCCGTTCAGGAGATTGGCATGGAGGCTGCTCAGGTTCCTCTATCTTCCGTAAAAACCGTAGAAACGTCGAAAGAGGCCGCAGAAGCGATATTGGAAGGCGAAGCACTGCTATTGCTGGAAGGCTCTAATGTGGCAACAACGTATCCGCTGTATAAAGCCGCCAATCGTTCAACAGAAGAGCCTCTAGCTGAATCGACGGTTCGTGGTGCAAGGGATGGCTTCACCGAGTCGCTGGCAACGAATCTTTCTTTGGTTCGCAAACGGCTCAAAACACCTGCACTCAAATTCCGAACACGAACCGTTGGAGAAAGCTCTAATACCAGTATTGCACTTGCGTACGTGGAAGGCATTATTGATGCTTCTTTGGTGACAGAAGTAGAGCAGCGACTGGATCGGTTAAGAGTTCGAGACATTTTGGAAAGTCAGTATATTGAGGAAGATATCATCGACCAGCGATTCTCTCCTTTTCCTCAAATGATTGCTACCGAACGTCCGGACGTTGTGGCCTCCAACCTGATGGAAGGGCGCTTTGCGATCCTGGTGGACGGAACACCGTTCACGCTGGTGGCTCCTGTAACACTATTTTCCATGCTGCAGTCGCCTGAAGATTACTATCAATATGTGTTTATGAGCGTATTTCTCCGCTGGCTGCGATACGTATTTTATGTTCTGTCCTTGTTACTCCCCTCGGCTTATGTCGCAATCACGACGTATCACCAAGAGATGATTCCTACAGTACTGTTGCTCAGTATTGCCAGAGCCAGAGAAGAGATTCCTTTTCCCGCACTTGTAGAGGCACTGATTATGGAAATTGCCTTTGAAGCGCTCCGGGAAGCCGGTGTTCGCCTGCCGAAACAGGTAGGTTCCGCGGTCAGCATCGTCGGCGCGCTCATCATTGGACAAGCTGCAACCACGGCTGGTATCGTCTCTGCTCCCATGATTATCATCGTTGCGATCACAGGCATTGCATCCTTTATGATTCCTCGTTACTCCGCCAGCATCTCGACACGGCTGCTTCGTTTCCCCATTATGATTTTGGCTGGAACGCTGGGGCTAATCGGGGTCATGCTGGGCATCATTTTGATCGTCATTCATTTGAGCAGTCTTCGCTCATTTGGGGCGCCGTATCTATCTCCGGTGGCACCGACGAATGCCAAAGGGTTGAAGGATTTGTGGTGGCGTCCAGCACCTTGGAACAAGCCGCGATAGGCATCGAATTGCATTCATGATTTAGGAGAGGGGCGGGAGGATTCATGTTAACGGACCAAGGAAAAATATCGGAGACACAGCTGGCTTTCATGATCTTCCCGGCTGTGATTGCCACTGCGATCTTGTCTGTACCTGGAATTACAATGCATTATGCCGGACATGATATGTGGTTATCTCCCATTATTGGATCGGTTGTAGGATTTGCCGCCATTGGTGTATCACTTGGACTAGCACGAATGTACCCCGGAAAATCTCTCATTCAATCCAGTGTACTCGCAGCCGGTCTCATTCCAGGCAAGCTGGTGGGACTTATTTATATTTTGTTTATGCCTCATTTAACCGGGCTGATTATACGGGAATATGGGGAGTTTATCGCCAACAATGCGCTTCCACGCACACCGATGTTTGTAATTATGGGCACGATGATGCTCGTGTGTGCGATTAATGTCCGACTTGGCATTGAAGTGGTTGGCAGGACAGCACAGGTATTTGTGACACTGGTCATGATTATGCTCGGACTTGTCTTTGTGCTGCTCATCGGGGAATTGCATCCGTCAGAGTTGTTTCCTTTTATGGAAAATGGGCCAATGCCTGCTGTCAAAGGAGCGCTCGCTCCTGCCGCCTGGTTCAGTGAATATATTGTGATTGCCTTTCTCCTGCCGTATGTGAATCGTCAAAAAAGAACCACTCGTGTGATGCTTGGCTCGTTATTTACAACAACGGTAGTGATGACCGTCATTAATGTCGTGTGTCTCTTTTTAACTGGAGATTTGACAGATACGTTTGTTTTCCCGGTGATGATCGCCGCCAGGTACATTACGATAGCGGACTTTTTACAACATATTGAATCGATTATTATTGCCGTGTGGATCTTTGGCATGTTTGTGAAGGTTTCCGTGTTTCTGTATATATCTGTGACGTCGACAGCGGAATGGTTTGGTCTGAAGGATTACAAACCGCTAGTAAGCCCGCTTTCCTTTCTCTGTATGATTTTTTCGTTTTGGGTAGCTTCGAGCAGTTCCGGGTTATCCAGTTTGGTGAGTCCTTCAGCCAATTTATATACCATCGCCGTGTTGCTGGTTCTTCCAGGTTTGACATACGGGATAGCTTGGGTGAAAAAGGGGTGGGCTTATGTGCGAAAAAAACGTACGGATGTTTGATCCCATGAAAAAAAGAAGGATTTCAGCATGCAGGATTTGGCTTATGATCTGGTTATGTTGCACATTACTTACGGGATGCTGGGATCGGATCGAGATTAATGATCTCGCCATTGTACTGGCAACCGGAGTGGACTACAAAAATGATCAGATCGAATTAACATCACAGATTTTTATTCCCCGCAAAGCTGGAGGAGGGGACAGCACGGGTAGTGGAGGCAGTCCAAGTGGAGTGACCCTTACTCGATCTGCCGAAGGTCATACCATTGCAGAGGCACTGAATCGTTTGCAACGGAAAATGCCGAGAAATATGTTTTGGGGACACTGCGAAGTGATCTTAATTAGTGAAGACGCCGGAAAAAAAGGCATACGTGAATTTATCGATTTTTTCCTTCGATATCCCCAGATCAGGGAACACGCTTACGTGTTTTCGACACCTGAACCTGCCAAAAACATTCTTGCCTTGCTTGACCCATTGGAACGAAGTTCTGCCGAATCCTTGCGCGAGATGGCCAATATGAAACTGGGTACACGGATCACCGTTTTGGAGCTCGCTCAATCCATTGAAGGCCCTAGTCAATCTGTCATTTTGTCCCGTATGTTGTCACTTCCACCAGAAGAGGGGCAGGATAAATTAACGTCGACTCCATATATCAAAGGACTAAGTCTCTATAAGGGCGATACGTTTATTCGGAGTGCACAGGAGCCGTTAACCGTCGGCATTTTAATGCTTGCCAATGAATTAAACAACATTATCATGCCTGTAAATGTAGAGCCGGAGAGTGGTTCTTTTTCGATCCAGCCGCTCGAAGTGAAGACCATTTTGAAGCCGAAAATTTCGGCTGGGCAGTGGAGCATGCAGGTGGATGTACAGACACGGGGAGAGGTGTTGTTAAATACAACAGACGGGAATCTCACAGATCCTGCTGTACTGAAAAAGCTGGAGGAAACCTGGGCATCTCAGCTGAAAGAAATGGCTAAATCAGCCCTTCGGTTATCCCAGCGAGAGATGCGAACGGATCTGTTTAAGTTCGCGGTGGAGTTTCGCAGATACTATCCGAAACAGTGGAAGGAGCAGGAGAAGAGATGGGAGCAGATCTACTCCGACATGGATGTAGATCTCCAGATCCACGCGAAGGTTGTACGTACAGGCAAATCCGCCGGGCCTCAAGGAATACCGGATGAGCAGGGGAGATAACCGTTTTAGCCGTAGTTGTAACCGTAACGATATCGCTCATGCAGAGATAAGATATGACAGACAGAAGGTGAGAAGTCATGAAAATTGCATCTATGCTAGGTATCCTGTTGTTAGCCGGAACGATCATCTATGTGGAATGGAAGCGAAGCGAAGAAAAAAAAGTCCGGATGATCACCGCAGGCGTCAGCGCTGTAAGTGCGGTTATTGGCATGATCCTGTTATTTGATCCCCAGTTGCCGGGACCAGGTTTAATCATTAAGCTGCTGTTTGGCGGTATAGATAAGGTCATGAAATAAGAAGAGGAACCAATACACAAAAAAGCACGCTCCTTGTTGACTGCACAGGGAACGTAGCTTTTTCTTGCTACTTTTGAATCAGATCAAGAAGTTGATGATAGATATGAGAATGATAGATTTGAGAAGACAAGCTTATTATTCCTTGATTACCGATGCTTGCACAGCAGATTGCATATCAGCGCTGTACGTACGGAATAGGCCAAGCCTCCAGAAGGCTACACCTTTCAGATCGTAACGCTTCGCAAGCCCCAGTTTGTCCCCGACAGATGCAGGTGTCTCACTATTAATACTGATGCCAAGCAAAAGTTTTTCTTTGGGCACTCCTGCCTTGAGTGCGAGCACAATCGCCTGATTGACCAGACTGTTTGGCTCTGCAACTTGGGCTTCGGTTCCTGCAGGGTTATATTGGTAAGCCATAATGATAAGGTCATCCGCCAGCGTAGCCAGTGTTTTGTAATCATACCCTTTGTAGGCGCTATTGAGCGGAGGAACTGCGAGAGAGATGGCAATCTCTTGAGGCAGCGATTCTCTCAGCTGTTTCACATACTGATTCAGCAATTGCTGTTGCTCTTTAGCGTCCAGCTTGAAGCCGAGTCCCTCAAAATCAAGCACAACTCCGCCAAAGCCATACTCCTGAATGGTTGCTTGAATGCCTTCAATGGATTTTTGCCTTAAAGTGCTGTCACTCAGTACTTTAGTTAGCTCGCCATTTCCGTCCAGGGCATACACCATCAAACTGGGCTGGATTTGTTGACTGGCCGCGTCAGCCACAATAGATTTAGGAGTTACTTCACCAGCGGCAACGGGAACCTGATATTCTTTCCCTTCCAGCGTAAACGTACCATCCCGGTCAATCCGGCTCCAGCCGAAAGCAACCGAATTCATAGAAGGTAACAGATCGATTTCGTGGTACGCTCTTACGGCATAGAACGCCCGGAGATGCATTTCACGTTGCGGTGAAATCATCGAAACCGTTCGTGTCGTCTGGTCCCAGCCTGTGCGGACACCGAACTGGCTGCTGAAGGAACTTAGAGGAATGAGCACACGGCCTTCCCGTTGCACAGGTGGAGCAGGTAGGTTCACTTTCGTACCATTTACAGTGGCGGTCTTGCTTCCCACCTGAAGCACAACTTTTGTTGTTTTTCCTTTGGATGTATTCACCGCCGTTACGGTCTGTGTCTTGCTGTTCCAGGTAATATCGATGCCGAGTGCTTCTCCGACTGTACGGAATGGAACATAAGTAACCCCTTTATCAATCCGGGGTGCTGCATCGAAGGTTAAGGGTACATGGTCCAATTGAACAGAGATCGCAGGGGATGCTTGAAGTTTATGGGATTGAGTTGCAGGTATACTGCCCATCATGGATATTACCATGACGGCTGCCACAGCGATTTTTCCAGTACGTTGTATGAACATAAATAGGTGTACCTCCAAGCGTTGTGGTTTTGCGTAAATCTATCAAACGAATGAAATTAAGCAAATCTATCATAACAAAATTTTCATATTGTTCCAATACGAGAAAACATAGAATCTGCATAACACAAGCTTCTTGGAAAGTATAGTGGAGTGTATGGTGTGGAAGGAGTGTGATTCTTTGCCGAACTCTATAGGGTTTACGTTTTAATCTGCTCGCTACCGCCGCTCCTGCTATTTTAACTCAAAGATCTACCGCTCAGGACATAATCTGGGAAGCGCCTGAAAGGCAATGTTTTGACACATCAAGAATGAAATGAGAAAATACCTTTCTATGATATGAAGAAAAACAAATCATTTGAAGTTGGAGGCATAACAAGATGAACCAGCGTTTTAAAATAACGAGATCGATGCAGGAAAACAATCGGGAACAACATATTTCTTTGGAGGAATGCAAAGCCTATTTTGCCACCAAGCCGGAATTTACCTACTCCACAGTGCTAAATATTGTCGGGGCGGAGAGTACAATGACCATTAAGGGTGACTTTTTTATGTGGGAGCATGAAGGACAACAATATCCATTCCGATTGTATATGGGAGAGTTGTACGTTGCTATTTCCAATGAAGCGATTGTTCCGGTTATGATGGAAGCGGCATCGCATCTACATGCGGATATTGTAGAGGGATAGTTGTCTCGTGCTCCGAGTCGCACGATGAGCCTAGCTGAAAGAGGAGAATCTCTGTATTTCGACAAAATAATTAGCAGTAAACATCATACTCGATTGGTTAAATGAGACTAAAATACCATTTTATTTACATTTTTTAAATTGTAAAATGTGGATATCTCATTTCACAGGAGGATGATCTGATTGAGAAGGTTAAGACCACTGCTAATTGTTTTGATGAGTGCGATTTTTGCTTTTGCTTTACCCGGGATTGGGCAGAGTTCGACCGCTTCTGCTGCCACTGCACGGACACCCATTGTCTTTGTTCATGGATTGACGGGCTCGGACAGTAATTTCGCCCTAATCGAAAGGTATCTGCGCGGTGAGGGATGGTCGAGTGATGAGCTATTTGCCATTGATCTCCCGAGCAAAGCAGGCAATCAACTGTTGAATTCGGCGGCGATCAGCCGATTTGTGGACGATGTTCTTCGCCAAACGGGGCATTCCAAAGTTCATATCGTTGCACATAGCATGGGTGGAGCTAACAGCCTGTATTATATATTGAACCGCGGTGGCATAGATAAGGTGGATAAATTGATTACGCTGGGCGGGGCAAATCGGTTGACAACGAACAGCGCACCCAGCGGCATTCGAGTTACCTCGATCTATTCCACCAGCGACACCATTGTTTCGCCTCTTTTATCCAGACTGGACGGGGCGAACAATATTTCCGTTAGTCTGGTATCTCATATCGGATTGCTCTATAACTCAAGGGTAAATGCATTGATTAAGGCCGCACTTATCGAATAGCTGTGGTTTAAGAACTTATATCCTCACATATATTAGCGCTTATTAAACGACTGACCACTACTGGTCAGTCGTTTTTTTGTTCAAGGCGAAGGTGTTTCTTACAACCCCGCAAGTGGAAAGAACGAAAAACAACCAAGGGATAGAACAACTCAGCATCATCGCTGTGTTGTTCTTTATGCGTTTCCCTGCATTTCAGGGTAGCGTAAATGCTTTTCAATCCATTCTTAACGGTCTGAGCGTGATAAGATAGTATATTAGAATGGATAAAAACGGCTTGTGTTCGAGGAAGGCGGGATAGGATGTATCATGTAGCGATATGTGACGACGACGAGCAGCAACGAGAACTGATGAGGCATATGCTGACAGCGTTCTCGCTCAAAACCAATATCGAGTTTCATATCACCATGTTCAGTTCAGGAGAACAACTCCTGACTCATTATAAGGATCAGAGAGAGACGTTTCACCTGCTCATTCTGGATGTAGAGATGGGTGGGTTGAATGGCATACAGACGGCAAATGAAATCAGAAAACTGAAGATCATGGATGTGCAGATCATGTTTTTGACCAGTTATCCCGAGTATATGGTTCAAAGTTTCGATGTCATGACGTTCCAATATTTGATCAAGCCGATTCAAGAGAGCGTGCTGGAAGAGAAGCTGATCAAACTGCATCAGTATTTTCAAGCTATGGATAACAAGTACCTGGTGATTAAATCAGATTACGATGATTTGATGTTGAAATATGAAGATATTTTATGGATTGAGGTAGTCAAAAGCCTCACGGTTAAAAACAAGCTAAAAGTGATTACTCGTGATAACTCTTATGAAACGAAGGGTATTCTATCGGCTTATGCTGCAACGCTGACAGAGCATGGTTTTATGCAAATTCACCGATCCGTGCTTATTAATCTGATGCATGTACACAAGTTCACGGGTGCACAGGTCACGATGCTGGATGGAACCTCTCTGCCTATAGGTCGTTCCAAAATCAAAGAAGTCAAGGATACGTATACCAAATATATGATCATGAGGGTTCAGTAGGATGAATATCCTGCAACTGGTACCCGTCATTGTTATGACCCTGCTCATGACCTTTCAAGCCAATTATTATTTTGATGCTGTACTGGGTAAATCCAGACGTAAACCACGCAGAACGATCTATTTTTTTGTGTTTATCCTGCTTAATTTCTTTTATTTGGCCACGCGATTACCTTCTTTTCTTTCGACTTTGCTTGCATTGATCTTTATCTTCACTCTTGCACAATCCTACCGGGTAGAATTAAAACTGAAGATTATGTTTACGGTTATGTATGCAGCACTGCTAACAACAGTGAACATCATTTCAGTGTATATTCTGAGTGTGATCGATGGAATAGACTATTTGAAAGAGGCAATATATGGACCGGAAGCGCTATGGATGTTCACCAAAGTTATGCTGTTAGGATGTAGCATTATGTTTGTTGTGATTCCCATTGTTCATCTCATTGCCAAACGCAGGAGCTTTAAGGTGCATCGGCGGTCTTACTTTTTATTTTTGATCGTAACTGCGATTACGGTGTACCAGATTAATGTCATTTCGATATACAGCGAAAAAAATATTTTTTATATTTTTTCGGTGCTCGGCTCGCTTTTTCTCAATGTATTTATCGTGTATGTATTTGATAATATCGTGGAGAAAGCGCAGCTTGCGCATGAGAATGAACAATTGCAGAGGCAGATGGATTATCAGGATGCCAATTATGAGAAGACCGTGCACAGTTTCAAAAGTATCAAAAGTATTATCCACGATATCAATCAGCAGTTTCTATATATCGAAGAATGTGTGAAACGCAACGAGCTTGCGGCAGCAACAGAGCATATGCACGTTACGATGAACACCATCGAGCATGCTTACCAACGTGTGAATAGCGGTAATCTGGTCATTGATGCTCTCGTTACGAATACGCTGACCGTCGGGCAAGCAAACGGCATTCGAATCGATACGCGCATCCAGCTCCATTCCCAGCACATAGGCATTGAGCGTTATGATTTGTGCGTGGTGCTCGGAAATATTCTAGACAATGCTGTTGAAGCATCCAAGAAAGTACGGGTCGCCGAGGATCGTTATATCGTAGTATCTATTCATTCTACAGCTTCTGCTCTGGTAATACAGATTATGAATCATACCAACCAACCGGCAACGGATCTGAAAAGTGACAAAACGGATTCGGAATTTCATGGTTTTGGCCTGACCAATATATCCAGAATATGTAGCAAATATGGAGGACATATGACCATTGAGCAAGGACAAGGGTCTTTTAACAATATGGTCGTTCTTCCTTACAACACAAACAACGTCTGAACTGTCGTTCAGGGGTTGTTTTTTTTCCATTCGGGGTTCTTTTCCGCAGGCGACACTTTGGCCGGGTATGATGGATCTATTCACGTATATCGATCTAAAGGAGGAAGTCTGAATGAAAAGGATAATTATGGTTTTATGTGCATTCATGCTTGTCATTATGCCTGTAGCAGATGTCAAAGCTGAGGCGACAGAAAAGCAGACAACCCAAGCGAAAGCTAAACAACTCGCTGACATGCTGGTTCAACAATACGGTGTCACAAGTCTGCAGTATGCGATTATGGACAAGGGGGAAATGATTTTATCGGACGGTGCTGGATTTCATGATAAGGCGAGCCAGAAAGCCGTGGACAGAGACACCATGTACGGCATAGGCTCCGTAAGCAAAATGGTGGTGACAACTGCTGTCATGATGTTGGTTGATTCTGGTGAGGTTGACTTGGACCAGCCACTTACTAAGTATATTACCGATTTCAAAATGGCAGATTCTCGCTATAAAGAAATCACACCGCGTATGTTAATGAATCATTCATCCGGATTATATGGTTCGCAGTATGGAAACAGCATGCTGTTTGATGATAACGACACACGTAACCATGATGAACTGCTAATCAAACTTCAGGCCGAACGTCTCAAGTCTAATCCGGGGGAATACTCGGTCTATTGCAATGATGGCTTTCAATTGCTGGAGATTTTGGTGGAACGCGTGAGTGGGCAAAGTTACAGTCAATATGTAGAACATTCTATCAGCAAGCCGTTGAAGCTGAATTCAACGAAAACACCACTTGATTCGTTCAATAGAGACAAATTAGCTGGAACCTATTGGCCAACTTTTAAATCGAAGATGCCTGTTGAAAATGCCAATATCATCGGCACGGGTGGTATTTATTCAACGGCTGAGGAGTTAACGCAATTTGCGGAACTGCTAATGGGTAACCGTTCGGATCTTCTATCGGAGGCTTCGGTTAAAGCGATGCAAAGTCCGGAATATCGCAAAGGCATCTGGGTATCTGACGAAATCAATTCGTTCAACTTCGGACTGGGCTGGGATGCAGTAGAACTTGCTCCATTTAGTGAATATGGCATTAAAGCACTGACCAAGGGCGGGGATACGATGATGTATCACGCTTCCTTAATTACGATTCCAGAGCACGACATTTCCATGGCTGTGTTATCTTCAGGTGGATCCTCTGTTTTTGACCAGATGTTTGCCACCAAAGTGTTGCTTGAAGTGCTGAAGGAGCAAGGTATCATTGACAACATTAAACCCGATCGTACCTTCTCTGCGCCAGTCCAGACCAAGATGCCTGCTGAGTTGAAAGAGTACTCCGGTTTGTATGGGAACGTTGGTAGTACTACAGAAATTGATATTCAGAATGAAGCATTCACATTACCAGCTATGCTGGGCGGACTGATTGCTGAACAAAAGTATGTGTATACAGGTGACGGGTATTTTACCAGCAAGGACGGAAGTGTGAAAGTGAGCTTTGTGAAGGAACGCAATACCAAGACCTATGTTAAAGTTCAAGGATACCTTAGCTTGCCGGGACTGGGACAGATGGGCATGAGCACGTACGATTATCAAAAGCTGGAGCCTAACAAGCTGGATGCAGTTACCCGGGAGAAGTGGGCTGCACGAAACGGTTTGAACTATTTTGCGCTGGACGAAAAAATCACATCGATTTTCTACCTGGTTCCATCACAGCTAATTAAAAATTTTAAGGTCAACGCAGAACACGGTTATGTGAATGGGACGCAAATTAAAGATGTGTATCATGCCGTTAATGTTGCGGAAATCCCGATCATGAATGGCCGAGATGCTTTTGACTTGGAATTAATGAAGAAAAAAGATGCTGAGATTCTCACCCAGAACGGACAGCAGTTCATCTCGGAAAAGGCGATTCAGCCTATCTTCGGTGGGAAATCAGGAATGGCGACCATTCCAGCGAATGGTCAGGCACGATGGTATGCAATTGAAGGGAAATCTGCTGAAAAGACGATAACGGTGGATTCTCCTGAGCAAGGTGGTTACGCGGTTTATAATGATCAAGGCCAGGTGCTACAGTTCTCTACCGCAACTGGAGAACAGTCCACGAAGCTACCGAAGAAAGGCTTTATCGTATTTGGGGGTAACGCCGGTGACGTTTTCCACATTCGTCTGAAATAAAGAGAATCGAAATGGTTAAATGCTTCAGTTTTTTTAAATGTATCTATACGGAAAAAGCTGCCGAATGGCGGCTTTTTCGTTCATCCTGATTGGCGAATGAAGATTAATGGTGAATTTTCAGGATAGACGTTTTAAGGGACATCATTTGACTTTGAGTTTACTCTAAGGTGTAGACTGATTATAGAAGTCCTAACAGGGATAATTACTATAAGAAGTTAGAAGTACGAATATGAAGGAGCTGAGGCAGATGAACATAAACAAAGAGAAAAGAACAGTGCAACATAACATACATTCAGGTTTTGACAAAAGTAGTACAACTGATGAGGTATTAAGCGGACTGGATCTGTCAGGACGTCTCGCCGTAGTGACAGGCGGATATTCCGGTCTGGGACTGGAAACAACACGAGCATTGGTTAGAGCGGGAGCACACGTTGTTGTGACAGCGCGCAGACCAGATGTTGCGCGCGAAGCTTTGGCTGATCTTGAGAACGTGGAAGTGCACGAGTTTGATTTGGCTGACCTGTCCAGTGTTGCTGCGTTTGCGGAACGTTTTCTGGCAAGTGCACGCAGTATCGATATGTTAATCCTGAATGCAGGTATCATGGCCTGTCCCGAGACCCGGATTGGTCCGGGATGGGAAGCGCAGTTTGCTACGAACCATCTGGGACATTTCGCGCTAACCAATCAATTGTGGCCTGCGCTGGTCAGTGAAGGTGGAGCCCGTGTCGTTTCGCTTTCCTCTGCAGGACATCATTTCTCACCAATCCGCTGGCATGATATTCATTTTGAACAGGGATACGAGAAGTTCCCGGCATACGGTCAGTCCAAAACAGCGATCAGCTTATTCACGGTAGAACTCGACAGACTTGGCAAGCAGCATGGAGTTCGTGCATTTGCTGTACATCCGGGCGGAATCATGACTCCATTACAGCGTTATATGCCCAAAGATGAGATGATTGTTCTCGGTTGGATTGATGAATCCGGGAACGTGGCTAATCCGGGCTTTAAATCACCGGAGCAGGGTGCGGCAACTCAAGTGTGGGCTGCGACTTCTCCCAAGCTTGAAGGCCTGGGCGGTGTGTACTGTGAAGATTGCAATATCAGTGAGATGGCTCCCGAAGATGGCGGTTTTTACGGCGTGAAGCCATATGCAATTGATGCTGAGCAGGCGGAGCGCTTATGGGCGTTATCTGCTGAATTGACGAAGACGGATATTCCAGTCGACGGACGAGAATGAACGAGACTTCTATTTAGAAGATAGAGAATGTTAAAAATATGTGGTAGAATGTTCAAGCGTTGCGGTTTATAAATCCGCGGCGCTATTTTTTTATGCCTGACGATCCGAAAAATGCTGTTCATTTATAATTTAAAGTGTACTCGAGTACCTATTCAGCAAACAGGCGAATATCATTATAATAATACGTTTGAATTTCATCAGTCTGTAAAGGGAAATATGAGGATAGATTGTCATCGGAGTGTGTTTCGATTTACAATGTAGGAATCATGTTCTTTTTGAAGAACGCAGGGAGAGAAAATCATGAATATTTTTGAGAACCACATACCTAACGAAAAAGTGAAATTTAATGAACCGCTAAAAAATCATACGTTTATCCAAATTGGAGGCAAGGCTGATATTCTTGTTCATCCAACCACTGTGGAGGAGATTACCAAAGTGGTTGAAATTGCGAACAACCATCAGTTGCCGCTGACCGTTATTGGCAAAGGCTCCAACGTTATTATTAAGGACGGAGGCATCCGGGGAGTCACGATTTCGCTCAGCCGCTTCGATCAGATCGAAGTAAGTGGGACACGTATCATGGCACAAAGCGGCTCCGATATTATTGACGTATCCAGAACTGCTTTGGCACATAGCCTGAAGGGTATGGAATTCGCCTGTGGCATTCCTGGCAGTACGGGAGGCGCTCTTTATATGAATGCCGGCGCTTACGGTGGTCAGATCGCAGATGTGATCGAAAAGGCGACGGTCATTACCCGTGAAGGCAACGTTGTCGTAATTCCACGTGAAGAGATGAAGCTGAGTTACCGCAATAGTCTCTTCAAGATGGATCATTATATTATTTTGGATGCCGAGTTTACGCTTAGCGAAGGAGACAAAGAGGAGATCTCCAGCAAAATGGAGGAATTAACGTTCCTGAGAGAATCGAAACAGCCATTGGAATACCCTTCTTGCGGAAGTGTGTTCAAACGTCCGGAAGGACATTTTGCCGGTAAACTAATTCAGGATTGTCAGCTACAGGGTACTCGCATCGGTGGGGCTGAAATCTCAACCAAACACGCAGGATTTATCGTGAATGTGGATCACGCCACTGCCAAGGATTATGAGGATCTGATTCAGTTTATTCAGAAAAAAGTGTGGGATACGTTCCAGGTTGAATTGGAGACAGAAGTCATTTTTCTTGGAGAATATTAATTCAGGCACAGTTTATGAAGACTGGGGCGCTGGAGGATGTCTAAGACATAACTATGCGCCGTTAATAAGATGTAGCCGCCAATTGGCGGCTTTTTTGCCGTATCTTATAGATATTGAAAAAATGATTATGATAAATTATGGTAATATTAGATGGGTTTTTATGTTATATTATTAATTTATCCATTTCGAATAAGGAGGCTTCAACATGAGCAAAAAAAAGGGAAACATTTTTAAGATTATAGTCGCAACTATAGCGCTCTTATTACTTACTGTGGTATCGGTATACACCTATATGTATATAAAAGAAAAACCGGGTGGTCTGGCGGATCAGACCTTGTCCAAGGCTATGGGGCTGGATGAAACCATGTCGATTCCGATCGGCAATACGCCAGAAGATGCAGTTCAACAATTCAGGAATGCAACTCCTAATGTCCGTGCAGTTCATCAGGAGCCTGTGGACGATGGTATGATCTTGTTCACTCAGAGAAGCAACAGTGAAGCATCAAGTAATATGCAGCTGGAGTACGTGAGAAAAAATAGTTTTGGGTGGAAGTGGGTGTGGGGCGGAGGTTATGGAATCGGAGATATAGATCCGTCTGAGTATGCATTGTATTATATGAACTTACCGAAGCTAGAAGGGATAGACACTCTTTTTCCAATGGTGTTTGGTACAGTCGAGCATCCGGGGATCCAGCGTGTAACTGCTGAAACAGAACAGAACGGATCCATGTCCATAACGGAAGCCAAGTTGATCAGAACAGATGTGGAAGAGTATGTCTGGTTTGTGATGTTACCTTCACCGGAGGGTACACCCTACACCATTAAAATATACGATGAAGAGGGAAAACAAATTGGAAGCAAGCAAAGTGAAATGGTAAATGATAGCGGATCATTGACGCTGGGGAAAAGGTCAGCGTCAATGTGATCCGGACATGTACTTCTTTAAATTATTTTACAGTGCGACTGGCTTTCACATATTTAAGTTGCGCGACGATGATTACACTGATAATAACCAGCAGAAACCAGGAACTGATTTTGCTGAAGCTCACCAGCTGCCAGCTCTCATGCTGATCGGGATATTTCCAGCCGTTAAAGAAGGTAGCGATATTTTCTGCCAGCCAGATAAAGAAACCTACAATGATGAAAGCAAGGGATAAAGGCATACGGTAGGTTGTATGGCGTACCCGGTAGATAATCCACGTTTTCCAGAAGACAACAAAGACGAGTGCTGTCAGCCACCAGCGAAAATCCGGGATAAAGTGATGCGTGAAAAAGTTAAGATAGATCGCTGCGCCGAGTAACATGGAGGGAACCATGCCCGGCCAGCCGGTCATATCCATACGCAACCTTCGCCAGATCTGACACATGAAGCTGGCTACACTGGCGTACATAAATCCGCTGTATAACGGAACACCGAATATTTTGCTATATGCTGGTTCCGGGTAAGACCATGATCCCATATGCACTTTGTATATTTCGAGCAGGAGACCGATCACGTGGAATACACAAATGACCTTGATTTCGTCCAACGTTTCCAGCCCGGTGCGAAACATCAAATATTGAACAGCAAGCAGAATAAGCAGAATGGCATCATAGCGCTGGATGTAAGGAAATGGAATGATCGTTGAAAGAGCCAGCGTGCCAAAAATGGCTACGGGAAAAATACAGCTCATGGCCTGATGGTAGCCGAAATGCAATAACTGAATGATTGATTTCATAGGAAGTAGCTCCCTTTGACACTTCTGATCTGGAGTAAATTTGAATGTGCATGATCACTTATATTAATCTAATCGATTTTGTACCATTTGAAAAATAGAAAAAAATGAAGAATAAAGTTCATGTTTTGGCTAAAGCCCTGTCATTTTACGCAGCAGAGCAGCTTTAAATGTATATTCTTTGTTGCATATGATAAAATGGAGTTCATACTTTATAAGAAACAGGGAGGCCGTCATGCAACTGATACAACCACAAGATATCCAGCTTCGGCTTGATCGCTTTGTTGATCAGGATGTGTATATGCATCTTGAGATGACAACGGGCGCTTACGCTCAACATTACGATAGTTCACGGCATCCGGCTTCAGCTTTTATCACCAATGCCGCCATTCGATATACGCAGGGCTCTATTTCAGGTGAGGGACCCTACCGTGTCGGTCTTAAGACGACAGATGGCTGGGTCTATGCTGAAGGGCTCACCCATATTGATGAGCAGGAACAAAATAGATTGATTATGGCCGGCCATGACAGCCAAGGCAAACTGGTTGTCGCATTACAGCTGAGCCGGGAGAAGTTCTAATGGGAGCGGAGGAACAACATATGACAAAGAATGCACACGATGAGCACCAACGCATCCTGGTGGTTTATCCCCATCCAGACGACGAAGCATTCTCCGTATCGGGCACGTTAGCCAAATACATTGATTCTGGAGCACACGTTACATATGCTTGTCTGACGCTGGGTGAGATGGGACGTAACATGGGCATTCCGCCGTTTGCGAACCGCGTGACCCTGCCATCCATCCGCAAAGAGGAGCTTATTGAAGCAGCGAGTGCGATTGGTATTCAAGATTTAAGGATGCTAGGTTTTCACGATAAAATGGTAGAGTTTGAAGATCCTCAACTGCTGGATGGCAGCATTATGGCTCTTCTTGAGGAGATTAAACCTTCGCTGGTCTTTACATTTTATCCCGGATACAGTGTTCACCCCGATCATGATGCGACAGGAGCCGCGGTGATCAGGGCTGTCAGCCGTATACCGCTGGAAGAGCGTCCTGTTGTTCATTGCGTGGCTTTTTCTAATAATCATGAGCAGCATATTGGCAAGCCTGATGTGATCGTAGATGTCTCCCAATTTCTTGCGCAAAAGCTCGCCTCGATCCGCGCCCATCGCTCGCAGTTTCAGGCGGCCGAGTTGCTCGGTAATCGCAAGTTGAACGATGAAGAACTTCAAGCACGCTTCGGGCGTGAACGGTTCTGGACCTATACCTTTGCATAAATTGAACATGTCATGTCTAAAGTCGCCAAGTTGGCGGCTTTTTTTCATTCAATCACAATTTGGACACAAAAGTAAGCAACCTATAGCCTGATGGGGCTATATGGGAAATTTATCATTTTCGATACACTGTGTGAAGGACTGGGATAACGCATTTATGTAACAGCAAATGAAGGAACGGAGGGAAGCGGTGATGAGATGGATGAAAAATGCAGGAACAAAAATATGAACAGTAATAAACGATTCAGTATCCGTAGATTTGCAGTAAGTACTCTGATCGTGATCGGACTGGGGCTCCTTCCAGTGTTTCAAACTACCCTGAATGCTACTGGAGTCACTGAAGATCGTGAATCCATCCTGCTTCAGCCCATTATAGACCAAGCGGATACAGGAGCGGTTATTCATCTTGAATCTGGTCGATATGCAGGCCCCGTAAACATCTCTAAAGCACTCACTCTCATTGGGGATGATTCGGTTACCATCCATAATGAACAGGAACAAAGTGCGATATCCATTCAGGCGGAAGGTGTGAAATTGGAAGGGTTTACAATTGAACAGCACGGTCGTCAGCCAGCAGCAGCTGTGCAGATAACGGGTAGCAATAACGAAATATCTGAACTTATGATTCGCACCAAAGGCGCTGGTTTGCTTGTGCGTGATGCTGCTACTTCTGTCATACGAAATAATACGATTGAGTGGGCAGGTGCAAGCACAGCATCCAGCAGTCAAAAAGGCAACGGGATCGATCTCTACAATTCACATAACAGTAGGATTGAGGGTAATCAGATTGAGGGCGTGCTCGATAGTATCTATCTGGAGAACAGTCGAAACGTAACAGTGAACGATAATCGTTTCATGCAAACCAGGTACGGTATTCATTGCATGTATATCGATGGATCATCTGTTACGAATAACACAGGAGAAGGTAACATGACTGGTGCCATGATCATGGGGGTTAAAAATACGGTTGTATCAGGCAATACCTTTCGCAAACAAAGTTCGAATGTTCATTCCCAAGGTATTTTGCTCTATGACGTGCATCAGTCCAAGATCCGCAGCAATACAGTAGAGGGCAATCGTGTGGGCATGAATATCGCTGAGTCCACGGATAATAAAATCTACGACAACGGTTTGATCCGCAATTTTGTAGGAATTCAGATGGTGCTTTCTGAGGGAAATCAATTTACGAAAAATCGATTTGTTTCCAACGTTATCGATGCTTCGACAATGGACAGCAAGGATAATATTTTGAAAGAAAACTATTGGGATTCCTTTCAGGGATTGGATCTGAATCAGGATGGAATCAGCGAGCTTTCTTATGCAATTAACCCGTTCTATGAGCAATTAATAAGCAGAAATGCTGCTTATCAGCTCTTTTTTCAATCACCGGGCATGGTCTTTCTGAGTGACTTGCATTCGGAAGGGAAGAGCAATTGGACAACAGATGAATCACCGCAAATGAGCATTGTAAACGAGCATAATGATGTTTCAGAAACATCCGGAAATTTCGGTACAGATGCAAGAAATGTGGAAAGCCGGTCAAGTACGGTTATGATAATTGGTTTACTTTTACTTGGTTTGTCTGCTAGTACGATGATCTATATGGGGGTATGGAGAAAATGAATAAACGATGGATTTTGGCAATGGTGTTGCTGTTAGGGACTGTGATGTTAACGGCCTGTGGGCAGAAGTATGCGGCTGTGCCTATTAACGAGGATGTGGATATCTGTGCGATCTGTAATATGCAGGTGAAGGATGATGCGTTTGCTACACAGCTTACAACGAAGGACGGTAAAAACTTCAAGTTTGATGACCTCGGCTGCATGAACGAATGGAAAAAAGAAAATGGCACAGACAATATTGGCATGGACTATGTGCGTGATTATAACGATAAAGAATGGATCGAATTCAATAAAGCGACCTATGTATATGACCCTTCACTCAGAACACCTATGGCGTATGGCATTGTTAACTTCAAGGATAAAGCTTCTGCCGAGGCATTCGTGGCCGAGCAGGGTGTAGGCAAACTCATGACTGCGGAGGAACTCTCTTCTCATGATTGGACTCAGAATATGGATAACATGAATATGGACGGAGACGGGCACGGGCATGGTCACGATGAGGGCGTGACGGATCAAGGTTCGAAGCATGATACGGGTGAAGATATGAGCAAAGATATGCATCAAGAAGGTGAATCGAAAGAAGGATCAGGCAACCACTGATGCGGATAGGGGGTGGTGAAGCCGATGTCTGATATGTTACACATAGCAAAAAGAGAGCTGAAAACGGGGTTTCGTAACCCCTGGTCGTATTCGTTTCTCGTTCTTTTTTGCACATTTAGCTTAAGTCTGTTACTTCTGAATGCACAGAATCCGGTTCAAGGATATTCGGGCACGACTGGTTCCATGCTGAACCTGATTCTGTATCTTTTACCGCTGATGACGCTGTTCCTGGGTTCATTCTCATTGACTGCTGAAAAGGAAGACGGAAGCTGGCAGCTTCTATCGACGTATCCCATCGGCACGTTCTCCTTCATTACAGGCAAATATCTTGGACTAGCCGCCGTGTTACTACTCATCGTGACATTTGGCTACGGCCTGATGGGGCTGGTTAGCGGGTTGCTTGGAAATCCGATCGATCTACTGACCTATCTGCTATTTCTGGCGTTTTCTTGTGGACTTGTGCTTTTATTTCTAAGTATTGCGTTATGGATTGGATCGTTGTCCCGTAACCGCTGGCAAGCTTTGACGATTTCCGTATCGATCTGGTTTTTCGCCGTTATTGGCTGGCCGACATTATTACTTTCGATACTAGGGTTACTGCCGTACCTCTGGATAAAACCGTTGCTGGTGGTGTTGACCTTTCTGAACCCTGCTGAATTGGTAAGGTTGTTTATTGTGATCAGGCTCGGCGGTGGTTCTATCCTGGGGCCCGAGTATTATCAATGGGTAATGTGGGTGCAACAGCCATGGGGAAGTACCCTATTTATCGGAATATGTCTGTTATGGATAAGCTTCTCCATTCTCATTGTCTACGCTATCTGGGAAAGGGGGCGCTCTCGTGCTTGAACCGGAAGTTATTGTGAAGGGACTATGCAAACAAATTAAAAGTCAGAGCATCGTCAAAGATATCTCCTTTCGTCTTGATTCGGGTCAGGTGCTTGCCGTCTGCGGCGGAAACGGTGCAGGCAAAAGTACGTTGCTGCGTATGCTGGCAGGCATTCTGCGCCCGACATCAGGTGAGGTTACGGTAAATAACGTCCGCTGGTCACAGGATCGCAAAAGGTACGCAAATCAGATCGGATATATGCCGGATGACTATCAGTTCAGCCAAGGTCTTACGGCCGGGGAAGCTTTGTTATTTTGGGCTTCGCTCCGTAAGCTTCCCCGAGAGCGGGTGCAGGAAGTGTTAGAGATGGTGGGACTCAGCGAGCAAAAACATAAACGAGTGACCACCTTCTCCAAAGGCATGCGGCAGCGTGTATTGTTTGCTCAGGCGATGCTTGCAAAGCCCGCTCTTCTGATCATGGACGAGCCTACCAATGGACTAGATCCATTCTGGATGCAGGAGTTCGTACACTTACTGGGAGATATCAAGCAGGAAGGGCACATAGTTGTGTTTTCCACACATCAGCTTGAAGTGGCGAATGACATTGCAGACCAGGTGATGTTTATGAATCAGGGTTCAAATGTCGGGGAAGGCACCGCAGAAGATATTCGAAATCAGTATGGTTCACTTCATGCTGCTTTTCATCAGAGTCTGGGAATAAAGTGAAGGTGATGTGATCATGCTAAACAAGCCGCAAAGCAGGGATACGAACAGTGCGCAACAGGACGGACAAAAAAAGAAAGGGCCGAAAATAAGACGGATTGCTACGATGTTGATTGCACTGGCAGCATTGGCTACGGGAGTATGGGCCGTGCTGGCGAATCTATCGAACTCAGATGCGAAGAGCAACAATCCAATTCGTACAGGAGTCGAGGCTCCTGATTTTACAGCGGTTAATTCCGAAGGGGAGCAAGTCCAGTTGTCTGATTACCGGGGCAAAGCCGTGATGATTAACTTCTGGGCATCCTGGTGCACGCCATGTGTAAGAGAAATGCCCTTGGTTCACGAGCTGGCACAGCAAAATCAAAACAACGTGGAGACACTGTTTGTTAACGTGGGGGAGAGCAAGGGGACCATTACCGAGTTTATGAAAAGTCATCGGTTCGATTTTCCGGTAATCATTGATGCAACGGGCAAGGTATCCAAACTGTACCGTATCAATGGCCTGCCAGCCACAATGGTTATTGATCAAGGGGGGCATTTCAGCCATATCTTGCTCGGTGAACTGACAGAGGATATTCCTTTGCAACAATGGTTGGAGGAAAGGTTGTGAATGTCGACGATTAATATATGATTGTTAAAAATAAAGGGCATTTCAAAATAATGATCAAACAAGCTGGTTCCTTAATGTAAGGAATTTCAGATTGTTTGATCATTTTTTTAGCGTTATTTTTCTGAATTCTTTTTATTGTTCGAAAATTTTCGAATTATTTATTGCTGCTTTGTGGATAGTGTGATATATTTCTTTTCGTGCCAAACAGTTCGAAAAAAATCGAACTAAATTATGCTACATAAAATAATGTAAAAATACAGGAGGTAATACTATGTCTAATACAGCAACCGCTGGTAACACTACTAACTCTCTGAATACCGATGCAAACATCACGATGTTAAATAACTATTTCCGCTTGTTTGATGCATCTCGCACTGACGATCGGGCTATGAAGGATTTGTTATCCCTGTTCACGCAGGATGCTGAAATTGTTTCAAACGGTAGCAGTCGTACAGGATTCGAAGTCGTTGTTAAGACTATTTATGAATACAACAAAGACATTAAACATATGTGGGATGCATGGGTTCTTCAGCCCGACGGCAGTTATCGAACGAACTGGGTGGTATGCGGTCAAGCGGTAGATGGCACGGTTTTCACCAAAGCAGGTATAGATATTATGCGTATAAATGAAGAGGGAAAGATTATGTATATGAAGAACGTGCAGACGACTGAAGATGCTTACAAGGAATATAATTCGTAAGATAAATATATGTAGGTGTTACTTTATAGGCCTCTGGTATGCAATAATCACTGGTTTGCTACATAGTAACCCAAGTAACCCTTTTTTTAAAGCAACCGAACTATTCTAAAACTAAAGAAACCGATGGGACCTTTACAAATGTATAAGCCCATCGGTTTTTATTTTTTTAACGAAAAAATATGTTCATATACGAGTAAACTGATCTCGTTATTTATGACCACCGACGGATTTCTTTCCAACTTCACATCTGGAGGTTTCTAAACAGTTCGCTTTTTGCAGTTAGTGGCTTGACTGGTGGTAGCAACCTTCCAACAACAGTACTACCGTTCATCTTACGTGGAGTTAATCTGTTAGGTATTGATTCGGTTTATTGTCCACAAGAAGAAAGAAATATTTTGTGGAAAGAAATGGCAGGAGAAATGAAACGCACTACTTTAGAGAAACTGATAGATCGTGAAATTTCACTTCAGGAGGTTCCTGAGGCAGTATCAACAGTTTTACATTCTAAAACTTTCGGACGAATACTTGTACGTGTATCTTAAATTTATGTAGATCATCACCTCAAATTTTCGTATGTAGGAGTAATTACGCTCCCTACATCGGTTCAAGAAACCCCAGTCATTTGTAGACTCTGGGTTTCTTCTCGTATACACAACAATAGTAATCATTTATCTAAATTAACTCCAGTACATTGTCTCAATATAAATTCAATCAAAATTCATTCGATGAAATTTGTTCATATAGGATGAACTGGAGTATGATTAGGGAGGACAATGCTGATAATCATCATATAAGTAAAAGTCCCTTGGAAACTTACTATACAATCAATACCACATAACTTCTTTGAAGGGGGACATCTGTTTTGGATGAGCAGTTTCTAGATTTATTGGCGCAGAAATATGATACTGAAGAAAAAATCATCACCGAGATCATCAACCTTGAAGCGATCTCCAATCTCCCTAAGGGAACCGAGCATTTTGTCAGTGATTTGCATGGGGAGTTTCAGGCTTTCCAGCATGTACTACGAAATGGTTCGGGTACCGTCAAAGAAAAAATCAAGGAATTATTCCGGGAGGTATGGACGGATCAGGAAATCAATGATTTTGCAGCTCTGGTTTATTATCCAGAAGAAAAAATACAGCTGGTTATAGCGGAATTGAGTAATAAATCGGCTCTAAGCCAGTGGTATAGACAAACAATTGAACACATGCTTAAGCTTATTTCTTATGCCTCTTCCAAGTATACACGCTCGAAATTGCGTAAAGCTCTGCCGGAACAATATGTATATATTGTAGAGGAGCTTCTATACAAGACGGATTCGACCAACAATAAAGATCCTTATTATGAGGAAATATATCGGCAAATTATAGCCCTGGGCCAAGCGGACAAGCTCATTATCGGCCTTGCTTATACAACCCAGCGCCTGGTGGTTGACCATCTTCATGTGGTTGGGGATATTTATGACCGTGGTCCAGACCCCGATAAAATTATGGATACACTAATCCATTACCATTCTGTAGATATTCAGTGGGGAAACCATGATGTCCTCTGGATCGGGGCGTACGCGGGTTCTCTGGTCTGCCTCGCTAATATTATCCGAATATGTGCCAGATACGATAATCTGGACATCATAGAAGATGTATACGGAATTAATCTGCGCCCACTGCTAAACTTGGCGGAGAAATACTATGAAGACAATCTGCCTTTCAGACCTAAGGTGCAGGCTGGCCATCATGTATCAGAGCAGGAAATACTGCAGATCACCAAAATTCACCAAGCCATTGCCATGATACAGTTTAAACTTGAAAGCCCGATTATCAAGAGACGGCCATACTTTAATATGTCTGAAAGACTTTTGCTGGAGCAGATTGATTACGACAAAAATGAAATCAAGATCTGCGGAAAAACGTACAAGCTGGAAAACACCTGTTTTACAACCGTAAATCCGCAAAAGCCTGAACAATTGCTGGAGGAAGAACGCCAAGTGATGGAGAAACTGCTGTTCTCCGTTCAGCATTCCGAAAAGCTGGCCAGACATATGAACTTCCTCATGAAGAAGGGAAGCCTTTATTTAAAATACAACGGGAATTTGTTAATCCACGGCTGCATTCCTATGGATGAAGAAGGAAATATGGAAGAAATGCAGATTGAAGACAAGACCTATTCGGGCCGTCAATTGCTTGATGTTTTTGAGGAATATTTACGTTACGCATTTGCGCATCCGGAAGAGACAGAAGATCTGGCGACGGATATGGTATGGTACATCTGGACAGGAGAATGTTCTTCACTCTTTGGCAAGAGAGAAATGACCACTTTTGAACGTTATTTTATTCAAGAAAAAGAAGCACATAAGGAGAGAAAAAATCCTTATTACCATTTACGTGAAAATGAAGAGATCTGTCGAAGAATCTTGCAGGAGTTTGATTTGAATCCGGATCATGGACATGTCATTAACGGCCACACGCCGGTCAAAGAAATTAGTGGAGAGAGCCCTGTGAAAGCCAACGGAAAAATGATCGTGATTGACGGCGGTTTTTCCAAAGCCTATCAATCCACAACAGGCATTGCCGGATATACCTTGCTTTACAACTCTTTTGGCATGCAGCTCGTCGCCCATCAAAAATTCAATTCAAAAGAAGAGGTGTTATGCAACGGAACGGACGTATTGTCTGTAAAAAGACTTGTGGATAAAGAGCTGGAACGGAAACTGGTGAAGGAAACCAATGTTGGGGAGAAGCTGCAGCAGAAAATCTCAAACTTGAAGGACCTACTAGACTATCGCTATATGAAATGAGAGCAAATGCTAAAAGTACAAAGAGCCCCCATGCGAGGGAGGCTTTTTGTACTTTTTTCTGCACTTATAAAAATCAACTGCAACTAGTAGCATTATTGATGGAGAACATCTGCATATTCAGAGATACGCTCGAAACGTCCCTTGGCAAAAGGACATAAAGGTAAAATCTTAATACCGTTTTCCCGTGCGTATTCCACCATAGCTTTGATAAGCTCATCACCGAGCCCTTGTCCCCGGTAGGCATTTTCGACCAATGTGTGATCAATAGTGTACAGCTCTGGACTTGAGATTACATAGGTCATCACCGCAGCAATGTCGCCGTTATCTTGAATAACAAATCTTTTATTGGCAGCTTCATGTTCTACGTTATGCATGTTCATCCTCTTTCTTTGTTGAAAATTCATCGTTCAGAAGCTTATACGTTAATGCTCCGCTTGGGCATGTGTCAATATGCCGGGCAACAGCCTCTGAAGTGTCACCATCGGGATCAACCCAAGGACGCTTGCTCAAATCAAAAACAGCAGGGAGGCCCTTTACGCAGATACCGGAATGAATGCATACATCCGAATTAAACATGACCTCGATATCTTTACCGTAGTATAACTTCTCCTTCGTCATAATCTCTTCACATCTTTCACTTTAGAGTATGAGTTTGTATACAGATTGCTATCCCATGCATTCATGGTAAACATGTCTGCCAGGCGGCTCTTGATGTCCGAATTATAATGAGGAATCATGGATTAGTCAACGTGACGAATGACCTAATACGTTGATGTAATACTGATTTTAAAACGTGATCACATTAAAAAGCCGGAATCCTGCATGATACAGGTTTCCGGCTTATAATAATTGAAGCGTCCGTATAAATCATCAGTTGTTCAACTTTTCTAGTTCAGAACAGGAGTAGCATTATACTTTGCCCGTGCAATTCGGGTTGCATCCACCATGTTTTTCAGAGAAGCCACGGTTTCTTCCTGTCCACGGGTTTTCAGACCGCAGTCCGGATTGATCCAGAACAGCTTCGGATCGAGCACACGCAAAGCGCGGTCAATCATATTGCTCATTTCTTCGACGCTTGGTACACGCGGACTGTGAATGTCATATACGCCAAGTCCAATACCTAGCTCATAGGTATTCTCTTCAAAGCTGTGAATCAGCTCGCCGTGGCTGCGCGAGGTTTCAATGGAGATGACGTCGGCATCCATCGCTTCAATAGAGTCGATCATATCGTGGAATTCGCAATAGCACATATGGGTATGAATTTGGGTTGTATCCTGTACAGTGCAGGTCGTAATACGGAAAGCATTGACCGCCCAATCCAGATAACTGGCTTGTTTATGTTCTTTGAGCGGCAAGCCTTCACGAACGGCAGGTTCATCCACCTGGATCATGCCGATGCCAGCTTTTTCAAGCGCTTCAACCTCTTGTCTGAGTGCATATGCCAATTGATACGCAATCGTTTCCCGTTCAATATCATCCCGAACAAAAGACCAGTTCATGATGGTGATCGGGCCAGTCAGCATACCTTTGACAGGGCGATCTGTTTTCGACTGCGCATACTTTGTTTCCTCCACCGTCATTTCACCTACAAATTCAACATCTCCGAAAATAACAGGCGGTTTCACGCAGCGTGATCCGTAAGATTGTACCCAGCCATATTGGGTGAAGGCGAAGCCAGCAAGCTTCTCTCCGAAAAATTCAACCATGTCCGTACGTTCAAACTCACCGTGAACCAGCACGTCAATGCCGATCTCCTCTTGAATGTTAATCCAGCTGTCAATCTGATCACGGATAAAGGAACTGTACTGTTCATTGTTCAACTCGTTTTTGCGCCATTGCTGGCGAGCTTTTCTAACCTCCGTTGTTTGCGGGAAGCTACCAATCGTTGTCGTTGGAAACAGAGGCAATTGCCATTTGTCCTGTTGTGCTATATGACGTTGTGCAAACGGACGTGAGCGGTTAGGCTCTTGTACCCGGATAGAAGCCACAGCATCCTGTACTGTCTTACGATTACGATCTTCAGAACGCTGCAATGCTTGCAGTTTCAGCTCGGCTTCGTTGATTTTAGCGGTAATGTCTGCATCGGTCTGTTTGAGTGCTTTGGTCAAAATAACGATCTCATCCAGCTTTTCATCGGCAAATGCGAGTGCTTCTTTAAGTTCAGCAGCAAGCTTGGTTTCTTTTGCTGTTGTCACAGGCACATGCAGCAAGCTGGAAGAGGACTGTACGATTATCCTTTCAGCTGTGACGACTGAAGTAAGGGTGCCCAACAATGTCAGCTTGTCCTGAAGGGAGGCTTTCCAGATACCGCGTCCGTCAATGATGCCTGCGCCAAGCACTTTATCTGCTGGAAAACCACTCGTTTGAATGGATTGCAGGTTGCCTTCAAGTCCATGTACAAAGTCAAGACCGATGCCTTGCACTGGCAATTGAATGATTTCGTTGTAGTTTTCCACGGACTCAAAGTATGTCTGCAGCAAGATATTTAAGCCAGGAACAGCGGATGCAAAGGCTGTATAGATTTTGTTCAAGCGCTGTACGTCCTGGTCATGCAGTTTGGTGACAAGAATCGGCTCATCGATCTGTACCCACTGTACGCCTGCGTCCGCAAGTTCTTGTAATACCTGAGTGTAAAGCGGAACCAACTGATCCAGCCAAGCATCGGTTTCGGATGCATCATACCCCTTGGAGAGCTTCAGGAAGGTCAGCGGTCCAACGATGACTGGTTTACCTTCAATGCCGAGCTTCTCTTTGGCTTCAAGGTATGCGATCAGCGGTTTATTCTCGGTTAAAATCGGCGAAGCATCGTTCAGTTCAGGTACAATATAGTGATAGTTCGTGTTGAACCATTTGGTCATTTCACTGGCTGCGGCATCTTTCGTTCCACGGGCGATGCCGTAATAGGTGGAGAGAGGCACAGCGCCTCCGGTATAAGCAAAGCGTTTTGGCACAATACCAAACATCACGGCTGTATCCAGAATATGATCATAATAGCTGAAGTCGTTCACTGGAATCAGGTCGATGCCTTTGGCTTGCTGCTTTTGCAAATGATCGAAACGAATTTCCTGTAGTCTCGCATGAAGTTCATGTTCTTGCAATTTTCCTGACCAGAATGCCTCAAGTGCTTTTTTCCATTCCCGGTCGGCGCCAATTCGCGGATACCCCAATACGCTGCTTTTTGTCATTTGTCCTAACCCCTCTGCAATGTGTTAACAGTAAGGTATCATATAAGCATGGCTATTAAGTAATTCCATTAAATTATATCTAGCTATAGCTTTGGCCTATATCAGGGGAGATCACGAACAAGATATAGAACAAGGACGATGGAAGTGAAGAGGGAAGGGGGAACAAAGCCATAACGCTTCTACTGGAAAGAGGTAATCTTGTCTGGAAGTAGACATACGGGCGTTCCGATGGTTAACTAGGTTTATGGCAAGAAGGAAGGGAAGGCGGCATCTGTGAATTTGTTTTATGTTCAATCGATTGTAGATGGAGTCAGCAAGGTGAAAAGCTTTCTGGAGGATAACTATATCGGCATCCCGTGGTCAGCGCTTGGCGATCTGGAGCAGGCGTCATCGGAGGAATTACGTGAACTGTTGGAGCAGCGCTATGGCCTTGTCGCGGATAAATCAGGCGAAGTTTTGCAATCGATCCAGCTGTTTGCACACGGGATGAGTGATGGGGATTATGTCGTGATTAAGGATGAGGATTGGATGTATGTCGGAGACCTCGGCGATTATTATTATGACGACTCGATTGGCACAAGCGATGACTTGATCTGCCACCGCAGGGGCGTAACCTGGCTTGGACGGGTACCGCTGGAGGAGATCAATGAACATATGCAGACCTTGTTGCATGATCCAAACGTTGTTGCTCAATTCAGGTTGCCTGTAACGCAGGCGAGGCTGGATCAGGCCCTTAGGGGCAATAGCAATGCAACGGGGATTGTGGAGACAGAAGATCACACACCCGCACGGGTTGATCAATCCACGATTGAGGCCGCATTGCAAGTACTTAAAGAAGCATTAAAGAGCAAGGATGAACGGCTGAGAGTCCAAGCGGCAACCGCGATTTTGCAATATGCCAAGTGATAAGCCCGGCTTCGGTTGAGCGTTGAAATAGTAAGAATAAAAGAAGTATCAAGTAAATGAGAGGAACAAAGCACATTGAACAAACTATAAGCATAATAGGGACAACCATCATGGTTGCCCCTTGTTGTGCATAGAGAATTTTTTTATAGAAAGATGAGTAACAATGTTCCTGCCGCAAAGCAGTAATATGAAAAATACTTCAGATTGCCTCGGGCCATAATGCCCATAAACCATCTCATAGAGAAATAGGTAACGACCAGCGTGGTGATAAACGCGATCAGGTAAGGGATAGCAAGCTGGGCGCGGTTTGGATCATGCGCAATATCAGATGCACCCATAATCAGACCGCCGATACTGATCGGGATGTAGAGCATAAAAGAAAATTTCAACGCGGTATCCTGTTTCATGCCGACCGCAATGGACGAAATGACGGTAGCACCCGAACGGCTGATCCCCGGAATAAGAGCGACAGCCTGAGCGAGTCCAACCAGCACAGCATCCTTTGTCTTTAAATCACCGTCCTGCTTGCGACCGCGCAGATTACGAATAAGCCAGAGAGCTACACCCGTAATTAGCAGGGCCACTGCAACCGTATAAACAGATGAGAAGATGTCCTCAATCTGATCTTTGAACAGCACTGCAGCAACGGCGGCAGGAATTGTACCGATGACGATATATAAGCAAAACATAAAGTCTGCCCGATATTCCGATTTGCGAGTTGTTAAATAACCCCACCCACCGGTAATCAGCTTCATGATGTCTTCCCGGAAAATAAAAACAATGGCAATTAATGAAGCGGTGTTCGTCAAAATTTCAAATGAAAGGCCGTTTTGCTTCAGCCCCATGAGCCGCTGGGCAATAATTAAATGGCCGCTGGAAGAGACCGGAATCGGCTCCGTTGCACCTTGAACAATGCCCAGAAAAAAGTACTTTAACCACAGTATAATCTGATCCATCTTGTCCTCCTTGAAACATTTCTCTTCATTCTCTAAAACCATGTTCTCAACCATACTCTCTCTAAAACCATGTTCAAAACCATACTCTAAGATTATTCTCTTTCTTAAATCTCTCTATCCACTCTAATGATGATAGCCTTTTAACTTACCAGATGGCAAGTTTGGAATAAAATTGTCAGAGAAAATGTGATGTGAAGTCTCTTTTTGCAATTAATAGACGAAGTTCGGAATGAATATATTAAACTTGTATTGTAAAAAAGATAGAGTCGTGATATCGTTGATAACGATTATCAATATCATTTGATTCAAAGAATACAATATATTAAAGGTGGGGTTATTTTGAGTAGTACAAAAAGAAGTTCAATATGGATCATGATGGCGCTGGTGTTCGTGCTCATCCTGAGTGCATGTGGTCAGTCTGCTTCGAATACAGCTAAAGATGGGGCAGAGAAGACTGCTACATCCTCAGATACTACAAGCAAAACAAGTAACAATTCATCTGGTTCGACCGACACGGGAGCAGGTGCAGAAGATGAGATGGTTTCATTCGAGTCTGATGCAGGTGAAGTGCAAGTCCCTAAAAATCCGAAGCGAATTGTGGATTTAACAGCCTTCAACACAGGGTACTTTGTAGCACTGGATGCTCCAGTAGTTGGAGCATTATCGGGCTCGATGAAAAATAAATACATCAAAGATCAGCTTGCTTCCCAAGGCGCAACAGATTTAGGTGATCAACTGCCTACGCCGGAGCAGCTGCTTGCTCTAAAACCGGATCTGATTATTGTCTACACAGGTACAGAAGGCATTGATAAGCTGTCTCAAATCGCACCTGTTGTTCAAATCGAGTATGGTAAGCATAACTACAAAGACTTGATGCTGAAGATGGGTAAACTCACAAACAGAGAAGATGCAGCTAAAGCCTGGATCAGCAAGTGGGAAACTCAGATCAACGATTTAAAACCGAAGGTAAACGCAGCAGTGGGTAATCGTACCGTATCGATCCTGAATCCATATGATAAAGGGTTGTATGTCTTCGGTCATAACTATGGGCGCGGGGGAGAAATTATTTATAGCGAGTTTGGACTTAAAGCCCCAGCCAAGGCTCAGGCAGAAGCGATTGACAGCGGCACAGGCTGGGCTTCCATCTCGATAGAAGTGCTGCCGGATTATGCAGGGGATATTATTTTCACCAGCCCGTGGTCCGGGGACACGAGTGATTCCAAAAAGATTTACGAAAATAAGCTATGGAAGAACCTCCCCGCTGTCAAAGCCAATCATGTATTTCAGCTAGATCCATCGTCAGATACCTATAACGACCCGGTATCGTTGGAAGGACAGCTTAAATTTATTACGGATAGCTTACTTTCAGCATCCAAGTAGTTTCAGCAAGTAGATTTCATTTATAACAAATAGACCGAAGGAAAAAAGAGGCTCCGACCGTTTAGGTAGGAGCCTCTTTGCGTGAAGCGAGATAATGTTGGAGGGAAAATCAGTAGGCCCCTCCCAATCATTTAATATCCTGCATTACTCTAGGAGCTTGCTATATGCTGAGGGTTAGGAGCCAATGCGATTTTGTGAATATTCTCCGTTCCAGCTTCGATGGCCTGCTGATAATAACTGCGTTTATGCTCAATAACCTCCATTGTTCTCCGGAGTTCTTCCATTTGAGCCTCAACGCTGGCTTTGCGCTCGGTAAACATGTCATACCTCTGATGCAAGGTTGCATCACCCTCCGAGCACCAGGCTATGAATTCCCGGATATCCTTGATTGGCATTCCGGTAGCTTTCAGACATTGGATTATTTTCAGAAAATCAATATCGGAGTCCTTGAATTGTCTCGTTCCGGTCGAATTACGTTCGACGAAGGGCATGAGTCCCTCTTTGTCATAATAGCGCAATGTATACACAGTCAGATCCAATTTTTTAGCGACTTCACTTATGGAATATGTCATATCGAGTTGTTCCTTTCCATTCTAGATCAGATCGAGATTAAACCATGTATGGTACAGGGCTTTCGTTGATGCGAGTGAATTCTATCATGCGGTCAGGAGTGATGTCAAAACGAGCAATTTTTTTAAAAAAAGTAGAGCAAAACATTTGACCTAGAGTTAACTATAGGGCGTAAGATAGAGAGGATTCCAAAATCATAAGGAGGTTATACTATTGATTACAGCTAAAGCCAGAGCCGTGGATGGACCCGATCAACCCTTCCGTTCCGCAGAAATTAACCGCCGTGATCTGGATACCACGGATGTATTAATTGAGATTAAGTTTGCCGGTATCTGCCACTCGGATATTCATACAGCCCATGGGGAGTGGGGACCTGTCAATTATCCGCTCGTACCGGGCCACGAAATTGCCGGGATTGTGACTGAAGTAGGCAGTGGTGTAACGAAATATAAAGTAGGCGACCGCGTAGGCGTTGGATGTATGGTCGACTCTTGCGGCGAATGTGAGAATTGCCGTAAAGGAGAAGAGCAGTACTGCCTGAAAGGTAATATTCCAACGTATGCAGGAGTAGACAAATACGGTGAGCCGACCCAAGGCGGTTATTCCACACATATCGTGGTAACCGAGAATTTTGTAGTGCGCATTCCTGACAATATTGAGCTGGATGCTGCCGCACCGCTGCTATGCGCCGGCATTACCACCTATTCTCCGTTGCATCACTGGGGCGCTGGTCCGGGTAAGAAGGTCGCAGTCGTAGGGATGGGTGGCCTCGGTCATATGGCGGTTAAAATCGCACATGCGATGGGAGCTGAGGTTACGGTCCTCTCCCAAACGCTGAGTAAAAAGCAAGACGGATTGCAGTTTGGGGCAGACCACTACTACGCAACGAGCGATTCGGAAACATTTGAAAAGCTGGCAGGCTCATTAGACCTGATCATTAATACAGTAAGTGCCAGCATTGATATCAATGCTTATTTCTCGCTGCTCAAGTTGGACGGCACACTCGTTAATGTAGGGGCTCCGCCTGATCCACTCCCCGTCAATGCATTCTCGCTAATCGGACATCGCCGCTCATTCGCAGGTTCCATGATTGGCGGCATACGTGAGACACAAGAAATGCTTGATTTCTGCGCTGAGCATGATATCGTCCCGAGCATTGAGGTTATTTCGGCAGATCAGATTGATGAAGCTTATAAACGTGTGCTCGCTTCAGATGTAAAATATCGCTTTGTAATTGATGCAAGCACTATTTAACAGAGCAGAGGGGAAGAGAGTTTAGTTAACGCCTTCACCTATGAATAAAATAAAAATGATGTATTAGCAAATAGCCCCTATTTCCGCAAAGGAAAGGAGGGGCTATTGTTGTTACCATAACATTTTGAAAACCGTAAACCTTACGACCATATCGTTGACGGATCATAAATATGTTTTGTTGTGCTCCTTGAAGGTTGTTTACTGAGCACCCACGACAGGATGCGGAACATAAGGCTCTTCCAGAAAAGCGACATCCTCTGAAGTAAGCTTCACAGACAGTGCGCCCAGGGCAACATCGAGATGTGAATGTTTGGTTGCGCCGATAATCGGAGCAGTCACGGTCTCTTTCTGTAACAGCCATGCCAGCGCTATGTGTGTACGAGGCACATCATACTTCTCGGCAATAGCCGCCACCCGTTCGACAACGATGCGATCCGCGTCACTGGTGGCATTGTACTTTGATTTCTGAATCATATCCGTTTCAGAGCGATGGGTCGTCACCGACCAATCTCTTGTCAACCTGCCGGATGCGAGTGGGCTGTATGGCGTGACGCCGATTTTTTCCTCTTTGCACAGAGGGAGCATCTCCCGTTCCTCTTCACGGTAAATCAGGTTCAAATGGTTCTGCATGGAAACAAATTTGGTCCAGCCGTTTTTCTCCGCTGTATATAACGCTTTCTGGAACTGCCATGCGAACATGGCGGAAGCACCAATATATCTGGCTTTCCCGGACTTCACCACATCATGGAGTGCTTCCATGGTTTCTTCAATAGGCGTGTTATAGTCCCAGCGATGAATGATATATAGATCCACATAATCCGTTTCGAGACGTTTCAGACTTTTGTCGATTTCACTTAAAATGGCTTTTCTGGACAACCCGGAGCCGTTGGGACCTTCATGCATTCGTCCATGAACCTTGGTCGCAATCACGACCTGATCACGGTCTGCGTAGTCTTTCAAAGCCCGTCCTAAATATTCTTCACTTGTGCCGAGTGAGTAGATATTGGCCGTATCAAAAAAATTAATACCAAGATCCAGTGCCTTACGAATCACGGATCGGGAGTCTTCTTCGTTCAGCACCCACTCGTGAACCCATTTACTGGCGTCCCCGAACCCCATACAACCGAGACAAAAGCGCGAGACATCGAGCCCTGTATTGCCAAGTTTAACGTATTCCATCGTAATCACATGTCCTTTCTACTCAAAATTGCCACGTATTTCACATATTTAATAGGATGGCTACTTTCTGTTCTATTATGTCATGAATCTATAATGAAACTGTAGTGCATTTCAATCAAAAGTTTGCCTGATCCGATCAAAATGGGGAGTAGCACTCCTTTACGTATAGAAACGTTGAGTAGAGCATCAAATGAAATAAAGCCCCTTGGAACAGACCAAGAGGCTAAAAGGTAAGTAAAGTTTTATAAGTAGTTTTATAAAATGAAATGTTGGTCCTTTGAAAGAAAGAAGTTTCATGAGCATAGAAAAAGATTGAACGCAAAAATGCGCTGTGATATAATCATGAGCGCAGTTGACATTTCGTTAAAATATTTAAATGATGTATCATTTTTTACCCTAAATTAATTTTACATCGAATTCTACGATTTGTCAACGCGTTTTTTCATTCCAAAAAATGGGTTGAGGAGTGTGGTTAACTTATATGACAGAAACGAACGAGTGGCAATTGGAAAAAGAAAGATTGGCTCACGTGCGAAATGAACTGCAGGCGAGACTTGACGAACTTGAACCCCAAGTTGAAGGGCTTGCCGATCAGGCCACGGAGATTCGCAAACGTTTCTGGGAAGAAGTCACGATTAATACCGGATCATACACGGATTTTGAAGAAGCCTTTTATACCATTAATCAGCAAGCGAGAGTACTGGCTGAGCGAGAACGTGGACATAAGTTATTGGTGCAACAGTGGAAAAATGTGAACCGTTTGTTGCCCTTACCTTACTTCGGACGCATTGATTTCAAGGAAAAGGATCTTGGCTTTGCAGAGACGATTTACATCGGTGTGTCCTCTTTCACGGATAAAGAAGGCTTGAATTTTCTAATCTATGATTGGCGTACTCCGATCGCAAGTCTTTATTATGATCATGCCTCTGGTCCGGCAGATTACGAAACACCAATGGGACGAATCGAAGGCACCGTGGAGTTGAAACGTCAGTTTCAGATTCAGGATGGCCAGCTACTTGGCATGTTTGATGCCAGTGAGACGATTGGAGACGCACTGCTTCAGGAGGTACTCTCCAAAGGAGCCAATTCTCAGATGAAAAGCATCGTGGCAACGATTCAAAAGGAGCAGAATGCCATAATCCGTGATGATCGTAGCCGAATGCTGATTGTGCAGGGCGCCGCAGGTAGCGGCAAGACATCCGCTGCGCTTCAGCGAGTGGCCTATCTATTATATAAACATCGCCAGACGATCAAGGCAGATCAGATGGTTCTTTTTTCGCCAAATCCGATGTTTGCCAGTTATATCTCGACCGTATTGCCTGAGCTGGGTGAAGAAAATATTCAACAGACGACGTTTCAGGAATATGTGAATTACTGGCTAGGATCTAGTCTGCGTCCGGAAGATCCCCTTGACCAGATGGAGTATGTGCTTACTGCCGATGGGGAACCAAGTTACGCCGCTCGTATGGAAGGCATTCGCTATAAAGCATCCGCGGAATTTATGAAAGCTTTGAAGAACTATGGGGAATGGCTTGGACGTGAAGGATTAAACTTTATCAGCATCGGGTTCCGTGAACGGGAGTTTATTACTTCGGCTCAGATGAAGGCACAATTCTCTACGTACGATGTCCATCTTTCGTTACCCAGTCGGATATTGTTATTGCAGGAATGGTTACTAAAACAACTGACAGTTCTAGAGCAGCAGGAACGGCAAGCGGACTGGGTGGAGGAAGAGTTGAATTATCTCGATATCGACGATTACGCAGATGCGTATGGTAAGCTGCATAAGGAAAAGCCTGTATTCGAAGTGGCTGAGCAGTATGCAGCCCGGGAAAATGCTGGCAAGCGCCCTGACCTGGATGAAGGCTCGTTTGATTTTCTGGAACGAGAAGAAGAATTGCTCCGGCGAAAAATAGTGAAACAGACGTTCAAGCCGTTAAGGCAACGAGTACGAAAGTTCAAGTTCGTCAATGTTCAGTCAGCGTATGAACAACTATTTGTAGATGCCGCAGCCTATCAAGAACGTACGTATGGAGCAGCAGTTCCAACTCAGTGGGATGAAATCTGCAAACAAACCAAAGACATGTTGCGTCAGAACAAGCTCTTCCATGAAGATGCTACTCCGTATCTATATGTCAAAGAAATTATTGAAGGTGTGCGTATCAATACGGATATCCGTTATGTATTTGTGGATGAGGGGCAGGATTATTCGGCATTTCAATACGAATATATCAAAAAGCTGTTTCCCCGTGCCCGCATGACGGTACTAGGCGATTTCGGGCAAGCAATCTATATGCAGGCTACGGAGCTTGCCGCTGCGGATTCCCCACTATCCGGGTTGTATGGTGAGAAGGAAACGAGACTTATCCGGCTGTTGCAAAGTTATCGTTCAACACGTGAGATTGTAGAATTCACAAGAGCTATGCTGCCCGGCGGCGAAGAAATTGTTGCTTTTGACAGAAGCGATCACAAACCCGCATTAATCCGGGTAGAGGCAGGAGAGAATCAGCGTGACGAGTTCATCCGATCTGACATTGAGGCGCTTCAAACAGAGGGTTTTCGTTCGATTGCCATCATAACCAAGACCGCGGCAGAGAGTCACCTTGCATATGAACGTTTAAGAGAGACCGGCGTAGAGGGACTAAAGCTGATCACGAAAGACACGGAGCAGTTTGAAAAGGGCGTGATGGTCATTCCCGTGTACCTTGCCAAAGGTGTGGAATTCGATGCAGTGCTTGTGCATGATGCTTCATCCGGCAAATATGGAGAGGAGTATGATCGCAAACTTCTATACACAGCTTGTACCCGTGCTATGCATCGGTTGCACCTCTATACGGCGAAAGACTGGTCGCCTTTCGTGCAGGCATTGCCTGAAAACTTGTATCATTTAAAAAGTGTATAAGTTCACCTTTTCCATAGTGTGAATCTCTGCCTCAACTGTGAATTTATTTAAAACGGTTGACAATATTCAACAGCTGGTTCAACGATTTACACTCTAAGACGTCGAAGGAAAGCCGCTGCATCTAGCGGCTTTTTTTGCGTTGAAATCTATTTTTTCTCATGCTAACAGAGGATGTAACAGGTAGGGAAATGCAAGGTTTTGTGCATGTAGTAAAGCGGAAACTCTGATAAAATGAAACAAACCTGAATGTAAATCCCGGTAAGACATAAACAACGAATGAGCGTTGAATCCAATATAAAACAGGAGGTGGCTTGAGATGAACAAACCGATGATAGGGGTACTGCCCTTATACGACACGGACAAAAAAAGTTACTGGATGCTTCCTGACTATATGAAGGCCATTGAAGATTCAGGAGGTATACCGGTCATGCTGCCATTAACGACAGACGAGGACATGATCACAACGCTGGCGAACGTCTTTGACGGATTCCTGTTTACCGGCGGCCATGATGTTAATCCGGAGCTTTATGATGAGCGGATAGAGAGCGTCTGTGGTGAGTTGTGTATGGAGCGGGATCGGATGGAGGTTTTTCTGTTTAAAAAAGTGATTGCAATCGGTAAACCAGCCTTTGGCATCTGCCGCGGATTACAGCTGTTTAACGTGATTTTAGGCGGAACGTTATATCAGGATATCCCGACAGATATGGATGTAGAACGGAAGATTATTCACCAGCAAAAACCTCCATACACCAATCTCGTACATTCCGTACATATTGAAAAAGATAATCTGCTTCATGATATCTTGCAGACGGATCGGATTCAGGTTAACAGCTATCACCATCAGGGCATCAAAACGTTATCCGATCAATTAGTGGCTGTTGCCATTGCGGAGGATGGATTAGTTGAATCTGTCATCATGCCGGGCAATTCGTTTGTACTCGCAGTTCAGTGGCATCCGGAGTATAGTTATGCCGTTGACGGATACAGTCGGCAGTTATTTGCAGTTTTCGTCAGAGCATGCACTTCAGCACGATTTAAGAGTCCTGTGCAGGACATTACGGCTTGATTCTAGTTCGATTGATATGAAAGGTTGAACACAAAAATCACTTTCGAGTGTAGGTTAGAGCATACACTTGAAAGTGATCTTTTTTTATTCGAGATAGCGTATGAATGGTTGCATTTTAATAAAGTTATACTCCAGGGTTGACATGAGATTAAATTTAAAACAAAATATATGCTATAGCATATAGAATGCGAATTGGATTGATGGTTGTTGTTAAACTTGAGAGCTGTCAGTGTAACTAAATAACCTTTTTCATTAGCAAAGTTACAGATCAGATACATGTTTTAGCATGTAATTGATTTGCGATCTATATGTATAACTCAAAGAAAGAAGGATAGCTATGTTCATTTTTATTACGGTTTTACAGGTTCTGTTAGGTGTCTTTTTTCTGTTCACAGGAAGCAAAATTATTTCGGGGAAGATGGCCGATGAATTCAAACGTTTTGGATTGCCCTCATTTTTCAATGTTTTGACCGGATCTTTTGAGATTGTTGGAGCTATGGGTATGCTTGCTGGCATATGGGTACCTGGCGTTGCATTTTGGGCAGGTTTGCTACTGGGGGGGACAATGCTTGCTGGAGCCTTTACTTTGATTGTTTTAGCTAAAGATCCCATACAAAAAGCCATTCCTGCCATTGTTCTGTTTGTACTCAGCTTGATTGTATCACTGTATTATTTCTTCTAAGTGCCGAATAAGGAGAAGGCGTAAACGAGTTACTTTGGCCAGAGTCATTTGTAAGAACCATTCATATCACCTATAATTGGTGTAACAAAATGATGAATGAGGGTACAACAATGGACTTATACAATGTAACTGGTTTTTTAATTCACCGGACGGATCTCAAGCTTACGAATTATTTTATCAAACAATTGAAACCTTACGAGGTCACACCTGAACAATGGAGTATTATTTCTTATATGGATTTCGATAAAGCTACGACTCAAAAAGAGTTGGCAGAGGCTATCGATCGGGATCAAACGACTGTCGTTCGAATGATCCATTCACTAGAGCGTAAAGGAATGGTTCGACGTATCGTTAATGATCAAGATAAACGTTCACACCACTTATATTTGTCTCCCAAGGGTGAAGAAATAAAACAGCGATTGTTGTTAACCGTCAAGGACGCTCATAATTATGTTACGCGAGGGATAGAGCCTGAGGAACTGGAGCAATTAAAGGCAATATTAGAGAAGCTGTACTTGAATGTGCGAGAGAATTAAGTCAATTCAAAACAGGACGTTAGAGGTATTTATAATACATACATGCTATAGCATGTGTTTGGGGGATGGTGTATGTAGAGCATAAGGTTAATATAAATACAATGTAAATGTAAATGAAAAGACCTCCTCACGAACCGAGGGGGTCTTTTGTTGAAGAACGTTATTCAAGAGCCTTTATGACTTGGAATCCGAGATGGGTTTCACTTCGTCATTTTGGGCATTGAGGGAAGCAATCAGCTTTTCACCTTCCACATCGAGATTAGGCAGGATGCGATCCAGCCACTTCGGAAGAGACCAAGCTTTATCGCCAAACATCGCCATAATGGCCGGAACCAGAGCCATGCGAATGATAAAAGCATCAATTAAAATACCTACCGCGAGTGTGAAACCGATCTGTTTAATCATGACATCATCAGTAAAGATAAAACCAGCGAATACGGAAACCATGATAACCGCAGCGGCAACAACGACACGACTAACCTGATTATAACCATGTATAACGGATTCCGTTCCACGGTGACCATGAACATAGGATTCGCGCATCGAGCTAACCAAGAATACCTGATAATCCATGGCAAGACCGTAGAGAATCCCGGTTACGATTATAGGCATGAAGCTGAGCAACGGGCCGCCTGTATCGAAACCAAAGAGGGAGTGCAACCAGCCCCATTGGAACACTGCGGTTGTCATACCGAATGTGGCTAGAATGCTAAGCAGGAAACCAATCGTTGCTTTGATCGGAACGATGATCGAACGGAACACGAGCAGCAAGATAATCAATGAAAGTAGAATGATGATACCTACATAGATCGGGAAAACCTGAGCCAGCTTGGCGGACATATCAATGTTTACGGCGGTAAGTCCGGTTACGCCAAGTTTGACGTCATAGGTCTTAGCCATATTAGAGTCTGCTGACCGCAGGTCGTTAACTAACGTCTTAGTCAATTGATCGTTAGGACCTGTCTTGGGAATCAGACTGAAAATAGCCAAATCCTCCGTCATCCCTAAAGGTGAGACTTGAGCCACGTTATTCTGACCCTGCAACTCCATAGCGAGTCCACCCATAAGCTCTGGTGTCATTTTGGCAGAGGCATTACGTGGTTCAGCTACCAGGATTAGCGGCCCGTTAAAGCCTTCCCCGAAACCTTTCGAAATGGCATCATAGCTCTGTCTTGCATCCGTATCCAGATTCGCTGAGGAAGCTCCCGGGATGCCCATTTCCATTTTTGTAATCGGAGTAGCAGCAAAACCAAGAACAAGAATAATCGCAATAACAGTTGCCCAGCGATGTTTAATGACAAATTTGACCCATCTGTTGGCCACGCCATGACTTGACGCCTCTGATGAGTTGGTAGCCTTCGCACGGGCTTTCTTCGAGCAGATTCGTTCACCAACCAGACCAAGCAAGGCTGGTAGCAGGGTTAATGCAACGAATACGTTGATCAGTACCGTGGCAGCTGCGACGAGTGCCATTGTGGACAAGAAAGTCAGTCCAATGACGAGCATACCGCAAAGGGCAATAATGACGGTTAATCCGGCAAAAAATACAGCACTGCCTGATGTACCAATTGCTCGTGCTGTAGCTTCTTGTGCACTCAGGCGTTGATCAATAATCATCCGGCGCTGACGGTTGACGATGAAAAGTGCATAGTCGATGCCGACAGCCAAACCTACCATTAGAGCCAAAACGGATGTCACACTTGGCATATCAACAAATTTGGAGATCGAGAATGCTCCCCCAACCCCAATAGCGACACCAAGAAGGGCTGTGATTAGTGGTAAGCCAGCTGCAACAACGGAACCAAGGGTAATAAGCAGTACGATTACCGCGATAACCAGTCCTACGATTTCAGCAGAACCAACCCCAATGGACACCGATTTAAGCGTTTCACCAGGCAATACCTTAATCTGTGTTCCTTGTTCAACCTTCATGACGGATTGAATAACAGAATCAAACACATCTTGCGTAATAGCAGACTGTTCAATCGTGAATTGGAACTGAAACAGTGCTGTGCTACCATCCGATGAGATTAACAATCCTGGCACGGGAACGTTGTTCACCATGAATGGTCCGTATGGAGGCGGCGAGGCTGTAGCCGACTGGGCCATGTTCATCGCTTGAGCCGCGTCCGCAGATGCCCCTGAGCTATTCGCTTGCGCAGCTGCATAGTCGACTGGATTAATCACTTTATCCAGCCCGTATACTTCGCTGACACCTTTCATAATGGCAGCTGTACGTTCAGGTGTATCCAGCCGCTCGTTGTCCGGCGCTTTGAACACAACGCTTCCTTGACCGCCGGAGGCGGCAGGCAGTTCTTTTGCAAGCTGATCCAAAACTTTCTGTGATTCTGTTCCTTCAATTTTCATTTCCGAGCTGATGTGCACGCCATTGATGCTGATCATGGAGATGACGATCCCCAGAATGATCACCCAGCCAATGATGAAATATCCGGGCTTGCGAAAAGCGGTTTTTCCTATTTTATATAATAAGGTAGACATTTCTCTTTTTTACACTCCTTCTATTATAAGTATGACAATTCTAATGGTGGATTATGATTAAAAGACGATAAAAGAAGGGGCTTAAAATCCTTTTCGCAAATGATCAAACACCGTTTCCATAAACTGCTCAAACGGGACTGCATCTGATTCTGAGCCTGCGGGAATTTGCTTACCAGGCAACAGCACATTAAGTCTTCCTTCAATCAAGGGCAACACGGTGCCATAAATCGCGCTGATCAGAAGGTATGTGTAGATTTCGTCGTTTTGGCCGTTCGACAGGTCGAGCAGGGTTTCCTGCGCCTGAGTTTGCAGTCTGTGCATCGCAGCCAAATAGTGAGGTTCAAGCACGGGATAGGTTCGGGACAAGATGACAAGTTGATGCAGTCTGCCGATTAATTCGGACGTGAGTTGCATTTTAACCAGTTCATACATAATTTCCAGCAGGGAGGCATGATCCGGAATCTCTGTAATCAGATGTTCAAGCTCGGCTGTATTTGGCACAGACAGAGCTCCAAGCGCAACAGCTTCTTCCTTGCATGTAAAGTAGTTGGCAAATGTTCTCCGCGAGCATCCGACCTGTTGCACGATATCCTCTACCGTAAAGCCGTCGAGTCCATGCTCCAGCGTCAGGTTAAAAGCAACTCCGGCAAGTGCTTTCTCCGTGGCTTCTTTTTTTAAGTGTCGCAACGTTCGTTTCATAATGTTATACCGCCTATGCGTTCACCTCCTTAAGATGGATTAAAGGATAATATCTAAGTATCTCATTTGTGAAAATAATCATAACACAATTTGCTCAATGTGCAAATTTACTCATTGTGCAAAATTTTGGCGTGAATGAATATCCAATAATAGTTTATTAATATGCACCTTATTTCAATTTTAAATTTGTACTTTATAGACACAGTGCAAGCATTGCTACTCTTTGGATTACATCCCCGTAAATGGTTTGAATTATTCTTAAATCGCTGTCTGAGAACTATATAGACAAATGGAAAAACATTTTTTCGAAAAAGTATGGCTTCATTAGGAGAATATATCGATTAAATCAATACGGAAGGATAGAGGTTAAAGTGAAAATATAAGAGTCATTGCTTTATCTATAATTACGTGAGAAGTGGACTTGAATAAATGAGGGGGCATATTTATGCAGAAACGTTTGATCTCAAGTGGAGAAAGCTAAAGATGACTTTAGAGGTTATGACGACCTGTTGATTCCTGATCTAATAAAAATAAAAAATAAATTTTAAAATATCCCTTGATTTTTCGGGAAACGTCTGATAGTGTAATACCTGTGATTTTGGAAAGTTGATTTATCAATATGAATTAGAGCTTTCCAGCAGATAATTTTTGACCACTTCTACCGAGGAGTTAAGGCCATACGGACAGCCGGGTCAAATGCCGATTGGCAACTTCTGTTGCCTTATTGATTGAGTTCAAAGCTCAAATTTTATAAGTTGGTTACTTTACAACCAGTGCATCTGCACATCAACTTGTGAAACGGTCAATAAGAGTGGTAAAGGCGAATTATTTGCTATATAGACTCTGATCCAATATTGATATACATGAAGAAGCTTTCCGCTGAAGGGGTTCTTATGGACTTTTTTGGTCAAGGAGTCTTCACGTCTTTTTTATGATGTATATCGACAAGCAAGTGTGATGGTGTGCGCAAAAGTGCGACATTTTTCACCTTGCTTTTTTTATTGTATCAGGAGCGGGTGGACGTTGCATAATGAAACAATACAACTGCGAACGTCTTGGAATTTTACGAAAAAAAACAAAAACTAAAAAATCCTAATTATGGGGATAGGAGAATGAGAAAATGGGAAAAGCACTAATCATCGGCGCCGGCGGCGTGGCTTCTGTAGCAGTACACAAATGCGTTCAAAACAGCGAGGTTTTTGAAGAAATCTGTATCGCAAGCCGTACCAAATCCAAATGTGATGATCTGAAAGCAAAATTGGACGGAGGTAAAACAAAAATTACAACAGCTCAAGTGGACGCGGACAATGTAGATGAGCTGATTGCATTGATCAACGAGTTCCAACCGGATATCGTAATGAACTTGGCACTGCCATACCAGGATCTGACGATCATGGATGCTTGCTTGGCTACGAAAACAAACTACATGGATACAGCAAACTATGAGCCGGAAGATACGGCGAAATTCGAATACAGCTGGCAATGGGATTACAAAGAGCGTTTCGAAAAAGCAGGCATCACTGCACTGCTGGGTAGCGGATTTGACCCGGGCGTAACTGGCGTATTCTCTGCATACGCATTGAAACACTATTTTGACGAAATTGAATATATCGATATTCTGGACTGCAATGGCGGCGACCATGGTTACCCATTTGCTACCAACTTTAACCCTGAGATCAACATTCGTGAAGTTTCTGCGAAAGGCAGATACTGGGAGAATGGTGAATGGATCGAAACTAAACCGATGGAAATCAAACGTGTGTACGACTTCAAAGAAGTTGGCGAAAAAGATATGTACCTGTTGTACCATGAAGAACTGGAGTCCTTGGCGAAAAACATCCCTGGCTTGAAACGCATCCGTTTCTTCATGACATTTGGTCAAAGCTATCTGACTCACCTGAAAGCTCTGGAAAACGTAGGCATGACTTCCATCGAGCCGATCGAGTTCGAAGGAAAACAAATCATTCCTTTGCAGTTCCTGAAAGCTGTACTGCCTGACCCTGCATCACTCGGACCTCGTACAGTAGGTAAAACGAACATCGGTTGTATCTTCAAAGGTAAAAAAGACGGTCAAGACAAAACATATTATGTATACAACATCTGTGACCACCAAGAGTGCTATAAAGAAGTTGGTTCCCAAGCGATCTCTTACACAACTGGTGTTCCGGCAATGATCGGTGCAGCTATGGTAATGACAGGCAAGTGGAACAAACCAGGCGTTTACAACGTGGAAGAGTTCAACCCGGATCCATTCATGGAAGAACTGAACAAATGGGGACTTCCTTGGGTAGAAGACTTCAATCCGGTTCTCGTGGATGAGCTGCCAGAAGAGTCCAAAGCCAAAGAATCGGAGCTTGTTCGCTAACATGCGGTTCGAGCAATTACCGACACCCTGTTTTGTTGTTGACGAAGCCCTTATTGAGAAAAACTTGAAAATCCTGAACGGTGTAATGCAACGTACAGGAGCGAAGATCGTACTCGCTCAGAAGGCGTTCTCTATGACGGCGATGTATCCTCTCATTGGAGAATACCTGAGCGGTGCGACTGCGAGCGGTTTGTATGAAGCGCGTCTCGGTCACGAAGAGATGGGCAAAGAGAATCATGTCTTTGCTCCGGCTTTTCGTGAGGAAGAGATGGATGAGATTGTATCGATCTGTGATCACATCATTTTTAATTCCTTTTCACAACTGGCAAAATTCAAGGATAAAGCATTGCAAGCAGGCTGTAAGGTCGGTTTGCGTGTGAATCCGGAATGCTCCACGCAGGAAGGACACGAGATCTACGATCCGTGTTCTCCAGGTTCACGTTTCGGCGCGAAGCAGGAGGATTTCCGTGCAGCGTTGCTTGAAGGGGTATCTGGACTGCACTTCCACACGCTGTGCCAGCAAAACTCGGACGATCTCGAAACAACGCTGAATGCAGTTGTTGAGAAGTTCGGACAGTGGTTGCCGCAGATGGAATGGATTAACTTCGGCGGGGGACACCATATTACCCGCGAAGATTACGACATTCCAAGACTGGAAGCTTGCATTAAACGGATGCAAGATGAGTATGGTCTGGAAGTCTATCTGGAGCCGGGAGAGGCGGTTGCTCTCAACGCAGGTTATCTGGTGACTTCCGTACTGGACTTCCACAAAAACGGCATGGATATTGCCATTCTGGACACTTCCGCAACCTGTCATATGCCAGATGTTCTGGAGATGCCGTATCGTCCGCCATTGATCGGATCAGGAGAAGCAGGGGAGAAAGCGCACTTGTATCGTCTGGGTGGCCAAACGTGTCTGTCTGGTGACGTGATAGGCGACTACTCCTTCGATGAGCCTTTGAAAGAAGGCGATCGTCTCGTATTTGAAGACATGGCCATATACTCTATGGTCAAAACCAATACGTTTAACGGCATGCCTTTGCCAGCAATAGCTGTGAAACGCAAAGATGGCGATTGCGAAGTTGTACGTGAATTCGGATATCAGGATTTCAAAATGCGCCTGGCTTGATACTTTATTATATATCCGATCAATAGAGAGATATTACAATAGAGAGCAATAATAGTGCAGTATAAGTCAAAAGGCTGTCCAAGGTCACGGAGTTCGTGTGACCAGGGGACAGCCTTTTTTGGCTACTCCTTTTATTTGTTTGAATCGACAGGTTTGGTCGCAGCTCTTGTAGCGTAGGGGAAGATCGGGTCTTTCAGTTCGAATTCATACGTGAGCCCATTCACGATACCTACGACATGTTTGCTGTCATACAGATCGAGTAAAAATCCTGCCATTTGCTCGGCTGTGTGGAACTTGGGCACGCGGCCTTCATATTGGAACTGATCCAGATCAAAGGCACGCTCGGCGAACTCGGTCTCTGTGGCCGCAGGTGCGAGTACTTTGGCTTGCATTGGAGCGCCTTTGCTCTGAAGTTCTTGTGCCAAGCCTTCGGTGAAGGCACTGACATAAAACTTGGTAGCGCAATAGGTTACCGCATCCGGAACGATGGTGTAGCCGCCTCCTGAAGAGATGTTGATGATCTGCGTGCCCGGAGTATTGGCATAATCCCGAACATACAGAGTCGAGAGAATCGTTAGTGCTTCAATGTTCAGATGAAGCATTTGCTCAATTTTGGGTAGATGCTGTTCACCGACTGAAGCAAAGTTACCAAAGCCTGCGTTGTTAATCCATGTTTCAATGGAGTAACCTTTCAAGCTGTCATAGAAAGCATGTACATCTGCGGCAATGGACAAATCCACTGTACGAACAACAACATCGAGTTCCGGGTTGATTTCGGCAATTTTATTTTTCAACGTATCCAAGGCTTCTGTTCTGCGGGCTGCTAAAATGAGATGTTTGCCTCTGGTTGCAAAAGCTAAAGCGGCTTCATATCCGATACCTGAGCTGGCGCCGGTAATAACGGTATATTTCATGTGAAATCCTCCTGAGATCTAGGGCGTGTCTTGAAACCTACTGAAGTGCATCTTTTACCCCCTTTTCGCCCCATGCTACGTCACTTCCCCTTGACGTGCCCCGGCACGCCTGCGGGAAACTTCCTTGCTTGGAACGAAAATTCGGCAAAATCTGCTTTCTTCAGCGTTTTCAGACACGCCCTATTCAATTTATATTGTGGGATGACCACGAATTGATTATACTGATTAGAGTTTACTCTAAGTCAAGCCATCTGAAAGAGGAGGTGAAAACAAGCATGCATACGATCGGAGAAGTGGCCGAGATGCTGGGCATCAGTGCACATACGTTGCGTTATTATGAGAAGGAACAAATTATAATCCCTTTGCGTGACTCCAGCGGGGACAGGCGTTACAATGAGTCCCATCTTAAATGGTTGCAGTTTGTCATCAAACTAAAAGAAACGCAAATGCCGATTGCGATTATCAAACAGTATGCTTCTTTATTTCAAGAAGGTGAGCATACGGCACCCGAACGCTTGAAGCTGTTAGAGAACCATAAAAAAGCCGTTGAAGATCAGATGAATACCCTTCATGCGGCGAATGAAATGCTTGAACTTAAAATTACGGCATATCGATCCTTCATCGGGAAATAATGTAACAGAGATTGGTTGTGATCGGCAGACTGAACTGTCGTTGCATTGTCCTTCTATTGCCAAATGTGTGATTTTTGTTATAGACTATTTTTTATGTTTGTTAAAATTTATCGTGTTTATCGTTTATTAAGTATGAAGGGGGAAATGGAATGCATCAACACAAACCACACAAGTCGAACCAGCTCAAAATCCTTTCCAAAGTGCTACTCATCATTATCGGGGGATTCATCACGGCCTATGGTCTGGAGGCCATATTGATTCCAAACCAGGTATCCGATGGTGGCGTAACCGGTCTCAGTATCGTCGGCTCTAATTTGTTCGGCTTGCCACTCGGATTATTAATTGGATTGTTGAACATACCGTTTGTATGGCTCGGTTACAAGCAGATTGGTAAAAGTTTTGCACTATACTCCGTCATTGGTATTTCATCTCTTGCGATCAGTGCCAGTCTGATGCATCATGTGCCTACGATTATTAAAGGTGATACACTGTTGGTTACGGTTGTGGGCGGTATCATCATCGGTTTTGGTATGGGTCTAGCACTGCGTAACGGCGGAGCGCTGGATGGGATTGATATGCTTGCCGTACTGTTATCTCGTAAGCTTCCGTTCGGAACGAGTGACCTGATTTTGTTCCTGAACATGTTTGTATTTATCGTTGTTTCGACCGTATTTGGTTTGCAAGGCGCTATTTTGTCAGGACTCGCTTATTTCATTGCCTCTAAAGTCATACATATCGTCGAAGAAGGTTTGAGCGGTTCGAAGACATTCAAAATTATTACGACACAACCGGAAGTCATGGTGGAAACGATTCGTGATCGACTCGGACGTGGAGCAACGTATACCGAGGCGTATGGTGGGTACTCCAATGAGCAGTTCAAGGAAATCACCTGTGTCATCAACCGGATGGAAGAGAGTAAAATCAAAGAAATTATTAACGAGATTGACCCTACAGCCTTTGTTGTTGTCTACGATGTAGCCGAAGTGAAGGGCGGCAATTTCAAGAAGAAAGACATTCACTAAGAACAAGCGTTGATAAGAGAAACCCTCTTGTCAGCGCTTTTTCTTATTTTTTGGTACTACATATAAGTCAATCAAGCGGACGAACAGGTGAAAGGAGCTGTTCAGGATGAGCACCAGCAAAGCTGAATTGACAGAACAGAGGTTGCTCGCATGCGCCAAAGCCGAATTTATGGAGAAGGGCTACGCAGCTGCTAATTTGCGCTTCATTGCGCAGCGGGCAGGAATGACCACGGGGGCAATTTACCGCTATTTTTCAAACAAAGATATCTTATTTGAAGCAGTCGTAGGCCCGGCAGCCAACCATATTCAGAGCAAGCTGGAGGAAATAGCAGGCCGCCAGTTGGAACTGTTGACCACGAAAGAATTTATAACAGATTTAACGACTTCAGAGACAGTAGCACATCAATTCGTAGACTACATTTATGAGAATTTTGACGTATTCGATTTACTATTGAATCATTCGGCAGGTTCCTCAATGGAGGGATTTATTAACTCCTTGATTGAGCTGGATATCACTTCCACGCAAGCTTATATCGACAAAATGCTTCAACTCGGCTTGTTAAAGAATAGCCTGCCGGTAAGGGTAATCGCCTTACTGGTCAAACAAAATTATAAACAGCTGCTCGAAATCGTTACATCCAAAATGACCCGAGCGGAAGCGAATGAATACATAAATTTACTTGTCCCATTCTTATGTGCAGGCTGGCGCACTATTTTAGAGAGGACCGACACGCCGCGGTAAAGATTAATAATAGAAAAGAGGCGCGTATGCATGAACAAATTTGCGATCGGACATATTTTGTTAAAAGCCAAGCAACTGAAACATATGGTTAAGAATTACGAGAAATGGGGCTTTACCGTTACGTACCGCACTGACCCCGCGACAGCACATAATGCGCTTATTTATTTCCGCGACGGCTCCTTTCTGGAGTTGTTCAATCCGAAGCCGATTAAAGCTCCGGATAAGCTTATTCTGGCTGTGCTTCAACTGATACGTCCCCTTCATCCGTCTATAATTAGCCGATATATGCATTACATCAGAAGTACAGAGGGAGTAACGGATTATGCGCTGGATTCTGTGCCCCACGAGTTGGTTGAGACAACCTTGGCGGAGATGAAACAAGCCGGGGCAACCATCGGCAAAAAAATAAATATGAGCAAGACATTGCAAGACGGGCGCAAGCAAACATGGTGGATAGCTACACCTGCAGATTTCCGCCTGCCATTTTTTATGAGCGCATACACCCCGGCGGTCCCATGTAGCGAACAAGAGCTTAGACATCGGAATGGTGCGATTGGAATACATAAACTGGTTATTGATGTACCAGATCTTGAAGAATGGGTAAGCAAGTATAAGGCGATCTTCGGTGATGCGGTCTGGTCCGACGATGGGCAGCAATGCGAGTTTGTTTTGGAAAAGCGCCATACGGTACTACTTAGGCTGGCCAAGCAGTACCGTATTTCAGAAGTTCATTTGCTAACCTCACAGCCGATTGCCACAAAGCTTCCGCTACCGTCAGGGTGGGCCGATGGAACGGCTATCTATATGAAGCAGGCTTGAAAGACAAACGTGGTCTCAAAGCCTTTGACGAAATCAGAAATTTCCCGACTGCGAGGGTACTGCGGTTCTTGAATGCCATTCATAGACTTTACCATCCTCACTCTTGGCTTTCCCTTGGCGAGCTTTAATCTTCGGTGAAAACAGTGGCAAAGCTGCTATCAACACCTTCAATGTACAGTGGTATCGCGTAAACCTTGGCTATGTGTGAGAGATCCTGATTCAGATTCAGATCTTCAATGACGAGAATGTACTTGCCATCGACCCGACCTTTACCCAAAATAATCTTGTGAAAAGCAACGGCTTCGTCTGGATTATTCGCTGCACCAGCGGATATCATATCGATACCAATGGCACGCAGAGAGTTGAAAATCATCAGGTACTGTGCTGCCGAGGCGGATAAACCCGGGTTATGGTTAGCATATCTTTCAGGATCAGATGAGCGAATTTTGCCAAAACCAGTGCGAATAAGCAACAGATCTGCACCAGCGATCTGATGTTCAAAAGGCTGTAGATCAGCTTTGGTGATCAACTCATCTTCACTTTTGGGAATATCAATCACCAACGGATGCGTAAAAATAAAATCATCAATCGCAATCTCACTGATCCTTTTTCCTTGAGGGTTAAAGTGCCATGGCGCATCAATATGTGTTCCATTATGATTAAGGCTTGAGACAATAAACTGGTTGTAAGGATCACCTTGAGCGATACTGGATTGTTGCTGTATCACGACTGGAGGATTATCTTTGTATACCGGCGTGTTCACACTCAAAGGATAAGACAAGAGAAGACGTTTCATTTTCGGCGTTAGCTCCTTTCCCGGGCATTGACTTAGATTGCCTGCATAAGCAGGGCTTCTGAATGGAAAACTTGAGTAGTGTGAAGAAATACATGACATTACAAAAAGGAGGTCAGTGTGATGACCAAGCAGGACCCGCAGGAACTTTTGAAACAGAAGCACGAACAGGACGAGCACAAAAGACAATTCACCAATTTCTCCCGCAACGTATCCGGTCACGGTGAGATGGAGGCAGGGCAGGAATTTAGTCAGGATCACGTAACGGATGACCAGAATCGGATGAAATCGGTTGAGAATAGACGATCTTATCCAAATTAGCGTGCAAATATGATATGAAGTGTATTAGCCGGTCCAGTTATGGATCGGCTTTTTGCCATTTGAATTGCAAAATCTGGCCTAACGAAATTAACATTTAATCAAACTGGTCAACAGGTTCAAAAGGTCGTATAGTAGTATATGTTAAACGGAAGAGAAGTATATTTCGCTAAGTGCTCTTGAAGGGCACAGACCAAACAATTCTACATATAAGGATGGGGAAATATGGACTTTACACCTGTTGCTTCATTAATTGATCGCTTAACCTCATGGAGAGTGCCATGGGCAGAAGTGCTGATTATGCATCAAAACGAAACCGTTTTCCAGTATCGCAATGGATTCGAAAATCTGGAGGAGAAGACGCCAATTCGCGACAACGCAATCTTTAATCTCTACTCCATGACCAAGATTATGACTTGTGTGGCTGCGTTGCAGTTGGTTGAGAAAGGAGATATCCTTTTACTTGACCCGATTTCTCAGTATTTACCCGAATTTGCAGAAATGCAGGTGAAAAAGGCACTTCCAAATGGCGAGGTATATTACGAGAAAGCGAAAAGACCAATAACAGTACGCGATCTATTTACGATGACTGCTGGTTTTTCATATGATATCCATTCGCCAAGTATCAAGGAAGCGGTGGAACGTACCCACGGTACACTGCCTACACGGGAGTTTGCGAGAGCTGTGGCGAAGGAACCGCTGATGTTTGAGCCAGGAACACACTGGAATTATAGCATGTGTCATGATGTGCTTGGTGCGCTGGTCGAGGTTGTAAGTGGCAAACGATTTGGCACATATTTGCAAGATGAGATCATTAAACCGCTCGGCATGCATGATACGACCTTTGATCTGAACGAACAGCAACAGTCTCGTTTGATTCCTCAATACCTTTTTGATGAGGAGCAAGATAAAGCGGTACGAATGGATGGCAACGGTTTCCGTGTAGGTACGGAACTGGATAGTGGCGGTGCCGGATTGTTATCCACCGTGAACGATTACGCCAAGTTCCTTAATGCACTGACCGGATTTGGCACAAGTCCTGAAGGCGTGCGAATTCTGTCCCGGGCTTCCGTCGAACTCATGAGAGCTGATCATCTGAATGACATGACACGACTAGACTTTTCATGGGATCATATGTATGGTTACGGCTATGGTCTCGGCGTTCGTACACATATCTCCAAAGCAGGCAGTGGATCACTGAGTCCGGTTGGCGAATTTGGATGGGCCGGTGCGGCAGGCTGTATGGCCATTATCGATCCGGATTCTGGACTGACGGTGATGTATGCGCAGCACCTGTTGAACAGTCAGGAGCATTATGTGCAACGCCGCTTGCGTAATGTAGTGTACTCTTGCCTATAAACCGGCTGTATATTGGGAAGTTTTAAGTACTATTATTTATTTCAAACCCTGCTGAGGAAGAACAGCAGGGTTTCTTGTTTGTTTTCTAGTGTAAGGAGTGGGCTACGTATTCCGTGTTATTTACATTTTTTAGCGGGAGAAAGTATGTTATTATAGTTTAGGCAATTGGAACTAGAGGGAGATGTTTCCTTCAGATCAAATAAAACGGAAAGGAGAGCGCGAGAGAGAGAATAATTAACTCAGATCCAATTAGAAATACCAATATAAGAAATCTAAACGTAAAAGAAATACTCAAGTTTGTAGAAATATATTAAATACATAAAGGAGCTTACATCATGACTTATATGAAACATCATACGAAATGGGCAATTCTGATGCTCTTAACTTTGGTTGCCTCTGTTCTAAGTTCTTTGTTCTTGGGTTTAAGCACGGCCGGAGCAAGTGGAGAGCAAATTGCTGCCGACCAACTCAAGCAACAAAGTAGACTTTCGTTTACATTAAGAGATGCACAGCAGACTGCATATACGGTTTATATTTTTGCTGAAGATGAGGAAGCGAGTACTTTAACCGAACTTGATAGCTGGGGAGATAATAAAGCAGGAGATGTAACTTACACAGGATCATATCGTGCAGCACTTCTCAAATCGGGAGAAGCATTCGGCACGGTGCAGCATGTTAATTTGGAACTGGATACCATTATTTTACGTCAAAATTGGAATTTTGTTGTGAACAGTAAGGAGTCTGGTATCCCGGATCTGTTAATGATCACGGAGTGGGGCTCATCGAATGTGAATATGATTAAAACGTTTGTGATTCAATCCGGTGAGTTGAAGCGCGTGAGTTATGTGCTTAATGATGGCAAAACCGGTGGGGACTCTACTGTTGCTATGAGGGATCAGGGAATTCGGTCTTTGTCAGATGGTCGGGTACAATTCAGGTATTATAATAATGTACAGGGTATCTACGAATTCAATACCTTTAAAATGAATGCAAACCAATTACAGATGCGTCTCGATGATACTCGAAATCAAAAGATTGCAGCTTGGCCTAATTCGGGTGTTGGGGATCGTGCTTACTTGAAGGGTCTCAAGGATGCTGCTTCCAAGGGTCAGCTTCCAGGAAGAACGGATATTAAAACAGGTGTGACTCTGCAAACCGTTCAAAAGAAGCTTGGTAAACCTAAATCCAAGTCTAATGGGGAGTGGGGTGCTATTTACAAATATGCAAACTTTGGTATCGGATTTGGTTCCTATCTGCATGAATTGAAGAGCAAATCTCGCGTATCCAACATCGAACTTTATAATGAAAAGCAATATCTTTCACCTTATAACATTAAGTTGTGGCTTGGAAAACCGTCTTCGGAATATTACAATGAAGCCGTTGGCGGATACGAAATGATATATAAATGGGGTAAACATGGTATTATGTTCAATTATGAAGAAGAAGAAGACTTGATTGATTACACTGTAATTTACTAATCTAGTATTGTTTACAAGGTGAAAAAAGCCGCTGATTAGCGGCTTTTTGTCATTCGAAGTGAGTTTACCCGGTTGACCAGATAAATTCCCACAGATACCAATAGTAACGCAACAAGGTTTTTCAGTTCCCAGATCGTTTCTCCCAGAAATAGTGCGGATAACAAAGCTCCAAAGATAGGAATCAAGAAATTATAAACCGATACTTTGCCTACTTTGTTGTACTTCAGAAGCAGATTCCACAGGCAAAAGGCTACGGATGACAACAAAGCCAGATACACCAGATTCAGTGTGGATTCCCATGTAAAATGAGTGACTTGACCTCCGAGTGACAGACCGAGCAAAGTCAGCACCAATCCGCCAACTAGAAGACTAGCGCCGGTGATCATCATAACATCAATTGTTGCAGTTAAACGCTTCGCGTAAATAGCTGTTACCGAGAAAACGAGAGCGGCCATAATGATAAATCCTTCTCCTGTGAAAGAGAATGAAAAGGTAAGCAAGTCTGCATGAAAGTTGACGATAATGACACCAATAAACCCGATCACACAGCCCATGATTTTGTTACGGCTCAGCTTATCATTTTTATAGATAAAATGGGCCAATACAACACTGAAAAACGTGGTTGTTGCATTCATGATCGAGCCTTTGACACCGGTGGTGTTGGCTACGCCTACATAAAAAAACATATATTGCAGTCCCGTCTGCAATACGCCGAGCATGCTCAAGCTTGCCCATTCACGCCCGCTAAGTTTCAACTTGCGTCTGAAACCAACGCGATAAAGCAGCAGCAGCAATATACCTGCCAAACTGAATCGATACCCGGCAAATACGTATTTTGAAGCGATGTCTTCGGGCAAAATGTGAAAAGCAACATAGCCGAGTTTGATGGAAGGGTAGGCACTTCCCCATAATAAGCAGCATAGGCCTGCAACGAGCATGACAATGAATGGATCGCTCCATTTGCTCCGATGTTCCTGTTCGCCTTGATTTTTGTTTTCTCGTGCGGTACTTTCACTTTGCGTATGTTCTGTTGCCTGTGGACTAATGAGTGTTGAATCTCTTTCGATCACGCTTAATCTTCTCCTCGCTTGTTGTGCACATCTGTATGTAAGAATAAACAATCATGCCTTATAGACCATATCATAAAAACCTGGTTTTGTGTTGGAAGAAAAATGGCTTGGAGCAGGGAACCTGGTTATGGGGTGGATGAGAGAAATTACAGAGATGATCGCGAGAAAAGCGGATGTGGATTTCATTTCCAGCAAAAGAGCGCTTGCCAAATGAAAAATAATGTGATAATTTATGTCTGTAACCGGTTACACATAAGGAGAACATTCCATGACAACAATTAAAGACGTAGCAAATCTGGCCGGTGTATCCGTAGCCACGGTATCCAGAGTGATTAATGACAGGGGCTATGTGCACGCAGATACTCGCAAGAAAGTTGAAGAAGCTGTCAAGGCACTTCACTTTTCACCGAATGAAGTGGCACGTTCACTATACACACGCAAGTCGAAACTGATTGGTTTACTGCTTCCAGACATTGCGAATCCTTATTTCCCTCAGCTTGCGCGGGGTGTGGAGGATCGGATGCAGGAGCAGGATTACCGATTAATATTTGGAAATAGTGATGAGGATGAACGGAAGGAGCAGGATTACATCCAGACGTTTATCCAGAATAACGTAGTGGGTGTGATCTCATCCACCAATTACCCTCACTCTTCGATATATGAAAAGCTGAAGATTCCCGTCGTCTTTCTGGACAGAACTTCGCTGGATCGGCCTTCGGTCTATGCCGATGGCAGAGAAGGCGGAAGGCTGGCTGCCAAGGAGATCATCAAACGGGGCAGCAAGAGAATTACCGTTATGCAAGGACCGTCCCATATTCGACCGGCTCAAGATCGGTTTGAAGGAGCGATTGAAGTCATCCGGGAAGCGGGGCTGGATCATGAGGTCATTCAAACCACCTCGTTTTCATTTAATGAAGCAGGGGTATGGGCTGAGGAACTGTTTAGAAAATTTCCAGACACGGACGGTGTTATTGCCAGTAATGACATCGCTGCAATGGCTGTATTGCACGAAGCCTATCGCATCGGGAAGAATGTTCCGCAGGACGTGCAGGTTATCGGGTTTGACGATATTCCGATGAGTGGATTGTTGTCACCGGCATTGTCTACGATTCGTCAGCCAGCATATGAGATGGGCAGAGAAGCAGCAGGATTACTTATTCAGTTAGTAGAGCAAAATAACATGGAGAATAAAAACATACAGTTGCCCGTGTCCTTCATTGAACGGGGAACAACGAGAAAGGTGAGAAACGATGGCTAACATTTGTGTGATTGGAAGCAGTTCAATGGACTTGGTTGTCACATCTTCCAGAAGACCGGGCGCGGGAGAAACCGTGCTTGGTGAAAGCTTTAAGACAGTACCCGGCGGGAAAGGCGCCAATCAAGCTGTTGCGGCAGCTCGTTTGGGAGCCGAGGTTGTCATGATCGGCCGTGTAGGAGATGATACATTCGGTAAAGATATTTTAGAAAACTTTAAAGCGAATCGTGTAAATACAAGCAATGTGAAACCGGTTACACATTCCGAAAGTGGTACAGCTCATATCATCTTGGCAGAGGGAGATAATAGCATTGTAGTAGTCGAAGCGGCCAATCGCGAAGTGACACCTGCTTATGTGGATGAAGCTGCTGAAGCGATTCGTAACGCGGATATTGTGCTGATCCAGCAAGAGATTCCAGAAGAAACAGTCATTCATGTCAGCCAATTATGTGCCCAATACAAGACACCTTTGCTGCTCAATCCGGCTCCTGCCCGTGCGGTTCCACAAGAGGTGATCGACAATGCATCGTATATTACACCGAATGAGCATGAGGCTGAAATTTTGTTCAAAGGTATGAAGCCTGCAGAAGCTCTACGTCAACATCCAAACAAATTATTCATTACGGAAGGTAGCAAGGGTGTTCGATATTTTGACGGGAATGAAGAAGTCCTTGTGCCAACCTATAAAGTTGAAGCTGTAGACACAACCGGAGCTGGCGATACATTTAATGCAGCATTTGCTGTCGCTCTGGCTGAAGGTAAATCGATTCAGGACAGTGTGCGTTTTGCCAATCGGGCGGCATCGTTATCCGTAACCAAGTTTGGAGCACAGGGCGGTATGCCAACCAGGGACGAAGTAGAGGAGAGCCTATAACGTACTAAAGGAAAGTCTGCAAATGAAATAAAGGGGAACTTTATATGAAAAAAAACGGCATCTTGAACAGTCACATCTCTAAAATCTTGTCTGATCTGGGTCACACGGATCAAATTGCCATTGCGGATGCGGGCTTGCCCGTTCCGGATGGTGTGCTCAAGATTGATCTGGCACTTAAACTCGGTACACCAAGCTTTCGTGAAGTATTGGATGTCATTGCGGACGACATGGTTATTGAGAAAGTGATCATCGCCAGTGAAATCCATGAAGAAAATCCGCAGACACTTGCGTACCTGAATAAGAAATTTGATTCGCAGACCATCGATGATAGCCAGAACCATGAGCAGTTTAAAGCATTGACCCGTCAAGTAAAGGCCGTTATTCGGACAGGCGAGGCAACACCGTATGCCAATTGTATTTTACAGTCGGGAGTTCATTTCGGTTAAAAGGAGGCAGCACCATGCACATTCAGATGCATAATATCCATAAAGCGTTTGGCACAAATCAAGTGTTAAGCGGTGTGGATTTCGAATTAAAAGAAGGCGAGGTTCATGCCCTGATGGGGGAGAATGGCGCCGGGAAATCAACGCTGATGAACATTTTGATCGGTCTGCACCAACGGGATCAAGGAACCATCGAGATTGATGGCAAAGAGACGTACTTCGGTAGTCCGAAAGAAGCAGAGCAACTTGGGCTTACGTTTATTCACCAAGAATTGAATGTCTGGCCAGAGATGACGGTACTGGATAACCTGTTTATCGGTAAAGAGATATCGTCCTCCATGGGGTTGCTTAACACAAAACAAATGAAAGCGCTTGCCAGTGAACAATTCGCTAAATTATCGGTGGACATTCCGCTTGAGCGCCCTGCAGGAGAGTGCTCTGTCGGACAGCAGCAGATGATTGAGATTGCCAAAGCGCTTATGACCAATGCAAAAGTGATTATTATGGACGAGCCTACAGCGGCTTTGACCGAACGTGAGATTCAGAAGTTGTTCGAGGTCATTCGTTCCTTGCAAAAAAATGGCGTATCCATTGTATACATCTCACACCGAATGGAGGAGATTTTCGCAATCTGTGATCGCATTACCATTATGCGTGACGGGCGAACTGTGGATACCAAAGCCATTCCTGAGACAAGCTTTGATGAAGTTGTGCGCAAGATGGTAGGTCGTGAACTGACTGAGCGTTTTCCGTCCCGTCATCCAAAATATGGTGAATTCGTGCTTGAGGTGAGGGAAGCGAATCGGAAGGGATTATTTGAAAATATCAGCTTTGACGTGAAAGCCGGTGAAGTACTCGGTTTCTCTGGTCTGATGGGATCGGGGCGTACAGAGATCATGAGAGCCATCTTTGGTCTGGATCGATTGGATAGCGGAGAGATTAAGATACGCGGCAAAAAAGTAAATATCCGCAAACCAGCGGATGCAGTGAAGCACGGCATCGGTTTTATAACAGAAGACCGGAAGGATGAAGGGCTGGTGCTCGACTTTTCCATCCGTGAAAATATGGCACTGACGAATCTGTTCAGCTTTTCCAGCAAAGGCTTCATCTCGAATGCGAAAGAACAGGAGTTTGTAGACACACTTATCAAAAGATTGCAGATCAAAACGCAATCCTCGGAAACCGCAGCGCGGAATTTGTCCGGTGGGAACCAGCAGAAGGTTGTCATTGCCAAATGGGTGGGTATTGGTCCAAGTGTACTTATTCTGGACGAGCCTACACGTGGGGTAGACGTTGGAGCGAAGCGTGAGATCTATCAACTCATGAACGAACTAACGGATCGCGGAGTAGCGATCATCATGGTTTCGTCCGAACTACCCGAAGTACTCGGAATGAGTGATCGTATTGCTGTTGTGCATGAAGGTCGCATCACCGGCGTGCTGCCCAAGGAACAAGCGACACAGGAACAAATTATGACACTAGCTACAGGGGGACAGTAACATGACAACAATGCAGGACACTAAAACAGCCAAAAGCGGTTTCCGCTTGTCTAGCGTAACACAAAAACTCGGCCCACTTCTTGGATTAATCATTCTAATTGTTATCGTTTCCGTGCTCAATCCAAGCTTTTTGGAACCGCTTAATATTCTGAACTTGCTACGCCAGGTTTCCATTAATGCCTTGATTGCATTTGGCATGACGTTTGTTATTCTTACTGGCGGGATTGACTTGTCGGTTGGTTCTATACTTGCACTATCGAGTGCGTTCGTAGCCAATATGATGTTATCCGGTCTTGATCCGATTCTGTCGATCATTATCGGGGTTGCGCTTGGCGGAGTCATGGGTATGGTCAATGGACTGATGATTACCAAGGGTAACATGGCTCCATTTATAGCAACGCTTGCAACGATGACGATTTTCAGAGGGTTGACGCTGGTATATACCAACGGTAATCCGATTACAGGTTTGGGCGACAGTCTTCTGTTCCAATTGTTCGGGCGCGGATACTTGCTTGGTATTCCAGTACCAGCAATTACGATGCTGATTACGTTTGTGATTCTGTGGACTATTTTGCATAAAACGGCCTTCGGCCGCAAAACGTACGCCATCGGCGGTAATGAAAAAGCTTCCATTATCTCAGGTATCAAAGTATCCCGTGTCAAAATTATGATCTACTCCCTTGCAGGTATGCTTGCTGCGCTGGCTGGTGCAATTCTAACATCGCGTCTGAACTCCGCTCAGCCTACTGCAGGTACATCCTATGAGCTGGATGCCATCGCTGCAGTTGTGCTGGGCGGAACAAGCCTCTCTGGCGGCCGCGGACGCATTGTAGGTACATTGATTGGTGTGCTGATCATTGGTGTATTGAATAACGGTCTGAACCTGCTCGGTGTGAACTCCTTCTACCAGATGGTCGTGAAGGGTGTCGTTATTGCTATCGCTGTCCTGCTGGACCGCAAGAAAACCGCTTAAGGGAGAGAAAACAACATGAAAAAATGGACACTAACGCTTGTTAGCATGATACTGATCGTTGTTCTAGCCGGATGTTCGCTGGAGCCGCCAGGCTGGGCGAAACCAAAGTCAGCCGGAGGTAAAGAACAGAAGAAAATCGGTTTGTCGATCTCGACATTGAACAACCCATTCTTCGTTTCACTGAAAGATGGTGTCGTAGCCGAAGCACAGAAACAAGGTATTCAGGTTGTGGTCGTAGATGCACAGAACGATTCTGCGAAGCAAACCAATGATGTGGACGATTTGATTCAGCAGGGCGTTGATGCTTTGCTTATTAACCCGGCCGATTCCGCTGCAATCTCGACAGCGGTTCAATCCGCTAATAGTGTTGGCATTCCGGTAATTACGCTTGACCGCTCTGCGGATAAAGGTGAAGTTGCAGCGCTTGTAGCTTCGGACAATGCGAAGGGTGGACGCATGGCTGCTGAATATATCGTGAAGCAGCTTGGTGAAGGTGCTAAAGTGATTGAACTTGAAGGTGTACCTGGTGCATCAGCTACCCGTGAGCGTGGCAAAGGTTTCCACGAGATTGCAGACCAAAAGCTGGACGTAGTTGCCAAACAATCCGCTGACTTTGACCGTTCTAAAGGGTTAAATGTCATGGAGAACTTGTTGCAAGGTAACCCAGGAGTGCAAGCCGTGTTTGCCCATAATGACGAAATGGCTCTTGGTGCCATTGAAGCAATCCAAAGCTCGGGTAAAGATATCCCGGTGATCGGATTTGACGGTAACGATGATGCCATTAAATCGATTCAGGATGGTAAACTAACAGCTACCGTAGCTCAACAACCTGAGTTGATCGGACAGCTTGCATTGCAAGCGGCACTCGATGTGCTGAGTGGTAAACAAGTGGAGAAATCTATCCCGGCTGAATTGAAGCTGGTAACGAAAGATAATGTGAATCAATAAAGTTAGCGAGTAAGAGAATCCCGTTCTGGACAAAAAAGCCGGAATGGGATTTTTGTCTTGATATTTGTTATAAAGTTTTATTTAAGCCTGCAAGATAATGCAGTTCTTTAGAAATTTATCTTGTGGCAAGTCGGTGATTAAACTCAACCCCCTATGAACTGGATTGAACAATCATTTTTAATACCATGAGTCGCCACTGTGCGGCTCTTTTTTATTGGAAATAAAAAAATACTCAAAGCAAAGATTGTTGAATTTAGATTTTGGATTGCACGAAAATTGCATCTTTGGATATGTGTATTCAGTCCATAGGTTGTTATACTGTCATTCAAATGGGGAGTAGAAAGGGGGATCTTGCTTGAATCATCCGGTTGAAGACAATTTAAAAATGGTTAGAAAACAAATGGCACTGGCTTGCAAGGCTTCTGGACGAAATGTTAACGATGTGCAGCTGCTTTTAGCCACGAAGACGGTACCGCTGGAGAAGTTACAGATCGCCGTGCAGACAGGTGAACATCTGTTTGGAGAAAACAAGGTGCAGGAACTGCGAGATAAATATCCTCTTATGGAGCAGTCCAAAGCGGTGGAATGGCATTTTATCGGACATCTGCAGACGAATAAAGTAAAGCAGGTAGTCAAGTATGTGACAATGATTCATTCGGTGGATCGTCTGAAGCTCGGGCAGGTCTTGCATGAACAGCTTGTCAAAGAACAGCGGACAATGGACATTTTAGTACAAATCAATACGTCCTATGAAGAAAGTAAATTCGGCGCTTCTCCAGACGAAGCAGTGGAGCTCGTTAAACAATTGTCTCAATTTGAAACGCTACATGTAAAAGGATTAATGACGATAGGGAAGCTGCATGCATCAGCTGATGAGACCCGCCAATGTTTTCGCTTGTTGAAACAGCTCAGCACACAGATCAGAGAGAGAAACATCCCACGTGTCGAGATGGAAATATTATCGATGGGCATGTCCGGTGATTTCAGTATGGCGATTGAAGAGGGAGCAACCATCGTTCGTGTAGGAACCAATGTATTTGGGCCACGTTATCTGCCCGATGAATATTACTGGAACGAACATACAAAGATAGAAGATTAGTTGAGGGGCAGGGGTTTACATTGAAAACAGCATCTAATAAGATTCGCGGGCGTGATCTAATATCTCCAGTGACCGCTGCTTTAATTTCTGTAATTGTTAATTACGGAGGGACGTTCATTCTTGTGTTTCAAGCGGCCAAAGTAGCGGGATTGAGCCCGGAAATGACCGCTTCCTGGATATGGTCCATTTCGATTGGCGTCGGGATCACGGGGATATGGCTTAGTTACCGCTACAAAGAACCTATCATTACAGCGTGGTCTACTCCAGCTGCAGCCTTTCTTGTCTCCATGCTGGCTGTAACTCCTTATTCAGAAGCCGTAGGTGCTTATATGATATCAGCCGTTGGTTTTGTCATTTTGGGTATGTCTGGCTTGTTCGAACGGTTCGTCCGATTAATCCCGCCAGGGATCGCTTCCGGTTTACTTGCAGGCATTTTGCTCCAGTTTGGTATCTCCGCGTTTGAAGGGGCCAAGGTCGAACCCGTACTGGTTATTCTGTTGTTCACTGCCTATATCGTGTTAAAACGGTTTACATCTCGCTATGCAATCGTTGGTATATTGATTCTCGGCCTGATCTATTTGGTGATTATGGGAAAAACCGATTTCAGCTCCATTCAGCTGGCGGTGGCTTTACCTGTATTCACAGCTCCCGAATTCTCCATTCAGGCGCTACTGGGTGTGGCCCTGCCGTTATTTATTATTACACTGACAGGGCAGTACATGCCGGGGATGCTGGTTCTCCGCAATGACGGTTTTCGAACGAGTGCCAACCCTATATTAACGGTAACCGGTCTGGGTTCGCTTATCGCTGCACCATTCGGCTCACATGCATTCAACGTGGCAGCCATTACCGCAGCCATATGTACAGGGAAAGATGCGCATGAAGATAAGTCCAAGCGTTATATTGCGGGCATTGCCTGCGGAGTCTTCTACATAACTGTCGGCATTTTTGGCGTGACCTTAGCCGCATTATTTTTAATTCTTCCCGCAGCTTTTATCGCCACATTAGCAGGGCTGGCTTTACTTGGAACGATCGGCGGCAGCTTGGCTAACGCGCTGGCGGACCCGAATGGACGGGAGACGGCATTAATTACATTTTTGGCAACAGCGGCTAATGTAACTTTGTTTGGCATCGGCGGTGCATTTTGGGGACTTGTGGCTGGAGTCATGGCGCATCTGCTAATTCATTATAAATTTGCCAAAAAACCACTTGGAACAAATGGTTAAGAAACCTGGAAGGGATGATCAGAATGTTAAAACATATAGAGAGCCAAGATAAAACTTTGGTAGCAGCAACCCGTCACGAGCTTGCAAGACAACGGGATACGATAGAACTGATTGCTTCAGAAAATTTTGTGAGCCAAGCCGTAATGGAGGCCACGGCCAGCGTATTAACCAATAAATATGCTGAGGGCTATTCGGGCAGAAGATATTATGGTGGCTGCGAGCATGTTGATACGGTGGAGGATATTGCTAATCATCGCCTGAAGCAACTATTTGGTGCTGAACATGCGAATGTGCAGCCGCATTCCGGTTCACAGGCGAATATGGCTGTATATTTTGCCTCAGTTCAGATGGGGGATACGATTCTTGGAATGAATCTTGCTCATGGCGGCCATCTGACGCATGGGAATCTTGTTAATTTTTCAGGAAGATTTTATCACTTTGTTCCCTATGGTGTCGATCCACAAACAGGTCTTATTGACTTTGACGAAGTTCGAAAACTGGCTCACAAACATCGTCCGCGAATGATCGTTGCAGGCGGAAGTGCATACCCGAGGCGTATTGATTTTGAGATTTTTGCTCAAATTGCTTCCGAAGTGGGAGCTTTACTGTTTGTAGATATGGCACACATCGCGGGCATTGTTGCAGCAGGATTACACCCTAACCCCGTACCGCATGCACATATTGTATCAACCACGACACATAAGACGCTGCGAGGTCCGCGTGGAGGTGCTATTTTGTGTAAAGAATCCTGGGCACAGGCCATCGATAAAGCTGTATTTCCAGGAACGCAGGGTGGGCCATTTATGCATATTATTGCGGGAAAAGCGGTCGCTTTTGGGGAAGCATTGCAATCTGATTTCACTGTTTATATGAGCAACGTTCTGAATAATGCCAAAGTAATGGCGGAAACGATGATCAATGAGGGGCTTACTCTTGTTTCTGGAGGGACAGATAATCATCTCATTCTCGTTGATCTGCGCAGCGTTGGCCTTACGGGTAAAGACGCTCAAATGATGCTGGATGAAGTTGGCATCACAGCAAACAAAAATTCGATTCCTTATGATACAGCAAGTCCGTTAGTTACAAGCGGTATTCGGTTTGGAACGCCTGCCATGACAACCAGAGGACTTGGTGCCGGGGAGATGAAAGAAATTGCCGAGCTTATCGCACTTGCTTTTAAAAATCCAGCGAACACCAAAGTAAAGCAGCACATATCAGGTTGTGTGCGCGAGATCACATCCCGGTTTCCTCTGTACGAAGCAGGAACATCGTTCACCTCATAAATAGATACAGCCCGTCTGCAATCTTCTTATCGATTTTGCAATGCTGACGGGCTATATTTAATTGTTATAATACGGCGCGGGCAAATCGGGAGATACCTTCTTCAATTCGTTCCTCATCCACTTTTGCAAAACCTAATACCCATCCCTTACGATCACTTTCCAGACAGTATCTACTTAGCGGATAAACACAGACACCCTGCCTGCGGGCGGCAGCGGTTATTGCTGCTTCATCACATGACGCATCTGCTTCAAGAAGTATATGTAATCCCGTTTCTACTCCGCTTAATCTGAAACGCGAACCAAGACCTGAAGAATGGATCGCTTTGGTCATGACTTCGTGTCTGCGGCGATAAATGTTACGAACTCTTCTCATGTGGCGCATAAATTGCCCCCGCTCAATAAAATGATTCAGCGTTAACTGCTCCATTATGGGGAGATGGCGATAAGTCAATTCATGAATCTGGGTAAGCCGCTCAACCGCTGCTTGAGGTCCTATAATTGCGGATAAACGTATACCGGGCGCAATCATTTTGGAGAAACTCATCATATAAAGCGTATTCTGCGGCAGTTGGCTGAACAAGGTGGGAATCGGTTCTCCACGATATCTGAATTCGCTATCGTAATCGTCCTCGATAATCCACATTCCACGTTTGCTGGCCGATTGCATGAATTGCTGTCTGCGCGGTTCTGACATGATGATACCGGTGGCGCATTGGTGAGAAGGGGTGACAAATACGAGCCTAGATTCCGGGTGGATGCGATCTACACATAGTCCTTGCTCATCTACCGGTACGGCATCAATCTGCATACCGCGGTATTTCATGGTGGTCCAGGCAGCAGGAAAACCGGGGTCCTCCACGGATACTCTGTCTCCTTCAGTCAGAAGCGCCTGTGCAATTAAATCAATGCTGTGCTGTGCACCTGAAGTTAACAAAATCTGATCAGCTTCAATATGAATTCCTCGTTCTAGTGACAAGTAACGCTGGATCTGTTCTCGCAACGGAAGTAAACCCCGGGCATCGCCGTACGACCAAATATCAAGATTGGGTTCAGCAGATGCCTGTAAAAATGCTTTTCTCCAGGATTGCGTGAACGTTTCATCGATGTAAGGCTCATGCGGATTAAAATCAATATCCATTTGCGTTGTATCTTGATCTCCAAACCAGCCCTGTAGCTTGGCAATGGATTCGTGTACTACGGGCAGTGCGGGCGTTACAGGCCCGGACGGTGGCTCCTCTTCTAAAGAACGGAGCACTTGGATCGAGCTACTGACTCTTGTTCCACCGCGACGTGAAGTTACGGTATAACCCCGGCTGAATAATTCTTCGTAAACGATCTGAATGGTAGATCGTGAAACACCAATTCGCCCGGCTAACTCACGTGACGGAAGCAACAGTTCACCTGGAGGCCAGTTCCCGGTTGTAATGTTGTGAATAGCCTGGTCAAGCAGCTGTTGCCAGATGGGACGCTCATCATTTCGGTTCACTTTTAACATCATAACAACTCCGTTGTTGTTGAATTTATGGATTGCATACTTGTTGCGCATAATGAAAATTTGGGCATTCCATTTCAGGAAATGTTATCATGACAATGGTTCAACCTGCAATGATGAATCACGATGAATATATTTTTTCTGTTCATTTCCAGTTCATATTCAGGACGCGAGCAGTTCATTTTCTTCGTTTATACTGCGTTAGGTAACAGCTCAAACATGACGACCACAGAGCAGAATAGGAGAAGATGAATTTGACTCGAATAAAAAGAACGTCCATCGTTGCCATGACCTTGGCATTTGCAATGTTAACTCCCACAGCTGCATATGCAGCCGAGCTTCCAGGTAAACTAGACTACGGATTGACTCAAAAAGCAGTCACGGCGCAAACGAAAACACTGACCGAAACCTACGGTGTCACGAGTGTACAGTACGCACTTATCGATGGAGGAGAGATCGTTCTCTCTGGACAGACAGGAATTAACGACCCGGAGAATCGTGTACCACTCACGTCAGATACCATGTATGGCATAGGATCAACAAGTAAAATGTTTCTCACAACCGCCGTTATGAAGTTGGTTGATGAGGGCAAAGTGAAATTGGACGATCCTGTAGTGAACTATATTCCTGAATTTAAAATGAAGGACAAGCGTTATGCTCAGATTACAGTACGTATGCTGTTAAATCATTCATCGGGATTGCTTGGCACATCCAGTAACAGCGCGATTCTGTTCGAAGATCCAGATACACACGCACATGATACATTATTGGAACAGTTAGCCTCACAACATTTGAAGGCAGATCCTGGAGCTTACTCGGTATATAGTAATGACGGGTTTTCATTAGCCGAGATTCTGGTAGAACGAGTTAGCGGGTTGAGTTTTACGGAATTCATGCACCGTCATATCACAACACCTCTTGGCATGAATCATACCAAGACGCCACAAGATCCGCTCGATTTGAAACACATGGCAACGACGTACTCCGCCAAGAAGGAACGTCAGCCATTGGAGACAACCAATATGATTGCTTCAGGCGGCATCTATTCCACAGCCGAAGATTTGGCCAAGCTGTCACAAGTATTCACGAACGAGAAGAATGGTGTTCTTTCCAAAGAATCAGCGAAAGCTACCGGACAGGAAGAGTACAAGAGAGGAATGTGGCCAGAGGATGGTGATTCATCGATTGCCTATGGACTTGGCTGGGACAGTGTAAACTTATTTCCTTTCAATCAGTATGGGATCAAGGCATGGACTAAAGGCGGAAATACAATCGCCTATCACGCCTCTCTGATTGTATTGCCTGAGCATAATATGGCTGCAGCCGTTACATCTTCGGGAGGTTCAAGTTCAACGAATCAATTGATTGCAACAGAGCTGTTGCTAAGTAGCCTGGAAGAAAAGAAGCTGATTCCGGAGCGTAAAGCGGAGAAGTCACATGGAGTACCTGTGAAAGCAGAGATGCCGAAGGAAGAGATGAATCATTCGGGAATCTATGGCGGCGGCGCTAACATGTTGATGAAACTGGATGTGCAGGAGAACGGACAACTCACCATGTCGATGTTATCTGCTCCGAATAGCCCGAAACAGACATACATCTACATTGCTGACGGTTCTTTTGTAAATGAGGCAGGTACAGAGAAAGTGAAATTTGTTAAGGAAGATAACGGAAATACGTATCTTTGGACACGTTCGTATCAATCGGCACCTGGGCTCGGTCAGCTTGCTTCTTCGGAGTATAAGGCTGAGAAGCTTCAAGCCAATCCATTGTCGGATGAAGCCAAAGCAGCGTGGCAGTCACGTACAGGTAAAGCATATGTGCTCGTGAATGAAAAACATACCTCGACTTTATATAATACAGCAATGCCGCTGATCCCTATTCAGTTGCTCAGTGAGTTACCAGGTTATATCTATACAAATGCTATTACAGATGGGGATCAGGCTGTGAATCAATTGCAAATTCCGGGTGTAGCGGGTCGAGATACGATGGAATTCACTTTTTTCAAGCATGACGGTGTGGAATATGTCTCACAAGGAGGCAATATATATGCCAGTCAGGATATTGTGAAACCAATCTATGCGGGTCAGCAATCAAAAACGACGATTCAGTCGAACGGTTACGCCAAATGGTTTTCAATTCCGACTACGGCTGGAGGCAAAGAAATGAAAGTGGATCTACCCGCCGAAGGTTCATTTGTTGTGTATGATGCGTCTGGTGCCAGTCTGAATCATAGCGTAGTCAGTGGTCAAACGACAATGGTGTTGCCCGAGAGAGGCTACATTGTCTTTGCTGGTGAAGCAGGATCAGTCTTTGAGATTACGTTAAAATAAAGCTTGAACCCGCGATATAAACGAAATAATACGGTTTCTAAAGCATAGCAACTGATCGATCTTAACCATTAAAGTTTATCGATTGAAAATAATGCTTATTCATAAGATAGCTAAAAAGTCGCATTTTGCGGCTTTTTTTGCGTTTAATGTTTCAAATTTAAAATTTAAGTTTCGACAACCTGACCTCCAGGGTAAGTATAAGAGGACTTTTACAAGTGGAATGAAGAAATGCCATGGAAACAAAAATGAAGGTGGGTAGAAAGAGCATTGATTGGTCAAGAGCTGAGAATAATAACCTTAGCATGATTCGGGACATACGTATGGCATGACGTCAAGACGAGGAGGACATATGAAGAATAACAGGATTACATTACTTATACTTACCATGGTGCTGCTTCTGGTGTCCGGCTTTACAGGTTGGACGGGAAGTGTGCAGGCACAGTCGGATTCGGGCAAAACTTATGTTATCGGTACCGACATTACTTTTGCACCGTTTGAATTTCAGGAAATTAACGGCGATTTTGTCGGCATCGATATGGATCTCATGGCAGCGATCGCCAAGGATCAGAATTTTAAATACGAGATCAAAGCCTTGGGATTTAATGCTGCCGTTCAGGCACTGGAATCAAACCAGGTGGATGGCGTCATTGCAGGTATGAGTATTACGGATGAGCGCAAAACCAAATTCGATTTCTCCGATATGTACTTTGAATCAGGCGTTGTTATGGGCGTTAAAGCGAGCAATGATACGATAAAAAGCTATGAAGATCTCCGTGGTAAAAAGGTAGCTGTAAAAACGGGGACGGAAGGTTATCGTTTTGCAGAAGCGAATGCATCCAAGTATGGGTTTACCATTGTACCTTTTGATGATTCGGCACAGATGTATGATGATGTGAAAACGGGGAATTCCGCAGCCTGTTTTGATGACTTCCCTGTGTTGAAATATGGGGAGAATCAGAACAACGGATTGAAGGTTGTTACAGAACCAGAAAAAGGTGCACCTTACGGTTTTGCTGTAAGTAAAGGTAAAAACCAGGAGTTGCTGAAGAAGTTCAACGCAGGCCTTGCTAACATCAAGGAAAGCGGTGAATACAAGCGTATTGTAGATAAGTATATAGGTGACAATGCGGAATCCGTTGCACAATTGGGGCGTATGGAACTTATATACAAATCTTTTCCAGCCTTGTTGAAAGGTTTGGGGAATACCCTTTTATACACAATCATGTCTCTATTCTTCGCGTTTATTATTGGTTTGATCTTCGCCTTTATGAAAGTAGGGCGTAACAGAGTGTTGCGCGGCATTGCTACCGTTTTCGTTGATATTTTCCGCGGTATTCCGTTGCTTGTACTCGCGTTTTTCATTTACTTCGGTATTCCTCAGGCATTTGGCTTTACGATGCCGCTGTTCCTTGCAGCGATTCTGACGCTGAGCTTAAATGCGGGAGCTTACGTTACTGAGATTATCCGTGGGGGTATTCAATCGATTGATCGTGGACAGATGGAGGCCGCTCGTTCACTAGGTCTTCCATATCGCAAAGCGATGATGAAAATTGTCATTCCTCAGGCGGTTCGTGTGATGATTCCTTCGTTTATTAACCAGATGGTCATTACGCTGAAGGATACGTCCATCTTGTCCGTTATCGGGCTGGTTGAGCTCACACAGTCGGGTAAAATCATTATTGCCAGAACGTTATCCTCGTTTGACATATGGTTAACGGTAGCTGTAATGTACTTGATTGTTATCATTGCACTGACTAGACTTGCCGATTATCTGGAGGTGAAGATTCGCCGTGACTAAAATTAAAGTAGAAGGTCTGAAGAAAAGCTTCGGTTCCAATCAGGTGCTGAAAGGCATCGACATTGCTGTTAATGAAGGCGAGGTTGTATGTGTCATCGGGCCATCCGGTTCGGGAAAAAGTACATTTCTTCGCTGCATCAATTGTCTGGAAGACATTACCGCAGGCCATGTGATCGTTGATGATCAGGACTTGAATAGTCGTGACACCGATATTAATAAAGCTCGTGAGAACATTGGCATGGTATTCCAGCACTTTAATCTGTTTCCGCACTTCAGTGTGCTCAAAAATATTATGTTCGCACCAATGGAACTTGGCAAATTAAATCAAGAACAGGCCAGGGAAACCGCGCTTCGCTTGCTTGACCGTGTCGGTCTGGCAGATAAAGCGGAGAGCTTTCCAAGCCAGCTCTCGGGTGGACAGAAGCAACGCGTAGCTATTGCTCGCGCACTTGCGATGAATCCGGATGTGATGTTGTTCGATGAACCTACATCGGCACTTGACCCGGAGATGGTTGGGGAAGTACTTGGTGTCATGAAGGATCTCGCGAGCGAAGGCATGACGATGATGATCGTTACCCATGAAATGGGCTTCGCCCGCGAAGTTGCGGACCGTGTTATTTTTATGGATGGCGGATATATTGTTGAGGAAGGAAACCCTGAACAGATCTTCGGGAAACCGCAGCACGAACGTACGATCAGCTTTTTGGAAAAGGTGCTCTAATCCCGGTTTTATCATAGTTCAACAAAAAAGTCGCGATATGCGGCTTTTTGTTTTGTACATTGATTCCGTAATGGAATATAATAGGATTCCTGAAACAGTGAATATATTGTATAAAACATCTACATAACACCATTTATAAATTTTATGAAAAGGAGTACTTGCCCATGATTGAATCCGTATCCGAGACTGTACAACGGCAATCCATTGAAGCCTTTCAGTCAGTGATCCGAAAATCGGAGAACGCTCTGAAGAACATGGTGGGGAAAGAAGCAAATACATCGTTGATAGAGAAGCGACTTCATGCGCTAAATGTCAGTTTGTATATATTGGAACACACCTGGAATGAGAGAGTTGATCAACATTATAGCAGCCTGGAGATATCCGAGGCACGTCATGTGATGAATAATCTCTTGCCTTCTCTTAAACGAATGATAGATAAGTCGGTAGCTGGATCACCACAACATACTTTACTGGAGAGAAGAATTCGAGCTTTTCAACTTGCTGTGCAGGCGATGGAACAGAGATGAGTTGAAATACTTGACAAAGAGTGATTCAAAAGGTAACCTTCTTTTATGACAGTGATCACTGACATTTGAGTAGAAGGAGAGTTTCATGTCCAATTCAAGTAAACGGAACACAAGAGAAAAGTTAATGTTAACGGCGATTGAGCTGATCTCGGTAAAGGGATATAAAAGTGTTACAACACAGGAGATTGCCTTAACCGCCGGCGTAAGTGAGAAGACGTTATTTCGCCACTTTGGTACGAAACTTAATCTGCTCGAGAGCGCATTTGACGAATATCATTATGTCGCGGAAATGACACGACTTTTTGAGGAAAAGCTGGTATGGAATCTGCATCCAGATTTATTGCTGGTCAGTAAAACCTATCATGAAATCATGCATAAGAACCGTAAACTATTCATGATCAGTCTGAAGGAAATGAATCATTTGCCGGAGTTAAGAACACGAACGATAAAACATCCCCAGCAGTTACTTGAGCTTTTAACCCGATATCTGCAAACGATGTATGAGCAAGGTAAGGTGGTTCAGATCAACGCTGAATTACAGGCTTTCTCCTTCATGGCATTGAATTACGGCTTGTTTATTAACCATATGGAGGATCATGTGCATTTTCCGTGGCTTTCGTTAGAAGATGTGATTACCGAAAGTGTATGGACGTTCACTAGGGCGCTAACGCCCTAGTATTTTATATCTTATTTTGACAGTAAGTACTGACAGTCTATTTTATGCACTTTTCAATCAGTATAGGGAAAAGAGGGAAACGATGAAGACCAGAGAGAGTTTAGAAATCCAGGATGCATCTGCAACGGGAAAAGAAAAGGCACTACTTCGCGTGCTTGTCTTCACTTTGATCATCTCTGTAATGAACGGAATGATGTTTAATGTTGTCTTACCCGTCATTGGGGATCAATTCGAACGGTCAGCTTCCGAGACAAGCTGGATCGTTACGGGATATTTAATTGTATACGCCGTTGGTACAGTCACTTACGGGAAGCTAACAGATCGATACAGCATTAAACATTTAATCACATTTGGACTCTTATTGTTGGCTGCTGGCTCCGCTATTGGAATTCTTTCGACTTCCTACTTTATGATTATTTTGGCACGCCTGATTCAGGCCGCAGGTGCTGCCGTCATTCCAGCTCTGGCCATGATTATACCGGTTCGATATTTTCCGCCAAACAAGCGTGGTCAGGCTCTCGGTACTTCTGCGATCGGAATCGCGCTGGGATCTGCTTTAGGTCCTATTGTTGCCGGATTCGTATCCAGTGCACTGAATTGGAAGTTTCTATTTGCGATTCCGCTACTTTCGCTGTTAACGCTCCCCTTCTATAGAAAGTATTTGAATGATGAAAGGGGAGCTTATGAAAAGATGGACTATCTTGGAGGCATGCTACTCGCCGTAAGCATTGGAGCCATTTTGCTCGCACTGACTCAATTAAATTTGTGGTATTTGCTACTGGGTATTGCAGTTTTAGGCTTGTTTATCCTTCGAATTCTCCACACAGCATCACCGTTTGTGCAACCAGCTGTTTTTCGCAACCGCTCCTACACATGGGGAATGGTTATTTCATTTGTGTTGGTCGCATGTGGATTTAGCATTCCATTTATTATCCCGCAACTGTTAACCCATGTGTATGATTCTTATCCGGCTCTGACAGGTCTAATTATGTTACCGTCGGCTCTGATTGCAGCATTACTGGGAAGACGTGGAGGTAAGTTAGCTGATGAGAAAGGTAATGTCCATTTGATTTATACAGCCTCCTCGATGCTTGTTATCGGCTTCTTAAGTCTATCGTTTGCTGCCGGTGTGTCATTGTTTTTCGTTTCATCTTTTCTAGTCTTGGCAGTCCTTGGTCAATCCTATATGCAAATAGCGCTGTCTAATACGATCGCACAGACCCTCTTCAAAGAACAGGTCGGCATTGGTATGGGACTACTGTCGATGTTTAATTTTATCGCGGCTTCTGTATCCACAACTGTTCTTGGCAAGGTCATCGACGGGGGAGCACAGCAGATGCGTTTCAACCCTTTTATCAGCCTAACGTCTGCATTTGTATATAGTAATCTATTTATTGTGCTTGCGATGTTGGTTGTGGTCATGACTTTTGTGTATAGATGGCATTTTGATCATAAATCCGAAGGACAGATGAATAGATCATCTCGTTTGTTTTAAATAAAGTCGAAGGTGCTCATGCGGGCCAATAGTTAGAATCCGTCGGTTTTCAAAAATAGAGAAGAAGAGGTCTGTCATAAACGACAGGCCCCTTCTTTATGGAACGTTTCAGGCGAAGTGCTTCACGCAAAATGGTACAGGCGCACACCGTGCGAAGGCACATGAGTGCGTAAAATATCCTCGTTAATTTCTGTCACATCGCCACTCCATAATTCAATTCCGTGGCTTGCAACAGAAGGGGATAAACCAACTGTATTGAGATTGATTTCCACCGGGAGCACTGGCTGCTCGCCAACATTAAACACAGCTACGTAAGTGGAACCATCGACATGAGATGCCGTCCATACGATCAGATCGCCTTGATGTAACACTTCTCTTGCACTATGGCTCTCACGATGCATACGCAGAACTTCACGGTTGGTCAGCAAGGAAAGCGTCCAGGCATCGTTATCCCGCAACTCACCGCCAAAGATGAGAGGAGAACGGAAGATACTCCACAGAGACATCATCGTCAATTGCTCATCCTTAGTGAATCTTGTCCACCGATCGGCTCCGCCTCCATCCACAGAGCGAATACCAATGTGCCCCAGAGGCAACATATCACAATCCGGCCAACATCCCTCCTTAGGAAGGCCCTGCCACTTACGGCAGCGATCGAACATATCCAGCAAAAGAGGCCATTGATCCCAGAAATCATCCGTGACCCGCCACATGTTAGCCTGTTCAGCAAAAAATTCAGCGTATTCCACGGGGGCAGGACCGGGAGACAGACTTAATACCATGGGGCGTCCGGCACGTTTGATCGCCTTTGAGATCATCTCAATCTCAGGCTGATGTGTGTCATATAATCTGGAGGCAGCGATATCATCCACTTTGACCAGATCAACACCCCATGAAGCATACAATTCAAACAGTGAATCATAATAGGCTTGCGCGCCTTCTTTGTTGTGGTCTACGCCATACATATCCGTGTTCCAAGGACAGATGGAGTTGGTGTGAGCGATCTCACGGGCGGTGGAGTTGGTTCCCAACAGAGCTGTATTTGCATGAACCGCTTGCCTTGGAATTCCGCGCATAATATGAATGCCGAATTTCAGTCCAAGGCTGTGTACGTAATCAGCAAGCGGCTTGAATCCTTGGCCATCCGCAGCTGAAGGAAAGCGATTTTCTGCAGGCATCAGACGTGAGTATTCATCCATAATCAGTGGAGCGAAAGGGCGATATTGCGATGAGTTTGCCAGAGGTTCATACCATTGAATATCAACGGTAATGTAGCTCCAACCATATTCTTTCAAGTGTGTAGCCATATACTCCGCATTACCGCGAATTTCCTTTTCAGTGACGGCAGCCCCGTAGCAGTCCCAGCTGTTCCAGCCAAGAGGGGGTGTTGGTGCAACAAGAGTATGATCCATTTGAAGGCTCCTTTATCTGACGTAATTTAAATTATTGCTCCAGTCACATTTATCATAATGAAGTAAAATACATTAATCTACAGTAATGTTAAGTCTTCAATAGCAAAATATTGCGGTTAGTCGAAAAACAATCTGCGGTACACGAGGCTCTCGCCGCCGCTTCGGAACTCCCCTGGAGTAAACCCCGTTAAACCTCGAAAAGCTTTGATAAAATAACTTCCGCTGGAGTATCCCACTTGTACCGCAATCTGTTCGATGCTTAATGTCGTGCCGCGAAGTAACTCCATCGCTTTCTCGATCCGAACGCGGGTAAGATAGGCACCTGGAGTGAGACCTGTGCTAGCCGAGAATCTGCGTATAAAGTGGTATTTGGATAGGGCAACGCGTTCTGCAAGCTGATCCACGCTGATCATACTGGCGTAATCGGTTTCCATGTACTTCGTAGCCTGCTGAATATGTTCCGGCCAGTTCTCCCGATTATGACGTGTAGTTGTCTGTAAACGAACAAGTTCTGTCATGAACTGATACACACTGGATGAGGCAATCATAGGGTCCGTTATCCTCCCTGCCGCCGCATCCGTTACAATCATTCGCAACAGACGGATGGGAGCAGAATCCATAGGGAGAAAAGCGACCTCACCAGTTTCTCGCACAAACTTCTGCCAATGAGCCTGAATGAGATCAGGACGGAATAGTAGGAAGATGAACTGCCATGGCTCATCAGACTCTGGATGATAGTAATATCGATGAGCGCTCGGGATCTCTGCAAGAAAAGCCTGTCCGGAAGTGACGCGGTATGTACGGTCATTCGTTTCATAAATACCTTCTCCTGCAAGGGTGTACTGAAATAAAAGAAGAGGACCATCCGTTCGTTCCAGCCCATCCCAGTAATACGATGGATCAGTAATGATATCGCTCCCCGTTGCATACAGCTTGCATAGCTCAAGTTCACGATCTTCGGCGAATCGAAAACCGTAGGTACCTTTTGAAAGTTCCATGCATATCCTCCGTCCTTTGATCATTTGGTTTGTAGCGTAATTTAACGATAATTAACACTTTTCAGTGGAATGTTTACGTTGAAACTTACCTGGCGATGTTCCGACTATCTTGGTAAAACTGCGAATAAAGTTGGCATAATCGCCGAATCCGGAACGATAACAGGCATCGGTAATACTCATACCTTCCAATAAACGATCTGGGCGAGCTCGATGCGGCGGTTAAGTATATAGTTTCGAATCGTTAGTCCGGTATGTTTTTTGAATTGACGGCTGATATAACTGCTGTTGGTAAATAGTTTTTCTGATAAGTGCTGAAGGGTTAGAGATTCGGTCAGATTCGTTTCAATATAGTCCATCGTATTACGAACCAGTTCAGGCATAATGTCGGTGGGCACAAAATCCGTATGTTTAAAAGCCAGATTGGTCATGAGAAGCAGTCGGGCGATCAGCGTATTTCTCATAATATCCGCACCGTAGTCTGAGATTAGCAACATTTGCTCCACTTGGGTTGTAAGATTGAGAAATGGCTCTAACTCCTCTTCATTCAAATGAATGATATTCCCTTTACCTTTAGGCCGATGATCAAAACAGGCAGAGAGGTTGGTAGATGATGTGGATAATCGATTAAGATATGATTTTTGCAGATTAATTGTGATTCGTTCATATTCATTCTTGTCGAGTGCAAAGGACCGATGCATTTCCTCTGGATTTAAAACAATAAGATCACCTCGCTCCAGATGGTAACATCGATTCTCGATATAGAAATTCACATTGCCGCGAAGAAAAATGTAAAGCTCATACCCATTATGCCGATGGTAGAATGTGCCCATATTGTAGGTCGTGACACGATGCAGATACAGCAGATCCATCTGAATGGGATCATACAGGTACTCCAGCGATTCATTCATATCATGAAGGCCTCCTAATCGTTTGGCGCAATAAATATCACGATCTAAGCAATGTAATTGCGAACCTGAACCTATAAAATGGTACCATCCTAGCATCTTGGTTTAAAATTTGCAAGCGTTTTCTGAAGGAACAGGGAAAACAGAATTGGAGGATTGTATGGAATTGATTTTTACCGCACGCAGCAGAGGACAGGAAGGGACAGCGTATACCAGCTTGAGCACACATAAGCTTCGGGCTGACGTTAATATGACTGTCGGGACAGGCAGGACAGATGATCCAAAGCAGGCACAGATTATCGTTAAGAATGAAGACAGTCAACGGTGGAGCGGAGTGATTCATATAGAGCTTGCTTTTGACAAACAGCAACCCAGATTTTTTCTGCCTGCCTTTATGTACGGTCGTAATCGGGGAGAAGCACCGCAAAATGTACCTAATGAATTTCCAAGAATTCGTGAAGGAAAACCATCCCGCCCTTCATCCCCTTGGTGGATGGTTCGAAGTGATCGTTTATCGCATCCGGCTGCACTTGTATATGATAAGGGGCGAATTGTCGGGCTAAGCGCAAGCCCATATTGGGTGGAAAGCATGCATAGTGGACAGAAGCAGCCATGGTATTCGGGTCAAACAGGTACTTTTCTACAATATGGAGGTTTCACATGTTCGATCGAGAGAGGCACCGTTGGTTACACCTTAGGGTATGAGAATGCTCCGTTGCTGTTTATCAAATCAAGATTTGTGCAAGAGCGCTCAGCCTTGGCAGAGAACGTCTTCGTGTTGGAAGCAGGAGAATCGGTAACGTTTACCCTTGAACTATATGATTATGAATCCTCTTCGCCCTTGGGTATTAATTCTGCATTAGAGCATGTCTATCAAAAGTACCATGAGCACCCGAGGCAAGGAAGCGACATCCGCACAGCCGTATCTGACATGTCCGCTGCTGTTCGAGACTACGCCTGGCTTCCAGATGACCGTCACTATTCTACTTTTGTGTATGAAGACACAGAAAGCGGAGGCTATCGATATAACAAAATCATCTCGATCAGTTGGACCAACGGCATGACCATTGCAACCCCCATGCTGATTGCAGCATTACGTCAGAACGATGAACCCATGCGTCAGCAGGCCTTGTCCTGCATCACAAACATTATCGAAAATGCGATGAATCCGGAGTCAGGACTTCCGTATGATGCTTATCAGGATGGAAGTTGGAGCATTAAGGGCTGGTGGTTTGACGGTATGCGTACACCAGGGCACTCATCCTATCTCGTTGCACAAGCCATGTTTTATATCCTGAAATGTTATGACTACGAATACCGCATAAGGCAGATCAGACATGATGACTGGCTCGCCTATGTGAAGCAAGTACTGGAACGCCTGGAACGGAGCAAAAATGCGGATGGCGAATATCCGGCGATATTGTCCGAGCGCACGGGTGCAGGCCTGGAGTACGATGCTTTTAGCGGGGCGTGGTGTCTCGCTGCGAAAGCTTATTACAGCTGGCTGACCAATAAGTTATCCGATTTGGAGGAAATGAGACGCAGTGAAACACATTATTACAATGCCTATGTGAAACAGATGGAATGTTATGGTGCTCCGCTTGATGCGGACAAAGCAGTGGATTCGGAAGGCATTCTGGCATATATCAAAGCTCTCCGTTTCCTGCATGCACTCTCCGGTGAGGAAACGTTCCTTGATCATATGAGAGACGCCATCAGCTATGAGTTCAGTTTTAAATTTTGTTATAACTCGCCAGTGCAGATTCCGCCGCTGAGTACATTGAACTGGTCAAGTTCTGGAGGAAGCGTCACTTCGGTAGCTAACCCGCACATTCATCCCATGTCGAGCAATCTCGTTGATGAGCTTTTGTATTATCTTCAGCATCGTGAGGATGACTATATCCGTCAGCGTATGAATGATACGATCGCTTGGGGCTGTCAAACCTATAATCGTGTTGATGGTGAATATGGTTATGGCAAAAAAGGATGGATGTCCGAGCGCTTTTGTCACTCGCAAGGACTCGTTACGGAGACTTATGCCGATGGTACGCCGGCAAGCACCTGGTTCTGTCTGATGCCGTGGGCCAGCGGCTCCATCATCGAAGGTCTCGTTGGTGACTACTGGGATCAATTCACCTCCAGCGATTGAATAGATACGATCATGCCTCCAAACGGGTTAGCATTGTGAAGGTTTAGGTTAGTTTTCTTCATTCAACGAAGCCGGGTGAACAAAGTAAACTGATTATACGGCCTGTAAGATGGGTCATATTGAGTTCTGTTTGTCATGTTGCCGGGCAACAGTGAACCTTGGCATCTCTAATGGAGGTATAATGATGAATACAAATAAAAATAAAATTGGGTTTGATCACCCTGCCGGGCAGTGGGAGGAAGCCTTTCCGATTGGAAACGGAACCCTCGGTGGTATGGTATTTGGAAGAACAGATCTGGAAAGAGTTCAGTTAAATGAAGATAGCCTTTGGTACGGCGGACCGATGGAGCGCAACAACCCGCAATCACTTCAAACACTGGATAACATAAGGGAACTTCTGTTCCAAGGTCAGATTCGGCAGGCAGAGGAGCTGGCGCTAACCTCATTAGTTGGTGTGCCTGATGGACAACGACATTATGAACCGCTTGGTGATTTCTATATGGCCATGCATCATGCAGACGAGGAGGCGACAGAGTATCAGAGATATCTTGATTTGGAACAGGGGGTCTCTCGCGTTCAGTACACATCAGGCAATACAAAACACAAGCGAGAATATTTTTCAAGTTATCCTGATCAGGTCATGGCAGTCCGTCTGTCTAGTAGCGTGCCGGGCGGATTATCATTCACAGCCTTGTTTGGCAGAGGTTCCGTGTTACATTGGTCGCCGTTGTCGGGGGCGCTAAGGCATCCGGTCGGGTTCCAATCTTTGATTGATCGAATCGAACAACGTAGCCATGGCGATATGATCATCCGGGGCAGAAGCGGGGGAGAAGGGGGGATCCGTTTTTGCTGTGCGATTCGGGTCATGCACGAACAAGGAGAGATTCAGTATTCGAGCGGTCAACTATCTCTGTCAAATGCGGATTCAGCCACCGTGCTAATATCGGCATGCACCGATTTTCGTTATGCCAAGGAAGACCTGGAGGCGGAATGTTTACGAAGAATAGATGTAGCCTCTGCCAAAACATATGAGCAGTTACTTCAGGATCATATCGCTGACTATCAGGCGCTGTTCACACGAATGGATCTTCATCTGGAGGGTGGACACACAGATACCAGTTATATGAGTATGCCGATGAATGAGCGTCTCGCGCGTCTTAGAGCAGGCGGTGATGATCCTGAACTCGTAAGTTTGTACTTCCAGTTCGGGCGATACTTGCTAATCTCCAGCAGCCGGCCCGGTTCGTTACCTGCCAATCTGCAGGGCATATGGAACAAAGACATGCTTCCGGTATGGGACAGTAAATACACCATTAATATCAATACGGAAATGAACTATTGGCCAGCGGAGAGTTGTAATCTGCCGGAGTGTCACATCCCTTTATTTGATTTTATCGAGCGACTACAGGTTCGTGGAAGGGAAACTGCAAGTAAGATGTATGGCTGCAACGGATTTGTAGCACATCATAATTCTGACATATGGGCAGATACTGCTCCGCAGGATGTATGTCTAACGTCGACCTTCTGGACGATGGGCGGCGCTTGGTTGTCTCTTCACCTGTGGGACCATTACGAATACAGCAGGGACAAGGATTTTTTAAGAAAAGTGTATGAAACGATGAAAGAGGCAACTTTGTTTATTCTGGATTTTCTGGTGCAAGACCCGGAAGGGAGTCTCACGATTTGTCCTTCTTCCTCACCGGAGAATATCTACATTCTGGATAGTGGGGAGTCAGGTGCCCTTTGTTACGGGGCATCGATGGATAACCAGATTATTCGGGAGCTGTTCACGCGGTGTATTGAAAGTGCACACATGCTGCAACAAGATCAGGAATTTGCATCACAGTTGCAAGAAGCATTAACTCGCATTCCGGATATCGCTGTGGGAAAACACGGACAGATTCAAGAATGGAGCAAGGATTATGATGAACTTGAACCAGGTCATAGACATATATCACATTTGTTTGCGCTCCATCCGGGTTCACAGATTACTCCGAAAACGACTCCCGAATTAGCAACTGCCGCCCGCATCACGCTGGAGCGCAGATTGCAACATGGCGGGGGACACACGGGCTGGAGCCGGGCTTGGATTCTGAACATGTGGGCAAGACTGGAGCAGGCTGAACAGGCACATGATAACGTTATGGAGCTGCTTCGCTCCTCGACGCTGCCTAATTTATTCTGTGATCATCCTCCGTTTCAGATCGATGGTAACTTTGGAGGTACGGCAGGCATAGCCGAAATGCTGCTCCAGAGTCACGGCGGTGAGATTCGTTTACTTCCTGCGGTGCCAATGGCATGGCCAAAAGGTTCAGTTCGAGGGTTGCGAGCGCGCGGTGGATTCGAAGTGGATATGGAATGGAACGAAGGGAAGTTGCTGCATGTCAGCATACGTGCAAGCGAGGCAAGCAAAGTCAGCGTTTCTTATCTGGATCAACATATGGAACTGAATTTCCAGAGTGCACAAGATTCAATCATGTTAAAAGGAGAAAAGTGGAAAGTGACCTCTTGATTAGAAGGATATGGATTTAGGATGAAATTCATCTCTATTCCTTAAGCGAAACGACCGGGATAAACTCGGCTCCGTTTCGCTTTTTTTATTTTATGAGGCTATAGGCTGTACTTTGGCGCAATAAAATCAGCGATTCGCGCAATGAATTTGCAAACGCCAAACGATAGAATGGTAACAATCTTGTGCAAATAGGCGCAGAAATGTAAGCGGTTTCTAACTATAATTGGAATATAGGTTCTTTTGTTGATTTCATTCAACGATTTTGCTTGAAGGGAAGGGGAAAATAATATGTTAAAAGTACTTCTGGTCGACGATGAGATGTATATCCGTAAAGGGATGCATGAACTGATTGATTGGCATAGTCTTGGTATGGAGATTGCGGGGGAAGCAGAGAATGGACTGGAGGCGCTGAATAAGGCAGAGTGTCTACGTCCCGATGTCATAATTACAGATATCCGAATGCCTATCCTGGATGGACTCGAGCTCATTCGTGCTGTTGACAAGTCACCTACGCTAGAGCCTGTATTTATTATCATTAGCGGTTACCATGATTTCAAATACGCACAACAAGCGATAAGGTACGGCGTCCAGGATTACATCCTTAAACCGATTGATGACGAAGAAATGACCGCAACGCTGCAGAAGGCGGCTAACCTGATCCAGAATAAGCGAAAACATGTATTTTTGGAGGAAGGACAAGCCAACCGAATAATGTTAAAAGATATGATTAAGGGTCAGATTCGAAAAGAAGATGAGATCCGGTATGCAGAAATGTTAGGTATTGACCATCAGACGTCATTGATCATTGTGCTGTTTGAACTACAAACGGGTTCAGAGCATCGGAAAGTGACTCTTCACCAGGTTAATGAAATCCTTCATCCGTTGGCAGATCATCGGTTCAACCTATACGTTATTGAGGAGCAACTAGGTAGATTTGCCTTGATTGTTCTATTGAAGGAACCCTCACCAAAACAACGTATAGTCGAGAAGATTCAATGGATTCAAAACATGCTCAGCGACCATCTTGGCGCGGATGTAGGCTTGTATGCAGGTACATTGGTAGATGACATGAGCGATGCACCCCGGTCTTACGGGGAAGCAGAGGAAGCATACAAGCATAAATTTGCAGAGCCTGGAAGTGTTGTCCATTATACAGAAGTGAAAGATAAAGCGTTATACGTATTTAACATAAATCAGCAAGAGGTTGACCCCCTGATTCTAAGCCTTGAAGAGCGAAATCGTGAGGTTTGTCATGACATTGTGTACGAGATGTTCAACAAGTTTCACTCGCGCCGGTTTTCTACCCAGGCTGTTACAGGTTCTCTGTTGCGCTGCATTACGGGTATACTCGCGGTTGTGCACGAAATGGGAGGCACGGACGAAGGATTACAGAAACTCAAGTTATTAGCAGAGCAAGGTCAGGATGGATGGAATTTACGACTATTAAAAGTTGCATTTTTAGCTGCATTGGAGGAAGCGGAGGAATATATTGCGCAACTGCGGCTGGAGCAGTCCAAAGGAGACATCAACAAGATCAAGCGATATATTGATGCCCATTATAAGGAGAATATCAGTCTCAAAAGCATTGCAGCCCAGTTTTACATGAATCCGGTCTATCTTGGCCGGCTCTTCCGTAAAAGCTACAATCAATATTTTAATGAATATCTGCTCAATCTCCGCATTCAGGAAGCCCAGAAGTTGCTTCGCCAGACGGATCTGCGAATGTATGAGGTGGCCGCCCGGATCGGATTTCAGAATGCGGATTATTTTGTGACCCAGTTTGAGAAAATCGTTAATATGACGCCAACAACTTACCGCAATCTTCTGAAAGAGGATGGACAGCGGGGGGCCCAATGATCAGGTGGAAATGGAACTACATGAAGCTTCGGGATAAATTATTGCTGATGTACGTGTTATCCGTATTCATCCCGATTGTTGTAACGAATGTCGTTTTTTATCAAGTAACCACAGCTAATATCCGTAATCAGAAAAGTCGTGATGCCGGAATGGCGTTAAACAACCTGAAAAACGAATTGCGTGTAACGATTGACCAAGGGGTGGGTCTGTCTTATTCGCTCTATGCTGATCCAGTATTTAATGACACGTTATCTCGTTCGTTTGAAAGTAACTCGGAGTATATTCGGGCATATAACTCCTATCTCAAAGGAGAGTTTTCCGGTCAACTGAGTCAAGGCATTCGCTGGTACCAAGTATATACAGATAATCCAACAATTTTGTCCTCAGGATACATTGAACGCTTAAATGAAGCGGTTCGCAACAGTAGCTGGTATAAGCAATTACAGAATAATGCCGTACCTTATCCAACCTTGATTGCAACCGATCAGATGTTAAGCCTCGTACAGAGGTTAAATAATCAGGACACGGGCGGTATCGAACAATTACTCAAAATTGACTTTAATATGGATCTACTTCAAGAGCAGTTTCGCAACAGCGGATTCGATGGCAAAGTGTATTTGGTTGATCCAGGAGGCCACATTCGCTTCTCGAATGATATGAGCACAGAGAATGTTTCAATTGGACAGCTGTACGGAAAATTGGAATTCCCCAATAAAACCATTCGATTTGATCGTGTCTATTCTGGCATTAACTATTTGGAAGGGTGGTCCCTGCAAGGTGTGATGGATGAGGAAATCGTGTTACAGGAAGTTCGTAAATCACGATCCTTCGTCGTCTGGCTGGCATGTATCAATTTCGTGTTGCCTTCGATTATCATTGCGGCGATGTCCCGCTCCATTCACGTTAGGCTGGTACGTATTCTCAAACATATGAAGAAAGTAAAAACACAAAATTTCCAGACCATTCCTCCTGAAGATGCAAGGGACGAGATTGGTCAATTGACAACCGAATTCAACCGGATGACCGAGACGATTCGGAATCTTATTGATGAAGTATACCTTGCGGATATTCAAAAAAAAGACCTGGAGCTCAAACAGCAGCAGGCGCAGCTTCATGCGTTACATAGTCAGATTAATCCTCATTTCCTGTTTAACACGCTTGAATCTGTGCGAATGCGGAGTCTGATCAAGGGCGAAAAAGAGACGGCTAAGATTGTGCATCATATGGCCAAAATGTTCCGTAAGTCCATTAGCTGGAATCAGCATGACGTGACCGTGAAGGAGGAACTGGAGCTAATTGAAAGCTTTTTGCAAATCCAGAAATATCGCTTTGGAGAAAAACTTCAGTATTATATTGAAGCTGATCCTGTCGCGTTAAAGTACCGAATACCAAAGATGGTCATCCTGCCGTTTGTGGAAAACGCCAGCATACATGGCATTGAATCTACACCGGGAGAAGGGGTTATTCGGCTTTTTGTTCAATTGGAGGGTAAGAATCTTCATATTTGCCTGGAGGATAACGGTATTGGCATGTCCTCAGCGAGATTGAAAGAATTGGTAGGATATCTGGAACAGAATATGGATATAGGTGAGCATGTCGGGATGAAAAATGCCTATAGCCGGTTGAAACTTTGTTACAAAGATCGATTCTCTTTTTCCATTCAATCAGAGGAAGACAAGGGAACGAGTATCCAAATCAGGCTCCCACTAGATGGGGAAGAGCCCGAAAGGTAAATGATGGTTCGATATACTTTTTAAAGAACAATGTACACTTTGATGGGTAACTATGAAAGCGTTATCTTGATATATTGAAAATGCTTACATACACCGTTTAACTAAAAAGGGGGAACAAAACACATGTTAAAACCGCTTTTGAAAACGACAGGATTAGCCGTATTGCTGGCCTCCCTGTTGGCCGGGTGCTCGTCAGGCAGCTCTTCTCCAGGGGCTTCGTCTACAGCAAAAGAAGATGATAACAGCCCGGTTACATTTTCATATTACATGTTTTCTTCGGGTAAGAAAGATACTTTGGCAAGTGAAACAACGATTGGTAAAGAACTGCAGAAGCAGACAGGTGTAGATTTTAAATTGGAATATCTGGTCGGTGACAGTGCGACCAAGGCTGGCGTGATGATTGCATCCGGAGATTATCCTGACGTCATTGCCTCCAGCGGAGAAATGTCAAAATTGCTGGATGCCGGAGCTTACATTCCGTTAGATGATCTGATCGAAAAATACGGTCCGAATATTAAGAAAGTGTATGGCCCGTACTTCGATAAAATGAGAAATCCTGAAGACGGTAAAATTTACGCGTTGCCATACACAGCTAACCAAGGTGAATATTCAGGTAGCCCTAACATTGGCGGGGGGGCTTTCTGGATTCAACGTTCTGTATTGAAGGAATTTAATTATCCTAAAATTACGACGCTGGATGAATATTTCGATCTGATCGAGGATTATAAGAAGAAGCACCCGACAGTGGATGGAGCCGAAACGATCGGGTTTGTATCTCTTGCTGGCGTAGCCAATAACTTTTTCACCCTGCAAAATCCAGCCATGCACCTTGCTGGATATCCTAACGACGGCGGCGTTATGGTAGACATGCAAACTCATGTCGCAAGGACCGTTTCCGGTACGGAAGAACAGAAACGCTGGATCAAAAAGCTGAATGAAATTAACGCAAAAGGCTTGCTTGATCCGGAATCCTTCACAATGAACAAGGATCAATATTTGGCGAAACTGACCTCGGGTCGTGTTCTCGGTTATTTTAACTACGCTTGGCAGGTTGGAGACGCAACCAAAAACTTGCTCGCAGCAGGCATAGATGAGAAGCGCTATGCACCTCTTCCCATTGTCTTCGACAAAAGCATCAAAGATCAATACATTGATCCTCCTGGCTTCGTAAACAACTATGCTACGGGTATTACCGTAAATGCGAAAGACCCGGAACGGATCATCAAGTATTTTGATAATTTGCTCAAAGAAGAGAATCAGATCCTGATCCAGTGGGGGATCAAAGATCAGACATACAGTGTAGATGAAAAAGGGCGCTATTATTATGCGAATGATGAACAACGTAGAATTCACGACGATGTGGAGCTTGGCCGTAAATTCGGATTTACCTATTTCAGTAATGACTGGCCGCGTTATGGCGGAGAATCGACTCTGTCCGATGGGAACGCATTTAATCCAGGCAATCAGCCAGAAGTTGTAGCAGGAACATATACGGAAGGGGACAAAAAATTCCTCGATGCCTATGGGATCAAGACGTTCAGTGAGCTGTTCAATAAACCAGAGGAACGTCCTTGGTTCCCGGCATGGTCTATTGCGCTCGAACAAGGTTCGCCTGAACAAGTTTTCACCACCAAATCGGATGACATACAGCGCAAGTACTTGCCTGAGATGATTTTGAGTGCACCTTCGAACTTTGATAACCTGTGGAATGCTTACATGGCTGAATTTAGCAAGCTGGATAAAGCAGGCTACGAGAAAAAGATGACCGAAGTCATTCAAAATCGTGTCGCAGGTAAATGGTGATTTAATCAAGACCATATAAAATAAACTGTTACGTGCGCTGGAGAGAAAGGGAATCACTTTCTGGTGAATATCTCCGTATTCACTCTCTCCGCGCATGAATAACAGATAGGGAAAGGAGTAACCGCATCATGGAGGAACCTAATGTAACTCTCCAACCGATTCCGCCGACTTCCCGTCGAAAAGGGAAAAGCGAAACCAGTTTTTACAAACGACTGCTTCAGCAGCGTACATTGGCTTTTATGTGCATTCCCTTTGTGATATGGGCGTTTGTATTCAAATATTTGCCGTTATGGGGATGGACGATGGCGTTCCAGAACTTCAAACCGGCACGAGCTTTCGCGGATCAACAATGGGTGGGGATGAAGCATTTTCAGACGCTGTTTGAAGATAATACGTTCTATCGAGTGCTGCGAAATACGCTGGTGATGAGTTCTATTAAATTGGTGCTTGGGTTTGTCACAGCGATTACCTTGGCACTTCTTTTGAATGAATTGAAAAATATCATTTTTAAACGTTTTGTACAAACCGTCAGTTATTTGCCTCACTTCATTTCTTGGGTTGTTGCTTCAAGTATCGTGCTGACCGTATTGTCACCTGATGGGATTATCAACCTGATACTTATGAAACTCCACCTGATCGATAGTCCGGTGTTGTGGATGGGAAAAGGTGAGTATTTCTGGGGTATCCTGGGGGCCACCGAGGTATGGAAAGACGTGGGCTGGAACACGATCATCTATCTGGCGGCGATTACAGCCATCGATCCTGCTCAGTACGAGGCGGCTGAGATTGACGGAGCCAGTCGTTTTAAACGTATGCTGTACATTACATTGCCAGGCTTAAAACCGGTTATCGTCATATTGCTCATTATGAATATGGGTAGCATTCTGGAATCGGGATTTGAACCTCAGTATTTGCTGGGCAACGGAATGAACATGGACTATTCAGAAAACCTGGATATCTTTGTCTTGAAGTATGGTTTGGGAATGGGGAACTTCTCCTTGGGTACAGCAGCAGGGATTTTCAAAACTGTGGTCAGCTTCATCTTCCTCTTCACCGCCAATTATATCGCCAAAAAAATGGGAGAAAGCAGACTATTCTAAGAGGAGGCCTAGGCCATGCCAAAAGCAAAATCATCCCGCTTGCGGAACAGCAGCGCCGGGGATCGGGCGTTTGATGCGATTAACATCACATTTATGATCTGCTTGATGATTGTTACGATCTATCCGTTTATCAATATGATAGCTGTATCTCTCAATGATGCGAATGACGCCATACGCGGAGGGATCTATCTGTGGCCACGGGAGTGGACACTGGATAATTACAAATATATCTTCGGAGAATCCGACATTTATCATGCCACGCTGATCTCGGCACTGCGCACAATTATCGGAACGATTGTCTCCGTTTTCTGTACCGCGATGCTTGCCTATACACTCAGCCGGCAGGAATTTGTACTTCGTAAGTTTGTTACGATGTTTTTTGTCTTCACGATGTATTTCAGCGGAGGACTCATTCCAGGGTACTTGTTGATTCGTGATCTCGGACTGATTGGCTCTTTCTGGGTTTACATCATTCCGGGTGTAATCGGTGTGTTCAATATGATCGTCATTCGTTCCTTTATCGAAGGATTGCCCGAGGGCATTCTGGAATCGGCCCGTATTGACGGAGCCGGAGAATTTACGACATTTATGCGAGTGGTGCTGCCGTTGACGATTCCAGCGATGGCAACGGTTTCTCTTTTCGTGGCAGTGGGTCAATGGAATTCCTGGTTTGACGTGTTTCTCTATAACTCATCTAACAAGGAATTAAGCACACTTCAATATGAACTGATGAAGATTTTGCAGACATCCACAACTTCGGCAACGTCATCGGCAAGTGATGTGTATCAATCTGCCGATAACAGTGGCATCGCCGTGACACCAACTTCAATTCGGGCAACGATGACCATTATTGCAAGCGTTCCAATTCTGATGGTTTATCCTTTCCTGCAGAAATATTTTGTACAAGGGATGACTATTGGAGGCGTAAAGGGATAAAAGTGAGGTTAAGGTTGAGGTTGTTGTGTTCGAATCTAATGGTCGGGAGATGAGAGATCGTGAATGCTTTGATCAAAAAAACACTCTGTACAATGCTTGCAGCTATGACAGCACTGCCCCTGTTTTACGTACCCGTTTCTTCCAAAGTGTCTGCTGCAAACGATGCTGTAATTAATGTAGCTTCATCCAAACAAGTGATTCGGGGTTTTGGAGGTATGACGCATTCCGGCTGGATTGGTGATCTCACTGCTTCTGAGCGGGAAACGGCCTTTGGCAATGGACCTAACCAGCTTGGATTTTCTGTACTACGAATTCCGATTGATGAGAACAGGAACAACTGGCAACGGGAAGTGGACACAGCCAAAAAAGCGATTGAACATGGTGCGATTGTATTTGCATCTCCTTGGAATCCACCAACAGATATGACGGAACTGGTCACCATCGGCACGACTTCGGGTGGTGGTTCGACGTATGAAGCTGAATCCTTGACAACATTGACTGGTGCAGTAGCGGGCAGTTCTTTTACAGGGTATACAGGATCAGGTTATGTTTCTTTCCAAAATGCGAGCGGCTCGGCTGTTCAGTGGAATACGATTCTGATTGGCAGCACGGGCACCAAAAACATTAAGATTCGATATTCACTTCCATCAGGAACGAGTAACCTGGATGTTTACGTGAACGGCTCATTAGCGCTTAGTAACGTGCCATTTGAAGCTACAGGTAGTGGAAACACATGGAAGGACAAGTCGATTCAGGTACCGATGGTCAATGGCACAAGCACGTTGAAGCTGGTTACTACGGGAACGGGTGGACCGAACATTGACAACATCAACGTAACTGCATATACGCAGATTACACAGGCCAAACGACTCAAGTACGACAAGTACGAGGCTTACGCTCAATATTTGAATGAATTTGATACATTTATGAAAAATAACGGCGTGAACCTGTACGCGATTTCCGTACAAAACGAGCCGGACTATGCCCATGACTGGACATGGTGGTCTCCGGAGGAAATGCTTCGTTTCATGAAAGAAAACGCGGGTTCCATCAACAATCGGGTCATTGCCCCGGAATCCTTCTCTTATGTGAAAAACATGTCGGACCCTATTTTGAATGATCCGCAAGCCCTTGCGAACATGGATATTCTGGGGGCGCATACGTATGGTACACAATACAGCGACTTTCCATATCCGTTATTCGAACAAAAGGGAGCAGGAAAAGAGCTTTGGATGACAGAGGTATACTATCCGAACAGTGAGACCAATTCCGCGGATCGCTGGCCTGAAGCTTTAGGAGTAGCGGAGCATATGTATAATGCGATGGTAGAAGGTAATTTTCAGACGTATGTATGGTGGTATATCCGCAGACATTATGGACCGATTAAAGAGGATGGAACGATAAGTAAACGTGGCTATAGTATGGCTCATTACTCCAAATTCGTGCGTCCGGGTGATGTCAGAGTAGATGCTACCAAAAATCCGGCAAACGGCGTGTTTGTGTCGGCATACAAGGGAGCGGATAACAAGATTGTTATCGTAGCCATCAACAAAAACACTTCAAGCGTGAATCAGCGGTTTACTGTGCAAAATGGAACAGCCTCGGCTGTATCCTCCTGGGTAACGGACAGCACACGCAATCTGGCGGCCGGCTCCGCCCTGCAGATTTCCGGCAACGGATTCTCGGCGGACCTGCCAGCCCAAAGTGTAACAACATTTGTTGTTCAACCGTAAACACAGATGTTAATGAAGAGAATAAAGCAAGAAGGTAAGAAGCAAGAATAGAAATAAGGAAGAGAAGAACGAGAAGAACGAGGAAAAGAAGTAATTAGAAGTGAATAGAAGTAAATAGAAGATCGTAGAAGTTAGTAAAACAGGCTGCTCTTAGGCAGCCTGTTTTACTACGAACATAACTCGAATGTGAATTCATCAATCTCTTGCTCTGCTTCGCGCATCAAATCAACCACCTGCTCTGCATAATCCCCGAGCTTTTCTCTGCTTACATCAAAATGACTCCAGCGAATTGTCAGCGGCATTTTGACTTCAGCTGTCAAGGCATCCCATAGAGCGTCCAGATTGTGTCCGTAGTGTTCGTCCAGATTCAATTTATCCTGTAACGACTGATGGAGTGATTCCCTATTAAGAAGGTAACGACCGTCGATTTGAATGATATTCATGTGTTCCTCCGTTATTTGATCTGTTGAAAGGTCTTATAATGATCGGTGGTGTGATAGATCAGACCGTCATTTGAATATAGAATCCGGTCGCTTCCGCGTTTTCCACCAGTATAATGGATATCCGCCTCGTACCAGATCCGACCTTTTTTATTGGGAAGTAACCCTTCGCGATTTCTGAATACGTCACCGCCGATGCTCTTTCCTGGAGCCACCTGACCGAGATTGCCTTCACTAGGCTCCCAGCCCAGCTTACGAGCTTCTTTTTTCGTAATATAATTGGGCGGAAGTTCATGATGCTCTTTGATATAATCGGCGACCTCCTGAAATCCCGTCTTTTTGGAGGGCTGACCAGCGTGAGAACTGGTATTGGCATCGGTATTGGTAATGAACTGTGAGCTACAACCCGCAACCAGCAATACGGAAAGTAAAATGAAGAGTGGATACAACCATTTTCTTAAAAGCATGTTTTGATCTCCTTTTAATCATGACAATGCTCTTAATGGTAATCGGTTTGCGGCAACAAATCAATTCTAACCTCGGCTTGCCGATGTTTCATATATTTTCCCGGTGAAATCCCAACGATTTTGGTAAAGCTTCGAATAAAGTTGGCATAGTCACTAAAGCCGGACTGGAAGCAGACGTCAGTGATGCTCATGCCATCGGTCAGAAGTAATTTGGCTAGTTCGATGCGCCGGCCTAGAATATATGAACGAAGTGTAAGTCCGGTATGTTTTTTAAACTGGCGGCTGACAGAGGTGCTGTTCATATAGAACTCCTCGGCCAGTTTGCCAAGTGTAATATTTTGAGTAATATGATTATCGATATATTCCATCGTTCTGCGTACCAAATCTGGCATGATGTCTTGAGGTACAAAGGAATTATGCTGAAACCACTGGTTGATCAGAACAAGTAGTTGTGCCATAGCAGCATTGGTCTGCACGTCTGCACCATATCTGTTAGAATCAGCGGATTCTTCAATCTGACGGGTCCAATACAGAAGCTGATTTAGCTGGTTCTCATTCAGATGAATGATGTTGCCACTTCCGTCAGGGCGATGATCAAAACAGGATAATAAATTCGTCAAAACTGTGGATAGCTGGCACACATAGGTTTTCTTGAGGTTAATCGTGATCCGCTCATATTCACTCTCGTCTACAATAAGTGTCCGATGCATCTCCTCAGGAGAAATGACAAGTAAGTCGCCACGCTGCATGGGATAACAACGATGATCGACATAAAAGTGCACATTCCCTTGCAGGAATAAGTAGATTTCATACGCGTTGTGGCGGTGATAACTGGAATCGTACCTGTAGGTTGTTAGGGGATGGCGGTACAAAAGCTCTGGCTGGATCGCATCATAAAAATAATCAGAAGACATATCGTAGAAGTACCTCCTGTCATTTCGCGCAATAAAACAAGCAAACTACGCAATGAAATTGGACTTAGTTTCACCTAAAATGTAATCATATTATCATGAAAACGTTTGATTTGCAAACGCTTTCTATTTGGTATGCCCTAATATTAGATATCAAAGTAGATTTGAAGATAATGGCAAGATCTATTCTATTCACGGGAGGAAATGAAATGAATAAAGAAACGATGGCACAAGCTGACGAGCAGAAGCCTGAAGCTGGCTTATCGGGTCACTCACGACATATACAAAAGGAGATTGGGAAGCTTCGTCCCAACGCCAATCCTCTAATGGCACATAAATTCGGAGCTGATCCATATGCACTTGTGTTTAATAACCGGGTCTACCTCTATATGACCAGTGATAAACTGGAGTATGATGCGAATGAGATTCCTCAGAAAAACAGTTATCAGTCGATCAATAAAATTACAGTCATCTCATCGGATGATTTGATCAACTGGACAGATCATGGGGAGATCAAGGTAGCAGGTCCAGAAGGGGCAGCTACATGGGCTTCCCAATCTTGGGCTCCAGCAGCTGCACATCGCAGTTTGAATGGCGAAGATCGTTTTTATTTATATTTTGCCAATAATGCCAGCGGTATTGGTGTTTTGAGCGCACCAACACCTATCGGCCCTTGGACAGACCCAATCGGAAAAGCACTGGTGACGAGAGAAACGCCGGGTGTCGAAGACGTAACCTGGTTATTTGATCCTGCTGTTCTTGTGGATGATGACCATCAAGCTTATCTTTATTTTGGTGGAGGCGTGCCTGAGGGGAAACCAGAGCGTCCGGACACGGCGAGAGTGATGAGACTTGGAAAGGATATGGTCAGCGTTGAGGGCAAGGCCAAGATCATTCCTGCTCCCTTTATGTTTGAAAATTCGGGGATACATAAGTATGATAACATCTATTATTACACTTATTGCTCTAACTTTTTCCAAGTGGAACGTGACGAGGATAGTCCGCCCCCGGGAGAAATTGCATACATGACAAGTGCGCAGCCGATGGGTCCATGGACGTATCAGGGAACAATCCTCAAAAACCCGGGTCACTTCTTCGGGATTGGCGGTAACAATCATCATGCCATCTTCCCACTGGGGAATGAGTGGTATATTGCTTATCATGCGCAGACTCTGTGCCAGGCGATGGATATTCCGGAAGGGTATCGTTCAACACATCTGAACAAGGTGCAGTATGAAGAGACAAGTGGAAGAATCAAAGCGATTCAAGCGGATTACGTTGGTGTAGAGCAACTGAAATCATTCAATCCATATCAAAAGGTCAGCGGGTCAACGATTGGCTGGAATGCGGGAGTGATCACCCGTCAATTAAGCGGATCGGGTTCGGAGCAAGCAGAACAAGGCCAGTCTCCAAAACCAGATGACGTTGTCAGTGTGATGCATGGAGGAAGCTGGATTGCGATCTCGCGTGTGGATTTCGGTCAAAAAGGAGCGGCAAGCTTTACTGCAACCGTATGCAGTCAAGGTGGATCATGTACTCTTGAACTTCGACTAGGACGAGAAGACGGCGATTTAATTGGAAAGGTGCATATTCCTGCTTCAGCGGAAGGTCAAGAATGGATGGAGGCATCGACTTCAATAACTGGCGCTCGGCATGAACACGACCTGTATCTTGTACTGAAGCCTTCAGAAGAAAACCCATGCCTTCTTTTAAACCACTGGATGTTTGAAGAAGCCTAACATCAGGAAGGGATTTATCTTGCTGATTAGAGAGCTGGAGCCAGAGTGAACAGATATGATGCTGAACTCCAAAAAAAGAGGTGTTCTAGAAGATGTATTCAAATCCGATTATATGGGCCGATTATCCGGATGTGGACGTCATTCGGGTAGAAGATACGTATTATATGGTCAGTACGACCATGCATATGATGCCTGGATGTGTTATCCTGCGCTCTTATGACCTGATCCAATGGGAAACAGCTTCGTATGTGTATGACAGACTGGATAATACACCAGCCCAGCGGCTGGAGAACGGGCAGCAGATCTATGGAAAAGGCATGTGGGCGGCTTCACTCCGTTATCATCAAGGCAAGTTCTACGTCATTTTTGTGGCCAATGATACTCGTAAAACGTATCTGTATACTTCCGAAACGATAACCGGACCTTGGAATAAACAGATTGTAGAGGGATTCTACCACGACTGCTCGTTATTTTTTGATGATGACGAACGGGTGTATCTGGTACATGGTAATCGAGAGATTCATTTAACCGAATTAAAAACCGATCTCTCCGGCCCCAAGCCGGAAGGGAGGCATCGCATCCTAGTGACAGACCATCAGCCGCACTACTTGGGGTATGAAGGTGCACATTTCTACAAAATTGCAGGTATCTATTATGTCTTCCTGATTCATATGACGAAGGAAGCAGGGCGACGAACGCAAGCTTGTTACAGGGCGGATACGCTGGACGGTACATTTGTTGGCGGAGAAGTGTTCGATGATGATATGGGATACTTTAATTCAGGGGTTGCTCAAGGCGGAATCGTGGATACACCGGATGGTGACTGGTACGCTGTGCTTTTTCAAGACCATGGTGCCGTAGGGCGAATTCCGGTTCTGGTACCGATGCATTTCCAGGAAGGCGTACCCGTATTTGCAAAAGAGGCTCCGAAACAAATCGATCTAGCTAGCACAAGGCCGGGCTACCGTTACCAACCGCTGGTTGCAAGCGATCGTTTCGAATATACGCTGGATGATCAGGGTAAGGTTCGGCTTCGGGACGTTTGGCAGTGGAATCATACACCGCATGATGATCTGTGGTCTGTTACGGAAGTACCGGGAGTGTACCGAATTCGAACGGGTCAACTTAGCCCTAACCTGACGTTTGCAGTGAATACACTCACTCAGCGGGCCATGGGGCCGGCTTGTGTGGCTTCGGTAACATTAGATGGCAGCGGCCTGAACGATGGTGATTATGCGGGTTTATGTTTTCTGATTGGCACGTATGGTTTGATTGCAATGACCAAAAATGAAGGCAGGTACTATCTCGTTATGCAGGCCAGAGCGAGTCAGGATAACAGCATATTTGGCAGTATGATTGACCAGGAGCCTGCCACAGAGTATGCCCGCATACCTGTAACAGGGCCTGTAGTGAAGTTGCAAGCCTCGGCCAATTTTGTAGATAATCAGGATGAATGTCGCTTTGCCTATCTGGATGGGTCAGAATGGAAGAGCCTCGGGACGCCGCACAAAATGGTCTACAAGCTGGATCATTTCATGGGCTGTAGAATTGGATTGTTTCTGTTCTCCACACAAGAGATTGGAGGCTTGGCCGACTTTTCGGATTTTGAATATCATATCGCTTCGTAAATCCGTCGTGCTCAGAAATCCGTACGTGCTCAGAGTTGTAAATAAAAGTCGCCAAACGGCGGCTTTTTCGTACTCATGACAGAGCAAATGTTGTACAATGATAACAATTCTGGAAAAAAAGAAAAAGATACGTTCATTCAATCAAAATGGGGGCATGTCACCATGCATAAGCGATGGATGTACAGAACAAGATGGACGATTATTATCTTTCTAACCGTGTGTATACCTGCTGGACATACGCAGGGAGACTTCGGTCACATCAACAACCTATCTAAGGATCAGCAGGCCTCATCTTTGGCGGCCTATTCCCCGCCCATTCAAGTTTCTTTTGTCAGAGAAACGGGAGAAGATCTGCAGCGCATGATTGAGCAACTACCCGGTGAGACACTGGTCGATAACCGCTGGACTCGTTTGTATGAACAGGAGCTTGGCATTCAGATTCGGTATGACTGGATTGCAACGGGCGATGTGTATAATCAAAAGTTAGGGGTTTCCCTTGCCGCCGGGCGGTTCCCGGATGTCGTCAGAGTTAACCCATATCAGCTAAGGCAACTTAGCAATGCCAATTTAATTGAAGATTTGACGGAAGTATATCGTGATTTCGCCACGCCACTTACCAAAAATATTTTGGAGGCTGAAGGGAAAGGGGCATTTGATGCAGCTACGATTAACGGCAAGCTAATGGCAATCCCCGAATCTTCTTCATCCATTGAAACGGCACAGTATTTGTGGATCAGAACAGATTGGCTGGGTAAATTGGGTCTGCAGGCACCTGAAACGATAGAAGATGTGTTGAAAATTTCGGAAGCGTTTACATCGCGTGATCCGGATGGTAATGGAGAACAAGACACCTACGGGCTTGCGCTAACGAGTTATCTCTGGGACCCGGTTATGGGCGTTTCCGGATTTATGGCCGGGTATGGTGCTTTTCCGAACATCTGGATTAAAGATCACGAAGGCGGCCTGACCTATGGAGGCATACAGCCTGAGGTGCGCAAGGCGTTGGAAGTATTACAGACCATGTACCTTGAAGGACAGCTTGACCCGGACTTTGCTTACAAAAATGGAAGCAAGGCATACCGTCTCATTCATCAGGGGAAAATTGGCATGCTCTATGGTGAGCAGTGGACTCCTTTTGTTGTCCAGTCTACCCGTGATGAAGATCCGGAAGCAGAATGGCAGGCATATCCGATCGTAGCCGAGACAGGTCGAAACAGGGTTGTACCGCTTCGTTCCAATACAGGAAACTACTTTGCTGTGAGAAAAGGTTTTTCCCATCCTGAAGTTGTCGTTAAACTGATGAATCTGCACTTGGACAAAAACTGGGGACAGAATGCGGAATATGAAACCTACTATAATGACGACTCACGTGCGGTGTGGATGCTGTCTCCGGTAACTCCTTTTCCGGGAACCAAAAATTTAGATGCATATCGAGATATTCGGGATGCACGCAAAACAGGTGACTTCTCTATCCTCGAGAACGAAGCGCTCGCAATCCACAAGCGAATTGTTGCTTATGAATCAGAAGGTTTGAAGAGCGGGTGGGGATGGAAGCAGACTTATGGGCCAACAGGTGCGTTTAGCATCGCGGACGATTACGATATGAATGGACAGCTTCTTTATGATCAATTCACAGGTGGGATTACGGAAACGATGGTAGATCGGCAGATTATCCTTCGGGATCTACAGCTCGAAGTATTTATGAATATTATTTATGGATCACCTATCGAAGAATTCGATCAATTTGTAGAAGATTGGCTTGAGCTGGGCGGAAAAGAGATTACATCGGAGGTGAACGCATGGTATAGAACGGATGCCGTCAGGGATCATCAGGCGTTCGCTTTATCCTATTAAAGCAGGTGTCTTTGATCTGAAATCAGGAGGGGAGTTCGTTGTTCAAGATACCGGCACAGTCGTGGTTTAACAGTATATTTGCACGGCTGATTATGACCTACCTGGTTTTTGTCATACCTTTGATTCTTCTTGGCGTGTATCTGTACCACTGGAGCTACGATACGGCAAGTCAGGAAATTTCTTTATCGACAGAGAGGCGGTTAACTCAATACGCGACAGAACTTAACCGGGAGATCGAGTGGATGGAGTTGCAGCAGTTTGACATTGCAGAGGACCGAAAGCTGAATCGGCTGGCGATCCTCTGGAACAATATGGACCAGATTGAAAAACGGGAAATACTAAATTATTTGTCCGAACGGCTTGCCTCTTTCAAAAACAGCAGTGTTTATATCAAGAACGTTTACGTACATATTCCTACAGTCAACAAGAGTATCTCTGCAGTGCAGGGCATCGATGAATTTAATAGTACCTCATACGATTATTTCAGTTCATTCACGCACGAAGAAAGCATTCGATTCATGGTTAAAGACGATACCCTGAATCTGAGTGCGGTCCGTTTAACAGGCAAAATGGGAGACGCACCGCTGTTTGTTGTTCAGGTGGAACTGGATAATGTTGCTTTTCAGAATGAATTATCTCAACTTAATCTATACCCTGAAAGTGCTTCCCTTCTTATTGAAGACAAAACAGGTTTTGCTATTTTAGATCGGGAAGAGCGCGAGATCATTCTTGCAAACTACCGTGAATATAGTCAAAAGAACCCCCTGGACAGCTTTCGTGTAAATGTAGAGGATACAGCGTACCACGTGAACCAACATCATATGGAGCCTCTTGGTTTATCCATTGCTACATATTTGCCTGAGAAAATGGTCACCAAACCCTTGAGCAAGTTTTATAAATGGGCATGGATTTTTGCTATCACGTCGTTTATTGCGATTTCAGCTTATCTATATTCTACGTACAAACTGATTCACATTCCTTTATTATTGCTGGTCAAAAGATTCAAAAAGATGGAGGGCGGGGTGCTGGATATTCCGATCGTACACCATCGCAAAGACGAGTTCGGATTCTTGTATGGCCGCTTCAACCATATGATTGAGAATCTGCAGTTGCTGATTGACCGTGATTTCAAAAAAACGATGATGATGCAAAGAGCTGAATTAAAGCAACTCCAGTCCCAGATTAATCCACACTTTTTGTACAACAGTTTCTTTATTCTGAACTCGCTTGCACGAACAGGAGAAACGGATCGTATTGAACAATTTACGAATATGCTTGGAGAATATTTTCGTTTTATTACTCGTAATGGGACAGATCATGTGCCACTGAAGGAAGAAGTACATCATTCCCGTATTTATACGGATATCCAGCAACTGCGATTCTCCAGACGAATCAAGGTAGAATTCGGTGAGGTTCCGCTGGAAATGCAACAGATTCAGGTTCCCAGACTCGTAATCCAGCCGATTATTGAAAATGCCTATGAGCATAGCCTTGAAAAAAATACGTCCGCAGGTCTGTTACGTATCCAATTCCATATGGAGTCATCATGGGCGGAAATTACGGTGGAAGATAACGGGCATGATCTCCAGACAGAAGACATAGAGAAGTTGCAACATAACATGCATCGTGAGGCAACGACGGATGAGATTACGGGATTAATGAACATCCATAGGCGTTTGGTTCTGACATTTGGCGAAGGAAGTGGACTATTTCTTTCACGAAGTGAGTTGCAAGGTTTAAAGGTTGTCATTCGAATCCAGTGGAACGAGGGGGAACACGAATGTATCGACTTCTGATTGTAGATGACGAGGAGATCATTACGGATAGTTTGTATGAAACATTTGCGAGACATATGCCGGATCGGCTGGATGTATGTAAAGCCTACTCTGCTGCAGAAGCACTTTCCTGGATGAGGCGCTCCAGAATTGATATTGTGTTGACTGACATTCGTATGCCGGGCATGAGCGGGCTGGAGCTGACGGAAGAGATTCAAAACCGCTGGCCGCAGTGTCGTGTTATTTTCCTGACAGGACATAGTGATTTTGAATATGCATACAAGGCTTTTCAGATGAACAATGTACGGTACCTGCTGAAGACGGAAGGATACGATAAAGTGATGCAGATGGTGGAGCAGATCATGGAAGAAATCAGGGAAAGTCATGATATGCATAATCTTCTGAAACAGCAAACCGAGATTACATCCCGGCTAACCGCATTTAGGCAGGATGAATACATCCGAAAGCTTCTTCAGGAAGGTTCGACTGCCGCTTCGTTAATTGAACTTCAGGCTGAACTACTGGAGAGGGAGATTCATCTAAAAGCTGATTCTCCGGTGTTTCTGGTGCTTGCACGATTGAATAAGCTACATGAACCGGCACAAGTTGAACAAGGGTGTACTGAATCCTCTATTCGGATTATTGGAACATCGTTGATGAGTGAATATACGGAATGTGCCAGTGCTACGGATCACTATGGGGATACGGTGTGGCTACTACAGCCCAAAGATGGCCAGCGAGATGCAGATCAGCATTTCGCCAGATACTTGGAAGGTACGTTAGAACTTGTACAGGAGTCGTGTCTAGCGTCACTTGGCCTGTCTATTGCATGTACTCTTAGTGGGCGGGGGTGTGAATGGTTCCAGATTCCACAGCAATATGAGCGTCTGCGCTTGTTGCAGTGGATGAAAGTCGGGGATGGCATGTCCATGGTTCTGACAGACAATTACAAGGAGGCTCAGGCGGGCACTCCGAAGGAATCACTGCGGATCTCAAGCCGGGTAGAGGCAATGAATGGTTATCTGGAGACAGGACGTTTTCAATCCTTCTATGATATCTTCGAAGAGCTTGTGGGAGAGCTCCTTCAACAGGATATGACGATGGAGCGAGCCATGGAGACATATTATCATCTGGCTTTGACCTTTTACGGAGCATTTAATCGCTGGGGACTGAAGCAGAAAACCCCGGATCAGCGAAGTTTTCTGCATTTGGACCATTTTCCAAGCATGAAAGATGCCGTTCAATATCTCTATCTGGCAGCCGATGAACTGGTCAACTTCAAACGATCAAACGAAGAGGAACGTGCGAATATAGTCGTACAGAGTTTATGTAATTATATTAAGAGTAATCTGGAAAAAGATCTTACGTTAGTAAGACTGGCAGAACTGCATCACTTTAATCCTTCGTATCTATCCAGATTTTTCAAACAGGAGATGGGCATTAATTTATCCGAATTTATTGATGATACCCGAATCCGCAAGGCCAAGGAGTTGCTTATGAACCATGAGTTAATGGTGCGGGAAGTTGCACTGCAGGTCGGTTATGAATCTGCACATTCGTTTACCAGGCTGTTTAAAAAACAGACGGGTATGACTCCTCAGGAGTATCGGGAAACTCAACTTACCCGTTCGGCTGATCGGTAAGTGATAAGAACATAATAAAGCACGCGGGAATAGGAAATCCTGCGTGCTTTTCATTAGATAGATTTTTCTATATATGTAGCCTGGGATACGCTCCGAAACACAAACGGCTCCGTATATTACTTATTAAATTAAGCCGTGTGAGTCTTTTGTCTGCGATAGGCATTGGGACTTGACCCAGCGTAAGCTTTGAATTTTTTATAAAACCAATCGATATCCCGATATCCGACCTCCAGAGCAATTTCGTAAATCCGCAGGTCGGTGGACAGGAGAAGCTGTTTGGCTTTTTTCATTCGCTCCTTCAACATATAGTCATTAAAGGAAACCTTTTCTTGCATTTTAAACTTCTGACCAAGATAGGCACAATTGAAATGTAACATATCAGCGATCTTTTTCAACGTAATCTCTTCATTCAGATGATCTCTTACATAAGCTTTCACGATCCGAATCACGTGATTGGAATCCATCGCTTTGCCATTGAGCTGAATCGTAGGCTTGACGGCAGGGCTTTTTTTCACGGGAACAGGCCCAAGTTTGTTCAGAAGTTCATATAAACTGTGTACAAGCGCGGAAGCGCTAAAAGGTGAGGGTAAATAATCATTCACCTGATAAGTTAATGCTTTGCGGACCAGTCTGAATTGATCCCTTCCACCGAGCAGGAGAATAGGGATATCGTTTGTTTTTCGAATGTGGTGACACAACCATAATCCCGCCGTATCGTACTGCTCTGTATACACGACGACAACACTGAAATCCCGGTTAGACAGTGCGGCAAGAGCAGCGTTTGAAGAGGATACCGATTCTGTAATTGTAAATGGGAATTTGTTATCTTGCAGAAGCTGTTCAAGCTCTCTACACAAGCGGCGGCTATAATCAACAAGTAAAACACTGTACATGAAGCATGACCTCACCTTCTCCTGATATTCCGATCCACTGTTCAACTGAAATAAGGCTTAGTTTCATTATGGGAAGGAAAGAAAGCGCATACAATGTGCATTATTTTGCAGATAGTGCATTTCTTTACCAATTGCAGGCGAAATACCCCAAATCACTCCTCAAATGAACCCGATCTATAATCTGACCGGGTAAACACCTGTATTTAAGCAGGTTGTTTGCGCTTACATTTGAACGATACACTTTGGTAGCACACGACAATCAGGGGGGAAGACAATGAAGAAAAACAAGTTTATGCTACTGAGTCTTTTGTTTGCGGTCATGTTGATGATCAATGCTTGTAGTTCTGCACCTGCTGCTGAGCCGGCACCCGAAAAACCGGCACCACAGGAAGAGCAAGCACCAGCCGAAACCGAGCCGAAAAATGAAAATTCTACACCGGAGATGGATTTTGACATGGGTGGCAGAACGATTAAGGTTGTGGCGTGGTGGGATATGCAAATTACAGATAACAATCCGGACAATATCAAACGACTCGAGAACCTCGAAGCTTTGAAGAAAAAACATAACTTCAATATCGAATACGTATCCATCGATTTTGGTGAATATCAAGAAAAAGTTGTAGCCTCCTTAATGGCAGGCGAGCCGCTCGGCGACTTTGTCAGACTCGGTAAAAACTACGCTATTCCGGCACTGACCAAACAGGATCTGCTGTGGCCGGTAGATGATTATATCAAGAACGACCAAGTATTCAATCAAAAAACAACCAAGGAATATATGCAGTACGAAGGGAAAGGTTACGGATTTACGGAAGATAAGTCTTCGTTTATCAACGGTATTTTCTACAACCGTACTCTGATGCAGGAGCTTGGCCTGAAGCCACTGCAGGAATATGTCGATGCTGACGAATGGAATTGGGATAACTTCCTGGCTGTTGCCAAGCAAGCCAACAAAGACCGGAATAATGACGGGAAGCTGGATACGTGGGGCCTCGCTCAAACGGGCCTGCTTGAACCCATCCTGTATTCCAACGAAGCTTCACTGACCAAAGAGGATAAACAGAACCTTGAAGATCCAAAAACAAAAGAAGCGCTTAATTTCTTGAACAAATTGGCTACAGAGAAAGTGGGCAGACCAACAGAAGGCGGTGACTGGACTGAACCCGCTACCTTCTTCCGTCAAGGAAATACACTGATGTACTCTGGCGCAATGTACGAGATTGAAGGCATTAAAACAGATATGCCCGACTATGATATCGGCTTCTTGCCGTACCCGAAAGGACCAAGTGCTTCTGCCTACCATTCTGGCGAATCCCGTTATCAAGCGATCACCATCCCTAAAGCGGTAGAAAATCCGGAGCAACTGATGTACATCTGGGAAAAAATCAATGAGATTGATTCCATCTATGATTATCCGGAACAATCCACACTGGAAAGACATCTGACGGATGAAGCAGATATTAACAACGCCAGAGAAGTGGCAGCTGGCATGCTTGTTCTCGACCATAACACGTTCCCGTCCCTTCCTTATTGGGATTTCGATGGAGAACTGAAAGAAGGCGTATCCGTATCCACGCTGATCGAGAAATACAAGGCTCCTTTCCAAGCCGCAATAGATGAGGTATACAAATAAGCACTGCTAATACGGGCAGAACGCGCGAGTAAGAAGCGCGGTCTGTCCGGGTTAGTCAATCCTTCAATTTTTGATACGCTACGTCCACAGGAAAGGGGATACTTGCAAACATGCGGTCACGTAAGAAAAAGGTACTGATTCTGGCACTTGTTCTGGCTTTGGTGTTCTCGATCATCGTGATCTATCCATCCAAGAATCAGAACCCCGGGACAGTGCATGCACTTGAGGATTTTGAAGCTGTAGCGGGCACCAGGGATTCACGAAGTTATGAACATTATCAGGAAACGTATGCGAGCACTGCCAAACCGGACACGACCGTAAGGATTCAAGGTGAAGCTTATACGGAGGCGGATAACGGAGAGTTCAAGGTGGTGCAAGGATATGAAGGGCTGGACGGCAGTGCAGTCATTACACCCGAATCCGGAACCATTCGCTGGGATGTTCCCGTTCAAGTGAGTGGTTTATATCAGGTTCGCATTCACTATTATCCTGTCGAAGGCAAAAGCTCCGGAATCGAGCGCAAGCTGGAGTTAAACGGAGAAGTTCCTTTTCGGGAAGCGGATGTACTTCTGTTCGACAGGGTATGGGGCAATCGCGAAGATCACGTCCGGCAGGATGATCGAGGCAACGATCTCAGACCAAGACAGGTGGAGAAGCCGGAATGGCAGCTCGCTTCGTTTCGAGATAGTGCCGGATATTTTGAGGAACCGTTCCAGTTTTATTTTGAAAAAGGCAACCAGCAATTATCTTTGACTTCTCTCAGAGAGAGTATGGCGATTGATTACATCGAACTCTATCAGGAAGAGGCCGTTCCTACGTATGCCGAAATCCAGAAGACGTATGATTCATTAGGTTTAAAGCCAGCCAGCCCCATCATGCTGAAAGTGCAAGGCGAAGAAGCAATCACCAAATCTTCACCTACACTTGCGCCCATCTCGGATCGATCCAGTCCATCCCTGGAACCCTACGACGTATCCAAAATTCGGATCAATGCCATCGGAGGCGTGAACTGGAAACTTCCTGGGGAATGGGTTGAATGGGAGATTGATGTGCCTGAGGATGGTTTGTACCAGATTGCGTTAAAAGTAAAACAGGATCAGCTTCGGGGTATCTATGCTACACGAAGTCTTACCATTAACGGCAAAGCTCCTTTTGAAGAGATGAAGCGAATTCGCTTCAACTATAGTCCGTCTTGGCAGACACAAGTGCTTGGAAGCGGTGAAGATGAGCCTTATCAGTTCCATCTGGAGAAAGGAAAACACCGCTTACGGATGACGGTCACACTTGGCGATATTGCCCCGTTACTTCGAACCGTAGAATCAAGCGTACTTGAATTAAATGAAATGTACCGCAAAATTCTAATGATTACCTCCAACAAACCTGATCCACTTCGGGATTATCAGTTGGAGAAACGTATTCCAGAGATGACTGAGGTTTTTGAAAAACAAGCTGTTGTACTCACATCTGTCGCTGAGTATCTCGAAAAAGCAACCGGGGAACAGAGTGATAAAGTAGCTATTCTGAATGCCATGGTTGTACAGCTCAAGGATATGGCGGCAAGGCCGGAAACCGTTCCGAAACGATTGGATACATTCAAAATTAACGTCGGTGGCCTAGGCACATGGATTCTGACCGTACGTGAGCAACCGATCACGATGGATTACCTGGTTATAGCTCCTTCAGGACAAGAAATGCCAAAGGCTGAAGCGTCTGCGTTCCAACAAGTGAAACACGAACTTGGTGCCTATGTTGCTTCCTATACGGAAGACTATGACAGCATCGGTAACGTGGAGAAAAAGAAGGACTCGATCACCGTATGGATCACCACCGGACGGGATCAGGCTCAAGTGCTTAAGGGCATGATTGACGATACGTTTACACCGGATACCGATGTGTCTGTGCAACTGAGACTTGTGCCGCCGAATATTTTGTTACCCGCCACGCTGGCTGGGGAAGGTCCCGATGTAGCGATGCAAATGGGTGAAGATATTCCTGTGAACTATGCGATGAGAAATGCGGCAGCAGATCTGAGCAAGTTCCCGGATTTCAAAGAGGTGGCCAGCAGATTCCGTGCAAGCGGAATAACACCTTATGAGTATGACGGTGGAGTGTACGCACTACCGGAGCAACAGCATTTCCCAATGCTTTTTTACCGCAAGGATATATTGAATGAACTGGGTCTGGAGCCGCCAAAAACTTGGCAGGACGTGTATAATGCGATCGCTGTGTTGCAAAAACACAATATGGAGTTCTATCTGCCGATTGAAGATACGCTGAACAATGCCAACATGGTTCCTAACGCAACCTTTGCGATGCTGTTGTATCAAAATGACGGAAATTTCTACACCGAAGACGGGAGAAAGAGTGCTCTTGATTCGGAAATTTCGATGGAAGCATTCAAACGCTGGACGCAATTTTATACGAATTACAAATTTCCGTTGAAAGCCGATTTCCCGAACCGTTTCCGTACAGGAGAAATGCCGATTGGCATTGCCGATTACACGACTTATAACATGCTGACGGTATTAGCACCGGAAATCCGCAACCTGTGGGACTTCACGATTGTGCCTGGCACACAGCTTCCGGATGGTTCTATACGGCATGAGGTAGCTAGCGCGAGTAGTGCGGTCATGATGCTCGAAAATGCCAGCAACAAAGAAGCGGCATGGAAATTCATGAAGTGGTGGACGGATGAGTCAACCCAGATCGAGTATGGACGAGAAATGGAAGGCCTGATGGGAGCGGCTGCTCGTTATCCTACAGCGAACATTGAAGCTTTAGAACAGTTACCTTGGCCAGTGAAGGATTACCAGAACCTGGAGAAACAATGGGAATGGGTGCAAGGGATTCCGCAGATGCCAGGGGGCTATTTTACAGGTCGACATTTGGATAATGCTTTCCGAAAAGTGGTTAACGCGAATGAAAATCCACGTGAGGCTTTATCAGACTATGTACTATATATTGACGATGAGATTGAACTGAAACGCAAGGAATTTAATCTGAAATAAAGGAAAGGGAGGGTAACGGTTGCAAGCAAAAACATCCAAGACAGCCGCCGCTCCTGTTATGCATACACGCCAGGTCGGCTGGTGGTCCTTATTGAAAAGGAATCTGTATCTCAGCAGGCATTATTACGTCTTAATGGCACCATTTATGCTGATCTTTTTCATGTTTACGGTTATTCCGGTCGGCATATCGCTCGGTCTTAGCTTTTTTCACTTTAATATGCTGGAATTTCCACGTTTTGTCGGTTGGCAAAACTATTCCCGGTTGTTCCTGAACGACGACGTATTTCTAATCGCACTCAAAAACACGTTGCTTTTTGCAGTGATCACCGGTCCAGTCAGTTATATTGCCTGTTTTTTGTTTGCCTGGATCATCAATGAGCTGTCTCCTAAAGTCCGGGCAGTTATGACATTGGTTTTCTATGCACCATCGATCTCGGGTAATGTATTTTTCATCTGGCTGATCATTTTCTCCGGTGACAGCTACGGATATATGAACGGATTCCTTATGCGCCTTGGCGTGATTCTGGAGCCGATTCAGTGGCTTACCAACGAGAAGTATGTACTGGGCATCGTTATATTGGTGCAGCTATGGCTTAGCCTCGGAACCAGCTTTTTGGCTTTTATTGCAGGTTTGCAGACGATTGACCGCTCGCTGGTGGAAGCCGGAACGGTGGACGGTATCAAGAACCGCTGGCAGGAGCTCTGGTATATTACGCTGCCATCCATGAGACCTCAGTTGATGTTTGGTGCAGTCATGCAGATTACAGCCTCGTTCGCAGTAGCCGAAATTTCGATTGCCTTGGCTGGATTCCCAAGTGTTAACTATGCAGCGCATACGGTAGTCACTCATTTAATGGACTTTGGTACGATTCGCTTTGAGATGGGATATGCTTCAGCGATCGCAACCGTGTTGTTTGCACTGATGCTTGGAACGAACATTTTCACGCAAAAAATGCTGAGAAAGATAGGTGAATGACGATGACCAGCAAAGTACGTGCCGTCTTCGGCATGCCGAAGAGACTTAACCGGTCATTTACCGTCAGTTTCATGTTGTTTGCGCTACTGGCTGTGTTCGGATCATTTATGGTGCTTCCGTTGATTTATGCGGTCAACAATGCCTTTAAGCCGCTGGATGAGCTGTTTATTTTCCCGCCGCGCTTCTGGGTGAACAATCCGACGACAGAAAATTTCGCAGATTTGATTAATCTGATGGGCAATTCCTGGGTACCTTTGTCTAGATATATTGCTAATACACTTCTCATTACACTAGTGGGCACGGCTGGGCACATTCTTCTTGCTTCTGCAGCGGCTTACCCTTTGGCAAAATATCGTTTTCCGGGATCAAAAATATTATTTACCATTGTTATTCTGTCATTGATGTTCTCGCCGCACGTTACGGCAATTCCGAACTACATGGTGATGTCCTGGCTGGGCTGGATCAACACACACGCTTCCATCATTGTGCCTTCGCTGGCATTCTCACTCGGGCTGTTTCTAATGAAACAGTTCATGGAACAGATTCCGGATGCGTTGCTGGAAGCGGCGAAGATTGATGGTGCGAATGAATATCGGATTTTTTGGAGCATTGTGATGCCTAACGTGAAGCCAGCATGGCTCACACTTATGATTTTGCAATTCCCTGCCCTATGGGGAACAGACGGCGGTAGTTTTATTTACAGTGAAAATCTCAAAACGTTGCATTATGCACTCAGTCAGATCGTACAAGGCGGGATTGCCAGAGCAGGGGTTGGTGCTGCAGTAGCGCTACTGCTCATGATCGTACCGATCACGTTGTTTGTTATCTCTCAGAGCAGTGTGATGCAGACGATGGCTACTTCGGGCATGAAAGAATAGAAAGGAGGCAGCAAAGTGCAACATAGCACGCGAAAAAGCACATGGAAACAACGTAAATGGGTCATCATGGGCATGGTCTGCCTCCTGCTGTTCAGTTCAGCGGCACTGCCTGTGAGCGCAGACGGTGAGCCAGATGCCTATCATTATTCCTATTACGGAGATACCGTTCCAGCTCCTGCTGCTTACGAAGCCACAACGATTATTACAGGTGAGAAGCTGAATTTAACGCCCTTCAAGGAACCAAGTGATATGCATGTTACCGCAGATGAGCGTGTCTATGTGCTTGATTCGGGCAATGGAAGAATTGTAGAAATGGATCGCAATTTTAAGCTTGTGCGCACCATTGAGTCGTTCAAAAACGACGGCAAAGAAGATCAGTTTAAAAACCCGCAAGGGTTGTTTGTAACGGAAAAAGGAGATTTATTGATTGCTGATTCGGATAATCAGCGGGTTGTGCATTTGAATAACAAGGGACAGCTTGTGAAAATTGTATCTGAACCCAAGTCGGACTTGTTAAATGAGGACTTTCAATTCAAACCCATTCGGATTGTGATGGATCAGGGGGAGCGCATTTACGTAATGGCCGCAGGTGTATTTGACGGATTTATGGAATTCAGCGCCGATGGTGAGTTTTCCTCTTTCATTGGTGCGAATCGGGTTCAGGTTGATCCGGTTGAATATCTCTGGAAACGATTCGCTACTCGGGAGCAGCGCAGTCAGATGGTCATGTTCACTCCAACCGAGTTCACCAATCTGGATATGGACAAAGAAGGATTTATCTACGCAACGAGCGGTGATCGTGGCAAAGATCCCATTAAGAAATTGAATGCTCAAGGAACAGATATTTTGCGGAGAGAAGGATATTCAGCACCTCAAGGTGATCTGAGATATACCACGGAAGCTGGACCATCACGTCTGATTGATGTGGATGTGGGCGACAGTGACATGTACTCTGTTCTCGATTCAAACAGGGGCCGTATCTTTACCTACAATGGCGACGGCTATCTGCTCCATATTTTTGGCGGTATCGGGAACCGCTTGGGCATGTTTAATACACCTGTTGCGCTAGAGCGAGCGGGAGACCGGATGCTTGTACTGGATAAAGCGCTCGGTGAAATTACCGTATTTCAAACGACAGAGTATGGACGCACACTACATGATGCCGTGCGCAGTTATTACAACGGAGAAGAAGATCAGTCTTCGGAACTGTTTGCGAAGGCTGCCGAGATGAATGCCAATCTGGAATATGCCTATGCAGGTATTGGTAAAGCGCTGCTTCGCCAGAAAGAATATGCCGAGTCGGCGCAATACTTCAAGCAAAGCATGGAGCGTCAAGGGTATTCCAAAGCTTTTCTTCTCTATCGGAAAGAACTGATGCGTGAACACTTTTCATGGGTGATGTCCGGTATATTCCTGGCTGTAGCTGCGTTCGTCACCATCGCCATCGTTCGCAGGCAGAAAAGGAGGACAACGAATGCAGGCATCAAGTAAACAATTGTATCAGTACCCGCTTCATCTTATTTTTCATCCCTTTGACGGGTATTGGGAATTGAAATATGAGCGGAATCAAAAAACGACACTGCTGATCTCTTTGATGATTATGGTGTTGCTTGTATTCACTAAAATTTTGCAAGCCCAATACAGTGGCTTTCTGATTAATTTTAACAATCCCAAGTACCTGAACAGCCTACTTGAGATGGTGTACGTTGTTATTCCCGTGTTGTTCTGGTGTGTGGCCAACTGGTCGTTAACCACCTTGATGGATGGCGAGGGCAAGTTCTCTGAAATTTTCATGTCTACGTGTTTTGCCCTGGTTCCGATGTTTCTGGTGCATTTCCCGTGGATCTGGCTGAGTCTCGCTATTTCTGCACAGGAAACGGCATTTTATTACTTCTCTAACGCGATTGCGGTTTGCTGGACCGTGTATCTTTTATTTGTAGGCAACATGACCGTACATCAGTACACACCGGCCAAAACGATTCTAACGATGCTGCTCACGCTAGTAGCTATGGCATTTATGGCATTTCTATGTTTGTTGTTCTTTAGCCTTGTGCAGCAGATCGTTTCTTTTGTTTATACCATCTATCAGGAATTAGTGCTTCGGGGCTAGGAAGGAGGAAATCACAATGAAATATGCCGCAGCCAAAAAAATAACCGGAATACTGCTGGTGAGCAGCTTGCTTCTAAGCGGTTGCCAGTTCTCGCCATCTACGGCAGCTCGCGAGACGGCAGCAGATGTTAGTCAAGTGGAGATTCCTTCCCTGCCTCCCGGAGAAAAACTGAAATCTGCTTTTAGCGATGCCCGCATTCCCGGCATGATCGGCGTCGCCCGAAACAATGCTTTGCAATTGTTGATCAACGAAGAGACCGCCGAGATTGCCGTTATCCACAGTAAAAGCGGCCAAATCTGGCGCAGTAACCCGGAAGAACGCGAGAAGGATGGCATTGCAGCCGGAATTAACAAGGACCTTCTGTCCTCTCAATCCAGACTTAGCTTTTTCAACAGTTCAGGCCAGAGCAGTATGGTGAATTCGTACACGGACAGTGTTCGGCACAAACAAGTGAGCTATGAAGCTTTGCCAAACGGGGTGCGCGTGCACTATCAATTCGGCAACACGGAGCGATCCATTGAAGATCTTCCGGTAAAAATTAGCAAGGAACGTTTTGAACAATACGTGCTGGCGAAGCTCGATAAATCTGGCGAACGGGCGTTGAAAGTAGGATACGCGGAAGATAAAGATGAGGGCGTGTACAACCGGATCGACAAAGCTATGCAGGGTTTACAGTTGACGCGTGCTCTGAAAGCCTTTGAAGACGCCGGATACACAGAAGAAGACCTTGCCAAAGATCATGCGGAGCATGGCATTGAGCAAGAACGTAGTGGGCCACGTCTGTTCATGCTCACGATGGAGTATGAACTGGACGGAGAGCAGCTGAAAGTACGAGTGCCAGCTTCCGGTATTCATTTTCCAGAAGAGTATCCAATCAACACTCTGTCTGTGCTGGAGTATTTCGGAGCTGGAGGCTCCAAGGAGGATGGATCGATTCTCGTACCAGACGGTTCGGGAGCTCTGATTCATTTTAACAATGGTAAATTGCAATACCCATCCTACCAGCAAGATATTTACGGCCCCGACTTAACGATGAAGCTGCGTGAAGCCAGTTCCAATGAAAGCAAAGCGAGATTGCCTGTATTTGGCGTGATTCGTCCGGAAGGTGCTTTTCTGGGAATTATCGAAGAAGGGGATGCGGTGGCTGTAGTGAATGCGGATATCAGCGGTAAGCTGAACAGCTACAATAACGTATATCCCAGTTTCTATGTCGTGAACAAAAGTGATATTACACTTCAGTCCAGTGACATGGTTCGTACATTGCCGAAGTTTCAGAATAAACCGACGTCGTCTGATTTTGTAGTTCGTTACGCATTTGTAGGTGCGGAGCAGGCTTCGTATTCGGGTCTGGCCTCACTGTACCGGGAGTACCTGGTACAAAATGGAGGACTTCCTGAGATGAAATTATCTGAGGAGCAGGCTTCAATCCCTTTTTATCTCAAGCTTTTTGGAGGAATGACAACGAGACAGCATATGCTCGGTATACCGTATAACTCCACAGAAGCTCTGACGACCTTTGATGAGGGAAAAGAGATTCTTTCGAAGTTGATGGAAAAAAACGTATCGAACATTCAAGTACGTTATGCCGGATGGTTCAACGACGGACTGCATCACCGACTGCCGGATTCCATTAAGGTGGACGGAGTAATTGGCGGGAAAAAAGGAATGAAAGAGTTCGGCGCTTTTACGAGTGAAGCAGGAATTGGATTTTATCCCGATGTAGCTGTACTTCACGTGCAATCGAAGAAAGGATTCAGTCCATCGAGTGAGGCTTCCCGGTCTTTAACACAGGAACCTGCGATTCTATATCCAATGGATCTGGCTTTGGAGCGACGGGCGAAAGATTTATCAGCTTCATATGTCCTCTCACCGAATGAGATTGACGATGTGACAACAGATATGCTTAAGGACATGGAATCACTCCAGGCGGGAGGCATTTCCCTAAGAGATATGGCAGAGCAGTTAAACAGTGATATGAATCCGAAGAAATTGCTTGATCGGACGCAGGCACTGGATACGGTTCGAAAAGCGTTGGATCAAATTAAACAACAAGCGGGCTCCATTGTGGCTGAAGGAGGTAACGCTTACGCGCTTCCTTACATTACAGGCCTTACGGATGCTCCGATGAGCAGTAGCCGGTTCAAACTGGAGGATGAAGAAGTTCCGTTCTTTCAGCTGGTCGTTCACGGCCGTATTCCTTATACCGGTTCTCCGTATAATCTGTCCACGTATACCGATGCAAGACAGTATGTGCTGAAGCTGATTGAATATGGGGCGAGCCCTTATTTTGCCTGGTTTAATGCGCCTAACCATGTGGTGAAAGAAACGGACTATAACAACCTGTATGCTGCAAATTACGAGCAGTGGATGGATCTGGCAGCGGAGATTTATACCGAAGTCAGCCAAGTGAACGGGTCGTTCATCGGACGTCCAATGATTACTCATGAATCTTTGAGTGAAGGTGTATTTCGAACAACCTATGAAGGCGGAGGATATGTGATTGTCAATTACAATGACTCTTCTGTTGAAGTAGAGAATCATACCGTTGAAGCCCTAAGCTATGTGACTGGTGGTGAGCAGCTCTGAAGACACTCCTGAAATCGAAATGGGGAAGTCGTACGTATGCTCAGCAAAAAGCAATGTGGGGTGTCATTTACGTACTTCCGTGGCTGATCGGATTTGTATTGTTTTTCTTCGTTCCGCTGTTGGCATCTCTGCGATACAGCATGAGCACCATTCAAGCCAATGCAGAAGGAATTGCGATTCAATTTACGGGATTCGCCAATTATATTCAGGCACTTACCGTTAATACAAGCTTTAACCGGGCACTGATTGAGTCGATTACAGACGTACTTGTGAACGTGCCGCTTATTGTCATTTTCAGTTTGTTCCTTGCAGTCATTCTGAATCAGAAATTCAGAGGCCGTGCTGTGGCCAGATCGATCTTTTTCTTGCCTGTTATTCTGGCATCCGGCGTCATAATGTCGCTCGAAAGCTCAAGTTTGATTGAAGCTGTGAACCAGAACAGCACAGGCGGAAGTGCTTTTGGCACATTGGAACTGGAAGGTCTGATGCTTAATGCAGGCGTAAGCGAATGGATCGTGACGTATTTAAGCGGTGCAGTTGATCGAATCTACCAGATTGTCAGTCAATCGGGTGTACAAATTTTGATCTTCCTTGCCGGTATTCAAACGATCTCCCCGCAGCTCTATGAAGCGTCCAAGATGGAAGGGGCGACAGGATACGAGGCATTCTGGAAAATCACGTTTCCGATGGTCAGCCCGCTTATTTTTGTGAACGCGATCTATACGATTATTGACTCCTTTGCGAATAATGCGATGACCAAATTGATTCGGGACACGGGATTTGTGAAATTTGACTTTGGTCTTAGCTCCGCGATGGCATGGGTGTATTTCGTAGCCATTGCCATTATTCTAGTGATCGTATCGATCATTTTCTCAAAACGAGTCTTCTATCAAGATTAGAAAGGAGGGCATTCCGCGTGACGACATCACGATTATTATCGCTTGAGCAATGGAAGAGTTGGCTGTGGTCTATCATCCGATTTGTTCTGATCACCGGACTTTCCTTTGTTATTTTATTTCCGATATTCCAAAAAATATCCACATCGATCAAGGCCAAGGGCGATCTCTATTCGGCAGTCGTTGTATGGATTCCGCAGAACTTCTCGATTGACAATTTTAAACAGGCCATTCGTGTCATGGATTACTGGGTAACGCTGTTTAATACGTTTGCGTTGTCTGCCACAACAACACTGTTGACTACAGCCTCATGCGCACTTGCAGGTTATGGATTCGCCAGACTGAAGTTCAAAGGAAGCAACTGGTTGTTTGCAGGGGTCATTCTGACGATTCTGGTGCCGACAACAACCATTCTCATTCCGGTGTATCTGAACCTGAAAAGCTTTGATCTGATGGGACTGATGACGCTGTTTTCCGGGAAACCGGTAAACCTGCTCAATACGTACTGGCCGTTTATCCTGACAGCCGTTACCGCAAATTCACTAAAAGCAGGTTTGTATATTTTTATATTCCGCCAATTCTTCAGAGGTATTCCGAAAGAAGTAGAGGAGGCGGCATACGTGGACGGCGCCGGGATCAGTCGCACATTCACTCGTATCATGCTACCGAATGCCATTCCGTCCATGGTCACCGTTATGCTGTTTTCCTTCGTATGGCAATGGAATGACAGCTTCTATACAACAACGTATCTGACTTCGAGTAAGGTCATGTCAACACAGCTATCGTCGTTGCCGTACAATCTCGCTCAACAGGTTACAGACGGTGCAGCCTCTCAGGCCGATCCGTTCTATCTGAGCATGATTCAAGATACGGGTATTCTGCTTGCGATCCTCCCGTTAATTATCATTTATCTGTTTGTGCAACGATATTTCGTGGAAAGTGTGGAACGTACAGGTATCGTAGGATAGCCGTTTAGAGCGAAGAGGTGTACAGCTATAACTTGTTCAAACATTCCTAAACGAAAGGAGGCATATCTCATGAGTGATTCCAAGAATTATATTAGGGACTATACCAAGGAAGCTTGCCTCGATGAGATGGATTTCAGAGAATGGCGTACAACTAATCGGTTGTGTTACAACACGCGTTATCATTGGATATGGAATGGCTTAAGGGAGCGCGCGCCGACCGAGTCTGGATGAGGCTATATCTTGATCTTGCTGAAAATCAGGTTTGACGGCAGCTTCCTATCGCAGTAATGTAAGCCAATTTAATCAAACAGGAGGAATAGCAGTGAAAAAATGGTTGATGTCTTGTAAGCTTTTACTCGTTCTGGCATTACTGATTACAATTGCTCCATGGGGAGGCGGCAAAGCGGATGCTTGGGTAGGTATGCCTATGGGGAAACTAAAAGTGAGTGGCAAACACTTGGTCAACAGCAACAATCAACCGGTACTTCTCAATGGTTGGCATCAACCTTCCGGTGCATACTGGACTTATCAGGACAGTAATTATTACCTCAACCTTCACGGTAACAACCGTCATGCCGCAACATTGGCCTATCTGAAAGACATCACAGACACGTTTGCGGATACCAGTCCGAAATATGGTAGCAATCATGGCTGGAAAATGAATCAGGTACGTCTGTTCATTGATCGTCAGGACATGGGAGATGTGGCGGCAGGTACATACAACTTTGCTGGTGTGCAGACTGTGACGCAGAACGTCATCATTCCTTATATCCAGTATGCAAAAACAAAAGGCGTATATGTCGTTCTGGGATTGGACTTCACTTTGAAGGATGATCAGGCTACGACAGCTGCCAACTTGCAGAAGTTCAATCAAATCTGGGGTTATCTTGCCTCACGTCCAGAGATTAAAAGTGCAGACAATGTTCACTTCGAACTGATTAATGAGCCGGTGAAATCGTATGCCAACGGACACTGGGGTGGATACAACGGGGAAAATGATTTCGTGGATCATTGGAATGACCTGCGTAACTTCCAAAATTCCATGATCTCCACCATTCGTAATCAGGGCGCAGACAACGTCATCTGGGCTGCGGGTCTGGGTTACAACCAGTTCTACAGCCTGACAGCAAGTCATCCGCTGACTGACCCTCTGAACAACTACGGTTATGCAGTTCACTGGTATCCAGGGTACGGAGCCTATGACAACTTCAACATTCTGCAAGATCAATGGAACACCAATGTGAAGGCAGCTGCGGATAAATACCCAATTAACATCACAGAAGTGACGTGGTTCAAAAACAAACCGGGTGATTCAGCTTATTGGAATCTGTTCAACGGTAGTAATGAAGGCTTTGGAACGAATACCAAAACCATTTTCAATGCAGCGGGCAATGTCAGCATCGCAGCTCATATGAATGGTTTTATCCTCGAACCGGGAGCACGCAGTTCATTTGCTGATCCAACCGCAGGACTGAAGTGGGATGGAGATGCTTCACGCAGTGCGATGGGACGTTTCTTATTCAATTGGTACAATGAGCGCTCCCAGAATTATGGCAGCGGTACTCCAACCAATCCAACGAATCCGTCTACAGGCCTTGTCTCCGGTGCAACGTACAAAATTGTAGCACGTCATTCCAACAAAGTAATTGATGTTCCTGGTGGTCAAAATCAGAACAACCTCCAATTACAACAGTGGAGTGATCTGGGCGGCAACCCTCAGAAGTGGGTGCTGACTTCCATTGGTGGGGGCAACTACACGCTGACGAGTGTGAACTCACCGGATAAAGTGATCGACATTCGTAACGGTACCCAGACCAATGGTGAAGCCGTGCAACTCATGGCTAATCTCAATACAACGGCACAACATTTCAAAGTGAATGATCTCGGTAATGGGTACTACAGCATTATCAATGTGAACAGCAATAAAGCCATTGAAGTTGAGAACGCTTCCACATCGGATGGAGCCAAACTTCAACAGAACACCTACACGGGTGCAACGAACCAACAGTGGAAATTCGTAGCGGTTAGTAATTAACGAACATCGATATCTCCATCACGAATTAGTGGCAATAAATAACCTTTTCAGGTCATCTGATGACTTGAGAAGGTTATTTTTATTGTACTTATGTATGGATACAGCGAAATGGAATGAGCGAAAAGGGTGTTATTCATTGCCTTTGTCTCGTGAAGCGGCACATTACACTATAGAAATCAAGTATTGTATAGCTACAGGTGTAAATGTACCATAGGGAAGAAGTTGTACCTTCACTGTTCAGAAATGCCCGTTGTATCATGAAATGATGATCATAAACCGAGAAATGTAAGCGCTTGATTAGAAAAAGGGGGGAGTACATTGAAGCTCCTATGGTCCAAGTTTTCACCGATGTTCCGTCGTTATTTGATTTCGTATCTAATCATTCTAATGATTCCACAGATCGCCGGATACGCCTCTTATCGGGCATCCATCGAAGCGGCAAGGGCCAGCTCGATAGAGAACAGTCTGAAGTCTCTGAATTTGGGAAAAGAAATCATTGAACGGAATCTGCTACAGGTCGAAGCGTTTACGAGGCAACTAGCCATCAATCAGGAGCTGTACCGTTTGATTGCCGATCCCAAACCACTGGATGCCTACAATGTTTATGGCATAGGTAAAATGCAACGAAGTTTATCCATGTACAGCAGTACAAACGAATACTTATCTCATTTTTTTATCTACATTCCTAACTATAACGTCATTATCACACCTAATACGGTTTATTACAGACCTGAACATTATTACGCAGCCAACGCCTTGGAAGGGATGACTTTCGAGCAGTGGAGTGAACAGATTTTGAAAAAGCCGCACTTTAACGAGATTATTCCACTTCAAAATTACAAACGTGAAATAAGCAGCAACTTGCGCACCACCGCACCGGCAATTACCTTTCTGCAATCCTTGCCGCTGAATAGTTTCAATAAACCACAGGCTACCATTGGTGTTTTAATTGATGAAGATGAGATGGCTAGCCTGACGCAGCATATCGTTGATCAGTATGGCGGCTGGACTTTGGTTCGAGATGCGAACGGCGAAATTATCTTCTCACGGGGTATTGATGAAGGAGAAGCGCAACGTTTGGCGCAAAATGTTGGTAACCATTCGAATGAGGTACAGCCTATTGAAGTTGGCCGGCTACTCATATCCATTCATTCAGATCGAAACGGCTGGAGTTACATGGCAGGTATTCCCGAGAAAGCACTTATGACCAATGCGGATCAGATCAAAAAAGTGACATTGGCCTTTACGCTTGCAACATTAACGCTTGGTTTAGGTTTTGGACTGATCTTGGCCTATCGAAATAGTGCCCCCATCTATAAACTGTTGTCTGCCTTCAGAGAACAAGTCAGTGAGCCTTCAGGTAAAAGGCGCAATGAGTATGATTTTCTGGCAAGCCATATTCATCATTTGATCGCCAATAATCAATCGCTGGAGAACGCGTTGAATGAACAAATACCGCTCTTGCGCGATGGATTCATCAAACGTCTGCTTACGGGTGAGTTCTATACGACTCGTGAGCTGGAAGCCATTTCTTCTCAGACACAACTATCCATTGAGAACAGCCAGGGAATCACAGGTCTGCTCAAGGTGAACGGTTATGCGAGTCTGGATAGTGAAGAAACGATTCAGGAGCTTGGTGTGGCGAAATTGATGATCAGACAGACAATGACAGCATGGAATGCAGATGTGCTGATGACGGACTGGGGCACAGATCAGATTGCTTTTATATGTCCCGTAACCAAGATGCCTCTGGAACCAGCAATACGTCATTGTGAGTCCGAACTCAGCAGATTAACCGAACTCATTTATAAGGAATACCGGATATCAACAACAATCGGTACCGGAGCCGCATACGAAGTGTGGAATGACGTAGGCCGTTCATTTGATGAAGCCAAACAAGCCATGGAATATGCGATTCATATGGGAGTGGATGAGCTTGTCCGATTCGAAGATACATTGAAGGAAAATGAAATGTACTATTATCCCATTGAGTCAGAACAGCGCTTGCTGAATACGATCAAGGCAGGGGAACTGGAAGAGGCTCTTCGGATTTTGGATCAGTTGTTTGTACGCAATTTTGAGGAGCGTGAACTTTCCTATGAGATGGCACAGCAATTTATAATGGAGTTAAAGGGAACATACCTGAAGCTGGATGAGCCCAAAATTAAACACGATGATTCCTTTGCAGAAGAATACAAAAATGGTGTAACCAGTATTCAGATTACCGATTCCATTGCCGCATTACGGGGTAAATTCAAGCGCCTAACCGAAGATATGTGCAAAGAAGTGCTACGAAAAAGATCATCCACACATGCGGATACCGTACAAGAAATTACGTGTTATATAGAAAATCAATATGGAGACGCGAATTTGACGATCTGCCGCATTTCCGAACATATGGGAAAATCCGAAAAATTCATCTCCCAACTATTCAAAGAACATACCGGAGAGAATCTTTCCGATTATGTGGAGCGGGTGAGAATCAATGCAGCATCTGAACTGCTTCGGGAAAGTCATCAGACCATTGATGAAATTGCACTTTCTACGGGATATAACAGTGCTCATTCATTTCGAAGAGCATTCAAGCGTGTACGCGGCATTTCACCAAGTGTATTTCGGAAGATGGATAATTAGGTCGGTGAATGTACGTAGCCCATATAGTATCTATGCGTATAATGTACGCCGATGTCCGAGATGTACCTTTACGATTCCCTCAAGTCGAACTTATGATATGGGCACAAAGAAAGCGCTACCAATACAAGGTGACGCTCACTTCAACCAAAGGGTTCACTGACTGGGGGGATGATTCTGAGAACAACAATAACAAGTGAGAGCAAGTCTGGTGTGAAGGAGCGCAAGCGATCAACATTACAGCATGCGCTAGCCAGAAGTTTCAGGAGGCATTGGCAGTTATATCTGCTTATTTTGCCTCCGGTGGTGTACTTTATCGTTTTCAAATATGTACCGATGGTAAATACGGTCCTCGCGTTTAAGGATTACAACGTCATCAAAGGAATTTGGGGTAGTCCTTGGGCTGGCACCAAGTATTTCGACCTGCTTTTCCAGAATCCTGCTTTTATGATGTTAATCAAAAATACGCTTCTCATCTCATTTTACAGTCTCATTGTCGGGTTCCCGATCCCGATCTTGCTGGCACTGGCTTTGAATGAAATCAAAAACATGAAGTTCAAGAAAACCGTACAGATGGTAACCTACGCGCCTTATTTCATATCCACGGTGGTTATGGTATCGATTATCATGTTATTCCTCTCACCGAGGCTTGGTATTGTCAATACTATAGCAGGCGCACTTGGCTTTGAATCGGTGAATTTCCTTGGCAATCCAGACATCTTCCGGTCGATCTATGTTTTTTCTGATGTATGGCAAAGTATGGGGTATTCAGCAGTCATCTATCTGGCTGCGCTTGCCGGCATTGACCCTTCGTTATATGAGGCCGCCAAAGTGGATGGAGCCAATCGACTGCAGAAGATTATTAACGTAGATTTACCCGGCTTGTTGCCGGCAGCCGTCATTATTTTGATTCTAAGTGTCGGAAATATCATGGCGGTAGGATTTGAGAAAATATATCTACTGCAAAATCCTTTAAACTTATCGGCTTCCGAGATTATCTCAACGTATGTCTACAAAATGGGACTTCTCAATGCGAACTATAGCTTCGCTACGGCAGTTGGTTTGTTCAACTCTGTCATTAATCTCATCTTGTTGTTAACGGTCAATGCAGCTGCAAAACGGCTGTCCAATACAAGCCTATGGTAACCACACGGAGGGGAGGAGACTTGAAGGATGTCTAATTTACAATCACAGGCAGGTCGTTCACGAGCGAACAAAAACCCTGTCATCAGAGAATCGCTTGGGGATCGTCTGTTTATTACGGCAATCTACATCATTCTGTCACTCGTGCTGGTTGCTGTGCTGTATCCACTGATCTACATCGTAAGTTCATCACTCAGCAGTCCGTCAGCCGTTTCTTCTGGCAAAGTATGGCTCTGGCCGGTTGATCTGTCATTCGAAGGATACAAGGCTGTATTGCGAAATGAACAGGTACTGATGGGATACGCCAACTCATTGTTCTATACGGCCTGCGGTACATTTATCAGCGTAGCATTAACAATTATGATCGCTTACCCATTGTCCAAAAAGACCTTTGTTGGACGCAGTACGCTGATGATTTTCATTACCTTCACTATGCTCTTTGCTGGTGGCTTGATTCCAACGTATCTGGTTGTTAAATCCCTGGGACTCATCGATACACGCTGGGCACTTCTGATTCCGAATGCGATCTGGGTATGGCAAGTCATTATTGCGCGAACCTTCTTTCAAAATTCCATACCGGATGAGCTGTCAGAGGCGGCTGACATCGATGGGTGCAGTGATATTCGGTTTATCTTCAGTGTCATATTACCACTTGCCAAGCCCATTGTGGCGGTGCTTTCATTAATGTACGCGGTCGGTCAATGGAACGCCTATTTCGACGCACTCATTTATCTGAAATCGCAGTCGCTCTACCCGCTACAGCTGATTTTACGAAGTATTCTTATTCTTGGCAGCTCGGGCAATATGGACGCTTCCGAAATGATCAAACAACAGCAAATGGCTGAATTGATGAAGTACTCCTTGATTGTCATGGCCAGCTTACCGGTTCTGATCATCTATCCTTTTGTACAGCGTTATTTCGTGCAAGGCATGTTGATTGGCTCAGTTAAAGGATAAGTTTAATTACAACTTTCATGAGGGAGAGGATTTTATTGAGGAAAACAAGTGCATGGATACTCGCTTGTGTGTTGCTTCTTACGTTGGTACTTTCAGGTTGCTCGTCTTCGGAAAAAGGCAGTGGTGAAGTAGATGCGAATGGAAAAGTCCCGATGAATGTATTTGTGCACCAAGGATCGGATATGAACCTGGCTACGAATAAATTCACCAAGAAGATGGAGGAAAAGTTCAACATCAAGTTTAATTGGACGACCGTTCCTTTTGACGGGGCAGCTGAAAAAAGACAGATCTCCCTTGCTTCCGGTGACTATCCAGATCTGTACCTGCTTATCCCTTGGGTGGATCGTTTCTCACAGACAGACTTGTTGAAGTTCGGGCAACAGGGTGTAATTCTGCCGCTGAACGATCTGATTGATCAGCATGCGCCTAACATCAAGAAGGTGCTGGATAGCAATGAGTATTACAAAGCGATGAATACCGCGCCTGACGGTAAAATCTATGGACTGACCGGGCTGAATGAATGTTTCCACTGTTCGTATCCAAACAAGATGTGGGTCAATACCAAATGGATGGAGCAGCTGAATATCAAAGAACCAACAACGACAGAAGAGTTCCGGGAAATGCTGAAAGCGTTTAAAACGAAAGATCCGAACGGAAATGGCAAGGCAGATGAAGTACCGCTGAGTGGTTCAACGGAGAACTTTGGCGTACACATCATTCCCTATCTGATGAATGGTTTCATCTATGACGATGACCGGAACTACCTCATTCTGAATCAGGGCAAAGTCGAAACGGTAGCGAACAAACCGGAGTGGAAAGAAGGTCTTACGTACATCAAATCCTTATATGATGAAGGCTTGATTGATCCGGGTGCTTTTACACAGAATGTCGGTGCCTTCAAAAAAATTGGAGACAATGCCGATGCGCAGCTTCTGGGTGCAGGAGCGGCCATGCATCCATCCTTGTTCGTAACTACAGCTGAAGGATCACCTTACGGCAATGATTATAATCCGATTCCACCATTAAAAGGGCCGAACGCTGAATATGCATCGTACAACTATCCGGTTGATCCTGGCGCAACATTTGTATTGACCAACAAAGCCAGTGAGCAAACGCAGATTACAGCCATAAAAATGCTGGATTACTTCTATACGCAAGAAGGAGCTATGGCTTCATATCTGGGAGAAGAGGGCACAAGCTGGCGCAAACCGGAGGAGGGAGAAGTTGCTTTGAACGATCAGGTGCAACCACTCTACAAAGCCATCCCTCTTCCATCGGGGGAAGAGCCTCGGAATGACAGCTGGTCTGCGCTGAGCCAGTACAATCATCACCGGGCATATCGTGATGCGGAAGTACAGGGAACAGACATCTATGCTAACGATGGGTATGAACGTCGTCTGTATGAAGCGACACTGTTGATGGAAGGAAAGGAACCTAAAGAAGTATTCCCGCATTGGGCATTGTGGGTTGATCCGTCCCTTGCGGATGAAACGAGCATGATGCAAACCAACATCAAGGATTATATCGACCAGAACGCACTACAATTTATCACAGGAGCAAAGAGTTTGGAGAAAGACTGGGATGAATATGTGAAAGGGCTGGAAGGGCTGAATATGAATCGTTATCTGGAAATTATGCAGTCCGCTTATGATGCATCATCCGTATCTTCCAAGTAAAAAACAAAACCAAGACGGACCTTGTTCGCAATATGCGATTTGGTCCGTCTTTTTTGTCGTCTTTGCGTCTATATCCCAATCCGAAACAGAGCCGGTGCAGCAAATTTTTTTTAAAATATTTTAATACATCCTGTATCTTCCGCTTAAGGCTAGCATCGTGAAGAAATAAAGACAGTTATCATAATAACGACGTTTTCCCTTGCGGAGCGGCGTGTTCCAGAATAACCGAACAAAAGCATCTGCATGAGGGCCGTCTGCTGCCAGTGAAGCCATCGCATTGGTGGCCAGCAAACCTACGGGATGCAGTGCAGGTTCGTCAAAAGCCTCACCCTCAATCGTATAACGGCGATAATCCGCTACGTCGATATCACTGAAAAAGGCCTGAATCCGATTGGATTGTTCCACTTGCCACGGGTCTTTACCAAACCATGCCCAGTCTAATGCAATATTGGCTGCTACGCGGTAGGCATCGCTGTAAAAATGCCTGAAATCCCCGTGCGGCTGAATCGGGGCAGGAGTCCCGTCATAATTGGCGTATTCAGGTGATAGCCCGGTTACCGGATGACAGGCCTTGTGCAAATAAACCCGGCTTGCTTCGGCAGCTTCTTTCCAGAACGTCTGATCTGCTTCATTGGCGTACTTGGCAAACAGTTCGTAGAAATGAGGAAGATGATAGGAAGGATCGCTGAAAGGTAACTCTGGAATAAACTTGATTAGCCGGTTACTCGGCTCCCACATGGGCTCGCCTTCCCCTCGTTCTCCTTGATGCAGACATGCATGTAGAATCTTTTGAGCTTGAGTTTTGTAATCGTAAGGAGCCGGCCCATCACCCCAGCGATTCGAGGCAAAAAATAATGCCATGGCAAAGAACTCTTCACCATCAGGAGCCGGCCCCGGAGATAGACGGGTTCCATCAGGTTTGCAATGCCATGCAAAATAATCCTTATATCGTCCTTCCGTGTGTTGCATATATGTCACAGCGTAATTCCACAAACGGTCAAATTCCTCTTTCTTGTCCATCTGTACAGCCATCATCATGCCATAGGACATACCTTCGGAACGTACATCGTCGTTACCCGTATCCAGCATGTAACCTTTGTCTTCGCCAACAGGATAGTAGATTCGTGTATGTTCGTCTCCATAGAACAAATCATTCCAAATCCGTTCCAGTCTTACGTTGATTTCTTCTTCGCTATACCCCGATTTGTGGAAAAAATTGACATATTCACCGGTCTCATAAGCGCCTTTTCCTGTGAAATTCATGAGTTCCTCCTTTAAAAATGCTTATATATGCAAGTATATCATTCGTAATACTACTCAAATTAAAGCGTTTACATGGAAAATTATAGGTTTGTTATACCATCTATTTCCATTTGGTGATATGGATGATATATTTAGTCAAGTCCTATAGTTTATCAGGTTGTTGTTAAATTATGTAAGCGCTACACTCGGAGAGAAGGAACCGCCTGATATCGACATCAATCAAGTTCAGGTTTCTTCACATGGCAATACTCGGAGTGTAAATTTTTGCTGGAAGGTTGGTGAGGATGTAACATGCTTGGCGATTCAGGAGATGTAGATGAGAATCAAGGAACCCATGCACCACGTGACCCCGTAGGAGTTACCGTTTCATCATTTGAGGCTGAATTTGATTATAACTCTCCGACTTATCTTGACATGATCGACAGATCACTCCTGAATTTGGGGAATAACGTCAGATTAAAGAGAGCGATCGAAAAAGCTAGACGTGGTGAACCTGTTGTCATTGCTTTTATTGGGGGATCGATTACTCATGGCGCTGGTGCAGCACCGATTCATCTCCAAAGTTATGCCTACCACTCTTATGAACACTTCAAAAAAATGTTCGCTTCAATGGACAGCAATGCAGTACGGCTGATCAAGGCGGGTGTAGGCGGGACGCCTTCGCAACTTGGCGTCATTCGTTATGAGCGGGATGTGCTCCGGGATGGTAACGTGCAACCGGACATTGTCATTATCGAGTTTGCGGTAAACGATGCTGACGATGAGACGCGTGGAAACTGTTACGAAAGCTTAGTATTGAAAGCGCTTGCTTCAAGTAACGAACCAGCGGTCATCCTGCTTTTCAGTGTGTTTAAAAATGATTGGAATCTTCAGGATCGTCTCGCTCCCGTGGGCTTTCATTATGATCTGCCTATGGTGAGCATGAAGGATGCTCTTGTAGAGCAATTTCAGAAGACGAAAGATGAAGGTGGCGTTATAACTAAAGAGCAGTATTTCCATGATATTTATCATCCCACCAATGTGGGACATCGGATCATGGCGGATGCACTGGCGAATTTGTTTGGTGTTACAGATCGTACAAATCTCGATCAGAAAGAAGATGAATTAACGGATATACCGATTATTGGAAATGATTATGTGAATGTCAAACTGTTGGATCGGAAAAACGGGGAACAGATTGCCCGGATTGAATCAGGGAGCTTCTGTCTCACAGATACAGAGCTACAGATGACCGAGATGGACGATCATGATTATGGTACACCGCTTTTTCCGAATAACTGGATGTATGTTCCTGGTGAAACAGCAGATGACAAAGGTTTCGAGCTGCATTTGCGGTGCAGCCGGCTCATCCTGATCTTTAAAGACTCGGACAGTGATAAGTTCGGAACGGCCCACATCAAAGTGGATGGAGAACTTGTCAAAGACGCGGATCCGCACCAAGTGAACTGGACTCACTGCCATGCCATGCTTCTATTTAGTAACAAGGAAGTGGGGGAACATGTTATTGAGATTGACATGGCGCCTGGACAGAAGGACAAGCAGTTCACGATTCTGGGTTTTGGTTACGTTGATTAGCGGGAACTTGAGTTGAGGTTTAGAGGACTTTGCTAACCGTGAAGGGAGTATGACGAATGATAGCTTCAGCATCTGCTGGTTTTGACCAGTATCGTGATAACATAACACGCGGCGTAGTTGAAACGATAGAGTATGATTCCAAGACGGTTGGCAACGTGCGTAAAGCGATGGTATATACGCCGCCAGGCTTTTCTTCGGAGCTTACCTATCCTGTACTCTATCTGCTGCACGGAATTGGAGGGGATGAAAAGGAGTGGCATACTTATGGCTCTCCGGCCATCATCCTGGACAACCTCTATGCCGATCATCTCATCCAGCCAATGATTGTTGTTTGTCCTAACGGGCGCGCAATGTCTAATGATCTTGCAGAAGGTGACCTGTTTGATCCTGAGAAAATTCGGGCATTTGAACAATTTGAATTCGATCTCATTCAGGATCTTATCCCGTACATGGAGTCCTGTTACCCGGTAGCTCAAACGAGGGACAAAAGAGCCATTGCCGGCTTGTCCATGGGTGGAGGGCAGTCTTTGAACATCGGACTACGTAATTTGGATCATTTTGCATGGGTCGGTGCTTTTTCGGCAGCGCCGAACACGAAAGCGCCGGATGTTCTCGTTCCAGACCCCGCTAAAGCGACATCACTTCTGTCATTGCTCTGGGTGTCTTGTGGGGATCAGGATAATCTGATTCAGATTAGTGTTGATGTTCATGACTATATGAAGCAGCATGGCGTACCTCATATTTGGTATGAAGAAAGCGGAGGGCACGACTGGCCCGTATGGAAAAATGATCTGTATCTTTTTTCTCAGCGCCTCTTCAGGTAAGTGAATTACAAAAAATAAAAATATCAGGAGGTTTTTTCCTATGTTCAAATTCGGTAAAAAATTGTTGACTGTTGTTCTTGCAGCTTCCATGAGTTTTGGTGTGTTCGCCGCTACTACAGGTGCTACAGATTACTGGCAGAACTGGACAGATGGCGGAGGGTACGTTAATGCTGTGAACGGTTCAGGTGGGAACTACAGCGTAACTTGGCAAAATACCGGGAATTTCGTCGTTGGTAAAGGTTGGACTTACGGAACACCTAATCGTGTAGTTAACTACAATGCTGGCGTATTCTCGCCTTCCGGCAATGGTTATCTGACGTTCTACGGCTGGACCCGTAATGCCCTTATTGAATATTATGTAGTGGATAACTGGGGCACATATCGTCCTACAGGAACTTACAAAGGCACGGTAACTAGTGACGGAGGCACGTACGACATCTATACAACGATGAGATACAATCAGCCATCCATTGATGGGTATTCAACATTCCCTCAATACTGGAGTGTTAGACAATCCAAACGTCCGATCGGCGTAAACTCCCAAATTACGTTCCAGAATCACGTAAATGCGTGGGCAAGCAAAGGAATGTACCTGGGTAACAGCTGGTCCTATCAAGTTATGGCAACCGAAGGATATCAAAGCAGCGGTAGCTCAAACGTGACTGTTTGGTAATTGCCATTCTCTTTTATTTTCAAGCCTAGACTCAAGCAAGACAGGTCTGCGGATCTGTCTTGCTCTCAATTCCCGTTTTAAAGGAGACTTCCAGATGAGAAAGTGGATGGTATTTCTGCTCATCGTAGCTGTTGTTGGATTAAGTGCTTGTTCGACAGGCAGCAGTACTACTGTGAGCGATGATCTTGTATTGGTAGAAGGTGGGGCATTCAAGAGCAGTAAAACCAGCTATAGCGGCAAAGACATCACACTGGCTGACTTTTATATCGGTAAATATGAAGTAACCCAGAAACAATGGGCTGACGTTATGGGGGACAATCCCTCTGGTTTTAAAGGTGAAGACCGGCCTGTTGAACGAGTGACCTGGTATGATGCAATAGAATATTGCAACGCACGCAGCATTAAGGAAAATTTGAAGCCGTATTACAACATTGATAAAGAAACGATGGATCCCGAGAACAAAAATGGAAATGATAATATAAAATGGACAGTAACCATTAATGAAGATGCGAACGGATATCGTCTGCCAACTGCAGCAGAGTGGGAATACGCGGCGAGCGGAGGTCAGAAAAGCCAGAATTTCACCTATAGCGGAAGCAATAATCCCGACGAGGTAGCATGGTACTGGATGAATGCCGGAGAAAAACCGTTAACAGGAGACTGGAACTGGCCTGCAATCGAAAATAATAGGAATCAAACCAAGCCAATCGGTCAGCTGAAGGCCAATGAATTAGGCATTTATGATATGTCTGGTAATGTTAGAGAATGGTGCTGGGACTGGCACAAACATCCGGAAACGCCGGATAACACTTGGAGAGTCAGCAAGGGAGGCGGCTGGGTCAGCAGCGTAAACACAGAAGAGATTTCATATCCAGGAAAATTCGATGCGAATGGCCTTGGTCCCGATCAGGGATTGCGAGTCGTACGTAGTAAATAACGAGGCCCTTTTCTTAAAGATGGGCCTTTTGGCATTTTGCCCGGGAAAGTGGGATAGCAATATTTAAAAATGAATATGCGTTCTTTAAACTTTGCTATAGTTCATCCATCGTACTGGATATAAAATGGAAACAACAACCAATGTAAGCGCTTTATAAAATGATTGAATCGATCCATTGCATGTTGAATCTAAGAGAGTAAGGAAGTTTCATTCATTTATTCGTTTACCCGGTTGGAATCAGTAATGGAGGTGTATGATGAAGAGGAAGACATGGTTTACATTAATGGTATCGGGTGTGGTTTCATTATTTATTTCGGTTAGTGCTTTTGCTGGGTGGGTGTTTTGGGAACCACTGACGTACCACAATGCAAGTACCTGGCAGAAGGCGGATGGGTATTCCAACGGTTCCATGTTCAACTGTACATGGCGGGCGAATAATGCTAATTTTACGAATGATGGCAAGCTGCGGTTGAGTCTGACAAGTCCTTCAAACAACAAGTTTGATTGTGGAGAATATCGGTCCACGAATACTTACGGGTATGGTCTGTATGAAGTAAGCATGAAGCCTGCTAAAAATACAGGGATTGTATCCTCTTTCTTCACCTATACCGGTCCTGCGCATGGCACACAATGGGATGAGATTGATATCGAGTTCCTGGGCAAAGACACAACGAAAGTCCAATTCAATTATTATACGAACGGCGTTGGCAATCATGAGAAAATCGTTAATCTGGGCTTCGATGCATCCCAGGGATTTCACACCTATGCGTTTGATTGGCAGCCAGGCCACATTAAGTGGTACGTCGACGGTGTGCTGAAACATACAGCTACTACCAACATTCCAAAAACACCAGGTAAAATTATGATGAATATCTGGAATGGAACGGGCGTGGACAGCTGGCTTGGGTCATATAATGGCGCTAATCCTCTGCATGCAGAATATGATTGGGTGAAATATACGAGTAATTAACAGAAGCTCACGGGCACTTACAACTAGCGCAATAAACTGAATGAAACAGAGGAGCGGATTACTTCCGCATTCCTCTGTTTTTTTATGTTTATTTTCATGCTTTACAGAACAAACGAAACGTAAGATGATGAGGGAAAAGGGTGGAAATGAACTCCGCATAGAGAGGGTGGAAAAACATGAACATGAGTAACAACAACGATACCAATAACGATACCAATAACAACCAATTACCTGAGCAGTTTATCGAACTGTTGGGTCAACCATATGATGCCAAGCAGATACAAGCCTTACTAGAACCTTTCGGTGTGAAAAAAATAGCGAAGCCAGACGGTCCTTTTCAGGATGACATCCTCTGGTCTGTTAAAGCATCTGTGCGTATTGATGTGTACCGCTCTCCCAAGATCAATACGTTAACCGGACGTGATGATCTCCCTGCGGAAGAGTGGATCATTGGAGCGATTCATTTTCTTGCACCGGGTTCGGACGATCGAATTAAAAAACCGTTTGCGGGACAATTGCCCAAAGGGATGACGATGAATGCGACACCTGACGAATGGATTGAAGCATATGGTCATCCGGATATCTATGAGCAAGGTGACTGGCTTGGCGGCAGTGGCCCTTATCTGGCTTGGCGCAAATCCGGCATCAATATATCAGTCGAATACGACACGGATGAGGACAGCAGTGTGATCACTTGCGTTACATTTTGCTTAATTGGTTGCATGGGTGCCTGGCAAAGTGATTTCCCGGAAGTGTTCGCCCCCTGATAAGTAAGAGAAGACAAAAGTAAGACGTTGCACTAATGCAACATCCGTATTCACTTTTTAATATCCTAAATTAATACAATAAATGTTGCAATATTAGTATGGGCATCCATATGGTTCATTCATTATGATGGACTCTGTAGACAACATCACTACATACAGGGGGACACACAAGTTGAGAACAATCAAGAAAAGAAAGATTGGCGGTTTGGCTTTGGCAGGAATGTTGGCGCTTACAGCGGTTCTGAGCGGATGTAACAGTGGAGCAAGTAAAGAAGCTGCACCGAGCACACCGAGTACTGCACTGGAATTGAAGGACGGGAAGTATGATCCACCCGTAAAGCTTACTTATTTGCGTCCTTGGGGACCGGAAATCAAATTCAAATCTGGTGAAGATCAGGACAATAACGTACACACGAAATGGGCGAAAGACAAGCTCGGCATTGAATTGAAAAATCAATGGGTGTCACCATCCACAAACAACGCGTTTGAAACGAAGTTGCGCCTGTCTCTGGCTTCCAATGCAGAAATGCCGGACATTATCTCGTATCGCGGCGATTTCAATCTGGCACGCGAGTTGATTGAAACGGGCAAGTTCGTGGATGCTGGTGAATTGTTTGATCAATATGCAAGTGATACTTGGAAAGCTGCCGTAAATGAAGATCCTTCCGTGTGGTATCCGTACATGCAGGATGGTAAACGGATTGGTATTCCGATTCTGGATTACTCCTACAATAGCGATCCAGTGATGTGGATTCGCGAGGATTGGATGAAGAAATTCAATTTGAAAGCACCTGAAACGCTGGCTGATCTTGAAGTCATTATGGAAACGTTTACGAATAAAGACCCGGACGGCAATGGTAAAAAAGATACCTACGGTCTGACCATCGGATTCAAAAACTGGCTCAGCACATGGATGTCTGATGCTGGTTGGGTCTTCGGAGCCTACGGCACGATGCCAAATCAGTGGAATCTGAACGCAGAAGGCAAACTGGAGTACGGTTCTGTAAATCCTGGTGCAAAACAAGCTTTGGCAACACTGGCTGACTGGATGAAAAAAGGATACATTCCAGAAGAAGCCGGGGTATATGATGAAACCAAAGCAGCAGAAGAGTTTACGGCAGGTAAAGCAGGCATTGTTGTCGGGCCTCACTGGATGCCGTCATGGCCGCTCGAAGATGTGAAGAAAAACAATCCGGAAGCGGACTACAAAGCTTACCCGATTCCATCTGGACCTGATGGCAAGGCAGGCAGACGCGGTACCGCGAACGATAACGGTGTAATTCTGATTAACAAAGATATGAAGAACCCGGAAGTCTTTTTCACATATCAAAACTATCTCTTTGATCACTATGCCAATCCGAAAGCAGGAGATGAATTCGAACACGGCTTTGCTGAAGGATATGACTGGGCAATGAAAGACGGCAAAGTAACAACGGATGCTAGTGTGACAGGCGGTTATGCGCCTGAGAAATACACATTAACGTTTGATGGTGCACGTATCCCGAGTCTGAACATGGCCACGCTTGCGAAATTCGCTAACGGTGAAGAAGCAACAACGCCTTTCGAGAAAAAACTTAAATCTGGCGTACCGGAAGCAATGGTGGAAGCGGCCAAGATTGTTCAGGATCAAAAAGATATCGCATTAAAACAGATGTTCACAGGTGCGCCGACGATGTCAATGCAAATGAATAACGACATCTTAACCAAAATGGAGAAGGACCTGTTCTCGCAAATCATCTATGGCAAAGCTTCGATCGATGCTTTTGATACGTTTGTAGAAAAGTGGAATTCTTCTGGTGGAGAACAAAATACGAAGGAAGTTAATGAGTGGTACCAATCCGTCACTAGCGGCAAGTAAGTACGAGCGAAGTAACTTGATCTTGTCCGTTATTTCATTCTAACCAAGTTGCTAAAGCAGGTGGAAAAGTACAAATAAAAGGCCTTGCTGGAAATCATTCCAGCAAGGCCTTTATGCTTCAAACCGGCAGATTCTCTCTATATTCCTGCGGTGTCAGATCGTAAAACTTTTTAAATACCCGAATAAAATAGGCCGTGTTGTTGTAGCCGACAAGCTCCGCAATTTCGAATACCTTGGCGCTTGAGGAGCGTAAATAATAAGCCGCTTTTTCCATCCGTAAACGATAGACATAAGCTGTCAGCGCTTCTCCAGTCTCTGCCTTATACACTTTGGAAAGATACACAGGATGCAGGTGGACATGTTCGGCAATAGCCGGTAAAGAAACATCGGAAGCCAGATGCAGGTCCACAAAGCTTTTGACACTGCGAACGATGGTGCTGTGATTGTCCTTAAGCTCCTGTTCTGCGTCCTCACTGATGGAATGCAGTGTGCGGATCGACCAGTCTTTCAATTGCTGGGCGGTAGCATAGCTTGGAGCCTGGAAGTATTTATACGTTTCGGCAGGCAGGACAGAAGAGATCTGTTTTCCGTTCTTGTGGATGATGTAAGCAAAGGCCCCTGCCAAAGCATGATAAACCTCAATTGTTGTTTCTGCGATATCGTGATGCTGCGCCGATTCGAGCAATTCCTCGAAAATGATCTCAATCTTCTGTTCCACATCGTCAAAGCGACCGGCTTCGAGAAGGCTAATTAAGGTTGGTGGCTTGTACAGAGACCGGATGGCAGGGAGGGGATGTACATCCTTATCATCTGATGCCGTAATAAACAAACCTTGAGCATGTCCCATACGCTTCCGCATGGATCTGACGGCACTCTCATAAATCTCTCCAATCTCATTAGGGAACTTGCCCCAGTGAGAGACTGCGATGGAAATAGCCCCTTTTAAATATAACTGAACGTTTGTCTGAATTTGGGCAGCATAATGTTCCAGCAACGCTTGAGGTTTCTCCTCTTTGCTCACACTATGTATGCCGCTTTTTTTGACACTAACCAGCACAACCAGATAATCATGGACATCCCGCGTATGCCACATATGAAAATGGTGCTGCGTCACCTCGCTAATAATGTTGCTAATGGCGTACTGCATCAGGGAAAGATCATGGTCAGCCATCTCGGATAGATGCTCTTCCATCCGAATGACCAGCATGCCCAGTTCCTCGCCAACCGAATAGGGCAGATTCAGTAATTCCAGCTTGTCCGCGAGTGCGGAGGGAGAATAGGTTTTGCCTGTCAGCAATTCATGGAGCATTGTAGATTGCAACAACGGCAAGTTATCCTGGAATGCATGTAAGGCACGTTGATAGGAGGCGGCAGCTTCCCATTTTTGCTTGATCCGGTCAACAAGCCGCTGTACGGTTTCGATCAGATCCTCATCGCTTACAGGCTTCAACAAATAATCAAAGCTTTCCTGAGCCATCGCTTGTTTGGCATATTCGAAGTCGGCAAACCCCGAGAGTAAAATGGTCTGCACATGTGACCATTTTTCGTGAATTGCCGTGATCAACTCAATACCGGACATCTCCGGCATGCGAATATCAGTGATGACGATATCAATATCATGATTCTCCATAATTTCCAGTGCTACGGCACCTGACAAGGCTTCGTGTACAGTGCCGATCCCGCAGCTTTCCCACGGAATGGTTTCCGCCAGCGTTTCTACAACCGAACGTTCATCATCAACTAACAAAATTTGTAACATGTACTTCACCTACTCATTGATATTGTTGTACCATGTAATACTTACTTTAACGCCTCCGCCAGACGTATGTTCATAGCTTAGACCCGCATCTTCACCATACAAAAAAGACAAACGCTGATGAACATTCCAGGTTCCGCATCCCATGTTGCCATCGAGCGGTTTGTTCAGATTATCGACCAACTCTTGCATCTGAGTCTCCGTCATACCCAGCCCGCTGTCCTCGACGGTGATCGTACACATTTCATCCGTATGATACCCTGTTATGTTGATATGACCGTCTTCGGTACGAGGTTCAATGCCATGAATGATAGCGTTCTCAACGATGGGTTGTAAACTTAAACGAGGTAACGTTTTATGCGACATATCGTCCGGTACGTCGATGGTAAAATGCATGCGTTCCAGCCGGAGTGCCTGGATTTCCAAGTAATTTTTCACCATGTTCAACTCTTCTTTGATGGTGGCCTGATCATTCTCGGATCTGGTGATGTATCGATAATACTCGCCTAAATTAAGGGCCATCGCCACAACGGCTTTCTCATTTTTCATCCTTGCCATATTTTTGATGTAGAAGAGGCAATTGTAAAGGAAGTGCGGATTAATTTGCGATTGTAGCTGCTTCAACGTTGCTTCACGTCTTCGGAGTTGCTCTTCGTATACGTTCTCAATCAACTCCTGAATTCGTTGCGCCATGATGTTAAATCGTGCAAACAATAAACTGAATTCATTACGAGATGAATGTTGTAACCGAACGGAAAAATCTCCAGTAGACAAACGGTTCGTTCCCTTCACGAGCTGAAGCAAAGGAAGCTGCACACTACGATACAGCACATACAACACAACAACACTCATGGCAATCAGAACGGCGATTGAAGCGTAAAAAAGATTGCGGCTATTTGTGATCGGGCCCAGAATTTGCTGCATAGGCACGTAGTCAACATAGTACCATCCCAGACTTCCTGACTGGATGTACGATACATAGTATTCTGTGCGGTCAAGCGTCGTGGTGAATCCACCTTTCCCTTGTAAAGGCATCTCTTTCAGCTTGGACTGAATCTCAGTCAATGTGCCATTTCCACTGCTGTTGCTAATTAAGCCAAACTCGGGATGAAACATAAAAGGGTCACCTTTGTTATTCAATTTGTTCTGATTCAGCATACTGATCAAATGATGAACCGGAAAGCTGATCTTTGTAATCAGTCTGGACTTCCCGGGAGTGACCATTGCTGACGTTGGATCTGTTGTGTACCACTCAAATTGATTATGTTTATATGCCCATGATTTTGAAAGCGGCTTGGAAAATTCATCCTCCGAATACGGGATATAAGCATAATAATCCGTGGAAATGACTTTTTGCAACCTTGGAAAATAAAGGGTGATGGTGGAATGCCATTTGCTGGCTGCATTATACAGATTCATTTTTTCAAGAATGGCACTTCCAACTTTGACCCGTTCATAAGGCACATCTTTGTAATCCGGGCGCTGATATTCCTGTATGCTGGAATCTTGCCCAATGGACATCCCATAGAGAGATAGTTGGTAAATATTGGATTCTACAGAGTCGGCAAAAGTGGACAAATGATTCATAGTATTGTTCTGAATTTCGTGTTCAATCACCCGTACACTTTCCCGGTTCGAATAGGTGTACAGGAATAAAACCAGGACAAGCAATGCTACAAATAACAGTGTAATTTTGGTAAAGACATTCAGACGAGCGAACAATGCGTGGCCTCCTCAACTCATTAAAATATTGTTATCGTTGTTGCAATATTAGGATATAGATTGCTAATAACCGTTGCTATAATTTTAATATACAAGTTCATATCCACTTGTAAAATACAAATTTTTAGAACATGGGGGATGTAGGGGTGAAGGAACATACGTTAGAAACGCCTCGCAAGGGGCGTGCCATCAAGGCAAGACAGCGCTGGAACATGCAACGGAATTGGTCCTTGCATTTGATGCTCGTACCAGCGGTTTTGCTGGCAATTGTATTTCAGTACATACCAATGGGCGGAATTGTGATTGCTTTCCAGGATTTTAAACCGTACCTCGGATTTACCGAATCCAAATGGGTAGGTTGGGATAATTTTAAGTATTTATTTTTATACCCGGATGTAGGCCAGGTCATCTGGAATACACTGGTGATTGCATTTTTCAAAATTATCGCGGGTTTAGTTGCTCCATTTCTGTTCGCGATTTTGTTGAACGAAGTTCGTTTAAATGCCTTTAAAAGGGTTAGTCAAACACTTGTATATCTGCCGCACTTTCTATCATGGGTAATTCTGGGCGGAATATTGCTTGATATTCTTTCACCGCAGGGCGGCATGGTGAACAAACTGGTGGTTGCACTTGGGGGAGATCCGATCTTTTTCCTGGGGGATGGAACATGGTTTCGGATAACACTGATTGTTAGTGATGTATGGAAAGAGTTTGGCTTCGGCACGATTGTATTCCTGGCTTCTCTGTCCGGTATTAACCCTGCACTGTACGAAGCGGCGGAGGTGGACGGCGCCAACCGTTTCAAACAAACGTTGCACATTACGATTCCTGCCCTGATGCCGATTACGATCGTACTCATGACACTCTCCATCGGAAACATTTTGAATGCAGGATTCGATCAGGTATTCAACCTGTACAATCCGCTCGTTTATGACAAAGGAGATATCATCGATACCTTCGTATACCGTCTTGGTATCTTGAACGGCAAAATGAGCTTTGCAACGGCTGTAGGATTGTTCAAATCGGTCGTGGCAACCATTCTGATCGTTATCTCATATCGCATGGCTTACAAATTGGCGAATTACCGCGTGTTTTAGTAGAGAGGAGAAAAGGGCTTGTATTACAAAACAAAAGGCTATCGAATATTCAGCGTTGCAAACTATATTTTTCTGGGCGTATTATCACTGCTTTGCATTCTGCCTATCATTCATATTTTGGCCGTTTCGTTCAGCAGCATGGCACCGGCTTCAGCCAATCTGGTCGGCTTCTGGCCGATTGGCTTTACGACAGATGCCTATGTCAAAACGTTCGGCAATTCAAATTTCATTAATTCCTTGTTAGTTTCGGTTAAACGAACAGTCATTGCAACGGTGATCGGTATGGTGATTATGTTACTTACCGCATTCCCGCTGTCGAAGGAAGATCTCAATTTCAAAGGCCGCTCGATCTACACCTGGTTCTTTGTATTTACGATTTTGTTCAGCGGAGGTTTGATTCCGAGTTATATTCTGATCCAAAAGCTGGGTTTGATGGATACGATCTGGGCACTGGTGCTTCCAGGTGCACTGTCCGTGTGGAATGTCATTCTGATGATGAACTTCTTCCGCGGTCTGCCTAAAGAGCTGGAGGAAGCGGCTTATCTGGATGGAGCAGGTCACATTAAAACGCTGGCGCTTGTATATATACCGCTGTCCATGCCAGCGATTGCAACCTTGTCCTTGTTTACCATGGTAGGTCAGTGGAACTCTTGGTTCGACGGCATGATCTATATGTCCGATGTCAAAAATTACCCGCTGGCTTCCTTGCTACAAACCATTATCGTGCAACAAGACCTCAGTAAAATCAATGTGGACCCATCCATGCTGGAGAATGTTTCCCAGCGTACGGTTCGCGCAGCACAGATTTTCATCGGGGCATTGCCGATCTTGGTCATATATCCATTCTTGCAACGCTTTTTCGTTAAAGGTATCGTCATTGGGGCAGTAAAAGAGTAGTACTGCCCTGCAAGTGACCACACATTCTAGGGAGGAATATGAGTGAAAAAAGGGTTGGCTTGTCTCGTAGCAGGAAGCATGATGGTTTCACTAGCAGCTCCGGCAGTAGTCGGGGCAGAACAGATGAAGCAACAAACGGTAACGGAGCAGGGGCAGGCATCAGGCCTGCTTCGGGCGCCGTACAAAGATTTGCAGGGACATTGGGCTGAAAATGCTGTGATGCGTATGCAGGATATGGCGCTAACCAAAGGTTATGCGGATGGCACATTCAGACCGAGTGAACGTATCAGCCGTGCCGAATTTGTTGTGATGCTTGATCGGGTGTTCGGATTCGCAGGAGGCTCAGGAGTGGCGTCATACACAGATGTTAGTGAAAAAGACTGGTATTATGATGCGGTCACACGGGCAAGCCGATCAGGCATTATTCAGGGAACTAATGCATCACATCTGTCTCCCCAGCTTCCGATTACCCGGCAGGATGCTGTCGTGATGGCAGATCGTGCGTTTCAGTTATCGACAGGCAGTGAGAATAAAGCGCTTGATTCTACATTTAAAGACGAAAAAGATGTAGCTGATTATGCAAGAAATGCGATGAACTACTTCGTAAATAATAAAATTGTAAACGGATACAATGGAAATCTAACACCTGAATCCAACATTACGAGAGCGGAAGCTGCTACGATCATGTCTACGTTGATCGCAGATATTCATAGCAAACCCGGCACCTATGAATCCAATGTAGATGGCAATCTGATCGTTCGCTCAACCGATGTGACGTTGAAAAATACAACGGTTAACGGCAACTTGTTACTTACTGAAGCCATTGGAGAAGGTACAGTGATGCTCGACGGAGTAACGGTCACTGGAAGTGTAATCGTGAAGGGCGGAGGAAGCCACTCGATCGATATTCATAACTCTAAATTGAATCGAGTTGTGGTCGACAAAAACGTGAGTCCAGTACATGTGAAGATCACAGGGACAACACAGGTTGAAGAGCTATTTGTCGAACGCAAGGCTACAGTTGAATTGTCTGCCGAGAGTACAATTAATACTTTAAAAGTAAATAGTAAAGCCCGTAATACGATGATTGACAGCAAAGGTAAAATCAAACTGTTGGACGTAGATGCCACCAACGTATTACTAAATGGGAAAGCGGTTGCACCGGGGCAATATAAGGATAACATTACGTCTGGGACAGGACAGTCCGAGCAACCAAACACTGCTACATCAGGTACTTCTAACGGTGGCAGTAGTTCTAGCTCAGGCGGGGGCGGATCTTCCAATTCAGGAGGAACGACACCATCCGTTCCGGGCACTCCTTCAGGTGAAAAACCAATTCCGGCAACAACGATTCCGGATGAGCAGTGGGAAATGGTCTGGAATGATGAATTCAATGCGCCTTCCGTGGATGCATCCAAATGGACCGTTCAAGATACGGAGCTTGTGTACAACAATGAGTTGCAATATTACAGCCCGAATAACACACGTATTGTGAAAGATGGCAACCGCAATGTGTTGCAGATAGAAGCAAAGCGGGAGCAGAAGGGCAGCAAAAATTATACTTCCGGTAAACTTATTACGAAAGAGAAGGGCGACTGGACGTACGGAAAAGTGGTTGTGAGAGCGAAGCTTCCCATCCAGCAAGGCATGTGGCCAGCCATCTGGATGATGCCTACGGATGAAGCGCATTATGGTGGATGGCCTGCTTCCGGTGAGATTGACATCATGGAGTTGATCGGCGGCCAAAACAAAGATCATGAAATCTACAGCACGATCCATTACGATTCAAAGAAAGCAGATGGTTCTCACGGACATGATCAGGGAAAATTCACATTGCCTCAAGGTGAATCATTTGCCGATGAATATCATGATTTTCAGGTGGAATGGTTACCTGGTATGATCCGGTTCTATGTAGATGGCAAACTGCATCATCAGATTAACAACTGGCAGACAACGGCGGCCGGACAGCCGGAAAGCTACACGTTCCCTGCACCGTTTGATCGCCCGTTCTATCTCATTCTCAACCTTGCGGTTGGCGGAGACTGGCCGGGATCACCGGAGAATGATTTTGTTTCCGAGAAGATGAATGTGGATTTTGTGCGGGTGTATTCGTATAAAAATATGGATCAATGGCCTGACGTGACTTCCAGTCCGATTGAGCCAGAGAAGCAGCGCGCACCGCAGGCAGACGGCAACCAGATTTACAATGAACGCTTCACCAAAGGTGCAGATGCAAATGGTGTTCCTGCGGACTGGAAGTTCATTACCAATGCTGGCGGAGAGGGCAAGGTTGAAGTTGTCGATGATCCGATGAAAGACAAAGTTGCCAAAGTAACGATCGCCAAAGCAGGAACGGAAACGTATTCGGTACAGCTCACTCAAATGCCGATGTATATCAAGAAAGACAAAAAATATAAAGTCCAGTTTGAGGCAAAAGCTTCTGCAAACCGGATTATCCGCTCCAAAGTAACTCAGTTTGAGAAAAGCTGGACGAATTACTCTGAAGAAAAAGCATTTTCAGTCACAACGGATTGGCAGCCGTATGAATACGAATTCAATATGCGTAATGGTTCCGACAACAATGCACGCTTCGAATTTAATCTGGGATTAAACGAAGGCGAAGTTTCGCTAACCAACGTGAGACTGACAGAGATTGGGGAGGCTGACCCGCTTCCAGTAGAACGAAAAGCACTCCCGGATGGCAATTTCGTATTTAATGGTACATTTGATCAAGGTAAACAACGGCTCGGCTTCTGGAACACTGAAATTCAGTCGGGTGCTGAAGCACAGGTATCCGTCAATAACTTCTTGAAATTCCCGATTATGGAACGACAGCTTGTTGTTGATGTGAAGAAAACAAATGGTCAACCTGAGCAGGTAGCTGTTGTTCAGCCCGGTATGAAGTTAGAAGGTAACACGACCTACGGGTTCTCGTTTGATGCCAAGGCAGATACGACAGGCGTTATGGATATCGGTTTATCTACCGAGGAGGGCCATAAAGTGCAAGTTAATCAAGGCCAGCAGATTCAGATTGGGTCTGATATGAAAACATACACTGGTGAAATTGTGATCGGAGAAGGTGAAGCTACAGCAACATCTACATTAAAGCTTTTATTTGGCGGGGCTATTGGCAAGCTTTATGTAGATAATGTGCGGCTGACGAAACGTGGAAAACCGGTAGCGATTCAGAATTATACTCATATTCCTGCCGCAGATGCTTACGTGATGCAGGGATTGCAGCTTGAAAATTCGGATGAAGGTGGCAAACATGTTAGCTATATGGATGAAGGGGATCTACTTCAATTCAAAATTACTGCAGCGAATGAAGGTGCATATGCCTTCTCCACACGGATGGCAAGTGCAAAAGCTGATGCAAAGGTACGTTTTACAGTAAAAGATGAAGAAGGCCATACCGTTGCAAGTTCTAATCTTACGTTAGGAGATACCGGCGGCTGGCAAACATATAAAACGGTATATTTTCCGTCGGTATCTTTGAAAGCAGGAACAACGTATTACGTGAATTTTGAAGGAAACGAATACAACACACGCTGGCTGGACATCTCTCGTAGTAAAGTAAAGAATGGCGAGCTAAGTACAGCAACATCGGATTGGATGGTGCCTGCTAGTGTAACTACGGCGACATATAATAACGACCAGGGAATTAGCTTGACTGTTCCTAGTACAACCCAGAATTGGTGGGATGCTATATTACAGCAAGGTCAGTTATCGCTTGAAGCAGGAAAAACGTATCGTCTAAGCTTTGATGCTTCGGCTACAGTACCGAAACCAATGCAAGTGGTTGTGTCGCAAACGGGCAGTGATGAAGTGAAGTATTTGGAACAGGCGGCTGAGCTAACAACAACAAAACAGCCATATGCCTATACTTTTACTATGGGAGATACTGCGGATGAGGCGGGTTTATTAAACTTCGGTCTAGGTAAGTCACTGGAGCCGGCCGCCGAACATGTGGTATCCATTCAAAATGTAATGTTGTTTGAGGTCAATCCCGGCGCAGACGAGGGAGGTCAACCTGTACATGTCAATTTGATCAAAAATGGTGACTTTACGCAAGGAACGAACGGCTGGTTCCCGTATGCGGCAAGTAATAAACCGGAAGACTTGGTGCTCAGCGCGGATGATCAGAAGTTGCAGGCACGGGTTGGTCAAGTCGGAGAGAACCCATGGGATCGGCAATTGATCCAAGAAGGCTTTGCCATGCAGCAGGGATACACATATAAACTGACGTTCAAAGCAAAAGCGGATAAAGCACGCAAGCTGGGTGTTGGGATTGGATGGGTAGACATTCCTGCAAATTATAAGTGGACTGGATTCTATGGCAATCAAATGAATCTGACGACGGAAGAACAACAATTTACGTTTACGTTCCAGGCGACCGAGGCGAGTTATGCGAACAGCCGAATTGTGTTTGACATGGGTAAGATCGATGGTAATGAGCAAGCCGATACCACGATTACACTGTCTGATGTAAATCTGGTTAATATGGGGAAAACGCAATAAAACGTTATTATAAGATATAATGGAGCGATCTTTAATGGAGATGTTTCCAAATGTAAACCGATTATCAAGCACGTAGTCCAAGAAGCGACGAAGCAGAGATTTTCTGCTCGTCCTTTTTGCTTTGCGTATCCTTGGGATTTCCCTTCCATTGACAAATGAATACGTTTTAATTTATTTTTAAATATTGTTGACAATTTATTTTTCTAGTAACTATAATTTATATTGTTTTGCCTAATTTATTCGTCAGTCACTTTTAAGGGGTTCCACCTGTGCGCGAAGCTCCTTCTCAAGAAACTGTCTACAGCGCCTGATATCTTTGCGCCCTTAAAACTTTATCAAGGAGACTGAGTAGAATCATGAAAGTATTAATTGTGGAAGACTCGATTTTTGTGCAGAAATTGATGAGCAAGTTGATTAGTGATCATATTCCGGATTGCGAAATTCGAACGGCCACCAACGGAGAAGACGGTTACCAACTTTATCAAGATTACAAACCTGATTTGATAACAACAGATCTTTTGATGCCAGGACTGAATGGTCAGGATATGTTGCGTTTGATTAGAGAGAATGATCAGAATGTCAAAATTATTATTTTGTCTGCGGATATTCAGAAGGCTACCCGTGAGGAAGTGGAGGAGCTGGGCATTTCAGGATTCCTGAATAAACCTTTAACTGCAGAAAGAGCAGGTACATTGCTCCAAATGATTCAGGTGGCAAGTCATGCTGAATGAGCTACAAAAAGATCTGCTTACTGAACTTGTCAATGTTTACGTCGGACAAGCTGCTAATATGTTATCGGAAATTGTAGACAAACATATTGTACTCAATATCCCCGAGGTTGATCTAATTTCCATTAAAGAAGTAGACCCCGAGGATCGTAGGTACAACATTTTATTTGCGGAAGGCCATCTCTTTCGGTCATCGTTGCAGTTCGGGTATCAGTTCCAAGGCAAAGCTTTCCTAATGTTTCCTGCCGAGCAGGCAAAAGTGTTAGCGAATATGTGTCTCGGAGAATTGACAGAGAACGTGGATGCAAACGATTGTCTATTAATGGATACGGATCTCGATGTGTTGCAGGAAATCAGCAATGTGCTGCTCAATGCCATAATTGGCGAATTCGGAAATTTTCTCGAAATAAAGCTGGAGTATGTACTGCCTGATATTGAGCTGCTTCACGTTACACGAACTGACCCGCAAATTTTGCTTCAGAATGAAGTGTACATATTGGTGTTGCATACCTCCTTTTTACTTGCGGATACAGATATAAAAGGAATTATCGTTATTGCATTGAGCATGGATTCCATCTCCAGTCTGCTGGATAAGATAAATGCTCTACTGGGAGGATAACCATGGATAATCTCATTGTACAGGCGCTGAACAAAACCAAAATGGGCATTATGATTGTCGACAAACAATTGAAAATTCTCGTGTGGAACGGCTGGTTGGAACGTTTAACAGGTATGCTCGCTGAAGACGTGTTGGGAAAAAACCTGCTCGAGATTTGCCCCAGATTCAAGGCTAATATGTACATGAACATCATACAAAATGCGCTGTATCACGGGCAGAGCAGGTTCTGCTCCAGCGCTTTACATAAATCTTTTGTCCTTCCGAAGGATGGAGGAGATGAGAGTTTTTACAGACAGAATCTGCACGTTGAACCCCTTTATGAAAATGATCACAGTTATGCACTGCTACAGATTAGCGACACAACCAATACGAGCACTCGCGTGTACAAACTCAAAAACCTGATTAAGGAGCTGGATACGGAGTATACCAAGATCAAAGTTTCCGAGAAAATCAGCAAACATCTTTCATTGCATGATTCCTTGACAGGTCTTCCTAATCGTTTAGCTTTTAAAGACCGTCTTGCATGGGCTGTCAGCAATGCGCTAAGAAGTGAGTCGCGGTTTGCAGTAATGTATATCGATACGGACGGGTTCAAACAGATTAATGATACCTATGGTCATGATATAGGTGATCAAGTCTTAACGGAAGTGGCTCAACGTTTGAAGGCAAATGTTCGCAGTTCGGATTGCGTAGCAAGACTCGGAGGGGACGAATTCAGCATTATCCTGAACCAGCTTAAGGAAGATGATGATGCGGAGATCGTTGCCAGGAACTTGACTGCTGCGTTTGAAGCTCCGATTCATGTTAATGCCATTGAGATCCATCTGTCTGCCAGTATTGGCATCAGTCTGTTTCCAAAGCATGGACAAGATGCAACGGAACTTCTCAAACTTGCGGATATGGCCATGTACAGAATCAAGAAAAATGGAAAGTGTGGTTATGCCTTCTTTCATCCTGAGCTGGATCAAGTCTGGTAATATATTGTTCTTTTATAAGCGTCTGCTTCCAATCCTTATAAAATATATGCTCAACCTCTCAAAGTTGCTATTCTGGCAACTTTTTTTGTTAGGCTTCATGGAGAAGCTGTTCATTAGCTCGCTTGTTAGCAGGAGTCCTTAAGTAACTGACGAAGTGAAGTAAGGTAGGGTCAATACATGGGTAGAATCACGAAATAACAAACAGAGAGGATGACAATGATTGATGACGAAGCTAGAGATGGAAGAGTTGTTTACTGTGCACGTTAAGATTGAAAATTCAATTGAGTTAAAGAGCGCAGAGGGAGACTCAGTAGTGATGATTACGTTTACAGGACATGTCACCGGAACCTGTTTCGAAGGCTTCGTTCGTGAGGGAGGCGTGGATACACAAATTATTGGAAAAGCGGGAGAACGTCACAGCTTGTCAGCCAGATATATGTTACAGGGACAAGATTATACGGGGCAAGCTTGTGAGATCTACATCGAAAATAATGGGTATATCGGAGAAGTAAAGGGTGACATGCTGTTTCGCACCTCACCTCGAATTATAACCAACAGTCAGGCGTTATCATATTTGAACGTGGATGCGCTTATTGGTGAGGGTTATCCGGCGGACGGCGGTGTAAATATTAAGATTTTCAAGGTGAAGTCATTAGTTTAAGTTGCTGAAGGGAACGGCGGTGCGTGAACACATCTTGCAAAATTGGTTGAGACACTTTATATCTCGAAAGCGTTGTTATGGCAAACAACGCTTTCTCATCGTTTCAATATTCTTCGAATCAGCATAATCACTAGAATCAGAAAGACTATTGCAAATAACATACCTGGAAATCCCACACTGCTCATCACTTTTGAAACCTCCTAAAATAAACCATTAATATAACGTGTATAGTATAACATATTCGTTTGGAAGCAACATACAATTTGAAATGTCAAAAAACATGTTGACTGTTCGAACAAACAGTTTTAAGATAAGAATATAAATTGACTGTTCAACCAAACAGTATTGGAGTTGAAATTAAATGTCTAAGCAACAATCCGAAAATCAAGATGAGCGCAGAAACGCCATTTTACAAGCGGCCTTTACATTGTTCGGTCAGGTAGGCTATTCCAAAGCTACCATGAAAGAAATCGCGGCTAAAGCCGGGGTGGCACAGGGATTGATCGGCTACCATTTTAATACGAAGGAAACACTTCTGGTGGAAGTTGTGCGGGAATGGATGATTAACCGCGGGATGAAGGAAGCACTGCAACAATTGGATATGTCAGCACAACCTGCAGCATTGCTCCAGCAAGCGTTACAACACGTCGTTGAATTTCGTAAAACAAACCCGGAGTGGTTTACACTGTTAATCAGTCTCTGGACGGAAAGTGTCAGTAATGAGAAACTTGCGCACGAGTTAGTAAAGCTCTATCAAGAGATGAAATCGGGTATTCGATTAATCATTGATCGGTTGGATCTGCCTCTGGACGAAGGTGAAAAAGAAACCTTCGCAGTCTTAATTCAAGCTGTGTTCGACGGATTAACGTTACAATCGCCTGTATTGCTATCAACTCAGCCGCTCTCACACGAACAAGTATCTCAGGGCGTCGGGTGGATGCTGAGTGGAATAAAATCTCCCAATGGAGAACATGAAAATCAAAATAAATTACATTTAAACAAAGGAGATCAAACCAAATGACTAGATTATGGATTCGATTAGAGGGTTTGCTGGTGCTCGCAGCAGCGACAACGATTTACTTTTACAATGATTACTCCTGGTGGCTCTTCCTGCTGTTGCTTCTCGTCCCGGATGTGTTCATGATTGGCTATGTGGCTAACAATAAACTGGGCGCCTTCATCTACAATGTGGGACATACGTACATTATTCCTATGGTATTTTTGGCAGCGGGTTACGTGTTGAAAATAGACGTTCTGATGCTGATCAGCTTCATCTGGATCGCTCACATTGGTATGGATCGCATGTTTGGTTTTGGTTTGAAGTATGAAACGGAGTTTAAGGATACTCATCTCCAGCGTGTATAATCTAATAGGGTATCTATGATAGATTAGTATTTTTACTTTAAAAATAGACACCCGAAAAAGGATGTCTCTCACATCATCGAGATGTTAGGGGGCATCCTTTTTTAATTGAACAATGAACTTCTTCGTTACATCTAGCACGCCTTACACAGAACGCTTCAAGAAAGTCACAGCCATAATATAGTTGCTCCAATCATCGGAGTCACGACCATACTCACTTTCAGCCATAGTGCAGGCACACGTTTCGTAAATTTCGCTCCAACGTATGAACCGGACATCGTGCCGATTACAACCAGCAATAACAACTGCAAGTCCAGATAACCGATCCTCATATATCCGGCTCCGCCAGCCAAAGCTATAGGAATGATGACCAACATCGTTGTTCCAGCGGCATATCTCATAGGCATATTCAACAACAGCATAAGTCCTAATTGGATAAAGGGCGTGGAGCCAATACCGAACAGTCCGGATAACATACCTGTAACTACCCCAATCAATAACGCATATACCCAGTAACGCAGACCTTCTCCGAGTATGACAGTCTGTATTTCAGAACCAGCAGGGCGCCGCGAAACAAGAATCAAGCGAAGCCACAGCGCGAGTCCTGATGCAAAAAGCATAAAAGAAGTAAGCATACCAAGCCGATCCTCAGGAATATAGGATGACCATCCTGAGCTGACCCAGGCTCCTGTTGCACCGGCCAGACCAACGATTACACCGGTTTTGAGCATTGCATTACCTTCCCGGTAATGACTGATTGAACCCGAGAGCGAGGAAAAAAACATCGCCGCAAGCGCCGTCCCGAGAGCAACATGAATAGGATATCCGAATGCAACCGTCAGGATCGATATAATGAAACCGGAACCGCCTGCGCCAACAAAACCAAGAAGAAGACCTAGCAAAAACATAACAAGCACAATATTTATCATTAACATGAGACGTCTCCAAACTCGTATTCCCCCGAAAACCGTGTCAGACGTTTTCTTGACGAATAGTGATATGAATTCGATTATATCATGCATGAGCAACAAAAAGGTGGGAGGACGCGTCTAACCCTTCATGAACAAGCCAATTGAACAGGGAGTGAAATGCAGTGCGTTTAACGTATAAAGCCATTGCGGCGGCAGCGTTCGGTTCCATGTTGATCTGGGCGGGGAGTGCCAATGCGGAAACCACCTTTGTCGACCTCCAGCATACGCAATGGGCCAAGGATGGCATTCAGTATATGGCCGAAAGAGGCACAGTAGCAGGTTATGGCAATGGGAAGTTCCAGCCGCAGACATCCGTAACCCGAGGACAGGCCATTACCTTCTTGGTGCGTGAACTTTATCCAGATCAGCTTGAACAGCCAGTGGAAAAGCTGAAATACACCGATGTATCGATAAATCATCCTTTTTACCGTGAGATTGCCATCGCAGAGCAGCATGGGCTGGCTGGTGGATTTCCAGATGGCTCCTTTCGACCTAATATACCGATTAGTCGGGCCGAAACAGCAGCTTTTTTGACGCGAGCATATCCGCTTCAACAAGGGACTCTGACCGCTCAGTGGATCGATACGGAGAGACATTGGGGTGCGGCGCCGATCCAGATTATGAGTTCAAACGGACTCGTTGGAGGTTATCCAGATGGGACGTACCAACCGGATCGGACCGTAACACGAGCGGAATATGCTGTATTTATGGCGCGTGTCATTCAATTTGAACGTGAGACGGCGATTCAGGCAAAGGATTGGGACAAGCTCATTTCATATATGACGGTTAGCGAGCAGGTAGGCCAGATGCTTATGCCTGATATCAGGCAATGGAACGGCAAAGCGACAACGACTGTAAACGAAGGCTTGAAACGTAATCTCCAAGATCAGCATGTGGGCGGACTTATCCTTTTTGAAAAAAATATCGTAGATGCACAGCAGGTTACAACGTTTACGCATCAAATCCAAAACCAGACTGGCGATATTCCGCTGTTTCTCGGCATCGATCAGGAGGGAGGGGTAATTCGCCGCATTCCAGGCGGCACCAATCTCCCTGGACAAATGGCGCTAGGCGCAACGGGTGATCTGACACTAGCAGAAGCAGCCGGACGACTGACCGGAGAAGAGTTAAAAGCGCTTGGTATCCAGGTTAATTTTGCGCCTGTGCTTGATGTGAACAGCAATCCGGACAATCCCATTATCGGTATGCGATCCTTTAGCTCGAATGCGGAGCTGGTCACCCGGCTCGGCCTGGCCATGATCAAGGGACTGCATCAGTCGAATGTTGTTGCAGGCGTGAAGCATTTTCCCGGGCATGGGGATACATCCGTTGACTCTCACTTGGGATTGCCAGTGCTTACACAGGGACGTGAGCGACTTGACGCGGTGGAGTTGAAACCGTTCAAGGCGGCAATTAACGAAGGTGTCGATATGATCATGACGGCACATATTGCCTTTCCGGCGATAGATAACGAGCAAGTAACCTCACGCAAGGACGGTACACCGGTTCCGCTTCCAGCTACACTATCTCGTAAGGTGTTAACCGGCTTGCTTCGGGAAGAGTTGCAGTATAAAGGTCTGATTATTTCTGATGCTTTCACGATGAAGGGGATTAGCGAGCATTTTGGTGAAACGGAAGCCGTTAGACGTGCCGTTGCCGCAGGTGTAGACATCATTCTAATGCCACAAGATGTGTCCACTGCACACGAGGCACTCATTCAGGCTGTGAATAAAGGCACACTTTCCAGGGAACGGGTGCATGAGTCGGTAAAACGTATTTTGTCAGTGAAATCTAAATATCATCTGTTTGAGTCCGGTCCATCCCTGACACAAAAGTTAAGCAAATTGAAAAGCATCATTGGGACCGATGCTCACCTTCAGGTGGAGCGTAGCATTGCGGAGCGGGCGGTTACTGCGTTGGCTGGGGCGGAAGGCAACAGCGTAGAGACAATTCGAGCCAGTGATCGAGTCGCCATTGTGGCATCTGATGCCGATCAGGCTGAGCAGCTACAACAACAGCTCAAGCAAATCTCAGGTAAAACTTCCATTGAAACGATGACGGTTGTCTTGAACTCGAATAATATGAAAACGGTACTTCAGACCGTAAACAAGGCTGACTATGTTCTTATGGCTTCGTATCAATTCCGCAACGTGGCGAGTCAGTTCCGTTGGGATGAGATCCAGTTATTCATCAACGAACTGAACCAGCGCCAGGTACGCTATACGTTGCTCTCTCTTGGCAATCCGTATGAAATGCTTCATCTGCACAATGTACGTTCAGTCCTTGCTGTGTATGGTAAACAGGAGCCCAACACGCTCGCTGCTATCAAGGTACTGCTAGGAAAACTTGAGGCAAAAGGCAAACTTCCAATCGATTACGGACAGTCCGGCGAATAAACCGAATCGGATCACATTAGGAAAGATCAAGTTTCAATTTTGCATGGTGTTTGTACACCGATTCGAAATGAAAAATGAGTGTTGCGTCGTACGCTTCTGCAAAACGTCGAAAAACCTTGCCCCTGACTAGAATCAGGTAGCAAGGTTTTTTACGCTTTACAGTGTGGCTAATGCTTAGTCACCACGAACGATGGGATTCTCCAATTCCACATGCCCCATCAGGCTCTCGCTTTCTTTCCCATCTACCAGCAACTGAATGCTCTGGATTTCTTGAAACTGAAACATGGTTTGTTTCAACGTATCCAGGAAAAGAAGTTCGCCGCCAGAACCGAGTCTGGCTTCGTCAGGAATATGAATGTTTAACTTAAGTACGCCGTCGGCTTCGTGAAACTCAAGTGATTCCAGCCCGATGTCACTCCACAACGAGATATACTCTGGGTCATCCGAGCGCTGCATCTCATCAAACGCTTGTGTATATTTCTCGTTATTGTTTGAAAATTCAATTTGAGCTTTTTTGGTTTTGACTTGCGTGAGTTCCGAGTCCACATAACCCACTTCAATTTCCTGTGATTTTTTTTTCTCGGCATCTGGTGCAGAGGGGGAAGAGCCGTTAGATGGAGTCGTATGAGGTGCAGGCTCCGCATTTCCAGGGTCTGTAGCCGGTTTATTACCGCAACCGGCAAGGATGAGCAATACAGCCGTAAGGTAGAGCAGGAGCATCATATTTGTCTTTTTTTTCATCAAAGCACATCCTTATCTTCACATTCAGTTCTCAATTACATTCACTGTTCATTGCGATTGGTGTAAAAACTCCTTGATTCCATCCACGATAGCCTGAGCTGCTTTATTCTGAACACTGTCGGAAAGCATTGCTTGTTCTTCAACGAGATTGCTTAGAAATCCAATTTCAAGCAGTACAGCGGGCATCGTTGTATTGCGAAGCACTTCCAAATTGCCGTTCTTAACCTTGCGATCCTTGAAGCCTAACGCTTCTATGAGATGTCTGTGTACGATATCTGCCAGTTCTTTACTGCTACTTCGTTTGTAATAGTACGTCTCGGTGCCTGTGGTCTGTGGTGAGGCTTTCACGCTGTTTCCATGGATGGATACAAACACATCCGCGTTTAACGTGTTAGCTAGCTGCACCCGCTCTGGGCGGGTAGGGTAAACGTCTGTGTCACGTGTCATTACAACTTCAATATCCGGCTCCTGCAACAGAAGAGCCTGGACTTTGAGGGCTAGCGGCAACGTGAAATCTTTTTCTTGTGTGTTGGAGATGCCGATGGTGCCTGGGTCTTTGCCACCATGCCCGGGATCAATGACAACGATTTTTTTGCCACCTTCATTACCAACGGGGCTGATTGGAACGCCGATCGTAGGTGTAAGCGTTAAGTCAAGAATTAGTTTGCCACTGACATATTGAGAATTGACCTGCACATCGCTCAAATTATTCAACTCAATGACAACTCTAACTTGAGCCGGATCATTTTTGAAAAGGGCATATCGAATTTCTGTTACATTTGCAATACCGCTAACATCAAGCTTACCCATCGTGCCCTGCTGTAATGTTGACCCGATATCTCCAAAGGTGGTATTCGGCAGATCAACCACGATACGATCAGGATTGGATAGTCTGGTGATCTGTGGCGTAACCTCTTTGTCAACAGATACAACAAGCTGCTGATTAGCAAAGCCAATATCATTAACTTTGCCCCATACGATGTTATTTCCTACACCTGGAACAGTGGGTGCAGGGGATGGCTCAGCAATAGGAGGAACTTCAGTGCTTGTCAGGCCAACAATTTTTTCTTTGTTATTCCAGCTTACGGACAGTCCCATCTCTTCACTAACAAAACGAAGGGGAACAACGACCGTATTTTTGATTAATTTCGGTGCCGTGTTCAGAGTTACTTTTTCATTCTGAACCCTAGCTTCTTTCTTGCCTACGTTGAGAGACAGGATCTTGGCATTTTGTTCAATGCTCACATTCTGACTCTTCTGATCCCATTTCACGTTGAATTTCAAATTCTCAGCAACAACACGAATGGGAATCATGACATTGTTGTTTACATTGACAACTTCGACATCTGACGGCAACACAAGCTCCTGACCGTCCAATATAATTTTAGTTTGCGGGGCAGCTTGTCCCACATTGGGCAGGACAATCAGAAAAAATAAACTGAACAAGAGTACACTTACGAATTTTCTCATTTCACACCTCTATTTAATTATGCTTGTGACAATATTCTACATTTATGCGAATTGTTCCTGCCACGTGATTAATTCTTTTTTAATAAACTGGATCATCTTTTTGCGCAGCAAAGGAAGACGTGGAGGCCAAGCCACAATTGGAATCATGAGTTAGATACCGGTTTCTCGCGATGCGAATATTAATGAATTTGGATGAAAATGACATTGACAGTCAACCATTTTTCCAAAATAATAGAATGTAATTGAATACTGGTACCTTTAATTCAGTCCAGAGAGGCTGGCAAGGGCAGCGGATTTTGTAATCACGCGAGAATCAGAGCATTTCCTGCACAGGAATGTTCTGTGTCTTCGCGCGGATTATGATGCATAAAGAGGCTACTTGTCAGCGTATAAGCGTGACAAGTAGCCTCTTTTTCTGCTTTTTTTATGGTATCAGAACACTTTTAACTGGAGGGTTTCTGATGAGCAAACAAGATCAAGAGTTTTCATGGCAAGAGGTGCCGAAGGCACAGCGCAATCATTTCTGGAAGACGTTATCCGTCATGCTTGGATTCACGTTTTTCTCGGCTAGCATGCTGGCTGGTGGGACACTCGGTGTCAGCCTCACCTTTATGGAATTTATGGCGATTGTGCTGGCAGGTAATCTGGTGCTTGGCATCTACACCGGGGCGCTGGCGCATATCGCTGCCAAGACAGGATTGTCCACCCATTTGCTGGCGAAATATTCGTTTGGTGAAAAAGGATCTTATCTGCCTTCGTTCTTGCTCGGTTTTACACAGGTTGGATGGTTCGGGGTTGGGGTAGCGATGTTTGCCATTCCGGTTGCCAAAGCGATGGACTGGAACGTATACCTGTTGATCCTTGTATTTGGTCTGGCGATGACCGCATCCGCGATCTTCGGTATGAAGTCTCTTGTTATTCTTGGTTATATTGCAGTACCTGCTATAGCGATTCTCGGAGGGTACTCCATGTTTGAGGGAGCTGGCTCGCTGGGCGGGCTACAAGGGTTGCTGGATTACACGCCATCACAGACAATTACCGCGGCCGCAGCGCTCACCATCTGTATCGGTTCTTTCATAAGCGGCGGGACGCTCACGCCAGACTTTGCACGTTTCTCCCGGACGTCGCGGCAGGCGGTTACGGCGACGGTGATTGCATTTTTCCTCGGTAACTCACTCATGTTCTTGTTCGGGGCTGTCGGCGCGATGGCGTACAATCTGGCTGACATCTCGGAAGTGATGTTCCTGCAAGGGCTGCTCATTCCTGCAATCATCGTACTGGGCCTCAACATCTGGACAACCAATGACAATGCTTTATATGCTTCGGGTCTTGGTTTTGCCAACATTACGAAGATATCGAAAAAATTCTTTGTTATCGTTAACGGGATCATCGGGACCGTATTTGCGATGTGGATGTACAACAACTTCGTGGGTTTCCTGAATGTGCTCGGCGCAGCAATTCCCTCGATTGGAGCAATCATCATTGCGGACTACTTCATTGTAAAACGCAGATCGTATGCACCATTTGCCGACATGAATTTCAAAAAAGTAAACTGGGTTGCTATGGTTGCATGGGCTATAGGTGTAGCATTTGCGCAACTGGCTCCCGGAGTAACACCGCTTAATGCGCTGATCGGTACAGCCGTGGCGTATGTAGCTCTCATGGGCATCGTGTCCATGACATCATCCAAAGAAAAGGGGAAAACACATGATTATACAGAACGCAAAATTGCGGGGTAAAGAAGGCCTCTGGAATATCGTCGTCAGAGACGGGAAGTTTGAGCAGATTACACAAGTTCCACAGCCAGCTTCGGGTACAAATGAAGAGACACTGGATGCAGGCGGAGCACTGGTGTTGCCACCATTCATTGAACCACATATTCACCTGGATACAACGCTGACAGCAGGGGAGCCGGAGTGGAATCTGAGTGGTACGTTGTTTGAAGGCATCCAGCGCTGGTCGGAGCGCAAAGCATTTCTGACCCATGAGGATGTGAAAACACGTTCCAAAACAGCTTTGAAATGGCAGATGGCGCAAGGCATTCAGCATGTGAGAACACATGTGGATGTGACAGATCCAAGCCTGGTCGCCGTTAAAGCGATGCTTGAAGTGAAGGAAGAATTGGCACCGTACATCGATATTCAACTGGTTGCTTTCCCGCAGGAAGGCATTCACTCTTATCCAAACGGCGCCGAGTTGCTGGAAGAATCACTCAAAATGGGCGTAGATGTTGTGGGTGGCATTCCGCACTTTGAGTTTACGCGTGAGTATGGCGTTGATTCCATGAGAGTGGCCTTTGATCTGGCTGAAAAATACGACCGTCTCATCGATATTCACTGTGATGAAATTGATGATGAGCAATCCCGTTTCGTTGAAGTTGTTGCCAAGGAAGCGTATGAACGCGGGCTGGGCTCACGCACGACGGCAAGTCACACAACAGCGATGGGATCGTACAACGATGCGTATACGTACAAGCTGTTCCGTCTGCTGAAGATGGCCAATCTGAACTTTGTATCCAATCCGCTGGTGAACATTCACCTGCAGGGACGTTTTGACACGTATCCGAAGAGAAGAGGACTGACTCGGGTGAAGGAGCTGCAGGAAGCGGGTCTGAACGTCTGCTTCGGACATGATGATATCTTCGATCCATGGTATCCGCTAGGTACGGGCAATATGATGCAAGTACTACACATGGGCATTCATGCTTCACAGTTGCTGGGTTACGACCAGATTGTGAATTCCATCGATCTGATTACAAAAAATAGTGCCAAAACACTGCACATTGAAGATCGTTACGGTATTGAAGAAGGCAAGCCGGCTAACTTCATTATTATGGAAGCAGAGAATGAATACGAAGCGGTGCGCAAACAGGCAGCGGTTCTGTACTCCTTCAGAGAAGGACGTAAAATTGCGGAAACAAAACCGCGTGATACATCCATTATTCTGGATGGTAGTGTAGAAAAGGTTACCTTTAATAAATAAATAGTGTGAAAGTTATCTCCTTGATACAGGTTTAAACCCTCTATGTTCTAGGTGGTGTTGACTCTGTATCAAGGATTTTCTTTTTGGGATCGAAAAATAAATAGGATATATTGTAATAATTTGAATTTACTTCAATATAATCATCGTTTATACTAGATTCAACCCGGGCGAAGTGCTAGAAACATCATAATGATAGAGTTTAATCTATTCATCTATGTAAGCGCTTTTATCGGAAGGTGATTTTGGTTAAGAGAGGAGGCAGAGCGAAGTACGGCAGTAAGCCATATCGATTGAAACATAAAGAATGTGATGTTAACCAATTAACTGGAGGTGTATTCATGTTTAAATCCAAGCTCATTAAAGCTGCCATGTCTGTTGCCCTTTTAGGTTCATTATTCGCTATTCCGCCACTGCCTTCGGCGACTGCAGCCGATGCCCGTTGTCCTAACGGTTATGTAGGTCTGACTTTTGATGACGGCCCTTCCAACAATACCAACAATATACTTAATGCACTGAAACAGTCGGGTCTGCGCGCTACCATGTTTAATACCGGACAAAACTCGCAAAACAATCAAGCTTTGGTTCGTGCGCAGGTATCCGCCGGCATGTGGATTGCCAACCATTCCTATACGCATGCGGATATGACGAAGCTGAATACTTCTCAGATGGCATCTGAGATTACACGTACACAGCAGACGATTCGTTCCATTACCGGTTCATCGCCTTCACTCTTCAGACCCCCCTATGGTGCTACCAATGCAACGGTGAAGTCGGTCATTAGCCAGAACGGCTTGAGAGAAGTATTGTGGAACGTCGATTCACAGGATTGGAATGGGGCGAGTGCCTCCCAGATAGTAGCCGCCGTGAATCGTATGGCGAGTGGAGATGTTATTCTGATGCATGATCAGTACCAGACAACACTTCAGGCTATTCCTCAGATTGCTCAAAATCTGAAAAACCGAGGCCTGTGTGCCGGTATGATCTCTCCATCCACCGGACGAGCTGTTGCACCGGATGGGGCAACCAACAATCCACCCGCAACGACGGTAAGAATCGAAACAGAAAATATGACCAAGAGCGGACAGTATACTGGCAATATCAGCTCTCCGTTCAATGGTGTTGTCCTGTATGCGAATAACGACGCCGTGCGGACGACGCATAACTTCTCAAGCGGGACACATTCATTCGCATTGCGAGGTGCGTCGAATAATGCCAATATGGCCAGAGTGGATCTAAAGATTGGCGGGCAAACGAAAGGTACGTTTTATTTTGGAGGCAGCAGTCCCGCAGTGTATACGCTGAATAATATCAGTCATGGCACCGGAAATCAGGTGATTGAGCTGATCGTAACAGCAGATGACGGTACATGGGACGCATATCTCGATTATTTGGAAATTAGTTAGTTAGTGAATCAACCCGTTTAAAGCGGGGCATTTTACCGTTAATGTCAATATGAAATGGGCTATTTCAATGACACGCACTTGGTAGTGTGTTGTCAGCGAAATAGTCTTTTTTGCGTGTTTTGCGAGCGGAGATAAAAAAGTGAAAACAAAATGTGACCAAATGTCGTCCGTAAGAGTGTTTAGGGTATAAAGGAGGGCACAACAACCATGCAGCAAACCATATCCCAACCAAGTGACGAAGTCACGAACATCTATGATACATACGCGGATACGCTGTTCCGGATTGCAATGGTTCACCTCGGCAGGCGGGAAGACGCGGAAGAAGCTACTCAGGACACATTCATTAAATGGATGGAAAAAGCGCCTGCGTTCAACGATGCGGAACATCAAAAAGCATGGTTGATCCGAGTGATTACTAATCATTGCAAATCCCTGCTCCGTAAAGGCTGGCGTAAACGGGAAGTCAAGCTGGAAGCCGTGGGACCCGTCACGCTGGATAATCCTGAAGATCAGGCTTTGATTGAACTGGTGATGTCTCTGCCCGTGAAATATAGATCGGTAGTTCATCTCTATTATTACGAAGATTATGGCATCCGGGACATTAGCCAGATTTTAGAGATTAGTGAATCAGCTGTGAAGATGAGATTACAACGGGGAAGACAACTGTTAAAACTGGAGCTTGAGGGGGAGGAACAACCATGAACGAACAACAATTCAAACAACGATATAAGAAAGCGGTGGATCAGATGAAACCAGATGACCAGATGAAAAAAAGAATCGAACAGAACGTGAATGTCCAGCGTCAATCGACGAAACGTCCTCGTAAATCGCTGTACATCGCAGCGAGTGTTGTGGTCGCAGCAGGTATTGGGCTGGCAGCACCGACAGTTTGGCAACAATGGGGTGGAACGACTGCACCTGCAAAAGAGACAGCGTTAAATACCGGAGAGGTTATCAAAGGCTCGATTTCCGAAGGTCAGACCGTGATCAAGACTGAGAATTCAAACATAGTTCCTGTAGAGATTCCGAAGATTGAGGTGCCGAGTGGGGATAACCAGAATGTTAAGGCAGACATGCTTGGATTGGTTGTTTATGATGGTAACGTCTATACCGAATCTGCGACAACAGTGGAAGGTGCAGATGCCTTGGCGCTACGAGGTGAGAAACTGGGCAAAACGACTGGTGGCATCCATGAGCTAAGTGGTAAGGATGACTACAAAGAGCTGGCCTCGACGATTGGTAAAGCAGATATTTACAGCGTGAACGGATACGATTCTGATTTTCGGATTATGTCTTATACGGAAATAGATGGACAAGTTTACGCCCAATTGTTCGATAAAACCAATGGTATGTCGATTAGCAGCGGCACCGATCTAATTGGCAAGCTTAACATCGAGGGCCATGTGACTGCAGCGCAGTGGGAGAACTTTGATAGCTGGAATAACGGGCTGGGGCAGCTACAGCAGCTTCCGGCAGACGAGTCACTGAACCGTTTTATTGAAGCATTGTACAAAGCAACACCGGTTTCAACAAGTTCTGAACTGGAAGAACGTCTCTATGGCAAAGAAGATCGCAAAATGATTTATTTGACCCTGAAAGATAAAACAAAGGTTCAGCTTGTGTTGTTCGGTGAGGAAGGCATGGTGCGTTACGGTCATATACCTGTATTTTTTGAAGTAGAGCAGGGGGCATTCAAGCAATTATGGAACAGTCTTAAGTAAATAAAAGAGCTGCTTGGGTGAGCAGAATGAGCTATTCAGTATGTAGAACGAGTTACAGTATATAAAGAGAGCAGCCATCTGGCTGCTCTTTATACATAAATGGTCGAATAGTCAGCAAAATGGTTCTCAATGAAGACCTAGAAGGTTATACACTTCTCATGTAACAGTCTCATGAACTGCTTAAGGGCACTGCTGACATATCGATTTTCACCACGAACAAATGTGGTAGTGGTTGGTGTAAATACATCAGATAGATTGTGTAACGTGTATGCCTCAGGTTTATTGTGAACAACGCTACAGGGCATAATTGTCACAGCGATTCCGGATTCTACACAGTTAAGTAAATTTTCCATTGTACTGACTTCAATCAATTTTTTGGCCGAAAGTTCTTCTTCCGCCAAAAACTTTTCTGTAAGCTCACGATACGGGCACCCTTGGGGAAAGACAACCCACGAAAGCTGACAAAAAGATTCCAGAAGCGTATCCGTTCGTTTCGAGATGATGTGAACCGTATCCTGCATCTCATATTCCACCTTTAATCCTTCCTTCACGCAGGCCCCGCTAATGAAAGCACCATCCAGTTCAGAAGACTGAATTTTATGCCTTAGCACTTTGGGGGAGGTGGCGTTCACCAGCGAAATGGACACGTCCGGATAAGTCATCTGATACTCATTCAAAATCTCCATGAAACGACGTGAAGCGGCGGTTTCGACGATTCCGATTTTCAACGTACCCGATGGTTCCTCCGGATCGATCATCTCTTGTTGCAAATCATGAAGCAGACCTCGAATCCGTGCCGCATAAGCAAGAAACTGCGTTCCTTTTTCCGTGGGTATCACCCCTTTGGAAGAACGGTTAAACAATTGAACCTGGTATTCCTCCTCCAGTTTTTTAATCCGTGTTGTGACATTAGACTGGGCATAGTTTAGTTCTTTGGCTGCTTGTGAGATTTTGCCCGAGCGTCCAACGGCCAGCATAATATCAATATCAGATAGTTCCATGACAGCCTCCCGAACAGCAATTTTTAAGCGGAAAAAGAACGATAGTTCTTCGTCATTTCTTTAAGTAAAGGTATCACTCTGAGTGATATCCTTATATATTCTAATCATTTTACGATATGTCGTATCCGTTCTACAATAACTTTAATTCAAACAGAGAAGAGGAAATGACATGTCTAAAATCAATTTAAATTTGTTTCAACCTGAAACGATCAACCAATGGAAGCTTCGCAACCGTATCGTCATGGCTCCGCTCACTAGAGGTTTTGCATCAGATGCGGACGGAACGGTAACCGATGAAATCGCTGCTTATTACGAACAACGAGCTAGAGATGGCGTGGGTTTGATCATTACGGAAGGGATTAATCCGATGCTTTCAGGCAAAGGGACCTACGGGGTACCTGGATTATATACGGACGCACAGACCTCTTCTTGGAAAAAGGTAACGGAAGCTGTTCATCGACACGGCGGTACGATCATCGCACAATTATGGCATGTGGGTCGCCTTTCGCATTCCGACTTAATCGGAAGGAAACCCCAGGCCCCTTCAGCCATACAAGCGAAGGGGAGGGTGCATAAACTTCACAAGCCCTATGAATGCCCTCAAGCCATGACTCCGTTGGAGATCGGGGATGTAATCTATCGTTTTCAGCTTGCTGCGCGCAATGCTGTTTTGTCAGGGTTTGACGGAGTTGAGCTCCATGCAGCGCATGGGTATCTGATTGATCAATTCATCAATGAGCGTACGAACAAACGAACAGACCAATATGGTGGCGGTCTTCAGGAGAGACTTCGTTTTTTGAGAGAGGTTATTGAGGCGGTAAAAAAAGAAATCAGCGTGGAACGCATAAGCATCCGGTTTTCCGAAAAAAAGGATGACGATCCTTCTTATTCATGGGCCTCTAGAGTCGAGACTCTCCACGCCTATCTGGCGCTGTTTCGTGAAACGGGCATCACCATTCTGCACCCTTCAACCGAAAGTTATGCAAGTGTCTGGTTAGATGGACTTAACTTCCATCAGGCCATTCGGACACAATGGGAGCACATGATTATCGGAGTAGGGGATCTCAGTCTGGAGAGGGCGGAAGAGGCAATCAATGACGGTGTAATTGATTTGGCTGCTTTTGGTCGACCCTTCATTGCCAATCCGGATTTGGTACAAAGATGGACAACAGGACTTCCGCTAACTACGTATGATGCCACAAGGCATTTATCCGTTTTGAGATGAATTTGATCCTTGCTGCATATTTTTCTTACCCCATAACACCATCGATTCAATTAAAGGAACGAGTTCTTTGCCAGATAGTGTGAGTGAATATTCGACTCTTGGCGGAATTTCGTTATATTGCTCCCGATGCACGATTCCGTATTGAATTAAATCTTTCAAGCAATTCGTTAACATCGTTGGTGTTATGCGGGGGAGCCTTCTTTTTAATTCGTTATATCGAATACTGTCATCTTCACTCAGAATGGCTAGGATCGGCAGATTCCACTTGCCGCCAATCACCTGAAAAGCATAGGTTGCCGGGCAGAGTTGATCAAAATTAAAATCATATTTCACACAAAAAACCTCCAAGCCAAAGTTGTTGTTCCGGTCCAATAGTATACTTTTTGATACTTAGTCAGAAAAAGAATCGTACTTGTTCTGTAGATTGTAGATATTATAATCATACTAACACAAAGTTAATTCAATAGATAAGATCAAAAAGGGCGGGATAATGATGAGTAATGAATCCATGATGTGTGATTTGGAAACGGGCGTATGCAGTGTGACGGATGAAGAAGAAATGCAAGTGATTAATCTAAAGCAGGAAGAGAAAAAAATAACACTTTATTATGCTACAGACCCCATTTGTTCACACTGCTGGGCACTGGAACCTGTGTTGAATCGTTTTATAGAAGAATACGGTCATTATTTTAATGTGGAGACCAAAATGGGTGGTTTATTAGCGAGCTGGGAAGGATTCTCTGATGGGGCAAACGGCATTCAGAAACCTGCGGATGTGGCAGGCCACTGGAGAGAAGTAGGCGAGCACTCACGGATGCCGATTGACGGTTCTGTATGGCTTGAGAACCCGATCCAGTCATCCTATCCGCCTTCCCGTGTGTATAAAGTCATTGAGCGAATGTATCCCGGAAAAGAACAAGCCTTTCTAAGAGTTGCGCGTGAAGCCGTATTTGCGATGAATCAAAATATTGGAGAAGATGATGTGCTGATTGAGCTTGTGAATGGGCTAGGGCTGAATGGAAAAGAAATCGTGGACAGTGCTGCTCGGCAATCTGCACAAGACTTGTTGGAAGAAGACTTTGAGATGACTGCCCGGCTAGGCGTAAGAGGTTTCCCATCCATTATTATTGTCAACAAGGAGCAGCAAGGCATTAAAGTGGTTGGGGCTCGCCCTCTGGAAACCTACGTTCAAGCGCTACAGCAGATTCTGGGTGAAGCGCCGAAACCGAAGAAGATTGCTACATTGTCTAACAAAATCAAAGAAGGACATCTGCTGTTCTCTAGAGAAATTGAAGTACTGTATGACGTAGAGGAGGATCGAGTGGAGTCATTTGTACAATCTGAATTAGAAAATGGTACCTATCAGGTAAGGCATATCTTAAATGAAATGGCTGTCAAGCGGGTTTAATTGATTCAGGAAAAAGATAGAAACAAAATTAGTACATTTATCCATGCGTTATTGCAAAATCCTCGAGGCTTGTATTCTAAAAAAGTCACATTAATACATGTGAATATGAGTTGATAATATATGAAGTGTATCTCTGATCTGAATCCACATCGTGAAGTAAATGTATTTTGTTAGTTCACTTGGTCCGATCTGATATTGAAGTAAAGCAGCTACCTTGGATGGTAGCTGCTTTTTTTCAGGTTATCTATTTTTAAATAAATAGACCGCTTTAAAGCAGGTTCTTGAAATAAACCAGATGATCCGTCCATTCCTCATGTTCGTAGATAAAACCTTTGCGAATACATTCGAACTCCAGACCGACACTTTCAGCCAGCTTGATGGACGGCAGGTTATCCAGATTGATATGTGCTTCCAAACGGTGGAATTTTAAAGACTCGGCTGCAATACGGAGGACCTGACGTACCGCTTCTTTGCCGTATCCTTTTTTCCAGTGCTGATTGTGAATCGTGTACCCAAAGCTCGCCCACTGAAAAGGTTCTCTCGCCAAGGTGGCAATATCGATCATGCCAAGATGTGTACCATCTTCTTTTCGGAAAACCCCGAAGATATATACTTTATCGTTAAACGCCAGTTCCTGATGTCTTGCAACCAGACGCTCGAACCATTCTAATGTGCATTCGCTCATATCCATTTTTCCAGGATCGTGTCGATGCTGGGAGGGAAAACGGCTCTCGAATCCGTGAAGCCAGTTCTCGTAATCTTTATCTTGTAGTGGGCGGATCACGAGTCTTTCGGTCTCTGACATATAATCGAATTTATTTTTCATATTACTCAATAGAACATCTCCTTACACTATGCATCGTTATTAATCGTTATGAATTGCATGTCTCTCTGTCGCAGGACAGAAGTAACTCTAGTGTAACACAGATCATTTCTAATGTTGGTTGGACAGTCTCTCAAGGATTCAAACTCAATCAATGAGCAATCACCTCATATGGTTATCACTCAATATCACGGCTAAGCTGAATAATGCAATAGCCCTAAAGGGTGATTGTGCCTATTTTCACGAAGTTGTCAGAAAGAGTTGAGCCTTTCTTGAACGTTTATGAACAAGGGGGTATCAGCGATTGAATTGCTTAAAATTAAGGATATAATAATTTTGATTATTAAGTCTAAGCCAATGATTACGGCGTAGCTGGATCAGAGGAGAAGAGACATCCAACCTTGGATAGCGTTTAAGTGTTACAGGATTAAATGCACGGGACATGTGGCAACCTATCCTTGTATTTTGGTTTGTGATTTTTTTCTCATAAGTTGTTGGGCTAGTTTGCCTATAGCGAATTTGCGATTCACTTGAAAGCTAACAACTAACTAATTTACACAAAAACGGAGAGGACAGAAAAAACCTGAAAAAGCGGAGCTAAAAGCTTTCTGAAAGAAAGCTGCATCGGAAGCATACGCTTCGCCTTTATCACCGGATTTTCCCTTTGAAAAGGGAATCAAAAAAATCTGGGGATAACAGCGATTGTAAGGTTATTCTGTCATCGGAGTGGATGTGTAAAACAGAAGAAGCAATGAATGGAATTTGAGAGGAGGCAATACAAAATGGCAGTCGATACTGTGTTATGGAGCAGACTCGTAACGGGTCTGACACTTGGATTTCACGTTATTTTTGCAACACTTGGTGTAGGTGTACCTCTGATGATTGCGATTGCTGAATTTATCGGTATTCGGAAGAAAGACCCCCACTACATACTTATGGCGAAAAGATGGTCACGAGGTTTTGTCATTTCGGTGGCTGTGGGGGTGGTGACAGGTACAGCGATATCGCTACAGCTGGCCCTGGTGTGGCCGAATTTTATGAAGCTGGCTGGTAATGTCATTGCATTGCCGCTATTTATGGAAGTGTTCGCCTTCTTTTTCGAAGCGATCTTCCTGGGCATTTACCTTTATACATGGGATCGATTCAAAAATCCGTATATCCACTGGTTGCTGACGATTCCCGTTGTTCTGGGAGCAGGCATGTCCGCAGTTTTCATCACAACCGTGAACGGATTCATGAACCAACCGGAAGGATTTGTGATGCAGTCTGGTCAATTTACAGCGGTCAATCCCGTGCAAGCCATGCTGAATACAGCAACGTTCTCTAAAGTGTTCCATGTCTTAAGCTCGGCTTATTTGACAGGAGCGGCTTTGCTCGCCGGGATCGCGGCTCTTGCGATGTTGAAGAGGGGGGTATCTGCTTACCACAAGAAAGGCCTAAACCTGATGATGGCTGTGGTTTTGGTATTCAGCTTGCTTAATACACTCGCTGGAGACGTATCTGCTAAGTTTTTGGCTGAACACCAACCGGAGAAGTTGGCAGCAGCAGAATGGCATTTCGAGACAGAGAGCGGCGCGGATTTGATCCTGCTCGGCTGGCTGAATGCGGAACATGAGATTATAGGCGCGTTACATCTGCCCAAGTTGCTCAGCTTTCTGGCCTTTGGAGACTTCAATGCAGAAGTCACCGGACTGAACGAATTTCCACCCGATGAACAGCCGCCGCTACTGGTGCATTATCTATTCGATCTAATGGCTGGCATCGGATTTGCTCTACTCGCCATCTCCAGCTTATATTTCCTATTTGTGTTATGGAAGAAGCGTAATCCGTTGAACAAGTGGATGCTTGGTCTCGTTGCACTGAGCGCGCCGCTTGCTTTCCTCGCTGTGGAGATGGGCTGGTTCTATGCCGAAATCGGGCGACAGCCATGGATTATTCGGGGGTACATGCGTGTCGAAGAAGCCGCCACATCTTCTCCGAGTGTGCGAATTTTATTTTTTGTTTTCTTGCTTTTGTATATCGTGCTTGGCGTGATCTGTGCTCTCGTGTTGAAACGATTGTTCAATAATAATCCTGCCGAGGTTGAAATGGAACGGTGGTTGCAGGCCAAACAAGATAAAACGGCAACAGTTGCGGAGAGAGGAGAGGCATCCCCATGAGTTATGAGTTAATTGGTATTTCAGTACTCTGGCTGTTCCTGTACGGATATTTGATTGTTGCATCAATCGATTTCGGAGCTGGATTTTTTGCCTTTTATGCACGTCTAACGAAACAGGATCATCTGATTAACCGTTTAATCTCTCGCTATCTATCGCCCGTATGGGAGATTACGAATGTGTTTTTTGTCTTTTTCTATATTGGTATCGTTGGATTTTTCCCGGATACGGCCTCTTATTATGGCGCAGCCTTGATCGTTCCCGGAAGTATCGCCGTTATACTTTTAGCAATCCGTGGCTCGTTCTATGCTTTTGAGAATTACGGTTCCAAGAACAACATCTTGTACCTGTTTTTATATGGGGCAACGGGTTTGTTGATTCCGGCATCTCTGTCCGTAGCCCTGACCTTGTCGGAAGGTGGTTTCATTCTGAAGCAGGGAGAGACGGTTTCACTGGATTACTGGGCGTTATTCACCAACCCGTTATCCTGGAGCATCGTTGGACTAGCGATTGTCTCTGTATTGTTTATCAGCGGGACTTTTCTAACCTTCTACGCCTCACGGGCAGAAGATCAAGGTGCCTTGAAGCTCATGCGGAATTATTCCTTATTTTGGAGCACACCTACGATTATTTTAGCGCTGACTGCATTTATATATTTGGGTCAGCACAATGAACGTCATTTTCAAAATATGATGGATCTCTGGTGGCTGCTCGCCTTATCCGTCGCTTTCTTCATGGTTGCCATGTGGCTGCTGTATAACGAACGCCGCTACGGACTTGCTTTTATTTGCATCATGCTACAGTTTTTCTGTGCGTTCTTTGCCTATGGTATCGGTCAGTACCCATACATCCTTGATCCGTACATCACGATTCAGAGCAGTGCTACCTCGCCAGCTATGGGTTTCGCATTGGTTGTCGTCTTTATCGGAGGATTATGTCTGCTCATTCCATCTCTGATTCTGGTGTTCAAACTGTTCCTGTTTGATGCGGATTATGTCAAAGGAAACAAATAAAAAGGAGGGTCGCCCTGTGAAAAGGCAAAGGAAAGAGCGAACCAAACAGCAAGGAAAACAGTCGGGTCGGCAAAAATCGATTCTGATTCAACAGCAGATGTCTTTACTTCGAAAAAACAGACTTCTCCTTATGGCCTTTTCACTGGCCCTTGGTGCAGCGATCATAAGCCAGGCTGTATTCATGGCAGAAGCTGTACAGCGTATTTTTGTAGACAAGGCGTCCTTATCATCCATTATGCCACTTCTCGGGTTATTACTCACCGTTATGGCTCTACGTACACTGTTAACATACGGCAACGGGAAAGTTGGTTTGCATATGGCTGCACGTGCCAAAACCAATATGCGTGCCAAGGTGTTACAAAATCTGACTCACGCTTCCATGTTCTCTGCATTGCAGGGACAGACGGGAGGCAAGGTCAGCGTTGCCCTGGACGCCGTCGATGAGGCGGACAGCTATTTCAGCCAGTACATGCCACGTATGATGGAAGCTTCGATGATTCCGATTGTAATTCTGGTTGTTGCCTTCACACTACATGCCAACACAGGTTGGATTCTGTTGTGTACAGCACCGTTTATTCCATTGTTCATGATTCTCGTTGGCTTGCAGACCAAAAATAAATCCGAAGAAAAGTATGCACAGCTGGCGGAGTTTTCCGGTACGTTCCTCGATTCGCTTCAAGGTCTGGTGACATTGAAAATATTCGGACGGGTGAATCGCCAGCAACAGGAGATCGAACGCAGCAGTCTAGGTTATCGGGATAGCACGATGAGCATTTTGAAGATTGCTTTTACGAATACGTTCATGCTTGAAGCGATTGTCATGTTGAGTATCGGTATCGTTGCGTTAGAGCTTGCCATTCAGCTACTCGTGTATAAATCGATGACTTTTCATACCGCTTTTCTGTTGTTGTTACTCGTTCCGGAGTTCTACAGTCTGTTAAAAAATACAGGCACTGCCTTTCACAGCGGTCGAACAAGCATGGGGGCTATCCGTAAGGTGGAGCAACTGCTTGGGGACAGTGAACAACGAAGTGAAAATTCACAGACCAAGGAAGATGTCGCGAAGGCGTCACCTCTGCAATTTTTGGCCGGGCCGTCGTCATCGAAGCCAGATATGGCGCCACTCATTGAATTAGAAAATGTCCGGTTTCGCTATGCCCCGGGTTCCTTTGTACTTGAAACAGGACATGTATCTGTAAAACCAGGAGAAAAAATCGCGATTGTTGGTCCAAGCGGCTCAGGTAAAACAACGTTATTGAACCTGATCTCCGGTTTGTTACGTCCGACCTCGGGAGAAGTTTGGATTAACGGAAGATCGCTTGTACAAATAAACGAGGCCTACTGGTTTAAACAGATCAGTTATATTACACAGCATCCCTATATTTTTGCAGGCACATTGGCTGAAAATATAGCTATAGGTGCAGGAAACGATGAACTCCGTGCAGAGATAGAAAAAGCGGCTGATCGCGCAGGACTCACATCCCTTATTGCTCAACTGGATAAAGGATTGGATACCCCTGTCGGGGAAGGAGGACGTGGGCTTTCAGGGGGAGAAAAACAACGCTTAGCTCTGGCTCGCGCTTTTTTGAAGAAACCTGCCCTCATTTTGTTTGATGAACCTACAGTTGGACTCGACCTGCGTACGGAACAGATTCTGCAACGTTCTATCGCAACATTGTCAGAGCAGGCTACGATCATTACGGTTGCACACCGATTGTATACGATTCAGCAAGCGGACCAGATTTGGTTCATGTCGGGTGGTGTACTTGCAGATTCGGGAACACATCAGGAGTTGTTAGAACGAGTGCCTGGATATGCCGAAATGGTGCAGATTCAGAGAACAGGAGGGATCGCATGAAAGAGTTAGCTGTTCTGTCCAAGGCGATGATGCAGGAGCACAAAGATATTTTGCTCTCTATATTATGCGGATTCATTGCAGGTACAGCAGGTGTAGCCCTTTTCTCCGCAAGTGGGTACCTCATCTCGCAGACGGTATTTGCACCGCCGCTGTACACCTTGATTGTTCTAACGTCGATGGTCAAACTTCTCGGATTCGTACGAGCGGCTAGCCGTTATGGGGAGAGACTTGCTTCTCACCGGGCAACCTTTTCTATCCTCAGCCGTTTACGAACCTCATTTTTTGCCAAGCTTATACCGGTTACTCCTGGAATTTTGAACAAAAACCGAAGCGGGGATCTGCTGGCACGAATCGTAGGGGATGTAGAGAGTTTGCAACATTATTTTCTGCGTGTGGCTTATCCGCCTATTATGGTGGTGATGGTGTTCCTGAGCACCGTCCTGTTTACAGCCGTTTTTTCATTCTGGATTGCGTGTTTGCTCATCATTGGCATGTTAATTACAGCTTTTGTTGTTCCAAACCTCGTGCTGATCGGTCAACGGAAAATCAACGAACATGTGCGCGAGCAACGGGCAAAACTATCTACGGAGGTAACCGAAGTGTTGTATGCTTTCCGTGATTTGAAAGTATATGGGCAATTGGCAGGGCGGGAAGAGCAGCTTCGGCGGGAATCTGCTGAACTCGCAACGCAACAACAAAGAGCTGCTACACAATTGGTGCTGGGACAATCCATGCATGTTTTTGTCACCTATTTGGTCACATGGGGTGTGCTGGTAATCAGTGCTTTTCTCATTGCAGACGGAGTCTTTGCCGGAGTTTATCTTGCGATGTTGATTCTGGCAACACAAACGATGTTTGAAGAATCCGCAGCAATGGTCGTGTTACCAGCGTATAAGTTGGACAGTGAACATGCTGCGAAACGTTTGGCTGAGACGGTGCTTGAACCGCAGACCAATGGGCATGTTAGTCAGGCTCATTCATCAAAAACCCATTTATCTCTGCAAGTCGATGCAGAAGCGGAAGCGGTAACGATTGAACTGTCTCATGTTTCTTTTCAATATGAAGGGGAATGGAGATCTGCGCTAGATGACGTCTCACTCTACCTTGCACCTGGGTCCAAAACGGCGATTGTCGGACCGAGCGGCTCTGGAAAATCTACGATTTTGGATTTAATTCTCAAGTTACGGACACCTGCTACTGGCAAAATAAAATTCAATGACATCTCTGTGAATGAGTTGAATGAAACAGGCATATGGCAACATACCCGTGCCACGTTGCAACAGAGCCACTTTTTCCGGGGAACGATTCGGGATAATCTGCTACTCAGTGGTGAGTCTCACTCCGATGAATATGTGCAAAATATACTCCATCAAGTTCAACTGTTCAACACATCTTTGGACGACACCGTATACGAAAAAGGAGAAAACCTGTCTGATGGGGAGAAGCAACGGCTGGCTCTGGCCCGCGCTATGTTACGCAAGGGAAGGTTATGGTTGCTGGACGAACCAACCTCTTCGCTGGACTACGTTACGGAAGCACGCGTGTTACAGAATTTGCTGACACAAGCGGCAGAGGACACGCTATTACTCGTCTGTCACCGTTTGACAGGACTTGAACGGATGGATCAGATTGTGGTCATGGATCAAGGCCGGATTGTAGAAACAGGCTCGTTTGAGGAATTGATGGAGCGTAAAGGTTATTTTTACGAGATGAAGAAGATTGAACTGCAGATGATTGGAGAGCAAGGAGCTTAACTCTATGAAGCACTTGTGAAGCACTTATGAAGCAAAGCCGCATATAAGCGGCTTTTTTGCGTCAGATTCAGAACAGACGAACGGCTGAATCGTTATATTGCTCCAAAGTATTATAAATAAGACGATCCACCTGCGAAGCGTTGCTTGAAAGCAACATTCATGTCATACATATATACTAAAGGTAACTAGTCCAATCATGTGAGGAGGTTTGTTTGAGGTGAGAAAAATAACGCAGTTTCCGCTCGTATGGATGTTTACAGGTGTTATTCTCGTGGGCCTATCCGGGTTCATGACCCAAAAGCTGTTCGTTGATTCGCAAGGCATTCTGTCGATTCTACTGGCACTTGCAGGAGGTATCGTCTCCATTGCGATCTACTGGTCTGTAATGAAATTCATGGCAGGGCGCAGGGTACAAGAATTGCAACTTCGACATGCAGGAATTGAATTAATCTTAGGCTCAGGAGTCGGTCTGATCTTGATTGGTTTTTCTGTCGGGATCATCACGTTGCTTGGCGGATACAGCTTTACATGGTCAGCGACGAATGCGGTTGGTTCTATTTTGGCTTTGGCGATCGGTGCGGCCATTGTGGAGGAGTTGATCTTTCGCGGCTTGTTCCTGCAAGCGATTGAAAAGCGAATTGGAAGCTGGTTCGCGTTGGCTATAACTTCGCTTTTTTTCGGTTTGGCCCATCTGCCAAATCCCGGAGCAACACTTTGGAGTTCAGTTGCTATTGTCATTGAGGCAGGCATTTTGCTCGGAGCCGGATTTCTGTGGCGGCGTAATCTGTGGTTTGTCATGGGTCTTCATTTTGCATGGAATGCACTGGAGGGAATGTTGGGTATACCGGTGTCGGGCATAGCAACACAAGGCTTTTTTGATGTACAGCTAACCGGATCACCATGGTTGACAGGTGGAAGCTTCGGACTGGAGGCATCCATTGTACCCATCATCGTCAGTTTACTGATTGCCATTCCTATGCTGATGAGCGCGCATCACAAAGGAAATATGAAGTTCAAAAGATAAGAAAACGCCCAACGCACTCTTTTGAAACTTTATAAAATACATATGTGAAGGGTGAACCGCTAAATGGTTTGCTCTTCTTTGTGATGTTTTCAGACATAGATATTGGTTCATAATGAATGCATTGAAAACTAGTCTTGACCTTAGGTCTGACCTAGGGTTTATGCTGTTAACAGACAGGACAACAAAGGTGGGGATCATGATGAGAGGTATGAAGGATGAAATTACGATTAGCGAGCTGGCCAAGCTCATGCAAGTATCCGTACATCAGATTCGATATTTTGAAGAAAAGGGGGTACTGACCCCGGCATATACCGGCGAAAATCAATACCGAATGTATGGCATGGATCAAGTATACCGTCTAGCTCATATTTTATTGCTCCGTAAGATGGGCTTGTCTGTGCAAGTGATCCAAGAATGCTTGTCCCATCTGACTGTCGAGCAGATCACTCCGATTTTCCGTCAGGCGCTGTCAGATACAGAAGCGGAGATCCAAAGGCTGCAGGACACCAAACATTTTATTGAGAAGCTGCTGGAGGAAAAAGAGTGGGTTTCCCAAAAATCCGCGCTGACAGAGGGAGGTGTGTATGCAATCATTCAGCGTGACGAAGTTCCATTGTCTCTATGGTTCGAGATGCAGGAGGCTGAAAGTCTGAGTGCTCAAACATTAGTCAAGCATGGAAGCAATATTTCCAATCTGTTCGAAGCAGATATTCATTATGTGTACAACGATTCTGGCATTGTCGGCTTGTATACGCAAGAGGAGAGAAGGGAGAGTAATCTGACATTGCGTGCCGGTTCATACCTTTCAAGTACACTTTTTGTACAAAATGAAGAACGACTCTCGACAACCATTCAGGAGTTCTATGCTTATGCAGAAGAAATGGGATACCTATGCTCAGGGCCGTTGGTCATGGTGGAAAAATCATACTTATCCCTGTTCACACCAGAACTGCTCCATTATGAACTTCTTTCGTATGTTTCGAATCCGGAGGCGGGAGAGTTATGAGCATCTTTTTAACACGCATCTCAGCGAGGTGGATCTCATGAACACCAGCTTGGATCAAACAAATCCCGTCCGAATCCAACCTATAACTTCTGAACTGTATCCGGCTGCAGCACAACTAATGGCTTATGGTTTCGGGCACAAATTCCAAAGATCATCTTCCGTATCTACAGCGGACCTTGCTTTTGTCTTTGAACAATTATTACTTTCAAGTCAGCATCAGACAGGCAGTCTGCGGTTCGCAGCGATGGAGAATGATGTGCTCATAGGCACGATGGCTCTGAAGTGGAAGACCCGTGAGGTTGCCCGAAAGGCAGATACAGCCCGAATTCAATGGAAAGACATGCGCAGTCACATCGGGTGCTGGAAGTTGCTTCATATCATGGCAGGCATACACCTGCTCAAACATGAGCCTGAAACAGGAGAATGTTATATCGAAGATATTGTTGTACACCCACATCATCAAGGTAAAGGTGCAGGCAGACTGTTACTCGCACGGGCACAGCGATACATGCTTCAAACGGCACCGTTATCTTATCTTAGCCTGCATGTAGCTAGTCAGAACCAGAAAGCGATGCAGGTATATGAACGGTATCATTTTCGCAAACAAAGCAGCACGAACAGTCTGCTAACTGCCATGCTGCTTGGTGAACATCAATGGAACTACATGACACGCAAAGGAGACAACAACGTTGAAACCGCATATGTTTAAACACAAAAAAATCTGGATTTCATTCCTTATTATCATTGTATTATTTGCGGGTACAGGCTTATATATCGTTGCACAGCAAGACTATAATATGGCCTCGCAATCCGTGGAGATTCCCACCGCACAAGGGAAATTAACGGGCATTCTCACACTTCCTAAAAAGGGTGCTGATAAAGAAAAGCTTGGCTTGGTGCTCTTTATCCATGGTGATGGCCCTATTGATGCAACGCATAGTGAAGGTTACAAACCGCTGTGGGAACGCCTTGCCTCTCTCGGTTATGCGTCCTTGTCACTGGACAAACGTGGCATCGGAGGTTCAGAGGGGAACTGGCTGGATCAGAGTATCGATGATCGTGTCGTTGAAGCACAACAGGCAATTGCTTGGGCCAAAAAACAACCGATGATTGACGGTTCCCGGATTGGTGTATGGGGAGCAAGTCAGGCCGGCTGGGTCATCCCCAAGCTTGCAGGTAAGGAAGATCTCGCATTCAGCATTCTGGTATCACCAGCGATCAACTGGCTGAAGCAAGGGGAATACAATACGCGGAGTCAGATGGCCAAGGACGGGCATACACAACAAGAGATTGAAGCACAGGTGAAATACGATAATCAGATTAAAGATATTTTAAAACATCACGGATCTTATGAGGAATACACGAAACATATTCGGAAAGACGAAGAACCAATGTCCCGCGAACGATGGGACTTTGTCAGCAAAAACTTTAATTCCGATGCCACCGAAAGTCTGCGTCATTTCAAAAGTCCGGTGTTGCTGCTACTTGGAGAAGATGACGTTAATGTGGATATTCAAGACACGGAGCGTGTCTATCGTAAAGAGATCGATCCCTCTTATTTGCTTTATGTCAAAACGTTCCCCAATACTGAGCACTCTATGTTACCCACATCAATTGCCGGGTCGGAATGGAAGATGGGGCTGCGTTTTCTATTTGCGCCAAGAAGCATAACTACGGAAGGGTACATGGATGAGATTGAAACGTTTTTGACGAAAGTGGCGATATAGTTGTAATACAAAAAGACCTGGTACTTCTGGTATAATAGTAAATTCTATAGAGGTATCTTGATTATCCGTTCTACAAGTAATCCACTATGAAAGGAATGAAGGCCAGGAGTGAGTAAGTGGGAAATTGTTTCTTATGTTGCTATATTTGTTTACACGCTTGTGATGTTGTGGAATGACCAATCGATTTTACTAGTGTTAGGTACAGTGCTGGTTGCTGGACTCATTATGTTTAGCATTTTTGTTTTATATCCTATGGTCTGGGAAACACGTATGGATCGGTTAGAGGCTTTTTTAAGAAGAAAACAAAATGCACCCTATATTTATATTAATTATGCGACAGCCAACAGGTTGGATGAAGAAGTTGAGCTCACGATGGAAAAGCTGATGAGCAATACATCGGCCAGCAAGTCGACGAAGGCCAACTATCAGGCAGCATACGGTGCTTACCGGAAGGATCTGTTTACCGTGAGAAAAGCGGTACGCGAGATGCGTAAATCGGTTTATCGCACATACTATGAAACGTTTGTCCTGATCGAAGAAGGAGAGACTGAACGAGCCAGAGAGCATTTAAGTTCCATTAAAAGAGAGTGGATGCGACTTGCCCTTCTAGCCGAAATTGAGCGTAAGCTGAATCATTACAAGGAAGCAGAAGAGTTGGCTGCGCTAGCCGTACAAGCTAGTAAAGGGGTTAATCGATACGCGATGACGAAAGAATATGAAAGATATTACTCTATAGAACAGCAGGCGCAATGATAGAGTGAAAATCAACCAGAGAGAACGACTGTAGCACAACGGGGACGATGCCTAGCATCGTCTTTTTGTTTTTGCTCAGCCGTAGTTATTGATTGATAATTTAGGACTTTACCCTAACGTATACGTTATTGTTTATAATGTTTTCAGGAAGGGGAGTTAAGCATGATCCTGATCGGAGAATTAGCGAAAAAAACAAATATTAGCAAAAGAACACTTCATTATTATGAACAGATCGAACTGTTACAACCGACACTTATTACGGAGAATGGGTATCGATACTATGATGAAAGTGCCATTCTTCGCCTGCAAAAAATTCTTCTTTTGAAGTCCATCGGTTATACATTAGAACAGATTAAAGAACTGTTTCAGAACCAAGAAAATAAGGGAGAACATGAAAACTGGGTAGCCTCTTTAAACGAACAAATAGAGCTGATTGAACAGAAGAAAGAAGAATTAAGCCGGAAGCAATATTATCTCAGATCAACCCTTCATACGTTGAAATTCGGAGGGATGAGCGATCTCGAAAGTTTATTGCAGATTATTTCCCAAATGGAGGATCGGCCTCTCTCTGAAGGAATAATTCGTGCCGAATTCAGCGATGATTTACAGTTAACATCCAGGGAGATGGATATACTGAATCATCTGCCTATTCTCGGGGGTAACGATCCGCGGATGGAGGAACTTTTAACTATTTTCCAACGAGTACGATCCGTAATGCCCTCATCTCCCTATTCTGAAGAGGTCCAAGTCATTGCGAAGCAATTGTATGAAACAGCATTGGAGCTATTCGATCATGATGAAAAATTACTCGACAAGTATTGGGAACTTATCAATCCAAGAGAAGCATTTGAGCCTGTAGTCATGGGCATGGATGAAGAATTCATGTCCTATGTCGACGAGATGATCCGCATTTTTCTAACACAACGAGAGGACAACGCTGATGATGGAGAGTAAACAAAAGAGGATTGGAAGTAAAAAGTTTTGGCTCCTGTTATTGCTCTCAGGTCTAATTATGTTATTTACAGCTTGTGGAATGACAGCAGAAGATACTGTGAATGAACTGAATCATGAGGAGTCCAAACAAAATACAGCGCATGACTCGGATGGAATCGTCGTTGAGGTGCTTGTTGAAAGTGATGTTAATTCAGCATCTGATCTGGAGGTAGAGATCAATGCTCGAAAAAATCCGGAGAGTGTATATTGGGATGCGATTGAAGTTCCATATCAAGAGAGATTTGTTATTCCAAAAGATACGTTCATCCCTCTGCTCTCCACTCATGTAAGGGTAAAAGCAAATGACAGTGCAAGCTGGGTAAGCTGTTCCATTAAGTATGATGGGGAGTTAGTTGCATCTCACAAGTCCCGAGGGAGCGGTGCGAAGGCTGTCTGTGAGAAGAAGTTCCAGCTAGGGCCAGGATAACTTTACTCGGAGGTGGATGTCCTGTTCTATGTTCTACATTTTGATCCAGCAAGCGCTTAAAATCATAACGGAGAGTGAGGAACATCATGACGTTAACAGCAATACTATCTACCCTTGTACTGTTGGCACTAATAGATTCAACGAGTTTGGGCACTCTCTTGATTCCTGTATGGTTACTGATGACACCCGGGCGTGTTCGAGTAGATCAGTTTTTAATCTATTTATTCACAGTGGCCGGTTGTTACTTTGCAATTGGCCTCATAATTATGTTTGGAACGGATGCATTTCTGAACAACTACGCACTTCAAATGGCATCTAAACCATTCCTGGTAGGACAATTGGTGATAGGCATATTGTTAATGATCATAAGCCAACTCATGGATACCAAGAAATCTCGTGCTCGTGCTGCGGAACGTGCAGCGAGTGGGGGCGGTTATATTTTCAAATGGAGGACTCGCTTTACAGGGGAGACGGTTTCCAGCAAAATTTCTATTACTATACTTATTGGACTTGCACTGACCGCGGTCATCCTGGAACTGGGAACAATGCTGCCCTATCTCGCAGCCATTGGCATATTAGTGACTGAAGGACCTGCTTGGCCTATGTCGGGTATCCTGTTACTGGGATATTGTTTCGTTATGATATTACCTGCGCTCATTTTGCTGGCAGGACGATTGCTCGCTTACCCTTTTTTAAAACACCCTTTAGAAAAAATAGATAATTGGCTGATGAAAAATGCTCAGCGTGCTGCAGCCTGGGTTATAGGGATTGTTGGCTTTCTGTTATCGGTTAACGCTATTTATGATCTAGGTTGGGTTCAGTGATCCGTATGGTATGAGCCGTGTTGACAGCATCCGTATCTTCATATTTTCGGCACACGGATGTGCTATTCGCACAGGCAAGTCGTCCACCCAACGCGTAGACTGAAGTAGATCAAGTCGAGTGAGGTGAATACCATGGCTAAGACCAATGAAATACACGTCAAGGCAAAACGATTCAAGGATCGTCCGGTCTGCGTGACTCTTCATAATGGTGAGACGTACATCGGGTACATCTCTGGCGTGAGTAACGAAGGGGTAGAGCTTACCGGAGGCGGAAAATTAACACAAACTCCAACGTCCCCAGCAAGGAAAACAGTTGCTGCGCGGAGTAATTCGCCTAAAATGAAACCCCGGGCTACCGGAGCGAATAAAAACGCATCCTCCCCGAGACGAAAAAAAGTCAATCATTCCCGCAAGTCATCCGCATCATCTCGAATAACTTCCCGTAGGACGTCATGTCAAGCGCAAGTATCATCCTTCATGCCTATGATGGGCTCCTTATTGGGCGGCCTCGGCGGAGCCGGATCATTTGGAGGTATGCTTGGAGGCGGCATGCGTTTGTTCGGCATGATTCAGCGTTTTGTGCCTGTCGTGAAAATGGGCTACGGCATGATTAAACAAATCCAGCCGTTTATGGGTGCCGTGCAAGGTTTGATGTCACCCGCAAGCCAAGCTCAAGAAAATGAAGATGAGGCTGAAGCGGAAATCCAACGGGGGTAATAAGAGTGAAAAAGAGTAAAAGTAAACAAGTATAGTATCAAGAACATGTTGATGTTTGAGCAGGAGAGAAGATAAGTAAGCGCCTAGTAAGCGCTCCTAAGTCGCTATTATAGCGGCTTTTTTATCGTTTAAGTTTTTTCGGAATAGGATAAAAATCCAATATGGGGGGACTAGCTTCAGTAAATTCAGACTTTTCGAGTGGAGGGAGCATTGTTAAGTATTAATGATAAATTATTCCAAATTATGTGTTATGATATTTTAAGGTAAAATACAATACGTAATCATTTCTATGATCAAGAGGAGGAAACAGCAATGAAAAATAGAAACATAACAGGTATTGTAGTGGCTATAATATATTGTATTGTTTTATTTATTTTCTTAACTGAATCTCCGCCAGGTGAAGCTTCCAATAATCCCCGCTGGGTATATTTATTGTTACCGCTTGGATCCATTGCAATAACGTCTCTGTTTGATTATGTAATCAAGTTCGATTTTTATAGGGTGAAGAACTGATTCTCAAAGCCTGTTAGATTAACTTTAAAAGTCGAATGTAGCATAACATGTAGGATAGATTTCTTTAAATCGTTGCAAGCTTCTCTCCGTACTTGATGTGAAGAGAAGTTTTTTGAGCCTAAAGCGCTAACGATCACCAGGAAGCTTATTTGGGTAGATATTGAGCTTTGAACATTTAACGATCCTGAGAGAGCTTATTTTGTTGAAAAGACGTGATTTTACCTTAAAAACACCCAAATTGTCCGAAATAGCGTCTCCTGTGATCGTTAGAATAAAAAATGACCTCAAAGGAGCCAAATAAGCTCCGCTGAGATCGTTGCTATGAACGTTTTAGTCAAGCCCAGCACAAAATGCTGTTGCCCGAAGTCCTAAGCGCGGGGGTCCATATGCGAGCGACGGTTGGCACGCTGCTATCCGTGGGTTGGTTACCACATGTTATGCCTTCGTCAAGGAGAGCGGTTGTAAGCTAGAAACGCACGTTCAGCTCACACAGAGCCTAGTGCAAACGATCAACACAGATTCTCTCCCGAACCTTTCCATGAACCCCCGGGCTTAAGACTCCGGGTTTACCCGTTCCCCTTGTGACGAACGTCTCGATCGGATGCAACACCAATTACTGGGCATTCGGCTGTTCTACGGTTCGGGCAACCGCCCAAATAAAACCCATCAGTTCGCGCGCTACAGCGGCAATTGCCACATTGGGGTGCTTGTGTTTTACAAAGATCAGGCGGCGGTATTTGGCATGTAGCCTGTGTTGCGCTTTCCATGAAATCTGCTCCACGTCCGCAGACAGACCTTCTAAACGGATGGCCAGATCTCCTTTCACCGCAGGTCGGTGACGGTAACTCCAGGCCGATTCGATTAAGGTTCGACGTAGACGCCCATTCCCTGTTTTGGTGAGGGAACCTCGTTTGGTGCTGGCTCCAGACGAATGCTCACGGGGAACCAGACCCAAGTAAGCCATGAGCCTCGCTGGGGAAGAAAACCGGGCAAACGATCCGATTTCCGAAACCAGCGTCACCGCCGTCAGGAAACCAATGCCACGAAGGCCCTGTAAAATGCGAATCATTTCCGCTTTGGGATGGGTAGCTGCTTCTTCAATCAGCGCTTTTTCCAATCGACCAATCCGCTGTTCCACCTCGTACAGGGTGTGAAGATACTCGGTAAACGCCGTTTGCATCGAGACTTGTGGAAAAGTGACCGTTCCCAGCCACATCCGATATTTTTTCGTCCAGGCCCGTTTGATCTGTTCTGGCGGATGGATCTGGTGGCGGAGTAAAAACTTGAGCACACGCTGCCGAGCCCGGTGTGCATCCTCTTTCGCCGTTTCACGTGCACGAACTAATTCACGCAGAGCCTCATCCGCTGGAGCCGGAACGTAAATCGGCGTGAGCTCACCCGCACGGAATAAACGCGCGAGTTGTTCTGCGTCGCGTCGATCCGTTTTCACCCGATCTCCAGCCCGTTTCGGAATGAGCGAAGGAGCGATAACGATGCAATGTGCACCCATAGATTCAATCCAGCGATGGGTTTCATAGCCGGTAGGCCCTGCTTCGTAGCAGAAGGACAAAGTACTTGCAGGCCCCAGCTCTTTGATGAGTTTACGCAACGCGGCAGGCGTATGCGCAATGGATCCGTAATACCGAGGCTTGGCCTGTCCTTCATCTGCGATGGCAACTGAAATTTTTTCTTTAGACACATCTAAACCGATGAATTTTGTGGTAGACTGCATAGTGATAGCTCTCCTTTGCTGTGTAGCTCTGAAATGGTGGTTTTGACACTTTCCATTTTAACCTACGATGCTCAGCAATATGTGGGGGCTATCCTTGTTTACGTTCATCATAGCTAGAATTTAGGCTAGACACCCAAGCCACATATCTAAGCTACATAATGTGCGTGTCTTAAACCCACTGAAGTGCTTCTTTTATCGCCTTTTTGTCCCCACTGCGTCACTTTCCCCTGACGTACTCCGGCACGCCTGCGGTGAACCTCCCTGGCTTGGAACAAAATCAATCACAATTGGATTCCAAAATTGAATTACTCTAGCGTTTTCGGACATAGCCTAGTTGGTTAGTGCTGTATTGGGTTTAGAAGTTCCACATAAAGAAGGGGGAAATATAGTGGACGAACGGTCACCCTCTAATTGCTAGAAGTGCTGCTTCAGCAAATGCTAATACTAAAGTTAAAGCCCAGAAGCAGGTATGCTCTGGGCTTTTTGATCTAGCGCGATTTGCACGATTAAGCTTGTTTTGTTTTCAAACGGATCACGTTCCATGACGCTTTGTTCAGCACAGCTTGTACTTTACCTTGATCGACGGTTGTATGTCCGCCGTTGTGAGGCAATACGTTACGTGGATTTTCTTTGGTATTACTTGCTTTCAGGTCGTTGCTTTCCAGGACAATGTGCTCCACAAATGTCGTTTCTCCGAAGGAGCGAAGGTCAACATTCAGTTCCATTGATTCGTCAAGATGTCTGTTTACCGCAAAGATGGTAATGGTGCCATTTTCTTCATCATGCACACTGATCGATTCCAGATAAGGTACATCCGTGAAGTCTTTGGAATCATATTTCGGTGAAGATGTGATGGAACGCAACACGGTTCCACGTCCGAAGTTGGAAGCGTGCAGGAACGGGAAATACGTCGTTTGTAACCAGATTGCGCCGTTATTTTCCGTCATGATTGGTGCGATCGTGTTAATCAGCTGCGCAAGGCAAGCCATTTTTACACGGTCAGCATGTTTCAGAATGGTGATCAGATAACAGCCCACTGCCAGCGCATCTTCATGCGTGTACACATCTTCGAACTCTGGAGGAGCAATCTGCCAGCGTTCTTCCATACGGCTAGTACCAATGGATTTCCACACATTCCATTCATCCAAGGAGAGCATCAATTTCTTTTTGCTACGTTTCTTGGCTTGTACAAAATCACAGATCGAAGCCACACTATCAATAAATTGATCCAGATCCAGCGAGGTCGCCAGGAAGTCATATGTGTTGTCTTTGTTGTTGTTGTAATACTGATGCAGAGACAAGTAGTCTACATTTTCATAGGTAAGATCAAGCACGGTTGCTTCCCAATCTGCAAATGTCTTCATGTCACGGCTGGAGCTACCACATGCAACGAGCTCGATCTCTGGATCAACCCATTTCATCGCTTTGGCTGTTTCATTGGCAATACGGCCATATTCATATGCGGTCATCGCACCAATCTGCCAAGGACCGTCCATTTCATTCCCGAGGCACCATGTTTTGAATTTATGTGGATCTTTATATCCGTGGGAGATACGCAGATCACTCCAGTATGTTCCAGAAGGGTGGTTGCAATATTCAACCAGATTTCGAGCTGCATCGATACCGCGCGTTCCCAAGTTAACAGCCATCATCACTTCCGTACCTGCCAGCTTGGCCCAATCTGCAAATTCGTTCGTGCCCACAGCATTGGTTTCAATCGTCCACCAAGCCAGCTCAAGTCTGCGTTTACGGTCAGCTACTGGACCCACGCCGTCTTCCCAGTTGTAACCGGATACGAAATTGCCACCCGGATAACGAACGATGGGTACGTTAAGCGCTTTAATTGCTTCAATAGCATCCTGACGGAAGCCTTGTGCATCTGCGGTTGGATGACCTGGATCATAAATACCGCCATACACGGCACGTCCCAGATGTTCAATAAATGAACCGTAAACACGCGGGTCTACTTCAGCAATCTGAAAGTCTTTATCGATCAGCATTTTGGATTTAAGCATAGTGAAAACCTCCATAAGATTAATTTTATAGTGCACGTGATTGATTTTGTAATACATATAATCGTTTGTAATGTCATATGATGTCAGTAATCTATATTGAATTCGCCTAAAAGCAAAATCAATACATTGATTTGTTATCTAATATGTATCATAATGCGGATATACAGAGCAAGTTCATTTTACGCAGTTCGCTAAATAGCGAATTCTAAAATGTGAGAAATGAGATACCAAATGTACAAGTTGATATAAAAGCTGAATATACAAAAGGAAGTGAAGTCGATGATGCTTGGAACAGATGCATCTTCATTGCTTGTCTACGAGGCGTTAGCCAGTGAAGCCCGTTTAAATATTGTACGTTTGTTGCTAGAGAATAGGGAAATGCATATCAACGCTCTCGCCCAAGAGCTCTATCTGAGCAAAGCCATTGTCAGTACACATGTTAGCAAACTTCAGAAGGCTGGCATTGTAGGTAGCCGAATGAAACGAGAGAACGGGGGGACCTACAAATATTGTTATATTGTAAAAGAGTTCATGACGATTAATTTATCGCCTTCAGTGCCTATGGATGCATCGTATTATGAAGTGTCTATACCCGTTGGTCATTATACGGATTACGAGGCATGGCCAACCTGCGGGCTGGCGACGACAACTCAGATGATCGGCCAATACGACACACCCGCTTGTTTTATGGACCCTGATCGGGTTAACGCGGCAATTCTGTGGATGGCACGAGGTTTTCTCGAATATAAGATTCCCAATTATCTTCACAATGATCAGCATCTTCGCGAGATCGAACTTTCACTCGAACTTAGCTCGGAAGCGCCCAAGGTCAATGAAAACTGGCCTTCCGATATTCGTTTTACGCTTAACGGCAATGATCTCGGTACATGGACAAGTCCTGGCGATTTCGGAGACCGAAAGGGCAAGCATACTCCACTATGGTGGAAACTGGATGTGAATCAATACGGCGTGTTAAAAGTGCTGCGCATCAACGAGGAAGGTACGTTTATAGATGGTCAACAAATTTCGGATGTCACGATTTCGGATCTGGATTTAGGAGCATCTACCTATTGGACATTTGGATTAAAACCCGAAGAGAGCGCAGCAGGTCGAGGTGGGCTGACCCTATTTGGAAAAGGTTTCGGCAACTATGATCAGGACATTCTGATTCGGTATTATTATGATAATTATGCTCTAGATAACAACACTTCAGAAGAATAGAATGTGCAATTTGGTATTAAACTACTATAAGGCGAGTGCATAAGCCGACTTAAATGAAGCACATACCCATTCCAGCGTTATGGTATTGACAACGATTACATGGCTGGTATACAATACAGCTAAATAAGGAGTGTCACTGATTCGATCAGGCACCACCACAGTCTGGATCTCACAAGTTTATTTTCTTGTGTACCTGGCCATGGTGGTGCTTTTTGCATATATGGGGGGTGAAAACATCATGAGGTTCAAGAAATCGTTAAACAACAATATCGCCCTGGCGGAGGATGCTGAAGGCTGTGAAGTCATTGTCATCGGAACAGGTGTAGGCTTCAAAAAAGTAAAGGGACAGCCGATCGAGCAAAGCCAGATTCAGAAAATGTTCCGGATCGGCTCGAATGATAAATATCAGCGAGTCGAGCAATTTCTTAGCGATATCCCTCTGCAAGTTATCGATATCACGGATCAGATTATAGAAGAAGGCAGGGAGATCATCGGGAAAAAGCTAAATGATTCTATCCTATTAACGCTTGCGGATCATATCCATTTTGCTCTGGATCGTTTCAGAAAAGGTGTAGACATGCAAAATCCGCTACACTGGGATATTCGCCATCTGTATCCTGCAGAATACCGCGCTGGAGAGTTGGCGGTACGCAAGATCAATGAAGCTTTTCTGGTCGCACTGCCTGCGGGTGAAGCCAGCTCCATTGCCCTTCATTTTGTAAATTCACAATTTGATTCGGCTAGCATGAACCAGACGATCAAGATTACACAGATGATCAATGACATTCTCGGGATCATGACCGATCATTTTGGCAGGGCACTGAATCAGGAGTCTGCTGATTTTTCCAGGTTCATCACTCATCTGAGATACTTCATTGTTCGGCAAATGAACCGGGAAGTCCTTTCATTCAAGGATCAGCAGTTTTTATATGATGTATTGTCGGAACGATATCCTGTCAGCTTCCAATGCGCACTCAAGATAAAGGAGGCGATGGAGCAGCAGCGAGGATTCGTGATTACTCCCGATGAGATGGTATACCTCATGATTCACATCGAAAGAGTAACGTCCCGTACCGACACGGGTTGACCTCAGTACAACTGTTAGAAGATACACCATCACCATATTAGTTGAATATGGAGTGTTACTGATACGATCAGGCACCACCAAATGTTTCCGATTCCGCTGCTGTAGCGGGGCGGGCTTACATTTGGTTTTTTTTTCGCCAAAAAAGGAGGAAGCAGCATGAATCACCGGGAGTTGTCCAAAGAGATCATCCGATTAACAGGAGGGCAGGAAAATATTATGCAAGCCTGGCATTGCATCACTCGATTGCGCTTTAATGTTCGTGAAGAAAAGAAAGTGCAGCTTGAACAGATTCGCGCACTGGATGGTGTTCTTGGGGCACAGTTCCAAAACGATCAGTTCCAGGTTGTGATTGGCAACAAAGTTGCAGCCGTCTATGAAGAGCTGGAGGACCAGTTGAAACAAGCTGGTGCAACAGAGACAAAAGCAGAACCGCCGCGTTCAAGAGGTCTTAATGCCGTATTGGACACGATCTCCGGTATTTTTACCCCGATTCTTCCAGCCATTGTAGGTACCGGGATGCTGAAGGGCATTCTCGCATTACTTGTTACACTTGGGGCCATTCAAGAAACTAGCGGTGAGTATCAGATTTTAGCGTCCATAGCCAATGCGGCCTTTTATTTCTTGCCTTTCCTGCTCGCTGTATCGTCTGCGCGGAAGTTTAAAGTCAATGAATATATCGCCTTGACCCTGGCAGGTACACTATTATATCCAACCATTTTGAATGCTTACCTGGAAAATCATCTGGAGCCGATTCGTTTTCTATCTCTGCCGGTATCGATCGTGAATTACACCCAGTCTGTCATTCCGATTATTCTTGGAGTGTGGCTTCTCAGTTATGTACACCGCTGGGTGGATCGTTTCATTCCTGGTCCGGTTAAAGTCATTTTTACCTCAATGATTGTGCTGGTGATTACCGTCCCGATTCTGCTAATAGCTATTGGACCGCTCGGTAATTACATCGGGATTTATCTGGAGATCGGTACATCCTGGCTCTTTGCTCACTCGGGCCCATTAACAGGAATCGTGCTGGGCGGACTTATGCCAGTGATCGTTATGACGGGTATGCATTATGCATTTTTCCCGGGAACATTACAGAATTTGAGCAAACTCGGTTACGACGTGCTGTTACTGCCGCTTAACCTTGTAGCCAATATGAGTCAAGCTGGTGCCGTAATGGCGGTGTTCCTCAAAACCAAAAACAAATCGATGAAATCGATTGCTTTATCCAGCGGTATATCTGCTTTTCTGGGCATCACAGAGCCTGCAATCTATGGAGTAACGTTGAAGTTGAAAAAACCGTTCTATGCTTCGATCATCGGTGGAGCAGCCGGCGGTGGATTTATTACAGCGGTAGGGTTAAAATGTTTCGGTTTTGCCGTCCCGGGTCTGCTGTCGTTGCCTTTATACATTGGTCCAAATGGGGGGATGGCGAATTTCTGGTACGCGCTCATCGGTATAGGTATCAGCTTCGTAGTTTCGTTTACAGTGACCTTATTGCTTAAGTGGGATGAACCGATTACGCAGCAACCTGCTGGGGCAAGTTCGTCAGCAATAGCTCCAACAACAACATCGGAATTAGCAGAACGATCAGGAACAACAAATCGGTCTAAACAAGAACCTGCACCACCGCCTGTGACCGTTCATTCGATTGAGGAAAAGAAAGGTGAAATATTCAGTCCGCTTACCGGCGAACTGGTTGCACTCAAAGAATTGCCTGATCCTACGTTTGCCGAGGAAATGACGGGAAAAGGAATTGCAATTTATCCGCAGGAAGGGCGTGTAACCGCACCATTTGACGGAACGGTCACAATGATTGCGAAAAGCAAGCATGCCATCATGCTGACTTCCTCCAGCGGAATCGACATTCTCATTCATGTTGGACTTAACACGGTGTCCCTGAAAGGCAAGTTTTTTGAAGAGAAGGTTGTCATCGGACAACGAGTGAACAAGGGTGATTTATTGCTGGAATTTGATATCGAGAGCATTCAAGCCGCCGGTATTGATCTGATCACCCCGGTCATTGTAGCCAACACGCCAGATTACCTTGATGTAGTACCCGTTCAGGTGAAGGGGGTGGTTCCAATGAATGAATTACTGCTACTCACCGTTCGCTAAAAGCTTATTACAAAACGAATGAAGGCTTTCTATTTTAACCGAGTTATAGAATTTAACGATATATTTACACAAAAACGGAGAGGACAGAAATAACCTGGAAAAGCAACGCGATCGCCTTTATCACCATATTTCTCAACTAAAAAATAATTCAAAAAAATCTGGGGATAACAGCGATTGGAAGGTTAGTCTGTCATTGAAGTGGCACGTGTAAATAATAAAAAGGAGAGAAACCATCATGACACAAACAACAAAACACACATTCCCTAAAGGATTCCTATGGGGAGGGGCTACCGCAGCCAATCAGCTGGAGGGCGCATTTGACGCAGACGGCAAAGGACTTTCCACCTCTGACATGGCACCTTATGTTCCGCATGAAGATCGAAATGGTAAAGATTTTACCTTTGACGTAAACTCCGTTGAACTGGAACAATATTTGAGTGGTAACACCGATGTGTATTTCCCGAAACGGAATGGAGTGGATTTTTACCACCGTTACAAAGAAGATATCGCATTGTTTGCTGAGATGGGCTTTAAAGTTTTCCGTCTTTCCATCGCTTGGCCGCGAATTTTCCCGACAGGAGAAGAAAGCGTTCCGAACGAAGCAGGCCTTGCTTTCTATGATAAAGTGTTCGACGAACTGTTGAAATACGGCATTGAGCCACTAGTCACGATCTCTCACTATGAGATGCCGATTGAGTTAACCCGCAAATACAATGGCTGGGAAAGCCGTGAAATGATTGATCTGTATTTGAAATTTGCCAACACGTTATTTGACCGCTACAAAGACAAAGTGAAATATTGGATTACGTTCAACGAGATGAATATGATGCTGACCAGCCTGTATACGGGCGGCGGTATTCTGGAAGATAAAATCAAAGGCACCCCTGAACAGGTAGCCTATCAAGCAACACATCATCAGTTTGTAGCAAGTGCGCTGGCTGTAAAAAGCGGGAAAGAGAAAATGCCTAATGCCCAAATCGGCTGTATGATCTGCCGTCTGGAAACATACGCTGCATCCAGCAAACCGGAAGATGTGCTGCAGACGATGAAGGAAGATCAGATGAACCTGTTCTATCCGGAAGTTCAGGCGCGTGGGGAGTACCCGTCCTACATGCAAAGATATTTTGAAGAGCAAGGCATTGAACTGGTGAAGGAACCTGAAGATGATGCGATTATCCGTGACAACACAGTGGACTTTATTGCATTCAGTTATTACATGACGTATATCGGAAAATACGACCCGAATGACAACAGCAACTCCGGTATGCTGGTAAGTCAGATCAAGAACCCGCATCTGAAAGCCACCGAATGGGGATGGCCAATCGATCCAATCGGTCTTCGCATCGCGCTGAACCGGTTGTATGACCGCTACCGGATGCCGCTCTTTATCGTGGAAAATGGACTCGGCGCTACAGACACACTGGAAGAGGACGGATCTGTACATGATCCTTATCGTATTGATTACCTGCGTAGCCACATCGAGCAGATGAAAGAAGCGGTAGCTGACGGTGTGGAACTGATGGGATTCACCAGTTGGGGACCGATTGATATTATCAGCTGCTCTACATCCGAAATGGGTAAACGTTATGGCTTTATCTATGTTGATCAAGACAACGCGGGTAATGGCTCGCTGGATAGAACACGCAAAGACTCATTCTATTGGTACAAACAAGTGATTGAGTCTAATGGTGAGATACTTTAAACGTTCGAAATCCGAATGTATACTCTTAACCTTGTAAACGAATAGATACGAATTCATTTAATTGTTGTCATTTCAAAGCAAAAGAAGGAGGGCCATATACAGGCCACTCCTTTTTTTTGTTATCTAAATATGAAGCGTCGTAATAAATACTCCAATATCAGAAAGCCGTTTATTACGCTTTCAATTTTAATTTACGGAATTCCGTAGGGCTGAGCTGCGTCCACTTTTTAAACTGCCTGCTGAAATGGGACAGGTTTTTATACCCCAAACGAAGGGCTATCTCGGTCAAGGAGATCTCAGGCTGTTGCAACAGCATCTTAGCTTCTTGCAACTTCAGATCGGACAGATACTTTCGCGGAGACATATGGTAAATTTTTTGAAATATCTCTAATCCATAGTTAGGACTGATTCCTAACGATGCGATGATCGGCTGAATATGAACCGTATCATCCTCGTCTGCGTCACCGTTTTTTTCGCGCACTTGTTGTCTGAAATGACTTTTAATGGCCTCGGCAATTTCTCGAGCATGTTTGGCCGTGGTCATCGACTGATTCGCATGCGTTTCTGTATTCACAGGTTGTAAGTCGATTAAGATCTCCAACAATTCAAACAGAACGATTTGTGCTCTCAATTTAGCTTTAGATACCGTCATATCCGTATCGTCGAAAAGATCAAGCCATTGCTGAATACAAGCTCTTAATCGGCTATAGGACGGATTGGAGGGGGTGTATACCCAGTCACAATTCTTCATGATTTTCATACGCAACGCAGGTTCATCTACATCAAAATGTGCACAGAAATAGGTCATTGACGCAACTGCAATGTTCGTGTTTGTGTGTTCAAAGCCAGGAGGGATGAGAAGAATATCATCACGATGTATCTCATAAGACTCACTCTCCAGTTTTGTTTCTTGTGCTCCATCCAGCACAATTAAAATTTCAAAAGCATGGTGAAATTCTTTTGTCGCCGACCATCCGGAACGAACCGTCTGTTTGTGAGCACCAAAAAAACGTATATTCCAATCAATCCGTGGAAGAAGGTCCGTTCTGTCACCCACCATATAATCTTGATTATTTATTTCCATTTAATTGAATCCACCTTTGATAAGGGTAAATTAATCTGTACTAACACAATCGAATTGATCGATTTATTGAGCTTATAATACGTATCAGGTGATGAGAAACCGCTTTCCTGACGGGGAATGCTCTTCATTGAACGAATGCCTCTGTTATTATAGCCAAAGCTGTGATCGTGATCAATGAACATAAATTTTGAGATTGTAGCAGAAATGGGTAAACTCACATGTCAGGAAAAAGAAAGCGCTTATTTGGAATCGCTCCAGTTAGAACAAGGTATGAAAGCATAATCGCAATTTTACATCTGAAAGGAGAATGAATATGAATCGTATTATCAATCCAGTCATACCGGGTATGGCACCTGATCCGTCCATGATTCGTGTCGGTGAAATGTATTATATCGCAACCTCTACTTTTCATTGGAATCCTGGAATTCAACTGTTTCAATCCCGTGATCTGGCGAATTGGGAGCAGATCGGATCAGCTTTGAACAAAGGTGAGATCAATCTGCGCGGAACCAATACACCAGCGGGAATCTGGGCTCCACATCTGTCTTACGATACTGCCAGTCAGAAATATTGGTTAACCTTTTCCCATATGGTCAATATGGCTGGTAGAGAATTTAACGCCGACTCTTATATTATGTGGGCAGAAGATATTACAGGTCCTTGGTCAGAACCGATTTATCTCACTTCCATTGGATTTGATCCTGCTCTTTATCACGATGATGACGGTAAACATTATGTTGCCATACTGGAATGGGAGACCCGTACGGGGTATCAGGCTCCAGGGCATATTGTGATCGCTGAACTGGATATGGAGAGCGGAAAAATTATCGGTACATGGCACCGGGTAACGCAAGGTTTCACGACACGTGGATGTGCAGAAGCACCTCAACTATACAAACGTAATGGATACTATTACTTGCTTCTGGCAGCTGGTGGAACAGGTTATGCGCATGGTGTCGAGATTGGCCGCTCGAAGCATGTCTTTGGTCCTTATGAGCCGCATCCATCTGGAGAGCCAATCATCACTTCTTCGCCGCGGCATTTATTCTCACTCGGTGATCCGGATGCAGGACATTTTGAAATGTACAATCCGAATTCCATTATGCAAAAAGCAGGTCACGGCTCATTAGTGGAAACGCATACCGGCGAGTGGTACATCGCGCATTTAATGTCGCGTCCATTAGGGGATAAACTTCTCAATCCGCTAGGGCGAGAAACTTCCATTCAGAAGATGCAGTGGACAGAGGATGGATGGCTACAGATGAAGGACCGCTCTAATGTGGCGAAGATGGAAACCGAAGGCATGACAGGTTTATCGAGTGCAGGCTCCGTGTCCCATGATGTGTTCGACGATTTTGAGCAGGAGAAACTAGGGCTACATTTTATGACACCTTATCGAGAGCAGCAAGAGGGATGGGTCAATGCAACCGAACGTCCCGGTCATTTGAGGATATACGGACAAAATTCCTTGTTTTCACAAGTCAATCCATCCATTATGGCGACACGAGCCACATCTTTCAAGTATGAGTTAAAGACGCATGTTCAGTTTCATGCAGATCACTATTCCGAAACGGCCGGCATGGGACTTTATTATGATTCGAATAACTGGTTATACGTCCATCTGACCTATTCCGAAAGGACTGAGGGAATGATGCTCACGGTACTTCAGGCAAAGCTTGGTGAGCGTATCGAGTATGTGCATCATCAAGTACTTGTGCCTGAACAACAGGCAGAACTTAAACTGGTTTACAATGAAGGTTTTGCAGACATTTCATATCGTTTTGAAGAGCAGATGGAGTGGAAAATACTGCTGAAAGCAATCGATGTATCCTATTTGTCGGATGAAGGCGTTAATGGTGAGCCCGGAGAAATCGGTGGATTTACAGGATTATTTAATTTTATCGGCTCTGTGGATGCCCACCAGCATGATTCATTTGCAGATTTTAAATATTATTCCGTTCAAAATGAATAGCAACTAGAGAGGAAGTAGGACATGAATACCCGAACAATCCCGCTAAAACGTTTGATTCCAGGTTTAATCATTGGACCAGCCACTTGGCTGGGACCATACATTGCGATGTCTAGTTTATTTTTGCCGGCCCTGATCCAGCATCTGGATGCGGTGAATAAAATTAATATTTTAGCCCTTTTCTCAGCGCTCGGCATGATTGTGGCTGCTATATCCAACATGGCAGCCGGTTATTTGTCAGATCGTACAAGATCGCGTTTTGGAAAGAGAACTCCTTGGCTCGTTGCTGGATCATTTGTATTTATGTTAGCCATGATCTTTGCCTCCATGAGTCCAAACGTACCTGTTTTACTCCTTAGCTGGATGATTGGCCAAGTAGCATTGAACTTTATTGTAGCACCGATGGTTGCTTGGATAGATCTGGCTCCAGAAGGTGGAAGAGGCTCCGCGTCATCTGCATACGGTGGGCTTGGTATGGCTTTGGGTAATAACGGATTCACCATTCTGGCCGCTTTCTTTTTGGGTCAATTTCGATTAGGTTTTATCATTTTTGGCATCATCACATTTGTGGGTACGCTTATTGCAGCTTTGATTGTCCGTGAGCCATCCAATCTGCATGAAACAACGGATAGAGAGGATTCATCTACTCGTCAGAAACTGTCCTTGAAAGAGGCGATGGCCGTTTTTCCAAAATGGTCTGTTGGCCGAGACTATTACTTGGCTCTCATCGGCAAGTTATCCCAAGGGATCGGAAACTTTGCCATTACAGGGTATCTTCTGTTTATCATGACAGACTTTCTTCAGAAAGATAACTCATCCACACAACAGTCCATTCAGTTGATCAATATTATTATGTTGATTTTCGGAATACTGATGGGATTTGTCGCAGGACCGCTATCGGACAAGTTTAACGTGTTAAAGTATCCTGTCGGTCTGTCTACCATATCTTTGGGTATTGGTGCACTGTGTTTGTACTTTTTGCAAAACGACACGGGAATTATTATCTATGCCTTTTTGGCTGGTTTAGGGATGGGAATATGGAACTCCTTGGACAACTTGTTGAACCTCAACGTTATTCCTGACAAAAACCGTGTTGGTTTGTTTCTGGGTATTTACAATCTAGGTAATACGTTGACACAGGCCATTGCGCCAGTAATCGCAGCGTTTTTAATCTCACAGATCGGGTTCTCGTCTATATTTATGATGTCATTTGTACTGTCTATCTTTGGAGGAATCTGTATTCTGATGATCAAGTCAGTATCCAGATAAGTCTTGAAGTTTCATACTATCGAATGAACTTCGTTAGCAAGGCATCTCAATTCGATTTGGTACCTTAAAAATCAATCATAGATCACATTTTTACCTTCATCACTTAACTTTTTCAGAGATGAAGTCATATGATCAATTTCTTCATCCGTGTGTCGTTCCCATGAACCTAATTCAGCGACAATTTTTAGTGGGGATTTGGATCGATAGGAGCGGGTCGGGTTTCCAGGGAATCTTTTATCCGTTACGTTGGGATCATTTTCGAAATCTCCTAAGGGTTCTACGATGTAAATTCGTTCTTTTGAATCAGATCGTGCTAATTCAGCACCCCATTTGGCGGCATTTAAGGTTCCAGTGAAGTAGATGTGATTCGACTTTTTGTCTTGATAATTGGATAAGTATTGGGGCTCCAATAAATCGCCAATCTTTAGTTTTGCTTTGGTACCGTGAAAGAAAGGACCCGGATCTAAGACTATTTTATTGTCATCCATATGGATACACCTCAACTTTTTAGATTTGTATTTAGAAGTATAGTGCAGGCGCTGGTGAAAAAACAGTCTGTTATCCAATGTTTTAAAACGTTATAATTAGAGTAGAGAGAAGAGGATCGGGCAGATCAGACCATGAATTGTTACATTGAAATTCGTAAGCCGCTAACGTAGCGGCTTTTTTGTTTTTAACATGAAGCTGTAGAAGCTGGTTACTACTTCATGTTCAAGTAGCTTCTTTATTCAAACTTGAACATCGAACGATTGGATACATAATACGAGGTAATAAAGTCACGGAATTGCGCGAGGGATGCCGAGAGCTTGCGATGTTTTAGCCATGACAAGCTGATTGGATAGACCGCGGCTACATCAGCAATGGAGACATAGTGCAGTCCAAGATTACGGCAGACGGAGATTGGCAGTAATGCCACACCCCGATCCAGCCTAATAATCTCAACTAATGTATGGGAATCGACCTCAAATGCCAGATGCGGATGAAAACCAGCTTTTTCACATAACATGGTGGTAAAACGGCGATATTCTTCGTTATTTGCGAGCGCGAGAAAAGGTTCGTCGGCAACGACATCCAATGTAATTTGTTTTTCTCTACCGTAAACGTGGGTGGAAGGAAGGACAAGCACAATCTGCTCCTCAACCAGCACCACGCTTTCAATCTCCTCATCCAGAATGGGGTGGCCCGTGATACCCAGATCAATATCTCCTTTTTTCAGCTGCGTAATAATTTCGACACGACTTGCAATACCTTGATGAAGCTGTGAATCGGGGAAAACTTCGATATACTCACGTATCAAACCTGATAGAAATCTTGAATTGGAGATGGAGATCCGTATCAACCTCGACAGTTCATCCTCTTTTTCCGTAATGGCCAGCTTGGCATTCTCCAGCTCAACAAAAATGTGGTTCACATGTTTCAGCAAAATTTCTCCAGCGGCATTCAGCTCAATGTTTCTGCCTTTGCGATGAAAGAGAGAAGTACCCATTTCGTCCTCCAGCCGTTTGATCGTAAGACTTAACGAAGGCTGAGCGATATTTAACTGAGCAGCAGCTTTGGAGATATGTTCTGTATACGCTACGGTTTGAAAATATTTCAATTGAAGAAGCTCCATTAGTATGCACTCCTTATTTGTTTCAATAAATATATATAGTACTTATTATGTATTATATTAAATTTAAAGAAAGATGTAGACTTTATTTATAAGTCAATCAACAAATTCAAATTATCAGTTAAAGCAATAATCTAATAACCCGATGCAAAGGCAGGTGTCTTTTTCATGAAAATCGATGTGCACAATATTGCTAAAAACCTGAACACGCCTTTAACAGCCCCGGCATACCCAATGCCACCTTATAAATTCGTGAATCGCGAGTATCTAAACATTATCTACCGAACGGATGAGCAGGCTCTGCGGGCAGCTGTTCCTGAGCCATTGCAAATCACCGAACCCTTGGTGAAATTCGAAGTGATGTGGATGCCGGACGTCTCCGGACTTGGCGCATACACAGAAGCTGGACAGGTCATTCCCGTGCAGTTCAATGGGGAAGACGGGGATTATGTGCATTCGATGTACGTGGATAACTTCCCCGCCATCGCAAGTGGCCGAGAGTTAACGGCTTATCCCAAAAAGCTCGGTGCCCCCAAACTGTACACGGACTCCGATACCCTCGTGGGCACGCTGGACTATGGATCACTGCGCGTAGCCACAGCAACGATGGGTTTCAAACATGTGGAGATGGATAAAGAGCTTGCCAAAAAAGAAATCTGCCGTCCCAACTTTATGATCAAAATCGCCACGGATTATACCGGGAATCTGCGGATCTGCGACCTGATACGTACCCAGATTACCGACATCGAGGTGAAGGAAGCGTGGACAGGCCCGGCTCGGCTACAACTTTTTGAGCATGCGCTTGCGCCTTTGGCTGATTTGCCGGTGCTTGAAGTGGTGTCCGCTTCCCACATCCTGACGAACTTAACTTTGAATGCAGCACAACCTGTATATAACTATCTGGAAGAAAAATAAGGAGGCAACACATATGAGAATTGCAATTGTAGGTGCAGGTTCACTTGGAACCATCGTTGGTGCTTATCTGGCAGATGGCGGAATGGATGTGGAGTTAATTGATGCATATCAGGAACATGTCGATGTGCTTAATCAGACAGGAGCAAAAGTAACAGGAACGACCGAGTTTCAGGCCAAAGTAAAAGCCATCACCCCTGAACAAAAGTCAGGGCAATATGATCTTGTGCTGTTGTTAACAAAACAACTGTTCAATGAATCGGTGCTGAAAGAATTGCTTCCATACCTGCATGAAGACAGTGTCGTATGTTCTCTGCAAAACGGAATTCCGGAAGAGAACGTGGCATCTATAGTTGGGGAGCACCGGGTTATCGCGGGTTCCGTTGAGTTTGGTGCTACATTCATGGAACCCGGCGTATCCAGTCTGACCACGGCGTATCCTCAATTCAAGCAGTACGCATTCCAGATCGGGGAATTGAATGGAGAGACAACCGAGCGAATTCAGCGTGTAAAAGAAGTACTTGATCTCGTTGGAGGTACACATATCTCGAATAATCTGGTAGGCACGAAATGGTCAAAACTGCTAATCAACAATGCTTTTAGCGGTTTATCTGCTGCACTGAACGGCACGTATGGAGATATTCTGGATCATGAAGCGGGCATTCGAAGTGCGGTTCATATCATTGACGAAACGATCAAGGTCGGACATGCGAACGGTGTTTCTTTTGTCACGATGAACGGATTCGATATGGCTTCATTGGAGCTACAGAGCGAAAAGGAAGTCCCCGCACGTATTGAAACGTTACGCCATGTAATGGAACCTTCCAGATTGCTTAAAGCGAGCATGTTGCAGGATCTGGAGAAACAACGTAAAACGGAAATTCACTATATCAACGGTGTAGTTTCGAGCAAGGCTAAAGGTACCGGGATTTCAACACCGTATAATGATACGGTCGTTCAACTGGTCGAAGCCGCAGAAGAAGCACAGAACGTACCTGAGTTTGCAACTAACATGCATGCGTTTGAGCAGCTTTTGAATATGTCACAGGTGTAAAACTTGAAGCTTGATGTAATCACAAATTCATAACAAAAAATGCAAACAAAGAAGCCTTTCCTTCCGCACGAGTACAATGAACCATACGTGTGAGGGAGGGCTTCTTTTATTTTGTGAAGTTTAGCTAAAGGGTCCCTATTCAAACAGGTTACTTTGCTTAAGGAATCCAACCTATGCCTTGTCCTCATTGCCTGCATAATGCAACAGCATATCAACCAACTGCTTTGTCATCTGATCATCCAGTTGATGAAGTTCATGTGAGCGCTGTGTAAACATCTTCTGCAGCATACCCATCATCACCGTAAATATGAACTGCGCCAGCTTAAGCGGAGGGGTAGCATTGCGGATGCTGCCGTCGGCTATACCTGAGTTTAATGCATCAAGCAGGAAGTGATTCTCTTTACCGTTTTGAATAAACCGTTCATAGGTATCTTTCAGTTCTTGCTGAAAATGGACTAGCTCATAATTGATATCAAATAATTGAATAAAACGAATATGGTCCGGATTTTCCTTAGCAAAAGAAACCCATGCGTTCAGCATTGTTGCAAGCTGTTCACGGCCACTACCACTTGGGCTTGCAGCCTGCTCTACGTGCTGGGTCATGGATTCAACCAACTGCATCTGAATGGTGAGCAGCAGCTCATCGATCGATTGAAAATGTTTATAGAAGGTCACTCGGCTTAGATTCGCTTCAGCACAAATGTCCTTAATCTTCACTTGAAGCAGACCGTGTTTTAGAAAAAGCTGCTTACCCGCTTCGATCAGTTCATCCCGATTCTGATTTTTTAACTGCTGGTGCCAATTCTCATTCATTTGCATATCGGTTTCCTTTCCTGGAACGTTGTGCGCTCATCGTAAGTGATAATGCTGCCAGTAACATAAAAGCACCAAAAATATACGGAAAGTTTACGTTTTTGTCAAACAGTATACCTGCGACAAGCGGGCCGAAGACGGTACCTAAGCTGGAATACGTTGTATTCAGGCCTGATGCATAACCTTGCCGATCCCCGGCACTTTTGGATATCAGGGAGCTGACGGTTGGTCGCAGGAATGCATTAAATGCAAAATAGAGCGCCGATGCAAATAAAAGAAATACCAGATTAACCTTGATTAACATGAGCAAGAGAGCAATCGGGGTCATGATTAAGGACAGACGGATGAGCTTGATTTCGCCCAAGCGTTTCACAAAAAAGTCCAGTAACCAGATCTGAATGACTATGCCGATAATCGCTCCCATGGTGATGATAACCGAGATGGTTGAAGCATTAAAGCCATATTTGTATTTGGCAAACAGCGAGAAGACTGTCTCATAACTCATCAGACCAAAGGTCATCACAAGAATAATCAACAAGTATCCAAAATAAGGAACCTTGAACGAACTCCAGATTTGCTCGCCCATGGTGAACCCTTTTTTCTTCGACGTTGAGATCGTTCTTTTTTCAGGTGGAAGAGTCTCTGGCAAGAGAAGGGTAAGCATAGCCGCAACCAGACCCAAACCGGAAGCGACGAAATACGGCATACGCACACCCATCTCGGCAATAAAACCGCCAAGACCTGGCCCAAGCACCATACCCAGGTTCATCGATGCACCGAAATACCCCATCCCCTTGGCACGGGTTTCCGGGGTTGTAATATCTGCGACATAAGCCAGATTGGCCGGAACCATCAGACCTAGACTGATTCCCCCGATGAAACGAGCGATATAGAGCAGAGGTAGAGATGTGGATACCGCAAAAATAAGATCTGATACGACAACCAGAAACATGCCTGCCATAATCAGCTTTTTACGTCCGAAACGGTCAGCCCATTGTCCTCCAAGCGGAGAAAACAGAAACTGGGCTGCGCCAAAGGCCGCGACCAAAAATCCGGCAACGGTGCCTCCTGCATGGAACAGCTTAAGGTACTCCGGTAATATCGGAATCAGCATCCCTTGTCCGAGCAGAGCAATAAACAGATTTAACATCAGAATAAACATCGGAAAGCGGGTAGATTGTGTCATCGAACTCATACGTTTACATTTCTCCTTATCCATCACGCACAGATCTTTATGGTTAACACATAGTTAATCTTTACTCAATGTAAACCATTATAGTGTGTTATAATTCCTGTTGTAAATACATTTTTGATGGAAAAAGGGTGAGACGTATTGATTGATCACAACAATCAGGAAGAGTATCGGGACCCGAGGAATTATGATCTGGAATTTGGCGGCGAGACGGACAAATACGAATTTTTTCTTCAACTTGCCAAGAAAAATCCGGGACATGTGCTGGAGCTTGCTTGTGGTACAGGATTAGCCACACTTTATTTAGCTGAAAGAGGAGTTCAAATTAGCGGTGTAGATATCGTAGAACCTATGCTTGCGTATGCGAGAGCCAAAGCGAAGGATCTACCGGTTGCTTTTATCGAAGCAGATGCGCGTACGTTTGAATCCGATCAGCACTTCTCCATGATTTTTCTGACAGGAAATGCATTTCAGGCTTTTCTGAGCGATGAGGATCAGCAGGCATTGCTGCAAACGGCGTATAAGCATTTAGAGCCTGGTGGCATATTCGCATTTGAAATGCGCAATCCGGACGGCAATGATTTATCGGATGAGAAAGAAGAGCACTGGGGCACATTCATCGATGTGGATGGCGTGACCGTCAACGTATCTGGTAGCCAGATATATGATGACGAGAATCAGATTATGCACTGGACGACCATCCGTGACTGGGGGTATCGTCAAACTACGTCACGCATTGCTTGTCGATTCACAGATGTGCAGACACTGCAGCAGCTGCTGGAAAAGCAAGGTTTTACCATAGAGAGACAGTATGCGAACTGGGATCAAACGCCGTTTCAACCCTCAAGTCCAATGGTAATTAGTGTATGTAAGAAAGGCTAAGCATGTATTAATATGATTGAAATGAAGGATTGAAATTACATAAGTAGAAAGGAGAATATTGATATGACAACAACGTCTAGAACTTGTAACGATTGCGGAGGTACATCTTTTGTGGAGGCAACCGACTTTATTAATTTGCGGCCTTTAGATAAAAAAATGTCACTTGGTTCTGAACGTGTATATACGATCTGTCTGAACTGTGGTGAAGTTGTTTCCATTAAGGTGAAGAATCCGGAGAAGTTGATGAAATAAAGTAGTTCTCGGGAGTGATTACAAAAGGAATTCCAGCACCATTAGCACGTCACGTCTTAACCGTTGTATCATTTTTCATCACAGGCAACCGATATAATCGGTTGTCTTTTTTTTTCCGCCAGCATCAGAACCTGTTCATACAACAAACGGCAAACGAGCCCCGCTTGTATTACAAATGTTACATTTAGTAGAATGATGAAGCACATACACTTGGATTTAAGAGGTAACGCTAGAATAGGGGTGCAGTAATGAATCGCATTTTGCTTGTTGAAGATGATGAAAATTTTGTATTTGGAATAGAATATACGTTAACCAATGAAGGATATGAGGTCACTCATGTTGGAACCTTGAAGGAAGCTCGCGATGCTCTTATGCAGAACGAGATAGAACTTATTTTGCTCGATATTAATTTGCCTGACGGAACGGGATATGAACTATGCAAGGAGATTCGTGGGGAATCACAGGTACCGATCATTTTTCTCACCGCGCTGGATGAAGAAATGAATGTGGTCGCGGGACTTGATCTGGGTGCGGATGATTATATGACCAAGCCGATTCGTACCAAGGAGCTACTTTCCAGAATCAAGGCTGTTTTACGGCGTCATTCCCGCCCTGAACAGCATTCGAACATATGGAAATCCGACGACTTTGAAGTTCGCGTGCTGGAAGGTGTTGTTTTCAAAAACAAAAATGAAGTTCCGCTGACAACGCTAGAGTTCCGGCTGCTTCTTATGTTAATGTCCCATCCCAAACAGATATGCAGCAGATCATCAATCCTTGAGAAGTTATGGGATGTCTCTGGTGAATTCATTGATGATAATACGTTGTCTGTACATATACGCCGATTAAGGGAAAAGGTGGAGGAAACACCCGCCGCGCCTAAGTATATTGTTACGATTCGTGGGGTTGGTTACAAATGGAACGCCGAAACGATAGGAGCATACCGCTGATGAACGAAGTCATCCGTAATCCGGAGTGGAAATCTGTTTTCACCAAATTCATCCTTGTTCAATTAGGCTTGGCCGTTCTCATTTACGTTGTGATCAACCAGCAGATACAAAGCATTAATGAAACGGTTGTGAACCAGCACGCGGCCTTTGTCGGACAAGTGTTAAGTAAACAGCCACAGCTCGAAGCTCAGCTCATTCATACGATCACTCAAGGAACAGACCAACAGGATCTCAAGCTAGGTAAACAAATATTGTCTCAATACGGGTATACAGAGCATATGAGCATTCAGGATCAGCCTGTCCTGTCGGGAACAGCATTGCCCGGGAATACGGCATTGATCTTTTTCCTATGTGGTATCCCGGTTTTGATGCTTATATTTTGGGAGTACCGCAAGCTATTTTCCAGAATTCGCCGTGTTACACATGCAGCGGAGCAGGTGGTGGAGGGTCAATTCAATACCTTGCTGCCTGAGAGCAAAGAAGGAGATTTTAGCGCGCTTGGTCATAGCTTTAACATGATGGCAGGCAGACTAAACCATAGTGTAGATCAGCTGAAGCAGGAGAAAACATTTCTAAGCCATCTGCTGACCGATATATCACATCAACTCAAAACACCGCTCGCATCCCTGCTTGTATTCAATGAAAATATGCTGCATGACCCACACATGAAAAAAGAGGTCCGTACCACTTTTCTGGAACGAAGCAGACAACAGATTGAACGCATGGAATGGCTGATTATCAGCTTGTTGAAGCTGGCGAGAGTGGAAGCTGGAGCTATCGTTTTTCAACTGCAAAGCATTAGACCCAAAGACATTATTGAATCCACTGTACAGACCTTGCAACCTTTGGCGGAGCAGAAGAAACAGACGATTATCGTTCAAGGCGGCGAGGGCATGCTGTTGCATGCAGATGAAGAATGGTTAACCGAGGCGGTTATTAATCTGACGAAAAATGCACTGGAGCACTCTCCCGTATCAGGCAATGTGTACATTACGATGGAGGACGAGGGTTTGTTTCACTCGATTATCATCCGGGATGAAGGGGAAGGGATCAGGCCGGAACAGATTCCCCATGTATTCACGCGTTTTTACCTGGGCAGAAGTAATGCTAAACCTCACAGCACCGGGGTAGGCTTGTCTCTCACCAAGTCAATTATTGAAGGTTTGGGTGGAACGATCTCGGTATCAAGCGAACCTGGAGAGGGAGCCGAATTCCGAATTACTTTCATGAAAACAGTGTATTGAGAGGAAGCTTACAATAACGTAAGCTTCCTCTTCACTTTAACGTAAGCTTCCGAGCCTATAATAACCTATATGAATACAACAATTATTCACAGCTCATGAAGGAGGCACATGCTTTGGAAATTTTAAAAACACATGATTTATGTAAAACATACGGAAGTAACGACGCGAAGGTCGACGCACTGAAAGATATTAACTTAACGGTTCAACAAGGTGAATTTGTCGCTATCGTTGGTGCAAGCGGCTCGGGGAAAAGTTCGTTATTGCATCTGCTTGGAGGCGTGGATCGCCCAACCAGTGGACAAGTCCATATTGATGGGACAGATCTATATTCTCTGAAAGAGACGGATTTAGCAATCTTCAGAAGACGAAAGATCGGATTCATTTTCCAGGCCTATAACCTGATTCCGGTTCTAAGCGCAGAGGAAAATATTAAACTGCCTATGCTGCTCGACCACCGTCAAGCCGATGAAGACTACGCAGACGAACTAATGAACGTACTCGGGCTAAAAGACAGAAAACATCATCTCCCTAACCAGCTGTCGGGTGGACAGCAACAGCGCACAGCCATTGGACGAGCGTTGATTAACAAACCTTCGATCATACTAGCTGACGAACCCACGGGGAATCTCGATAGCAAAAATAGTAAAGAAATTGTAGATTTGCTCACCTATTCGGTTCGAAAATACAATCAAACCTTGATAATGATTACACATGATTCCGATGTAGCCCGGAGAGCGGATCGGATTGTAAATATTAAAGACGGGGTTCTTTTCGATCAGCAATCTGAGGGCGAGCACCATGCATAAGTACACAGGGCTCACAGAGAAGTATTTACTTGGTCAGAAAAAAAGATCCATTCTCACCATTGTTGGTATCATTCTATCGGTAACGCTTCTTACGGCAGTCGGTACACTTGCCATGAGTTATCAGGACAAACTGGTACGTCAGACGATTCGGGATTATGGAGATTATGAAGTATCCTTCAATGGGGTTCCAGGCAAAGACGTACCTCGCATCGTAAACCAGACTGCTGTAAGTAGTGCAGGAGTCATTCATCGAATCGGTTATGCGATCATAAGTTCCACGAGTGAAAAGGAGAAAAAGGAAAGCCCGTTTGCTGCGCCGTATCGTTATTTGAATGTGAAAGGATACGACTCGCAAGCCATGTCCAAGCTTCAGGTTCAGTTAGAGAGTGGACGTTTGCCGCAAAAGCCTAACGAAATCATCCTGTCATCCTGGAGCCTGAATTCGTTCGCCTCGAAACCAGCAATTGGAGATAAGATCACGCTAAACCTCGGAGATCGGCTCGAAGCTTCCACTGGAAAAGTGAAGAGTGCGAATTCCGTTGGTGATTACGGGTGGGACCTAGACGAGACATTCAAACCGCGCATGAAACAGCAATATACCGTTGTCGGGGTGATGAAACCAGGTAAAAATGCAATGTGGTCATCCACCTTTATTTATTCAGCGATTACGTATGATGATCATCAAAAAATCGATCCATCTCAGACTTTTTTTATCTATGCCACGATGAAATCAATGGACAACATAAAGGATAAAACGGAAGCCATTCTGTCGTCCTTGGGTTGGGAAAGTGTAGATCAGGGTTCTGCTCAGGAATTGAACCGGGAATCGGTAATTAAAAATATTCGGATCGAATATAACAATGAATTACTCCAACTGTTTGGCAAGAGTACCTATAACAATGTCAATCAAAGTTCAATGTATGCATTTGCAGCCCTTGTTCTAATCATCATGGGATGCACAAGCGCAGTAATTTACAATACGTTTCATATTTCAGTGCTTGAACGCATCTCTCAGTTTGGCATGCTTCGCTGCATAGGTGCAACACCCGCCCAGATCCGCAAAATTGTATTTAAGGAAGCGACTGTGCTTAGTCTGATTGCCATTCCGATCGGTTTATTTACAGGAACCATTTTGATGAAAGTTTTATTCTATAACATCAGTTTCCTGACATTAGGTTTCTTGAACGATATGCACATGATTATTTCATTGCCAATTCTACTTGCGGCAGCAGGTTTAGGGCTGATTATTGTCTATGTGTCAGCGCTGGGTCCGGCCAAGCTGGCATCCAGCGTCTCACCACTGGAAGCACTGAAAACCTCAGGCAGCGCGGTGGTAGGGCAGGGGGATATTAAACGTTTGTCCTTTGCCGGTAGCAGATGGCTTGGATTCGAAGGGCGGTTTGCCAGCCGGAATATTCGTCGGAACCGAAAGAGATTTCGCATTACGGCCTTTTCAATGATTATAAGCATCGTCCTGTACATTGTGTTTAGCGGCTTGGTGAACACGTTAAGCACAACTTCTCCATCGGGCATCAATTACTCTTACTCCTTAGAGTATCAAGGTATAAGTAAACGGATCCCTAATTCAGTTTATAACAAGCTGGCTACACTTAACGGAGTTAATCAAGCCTATCCTTTTTACAATCATCAACTCCAGGCGATCATTCCGAAAGATAAAGTGAATCCGGATTATGATCAGCAGCAGAAAGGAATGTACACGGTTGAAAAGGAAAACGGATATCGGAAGGATAACAACTATTTGATGTCTTACGGTGTAAACGGGCTTCAGGAGCTCCGTCCCAAACTCACGTCCGGAAGTATTAACGCGAGCCAGATGAACGATGAGAATGGCGTCATTGTTATCCAGAAAATCAGCATGATCACCGATAAAGGAACCCAGATGATCATTGATCAAACCGGTTTTAAAGTTGGAGATAAAATTAAAGTTCGCTCAATGAATGACAAGCAGTCATACAAAACCGTTACTGTTGTCGGGATTGCGGATAAAGGTCCTCTCTCTGATAAATACTCCGGAAGTGCTATTATTCAAATGATAACGACACCGAAGGTGATCGAAAACATCACGGGTGATAACACCTACGACAGAATTTTCATTCAAGCCAACCCTGGGACAGATCACGGGGCAATTGTAGATTATTTTAAAAGCCTTGTCCAAAAGGATGCAGGGTATAGTTACCAGAATCGGGTAGAGGAAATGAAGCAAGCCCGTAACGATGCGATGACGTTAAATATTTTCCTGTACGGATTTATAGGTGTCATCTCAGCCATCGCGTTCCTGAATATTTTGAATACGGTGAGTACGAATCTCATTCTGAGAACGAAAGAATTCTCCGTATTAAAAGCGATTGGTATGACGCAAAAGGAAATTCGCAAAATGGTTTTGCTGGAAGGTCTGTTCTATGGTGTATTTGCCGCTGTGTACGGAGGTCTTCTCGGTACAGGCTTAAGCTATGGAGTGTCTTATCTGATGAGAAATGCTTTGCGAATCGATTGGGTTATGCCTTGGAGCAGCATTCTGATTGGCTGTTTGGGTGCGATCACTGCTGCGCTCATAGCTTCCTATTGGCCGCTTAGAAGACTTGAGCGTATCCAGATTACAGATGGTTTACGCGGGGAAAATTAACTCGAAAAAGGCTCGGTTGTTCGTTCTAAAGCGAACATCCGAGCTTTTTGGGCATGATTAAATAATGAAATAGAAATTGGCAGGGGCGAATTATAAAATCAAATTTAGAATTGATTATTAGATCCAATCAATGACTTATGCTCTCGTTACTCCCTCTAAAAAAACACGTACAATTTTCTCCGCCATAACATGATGAGACTCATATTTTTGCTGATCATACTCCCGGTTCCCCATCAACATTAGAGTCGAAAAGGCTTCTGCCAGAAACATCGGATCTTCTTCACGAAAAATTTTCTGATCCATTGCTTGTCTGAAATGAGAAGCTAACAGTTCATGAATCTGTCGTTCTGCTTCACGAATGGCATGAATCTGTGCTTCCTCCAGAAAAGGCTCCGCTTCACGCATCATCATTTCGATCTCACCATGCGGATTAGCAAGACGAGCTTCCGCTAATCGAATTAATCCGTCTCGTAAATGTTCCGCCTCATCCAGCATATGCGCCGTAATTTTTCTAACGTTCTGTAACATCGTTGTCATGGCTGCCACGAATAGATCCGCTTTGCCCGCGAAATGATAATATATGGTTGGTTTGGATACGCCGCATTTCTTGCCGATCTGCTGAAGGGTAACCATCTCGTAGCCAAATTCTTTAAATAGGGTAGATGCCGTATAGATAATGGTTTGTTGCATGGAAATGTCATTGTCTGTCTGCTTGGGTCTTCCGCGCAAACGTTTAGGTACTTGCTCTGGCATAGATTCGTACACACTCCTTCCACAATATTTTATGTCAAATCATAAATATAAGCAAAGAGCTTGTAATTTTACTTACCAGTAAATATAATTAATTCTGTAATTAAAAATGATACGTTTAAAGGTGGGAAACGAAGTTATGGCAAAGACAACATTGCGTAAGAGCAGATGGAAGAAAATAGCGTTATGGATTAGTGTAATTATTATTGCCCTGGTGGCTGGCGTGTTTGCGTACCTCGCATCTGTCACATACAGCCCGTCGGAACAAGCGGAAGCGGCAATGAAAAGTGATGATAAAGTCGTTGTCAGCGAAATGAAGAACGGTTATCAATTTGAACCTAAAGGGGAGGACATCAGGCAGCAAAATGTTGTGTTTTATCCCGGAGGTCTGGTGGAGCCGGCAAGTTATGCGCCTATGGCACGAGCACTAGCGGAGCAAGGACATCGTGTGTATATTACGAAGATGCCGCTGAACTTGGCGATGTTCGGGGAAAACCGGGCGGATTCGTTTCTCGCGGAACATGTGGGTGAAAGCTTTGTTATTGGCGGGCACTCATTAGGAGGAGTGTTCGCTTCAAGATATGCTGCGGCGCACACAGCTCAGATCAAAGGTGTCTTTTACCTAGCTTCTTATGCAGATGATGGCGGGAGACTGGACGGAACGAACTTGTCCGCACTGCAAATTACGGGAAGCAATGATGGTGTTCTGAACTGGGAATCGTGGGAAAAAGCCAAATCCAATCTTCCCAATGACACGACATTTGTAAGTATTGAAGGCGGCAACCATGGTCAATTTGGCTCCTACGGCATGCAGAAGGGAGACAACGCACCTAAGATCACGGAACAGGAACAGCTTAAGCAGGTTGTTCAGGCATTGGAAGCATGGATGAAATCAATAAACCCATTGCAAAAATAAAAAAAAGACCGAAGTTTTCATCTGCAAACGATGAATACTATCGGTCTTTTTATTTGCATTGGATACTCGTACTACACCTCTATAAAAAATGTCTATTGAACAACGTGGTCGGTTTTACGCCTCTCTTTATTAACGTCTGCGGAAGGCTCCGCCGCGTGCCAGAGCAAAAAAGATGAGCAGGGCAATGATTGAGCCAACGATCGCCGGAATGATATGAAACCCGCCAATCACCGGTCCCCTTGGTCCAAGCAATTCCGTTCCTAACCAGGAACCTATAAAACCCGCAACAATGTTCCCAATTACACCGCCCGGTACGTCCCGCCCAATCAAGTTGCCACTTAACCAGCCAATAAGTCCGCCAACAATAAGTACCCAGAGCAGATCCATGGATTGTTCTCCTTTCTTCGGGGTTATTACAAGGTATGTGGAGCTCTCGGGATTATACCTCATCTTCCTGTCGGTGGAGGGTTCTGAAGGGTCTGTGCTAAGATGAGGGTAAATGGTGATTCAAGTGGGAAACAAGTATAGAAGGGGTGTACAGACATTGAAGAAAATACTTGTTATTGACGATGAGGCCGCTATTCGAGATTTAATTGAGCTTGTGCTCAGGCGAGAGAATTACGATGTGCAAACCGCAGAAGATGGCAAAACCGGACTGGAATTGCTGGATTCTTTTCAACCCGATCTGGTGGTACTTGATTTGATGCTGCCAGATTGCTCCGGATATGATTTGTGTAAGGAAATTACAGGCAAACGTTCTGTTCCAGTGATTATGCTCTCAGCTAAAAATGAGATTATCGACAAGGTTCTGGGGCTTGAGCTTGGCGCGGAAGATTACATGACCAAGCCCTTCGACAATCGGGAATTGCTCGCTCGCATCAAGGTGGTTCTGAGAAGAAACGAGAGCAAGGAAGAAACAAGTGAACACACGGAATCCCAAACGACACGTATCGTTCATGAAGAATTGACGTTTGACCTAGAGAGCCGAAGAGTGCTGAAAAACGATGTGCCCGTCTCTCTAACAGCCAAAGAGTTTAAAATTCTGGAAACGCTGCTCAAAAGGCCTGACAAAATCTTTACCCGGGATGAGCTGCTACAGATCGGATGGGGATATGATTTTATGGGCGACAGTCGCAGTGTGGATATGACCATCATGCGATTACGGAAGAAGCTAGAGGATAACGCGGACGAACCGAAATATGTGCGAACGATCTACGGATTCGGCTATCAGCTTGGAGGTGGCGAGGCCTGAAGTACGCAACCCGGTTACTGCTGAACTATTTGTTTTTCTCCGTGCTGTCCTTTGGCATTATCATATTTGCTATCAATAAAGCCATTGATTACTACAGCTTCATTACCATCGAAAAACAGATGATGGAGAAGGCGGATCTGTCTGAGTTGTCCTTTCGTGAGGTGCTGGCACAGCATCGATCATCATCAGGGGAGCCGCAGACGAAAGAAATCGTTAGACTTGCACTGGAGAAGCTTAAAGCTTCAGGCAAGGAAGTGAGGATCTATGACAGCTCCAAGCAGCTATTGGGCTTGGCTGTAGATGGCATCATTATTAATGATGGCAAACCACACATTTTCGAGAAAAATATTGAAAAAGCACTGAGCGGAAGCTATGCCTACACCGTAACAGATGATCATCTGCTTTATTTTGCGACTCCCATTCAGAATCAATTTTACGAAAATGCATATGTGTATGAGTTCGTAGAGGACATTTCGTACTTTTATGCAATCATGGATCAAATCCGTTATGTCTTGTTTGCGGGTGCAGGTGGTTTCATTGTGCTGATTACGTTAGCGAGTCTGTGGATTGCCCGCAATACAACCAAACCGATTAAAGTGCTCCTTGGTGCCGCGCAAAGTTTCTCCAGACAGGAATTTAAACGAGTTCATCTGAACCGCAAGGATGAGCTGGGCATGCTCGCGGATGGACTCGATTCCATGGGACAGCAGCTTCATAATTACATTCAATACCAGAAACAATTTGTCTCGAACGTATCTCACGAGTTAAAAACGCCTCTGGCAGCCATTCGTGGTTTCTCTCAATACTTATATGAGGGGGAAAATGAGGACGAAGAGTTGCAAAAGATTTATGGGCATCTGCTGCAAGAATCGGATCGGCTAACCCGTTTGATTAATGAACTGTTGTTGTTATCGCGATTCGACAAGGCTGGTTCAAACGAACTGGAGGTCGAAAAGACGGAAATAAACGCACTGATCCAGCAAGTCGCCAGAAATATGGAAGCCAAAGCTAAGGATAAAGAGATCAGGATCACAGTTAAACATGTAGAGGGGGACCGGGTGGATGAACGTCTGACGAAAGTTTATGCTAGCGTCAATCCAATGCTCATGTCCCATGCAATCGCCAACCTGTTGGATAACGCTATCAAATATTCAGGCAGTCATTCGCAAATTGATGTGGAGATGGAACATATGTCAAGCGAGGTCGTTGTAAAGATAAGTGACCAAGGCATAGGCATCGCGGGTGATGAACTAGAGCGAGTGCAGGAGCGCTTTTATCAGGCAAAAAATGCAAACACAGCGAATGGTTCAGGTCTCGGTTTGTCCATTTGCAAAGAGATCGTCGAACGTTTTAATGGATATATCGACATCGAAAGTGAGTTAGGACAAGGTACGACAGTGACGGTTGTGTTACCTCGTGCCTAAACATGTTTCTAAAGCAAAGCCGAAATAAGTACCGTTACAAGACTGATACATTTCTGTTATAAGACTAACAAATGCTTTTTTTATAATAACTTCATAAGAACAAATCACACATTTATTTATGGAGGGATTATGATGAAATTAACAAAGAAATCTGCGAGCTTTATCCTGCTAAGTGCTTTACTAACGGTAGCTCTGACGGGCTGTCAGTCCACGGATGCGAAGTCACCAACAACCGGACAGAATTCGGCTGAGCAAAATACGTCGAACGGACAAAGTAAAGGTGAAGGAACATCAGATTCAAAAAAACCGGTTTCCGAAGGTACTGAAGGACAGGGCTCTGAAGTAGTGAAGGAAGGCTCAGTGAAGAAGGAAGGCAATGTGGTGCTGAAGGAGCTTGCTTTTGTCTATAACGAGCACACCATTGCGATTTCGGATACAGCGAATGAAGAGCAGATGGAACAGATGCTGGGCAAACCAGACAATTTCAAATCCCATACGTACACTACTGGGGACGGAACCAATATGGATAATTTAATCGGATTTACGGAAAAAGTATACACGTACCCTGGTCTGGAGATTAAAACCATCAGTGTACCCGAAGGCAAACAAGACTCGATCTTTAATATCAAAATTACCGATCCCAAGTATACGACAGTTCGAAACATTAAAGCAGGGGACAGTCTGGACACACTTAAAAAAGCTTATCCTGAAGGGAAACTGATAGGGAATGGGGCACCTGACGAAGAAGATGACTTCCGCTACGAGCCATCGAACTATGTAGATGTCATGTCGTTCCATATTAAGGATGCCAAGGTCGAGAGCATTCAGATCTTCAGTCTGTTGGACTAGAAGTGTAATTGATTTACTTCTTTGATTTACAGAGCCGTATCATAAGATTTACTTTTCGAACCTGCCCAAGAGTTGGGCAGGTTTTTATGTCGTTATGAGTTGATAACGTTGTTCAGATCAGACGAACCATAGTGTGAAATAAGCGAACCACTATGTTTCCAACCTACTTTCCAACTAATACAAACACATTTTCATCAGGGGCTTTCATTACAGCAATATGTCCAGACTCCGTTGCAGAGGGAGTTCTAATCCATTGGATTTCTTCGTTTTTGCTTAGTTCGTCATAGGTTTGTCTCACATCATCAACTAGAATTTCAACTTCTGTAAAGTTGATTTCAGGGTGGTTGCTTAATACGAGTTCAGAACTGTCCTTTTGAGGGAATTTTAAACCTATCACTGTCCAGGTAGAGCCGTTCTCCAAGTTACGTTCTATTTTCCAATTTTCTGTTAACCCCATAGAACTGTAGAACAAAAGTGATTTCTCAATATTTTTTGTATGTATACAAACACATTCTAATTTTTTAAACACCTGATGCATCTCCTTCTATCACGTATAAGAACTAATGTTCTCTTTATGGATTCTACTATTTTCCATGTTTAAAAGCAATAATATACTAGAAAAGGAGATTGAAAAAATTCAGGGACAAGTTTTCCTCACGCAACTTTTTTGGATTCCGATTAAACTCTTGCGGCACTCAGACTATGTTTGCTTACACTTAAAACGTTTCTCTAGACCCACACAAATGTTCAATGATACCATCATACAAGTGTTACGACAGTTGAAGATTGCAGGAGGAACGGAAAGTGGATCAAGTAAGATACGATAACTTAAAACTCGGGGAACGTGGGGCGATCATCAGTATCATCGCTTATATATGTTTGACCGCGCTAAAGCTGGTGATTGGCACAATTGCTGGCTCTGAAGCACTCAAAGCAGACGGCTTGAACAATGCAACGGATATTGTCGCATCCATCGCCGTACTGATTGGTTTAAGGTTCGCCCAGCGTCCGGCCGATAAAGACCATACATATGGCCACTGGAGAGCTGAAACGGTAGCATCTCTTGTAGCCTCATTTATCATGATGGCCGTCGGACTGCAAGTGTTGTTTGAAGCCTTCGGTTCTGTTTTTGACGGGAAGCATGAATCGCCTGATCTTCTTGCCGCCTATACAGGGATTTTCTGTGCGATCGTGATGTACTTCGTCTACCGATATAACAAAAGGCTAGCCACACAAATCAAGAGTCAGGCCGTGATGGCGGCCGCACGGGATAATATCTCCGATGCTTGGGTAAGTATCGGTGCCGTCGTCGGGATCGTAGGTTCTCAGTTCGGTCTGCCTTGGCTTGACCCCGTAACGGCGATTATCGTCGGTTTGCTGATTTGCAAAACGGCCTGGGATATTTTCAGAGAAGCCACACATCATCTTACCGATGGTTTCGATGTAGAGTTGATTCAAGAATACCGGGAGACCATTGCCGGAATTGAAGGTGTAGAGACGGTAAAAGATGTACGAGCGCGTAATTACGGCAGCAACGCCGTAGTTGACGTGGTGATCACGGTTCGGGGAGATTTGGATTTACAACAAGCACATGATATTTGTACCGATGTGGAAAACGAGCTTCTGGAAGAGCATGATGTGTATACGGTACACGTTCACGTCGAGCCGGAGCCAGAACAGGAAGCAGTCAAAGAATACATTTAATATTGTTCGAAATGAAGGGTTAAGAAAAAGCAGAAACCAGTAAACGATGAAGTTTACTGGTTTTTTGGTGCTATTACCTGCGAGCTTCTTTCACATTTTTTGGAATCCCAACATCAATCCAAATGACCTCATTCGACAATCATTTAGGCATATTGTACATAATCAAATTATTGTACTTGTCCGCATGTTTTTGCTCATCCAGAATAATGCCCCACACCGTGTCTTTGTAGATGCCGTAGGGAAGACCAAACCATATTTTTCTGTACTTCTCCACAGCGGCAAGCTCACCCTGAAATGCTTTTTGCAAACCACCAAGATATGATGTGACGGTTTCCGGGGGTTCACTGCTCATACCCGTGATTTCCTGACCTGTGAGGTCCTTATACATCTCTCTGAACATCCGATTATGCCCGCGTTCGTCATCACGGATGCTTGTAATGATTGCTGCTTGATATGTGTCTGGAGCCATGCGAATGAGAGCATCATAGAACAGTTCGTCATTTCGTTCGCCTTGAACAGCGGATTGTATTAGTCCGAGCGCTTCAGCTGTTGATGTTGCCCATACGGGAGTAAATGGCTTTCTATAAAAATAAGGATATGTTGCGTACATGCTAATCCCTCCATGCCCATGATGAAATAAGATATGCACATACGCCCAGTAACGTTAACCATCTTTTCAATAGAAAATTTATACGAAATGTCTTACCCCGGCATTCTAACGAGTTGAACGCTTAACGATATCATCTGGCAATGTCTGTTTAATAAGCTTACTGTAGCCATAGGCAAGCGCAAAGGGCAGGAAATAGGACCAGTACGTCCAGAAGATATTCCAACCGTTAAAGTAAACAACATGACCAAACAACTTAGCACACCACTCAATCAGTGTCAGCACAAGAGCCGATATAAAGATACTTGGCCACGGTTTGGCCTTTTTCACCAAAATCATGTACATCATAATACATCCCGTAATAGGATATATACCAAGATCCATCGGCAGGGCAGCATATGACTGGTTGTTCGTATTGGGCATAATATTCCAAAAATAATTAAACCCGACACTGTTAATGCAAGCCGATATGGCTACACCAAGTGGGAAATATAACACGAGCAAGTAGTAGTGACGCCTTAAAATCCATGCACCCAGCAGCAAGGGGATGAGCATACCCAGAACCCAGTTACCCAGCATATCATTTCCCTCCAAATCTAACTCTGATCTTCGACTTCTGTCTCGAATTTAATAGTGTTTATATGTGGCATTTGGCGATTTAATCTGTTTTTTTCTGTTCAAGGAGACGGTTGACTTGCTCCGCAATGGCATCTAGTTTTCGATCGTAGTGCCTGTAAGTGAACCAGCCAACAACGGCTTTAATTGCAAAGAAGAGAACTGCAGCGATAATCACCAAAATGTAATCATGTGCAATGTGTTTTAACCAATCATTAATGTGCTGCATTGTTTATAACCCCCGTCGCGTACATATATCATCTGGTTAAGATGCCCATTAAATCCTAAGGTAATTCATAAATGCTAATAAGATCCTTTGCGTATAAAGTGTTGCTTTTTGTCGAAAATCATGCTAAATTAGCGATGTAAACGTTTATATTTGCTTTAAACAACATCATATATGATTCAATTTGGCGTGTTACTGTTCGGCAGGCAAGGCTTAAATTGGGTGGTTTGTATATTTAATATACCCACCCTATTTAAGCCTTTTTTTATGCACAATTTCAGGGGCGAGGTGTTTTTATGAATTACAAAGAAACCGCTAAGGATATCCTTGACAAAGTAGGCGGACAAAAAAATATCAATGATTTTCTCCATTGCTCCACCCGTTTAAGGATGAATCTGAAAGATCCGAGTCAAGCAAAAACCGAAGAGATTAAAGCGATGGATGGCGTAATGGGTGCCGTATACAGCGGGGGACAATATCAGATCATAATCGGAAATGATGTAAGCTATGTTTATAATGAACTGATGCAAATGGTCACTATAAACACAGAGGCAGACACACAGCCAAACAAGAAAAGAGATTTGAGCTTCAAAGGTTTGTTTGAGAGTTTTGCCGGATTGATTACGGGCATTTTCCAGCCGATCATTCCAGCAATCGCAGCAGCAGGGATGTTTAAAGCTTTGCTTTTGTTGTGTACCTCGCTTGGTATACTATCAAAAGAAAATCAGATTTACGCACTATTGCTTAATATCGCTGATGCAGCGTTCTACTTCCTGCCTGTATTGCTGGCATACTCCAGTGCACAGAAATTCAAAACAAATCCATATATTGCAGCCACACTGGCGGGAGTTCTGTTACACCCCAAAATGATCGCGCTACTTGGAGGAGAAGTACCTGTAGATATTGCGGGTATTCCTGTTCCTAACATCAGTTATGCATCTAGCGTTTTACCTATCATTCTGACCGTATGGCTTATGTCATATGTCGAGAAATTCGCGGATAAAGTATCCCCTGGACCAGTAAAAATCTTCCTGAAACCGTTAATTGTTATTCTTGTCATGGCACCACTGGCTCTCACGGTTCTGGGACCAATCGGTAACTATCTGGGTGTGGGATTGTCTGACGGTTTATTCTGGATTCAAGGTAAAATTGGCTGGTTAACCGTTGTAATTTTGGCTGTATTCCTTCCGTTTATCGTCATGTTCGGAATGCACAAAGTGTTTTATCCCGTTATTTTCGCAGCCATGGTTTCGCCCGGCTATGAAACATTGATCCATAGTGCGATGCTTTCTTCTAACATGGCACAAGGCGCTGGAGCGCTTGCGGTCTGGTTCCTGGCAAAAGACAAAAAATTGAAACAGGTTGCATTGCCAGCAGGTATATCCGGATTGTTCGGCATTACCGAACCGGCATTGTACGGGGTACATTTACGTCTGAAACGTACTTTGGTCGCTTGTATGATTGGTGCGGGGTCAGCGGGGCTTTTTGCCGGTATCGTTAACTTGAAAGCTTATGCAGCAGTAGGTCCGGGTCTCGCTTCTTTACCGATGTTTATCGGGGCGGAAAATAACTTTACCTACGCGCTGATTACAGCAGCTATTTCGATCATTGTTACGCCAATTGCCGTTTATTTCATCGGCTTTAATGATCCTGCAGGTGAGGACGATGTCAAACAATCATCAGTCAATACACCTACAGTAGAAACAACAGAAGCAACATCTGTAGCTCCGAAGAAAGAGAAATTGCAATCTCGCTTGGTTGTTTTCTCCCCGATTGAAGGAGAGGCAATTCCGTTAAAAGCGGTAAACGATGAAGCGTTCTCCCAAGAAGCAATGGGGAAAGGCATGGCAATTAAACCTGCTAAGGGACAAGTTGTGTCTCCATTTGATGGAACTGTGCAAACCGTGTTTCGCACCAAACACTCGATCGGTTTGAAATCAGTAGAAGGCGTTGAACTTCTGATTCACGTCGGCATTGATACCGTCAAATTAAAAGGACAGCATTTTAATGTTGTTGTTCAGGAGGGAGATCTCGTGAAACACGGTCAACTTCTAATGGAGTTCGATATGGATGCCATTGAAAAAGCGGGCTTTGACACAACAACACCGATTATTGTAACAAACAGTGGTGATTACCTTGAAATCCTTGGATATGAGCAATCTGAAAAAATAGGACCTGAGACGCCACTTATAACTATTTTGTAATATTATGGGGTGAAATTCATTCTGAACATAGAGGAGCATGGATATGAGAGTAGTTAAGGTTCTCAATACAAGTATTGTTTTGGCCAAGCGTAATGACAACAAAGAGGTTATTGCCATGGGCAAAGGAATTGGCTTCAGAAGCAGGCCCGGGGACATGATTAACGAAAATGAAATTGAAAAAGTATATGTCGTTGAGAATGAGGGAATGTCCTCGGATATGACTGCACTGATGAAAGAGACGCCGGAAGAGTATTTAATTTTGGCAGACGAAATCATATCCTATGCGAAACAAGTATTATCGCGTGATCTCAGTGAAAATCTCTATTTTTCGTTAACAGACCACCTCCATATGGCCGCCAAACGATTCAAATCGAATATTACGATACAAAATCGGATGTTATGGGAAGTGCAAAAGTTTTATCCGCAAGAATTTCTCATTGGGAAGCAGGCATTGAAGTTTATTAAAGATAAGCTTGGACTGGATCTGCCGGAAGAGGAGGCAGCTAACATCGCCTTCCATCTGGTCAACGCGCAGCAAACGGAACAGAACATGAGTCAGGTCATGATGATGACGAATACCGTTAAAGATATTCTGAACATTATTCGCATTCATTACGGAATTGAGTTGGACACATCAAGCATTAATTATTCACGCTTTCTAACTCATCTGCAGTTTTTTGTACAGCGATTATTAGAGAACACGATGCTTGAATCCAAGGATGATGAACTGCTTGAGCGGATCTCCAGCAAGTATCCGGAGGAGAGCAACTGTGTTTCCAAGATCAACAATTACATTGGCGCGAAATTCGAACGATTTATGTCCAACGAAGAAAGATTGTATCTCATCATTCACATCAGCCGTGTGATGGACAGAGCGCATTAACAGGAGGATTATGATATGACGACTACCCGAACATTTCCCGAAGGGTTTCTATGGGGCGGAGCGATTGCTGCTAATCAGGCTGAAGGAGCTTGGAACACAGCAGGGAAAGGCATTTCTACCGCCGATACGGCTATGAATAAGAAAAACATAGGTGACTACAAAAAGCAAAATGCTGTAAGTTCAGAGCAGCTCGCGGCAGCGCTTAAGGATCAATCTACATTGAATTATCCGAAACGCAGAGGTATCGATTTCTATCATCGGTATCCAGAGGATCTTGTATTAATGGGTGAGATGGGCATCAAAACATTACGTACATCGATTGCGTGGACGCGGATTTTCCCGAATGGAAATGAAACGAGCGCCAACGAAGAAGGTTTGCTTTTCTACGATCGCCTTTTTGATGAGATGATTAAAAATGGCATTGAACCTCTGGTTACCTTGTCTCACTATGAGATGCCGATGTATCTGGTCGATCATTATGGAGGATGGACATCCAGAGAGGTTATTGATTTCTTTGTACGCTTCAGTACAACGGTATTTAACCGTTATAAAGATAAAGTAAAATATTGGATCACTTTCAATGAAATTGATGGCATTGTTCGTCATCCTTTCACCAACGGTGGCATTGTTCCAGATCGGTTCGAAAATGTTGAACAGGCGGTATACCAAGCGCTGCATCACCAATTTATTGCTAGTGCTTATGCGGTAAAGCTATGCCATGAGATTATTCCTAATGCTCAAATTGGTTGTATGCTGACAAGCCTGTTGCACTATCCTCACACATGTAATCCGCTTGATGTGTTGGCTGCGCATAAAAATAATCAATTTAATCTGTTCTTTACCGATGTGCAGGTGCGTGGCGCTTACCCTGGTTACATCGAGAGATATTTTAGAGAACAGAATATCATCATTGAAAAAGCTGAAGGCGATAGTGACTTGCTAAAAGAGTATACGGCTGACTTCATATCATTCAGTTACTACAACTCCTTCGTGGCCAGTGCAGATAGCGAGGGGTTGGAAACGGTTAGCGGCAATACGATGGGCGGCGTGAAAAACCCTTACTTGTCTGTAAGTGATTGGGGATGGCAGATCGATCCGATTGGTTTAAGACTTGCGCTTAACCATCTGTACAGCCGTTATCAGGTACCTTTGTTTATCGTTGAAAATGGACTGGGTGCTTACGATACCATTGAAGAGAACGGTACAATTAGCGATCCTTACCGCATTGAATACCTGCGTTCTCATATCGAACAAATGCATGAGGCTCTGCTGGATGGTGTTGAAATTATGGGGTATACCGTTTGGGGAATCATCGACCTGATCAGCTATTCCTCTTCCGAAATGGAAAAACGTTATGGTCTAATCCATGTTGACCAAGATAATGACGGAAACGGCACTCTGGAGCGAAAACGGAAGGAAAGTTTCTTCTGGTACCAAAATCTGATTGCTAACAATGGACTATAGACACATGCTAAAAAGTTAAACTAAGAGATGATTTCTGTGTTATAAAGAAATCATCTCTTTTCATTCATAAAATGAATTGATAGGCTAAAACAAATTATAAATATATCTTTCAGCACATTCTTCTTTTCGGTAGAATAGAGTTATCCGATCTGTAATCTTTTTCCTTATTGATAATGGATTGGAAAAATGATTCGAAGGAGGAGAATGAATGAAATCGGCTGCTTGCAGGGAGAAGCGATTGGTGTACAGAAGGATGGGTGTGATGCTCGTATTCATCATGCTGGCAAGCGTTCTGCTTGGGCCTGCCTCAACGGCTAGGGCTGCCGGGAAGACGATAACGTCCATGGAGTACTTTTCATCTGCTGACGGACCTGTCATATCCAAATCCGGGGTTGGCAAGGCCAGTTTCGGGTTCGTGATGCCTAAGTTTAATGGGGGTTCTGCTGCATGGAGCGAAGTGAGCGGGGATTTAGGTGTTAATGTCAAGGTAGGAGGCCAATGGGTGGATATTGATCAGGCGGAAGGCTTTACGTACAACCAAAACTGGGGGCACTGGACTGACGCCGGCTTTCATGGATATTGGTTCACTCTCTCCACAACAACCGATGTTCAATTGTATTCCAAAGCGAACGGAATAAAGCTTGATTATCGACTGGTCTTTCAAAACATTAACGAAACAACGATCACAGCAATGAGCCCTACACAGGGGCCTGACATCATTGCCAGCAGCACCGGAGGCGCCGGCTTTACGTATCCCACCTTTAACAATAATCCATCAGTCACCTATGAAGCCATCGCTCAGGATCTCAAGGTGTATGTGAAACCTGTGCAGAGCAGCACGTGGATTGATATTGACAATAACGCAGCCAGCGGCTGGATTTACGATCAGAACTTCGGTCAATTCACGGAGGGTGGAGGAGGATATTGGTTTAACGTAACCGAGTCTATTCACGTCAAGCTGCAGTCCAAAACATCGGCTGCGAATATTATTTACACCATTACATTCAATGAACCTGTGCGTAATTCATTCGTAGTTACTGCCTATGAAGGGACAACTTTCACAGCAGATGAAAGCGGTTCCATAGGTATCCCACTGCCCAAGATTGGCGGGAGCGCACCTATTGCGAAGGAATTACAACATTTTGTATACCAAATCAATATCAAGGGTCAATGGGTAGACTTAAGTAATAGTGGTCAAAGTAAATTTACGTATTCCGGCAATGGCTACAATCCGATTTCCGATGCCAATCAGTGGGGATACTGGGCCGATCATATCTATGGTCTATGGTTCCGACCTATTCAGGAAAACATGCAAATTCGAATCGGCTATCCGCTTAATGGACAACCCGGTGGAAACGTGGGCAGCAACTATGTGAACTATACACTCATTGGCAACCCGAATGCCCCACGTCCCGATGGTTCGGACCAAGAAGACATCTCCATCGGTACACCGAGCAATCCGGCAATTGAAGGAATGAATCTGATCTGGCAGGATGAGTTCAGTGGTTCTGCGCTGGATACAAGCAAATGGAATATAGAAACAGGGTACTATCTCAATGATGATCCGGGAACCTGGGGTTGGGGCAATGCGGAGCTGCAGCACTACACTACCAGTCCGGAAAATATTTATGTTCAGGATGGAAAATTAAATATCCGTGCAACACATAGTAACCAATCATTCCCTCAAGACCCGAATCGTTTTGCGAAATATGCCTCCGGTAAGGTGAATACCAAAGACAAGTTATCCCTGAAGTACGGGCGTGTCGATTTCCGTGCCAAGCTGCCTACAGGGGATGGCGTCTGGCCTGCACTCTGGATGCTGCCGCAAGATTCGGTATATGGCACATGGGCTGCATCAGGTGAAATTGACGTGATGGAGGCAAGAGGTCGTCTGCCTGGAACAACCAGTGGAACCATTCACTTTGGCGGGCAATGGCCTGCCAATCAGTATATAGGTGGAGAGTATCACTTCCCCGCAGGACAAACGATTGCTAACGATTATCATGTATATTCTGTAGTTTGGGAACCGGACAACATCAAATGGTACGTGGACGGCAAATTCTTCTATAAAGTTACCAATCAGCAGTGGTCGTCTGCAGCTGCACCGAACAACCCTAATGCTCCATTTGATGAACCGTTCTATTTAATCATGAACTTGGCGATCGGCGGTAATTTCGATGGTGGTCGCATTCCCGATGCTTCGGATATTCCTGCAACCATGCAGGTGGATTATGTTCGGGTATATAAACAGCAATAATGGTTAATGTAGTTCGCTGAGTTAATTTAGCGAAAGCGAAATCCATGGATGCAGCATGATCATTAATGTTTTGCCAGGGGTGAACTTCGGTTCACCTCTTTTTCTGCACACGTAGAGGTAAGGGCCAGCACGTAATCAAAAACGTAATTGTCAAATAGTCGAGTCTTTTCTTTGTGCGAGTACATCAAATCCTAAACATGTTGCAAACTGTAGCAATTTATGTTGCAATAAGATGAAACTTTCTGTTTACAAAGAAGAAGGAACGTGAGGTACTCGCATATGATTGCAAAAACGGAAGAGGATTTTAATGGTTTAAAAGAAATTGGCAGAATTGTTGCTTCCATTAGAGATACGTTGGTTGAGCGAACCGCTCCCGGTGTAACGACCAAAGAACTCGATGATTTGGCTGGGGAGCTGTTTGAGAAAGAGGGCGCTATTTCCGCACCCAAGAGTGAATATGATTTTCCTGGGTTTACATGCATTAGTGTCAATGAAGAAGTCGCTCATGGAATTCCGGGTGATCGGGTCATTAAGGAAGGCGATATCGTTAACATTGATGTTTCCGGCTCCAAAAACGAATATTTCGCAGACACAGGCATTTCGTTTGTTGTTGGCCAGGGAGATGAAGTGTTAACAAAAATCTGTGAGGTAGCGAAACTCGCTTTCGAAGCAGGTCTGAAAAAAGCGAATCCTGGTTCCAAAAAGAGCGGTATTGGCAAAGCCGTTTTCCTGACCGCACGCCAGCATGGGTTAACGGTTATACGCAACCTCACTGGACATGGAGTGGGTCGGGCTATTCATGAAGCGCCGGATCATATCTATAATTACAATGACACGTCAGATGATGAGTTGTTGAAAGAAGGTATGGTTATTGCGTTTGAACCCTTTATTTCCACATCTGAAGAAGAGGTGTATCAAAAAGGGGACGGATGGACATTTGCTACCAAAAACAGTTATGTAGCACAGATTGAACATACGATCATTCTGTCCAAAAAAGGACCAATCATTATTACACTGTAGCTGTAGAGGGCACTAAATTTTTTTTGTGAGGATATACTTGAAAGCCGATTCCAGATGTAGTTCTGGAATCGGCTTTTAGCGTTAGAGAGTCATTTTTTCAACAAGGGGTCTGTTCTGCAAATAAAGATCCATATCTGGGCTGGAACCATGCACAATTTTGTCCGTTACAATTTTAGCCAACACACCGTTATACACGGTTCCATTATCGCCATAAGCCATAATGACATAACAATGCGGATATGACTCGTATTGACCGATTACCGGCAAGCCGTCATGTGTTCCCCCGTAAAAAGCGCCCAGATAATACTCAGGTTCCACCTGAATATTCGGAAAAAGCTTGTTAAACTCGTGGATGAGTTTATCCTTACTCGCCAATATCTTGGAGTCCCTTGTTTCGGCGTAAGCCGTATCCTTATCCATGCCACCGATAATAATGCGATCATCCGGGGTCGTCCGCATATAAACATATGGACGTGCCGTCTCCCAAATCAACGTGCGTTTGTACCAGTTTTCCAAATCAGAAAGCGGCTTGGTAATAACAGCGTAGGAGCTGGACAGTGTGGCATTTTTCTCCACTTTAAAGTCTTTGTCTTCATATCCAGCCGCGATAATCACATGTTTCGCACGAATCTCGAAGCGTTCTTTGGTATAGAAAACAGCCGAATCATTCTCAAAACGCTTACCTGAAATCTCGGTTTCCTCGTAGATGCGTACACCTTCTGATTTTGCATTTTCCAGCAGTCCATAGACGAATTTTAACGGGTTCATCTCGGCATCATCACGATAATAAAGCGCAGCTGATTTAGAGAAAGGATATACGCTTGATATACGCTGCTCATCCCAAAAATCCACGTTGAATCCATGCTTTTTCAGGAGCGCATATTCTTCTTGCAATGCTGGGATATCATTCTGGTAACTCGCGTAATACAAGCTATCACGCCTTATAAAATCAGGCTTAATCGGAAGTTCGCGGCTGATCTGCTCAATATGATTGATGGATTGCTCGCACAATTTCAGATGACGGGCGGCTGCTTCTTCACCGAATGTATTCTTCAAAGATACAAAGCTCTTTTCCCCCGCATATTGAATCAACGCAGTGTTGGTGCTTGTGCTGCCTTCTCCAACCTTTCGCTTGTCCACGACAACGACGGATAATCCTTTATCAGCTAAAAAATGAGCACACTGTGCACCCGAACTCCCCGCACCGATGATCAGGACATCACAAGTAACGTTTTCCTCAAGCTTCGGGTAAGAAGGAGGATTTGTTACCGTGGTTGGCCAATACAATTTGCCGCTCTGCAGATCCATATCGAATCTCTCCTTAGATGTATTCGATACGTAGTATAAGCACTTTGAGTGAAGTCAATGCAGAGCATACGTTTCCTATGAAGAAGCAAATGGCGAGAATACCGAACAGGAAGCGACTTTAGAAAGGCCCTCTTATCAGCATGATCAACGATGAAGGCCCCCCTTAATAAACATATTTGTTTACAAAGTGGCTTGCTTATCCTATATTAAAGATACATCTGCAGGTGTATTTTACTAATATTTCAATATTTTATGGAGGTGTCCGTGACAAACGAGAAGCCCATCGGCATCTTTCATCGACGTTACAGCGCAATGACCATTGGTATTATGTTGGTATTAACCACTTCGGCATTCGAAGGGCTAGCGATCACAACTATTGCTGCCAAAATAGCTCAAGACATGCAGGGAATTCATCTATATGGCTGGATTTTTAGCGCGTTTTTGTTATCTCAGCTTGTAGGAACACTGGTTATGGGACAGCAAGTGGACAGGCGGGGTGTATTCACTTCCATTCTTATATCTTTTGCTATTTTTGTAGTGGGGACAATGATTGCTGCGACATCCATGAACATGTACATGCTCATTGGAGGAAGAGTCTTTCAAGGATTTGGAGCTGGCGCTTTAATTACATGTGTCTATGTGTGTGTAACATTATATTACCCGGAAAATCTCCGAACTCAGATTTTGGCAGCTTTTTCGCTGGCATTTGTTCTTCCTTCATTAATCGGGCCTTATTTTGCTGGACTTCTTGCTTCTTATCTGTCTTGGCGGTTTGTTTTCTGGATCGTTATTCCTTTGATTGTACTTGCTCTTCTGCTTACATATCGCTCGTTTCGTGATCTGCAGCGCAGTCAGCACATTATAGAAGAAGCACGAGCGGTTGACTCAAGAACAGGTCAGGCCATTTTATTAGCTATTGGAACGGGATTGTTACTGACAGGTCTTGGCATGATTACAAGCTGGCAGGGCATAGCTCTTTCGATTAGTGGATTCATAATCATGATACCGTTCATGCACAAATTATTGCCTCAAGGAACATTTCTAATCCAATCCGGTTTACCGGCAACCTTGGTAACAAGAGGATTGTATGTGTCTTGTTACTTTGCAACCGAGAGTTTTGTTATTCTGGGTTTGACTGAGATGAAGGGGTTATCGGCAGACACTGCCGGATTGCTTGTGGCAGCAGGATCATTAAGCTGGTCTGGAGCGGCATGGTTGCAAGCCAGATTGGATGTAAGAGACCAAGGTGATGGGCGAAAGCAGAGAGTGATGTATGGAATTGGCATTATGATCATCGGAGTTACGCTCGTCATTCTGGCTTTATTTTTAACGGATATCGGAATTGCGCTTATTCTCCTCTCACAGGTTATTATTGGTTTTGGTGTGGGGCTGGCTAACCCGACTACCGCAGTCCTTGCTTTACAGTACGCTGAGCTTGGACAGGAAGGAAAGATGTCTGCCAACCTTCAGTTTGTCGATTCTTTTTATGTCGCTGTAAGCATTGGTGTAAGCGGTTCATTGGTTGCTTTAGCCAAAACGACGGGATGGGGCATATCAACAGGGATTCTGATGGTGCTGACGCTTCAACTTCTATTGGTTATACTGAGCTTTTTCTCATCGTTGCGAATTAAAACCCGTACACCCCAGACACATCAGCCCGCTGGGCAAAAAATAGATACACTTCCGATGTAAACAAACAACCGGTCAGACCAGATACGGATCGGAGGCACATATTACAGGAGGTGCGCACGATGGCGCGTGTATTGGTTGTTATTACTCCGGCTGAAGGCCATGTGAACCCATCCCTTGGGTTAATTACGGAGCTAGTCAAACTTGGAGAAGATGTTGTTTATGTCTGTGTAGAGGAATATCGTTCTCGGATTGAGCAAACGGGAGCTAAGGTCCTGACCTATCCTTTTGCGGAGGATGCGTTCTCACATGAACCTACACTCAAGCCTTTGGCGTATCGGCATCCCTACCAATTCATACACATGATTACTTGCGGTATCATTCCCAAAATGATTCCTGAGGTGCTTCGTTTGATAGAGCATGAAACGTTTGACTATCTGATCTATGATTCACTGATGGGGTGGGGAGGCCAAATTCTCGCTGAGAAATTAGGGATTCCATCCGTATGTACGATAGCTTCTTTTGCTTCCGTTGAGCCAGCAAGCATAGAGAATGGGGAGGTTATCGATACACAGAAACTATATGAAGCGATTATGAACAAGGCAAAAGAAATAGCGACAGCGTATCAGGTCAGCCTACCTGCTCTAGAAGAAATGACAGCACATAACGCTCAATTGAACATTGTTTACACCAGCCGTTATTTTCAGCCACGGGCAGAAGAATTGCAAGATCGTTTTCTATTCACGGGTTCATCGATTATTCCGCGGGAAGATGCTCCCGAATTCCCGTTTCATCTTCTTCGTGAACGGCATGCGAAGACGGTATACATTTCAATGGGAACCATACTGAATAAAAACCTGGAGTTTTACAAACTGTGCTTTGATGCATTAAAAGATCAGGCTGTAAATGTTGTTTTATCTTCGGGGAAATACACCAATATTGCTTCCATTGAAGAAATGGTTCCCGACAACTTTATCGTGAAGCCTTATGTTGCTCAGATTGAAATTTTGCAGCATGCAGACGTTTTTGTTACTCACGCAGGCATGAATAGTGTAAGCGAGGCATTATATTTCGATGTTCCACTTGTCATGATTCCCATGACCTCGGATCAACCATTTGTAGCGGGTCGCGTAAAAGAACTTGGAGCCGGGATTGTATTAGATCAACATCACCTGAACGCAATCCAATTACAGGAGGCCATCATGGAAACACTTCACAATCCCATCTATAAAGAGCAGGCACATTTCATCGGGAAATCTTTGAAAGAAGCTGGGGGCTGCACCTTTGCGGCGACGGCGATAATGCAACAATTTGCCAAAGTATAACTGCAATTCACCTCTTATTCTCATATAACAGGGAATAAAATGAATGTTAAATACAACAACCCCCTCACTTCATTTCTTTCGAAAGAAGAGAGGGGCGCTTTAGAAAAAGTACTTATACTGCTAACCATTGGATATCAGGACAGAGTGCAAAATCGTTTACTTGCCCTTTTTCAAAATATCAAAAATGACTTTGGCATTATCCGTGTTATCAATTAAGCCGGAGAAGCGCTGACTTCCCGGGCCGTAGGCATACACAGGTACATCTTCACCCGTATGTCCACCTGTTGTCCAACCTGTGAATGAACGGTTATCAATAATAGCTTCGATCGCATTATCAATTTTGGTCACATCCGCACTTGGAGCAGCCTCTTTCACGGATTGAATTTCCTCAGCTGTCAGCTCAAGTTTGAGATATTTTTTCAAAGTCTCATCAACGGAAGCCCCTTTGGCAATTTGAGCAGCCATGAAATCAGGGGTACGCAGTGCAGCTTTGATTGGGTCTACGAAGAAGTTGTATTCTCCATCTTTACCAAGAGTAAGGCCGCCTGTGGAGTGGTCAGCAGTAGCAACAACAAGAGTTTGTCCATCTTTTTTCGCAAAATCAATCGCTGCCTTGAAGGCTTTAGCGAAATCTTCCATCTCACTCATGGCACCCACAATATCATTATCGTGTCCTGCCCAGTCAATCTGACTTCCTTCAACCATGAGGAAAAATCCTTGTTTGTTCGTTTTAAGACGATCGATCGCCGAATTCGTCATCTCAGCCAGTGAAGGCGTCGCACTTGTGCGATCAATAAATTTGTCCAATCCGCCATCTGCAAACAGGCCAAGAACTTGTTTGTTTTTGTTCGCAAGCAGGGATGTACGGTCGGTCACATAACTATAACCTGCTTTTTGAAACTCTTTCGTGAGGTCACGGTCTTTACGTATAAAATTGGTTTTGCCTCCGCCCAGAAGCACATCGACTTTGTGTTTTCCGTTAATTAACTCGTCGTAGTAGTCGTTCGCGATGGCATCCATGTTTTTGCGGCTGATATCATGGGCTCCAAATGCCGCCGGAGTAGCATGGGTAATCTCAGAAGTAGCGACCAAACCTGTGGATTTACCGATTTGTTTGGCTTGCTCCAAAACGGTTTTGACATTCTTTTGATTCGTGTCCACTGCAATGGCTGCGTTATACGTTTTCACGCCTGAAGACATTGCGGTTGCTGCAGAAGCGGAATCCGTAACGTTTTGTTTATCATCGTCGGGATAGGTCATTTGAGCACCTACCAGATAAGGATCGAACACCGTTTTTTCCATTACCTTCGTTTTAGGGTTATCTTTCATGTAACGATATGCGGATGTATACGATGTTCCCATACCATCTCCAATAAGAAAGATGATATTTTTGATTGGTTTTTTCTCAGTACTTGCACCGGCAGCTTTAGCAATAGTTGCTTGTCCAGGGGAAAGAAGAGTGGAGGCTGATACAGCCAACGTCAGAGCTAATGCAGGCAATGCTTTTTTAGACAATTTCACAATGATTCCTCCTCGATATCTCTTTAACATGAATGCATGAAGCTTTGTTCATTTGTTCATCCTTAAGAAGATTATCATTCATTTGTAAATCAAATCCATCACAATTGTACGGTGATTGTAAAATAATCAGTTCAACTGAAAAGTAAGCTTAAATCCTTAAAAACGAATGAAATCTATTTCTCAAATCAAATAGTTCGTAAATAATGTGAACAAAGCTCGAATTTCATTGACATCCCATGTTATTTTTAATAAAATTCGAAATGCACCTCAGATTAAAAACAAAATTCTTTTCTTGATCTTCACATTCGGAGCTGTTCAGATCCTAATGACGAATATAGGAGCGTAAGAATTCCAATCCTATAGGAAATTAGGATTTTTTGTTTTTAACTGTACTGTAGAATCTAAGAAGACAAAATGAAAGTTGGAGGCTGGCTTGACGATGGACAACTGGTTCAAACTGAAAGAAAGAGGCACGACCGTTTCAACCGAAATTATTGCTGGTATTACTACATTTTTCACGATGGTATACATAGTGATTGTGAATCCCGGAATTCTGAGCGGGACTGGAATGAGCTTTAACGGGGTATTCATTGCTACGATTTTGGCGAGTATTGTGGCAACGCTGATTATGGGCCTGTGGTCCAATTATCCGATTGTTATCGCACCAGGCATGGGATTAAATGCGTTTTTCGCGTTTAGCGTGGTCCAGGGGTATGGCGTAACTTGGCAAACAGCACTTGGCGCTGTATTCATTGCGGGCATTTTGTTTATTATTCTATCGCTGACTTCGTTTCGTTACATGCTGCTGGATGCCATTCCTGCAAGTCTCAAACATGCGATAACGGCAGGGATTGGATTATTTATTACTACGGTTGGATTGCAGAACGCAGGTATTATTGCCAATTCGGAATCCAATCTGATTACACTCGGAGATTTGTCACAACCGATGACGTATCTTACGATTATTGGTCTAATTATCACCGTTACGTTGATGGCTTACAATGTCAGAGGATATCTTTTTATCGGTATGGTTATTACAGCGATCATAGCCTGGTTCATGGGACTCTTCCAGATGCCTGCATCCATTGTATCCATGCCGTCAGGGCTCGGCGAAACAGCATTCCAGATGGATTTGGCAGGAGTCTTCTCCAATGGTCTATACACGATCATTTTCACGTTTTTGTTGATTACTTTGTTCGATACTACAGGGACGATGCTTGGTGTGGCAGAACAAGCCGGATTACTGAAAGACGGCAAATTCCCGCGCTCCCGTGGTGCATTGCTCGCTGATGCTGTTGGTACAACGACGGGTGCTATGCTTGGAACGAGCCCAACCTCGGCTTATATTGAGTCCAGTACGGGAGTAGCTGCAGGGGGGAGAACGGGACTGACTGCGGTAACAGTAAGTGTATTGCTCGCCGCGACTTTGTTCTTTAGTCCAATCGTAAGTGTCATTTCGAGCATCCCGGCAATTACATCCCCGGCGCTCATTATTGTAGGTTTCTTCATGATTAGTGTCATTAGCAAAATGAACTGGAGTGATCTGGAAGAAGCCTTTCCCGCATTCCTCATCATTATCCTGATGCCGCTGACGCACAGTATTGCAACCGGAATCGGAATTGGTTTCATTTTCTACCCAGTGCTCAAGCTACTGCGTGGTAAAGGTAAAGATGTTCATCCGATTTTTTATATTTTTGCAATTCTATTCTTCATTCAACTTGTATTCCTCGACCACTAGGAAGGTTCTGAAGGTGGCAAAGAGAGCTGCTTGTATATAAGCAACTCTCTTTTGTTATATACTTTTAATAAAGCAATATAAAATGAATGATTATTTACACGTTAACGGAGAGGACAGAAAAAACCTGGAAAAGCGGAGCGCTCGCCTTTATCACCGGATTTTCCCTTTGGAAAAGGGAATCCAAAAAAATCTGGGGATAACAGCGATTGAAAGGTTATTCTGTCATCGGAGTGGACTGTGTAAACCAATTCAACTTATATATGCCAGTTCATATTCCGTTCATATTGGCGTCACGCTCTCGACATCTTGCCTGATTATACTGTACCTACGTCACCAAGATAGTTAAACAGACTAAGGACAGGAGAAGATGAGAGTGGGAGAGAACGAAGAAATGAAACAAACAGAGAAAAAAAGCGGCAAAAAGCGTAAGTTATTTCTAAAAATATTCGGGGGAATCCTCGCAGCGCTCGTATTATTCATGGGCATCGTATTTGTGATAAATGTAATTAGCAATGGAATGGAAAAGAAAAAGATAGAATCCTATGGGCAGTATGTACAAGTGGATGGTAAAAATATGAATGTCTCCATTCAAGGCAGCGGAGAACAGACCATTGTGTTGCTTCCAGGGCAAGGAACCCCTTCACCCGTGTTAGATTTTAAGCTTTTGATTGATCAGTTAACGTCAGATTATAAAGTAGTAACGATTGAACCATTTGGCTATGGATTAAGTGATCGTACAGACAAAGAGCGTACCTCTGAAAATATCGTCAGTGAAATTCATGAGGCTGTGGAGCAGCTTGGTCTGAAGCGTTATATTCTCATGGGACATTCCATTACAGGACTATACGGCGTGTCTTATGTGAAAAATTATCCCGACGAAGTGATAGCCTTCATTGGTATAGACAGCAGTGTTCCTAATCAGCCTGGCATGGATGTAAAACTACCTCTGAAATCGATGCAGTTCCTTCAAAGATCAGGGCTGATGCGACTCCTCAAAAATGTGAGCTCAGATCCGTACAAATCTATGGACTACGATGAGCATACTATAGAGCAGATGAACCTGATCTCTAATCAGGTGTCAAGCAATTCGACTTTAATGAATGAGTTAAAAAATCTGGGTTCTAACTTCAAAAATGCAGAGAAACTGACCTATCCTCGCCATTTGCCGATGTTGCTTTTCGTTCAGTCCAATAATACGGCGAATCCCAATTGGATACCGCTACACGAGGAGCAAATCAAACAATCCGACCAGGGCAAAATGATCCCGATGGAAGGCTCGCACTATCTGCATCATACGAAGTATAAAGAGATTGCTACAGAATTCAAAGCTTATATGACGAGTGTCCAATTAAAATAAAGTAAATCAAATAAAGCAAAGGAAAAGGAAAAGGAAAAGAAGTACCTATATTCCAACACTTTGTTTAAAAAGCGGTGCCAAACCTGGTGCCGTTTTTTGGTTGCCACACAGTTTACATTTTTGTTCAACTGATCATGAGCGAATAAGTTGAATCGTCACAAAAATCCCTTTCTCATTCCAAATGGGATTTTAAGGATTATTTGTCATTGGTTTAAGCTTTTCCACTTCATTTTTATTAAATATATATCTTCCTTTTGCATTGAAAGTTATAATGATTCCTGAGCAAGTAAAATTAGAGTTTGTCCAAAAATCAAGTGCATTCGGAGGTAACGATCAGCATGAATATTCAGTTTGGCACTCCAGCCACCTATTGGGTTGAAGCACTGCCTATCGGTAACGGCAAGTTGGGCGGAATGGTCTTTGGCGGTATCGAAAAAGAACGCATTGCATTGAACGAAGACACGTTATGGTCAGGCTATGCACAGGATTGGAATAACCCGGAGGCAAGGGAAGTATTGCCTCAGATCAGGGATTTAATTGCCCGTAAACAGTATGTGGAAGCGGATCAACTTAGCAAAAAAATGATGGGGCCTTTTACACAATCGTACCTGCCGTTTGGTGATTTGGAACTTGTGATGGAACACGGGCAATTATGTGAACGAAAAACCTATCAGCGCAAGCTGGATTTATCTACAGGCGTTGTAAGCGTTTCCTATGAAATTGGTGGAGTACGATATGACAGGGTGGTATTTGCTTCCCATCCCGATCAAGGTATCGTCATTCGTTTAACCGCAAGCAAAGAAGGAAAACTTAACTTCCATACCAGACTGAGCAGTCCGCTGAGGCACGAAACTTCTGCTGCGAACGCTCAATATGAATTGTCCGGAACTGCTCCGGAGTATGTGTCACCTAACTATCACGATGTTGAAATTCCTGTTCGTTACGGAGATGCAGCAACTAGCCGTGCGATGGCTTTCCATGGCAGACTTGCAGTAACTCATGCTGGAGGCACATTGCATTCAAGCGGCGGTGGACTGCAAATCGTCGGTGCAACGGAAGCGGTCATTTACTTTTCAGGGGCTACCAGTTATGTATCCTCTAATCAAAAAAGTGACAGCGTAACCTCCCCGAAAGAGAAGACTGCGGACGTTATTAAGCAGATTATGGCTCGTAATTATACAGAATTGCTTCAACGTCATGTACAGGACCATCAGTCGCTGTTTAATCGCGTGCAATTGCACTTAGGTGAAAGTGTTGCTCCGCAGGACATGCCTACAGACGAGCGCATCGAAAAATATGGCAGCAGTGATCCAGGGCTAGTCGAATTGTTGTTCAACTACGGCCGTTATTTGATGATCGCCAGCTCCAGACCAGGAACGTTGCCTGCAAACTTGCAAGGAATATGGAATCAGGAGACACGTGCGCCTTGGAGCAGCAATTATACACTGAATATTAATGCAGAAATGAACTATTGGCCTGCAGAGACGTGTAACATGGCCGAATTGCATGAACCGTTACTTGATTTTATTGGAAAACTTGCGGAAAACGGACGGAAAACAGCTGAAGTAAACTATGGTGCCCGAGGCTGGGTAGCCCATCACAATGCGGATATCTGGGGACAAACAGCCCCTGTAGGGGATTATGGTGCCGGTGATCCGTCGTGGGCTCTGTGGATGATGGGCGGCGTATGGCTGACGCAGCATCTGTGGGAGCACTATGCTTTCTCAGAAGATAAAGAGTTTTTGCAGGAAACCGGTTACCCGTTGATGAAGGATGCCGCTTTGTTCTGTCTGGACTGGCTCATTGAGAATAAAGAAGGACATTTGATCACATCACCATCAACCTCACCAGAGATGAAATTTGTCATTAACGGAGAGCATACCGCGGTTAGTGAAGCAACTACAATGGACCTTACACTCATTGCCGAGCTGTTCGATAACTGCATTCAAGCAGCTGAAGTGTTGCAAACGGATGCGGAATTCGTGGATCTCCTGCGGGAGAAAAAAGGACGACTTCTGCCCTTGCAGATTGATGCTCAAGGTCGCCTTCAGGAATGGAGCGAGGATTTCACGGAAGAAGATCCGCAGCACCGCCACGTATCCCACTTGGTTGGTGTATTCCCGGGACGACTGATTACACAGAAAAAATCACCTGACTTGATGAAAGCTGCCCGCACTTCACTGGAAATTCGGGGGGACGGTGGTACAGGCTGGAGTCTTGGCTGGAAAATCGGTTTATGGGCTCGCTTTGGAGAGGGGAACCGTGCTGAACAGCTCATCTCCAATTTGTTAACACTCGTTAAAGCTTATGAGCCAAGCAAACATGAGCAGGGCGGCGTGTACGCAAACCTGTTTGATGCTCATCCACCGTTCCAGATCGATGGAAACTTTGCGGCAACCGCAGGTATTGCCGAGATGCTGCTGCAATCGCACCAGGGATATCTCGAATTCCTGCCAGCCTTGCCGGAACGCTGGTCTACAGGTTCGGTTAAGGGGTTAAGAGCAAGAGGCGGATTTGAAGTTAGCCTTCGCTGGGAGAATGGTAAGCTGATCGAAGCAGAAGTCCTCTCGCATACGGGCAACACCTGTTATTTACAGGCTGAGCCTGGCTTGAAAGTCTATCAAGGGGATACGGTTGTACAAACCGTTCAGGAAAAAGACGATCAAGTTAGTCTGCCAACGCACAAAGGACAAACATATACCATTTCATTTGAATAAAATGAACTTGAATCCCAATGTCGCTCGAGTGAATAACTCATATTTAATAAATAAATTCACCTACGGAGCAGCAAAGCTCAAGAGATCAAACCGCTGATCAATGAAGATCAGCGGTTTTCTTTTATACATACTTGAAAAGTTAAGTATTGTATTGAAAACGGTTTTATGCTATTTTGAATCTATAAAAACGTTTTAATAGCAAAGGAACCTGAATGTATGGGAAAAATCACAATCAAAGATGTTGCAAGGGAAGCCGGTGTCTCGATCTCCACGGTTTCGAATGCCTTAAATGGTGTCGATGTACTGAATCCGGAAACGAAGTCCCATGTGCTCAAAGTGGCGGAACGTTTAAACTACATTCCTAATCTGAATGGGAAACTGTTGAAATCAGGTCAGACAAAAATGCTTGGTTTCTTCACAACTAGTGTCTCAGGGCCGTATTTCTACAAGTTAGTCGAGGCCATGTCGCGTGAGTGTGACCGTCTCGGTTACGGACTCAATGTGTTTGTAACCAAAGATAAACATGTGATTATGAGCAATATCCTCGGCAGGCGGGTAGATGGTGTAATCATCTATGAAGAGCTGCGAATTGATGAGCAGGATATTCTGTCGATGGAAAAAGACAAGATCAAAGCGGTTTTCCTGGATCGTATGTACGAGAGCGAACGAATGGGAAGTGTCATCTTTGACTCTTACGTAGCCAGCTATGAAGCGACCAAATATCTGATCGGGCTCGGTCATCAGAAAATCGCCTATATTTCTGGCGTAGATGAGATGTTTGACAGCGTACAGCGTCGGGAGGGGTATCTGGCGGCCCTTCGAGAATACGAGCTCCCAGTTGATGCGGACTACATTATTCAAGGGTATTTCGAAGAAGAGGCCACTTACAGTGCCATCAAATCCTTCATTCATAAGCACCCAGGCAAGTTGCCTGATGCCTTTCTCGCCGGCAATGACTTGAGTGCGATCGGATGCATACAGGCATTGAAATCCCATGGTTATGAGGTTCCAAGTGATATCAGTGTAGTGGGATTTGATGATATCGATATCGCTCCGTATTATTCTCCACCGCTAACGACCGTTCGTAACCAAATTGCAAGACAAGGCATTCTAGCTGTCACACAATTGGTCAATATGATCAAGGGACAGGAGCAAGGGTTAGCGCAAAAGCTGTCAGGAGAACTAATTGTACGAGGCTCAAGCCATGTGAGAATCAACAGGAGAGAGGGCCGTAAATAACGGGTAAGAGGCTCATCGGGTCCATTTTTCATTTTATATTACAGAGAAGGGAGTTTTTTTGGATAAAATAAAAACGTTTTTATAAAACGGAATACATGCATCTATCGACACATACAGAGGGGAGCAACGAAGGATGAGTCACTTGACGACTACAGCAGACAGACAGCAGCAACCTCTTAAACCCGGTGGCAAAAAACATTTCAAGCAACGCTTTAATACGTTCTGGGTCGATTTTGCCAGACAATGGGAGATCCAGTCCATGGTTCTACCCGGCATTCTATTCATGATTGTTTTCTGTTACATACCGATCTACGGATTAACGATCGCGTTCAAAAATTATACCGTCATTGATACACTGTCCAGTGCCCCTTGGGTGGGGCTGGATAACTTCAGAATCATCATGTCAGACAAATACTTCTGGGATGCTGTTGTGAATACGCTTGGCATTAGCTTTCTGAAACTCGGGATTGGATTTGTCATTCCGATTATTCTGGCCATTATGATTTACGAGCTGAACAGCGGACGATTCAAGAAATTCGTGCAAACGGTTTCATATTTACCTCACTTTCTCTCATGGATCGTGCTGGGCGGTATGCTTATCACCTGGTTCTCCACAACCGGCTTGTTCAATGAACTACTGCTCGGTCTTGGCGTCATATCACAGCCTCAGAACATATTGCTGGACGCAGGCAAGTACTGGTGGATCGCCACATTATCGGATATCTGGAAGGAAGCTGGCTGGGGCACCATTTTGTATCTCGCAATTATGTCCAAGATCGATCCTACCTATTACGAGGCCGCCAAAATCGATGGAGCCAGCCGAATGCGTCAGATCTGGAACATCACCTTGCCTAACATGAAGTCCATTATCAGCTTGAATCTGATCCTGACGGTCAGCGGATTGCTGGGTTCGAATCTGGACCAAACGCTGGTACTCATGAACTCACAGAACCGCGAAAAGGCCGAAGTCATTAATTCCTATGTCTATCGAATGGGGATGTCTCAGGGTGACTTCTCGTATGCAACTGCTGTGGGGCTAGGTGTTTCCATTATTTCTGTAATACTTCTCGTCACTGCAAACAAAATCACAAGCAAGCTCAATGACAACCAGTCTGTGCTGTAGAAGGAGGTTTCCTCATGAACGGAAAAGCGGCCAAAGAAGATCTGGACAGCCGGATTTTTGATACGCTCAATATTATTTTTCTAATGATCTGTACCATCGTCATTATCGTTCCACTCTGGAATGTCATCATCTCGTCCTTTAGTTCAGGCAAAGCACTGGCAGAAGGTGGATTCATCTTCTGGTCACCCGAATTCTCGCTGGAAAATTACCGAGCGGTGTTTAATGATTCAAACATCTGGCAGGCGTTCTTCATCTCTGTGTCCAAAACCATAATCGGTGTCGTGACACATGTATTCTTCTGCGCCATGGTCGGATACGCACTCAGCAAGAAGTACCTGAGAGGACGCAAATTGTATGTAGCCATGGGTGTAATTACCATGTTTTTCTCCGGCGGCATGATTCCAACCTTTTTGCTCATCAAGGCACTAGGTCTTCTGAACAGCTTCTGGGTGTATATTATTCCGGCTTTGTTCAGCTTCTTCGATGTCGTCATCCTGATGAATTTCTTCCGTAATGTACCGGATTCACTGGAAGAATCGGCGAAGATGGATGGGGCCGGAGACTGGCATATCTTTCTCAAAATCTTTATCCCGCTATCCATGCCGGCAATGGCAACCATCGCTTTGTTTAACGGGGTAGGACAGTGGAACGACTTTATGACGACCAAACTTTATATCACAGACCAATCGCTGTACCCGTTACAGATGATGTTATATGAAATAATTGTGCAATCCCAGACACAGTCCATGCAGAACGTTGGAGGGTCTGTCGTGATTGAAACAACAACCAAAGGCGTACAGCTTGCCACCATCGTCATTACGACATTGCCAATTGTACTGATCTATCCTTTGTTGCAACGATATTTCATTTCAGGAATGATGCTTGGAGCTGTTAAAGAATAAAACAATAGACTTACATCAACGATTTATATCAACGATTTATATTCGAATACGAGGGGGAAAACACATGTTTACTATTCACCGGGTACTGGGCAAAAGAGGGGTTAAAGGATGTGTAGCACTACTGACAGCTGTTTTAATGATCACGGGATGTAGCAGTAGTTCCGATGGATCGAGTGAAGCAAACTGGGTATCCATTGAGAATCGCTATACGGTTGATCCGGAGAAATCAGCTTGGCAGCTCGATAAAAAGGAAGAAGTGACCGATCTGACCTGGTACGTCAATGCCGACTGGTGGAATACCGATTTTGGCAAAGATATCGTCACTAAAAAGATTAAGGAAGACTTGAACATTAACATTAAATTCATTACAGGCGATGATACCAAATTAAATACCTTTTTCGCTGGCGGAGATATGCCTGACCTGCTGACGGTGTTCGATTCCAATTCACAAGTCGTGAGCAAAGCATCCACCTGGGCCATACCTCTGAATGATTTGGCTGAGAAATACGATCCGTATTTCAACAAGGTCGCGGCTGCGGACACGCTAAAGTGGTTCCAGCAAGCGGATGGCAAGACCTACGGTTATCCGAATTATTCCAACACACAAGCAGATTATGATAGCGGTAACATTCCGGCCAAGACCGCCTTTATCATCCGCAAGGATGTATATGAAGCATTAGGCAGTCCAGTCATGGGAACACCGGAACAATTCCAGAATGCGATGAAACAGATCAAAGAAAAGTTCCCATCGCTCATTCCGTTTGGCTTCAACGCTATCGGTGGAGGCACAGGTTCACTTGGCGATGCGTTACAGGATTTTATCGGCGTACCCCTGGAGACAGAAAACGGAGAGTTTTATGACCGCAATCTGGACGAAGATTACCTGACTTGGCTAAAAACATTAAACGCTGTGTATAGAGACGGCAATATTAGTGATGACAGTTTTGCGGATGACGGTACAGCCTTTGAAGAAAAGGTGAAATCCGGTAAATACGCGGCGATACTGCTCGACGGAACACCTCAGCAGGGCGGAAATCTTCAGATTTACATGAGTGATAACGAAGGCAAGGAGTACATCGCCATTGATGGGCCGCAAAGTACCAAGGGCAACGCACCCATACTGAATCAATCCGGTATTACAGGCTGGATGATTAATTTCATCTCCAAGGATGCCAAAGACCCGGCTAAAGCGATGCAGATTTTCACGTATTTGCTGAGTGAAGAAGGCCAAATGCTGATGAACTATGGTGTTGAAGGAGAGACATTTAAGAAAAAAGCTGACGGTACGGTGGAATTGCTTCCGGCAGTGAAGGACATGCAATTGCATAATGCGGATCAATTCAAGAAGGACTATCGCCTGGGTGAATTTATGTTCTTCGGTCATGACCGTCATAAGGCGCTGAGTGCCGATGCCTTTCCTGAGGCCATTAAACAAATGCAAGCATGGGGCAAAGGCAAACTGGCACCTCATTTTATTCTGGAAAATATCAATCCAAACCTGGGCACGCCGGAAGCTCGCGCCTTGTCCGCCATTAACACCAAATGGAACTCAACACTGGTAAGCATGCTGCGTTCGAAGGATGATGCCTCGTTTGACAATGCTCTGGCCGCATATCAATCGTTCCTGGAGGAAAACCGCTGGCCCGACATTGTGAAAATCCGCAGCGAGAAGATGAAGCAAAATAAAGAGAAATTAGGCATGCAATAATGAGGAGGCTTCGCAATGACAACATTTAAAATGTTCAAAACTACGGGGGAAAATGACCTGTTTCGTCTCGTTCCCCCCGAGGAATACAATCCGATCAAGTCCATGGACGCTGATTCGATGGCTGCAACCGTACAGTTGAATGATCGTCAAACGTACCAGGAGATGGACGGGTTTGGAGCGTCATTTACAGATGCTGCGGCATATCTGATGAATCAAAAAATAACGGATGAACAGCGGGTTGAAGTGATGACACGGCTCTTCCATCCGACAGAAGGGATCGGCTTGTCGGTGATTCGCAACCCGATGGGCGCTTCGGATTATGCCCGCACGGTATACAGTTATAACGATCTGCCCGACCATCAGACAGACCCGGAATTAACCACATTCAGCATTGCACATGATGAAGCGGATATTATTCCGTTAACCCGGCAGGCTCTTGCACTGAATTCCGATCTGAAGCTGTTCGCTTCGCCGTGGAGCGCACCCGGCTGGATGAAAACAAGCGGTTCCATGATTACAGGCCAGCTCAAACCTGAGTGGTATTCGGCATATGCAGCGTATTTTGTAAAATATATTCAGTCATATGCAGCTCATGGTCTGCCGATCTATGCAATCACCCCGCAGAATGAGGCTTTATATGAGCCGGGACATTATCCGGGTATGCTGATGCCCGCTGAGGCGCAAACAGATTTCATTGTCCATCATCTCAAGCCAGCTTTTGTACGCAACAATCTTGACACCAAAATCCTGTGTTATGATCACAACTGGGATCGTCCGGATTACCCACTGACCGTTTTGGAGCAGGCAGGAGAAGCGGTGGATGGAGTGGCATGGCATTGGTACGGGGGAGATGCGTCAGCCCAATCCAAAGTATACGAAGCTTTTGCGGGAAAAGAAGTGCATTTCACTGAAGGTTCTGGAGGGGAGTGGATTCCACCCTTTGAACAAGCATTCTCCAATGTGATTCGAACGGGCATTCAGATTTTGCGAAACTATAGCAAGTCACTCGTTCTATGGAATATGGCACTGGATGAACATAATGGCCCTACGGTGCCGGGTTTTGGGCAGAGCACGTGCCGTGGAATTGTGCAGATTAACCAGCAGACGGGAGAGCTTGTCTACACGCTGGATTATTACGCGCTAGCTCATTTCAGTGCTTTGATTCGACCTAAAGCGGTTCAAATCCAATCGGTGTCCAGCGACGCTTCTATATGCACAGTAGCTTTTCGCAACATGGACGGAAGCACGGCATTAGTACTGTTTAACGATGAGGAAGAAGGTAAACAGGTTAAGATTGAAATGCAAGTTCAAGAGAGCCTTGTTGTATACATGGAATCCAAATGTGCTATATCCATATTAATATCGAACGATTAAAGGGCAGAAGCTCGGCTATGACCTAATGGTTGTAGAAATGCAAACTACCTTCCTCAGCATGTATTCATGTGATCTCGACATTCCTAGAGAGCAATAATGCGTACCATGCAGACCGCCAACTTTGGCGGTCTTTTATCTGTTATCTAATTTGAAGTTTATTTTGATTGTTTTTGATCATTTTCTAACCTTTTAAGGGGATTTCATGCATACAGTCCGAATAAAGTACAAGATAGAATACACCTGCCTCTAATCTTTAGGGGTAGATCGTGTATAAATAATCAACTTTGGAGGACTTCCATGTATAAACTGATGATTGTTGAGGATGAACTGCTCATGCGGGTTGGCATCCGTTCCATGCTGAATTGGGAAGATTATGGCTTCTGTGTGACGGCTGAGGCCAGTAATGGAAAAGAAGCATTGGAGCTTGCACTAGAAAAGATGCCAGACTTGATCATTACAGACATCAGAATGCCCGTAATGGATGGATTAGCGTTAATTAAGCAGCTATCCCCCTCGTTAAAAAGCTGTAAATTCGTCATTCTGAGCAATTTTGATGAATTAGATTATGTGAAAAATGCTTTAAAGTTTGGTGCCACCGATTACTTGATTAAAAGCGAAGTTAATGAGCAGTCGCTCATCCAGCTTTTGAAGAATATACGAGAGAAGTTGCAAAGTGAACAGCATCAATTAAACACCTTCCCCTATGTATCCTCCAATTATTCCAAGAGTATTCGTTATTTGAAGGATAGTTTTTTCGAAGATATTGTAAGCGGATTCACCCATGGAAATGAATTGCTTACCAAAGCAGAAGAACTCCATTTTCGTATCCAGTCAGACCAGCTGGTCGTCATCAAATTCATCGTTAATCATTATGAGAAGGTCAAATGCAAGTATATTGAAAAAGGGGAAAAGTTGCTCCGCTTCTCGATACTCAACATTATGGAAGAGGTCATTCCATCCCGGTGGGCAAAGGAGATTTTTGTGGAAAGCTCGTCTGAATACTGGGTAGTGGTTAACGTACGATCTGACCAGGATGCACATGCTGACCTGAACAAGCTTATTCGTAAAGTGCTCACTTCTCTTAAGGATTTTATGAATCTTTCACTTACGGCAGGAGTATCTTCGATTTGTTTCGGTTTTGTGTCGTTGCGGAAGGCTTGTCAGGAGGCAGAATTTGCGCTTAAAGAACGTTTTTTTACTGGTGAAAGCCAGATCCTGTATGTTGAGGAGGTACGTAAATCCCCGGGCAGGGAAGACGTTGAACATCTGCTGAGTCCTCAGCAAGAACAACATTTCATGAAAATTTGTATGAGCAAAAACAAGGAGAAAGTCCGGCAATTTCTTGAAGAAATCTACATTCGCCTGAAGACCGTAAGGGCGGACGAGAACAGTATCCGCAAACAGTACATTACGCTGCTCGAAACGATGCACGCCCATTTGCTGAACAGCACATCACGCAGCAAGCTCTCAGTAACTGACAAATCCCCCTATGAGATTGTCCTGAACGGGGAGCATTGGGAGGACATCCATCAGAATGTGCTGACTTATATCACGACGACATTTAGCGCCAGCTCCCAGGTCACACACGAACTCAAATACACAGACCTCGCTATAGACATCATCAACAGTTATTATGCAGAGGATCTTTCACTGCAAAGTGTAGCCAGTCAGATCAACGTGAATCCGTCCTATTTAAGTCGTTTGTTCAAGCAGGAAAAGCAGGAAAATTTCATCTCGTATCTGACCCGGGTTCGGATTGATCATGCGAAGGCTTATCTGCTCAGCAAAGAGCTGAAAATATATGAGATTGCCGATAAAGTCGGGTATCACAACTACACGTATTTCAGTAAGATTTTCAAAAAGAACACAGGGCTTACGCCAGAGGAATATCGGGAACAGCAGCATGTGCATGCCATTCGGAAATAGAGGTGTGATGGATGAAATATAAGCGGCCTTTTCAGATTAAATACAAGATTATGGTGATCTGCATGATCGTCATTATTTTTCCTGTGTTCGTGATGACCATTAATTCGTACTATTCTTCTGAGCGGTTATTATCACAGAATTACAATACACTACTCAGTGATTTGACCAAACAGACGAACATTCGCATCGACGAGTTTTTGAAAGAAATCGAAAAAATCACCTTGCTCGCCAGCAACGGACTCAGTGACAGTTTATCCGCTACCCATGAAGGCAGTTTTCCGATCCAGGATTTCCTGCGTGTAAGTAATGAAGAAACCGAAATCGCGGCATATAACATATTAATGAATTACATCATGATGAAGGATCGTGTATTTTCCATTTATCTCTACAATATGAACGGGGGGCAAGACCTGTTTGTAAGTCCACATCAACCGATTGACAAGGCCTTCAATGTGAGAAATGAGCTGTGGTTCAAGAAGTTTATGCATGAGGACGAGCGTACGATCACGTTAACAACCCGGGTTGACAAGCAACTCGAAAATAAAGTACTGGCCGTGTCCCATGCACGAAAAATTCATGATGTAACCAACGGCAAATTACTGGGTGTGATGGTCGTTAGCATCGATATTAAATTTATCGAAATCGTCAATCGTAACTTGCAGGAAGGACTTCGATCCAGATTCATGATCATTGATGAGGACGAAAAAATCGTTTACAACGTCAACGACCAGTTAATCGGCACCTTGTTTCGGGATAACGTTCGTCCATCCGAGGCAACCAATGTCGTGGTAAAGAGTCCGCTTAGTCAGCAGAAATGGACTACATATGTCTACATGCCGCTGGAAGAGCTAACTGCCGATGGTAGAATACTAGGTAAAAACCTCGTAACGCTAGCGATCGTCATGTCACTTTTTGCTGCTGTCATCTCTATATTCCTGTCCCATGTCATTACGCGTCCCATCAAAAAGCTGTTGAACAATATCCGGCTCGTCGAAAAGGGGCAGTTTGAACAGGTGCAGGATATCCGATCCCGGGATGAGATTGGTCATTTATCCACCAGATTCAACCGAATGTCCCATGAATTGAAACGAATGGTGGAACGCATGCAGCAGGAAGAGATCGAGAAGGCCGCCGCCGAGATGCGTGCACTGCATGATCAGATTAACCCACACTTTCTGTATAATACTTTAGGTTCCGTGAAATGGATCGCTTCCATGCAACAAGCCGACAAAATTGTAGAAATGACCGATGCACTGATCTCTATGCTCCGATATGCCACCAAGTCTGATGGAAGTCTCGTGATGATTCGTGAAGAATTGAATCACATTGCACATTACGTGACCATCCAAAATGTCCGATATTACGGCAGTATTCATATGAAATATGAGATAGATGAGAAACTGATACATTATGCGATGCCTAAAATGATCCTGCAACCCATCGTCGAGAACGCCTTCTTTCACGGTCTGGCCGAGATTGAAGAGGATGGGGTGATCACGATTCGAATCGGGCCTCGGGAGGAAAATATCTGCATTGAAGTTTGTGATAATGGAACCGGCATGGATCAGAGTACGGTACGAAGCTTGATGGAGGAAAAGCATGAAACAGGAAATGGAGGCCGTGGGATAGGCCTCTATAATGTACAACGGCGTATTCAACTTCACTTCGGCGAGCCATATGGGATACAGGTGAAAAGTGAAATCGGCAAAGGGACAACGTTTGCGATTCTGCTTCCGGCGATCTCCTGTTTGCCAGATAACAAGTGAATGTGGGTTAGACAGACGCATATGAAGTCGCCCTTTATGTCACTTTAACCTTTAACACTGCCGAGTACCAATCCTTTAGTAAAATACTTTTGCAAGAACGGATAGATCAGCAGAATCGGTATCGCACCAAGGAACATCTGAGCTGCACGACCTGTTCTGGCATTCATCATGGATAGAAGTTGCGTGTAATCCGATCCGGATTTCAGCATCATCTGCTCAAAGCTTTGAAGCAGCGTCTGCAAATAGCTCTGTAACGGGTAATTGGCTGGATTATTCATATAAATAATACCGTCGAACCAGGAGTTCCAATGACCCACAATGCTGAACAACCCAACCGTGGCGAGCGCAGGTTTGAGAAGTGGCAGCATGATGCGAATCAATACCTGCAGAGGGCCTGCGCCGTCAATAATGGCTGATTCTTCGATCTCTTCAGGAAGTCCACGAATAAAGTTCATCAGAATAATCATGCTGAATACGGGAAGCGCTCCTGGCAAAATCAGAGACCAGATGGAATCAATCAGTCCCATTTTCACCACAACCAGATACGTCGGGATCAAGCCGCCGCTAAACAGCATCGTAACGATAAAAAATCCCATGTAAACGTTGCGCCCCATCACTTTCTGTTTGGTTTTGGATAGAGGGTAGGCTGTGAGCACAATCAACACCAGATTCACAAGTGTACCCAGAACCGTTCGCTGGATGGCAACCCATAGCGAAGAATAAAACGCGCCACCAGAAAGAGCAAACTCATACGCCTTGGTAGTGAACTCGACAGGCCAGAAGGTAACACTACCAGCCGATACCGCCGAACTGCTGCTGAAGGACACGGCGAGCAAATTCACAAATGGCAACACACAGAGTAGCGAGATGGTTAGCAGGATGGTGTAATTTATAATAAGAAACACGCGTCTGCTTATACTTTTATCATAGATCATGCGAATATGCCCTCCTTAGAAGATACGGTATCCCGCCACGCGGTAAGCTAGAATGTAAGAGACGGCTACTAGAATGCAGGAGATTACGGATTTGAATAATCCAACGGCGGTCGCAATGGAATATTGGGCCTGCTGTATCCCTAGACGGTACACATAAGTATCGATAATATCACCGGTCTGATACACGACAGGAGAATAGAGGTTGTAAATCTGGTCGAAACCGGCATTTAACACGTTTCCAAGGGAAAGCACTGACATCAAAACAATCGTTGGCATCAGGAGCGGCAGGGTGATATAGAGCGTTTGCTTCCAGCGCTTGGCTCCATCGATCACAGCGGCTTCATATAGTCCGGGGTCAATGCTGGTTAAAGCCGCCAGATAAACGACCGTTCCGAAACCGAACCCCTTCCAGATGTCACTCACGATCATCGTCCATGGGAAGATCGAAGGGGTACCGAGAAAAGAGATCGGTTTGACGCCGAACAAACTCAGAAACGTATTCACAATGCCATCCGCACTCAGAATATCCAGCATGATGCCCGCCATAATAACCCAAGATAGGAAATTCGGTATATATACGAGGGTCTGGAATGTGCGTTTAATCCCGTTGTGCAGGACTTCGTTCAGCAGCAGTGCGAAAACAACAGGCACGATAATGCCACCAAGCATTTTAAATATGGACATGTAGAGAGTGTTCCAGATCGTTCTCACAAAGTTAGGCTGATTGAATACATGCGTGAAATTGTCCCATCCAACCCACGGCGAGTTAAAGCCGAGACCGGGGTTATATTTTTGAAACGCAATAATGAGTCCATAGAACGGGATGTAGCTAAAAATAAACACCAGCACAACGCTGGGGATCAACATGAGATGGTAAGGACTTTGCTGCTTCCATTTTTTCAGCATGGTTTTTCCTCCGTTCAGTTATCAGAAAAGAGGGGATGAGAACGGGCTCACCCCCTCCAGCTTCACACCGCAAATGCTTTATTTCCCATAAGCTTCGTTGACTGCTTCAATGGCATTGTCTCCGCCAGCTGCTCGCCAGTTCTGTACGACCACGTCAAAGTAATCGATGCTTTCACTGCCCATAATGATTTTGGTAAATCCTTCGGTCAGAATGTCATCCAGCGTTGTGCCGTAACTGGAGAGAGCTTCAGGCGTAACACCCCATAGCGCGGTTTTGATATAGTTGTTGCTATCAAGCACTTTTTTGGCCAGACCATACGCATTTTTCGGAGCTCCCTGTTGCAAATAGTCCCCGGTTGCTCCCGGTGTGGCATTTTTGATAAACTCCACGCTATTGTTGTATTTCTGCCACATTCCTGAAGTCGTTAGTCCGCTTGTATCCTTCGTTTCAAGAGCTTTGGACACAGCCTCAAACTGTTCGTAGTCCGAATTCGGATTAAGTACACGGAACGCGCCAACCACGTGGGCAATATCATTGTCGAGCAGGGCAGACAGTGTCTCCGGTTTTTCCTTGCCGTTGCCTTCATCCACGATGTAGGCATAATCATTCAGGATTTCGATCACTGCTTGCGGATTGGCGGCATCCTTTTTCATAACAATGTAATTGTTGTTGGCAAAAAAGATGGACTGTTTTGCTTCCTTACCATCTACGGTTGGAATGAGATATGGATAAAAAATGGCATCTTTGCCCAGATTGGCAATGGTATCTACGCCCGGATTATATCCCCACCACTGATAGTAAGGCTGGATGCCCACTTTACCGGCAACGATGTCGGCATTCATCGCGTTGAAGTCTTTAATCGCGAATTCCGGATCAATAATGCCTAATTTATACCATTCCGCCCACGCGGCAAGCGCGTTTTTCATCTCGGGTTGAATGGAGCCATAAGTAAGTTTTCCCGAGCTGTCCTCAATCCACATGTCGGGATGTGCGTCCCAAGCAATAGCTAGCAGGTTGAGGTAGTCCAGAGATTGATCCACAGCGATGCCGTATCCCCCGTGTTTTTCCATAAATTTGAGTGCCATGTTTTTGATATCTTCAACGGATTTCGGATCTTGCAGTTTAAGTTCTTCTTTCCAGTCGTTCCGGATCCAGATAAAGTCCGGCTGTTCAATTAATCCCCAGTGCATCTGCGGTATACCGTAGAGCTTACCGTCTTTTTTGCCTGATTCGTAGCTGTCTGCATCCGCTTTCATATAACCTTTCAGACGTTCCGAGGCATGCTGTTCGAAGGCTTCAGTCAAATCCATTACCATACCGGCCTCAACCAACTGGCGCAGCTGAGAAGGATTCACCCGGAAAACGTCAGGTAATTCATTGGAAGAAATCGCGAGATTGAGTTTTGTTTCATATTCATCACTGACCCAGTCCGTCTTGACGTTAATGTTTAACTTCTCTTTATACCGGCGAGTCCAGACATTATTGGTGATATCATCGCCCTTTGGATATTTCGCTGAACTGTACTCCGATGTGACCGTATGAATGGTGACTGCACCTGTGCCATCATCGTCCGCGTCGGTCTGTGTTTTACCTTTTCCCGTGTCACTACAAGCTGTGATCAGCAGAGCAGACATACTCACTGACATGATTAGAAGCTTCATCTTCTGGTTCATTCACGTTCCCCCTCAAGTTCAAGTCATATTTAGGAATGTAGTACTTGAAGATATTGTAATGGAGAATAAGAAGAGGGGATATAAACGTTATTGACCAGAATCTGTACGATTTTTTACTTTAGAGGAAGATAGTCAGGCGATTGGGATAAAAAGTGTGTATGGATCTTGCACTTATTTGAACTGTGTTGCACTTTTTTGACCTGCTGGAAGGATTGAGAAGTACAATAATAGCGTTATTGCATGGTATGGATGTTAAGCGGTTCTAGAGCAGATCGTGAGAATATAGGAAGTATACATATTTTTTCAGCTTACTTGTGGCTATTCGTTGTGCTGCGGTGTCTAATTCATTGTAAATCAAGAGGAGGTTCGCACCATGTCAGGAGCTCATGACACAGACTTCACACCTGTTTATCCGGATGAACAGGACAACAATACCCGATTTGAACACATCTATGGATTATATCGTGACCGCATCCGTAGTTACTTTTTATTGAAATTAAATGCCGCGGTTGCAGACGACCTTACCCAACAGGTATTTATGAAAGCATCGGAGAACATGCATCGTTTTAGAGGGAACGCGCATATGTTCACATGGATTTTCAAGATTGCCCAGAATACGTTAAAAAATGAATATCGCAGATTGTCACGTCAGAAGGAAACACCGCTTGATTTTACACAATTAGAATCCCAATCCATCATTCTTGAATTTACAAAGTATGTTGACTTTCGAATTGACATAGGAGCGGCACTCCAGACGCTGGATGAGAAAAATCAGGAGATCATTGCGTTACGTTTTTTCGCAGATTGTACGCTACCCGAGATTGCGAGTATGGTTGGCATGCGTGAGAGCGCAGTGAAGAACCGGTTATACCGCGCTCTTGGAAAGCTGAAGCATGAATTAAAAGAATGGGGGAACATGGCCATCATGACGATTGAACAATTGATTTCTATAGAAAACAAAGGAAGTTCGAAACATTCGGACAACCGTCTCAAAAAAGCAAATCACGATCTCTTTACGGAGCTAAGCGGAAATGTCGAACGACTTGCGACCAAATACAATTACCAGCCCAAACGTAAAGTCATCATTGAAATGTATCCAGATCTGCCAACGTTTCATCGGGCTGTGGGGGAAGAGTATGCGCCTAATTGGTTCACGGGTACGTATGAAGAAAATATTCTTAAGATCGTATCACCACTTAATCCCGGACCGGATCATACCTACGAGTCTATTATTAAAGGTACGATTCACTTGTTCTCGATGTGGCTGATTGAGGAGATTAATTCTAAAGCTCCCAAATGGATTAGACAAGGAATCGGCGGATACGAAGCAAAACTGATGACGCCGGATTTTCTTGAAAATTCGACGAAAGAGGCCATTCGTACGAATTCGATCCCCACTTTTGCTCAATTAGACGATGATACATGGGATTTTGAAACCAAGAAAGGATTTCAATTCTCCTATCTATTTGTCGAGTTTGTCCTAGCTAAGTACGGTATAGAGTCTTTGAATCAATTGATCCGTGAGCCGCAGGATTTTAAAGGAATTTTGGGTTGCTCGGAAACTGAATTTCGTCAGAAGCTGGTTGACTATCTGGAGAAATTATTTTAAAACTCACATGAGACGAACGACAGTTTAACGATTATAATCACATACACACCTTCAGCAACAGGTAGTCCCTTACGTTAAGGGATATCATGACTGAAGGTGTTTTTTTACATTTAAAATAAGGTAGAAGGAAGATTGAAGAAGGTTTGAAGGAAGGTTTATAGTGTTCGTTCATGGTCCGTTCATATTGCATTCATTCCAGGGACATCGAAGTTAAGTACACTTGATTTGCAGTAAAACAAGACCCACCCCAGGAGGAAACATGACATAAAGGAGCTGGAAGTGTTGATTCAACCAAATCATTCAGATTCAAAAAAAACAAAAGCAAGCCATGATTCCAAAGCCAAGCGAGTGCTTAAACTTTTGCTAAAAGTCATCGTCTCTATACTTATCGTCATCTTGCTTTTCATCGCGACGGTATACACGGTGAACCAAGTCAGCAGTCATTCTGAACAAAAGCGACTGGAGCACTACGGGCAGCAGGTATCTGTCGACGGAAAACGAATGAACGTATTCACGCAGGGTGAAGGGAAAGAAACGATAGTTATCTTACCTGGGTTCGGAACAGCTTCTCCTGCGCTTGATTTTAAGCCGCTTATCTCCGAACTCAGTCCTCATTTTAAGGTCGTAGTTGTTGAACCTTTGGGTTACGGATTAAGCGAGCAGACAGACAAGGAACGTAGTTCGGCTAATATCACGCAGGAGATCCATAGTGCCTTGCAAAGTCTGGGTATCAAACGTTATATGCTGATGGCGCATTCGATCTCAGGTCTCTACAGTCTCGACTATGTGAACCGATATGCAGAGGAGGTACAGGCGTTCATTGGGTTAGACCATAGTGTTCCGTCTCTTAGCGAGCAAAAGGTTGAAGCATCCGACATCGAACCAATTAAATGGTTCCGTAACCTTGGTTTTGCCCGTGTGCAGTTAAAGCTGACTGATGACCCGTATGAAGGACTTTCTTATGACGACGATACCAGAGAGCAATTGAACATTTTAATACGAAAAAATATGTATAACAACACCCAATTAAACGAGGCCGTAAGCATGTATTCCAACTTCCAGGAGGCGAAACAGCTTACTTGGCCTTCAGATTTGCCGGTTCTTTTCTTTGTACAGAAAAATCACCCTGTCGTGAAAGAATGGGTTACAGAGCATGAGAAACAGATGGCGAACATTGAACAGGGAGAAATGGTTTTACTGGAGGCGGGACATTACTTGTATCGCTCCCATCCCAAGGAGATTGCCGAGAAGATCAAAGAGTTCGGAAAAAAGATCATTACACCTTGAAGCAACCGCGTTATGCGGCGTACTTAAAGTACCCGTATAACGCTTTTTTTGTTATTCTATTGTTTTACGGGCTAATGCCGGTATAACCCACAATGAACACACAAACAAAATCAGGAGGTTACATACAATATGCATATTTTAGTGCTCGGAGCTACTGGACGCGTCGGAAGCCATATCGTTAAATATGCGCTTCAGGACGGTCACCAAGTAACGGCTTTGGTTCGCACTCCAGATAAAATAGACACAAAACATGATCGCTTAACCATTGTTCAAGGTAATGTGCTGGAATCCCATGATCTTTTGCGTGCCATAGAAGGAACGAATGCGGTGATCAGCGCGCTGAACACGGATGGAACAACCACACTGTCCCAAAGCATGCCGTTACTCATCAATGCCATGTTTCACGAGGACATACAACGAATCATCACTGTAGGAACAGCCGGTATTCTGCAAAGCAGAACCGAGCCTGGGAAACTTCGATATCAGTCGAGCGAATCGAGACGTAAATCAACTAGGGCTGCCGAGGAACATGAACAAGTGTACACATTGCTTAAAGAATCCACCCTGGAGTGGACGATTGTATGCCCAACGTATTTGCCAGATGGGGAGGTACGCGGCAACTACAGAATAGAGCGTGACGTTTTACCTGAAGGCGGCACAGAAATTACCGTTGGCGATACCGCTGAGTTCACCTATCGTCAACTTGGCGACCGCCAGTTTATAAATGCACGCGTAGGGATATGTTACTGAACCCTTATAAAACAAATGATTATTTGGAAAAATACAGAAATCTTCTCTGCCAATGCGAAAACAATTGAGGGAGATCGACACGAAGAAGGCCTGACTTCTTTTAATAGAAGATAGGCCTTTTTGTGCTTTACAGAATATTAACATGTGCCTGAAACAGGGCTGATAATCTCACCTTAACATAAGAAGTGGATGTGGGAACGGTCCCACACTGAACAATCATTTCATTTTTTATAACACGCTGAAGGGCGGTGTGATTCAAATGAAGGTGCTGGATCTGCAAGGAAGTCTCACTCCCCATGATTCAAAGACACATATATGCATGCCATTTGCCGTTGAAGCCGGAAGTGCGAAGCTCCACATGCGTTTACAATATGGACCCAAAAGCCTTGAAGATCAGGATAGATCCATAGAGATGCTTAAGGAAAGTTACGATCTGTACATTTTACCCGAACACCAGGAATACGCCATTGCCAATGCAACTCATCACCTTCCGTTAAAAAATCTGATTACACTCTCACTGGATGATACCAGTCGATATAGAGGAGCATGTCATCGCCATGAGCCGATTCAGGAACTTTACATAAGTAAAATGGATGCTTCCCCCGGACTGATGCCGGGTGAACTTCCTGCGGGGATCTGGACGATCATATTGAGCGTGCATTGTATTGTCACAGAAGAGTGTACGTATCAGATGCAAATCTGGACATCCGAGGAGGACAACCTATGAGATGGCTTGCTTGTGAACTGCATACCCATACGTTGCATAGTGATGGCAGTCAAACCTTGGAGGAACTCGTTAAAGGTGCTGCTAATCTCGGGTTCGATGCAATCGCTTTGACGGACCATAACACGATGTCTGGCCTGATCGGCAAAGATGAGATAGAGCAAAAATATGAGATAGACATCATCCCCGGTATGGAATGGACAACTTTCTACGGTCATATGGTGACCATTGGACTTCATGAATTTGCAGATTGGCGTGATGTGAGTCGGGAACATATTGAAAAAGGGATAGCTTCCGTTCATCAACACGGCGGTATTGCTGGAATTGCACATCCATTCCGCATCGGAAGTCCGGCTTGTACAGGTTGTTTCTGGGAATATGAGATTACCGACTGGTCCAGTGTGGATTATATCGAAGTGTGGTCCGGTACGTTTCCTTCCATTCGAACGGATAATCATAGGGCTTTTGATTTGTGGACACAAAAACTGAATGAAGGATGTCGCATTGCGGCCACATCAGGGCGAGATTGGCATTCACAGGATAAGACCAATGACCCCATCTCAGTCACATACCTTGGCATTGAGGAAGAGGCAAACATGATTTCGCATCACACCGATCGCTTGATTCGCTCCTTGCGTGAAGGAAGAGTGTCTGTAACGATGGGGCCATTACTCACACTGACACTGAGCGTTGGAGAAACCTTGTACCCGCTTGGCTCTATGATTCCGGCACCGCTTCCTGAGACGCTAAATACTACACAGCAGTTGCTGGCGCATATCGCTTTGGATTTCTCTGTACGCGCCGGGAAATGGTCTTTGCCTGAGCAGTCTTTAAGGTTAGTGCTGTACTCCAATCTGGGAGAGGAAGGGGCAGAGGTCGTCATGCAACACAATGAGCATGTTCTGGAACTGGAGATGCCGTTGTCCACAAACGATGGAGCATCACCTCGAAGATGGATTCGAGCCGAATGCTGGGGTACGATGCAAGGTGCATATGTACGAATTGCGTTTACCAACGCGATCTATTGGGAGGAAGAAGGGGAGTCGTTATGAGTAGCTTTCCGCTGATTACAGCGCATACCGGAAGCATGGGGCATGCTGATCACTCGTTTGAATCATTGCGGGCTTCCTTAGCACTCGGGGTGGATATTTACGAAGATGATATTCGGATAACCCGGGATGGCATCCCAGTACTGGCACATGATGATGAGATCGAAATCGGCGATGGAAGACAAGGCACTCTGGAAAAGCTCTCGTTCAATGAGTTAAATGCCATGAGTCTAACGCCATTCCCGACCCTTCAGGAGATGCTAGTGCATATTCGCAAGGCAGGTAAACTCATGAACTTGGATATCAAAACGGATCGTGCATTAGAGCCCGTATCTGCCCTGATTGAGCAGATGAACATGAAAGAACACGTATTTCTAAGTGGCTGTTCCTACGACACTGCTTTGAAAGCTGGCAAGTATACACCTGAAATTCGCCGGTTGCTGAATGTAAACCTTCAACATCTCGAACGTCTCAACTATACGAATGCGATTATTCAGATGTGCGAAGAGGCCAAATATGCTGACTGCTTTGGACTGAACCTGCCCTTTCAGGTTGTGAGAGAGCAACTTATAGATATTGTGAAGTCAAACGGTCTTGATGTCTATGTATGGACGGTCATGGACATAGAGGATATGCGTACGCTAGCAAGCTGGGGTGTCGATTCGATCACAACGCGTAATCCGCTGAAACTGACGACTGTGCGTGAAGAGATGAAACGAGCGGAGGAGAAGCAGGTTGAATCAAAAGCTAAACTATAGTCTGCGTGAACTCGCAGAGCTGGCGGGTGTGTCCAAATCGACAGCATCGCGTGTAATCTCTGGAAACGGGTACGCAAGTCCGGATGTACGAGAGCGTGTACTTCAGGCTGTCGATCAGCTCCGCTACAAACCTAGCGCGGTAGCAAGAGCCATGGTTTCCAAACGCACGTATAACATCGGTGTCATCGTATTTCGGGACAGGCTACCGATTGTATCCCACACACTATATGGGCGAATCATTGATGAGATTCTCATGGCCGCCGAAGCGCTGGGTTACTCAATCTTTTTGAAGACAGATCGGGAAATGTCGTTACGCTCTACCGACTATATGCTGGAGCAGCGTGTGGATGGACTTATTCTGGTGAGCAGACTACAGAAGAACGTAATCGATTACGTCAAAAAATTCAATATACCATATCTCATGGTTAACGGATCTACCGAAGATCCCGAGGTTGTACATCTCGTTAGCAACGACGAGGCAGGAGGTGAACGTGCAGCAGAACATCTGGTTGCATGTGGACACCGCCGTTTCTTCATCATTGCAGGACCAGGCGAACATCGAAGCCACTCGTTACGGCTGAAAGGTTTTTGCCAACGTTTGCAAAGGGTAGGTTTATCCGTATCTGAAGGACAGGTTTGTATTGTGCAATCCTCGGAATCGAGTTTTGAATCCGGGTACCAGTTGATGGAAGAACACTATCAAACATTCCGCGAAGGACAATACAGTGCTCTTTTCAGTACAAACGATATGCTGGCACTCGGAGCGATGAAGGTCATGTTAGATCGTGGCATGCGAATTCCGGAAGATGCAGCAATTATGGGTTACGATAACACAGGGTTATCGATAATGGTTCACCCTTCACTTACAACCGTCAGCGTGGATGCTACAGGCATTGGACGGGATGCGGTATCCCTTCTGGATCGCCTGATTCGTGGGGAAGAGAATGTACCGCGTTTGACCGAGTATGAAAGCCACGTACTGATTCGTCAATCAACGAAAAGAAAGGAGGAATAGCGATGTTGTGGTATTGGAAACATGTTGGACCAAGGAGAATCATTGAATTCGTGTTACTAACTCTATTCGCCATTTTCTTTGCAGGGCCTCTGGTTAATCTGCTGGTACTTGCATTTTCTGAAAAATGGAATTACCCGGACATTCTACCTCAGATCTGGGGGTTCAAATGGTGGAAATTTGTACTGGCTAAGGATGATATTGTCTCGTCGATCTCCTTATCCTTCTTGATTGCGACACTCGTAACCTTGCTGTCCATCGTGATCTGTATTCCGGCTGCATATGCTTTTGCCAGACTGCAATTTCCGCTTAAGCGTATGTTTCTGTTTTCGTTCCTTCTGACCCATGCCTTTCCCAAAATGGGGTTATACGTATCCATCGCTGTGCTTTTCTATCAGCTTGGTCTGATGAATACCCTGCTTGGTGTTGTGCTGATCCATATGATCAACGTACTGATGTTCATGACCTGGATTCCAACCTCGGCCTTCCGTAATGTACATCGGGCACAGGAAGAGTCCGCGCGAGATGTTGGAGCGAGCCCCTTCAAAGTGTTCCGCAGCATCACACTGCCTATGGCGATGCCTGGCATCATGGTTGCATCTATCTTCACCTTTCTCAATTCACTGGATGAAGCGCAGGGAACATTCCTGGTCGGAATCCCCGATTATAAAACGATGCCTGTTGTGATGTATTCAATCATTTCCGATTTCCCAAGCAGCGCTGGAGCCGTATTCTCGATCATTTTGACGCTACCAACCATTATTCTGCTCGTGGCAGCCCAGCGACTCGTGAGCGCGGATGTACTGGCAAGTGGTTTTCAGATGAAATAACAACGTTTCGGTCACGATACCGGGGCAAAAGGGAGGCAGTTAGTAAGATGCAGTTGTCTGTACGCGCGTTATCCAAACGTTATAAAACCGGTGATGGGGTCAGTGGGATCAACATCGATATTCAAAAGGGAGAGCTGGTTACGCTGCTGGGTCCTTCAGGCTGTGGTAAAACAACCGTGCTGCGAAGCATCGGAGGATTTCTCGAACCGGACTCTGGCGACATTCTGATCGAAGGGCAAAGTGTAATATTACTGCCGCCTGAGAAAAGGCCAACTTCCATGGTGTTCCAAAGCTATAATCTATGGTCTCATATGTCGGTATACGACAATCTGGCGTTCGGTCTGAAGATTCGTAAAAAATCCAAGGCCGAGATTCAATCCGCTGTAGAGGATGCGCTCAAACTGGTTCGGTTATCAGGCTTTGACAAAAAGTATCCGGCCGAGCTGTCCGGGGGACAACAGCAACGGGTTGCTCTTGCACGATCCTTGCTGCTTAATCCGGCGGTACTCTTACTGGACGAGCCATTCTCAGCATTGGATGCCAAACTGAGGCATGAGATGCGTGAAGAATTGCGTGAGATTCAGATGAAAACCGGACTCACGATGGTATTTGTCACGCATGATCAGGAAGAGGCCTTGTCCTTATCCGACCGCATCATCGTTATGAATCATGGGCGTATCGAACAAATCGCAGAGCCTCAACGAATTTATGATGAGCCTGCTTCATTATATGTTGCCAGCTTTATCGGCAAAATGAATTTCCTGAGAGGGGTGGCAACACAGGCGAGCATTCAAATTGGAGATATCCATCTTCCGAATGAAAAAAAACTGGATGGACAGGTGATCGCAGCCGTTCGTCCAGAAGACGTGCAATTGCAATTAATCGCAGGGGATCAGCCGTCCTTGGCAGGTAAGATCAAACAAGTCATGATCCTGGGACATTATGCAGAAGTTACCGTTGATCTGGCCCAGTTAGGTGTCATCCGTGCTTTTCTGAACAAGGATCGAGTAGAGCAGCTTCATACAGGTAAGGACGTTCACGTTTCGGTCAGCAAAATGATTGCATATCCACATGAGGAATCATACTGAGGAGGATGAAAAATATGTTGAAGAAAAAGCCCTTTTTATCATTGTTGACAGTTGTTGGATTATCGATGTCCCTGTTAGCTGGTTGTGACAGTGCAAGTGATGCGAAGACATCCTCAAGTGAGAGCAGTGCAACGGCATCAAGCAAACCCGTTTCCTTTAACTTCTACTTTACAGGCTCACAAAATGTTAAGGATCTGTGGGATTCCCTCGAACCAATGTTTGAAAAAGAGCACCCGGATATTGACGTGAAAATGGTCTACATTCCATCAGGAACCGGAGCAGAGCCGACATATGACCGGATCGTCGCTGCCAAGAAGGCAGGCAAAGGATCAGGAGATATCGATCTGTATGAGGATAGCATCGTCACTGTTTCTCAAGGGATGAAAGATGGCGTATGGGCACAATTGGATACAAAGGAAATTCCTAATCTGAGCAAAGTTAATGCAAACACGATGAAGGATGTTAACAATTATGCGATTCCCTATCGTTCATCCGCGGTGGTGCTAGCTTATGACAGCAGTAAAGTTAGCAATCCGCCCAAAACACTGGATGAACTCTTGACATGGATCAAAGCAAACCCTGAGCAATTTGCCTACAATGACCCTTCAACTGGCGGTTCGGGAAGCTCTTTTGTGCAAACGATCGTGTACAAAGACCTGCCGGAAGAAGACATTCACAACTCCGATCCAGCGGTTATGGCGAAGTGGAGCGCCGGTTTTAATACCCTTAAAGAAATTGGACCATTTGTATACGGCAAGGGCATCTATCCAAAGAAAAATCAGGGTACTCTGGACTTGCTCATGAATGGAGAAGTATCCGTGATTCCAGCTTGGTCAGATATGGTACTGCAACAATTAAACGAAGGATTACTGCCGGATACAATCAAAATGCAACAGATTACGCCAGGATTTAACGGTGGGCCAACATACCTGATGGTGAATGAAGCGTCGGACAAAAAAGCAGCGATCAACACTTTCCTGGATTTTGTTCTTTCTCCAGAAGCACAAGAAGTGATTGTAAACAAAATGAATGGATTCCCTGGAATCGAACTTTCTAACATGTCTAGTGAAGTTCAAAGCAAATTTGACGGAGTAGCTGAGGGCTTCCGCACATTCAACATCGGGGATCTGGGCACAGAGATTAATAAACGCTGGCAGAGTGACGTTGCGGCCCAATGAGTAAGGAACTCAGGCAGTCAATTACAGGCATAGCGATGGTACTCCCCTCCTTCGCAATCCTGCTGATTGTGGTCATCATTCCCATTATTCAATCATTTATCATGAGTCTGAGCAACGACTCAGGTGGTTATGATCTGAGCAGGTACATGTATTTGTTTACCGATAAAGGCATGCGTGACAATATCGTTTTTACGCTGCGAATCACAGTGATAACCTGCATCGTCGTTATGCTTATCAGTTATAGTCTGGCGATCTACATGCGTTTCAATCAAGGTCCGATTGTGAATCTGATTCGTAAAACGTACATGATTCCGCTTTTTATCCCGGGGGTCATCGCAACCTATGGACTGATTAATCTGCTTGGAAACCATGGCTGGCTGTCACGTATGCTGGAAGTAGTGGGGGTAACGTTACCACGCATCATTTTTGATGAAAAAGGAATTATTATTGCGAACCTCTGGTTCAACATACCGTTTACAACGATGCTGCTCAGTTCAGCACTGTCGGGCATCCCGTCATCGGTGATCGAAAGTGCAAAGGACATAGGTGTAGGCAGGTTGACACTGTTTACCCGGTTTATTTTCCCGCTGTCCTATAAAACGTTTCTTGTTGCAATCACCTTTGTCTTTATGGGCGTGATCGGTTCGTTCACCGCGCCGTTTCTGATCGGAGCCAACTCTCCCCAAATGCTCGGCGTATCTATGCAACAGGTGTTCAGTGTATTTCAGGAGCGCGAACAGGCCGCAGCGATTGCATTTTTCTCTTTCTTGCTCTGTTCTGTACTTGGGGCGTTCTACATTCGTTCCATGGCGCAGGAGGAGAAGGGAAGAATTTAAAGAAGCAGCAATCGAAATAAAATGTAAGTTGAACCAAAGATTTATAAGCAGACACTCTACAGCATTGCTATTTGATCTAAACTAATCTAATGGTCTGAAAATGAAAGTAGCCCCTCGGAAGTAAGGGGCTACTTTCATTTTTCGCTTAAGATAAACATTCTGAATAAAGTTATCTCTACTTGTAGTTGAACACTACTTCATACGTCTGGAGATGGGGTGATCTTCATTCATTTGCAACAAATCCCACAGGTTTCCATAAAGGTCTTTAAATACAGCTACGATACCATAGTCTTGTTGCTTAGGCTCTCTTACAAACTCAATTCCTTTGGACACCATGTCATTGTAGTCTCTCCAGAAGTCGTCTGTATTCAGGAACAGAAAAACACGCCCACCAGTCTGGTTACCGATAAAAGGCTCTTGTTCCGGTTTTGATGCTCTAGCGAGTAATATGGTTGTACCAATCGAACCAGGAGGGGCGACCACCACCCATCTTTTATCCTGCTCAGGTTGATAGGTGTCTTCAAGCAACGTGAAGTTCAATTTTTGAGTATAAAATTCGATCGCTTCATCATAATCGTTAACGACCAAGGCGATATGTATAATGGATTGGATCATAAGGGGGCCTCCGTTTCATCTTTTGCTCAACGATACAGTTATACCATTGGAATTGGAGAGACTACAACGGTAAATGAGGAAAAGCAGGAAGTTTCCCTACACCTAAACAGCGATTTGAAGTATGATATATACTAGGTTAAGCGCTTTCTTTTGAATCAAATTCAGTATACATACTTAGGAGGCTACCAAACTTGTTGAATACAAATACCAATTACGCTGGATATCTTTTTGTGCATTTTATCGGTGAACAGCCCGATGGGGAGCAGGTTTATTTTTCATATAGCGAGGATGGCCTTCACTGGAAGGATTTGAACGGGGGTAAGCCCGTATTGCGCTCCAATCTGGGGGAACAGGGCGTACGCGACCCGTTTCTTATTCGCTCCGGTAAGGAGGACAAGTTTTATCTGATTGCAACCGATCTGCGAATCGCAAACGGCAAAGGCTGGGGTTCTGCTGTAAACGAGGGAAGTCGTGATATCATCATTTGGGAGTCCGGTAATCTTGTCGATTGGTCTTCTCCATGGGCAGTTACAGTTGGTACTCCGGGTGCAGGCTGTGTGTGGGCACCTGAAGCCGTCTATGATGAAGCAGCTGATGAGTTTCTTGTCTTCTGGGCCTCGGCCACACAAGATGCAGATGAATCTGAACGTAAACAGAAAATTTACAGCGCACGCACCAAAGACTTCCGCACATTCACTCCATCGGAAAAGTATATCGAACGGGATAATCATATCATCGATACAACGATTCTAGCTTCTTCCGGTTCCTATTACCGTTACTCCAAAGATGAAACAACCAAGAATATTCGTGTTGAAAAAGGGCACTCACTGGATAAGGATGCATTCACTCCGCTGCATGCGCCTGTGCTGGAAGCGCTGATGGGAGTAGAAGGGCCGCAGATTTTTAAATTCAACGACCGGAATGAGTGGTGTCTGATTGTTGATCGTTTCGCCGAGGGAAAAGGTTATCTACCGCTGTTAACGACGGATTTGGATAGCGGAAACTTCCGAATAGCTTCAGATGATGAGTTTGATATGGGAAAAACCCAAAAGCGGCACGGCGGCATTCTGCCAATCACCGCGGAAGAAGGTAATCGACTGCTGGCCGCTTATGGAGACGGTCACCAGGTACTGGCTGGTCAATATGCTGACCCTGATGTGGCGAAGTTTGGCGACCGCTACTATATGTATCCAACTAGTGATGGCTTCGACGGGTGGTCAGGTACGCAGTTCAAGGTGTTTTCCTCCAGCGATCTGCAATATTGGCAAGATGAAGGAATCATTCTTGATCTGGCAACGGATGATGTGCCTTGGGCCATCGGAAATGCATGGGCACCAGCGATTGCCAGCCGCAACAACAAATATTACTATTATTTCTGCGGTAAAATGCCTAATCAGGAAAGTGCTATCGGTGTCGCTATAGCCGATTCCCCAGCAGGTCCATTCCGGGCGGAGCCTCAGCCTCTGATTACAATGGATCAATTAAGACGTCTTAAGATCACGATGGGGCAGGCTATCGATCCTTCAATCTACGCAGAGCAGGATGGCAAGATGTATCTGTTGTTTGGCAACGGAGATGCTGCTATAGTTGAGCTTGGTGACGACATGATCACTGTTGTTGAAGAAACAATGCGTAACCTTGCAGGATTGCATGATTTCAGGGAGGCCGTAACCGTGTTAAAGAGGGAGGGCCTGTACCATTTCACATGGTCTTGTGATGATACGGGAAGTGAGGACTACCATGTCAATTACGGCACGTCGCAAAGCCTCTATGGCCCGGTTACCTATCACTACCCTGTTTTAAGCAAAAATGTAGAAAAAGACATGCTCGGAACTGGCCATCACTGTATATTCCGTGATTCTGAAACGGACCAGTACCATGTGGCTTACCATCGTTTTGTCACTCCGTTATCCCGTTTCTCCGAGGGGAAAGGGTACCACCGGGAAGTGTGTATTGACCCGATTGAGTTTGGAACGGATGGGCGAATGAAGCCTGTTATTTTGTGAAATGGAAGCCGCTAACGATAGCGGCTTTTTTAGATTTTGCTGATCCGAAAATCGGATCGAAGTATAGCTGTTACGCAGGAGAGAAACTGTATGCGCTAAGAATTCATGTTTTATATGAAACGTTTCGAATTGAAAAATAAAATAGAAACCTAAAATAAACTTTAAAAAGTAAGGGCTTTCATTTTGTTATTTACCAAATATGGACATTCATGATATCATAAATGCGAAACGTTTCGAATTTATTTTGAAGGGAGAAAAGAGATGAATATTGTAAAAAGGTTAGGATTCATTTTAACTTTTTGTCTGTTTGCCAGTACAGCTTTCACTCCTGTCGTATCTGCACATGATTCAGGCAAGCCGCCAGGCTTCAAACCCGAATTGAAAGCGGTTGCCAAAAAAACGAACAAGTACTTCAAAGATTTTACCGATCCCCAAACCGGGTTGACGTATGATGAAGTTCGAATGAAGGAAACGGGAACGGAAGAAGCCAAGCGTACCTCACCGACAAACATTGCGATGTACATGATGAGTACCGTTTCTGCCGAACAAATGGGCCTGGTTTCGAAGAAAGAAGCCGTATCCCGCTTGAAAATAACGTTAAACACGCTGGAGAAGATGGATAAGTGGAACGGACTCTTTTATAACTGGTATAACACGGACGATGGTTCCGTTAAAAAAGATTGGGGGCAATTTATATCACAAGTAGATAACGGCTGGTTATCCGCAGGATTAATCGTCGTTGGACAAGCCTATAAGGAATTGAATGCACAAACCAGCACACTCGTTAACCAGATGAACTATACAACGTTATACGATCCGGAAGTCGGCCAATTCCGCGGTGGTTATGACGTTGCCAAAGGCGCACTGACCGAGCATCATTATGGCTCCTTTTATACGGAACCTCGTGTTGGTAGTTATATTGCCATCGGTAAAGGAGACGTACCGAAAGAGCATTGGTGGAAGATGTATCGAACCATGCCTCTTGAATGGGACTGGCAGTCTCAGATTCCACAGGGTATAACGGTGAATTATGATGGCGTGGATGTCTTCGAAGGAAGTTATGAGTATCAAGGTAAAAAATTCGTTCCTAGCTGGGGAGGCAGTATGTTTGAAGGGCTTATGCCAGGTCTGGTGATCAAGGAAAAAGACTTGGGTACTCAGGCGTTAGGTCTAAACAATAAACGTCATGTCGATCTGCAAATCGAATATGCCAAAGAAAAAGGGTATGCTGCCTGGGGATTCTCGCCATCGGCAACAGCTACCGGATATAGTGAGTTTGCAGCGACACCGCTTGGCATCTCAGGTTACAAAGACGGAGCAACGGTAACTGCGCATGCAACATTCCTTGCCTTGGACTATGCGCCTGAAGAGGCACGCAAAAACATCAAAACATTGAAAAAGTTAAACATGATGGGTAAATATGGTTTATACGACTCTATCAATCTGGAGACCAAAGAAATCGCCAAAGCTTATCTGGCCTTGGATCAAGGCATGATTATGGTATCTATTGCGAACTATCTGGAGGATGGAGTCATCCGTGATTATTTCCACAGCGATCCCATCGGTCAGAAACCTGAAGAATTGTTGAAAAAAGAAGTGTTCTCTATTCAGTAGACCCGATTCAAATGGAACGAGGCATCGCTTGATGACGCTTCGTTCCTTTTTTGTGTAGAACATAGTTTAAAATGTCTATTACATATTTTTACGCTTTTACTATCGTTACAATAAGATATAAGAAAAGTAGTTAATTTTTACTTTGTGAAAACTGCAGGGGGATAACATATGAATGATTTTTTTAGATTTGATACGGATGAAGAACGGCGAGCGTTATTCATCAGAGCAAGGAAAGTCGCATTATCAGCAATTCAACAGTATGATATAGAGTGGGATAACATCCGGTTTATTCAACTTTCTGATACAATCACATATAAAATTGAAACCAGTACAGATTACCATTATTTACTTCGTATTCATTCGGACCGATTGAGCAAAGAAGAAATTCGTTCCGAACTTTTACTGTTACAAGCACTGAACAAATCGAAAGATCTTAAAGTACCCGAAGGGATTGCAAATCGTGATGGTATTTATGTTTTGGAGATTGAAACAGAGATGGGATATAGACGGCCTTATGTAACGATGATGCGGTGGGTCGAGGGTGAAAAAGCAACAGGGGATTTTACGGATAGTCATGCATATCATATGGGTGTATTAATAAGCAGGCTCCATGAAGCAGCAAAGGATTTCAATCCACCTTCTGATTTTGTAAGACCTGTTTGGGGAGTAGAAAATTTTAAACGTGAACTGGCTAAGTTGGAACGTTACCATGAACGTTTTTTATCCGGAGAGGCATGGAAGCTGTATCAAGATGCAGCGGAGAAGGTTGTATCTCAGCTTACCATTATGATGCGTCCAAGTGAACATACCTATGGGCTCATTCATGCTGATTTACATACCGATAATATGGTTTTTAACGATAATCAACCTTCTCCGATTGATTTTGGAAGATGTGGGTACGGATATTATCTCTACGATATGGCAGGCACCCTATTGGAGCTTTGGCCAAAGCATCGATGGATGCTTATCCAAGGTTATGAGAGTATTAGGAAGCTCGAAGCGGACTATACTCGGAACCTGGAATGTTTTTTCATTATGATCCTGATCAAAAATTACTGCCATCACGCCTCTGATCCAAGAGAGACAGCCAGTTTAATCGAAGAACAAAAATATGCCCAAGCATACATAAGAGAATATTTAAACGGAAATCCATTTTTATTCCAAGTGATCGAGCCTGTCATCCCCGCCTAATGCCGCTCACATTCCTATTCATTAAATGCCTCACCACTTGGCTGAATATCATTCTCTTGATTGGATTTAGCTTTTGCGGATGGAGCGTAAAAAATTGATCGGGATTGTCGAACGTACCGAAATCCTGAACGATGCCTTCTTTCTGCACATAGGTGTCATTTTCATTCCAATAAATAGCGGGGTTCTGAAAATCATCCGTAGCCACGCCATACCCGCAAAATGAACCTGTACATTGCTCAAACTTTTGTTGAAGCTTGGTCAGATAAGCAAGATCCAGGATAAATCCCTCGATATTTAACCACCTGTCGTTATATAACACCTCAATCCAGCTATGGGTAATCTCTTTCGGCGAAAGGTGATAATACCAGCTTTTCATGGCACCTTTTTGCAATTGTTTATGAATCGTAAAACCGTGAATCCGGCAAGGGATACCCAATGCTCTGAGCAACGCCATGAATAAAATGCCTTTTGTGTTACACTGTCCATAGCCGTCCTGCAGCACTTCTGAAGCTTGAATATCATCACCGCGATTATAACCAAATTCAATCTCGTCGCGAACGTAATTGTATACGTGAAGGATTTGTTCCTTTACAGGGAGTGAAGTCCACTTACGGCTGCGAATGAGACCCTGAATGGCTGGATGATTAAAGTTTAACAATTCCGTCTGCTCGAGATAGTTATTCATATTTATGATGAGCACCTCCTGCAAACATTGTAACGTCAGTGCAGGGAATAAACTTGCAAAAACACGCTATCTTTACGAATATCTTTGGCGGTCATTCCTAGCAATCGCTTACTGGTATTGGCAAAATGAGAGGGTGTATCAAAACCAGCTAACATGGCTGCGTCCGTGATACTGGTTCCTTGAAAAATCAGATAACATGCCTTCTGTAGCTTATGTAAGACGAGATAACCACTAAGGGATATTCCTGTATTCTCTTTAAACAGATGTGACAGCCTACTGCTTGAAAGACCAAACTGCTCGGCGTAATTACGAATAGAGTGCTCCGAATCCGTGCAATCCTTCATATGTTGAATCAGTTCCTTGATTCGTGAATCCGTGACTACAGGTAGCGTGTGGTTCAGGTCAAATAAAGTCATGAGTTGTTGTAAAAATACACGGTAAGTCTCTGCATCATGGATTAGCGGTAAACGTGCTTTGAGAAATTCGGCGATTTCTTTACTAAGCTCCAAAGGGAAATTAACGTATGCCTGGTTGCCCATATATTTTTTGAAAGCCGCTGCGATGCTGGAGGTGCTGTCTATTAAAAGCAAGACTAGGGCCTGCTCCGATCCCTGCAAACGATGAGTAACATTGGAGTCAAGCACGATTCCGGTAGTACTTATAATCTCTCCCTGAACTTCAATCTGAAAATAATTTTCTAGTGCAATCGTAACTTGGATAAACGTATGTTGATGTGCCTCGGCATCAATGGCATTGGAATGCACAAGAATGTGATGCTGCGCGCCATATAAATTCATCAAACGAGAATCACCTCATATGTAAAATAAATCTATCTAATAATGTCAACTATACGTACTGAAATGGGGGAGAGAGCATTGAAAAAAATGATAGTGATAATTATATTACTTAGTTTAACATTTGTTGTATTGGGGTGCTCAACGGATCAACAATCCAGCTTGAGACTTAGCGATGAAAGAATCAAAGAACTTCGCCAAGAGTACCCACTTTCCGATGGTCGCTTTGATTATGCTCAAAGCATAGATGTTCCTTTTGAACAAATTTTGGAGAGATCAGATTCAGTTATCATCGCTGAAGTTGTGAAGCAAAACGAAAATTTCCAATCGACTTTATCTTCGGAACCAGGAACACCAGAGGGTGATTTAGCCGAGAAAGACAAAGAACAAGGTGTACAACCATACAAACCCACATTTGTTTCATATAAAGTTAGAGTGAAAGAAATCATCGTGGGAGAAGTGGTTGAGGAAACCACCGACTTATTTTATAACGCTGATTTCGTAGGGATTGAACCCGACTTAAAACCTGGTATGACCATTGTCACTTCCGTAAAAAAGGGAACAGCACCTGAACAAAAAGGAAGTTATTCTTTTACCAGGTATGCCACATATTATGTGGTGGATGAAAAGTATGTTTTATCTGCTTATCATGGGAAAACGGAAGAGATGAGAAGCTTCACCAATCAGATCGATGGAATAACATTAAATAACTTAATTGAGCAGATTAGAGAACTTTGGTCAAATCAACAAAAGTGATGTTCATCAACCCTATTATCTATTATGATGAAGATTAATTAATTTTTTCATAACAACTTTCATAAGTGGAGGTAGAATGATGACTCAAAATCAGAGGAAAATAGCAATGATCACAGGTGCCAGCGGTCCCAGAGAAATGGGAAGTGCTTTTTGTCGCAAACTAGCTTCCAGAGATATTGATATTTTCTTCACACACTATAAGGCTGACCCTGAATGGACCTTTGCGTTTCACAAGGAAATTGAAGATATGGGGGTTCGCTGTGCCTCAATCGATATCGATCTATCAGAACGTAATGCAGCTCATCAAGTATATGAAAGTGCAGTCCAACAACTGGGACAACCCTCTATACTGATTAATAATGCCGCTTATTGTGTCAACACCGATTACAAGTCCTTTGACGCTGAACTCTTAGATAATCACTTTGCTGTTAACATGCGATCAACGTTTCTACTGTGTACGATATTTGCCCGTGAATTCGAAAAATCCAATCTAACCTCAGGCAGAATTATCAATATGACTTCGGGACAAGATATATCGCCGATGCCAGGAGAGTTAGCGTATGTTGCGACCAAAGGCGCGATCTCCGCTTTTACAACATCCTTATCCCGTGAACTTGCACCTTTAAAGATTACGGTAAATGCCGTGAATCCGGGGCCAACCGATACAACGTGGATGGATGATTCCATTCGTGATTATCTGATTCCAAAGTTCCCGCTGGGACGGATTGGAGCACCTGAGGACGCATCGAACCTTATTGATTTTCTCGTGAGTGAGGCCGGAGCTTGGATTACGGGACAAGTTATTCATTCCGAAGGTGGGTTCATTCGAGAATAATCGAACGGGACTAGCAAGAATATGATTGGAATCATAAAAAGCCCGGCTAGTTAGCTGGGCTTTTTTGTAGATTTAAACGGAGCCATTCAATGAAGGCAACAATTATTCCATCATATTAACTCAAGAAGTACCTTTGTGCCATGGGAAGTTCGTCAACCGGAAGGCAGCGTAGCGTTTCACCGTTCACGGATACGGTGTAATTTTTCGGATCAACCATAATCGTTGGCGTTTCTCCATTCAGAATCATATCTTTTTTGCTAGCTGTACGACAGCCTTTCACAGGTTTTAAGAATTTACTGAGCCCCAGAGGGGAAAGGGTACCCGCATCAATAGATGCCTGAGAAACAAAGGTTGCACAAATGGCTGAACGTGCTTTGCCATAGCTTCCAAACATCGGTCTGTACATGTAGGGCTGTGGTGTCGAGATCGTAGAATTAGGATCTCCCATGACACTATGCATGATCATACCGCCTTTGATGACAAGTTCCGGTTTCACTCCAAAGAAAGCGGGTTTCCATAACACAAGATCGGCCATTTTACCGACTTCAATCGAGCCTACATATGTGGAAATGCCGTGGGTAATTGCAGGGTTAATCGTATATTTGGCAATATATCGTTTCACACGATTGTTATCCGCCCGGGTGTCGCCGCTAAGGGAACCACGTTGTTTTTTCATTTTATCCGCCGTTTGCCATGTTCTGATCGCCACCTCACCTACACGGCCCATCGCCTGTGAATCTGAACTAGTCATGCTGATCGCACCGATATCATGTAAAATATCTTCCGCACCAATCGTTGTCTCCCGAATCCGCGAAGCGGCAAAGGCGACATCCTCCGGAATTTTGGGATCGAGATGATGGCAAATCATTAACATATCCAGATGCTCATCGACGGTATTTCGGGTATAAGGCATGGTTGGACTGGTGGATGAAGGCAGGACGTTCGGCATGGAAGCGACACGTAACAAGTCCGGCGCGTGACCACCGCCCGCACCTTCCGTATGGTAGGTATGAATGGCGCGACCATTGAATGAACGCAGACTGTCCTCTACATATCCAGCTTCATTCAGCGTATCCGTATGGATATTGACCTGAATGTCATACTGTTCTGCCACGCTTAAACATTTGTCGATAACATAAGGTGTACTTCCCCAATCTTCATGAATTTTCAGCCCGCCTACACCAGCAAGTACTTGTTCCATCAACGCTTCAGGTCTGGAACTGTTGCCTCGACCAAGCATCACAAAATTCATCGGAAGTGAATCAAGCGCCTGTAGCATGCGTTCGATATGCCATACACCCGAGGTACAGTTGGTTGCAAGCGTGCCTGTTGCCGGGCCGGAGCCTCCACCAACCATCGTCGTAATGCCACTCTGCAGGGCAATTTCAATTTGCTGCGGCGAAATGAAGTGAACGTGGCTATCTACACCGCCAGCGGTCACAATCATATTTTCACCAGAGATCACTTCAGTACCCACACCAATATACATATCAGGATCGACACCATCCATCACAAACGGATTTCCCGCTTTGCCGATGCCTCGGATCAGTCCGTCCTTAATGCCAATATCGGCTTTGACAATTCCCCATGTATCCACAATAACAACGTTGGTAATAACCGTATCCAGGACACCTTCGCTACGCGTTGCCAGAGGATGCTGTCCCATGCCATCCCTGACCGTTTTACCTCCGCCAAAAACGCACTCATCTCCGTACACGGTAAAGTCTTTTTCAATCTCAATTTTTAACGAGGTGTCCGCAAGCCGAATCCGATCTCCGGTCGTGGGGCCATACATACTCGCATATGTCGCGCGATCAATGGTGTTCATCATTCAACCCTCCCGTTGGTTAACCCGGCGAATCCATGGATTTCTTTCGTTCCACCGATTTCAACCAGTGTAATCTCATGAACTTCTCCCGGTTCAAAGCGGACGGATAGACCTGAAGCAATATCCAGTCGATATCCTTTGGTTCCTTCACGATTAAATGATAAAGCGGGGTTCGTTTCAAAAAAGTGAAAGTGTGATCCGACCTGAATAGGTCGGCTTCCTGTATTGGTCACAGAACGGGTAATTCGTTTGCGGTTAGGTAACAGGACAATGGGGTCATCCGCAAATTCATATTCACCGGGGATAATCGCACCATCGATCCGGGCAACAGGCTCATGCACAGTCACAAGCTTCGTTCCGTCGGGGAACGTGGCTTCAATCTGAACTTCGCTCAGCAACTCGGCTACGCCATCCATTACCTGATTTGCTGATAAAAGGTGGCGAGCTTCTTCCATCAGTTGTTTAACGGTTTTCCCATCCCGCGCACCCTCTACGACAAAACCTGAAATATAGGCAGCGGCTTCCGGGTAATTCAGCTGAACGCCACGTTTCAGCCTTTTTTCAGCCATATCCGCTGCGAGATACATTAGTAATTTTTCACGTTCCTGTACAGTCAAGTGCATAGTCAGCAACTCCTTCGCTGAGTTAAAATGAGTAGGAATAACAGTTCGAGTTTCATGTAATCTTTTTCCAATCATTGCTTATGTTTGAAAATGTAACATGGTTGTAGAGGGGAGTCAAACAAGAATGTCAAATAACATGACATCAGAAGGTTGATTTGTGCAAGATCACAAATGATTGTTAAAGAAAAGGTGTTGTAGACAATATTAGTACAGAGATGGGTGAGGGATGATGAAACTTCTGAGTGCACAAATCGTTGCGAAACTTGGGTTACATAACGCTATACTTTACCTTAGTTGAGAGGAGGGATCAGATGGATTGGCTGATGAGAATGAATCGTGCTCTGGATCATATTGAAACGAATCTATCCAACGAAATCAGTTTAAATGACGTTGCGCAGTGTGCTTGCTGTTCTTCATATCAGTTTCAGAGGATGTTCTCGTTCATTACGAATGTGCCACTGGCTGAATATATTCGAAGAAGACGGCTTACACTGGCAGCCATCGAATTACAGCACAGTGATGCTAAAGTGCTTGATGTTGCCATAAAGTATGGCTATGAATCTCCGGTATCGTTTGCAAGGGCATTTCATGCATTACATGGAGTGAACCCTGCCAGTGCAAGAGAAAAAGGGACGGCGCTCAAAGCCTATCCACGGCTTTCCTTTCTTATCTCTATTAAAGGGGTTGAGCCTATGAATTATCGCATTGAAACCAAAGAAAGCTTCGAAGTGTTCGGGATTGAAAAAAAATTCAGCGTAAACGGAAAAGAAACCCCAGCCGACTTATGGAAACAAAGTCATGAGAACGGTGATGTCGAAAAACTTGCACTCCATGCAAATGGGCTCCCAGAGGTTTTGGATCAGAACTATCACCCTGTACACGCTGTTTGCAGTTACAGACTGACAGAAGTAGAAACATTCCCGTATATGTTGTGTGCATTTAAAAAGGAGACAAGTGCAACTGCTGGTTACACGGTTATGACTATACCTGCGCATACGTGGGCTATCTTTTCATCTGAGCCATTTGCCTGGGATCAACTCGGTGAGGTTATGGAAACGTTATATAAACGTTTCTTCTCAGAATGGCTCCCAACAGCAGGTTATGAGCAAGTTAACGGTCTCGAATTTGAGGTTACAGGAAGCAAGGATGGACTGCAATTCGTCGAATTATGGTTTGCTGTACGAAAAATCAATTGATCTGGTTGATCTAAAATAAGCTAGCCTTAATAGCCGGATCCAGCAGTCTTCCAATAGAAGGCTGCTATTCATTTTATACACATAAATGACGATAATGGATCTATAAAAAATAAAAAGAAAAAGGTGATATGTTGCTTCACATCAAAAGATTAATATCTCTGGTAATCATCCTAATGCTCAGCAGTTCTTTTACCGGAACGGTTTCTGCAAACAACTTTCAAAGCCTGCCCAAACCAGACTGGACCTTCTCCATTCCAGATGGACACGAGTATTTGTCCGACAGTAATGTTCGGATTACCAATCAAACATTGAACTTTATGAGTATGGACAATCAGATGTACATTTTTGACAAGAAGACAGGAAAACAATTATCCAAAACCGATTATACTGCTGGAAGCAACCTGATTTTTAGTTTTTTTGGTACATATGCACAAGTCGCGCAAAACGGTAATGTTTATATCCTCACTTCGATAAAAAATAGTTCTGGTGTTGTTAAACAACGTCTAACCGCATACAATCCTAACGGAAAAGTATTGTGGATGAAGTACTTTGACGAAAAAGTCCGTTCCATATCTGGAGTATCCATCATGCCTGATGGTAATTTGTTTGTTTATCTGGAAACAGCTTCTGAGCGGGTGACTAGTTATCGGTATAGTCCGGAAGGCAAGTTTTTGGGTAAAAACAATTGGAACGCATCCATTCTTTACGGTTTTGTCAATGGTTTACTCGAAACTATCAATAGGACAAGCAAAACGTCCAGCCGCATGACATATTTTGATTTTAAAATGAAGCAGCAATTTCAATACCATTTTGACTTTAAAGAAGGCATGTTTTCAGGGTTCGGTCCCGATGGTTTACTTCATTTTCAGAAGAATCACGGAAACAATGTTATAAGTTTCAGTGCTAAAACAACGAAGGGGAAGGAAGTGTGGACTAAAAAAATCAGCAATGTGAGCTACTATGACGACATGGAGACATCCATGACCGTGAAAAGAAACGTGTTTTCTAATGGATTCACAGGAATTCAATCGAATGGAAATTTTTTCATTATTGACCCCAAAGGCATCATGCAAACTGTCACTGCTTCAGCCAAAATGTACCAGACCGCGCCAGATGGAACTGTCATGCTGGTTGAGAACTCAAAAATATCCATCTATCAGACTAGTGCGTCGGCAAAGACCAAACTGAAGTTACTTCACACCGTTAATACTTCTGAACTAAAGGAATCTGATCCCACATTTGTATATGAGGGGGAAGGCATTATTTATGTAATGACCGATAATGTTCAGATAAACCGATTTGATTTGAATAAACAAACTTAGGGTATCGTTTCTTACTCATGTAAATAATCTTTCCTAAACAATTCGCCGACATGGCGACTTTTGTGTTTTAGATTTTTCCCCGGTTTCGTGTTTTAATAATGATGTGTCTATATCATTTAAGGTCAGGATGTTAATATATGAGCAAATATATAATCGGAATAGATCTGGGCGGTACCAATATTAAATCCGCTGTGTTTAATACAGCATTTAAGAAAATCCACGAACGAAGTGATACTACGGAAGCCGATAAAGGCCTGATCCATGTGTTAAAAAGAATAGTGAACATCACGCAAGAAATGATGGCGGCCGAAGGAATCTATCCTGAAGAGGTACATTGCATGGGTATAGGTGTGCCTGGATTGCTAGATCCACAAACGGGCTTATCTATATTTTCGCCTAACTTCCCCGAATGGGAGAATATCCTGTCGTTGATCACATGAACAAACGTTTTGATTTCCCTGTTTTTATCGACAATGACGTACGCGTGAATCTATATGGTGAATGGCTGTTTGGTGCAGGTGTCGGTTGCCGCAACTTGGTATTAATCACGTTAGGAACCGGTCTGGGCTCTGGAATCGTTAATGACGGGAAGGTAATCTACGGAGCAACCGCAAGTGCAGGGGAAATTGGACACATGAATATGTATAGAGAAGGCCGTGCTTGCCGTTGCGGGAGTTCAGGATGCCTGGGCAGATATGTATCTGCTATTGGAATGGTTCGAACGTTCACGGAAAAGCTGGAGGCAGGCCGATCCAGTATGATTACGGAGTGGATAGAAGGAGATCCGTCCAGAATTACCGCTCAAATGATCTCGAATGCGTATGACCTTGGCGACGTACTTGCTGTTGAAGTCATGCACGAAACAGGAGAGATATTAGGTTTCGGCCTTTCCAATGTCATAAATATGCTGAATCCCGAAATGATTATCGTAGGTGGCGGCATGTCCGCAGCCGGAGATCGTCTCCTTAACACCGTCCGTAATACCGTGGTAAATCACTCATTAAAGCTCGCTTCGGGAGCTTGTACCATCGTGCAAGCCAAACTGGGCGGACAAGCGGGCATGATCGGTGCCGCCGCATATGCGAATCACAGGTTACTTTCGAACACCGGAATGTAAGCATGACTAAACAAACCTTCAAAAGCCGCTTTTACAGCGGTTTTTTTGTTGTTTCTGATCCAATTTTGTTTAATCTTTTTTTCTTTGATCTTTAAATTGTTTCGGTGTACATCCCGTATACGTTTTGAACACTTTCGCAAAGTAACTCTGATCGTAAAAGTTTAAGAGGGTAGAAATCTCCGCTAACGTATAGTGAGAATACGTCAACAGATTTTGAGCTTCTTCAATTTTTGTTTTCAAAATAAACTGCGAAATGGAGATGCCTACTTCTTTTTTAAACAGATTGGACAAATAATTCGGATTCAACGAAGTGATTTCAGCCAGTTGTGAGATCGTAATCCGCTCGTTTAAATGGTTGAAGATATGGTTTTGGCATATGTTAATCGGTTTCGAGTATTTGTGCTTTTTACTACGCTTAACACGTTCCGCAAAATCAAGCAGCGCAACCTCCATTAAATCCTCAACTGCTTGGCTGTCGGTTAAGTCTTCAATTTTAAGAATATAAAAATCACTAAGATTATAAGCAATCTCTTGAAAAACACCACCTTCTACCGCTGATCTTGTTGCAAGCGTGATCAGGGAGATCGCCAGATTCTTTTGACTACGCAGATAACTCGTCTTGGACAACACACTCTTTTTGCCTTGTTTGTGAATGGTATGAAAGGATTCCAACACCTTATCGGTTCTACCCAATCGAATGAAATCAAATACCTTCTTCTCTTTATCGATCTCCGTGTGAATGAGATTATTTTGACGGTCGTCTATGATTTGCTTATAAGGTTGCTCGATTTCCAGCGTTTTTCTCCAACGCTCATCCTCATTTTTCATTAAGATTTCGTCTAGCGTTAGCTTTTTCTGATAGAGCATGAAATACATCGCCATACTGAGATTAATGAATTTAAACGTACTCATCACAGGGACTCCGTCGTAATACATCTTCATTTCGTGATGATCCGCTTTGGCTAACAAATCACTTAGAGTCACACGAATGATCTCCTCTGTCATTTTAAAATTGATAACCGGGCCTACGATAATGATTCCTTTCCACTGATGATCCGCAAGAATACGTATAGCGAAAAATTTCTCCAAATAGATTGTTTCACGAAAGACAGGAAGTGGCTCGAGAGGCATGCTGGAAAAGAGCTCTGTCATGATCTTATCGTCAGAGGGAAGTAAGGGGTTATGCTGGAAATCCACAGGGGTAACTTGATAGATCAGCTTATATTCATTATCAAAATAGTAGACGGGTACATTGTATAAATGATGTGTCATATTACATATATATTCAAGGCTTTCATCACAACAGTTATTCATCACCAAGCCTCCGTTCCAGTCTAAGAAGTGAAAAACACATGTGAATATTCCTATTTACATGTGAAACTTACCATATGAAACCTCACAAGACCGATTATAATTTGTCATGAAATCGATTTCAAGCATGGATTTAAGGGGGATCAGCAACTCAGCCAATATAATACACGACCTATACCCTGAATTGAGAGCGTTATCAAATGATCAGATTCATCTTGTAATAAAATTCGACAATAGTTATTCCAAATTTTGAATAAAGAGGTGGATTTTTATGCGTCCTTTCGGATATAAGGATAAATTCGGCTATTTGTTTGGTGATTTTGGAAACGATTTCTTTTTCGCGCTAGTTGGCTCATTTTTGATGGTCTATTACACGGATGTATTTCATATTAACCCGGCAGCGGTGGGAGGATTATTCCTGTTAGCTCGTTTGTGGGATGCCGTAGCCGATGTCACATGGGGACGTTTTGTCGATACGCGTAAAGCAAGCAAACACGGTAAATTCAAGCCATGGATTTATCGCATGTCATTTCCGCTCGTGATCTCCGGGGTACTCATGTTTGTTTACATTCCCGGAATGCCCGATGGATTTTATCTCGCCTACGCTTATGTTACTTATATTCTTTGGGGAACGCTTTACAGCACCGTTAACATTCCTTACGGTTCCATGGCTTCAGTTATTACTGCTGACCCAGTAGAACGAACCGTTCTGTCTACATGGAGATCGCTTGGAGCAACATTGGCGCAATTATTCGTAGGCGTGGTGGGCCCGTTGCTGTTGTTTGTAAATAACGAAGCGAATGCAAGCCGTTTTTTACTGGGAGCTGTTATTTTTGGAATATTGTCCATTGCTTCTTATATGGCGTGTTATAAATTATCGCTCGAACGTGTTATCCCGGATATGAACGAGAAACCAAATACCAATCTGAGAAAAACATTATATGGACTTTTGAAAAACAAGCCGCTCATCGTCTTCCTGATTGGATCGCTCATTTTCTTGATCAATTTAATGTTGCTTGGCACGGTTAATACGTATTTGTTCAAAGACTATTTCGGTAACGCGCAATTACTTAGTGTGTTCAGTCTGGTGCAAGCTGCGCCTATATTTATCGGAATGCCGTTAATCAAACCGCTCGTAGCAAAGTTCGGAAAAAAAGAAGTTGCCGCTGCAGGCTTTTTACTCTCAACGCTTGTTTACTTGCTGCTGTATTTCATTCCGAATCTTTCCGCTATTCAATACATGGCGATTCTGTTCGTCGGGTTGCTAGGATACGCTCTGTTCAATCTGATCAGCTGGGCGTTTATCACAGATTTGGTTGACTATCATGAACATGTTACAGGACTCCGGGAGGATGCGACGATATACTCCATCTATTCCTTTTCACGTAAAGTCGGGCAGGCCGTTGCAGGTGGTATTGGCGGGGTAGCCATGGCGGCTGTCGGGTATAATGCTGCACTGCATGTACAAACACCACGTACACTTGAAGGCATTTATTTTTTAGCGACCATTGTACCAGCTATAGGTCTGTTTCTCGTATTTATCTGCATTGCTTTTCTGTATCCATTAAACAAAAAACGTACAGCACAACTTGTAAGCGATATCAAGGCAAAACGAATGAACTGATATCCGAGATCCGTTTCACAACGTGTATAAGGCAGGAGGTAGAGGAAGCACCTATTTTATAGAGAATGAAGGAGATGTTCATATGTTATACCCTATTTTGACCGAGACACGTAATCTAATCGATCTGAATGGAATCTGGAATTTCAAGTTAGATGCCGGAGAGGGATTCAAGGATAACTGGCAAAAGGAAAAACTTCAAGATCCGATGCGCATGGCTGTCCCAGCCTCATATAACGATATCGGAGTAAGCGCCAAAATACGTGACCATGTGGGCTGGGTCTGGTATGAGCGTGAGATTACTTTGCCAAGTGTGATAAATGAAGAGAGAGTTGTATTGCGCTTTGGATCCGTTACTCATGTAGCCAAAGTGTATGTGAACGGGGAGTTTGTTGCCGAGCACAAAGGCGGCTTTTTACCTTTTGAAGCTGAAATAAACCGTTACTTGCACAAAGGGAAGAATCGCATAACCGTCGCTGTAAACAATATCGTAGACGAAACCACCTTACCCGTCGGCTCTATCATTGAGAAAACACATTCGAACGGGCAAACAACGGTGCACAATCTGCCAAACTTTGATTTTTTTAACTATGCCGGTCTGCATCGCCCTGTAAAAATATACACAACACCAATGACCTATGTTAAGGATGTCACGATCGTAACCCAATTGGACGGACAGGTTCATTATTCCATTGATGTGGTCGGCTCTGCGTCGGTTAAAGCTGAAATTATCGATGAATCCGGCTCTTTGGTTGCAACATCCGAAGGCGAATCAGGCACGATGATTATATCAGATGTTAGACTCTGGGAGCCGCTGAATGCTTACTTATACACGTTGCGCGCAGAATTGCAAACTGAAGGGAAAACCATGGATGTATATGAACAGCCATTCGGGGTGAGAAGTGTAGAAGTGAAAGAAGGCAAGTTCCTGATTAATGATAAACCTTTTTACTTCAAAGGGTACGGCAAACATGAGGATACGACCATACATGGCAGAGGTTTTAATGAAGCAGCTAATGTGCTTGATTTTAATCTGATGAAATGGTCGGGAGCCAACTCCTTCCGTACCGCACACTACCCATATTCAGAAGAAGTGATGCGACTGGCAGATCGGGAAGGTTTTGTCGTGATTGATGAGGTGGCGGCGGTTGGCATGCATCTGAACATGCTGGTCGTGCATCGCGGAGGCGTGCTGAAGAACACATGGGATGAACTTGATACGTTTGAGCATCACCAGGACGTCATCCGTGAACTGATTCAGCGGGACAAAAATCACCCTTGTGTGGTCATGTGGAATATCGCTAACGAACCTGCCTCTGAAGAAAAGGGAGCCTATGAATATTTTAAACCGCTGATTGATCTAACGAGAGAGTTAGATCCACAGAAACGTCCGGTGACCATTGTTACTCAAATGGAATCCTCACCTGAGAAGGATCAGATTGCGGAGCTGTTGGATATTCTCACCTTTAACCGATATTACGGCTGGTATGTGGATGGTGGGGATTTGCACGCTGCCAAGGAAAAGCTTCGTGCTGAATTCAATGGCTGGTTAAAGCGATGCCCGAACAAACCTTTCATGATGACCGAATACGGGGCAGACACGGTTGCCGGATTGCACGATGTTGAACCTGTCATGTTTACAGAGGAATACCAAGTAGAATTTTACAAAGCCAACCATGAAGTATTCGATGAATTTGAGCACTTTGTCGGTGAACAAGTATGGAACTTTGCTGATTTTGCCACCAGTCAGGGAATTATTCGTGTACAAGGCAATAAGAAAGGCATTTTCACACGGGACCGTAAACCGAAAGCTATCGCACATGAACTGAAACGACGCTGGACGAGCATACCGGATTTTCATTATAAGGGCTAAGAACGAAACAGAAATATGTATATGAAGGAATATGTACATGAAGCAATCCGAGTGATCAAGAAGTAATTGTAGCGGTCAAGTCATTCTAGTGATCAATAGGTAAGCCAGCTAATCAATAGGGTTAGCTGGCTCTTTTTATTTAGTAGCGGTGATAACACAGGTTGCAGGAGCAGGTCAGGAGGTAGCATCAGAATCGGTAGTGAGCAAGTTCGAATGCGTGGCTCGGGTAGAAGACGTAAAGTTCATCGTGCCGCCTTCGGGATTGAATCCCCATGACACGGCAATCGACTCCATTAACGTGGACTTGCCCATCCCGTTCTCACCAACAATGTACGTAACTTTGGGATGAAAATCCATGATATGTAGATTACGAATAACAGGCAAGTCAAAAGGATACTCATCATAAGTAGCAATTTGATTCCGTCTAAGCTGTATTTGCCTCAAATAAGCTGGAGATCCTTGCAATTCATTTCACCCCCAGTAACGAATGACATGCCTCTACAGATTATATCTGTACATCATAACGATCGCGAAGGACTGACAAATGATGCAACTCGTGTCCGGTAATCACATAAGCAATGGAACGAGTAGATGCCGTGTTATCATTGATCTGCCCCATACGCATCCAAGCTTCTGGACTCAGGCGGCGGAGCAGTACAATGGTGGAATACCGTACCGCAGCATATTCCTCGGCCAGATCAACCACGCTGTACGTTTCAAAAGGATGACCTTCCATAAGCGTGTCCTGATCATATCCTGGAAGAGAGGTCTTGTCTCCTCTGGCGATGCGTAACAAACGGCCGCTCATAATTCGCTCATTATCAATAAGGTGACCAAAAACCTCTTTAACACTCCATTTCCCTTCACCATAGCGGTAATCGGCTTGTTCGTCGGATAATGCGCGAATTGCGCTCTCCACACGTTCCGCCTGCTTTTGTAACAACTCAATGACATTTCCTTCAGGAACAAGGTTAATATATCCTTCGTAGAAAGCAGCATATTCCTCTTTGCTCGGTCTTTCGTTCATGTTAACTCTCCTTTAGTGGGCATCATTTTTGTTTATTTTACCATTAATCTCGGGTAGAACCGAAGAAAATTCTAATAACTACACTCATATGAGGATTGATCAATAATCGGTCAGGATAAGTCATTGTATGAATGTGCTAAAAACCTTATCTTAAAATTATAAGATAGCGCTACCATTTCACGTAGAAACTTTGAGAAACAAACAAGTCTGTTTCGAAATACAGATGCTCATTAAGACTCACTGATGTTTGAATCGCTTAGGCGATACACCCGTCATTTGTTTGAATTGCCGGCAGAAATGTTCGACATTACGGTACCCGCATCTTTCCGCAATCTCTGCAACCGTATAGGGATGGTGTCTAAGATACTCTTTAGCCAAGCGAATCCGGCTATGGATGACATCATCTATGCAGGACAAACCGAATGATTTCTTATAAATAAGTTGCAAGTATCCCGGGCTGATATTCATGGTTTCAGCCATTGTAGCCACAGTCCATGGGTGACTTGGATGGTTGTGAATAGCTGTCCGAAGTTTCATCAGAGGATAATGCTGCGGGCCAATATTTTTTTGCACATAAGATTCAAGCAGTTTGTTAAACAATGTGCGAAGCAAATAATCGATGGATGATTCCTTGTAGCCGTTCTGGAGAGAATGCTCTGCGACAAGTAATTGAAACAGCTTATGACAATATTCAGGATCATCTAATGCAAAAGGTTCACCCAGAGGGAGAGATGTTTCGGTTACATAGAGCTCGTCACTTGCAAAACGTATCCAATCGTTCGCATATTGGTCTGAGCAAGCGCGATAATATATTTTCGAATAGGGCGGATACAAGACAGCACAATGGGGCGGGAATTCTTGTAGTTGACCATTGACCCAGAACAGTGCCGGAGTCTGCGTAATGACCAACAGCCAGCAATCATGACCTTCAGGTATGTCAAACACAAATGGACTGTGATGCTCAGCATCATATTCAACGTAATAAATCGTATTCATTGTTGTTCACCTTTACTGTGCATATTGTGAGTCTCGTTCTACGTGTATATCGAAACGCCATTGAAACATGAACATTCTTGCTGTCTCCTAATTATACGAAAGTTATCTTGAATGCAATAGAAAAAAGGAGTGCATTTTCCGATGAAAAAACAAGGTTTAAACCCTTACCTCCCATCATGGGAATACGTGCCTGACGGTGAGCCTTACGTGTTTAACGATAGAGTATATGTATTCGGGTCTCATGACAGGTTTAATGGACATGCGTTTTGTCTGAACGATTATGTGTGCTGGTCCGCACCTGTAGATGACCTTGGGAACTGGCGTAATGAGGGAGTTATTTATCAAAAAACGGATGATCCGCTGAACCCCGACGGTCATATGTGCCTGTATGCCCCCGATGTGACACTCGGCCCCGATGGTCGCTATTATCTATATTATGTACTGGATAAAGTGCCCGTTGTTTCTGTAGCGGTATGCGATTCGCCTGCGGGTAAATATGAATTCTATGGATATGTTCAATATACAGACGGCACTCGGCTCGGGGAACGAGAAGGCGATGAGCCGCAGTTTGATCCAGGTGTGTTGACAGAAGGAGAGTTCACTTATCTCTACACGGGCTTCTGTGCACCTGGTGACCGTTCCAGACACGGAGCAATGGCGACAGTGCTTGGCCCCGATATGCTAACGATTGTAGAGGATCCGGTATTTATAGCCCCAAGTCAGCCGTATAGTGATGGAAGCGGGTATGAAGGACATGAATTTTTTGAAGCTCCTTCGATTCGCAAAAGGGGAGACCTCTACTACCTCGTATACTCCTCGGTCGTCATGCATGAATTATGTTACGCAACCAGTACGTCTCCAACTCAAGGCTTTGAATATCAAGGTGTAATTGTGAGCAACTGTGATCTTCACATCGATACATACAAGCCGGCTGGAAAGCCCATGAATTATGGAGGGAACAACCATGGAAGTATCGTAGAGATCAACAAGGAGTGGTACATTTTTTACCACAGACATACGAATGGAGATGCATTTAACCGGCAGGGATGTATTGAAAAGCTTAACTTTGAAAAGGATGGCTTCATCCCTCAAGTTGAAATGACCTCTTGTGGTTCGAATGGGGAACCTTTGGAAGGTAGAGGCGAATACCCCGCCTATCTTGCGTGCAACCTTTTTACCCAAGAAGATCAATTGTATACGGGTGGATTTGGTGCAGGTGCTTGGCTCGACAGTCGTTTTCCGAAAATTACCCAAGATGGCCGAGATGGCGACGAAGAAACCGGATATGTTGCCAATATGACGGAATCTGCGACAGCTGGTTTTAAATACTTCGATTGTAAAGACATTCAACAAGTCACGATTAAGATACGTGGATACTGTAATGGTAGCTTTGAGGTAAAAACCGCTTGGGACGGACCCGTTCTGGGGACAATCCCGGTACACTTCACCAATGTATGGAAGTCGTATTCTGCCGCGATTCGCATTCCAGACGGTAAGCAGGCCTTGTATTTTACATACCAGGGGATGGGCAGCGCGAGCCTGGCTTCATTTGAATTGAATTAACTTCATTTACCTTCAAAAGTTTCAAGCAGCCAGTGGTGAGGGCACTCATCCTTGAGCTGCTTTTTTCTTTTTCACAAGGGAACACGTTTCCTTTTAAACAGTACGTTCTTCTCCGTCTTTGCGCTTTATTTGTCTTGTGTAAGACTCATCACCTCCTGCTGGGCATGCATGCGAAATTCACTTGGCGCGGTGCCTGTCCAGCGTTTGAACTGACGGCTGAAATGTGCATTCGTTTTGTATCCGAGCATCATGGCAATATGATCAATATTCAGATCCGTTTGTTTTAACAGCCGCTGGGCTTCGTTCAGTAACGTTTCCGATAAATACTTGCGCGGTGCCTGACCGTACACTTCTCGGAAAATTCGATTGACCTGTGACGTGCTCAAGTTGAGCGATTTAGCAATATCCTGAATCCAGGTTCGGTTCGTTTCCTGAATCTCACTATGTACATGGATATATCTTACCGAGTCCTCGATATACTCAGCAATCTGATGGGCGATCGCCTCTTTTCTGGATACTGTAACGGATGTTTTCTGCGATAACTGTCCGACGAGTGAGCCAAGAAGCTCAAATACAGCGGCATGCACCTTCATTTGTTTCGAGGAGGATAAAGATTCAGACAAATGCTCTGTAGACAGATCATACAACGTAGAGAGGATCGGGGACATGGCCATGGCAAGATTCGATGTTGCTGGATAGTAGGTGTCTTTGCTACGGTTGAGTTCCCGGCAAAAAGAAGTATCATGTACACTGAAATGAACCGAAAAATAGGCAAACCCTTCTGGCCCTGCCCCTGTGCAAGCATGGGTGGTTCCCGGACGAATGAACAAAAGATCTCCTTCAGACTGCTGATGCAGTTTCCCATTGATCACCATATTCATCGTACCCTCCATCATCCAGTGAATTTCATACATCGAATGTTCATGGGATGGATATGTCCAGTTCGAATCTGCTTTTCTTGCATGCAACCCCATTAATTGAAACGACAGACGAACATCAGGCAAACGGCCTAAATACATCGCTTCTGAATGCTTCGCCACAGCAAGTCCCCCTCATCCTGTACAATTTTTAAGATTGTTTATGTTTGAACTAACCCTTTACACAAAAACGGAGAGGACAGAAAAAACCTGAAAAAGCGAAGCTAAAAGCTTTCTGAAAGAAAGCTACTTCAGAAGCATAGGCTTCGCCTTTATCACCGGATTTTTCCCTTTGAAAAAGGGAATCCAAAAAATCTGGGGATAACCGCTACTCTCCAGGTTATTCTGTCATCGGAGTGTCCGTGTAAATCAACTCGTTGTGAAACTTATAAACTTATCTTAACAGAAATACGATGCGTGAAAAGGGTAAATGGTCGGAGTGATTAGAACATCGTCATGGGACATGGCGAATGCTAATCTAGAATTATCAACCCAATAGGGGCACAGGAGGCACGCTTACATGCGAATTATTCGATTTCTGGATGGAGAACAGAAGTGGCTGGCAGCCGTGACGGATGATGAACAAGCCTATCGTTTGCCACAGACTGATTTCATGACATTGGTCTACCAAGCGAGAGAACAGGGCGTTTCAACAGTTCAACTTGTTGAAAGCGCTTTTAAACCTCTAAACAAACTGACCGACGATTGGACAACCCTGCATATTGTCAATCCCATTGAAGCACCCGAAGTATGGGCAGCAGGTGTAACTTATCAGCGAAGCCGGGAAGCTCGCAATTATGAAGCAACCGATGGCAAGCTGGATGCGACTACCTTTTACGATAAAGTTTATGATGCAGAACGTCCGGAAATTTTTTTCAAATCCACAGCTGCACGTACCATTGGACCCAATGAAGCGGTCACGCTCCGCAGTGATTCCACATGGCAGATTCCAGAGCCCGAGCTTGGGCTTGTGCTTGCTGCTGATGGCAGCATTGTAGGATACATCGCAGGCAATGACATGAGTTGCCGGGATATAGAAGGGGAGAACCCACTGTATCTGCCGCAGGCCAAAATATGGCGCAATTCTTGCTCCATCGGGCCAGCGATCCGGCTAGCGGAAACGGTGCAGAACCCCTATGACCTGAGCATTATTTGCGAGATCTACCGCAATGGAGAAGTCGTCGTAAAAAGTGAAGCCAGCACGAGTGAATTAAACCGCAAGCTGGATGAACTGGTTTCGTTTTTGGCTAGAGACAACGATTTGTTCGACGGTACGGTACTCCTGACAGGTACAAATATTGTGCCTCCTAATGATTTTACCCTTGAGCCAGAGGATCGCATTGAGATTTCAATTAGCGGCATCGGGACACTGATTAATCCCGTTGTTTCAAATGATTCTAACGCGTGACAATCCGACAATTGGAACTCGAACCACGAATTAGAGAGGATGAAAACAATGAGCGCTTTTCAATTAGAGCAGACCTATAACAATTTTATTAACGGAGAATGGGTGAAGGCTTCCAGCGGAGCAACGGAACCTAGTATCAACCCGGCCAACCGAAATGAAGTGGTGGGGCATGTACCTGCATCTGGCGTGGAAGACCTGAATCAAGCCGTGGCGGCAGCCAAAGCAGCGGCAAAGTCATGGCGGAGATTAACTGGCGCTGAACGAGGTAATTTTCTTTTTCAGGCAGCAAACGTACTGGAACGCAGAGCGAATGAAGTCGCGGAAGCGATGACGAGGGAAATGGGGAAAACGTTCCCTGAAGCCAAAGGAGAAACGATGCGAGGCGTCGCGATCTTGAGATATTACGCAGGTGAAGGCATGCGCAAAACAGGCGATGTCATTCCGTCCACGGACAGCGAAGCTTTAATGTTTACAACGCGCGTACCGCTTGGTGTTGTTGGTGTAATCGCACCGTGGAACTTCCCGGTAGCTATTCCGATCTGGAAAGCTGCACCTGCGTTGATCTATGGCAACACGGTTGTTCTGAAACCTGCACAGGAGACGGCGGTTACGGCAGCCAAAGTATTGGAATGTTTCGAAGAAGCAGGCCTTCCGGCCGGCGTTCTCAACCTGGTGTGCGGTAAAGGCTCGGTAATCGGTTCTGCACTGGCTGAACATGCAGATGTGAACGGAATTACCTTTACAGGCTCCAATGAAGTGGGCAAAAGGGTCGGTGCTGCTGTACTGGCTCGTGGGGCCAAATATCAGCTTGAAATGGGTGGCAAAAACCCGGTTATCATTGCTGCTGATGCTGATCTTGATTTGGCTGTGGAAGGAACGATTAGCGGCGGCCTGAAATCAACGGGACAGAAATGTACGGCGACCAGCCGTGTCATTATAGAACGAAACGTCTATGATGCTTTCAAGGAAAAGCTTTTGGCCAAAGTTGAGGAAATTCGTTTGGGTGATGGTATGTCTGGCGAGAGCTGGATGGGTCCATGCGCAAGCGAAGGACAGCTTAAGACGGTGCTGAGTTATATTCAAAAAGGACAGGATGAGGGTGCAGTTCTATTAGCCGGAGGAAACAGACCGGACAGCCGTGAGCTTGCAGAAGGATTTTATGTACAGCCGACGGTATTCGAAGGTGTCGAATCCCACATGTCAATCGCTAGAGAAGAAATATTTGGTCCGGTGCTAGCCTTAATGCCTGTAGATTCCATTGAAGAAGCTATAGAGCTAGCCAATGATAGTGACTATGGATTAAGTGCTTCAATCTATACGCAAAACGTTGGATCGATGCTTTCGTTTATTCGTGATATGGACGCTGGACTTGTAAGAATTAATGCGGAAACAGCGGGTGTTGAGCTGCAGGCTCCGTTTGGCGGTATGAAGATGTCCAGTTCCCATTCCAGAGAGCAAGGTCAGGCTGCTATTGAATTTTTCACCGCAATCAAAACCGTCTTCGTGAAGTCTTAAACTGCGGGGAGGGATATTATGTACGAACAGATTCAATCCATTATGGATGAAAATTCGCCTGATCTGAGCCTCTTCACGATTCAAGCGCATGCTCCCGGGGTGGAGGGGCGTCTGCCTCTAACCGATGATTTGCTGCGAAATGCGCCAAGCGGCGACTTGTTCGGCATGTCCCAGAATGTTGGCATGGGGTGGAAGCCTGGGGAGTTAAACGGCAAACAGTATCTGATTTTAAGTACGCAAGGCGGTATCCGGAATGAAGACGGCACCCCCACGGCACTCGGTTATCATACGGGGCACTGGGAGGTCGGACTGCTGATGAAAGCGGCGGCAGACGAATTGTCCAGCCGCGGCGGAATTCCGTTTGCGGGTTATGTCAGCGACCCCTGCGACGGCAGGTCGCAAGGTACAACAGGTATGTTCGACTCCCTGCCATATCGAAATGATGCCGCGATGGTGTTTCGCCGATTGATTCGGTCATTGCCGACACGCAAGGGTGTGTTAGGCGTGGCAACATGTGATAAAGGACTGCCAGCGATGATGCTTGCTCTCGCGGGTATGCCTCAGCTGCCAGGTGTTATTGTTCCTGGCGGTGTTACCCTGCCGCCAACGGATGGAGAAGACGCAGGGAAAATTCAGACGATCGGTGCAAGGTACTCGAGTGGTGAGCTTTCACTGGAGATGGCATCAGAGTTAGGGTGCCGTGCTTGTGCTACCCCGGGCGGAGGCTGTCAGTTTTTAGGCACAGCTGCCACTGCTCAGGTTGTAGCCGAGGCGATGGGTATGACCGTGCCTCATGCCGCTCTAGCCCCTTCGGGACAACCGATTTGGCTTGAGATGGCTCGGCAATCTTCGCGTGCCCTGATCCAAATGGAGAGCCAAGGGATCAAGATGGCGGACATTGTGACCGATGCGTCGATTCGTAATGCGATGGTTGTGCATGCGGCCTTTGGAGGCTCTACCAATCTGCTTCTTCATATTCCTGCCATCGCACACGCGGCTGGTCTAACCTTACCCAATGTACAGGACTGGATTCAAGTCAATAAAAGTGTTCCAAGACTGGTGAGTGCGCTGCCCAATGGCCCCATTTTTTACCCGACCATTCGGGTTTTCCAAGCTGGTGGTGTGCCAGAAGTTATGCTTCATCTTAGACGACTCGGTTTGTTGGATGAGACCGTGAAGACGGTAACAGGAACATCGCTGAGCCACGTCCTGGATTGGTGGGAAGCATCCGAGCGGCGGCATGTTATGCGAAAACAATTGCAAGAAGCGGATGGCATCGATCCGGACAGTGTCATTATGAGTGCGGAACACTCTCAGCGTCTCGGCATTTCCTCTACCGTTACATTTCCAACGGGCAATATCGCTCCGGAAGGGTCTGTTATCAAATCAACGTCCATTGACCCGGATGTACTGGATGAACACGGTGTATACCGTCACCGGGGTACGGCCAAGGTATTTACCACGGAACGCGAAGCCATCCGTGCAATCAAAACAGGAGGCATTATTGCGGGTGACATTATTGTCCTGCTTGGACGCGGGCCATCCGGAACAGGGATGGAGGAAACGTATCAACTCACCTCCGCACTTAAACACCTGTCCTTTGGCAAACATGTTTCGCTCATTACCGATGCCCGTTTCTCCGGTGTATCTACTGGTGCGTGCATTGGTCATGTTGGCCCCGAAGCGCTGGCCGGAGGCCCGATTGGCAAGCTGCGAAACGGTGATTTGATTGACATTGTGGTGGATCGGAACACACTGGATGGAAGTGTTGACTTTGTCGGAGCGGAAGGGATCGAGGTTTCTCCCGAAGAAGGGGCACTGATCCTGGCACAGCGTCCTTTTCATCCAGATATGCGACCGGACCAGGCACTGCCTGATGATACACGCTTGTGGGCAGCGCTACAATCGGTCAGTGGAGGCACCTGGAGAGGGAATGTATACGATGTTGACCGGATAATAACAGCCCTTGAGGCTGGCAAAAAGGCTCTCGGATGGCAATGAGGCATTGAAATCAATACATTTTTATAGCATGTGCTAACCAGTCCAGCAATGATTATACCGCCATTACTTTTTACCGGAGGTTGCTTTGATGAATACGACTACAACCATGATTACCAATCCGATTCTCACTGGCTTTCATCCCGATCCTTCCATATGCCGGGCAGGAGAAGATTATTATATTGCCACATCCACCTTCGAGTGGTTCCCGGGTGTACGTATTCACCACTCCAGGGATCTGGTTCACTGGCGTGCACTACCTTCGCCATTGACGCGACAATCTCAGTTAAACATGGAGGGGAATATCAACTCTGGAGGCGTATGGGCGCCTTGTCTCAGCTATGATCAGTGTGTGTTCTATCTGATCTATACGGATGTGAAGAGCAGGATAGGTGCTTTTAAAGATACTCACAACTACCTCGTGACTGCAACGGATATCGAAGGCCCATGGTCCGATCCGATCTATCTGAACAGCAGCGGTTTTGACCCTTCCTTATTTCATGATGAAGATGGACGCAAATGGCTGGTGAACATGATTTGGGATCATCGTAAAGGCAAAAACCACTTTGCGGGTATTGTCCTTCAGGAATATTCGGTTCAGGAGCAAAAGTTAATCGGCTCTGCGATCCATATTTTTAAAGGAACAGAACTGGGACTGACAGAGGCACCGCACCTGTATAAACACAACGACTATTATTACTTAGTCACAGCTGAAGGTGGAACAGGTTACGAGCATGCCGTTACAGTTGCTCGTTCACGTACATTAGAAGGCCCGTATGAAGTTGATCCGACCAATCCGATCCTTACCTCACAAGGTAGGACGGATTTGAAACTGCAAAAGGCGGGGCACGGAAGTCTCGTTGAAACGCAAACGGGCGAATGGTATATGGCACATCTGGTAGGCAGGCCTGTTCAGGAAAAACATTGTATCCTAGGGCGTGAAACGGCCCTGCAACGCTGTACGTGGAGTGAGGATGGATGGTTAAGGCTTGCAAGCGGGGAGCGATATCCAGAGCTTCAGGTATCCGCACCGAATATCCAACCACATCCGTTTGAACCGACAGCGGAGATAGACCACTTCGATCATGCAGAGCTTGGTAACGACTGGAATACTCTTCGTATCCCGCCGGACGAAACCTGGCTGACACTGAAGGAACGTCCTGGCTATTTACGCTTGTATGGGATGGAATCGATGAGTTCAACGCACAGACAAAGCATGCTTGCTCGCAGACTCCAGACTTTCGCGTGTGAAGCCGAAACATGCCTTGAATTCGCGCCGGATCATCCACAGCAAATGGCTGGACTAATCCTCTATTACGATACGCAGGATTACCTCTACCTTAGGGTGACGGATCATGAAGAAAAAGGACTATGCCTTGGCATCCTCCAGTCTAAATACGGAGTGTATGATGAGCTTTTGCAGGAAGACATTCCGCTGCAGGCAGGCAGCCGAATCCGCTTAAAAGCAGTGGTTCAACATGATCGTGCCTGCTTTTACTATGCGTCAGGAGATCCTGTAGCATCATGGATTCAAATTGGTGACTGGACGGATATTACGCATCTATGCGATGAATCCCCGGAATATATCCGGTTCACGGGAACCTATATTGGTCTTTGTGTGCAGGATCTCGGCGGAACCCGTAAACATGCTGACTTTGATTATTTTCGTTATACTACATCATAAAAATAAAAAAGGAGGCTCCTGTTTCTACGGGAGCCTTCTTTAGGTTGAGCGACAGAAGTTTCCAGCGGTTAACTGCTTTTTAATTAGTTCGCGTCATAAATAGAATTCAAGTATTGCAGGATCGATGCGCTGTCCTCCATGGAGGTGCGTAGCGCGATGTAGCCGTCGGGACGAATCAATATAAGTGTTTCGCTTGTAACATCGTACATACGGTAGGCATTACCCGCCGAGTCAATGATGCATTCTTCCCCTTCGACATATGATGGCACAATGCAATGCATATGGAGTTCATCAAAAGTGAATTCCTGCAAAGAACGGTGATCTGTACGGTTTACAAAAGCTAAAAGAGTCCAGTGCGGGCCACGCAACAGGTCAAAGACATCTCCTGTGAACTCAGAACCTTGCAGACCCTCTGCATTAGGAGCACGATCTCCAGGCATTGAACGGGTAACATCAGCTTGAAGAGAGGGGAGGGTAAGAGAACTTGCGGGGTAGGAAATAAGAAGCCCGCTCGTCAGATCATCAGATACGGTGCTCAAGGATTGGGATAATGCTCCTCGTTCCGTCGCTGTCCCTAAGATGGCTCCCATTTTTTTAGTGCTATCCTCATGCACCGTTTGAGCCACGGGACGGCGTTCTTCATCATAGGTGTCCAGAAGTGAGTTGTTCGCTCCGCGTATGACGGCTTCCAGTTTCCATCCTAAGTTGTAGGCGTCCTGCATCCCGGTATTCATGCCTTGCCCTCCGGCTGGCGAGTGAACATGCGCGGCGTCGCCGGCGAGAAAAACACGACCATTGCGGTAAGATTCAACCATTCGCACGTTGATCCGGTAAATAGATAGCCAAGAGGCATCCATAAGCCGAACATGTCCAGCACCTGCACGCCTTTTAAACATATCCTGATATACTTCTAACGAAGGCTTTTCGGGTTCCTCGGTCTCTGACGGAATGGTAGCTTGCAGCTGCCAAATGTCGGATTTCGGTAATGGTGTTACTCCGACCATGCCCTCCGGAGAAGTCCAGATATGGATATGATTGCGATCCAGTCCTTCCAAACGCACATCGCCAAGATACCACCGTTCATGATCGTGTGTCTTCCCAACCAACGGAAGATGGATAAACTTGCGAATACTACTTTTCCCACCATCAGCGCCAACCACATAACGGGCATGGATTTGCTCTTTTCCTTCTGGTGTATTGACTGTTACCTGCACACTCTCCGAATCTTGAACAAGTTCTACAGCGTCCATCCCCAACTCAACTTTACCTCCAAACCTGGTATATTGGTCGCGTAATGCCTTTTCCACATCAAATTGAGCAATCCAGACCGGATCAGGATAAGGTGATCCCAGTTCAGCGCTGGCCGCAACGGTAATCGAAGACTTAACCAGACTGCTGCCGTCTTCGGTGTAATATCGTACAGGCAAATCAACGACTCCTGTGTCCATGATGTATCGGATGGCCTCTAAATCATCAGCGACTTCAAGTGATCGGGGCTGAATTCCTTTTGCGCGAGACGCTGTGTTGTAAGAGGTGCCTCGCTCAATAATCCGATGGTCTACGTTTCGACGGGCAAGGTCGCAAGCTAGTGTAAGCCCTGTTGGTCCGGCCCCGACGATGAGAACATCAACAAAAGACTGCACGGTTTCCATGAAAGAATCCTCCTTGGTCATACAATTTTATAGAGTACATTAACTAAACTACACCGTGCAGTGTAATTTGTAAAGTCGAACGTATTTTTGATAGTATAGATATAGGGGGGAAGCTTAAGGATGGATACTACGGAAACAAAAAAAATCCGCAAAGGCTCTTCGGACAAAAGAGTTAAAATTATTACGGCGGCACGAGACCTTTTTTTATCCGATGGATTTGATCGTTCCAGTGTCGATGCAGTCGCAGCTAGAGCAGGCGTTTCCAAACGGACAGTGTATGATTATTACGGTGACAAACAGAACTTACTGATTGCAGTTGTAGAAGAAACCAGTGGGGCCGTTTTGGATATGATCCAACAAGCGATATCTGAATATCTCTCGGAATTTGACGATCTGGAACAGGCTCTCATCTTGTTTTGTGAGCGATTCGTCGCTTCGGCAAACGGTTCTACGGATTATAGCGCTTTGATTCGTCTCATTACGATGGAAGCTGCCAACCTGCCAGTCTCGTTTTTGGAAAACCTGGATAACGCAACCGAAGAGGGGATTCTCCGGAGGTTCGCTGAGTTTGGACAAAACGGACTGCTTCATGTTCCTGATCCTGAACTGGCTACGAAACACTTCGCTGCCTTAACATTTTTATTGGTATTTAATCAACCAAAACAAAGTGGGGCTATACAGAATGAACAAACCAAACGGATCATTACGGAAGGCGTGCGGGCCTTCCTTCGCGCTTATGGACCACAAACCATTCGTCACGAAAATGAAACGATGTACTGATTATTGTTTTTGCTTCACGATACAGACTATTTACGAATAAACTCATTTGGAGTAAAAATAGACCTTCCAACACATGTTGTTGGAAGGTCTGTGAAGCATGTGGTGTAAACTTTTGCCGTGAAATAAAAAACTACATTCTGGAGGGAATACATATGAAGCAATACAAAGTGATTCACCCGCATCAGTCGAATTATCCAGACCCCATTGTGTTGGCAAAGGGAGATATTGTGCATTACGGAGAGGAAGATACTGAATTTCCGAACTGGATTTTTTGTGAATCTATAGCGTCTAAAAAGCGTGGATGGGTGCCAAAGCAAATCCTGAGCACACCGAATGAAGAACAACAAGCTGAAGTCCAAGAAGACTACTCCGCACTTGAATTAAATGTGACACCCGGCACTCTTGTGCAGAAAGAGCGTGAGTTAAACGAATGGAGTTTTGTGCATACGACTGAAGGTGACAAGGGGTGGGTACCCAATAAAGTCATCACCCCAGTAGAACAATAACCCTCAGACTCTTTTATATATATAAAAGGCAATATCTTTATAAAAGATTACTGACGCATATTTAACCATTCCGCTTGCAAAATCGCATATTGATACTCATCGATCCATTGACCCTTGGACATGTAATTTTCGAGCAAATGCCCTTCGCGTCTCATCCCTAAACGTTCCAGAACGTGAATAGACTTTGTATTTCGCACATCGGCAAAAGCACTCAATTTATGTTTGTTCAGTGTACCAAAAACATAATCAAGCAGGGCGCAAAGTGCTTCGTGCATATATCCTTTTCCCTGATGCTCAGGCGCGAGAGTAAATCCAAGCTCGACAATTCGAGGATCGGCTCCAAGTGTATGAATCGCGCAATCCCCGATGATCCGATCAGACGCAGCCAAAGCAACGGCATATTGAAACCACGTACCTGGCTGATCCGGGGAAGATGCCGATTGACGGCTGACAAATGATTCTGCATCTTGGAGCGTATAATTTTCCCAGGACTGATAACGCGCTACATCCGGATTAGAACGATAGTGATAGAATGACTGAACATCCTGCATACCGAACCTTCGAATCACCAGACGCTCCGAAACAGCAAATACATCGTATGATTTCTCCATTTAAAAAACCCCATTCTTCTCTTTAGATTTTCACTTTTTCTAGTTTGTTTTTGATTTGAAAAATTCAATCAACCATTCCGATAACTGGGCCTGCGCTTTGCTGATGAATCGATCGGCGTAGTAAGTCAGCTCCATGTGTCGAACAGGCGCAGGCGTAGCAATGGGAATCGTTACGATATCTTCCCAGCCCGAATGCTGCTTTAACAGTTCTCTCGGCTGTATTGTCGCGCCAATGCCAGCAGCTACAAGTTGAAGCAGGGAGGATGCAGAACCTGCCTCCATAACCGTCGTTAACTCCAGGCCTTGCTCCCGGAAAACCTCATCCACCAAATCTCTGCCAATATACCCTTTGGGATACATGACCAGGGCGAGCCGTGTCAATTCTTCCAGGGTTATTTCATGTCTTTTCGCAAGATCACTGGATTCATGAACAAACAGTTCGTAAGGTTCACTTCCCAGCGGAATCTGCACGAGACGCTTGTCATGAGGACCACGCAAGCCAATGCCGAGATCTACTTTATGTGTCAGTACTTCGTCTCGAACGAAAATGGTTGAGAAAGCCTGCAATTTCGTGTCAGGGTACCTTGTCTTGAACTCCACAAACAGCGGAACGAGTTGAAAATCAAGATCAGAGGGCAACACAGCGAGCCGAACCGTTCCGCGCTTCTCCGATCGCAGCTCTTGAATCGCACTTTTTGCATCCATTTCAGCCTGAATCATTTTCATGCCGTATTGATGGAGTAGTCTGCCCGCCTCGGTGGCCACTACTTTTTTGCCAATCCGATCGAAAAGAGGCATCCCGACTTCCGCCTCCAGCAAACGTATCTGCTGACTCAACGTAGGCTGTGAAATCCCGAGTACCTCAGCGGCTTTTGTGAAATGAAGATGCTCGAATACCGCCATAAAATACGTTACATTCCGAGTATCCATTTTTCCTCCTCCGCAAATAATAGTATTTTACTATCATAATAATACGAATTATTGGATTGATCAATGAATAAGGCGGACGTATACTCAAATTGACTTCATCAAGAATCAGGAGGAAGAGTACGATGAAAAAATCATTTTATTTATTTGCTCTATTTATTGCGGCTTTGAATCTGCGCCCGATCATTACTTCCGTGGCATCCATAATGAGCATGATTCAATCCGAGCTAGGCATAAGTGCATTAACAGCAAGTCTTTTGACCACCCTGCCTGTCCTGTGCATGGGACTGTTTGCCCCAGCGGCCACGACGTTAAGTCAGCGGATCGGTTTGGAGCGAACTATTTTCATCTCACTGCTTCTTATTACTCTCGCCACTGCACTTCGCAGTGTAGATCCATCGGTTACCGTATTGATATTAACCGCATTGGTCGGGGGGATTGGTATTAGCCTTGCAGGGCCATTATTGTCTAGCTTTATTAAAAAGTATTTCCCGGCAAGCCCTGGCATAGTCAGTATTTACTCCGTATCCATGACGATTGGAGCGGCACTGGCATCCGGGTTGACCATCCCGATATACACACAACGTCAGCATAATCTTTCATTGGCTCTGTCCTGCTGGGCTATTTTGGGGATTGTTGCCGTACTCTTCTGGGTTGGACTTATTCGAAAAAATAAACCCTCCAGCAGCAGGACAGAGCGCGTTAAACTGCCGCTGGGCAATAAAAAAGCAATTCAATTTACTTTGTTTTTTGGCTTCATGGCCAGCATGTTTTATAGCTTGACGGCCTGGATTTCGCCAATCGCTCTTAGCTTTGGATACAGTTCACAAAGCGCAGCGATACTGCTGACCGTGTTTACATTAATTCAAGTTCCTGTCGCATTACTGATTCCGAATCTTGTAAACCGCTCAGGGAAGATCAAACTATGGCTTGTCTTGTGTAGTGTGTCAGAACTCATCGGCCTTGTGTTTCTCTTGTCACCTATGCCCATGCTTCCAGCTGTTATTTTTCTCGGTATCGGGGCTGGTGGATTGTTTCCGCTAGCGCTGATGCTACCTATTATGGCAACAAATACGGCCGAGGAAGCCGGAACGTGGTCAGCGATGTCTCAGATGGGAGGTTACATTATGGGTGCTTTCGGTCCACTTGTTATTGGCTGGATCTTCGATCTCAGCGGTCAGTTTTACGGTGCCATTATGGCCATGCTGGTCATTGTACTGTTAATGATAAGTGTACAGCTGTCCATGAACATGGGGAGAAAAGCTGTAGAAACTCCTCATGATAATAAGTTACAAAACAACTGAGAAGAGAAGTGACGAAAGTCAGGTTAGATCATTCCGTTAGAGCGCTTAAGTTGTTTCAGATCCTACACAAATTCACAGTACAAATCGCCGCAGCCTATTCGTTTGAACAGGTTTGCGGCGATTGTTCATTTTATGCGGTTCCTGCTTCAAGGTTCAACAATTGCCTGCGCGATTCTCGCCGCAGAACGAATCCGATACCTAATGAAGCCATACCTATGATCAAAATACATGCTCCCAACTCCACGCCGTAAAAACCCAACTCACCGTTCCGGAAGGCCATACCCCGGATCAACCGATTCAGCCAGTTCATAGGCAATGCCCATGCGGTAACCTGAAAAAAGGCTGGAAACGCAAGCGGTGTTAATTGAATACCCGTCACGAGAAAAGAAGGGTACAGGATGAGGCTCATTCGTGAACCAACTTTGGATACGTTTTGAACCGAATATCCGAGCAGCATCGCCAGTAAACATAATGCCATCGAATATAACAGTAAAGGCACGATAAACACATATGGTTCCACTTCGAAACGCATCTGTCCGACCTGTTTTAACAACCCGTAACTGAGCAGGGATGAGCAGGTGCTTAATATCGCATAAGGTAGAACGCGAATCCAGAGCTGGAAGGGAGAGCTTCCCGCAGACAAAAGCTTGCCTTCTTGCCGAAGACGGGGAGCGATCGCTCCGGCTGCACCAGTGGTGAGCATTAATATAATGATATTTACAAATCCAATCACCATCGTGCCTATATAACTCGAGGTTGGATTATATAACATGCGTTGCACGAGAGACAGCGGGGATACCAAATCTTTCGCTGATTTTATGTCCATACCTTCTTGGGTAAGACGAGTTATGGCAAGGGTCGTATTTTCAGTTGTCACAATCTCCTGAATCGCAGGACGAATACCGCCAAGGCTGGAGGGCATCGTATTATCCATCCAGATGCCGATACTCGAGGATAATCCCTTATCTTGTCGCTGCTGCAATCCGTCTGGGATAGCGATGACTGCCACAGCCTGTTCATTCGCGAGCATTATATCTGGAGAAAGCCGATTGGGAAAGACGTTGGTAACCTTCATCAATGGTGAGGCATTGATCGCTTCAATAAGCTGCCTTGAATAGGAAGAGTGATCCTCGTCTACTACCACAACAGGTGTTTCGCTCAATTGATTCCGGGAAAACATCAGCCCGAAGAATAGAGCAGCAACTAGCGGGGCAACAAATATGACAATAATCCATTTGCCCCTGCGCAGGTGATTCCATTCATCAGTCAGTGATTTCATCAAGCTGCACCTCCGCAGTCATGCCCGGAAGCAGATCTTTGCTTGTTGGAACCGAGATACGGACCAGGTACATGCTCAGATCGGCTTGCCCTTTTTCCCGCGTCATGCGCAGATTGGCAAATTGAGGTGAGGGAGCTACCGAAGTTACCACCCCTTCTTTTGCAAGAGGCTGCTCCAAATAAGGAAAGTGAACGTTTACCTTCTGATCTGCATGGAACCGCTCAATCTGTGATTCCGGAATATACAGATCAACTTAAAACGCTGCTGTATCGGGCTCTGTATTCAATACTCCCTGTTTGTTATTCTCCGCCTGACTTACGGCATCTGTACCTTTTGCAATCAACAAACCGCCTGCCAAAATAATGATTAACATAATAACGATATACAAGCCCCATTTAGATCTCATGATGTGGTCTCCCTCGTTGTCATTTTTTCCATTTTTCCACAAGCTTGTTCAGCTGCCTCCATAATGATCTCCCCCAGTGTCGGATGAGGATGAATGGTCATCGCCAAATCTTCCACCGTTGCTCCCATTTCAATCGCAAGAGACAACTCGGAGATCAGCGTAGAAGCTTCAGCCCCGACAATCTGTGCACCTAATACAAGACCCGATGCAGCATGAGCTACGATTTTCACAAAGCCTTCGGTTTCTTTAAGAGCAAGTGCACGGCCATTGATGGAAAAAACAGATTTTCCAACAACCATGGGAATGGATTTTTGTTTACACTCCGTCTCGCTAAGACCAACGCTAGTGACTTCCGGATGAGAAAAAACAACTAGCGGAATCGCTTTGTAGTCAATGATCGAGGGTTTACCCGCGATAGCCTCTGCTGCAATTTTTGCTTCATACGAAGCTTTATGAGCTAAAGCAGGGCCTTGAACGATATCTCCAATAGCATAAATATGCGGGATGGATGTTCTGCACTGACCGTCAATCTCGATCAACCCTTGCGGAGTAGGGGACAGACCTATATGTTCAAGACCTAAGGTTCCATCTGTGTTCGGTTTTCTGCCTACCGTAATTAACGCATATTTTGCTTGAGCAACGTGGCGTTCATTCTGAATCATATAGTGAAGATCGATGTGACTCGTATACTGGTCTGCTCCTGTGACCTTAGCTCCGGTTAAGATGGTTATGCCGTCCTTTTTCAGTTGACGAAGAACAGGTTCAACAAGCTCTGCTTCGAATCCGGGCAAAATCCGTCCGCCCCCCTCAAGCATCGTAACCCTGGTTCCAAATCTCGCAAACATCTGGCCGAGCTCCACGCCAATATAACCGCCGCCAACCACAACAAGGCTTTCCGGAATTTCGGGCAGGGATAGCGCTTCGGTGGATGAAAGAATCCGTCCGCCGAAGGGAAGAGCGCTTATTTCAATTGGACGGGAGCCGGTTGCCAGAATGAGATGTTTAAAGCTTATTTGCTGCTCAACAGTCTCTGCGCGATGAATCTTAGCAGTATACTCATCAATCAAGCTAGCTTCACCTTCCAGCACAGTAACACCTGCCGTTTTCAGCAAAAAACGCACTCCTCCGGATTGCTTATCTACTACGGCTTGCTTGAAAGCCTGAGCCTCCTGAAAGGAAACGCCTTGATCGACAGCGCCCCATTGCCTGCGTAAAGTAAAACGCTCTGCTTCACCGATTAGCGCTTTGGATGGAATGCAGCCGATATGCGTACATACGCCTCCGATCTGTTGACGCTCTACAATGGCTGTTTTCATGCCCAGTTGTGACGAACGCAGGGCGGCGACATAACCTCCAGGCCCTGATCCGATGACCAGGGTATCTACGGCTTCTAATAAATTCATAATGGGTACCTCCAAAATTAAAATATGATGATCGTAATATATTATAGTCATCATATTTTAAAGGAGTCAATACTCCATTTATAATCATTCTCCCTCCACTGAAGACATTAATCTATGAAATTGACATTCGAAAATATGATAACTATAATATTTAAAAAAAGGGGATCCATTGAATGCAGACATAGTCAAAAAAAGGAGAGGAAGCAGGATGCCTTATCCGAAAGGGCACAAAATCAAAGTCCGAAACCATATTATTACTAGTGCGGCTAAAGCGTTTCGAACCCATGGCGTGCGGAATATAAGTCTTCCATATATTATGAAAGGTGCTGGGCTAACACACGGGGGATTTTACTCCCATTTTGAAAACAAAGATCAGCTAGTGATGGAGACCTGCCATTTCGCTATAAGTGACACGATAGAGATGCTGCAAAAAGTTGCTGATAAAAACAAAAATGAAGATCAGTCTCCAATTGAGGCTGTCATTGATTTTTATTTAGGCTCCTTGCATCGGGACCAGACGGAAGTTGGCTGCATTTTGCCTGCATTATCGGGAGAGATTTCTCAATTGTCGGAGGATATTCGGCAAGCTTACACACAAGAGCTGCAACGTTTTATCTCGTTTATAACAACGATGGCTGGAATGGATGCTTCTTCTGGATATGCGCTGGTAAGCAGCATGGTGGGCACGGTTGCTTTGGCACGTGCGGTCAGTGATTCGAAGCTCAGTGATGATTTGTTACAAGCAGGCCGTACACAGGCCAAACAACTGGTGAATACCGGCTCCAAGTCACCACTAAATTGATGAGACAGATGGATGGGAGATTGATCGAATGATCATTAGAGAAGCGAGAAGTACAGACTATGCACAATTGAGACAAATTTATTTGGATTCCAGGCGGGAAAGCTTTCATTGGGCTAAAGCCGATGAGATGACTCTTGAAGACTTTGACCGGGATACATCGGAAGAAGAGATCCTTGTGGCAGAAGCAGGGGATCAAATCCTTGGATTTGCTTCACTATATGTGCCTGACCGTTTTGTTCATCATTTGTTCGTACACCCGAAAGCGGCCGGGAAAGGCGCAGGTAAACAGTTACTCCAGCAATCGATAGCCAGATTAGGAACACCCGTTACGTTAAAGTGTGTTTCAGACAATCATAAGGCGCTTTCGTTCTATAATAAGCAGGGCTGGAAGCCTGTTGTTGAAGAAGGCGAACCAGGAGCAAGATACTGGGTGCTTGTATATGAATAGATGCTAACGTATATTTAGATGATTTTTGATATTAGTTACAAATATGAGATGAGGGAGCAGCAGACATGAACATTCAACAAATAAACAAAAACGGAGTATCCGTAGCATACGTTACAAGTCATGAAAAATTAATCACGGATGTACAATCGGCCTTGGACTTAATGGCAACCGTTAGATATGAAGTAGCGGACTGTAACCTGATCATCGTTAATAAATCGGAAGTGAGCGAAGCGTTTTTTGATTTGAAAACACGTCTGGCTGGTGAAGTGTTGCAAAAGTTCATCAATTATCAGACCAAAATTGCGATCATTGGCGATTACTCAGGCTACACCAGCAAAAGTCTGAAAGACTTTATCTATGAAAGCAATAATGGTAATGATATATTTTTCGTTCAAGACGTAGAACAGGCTATTGAGAAATTAAGCAGCTTGAAAGCATAAAGCCAACAGATCGACAGTGTGGTTAAAATAAAGCATGAGCGTTCCTTCGATTAAAAATAATCGCATTATCGAAAGACATATCTTATTTTCATTTGCCAAAATATGGTTTTACATCCATTTCAGCAGGTGAGAATCGAGTATGTCTTTTTTACATTTTATTAAAACAACTTAGTTTATCCAATATACAAAGTGGCGTAAACATGTTATTATCACACCAAGTTCAAGTAAAAGGTGGTGCAGAGCTCATAATGAATCAGCATCTTAAACGAGCGATCCTCAGCGGAAATACCTCGCTTGGCATTGAATTTGGATCAACACGGATCAAGGCTGTTCTGATCAATAACACGTATGAAACCATTGCTTCCAGTAGCTATGAATGGGAAAATCAATGGAATAATCATTACTGGACCTATCACCCCCATAAGATGGTTCAAGGGTTGCAAGAAGTGTATGCTCAACTGAAGCAACAAGTTATGATGAATTATGGAGTAACGCTGAGCAGCATTGCTTCGATCGGACTATCCGGCATGATGCAGGGTTATCTTGTTTTGGATAGCGCGGGAGAACTGTTAATTCCATTTCGGACTTGGCGTAATCTCACAACGAGTACAGCAGCAACATTGCTAACCCGGGAATTCCAGTACAAAATTCCGGAGCGCTGGAGTATTGCGCATCTGTACCAAGCGATCTTAAACGATGAAGAGCATGTAAGGAACATTAACTATATAACAACGTTGTCGGGTTACATGCACTTTCTTCTAACAGGCAATAAAGCAATCGGTGTAGGGGATGCTTCCGGCATGTTTCCAATCAATAGGGTGACTAAAGGATACAATGAAGAGATGATCAGGCAGTTTAACGAATGGATTAGTCATAAAGAATATCCATGGAAACTTGAAGATCTTCTACCTTCTGTATATTCGGCTGGTGAACATGCAGGTTATCTTCATGAAGCTGGTGCGCGTCTCATCGACCCGTCAGGCGACTTACAAGCCGGAATTCCGTTCTGCCCTCCGGAAGGGGATGCAGGAACGGGCATGGTTGCTACAAACAGTATTCAAACATGCAACGGCAGTGTATCTGCAGGCACGTCTATTTTTGCTATGATTCTTCTGGACAAAGATATAGAGGTGTATCCCGAGATTGACATTGTGGCTACACCTGATGGAAGGCCGGTTGCTATGGTTCTTGCCAACAACTGCACGAGTGATATCAATGCATGGGTCCGATTGTTTCATGAATTTTACGAAGCCTTAGGACATAAAGCTGACGCCAATCACTTATTTCATGTTCTGTTTAATAAAGCGCTCGAAGCAGACCCGGATGGCGGCGGTTTGATGAGTTATGGTTACTATTCGGGTGAGAAAATTACCGGTATGACCCAAGGGCGTCCGTTATTTGTTCGTTCTCCAGAAAGCCGCTTTACGCTCGCTAATTTCATGCGGACGCATTTGTTCAGTGCGTTTGGCGCATTAAGGCTCGGAATGGACATTTTAACTCAGAGGGAGAATGTAAAGGTTGAGCATATCCTGGCACACGGCGGATTATTCAAGACGCCCCTGGTTGGTCAAAAAATGTGTGCGGCTGCACTTAACGTTCCCATATCTGTCATGCCGACTGCTGGTGAGGGCGGTGCATGGGGAATAGCCGTATTGGCCTCCTATATGGTTTGTAAGCAGAATAACGAAAGTTTGACAGATTACCTCAATTTGAACGTATTTAAAGACGTCGAAGCACGGAGGGTTAATCCGGACATTGCTGATGTGAACGGATTTAACCGATTTATGGAACGGTACACGAAAGGAATAGCTATTGAGCAAGCAGCAGCTGATCATTTTACAGAAAAGAGATGAAATCCATTGACCGAATTTGTTTGGGGAATATTTGTAGCAGATGCCTCTGCACACTTTCCTAACTTTTTTCCCATCGGCATGTACGGCACGAGGGAGCAGGCCGTGAAAGAAATCTATTCTTTACCCCGAGACCACAATTATCAATTGCTGCGATTGCCGCTGAATCAAAATTTTGCGTTCTACCACAAAAAAACGGGTAAGCTGGCAGGAATGGATTCGATCCGTCACGAACATTTCCATTTTAAAGATGAAGGTTGACTCAATACTGTTGCATTGAATAGTGCCAAATGTTGAATCTTGTGGCGGAGGGGAGGGACTTTACTATATGGATAAAACTATTCTGGAATTTGTGACTTGGGCTGAGTCAAACGGTTGGATTGTAACTCTTAAATCTGAATCTGGCCTCGATTTGGATCATCGGTTAATCACAAGATATACGGATATTCCCGCGGAATATAGAGCGTTTTTGAGTGCGGTCAACCAATGTATGACACCTAGCGAGCAGACTTGGTTCCTATGTGAAGCTGACTACAACAATCGCTCTGATTCAGAATTCCACTGGAATGAATATGAATTAATTAGCCTGGATGCAGCAATGGACGATGAGGCGTGGCGATCAGAAATCACGAGTTGGTGGGATCAGTATCTGCCGATTATGATGTCGGTTCGTGATGGTTATTCCTTTTATGCCATTGATCTATCCAATGAAACTGGTGCAGTTGTATACGGGGCAGAACCTGAATTTGAAGAGGTCAACAAAGTCGCAGATAATTTGCATCATTTTTTACGACAAATAATGTCCGATTCAATTAAACTTTAATAAGCAACGGTTATGATGTTGACGAGAATCCATATCCAACGAACCGAGTATTTGAAGGAAGTGCTGAGGAAGTTTAGAAAAGCCGCTATGGAGCGGCTTTTTAAATTTAGGTTTAGATTAGACTTTTTTACAATAACATCTTTAAAATATCTTTTTCCTAAAAGTTATCGATACTTCTGCTTATTTTTGGATAATCTCAACAATCTGTTTAAGCGCCTTTTTCGCTTCAGGTATCGGAAAAACGGGGAAGACATGATTCATTTTTGGATACTCAAAATAGTTTATGTCAACCGACTGACGGGCAGCTTTTTCTCTGAATTTTCGAGCATCCGGAAGGAAAAGTTCATGTGTACCAATAAACAGGGAAATCTTACCCAGATTTTTAATTTCTCCATGAATCGGACTCACTAAATAATGTGAACGAGATGTTTCACCAGCGTACCTCTTTCCAGCTTCAACCAGCATGTCCCAATTCAACATGGGCTCTTTATCAATCATGGCAAGGACTTGAGGGTTATTTAAGGTGATATCAAGCCACGGAGAAAGTAGAATAATGTCCTTAGGCTGTGGCAATTCTTGCTCTAATAAATATTGTGCAAAGGCTAGAGAAAGACCACCTCCGGCAGAATCGCCCATGATGACCATATTTTCAGGTTTCGCTATTTTTAATAGATGCTGGTACACCTTAAGGACACTTTCTATTGCAGCCGTATATTGATTGTCTGGAGCTTTCGGGTAGATTGGCACAAAAACCGTGCAATTCAATTGCTTCGTTAAGTTGTGCAAGAAATGCCAGTGCCAAGTTAGCGGTTGCTCAACATATCCTCCGCCAGGCAAATATAAGACAATTCGTTCGTCGGAACGAGAATTTGATTTTAGAATATACGTATCCAGAGGCAGGTTACCGTCTTTAGTGATGTTGTACTTCAGTTTAAGTTTAGCAGGGACCTGATAGGATTCGCTATTGATCTGACTGCGTTTCTCCATAAATTCATTTACGTCCAGCTTTTTTTTCGTGATTCTAAGCAATATTTCTACAAGAAAACTTCGTATACTCCGCATCATATCGCCCTCCTGTAATGAGAATACTTGATTTTAAACATAAAAGATATTTAAATATAATTTAGTATCATTAATATATATTTAAGGATAAGAGGAATGAACATGAATATTTCACAGTTGCAATATTTGCTTTCCGCTGCACAATGGGGTTCATTTACGAAAGCTGCAAATGTACATCATCTTACCGTACCAACCATTAGTCAGTCGATCAAACAATTGGAAGATGAGCTGAATACAGTTATTTTTCACCGGACAAAAAAGGGCGTCCTTCCAACAGCAGAAGGGGAGTTGATTCTCCAGCATGCGGCAGCCGTTCTCAAAAATATTGAACAGATGCAAGGTGCATTGCTTACTCTAAAAGAAGAATCCTTGGAGAGTATTACAATCTCCAGCATTCCGGGTTTTGTTCCTCAAGTGGTGCAAACGATGCTGGAATTGATGAAAACCTATCCGACACTTAGAGTTCAGATGATCGAGGGGGATACTCAGAAAGTCATGAAGGACGTTCAAGAGGGTCATGCAAATATGGGCTTGCTATCGTACCCAAAAAGCCAACGGAACACTTTATTTGATTGGGTCCCCATTGTTGAAGGTAACGCAGTATTGATCATGAACACCCGTTCACCTTTACGGTTTTTCCAAACGATATCGCCTGAAGACTTACATAATGAAGTATTTGTCCTATATAAAGATGAACAGATCGAAACTATCGCACACACGTTAATGTCCGCCAATCATACCAACCGTATCGCCTTGATTACCAACAATATGGATGCATTATGTCAAATGATTGTTTATGGAAATGCCATCACGATTGCTCCCGATTTTATATTAAATGCGTTGTCTTCGATCTATCTGGAACAATTAGTCACGGTTCCTTTGCAACAATTCAGCGCAGAGAAGGCAGTTCTGGGAAGAATCACACGAACAGATGAACCCATTTCTAAAATGACGGGAGAATTTACAACCAAGCTGGCAAATCTCGTGCAAAACGCAAAAGGCTCTTCGTTGGATTAATCCAGCATGAGCATACTACTATTGTTTATGTAAGAAACAAGTTAAATTGTACTCTGCCTATTAGCGATAGATTCTACACAATATACTAATGATATTCATACAATCTAATCGCCAGGATAGCATAGGTGTCCGGCCAACTAAGGGCTCTGAAAAGACAACAATATATTGCGGAGGTTACGATGAAGGCGACAATTCAACAAATAACAGATACCAACAAAGAACCATTTGAAAATTTATTTAATTATTATCTCTATGAGCTTTCCGCTTACTCACAGGAGGATGTTGGAACAAAAGGTACATTCGAAATGGAGGATATCTCGCCATATTATAAGGATGAACGGTTGTATCCTTATTTCATCACATATAATGAAAAAATGGTTGGATTTATTCTGGTTACTTCTCCTCCCTATGTTGCAAATGAAGTGGACTATTCGGTGCAGGAGCTATTTGTATTGCCCAAATATAGAGGCTCGAATATAGCCAAAGATGCTGTCATGCAAATCTTCAAAATGTATTCGGGTCGGTATGAGGTGGGGATGTTCAAATCGAATATGAAGGCTGTTAAGTTCTGGACAAAATTGTTATCAACACTTGATGTTTCGGTCTCCGTAGAAGATAGTTCCATTGAAATTCAAGGAAATGTATTGCAGACGATTGGTATGAAATTTACGGTGTCCTGCGAGTCTATTTACAACATTCAGAATTAACATAGTCTGAAATTAGAGCAGAGTAGTCGATTTATAATATTCATATAATATGGCCTACTAAACAAGTAATCATTTTTTTCGAAACAGCAGTCTACTTCAGACTGCTGTTATTTGTAGTATGAATGAAAGTCACTTGTTCAAGACATCCTACAGAAGTAGTACCATTCTCATTTCCTGAGGAGGAGATCTTATATGGCTCGCCAGAAGAAAAGGCAGGAAGCTGCTTGGAAGTCACGTAAGCAAGAACAGCACCCTCATGGTAAAATCAGATCGCTCAAAGAAATATCAAGCGAATATGAAGAGAAGAATACTACGGACTAAAAGCATGACTGTCGGCGATATTTGCCGACAGTCATTTTGCATTTATATTTGATTTTTAACAGCATTTTTATATGCAATATGTTCTCCTACGGCAGTCAGTGAAATAGTTGCTTTTGTTACTGTGAGGGGATTTTTTATGCGAAAAGAAGCCTAGGTACTGATACGTAAATTTTACCCAGGTAATATTGACTTTATATTTTCACCCGGGTATAATTCATTAAGAAGTTCATTAAAGGAGGGTTACCATGCAGGATTCACCTGTCGAAATAAACTGCACTGCCTTTGTAGGCAGAAAACATGTCGCCAGTGGCACATTACGAGACGTTGTTAAAGTCATAAAAGAAAACTGGGAAAAGAGTGAATTCGTTGATTTGCTTATTTTTGACGATTCTACTGGAAAACCAGTAGATATTGATTTTCGAGGAAGCTTAGAGGATGTATTAGACCACCTTAACGGCAAGCCCGGACCCGTAACGGATACCAAAGAGAATAAACAACCCGTTCGCAGAGCCGGACGACCCAAACTAGGCGTAGTATCTGGTGAAGTCACTTTACTCCCCAGGCAGTGGGACTGGCTTAAAGCTCAACCCGGAGGCGCTTCGGTAACCCTGCGAAAACTGATTGATGAGGCTCGCCGTTCAGGGGAGAACGGAAACAAAGTTCGTGCGGCACAGGAAGTAACCTATCATTTCATGACGGCAATGGCGGGGGATTTCCCTCAATACGAAGAGGCTTTGAGAGCACTATATGCAGCGGATGAAAATCGTTTCTACGAATCGATTAATCATTGGACACCCGATATCAGAGACTATATTAAGTCTTTAGCCAGTAATGCATTCACGCAGGAAGAGAGTAGAACAACATGACTGAACCCATCCGATTCATTGAACCTACTCAGAGCAGCGGCATGAAGCTTGTGCGACGAAACATGCCTGGCAGTATATTCATGTTGAATTTATTGAGTTTTCGCGAGGTCGCAAACTATACGTCCCATCCTGAACTAGCCCCTGAACAACCTATAAGCGGAGCAGAAGCTTTTCAGCGTTATATTCAACATACGCTCCCGTTTTTACAAGAAAGTGGAGGCGAGATCGTTTTTATGGGAGAAGGCGGGGAATACCTGATTGGTCCCGAAGCTGAACAATGGGATTTAGTGATGCTGATTCGTCAGAGCAGCCTAGAGTCATTTATGGCCTTTTCGAATCATGCATCGTACTTGAAAGGAATCGGACATCGAACTGCGGCAATCGAAGATTCCCGATTACTGCCTCTCTCAGAGTTGCCCAAATTTTAATTTTTATTTTTAAGGAGAACATCATAATGAATACATTAAGAGTAAACGACATTGATATTGCCTATGACAGTTATGGCAGCGAAAAGAATGAAACCATTCTATTAATTGCAGGGCTCGGCACACAGATGATTCGTTGGACGGTCCCATTCTGTGAGATGTTAGCAGCACGTGGATTTCGAGTGATTCGTTTTGATAACCGAGATACAGGGTTATCTACACATTTTAGCAATCATGCCACATTAGATTTCGAAGCATTGGCCAAAACACTCATGTCGGGAAAACGACCGAAAATTCCTTACACACTTGATGATATGGCTAATGATACGATTGGATTATTAGATGCCCTTGGGATTGTAAAGGCACATGTTGTTGGGCGCTCAATGGGTGGTATGATTGCCCAGCTTGTGGCCAGCCAATATCCCGAGCGTGTTCTCTCGCTTACTTCAATAATGTCGACTACAGGTAACCCGGAACTTCCACCAACATCCCCAGAAGTCATGGCGTTAATGACTCGGCCAGCACCAAATCCAATGGAGGATGAAGCGGGGTACTTTACTCACAGCATAGCTTTTGCCAAACGTATTGCGGGAACAGCTTTTCCTTTCGATGAAGATGAGTATCGTTCACTCATTCGAGAAGAAATTCAGAGAGCTTATGATCCGGGCAGTATTGGCAGGCAAATTGCAGCTATTGCCGTTTCAGGAGATCGGCGTGCACGTCTGGCAAAAGTAAACGTTCCAACCTTAGTGATTCATGGCGTGGATGATCCGATGTTTGTTCCCGCTTGCGGCAAAGATACAGCCGAAGCCATCCCCGGTGCAGAATTTATGTTACTTGATGGGATGGGGCATGATCTGCCGGCTCAACTGTTCGAAACGGTTATTGACGGAATCGAACGGACAGCCCGGCGCAAAGGATAGCATATACATTGTACTTCAGACAAATATAGTGCCATATAATTACCATAGTTAAAGTTATGTAAACCATAATGAATAATCGTTGTATTCTCAACAAAGTTCAGCTAAAATAAAGCTACAAATTTTATATCATGCTTGTTTTTATCCCCGGGTAAAAACGATAAGAAGCATTGAGTCTCACTCCCCACTAGGGCCTACGTCATGTAGGAGGGATGAGATTCAATGCTTTTTTTGATAAAGAAGGAGGCATGCCAGATGCGATTTTTAAGTGATCACGATGTCAGACAAGGATTGAATGTACCGCAGGTGATACATCTAGTAGAAAACGTCTACAAGTCCAGGAGCGAACATAACACGGAGACTTGGCCGACCATCTTCTACGATTTTGTTCCAGGCAAGGCCGATATGGATATTAAATCAGGATATCTGAAGAGTGATAAGGTATTTGGGCATAAAACAATCACATGGTTTGCCGAGAATGAAGCGAAGCAACTCCCTACTTTGACGGGGCTTATAAACGTATTTGATGCCGATACAGGCAGACCCTTAGGCATAACCGAGGCATCCTTTATTACGGGCATACGTACAGGTGCTTCGGGGGCAATCGGAGCAAAATACTTGGCAAGAAAAGACTCTGAAACTCTCCTTGTCGTAGGCTCTGGCAATCAGGCGATCTTCCAAATCGCTTGTGCCTTATCCGTGCTTCCGAACTTGAAAACGGTATGTGTTGCCGCCAGGGACCAAGAGAAGCTGAGAACTTTTCTATACGCAATACCACGCAGACTTCAATCTGAATTTGGCACAAACATCGAGAACGTTACGTTTGAAGCAGCGGAATCGCTAGAAGAAGCTGTAAAAAGCAGTGATATTATCATCACCGTAACATCATCCCGAACGCCGATCATTAAGAGGGAATGGGTAAAAGAAGGCACACATCTTTCTTGCATAGGTGCAGATATGGCGGGGAAACAGGAGGTTGACTCCAACCTGGTGTCACAAGCCATCTTATATGTAGATGATCGGGAGCACTGTATAGAAGTGGGTGAGATTGAAATACCGCTGAAAGAAGGCAAGATTGCAGAAAGCCATATATGCGGTGAGATCGGGGATTTGATTTTAGGAAAAACAAAGGGAAGAACCTCAAACGAACAAATCACCATATTTGATGCGACAGGTATGGCGATTCTGGATATATATGCAGCGAAAATGGCATTGCAGACTGCAGAAGAAAGAAATCTCGGCATTAAAATAGACATCTAGAGGAGAATTTGAAATGACTTTTAGCTATGAACATGTGTTACAAGCATATGACCGCATCAAGAAACATCTGAAGCATACACCACTTGAGGAGTCATTCTATCTAGGTGATCAGAATAGGAGATACTTTTTCAAACTGGAGTCCTTCCAACGAGCAAAGAGCTTTAAAATCCGAGGGGCTTTAAACAAAATGATGACGTTATCCGAGGAAGAAAAGAGAAGAGGCGTTGCAGCCATTTCTTCAGGTAACCACGGTAGTGCTGTAAGCTACGCGGCTTCCATTCTCGGAATTCATCCCGTAAAGGTGATCGTTCCCGAAACGACGGCCCAAAGCAAAATGGATAAAATGAACTATTTCGGGGCAGCAGTGATGAAATTAGGGAAAGATTTTGACGAGGCTCATACGCTCGGCATGAAGTACATTCATGAGCATCATTTAACGTATATTGATCCTTACTACGATGATCCGGAGATTTATGGTGGACAAGGCACGATAGGCATTGAAATTTTAGAACAAAACCAGGATGTCGACACGATCGTCGTTCCAGTAGGTGGTGGGGGCCTGATTACAGGGATTGCGGTTGCTGCCAAATCGATCAAGCCGTCCATTCGAATTGTTGGAGTGCAAACCGAAGCTTGCTCGGCCATGATCAAATCTTACGAAGATCATACCTTATATGAACAATATCCTAGCGAGGAATCCCTCTGTGACGCACTTCTTGGTGGGGTTGGAAAACTGAGTTACGAGATGGCTAAAGATTATGTTGATGATTTTATTGCCGTGTCGGAGCATTCGATTGGCCAAGCCGTAAGTTTTCTGGCCAAAGAAGAAAAATACATTATTGAAGCAGGAAGCGCTACTGTAGTTGCAGCGATTATGGAACAGAGGGAACGAATCGGTGGTCGAAATGTCGCACTTGTATTAAGCGGTGGCAACATCGATGGAGACGTACTCCAGAGTATTTTATCCAAATACTAACCCTTACACTTCATACTAAACACTTGCGAAGTTGTTTTCGGTGAATTATACCTGTAAATCAATAACCCTCTTACCTCTGGAGTAAACGCTCTATAGGCATGAGGGTTATTTTCGTTCAACCGACGTGCCATATTAACAATTTGTTATCGAAGTTATCGTTTTATCATGTTGACTTCGGCGCGGTGAATCTATACTGAATATACGGAGATACAACAGAGCTGACGCCTATCTCTGCAGAACATAGAGAAAGAAGGGGAGCACACGAATGAGTAATGCCAAAGCCACCACACCCACGAAAGCCGATGTGATTCGCCCGAGTCCCCGGCGCAACAAACGAAAAAAAGGCTTTAAACGAACACTGGCACTGGATCTTATGCTCCTGCCAGCAGTTATCTTAACGTTCATATTTGCGTACATACCGATGGGCGGATTGGTCATTGCTTTTCAGGATTACAAGCCCTGGCTCGGGTTTGCCAAATCTTCCTGGATCGGATTGGAACATTTCAAATTTCTGTTCAGCATGCCTGAGAATGTGCAGGTGATCTGGAACACTTTAATTATTGCGGGAATGAAACTGATTGGAGGCCTGATTGCACCATTGGTCTTTGCGTTACTCCTTAATGAAGTACGGAAGGAAACCTTCAAGAAAAGTATACAAACATTCGTTTATCTACCGCACTTTCTGTCATGGGTTATTCTTGGCGGAATACTACTGGACATGCTGGCAACAAAAGGTATGATCAATCAGTTTCTTAGGGCCGTGTTTGGTCTGGAACCTATCTTTTTCCTCGGAGAAGGTACCTGGTTTAGAATCGTCGTGGTCACCAGTGATATCTGGAAAGAATTCGGATTCGGCGCGATTATCTTTCTAGCCTCTCTCGCAGGTATTAATCCGGCACTATATGAAGCTGCTGAGGTGGATGGGGCTAGCCGGTGGCAACAAACCTGGTCCATTACGATTCCTGCTCTGATTCCGATCATGATTGTCGTAGGAACGTTGTCACTCGGAAATATTTTGAACGGAGGATTCGACCAGATTTTCAATCTATATAATCCGCTCGTTTACGATAAGGGTGATATCATTGATACCTTCGTTTATCGGGTAGGTCTCATCGACGGGAAGTTTGGATTCTCGGCTGCAGTCGGGCTGTTCAAGTCGGTTGTCGGATTCGTTCTGATTGTGCTAGCATACCGTGCAGCTTATAAATTTGCAAATTACCGTATTTTCTAGAAAGGAGACCTTACCGGCATGTATCATAAAACAAAACCTTACAAAGTTTTCACCGTGTTTAACTATACGTTCTTAATTTTATTATCGTTACTCTGTATTATCCCGTTGATCCACATTCTCGCGGTCTCCTTCAGCGGTAAAGCAGCTGCCAATGCGAATCTGGTCGGACTCTTTCCGGTTGAATTTACTTTTGATGCTTATGAGAAAACATTGGCTAATGAAAACTTCATCCGTTCCCTATGGGTTGCTGTACAGCGAACCGTGCTGGGTACACTTCTCAGTATGATTGTTGTCATTCTGGCAGCCTATCCGTTATCTCGCGAAAATAGAAGTTTCAAACGTCGTAATATCTATACGTGGTACTTTGTGTTTACGATGCTGTTCAGTGGAGGCTTAATTCCATTTTACATTCTTATTCAGAAGCTTAATTTGCTCAATACGATGTGGGTGCTTATTCTTCCCGGAGCAGTATCTGTCTGGAATATGATTCTGTTGTTAAATTTCTTCCGCAATGTGCCTAAGGAGCTGGAGGAAGCTGCTTTCATTGATGGTGCAGGTTATTTTCGGACATTGATCTCTGTCTTTTTGCCCGTGTCGATGCCTGCCATCGCTACGCTATCCCTGTTCTCCATGGTAGGGCACTGGAACGCCTGGTTCGATGGTTTGATTTTCCTGACAGATCACGAAAAGTATCCTCTCGCCACCTTCCTGCAGACGATCATCGTTCAGCAGGACTTCAGTAAAGTTTCTGTGCGTCCCGAAGACCTCGAGAACATCTCACAACGGACGATCAAGGCGGCTCAGATTTTCATTGGCATGGCACCGATCTTGGTGGTGTACCCCTTACTGCAACGCTTTTTCGTTAAAGGGATTGTACTTGGTGCTGTTAAAGAGTAAGACCCATTCAGGGTTAACTAAATTTGATATGATATGGGGGAAACAACGTGTTTAAAACATGGAAAAAGCCGCTACGCATTCTGATGGCTGCTACAATGTTATCTGGTGTACTCGCAGCATGCAGCAACGATTCTACATCACAGAAAAATCCTAACGACAGTAATGAATTTTATTCCGCTCCGTTTGAGAATGGCAAGTATGTTGAACCGGTTACCATTTCGACGGTGTTCCCGATTACTAGCAGCTTGAAGTTCAAAAATGGGGAGAACATTGAAAATAACGTGCATACAAAGTGGGCTCACGATACACTGGGGATCGATATTAAGTACTTATGGACGGTCAGTGAACAAAATAATGCTTACCAGACCAAACTTCGTCTGATGCTCACATCGGGTCAGAAAATGCCGGATATTATCTCTTTCCGCGGTAGCCAAACATTAATTAGTGATCTAATTGAATCGGGTCAATTCGTGGATGCAGGAGAACTGTTCGATAAATATGCTTCGGATACGTATAAAAAAGCGATGGCGGAAGATCCAAATGTATGGAATCCCTACATCCGTGACGGTAAACGAATGGCAATCCCTATTCTGGAGAACGCTTACAACAATGATCCAGTGATGTACATTCGTGAAGACTGGCTTAAGAAGTTGAATCTGAAAGCACCAACAACATTAGATGAATTGGAAACGGTAATGGATGCCTTCGTCAATCAAGACCCGGATGGAAACGGGAAGAAGGACACCGTTGCTCTCTCTGTAGGGTTCAAAAACAATTTGAACACATGGATGGCAGAATCCGGCTGGATCTTTGGCATGTTTGGAGCGATGCCGAATCAGTGGAATAAAGCAGCAGACGGTTCGCTTGCATACGGCTCTATCCAGCCCGAGATGAAACCGGCACTGGAGAAGATGAAAGAATGGATGCAGAAAGGTTACATTGATAAAGAAGCAGGGCTGTATGATGAGCCCAAAGCCGCTGAAGCATTTACTGCCGGCAAGTCCGGTATTATCGTTGGCCCTTATTGGATGACAGGCTGGCCCATCCCGGATCTGCAGCAAAATGTGCCAGGTGCTGAATATAAAGCATATCCACTTCCTGCTGGTCCCGACGGTAAAATGGGACGCCACGGAACACCAATCAGTACGGGTGCCGTCCTCATTAACAAAGATATGGAACACAAAGACGCATTCTTTGTATACCAGAACTATCTGTTTGATCACTGGGCTAATCCGGACAGCACAACATTCGTGCACGGGTTTGCCAAAGGCTATGATTATGATATCGGCCCTGACGGTGAGGTATATAAAGAGCAGCAAAGCGACAAAATTCCGGGCGGCTGGATTGATGCGATCCGTTATTCATTAACCTTTGATGGAGCGATCATTCCTAACCTGATGATGAATACGTTAGCTGATCTTGCGAATGGCAAAGAGCCGACCACTCAGTATGAGAAAAACCTGGCGGACCGAATCCCTGAACAGATTAAGGCAGCCAAAATTGTCATTGATCAAAAAGATATTGTAATGCCTCAGATGTTCACGGGTGTACCAACGAAAACACAGGTTGCCAGAGGTGATCTGCTGACCAAGCTGGAGAAGGAAGTATTGAACAAAATCATTTACGGCCAAGCGCCGATCGAGGAATTTGATACTTTTGCAGAGCAGTACATGACTTCTGGAGGTAAAGAGATCACGGAAGAAGTCAATGCTTGGTATGACACAATAAAATAAAAAACGAACCGCGCTTCATGTACAAGGGATTTCATTGACCTGTGTACGTGAAGCGCGGTTTTTTGCTTTGTTTTACGCTAACTTTCTTCACGATACGCTGCTTTATTGCTCCCGGTAATCCTGCGGTGTCATACCGAATTTATCGCGAAACACCTTGATGAAATATTGGGAGTTAGCATACCCCAGTTTTTCCGAAATCTCATATACCTTATCCTGCGAGTGGTTGAGCAGGTAGAGGGCAAGATCCATTTTGACACTTAAAATATATTCACTTAAGCTGATTCCTTGAAATTGTTTAAACAGCTTGGAGACGTATACCGGATGCAAGGATACATGATCTGCGATCGATTGAAGACTGAGGGAGTGCAGATTAGAAGAAACAAACGTCTTGATCTGATGAATAACGTCATGTTGCTCATCAAAAGACTGTTCCTCCAGCTTTATACGTAGCCGATCAAGCGTGTTATCCGCCCAATCCGTAAGTTGGGAAACTGAACGAAAGGGCACACGGGGAACCCATTCGTTTCCTACCAGATCAGACAACAGCGCTTGATTTTTGTGGGCAATGTAATGAAAAGCCGATAACAATACAATCTGAATCTCATCCAGATGTTCTTCGGTTTGTTCAGGTAATGCGTCATAACCGGTCTTGATCCGGTGCATGCGTTCTTTGAACACATCCCATTGTCCTGTTTCAAGCAGATGATTAAAGGTAGGAGGTTCATACAAAATATGTAGGGAGCGTATGGAGACAGAGCGGCAGCTTTCCTCCAGAGGGAGAAAGTATCCGGTACCGTTACCTACTTGCTTTTTAAGGGCCGATATGGCCTGCTCGTACATGTCACGGATATCATGCTGGAGTGTACCCGTTTGGCTAAGAATAACCGAAATGCCTCCTTTCAGGTATTCATTGACATTGTGATGCAACTGCAGGGAAAGATGGGTGAGATCTTGATTCTGCTTCGTAAGCTGCTTACTGTGATTCGTCTCTGGTGAAGTATCACTTTCGTTTGCTCCAGGTCCAGCGGGCTTTAACAAAAAGACCAAATAATCGTAATGATCCCTGCAGTGCCAGGTATGAAAAGCCGTATTAAATAACTCACACGCAATGTTGGTCACAGCGTATTCAAACAATTGCAAACTGGTCGTCGTATATCTGGTGAAATGCTCTTCCAGCCGCACCAGAACAAGCTGTACGTCATCTTGGGCTTGGAAGGGCAGATGATAATGGCCCAACTTGTCGTTCAGAACATCTTCTGAATAACGATTACCTTCAATCAGTTGATTCAGTAATCTGTCCTTCAGCGAAGGCAAGTGCTCACGAAATGAGTTCATTGCCTGTTCATAAGACAAGGCCCTACGAATCTGCTCTTCAATGGACATCACTGTTTTTTCCAGACAGGATGCCAGCTTTTCGACATCCAGCGGTTTCAATAAATACTCGACAACACCGAATTTCGTCGCTTCTTTGGCATACTCAAACTCGGCATAACCGGTAAGCAAAATGCAGGGAAGGTTGGGTTTCACCGCCTTGATCTGCCGTATCAGTTCAAGTCCATTCATGACGGGCATTGAAATATCAGTGATTACAATGTCTACCGTCTGTTCCTCCAGAATGGATAATGCCTGCATGCCGGAGTATGCTTTGTGAATACGCTCAATACGGTATTGATCCCATGGAAATGAGATCTCAAGATCGTCAATCACATAGGATTCATCGTCAACTAACAGAATCTGATGCATCTGCGATATCCTCCTTATGTATAGTAATGATGCATGAGGTTCCTTCATATAAGGTGGACTCTATAGAGAGGCCTGACCGTTTGCCGTAGGTGAGCCTCAATCGCTGATTTACATTTCGGACTCCTGTTCCAATCTGTTCCTCTGGACGCGTTAATTCATCCATATGTTCGCTGATGAGTGCAAGCCGTTCTGCCGGCATGCCTACGCCGTTATCTGCAACCGCGATACGTATGAACTCCTGATCCTGCGCTGCACGAATTGTAATTTTCCCAGAACCCATGGAAGGTTCTATGCCGTGTTTGACACCATTTTCAACGAGCGGTTGCAGGATCATACGAGGAATACGAATAGATAGAAGCTGTTTTGGCACATGGATCTCACAGGTAATGCTTTTCTTTCGCATATGTATGATGGACATGTAATTGCTCACAAAACGAAGCTCTTCACCAAGCGTGGTATCCATATCTTCAATGCGGTGAATATAACGGCAATAGGAAGCCAGTTCCAGGGTCATGGCGGTTACAGATTCATAGTCTTTGACACTGGATTTGCTCTGAATATAGTTGAGGCAGTTATATAGAAAATGTGGATTGATCTGGGCTTGATACTGCTTCAACCTGGCCTCTTTTACCGACAGCTCTCCAAGTAGCACCTGTTCGATTAACGTCTGGGTATTCTCGGCCATTCTGTTAAACGACCGGCCTAATATACGAAACTCAAGAGTCTGCGTTTCATCAACACGGCTGGAGAAATCTCCCCGGTCAAAACGATCGATCGCTTTGCGCAGACGAATAATCGGTTGTTGGATCTGATTCCTCAGCGCCAGCGTGTACAACAGAGAAAGCAGGAGCAGCGCCACAAGGGCCAGCACAAACAACGTATTGTTACGTGAGATAGACTGTTGCAATTGATTGGTAAGATGGTAATCAATAAAGTACAAATCGAGAATGCTTGCTTTCATATAACTGATGAAATAATTCTGATCCTGAAATGCAATTTCGAAGAAACCGCTATCATCTATAATCTGTGGAATAACCTGTGCGTCAGCTTCGGCAAGTTGTGAGGAGCCTGCTCCCCGGATTGCTGTCTTAAAATGCGAATCATAAAGCATTGGTGTCCCGGAAGTATATTCAGACATCATTTTCTGCAGCACTTCAAGTGATATCCGGATCTCAATGTACATCGGACCTCGATGTCCCTTGGTAAGATGCGAATAATACCCCGTACCATCCTTGTTCATATGTAACGTCCATTTATCTAAGGGATCTTTGGACATGACGAACGGCTGAAATGAAAATTCACGATCCGAAGATACAGTAGCTTTCTCATCCGGATAATACAAAATGATCGTATTGTTCCATGCCGTTGAAGCACTGTTAAGAGCAAGCTTCTCCATCAGCTCCAGTTTGGCTTTGTATTTGGCAAAATCATTCCCGTAAGTGAGAGCATATGTGTACCCTCTAACCGACTGATCCTCGGATAATGTCAGCGCATTCATTAATACCTGCTCAAATTGATTAGACAGCTGGGACGACATGAACCGTACTTCTCCCAGCTTATTCTTCTGTAACTCGCGCTGAATTTCATCCACGTTTAATCGATAGATCCACCAGAAGATCAGGATGATTAGCACAAACATCAAAACCAGACCGAGCGCCAGCTTCTGAAAAATAGAGGCATTTTCTTTTGAGAACTTTTCCTTCAACATATTTTTTCCCCCTGTGCAGCAAAGAAGCATAATGACTATCTTTTATTCTACAGTATACGGCTGGATTAGGGGAAAGAACATGAGGGTAAGGGAGTCGCTTATGCCTTAAAGTTTATAAAACGGCGTAATTCGTTAGTCTGTTGTCACCCTGTGCTAGATACATATCAGAAAGTTAAGAGTATCATCATATTCATGAGTCAGCGAAGACAAGGAAGGTTTGTCATTCGAATATGTCAGTCAGCAGAAGGAGGTACAGATGAATGTCATCCTATTCCTATAACCGTATCAAAATGCCACAAGGTTTCTGGGAAGGGCTATGTCAGTTAGGTATTTCCTCACAGGATGTAGCTCGTAAAGCCGGATTACCGCTTACCATCATTTCCGAAACGACGGTAAATACCGCTCAATATTATGCTATTTGGCAAGCGTATTCTGACCTTGCAGGCGATATTGCCCAAGGGATCATCAATCTCGCAACCGGTTATGAAGTAACGAAGTATCCGCCGCCGATCTTAGCCACTTATCATGCCCGTAATTATCGCGATGCATTGCATCGGATGGCCAGGTATAAACAACTCTGTCCTCCCGAAAGATTAAAGATGGTTGAGGAGGGGGAGAGTTTTACAATTGATCTGGAATGGATCGTCACCGATCAGACTTGTCCGCCATTACTGGTCGGCATCACATTAGCATTCCTGCTTGAATTGGGACGGAAGGGAACAGGACGGACTCTTATTGCAAGTGCAGTAGAATTTACCCAGCCGATGGGAGATGAAAAAGCTCTCGAAGCTTATTTTGGTTGCCCGGTCCGGACAAACGGCAGTAGAAATCGGTTGACGTTACATCGAAAAGACCTGGATCTTTCTTTCCTCACCTACAATGAAGAGTTACTTGAGATTTTAAGCCCTGCACTGGATCATACGCTACATGAACACAAAGTAAATCGTTCCATGTCGGACATGGTCAAGTGGATTATGAAGCGTAGCTTAAGTGCCGGACGTCCAGAAGTACAAACCGTCGCTAAGGAATTGGGCATGAGTGACCGCACATTACAGCGCCGATTAATGGATGAAAAAACAAGTTTCGTACATCTGCTCACGCAGGCAAGACATGAACAAGCTCGGGTGTACTTGGCAGACTTATCACTTAATATCAAGGAAGTCGCATTTCTGATCGGATATGAAGACCAGAATTCATTTTACCGTGCATTTCGTGCTTGGGAAGGCGATACACCTGCCAATTGGCGAAGCGAACATGCGGAAAGATACGCCAAACTAGAAGATGCTTCTACAGGAAGATAAGCACTTATTACACTCAACTAGAAATCAACCAGACAGAAAAAGGAGAAATGGTTTATGGATATGGGATTAAAAAACAAAACAGCGTTGGTGACCGGATCGACAAAAGGGATCGGTAAAGCGATTGCTCTGGAATTAGCCAAAGAAGGGGTCAATGTACTTATCAATGGACGTTGTGCTGAAGAGGTAGAACGAGTCGTTCGCGAAATCAAATCTGCCTATCCCAACACTTCTCCTCAAAACGCGGTAGCCGATATTGTCAGTGCCGATGAACGTGAAGCTTTGTTCAAAACGTTCCCACAGGTCGATATTTTGATCAACAACACCGGGATTTATGAAATCATGTCCTATTATGATGTAGACGACACGGTATGGGAAAAGTATATTCAGACGAACGTTCTTTCCGCAAACGCACTGACCAAGTTTTATTTGCCAACCATGCTGGACAATGGCTTCGGCAGGGTCATCTTTATCGCGAGTGAAGAAGCTGTGATGCCTGGACATATGCCGCAATATGCTGTAACCAAATCCATGCTACTCTCTTTATCGAAGAGTTTAAGCCAATTGACAAAAGGTACGGAAGTAACGGTCAATACGATCATGCCTGGACCAACCCTTTCGGAGAATGTAGAGCAGATCATAGAGAGTCTCATCCAGGATGAGAGTCTGACCTTTGATGAGAAAGAAAAAACGTTCATGGCGGCCAATCTTCCCCAATCTGAGTTGCAACGTTTCATCAGACCAAGCGAGATCGGAAGACTAGCAACATTTGTATGCAGTCCTTATGCAACGCCATTTAAAGGTTCACCGATCCGTATGGATGGGGGAATGGTTCCAACCATTTACTAGTGAAGTTCCAGCCATAAGCAGTTTGCATGGATAGGAACTAACAAGAGATTATAAAAATACCCTAGCGGACTATCATTCGATAGTTCGTTTTCTTTTATTCGCTGATACAACAAGGAATAATATAAATCAAGATCGAATACAAGATAAGTAATTGTCTAATTTCCCAAGATTAACTACTGGGTTCCATTAAGACAATGTACCTTCTAAAGGGATGCTAATGAGTATCCTTTTATTAAAATAACTTGAAGGGATGGATACGTATGAAAACTAAACAATTAATCGATTTGTATATGAACGAGAAAAATGGATTTGAAAGCGAGGAGCTAATTAATGAAACTGGTATTACAGAATTTAAGGAAGAGTTTTGGTGAGAAAAACGTATTAAGTGATGTAGATTTTCAGTTTGAAAAGGGAAAAATCTATGGCCTTCTTGGTCGAAATGGTGCTGGAAAAACAACCTTATTCAATTGTCTGGGCGGCGAGATTCAGGCGGATAGCGGCACAATGGAACTTATTAACGAATCGACATCGCGTCACTTGGAAGTCGATGATGTAGGCTATGTCTATTCCCTGCCCATGTTACCGGAATTTCTGACGGGATATGAGTTTGTACGATTTTTTATAGATGTTAACGTTGATGTAATCGAAGGGCGAGGAGATGACATTGATGGCTTATTCGCCATGATGCACATGACATTAGAAGAACGCCACAAGCTCATTAAACAGTATTCACACGGAATGAAAAACAAAGTTCAAATGATGCTGTTCCTGCTGATCAAACCCGCAGTGATTCTCCTGGACGAACCTTTGACTTCCTTTGATGTCATCGTTGCAAGCGAAATGAAACAGCTGCTGCGTGATCTGAAAAAGGATCATATCCTCATTTTCTCAACCCATATCTTACAATTGGCAACGGATCTGTGTGATGAGTTAGTTATTTTAAATCATGGGAGTTTAACTCGGATTTCACCTGATCTTCTTACTCAACCCGACTTTGAGGAACAAATTATTAAGTTATTGCAACATGAAGGCGAAGAGGGTAGCCAGAAGGAGAATGCCGATGCAGGGAATCTTTAATACGATTTCTCGCATGTGGCAGTTGCAGGTGATCACGCTAGTCAACCGTTTAATATATTTCATGCAAAGGTTACCGGTTGTAGGCACCTTCATTCGTGACCGATCATATGCTGCTTTCCGGGCGAAACGAACATTAGGTGCAATCGCAGTTATTTTGATGTTCGGTGCGGGTTTAATAGAGAGCTTACTCTACTTCTTGGGAATGCTCGTAATGCCTATCCTTATATGGACGGAAGATCATTTTACAGAGCGATTTGCGCTTGTTCTTCATATGTATTTTTGCATTAGTGGCGTGATGGGTGCAGTAACGGGTGCGAAAGTGCTGGAAACAAACAAGATGAAGTATACTGCGATCAAGCTTATGCGAATAGCTCCAACTCGATTTATGCGAGCTGTACTGTTTCACAGGTATACCACATTTTTCTTGTATCAAGGGATAGCCTTTACGCTGGTCTCCTTATTTTTTAATTTTTCGATCAGCCATGTATTGCAGGTCGTGGGAATCATGACTTGTTGGAGAGTCTTATGCGAGTTTTTACATTTGGCAATATTTCAGCGGAGGGGTTTTGTTCTCATACAGAAAACGTGGGCTACGAGTTTAACAATGTTAATCTCACTGACTCTTGCTTACCTTCCTTTAACCCAGTGGAGCATTCCTTTATTTGGAGCTGCGATATTGGATCACCGATGGCTTGTGACAATCATCGTATCGTTAGGGGCTGTCGCTGGGTATGTCTTGCTCAAACATACGGATTATGCCGCTGCAGTACGAGCAGTAACAACCTATGCTGATCCTTTATTAAACAAAGAGATCATGATCGCTGATCTTCAACAACGAATGATCCAGTCTACAGAGAACGACTTAAGTTTACTATCCAATTCTAACTCTGCTATCGTCGAGCAGAGCACCCAGAGCACCTTAGACAAAAAGGGATACGAGCAAATGCACGCACTCTTTATAAAGAGACATATTAGTCTCCTTCGAGCACCGTTTCGAAGACGTATACTAGCCATTATAATCTTAGGCTTGATCTTGTCTGTCTTGACACTTATTTTCAAAGATCATATTTCGCTGGATGAGGCAGGAAGATTTACGCCTTTACTCATTCTGACCATGCTAAGTCTGACGGTAGGTAGTCAAATCTGTAAACTATTCTTCTTTCATTGCGATATGCCACTTATGCGCTATGCATTTTATCGCAAGCATACAAAGCAGCATTTCCTTTTACGGTTTAAAAGCTTACTAAGCACCAATCTAAAATTAGGTTTGTGTTTTGCGGCTGTCATAAGTGTGTCTATACTCATACTAACTGAGGGAAGGAACCTAGATTCACTTCTTGCGATCTGGATTTTAATTATTACGCTGGCTGTTTTTTTCTCAGTACATCATCTATTGTTGTACTATGTGCTCCAGCCCTATACAGCCGAGCTGGAGACCAACAATCCTCTTTTTACAATCGTAAACAGTCTTATCTCATTAGGCATGGTTGTCGCGATTTTTATAGGGCCTACACTTTGGGTATTAACTATTGCACTAATTGTGTTGACTGTAAGTTATCTGTTTTGTGCGTTACCTCTTGTAAACAAATATGCTCATCACCATTTTAGAGTCAAATGAGAGTGAACATATTACACGTTTAACATTGATCCCCCCTTTTTAAAAAGAAGGGGGGATTTTGTTATTCATCTGGCATGCAAACGAGGGAGATATCAATGTGATACCTGAACAAATATCCGTATTTTATAGTCGTCTGGATTCTTTTCTGTCCAATAGGTGTGCAGGTCCAATGCATATACATCTCCGCTTACTTTCATTCCTTTACTTGCAATGAACCTTTTGATAACAGAATACGTTTGTGGCATGCTATCGTATGGCCCTTTATGATCTATAACTGCATATAAACCTGCAGGTTTAATAAACAGCTTTTCTTCAGGAATAGGGGCCTTTATTTGGTTAGCTATGTATTCAGGATAATCGCCCCCGGATTGAAATCGGTCTTTACTTATAATCGTCCAAATCGCAAATTCATGATCGATATAGTTTGTTTCACAATAGTCCCGATGTTCGGTTAATTTTTTGGCAAACTCCTTATCACCGTCACCTGCATCCAGTTGGGTAGTTATAAAATATTCCTCTAGGCATTCCAGAATCTTTGGTGCGTTTGGTAACTCTACTGTTGCTTCCTCTGTCATCTTGATGGCACTTGTCAGAATATTTTGCATTTGAGTAATTCTACGTTGTTCTCTTTCCAACTCCACCTGTTTTTCTTTTAACATATTTATGAGTAGAGGCGTATTTTGCTTCTGAAGAAACACCTTGATTTCCTCAAGTGAACTCCCGGCTTTTTTGAGCACAATAATCAAATCAAGTACAAGACATTGTTGAACGGAATAATAACGGTAGCCTTTAGAATTGACAAATTCAGGTTTTAACAGTCCAATATCATCGTAATGAAAAAGGGTGTGTTTAGTCACTCCGCATGTTTTAGCTAGCTCACTGGTTGTGAAATATTCGTTTGATATATTCGACATTTTTCTATCCTCCATGCCTTTATAGCTATGTATTAAATTCGCTGAAATTGTTTGTTGACTATAGGGTTACCCTATACATTATAGTTCAATATGCTAAAAGTTTAAAATAATTCGTATGGAGGAAGATTACTTATGTCAACATTCAAACGCTGGATGATTTTATTCATTGTATCCAGTGCACTCTTACTCATCGTCATGGATATGACGATTCTTTACACGGCTATGCCAACGTTAACACATGAATTAGGTGCGACTGCTTCACAAAAATTATGGATTTTAAATGGTTACTCCCTTGTTATGGCGGGTTTGCTTCCCGCAATGGGGACATTAGGAGACCGCCTTGGTTATAAACGGGTTTTCTTAATAGGTTTGATTATATTTTCAATAGCTTCAATTACTGCGGCTTTTGCTCCCAACCCCTATGTTTTGATCGCGGCAAGGGTACTTCTTGCTGTTGGAGCATCGATTATGATGCCTGCTACCATGGCAATCGTCAGAGTTACGTTTACGGATCCGCGTGAGTTAGGCTTGGCTATTGGTATTTGGGGTGCTGTTGCCTCAGGAGGTGCAGGACTTGGACCCATTATTGGTGGACTTCTTCTCGAGTATTTCTCGTGGGGATCTGTATTCTTAATTAATTTACCCATCGCAATACTAGCATTTGTACTAACCATATTGCTCGTTCCAAAACATAAAGGTGATAGAAGTAAAAAGTTTGACTTAACCAGTTCAATCCAAATTATGATTGCCTTGGTGACTCTAATTTATGCGATCAAGGAGTTTACTCGCCGCGAAGGTTCGGTAACTTTTGCAATCATTGGAGCTGCTGTCGGCATTGTGGCACTTGTTATCTTTATACGTCGTCAGAACAGAAGTTCCGATCCGCTTATTGACCTTTCATTATTTAAGATACCTCTGTTTACCACAGGATTTATTACGGCAATGGTAGGTTTATTTGGTATGACGGGAATTCAATATATTGTGACGCAACGCCTTCAATTAGTTGAAGGTTTCAGCCCACTACTAGCCGGAGTGTATACGTTAACGATCCCTTTTGCATCCGTCATTGCAGCCCCAGTGACCGGAATGCTCTTGAATCGCTTCAATGTTATTTATATAAAGAGTGCTGTTCTATTCCTAACAGCAGCAGGGCTAGGAATCTATCTTGTACAATTTGATTCAGGCATTGCTGGTCAGGTTCTTGGCTTAGCAGTTTTCGGAGTAGGCTTAGGTGGCGGAATGACTGTGGCTTCTCATTCTATAATGAGTAGTGCTCCGTATGAAAAAGCAGGGATGGCTGCATCGATGGAAAGTGTGGGATATGAAGTTGGTGGAGCTACAGGAATAGCCATAATCGGCAGTCTATCCGGTCTTGTGTACACGTTAACCATGAAAATCCCAACAGGATTGAATGTTTCAGTAAAGGTGAAGGATAGTTTGGATGAAGCTTTAATCGTAGCAGAAGGGCTTCCTGCATCAGCCTCAGAAGCATTAAAACAGGCCGCACAATTTGCATTTGATCAGTCCTTTTTCGCTGTTATCGTGGCCATTATTGTGTTATTTGTAGCTGCTTCATTAAGCATGCTATGGGTTGGATCACGATCAATAAAAAAAGTAGAAGAACCGCGGCGCTTGGGATAAGGTGAGGAGGGGAGCGCTCTCCCATTGAAGTCGCTTTTATAGCGGCTTCTTTGTTTTGATCAAGACAAGCTGACTTAGTCTTATAAATAGTATAATTAATAGAACTCGCTGTTGATCGACAACATGAGACAGGAATTGTGATAACCATCTGGAGGCGATTAAAGTGCTCGAATTAGAGTTTGCAACGATAAAGACCTGGGATGAAGCCTTGTGGGCGCGGATAGAGCGGATCTATCGAGAGGCTTTTCCAACCGGCGCCAAGACAAAAGTGATTCTGCACAGTATGCTGGATCGTGGAATTGGTTATTTACACATGGGCGTGCATCAGGGGGAGGTAGTTGCTATGGCGGTTACTGGACTGGTAGGGAAGGGGGAGGAACGTTTGCTGATCATCGACTATCTCGCGGTTGAGCAGAAGTTGCGCGGATCAGGCATAGGCACGTGGATGTTGAAACAGCTCCGGGCTTGGGCAACAAGGGAACATGGGGTCGAAGGCATAATTATCGAGGCGGAGTCCGGGACAACAGAGGCTCATCTGGAACGAATTCAGTTCTGGCAACGGAACGGGTTCGTTCTAACCTCCTATGTTCATCAGTATAGCATGGTGCCAGAACCGTATCAGGCAATGATGTTGCCACTGGGTAGAAGCAAGCATGTGCCTGATGATGGTAAAGCACTATTCCGTTATATCAATGCTTTTCATAGGGTTGCTTATCGGAAGAGCTAGACGCAGTCTAGGTTATACGATTCTCACTGCGATATTTAGAGGGAGACTGGTTATAATATTTTTTAAACGAATGACTGAATCGTTCCGGTGTGGAAAAACCTGCCGCGATAGCTACCTCTCGAATCGGCAAATCGGTCGTCAGCAGAAGCTGCGCTGTAGCCTCCATACGCGCTTGCCATTTTTTGTCCTTAAACGACATTCCGTATTGCTTCTGCACGGTCCTTTCTGTCTGCCTCGTGCTTAGTCCAATTTTATCTGCAAGCTGTTTCAATGTTATCCATTGATAATCATATAAGAAACTGTTCTCAATGGTCACAAGCCTGCTATCATTTAATGTTTTAACCGGTGCATTCCGTACCGCGGTGGGATCTTGGCGATAATGTCTGATCGTTCGCGCTACAATCATCTCCAGTATGTTCGTTGTCATTTGATGAAAACCTATTTGTTTGAGTGACACCTCCCGAGCAAGCATCTCAAATAAAGTCATCATGTTTTCCTGATCGGGGCCGATCCAGAAAGGCGTATCCAGTAGCCACCTGGAGAGAACCCCCTTCGTCGGAAGATCCCTTGTGTTTTGCTTCAGTTGGAGGGGTCCCGAAATAATCTCGAAGAAAATACAATATTCGGCCATGGGGTCCGTTTGATCTGGAATTTGCTCATGCTCGACCTCAGGGCCAGTCATAAACAACGTGCCGGGCGTTAAGGAATAATGCTGGCCGTCGGCAATAAGAAGCCCCTTACCGCTCGGAATATAATGAAGCTCATAGCTTCCATGACTGTGGCTGTGTTTGGGCATCGTTTGATGAAAATAACCGAATTTTACATAAAGTACGTTAAGGACAAGGTCATCGAGTTTTAACTTGATATCCATATCATTAATATCTATCGGGGGTAGACTCATCGTTTATTCTCCTCTGTCGTAATGCGACATCATGAACGGAACTTGGTCGGCTCTTGTGATAACACAACTCCCTTGCTCATCTCTATAATTATATCTATGAATCCATGAATAGGAAACGGGGGAGAAGAAGTTGGGAAAAACGAGAACTAATCTGTACGATAGAGGCAATTATGCTCTGCATTATACCGAAATACCCGTTTTAAATCCGGGGCACGCTTGGAGAGATGGCATGGTAAGTGGAAATGGAAGAAACGGCTATATCACGTCAGGTTCGCCGTATTCCGACAGCTTTATTTTTCAACATATGTGGTTCAATTTCCCTTCCGCTGACCCCAGAGAGATACCACCAGAACTGACTAGTCAATTGCAGGAAGCCAGACAAAATGTGTTTGAACAGAATGACCAATGGAAAATCAAACACGACAATGGCGAGACCCGTGTAAGAACATTCTATTACAGTTACCACCCGGGTCATCAGCTTCGCTTGAACATGATAAACAGAGGACAAGTTTCAGATTATAAACGTTGGACGAACTATGAAACGGCTGAAACTGGCGTAAAATATCGTGATAACGACGGCCTGTGGGTACGGACTTCGTTTACATCCAGAATAGATGACGTGTCCATCACCAAGCTGGAGCATTCCGATCTTGGCAAAAAAATAAATATGGTATTGCAGCTTGATGATATTTCACATATGGATGGAGCACATAATGGGACGTCCGAAGTTCGTGCACTTCGATACAAAAAACTGGTGGACCCCGAAGCCCGTTATCTTGCTCAAGTGGCCCATTATCCATCTTATGCAGGCAGTGAGTTGTGCCATGGAGGATATGCCGGAGTCACTCAGATTATTGTTGTTAATGGTACGAAGGAACGTATTGTGCTGGAAGACTCAGGCGAGGAGATGAATGTAGGGCAGGAACAAAACCCGGCAATTCAGATTAAAGATGCGGATGCCGTATTTCTGATCACAACTTCGGGACGAACTCATGAAATGGGCAGTATAGAGAACTTTGCCGACTGTTCAAGCTACTTCCTTGTAGATGAGTTGTTACAGCACACCCAGTCGGTCGTGCAGAAGTATAGTCATGCACAATGTGCATTTGATTATGAACAGGCACTTTCATTACATGCCGCATGGCATTCCCGTGAATTTAATACTGTACGTTTTGCTCTGGGTGGCGATGAGGAACACAAAGATGTGGATAATCTGAAACTCATTGAACTGCAACAGGCATCCCCAAGCCGAATTAATCATGCTTTTATGGAACAGGTCTATAACCAGGGACGGTATGCTATGATCTGTTGCAGCGGAAGCAGCGCACCTCGCTTATACGGGATGTGGACAGGCGAATGGAATCCGGGATGGAGAGGCATTTACACACTTGATGCGAATGTGAACCTGCAGGTCGCAGCCATGAATACGGGGAGTCTGACACAAGCTCAGCTTGGGTACGTCTCATTTTTCCTCAGAAATGCCCCGGATTTCGAAGCTAATGCCCGTATGGCCTACGGCATGCATGATGCGATTCAGGTAAGTGTTAACTCGGACGGAGATCGTGCTATGCATGTCGAATATGATAACGACTATCCTTTTGAATACTGGAATGCCGGTGCGAGCTGGTGTTTACTTCCTATTTTTGAATACTGGCAATGTTTCGGCAATCGCGATATCCCCATTGTGGAGGAGATGAACATCGATCGTCTGCAACCGCTTTTATCTGTTCATGACAACGGCTTATCCGATGAGGCATTCTCAAGTTTGAAGGAACGCGGTACGCTCAATCTGCTTCGAGATATTTTACTGCCGCTGCTTACCAAGCAAGCTAACTTCTGGGAACAAATCTGTACACCTGAGTATTTCACAGATGTTACGGGACAATCGCGTTATGAGCCAGGCAAACAATCATTGCTTGCTGGTGAGCGTTATATGATTATTCCTACGTATTCTCCTGAAAATCATCCAATCGGTTATAACAGTACCATCACCGCAAACGCTACGATGGACATTTCTGCAGCACGAGATGGATTAAATATGGTTATTCAAGCGGAGATGGCTTTAAAGCGCCGGGGATATGAGAAAGCGGTAGACAAGTGGAACAAATTGATGGAACAATTACCAGCATACCGTTACGATAAAGATGGTGCACTCTGTGAGTGGGCCATGGCCGAGTATATTGAAAACAACAATCACCGGCATCTGAGCCATTTATATGTTGCCTGGCCTGCGTATGAAACCCACGGTGATGCTGACCTTGCATCTGCTTCTGCTGTAGCTCTGGCAAACAGAGACCAGTTTAACACAACGGATGCAACAGCAGGACATGGCTGGATGCATAAGGCACTCGTACATGCACGCTTAAAAAATGCAGATGGTGTCCTTCATTCACTCCTGCCGATGATGACCGCAGAAGGTTATTATAATTCTTTGATGACCGATCATGATACCAACCGTAGAAATCATTGTTATTGTACGGACACCGCTTTTGGTGTAGTTGCTGCGGTACAGGAAGCACTGCTCTATTCCAACACGGGAGAGATTGAAGTCTTGCCTGCACTTTCTTCAGACTGGGTGTCCGGTAACGTCGACGGGCTAATGGCAAGAACACAAGTGAAAGTAAGCCGTTTGTCATGGGATCAAGCAACCGGGACAATAAGCGTAGTTTTGTCTTCACTTATTCAGGATAACGCCATTCGACTGAGTTCGGGATTGCCATGGACAACCGCGCTGGTTGATGGAGTGGGGGCACAAGTACACATGAATGGCAGACAGCAATATGTGAACTTAACACTGCAAGAAAACCAGGAGACTTCGATTGTTTTCAGTAGGACTTGAATAGGGCTTAAATCTCAAAGAAGTGGAAAACGGCAATATTGTAACAGCAGCAAATACCTTTTACAAATATTATCAGTAGGTTATAATACAATCACTAGATGAAATTACCCAACAATAAAGTGAAATATTGTTATTCTTCAGTGAAGTTTGCTTCACAACTCATTTGCTTTAACAGAACAAATTTCATAAAAATATGGGAGGTATCGTTATGGTCAAGAAGAAAATTTCCACAGCCCTGAGTGCAACTTTAATCGTTTCTATGTTAGCGACTGGTGTAATCGTTGCGATCCAAGGTAAAACGGCATTAGAGGCAGCAAAATCAGCAGGGGATAAGAAGGTTGAAGTCATCAAAGGTATTGAAAACAACTGACACGACAGTCACTAGAATCAAAAGTTTGCAACATGATAGAATTTCAATAACATAATTAATGGATTAACCTCAGAATAGTTATATCATCTGAGGTTTTTTCATTAGTAAAAATAATCTCCTTGAACATTATTAAGGAAAGTGGTTTAAATGAATGAAAAGAAAGCAACATTTGGATCCCTTATGAAAGAGGAACGATATGGACTACATTTCACGCAAGGAAGCATGGTTTGATACGAAACGCCTTCGCAATTCTACTGTAGCTACGGGTCGTCGTCATACCGTTGGTCTTAAAGCAGACGGTACAGTAACAGCTGTGGGAGATAATAAATACGGACAATGTAATGTAAGCAATTGGAGCAATATCGTCGCAGTTGATGCTGCAAATGTTCATATGGCTGCAAACACGGGTAATGCCCACACCGTTGGCCTTAAAATGGATGGTACGGTAATAGCTGCAGGTTGGAATAAACATGAGCAATGCAATGTAAGCGAATGGCGCGATATTGTTTCTGTTTCAGCAGGTTGGTGTCGTACTGTCGGGGTTAAGTCAGATGGAACGGTGGTTGCAGTGGGGCGAAATAACGAAGGGGAGTGCAATGTTAACAGCTGGCGCGACATTATAGCGGTCACGACAGGGGACTGGCATACAGTCGGTCTCAGACTAGACGGTACAGTAACAGCCGCAGGCAACAATAAGTATGGACAATGTAATGTTAACGACTGGAGCAACATATTAGCTGTCTCCGCCGGGTATCTTCATACGGTTGGGCTTCGATCAGATGGTACAGTAGTTGCTGCAGGTAGGAATAAGGAAGGTGAATGCGACGTAAAAGGATGGCGGGATGTTGTGGCCATTGCAGCGGGAAGTTATCATACGGTTACTCTAAAATCGGACGGTACGGTCATTGCTGCGGGTTCAAATAAACATCAGCAATGCGCTGTAAGTGAATGGCACGATATTAAAGCTATTTCAGCAGGATGTGCTCATACTATAGGACTGAAATCAGATGGTACGGTGGTTGCGGTGGGTGATAATGATTATGGACAATGCGATGTAAATGAATGGAGTAACATCCAACATTAACAATAAAATAAAATGATACAAAAGAGCACCCACGCAAAGGTGGGTGTCCTCACTGTCTTTCTATAAAGGTTGTATACGTTAAAACCCGAGACATACATGACCTGCTTGAAATTTGAGATTTGGATTTGCAATTTAGATTTGCAGGTTATCTTGCTCTTCAAGCATTCGTTTCAGCATTTGGCGTTGCCGTTTTTCTTTCTGACGACGCTCACGATCCTCCGCTTGCAGAGCTTTGAGAAGAGAGACGCACATCCCGATCAGAACAACAGCGAATGGCAATGCGGCCACTATAGAGGCTGTCTGTAGGCCATTCAATCCTCCACTGATCAGCAGTACGACCGCGATAGCGGACTGAAGAATTCCCCAAGTTAGCTTTACTCGATTACTCGGATTCAGCCTGCCATCTGAAGTCAGCATGCCGAGTACAAAGGTAGCTGAATCAGCCGATGTAACAAAAAAGATCATAATCAAGATTGTAGCGATAAATGCTACGATCGTGCCTAAAGGCAGCTGTTCCAGCATAAGGAATAAAGCAGTTGTTGTATCTTCCTTGACAGCCTCTGCCAGACGCACGCCATCAAACAATTCCAGGTGAAGTCCAGTTCCGCCGAAGACGGAGAACCAGATAAATCCGAAAAGGCTTGGAATAAGCAGGACGTAAATTACAAATTCCTTAATGGTTCTACCTCTTGATACCCTCGCAATGAACGTACCAACAAAGGGAGCCCACGCAATCCACCATGCCCAGTAAAATAACGTCCACGCTCCGATCCAGGTTTCTCTTGAAAACGGCGTCAGTCTCAAACTCATGTTAATAATATTCTGTAAATAACTACCCATGGTTGTCGTGAATGTATCGAAGATAAACGTTGTTGGGCCAGTCACCAATACAAAAAGCATTAATAACACAGCGATCACAAGGTTGGTGTTGCTTAAAATCTTAATCCCTTTATCCAGACCGGAAGTCGCCGAAATTAAAAAAAGTACAGTTACAACGGTGATAATAACAACCTGAACTATTGTCGTATTAGGAATTCCAAATAAATGACCCAGCCCCCCGCCAATCTGAAGCGCACCCAATCCAAGCGAGGTCGCCACACCAAAGATAGTGGAGATGACCGCCAGTATATCAATGGCCTTACCAAGCCAGCCTGCAGCAAGTCGCTCACCGATCAGAGGAATAAAGGTGGAGCTGATCAAACCTTTGTAGCCTTTCCGGAACTGGAAGTAAGCAAGTGCTAAACCAATGACGGTGTAGATCGCCCAAGGATGCAGCCCCCAGTGAAAAAAGGAATACCGCATTGAAAGTCTGGCTGCCTGCGTAGTACCGGATGCTGCTCCTTCTGGTGCAGATAAATAGTGGGAGAGCGGTTCAGCAACTCCCCAGAAAACGAGTCCAATGCCCATACCCGCGCTAAACAGCATGGACAGCCAGGAAATCGTAGAATATTCCGGTTCATCATCGTCATCCCCAAGCCTAATACCGCCAAATCGGCTGAAAGCCAAATAAAAAGCAAAGATCAGAAAGAACAGTGTCGCCAGCAAATAGAACCAGCCAAAATTTTGAATCGAGAAGTTGTAAGCTACATTAGCTACATCCGCCAGCTGATTCGGTGCCACCGCTCCCCATATTGCAAATAGTGCAACGATGATAATTGTGATTGTAAATACCATGATGAGACCTCCGTTATGTATGCTTTTACCAAACTGTTCCTTAGTATGTGCTAGTCCAGCTTGTAATCATGCGAAAAGCCAGCTGTTGATAAAATAAAACAAACCAACGTATATTGAAACATCCTCACCTAAATATATACTAGCGAAACAAAATTGAGTGTTGGTAGTCTTTATATAAGACCTAATTATTAATAACTTAGACCTATAGTAACAGGAGTGGTAATTTGAAAATAAAACAAGTGCATGAATATAATATTGACGAGAAATTAGAAGCCGATATACAAAATGTATTGAATCGTTGTTTTCCTGAAATTTACCCGACAAATCGAATATATTTCAAGCAATTGCCCCATCTTAGATTTCTTGCGTTTAATCAAGAGAATCAACTTGTGGGACACGTTGGTCTAGACTATAGAGTAATGAATTTAAATGGAGAAATTATAAAAGTGCTAGGTCTAATTGATTTATGTGTTTCAATAAATAACCGCTCTGAAGGAATAGGTTCGTTGTTGTTATCAGAAATAGATCGATTATCCAAAAAGGGGAGCGTAGACTTTATACTATTGTTTGCAGATAATACGAATTTGTATACGAAAAACGGGTATCAAACGGTGGAAAACAACTGTACTTGGTTGAAAATTAATCATGGATCGCAGAATACCATAGATATAGGGAGCGAATCCATTAATGGATTAATGATTAAGAAGGTTGGAAACAAAGAGTGGGTACAGGGGAATTTAGATTTGTTAGGGTATCTATATTAAGTTAAAAATCCCAATTTATTATAAACAAGCTGTGTTAAAAGAACATATTCCTTCTGAAGTCGCTATATGCTTTTCATTTTTATTGGTACAAGTCCGTGACCTGAGCTACGGGCACGAACTTGTTATCGGATTTCACAGAAACATAGTTTACTCAGAAGTTTGTAACAATTAAATCGGACCTGACCATTAGAGTTAAGCCTTCTCAGGGCAGCAAATTCATAGCCGTTTGAATGTTTTTCAGATCGAGCTGAATTTGTTCAGGCATATTGTAAGGGTGGTATAAGCCTTGCTTCACCATATAATTTGATATTTTTTCATGAGAGTCTATGGCTTCGTCAAGGTGTTTCATCAAAATTTGCTTGATTTCGGGGGTGGCGCATTCGGTCACAGCCATGGCGTAATTTCTGACTCCGCTCTTCGCGTTTATCAACAAATCCATTGCAATCACATCATCAGTCAGCGTATGGAGACCTGACATGTGTTCTAGTATTGGGTTCATTTTTTTATCTCCTATACAGTCGCTTTAGACAGCACTTCACCGAGTTCCTGAAGCTGCTGTTGGGATAATGTCATATCTTGCTGCAAAATTTGCATCAGCTCCGGGTCGGTGACCAAAGCTTGCATGGTCATGGATTTAGTCACGCAAACCGTCTTGAATGCAGCTATTTCATGTACCTCGAGCATTTCATGTAAGGCATATTTGGAATTCATTCCGATTGTCCTCCCGTGGTCTGTCCATATTCAAGGCTTTAAAATGACTTTAATGCAATTGTCCGTTTTTGTATCGAACACTTCATACCCCTGCTTGGCATCGCTAAGTGGAATGACGTGCGTAACAATGTCGCCCGGGTCTACTTTGCCGGACGTAACCAACTCATACATATACGGCATGTAGTGAATAACGGGAGCTTGTCCGGAACGGATATTCACGTTACGCTGCATGATGTCACCTAACGGGAAACCGTTATATCGGCCACCGTATACCCCAGTGACTTGGATGGTTCCGCCTTTACGGACCGCTTGAGATGCAATGATAAACGCACTCATGGTTCCGCCTTGCAGTTTCAAACCGCTGGCTAGAAATTCAAGATCGCTCATCTTGCCGTCCATGCCCACCGCATCGATCACGACATCGGCGCCGCCTTTGGTCATTTCCTTAAGAGTGTTGCCAATGTTATTATCTTGTTCAAAGTTTACGGTTTCGACATGATTCGTTCGCTTCGCATGTTGTAAGCGGTAATCGACATAGTCAACGGCTATGACCCGCTTGGCTCCTTTAAGCCAGCAGAATTTCTGGGCCAGGAGTCCAACTGGGCCGCACCCAAGAACGATGACCGTATCTCCATTTTTCACGCCAGCATTGTCTACGCTCCAGAATGCCGTGGTCATGGCATCTGCGATCAAGCTTAGCTTTTCGTCCGGTTGTTCGCAGTTTTCGGGAATTTTGAAGTGAGTGAAATTGGCAAACGGAACCCGTAAATACTCGGCTTGCCCGCCAGGATATCCGCCGGTCGTTCCCGAGTAACCGAAATATGCTCCCATATCCCCATGCTCGTTGGAATTGTCACATTGACTTTCCAGCTGATTTTTACAGAAAAAGCATTCTCCGCATGCAATGTTGAACGGAATGATTACACGGTCGCCTTTTTTTACCTTTGTCACGCCAGGACCTACTTCTTCTACGATCCCCATCGGCTCATGACCGATGACATAGTTCTCCTGAAGGTTAGGGATCATCCCGTGAATCAGATGAAGGTCAGAGCCGCAAATGGCGGTACTGGTGATCTTTACGATCATATCGTCCGGTTTCACAATCTTTGCATCCGGAACCTCTTTGACCACGACATTTTTAACCCCTTGATACGTTACCGCCTTCATGCTTGGTGTCCTCCAATATGTTCATCTGGGGTCCGATCAAACATCCCTTTACGTGACGTATCACCCGGGAACAGATTCATCTGCCCGATCATCACCGTATTGTTAGCTGAAAGCTGGTCGAGTTGATATTGCTCGTTCAGCTCGTAAGGATGGAACCATTTTTTGCGAATCATGAGCTCCGTAATTTCCTGGTGCATTGCAATCCCCTGTTTCAGGTGATCGCGCAACAGGGCTCTTACATCTGGCGAAGCCGTTTCTGTCAGGGCGATAGACAAATTACGCACACCCTCCTTGGCACGAACAAGGAAATCCATGGCAAAGGTCATATCGGCCATTTCCGGCATATTTAAAGCATTAATTGGGTCTAAATAATCGGTATTCATTTGAGCTCCCCTTAATGTGTTATAGGTGTAGGGCTATTCGGAACAGGCGCTTGGAAAGGAGCTTTCGCGTAAATAGCTTGTAACTCGGCGATCTGTTGTAAGGATTGCGTTACGTCTTTTTCCATTAAAGCTTTTAGCTCTTGGTCAAAGACCAGGCCTTGCATCAGTTTTGATTTAGCGAGACACAGCGTTTTAAAGTTCAATGCTTCATGCAATTCCATCGATTCGTGCAGCGCTAACGTTGGATTATTCATCGAGGAATGATCACCTCCTTTTCTCATCAACGTTAGACTTTCCATCAGATCATATCCTATACTTAAATGGATTTAAGTTGATTAAATACCTCATATTCCTATTTATTTGTTAGAATATATACTAATTTTTAACCCGATACTTATTGTTGTTTACAAAGGGAGGAGGTCTCACTGTGCCCAATCAAAACAAGGTTGATCTAGCCACCGAAAACGCAAAAAAACCAGCAGAAGATTCGCTAAACTCGAGTGGACATACATTGGAGCAGCATGCTTCTAACGCGGTTTCTGAGGTGCAGACGGCTTTAAATCAGGCTATAAGCTCTGTCAATGGATCCAATGCGGCAACGGATTCACAAGCGTTAGAGAAGGCCCGGCAGCAATTAACCCGAGCAGAAGAATTTTTAGATCAAGCGCAAACTTCAGCAAACGCATTACGTCTGCCTAACCAACAATAAAACGGCCGTGGTGCTGATGATCACAGCATATTTCCTTCTTTTCCGAATCTTCTCCGATAACATATGCATGGGTATTTACTCTGCATTGACGATTGGAGGAAGCATTTTTCCTAGCACACATATAGTCACTATCAAATTGCTTCGGCTTGCGCCGAAGTTTTTTTGTTTTTTTAAGTTGGTTCGGACCGTTTTAAGAAACAGGTTGAAAAAGAATGATTAAAGGCCAGGTATTAGAAAAAGTCTTGAACATATTATAGGTAATATCTATTCAACTATGTTTAAGGAGGAAATGATAAAAACGATGTTACCTATGGAAGAATATTTTGGTAAGTTAGAACTCGTTCATTCATTTTATGGGGCTATGCCTACAGGCGTTAGTGTATCCGAAACCGGGCGTATCTTTGTTTGTTTTCTGAAGTGGGGAGATGATGTCAGATTTACGGTAGCGGAAATTGTTGAGGGTCAGTTGCAGCCTTATCCCAGTGCAGAAACGAATTTATTCAACCCTTCGAATATCGCGATGTCGCTCATCAGTGTGCAAAGTGTAGTTACGGATGGAAGGGGAACCCTGTGGATACTGGATACGGCTGCACCCAATTTTTCCGAACCCGTTAAAGGAGGGGCAAAATTAGTTGCCGTAGATTTAAGCACAAATAGGGTAAGAAAAGTATATACATTTCCAGAAGAGGTTGTCTTGCCGACAACGTATCTGAATGATGTCCGATTTGACTTTCGTGTAGGCAAAGCAGGTTACGCCTATATAACGGATTCTTCTTCCAATGGTCCAGGCGCCATTATCGTCGTGGATTTGGATAGCGGAAATGCGTATAGACGGTTGAATGGAGCAAGTTCTACCTCACCTGATCCGTATTTTGTACCGAAAGTCGAAGGTAGAATCCTGATGAATCGTAACGCGGATGGTTCGACATCGCCCTTTCGTTTGGCCTCTGATGGTATAGCCATTTCTCCGGATGGAAAAATGTTATTCTATTGTCCGTTGACCAGTCGCCAGCTATATTCGATCTCAACAGAATCTTTAAGAGACAGAGCAATACCTGATTTCAAGTTAAGTGATTTTGTGCAGTATTGGGGAGAGAAGGGTGCATCGGATGGCATGATCACGGATGCGAAGGGAAACGTTTATGCCGGAGATTATGAGAACGATAGCATTCGAAAAATATTGCCCAATGGAGTCATGGAAACCATTGCCCATGATCCCCGAATTTTATGGCCAGATACCTTCTCGATCGGCCCGGATCAATATTTATATGTAATTGTGAACCAATTACATAGGCAGGCAAGATTTCATTATGGAAAAGACCTGCGAGAAAAACCTTACATTTTATTGCGTTTGAAAATAGATGAATTACCTGCACCTACATTTTGATAATTAAAACTCTCTTTAAAGGGAAACGATAGAACACAGACCAAAAGAGGCAGTGGATCACCATGATCTACTGCCTTTATTTGTTGTAACTATGTATAATTATATATGAACCTATACTATTTGTGGTAAATTTGAATAGTAGATTGTAGTCGAATGTTGAATACCGTTCAATTTACAAAGAATTATGCTTTTGAGAAAATGATTGTATATCTTAAAATGACGTGTAGGGGAGAGCTTTCAATGCAGGTTCAGAAGGTTAAGCATCATGAATGCTTCGAGCAAATATATAACCATACACCGATTGGAGTTGCTCTCATAGCTCCGGCAGGAAATTGGCTGAAAGTGAATCCTGCTTTTTGCCATATGACCGGTTTCACTTGTGAAGAACTATTGGAGCTCCGCGGCCAGGATTTAACACACCCGGAGGATTCTTCGAAGGATGTTCTTAAAGAAGCTGGAATGTTTGACAACAAAGCCAAAGAAAATATATACGAAATTCGCTGCATTAAAAAGAATGGCGAAGAGTTGTGGTGTTCATTTCATGTAACTCCAGTCCGTGACGAAGTAACGTCTGAAATCATTTACTTCATTTGCTATATTGTAGATATTACGGATCGTATCCGATCTGAACAAAGACTTTCGCACAGTGAAGGCATTGGCATCAATGCCGAACGCCTGGCGAAGATTGGAAGTTGGAAATGGGATGTAGTTCAAGATCAGATCACCATTTCTGAACAGGTGCTGGAGATCTTTGAACTTGACCGAATTAACCAATATTTCTGTGCAAAAGATGTCTATAAGGTAATGAGTCCTGCCGATGCAGCATCTTTACGAGAAAGAATAAAAGACGCAGCGCAAAGCAGTCCATTTGTTTTTGAATTTAAATCTACTCGCTCAAAAGAGAGCGTAAAATATATTCAATTACGTGGGTTAATCAATTTTGACGAACACCAACAGCCCATAGAGTTAAAAGGCGTGCTTCAGGATATTACCGATCAGAAACAGATCGAATTCAAGCTTCAAGAAACCATTGAACGTTATACCTCGCTTAAAAAGTATAATCATGACGCTATTATTTCATTCGACATGAGTGGAAACATTATTAATGCCAATCCAGCGGCCGTAAAGATGACAGGTTATGAAGTAAACGAGATGGTTGGGAAAAGTATAGGACGATTTATTGGAGCTAGCAATCTAGGCCTCATTCTGCGGAATCACTATGATTTGGCTGAGAAGAAAATGAACCATGTTTTGCACAGAGACGGCCGTGAAACGGAAGTATTGGCAACCCTTGCTCCAATTATTATTAACAATGTCAATGTCGGTTACTATTTAATGGCCAAGGACATTACCGAACAGAAAATGCTTCTTGTTGCCAAAGAAACAGCTGAAAGAATGAATCAGGCAAAAAGCGATTTTTTGGCGATGATGAGCCATGAAATACGAACACCCATGAATGGTGTGATCGGAATGACAGATCTTCTTCTGGATACGCCGGGGCTAAGCTTGGAGCAGAAGGAATATATTCAGATCATTCAAAAAAGTGGCGATTCCTTACTTGCGATTATTAATGACATCCTTGATTTTTCTAAAATCGAGTCTGGGAAAACCGATTTAGCAGTTGATCCATTTGATCTTGAAGAGATCGTGACAGAAACGGTGCAGATCGTAAAACCTTTGATCCGAGAAAAGAAGTTAGATATTCATATTTCTTTGGATGAGGCGCTTCCAATACCGCTATATGGTGACGCACCTCGTTTAAAACAAGTACTTACTAATCTCATCGGTAATGCTGTGAAGTTTACTCTGGAAGGCAGTGTAGACATTGAAGTAAGGGTTAAAGAACAATGTGAGGAAAACGTATATCTTCATTTTAAAGTCAAAGATACAGGAGTAGGGATCCCGGTAGAGAAAAGGCAGCAATTATTTGAGCCATTCTACCAATTGGATAACTATATGACCCGCAAAACGCAAGGAACGGGATTGGGACTGGCGATCAGCAAAAAATTGATAGAACTCATGCATGGAGATATATGGATTGAGGATTCGGATGAACCTGGCACAACGTTTGTATTCACAGCCTGCTTTAAAATAAAAGATGAGGACGTTGGCCAGCACATAGAGTCCTCTCAAAAAAAGAGTAGAGGCACCCCTCTCCATATTCTGATTGCTGAGGATAATGAAATGAATCAGCTCGTCCTCAGTAAAATGATTGAGAAAAAGGGACACTTCGTAGATCATGTCGTGGACGGAAAAGAAGCTATAGAGGCTGTCCAACGAAATGTATACGATATCGTGTTTATGGATGTGCACATGCCAAAATTGGATGGATTTGAAGCAACACGAGCAATTAAAGAGAAGCTATCTTCTGAAGAATGTCCTTATATTGTTGCAGTGACTGCAAATGCTCTAAGAGGGGATAGGGATCGATGCTTGAAGTCAGGAATGGATGAATACATTAGTAAACCCATCAAAAGTGAATCTATATATCAAGTGATAGAGACGTACTATAACAAAAAACAGATGAATCATTCGTAATTACAAAAGTTCATGTGGAAATAACCAATCAGAATATGGAGAAAAGTTGCGTAGTGTAACGAATATTCTCTAACAACATTAGGGGAAACCTTGCTTGAGCCGATGAAAGAGTTAAGGCAGTGGGGAAGGGAGCATTACACTCAAGTCGTAGAGGCGCGACTTCAATATGATACTGCTTATACCTTTCAAAAATAGCCTGAGCAATCGCTCATAACAGGGACTTGAGTCTCCCTTTACAGGAGACCGTATACTTGCTCTTAAGTAGTTAGTCGCAACACGACAAAGGAGCTGGGTATATGAGAAATCTGGAGGCTATTGTCATCCTGTGGAACATTGCGGTTTTGGGATGGATTTTGGTTGGAACAGAAAAAAAGGCGCGAGGCTTATTTATCAGTCTCGGCATATCGGTTATTGTCATTCTTCTGCAAGGTATACTGGAAGGCATCCGTTGGCAGCTCATTCCTGCTTGCACCCTTGCTGTTGTACCGCTTTATATGCTTGTGCGAGCTAGACTCCCATGGTCTAAGCCAAAAATCCCTAAATCAAGCGTAATGAGAAGGAGCATTGGATTGACCGCAGCTCTCATTTATGCTTTTGTAGCTGTCGCGCTGCCAATACTACTGCCGGTTTTTACTTTTGCCGAGCCAACAGGAAATTATAAGGTAGGAACCACATCTTATGAGTGGATAGACGCAACAAGAGAGGAAACCTTTACTCCAAAAGATGGGGATAAGCGTAAACTTAAAATTCAAATTTGGTACCCTGCCGATAAGGATTCAAAGGGAGAAATAAGCCCATACGTACAAGACGGGGCATTGTTGGCTGAAGGTTATCATCGACTTTTAGATATGCCAAAGCAGTTATTTAACAACATAAGCTATGTAAAAACACATTCCCTTGAAAATGTGGACATCTCAGACCAGGAAGCAGCTTACCCTGTCTTGATTTTTTCACATGGCTTGAATGGCCATAAAAATCAAAATACATTCCAAAACGAGGAAATCGCCAGTCACGGCTACATTGTGGTAGGTATTGACCATACCTATAACAGCACGGTTTCTCCATTTTCCGACGGTACGGTTGTTTACTTTACTCCAGGTCAGGATGAGACGGTCGAGATGATGGATCAAACGAATGAGATTTGGGTAGAGGATGCCAAATTTGTTTTAGGTCAGGTGGAAAAACTGGCTGCTTATGATCCAGATCATCGTTTTACAGGCCGAATGGATTTGCAGCGTATCGGAATGTTTGGACATTCCTTTGGCGGGGCAACAAGTACACAAATGTTAATGTCCGATCCTCGAATCAAGGCAGCCTTGAATATGGATGGGGTGCTTTATGGAAAGCTGCGAGTACCTGAAGGGGGCTTCAATAAACCTTTTCTAATGATGAGTGCGGATCAATCCAGATATTTTGAGCAGCATGTTAAAGATCCTGCACTCACTGCCTCATTGACAGATTTATTCAAACGATATGATCATATTACAGATGACGGGAATTACTGGCTAACACTGCGTGATATGTCGCATATGGGCTTTTCCGATCTGTATCTTACATCGCCATTATTTGAATGGATGGGCGGTATAAGCTTGAAGAAATCACATCCGATTATCAATGCATACACGCTGGATTTTTTTAATCACTTCTTGAAACAGGAGCCATTGAAGCTACTCGATCAAAATATAGGCGAGCATACGCTGTTTACGTTAGAAAAAGGCGAGAAATAAGCTGAAAATACGGAAGTAAAAAGCCAGTCATTCTAAACTGCAACCAAGTTGTCAGATGTTGTTCTGACCAATGGTTTTCAGTCAGGTGACTGGCTTCCCTATGGTTTCTTACAGGTTAGATCTGCTGAAGCTTCCATCTCAAGCCGCGAAATAACAAGTCGTCTCTTTGGGACAATTGTTCAAATTTGGGGCTAAGCTTGGAACAAAGCCTTACGGATCGTTTGAAATTTTCGGTTTCGAGTTTGTCTATATGGGCTTTAATCGTGTGAAGAAACGCCTTACCGTTATTCGTAGCATTAGAGTGGGAATACAGCTGTAATGCATCCTCAACAATGGCTTGTACATAGCTGCTATGAGGTTCGTAGTTATTTTTCAGAGCAATACTCAATCGTTTCTGAATACGGTGCATGAGCCGGACCCATTCCTTAGTCGTATAAATTGCATGCTGAGCGATGTTAACAAATAGAAACTCTACACTTTGAAGATCAGCAATGAATTCAGGGGAGCTAATCAGCTCTTTTAACTCCTTCCATGCCATGAGTTGCTTGGCAGACAGGTTTTCCGGATGAAGGATGTACTGGTTGAAGTAATGGAAAAAAGCATCTTGCCATGCTACTGGAATAGTTGACATAAATCCGATTTCTTCTATTTTGGTTAAAACGAATTGCTGTCTGTTTTGTTGATTTTGCTTCTGGATATCAACTAATTCATGAATGTGCGAAAGAAGAGGGGAGGGAGTCGTCTTGGAATCCTTACTATAATCGTTAGCTGTGCTTCTGGCATTTTGCAAAATCGCAATCATGCCATTCAGTGCTTGAACCTCCGTTTGTAACGTTTCTATTTGCCAATCCAGCGAGGTCTCCATCGATATTTCCCCGGAAAGAAGTTTCTTAATATCATCGATCCCGAATCTTAGTTCACGAAGTGTTTTAACAAGCTGTAGACGCCATATGGCCTCGGTCGTGTAAAAGCGGTACCCGCTGTTATTTACAAAAGATGCTTTCACTAAGTGTATATCATCATAATAACGAACAGTCTTTACTGTAGAATCTATCATCTGTGCAGTTTCTCCAATGGAAAATAACACACTGTCTGCTGTTTCTTGTTTTAATGTTTGCATGGTAGATCGCTCATTTTGTTTTCGCTGCATAACCTTTTCACCTCTGTGATTGTATAGTATATCATCTCCTGTTAGGGGAGACTCAACACAACAACTTTTCTGGCTCTTGATCGCAGCAAAACTATAATATCTGATTGAGCTTGCTTTCAGGCTCTTCACCATTTTCAACACGTTTTATATTCGTTATGAAGAAATCATATCTTTTTTTATGAAATTTCCGACCATCCGGCATTCCTGCTGTATGAGGGGTAAGTATTACATTCTCCATATTCCGCAGTTCACTGTCCAGAGGAAGCGGTTCAGATTCAAATACATCCAGGCATGCGCCTGAAATATCCCCGTTTTTTAATGCCTCAATCAAGTCTTTTTCGTTGACAATCCCGCCACGAGAGGTATTGATAAACAGAGACGAATCCTTCATTTTGTTGAAAACCGCTTTGTTGATCAGGTGTTTGGTTTGAATGACAAACTTTATGGGAGAGACGAACCTTGAATATTTAGAGAAGGATGCATTAGATGGTGTCATTGATCTTGGAGATAAGCCTAATGAGGAATTAACCCAAAGTTCGATCTGGAAAAACATGAAGGCAATGAAGAACAAAATAAATCGGGCAAGAAATACAGTCGGATTCCTTTGTATTTCTTGCCCATGTCTTTTAGTTTGTCACAGCTTTCAATCTGTTTTGTAAGATGCCTGAATGCCAAATACCAAAGTTACCGTTGCTCTTTAACAAAAAATCGCCGATCCAAAAAATAACCCACCAACAGTGAGAGCACAACAAGGATAACAGGCACTCCAAACGATTCCTTAGAGAAGGGAGCGCCGTCCAGTTTTAAATGATCTGTGGCACGATATTCGAGACGTTTGGCAGCAAATTTTGCAGTCATAACATCTTCTTGTTTAGCTAAATCTTCAAATGCCGGGTCCATTGCAAATCTTTCCTGCATGTTTTTGTGTAACAATAACAATTCCGTATTGTTGTATAATTGTTTCCATACCCTGATGTCCTCCGCGGCTATAGTCTCAGCTTGAGGGCCAACAACGATCATCTTGGATAGTGAGGGAACATCGTTCATCTGATAACGCGCAACCAAATTCAAACCATGCTTCGTTACAATCGGTTGATGTTCAAGCGATATCGTTAAAGTCGTTGTTGTTCCAGATGCTCCATAGGTATCAAAGGCAGCGGACAAATCTAATTCATCAGCACCTGGATATAACAGTACGCCGGCTTTGACCTTATTCCATTGATAGGATTGATTCAAAATATATGTAATGTCACTCAATCCTGCCGTGAAAGGTTCCATCTTCGGCTCGATTACATAATGGTAGGAAGGATAATGAAGCTCATTCGCTACCTGTTTTGCGGCTGACTCCCCTAATTGTTGCGAAATGACATAAAGGGTCGCATCCATACCGGATGTAAGGCCTGCTGAAGAGAGGATGTTCCCTTGTGGAACATAACGCTGATCTTTTACCCAATGGATTTCCGGATAACTTTTAATCAACCGTTGAATATCTCCCCAGTGTGTCGCAGCACTTTTACCGTTCAGCAGTCCCGTATCGGCCAGATTCTCGGCACCATTGCATATGGATAATAAAATCGTTTTTTCACTGGAATGCTTACGAATCCATTCACGGACAGGAGCGTATTTTTTCTCATCCAGGATCGGCATAAAAGGGATCACGATAATATCTGGACTTTTACCAAGCATCTGGTCCATATCAGCAAAGGAATAGTGGGGGATGACATCCAATCCTCCGGTTAATGATTTGATTCCCGAATCTGGTGCAACACTGAATACATTGTACTTTCCTGTGAGGGCAAACATCTCATATGGGACTAGAAAATCAAAAACTTCCGTTACTTCATTAGACAGTAAAACAGCTACCGTTGGCTTGTTAGCATCGTATGCAGGTTTCTTTACCTGATCTAATGCAGGAGGATTGCTTTGGTTATACAAGGGCATTCCAGCATTTGTTGTATGAATGAAACCGACTACACCTGCTCCTCCCACGATTAAAATAACGACTAAAACATACATCAAAATGCGTAGCAAAACTTTCACTTGCCCGTTCCCCTTCCAACTAAAAAATATTTTACCTCAAAAAATATACCAATTGAGGATCGAATACACACCTGACCAAGGACGGATTGCATCCCTTGGCTGCGGGTGGATGAGCTACTAGACTTAAGTCTGTTCTATTTCATGTACAAGACCCGTTAGAGCTATACTCCTAATTTGAATTGATAAATTTTTTTCGGAATAGTGACTTTCATCTGAAAAGTTCTGAAAAGAAGGAATAGGGACAGACGTTAAAGAAAAGAAACTATTAAGCAACATCACAATGAAAACGTTAAGAAACAATGGTTAACCTCCATTTGAGACTCTAGTACAGTTCAAAGGAATGTTCCTAGTACTATTCATTGAAGGTATTATTTAATAGAGGGGGTATTGATATTCATATGAATTTCCGTTTACAAGAAGCTATTGAGATATTGGAACGTACACCGCAAACGCTGAAGCACTTCTTATCCGGTCTTTCAGACGGATGGCTGGGAAGTAATGAAGGGGATGGAACCTGGAATACAAAAGAAATAATCGAACATCTCATTGAAGCAGAGAAGCATAACTGGATTCCGCGAGTACAATCGATTGTGTTGGACGGGGAGCATCAGCTGTTTCCTGCTTTTGACCGTTTCTCCCACTTGAAGGAGACATCGGAACGAACCACAGAAGAGGCAATACAGGAATTTAGCAGCATCAGAAAGAGAAGTATTTCCTCACTCAACGATATCATTCTTTCGTATCCTGATCTGGAGAAAACGGGCTTGCATCCGGAGTTTGGCCTGGTAAAGTTAAGGGAGCTTCTATCTGCATGGGTCGTTCATGATTTTACACATATTGCGCAGATTGTTAGGGTGATGGCGGAGAGATACAGGAATGATGTTGGACCCTGGAGTGCTTATCTCGGCATTTTAAATAGAAGTTAATTTCATATATCGTGTTAAAGTCGCTAATTTAGCGACTTTTTTTGTTGTACACATCACCATTTTTAAAAAATAACGCTGAAGCTCATTACATATGTAGCGTCTTCTTTCCCCACAACTCGAAATTGGTACGCAAAAAAATGCTTATAGTGGTACTTAAAACATTCAAAATGTTCATGTTAGCATAATCTAACAGCATGCTGCATTAACCGAATATAAATCATAGCTATGATTATCCAACATCAAAGGCTTATGTTGGAATGAAAGGGGAGCATATGAATGCAACAGATCCCGCAACGAACAAAATAGGCACGATGCCTTACGTTATTGCGATATTATTCATTTTATTCATGGTTGGCTTATCCGAAATTTTACAACAGTCAGAGATCATTTTACCAGAGGTTGCGGCGATGGCTATCGCCATGTGGGTATACAGAGAACCAGGGTGGATCAGACGTCCCTATGTCATCTTCATTGCACCGACCGTGACAGCTACGATAGGGCTGGTCATCAATCAGTTCCAGATCCTTTATCCAATTAAAGTAGTCCTTACGCTAATGATCATGATGTTGTTTTTAAGATTAATACGCTCGAATCTTGCACCTGCCATTGCTACAGGTCTATTACCACTTGCTATTCATACAGAGGATTGGTCATTTGTGTGGATTGTCTTTGGTTTCACATTGACCTTAATGGCCGGAGTTGTTGTGTTTCAGCTTCATAAACATATCGCAACCAAGTCGATGATCCAATACAAATACATGGTAATCTTCTTAGGAATTTCACTATGCTGGCTTAGTGTTTGCTGGTTACTGGGTTATGAACAAATGGCCGTGATTCCGCCTATTTATGTAGTCGTTTACGAATCGCTCCAAAAGCCGATGTACACAGCAAAGATTGCGTTTAAGCAGGCATTTTCGCTAACACTATCTGCTACCGTTGGCGTTCTCATTTTTATGCAGGTGGATTCGCAGGTACTGGCTGCATTCATCGATATGATTGTAGTCATCGTGATATCCCGCCTGTTTCAGGCTCGCATTCCTGCTCTGTACGCTATACCGCTACTAACGTTTATATTTCCCGAAGAAAAAGTGTGGAGCTTGCCTCTTGTCACGCTTTTTGCAAGTCTATTTATGTTCAGCTTCGTATTGATATACAAATATGGGGAAAAGAGGACTCTGAACAATAAATAATTCGGATGCTTGGGCAAAAAGCGAATTTGGGAGGATAAACGTATGGTATTTGGCCTGATTGCAGCACTTTGTTTTGGTTTGTCGGACTTTATGGTTACCCAGACCACCAGGAAGGTTCAAACTTTGCCTGCTTTGCTCGGGATTCAGTTCATTGCTTCACTTTTGCTGGGAGGGTATGTACTTACGCAAACACCTCATATGGATCAAAACCTAATAGTGTGGTTTGCAATAGCCGGCATCAGTGTCGTCAATTTTGCAGGTACGTTACTGTTATATCGGGCATTTGAAAAGGGGACTCTATCCATTGTTTCTCCAATCGGCTCGGGATTTGCTGTGGTGACTGCGGTTCTTGCTTTTGTAGGCGGAGAGCGATTGCCCTTCAATTCAATTATTGGTGTCATACTGCTCATTATCGGTGTGTTGACGGTAACAAGATCAAGTAAGAGCGTTGGACAACAAGTAACGTTGTCGGGCATACCGGAGGCGATTATCGCCTCAATCTGCATCGGTTTTTATTTTTGGGCGATCGGATACATCACTCCTCATCTGGGGGTGACTCTTCCTGTGCTCGTCACACGGATCATCCAATTTGTCTGTGCGTTTATAATTCTTCGGGTAAAAAAAATCCAACTCCCGCGCATAGGCCTGTCTACCGGTCTGATTCTGGTTGTAGCAGCGCTACTGGACACAGGAGCTTTACTCTCTTTTAATATGGGACAAACCGTTGATTATACCACAAGCACAACAGCACTTACGTCATTATATAGTGTCGTTACCATACTGATGGCCGGATGGATTCTGAAAGAAAAGCTGACGAAGAGTCAATGGACAGGGATTGGCATTATTCTTCTAGGGGTCATTATCGTCAGCGTCTAGAGAGGGGTAGAGGATGAACCGCGTGCATACCGTCTATTCATTGATTACCGATGCGAATGATTCACATCTATTAATGGTTCAAAACATAGGCTCAGAAACCTGGTCTCTGCCGGGTGGTCAAGTTGAACCTCATGAAACGTTGGAACTCGCCGCCATTCGTGAAGTATGTGAAGAAACAGGTTTACAGGTACAGCTCAAAGGAGTCGTAGCCATAAACGAGTACAGGAAGAATGAATGTTCTGAACATGGCATATGTATTACCTTCAAAGCATGTATTGTGAGTGGAGTTGAAACCATTTCAAGACCTGACGAGATCAGACAAATAGCCTGGATTCGTATTGAAGAAGCGGATGCGCTTATGCCATTTTATGAGGAAAGTTTACAAGAAATCGTTCGTAAAAATGTGCAGGTGCCCTATTTCGATGAAGGGATCATCTGATGGCACAAAGAAATGAAACTGAAGTAAGGAAGGGCAGGGGCCCTTCCTTTTTTACTTGGTAATGTTCGAATAGTCAGTTGAACTAACATAACCGCTCAAAGTATTAGATAAATTTCGCAAGCACTTGAATCCCATCGGAAATCTGAGTCTCGTTCACATTGCCAAAGCCCATGATAAGGCTGTCATTATGCTGATCTTTGCGAATAGTATATCGCTCGGCAGGGTAGATCTTGATCTGATGTTCCTCCAGTTCCATTGCAGTCAAAAGATCGGCGTTGCGTCCTGGCCAAGTTGCGATAAGGTGCAATCCTGCAGCATCACCCGATATCTGGACATTCTCTCCAAATGTATCCTTTAACGCATGAAGCAGGTGATTTCTCCGTTTATGGTAGATTCGTTTCATTCGTAAAATATGACGTTTCAGATGCCCTTCGTTCATAAATCGGGCCAATGTTGATTGCGATAAGATAGGAGACTGCATATCGGCCGTTCGTTTGAGCTGTATGATCGAATCAACCAACTCTTGTGGGGCCACAATATAACCGAGCCTTAATGCAGGGAACATATTTTTACTAAATGTCCCTACGTAGATTACCCGCTCTGGATCAAGCTCTCGCAAGGCATGAATCGGCATTCCCCCGTAACGAAACTCACTGTCATAATCATCCTCTATAATGTAAGCTCCTGCGTTTCGAGCGTAGTCCAGCAATTGGAGCCGCCTGCTGATCGACAGAATACTCCCAAACGGAAATTGATGGGACGGCGTTACAAAAATACATTTTGGATTCACATCGGTTGGCAGCTTCTCTACACATAGACCATTGGAATCTACGGGGACAGGCACAATCCCGGCACTCGTTTCAGCGAAGATATTATGAATGAATGTTGCCGTCGGGTCTTCCATTGCAATCGTTTCACCAGCAGTTAATAAAAGCTTGCCGAGTATCGAAAAAGCCTGCGTTGCGCCAGCGGTCACGATAATTTGCGAAGGCAGACAGTGAAGGCCCTTGATATGGAGAAGATGATCACAAATAGCTTGTCGAAGCTCCACATCGCCAGCCAGATCCTCCTGATACCCGAGCATAGAAGGCGGGAAATTATGGTACACATCGAATGCAACTCTTTTCCACTTTTGGAGAGGAACATGCTCAAGAGCAGGAAAACTGGGACGAAAATCGATATAAGATGAACGATCTCCATACATTGGAGAGATATCCTCATCCCTGTAACTCCTATCTTCAGGCTGCAGATGTAACGTTGTGCTTGAGCCAATATCTCTTACAAAGGTCCCTGAACCTTGTTTACCTTCCAGAAATCCTTCAGCAGTTAGCTGTTCGTACACCTCTACAATAAGGGCGCGTGAAACCCCAAGTTCTTTGGCCAGCTCCCGAGTGGAGGGGAGGGAGGTCCCTGCTCTGTAAATGCCTTGCATAATTCGATCTCTAATCCACGAGTAGACTTGCCTGGTTTTCGTTTCATTACGTCCGGGTTGCATGAGGGATCTCCTTTCACTCTAAAGTGGTATGGTTAAAATTCGTGAAAAATGGATCTAATGAAGACCAATATATCATGTTAATATGGATCATGCCAAATCCAATTCCTATAGAAAGAAGCCATTTGCATGAGAAACCTTAGAACCAAAAGCCTTAGAGCACCCACAAAGAACTTAGCACCCAAGAGTGTACCTTCGATCGCAATCCGATCCATGGACAAAGATTACGAACTGAATCGTTGGCTATGCGTTTCCGCACTTTTTATGACATCTCTGAATCTAAGACCTGTTGTTTCATCTATTGCGCCTGTCTTGGGAAGCATTCAACACGACCTTGGCCTAAGCGGCGCTGTATCGAGCTTGCTCGTTTCTATTCCGGTGTTATGTATGGGAATACTTGCTCCGTTCTCAGTTAAATTGAGTGAAAAATGGGGGATTGAGCAAGTTATTACCTTCTCCTTAACGCTGATTGGGGCGAGCACACTTTTACGCCTGTTTATCCATTCCGCTTCGTTGTTATTTTTCGCTACATTGTTATCCGGTGTGGGTATTGCTATGATGGGGCCCTTATTATCCGGCTTTATTAAGAAACATATGGCCGACAGAGCACCTTCCATGATTGCTATCTATTCTATGGCTCTAGCATTGGGCGCGGCACTTGGTTCAAGCCTTACTTCACCGTTGAATTGGAAGCTTCATTCGTGGCAAATGTCATTATCGTTCTGGGTGATGCCCGTGATTCTCGCTTTACCCCTATGGCTTAGTATACTAAAGCGACATCCTTCTAGTTCTAAGACAAACTCAACCGTTGCATACAAAAAATCCTTAGAACTGCCTTGGCAAAAGAAAAAAGCATGGATTCTAGCTGTGCAATTCGGAATGTTATCCCTTGTATTTTATTCCCTGTTAGGTTGGCTTCCCTTAATCCTTATTGGTGCAGGTGCTTCCAAACTTCATGCCGGGCTTATGGTTACTGTGTTCGCTTTGATACAAATTCCAAGTGGTGCCATTGTGCATCAGTTACTTAAAAGCCATCCATCAAGAAGAAACTGGCTCATCGTATCCGCCATGATGCAGGCTGCCGGTCTGTTACTTATGTTCTTTTCCACTTATTTATGGCTGGCTGTGTTTATTTGTGGTTTGGGATCGGGTATGCTGTTTGCATTGCTCAATTTGCTTCCGGTTGAACTGACTAATTCGCCTGAAGAGGCGGCCTCATGGGCCGCTATGACGCAGTGCATAGGCTTTCTAATTGGGGCAACTGGCCCATTCTTAACGGGTTATTTGTATGATCGTATGGATCACTTTAATGAAGGAATATTGGTCATGGTATCCATCTCTATAGCGATGGGAATCCTATCTTTAACTATGGTATCTAAAGAAGATTCATTGGTTTTATCATAATAAAGCATACGAAACTTCAAAATAATAAACTGTAAAACAGAACCTGGAGGTCTATTTCTATGAAAATTTTTGTTGCTGGCGCAAGTGGCGTTATTGGGAGATTGTTGCTTCCGAAACTCGTACAGGCTGGACACGATGTCATTGGCATGACGCGGAAAGAAGAGCAGAGACAGGCCATTGAACAAACAGGCGCCAAAGCCGTTCTCGCAGATGTGTTCGATCGAGAGCAGATGGTAAGTATTTTAGCGAAAATTAAACCCGATGTTGTTATTCATCAACTTACCTCATTAAGTCAAGGCAGCTCAGCAGAAAATGCACGCATACGCATTGAAGGAACCCGGAATTTGGTAGATGCTGCAAAACAGGCGAAGGTACAAAAAATCATTGCACAGAGTATATCATGGGCCTATGAACCTGGCACAACTCCTGCGACGGAAGAAACCGCATTGGACATGTTCGCTCCTATGCCTAGGAATACAACCATTAACGGTGTTGTAGCCCTGGAGGAATATGTAAAAGAAATTCCTGTGCATGTCATTTTACGGTATGGTACTTTGTATGGGCCTGCAACCTGGTATGCTAAAAATGGGGATACAGCAATAAAGGTCATGAACCAAGAAGTGAAGGCAACGGATGGGGTATCTTCTTTTGTGCATGTCGATGATGCTGCGAATGTTGCTTTGCTGGCGCTGGATTGGCCAACGGGTACGTACAACATTGTAGATGATGAACCAGCTAAGGGAGTGGACTGGCTACCTGTATACGCTCAAGCCTTAGGTGCACCAGCACCAGATATTCAATCGGGAGCAGCCCAGTGGGAGAGAGGAGCTTCTAAACACAAAGTCAAAAACGAATGCGGGTGGGTTCCAGAATATCCCACATGGAGAATAGGCTTTGCTAAGTCACTGCAGTAACTTTCTCACTATGAGCATGTAACCGAGTATCGGCAATACAAAAACTCGTAAAAAGCTAGAATGCGAAAGGAGTCCCTCAAAAGGGGACTCCTTCTTTTAACTCTGTTCAGATAACCCTATTCAGACAATTTAGTTCTACTTCGGTCTATTAAGATACAATGGATGGTTCTTTTCCGGACTTTCGAGATTTAGTATTTTGTAGGTTGACTGGCCTGTATATAATGGAATCTGAAGCTTTGAGAAGTCGGGGAGTCCATTCTCTAAAAAGCATGGATCATCTCTATACCGTTGTACAATTTCTCCTGCGATCCACTCATGGTCGCCAAAGCTTGTAATGCTCAACGTACGGCATTCATAAGCAAAATAGGCATCCGTGAGAATAGGTATATCGACTTGAAGTCCTTCTTCATACTTAATATTGAATTCCTTGAATTTGTCCAGATCTCTCCCACTGTATGTTCCAACGGCTTGAATTATTTCTGAACAATGTGCAGGTAAAAAGTGTACACCGAATACTCCGCTTTGCTCTATTAATGTATAGGTATAGGTCTCTTTGCGAAGCGATATACCATATATTCCTGGCGAAGAGCCGATGTACGTATGCCATCCAGAAGCCATAATATTTTGTCGCCCCTCATGGCGCGAAGTCACTATGGCAACCATTCCAGGATATGAATACCATGATTCGTCTTGGATCGGATGTCGCATGAAAATCACTCCTTTTAACCGATTTTTCAACAGGGTTGGGGGTTTCTAATTAGAATTTCACTAGTCCACTTCATTGATTTTTAGGAATCGTTTCAAGCACAGCAAGCTGGCGAGCAAACTTGTAAGATTACGTAAATTTTTTAGAGATCCTAATGGTTAACATTAATCAATAAACTTTCCAAATTGCGTAATCCTGAAATCCTTATATGCTTTAACAATAAAGAATATACCATAATCTGGAGCATAGTACATTGTCATATAGTCATAATAGTATGCATCTAGATTAATAGCATTATTTTATCTGGATAGGAGCTTAAAGATGGCATTTAGAATTGTCGGAGAATTAGAAAACAAATTGATTATCTACGGATACAGGAAGTCCTTGGGATCGCGCACTTATTTACCTTTTCTCCCCGAAGCTCTCTCTACTGAATTTACAGATGCTGAAACGGTGCTAGAGCGAAACAGTAAAGAACACATGATTTATCAAATCTATTACTGGATTGAAGGAGAGGGAGAATTCATTTTGCGAATAATTGTCTCGTATTGGGATGACTCAATAACCATCCTTGCAGATGATGCTAAAATTGCGGTACGAGCCTATAATGCTCTGTGCGAAAGTCTGGCTCGTTGGCAGTTACAGTGAAGCTAACTTGGAATAGTAACTTAACTCATTACTTGAAGCTTTAATAATTGAAAAAAATAAACAAAGATTAGTAGCGATTGTTTCCGGGAATAAGCAAGCAATCGCTATGTGTATTTGCGGATATTTTGGTTTTTTGTCCTCCTCATGTGTACAAAAGACGAAAAAGATGCTACATTTAAATCAGTATAACTCCTTTTATAACAAGGTTTTTCAGGGGAATAACATGTCTCCTGTACAAGGACACTCGTATATCGAGGAGGGAATAGAATGTCAAGCAAAGCATTGGATCATTTTTTAAGTTCGAACATCGAAGATCTGAAGACCAGAGGTCTATATAACGTTATCGATACGCTACAGGGTGCAAATGGTCCGGTTATTCGAATCGACGGAAAGTCTCTAATCAACTTGTCTTCTAATAACTATTTGGGACTGGCAACAGATTATCGCCTGATTGACGCTTCAGTTAAGGCAGTGCAGACATACGGGGCAGGAGCAGGCGCTGTGAGAACCATTAATGGTACGATGGATCTTCATATTGAGCTTGAAGAAAAACTTGCCCTTTTCAAAAAAACGGAAGCCGTTATCGTGTATCAATCGGGGTTTAACTGCAATATGGCTGCTATATCCGCAGTAATGGATCAGCATGATGCGATTTTATCAGATGAGCTGAACCACGCTTCAATTATTGATGGCTGCCGCTTGTCGAGAGCCAAGGTGATCCGCTTTAAACATTCGGATATGAATGATTTAAGACAGAAGGCGAAAGAGGCCAAGGAATCCGGTCAGTATCATAAAATTATGGTCATCACCGACGGGGTTTTCTCCATGGATGGTGATATCGCAAAGTTGCCCGAAATCGTGAAAATAGCAGAAGAATTCGATCTGATTACTTATGTGGATGATGCCCACGGTTCAGGCGTTCTCGGAGCAGGTGCGGGAACCGTGAAGCATTTTGGATTGTCCGACCGCATCGACTTTCAAATTGGCACTCTCTCCAAGGCAATCGGCGTTGTCGGCGGTTATGTCGCGGGTAAAAAACAACTAATTGAATGGTTGAAGCTGAGAAGCCGTCCGTTTCTATTCTCGACATCGCTGCCTCCGGCTGTAATCGCTTCTTGTAGTGCTTCTGTCGACATTTTAATGAATGACAAAGAACTGATCGAGAAGCTGTGGGAGAATGGCAATCATTTGAAAAATGGCCTGAGCCGGCTTGGATATGATGTAGGCCAAAGCGAAACACCGATCACACCATGTATCATTGGCGATGAAGTAACCACCCAACAGTTTAGCAAACGGCTCTATGAAGAAGGCGTTTACGCCAAGGCAATCCTGTTCCCTACGGTTCCGAAAGGAACCGGAAGAATACGCAACATGCCGACTGCTGCACATTCCAAGGAGATACTGGATCAGGTCATCTCCGTTTATGAGAAAGTTGGCAACGAAATGAAGCTGATTTAGTTGCACCTACGGGAGTCTATTTCGGGAGGAATGTCTTATGAAGAAGATATTGGTGACCGGAGCACTGGGCCAGATCGGTTCTGAGTTAGTTGTTAAATTACGTGAAATTTATGGTGCGGATCACGTCGTTGCTACGGATCTCAGGTCATCGTCCCACGAAATTACCCGATCCGGACCATTCGAACTGCTGGATGTGACAAATGATAAGGCCATGTTTGAAATCGCCAAGCGGTACGAAGTAGATACCGTCATGCATTTGGCTGCGCTACTGTCGGCTACGGCAGAGGAGAAACCTCTGCTTGCCTGGAATTTGAATATGGGCGGATTGATGAATGCACTCGAAATATCCAGGGAGCTCAGTTGCCAATTTTTCACGCCAAGCTCGATTGGATCTTTTGGCCCTTCAACTCCGAGAGACAATACCCCGCAGGATACGATCCAGAGGCCCAATACGATGTACGGCGTGAACAAGGTGTCCGGTGAACTACTTTGTGATTATTATTTTTATAAGTACGGTCTGGATACGAGGGGGTTACGATTCCCCGGATTGATATCTTATATGACACCTCCCGGTGGAGGAACGACGGATTACGCGGTGGAAATATACTATGCAGCTGTGACGACTGGCCGGTATACATCTTATATCGCCAAAAACTCTAACATGGACATGATGTATATGCCGGATGCCTTGAACGCTATCATTGATTTAATGGAAGCGGATTCATCCCGATTGATACACCGAAACTCATTTAATGTCACCGCAATGAGCGTAGATCCGGAGGCTATTGCTGCAGCGATTCGGGAGGAGATTCCTGGCTTTATCCTCGATTATGATGTTGATCCGAAGAGACAGGCAATTGCCGATAGCTGGCCGCATTCCATTGATGCGACGGCAGCGAAAACAGAATGGGGATTTCATGCCCGTTACGACTTGAAGGCCATGACGAAGGATATGCTCTCACAACTAAGTGAGAGACAAATACTTCGCAAAGCTTAAAGATACGTTGAATTCGTTGTGTAAAGCGAGTAGAAATGCAAAAGAAGCTACATCAAGAGGTTGGGCGTTACCACGACCTTTTGTTGTAGCTTCTTTTTTTATCCTCCAGCCCAGTTGTTTCCTTAGTCGGATTCAATTATGCTCTTGATATTTTTAATAGTTGCAAAGTGCATTGCTTCATGGTAAATCAGAAAACCCAGTAAATGTTCTACATTCGTAAAGCTAAGTCCTGTGGAAGACTTGTAATGAGGATGGATTTCTTCTTTCAATTTGCTTGAAAGTACCGATTCGCCCCTTTCCATTTGTTCAGTTAACACCTCGATTAATTGAGACAACGTTGGAGGCTCTGTATCCCAGTCAGACGGTTTAGTCCCTGGATCAAACAAGATTCTAAAATTAGCAGGATATTTGGTTTCTTCACCAGTAAGCTGGAAAGCGAACTTCTCATGTATAACATACATGTGGCCCAGATTCCATTTTATATTGTTTTTCAAACCTGTTGGAATGATTTCGGATGCAGAGTTATTTATATTCCTTACATAATCAACTACTTGTCGGCGAACAAATTTCAATTGATCTGCGACAAAATTGCTCATGTTATTGACCTCCCATAAAATAAAGTCACTAATGAAAACGTAAGAGAAAATACTTCTGGTCATTGACCAGAGTTACTTTTAGAAACATAAGATGAGACTCGTTGTGAAAGATTTGCCAACGTACGTTCAAAGAAAGATTTGTCATTAAGCGCTCTACTCAGAACCAATGCTCCTTGAATACTAGCAATTATTTCCTCTGAAAGCTGATCAGCAATCTCTTTAGAGACACCTGTTTGAACTAGTGCCGCGCTTAAGGCTTCAATCCATCTTATAAAATATTGCTGAATTACAGTAGCGAATCGATCTCTTGTTCCGTCCAAAGCGAATGCACCAATAAGGCATATGCGCTGTCCCGATTGAAAATAAGTATCGATCTCTTGCCACATATGATCAATGGCTGCCAGGGGTTCATTCTTTTCGAGCGGTTCAAAAATATTTTTGACAAACCATTGATCGATATGAGTAAGAATTTCAGCAACCATCTCATCTTTTCCACCTGGAAAGAAATAATATAAGCTTCCTTTTGATAGACGCGTACGGGCTGTAATTTTACTTAAAGATGCACCTTCATAACCTAATTCACGAAATACCTCCGTAACGAGAGGGACGACATCCGATTTTTCAAAAACAGTACGTGTCATAGGTTTAACTCACTTAGACTTGGGTGTTCAGCAGGGCGTGTGCCGAGAGGCCAATGAAATTTTCGTTCCGATTCCTTAATCGGCATGTCATTAATCGAAGCAAATCTACGCTTCATCAACCCGTCATCAGCAAATTCCCAATTCTCGTTTCCATACGATCTGAACCAGTTGCCACTATCATCATGCCATTCATATGCGAATCTAACTGCAATACGGTTATCCGTAAATGACCAAAGCTCTTTAATAAGGCGGTAGTCCAGTTCTTTGGCCCATTTTCTAGTTAGTAAAGAAACAATTTCTTGGCGTCCTGTTATAAACTCGCTCCGATTTCTCCAATAACAATCCTCGGTATACACAAGTGAAACACGCTGAGGGTCTCGGCTATTCCAGCTGTCTTCAGCCATACGAGTTTTTTGGATTGCTGTCTCATGTGTGAATGGGGGAGTTAAATTATTCATTAGATTTTCCTCGCTTTCTAAACTGTTTGTATCAGTATAAACCGATCGGTTTATAAAAGCAAGTTCATGATCGTTTTGAACTTCCCAAATAACAGAATTGGTATGTTGTAAAAGAATAAAAACTGGTACTTACTTGGCCCCCAATTAAAGTGCTAACATAATTTTTAGATCACTTCAGATTGGAAAGAAAGAGCACTTAGCGATTTTTTATGATGAGTTTAAGCATAGAATTAGGGGGTTTGATCTGATGCTAATCAGAGAAGCAAATATAAAAGACTATCCACAATTGAGACAAATTTATCTGGATTCCCGTCGTGAGAGTTTTCATTGGGTTAACAAAGATGAAATGACGCTTGATGATTTTGACCGGGATACATCGGAAGAACAAATCCTTCTTGCAGAGGAGAATGCCCATATTCTAGGATTCACCTCATTGTATGTACCTAATCGATTTATTCATAATTTGTTTGTACACCCCACTGCTGCTGGCAAAGGTGTTGGCGATCTGTTACTCAAACGGGCTGTAGCCGAACTGGGAACGCCAGTCACATTAAAATGTGTTTCCGAGAATCACATAGCATTGAATTTTTATAAGAAACGGGGTTGGAAAGCTGTTGTTGAGAAAGGAGAGCCTGGAGCGAAATATTGGGTTCTGATTTATGAGTAAAATGAAATACAGAAGGTTAACAGATACGGTTCATACTTAACATTAACGCAGGAGTGGTTACAATGGATATTCGTGTAGATGATTTGAGTGGGGTACAGGTGATTGGATTAATTGCAGAACATCTGCAAGGCATGGCCGAGGACTCTCCACCACATTTATGACGTAGGAACTGTAGGACACGCTTTGAGAATATACAGAACTTTCAGGAGATCTAGAGAACGTTTAGAAATTTGAATATCTTTTTTAGAAAATAACATTACATTTGAAGAACAGCATTCTGTAGATACAGAGGGTGCTGTTCTTTGGCGTATAGTTTGATTGCAAGGTATATTAATATGTAGAGGAACTTTAAGGGATTCTCTGAGATCAAGCAAATTAATACAGTGATTTGTATAAATTCGTAGTGGATGCGTATATGTACCATGCTGTTGATCAGTAGTATCCTAATATTAAGAAAATAATGAATCAATAAGAGCTGAAGTCAGTGAATGAAGAGAAGGGCAGGAGACGAATATGAGTAAACAGCATTGGGACGCAACCAAAATACCTGATCAACAAGGAAAAGTGATAATCGTAACAGGCTCAACGAGCGGTCTTGGAAAAGAAGCTGTAAAAATCATTGCAGGTAAGAACGCAAAGGTTATTATGGCTGTAAGGAATGTGGATAAAGGTAAAGACGTTGTCAATGAAATCCAAAAGAAATTCAAACATGCTGATATTGATGTTAAGAAATTAGACTTATCCAATCTGAGTTCTATTAGAGCTTTTGCAAATGTAATAATGGAAAACTATGACCGGTTGGATATACTGATAAATAATGCAGGAATTATGTTTGGTCCTTACTCCAAAACGGTTGACGGGTTTGAAAACCAGTTCGGGACCAATCATTTAGGCCACTTTGCGTTAACAGGCTTACTCATGCCGCTGTTGAAAAAGACAGAAGCATCAAGAATTATAGCGCTATCTAGTTTAGCTCATACGATGGGAAATCTCAATTTTGAAGATTTGAACTGGGATGCGAGAAAATATAATACGCAGAAAGCTTATGGTGACAGTAAAATATCAAATCTTTACTTTACGTATGAGCTTGCAAGAAGGTTAAATAAAGATGGTAATCATCCCAGAATCACGGCTGCACATCCGGGTTGGACAGCTACGGACTTACAGAGAAACTCGGCTCTCATGAGCGGAATGAATAAATTTTTTGCGCAACGTGTGGAAATGGGGGTTTTACCAACCCTTCGAGCTGCTTTTGATGAAAACGCCAAAGCCGGAGAGTTTTATGGACCATCAGGAATAATGAATATGAGAGGCTATCCCGTTGCGCACTCATCGAACAAACGATCCTATGATAAAGCAAGGGCTAGAGAATTATGGAAACGTTCAGAGGAAATGACGGGAGTAAAATTCTAACTTGGTAAAAACAAAAGGGTGATACGATGAACGAAATAATCCGAATTGATTCAATCTCTTCATTGCATGAGTTATTGGGGTATGACAAACCCAAACATCCTCTGATAACCTGTATAGAACTAAACAAATTTAATCCGAAGATGGTATACCAGAACAGTCAGTTTATCAACGGATTTTACACAATCTCATTAAAGAACGGTGAGAATTATGAAATCAAGTATGGCCGCCGCTACTACGATTTTAGTGAAGGAAGCATGATCTTTGTAGCGCCGGAACAGCTATTAACGGTGGACTACGATCCGGGGGATAGCGGTGCGGAAGGCTGGATGCTCTGTTTTCATCCGGATTTGATTAGAAAAAGTGCATTAGGAAACAAAATGGATGACTATTCTTTCTTTTCTTATGTAGCGAATGAGGCGCTTCATTTATCAGAGAAGGAGAAGAATATCGTAACCAAAATCGTGCATATCCTCGTTGAGGAGTTCAATCAGAATATAGATATATACTCGGCGGACTTAATAGTTTCTAATCTTGAAGTATTGCTTAACTATGCAAAGCGATTCTATGGGAGACAATTTATTACCCGAAAAACGATTCATCATGATGTGGTGGGCAGATTTGAGCAAATATTAAAAGAGAGCTTCACCTTGCATCAACTGGGGAAGAAAGGTATACCTAGTGTGAAAGAGCTTGCCAAGGAAATGGGGTACTCCACCAATTATTTAAGTGATCTGTTAAAGAAAGAAACAGGAAAAAATACACAAGAACATATTCACTATCAGATCATCCATCATGCCAAAAACTTGCTATCCGGTTCTTCAGAACCGATCTCTAGTATCGCTTATAAGCTTGGATTCGAATATCCGGCCAATTTTTCTAAATTTTTTAAATCACGGACCGGAATGTCGCCGAATCAATTTAGAAAATATTAAAGTTCACTGAACCAGACCGATAGAGACCCTTATTATCGCTTATGAGGGTCTTTGTTTGATGATGAGAGGAAATAGCTCATAAAATTATTATAAGGAAACAGGAATAAAATGAAATAATCATTGCTTCTCGATCTCGTATGCGATATATTGCATACAAGAATAATTGTAATGAGGATGACAAACAATGCCAATTCCTAAAGACTTTGCCTTACCCGTCCGTATGTCTGCAAAAGAAAGAGCGTTTTCTCAGATTCAGCGATGGATTATTGATGGAACACTGCAACCAGGTGAAAAGCTAATTGATGCGGAAATGGCTGAATCCCTTGGAGTCAGCCGAACACCGATTCGAGAGGCATTCCAGTTACTCGAAGTTCAAGGTCTAGTATCGATGCATCCAGGAAAAGAAACAAAAGTAACGAGTATTGAGAAAAACGATATTTTCAAGATGTATTCAACCATGGCTGCTCTTCAAGCCTTGGCTGCTGAAATCACCGCCAAAATTATTGTTCCAGAACAGATCGAGAAACTAAGATCTATTAATTTGGAATTTGCAACTTCCATTAAAAATGGTCAAGTGTACCAGGCCATGGAGGTGGATGAGTTATTTCATAATTATATCGTGGAGCTCTCAGATAATGCTTATGTGGCCACATTTAATGCCTCTCTTCAGATTCACATTAGGCGATTTAAATATGTGTTTTTAAAACAACCGATTACGGCTACACTTGCTTCAGTCGAAGAGCATGATTTGATTATTAAAGCTTTCGAAGGCAAAAATAGTGAGGATGCTCACGTGTTAATGAAACAAAATTTTATCAGGCCGATGCAGGAACTGAACGAAATACTTTGAAATGAGGGGGAAAGGATATGGAAAATAAAAAAGATCTTCGCATTCGAAGCAAGGTAATCAGTGAAGGTGCTAACCGGGTACCGAACAGAGCCATGCTGCGTGCAGTTGGTTTTCAAGATGAGGATTTCAAAAAGCCAATGATCGGCATAGCGAGTACGTGGAGTGAGGTAACACCTTGTAATATGCACATCAATGATTTAGCGGTAAAAGCTAAGCAAGGCGCACGTGATAACGGCGGTGCTCCATTGATTTTTAATACGATAACCGTTTCGGATGGGATTTCGATGGGGCACGGAGGGATGTTGTTCTCACTACCAAGTCGGGAAGCTATCGCTGATTCGATTGAAATCGTGAGCGGAGCCGAGCGTTTTGACGGCGTTGTTGCGATCGGTGGCTGTGACAAGAATACGCCTGCATGTTTGATGGCTATTGGTCGAATGAACATTCCTTCCGTTTATGTATATGGAGGAACCATTCAACCTGGTAATCTTGATGGTAAAAAGGTGGATATCGTTTCAGCTTTTGAAGCCGTTGGTCAATATCAAGATGGAAAAATAAATGATGAACAGCTACATAAGGTCGAATGTAGTGTTTGTCCAGGGCCAGGGGCTTGCGGGGGCATGTATACCGCTAATACGATGGCCGCGGCTGCTGAAGCAATGGGGATGTGTTTGCCGGGCTCTTCTTCAACATCAGCGATTTCAGCGGATAAAGCATTAGAATGCGAAGCAGCCGGTAAGCAGGTCATCTCACTCCTTGAACAAGAGATCTATCCAAGAGACATTATGACGAAGAAAGCATTTGAGAATGCGATCACCGTTGTTATGGCTCTGGGGGGATCAACTAACGCATTTCTTCATCTGCTAGCGATTGCGCACTCGGTAGAAGTCGATTTAACCTTAGATGATTTTGAGCGCATTCGTTTACGTGTTCCTCATTTGGCGGATCTGAAGCCAAGTGGTCAATATGTGATGCAGGATTTGAACGATATCGGTGGCGTTTCAGGGGTAATGAAGCTATTGCTTGCTGAAGGATTACTTCACGGGGATTGCCTCACGGTAACAGGTAAAACGTTGGCGGAGAATTTAGCGGAATCTGATCCACTTCCGAATGATCAAGAGATTATACGTCCACTCGATAATCCGTTGAAACCGGATGGACCACTGGTTGTACTTCGAGGAAACCTTGCTCCTGAAGGCGCTGTTGCCAAAATGTCGGGTATGAAGATCCAACAGTTCTCTGGCCCAACTAAGGTGTATGATAGCGAAGATGAGGCGACAGTAGCGATTACGAATGATGAAATCAAAGAAGGGGACGTCGTGGTTATACGCTATTGTGGTCCAAAGGGTGGCCCAGGTATGCCGGAGATGCTTTCCGTTACAGCACTCATAGTAGGAAAAGGGCTGGGCGGAAAAGTTGCTCTCATTACAGATGGTCGATTCTCTGGTGGCTCACACGGATTTGTAGTCGGACATGTATCACCTGAAGCACAAGTAGGCGGACCGATCGCTTTACTCCAAAATGGGGATATTATAACCATTAACAGTGATATTCAGGAAATGAAGGTTGAAGTATCAGAAGAAGAACTAGCCGCTCGAGCACAAGCATGGGTACAACCTCCGTTGAAAGTAAAATCCGGTGTGCTCGGCAAATATGCCAAATTAGTTTCTTCTGCTTCAAAAGGTGCAGTAACCGATTTGATGGAATAGACAAGATTAAATTTTCTGACCACCGTTAGTTTTCATCATTTGAAAATTAACGGTTTTTTATGAAAAGATAACTGGAAAAGGCGATACTACATCCTTTGTTGATTTATTTTAATGGGACTACAAGAACGTTCTATAAGCTGGGTGGTGGACAAGCATATTATTATAGACAACAAGGAAGCTGATAAGAGGGCGTTCCGAAGGATGAAAAAGATTTGTTTAGTATGCAATTATTAAGGACTGTATGAAGCACCATATGATCATAGAGGTGTAAAAAAAGATAGGTAACAATTAAGCAATGCAAAGTACGGTGTCGTGGAAAAGAACATGTTCCAATTGAAGTCGCTATTTTAGCGGCTTTTTTATTTTGTCAGTACAAGTTCTCACCCTCGGGTATTCTAAACGGAATGGTTTCCATCGACCTCATTATTTCCTGGTTCTGTTGAACTCACTTTTTCTATTATCTTTCCAATACATGGCATAAAAACATTTAAAATGGCCCCACTGAAGCAGACAGCCAGTGCAGTTCCTATACCTATGGGTCCATTAAAAATGAATGCCATGAACAGGAGTACAACGTTAATCAGAGTTCTCGCAAAGAATATATTGGTTCGAGTTATTTTTTGTAGTGAGAGTGTTAACCGATCGATCGGAATCGGTGCAAAATTGGTCTGTAGATACATGGCCGTTCCTATTCCTGCAATAACCAAACCGCAGCCGAAACACAAAAATTTGAAAAGCAATAGATCTGGTGCCACCCAAGTCCGTAACAATAGCAGCCAGAAATCGATACAAATGCCTGTTATTAGGGCAGTTACTAATCCCAAATATTCAGGTTTCTGTTTTTGTAGCAATGAATTTAAAAATATCATAACTAGAGCGATGATAATCTCCCAGCTGCCAACAGTTAAACCTACGTTTAGGGACAATCCGACCAGAAGAGCATCGAATGGAGAGCTTCCAAGCTTGGATTGTATGGTCAACGTAATGCCAAGAGTTAGAATTAAGATACCTATTCCGTAAATTAAATATTGATTTACACGTGAGAACGGCATCATTTCGATAATAAATCTTTTACCATTAGATAATGCGGGATTCCATCTTCCATAAATACATCGGAGGTCGTCTGGTATCCTAGCTTGTGATAAAATGCCTCTGCATGTGTTTGTCCGTGTAATTTAACTTTGGATATTCCTTTATTTTCTGCAATTTCTTCCAGTGATGTAACGATTAATTTCCCGAGACCATATCGGCGATAAGGTTTTAAGATACAGATTCGATCCAATTTACCAACGCCATCTCGAATAATAATTCTGCCTGTTCCGGCGGGGAGTTCATTAAAATAGACCAGGATGTGCTCACACTGTCCATCTAAATGATCATAATCATCAAACTCATCTTCAAGTGGTACATTTTGTTCTTTCACAAACACCTCTTCTCTTATTTGAAAAGCGACGTTGAGCCCCTCAATGGAGTCTATTTTTTTTGATTTCATTTCTTATAATCCTTTCAGAAGTTCATTTTGTAATGATAAACAAATTAAATATTCTTTTGGATGATTATAAACGATAATAATTTTGTTGTAAATACAACAAAAAAAAACAAAAAACACCGAAGGTCAAATAAAGGTCGGGTATGAAGGAAATGGATTCAGTTTGAACGAGTATAATGTCTCTTGTAAGCTATACCATGGCGGAAGTACATGACTTAATCAGTTAGTATTTTTTCGCTAAAAAGTTCGTTTGGCTTCGGTGGGGCATAATTCCGCAATACATATCCGAATATATAAAAGTGAATAAAAATTAGCGCAGAACCCTGGTGAAGCTGGGGTCTTTTAGTTGTTGAGCTGCTTGTTTGGCCCGCCATATCGCAGACAAAATCACAGCGACTGAAATTTTTCATTGCAAATCAAACTTTTTGAACAACTCGCCCGTCTTGCTTCCGTAAGGCAATTGCAATTGATGGTTACCCGCGCGGGCCCAAAGGAGTGTCAGATTAGATGAGAGTCGGCCGGAAGCTGGAAAAGCTTCTAATTCAATGTATCACTGATAACCAAGAAAGTGCATATCGACTGGCTTACAGCTATGTCCGCAACAAAGAGGATGCCCTCGACATCGTACAGGATGCCATCCATAAAGCGTTCATGTCCATCGAAAACCTGAAGAATACGGGTTCATTAAAAAGCTGGTTTTTTCGGATCATCGTGACAACGTCCCTGGATTTCATACGAAAACAGAAAAAAGTCCAAATTATGGACGAAGAAAAACTGGAGGTTGTGCTTCCAAGCAGCCAAGATCATTATGCCGATCTGGATCTGGCAAGATCACTGGATGAGTTGCCGGAAAAATACCGTATTTTGATTATCCTTCGCTTTTTTGAAGATATGAAGATCGAAGAAATTGCCGAAGTGCTCAACGAGAATCTCAATACCGTGAAAACAAGGCTCTATCAAGGACTGCAGAAGCTTCGGGTAAACATGAGCGAGGAAGAATAAAAAGAGGAGAGACGATAATGGATGATAAGCTAAATAGGATGAAACAGGAGTATGAGTCCACTCCTATTCCTGATGAATTAAATGAGATGGTGAATAGAACGATTGCTTCCCGGCGAACAAAAATAAAGGCCATGCCCTGGCTCGTAAGTGCTGCAGCTGCCTGCATCCTGCTGTCTGTCGGCGTAAACGCTAGCCCGACCTTCGCCAAGGCGCTATCTGAAGTGCCGGTGCTCGGGCAGATTGTCAAGGTGATCACCATACGGGAATATGCCGAACAGAACGAAAACACCGATGTGCATCTTAAAACGCCCGGTATTGTCGGCACCGGCGATTCTGAACTGGAACAGTCTTTGAATACCAAATATTTGGAAGAAAACAAGAAGCTGTACGAGGGCTTTAAGAATGATGTGGCCCAGCTGGAAAAAGGCGGGGGAGGGCATCTCGGGCTGGAAAGCGGCTATGAAGTCGTCACCGATACGGACCAGCTGCTAACCCTCTCTCGTTATGTCGTCGAATCAGCCGGATCCTCTGCTGAATCCCGCAAATACGATACCATCGATAAAGTCAACCATATCGTCCTCACCCTGCCGAGCCTCTTCAGCGATGATCGCTATATCCGAGTGATTAGCGACAATATTAAAGAGCAAATGCGTCAGCAGATGAAGGACGACCCAAGCAAGGTTTACTGGGTTCAGCAGCCGGGGACCGAGGCGGATATGCCAGAGGATGATCTGTTCCGCAGCATCGCGAAGGGCCAGAATTTCTACATTAATCAGAACGGCAAGCTAGTTATCAGCTTCGATGAGTACGCCGTAGCGCCTGGCTCCATGGGCATTGTTGAGTTTACGATTCCGACAGAGGTGATTCAGGAATTGCTCGTTAGCAATAAGTATGTTCAATGACTACTGTACGACTAAATCTTTTTTAATCACTAGGAGGTAATTACAATGAAAACGAAGCAATATACAACAAAATGGACTAAAAACTTAGCCGTAGCTGGCTTGGCAAGCATTCTGATGGTGTCCGCTTCCGGGTTCTCTTCCGCACATGCACAGGTCCAATCCGCTTCAGGTAACGGACAGATTACGGCTCCCGTGATTGCTACGAAAATGGTTACAAGCAAGAAACTCCACTCATCTGAGAAATGGCTGAAGACTTATATTACCATTCCCGTATTCCAAGGACTCACAGACAATAAATATCAGGATCAGCTGAACGATATCATTGAGACCCATGCCTCCAAGGATCTTACAAAATGGGAAAAGGCCGCCGCCGAAGCAGCCACCTTGGCCAAAAGGAATGGCTACACCATGCATCCCTACCAGCTATTGATCCAATATGAGCTGACATCAGACGGATCGGACAACGGCATGGTCTCCCTTAAAATCACTACGGAGGGGACCGGCATGAACAATCCGGAGACGCGTGTTGACACGTACAACTTCACGAATGAAGCCGAGGCGAAGCGCGTAACGCTTGAAGACCTGTTCGGCAGTAAGTACCCATCTCTGGATATGCATATTAAAACCGCAATCGCTGCAGACCGAGAGCTCTATTTTAAAGGGGAGAACGGGTTTCAGGGCGTAGATCCAGAGCAAAGCTTTTACGTGAAGGACGGCTATGCACACATCGTGTTCCAAAAATACAGCATCGCTCCGGGATCAACCGGCACGCCTGAATTTGAAGTGAAGCTTCCGGACCAGAAAGCCGTACACAGAGCTGTCCAAGCGATCATTCCTACCAGCAAGCATTACATCGGCAAAGACGGTAAGCTAATGATTCTTTTAGCCAGCGTGCTGCGCCAGCTGAATTAAGACGTTACTTGGAATGGCAACAGCAAAACCACCGACATTACCAAAGGAGCCCTCAGGAGCTCCATCAGCTTGAACAAGGACAGCTATTTGCTTGGAAAAAATGCTTCCCACAAGCTCGGGGCGGTAACGGAAATGAGAAATGGATACGTCTACGTGCCGCTGAAGTTCCTGTCCGATATTCTGAATTTGAAGGTCATCCAAGACAACAAGCAGGGTCAGATCACGATCTCCAACGCAGAAAATTAAAAACGCGCTTTCCTCCTTTTCTGTCCGCCCTCATATTCGATCACAGCAAAGACCGCCCGCAAGAATTTGCGCCAGCGGTCTTTTTTTTCTTGTTGAGAGCTTGAGACCCGCTCAATCACAGATAAGATCACAGTGGTTGAAATTTCTAATTAAAAAATCAAACTTTTCAAACAACTCGCCCGTCTTGTTTCCGTAAGTCAATCGCAATTGAAGGTTACCGGCGAATTTTTCTATGAATTTTATGTAAGAACGAGTTCATAGATTAATAGTTAGCATAAATTACGAGATGATAGGACGTGGACAGGTTTTGAAATCACATCATGAATCAACACAATTAAACGGAATTGCGATTCGCGGTGGAAGTCGCAAACGAGGAAGGAAGATTCGTTATGGAAAGTTAAGTTTGGTACTTATGGGTTTGATCCTCCTTGTCATGGGGACTACGTATGTATTCAGCGGTATGACACATTGGATAAAGACGATGGTTGAACCGCCACCCATTTCTGTTATTAAAGAGCCTGTTCAATTAGGGTTCATACAGGGTTCGCCAGACTCAAAAGAGCAACCGACGAGATTTTTGGGTCAAATCAGCAAAGTAGCGTATATTACCTTTGATGATGGCCCTAGCAAATACACGGAGCAATTGCTGGACATTATGAAGCAGTACGATGCTAAAGCTACTTTTTTTATGGTTGGAGAGAATCTGAATCACTACCCGGAAGCGGTGAAACGCTTGGTGAAAGAAGGCAGTTATCCCGGGCTGCATAGTATGACACATAGTTACAAAAAGTTATATAAGAGCGGCAGCTCAGAGAACTTTTTGAATGAATTTAAAGAAGTACAAAATAAGGTCGCGGCTTTGATTGGATATACACCACATCTGATACGTGCGCCTTATGGAAGCAGCCCACAGATCGGTGAGACATTTAGAGGGGATATCGCGGCAGCAGGGTTTAAAATGTGGGACTGGACAACGGACTCACTTGACTGGAACCTTCCCGGCCAGCCCAATAAAATTATATCCCGGATAGAAAGAGGCGCACACCGAGATATAGAAGTTATTCTGATGCATGAACGGAAACAGACTGTAGAAGCTCTGCCACAAATTCTAAAGCTACTGAGAGCAAAAGGCTATGAGTTTGAGGTTTACAATCCGAATGAGCATATGGTTGTTAATTTCAGCCACGATCCTCGCTTGTAATTTAACTTAGATAAACTATCAGTAAAAGAGGGAAAACCGGTGAAAATCACAAGTAAAAAACGGATATATGCTGTTCTTATTACCTTATTTCTTCTCCTACTTAACGGATGTGGAGAGCCTCAGGAGCCAGCGGTCAATCAGATTAATCTTCTAGCTCAAAATAGTCAGGTGATCGACAAATCTCTGGAGTCCCTTTTAAATCATGAACAAGAAGATATGAAATTATACAATTTTATTCTGAGGCAAGGGAGGGAGAAAAACAGTAACGTTACAGGACTGCTGGAGCAAGTGGAAACCCATATACAGGCGCGAAGAGCTATTCTTGAACAAATAGAAAAAGCTAGGCAGCAGGCAGATGAGCAAACGAAATCACTTCAACAATCACTGCTGAAACTTTCGTTTGAAAAAGAAAAAACACTTTCTCTTGCGGAAAAATCTCTCGAACAATATGAGTCAAGAAACCAAACACTTCAGATGTTTATTGAAGCTAATGGATTGGGTTTGGATGCTGAAGAGCAAATTTACGGAGCAATGAGGGGGCGTAATAAAACAGATCTTAAAGAAATCAAACTTGCTATTAAAAAGAGAAATGCTCTATATGACAAATTGAGTGAAATTCAAGAAAAGTTCAACTTACTAACCCAGACATTTAACAGTACTCAAGAGCAGCTTATGAAGCTAAGCCAAGAAAGATGAGCGAGCTTTAACTTGGGTCAGTAGCGCTACAAGGAAATACTTAACCCAGAGAAAGTAATGAAATAGGTTGTTTGCTTCGATACGAAATGTGTCTTATAATTTCATAAAGATACATTTCGTATCTTAAAAAGTTTGTTTAACACAATTAATGTAAGTAAGGTTACTCGCATCTTGGTACCAGTTTTTGTAGAAAGGAGGAGACGACCGATAGAAACGAAAAAAACGCCTTGGTTGGCACCAAAATTAGAAGTTCTGGATGTGCGGCAGCAAACGATGGCTGGCCGTGGATACAAGCAGATTGATTGGATTTCCGAACATGATGCTGACCTATATAATCCAGCGTCCTCAAGTTAAAAATCGTATTCTTGCTTAAAAAGTCGCCTGTGGGCGGCTTTTTTATTTTATCGGCACAAGTTCGTGTTAAGAGTCAAGAACAAGCACATAGTCCAATTACCAATTAGATAGGTGTCATGTAAAACACTATTATAGAGGCGAGTGAGCTTTAACTTGGGCAGTTAGCGCTACAGGGAATACTTCACCCATAGAAAAGGATGAAATAGTTGTTTACTTCGATACGAATTGTGTCTTATAATTTTCAAAAAGATACATATTGTATCTCAAAAGTTGTATCGCGCAATTAATGTACAGGTGCTCGCATCTTGGTTCCAGTTTTGCAGAAAGGAGGGAATGACCGATGGAAAAGAAAAAAACGCCTTGGCTGACACCGGAATTAGAGGTGCTGGATGTGCAGCAAACGATGGCTGGCTATGGATCCAGGCAAATTGATTGGATCGAAGAACATGATGCAGACCTATATGATCCGTCCTGAGATCCTACTTCAAATTAAAAATCGGATTATTGCTCAAAAGGTCGCCTGTAGGCGGCTTTTTCGATGCTAAGATGAGGGACAAGAACATGTTTCAATTTCGTATACATAAGGAACTTCAACAAAATCATGGTGATACATCGATCAGATTCACTCCGCTTCGTAAGTCATTTGGTAGAAAGCATTGGTTGCGGAAAGTATATATGTATTTTTTGATGAATTAAACTATATATCGGATTCATTTGTTATTTTAGACAGGTTCCACATCATTTATAGCGCTGTGAGAGGGGAGTGATCATTTTGAATACTTCTAAACAAATGATGCCTCATAATTCCAATGGTCTGTTTAGTACACTTGGAATTTATGGCGTCCAAGGAGTCTTTATTATTCTGTTCTTGTTATTAAGCCCTATCTACTATTTGAACAAATGGGACTTTAAACGTCGCAAAAAGCGGAAACCTTTCTACACAAGTAAATTAGTTCGATTGCAGGAGCGTTATCCGATTTTCTACGAATTGGCCATGTACGTTCAAAATTTTCCTATTCCTCGTAATGTCTATAAAGTTTTACCCCCTTTAAGGGGCGATGTTCTTCAGGTGGGCTGTGGTACAGGTTTATTGAACAAGTACCTTCGCAAGCAGAAGGATGTTCGTTTCCTCAACATGGATCCGAATTTAAATGCGCTAAAACTTGGAAAGAAGTGGGGAAGGTTTGATTCTTATATCCATGCTTTCATTGATAAGCCGACTCCTTTACCTGATCATAGCTGCGATATGATTTTGTTTGCGCGAAGCTTTCACCACATTCGTTATCACAAAAAAGCCTTCGTAGAGAGCTGCAGACTGTTACGTGACGGTGGATCAATCATTATTACGGACCCGGTTATTCTCAAGTCTCTTTCAGATTCTGTAACGGATGGTGGTTATATGGCGAACTCTTCGATTGATGGTGTAATTTGGAGATTTACCAAAGAAACATTAATTACTCACATCGAGCGCTGTCTTCCTCCTGAATTAAAGATTGAATCCGTAACCGAAACGAGACAAGTGCATGTAACGAATTATAATTTATTTGTGCCTCAGACAGATATCGTAGTGGTTCTTCGTAAAAGAGAGGCTGTATACAATGACAACTAAATTTATTTATGGTGTTTGAGATCTGTAGCATTATTCCATGTTTATCCTTTGCTCAGCAAGAAACATGTCTTGCGGATAATATAACTAAAGGCACCTCTCCACAGAGGTGCCTTTTTTGTCTATGATAATGTTCAGCCACTAAACAATGATTTTGAAATATAACAACTAGTGTAACGAAGCAAACTATGGTCTTGCGCATGAAAAAACTTCAACAGCACAAATCGATAAATTAATATTGCTCGTTAATCAAAAAGGCCGCTGATCCACCTGTTTCTAATCACTCCAGGCTCATTATAGTGACTATTCTCAAGTTTTGGTTTTAACCTCCAAAAACCTTTTTCCCACTGTGAACAATCGGGTTCAATATATTGAAGTCCGCTAATTACAGAATCAATATCAGAAGGGGAGAGATCGATGAGTTCTTTTTTATGGAATAGCGCTGTAAAGCCATGTTCAATAGAAATTTTGCAGTTTTTGTTAAAATTAAGGGAATAGTATGAATGCCCATCTTTAGCATGGTCATGTAGAATCTGAAGTATAGGAAAACCTACATATGAATGGATATCCTCTATCTCTTTAGGATAAATCGATTCAAACGAGTGATTTTGTTCATCATATATCTCATAAGAAATCCCGTAGGATTGCCATTCCAACAAACTTTCCAAGAAGATCGTATATATCTCGTGAAAATGCTTTTTAACATAATGAATTGTATTTAAATCTTCCGTGGTTAGTGCATGATTAGTATCGATAAACGTATTAAGCGAATAAATCTCCGTATTAAATAAATCTACCGAAGCTTTAACCTCCAATGAGCCATCCCAACTTTTATATTTTTCGATGTATCGCAATTGATCTAATGCTCTGTTCATTGTTCACCTCATAATTAATCTTTATTGAATGGTAGCTATTCAAATTAAAAATGCAACGTGAAATAAATATCTCAAGAGGTTGATATGCTTGGAGATAAAATACTTGATATGCGACATATCTTTGTTTAAAAGTGATATGTTCTCTTCATCACTAATTAATATAACAGAAAATTATTAGGCTTAATAGAATAACAATGAAAGTGTAGGGAAGAAGACATAGCACTTGTCGGGGAACAAGAACTTGTACTGATTTTCGGAATGGACAAGAACATGTTTCCACTTCTGATAGGCCTTGCACAAAGAGAAATGGACAGTTACAACTCCTACAGCCATTTTGGGGCTTGTTACTTTCAGCTCTTATTCTACATGAACAGTTGGATGGCTCACCTTTTTTTGTAAACACTTGTGTCGTAACAGACAGGACAGGATAACCATTTTATCGAACATTAGATAATAAGGGGATTTAATAAAGGTCAATTGACTAGGAGTGAGGGTATGGTTTTGAGCCAGAAAGACTGCACCATATTGCGGATGAAATTATGTCAGTGTTAAAATCTGTCTAAGGGGAAACGATTAACCTTATTTTGGAGTAAATAAAAGAAGCACGTTCTTTCAGAGCTCTTGAAAAATATATAAGAGGAGGCCACTCATTTGAAGGCACTTGTATTTCATAAATTCGGAGGACCGGAAGTACTAGAATATCTTGAAATTTCGGATCCAGTTATCGGGCCTGACGAAATATTAGTAAGTATGAAAGCCATCGGATTGAATTTTGCAGATATCTATAGAAGGAAAGGGAACTATCATCTTACCGGGAACTCCCCGTTTATTCTAGGTTATGAAGGGGCAGGAGTCGTTGAAAAAACGGGAGCTAATGTCCAGGGAATCAGCGTTGGCGACCCTGTTGCATTTGCAGATGTCCCCCATGCTAACGCAGAAAAAGTAGCTGTACCTATAGAAAAGGCAATTCTTATTCCAGAGAGCGTTTCATTTGACAAGGCGGCTTCTGTTTTACTGCAAGGGTTGACTGCCCACTATTTAACAAAAGATAGTTATGCGGTTAAGGAGAATGATGTAATTCTAGTTCATGCCGCAGCAGGGGGCGTTGGACAGTTGCTTGTTCAAATGGCAAAGCTCTTCGGTGGGAGGGTCATTGGTTTAACCTCCTCTAAGGAGAAGGCGTCGGTAGTTAAGAACTCTGGAGGGAATCAGGTTTTTTTGTACTCGGATGATTGGAAAAGAAAAGTCATGGAGGAGACAAAAGGTAAAGGTGTGGATGTTGTCTATGACTCAGTAGGCTCCACGCTCGAGGATAGTTTTGCAGTCACTCGCATTGGGGGAACGGTTGTATTTTATGGAATGGCAGGGGGAGACCCTGCTCCAGTTGATCCACGGATGTTGATGGATACGTCAAAAACGTTAACTGGTGGCGATCTTTGGAATTTCCTTACTTCCCGCGAGGAACGGGCAACCCGTTCAGCCGAGTTGTTCCGCTGGATCGAAGAGGGAAAAATAACGGTATCCGAGCCTACGGTATTTACACTACGAGATGGAAGAAAAGCGCATCAATTTCTGGAAAGCCGCAAAAGCACGGGGAAAATCTTATTAAGACCATAGAATCATATGAATCTAACCAAAACTCAAGCTGGCTATTCTTGCTGTATACAATGACAACTAAATCTATTTATGGTGTTTGAAATCTAGAGCATTATTCCATGTTTATCCGTTACTCAGCAAGAAACATGTCTTGCGGATAATATAGCTAAAGGTACCTCTCCACAGAGGTGCCTTTTTTTAGTTTATGATAACGTTCAATCTCCTCATAAACTTTATGATTTTATAATCAATTGGTCATATAAAGCCTAGTTCCTATATATTATAATACGGCACGTTAAGCGCTTACAAAGCGAACTCTAAGAATTGTTTTGAAAGGTTAGAATTATGTTAAGGATGGTGGTCCCAAGATGGATTGTAATCGCTTAAATTAACAGAACTAACTAGTCAGCCGACTTTTCAAATTCATAACAAAAAAGAGAGGATGACAAACAAATGAAAAAACGCAGTGCTTTAATTTCCATCGTTACACTCCTTATTATGTCACTTGTTTTTACTGCATGTGGTAATTCATCTGGTTCAAAAACGGAAACAAAGCAATTAGGTGCTAATGCCGGTGAGAATGCAACAGAATTATCATTTTGGACATTCGTAGATTTGCACGGCAAGCATTTGGATAAAATGCTGGGGTTATGGAACGAACAGAACCCAGACAAACAGATTAAGTTGAATGTAACGGTTATGCCTTACGATGATATGCATAACAAGCTCTTACTGGCAGTTACAAGCGGAAAAGGTGCTCCTGATATCGCGGATATCGAGCTAGGTAAATTTCCTAAATTTTTGGAAGGTGACAACGTTCCCTTGGAATCTTTGAATGATGTATTTACACCGTACAAAGACACTGTTGTTCCTTCACGTGTCGAGATTTACTCCAAAGCCGATCAGGTTTATGGTTTTGATTATCACGTAGGCGCTACGCTTGCTTTCTACAACACTGAAATTCTCGAACAAGCAGGGGTTGACTACAAGACCATCAAAACGTGGGAAGATTACAAACAAGCAGGTATCCAGGTTTACGAAAAGACTGGCAAGTACTTAGGTACTGCTGATACGTCAGCTTCGTTCCAAGCATCGCTGCTACTAGCTCAGCAAAATGCTGATTTTACAGATGAAAATGGTAATCCAAAGGTGAATTCGCCTGAAATGATTAAAGCGTTTGAAATGTTAGTCGATCTGCAGAAGAACAATGTTATTCATACGATCCCTGGCGGACAACCCGACACAGAAGAAGCAAAAGGCGAATATAACAAAGGGAACTACGCAAGTGCATTAATGCCTGAATGGTACATGTCCCGCTTTGTGAACGAAATGAAAGACCTTAAAGGGAAATATGCAATAGCTCCATTGCCTGTATTCGAAGAAGGTAACCCTCGTTCCGTTGGCTTAGGCGGTACTGGCACGGTTGTTACGAAGAATGGTACAGACGTTCAGTTGGCAAAAGAATTTGTAGCCTTTGCTAAGCTTTCGAAAGAAGCTACGACTGAAATCTGGAATACACTTGGATTTGACCCAATCAACATGGAAGTATGGAAAGATGATGCAGTTACGAAAAACCCTGATAATGAGTACGTCCAATACTTTAAAACAAATGCATTTGATACTTTGAATGAAATCAAAGACGAAATTAGAGCGATTAAGTCCGTTAAAGCTTCACCAACTATCGGCAATATATTCAATACGGTTACTTTGAACGCGATCTTTGAAGATGGCCAAGACGTGAAGGAAGCGTTGGATGAAGCACAAGCAGCCATTGAACAAGAATTGAAATAAATATAATAAGTGAATAGTTTGATTAAACCTGTCGCTAGGTATAGTGGTCGGCAGGTTTAACCATAGTCAAGGGAGATTGAGAATATGATAAAGAAATTTGTATACTCTCAAAAAGTTGCACCTTATGTTTTTGTATTACCATTTATACTTATATTTTTAATGTTTTGGTTTTTCCCGCTTATAAATTCATTCGTAATGAGCTTTCAAGATCGGATGTTGGGACAGGATCCTAAATGGATTGGTGAAGCGAATTATTCGAAATTGCTTACAGATAAAGTGTTTTTGATATCTATTAAGAATAGCGTTGTGTACATGTTAGGAACCTTAGTGCTATTAATTCCCTTTCCCATGTTATTCGCCGTTATGATCAACAGTAAGTTAATGAGGGGAAGAGAGTTTTTTAAATCTTCGTTCTTTCTCCCTGCATTGACATCTGTCGCAGTTGCGGGGACCATTTTCCGCCTGACATTCGGTGAAATGGAAGGTTCATTAATGAACAGTTTCCTGGGTCTATTTGGTGTAGAGCCTATTAAATTTTTGAAAGACGGAAGTTGGAGTATGGCAGCACTGTTAATCCTCGCCTGTTGGAGATGGACGGGCGTTAATATGCTGTACTATCTATCGGGTTTGAAAAGCATTGACAATGAATACTATGAGGCTGCTTCAATTGACGGTGCATCTGCTTGGCAGAAGTTTAGAATGATCACAATGCCATTATTGAAGCCGACCACGGTATATGTTACCACAATTAGTGTTTATGCAGGTTTAGCCATGTTTACCGAGAGTCTGATGATGTTCAACGGTAACAAATCACCCCAAAATATTGGTTTAACCATTGTTGGATACCTGTATAGACAAGGGATTGAGCAGAATAAGCTGGGTTACGCGGCTGCAGTTGGTATCATTCTGTTGGTCATTGCTATGGTTATCAATTTAACGCAGTTGAAATTTAGCGGAATGTTCAAAAAGGAGGAGGATTAAAGTGGGCAGAAGTCAGACGAGGAGTGATTCCATCTCTAGAATAGTAATGATTGGTTTCTTCATTATACTATTCGTTATCATTATGATTCCATTCTATGCAGTGGCCCTATCTTCCTTTAAACCAGGTGAATCATTAATTAGATATGGTCTTAACCTACGTTTGGATTTTGAAATCATGAGTTTTGATAATTTCATCTATCTTTTTACTGGAGAACATGATTATTTTGTTTGGTTTTGGAATAGTATGATTTTAACCATCGTTCAAGTGGTTTTAACACTTTTTGTAAGCGCATTTGTTGCATATGGTTTTGCAGCTTATCATTTTAAAGGTAAGAACTTCCTCTTTATATGTGTTTTGCTCATTATGATGGTGCCTTTCGAAATACTGCTGGTTCCTTTGTACAGTCTAATTAATGATCTGGGAATGGTGAATAGCTATTCGGCAATCATTCTGCCCGGTATAGCCAATGCCGCGACCATATTTTTCTTCAGGCAATATCTACGAAGCATACCCAAAGAGATTATTCAATCTGGGCGGGTTGATGGTGCAAACGAGTATGCGATTTATTTCAGACTAATTATGCCGATTATGAAGCCATCCTTTGCGGCAATGGCCATTTTGAATGGTATGAATAGCTGGAATAATCTATTGTGGCCATTCATGGTGCTCGGAGATCAGAGTAAATATACACTTCCAATCGGTTTGAAAACGTTATTAACACCTTATGGCAATAACTATGACCTGTTAATCGTAGGCTCCTTTTTCTCCATCATCCCAATTTTCATACTGTTCATTGCTTTTCAGAAATATTTCATAGACGGTATGACTGCAGGTGCTGTTAAAGGGTAGTATATATTATGAAACAGGTAATACGATGGAAATCCAACAACGAGCATCACAAGACAGAAACGAATGAAGGGTTCTTCGACCATCGGACGTGCTAAAGAATGAAAATGTCAATCCGCTCCAAGGCCGTTGGATGGAAAGAGGGCAGGTCCGTACCGAATGGGAAAGCTAGCCCTCTATGCTACCTCATGGAGCAAGTCGCAAACAGCGGCTCTCTCTACAGATGAAAGTATATCAATATATGATGCTATATGCTCCCGGTCATAATTCCTTCCCGGTGTCAGAGGACGAAAAAGAGACGCTATTTGTGTTTCACACAAGAACGTACAAGAACATTATAGGAGACCCGCTGTACGATCCGAATCGCCATACATTCGTGACAGCGCTTTTGTGGACGGCTGACGGCTGACCCGATTTTCGCGGCTCTGTTGCAGCACTTGCATGTTCTTTACAATGAACGAGTGTCCAACAAGGCTGATTGATCGATTAGAGTTCGTTTATCCAACTTCCTAAAGAGAGACAAGAAGAACATCGAAGGCACCCTAATTAGGTACAGTGTGCCTTCGATGTCGCTCTATAGATAATACGCCAAACTGTACCATAAGTAGGGGAATTGTAGTTTATTAGTATATCGTTTTGACGTTAATGTGTGGGAACACGAGAGATTCTTTATGTGAGTAGATGTCGAAGGACAAGAACATATTTCCATTGAAGTCGCAATTTTAGCGGCTTCTTTATTTTATCGGTACAAGCTCTTGTCCCAAACTAAGGAAAAGAACTTGTACCGATTCCCGATTAGGTGTATATCTAAATGTACTGACAGCAAAGAAAATAAATTAAGCCAAGTAAAAGAATAATTCTACATAATAAAATCCAAATCCCCGAGTTAGCTGTCTGTATAACAGGAGGTGAACGACAATGATAGATGCAAAGCAACAAATCAAGGCCGCACAAAACGGAGATCACGATGCCTTCGTTTCTCTTATAAAGGATCGAACGGATAAGCTGCACCGAGTGGCTCGCCATTATGTACGGGAGTCCAAAGATGCGGAGGATATCGTTCAGGATGCCCTGGTTAAGGCTTATGAGTCACTGCACACACTGCAGCAAGCCGAAGCGTTTGAGAGTTGGCTTACCAGAATTGTGGTGAACCGGGCGCTCAATCATTTGGAGAAATCCAAGCGTGTTCACCTGAGCGAAGACCCGCTGGCACAAGAGCCATTGGTCGTTAATGATATCGATCAGGCCCTGGATCTGGAGCGTGCATTGGCCAGTCTGAATCCGAAGCTGCGTCAGCTCCTGTTTTTAAAATATAAGAAGGACCTGACCCAGCAGCAAATCGCCCATCTCCTGAATATGCCTTTAGGTACTGTAAAAACACAATTACGGAAGGGGCTGGAACATTTGCGCAACGAAATGGCTCAAGATTTTCTCGAACGAGACTTGGATACATTACGCCTGCAGTTAAGACAACAAGCAGAGCACCAGTTTGCCGTTTCACCGGATTATGATCTGATCGTCAATGACTATCAAGAGAATACCATGAGAGGAACTGGGAAGGGCGAAGCGGGATTCTTATGGGTTAAAACGGGGAGTGATGACGCCGTTTCTGCTACGCTCTCCAAGGACGGCAACTTGATAGAGTATTCCATTTCCTGGGCCTCATTGGACAACGAGACACAGCTATCTGAGGAGAAGCTCCAACAGCAGGCAGAGCAATTCCTGGAAGATCATTATCCCGGCGCACTGCGTGACTTTCCGTATTGTGAGATGGAGTGGATGGAAGGGATGTTCGGGTACACACGACAGCAGAAGGCGATGGGGCTGCCACTTCCTGAGACGGGATGCCTGATTATGGTTCACCCCAGCGGTCGCGTGGTCGGATTTAGGTACTACGGAACCGTTACAGGGCCTGCCCTCCCAACCATGATTACACCAGAAGAGGAACAGATGGCGTATATGATGGCGAATTTTTTGCTACATGTGGAATATTGCAAATTGGATAAAGCCGTGTACACGGATGGTGACGATCAGGTCCATCTTGTTTACGCCCCCCGAAGTAGAGGACTAATCTATACTGCATCATCACAGGAGGAAATTCCGACAGCCTATAGGGCAGAAGCTGTCCCCTCTGACCCAAGAACTCTGGACGAGTGGCCAGGTGAGTCCCCGCTCGCACGAAGCCTAGAAGAGTGGATTGGGGTAGACAACGACCAATTTCAGTTAGTACAAGACGACAATATTGACTCGGACACCAAGTTGATGGTATGGAAGCAACAGAATCAAGAACGTCCAGCCAAGAATGACCGGTCTTGGAATGCCTATTGGGCCGATCAGATGGAGGGAGCGGTCAAAGCGCGAGTAGACAGCAAAACCGGACAACTGATTGACTTTGTTTCGCATGGTAAGCCAGATCAACTAGCTCCATTAACCTGGGATCGAGAGGCATGTATAGAAGTAGATATGGACTATATCCGAGGATTAGCAGCGGAAATGTTGCCGTATCTCAAGCTTCTAACTGAAGAGACCGATGACGAAGATCGTTTGGAGATCATTCGCTTTGGTGTATATGTTCAAGACGTATCTGTCAGGGATGAATGCTATCAACTAGCTGTTGACCGCTCTAATGGTAGGGTCAAAAGTTTGATGGCCCCCTCCATAAAGCCTGAACAGTTAAAGAAACTGGAGACCGTAGCTTCATTTGATTCCCAGACAGCTATCCTCCGATGGACGGCTCAGGCCAAGCTGCGTCTGCAATGGGAACGGATGCACAATGCTAGGACGGAAGAAGCCCCGTACAAACTAGTATATCGAATGATTGGTAACGAGCACGAGCGGACGCCCGAAGTGCTTGATGCGCATACGGGGAAGTTATACGAGAATACTTTTTACTAAATTACTAACAAAAAAAAGATCTAGCCCGACTGTTTACTATGCGGTTACGACAATGGGACATGGTGCAGGCTGGGGCTGAGATATTGCAATTACTCGCTAAAGCTTTCCTTCAGGGGAAGCTTTTTCTTAATTGGACAATTGGGAATATTCACCACTGTAGAATGACATAAAGTCGCCAACTAAGAAACTCCTTATAAAACAAGTTTTTTTAGGACAAGAACATGTTCTTATTACCGATTAGACGTATATCTAAGTGAAGTCTTGCCCTTCAATACATTATACTAACGTTTAATGTATCGTGTTCAAGTAATTCGAAAACCTAGTATTCTAAAATCAATACAGCTCGCGATACTTATAATAATTTTTCCATAGCCATCACATCTACAAATTTCCCTTCTAAAACGCCTTGATTCTGAAATACACCTACTTCTCGGTATCCAGCTTTATGATATAAGCTCTGACCTAGCGTATTAAATGGAAAGGTGAAAAGAACAAACTTATAAAAGTTATTCTGCTTACCGATTTCCTCTAATTTCTGAAGTAACTGTTTTCCAACCCCTTTGCCACGATGATCACGGTAAATATAAATGGAGAGGTCACCGACACCGTCATACGCGCTTCTTGGGTTATACGTATTGATAGAAGCCCATCCGACCACTTGATCGTTCTGTTCGGCTACAAGTACCGAGTAACGGCCCTGGTGCTTATTAAACCATTCAGACATGTAAGCTTCATCTTTTATATCTGTTTCTAGCGTGGCAATCCGATCTTCAATACCTTGGTTATAGATAGTTAGAATGCTTCCCAGATCCACTTCAGTAGCATGCCGTACAATTATCATGTTGGTCACTCCTACGTTTTGGTTTGTATATGTTTATATATCATAATGTTATCCAAAATGGGAAGGGGGACAGAAAATAAAAAAACATTTGCATTTTGCAAATAATGAGGGTATAACTATAACAAGAGGTGAGGTCATTGGAAAACAACGTAAGAGAGATGTTTCAGATCATGACACGGCGTTTTGGATTATTGGATAAAAACTGTTGCACCGCTGGAGGCCTAGATATTTCGCTTGTTCAAAGTCACATCATTTTTGAAATTGATCGTAAGCATAATCCATCCATTCAGCAAGTGGCAGATGCACTCTCCATTGACATCACGACGTTTAGCCGCCAGGTTCAAAGTCTCGTAAAGTTGGGTTTGGTTCAAAAAACGCCCTTACCTGAAGATCGACGGATTTACATACTATCCTTGACTACACAAGGTAAGTTTGTTGCTACAGTCATTGATGAGCAGATGAATGATTATTTAAAAGAAGTCTTTTCGCATATGTCTGAGTTTGAACGGGATATGGTCATTAACGCCGTCAAACTGCTAAACGAAAGTATGGCGAAATCCAGCGTATGCTGTACACCACTGGGATAATACTTATCCCATTTATTTAATATAATACTTGCAAAATACAACTAATTATGAGGAGGAAACTAAAATGATTAAACTTATCCCTGTGAACCAAGTGAGCTGCTGCGAAGCACCAGTACAAGAGAAGGGCAAATTACCTGTTGCGATTATTGGAGCTGGACCGGTTGGTCTTGCGGCAGCCGCACAACTCATTTCAAAAGGTGAGTCGTTTATGTTGTTTGAAGCTAGAGATGAAGTGGGGGCAAACATTCGCAAATGGGAACATGTACGACTGTTTTCGCCTTGGCAATATAACATCGATAAAGCTGCTAAAGAGTTGCTGCTAAAGACGAATTGGGTTGCTCCACAAAACGAAAAGATCCCAACGGGTAAGGAAATTGTTGAGCATTATCTAAAACCTTTGGCTGCGCTGCCTGAATTAAGTCCAAATGTGCATTTGAATACGAAAGTTACTGCGATCAGTCGCAAAGGGTTAAGCAAAGTGAAAACAAGTGGACGTGAGAAACTACCGTTTGTGATCCATGTTGAACAAAACGGATCTTCGTTTATTTATGAAGCGCGGGCTGTTATCGATGCAACGGGGACATGGTCCAATCCTAACCCGCTTCGTTCAGACGGTATATTTTCTGAAGAGGAAAAAGCCCTTGATAGTCACATTTCATATGGTATTCCTGCGGTATTAGGAAAAGAGAGAAATCGGTATAGCGGCAAGAAGGTGCTTGTTGTTGGAAGCGGACATTCTGCGATTAACACGTTGCTTGAACTTGTAGAGCTTCAAAAAGAAGAATCAGGAACTGAGATTGTGTGGGCTGTTCGCAAAGCAAATATCGAGGATGTTTATGGCGGACGAGAACTAGATGGGCTTCAGGCAAGGGGGGAACTGGGTACTCGAATTCAAAAAGTGGTTGAATCCGGTGCCGTAAAGGTCCTAACGGCATTCCATATTGAAAAACTTCAAAAACAAGGTGAACAGATCCAGGTTTCCGGAACCATTAAAGATGAACAAGTGGTTATTGATCACATCGATGAAATTGTAGGTAACATAGGTTCTCGCCCTGACTTATCGATGGTGCGAGAAGTACGGGTATTAACGGACCCAAGCTTAGAATGTGTTTATGAGCTTGCGCCATTAATTGATCCCAATGTACACAGCTGCGGTACAGTTCGACCACATGGCGAAAAAGAACTACGACAACCAGAAAAGGACTTTTATATCGTAGGTGCCAAAAGTTATGGGCGAGCGCCAACTTTCTTAATGGCAACAGGGTATGAGCAAGTCAGATCCATTGTAGCTGCATTAGTGGGAGATATGGAGTCAGCACAAAAAGTAGAACTGGAACTGCCGGAGACGGGGGTTTGTAGTTTAGGTGCGAGTAGCGCGGACAGCTGCTGTGAACCGGCTCAGGTGAAGGAAGCATCTTCGGATTGCTGCTCACCTTCAAAAACGGAAAAAGCAGGATCAAATTCCTGCTGCGGATAATCAAGAATTCAGCGCTACTGCATCACAATCGTGATGCAGTAGCTTTTTATAGAAGGAGGGAGAAAATAAATTGAAAAACATGATTTATGATTGCGTCGTTATTGGTGGTGGTCAATCCGGTTTGGCAGCAGCCTATTACTTACAGGAAGCTAAACGGAACTTTATCATCCTTGAAAAAAGTGAAGAGCATTTAGGATCATGGGCAAATTACTATGATAGCTTAACGTTGTTCTCACCTGCACCGTATTCCTCATTGCCAGGACTCCCATTTCCAGGCGGTGCACATGTTTATCCGCGCAGAGATGAGGTTGTTCGATACTTAAAGTCTTATGCAGCTACATACAATTTTCCAATACACTCAGGGCAAGAAGTAATCAAAGTGGATAAGGAAAGTAATATCTATACAGTCCGTACCTCAAGGGGAGAACAGTTTTGTACACGGTCCATCATTTGTGCAAGCGGGGCATTCGTAAATCCTCATATTCCAGACATTCCTGGCATGCATGAATTTAAGGGGGAGATGCTTCATGCGAAGGACTACCGAAATGAGAAAGAGTTTAAAAACAAACGGATCATTGTTGTTGGAGGCGGAAACTCGGCGATCCAAATAGCGGTTGAACTTGCTAGGACGGCGCATGTAACGATTGCATCCAGAAGCCCGATTAAATTCAAGCCGCAGGTCATTGCAGGGAAAGATATTCACTTTTGGCTAACCATACTTAGGCTTGATCAATCCAATTGGGGCAAACGATTATTACAAAAAAGCAGTGATGGTGTCCTTGATACCGGTATATATAAAAATGCTATGGATCAAGGTAAACCCGATGCCAAACTGATGTTTAAAGCGTTTACGGAAAATGGGATAGTGTGGGCAGATGAGACTCGTGAAAATGTGGATACCGTTATTTTTGCGACAGGGTATATTCCGAATTTCGAATATCTTAGTGGATTGAACATTCTTGACTCATCAGGTGTACCTTTAAAACAAAGCGATGAAAGAATTCATTTTGTAGGTATACCGTGGCAGACCTCTTTTGCTTCTGCGACGATTCGAGGCTCAGGGAAAGATGCGAAAAAAGCTGTGCAATCGCTTGTGAAAAGATTGTGAGCTAACGAATCTCAGGAGGGTGTTATAATTGGTGATTAAAACTATTCTTGAGGTAGATCAAGGTGGAGTCATTGAGTATCAAACGAAGGATATAGTTAAGATGCAAGACGGTCATTATTTTATCAAGTCAACATGTGAATTTTTAGTTCGAGAGTAAGGTCAGTAATCTTTATTGCCGACTTTTTTGGTGCCCTAAACTTCCTTATATTCGTCATTGCTTATATAAGTGATTTATTATATGCTTATATCATTAAATGAAGCCGACAAGATCAATCACAGGGGGGTACATATGGAACAAAACATTCAGGAGATGGCTGAGGCGTATAAGTTATTAGCTGATAAAACACGTTTGACCATCATTGCGCTACTTCAGGAACAGGAACTTTGTGTATGCGATATCACAGACATTATTGGCATGTCACAACCAAACGCCAGTCAGCATCTTCGAAAACTAAAGGCAGCCGGTCTCCTTAATGAAAAGAAAAAAGGGCAGTGGGTGTACTACTCTCTTAATCCAGATGCAGAAGCATATGTTCAGTGTGTGTATCCGTATCTGCCATCCATGAAAGATAAAATAGCAGGATTGAATAACTGCTGCGGTCCTCAGGAGGAAGCATGACCATTATCGCGATATTAATCTTTTTGCTTACACTGAGTTTTGTGATTTGGCAACCTATGGGGCTTAATATTGGATGGTCAGCGTCAGCTGGAGCTGTCCTTGCACTTCTTTTTGGAGTAGTGAGTCTATCCGATGTAGGTACGGTCACAGGAATCGTATGGAACGCCACGCTTGCTTTTGTAGCTATTATTTTAATTTCACTGATATTAGATGAAATCGGATTTTTTGAATGGGCCGCTCTACACATGGCAAGGCTCGCAAGAGGTAATGGCAAGCTGATGTTCGTTTATGTTGTGCTTCTTGGAGCAGGAGTAGCAGCGTTCTTTGCAAATGACGGTGCCGCACTGATCTTAACGCCTATTGTGCTTGCAATGGTCCGAGCGCTCAAATTTGATCCAAAGATGATTTTACCTTTTATCATCGCAAGTGGCTTTATTGCAGATACAACTTCACTTCCGCTTGTCGTGAGTAACCTCGTCAATATCGTTTCTGCCGATTACTTTGGTATTGGCTTTGTGGAGTATGCAAGTCGTATGATTGTTCCGAATTTCTTTTCAATATTGGCAAGCCTTCTGGTCCTGTTCTTGTTCTTTAGAAAGAGTATTCCAGGGAACTACGAAGTCAGTCAGCTCAAAAAGCCAGCCGAAGCGATCAAGGATAAGAAACTGTTCAACATATCTTGGGTGATCTTAGCCGTGCTGCTGGTAGCGTACTTGATGAGCGAGTTCATTCAAGTTCCGGTGTCTGTTATCGCTGGTGTTATAGCGGTGTTGTTTATTTTAGCTGCAAGGCGGAGTCACGCTATTCAAACCTGGAAGCTCATTAAAGGGGCTCCATGGGCAGTCGTGATTTTCTCCATTGGTATGTACGTTGTCGTTTATGGACTGCGAAATGTAGGATTGACGGACGAACTTGGCAAGGTCATTCAAGCTATTGCGGACCAGGGGCTCTACATCTCCACACTTGGTATGGGCTTTCTAGCTGCAGTATTGTCTTCGGTTATGAACAATATGCCGACGGTGATGATTGATGCGCTTGCTATTGATGGAACCAGCACGCAGGGTGTCATCCGGGAATCACTGATTTATGCCAATATTATCGGCAGTGACTTGGGTCCAAAAATCACACCGATTGGATCGCTCGCCACACTTTTGTGGCTACATGTACTGTCCCGCAAAGATGTAAAAATCACGTGGAGTAGTTATTTCAAAATCGGGATTGTGCTCACCATCCCAACGCTCTTTATCACGTTAACAGGACTGTATCTGTGGCTATACCTGATTCATTCAACAAATATAAACGTTTGGTTAATGATTGCCGTAATCACAGTAGCATTGGTTGTTATTGCTATGGTCATAAAAACGTTGATTAACTCAAAATCAAAAATGAGTGAAGCCAAAATACAAGTAAGCCATACCAAAGATAAAGGAGATCAATAATCATGAACAACAAACCACTTGTTTACTTTTTGTGTACAGGAAACTCTTGCAGAAGCCAAATCGCCGATGGATTTTTAAAAGCACTTGGTAGTGACAAATATGAGGTGAGAAGTGCAGGATTAGAGGCGCATGGCTTAAATCCTCGTGCGGTTCAAACGATGAAAGAAGCTGGAATCGATATTTCGAGTCATACATCCGATGTAATTGATCCTGAGATTTTAAAACAAGCAGACTACATCATCACGCTTTGTGGTCATGCCAACGATAATTGTCCCGTTGTACGTAATGACAAAGCTGAAAGATGGCACTGGGGCTTCGATGATCCAGCCAAGGCGACAGGTACAGAGGAAGAAATCACAGCTACATTCGCTGAGGTCCGCGATTCAATTAAAGCTCGAATCGAGCAGTTCTTGAAAGAAGGTAAGTAAAATGGATCATGCCGAAAAGAAATACCATGCACTTATTGCTGAACAAGTTTTTATGGGCGGAGCTGCCGATGTAAAGGCAATGGTTCTTAACGAAGGCATTGAAGTCGTGGTGGATCTTAGGGAAGAAGCAACAGAGTGCGCGTACCCAGCAGATCATGTGAAGTGGGTGAAGATTCCACTTGATGACGATACGAAAGAACATGAAGCCGAGCTTTTTAAACAAGCCATTCATGAGGTTGTTGGAGCATATAATGCCGACAAGAAGGTTGCCTTTCATTGTGGTGGAGGCAAGGGTAGAACGGGAACTGTTGCAGCTGGCTTTCTATTAGAGCTAGGGTTAGCCAATTCAATAGAGGATGCTGAACTGAAGGCAAAAGGCATTAGAAGTATCATTAATATTAAACCGGTGCAAAAGAGCTTGTTAAAGAAGTTATACACTAATAGGAATTTTAATCATCAAGCTAATGATTAATAAGACAAAAGGAGCCGATCATATGATCGGCTCCTTTTGTCTTATTAAAGTGTTGAATCGAATTACGATGCTCTGAACCATGAGGTTAATGTGTATAAATATGAACAAATATTAGCATATTACTTTTTGACTGATAATTTGAGGGGAAGATTTCATGTGACTCGAAAGTTTACAAGTTGGCTATTGAAGAAACCATCAACAACCAATACGTCGAATAAAATTTCTGATCATGTCAAAACCAAAAATAGATCCGAGTCATCCCGGAGATTGAGTTTCTCATTAAAAGATAACCTGGATCTACTAAAGATGAGACTGGGACATAGTACTGATTTCGTGCTCCGAAGTTGGAATACACATACGGGAAATTCAATAGTAGCTGTAAGTTATATTAATGGTTTGATTGATCAGCAAGTTTTGACAATATTCTTGGAAGATCTAACAGAAGCCATTCAAAATGGTTTCATATCAGAGAAGAATACTGAAAGTTGGATGGAGAATTATACGCCTATCGGTAAAATAATATCTCTAAACAATGAAGAAGAGCTAATGAATGGCATTTTAAATGGGCAGGTTGCAATTCTGGTTGATTGCAGCTCGAGAGGTTTTCTAGCCTCCATCAGTGGTGGTGCTAAAAGAGCTGTTGAAGAGCCCACGTCACAAACGGTACTCAGAGGACCTAAAGAAGGATTTACCGAAGATATTTCCACTAATATATCGCTTCTCCGAAGAAAGATTAAGTCAGCTGACCTTCATATTGACTCAAGAAATATTGGAGATTATACGCAAACAAAAGTATCGGTAGCTTACATTAAGGGAATCGCGAATCCGAATGTCGTAGAGGAAATATCCAGACGTTTGGGTTCTATTAGAACCGATAGTATTTTAGAAAGCGGATATATTGAAGAATATATCCAAGACGGTGTTTGGTCACGATTTCCCACCATGTTTAATACAGAACGGCCAGATGCAGTTGCAGGCAGTCTATTAGAAGGACAAGTGGCCATCTTGATTGACGGGACTCCCTTTGTATTAATCGCGCCTGTGACATTTTTTCATTTTATTGTATCCAGTGAAGATTACTATCAACGTTATGACTTGGCAACATTTCTTCGCTTCATCCGTATCGCTTCATTCTTCGTCGCACTTTTGTTGCCATCCTTATTTATTGCCACAACCACATTTCATCAGGAAATGTTACCTACAACACTTCTGGTTACCATCGCAGCTCAAAGGGAAAATACACCTTTACCAGCGCTTCTTGAAGCAATCACGATGGAGCTCATCTTCGAAGTTATTCGAGAAGCAGGAATACGAATGCCCCGTGCAATCGGACCAGCGATCTCCATTGTAGGGGCTCTAGTTCTGGGACAAGCCGCGGTTCAGGCTGGTTTAGTTTCTGCGGCTATGGTCATTGTAGTATCCTTTACAGCTATCAGCAATTTTGTGCTGCCTGCAATCAACATAGCTGGGTCTATCCGTTTGCTTCGGTTTGCACTAATGCTGCTGGCAGGCAGCTTCGGTTTATATGGAGTATTGGCAGGAATTATTCCCATGATGGTGCGACTGGTGGCCTTGGAGTCGTTTGGTGTACCTTATATGATGCCACTTGCACCTTTCAATAAAAGTAGTATGAAGGATCTATTTATACGTGTGCCTTGGTGGAAAATGAAGAAAAGACCAGCCATGATTGTTGATTCCAATGAAATCAGGCAATCAACTGAACAGAAATCATTTGCTGAAGAGGCAGGGGAACTTGGTCGTGACCCTATGTCCTAAGGAGGGAACAGATGGTACGTTCAATAAAGTATATCCTGCTCTTCATAATGTTATTTGTTCTGACAGGCTGCTGGAACAGGATCGAGCTTAATGAGTTATGGGTTACATCAGCTACAGGAGTAGACGCAACGGATGATGGTCATTTTCTCCTGTCCTATCAAATCATTGTTCCATCAGCTATTGCTCTCGGTACAGGAGGGGCATCAGGAGGGGCCTCTCAGCCGGCATCTCATGTATTTTCTATGAAGGCAAAAACCTTCAATCAAGCTCTATCTTACAGCCATATGGAGTCCTCACGTCGTATATATTTAGGACATAATCGAGTGATATACATTGGAAAAAAAGCTGCCGAGAATGGATTGGCGAATCTAATCGATTTTTATATACGCAATACAGAAGCAAGGGAATTGGTGAGCATTGTAATAATCGATGGTCTTGCTTCTGACATGATAAAAAAATTGTTACCACCTGACAAGCTCCAGGGAGCTGCCGTATATAGCTTGATAGAGAATGAGAAGGAATTATTCTCCGTGTATCCTAACGTTCGAATATACGATTTGGTATTGAGTATGAACTCTGATTCAAAATCAATCGGCATACCCGTTGCTGGCCTGATCGGGGATAAGGAGCATAAAACTGAGCAGGAAGCTGAAAACTTGGATGTGTTTAAGAAAACTTCAAGTCCCTTGAAATTTCAGTTAACAAAGTTAGCCGTTATTCAGAATGGCAAACTTAAAGGTTTTCTTAATGAAGAAGAAAGCTTGGGAGTATCTTATCTCACGAATAAGATTAAAAAAACTGAGATTTCATATCCCTGCTCTGAACAATCTGGTGAAAAAATGTATTCCTCCTTAAAAGTTCATTCGGCAAAAACAAAGCTTAAAGCTGATAAGTCAGGAGATCATTACACAATGCATGTGAATGTGAAGGTCGATGGAACTTTAATGGAATTAGTGTGTCCACAAGATGTTTCTGATGTTAAGACAGTTAGAAATTTGGAAGCTGAAATATCTAAGGAAGTATACAGAATTATCACAAAAGGTTGGAGCAGGCTTCAGTCACTAGGGATTGATGTTGTGGGGTTCGCTGATCGGATTCATCGTAAATTCCCTGAAGAGTGGAAAAACGTAAAGGGAGATTGGGGCAAAGAATTTAAAAAGATGGAACTTGATATTCAGGTAAATACACAAATTCAGCGCCCAGGTCTACAGTTAAAGCATATGGATCGGTAAATCTAATTAGGGATTCGAAGAAAGGACTTTATATATGAGCAAAACGGTTGCCAGCGTATCCGGAGTGGCCATCGCATTTTCCTTGTTTCAAGTTGGTAGCTCAACTTTATTTTTATTAGGCGCCCCAGCCAGGCAGGATGCCTGGTTGGCTATGCTAATCGGAGCACTCGGTGGTTTCGTTTTGCTTACCATGTATCTTCTCATACACAAGCTAGAACCCCAGCAGGATTTATTTGAACTTCTACGTCATTATTGGGGAAAATGGCTGGGTACGTTGGGAGGACTTCTGTTCATTGGTTATTTTTCTTATGAAGCTTCCAGAACAGCTAGAGATATAGGTGAGCTCGGTACGTTGACATTGTTAAATCAAACGCCTACAGCAGTAGTTATTTTTATTGCAATCGTTGTCTGTGCTGATGTCGTATGGTTCGGCCCGAGGGTCTGGTTTCTCTTATGCCACTTATTTCTGCTAATGATGGTGCTTGGTTATGGTGCAATCCTGATATTAGTTTCGTTTAGGGGACTAATTCACATTGAATTTCTGTTTCCTATATTGGAGAACGGTTTGAGTCCCGTATTGAAGGCGGCCATACCTGATATTATTTCATTCCCATTTGGACAAACGATACTTTTCCTAGTCCTGTTTAAATTTATTAGTGATAAGCGAAAACTAAAGCGCTCCATTATGATTGTATATTGGATCACTGCTGTATTTTTGATGATCGTAAATGAACTGTCTATCCTTATTCTCGGCCCGGAGTTTGCAAACTCAAGTACTTATCCGTTATTTGAAGTAACTCAGCTTATAGAGGTTCCTAATATCATCGAACGAGCAGATGTTTTATTTGCAATGATTTTATTTACTGGAACGGGTATAAAAACAGCCGGGTTTATGTTTGGCGCTGTCATTGGGTTACAGACCGTAACTCCCCTTAGATACAAGCCCTCATTAATTTTGCTGAGCATAATAATATATGCTCTAACATTTCTTTCACCGAGGCTAACCGATTTTTTGTGGTTTGGTCTCAATGTAGCTTTAGTTCGAATTTGGCCAATTTTCCAAATTATTATTCCCGTTCTCCTTTTCCTAACAATGTTGTTGCGAAAGAAAAAGCGAGAATTAGTGAAATCAAATTGTAGCTGACCCTGTACAGCGGCACGTAAAGAAAAGATACCTTATGTCTGGATACTCGTGCATAAGGGTTTCCTTTTTTAATAGTGAAAAAAGGAGGTTGAATTGCTGTGAAGAGCACATTTAAAAGAAATAGTACAACTTTGCTGAGAAAAGTTCCAACGAATATCACCATCCAGAAAATGAAGAAGTGTCGTCTGATAAATACTTTGAGGAACAATGTTCTTGTCCTCAGATGTCGAGGGACAAGAACAGACGCTATTTTAGCGGCTTTTTCGTTTTTACCATGTTAAGATTCCAAAGTCAGCGAGACTCGTCTAGTTAGACAGCACTGATGCACATATCGTACTGGCTCAGAAAAAACATGGCGAATTGATCTATATTATCTGATGCTATAAGAGTGCTCCCCATGATCTCATTGATCATGGGGAGTACTTTTTTTCCATCCGATAACTTAATAGAAATATAAGTGAACAGATTCATGATTTGTCTACATTTTAGTGATTTCATTTCTTCGAATAGCCCAGCAGAGCCATTCAACTCAAATACATATGAGGTTATGCTTAATCATATGTAAGAATCTGCTTTGCAGCTCTGTGGAGATGGAGGGGTGACGATTAATCATGTCCGTAAAAAAAATTCTAATAGTAGATGATGAAGCTAGGATACGAATGTTACTCAAGAAATACTTCGAGAAGGAAGGCTTCGTTGTCGATGAAGCTGCAAGTGGCGGACAAGCCATCCATTGTTACAACATGAACCATGGACATTATGATTTGGTTATATTGGATTGGTCGCTACCTGATATAAGCGGTCTAGAGATATGTAGATATATGAGATTTAACAATGACTCCATCCCCATTGTTATGTTATCGGGTCGTACGGAAGAAAAAGACCGTATTGAAGGCTTTAAGGCAGGTGCCGATGACTATATTTCCAAACCTTTTAGCCCAAGGGAGGTTTTACTTCGTATCCAAGCCATTATAGGTCGAGTCCAAGGCGTGCGCTTGAACGATCTCATAGCCTCATCAGGCAATGAAATTCTGATCTCAGAAATTCTGATCCAACCCACAAGTAGGCGAGTGATGGTTCAAAGTAACGAAGTTCATCTCACCCCTAAAGAATATGACTTGCTATATTTTTTGGTCACCAACCAGGAGAAGGCGTTTTCCAGAGAAGAGTTGCTCAGAGAAGTATGGAAGTCATCCCGCCAGCAAATTTATGATCAACGGACGGTTGATACGCATATCAAACGATTACGTGAGAAATTGTTTTCCAATCATGCTGACGGCAATAAATTTATTCAAACGTTGTGGGGATATGGGTACCGCTTTTGCAGCCATGAACGACTTTTCTCTTAACATGTACACAAGATTGTGAGGAATTAATTATGTCATATAAACAGATTAAATGGATGATTCTCTTTATTCCAACGATCACCGTGGCGATATGGGAATATGTTAGACATCAATTTTTACTTCCCTATATCTCCATGGATTTGGGCAACTGGCTAACACCTGTTTTGGTATATATTGTTAGTATCACACTGTTGACCAGGCTCTTTCAAATGCTTGAAAGAATCCAAAAGGAATTGGAAAACGCACGTTCTGCCAAAGCCGCGCTTGAAGCACGAGAAGAGTTAGCGAGAGAGCTCCATGATGGGATTGCACAATCTCTATTTTTGTTATCCGTTAAAGCCGAAAAGCTTGAATCCGGTAACGATATGAAGCAGCAAGAACAAAACGTTTTGTCTATTCGTAAAACGATACATGAAGTTAATCGCTATGTCAGACAAGCCATCACAAATCTTCGACTTGATCGTGACGAGACAGCAGATGGAAATCAAAACTCACCATCACTGGTGAAGCAAGTACATGCGATTTCCAAAGATATTCGTACACCCATCCAGATTCGCTGGGAACTGGAGGATCATCGTCAGACGGATAAAGAACAAATAGAATTACTAGCTTGTATACGCGAGGCACTCATTAATATGGATAAATACGCGTTAGCAACCGAGGGCTCCATAAAGGCCATCGGCATGAGTCACAGCTGGAAAATCACTATATCAGACAATGGTAAAGGGTTTGAGGGTGATCCGTTTGTAAAGAAAAATAAATTTGGCTTACGAATTATGAAGGAGCGTTGTCACGAGATGGGTTGGATCATGAACATGTATCGTAAGGATGGAAGAACCATCGTCGAGATTCAAAAAGGGGGATTGATATGACAATGACTCCAACAAGAGTACTGGTTGTGGATGATCACGCCCATGCAAGGGAGGCCATTCGTGAAATTTTGAGCCTGGACAATCATTTTGAAATTATTGGTGAGGTAAACAACGGACAAGCAGCGATTGATTTCATGGAAAAGTGGCTTCCCGATCTCATTTTAATGGATATTCAAATGCCCATTATGGACGGACTCGAAGCAACGCGGAGAATCAAGCTCGGTTTTCCCTATGTGAAAATAGTCATGATTACGGTTTCGGATGATATGATTCATCTACTTGAAGCGCTAAAAAGAGGAGCACAAGGATATCTGCTCAAAAATTTGGAACCCACGACATGGCTTGAATATCTGCATTCCATCATTAATGAGGAAGCCCCCATGTCCAGAGATGTTGCCTATCAGATCCTGAAGGAAGTCAATGTAACAGAAAAGAAGAAAACCGAAGTTAAGCTGACGACCCGAGAACTGGATATTTTATATGGGGTGGCTGAAGGATGGACGAACAAAGAAATTGCAGGGAAATATGACATATCCGAATACACCGTGAAGAACCACTTGAAAAATATTTTACAGAAGCTACAGTTACAAAATCGGGTGCAATTAACACGTTACGCTCTTGAGCAAGGACTGGTTTGGAATACGAACAGACAATAGGTGTGAGCTTCATTGTTATTTCATTCATTGTTAGTTTTTCTTCTCACTTAGCTAAAAAATAGCTCAGTTGAGGCATATATTTATTCACATGATTTACCATAGACTTAGGTTTGTTGAGTGAAAATTTAAGAAAACGATCAAAGGGGATAACAATGATGAAGCACCGATTCAAATTCATAATCAGTATTTTGGTCACAATTCTAATTGTATGTGGTTGCCAAAGTACTTCACAACAACAAGGGAACATAGAAAATGTTGCGGCAAATGATTCAGCTAAACCTTATCTAACTTTCAAAGACTTTGACGGGGAAATCGTTACACTTCAGGAAAAACCTCAAAAGATCGTTATCTTGAATGAGCAGATACTGCATTCCTTTTATCAAGTTGGAGGAAAAGCAGTGGGAGTACCGACTCCCTTTAACATTGATCCACCTGCAGAAGCGAAAGACGTTCCGAAGGTAGGATTGATGCACGAGGTTAGTATGGAAAAGGTATTCGAATTAAAGCCTGATTTGGTGATTGGTCAGCGCTTTGACCATGGGAAATTGAGAGAAATGTTCAAAGAAGCTAACATTCCTTTAGCAAATTTGAATACCCAATCTATCGAGGACATAAGACAGAATACGATTTTGATGGGAAAAATTACGGGTAATGAACAAAAAGCCAAAGAGCTTGTAGATAAAATGAACTCAGATATCAATCAAACGATTGCGCAGATTCCAGATCAGAAAGAAATGCCGACCTATGCCATACTAACTGTCATGGGAGACACTGCATATGTTGAGCAAAGTTCAACCATAGCTATAGATATTGCGGATCAGTTAAAGCTTCGTAATGCTACAGTATCCATAGATGGAGAAGCATTTGCTGGATATATTCCATTTAGCATGGAAGAGATGGTAATGATTAATCCTGATTATCTCTTTATTCTTTCTCATACAACGAATGAGGAAGCTGAAGCAATGATTGAGAAAAATTTTAAATCGAATCCAGCATGGAAATCACTTTCAGCTGTCTTAAATGACAGAATGTTTTTTCTTCCTAAACACAAATTTGCAATTGCTCCTGGTGTTGATGTTGCCGAATCCTATAAATATATGGCAAACTTGATTGCTGCAAGTCAACCTAATTAAACGTTTATGATTAAGAATAGCGGCTTTAAAAACAAACTGAGCTGGAAGCTCTTTATTATTGGACTTTTTATGAGCTTCGCCATACTTAGTATCAACATTAGTTTAGGCTTTGGAGCTGTCTCCGTGGATGTACGGTCTATTCTAAGTATTTTATTCGGAAATACAAGTTCTGATTATTACACAATTATCTGGAATATCAGATTGCCACGTACACTTGTAGCCGTATTTGTGGGTATAAATCTAGCACTTTCAGGCGCATTATTACAAGGAGTTATGCGCAATCCTATGGCTGATCCCCACATCATAGGTGTTTCCTCTGGTGCGGGGTTATTTGGAACCACCATGTTGCTGGTTTTCCCGGCATTCTCACATTTGTTAGTACCAGTTGCGTTTGTTGGAGCGCTGGCTTCAGCTTTGTTAATTTATTTACTTGCTTGGGATAGAGGCGTTTCTCCAATGAGAATAATTCTTGCCGGGGTAGCAACATCTGCTTTTTTAAATTCCGGGGTCTCCGCACTGTACACTTTTTATAGTGATCGTATACAAGGCGCGGTTTCCTTTATGGTAGGAAGTCTGTCTGCTAAAAGCTGGGGACATGTTGAGACGATCATCCCATACAGCATTATTGGATTGCTTTTGGCACTATTAAGTGCTCAACGAATGAACGTACTGTTGCTGGGGGATTCAGAATCGAAATCACTGGGATTAAATACAGAGGGGTACCGTTTATGGTTTATTGCTCTAAGCGCCTTGCTTGCTGCAAGTGCAATAAGTATCGTGGGCATGCTCGGTTTTGTGGGATTAATCGTACCTCATGCTGCCAGGATGCTTGTAGGGAATGATTATCGGATATTGCTTCCTGCTTCAGCACTCCTGGGAGTGACGGTTCTGTGTTTATCTGACACCATTGGCCGTATTGCCTTCGCACCAATTGAGCTGCCAGTGGGTATTATTATGGGTGTGATAGGTGCTCCATTTTTCTTATATTTGTTACGAAAGAAGAGAACATTATGACACTGGAGACGAAGAATACTCATATTGGATATCATGAAAATGAAATCATTTCAGCTCTAAACCTTACGTTTGAGGAGGGAAAAATTCATAGTATTCTTGGTCCCAATGGGTGTGGTAAAAGTACACTATTAAAAGCACTGGGAAAGCAAATACAGACTACGGCTGGAGAGATTCTATTTAAGAATAGGGATATCAATACATGGAGCAGAAAAGCATTTGCAAGAGAGTTAGCTTTTTTAATGCAAATCCATGAGAGTAATCCTGAGGTAACAGTTAGGCAACTTATCGAGTATGGCCGTTTCCCTCATAAAAGTAAATTTGAACAATTAAATCAAGAAGATCTTGCTATTGTTGATCAAGCCATCTCACTTACTCATTTAATGGATTTAGCAGAAAGAACAGTAGATCGTCTGTCTGGAGGGGAACGCCAGCGGGCGTGGATCGCGATGGCACTGGCCCAACAGCCTGCTGTTTTGTTATTAGACGAGCCTACTTCTTATCTAGACATCCATCACCAACTCGAAATCATTGAACTGATTAAACGGTTGAATAGCGAACAAGGTCTTACCATTATTTTGGTCCTACATGACATTAATCAAGCAGCCATGATTTATGGCGGGTTCCGGGCGTGTAGCTGAGTACGGCATTCTGTTCAAAGGTGGCGAATATTTAGAATCCGCAAAGGATATTCAGACAGTTGTACTCGACAAAACAGGCACGGTGACTAATGGTAAACCGGTTCTCACTGACGTTAAAACCGCTTCTAATTGGACAAAAACGGCGCTTCTGAATCTAGTGGGTGCGGTGGAGCAAAGCTCTGAACATCCACTGGCTGAAGCGATTGTCGAAGGGATTAAAGCATCAGGAATGAAGGTCTTTCCAAAGTCTGAGCACTTTAAGAACATGCCAGGCTACGGGGTACAAGCCACTGTGCAGGGCCAAAACGTTCTCATCGGTACACGACGTCTTCTCACCGATCAACATGTAGCCGTCCCACGAGAAGCGCTTAGTCAGATGGCTGATCTGGAAGAGCAGGGAAAGACCACGATGCTCGTAGCCGTAGATGGGCAGTGGGCTGGCATGATTGCCGTTGCGGACACGATCAAAGACACGTCAAGACAAGCCATCCGCAGGCTCCAAGCCATGGGTATCGATGTCATTATGATGACAGGAGATAATGAGCGCACAGCGCGATCAGTGGCTAGACAAGCGGGTATCGAGAGCGTACTGGCTGAAGTGCTTCCGGAGCGTAAAGCAGTAGAAATACAAAACCTTCAGAAAATTGGACAGAAAGTGGCTATGGTAGGAGATGGGATTAATGATGCTCCTGCTCTGGCTGTAGCCGATATCGGCATGGCGATTGGAACTGGAACAGATGTTGCGGTGGAAGCTGCGGATGTCACGCTGATGCGTGGGGATCTGAACAGTATAGCGGATACCATCGAGCTTAGCCGAAGAACAATGCGCAATATCAAGCAAAATCTGTTCTGGGCTCTTGCATATAATGTCATTGGCATTCCGATTGCAGCCCTGGGTTTCTTGGCCCCTTGGCTTGCTGGTGCAGCAATGGCCTTCAGTTCCGTATCGGTTGTATTGAATTCTCTGCGTTTGCAAAGGATGAAACTATAGCAAGATTCTTCTTTAAGATAAAGAGATTAGATGTGCAGAGTGAAGCTTGAGCAGGTTAAGAAGTCGCTATATTAGCGACTTCTTTTTTTATGGAATATTTGTCGTAAGGGTACCCAGGATCATATAAAGGTTAAAGTAGGGGGGATAGGAGGGATTGTTGGTTTAATGATGTCCAGCTGCTGGAGCAGGCACATCCGTGTGTTGATCGCTCTCAAGCTGTGCAAGACGCTCTATGGCTTGATTTCCAATAGCAAAACGTTTGGTTGGCATAACCTGAGCATCAGCGAATTGGATACGTGATTGCACAACATATAACCCTTCTTTTTCAATAACATAAGAAACTTCATACGAACCGGGGGAGGGCTCATCTGCTTGAATAATTACAGCAGCATCCTTGTCGTTCTCTGGCCATATAACAAATTCTGCTTTCTCTGCATGCTCTAGCGGTACATTACGTTTGGACACTTGTGCTGAAAAAACGTTAGAGCTACCTATTTTGAGTTCTTCAGGTAATTGAAGATCCACGCTAATATAAGGTGGAAGGCCATTCTCATCGGTTTCTGCAAGCTTGGCAGTACATCCGCACAGCAACACAATAAGCAGTATAGGCCATGTGCATGTGTATATTCGATATATTTTTATGTTCATATATAACTCCTTCGCCTATTAAATCGAGAACCAGTGCCTGAGCGACTTGATTCTGCGGAGAATGAATAGATCAAGAACAAGCACGATTAAAATGGACAAGCCTACTAGCGGCATGACGGCGCCGCAAATCAGCATGATTATCAACACACCTATTGTTACTTTTTGATTTTTCGGTTTAGACGGTGCTCCGAGCTTACCTGAAGGCTTTCGCTTGCGCCACATGACGTAAGAGCTAATTGAAACGAGTATCAATCCCAGGCAAGCAAGCAAACCCAGAAGTTGATTAGCCAGCCCGAATAGTCTGCCTTCATGAAAGGCGATACCATACGAGATAAGTTTGGCCATAATTCCATAATCCGCAAAGCGAACATCGGTCAGTACCGCACCGCTGTATTGGTCAATATGAAGTGTGGCGCTGTGACCTGGCTTGGAATGGGAAGTAGATACGGTGAACACACCCGTTGCTCCGGCAGGATAGGTAATGGTATAGGGCTTGATAACTCGCTGATCATCTGCGATAAGGGCAATGTCGTTGAGTCCAAGCGGAACGTACTTTCCAGACATTGAAACGGGTACGGGAACATTCTCGGCTGCCCAAGGCAGATCCTCGGCAATATCTTTTGCTACTGTAACGGATTCCGGTTTTTCTCCAAAGCTGTAGGCGAAGGGAGGCGTATTCGTATTGGTCGAATTGGCTAATTTATCGATCTGACCGCCAAGTATCCCTGACCAAGGAAGGCCACTTAAGATAATCACTAGAATCAGGAGAGATAACCAGAAGGCAGGGACAGCATGTAAATCACGCCAAAAGAGGCGGCTTCCCGGTTTACTAAGTCGTGGTAAAATCGTTCCCCATATGGAAGCTTTATTTCTAGGCCACCACAGAAATAGTCCCGTTAAAATTAGGATAATCGCCCAGCATGCTGCAAGTTCGACAAGTCGGTTCGCGAACGTACCACCGATCACAAGCTCACTATGCATTTTTTTGAAAAAGGCAGAGAACGTCTTGCTGCTATCCATCGCACCGCGCGCATGCCCCGTATACGGGTCCACGTACATCGTCTTAGAAACTCCATCACTAGTGACGGAAAGCTTATAAGTAGACTCCCTATTGTTTTCCAATGTGATTGAGGATACCACCGTTCCGGGATAACCTTTGACTATTTTCCCGACAATACTCTCTGGTGCCATCGGTGTTGTCCCGACTTCACGGACCGTCAACATATCTTTGTACAGCTGGCCTTCAATCTGAGGTTTGAATAAATAGACGGCGCCGCTAAAAGCTAAAATAATTAAAAAAGGCGCAAAAATAATACCTGCGTAAAAATGCCACCTCCATACGGATTGATAGATGGTCTGGCGTACTAAGGATGATTCTTTTCTTTTCATTTCGGGTGTAGAAGAGCTTGAATGTTCTGCGGGCATCGTTCTCATCATCTAACTCCATTCTTAACTGAATAAAATACTTTTTAAGTATACCGGAGCCTTTCGAATTAGAAGATGGCTCAACAGAGCTATCACGTGATATATAAAAACTTTTTTGTTCATCATTTTGTCACTTTACAGTCTTCAATTCGGTATTATCCATTAGTAGCAATGGATTCTATAGAAAAACTCCAAACTTAACCTCAAATATCAACATTGTTGTTCAGAATCATGTCCATGCTAGAAAAGTAATTAAGAACCGATAAAAATAAAGAGGGTGAAAGAAAGATATGTAGTATCCCATATAGAAAAGTTGAAAGGAAAATAAAATGAATAATCTTGACTTAAGGGAAGAAAATTCTAATGTTAATCCAAACTTGTCCCAAGCTAAGGACAAGAACTTGTACCGATTACCGAGTAAGTGTGGAAGGACAAGAACATGTTAACGGTACGCTGGTAGGCTCCTCCTCGTCTTCGGACTATACGGACAAAGGTCTTCTGGCTGGCACAACGTATACCTACACGGTTCGTGCTTATGATGCAAAGGGAAACCTTTCTTCAGCAAGCAGCTCGTTGCAAAGCAGCACCCTTTCGTCCACAAGCAGCCAAATTCCATTGTTGTCCTCCGATATCGGCAGTGTCGGTGTTGCAGGCAGTTTCTCCTACAGCGGAGGAACCTATACGCTGAAAGCGTCGGGAAATGATGTTTGGAACAAGACGGATGAATTTCGTTTTGCTTACGTCCCGCTGAAGGGAGACGGAAGCATTATTGCCCGTGTCGTCAGCTTAACCAACACCTACTCTTCAGCGAAAGCAGGGGTAATGGTTCGCGAGTCGTTGCTAGGCTTTGGCAGCAATGTATATGTAGCCCTTAAGCCTTCACAAGCCGTTTTCCAAAACCGGACGGCTCCAGGTGCTGCTACGAATTCAAATACGGCGTCCACACAAGCAGCGCCATATTGGGTCAAGGCTGTTCGTAAGGGCAACACGGTAACCGGTTATATCTCGACTGACGGATCGACATGGACACAGGCGGGATCGTCCACCATCTCCTCGGCCAGCACGGCTTATATCGGTCTTGCTGCGACGTGTAGAACTGGAAACAAACGGTATTCGTGAGTCAGAAGGGGTGCACCCGTACAAGCGGCAGTAGAGTTTGGCGAAATAATCCGGCTCCATCCCCACACAATCGGCTACGTAATTAATAGACATCCCCGGATGATCAATCAGCAACAGATGAGCCATTTTCAATCGGGCCAGCTGTATATATTGCAGCGGTGTTTTTTGAAAGGCCTGTTGAAAAAGGCGATTGAGTTGCTTCGTAGAATAACCGACATGATCTGCAACGTCCGTTACATTCCATCCAAATTGTTGGAACAGCGTATAATGGATTTGACGGTTTGAAGCTTATTCAGGACACGCAACCTGATATTATCGTTACAGATATCCGTATGCCCAAGTTGAATGGAATTGAAATGGTAGAGCAGGCGAAAGTCACAGGCTCGAAATTAATTTTTATCAGTGGTTATTCCGATTTTAATTATGCCCAGCAGGTCCTCAATCTGGGTGGTTTCGATTACATTCTCAAGCCGTTTACACCAGACGAGCTGATTGAGACGATTGGTCGGGCGAGGAAGCAATTGGAGCAGGAGCGGCGAAATCGGGTGCATTTAATGGACGTGGAGCGAAAATTACGAGAGAGCTTGCCCTTGCTGCGTCAGGATTATTTGAATCTGCTCGTTCGTTACTCGGCGCATCCAGCCGTCGTGCAGGAAAAATGGAATTTCCTGAATGTGAACATGAAGGAGACGTATTTCTCCATTCTGGTTGTAGAGATCAATACGAATTTTTCCAGTAAGGCTCCAATCAACGTGGTGGAGCTGCAGCGCTTTTCACTGCTCAATATTTTGGAGGAAACGATAGCCAAGTATGCCCCTGCAGTTGTTTTTCGCGATGACTATAATCGCTTTGTTTGCATTGTGAACGATAACGAAGACGCCGACATCTATGGAATGCTTGAGATTGCGGAGGCATGTCGTGAAAATGTGGAGCGAAACACCCGATTTACGGTGTCCATCGGCGTAGGTTCATGTGTGGAGCACATTCATGAATTGCCACTAACCTATCAGCAGGCTGTTGCTGCGCTCTCGTATACCTTCTACACCGGGGGCAACAGTGTTTTTGCCTATCCCGACATGGAGCATGATGCGCCTATTAATATCAAGTTTTCTTCCGAGAAAGAGCAGGAACTTATTTATGTTCTTCGTTCAGGAGTGACCCGTAAAATTAATGATGTGCTGGAGAGCATTTTTGGAGAATGGAAGGACAGTCAGACGTTGCCCACTCCCGAGAAAATCAAAGTATTCTGGATTGAACTCATGCTTGGTTTGCGCAATTCCCTTCAGGAGGAGTTGAGCCAGGAAGATATTCACTTTTTTGATCAGCAGCTCGAACAATTAACGTACAACACGATTCCATTACCGGGCTTCAGCGGATTGTCGCCGAGATATGTTATCGTTTCTGCGAGAGCCTCGGGCAGAAGCAAAAAGAAACGGCCCATGTGGTCATTAACCAATCCTTGGGGTACATCCGTGAACACTTGCATTTAAATGAATCCGTGGCGGATTATGCCAAACAGGTCCATTTGAGTACCAGCTATTATTCCAATCTGTTCAAAAAAGTGACGGGTCAATCGGTGCTGCAATTTGTCGTCAGCGAACGGATCGAAGTGGCTAAAAAGCTTATTTTGCAAGGCATGTCACTACAGGAAGTCGCTGTTACGGTGGGATACCACGAACGTTCGTATTTCAGCGATGTATTCAAGAAAAAAGTGGGTATGAGCCCATCGGACTTCAAAAAGAAGTACTGTGGTTAAGCTTGATTTGGCAAAGCCTGTATAGCACGAATTTACATATAAGGGGAGAATGACATGCGAGTGGATGCCCATCAACATTATTGGAATATTGCGCGTGGCGATTATGGCTGGATTACGGAAGAGTTGCCCATCCTATATCGTGATTACGTACCCGAAGATCTGAACCCGCTTTTTCAGATGCATCAACTGCAAGGCTCAATCATTGTTCAGGCCGCGCCTACCTTGGCGGAGACGGCATTTCTACTTGAACTATCGCGGAACGAGGAGTCAGCATTGGGCGTTGTCGGATGGCTCGATGTTCTGAATGCTGCTGACCGGGAACAGTTCAATCGGCTACGACTTCAGTTTCCGAAACTTATCGGTTTCCGGTTAATGATTCAGGATATGCCGGATGCTAATGCGGTGCTGGAGCCTGAATTTATACAAGCCATGGAAGAATACGCTCGTCAAGACATGCCCGTGGATTTATTGGTACGTGCTGACCAGTTAAATGCGCTAAACGTTATGTTGCAGCAGCTTCCCGGACTGCGGGGTGCATTGGACCATATGGGCAAACCGGATATTGCAGCAGGTGAGTTTGATGGTTGGGCCAGTGAGATTACATGCCTTTCGACGCATCCGGGTATCTATTGGAAATCTCCGGTCTGGTGACGGAAGCAGATCCTGACAACTGGAAGCCCACGGATTTTGTACCGTACATCAGGCATATTGTTGATACCTTTGGACCTGAGCGGATCATGTTTGGTTCGGATTGGCCCGTCTGCCTGCTGGCAGCAAGTTATGATCAAGTGGTGAGTGTGCTTGAAGAAGCTCTTCCTCCAGCGTGGGGCGAGAGAGAACGTCGTCTGCTGTTTGGTGACAATGCCATGCGTTTTTATCAATTGTAAAGATGAGGATATAACAGGCTCCTGTCTTCCAAGTAGAGGAAAGGAGCAATAAGCCATGGCATTCTCAATCTAAATCATGTAAAAAACGCTCCACATTGGTGAAATTGATTTTATCTGAAATGTGAATATATTACATAATGCATAGTAGGAGAATTGTACACGAACTGAGCATGAGATATAAGAATGGCGTAGTATGAAGCATTGAACTTTAATGCGAATACTATAACGAAAAAAAACAACGAATGACTGCCATTCGTTGTTTTTTCGTTCAATTTAAGTTTGGTAATCAAACCAGTCAAAATGAGCTGGAGCTTCGGACGTTTCGCCGTTTCCGGTGGCATAGAGACCGAAATAGACACCAGTGAAGCCCCCGGTAACCTCAGTGGATAACAAGCTGGTTTCCGCATGACCAAGCAGTGTTGATTGCTGATCATGAGGCGCTCGATATGAGAACGTATATTGTGCTTTCGTAGCTTGGATCTCGAAGACAATCTCTTTCCCTTCATATTCCTGCCGCGCTGCGACCATGCAAACGGAACCTGCTCTCGTACGAAGCTGGACAGAACGCTTGCCATTCACGTGTACCAGCACCACTTCATAATGATGCTTCTCATTCATATACACCGTAAGTCCAGCTTCTTCATTCGCTTTGGGATCAAACTCCAGCAGAGTGGATACATTGCAATCCAAATGCTTTTGACGACAACCGATAAATGCCGGTGAATCCACATCGCTCAATGTTAGCGGAGAACCCTTCAATGTTAACCAGCCCGGACGATCCGTAAGTGACCAATCTGAAGGATCGGGATTACGCAGGAAGTTCCATCGATGACTTAATTCGAGTGTAGTAAAATCATCGAATGGTTCTTGAACCTGAAGTTGTTCCGTGCCAAAAGCAGGGCCAGCCATGTTGTCTTGGAGCTGCCCATCTACTCCCAGCATTGGCCAACCATCCTCAGACCAGGTTACGGGAGCCAGCATAGTCTCTCTCCCTAAATGATGTCTTCTGGAAATCGGACGAATACCGAGCAGAACAGCCCACCAGCTGCCGTCATGTGCTTCAATCAGATCTGCGTGCCCTGTAGCCTGAATCGGATGTCCAGTGCTGCGGTGGCTTAACACAGGATTGTTAGGGGCACTCTCATAAGGGCCGAATGGATTAGCGCTGCGAGCAACGGTAACCATATGTCCGTACTCTGTACCTCCCTCGGAGATCATCAAATAGTATTGACCATGGATATTGTAAAGGTGTGGGCCTTCGGGCGATTTCCCGCCGGTTCCTTTCCATATGAGTTGCCGAGCCGACAACAGCTTCCCCGTCTGGAGGTTGATTTCCGCTTGGTAAATACCTGTTTCTTCGTTGGTAAACGCATTGGTTCCTGTAATATATACACGTCCATCTTCATCAAACAACAGAGAGGGATCTATTCCTTCCCAATCTAACCAAACGGGTTCAGACCATGGAACTGAGGGATCGCTTGCACGGACATAGAAATTCCCAAACCCATCGCTGCCTTTTCCAGACACCAACGTTGTAACCATGTAAAAGGTCCCTTCATGATAACGAATGGTTGGGGCAAAAATGCCCATTGAACTGTCGAGATTCGAGAGATTTAACTGCTCTGGACGGGTTAAGCAATAACCAATCTGCTGCCAATTCACCAAATCTCGACTATGAAAAATAGGCACACCTGGAAAGTAATGAAACGAACTGTTCACTAAATAATAATCTTCGCCTACATTACAAATGCTGGGATCAGGGTGGAAACCTGAAATAACGGGATTGTTAAATTTCATATATGTTCTCCTAGGATAAAATTGAATATCACCTAGAATAACTGAAATGGCTTAAATAAAATACAGTGAAATGGTCAATGAAATCATGTGATTTGGTTATTATTCCGAACGCGCTATATCGATACAATCTAACATATTAACAGTTTTGATATTGAGAAGTAGGGGGAAGTAACATGGCAGATAAACAAAATGTAAGGGATTACAGTACCCTTGCCAAAACGATATACGATGGGGTGGGTGGAGAAGAGAATATACAGTCCTTAACTCACTGTGTGACCAGACTTCGATTTGTACTTAGAGATGAAAGCGTCGCCGAAACAGAGAAGCTGAAGAAAACCGAGGGTATATTGAACGTAATACATTCGGGAGGACAATATCAGGTTATTGTGGGGACACATGTAGAGCATGTATTCAATGCTGTGGAGAATGTTAGGGGCTCGAAGGGGCAGGCTGCACCCAGTCAAAACGAAACTAACGAAAAGAGCGAGCAACCTGAACCAAGTGAGAAAAAGGGATTATCTCTTCTATTAGATACGATCTCAAGCATTTTCCTACCGATTATGGCAGGTATGATGGGTACTGGTATTCTTAAAGGTATACTCGTCATGTGCACAACCTTAGGTTGGATGTCAACGGAAAGTGGTGCGTATGCGGTTCTCTATGCAGCGGCGGATGCATTCTTTTACTTCCTGCCCGTCATATTGGCGGTTACTTCTGCCAGAAAATTCGGTGCTAACCAATCGGTCGCATTGGCCATTGCAGGTGCATTCCTGTATCCAAACCTAGTAGCTCTTCAAGCGGCAGGAAGCTCCATTTCATTCATAGGCATTCCAGTTAAACTCATTAACTATGGATCATCCGTCATTCCAGTTATAGCGGCGGTATACATCTTATCTAAGCTAGAGAAGTTTTTGAACAACATTATGCCTCAACTGATTAAAGGTATTTTCGTGCCTGTGTTGTGTATTGCCATTATGGTACCCGCTTCACTAATCGCGATTGGGCCATTAACAAGTTTGTTAGGCGACTCGGTTGCAGCAGGCTATACAGCTCTATATGAATTTATGCCAGCTGTTGCAGGCCTGATTTTGGCGGTATTATGGCCAATCCTGGTTATTTTCGGCGCACACTGGGGACTCGTACCAATCGTTATGAATAATTTTGCAGTCTACGGTTATGACACCTTGCTTCCGGTTACAATCGGTACCAACTTTGCAATGGGTGGAGCAGCGCTCGCGGTGCTCTTGAAAACGAAAAACAGAACATTGAAAGAATTTGCGGGTTCATCTTCATTCTCAGCTATCGTCGGAGGCGTAACGGAACCTGCCATCTATGGCGTCAATCTGAAGTACAAAAAACCGTTCTATATTGCTTGTGCTAGCATCGGACTCGGAGGCATTATTGTAGGTCTGGCTTCTGCTCAGTATCCTGCCATGTTCACGGTATCTGTGTTAACCCTTCCGGCCATCGCTGTCCTGAAAGGTGGCATCTCCATGCTGATTGCAGCCATCGTTGGCTTTGTTGGAGCATTCGTAGGAACATACCTCTTTGGATACAACGACCGGATGCTTGATGAAAATTAAAGATATGGGGAACACAACAAAATGCATAATACGCAATTACTGAATTTATTAAATACACTCACCATTGAGGAGAAGATTGGACAACTCATTCAGCTTTCCGGAGACTTCTTTAATGCAGGAGCAATGGCAGTCGGGCCGATGGAAAAGCTGGGAATCACGCAAGAAATGGTACAATTAACCGGGTCTGTACTCAATGTATTAGGGGCAGAGAAGGTTACTACCATACAACGTGATTATATGGAACGAAGTCGCCACAAGATTCCGTTATTATTTATGGCTGATATCGTATATGGGTACAAAACGGTTTTTCCCATCCCACTGGCATTAGGCAGTAGCTGGAATCCTGAGCTTGTGAAATGGTGTAATCGCCTTACCGCTAAGGAAGCATGCGCAGCAGGTGCGCATGTTACCTTTGCACCAATGGTAGATGTGGTTCGCGATGCTAGATGGGGGCGGAGCATGGAATCTACTGGAGAAGATACCTATTTGAATAGTGTATTTGCCAAGGCCATGGTAGAAGGATTCCAAGGTGATTTTACACCTGGCGAGAGCTTGGCTTCCTGCGTGAAACATTATGCTGCGTACGGTGCTCCAGAAGGTGGACGTGACTATAACACGGTAGATATGTCCGAAAGAAGGCTGCGTGAAGAGTATCTGCCACCGTATAAAGCCGCGGTGGATGCAGGCTGTGAATTGGTTATGACCTCCTTTAACACCGTTGACGAGATTCCAGCAACTGCCAATCAGTGGTTGATGGATGAAGTGCTGCGTAAGGAATGGGGCTTTGATGGCGTGTTGATCACAGATTATGCAGCCATCTCTGAACTCATTGCCCATGGTGTAGCGGAGAACGAGAAGCACGCTGCCAGACTGGCGATGGAGGCTAGCGTTGATATTGATATGAAGACCTCCTGTTATGCGAATCAGCTTAAGCTGTTGCTGGAGGATGGAGCAATAAGTCAGCAAAAGCTGGATGCAGCTGTTCTTCGTGTATTGAAACTGAAAAATAAACTGGGATTGTTCGAGGACCCATTCAGAGGTGCCAGCATAGCCAAGGAACAAGAGCTGAAAAAAAATCATGAAAGTATAAGCCTATCCAGAAAAGCAGCGACCGAATCTCTTGTTTTGCTTCAGAACTCGAAGAATACGTTACCACTCACCAATGAAACTAAAGTGGCTCTGATCGGGCCATATGCGAACAGCCAGGAGTTGAACGGATTATGGGCGGTATATGGAGACAAAAGTCAGGTCATTACGGTGAAAACGGCTTTTGAAGAAATTATGGATTCGGATAGATTCAAGTATACACAGGGATGTGCGTTATTAGAAAGTTTGGATGGACTCGGCGACTTTGGTTTCTTTGCTTCCGAAGCGAATGTACTAAATACCGCCGAGGCTAGAGAAGAGGAAACAAACAAGGCTATTGAACTTGCGAAATGGGCTGATGTTGTTATATTTGCGATGGGAGAACATACCTTGCAAAGCGGCGAGGCCGGAAGCAGAACAGATCTGACCTTACCTAAAATTCAAACGGATTTTATGAACGAAGTACTGCCATGGGTTAAACGTTCCGTACTGCTACTCTTTAATGGCAGACCTTTAGTGCTCACGGATATCAAAGATCGAGTAGATGCGATACTGGAATGCTGGTTCCCGGGTACAGAAGGAGGGCATGCTATTGTAGATTTAGTCACGGGACATGTGAATCCTTCGGGCCGGTTAACGATGAGTTTTCCTTATACCGTAGGTCAGGTTCCGGTCTATTACAATGGATTTAACACGGGTAGACCGTCGAACGGCTCTACACATAGCCTTCGCTTTACTTCACGTTATTTAGATAGTCCGAATGAACCGTTGTATCCTTTTGGATTCGGCTTGTCATACCATGTTGCGGATTACACTAACCTAAGATTAAGCGATACTACTATGCATGCTGGAGATGTAATTGAAGCTACGGTTGAGGTGCATAACTCAAGTGAAGTTGAGGGGCAGGAAGTAGTTCAGCTCTACATTCGTGATCTTGTGGGGAGCGTCGTGCGTCCGGTCAAGGAATTGCGAGGTTTCCAGAAGATTCGCCTGATGCCTGGCGAAACCAAACAAATCACTTTCAAAATCACAGAAGAGATGCTGAAATTTCATACCAAGAGTATGAAGTATGAGGCAGAGCCAGGTTATTTTGAAGTATATATTGGCAACAGTTCGGACAATGACACCTGTGTTCAATTTCAATTAGAATAGAAGCAATCCGAAGAAGCAGTGTTTTGTGACAATTACAAAATAACTGCTTCTTGGTTGTCATATTTCAAGATATACAAATTGAACCAAAGCATTTTATAATCGTAAAAGTACAAACGAAAGAGTTTCCAGATAGCATAGATTAGCATGTAATTCATTGATGAGAGGAGAAACTGGGTATGACTCCACAAGACTTAGATACATCTTTGCGAGCATTGACCCCAAGCGAAGAGTTGTATCGCCAGGGCATCCCTTCTCTTAAACCGCTTGAGTTTCTATATATGTTCAGAGATCGTAAGCGAGTTGCCAAGTTATTGATTAAAGATCATGCCGAGTTGTTTACGATTTCGCCTGACATCGTTGTGAAGAAGCACTCGCGGTTTCAGTCCTATCCTCTTCATTTTCATGACTGGATTGAAATCAACTATATGTATGATGGTTCCTGCACTCAGATTATTAACAACAATATCTACTCATTGAAAAAAGGCCAAATTCTACTTGTAGATTCGGACACCGTTCATCGGATTGAACCTCTCGGTGAGTCAGATATTCTGATCAACATCATTATTAGAAAAGAATATTTCAACAGTAATTTTTTTAATCGAATTTCATCAGACAGTCCCTTGTCTAGCTTCTTTATCAATTCCATTACCGAAGGCAATGCACATGACAGCTTCATCTTGTTTCCCTCCGAGAATAGCAGAAGACTCCCGGTTTTTATGAACGAGTTTTTCTGCGAATGGTTCGACCCGTGCACTCGTTCTGGTGAGATGCTGGACTCCCTTTTCTCGTTAATTATGATGGAGCTCATCGATGTATACGAGAACGATTCCGATAAACAGGATAATCGCCTAAAGAAAAGTCCTATCGTTCCGATTTTGCGTTATATTGAAGAGAATTACAAAAATTGCACTTTAAGTTCGACCGCAGCCTATTTTAATATCAATGCCAATTATCTCTCCTCACAACTGAAAAAACATACGGGCATGTCCTTTATGGGATTGCTTCATCAACAAAAGATTCGTTTTGCCAAAACGCTGCTGATTAACAGTAATATGAGCGTTACGGAAGTAGCCAATCACGTCGGATACGAGAATGTCAGTTTCTTCTATAAGAAATTCAACTCCATCTGTGGCTGTTCTCCGAAAGAGTATCGGAAGATATAGTTTAGTCTAAGATCCTGATTTTGTTCCGAATGAGATCAGCTCAAATTGACGTTTGTTGTAGAACTATTTAGGACCTTTCTTATGTTTCATATGAAAGGTTCTTTCGTATTTTTGTGTTTTGATGACGGATTATAATATAAAGTGCGACACCCGCTGGATAAAAAAGACCCATGGCCGGGAACTTGGCCGAAATGCAGTAGAACACCCCCTACGGCGCGGAGAAAGCTCAAGAGGGCTATGTCCAGCACGTAAGGCCTCCGTTTCCGCAGCACAAAATTCCCAAGGGGGCACGAATCCTTTTCAGAGGAACTGTCGCTCTTGGATTGACAATCCGTCATATTAATATAAAACTATTTTTGAAGGAGGCGAGCGGATGTGCAAAGTCCATTGGATCTGGTCGTACGCATTAAATGGAGCGCGGGCTTGGTGGAAGAAGATTGATTGCGCGTATGATGTCTATGTGAAGAGTGAATACGGTTTTGTTTCAATTATTCGAATGAACCCGGACAATGAACCGTGAATATGATTCCAAGGAAAAGGCAGGAGAACAATAATGCAGGTCTTAGAACAAACTAAACCCTGGGTCGACCAGGTTATTCAAAAGCTGACGGACAAAATGGATTGGGTAAGCGACAAATCACGTGATAAAATTCCGTATACCACGCAGGACGGGGTGCATGATGACCGTGCAAGGCACAACCCCAACGGCAACGACGCGGATGGCATCAGCTGGTGGACCAACGGCTTCTGGGGCGGTATGCTTTGGCAGATGTATCATGTAACGGGTGAAGAGAAGTACAAGCAATATGCCAATCTGGTGGAGGATAAGCTGGGATGCCTGCTTTGAGCAATACTACGGATGAATTAAAGGTATAAACATATGTACAAAATACGAGTTTTGTGAAACAGTAATTAGGAAATTAAAAGAACCGCTATGAATTTATATATCCCATTACGGTTCTGCTTCTTTTTTTACTTAATCCCACACAACTTCTGTTCCTGCTATAAAATCATGTATTGCACGACGATCCTCTCGCATTCCAACCATAAACGCGCTCACAATAATTCCAATACCTAGCGTCAATACGTACACAAGTCCAGCAACTAAAACTCGCATTAACATTGTAGTAATTTTAGGTGGTTCTTGTGTGTCATAAATTTGAATTCGAATCCCGCAAATTCGTTTACCAACCGTTCGGCCATACCAATAAACAGGTAAAAAAATCGCATATAACGAACTTAATATCTGCGCAATTGGTTCATCTGAATCATAATTACCAGTGAGCACACCTGCGATGATTACTGTTGGTATCCCAATAATAAGTCCATCCAAGAAACTTGCTGCAAGCCTAATCCAAAAACCTGATTTGTACAAAATCATTTCCTCCAAACTATGTTGTCATACCTTGATGCATGGTTATTTATATTATACAAGAAATATATACCATTTGGTTCATATTATTCATTTTTGTCTCCCAAATATCTTTCTTCCCACTTTGTGAAATAATTAACTATTATATATAGATACGTTTAATACGTTTAGACTTCGCCTTTTCGCGTAACCCCTCTCTTCTGTAACTTCCAAAATAAAGAAAAAGCCATATTACACATATGGCCTGGAAGTTTATATACCCTGCTCCTTACAATAATCAATGAAATGCTTTCCAGAATGATCCTTCTGTATTAATGATGCTCATGATCTGACTAAACGGGATCGTAAATGTCGGGAATCCCGCAGCATATGGCGCAATATCATAAGGGTTGAAGTACAGATGTAATGCGTCTGCTGTCACAAAAAAAGGCTGTTCCGCACTTATTCCAGTGTACGTATCTGGAAAAACATACGAATACTGCGGATCATTTTTGATCTGGTCCCCTACAATTTGGCTTAATACCTTCACATAATCACTATCCGGCTTAAACAGATCCTTCAATTCATAGAGCTGACCGTCGGATAGATTAATAATGGCATACACCATCGTTGGCATCCCATGTGCGGCTCCTGCTGGATAGTTATAACCCGTCAACTGCAGTTGGAGCAATTGCTTCTGATAGAAAGTTATATCAAAATCACCGGTATAGGTATAATCCAGTTGCTGATCTGCAGGAACCGGTTTAACTTGGGAAAGTTCTTTCAGCTTAGCATTAAGCTTACCCTGCTCTGTCTGATTGGCTAAGCCGTCCACCTGCGGATAATAAACGAGATAATCCCGGTTGGGTTTATACTTCTCCTCACGCACCTGATAAGGCGGTTGTAACGGTACGATCGTATTCTGTTGCCAAATCACCTGTCCAGCCCGGTTCACATAGGATAAACGTTGATCCAAAAACACTTTAATCAAATCCGGAGCCACAACTTCCATCGACCCTGCCCCTGTTACACGAGGATATCCTGGAGCCGGTCTGCCGCTCAAATCCAGAAGATACGTCTGATTTCCGTCTGATGCGGATGCAAGACCGTGTTTGTAATTTTCCACATTACGATAGATAAACTCCGTTAGTATTCTGCCATTCAATTCAGCGATTGCATACACCGAGCCGATGTACGGCTGTTCTGGATCAATGGCTTTCCCGAGTGCGTACCTGTTCTCCCCAAGCTCCCGAATATCGTTATAGGCTGGTTGAATCACAAATGATCCCTGCATATTAATGACGCCATAGTTCGATTTGTAATCCTCTGCCGTATTCACAATAGCCTGCCCATCGTTAAAAGCAAATGCAGAAGTAAACTTAGGCTGAATACGAATGTTACCTCGTTCATCGATGTACCCATATTTGCCAGAGGATTCTTTTTGAAAAGCAAGCAAACCATTCCCTAGCGGCCCTACAAAGGCATATGGGTAAGTTGCTAGTCGATTTCCGTTCCGATCGATAAGGGCGTATTCCTGATCCTTAATCTGTACAACGGCTTTACCCTGCTGAAAATCATTTGCTGAAGCGAATTGCGCTCGGATTACTTCATTTCCTGAAGCATCCAGGTATCCATACAAGCTAGGTGAGCCGTTCGTCTGATTTGGGTTATTATCGTAAAACATGGCTCTGCCTTCATGCATATCTGCGATAAACGGATAAGCTCGTTTGGTCAGCACGATGCCTTGCTCATTGATCATTTTAAACCCTTGAGAATCAATGGCCATGGCCCGCTCTTCGGAAAAAGAATTAATCGAATCATACACAGGCTGAACTACATACTGCCCTTGAAGATTGATGACACCGGCTCGACCATTCTTTACGACGACCGCCAATCCGTTAGGCTGAAACGCCTGAGCTTCTTCTAGCACCGGCTCTAGACGGATATGTCCCTGTGCATCCATATACCCCCAGCGCGTCCCGCTTGTTGTTCGAACAGAGACGGGATATAACCATGTCGTCACTCTGGCATGTGTGCCTGCCGTTGCCGTCATCGCTTGCTTTATTTTATCCTCCAGTTCAAGCAAGTTCTCTCTTGAAGGATACGCTTCCGGAAAGCGCAGCGCTTTCTGAACCGAAGTGAGTGCCGCGGAATATGATCCAGCATGAAACTGAGCATCCGCAAGATAATACCAATAGAATACATAATCGGGATACTGCTTCGTTAACTGCTCATAATATTCCACGACTTTAGGAAAATAGGCTCGGTATACATCTGTTGCTGGGACCCACTGATTCTGCTGCCACCGAATAATTTCCACTCGATAAGCTTCACCAGTGTCATGAATCCAGAGCGCTATTTCTACCTTCCCATCTCGCCCATGCACGCCAGGTATATCCACAATCTCAGCGTAGCTGTAATACAAATCGTCTGGGGCAATGTCCGTAAGACCGGATTCGGTCCACTCATATACAGCGAGTTTTGACCAAATGGCTCCAATTTGCCAACCTACGATCAGATTATTTCTTGCCGTTGAAGTTACAGGCGCTGCTGTCAGCAACGTAACGCCATAACCTAGTCCTTTTGTTAAAGCCATTTTAATCCAATGCCCTTGAACGAATTTTAATATAAGCAGATACAGCTCGCTATTCAATTGATAAACAGCAGAAATTTCAGGCATTCCGTCGCCAGTAAGATCGGCCGCATAGATCGCTGGATGCTGAATTGGTTTATCAATGGTAATGACCGTTGCCCCCGCCGGAATATGTTGATTTACAATTTGCAGTAATAGCGGTTCACTCATCGACATCTCCGCTTCCTCCCTTATGACCGCATTCGCCTAATGGTATGCAACATAACTCGGGATATGACATGAAAATGTATTGTGACACCTCTACTTCATCCTGTTACTCTTCTAAATTTAACTTCTGTACATTGATTAAAAGATTGCTTACGTCTTCTACGCGAATGGTTTAAGAGGATATCCATTTGACCAGATCATTATCCAGTTGAGTAAAACCTGCTATAACAGACATTCTTGTGCCGTCCTTCAGCTGTAATTCGATTTTCAAATCCTCCATACGAATCATATCTAAAGCCTCGCCTGTTAACGTAATACCGATGGGTGAAAGAGTTGCCTCGACTTGTGCTCCTGCATTCTTACCCAAGTTTACATGTCCACGTTTACTTCTGTTAAGCTGGTTCAGGTTAAAGCTCGTTTCCCACTTGCCTTGAATAACTTCACCGATATTTGTAAAACTGCCCTGTAGCCTAAGCTTATTTAGTGCTTTAACTGAAGAAAGATCGTATAACTGCATCGATACTCGTAAACATGAGCTTCCTACATATATTCGTTCATCAAATCACTTTTACTTACATGCAACAACAAAAAAATCGCAGGGGCTCAGCCACCTGCAACTTTTTTAGATTATTCTATCGAATTAGGACTAAAATCAGTCCAATAATTACTTCATACTATAGCTTTGTACAGTACTTAACCCTGTTTCATCGTTTTCAAAGCCAGACTTAACGTTCAGAAAATTTAACTAGAGAGATCATGTTTGTGATTGCTTACTAAGCTGAACATATTGAGTCAGACGACAATATTGATCCAAGAGCTGTTCCTCTTGTCCTTCGCCTAGTGCCACTTTGCGTCCTGCCTCTAGAACACCGCTGATCAATTCATACAGGAAATGCATCTGCAATCGCTGCGCATTGGTACCCAGTTGCTCAAGCAGTTGGGTATCTCTAATCGAAAATTGAGATAACCCCCGAAGGAGTAATTCTTCAGAACAATCCGATAACTGCTGTATCAATCCACTATCTTCTTCCAAAACGTCCCAACCTTCCACTACTGGAATCCAACTTCAAGCTTAGCAACGTCTGGCCCTTTAGAAAACTGATTGGACTAATACGTTTCGTTTCTATTCGAACAAATGCATAAAAATGTTCCAGTTTTTGAGAACCCAATCCTGATTCCAGTCTGTTAATCATAGACTGCCAATCCGATGAGTAAGGCAGGGTGAGAGGCAAGCATGCCCCCTCAATATTCTCAACCATAAGAATCAGATCCTGCGTTTGTTTATTGAAGCTATGCTCTGTAATACGGGCAACCTCGATTAATGCCAACCGTTCTTTTGGCTCAGTGAATAGATCAATAGAATCGGGCTCCTGTTGAAGTGCTGCAGGTATGTCTATCAGGTACTCTCCAAAATGAACCTCATTCACACGGGTTCGTGGTAAAACAGTTAACTTCGCCCCATCACCTGAAGAAATTCGTCGTTCTTCATTCACTTTAACCGACTGAAACTGAATTTCTTCTCCCGTAAATTGACTAAATGTCAAACTTGGCAACCAGGGAGTAAACGATGCATAATGCTCGGCATACGAGAATTGTTGATCCTCGTAATACACCGCGCGTACATCACTGTACGTATAAATCTGCCTATCATCAAAGCAATAGAAATAATACGTAATTCCGCGAAATCCTGACCGTGTCTCCCAAGAGTCTGCGCCTAGCCCATAGAGATGAAGTGAAGGCACGGTAAAGTACTTACTTCGGAAACTGCCAACCAGCTGACTCTGCTGCCTAACAGGAATCTCGCCTTGTTCAAGCACTTCTAGCGCGAGATACAGCTTGCTTATACGATCCAGCATCGCCTGCATGGAGAAACGTACATGACGTTTGAAAAACAGATGGAGCTCTCCCTGAATGCCACGCAAACTACGTTCAATCTCTGGAAGGCCACCGCTATGTGCAGCAATGGCCAGTGTCTCCAATTGCGCATTATATGACTGAGGCAGTCTGGCAAGCCCTGTCTTAAGCATACCAGCCAACATGCCCCGGCACTCCTGAACCGTTTGAAGGGAGAACTTGGGCTCGTATGCGCGGACACTCAAAGCGTCCGTATCATCCGCCCCATGATACATACGGTATCTCAGCAAAGCTTCAAGCTTGGCCATTTTTCCCGCGGTCTGCTTTAACTTGCATAAAGCATTGGTCAGCTGAGGTTCTTCTGTGAAGGACACCTCTATATTCTGACTTTTTAAATGTACGGTGAGCAGCGTGTCTTCCATGATTTGAATGTCCTCGGGATAGCGTAAACGAAAAACGACCTCTTCAACCATCGTGGAAGTATATGATTTCAGGATGGGAGTCAGATCGGCTTCAAGCATCCAGCGAAAACGGACATTTGTCTCCGGCGAATGAGGTTGCAGACCGTAATCCGGTTTGTCTGACTCTTTAACCTGATGAAGCTTATCCTGTCCCGCGGGCCTATACTCTTTGGAAGTGTCAGGATCTGCGAAATCAGCAGAAGGTGGTTTCACATCCAAGGCTGACGGGGAAGATGCAGGAATGTCCGCTGAAGGCTTTGCAACTTCCACAGTTTCCACAATATCCTCGCCCATAGCAATGTTTTCAGTTATCTGCTGGCGCTGGTCATACAGAATCGCAATCAATACATGCTTACAGATATTCTCCGAGGGACAGGAACACTGCCATTCATCCAGCGTAGCATAGAGGGTACACTCGATACCCTCACTTAGCTGACAGTTTACTGAAGCTGTATTCCAGGTGTACTGTACCTGTACACCTTGATCCAGCTCTTTAAGTGCTCTTTTGTATAGTCCCTTGTTCGCATAACGAATGAGATAATCCTCTGTGCACAATTTTGAAAAGTGCCTGAATTTCTGCTTGAATTCACTGAAATCGTTCATAACCACCAAATCAACGCCCCGTTGCTCTCAAAATATCATAGAGAGTCTCACTGAATACTCGGCCTGAAATTTGACCCAAAGGAATGGATTTGTTATCTGCATAATAATAGTGCTGTCTCTTGCCATTTGGTTTGAAAAAATGTAACGATTCCAGCGTCACGTCGTCCATTCCTTCATAATACGTAATACTTGTACCGCTGAACCGAAGTTCGGCAACAATCTCTCCGTACTCTTTGTAAAACTCATTGAACCAACCACCATCTTGTGCAGGACCTTTAACCCATCCGTATTTCTCCAATGCTTTCGGGAGAGCTGTTGGTGAAAATTCCTCTTCCGGAAGATGATCATATTCTGTCTTGACCCGATCTTCATCCTCAATCAAATGGATTTGACGTTTCAATTGCTCAAACGGTTGCTTGACCTCATAATCCTCAAGCTGAGTAGCCCAACCCTCAAGCGTGTCCTGGTCGAGTTCAAGCGGATGTATAAGACCCACCTGAGCTCCTGATGGCAGATCCGTTTCATCCTCGTCCACTGTATTAAATGTACCGTCCTCCATATAACGGAATGTACGGATTAACTCACCCTGCTCATAAATGCCCCAGATTAATCCAACGGCAAATTTCTGCATGATGACATTGTCTACAAATAGGGAAGTCCATTCCTCAGCGGTCCATAAACGCTGTTTGGATAAAGACTCTTCCAAGCGTGCAGTCTGGATCGTAACCATCGTTTTCAGATCTTTCTTCAACTGGGTAAAACGTGCCTTGGATTCTGCTGCGAGCTCAGGATCATCCTTTTGTGCCGGAGCAGGCAAACTTTTGACCGCTTTACCTGTTTCTTCGTTTACGACCACAACCTGTAGATCGGCGTTAACTTTGACCTGGAAGGACCGTTCACCGTAACAAAGCTGTAACGTGCCTTTAGCATCAAAACCGAGGGAAGTGACTAAACGATCTTCAAGCTGCTCTGAAGTCAATCCCATATTCTCTGCTGCAAGCTGCAATGCTTCTTCAGCTGCGCCTTTCACTTGACGGTTCTTAACGCTGCGTTTAACCTTGTCAATCGCCATAAGTGCAGCAGGTTCTTTTAGAAATGCGAGTACTTTAACTGCCTCGGCTGCTATAGCTCCACGGCTATTCTCTGTCCATTCCTTAATCTGCGGGGTCAATATATGAACTATCTGAAGATCACCGAACAGTGCGGAAACATACATAACCCACTTTTCCTTCGCAGGCGCACCATCCTGAATCCATAGCTGCAACAGTTCCTTTGAAAACCTGATAAGCGAAGCTTCGCTCACATATTCTCGTAGTTCATTTAACCGCTCATTCGGGCCAGACCCATGATCAATCGATTGCAGCAATACATATTTTTTGATCCGGTCATCTAAAGGCACACCATCTGTGGATCGAATCAGAGCAGGCAGTTCCTTTAGAGGTAACCAGCTGATGCGTGACATCTTCTTGGCATCGGCCAAGTCAGCAAGTGCTGCGTGTGCATATTCAGGACTTAACTCAGCTGTATCAAGCAGAATCTGAATCAGATTTTTCCAATCCGCTGCCTTCTCGTTCTGCAAAAGCTCTGTATATAATTCCTTACTGTTATCCAGACTGCGGATCGCCGTTAGCGCCATTTCTTTAATCGAAGCCTTTTTCTCCGCACGGTAGATCATCATATACAGTTCTTGATCCGGAACCCGGTTGAACTCGGCCAAAGCAATACTGCTCGCCCGTTTAGAAGCATCCTGTAAACCTGCCTGAATAGCTGCTGCCAATTGTTGCTTAGGCAGGGCATCTCGCTGCTCAAATGCAACTTCAAGCGTTAAAAGACGTGTATCCGTTGGCAGTTTTTTATACTGCTTTAATGCGTACTCCAGGTTTTGCTGTAAAATACGGCGATACTCATCCTGCGGCATCGATTGATACGTATAATCTGTCATCCCATTCAGCGAAATCAGACTAGTCAGCAGTTGTTCTCGTTTCACCTGAGGGTCGTCACCATACGTTTTCAAAATCTGCTCACCACTAAATGCATAAGAATGATACATGTCCGAGACAATGTCCAGCGTCCATTCCGGATGAGTTAGCAAAATCGCAAAGCGGTGCATTGGCTCCGAATCAATGGGCAGGAAGCTGATGCTAATGAGATTGTTAATCCGCTTCCGATCCCGGTTGACATGATTAAACAATCCACGGCTGTCCTTGTCTTCCCAATACTCTTCAAGCGTGTACTCACCACTTAAATATCTCGCAATGGCAAGACCTTGTCTCCCGCCTTCGAGCGGTTGACGCAACACACGGAATACAGCCTCTTCAATTGTATTTTCTGGTTGGATTCCATGGATGCCTTGATCCAACATCATTTTATGAAGACACAACTTCAGGAATGGTGCTCTGACAATCTCATATGCCCGTTTGGCTTGCTCGGGTTGGTTGGCAATTGCCGCCTTGATTATAATCCAGGACACGCGGTACGAATTCAATTCGAGTTGCATCATTTCAATCAATTGATAGGGCTCGTTCAGAGGAATCAGCCCGGACAGCAGATCATCTTCGCTTCTTGAACGAGGGTTCATACTAAGTAAATACTTACGAACCTCCATCGGATAGAGCTCATGGAGGTGATGAATAACTTCGAGTAGCACCTTGCCAACGTCATTAACGTTATCCAGAAAGCGTTGCTTTCCTCCATTGATATTCGTCAGATACAAGACTGCACTGCTCAATAAAACCAACGTCTGATGGAATTCGGCATGGGAAACATGATTTTTCGCAGAGTAATTGATTTCTGGATAATGCTTGGCAATCAATTCGCTGCGTTTCTGTTTCAGGAATTCCTCTTCCAGTACCTGTGACGAACCGTTTTGTTTGCCTTGAACGTTACCTGCAACCAAAGGTTCAATCAAACGGTACAGCTCTTGATGAAGCTTTGCCGCATCGTTAGCCATAACATGCTGGAACAACTCCGGCAGGACGGAACTCATATCCTCGATCTCTTGCTTATTCGCAAATTCCACATCCGGTTGCACACACAAATGAACAAGCATCATGGCGTCAATCACATCTCTGAAATTACCCTGACTATCTGCTTTTTTGGAATCGAATAGCCATTGTGCCCGCTTCACGCGACGCTTAAGCTCTGAGAGAATTTCTTCCTCATCCGCATATTGCTTCATTTTATTCAAACGAGATAACAAGGTTCCCATTCGATCCGAGCTCTTGCTTTTCCCATTTAATCCGTAAGCCTCCGAATCATCACCGAGGCAAGCTGTGAATGCGTTAACCCCCCAAGGGCTTCTGCGGAAATAATTCGATTCCAAATGCATGGCGACAGCTCCGGCACGAAAAAAAATATCTCCATCATCTTTTTTGCCAAGCTTGGACAGTGCTTCTACCGTTCGATAGACATAATGACTCGTTTTACCCATCATCTCAGGGAACTTTTCGGTTGCACCCATGACGTAATCGATAATTTCGGAGCTACGATCCGTTTTGAGCGAGTAGTCATCTGAACAAATGGAAGCGAACTTTTCTACCAAACTCTCTACTGCACGATCTACGGTAAGCATGATTTATTCCTCCTAAAAGTTTGTTTAAGTGATCATTTCGCCAATCCATTCGGCAAGTTCGTTAGGTGTAATCGCTGCTACATGTGCCCCCATATTGGCTAGCGTCTGTGCAGCATGTTTGTTGTACACCGAATCTCCGTTGAAATCGAGAGCGGTAAGCACAAGCAACTTGCATCCTGCATCAATAATATCCTTACAAGCTTGATACATCTGATTAATCGGGTAACCTTCCTCCAGATCACTCACCAGAATGTAGATCGTTTTTCCAGGATTCTCAATCAGCGTCTCCCCATAACGCAACGCTTTGGCGATATGTGTTCCTCCACCGAGTTGCACATTCATCAATACATCTACAGGGTCCTCAAGTCGCTCGCTCAGGTCCACAACTTTGGTATCAAAAATGAACAGCTTTGTGCGTAGCGCATTCAATCGATAGAAAATACTCGCCATGACCGAACTGTAAATCACCGAATCCATCATACTACCGCTTTCATCTACACCGATAATGATGTTCCACTTATTGTGCTGCTCTATATTCCCGTCAAAATAAAGACGATCGATAACAAACCTTCGTTTGTGTTTATCATAATTTTTAAGATTGCGAGTAATGGTCCGTTTAAAGTTCAGGTTGCGCAGGGATCGCACAGAACTGGATGCGTACCGACTGCGTTTCCCCATAATACTGGCCCGGGTATGAGACTCCAGCTTCCTGCGCAGATCTTCAACCACCGTGCGTACAATATCTTTTGCACTCCGCAGTACATCACCTTTCATTCGCCCTTTGAACTGCATGATGTTTTTGAGCAAGTTCATGTTAGGTTCAAGAGACTCCAGCAGTTTTTTATCGGTTAAGAGCTCCGTCAGTCCATAACGATCAAGCGCCTGCTTCTCCAGAATTTCAACCGTTGATTTGGGAAAAAGATCTCTGACCTTGTGTAACCAATTGGGTACGGTAAGCTCGGATGAACCACGTCCACCCTCTTTTCGGTAACCTTGTTCTTCACCGTATTCACGGTTATAGAGGTACCCTAGAATCTCGTCCAATTCAACATACTGAAATTCACCCGTTCTATATTGATCCGATTCACAAAGACCTTCCTCTGCAGATTCCCCCAAAATCAGGCGCCAACGGTTCAAGGTTTCAACAGCACTTCGTTCTTCCGAGGAAGACAACTCTGGCAACGTTTCGTTCTGGCCGCGAGGGCCATCATTCATATTAACTTCCATGCAGCAAACTCCTTTCGAAGCGCCTCATCCTGGGTTCTGTACCGAATGAGTAATTGCTCATCCAATGCAGGCATCAACATTTCATCCGACCTCACTTGGTGCAGATTAGCCACACGCTCGGCAATCAGATTCGTTTCCATTGGCGTAAAATAAGTGAACGCCAGACGTAGTTCTGGAATCATAGCAATAAAATCATCATAGGATAAATGCTCAATTAACCCATTTAGCTCATGTAACAGTTGGTCCTCATATAGGAATGCATCTCGCGCTACGGTAAAGACACCTTGTAGAAATAAAGCCGTTTGACGCGTCTGTTCCGGCGTTCCGCGGATATACCCGCGGGCTCGCTCCACGATCTCTTCTCTAGATCGATCGCCAAGTCCCGAAGCAATAGCGATACATACTCCTTCAAGCTGAGCAGGTAGTTTCGAATCTGACAAAAGCTCGTGCAAATGGTTTCGAAAAGCCGTATCCTGGAATTGTTCTTCGGCAGACTCGGCCAGCATTGCAAGTAGCTTTATTCCCTGAATAATACCTTCATGCTCGTCCGCATTCGTTCGCGAAAGCTGTTGCAGCTTGTCAACCGCGTTACGGTAAGCTTCAGATACTAACTCGGGAAGATGAGGGTCATCCGATAGTCCTAGCAACCGCCGATGCTGATGAATCCGATTCAGAATCGTTAAGCTGTTGCATAGTGACAGAAAATGTCCATCTGTCCGCAGAGCTGCTCGAACCTGGGCATACAACTGCATCGCTGTCTCCTGAAGTCCCATTAATAGTGCCTGGAGCATTTTTTGAGCAAGTTCACCGCTGTGATGGTCAGGAATATCTCGCATCTGCTCTTCCATCTTTCGGGTAGCTGCTGTGGCAAGCGTTCCGCCATATAAAGAATTTTCAATAAGCCGCGCTTCAATTCGTGAGGAATACATGTATTCCCACGTTTCACGAACCAGATTCATATCACGTTGCGCGATCCAATCCGGTCCTGCCTGTCGCTTTGCGAAGTCGGGGACAAGATAAGAGATGCATTGAAACAACTGGCTCATCAAACGATGTTCCGGCTTGGCATACAGATCAAGTACCTTTTTATGCTGACCCGTCGTTCGAATCTGAAGCTTGAATTCCGAGCAACGCGCTTTAAAATCCTCAACGATAGGAATATGAAACGCATTAGGTGCAACGCTCCCGATGGCGTCCCCGGTCAACAGAAGTTGCAGTTCCTGAAGCGGCTTGTCGGTGGCAAGTGTAAGCTCTCCTTTGACAAATGAAGAGAGGGCCGCGTCCATCAGCTCGTACACTCCGCCTTCCTGCTTGCCTCGAAGCTCCGCCAGACCTTGAATCATACTATAAGCCTCGATCGCATCGCTTGTGGATACATGTTCTTGCTTGTCACGTAGCTTACGCATCAGTCTAGATAATAGATTCAACGTGGTTACACGATAAGGTGAATATGAAGAACGAAGCAGATGATCCCAGATTTGATCGTAAAAATAAACATAAGGCATACCACTGGCATAACCATTCAATCGATCCGCTTCGGCAAATGTATACACCATCGGATACACCTGTTCTTGAACATTTCCTGAATCTGATGTACCGTGTTGCGTCGAATTGGCCGTGGGTTCCTTTTTCTGAACAGACAGACTCACTAATCCAAACGTATGAAAACCTCCCGTAATTACGAGCACACGCTGATACCGCTCTTCAGCTTCCTTGATTCGTTTCGCCATATGGGCTTCTCTAACCAGGTCACCACTTGCGATCAGGCGCTCCGGGGTGTAACACATTCGAGATAATGTACAATACGTGAAAACATCCTGCACAAAGACAGATGTAGGCTTCTGCAGCCCCCCGATCTCAAACACCTTTTCCCAAAGTTCATCAAAACTGCGGCAGTTTGTTTTCTCACATAAACGGTTAATGAAATCTGAACTGGCAAGCAGCGTTTCGTCCTGGACGGAGATTTCTTTCTGCTCTGTTTGCGAAGGGCTCTCCGTGGTTCTGGATACATGCCGATAATCCAAATCTATAAATTGTGCCGGAATGCCAAGCCGGTGTGCTTCCTTCAGCGCAACATATTCGGGTGAATACCGGAGCATCGGATAATAACAGGCTTCTCTTCCATATTCATCTTCATAGGTATAATAGAGACTGACCGGAGGCATGGTCGCTTCATCCGTTAGTACAGGTATCAGAGGATTGCCGCTTTCCGGTCCTTCAATCACAATGATATCCGGTTTGTACTCTCCGATAACATGTAACAGATGATGAGAACAAGCTGGACTATGATGCCGTATTGGAAAATAAACCGTTCGATTGTTTAAGTTATATACACTTGTATCGAATAAGGATTGAAGCTGATTCAAATCCGTAACATTCGATAAACCAGCAGCGTCAGCAGGCTCCACTTGGTCTAACCGATCCATTTTCTTTCCTCATAATAATTCTTCCAAATTTCCTCTTCGGCAGAGCGAGCTTTGACAATTTTGGAAAAATAGTTTTTGAGAATGCTTAGATCCTTGTCGTTTTCCTTTGCAACGGTTCCCAGCATATTTTGCACCAACCGATCCAGCGCAATAGATTTCCCCTCATAATAGTAAGATGTCATTGCGCTCTGCACATATACCGACACGGCTTCTGCAGTACTCATGGACGCTTGAGGTGTATCAAGCTTGTACCCTTCGCGAGACATGCCTGTTCGCAGCTCCATAAAAGTAGTTGCCAGCAACTCCACCACATCGGTTTGAATTTCGGTATCAATTCCACTATGTAATAACAGGTTTCTCGCCTGAGATTCAATGATTTTGGCTTCCATCTTTACATTCTGGATCGGTTTGATCGTTTCAAAATTAAAACGTCGCTTGAGTGCGCCGCTCATCTCATTTACACCTTTATCCCGAATATTCGCCGTAGCAATGACGTTGAATCCCGGTTTGGCAAAGAGCACACCCCCGTCAAGTTCTGGAATGCTCATGACTTTATCGCTCAAAATACTGATCAAGCTGTCCTGTGCTTCGGCCGGACAACGTGTAATTTCCTCAAAGCGCGTTAAAATACCTTTTTTCATGCCATTGTATAACGGGGAAGGCACAAGAGCTGCTTCAGAGGGCCCTTTGTCCAAAAGCATCGCATAATTCCAGGAATATTTAATCATATCCTCCGTTGTTCCAGCCGTACCTTGAATCGTATTCAGACTGGTCCCCGAGATCGCTGCCGTAAGCAACTCACTTAGCATCGTTTTGGCTGTACCGGGCTCACCGACAAGCATCAACCCGCGATTCCCTGCAAGTGTTACGACCGCACGTTCAATTAACACATCATTCCCGTAGAATTTACGTGTAATGGTGATCTTCTCTCCATCCAGCATCGCTGGCTTATCTCGCCCAATAATAAAATCCCGCACATTAGCTGGAGATAATAACCAGTTGGGCGGACGATGACCCTGATCCTCCTGTTGCAACGCCCGTAACTCAGCCTCGTATAATGTCTCCGCAGGCGGTTTAAGCATCTCTATCATCAAGATGTCTCCTCTCATATAAACAGATCGTATGTTCCTATTCTCATCATTTTATCACAGCTGTAAGTTATTAAGTCTGAAAACAGGCAAAAATGGTTGAAACGTCCTTCTTACCTGCACTTTTGACTAAGTCCAAGGACTTACTTTACCGCACAAATGTGAATCCTCTCTCCCGGTCTACATGTGGAATAGAGCAATTTCTCATTCTATCCTTCGGAATACGCTTAGGCATATAGTTCTACCTATCAACACTAACGGCCAGACTTCAGAGATAGGGCACTACAATTTTATAAACAATCCACCCTCTCTTCTAATCACTACATGAAAAGAAAAGAATACAAAACACAGGACTTTTTCGTGTCCTATGCTTCATCCACCCGCATAATTGGCGGCATATTGTCGCTCATTTCACGCACTCAACTGGCTACAGCCATAAACAAAAAGCCGCTAGATTAGCGACTAAAGGAAAACATATATCCTGTTCTGTAGACACTACATTCTCCGTCCGCACGAAGACGAGTACAGCTCGTACCATTCATACCGTGTGAGTTCAACCTGAGCCGCATCACGGCAAGCGAGAATCCGCTCCGGACGAATCGAACCGATCACCGGCTGAATTCCGGCTGGATGTTTCATTAACCAAGCCAGTACAATGGCTTCACTCGTGACACCACGCTCTTGAGCAATACGAGCCACCAGTTCTGCCGTTGCTTTAATCTCGGGCCGTTGTCCTTCAATTGCCCTGCCTGTAAATCTTCCCTGTGCGAGAGGACCCCAAGCTTGCAGCTGAATACGCTCTGCCTGGCAGTACTCCATCGTACCGTACGGGAAAACATTTTCTTTCGCCTGCGCACGGTTCACGGTTACGCCAGCTTCTACAAAACCGATTTTATCAAGGCTCATCTCCAGTTGATTCACGATGAATGGCATACGACTGTGCATCTGAAGCAAACGGATCTGTTCAGAACCCATATTAGACACGCCGAAGCTTCTTACTTTTCCAGCCTGATGAAGTTTAGCCAGCGCTTCTCCGATCTCCTGCGGGTGGGCAAGCGGGTCGGGACGATGCAGCAGCAAAATATCCAGATACTCCGTGTCGAGCCGGGATAAAATCCCATCAACACTCTTTATAATATGTGCCCCTGATGTATCATAACGTTGAGGCCCCTCATCATCCCCTACCAGCCGAATTCCACATTTGGATTGGATAATGATCTGCTCCCGTAGTCCGTGCCTTTCGGATAAGATCCGCCCAAATACATGCTCCGCTTTCCCACGTGTATAGATGTCCGCCAGGTCAAAATGATTAATGCCAATCTCCAGTGCTGCTTCGACTGCTTGGCGGCCTTCAACCACCAAATCCTCAGTAATGGGGGCACCATCCCAATCTCCTCCAAAGCGCATACACCCCAGAACAATAGGACTCGCCGGAATCTGATGATCATGTAAAGGCAACTGTCTAAATGACATTTCCGTACTCCCCTCGTTTTTTATTTTTGCAAACGCATTCTTGACTCTCTTGTCTTCTTGAGTCCAACACGACATTCCTGCATCGCTCGCATTTTTATCATGGAAAAACAAGGTTTCCTACCTTAGCGTATGGAATAATTACAAAGTGACATATCTTATTGCTTTGGAGAGGAGATTACACATTTGAATCTAAATGAATCTAACGAGATGAATGAGAGCAACGAGACCTCTAGACCTGATTTTTTCACAACATCATTTACTCAGAATCCTTATCCGGTATATGAAAAATTAAGAAACGATGACCCCGTCTTCAAAGTGATGTTTCCCAGTGGTGAATTTGGCTGGATGATTACGCGGTATGAGGACGCTGTTCAGATTTTGAAAGATTCCCGTTTCAGCAAAGATATCGTTAAACGTTACGGGGCGGATGGACAGAGTATTTTCTCTAGTAACATGTTGTTCTCCGATCCACCTGATCATCGTCGTTTGCGAGGTTTGGTACAGAAAGCTTTCACGCCAAAACTTGTCGCAGATATGAAAAGCCATATTCAGAGCATTGCGGAGGATCTGCTCGACGAGCTACCTTCCCAAGAAACAATGAATCTTATAGATGACTTTGCTTTTCCGCTACCTATTATTGTCATCAGTGAAATTCTTGGTGTGCCGCTGGAGGATCGGGACAAATTCCGCATGTGGTCCAACACCGTTATTGAGGCTTCCACCGGCCAGAATGCAGAACTATTCCAACAACATGAACGGGAGTTCACCGAATATTTGACCGATTGGTTCGCCAAAGTACGTCAAGATCCGGGTCAGGATCTGATCAGCCAGCTTGTCATTGCCGAAGAATACGGAGAGCAGTTGACCGAAAAAGAATTGCTTGGTGTGGTCTCACTGCTTATCATTGCAGGACATGAAACTACTGTAAATCTTATCGGAAACGGTATTCTGGCTCTGCTTGAGCATCCGGAACAACAAGATTTGTTAATTCGGGAGCCTGAACTTATCCATCAAGCCATTGAAGAGATGCTCAGATATAACGGGCCGGTTGAGTTCAGCACCTCGCGTTGGGCTTCAAAAGATATAGAATTCCGTGGGCAGCAGATTGCCAAAGGTGAACTTGTGGTTGTGGCGCTGGATTCAGCTAATCGAGATGAAGAGCAATTCAAAGACCCGGATGTGTTCGACATCACACGTGAGAAAAGTGCGCATCTCGCCTTTGGCACAGGTATTCATCTCTGTCTCGGTGCACCGCTGGCCCGACTTGAAGGCGAAATTGCCGTGAGTACGCTGATTCATCGTTTCCCTCACATGAAGTTGCAAAACAATGTCGACACACTGGAATGGAGACCGGGCATGGTCGTTCGCGGTGTCAAGGAAATTCCGGTGTTACTAAAATGAGCAGTTTCTTATTCGTGGTGATGCTGTTGATTATTCCAATTTTGTGGTCCAAACTGGGGAGTCTGCAACGTCAGGTAGATGAACTGAAATCAGAGGTAGAGCGACTTCAAAACAGTTCGTCTGTCGATGCGAATCGTTTTGCTATCAACGCTTCTTCTGTCCAAAACGCTTCCTCCTTCTCTTCAACTACAGGCACAAACTCTTTTCCTCAGAGCGGATTCGATATGAATACGGAGTTGGATCGGGAATTGCTCGAAATGGTACGTCGCGGAAACAAAATTCAGGCTATAAAAAAACTGCGGGAAGCCCGAAGCCTTTCTTTAAAAGAAGCGAAAGATTATGTTGAAGCATTAGATCGATAGTATCGCCCTCAAAATGAAAGAGGAACTGAGCGGATTAACGCATACAGTTCCTCTTTTGAGTACTCTTTTTCATAGTGCCTGAGTTCTTACTGAGCAGTTACCGCCCCATCGATTGCATATACAGCTCCGTTGATGTACGGTGCATCATTTCCGAGAAGGAAAGAAACCAGATTAGCGATTTCTTCCGGCTTGCCGAGACGTCCCGATGGAATGCTATCTACTGTAGCTTGGAAAACCTCCGGATTATCTTTACCGAATTGAACAACCATCGGTGTCTCAATCGTCCCTGGAGCAATCGCGTTCACGCGAATGTTCTCCTTGCCATATTCAATCGCTGCTGTGCGCGTTAAACCAACAACACCATGTTTGGTCGCCGCATACGGAGCAACTGCCGGAACACCCACAATTCCAGCCGTAGAAGCTGTATTCACAATGGAACCTCCACCCGTTTTGAGCATTTCGGTAATAACATATTTCAATCCGTAAAATACACTTCTCAAATTAATATCGATAATCTGGTCAAACTGCTCAATGGTATGTTCGATTAATTTGATCCCTGGGCCAGCAATACCCGCATTGTTGAAAAACATATCAATATGGCCGAACTCTTCGATCGTCTTTTTCACGTAATTCTCTACCTCAGCAGCTTTACTTACATCGGCCTGAACAAAAATTGCTTTGCTTCCCAGCTGTTCAATCTGCTTCACCGTTTCAAGACCTGTCTTTTCCACCAAATCTACGACAACGATGGAAGCTCCCTGCTCCGCTAGTTTCAATGCTGCGGCTTGACCTAATCCACTTCCTGCTCCCGTAATGATGGCTACTTTTCCTGCGTGACTCATGATGATCTCCTCCAATTATGTGTCAATTGTGATCGTACCTATTCATTCCTCGGCCTTATATGGATGATCTATGTAGGTCAGCAAGGACATGACTCCTTCCTGACTTTACCTATTTTAATAAACAATTGATTTAAAAACAAACCAAATCATAACTACCCATTTTATTTCAAGTAAATTCAGTTGCGCTACAGTCTTCGAGTTTAACTTAATCCTGCACATGCAATCTACCTGTTGCTTACCGAAGCAAGTTCGTTTTCGCAAGCTCAATTAATTCATCGCCACGGCCATTCAGAACGGCTTTCATCATCCATAACGTGAATCCTTCGGCTTGTTTTATATTAATTTTCGGTGGCAGGGACAGCTCCTGGCGATTCACAACAGCATCGATCAATACCGGTCCATTGTGTTGCAACGCGCGTTCTATGGCTCCCTCAAGCTCCGCAGGATCTTCTACGCGTATGCCTTCAATGCCCATTGCCTGTGCCACCATCGCGAAGTTTGGATTCACAAGCTCTGTTCCCGATTCAAGGAAACCGGCAGCTTTCATCTCCAGCTCTACAAAGCTGAGTGCGCCATTGTTAAACACAACCACTTTGACTGGAAGGTTATGCTGCTTCAGCGTGAGCAGATCTCCCATAAGCATCGCTAATCCCCCATCTCCGGACAACGAGATGACCTGCCTTCCAGGATCAGCGACCTGAGCACCAATGGCTTGAGGCAGTGCATTAGCCATCGTTCCGTGATTGAATGAACCAAGTAATCTGCGGTTACGACTCATCTCAAGATAACGTGCCGCCCATACCGTTGGTGTACCCACATCACAAGTGAAGATGGCATTTTCCGCAGCGGCATCACTGATCACTTTGGTCAAATATTGCGGATGAATAGGCTTTTTGCCTGGTTTGCCCACTGCAAGCTCGTCCAAATCCTCCCGTACTTTTGTATAATGCTTCACGCTTTTACGCAGATGTTTGTCACTATGTTCAGCCGTGAGGTAAGGGAGCAACGCTTCAATCGTCACCTTGATATCACCGCACAACCCGTAATCCAGCTTGGTTCGCCGTCCCAAATGTGAGGTTTGAATATCCACTTGCAGCACCGTAGCATCTTCCGGGAAAAACTGACGGTACGGAAAATCCGTTCCGAGCATAAGGAGCACGTCACAGTCCATCATGGCATGGTATCCCGAAGAATATCCGATTAGCCCTGTCAGGCCTACTGAATACGGATTGTCGTATTCCAAGTACTCTTTCCCGCGAAGTGCAATAACCATAGGGGATTTCAATCGATCACAAAGCTCTAACAGGGGTTCACGAGCCCCCGCACATCCTGCCCCGCATAGAAGTGTGATTTTTTTGTCCTGATTCAAGTACTCCGCCAGCTTGGCGAGTTCGGGTTCAGAAGGATGTACAACCGGATGTGGTGCATGGTATACATGCTCGGGAACAGGAAGATCAGCCGCTTCAAGTCCGGCGACATCGCCCGGAAGCACAATGACGGACACCCCGGAACGTGCAACTGCTGTCTGCATTGCCATTGTGAGCGAACGAGGCATCTGCTTGGCTGTTGTAATCACTTCACAATAATGACTGCATTCTTGAAACAAATACTCCGGATGAGTCGCCTGAAAATATTCACTGCCAATCTCATCACTTGGGATATGAGCAGCAATGGCCAGAACCGGTACGCGATTTCGATGGCAATCATAGAGTCCGTTAATAAGATGCATATTCCCCGGCCCGCTACTCCCTGCACATACGGCAATACTACCACTTACTTGGGCATCTGCACCCGCTGCAAAAGCCGCTACTTCTTCATGTCTTACATGAATCCATTCAATTTTGCCCGACTTGCGGATGGAGTCGAGGACCGCATTCAACGAGTCTCCAACAATGCCGTATATCCGGTGAATTCCCGCATTTAATAAGGCTTCAACAAGAACGTCTGCTATCGTTTTTTTCATGATGCTGGGTCACTCCTTTATAACGTTATTTTGATTAGGTTTCCATCCCTTGAATATACCTATTCTTATACCCCAATATTTTGAAAAACGAATCAAAAGCATATGTCACTCCAAGTATATAAACACAATCTTCTATAACATCTGGAGAAAAATCAAAAAATCCGTTTACCTTAAAAGGCAAACGGATCACTCTTGTATTTCTCACGATATCTTCTCCTGAGAGCATAGTTAATCAAATGGCTGGCATAACATTGCCACCGCTTACAGGGATATACGCTCCAGTGATATATGAGGACAAATCGGATGCTAAGAAAGCAACGACGTTTGCAATCTCCTGATCTTCTCCCCTGCGTCTCAATGGTACAGATCGAGTATATGCCTCGTCATGTCCTGGTTCGCTTGTTCGATCTCGTTCACTAATCGTCCAACCTGGGGCAACCTGGTTAACCGTAATCTGATATTCGCCGACTTCCTTCGCTAACACACGATATACACCGTCCATCCCGCGTTTTCCTGCGGTATAGGCTGATTGATGGGCAAAATTTTGCATCGCACATTCGGTATTAATCCCAATGAATCGACCGGATCTCATTTCCTGCATCTGCGGAATGAAAGCTTTGGCAAGATATACACTTTGCATGACACATGATTCGAACTGGCTTAAGTAATCCTCGGGTGCCTGCTCCAAAACGGAAGTCCATTCGTATTGAATGACTGCATTTGCAACGACAATATCTACGGTACCCATCGTATTCTGGATCGCATCTCGTATCCGAAACGCGGTATCCTGTTTAGTCAAGTCACCTTGCACGATTACGGTCTGCCGACCCAGTGCTTCAATCTCTTCCTGCAGTTCCTTGGCCTTCATTTCGTTGTTTATGTAATGCAGTACCAGATTCGCGCCGCAAGCTGCGAGTGTACGAGCAATCACTCTTCCCAATTGCCCCGTTGCACCCGTAACTAATGCCGTTTTTCCCGTTAAATCCAATTTCATGACCTGAGTCACCTCCTTATCCGTTCTACCCTAAAACGATTTCGAAAAGTGGATTTTAGAATACTTGTGCCGCATGCATTTTCGGATATCAAGACTTCCTTTGGTTTTTTCTTGATTCTCAGTCCATTTCCAACGTTACTTTGGGGTCTCTATTCACCATTGTGTTTCATAAAATCAATTTCCTGAAAACGGCTGACTTCCTTCTCCCAGCGCTCTGCAACATACTGACGGTGTACGGGATGGTCATTATAAGCGTCATAAGCAGCCTGATCTGCAAACTCCATGGTAAAACCGTAATCAAACTCATTCTTAACACTCACTTGACGTAACACTTGAAAATGTTCAACACCTGGAATTTCCGCAAGCGCTTGCTTACTTTCGTTCAAAAAAACTTCGGACTCCGCTGTATCTTTACCTGCATAAAGTGTAAATGTAACCATATGTGTAATTCTGCTCATCTCTATTTCCTCCTCCACTATGTTCAGACTCTGTACTCTAGTTTACAACTGATTGCGCTGAAAGCGCAATCTTTGGTTGAGATGACGAATGAGTATTCATGCAAGATACTAAGAAAACACACCTAAAAAATAAATCTAAAAAAACAAAAACCCCCGGAATAAAATCCTAGGGGTTTCTCCTCATCTATATGAGAACTAGTTTTTGAGGTTGTATTTGCGGTTGAACTTGTCAACACGTCCACCGATATCCACGTTTCTTTGTTTACCAGTGAAGAACGGGTGGGATGCAGAGCTAGTATCTACACGGATAACAGGATAAGTGTTACCGTCTTCCCATTCCATTGTTTCGTTCGAGAACTTCGTGGAAGAAGCCAGGAATTTGAAGTCAGCACTTGCATCGTAGAAAATAACGAGCTGTGTTTTAGGATGGATGTCAACTTTTGGCATAATCTATTTACACTCCTTTAATATGGGTACTTCCTAGAATCAAACTAAATTTTATTATACTCTTTTTTTGCACGAAGTACCAGCAAGAATTGACGAAAAAACAAAAAAAATATAATTCATGCGAGTGGGCATCTGATCCATCCTTACGACGGGCCTTTTTCCAGTACATGCAACATGTACTCGAGGGCCTCGAGTTCATCCCTTCCTCTAGTCTGTAATCGAACCATACTGCCGTTTCGAAGCGGAAGTAAAGCCATGCCTAGCAGGCTCTTTACATCTACACGATGTTCATGATCAGCCTCCGTATAAGACAATAATATGTCCGATGCAAAACGTGACGCTTGAGAGGATACCGACAATAACTCATCCCGATGAAAATCCGCGTGAATCATAAATTCATGTGTTCTCACAACTTTCAATTCCTTTCGCCAAAAATAAGAGTAACCTGTAATGATGTGTTTTCATTTATATATTAAAATCAACATGAATTATACCATGTGCTGGCAGGTTGTCCATGCCTTTCATGCGGAAAAAACAAAAAAATTACGGATTCTCCCGTTACAATTAAAAAAAGGTCCTGTACACATATGTGTACAGAACCTCACTCCCTTAATGGTCACATACCGTTCGGATAAACCATCACTTTAAGACTACCGCTTTTGTTATGCAGCGCCCGCTCCATTGCCTGTTGCGTCTCTTCAAGGGGGTATCGATCCGAGATCAAAGACATCACATCATGCTGTCCCGAACTTAAAAAGGCAACTCCCGCAGGATACGTATTGGCATAACGGAATATGCCATAGATATCGACTTCATTATCGGCAATAAACGGGACATTGATCGCAATCTCATCCTGTGCAGGCAATCCAACAATGGCCAGCTTACCACCTCTGCGAAGAGAATATAGCGCCGATTGCAGTGCTTTGGGATTACCTGCTGTCTCCCAGGCTGTATCCACCCCAACGCCGTCGGTAATTTCCCGAATCACAGCAAGCGCATCCTCGTGACGAACATTGATGGTGTGCGTTGCTCCCATACGGCGGGCGGCCTCAAGACGAACTTCCTCTAGATCCGTGACAATTATGGTCTCTACTCCGAAGGATTTCGCTGCCGCAACAGCCATCAGTCCGACAGGGCCCATGCCCATAATAGCCAGTGTCGTTCCTGGAGAGAGTTTGCTCCGACGGGCAGCATGAATACCAACAGAAAACGGTTCATTCATGGCTGCTTCCTCAAAGGTCAGATGATCCGGAATTGGAAATACCATATCTTCTCGTATGACCATGTACTGGACAAATGCTCCATCGACCGGAGGGGTTGCCAGGAATTGAACATCAGGACACAGATTGTAACGTCCTTCCTTACAAGCTGTACAGCGGCCGCACGTCACTCCAGGTTCAATGGCAACTCGCTCCCCCACCTTCACCCGGGCAACGTCTGCACCTACCGCGACGATAACCCCTGCACATTCATGACCAAGAATAATCGGTTTCTCCACAACAAATCTGCCAATGCGACCATGCTCAAAATAATGTACATCCGATCCACAAACGCCTACGGCCATTACCTTGATAAGCACTTCATGAGCTGAAGGTCTGGGAACAGGTTGATCCTCAATGATAATATGTCCAGGCTTCGTCATGACGGCGGCCTTCATCGTTACGGGCAGCTCGTGTTCACTCATACGCATTCTCCTCCTTATGCTTGTCGGTGCTGTCTTTCGTTTCAAAGAAAACATTGCGTATTTCGTACATGATCAATTAGTAGATCTTACGCGCTTGCTCATCCTGGATTCCGCTCTTGCGATAAAAATAAGTGTTAATCATATCGCGCCATTCCTTTGCGTGCTCTGCCTGTTCTTCCTGTAGCGCAGCTACCTTGTTAAAGATGACTGGATCCACTTTACCTTCCAGCTCTCTCCATGTTTCGAGCAAAGCTTCAGCCTGCGCAGCACCTTCGAAATGAGTATCGTAGATGTGCTGGATAACCGTTTTACCGGAATGTAACACATGCGTGTACGTGACATGATGGAAAAAGAGAATTAACTCATCGGGACAAGTCTCCAGTGATTCATATCGAGCTGCATTTTCCGCATGATATTGGGAAGTATAACCTGTACCACTCTTCACCGTCCGATCGACCCCAATTCCATGACAGTCGGCAAAGTGATACGTTCCCCATTTGGAATACTCGTAACCATCCACATTAGGTCCGTAATGATGATCCGGATTGACCATCCAGCCCACACCTAGAGGTGCAGTGTAGTTTTCATAGATGTCGAGTGAAGACAGTAACATACCTGTAATCCGCTCCACGACTTGCTCGTCATGTCCAAACGTTAATCTGACCCACTCATCCGCGATGGCTTCTGCCGAGAGCTCAGGATTCCACCCTAGTCTGCCATATCCGTACAGGTTCGCTTGAGCCAGCGGATGTCCTGTCCAACTTGCGTCCGCACCGATGTTGGATACAGCCGCAAATCCACTGTACTGGCGCAGATAGAGCGAACCGTCTGCAATGCGTTTGATCTCCGAGCCTTTACCTTTGGCATACGTGTCAAAATCCAGAATTTCTTTCCACTGTGGCACAAGATAAGCCAGATGACGCTGCTGTCCTGTATATTCCTGCGTAATCTGAAACTCAATCACCTGATTCGTATTCTCCATCGCCCCGAATAAAGGGGATACTGCTTCTCTAACCTGAAAATCCATAGGTCCATTTTTAATCTGCAAAATGACATTGTCCGCAAACCGTCCGTCTAGCGGCTTAAAGTGATCATAGGCCGCGCGAGCCCGGTCTGTAGTACGATCACGCCAGTCCTGCTTGCAGTCATATACGAAGCACCGCCAGATGACAAGTCCGCCATACGGACGAAGTGCCTCGGCAAGCATGTTCGCACCGTCTGCATGGTCACGATTGTATGTGAACGGCCCCGGACGGTTTTCAGAATCGGCCTTGATCACATATCCGCCAAAATCCGGAATCGCAGCGTAAACTTTCGCCGTTTGAATGTTCCACCACTCACGTACCTGATTATCCAGTGGATCAGCTGTCTGCAAGCCACCAACTTCGATTGGACTCGCGTAATTGGCACAAAGAAACAAGCGAATACCATACGCTCTGAATTCAGCCGCTACCTTCGCAACATCACCAAGATATCGTTCTGTCAGAAAAAGACTCTCTAGCTTATGCACATTCACGTTATTAATCGATATCGCATTGATTCCGGTTGAAGCCAGCAATCGGGCGTAATCTCGAATGCGCCCTAAATCCTGCGTAAACTCACCGTTTTCGTAAAAAATAGAACGTCCGGCATATCCTCGCTCAATACTACCGTCCACATTATCCCACTGATTAATCATGCGCAGTTGATTCACGGGTTGCTCTTTAATAAATAAAGGCTTCTCCCCGTCAAGAGCCGAACCGGCTTCTTCTGATTTACCTTGCTTTAATGTCAGTTCACGCAACAAATGAAAAACAGCGTATAAAACACCTTGCGGCGTCTCTGAACCAATAACCAGTTCCTGAAGAGACTCATCTTCACGAATGATAAAACCTTCACCCTGTACAGCGGCACGTTCTGTCTCCGTAAACACACTAGTCACCTGATTGTTCCCTGCCCATGTACCCAATCGGATTGACGGTTTACGTTGTTCGTCTGAATCCGTGCTTTGGGTCTGAGAATGGCGAATGACAGGCTGTTCACCGTATAACTTACCGAGCCCTTGCTTGAGCTCGGTAAGAGCGGTTTCGATGACGAGATGCCGTTCCTGTACATCAATCACTCGGCTCCAGAGAGGAGCTACTGTTCTCGTAAAACTGTTCACTCCTGACAGTGCAGTATGGTAACCTAGCCATGCTTCATATTGCGGGCCGGACAGTCCAGATTGTACGGTAGTTTGACTCATTGTACAGCCTCCTTGCTTGCATAGATCTGTGCAAGACGATTATTTTTGCCTTCAAGCAACCACAGAATAGAAGTTACGCCACGTGGGTAATATTTGCTGCCGACGGCAACACCGGACAAGATCTGGTCACTCCAGCACCAGTAGGATTCCTCCGAATGGAGCAACCATTTTACATGAGCAGCATCCGCTGCTTCCCCAGTCTCATCCCACTCAATACCCAGAATCTCACGTGTGATAAATTGGGACAGGTAGATTTTGCTCAACCAGGAGTTGTTGCTTGTCGAAGACAGCTTCCAGCCGCCATCCTCAAACAGGCATGTTCCGGGAACCAACACCGTTTTCAGATGTGTGTGTAGTGCCTTGATATAAGGTCCGAACCGGCCGTTAACATCCAGTGCTGCTTCACAACCCGTAAAATACGGGAATACCAAGCCTTCAACTGCCGGAATGATACGCGAATTGTTATTTTCCGCAATAACCGCCGGGATGTAACCACCTTCTGTCAATTGAACAGCGACGCTTGCCGCGCAGCGATCAGCTTGTTTTCCTGCCTGATGAGACAGTTCTGCGAGCTTCTCGGCTGCAAACAACTTTTCGAGTGCAACATAAACAGCCCAACATTTACCCGCAAGATAGATATTGTTCCGCGATTGTCCAAGGGATACGTCCAAACTGTCATACGTGGTAATCTCTGCCCCGCCTTGTGTTCGGCTACTATCCAGACCCATTAAGCCATTACGTCGATCTGCTTCAGGATGGTCGCGGTTAAGCATACTTTGGAAGCATTCCTGAATAACCGGCAACATCTCTGTCACAAACTCCCGATCTTGCGTCTGCTCGATATATACCGTTGCGCAACAAAGCCAGTTCACAAGCTCTTCATGGCTCATCTGAGAGAAACAGTCATCGATGCCGACGAGTTCATATGCCGAATGACCCGGACGGGAAAATACATTGGCGATACCAATATCATGTGTAAACGTTATGCCGCCTGGATGCAATTTCTCTTCTCCAGGGAAGCGAACCTGATCCGTATAGCTATAACGCTTCACAAACCACTCCAGCTCATTACGAACAGTCCATGGATTAAGAGCAAGCTCGAAGTACAACTGATCTGCGGTCAGATCCAGCGTATTCATCATCCGATATTCGCCTTCATTCACAATCCAGAGCGGCTCGCCATCTGCATCGAGCAGTTGGGTGCTCGCATAGTAGCTGTGGATGGAATGAGCTAGCATAAAGGACTGATCTTCGCTAAGCGCTGCCGTTCCAAGACGCTGATCTACTTCGGCACAGGATGCAGTCAATGCATCAAAACGATCGAGCGCATACTCACCCGCTTGCAGAATGTCAGCAAAGTAACGTGTGTACAAGTATGTGGTGTCCATACCGGTGGTAACAATTCCGCCCCGATAGAAACATACCGCGAATTGAAACGTGCGTTTCTGACCTGCAGGAACTTCCATCAGCAATACAGAAATAGACCCTAAGCCAAATGCCAGATTGTCCCGATGTTTTTCCTCTAAAATTTTCTCCAGCGTAAATCCGCGTGCAGGCCACAGACCTTCATTTTTGGACACAATAGCTGTCAGACGCCCTTGTCCAACCCCTGTCAATGGTCCTCCCTCTGGTCCACCAATCAAACGCATTGCAGCATACGGATCACTACCCTGATAACCGAAGTACCCTTTACGAGTTTTCTCGCCTTGGCTGTTGTCAATGGTCATCTCGACCAACACTGCGGGTACGAGCGCATCCATCAGCGCTTCACGATCCGCACTGTTCGGATGCGGAACGGGACGTACAGGCGAATAGATACGAAATTTCAGATCCCCTGCATTCCATGTATCCGTCCCTGAAGTAAACTCCCGAGTAATGTCTTCATCCCTAAACGCCGAGATCAGCGGCTTTGCTCCTGCACTGTCAGCTTGACTTCCGCTGTCCAGCTTCTCCACATCATAACGGCTACTCTCATCTTCACTTGCTTCATAAAAAGGCAATGCCTGATAGTGCTCTCCATCACGAGCTTGCAATCCAATATATACGTTTTGGTCAGCCGGCTTCCCGAGTTCAAGCCCCAGCCCACCTTTAGCCCCTTTGTAACCTAGCGTGAAACTGGCAAAAGCACCGATTGGTGCGTGATGCGCATTGTAAAAAATGGAATTGGATGTACTCATTCTTCATAACCTCTCTTGAAATAAGATATGCATACGTTTTCATTAGCCCCATCCTATCACGCAGTACCCGTCCAGACCATGAACAAATCAATCGAATATTTACCCAAATCAAGCTGATGTATGATAAAATATAAAGCGGTTACACTTTTGAAATTTTAGTGAATTCGTTTTAAATATGTACATAACACAGCATAACATGACCCAACATAAGGAGGAATTCAAATGTCTTCCACGTATTTACCTCCCGATCTGGGAGAAAGTGTGCATGAAGTGTTTTACCCAGATGTACAAACCACCGTTAACTTGTTCGCTATTCATCTGCGCAGTGTCGGACCCGATTGGGACTATCCGGCGCACGAGCATCCTCAATATGAGCTCAATTATGTAACAGAGGGTGTGCAGTATATGACCATAAACGGTACTTTATATGTACAAAACGCTGGCGAGCTGCTGCTGATCCCTCCGGGAAGCATCCATTCCAGTCAGAGCCGAAACGGGGAAGGCTTCACCTATTTCTGTATGCATTTTGATATCGATGATCAGCTGTTTCTCTCCCTTCTGGCTCGAATCAAGCAAGTATTATTCACTGCAGACAGCCCGGTTACCCGGCAGATTGAACCGGTGCTGCACAAACTGATGTCCTCTGCCCACGATCAATCCGCGAGTGCTATGGTACAGCGCATGCAGCTGCAATCCGCGGTATTTGAGCTGTTTGGTCACCTGTGGGAGACTGTGTCTCAGGAAGCAGCCCAGACGTTTGCGGGTGGGTACGAACGGATTGAACTGGCGCATCAGATTCGTACTCGGCTCCAGGGACTAATGAGCCAGCAATTCAAACAAGGCGATGAATCAGACACCCACTATGGGATCGATGATATCGCCGCAGAACTCGGCATCAGTACTTCGCATTGCAACCGTGTGTTCAAACAAATATTCGGGCAGTCTCCTCGTACCGTTTTATCTCAAATGGTGCTGCATGAGGCCAAAGTTCTATTAGGCAATCCGCAACTATCTGTACAAAATATCGCAGTGATGCTCGGATATAAGGATATCGCCCATTTTAGCCGTCAATTCAAACGGTGGTCAGGGAAGTCCCCTTCACAATATAGACAGGAACAGCCTGTTCTGGAGTAATGTCCAGCAACAGGCTGTTTTATTTGATGTTTATGTTACATATCGTTATTTCAGCAAACGTTTGATCAGATTCAATTTGTTATTGTAAGGCGGGTACAGCATATGCGGATTAAGCTTGGTACTCTTTTTCAGAACACTTTTCATATGTGAAAAGGTCTCGAAGCTGTACCGCCCATGGTACGAGCCAATACCAGAATGACCTACTCCTCCAAACGGTAGCCGTGGATTGGCCACATGTGTAATCGTATCGTTAATGCATCCTCCGCCAAAAGAAACCTCGTTCAACACTTTATTCTGAACAGCTGGATCGGATGTGAACAGGTACAAGGCTAACGGCTTTGGGCGTTTAACAATATTGCTAATCGCTTCATCTAAATGACCATAACTGATAATCGGCAAAATCGGCCCAAAGATCTCGTCTTCCATCGTAGCTGCATTCCACGATTCCGCGTCAATTAAGGTCGGTTCAATAAAGCGATCTTCTTCATCGAACTTCCCTCCATAGATGACCTGATCCCGATCTCGTTCAATCAGAGCAGTCAAACGTTTAAAGTGTGACTTGTTCACGATGCGCCCATAGTCCTTGTTGCGCTGAATATCCGTTCCAAAGAAGTTTACAATCGTCGCTTTCATCGCATCAATTAAAGGTTTTTTTACACGCTCATGAACAAGCAGGTAATCCGGGGCGATACAAGTCTGTCCCGTGTTGAGCAATTTGCCCCAAATGATCCGCTCGGCTGCTACTTGAATGTCTGCCTGCTCATCCACGATAACAGGACTTTTCCCGCCTAGTTCGAGTGTGACGGGGACAAGGTTTTTCGCTGCAGCCTCCATCACGATTTTACCAACGGGTACACTGCCTGTAAAAAAGATATAGTCAAACGACGCATGGATAAGCGCTGTCGTTGTGTCTTTGGCTCCTTCGACCACTTGCACATATTCCGGCTCAAATACTTCACCAATCAATTTCTTCACGACAGCCGATACAGCCGGTGTGTTCTCTGATGCTTTGAGCACCGCTGTGTTGCCTGCGGCAATCGCACCAACCAGAGGTTCAATAAGGAGCTGAAAAGGATAATTAAAAGGCCCAATAATGAGCACCGCACCATACGGTTCAGGCAAGATGTAACTTTTGGAGCCAATAAGCGCCACTTGAGTTCTAACCTTAACAGGCTTTACCCACTTTTTGATTTTACGCATCGTGTGTGTGATGCTGTCGAGCATAAATCCAATCTCTGTCGTATAGGATTCAAATTCGCTTTTGCCCAAATCTTGATATAATGCCTGTGTTAGCTCGGTTTCATATTTCTGAATAGCCTGCTTGAGTCGGCTCAGCCGTTCTATTCGCATACCGGCCTGGCGCGTAGCACCTGAACGAAAAAATGTACGTTGCCTTTCAAGGATCACCTGTACTTCCTCATGGCTCAATTCCTGAAACGTAGTCATAACAGTCATCCTCCTTCGTTGAATGTATTATTGATGAAAGGTTTAAACTGACGAACATATAAGATACATGCCTTGGCATGTTAGCTGTTTCCTTGATACTACTCAGACACTTATTTTAAAGGCATTCCTCTTCAAGCGCAGCGACAAGCTGTTTCAGCAAATCGACGGAAGCATGCAGCGAAGCGGAATAATAACGCTGTGTTCCTTTCTGTTCCACGGATATGAGCCCTTTCTCCAGTAGCAGCTTCAAATGATGGGATATCGCTGGACGGGATAGGTTGGACTGCTCCGTAATCTCATTCACGGTCATTTGCCCTTTCTCACTCAACATAAGCACAATGGACTGACGATGGTTGTCGCTCAGAACTTGAAACAGCGGGATACATGTTTGAAAAATGGTTATGGCCTTCTGCCCCATATTTACACCTCAATTATCATTCTGCATTCTACATATTAACTATCATTCTACGAAATTCATGGTTATTACTTTTATTCGTTTAAACATTTCAACTTATAAGTTGAATTGTACTTCCTTACATCTCAAATTTCAAGAAAAACAGCTCAGAACAACAATCTTTTATAAATAAAACGCTTCCACTCTGCCATACTTGTATGGTAGTATGGCAATGAAGGAGTTGAAGTTGTGGAGCATACCCCCAGATTATCATCCAAAGCCGGTTTATCGCCCTTGTCAGGCCACCTCTCGGCGTTGAACAAGCAATCCTACTCGACGCGAGATTTGGTCTATGACACGCTGAAACAACAGATTTTGAGTCTGCAGTTACCTCCGGGTACGGCCATTTCGGAGAAAGAAATCGCTCTGGACTTTCAGGTTAGCCGGACTCCTGTGCGCGAAAGTTTTGTCCGACTCGCTCAGGAAGGTCTGCTGGAAGTGTATCCCCAGCGCGGAACGTATGTCTCTCTGATTCAATTGGATCTCGTCGAAGAAGCCCGATTTATGCGCGAGCAGCTTGAGCGAGCTGTCATCCGTCTAGCTTGTGCACAATTTCCTGAAGAGCAGATGTCGGCCCTCGAACAAAATCTTGCAGAGCAGCAGCAATGCCTGACCGAACCGGATGATGAACGCATGTTTCAACTGGATGAGGAGTTCCATAGCACTCTTTTTGCTGGCTGCAACAAAAGCAAAACCTGGACGGTGATTCAGCAGATGAATGTGCATTTGAATCGAAGCCGGATGCTCCGTCTGTCTTCCGATCATCATTGGGATCACTTAATCGAGCAACACCGCTCCATGGTTCAGGCGATTCAGCGGCATGATGCAGAGAAAGCAGAGCTTCTGATGCAGGAACATCTGTATCTGACAGTGACGGATCTGGCTGTTCTGCGGAGTACATATCCTTCCTATTTCCAATAAGTAAAGAATTTCTGCTTGCACATCGTAATACATGTTGTTTCTTCCACTAATGAGGATGAGGTGAATGAGATGAAGATGGTTTTTCGTTGGTTTGGCGAAGGTAATGATACGGTATCGCTGGATCAGATCCGGCAAATTCCGGGCGTCGAAGGCATTGTATGGGCACTACATGATGTTCCTGCAGGCGAAGAATGGCCGATGGACAAAATACTTGCCGTAAAGACAGCTGCGGACCAAGCCGGACTACATCTGGATGTCGTAGAAAGTGTTAATATTCATGAAGATATCAAGCTTGGACTGCCTTCACGGGATAAATATATTAGCAACTACATTAAAACCATGGAGAAACTAGCCCAAGTGGGTGTCAAAGTGATCTGTTATAATTTTATGCCGATCTTCGACTGGCTACGTACGGATCTGCACAAAGAAATGGAGGACGGATCAACAGCCCTCTTCTATGAAGCTAGTAAAATTGAAAACATTGAACCTCTGGAACTGGTTCGCAAAATCAATGAAAACTCCACCCTCACGATGCCAGGCTGGGAACCGGAACGTCTGCAGTATCTGACAGGTCTATTCGAAGCCTATAAAGATGTGACCGAGGAAGATGTGTGGGAGAACGCACGTTACTTCCTGCAGGAGATCATCCCTACCGCCGAGCGGCTTGGCATTCGAATGGCGATTCATCCCGATGATCCGCCATGGCCGATCTTTGGTCTGCCTAAAATTATAATTAATCAAGGCAATGTTCGCAGATACCTGAATCTATACGATAGTCCGGCGAATAGTGTAACGCTGTGTAGCGGATCTCTCGGGGCCAATCCAGACAACGATATCATCGGTATGATTCATGAGTTCAGTGATCGGATTCCGTTTGCTCACATCCGAAATGTGAAGGTCTATGAGAATGGTGACTTTATCGAAACCTCTCACCGCAGTCAGGACGGAAGCGTAGATATCGCGGGTGTTGTGGAAGCCTATCACGATATTGGTTTTGAAGGATACGCCAGACCAGACCACGGTCGACATCTGTGGGGAGAAGAATGCAGACCAGGCTACGGGCTGTATGATCGCGCACTCGGAATTATGTATCTCTGGGGTGTCTGGGATTCACTTCAAAGGAGGGCAAACGCATGAGCGAACACAATTCGAACCTGAATCTGGATCGTACTTCTCGCCTTGAAGGCAAAACAGCCGTGATTACCGGAGGAGCAGGCGTACTATGCCGCTCTATGGCTGAAGAACTTGCCAGACACGGTGCCAAGGTGGCTATTCTCAACCGGACGGTAGCCAAAGGCCAAGACGTTGCATCTGCGATCGAAAACGCGGGAGGCCGTGCCATTGCCGTTGCATGTGACGTTACCCAGGCAGAAAGTGTACAGGCAGCAGCGGATATTGTACGAGAACAACTCGGCCCTTGTGACATCCTGATTAACGGTGCTGGAGGTAATAACGCTAGCGCGAATACAACAAATGAAATTTTTAAACCGGAGGATTTGGGTAATCCTGATGTAACCACGTTTTTTGATGTAAGTGTTGCAGGGTTTCGACAGGTCATGGATCTGAACTTTGTTGGCTCCCTCATCCCTACTCAAATTTTTGCCAAACACATGATTGAGCGCGATGTACCTGCTACGGTCATCAATATATCGTCCATGAGCGCCCCATCTCCCATGACCAAAGTGCCTGCGTATAGTGCCGCCAAGGCGGCTATTAACAATTTTACACAATGGCTTGCTGTGCATCTGGCAGAGTCGGGGATTCGGGTCAATGCGATTGCTCCAGGCTTCTTCCTGACCGAGCAGAACCGCAACTTGCTCTTGAAGCCAGACGGCTCACCAACGGAGCGTTCCAGCAAAATTATTGCGCATACCCCGATGCGCCGTTTTGGTAAACCGGAGGATCTGCTCGGTACGTTAATGTGGCTGGCAGATGAACAGCAGTCCGGCTTTGTAACGGGAATTGTTGTCCCTGTAGACGGTGGATTCATGGCCTATTCCGGCGTGTAGCCTTCTTTTTGGACACTTCGATTGCCTGGAACAGATTCACAATCCAACCGAACCTCGTGATATGCTCACGGGCTTCGGTTTTTTTGACGTTGATTTGACCCTCAGGTGATAAGGAATAAATTGCATCGTTGTGGGCAAGGATTGTGGGTGTAAAGGGTGGTGATGCATATATAATGGAGGAAACTACGGTCGTTGCTGTGCGAGCGATTATCGCTTTTCTCACCTTAATTGTCTATACGAGGGTTCTGGGAAAACAACAAATGGGCAACCTGACCTATTTTGATTACATTAACGGCATTACGATTGGCTCCATTGCCGGTACGTTCGCCACGGATTTGTCATCCAAAGCGTGGATTCATTTTGTAGCGTTAACCATCTTCACTCTGATTACCATCATTTTTCAATACATTACGCTAAAAAGCCGAGCCTTCTCTCAAATTATGGACTCCGATCCCACCCTGGTCATTCAGAATGGTAAAATTCTGGAGCAAAATCTGAATCAAATGCGCGTGAAGTTCGATGAACTCACGATGATGCTACGGCAAAAGGATGTATTTGACCTGACCACGGTCGATTATGGCATTTTAGAGCCGGATGGCACCTTATCCATTGCTTTGAAACCGGAGAATCAGCCCGTAACCGCAAAGGATATGCACATGCACCCACCATCCCGGAAACTCATGACCGAGCTTATTATCGACGGTGTATTAATGAAAGAAAAACTGACGGAACGGAATAAGAACAGCAGCTGGTTAACCGAACAATTGAAAAAACAAAACCTGACGATTCAGGAGATTGCATTTGCTGCCATTTTACCGAATGACAAGTTATATATCGATTTGTATAAGGATCGGTTATCAGACAAGACCAGCACAGATGAGGAAAAAAACCGTAACTGATCTGAATGAATCTAATAGATCTGAACGCATAAAAACAATCTGACCAAACTTGTCCCGGGAGGCTCGGAAATGAAAAAGCATAAATGGCTACTCTATACGATCCCCATTATCATGCTTTTGCTGTTCATCGCGATCATGATTAGCGGCCCTTGGCTTAAAAAACCTTTTGGCACGCAAGATCGGTTACTGGAATCTATCCAACTTCTGCAAAAGCAGGTTCAGGATCAACAGTGGACACAAGCCAAAGATCAGGTGGAGTATGCCATGCAAGCTTGGCATCGGATCGTCAACCGCATTCAATTCAGTGTGGAGCGTGAAAGTATTTACGATATTCTGGGCGCACTGGCACGCATCCAGGGTGGCATTGCTGCGCAAGATGATCAAGCGATTATGGAGGAAATTTATTATTTTTACGCGTTATGGGATAACCTTGGGGACTAACACTACGCACTATCCAAAGAGCGTTGCTACTAACTAGCAAATTATGCTGAGCGGTACAAAACAAAAAAAATATAAAACACCTCCTTTTTAAAAAAGGAAGTGTTCTTTGTTCATCCTTCGGACTTTCGCCCTATCTACATTACGTACTATGCTCTGTTTAATCCACGGGATTTGGACTTCGTGGCACTTGCCGTACCTTCTTTGCGGAAGAAAAGTGCAAGAGCTCCCTTTGCACACCATAGCGCAAACAATGCAAACAGCGTACCCCAGAACAGCGCTGGCATGAACGTCTGTTGCGCCAGATTGGCCGCATCTCCGGCCTGAGATGGACGGGTCCAAGATGCCCAACCGATATACATCGCACTAACGACGGACTCTTCGAGTGTAATAAAGGCCAGTAGCAGATAGTAGTACTTAGCGATTTTCACACCAAAAATCATAATCACTACATTCAACGCGATAAACCCGGTCAACCACAACATTCCGAATTCGCCTCTGACATATAACACCAGCGACACAAGTGCCACAGCCGTCATCATTCCCAATCCCCACATGTGCCGCCCTTTGCGGTACAAATAAAAGAGCAGCCATGCAAAAAGCGATGCACCAATGTATCCTGCCAGCGAAACAAATATCGCTCTCCCCGATGTCAGCATAGATGAATACGTGACACCGCTATGATCCGCGTATAATTCAATGCGTAACACTTTACCGGACAAAACCAGTGTCATCAGCGCATGAGCGAATTCATGTATCATTGTATCCAGATTACGGAACAAGGACGAGAACGGGATAAATCGGGTCAGAAATACAGAGGCCATTAGAAAAAGAATCGTTTTGAGCCACTTGTTCAATCTGTTCAGACCTCCTTGCCTTCAACTAGCGAGCCTATCCATTATAGTACGTCAGGCTTCCCTGCTTCGTTTCGTCTTTTGAAGTCAAGTGCGCATCGCTCCATCCACCAGCAAAAGCTGCGATTGTGCCCAATGAAAAAAGAAGATAGATCATATCGACCACGCCCTTTCTCAAAAGTCACCAAAAGTCGATTTCGCATCCGCAGAATGGCATCGTTCACGAACTGTTCGGCGGCTTTGCTGTGGATAAGCGTTACATACGCATATAGTGAATGATCAACAGGTTCATCCAGCGGACTAACACCGGCACACGAAAACTCGGTCTGTACCCCTGCTTCATGGAGCAGACTCAGGGAGCGAACCAGCTCTACGTCGACCTCTACCCCATTCCATATCACCGTCCGTTTGGGTAACACGGTTCGTTTGTCCCGTTCGGTCCACTGCAACAGTTCCTGTTTCCGTCTTCTCCACAGATGTACAGGCTGTTCACTGAGTAGCACTTCCTGTTCCTCAAATTCTTCATATACGTTCATCATGTTCCTCCCGGTCTGCATATCCAATCGTCTTAAACGAAAAAGAGCACATCACTGTGCTCTCTGCTTCGCAAAAGGCAAAGGAATAGGTCACGTTCATTCCTCAGCACGTTGTTATATTGTACCTTTTTCGGTGAAAAGCATCAAATGCTCATTAAAGTTCCTATTCGTTCAATGCCAGCTTCAGCGCTTCCAGATTCTCTCTCATCACGCTAATGTAGTCCTTGCCTGACTTAACCTCATCCTCGGTCAGACCTTCGATGGGATTCAACACAGCCGTCTTGGCTCCAATCTCCTTAGCAATGGTTTCCGATACTTTGGATGAAACGAGAGTTTCGAAAAAGATTGTTTTCACCTTGTGTTCCTTGGCAAAATCAATGACAGTTGCCATCTGAGCTGCGGATGGTTCCTGTTCAGGAGACAACCCGGCAATCGGAACCTGCTGCAAGCCATATTCCGCTGCCAGATATGCAAAAGCCGCGTGTTGTGTAATAAAGTCCTTCCGTTTGCTGTCCTTTACAGCCGCTTTGAAGTCCTGATCCAGTGATTCCAGCTTGGCAATGTATGCATCGGCGTTTTGCTTGAACTGGTCTGCATGCTGAGGGGCCGCTTTGGCAAGTCCAGCTTCAATGTTACGTACTTCCTTTATAGCGAGCGCTGGTGAAAGCCACACATGAGGATCAAGCCCGCCATGGTCATGGTCATGCTCTTCACCTGCTGCGGCGTCATGGTCATGCTCGGGAGCATCCTTCGCAGAAGCATCATCCGCGTGATCATGCTCTTCCGTGGTTGTTGCTTTGTCCGCGTGATCGTGGTCATGCTCTTCTTCTTCCCCACCCTCGTGGAGCGTAATCCCTTGACTGGCTTCCACCTGTACAAGTTTGCTATTGCTTAGGCTGTCTTTGACCTGATCCATCCAGGACTCCATTCCTGCACCGTTGTAGACGAGAACATCTGCTTTTTCAATGCTGGCGATGTCCTGAGGTGTTGGTTCCCAATCATGCGGCTCCATAGCCGGCGGAATAAGAGTATGTACATCAGCCAGATCACCCGCTACATTTTTCGTAAAATCATACATCGGATAAAAACTTACCTCTATATTTAATTTTTGCTCCGAAGCCGCTGGAGTGCTAGATGCTACAGCTTGATCCGGATTGGAGGTTGTTGTTTTCTGGCCGCAACCTGTTGCAACAAGTGCCAAACTGAAGATAATTCCCAGCGCTGAAGTTTTGCCCAATTTCATAGTCTGAATTCCCCATTTCATCTTTATGTGTTGCTTTTGGAATGAATATATAATGTTGCTGTCTGTTGCTTGACGGCGCGATGACGTTTACGATTGTATAGTGAAATCAGCTTTTGGGCTGATATTCCAGTCAACAGGAAAAATAGCAGAATGAGTGCAATGGTTCCTCCCGGCGGTGTATTCCACTCGTATGAGGCGGTCAAACCGCTGAAAATACCCGTCAGACCTGTAATGACAGCAATAATGACCGCTGCGGCAAAACTGCGTGCAACCTTCAAAGCTAATGCTGCCGGCAATACAATAAGTGCAGATACGAGTAGCACACCGACAATCGGCATCGCAGAGGCCACTGTCATTCCGGTTAGTATCGCAAAGGCAAATGATAAACCTTTCACCTGTACGCCTCCAATGGAGGCCGTCTCTTCATCAAATGTCAAATTATACAACGGTCTTCGCAAAACGAAAAAAAAGGTCAATCCAATCAAACATACTCCTGCCATCATCCACAGCTGGATATTACTAACCGCGACAATGGAACCAAACAGATAAGAACTGAAGGTTTTGGAAAGATTCATTCTCAGACTCATTAACACAACAGCCAATGCCAGACCCGATGTCATAATGATCGCAACCGGCACCTCACTGTACGTACGATAGCTTCGCCGTAGCTGTTCAACCAGCAGAGCACCAATTATCGCAACAGCGAAACCGCTTAGAACCGGGTTCAGGTTCATAATGGAACCCAAGGCGACTCCTGCGAGTGAAACGTGAGAAAGTGTATCAGCCATCAGTACCTGCCGTCTGAGCATCAGATATACACCCAGAATGGGTGCAATAATTCCGATTAGTCCTCCAGCCCAGAAAGCACGTTGCATGAATTCGTACTCAAACACTGCCATTCCTCACTTTCTTGTCGCTCCAAGGTGATCGTTCGATCCAGCCGGTTACCCACTTCTTCGAGACCGTGTGTAACCATGATGATCGTGAGACCATGAACATCCGCGTAGTGACGCATCAATTCATAGAACCCTTCTCTGCTGCGCCGATCCATCCCGGTGGTGGGTTCATCCAGCACAAGCACTTGCGGCTGTCCAGCCAGGGCTCGTGCGATACAGATTCGCTGCTTCTGTCCGCCCGAAAGCTCTCCTACGCGTGCGTTGCGGTATTCCCACATGCCGACCTCACGCAGGCTTCGTTCAACAATCGCTTCTTTGTCCGGAGTAAATCTCCGAAAAAGACCTAGCTTGTGATAACAACCGGATCGTACCAATTCGAGTACCGTGCTGGGAAAACCACTATTAAACGAGGCTACTTGCTGAGGTACGTAACCAATCTCCAGCTTTTTGCCTCGGAGCTGCTCTGTATTCATATGTACCGAACCGCTCCAGGGCTTCAAGAGCCCCAGAAGCAGTTTCAGCATGGTTGTCTTCGCAGAGCCATTCGGCCCCGTGATGCCCACAAATTCGCCCACATGAATATCCAGCGACAGCTGATCAATGACAGGCTCTTTGCCATATCCAAAAACGACATCACGCATGGAAGATAAAATCATGGATTAACCTCTTTCCATTTTCGTAAATATTACGATTTAAAAAAACCAAAATTTTTTAACGTGTTTCCCGGTGAATCGTCATCTTTTTCAAACGAGGTGAATACTTTTTCATCTCCAGACGTTCTGGGTGGTTACGCTTGTTCTTCGTTGTTGTATAGTTGCGATCTCCGCACTCCGTGCAGGCTAAAGTTACAATGACTCTCATAGTGTTGCCTCCTTTTATTTATTCGTAATTATTACTATTTAATGATACTAGCCTATGCCTTTTCTTTTGTCAACTTTTTCTCTTAGTTCCACTGTGGAAAAGGATCTTTCAGCTCACGCCAGTTCATCTGCATCTCTTCGTCTGTAAGCAATGTCTCGTCCAATGTCCGTTCAATGGCTGCACGATCCATATCGATCCCGATAAACACCAGCTTGGTTACCCGGTCGCCCCACTCTTCATCCCAATTCGGAATAGCTGGAAGTGTGTCGCCAAAATGCAGATGCCGCTCTTCCTCACTCATCGCCCCTACCCATATTCCTGCGGGTGCAAGCTGTTTGGAAGTACCCGCATGGCTAAATGAAATGGCCATATGGTTACGAGTAGCCATCCACATCAACCCTTTGGAACGAACGATACTGTCCGGCCACTTGGCAATCCAGCGCAGCAGGCGTTCGGGATGGAATGGACGTTTGCGGTGGTATACAAACGAATGAATACCGTATTCCTCGGTTTCAGGCGTATGCTCCTCTTTCATTAATTCGCGGATCCAGCCCGCGGACTGGCTTGCTTTCTCAAAATCGAACCGTCCGGTATTCAATATTTCTCTCGGGTCAATCTGCCCATGCGTCGTGCGAACCAACTTGGCCTCTGGCTGCATCGCATGCAGTGCTTTTTCCAGCTTGGATAACTCTTCTTCGGACACCAGATCACATTTGTTCAGCACAAGAACGTCGCAAAATTCAACCTGGTCGGTCAGCAAATGCACAATGCCCCGCACGTCATCTTCTCCGGCTTCCTGTCCGCGATCTTTAAGCGTCTCTTTCGAATAGAAGTCACGCCAGAACTGAGCGGCATCCACCACCGTTACCATCGTATCCAGACGAGTGAATTGGGTTAGATCGATACCAAGTTCCTCATCAATGTACGTAAATGTCTGCGCCACAGGAACCGGTTCACCAATGCCCGTGGATTCAATCAATATGTAATCGAACGAGCCATCCAGCGCAAGCCGCTCCACCTCTTTTAACAAATCTTCACGAAGTGTGCAGCAGATACACCCGTTTGACATCTCCACGAGCTTCTCATCAATCCGTGATAAACCGCCTCCGTCCCGAATCAACCCTGCATCAATATTGACTTCACTCAGATCATTTACGATGACGGCAACACGCATGCCCTCCCGATTATGTAACACGTGGTTTAGCAATGTCGTCTTACCCGCTCCAAGATAACCGCTAAGAACCGTAACTGGCACTCGATTTTGAATATGTTGATGTTTTTCTGATACTGGCATTATTGGTTCCTCCACTTCTTATAGGTGAATTTAAGTGATCCATCAGAGCTTTCGGGATATTTGGATGGAAAATAGAGATGATGGCTGATGTACATATGCTGATTTAGTTATATGGGCGATGTAATTAATCGTAATTATTACGATTAATTACATCGAGAACTATACCTTATTCCACCTTCGCTTGTCAACTAAGTCTCTTAGAGGAAACTTTTAATCGTAAAATAACTGATTAAGTGCCCGAATCGAAGTATGTTACGGCAAGTACAAGCATATATTCTAGCAAAGTTCTAGTAACGGAGGTCTTTTCATGAGAATCGCGGCTAGTTTGAAACTTCTCACCTTCCTGGTTCCCTGTGCCTTTCTGGTTCCGGTTATTATTGCGTTTGCCCCGGATCTCAATAAGGTCTGGAATAGTGAAGCGTTGCAAAATATAAAAACTTTATTTATCAGCATTTTTCTGGAGGCCGCCCCTTTCCTGCTCATGGGTGTGTTCCTGTCCTCTCTAATGCAATGGTTCGTATCGGAAGAGATGGTGCGAAGACTGACCCCTAAACATCCGGTTGGCGGCGTGCTTGTGGCGGGCCTTCTCGGTATTATTTTTCCCATCTGTGAATGCGGAATGATTCCGGTTGTACGGCGGCTTATGCATAAAGGCATGCCTGCATATATTGCGGTAACGTTTATTCTAAGCGGGCCTGTCGTCAATCCGATTGTGTTTACAGCAACCCTACTCGCTTTTCCTAGTCATCCAGAGATCACCATTGCTCGAATGGCCTTGGCTTTTGCTGTAGCGGCTGCCGTTGGCGGACTTGTATATTTGTTCGTAAAACGTAATCCTCTGCGCACACCCAAAGCAGTCGTAACCGAAGTAAAGACGCACCCTGGTTTCAAAATGGCTTCCTCACCTCATTCTCATAAACCAACACATACTCATACACATTCAGATGTTCACGCTCACTCGCACGGAAGCACCCATGACCATCATCACTCTCATAAAAAGGACTGGCGCAGCTTTTTCATCCACGCTGGGGACGAGTTTGTCGATATGAGCAAATACCTTGTAATTGGGGCGTTGATTACAGCATGTATTCAGACATTTGTGAGTCGCAGTGATCTTGTTGCGCTGGGGAATGGCCCGGTTGCCTCGTATATATTCATGATGGGCTTTGCTTATGTTCTGTCCTTATGTTCTACATCGGATGCTTTTGTTGCATCGGCTTTCTCACATACCTTTGCTTTAGGCCCGCTGATTTCCTTTCTTGTGCTCGGCCCGATGCTGGATTTCAAAAGCACGTTAATGTTGCTCTCCACCTTCCGTACCCGCTTTGTTATTGGCTTAAGTGTAGCGATTATCGTGTTGGTTTTTGCTGGGTCATGGCTGGTGAACTTCTTTGGATGATTGAGGTGAAACTGCTTCGAATGAAGAGTACTTGTTATGTTAATTAACAACATTAATCATTAATGCTGTTAATTAGTTTCCAAGATGGTGTCTACCTGATATAAAATGATCCAAAAATTGATTTCCATGAGAAAGGAGTGCAGGTCATGGGTCACGCAAATCATGAGATAAACAAGAACTTTTTTTCGAAAAGGATCGCCATTCAATGGCATACGCTCATTCGTGCAGGCTGGATTGGCAGTCTGGCTGTGTATATTATGCACCTCAAATCGGGCAATTCTCTACATTACTATCTGGCTCCTACGATGCAAAAGCTGCTTCTCGGTTGTGCTATTCCCCTCCTGTTTATTGCTGTGATTATGGCATGGCATGCTTTTTGGAGTCGAAATGAATTCGATTGCGATTGTGAGCATGTCCCTCCTTCCGGCGTTATTCGTAGTTCAATGGTCTACGGTTTGATTACTTTGCCACTATTGCTAGGTTTTCTACTACCTGATCATGCTTTAGGCAGTTCGATGGCTAGTCAGAAAGGAATGTCCTTGACGTACGCTCCGCCTGAAATAAGGCGTAAAGAACCGCTGCCAGATGTATCTGCAAAGTTGAGCGTGCAAGATTATACCGTCACGGAAGGCACAAAGCAGCAAAATGACAAGTTATCTGAGACACCTGCCCGTGTGCAGTTTGTTCCGCCCGATGAATACAGCCGCGAATTCGCGGAGCTGGCTGAAAAGTTATACGTACAACCTGTCATCCAGGTGTATCCAGAGATATTCTCGGAAACCCTCGGCACCATTGATATGTTCCAGCGGCAATTCACAGGTAAAGAGATTATGCTAACCGGCTTTGTTTACCGGGACGGTAACATGGAGCATACCTCTCATTTTGCATTAGGACGTTTTCTCGTGATGTGTTGTCCAGCAGATGCGGCTCCTTTCGGCGTGATGATTCATATTCCGGATGCCAACACATTTGAGAAGGACAGTTGGGTACAGATCCGTGGTACCATCGGCTCCGCGCAAGTCGACGGTAAAGATACGATGGAAATTCAGGCAACATCCGTAACACCGATTAACCAGCCCGCTTCTCCTTATATTTACACTAATTCCGATTCCGTCAAGGCATATGATCAGATCGTAAGGTGAGTAAGATCGTAAGTAAGTAAGTGAGATAGATAAAGTAGAGCATCATTGAGTTGAAGTGGAGCACTTTACGAAAAGATCGCCAGCACACTTTTATTTCTAACGATCTCAGATGAGCTTATTTAGGTGAAAATAGGCTTTTTGAAATTCTAACGATCACCAGAGAGCTTATTTTGCTGAAAACACAAGAAAAATGCCCTACCTCACTTCAAATTTAAGAAATAAGGTTTCCTGTGATCGTTAGAATATTTAAAGTCGGGAAATAGCCCAAATAGCGTTTCTGGTGATCGTTAGAAAATTAATCTCATTGGATCGTTTCAGACTCTCCCTATTGGGCACAAGTTAGTAGCCGAGCTGGTGATGATAATCACGATGATCATAACATTTTTAACTAACGAAGCGCACCTAAGTAGCACTTTCACGGTTCATTAGAGAACCAGAACATTGGACTGAGGTTTGTCGCATTATGTGCTCAGCCGTATATTCGAGTTTGCGTGCACTTCGTCTCCGAACAAAAAAGACGGGCAGATTAATATCTGCTCCGTCTTTTTTCATATATGATGTTCACCTGTGTGTTTACAAGTGTGTATTTACAATTTTGTGCCAGCAAAGAGATCTTGCGACAGTTTTGTGGCAGTCTAGCGGACTACAATCAGCAGGTAAGTCATGAATGCATCGTTACCCTGCTTACCTATCCCGCTTGTCTACCTTATTTTATCCTTTTACTCCGTTACGATATCATGAACCAATACAGGTGCATCGGCATGATCTGCAATGGTGATGTTTTCTTTGATTTTTGCAATCACGGCATCGACATCTTCACGATTTGCATGAATGGTTACCAAAGATTCACCGGCTTTCACTGAATCACCAACTTTTTTGTTCAGCATCAAACCAACCGCCAGATCGATCTCGGACTCTTTCGTTGCACGACCTGCACCAAGCAACATCGCAGCTGTTCCGATCTCATCTGCAACGATCCCAGCTACATACCCGTCACGATCTGCTGGAACTTCGATTAGATATTGTGCTTGTGGCAAGCGCTCTGGGTGGTCAACCACGGAAGCATCGCCGCCTTGGTTGGCCAAGAAATGTTTGAATTTCTCCAGCGCTTTACCGTTCTGGATGACTTCTTTGAGTTTCTCTTCCGCGTGCTCCAGTGAATCTGCTTTACCTGCGAGATATACCATCTGACGCCCCAGTGCCAGGCACAGTTCTTCCAGATCTTTCGGACCTTTACCTTGCAGTGTAAGAATTGCTTCTTTGACTTCCAGAGCATTACCGATGGCAAGACCCAGTGGCTGGGACATGTCGGAGATAACAGCCATCGTTTTACGGCCTACATTGTTACCAATGCTAACCATGGCGTGTGCCAATTCTTTAGCATCTTCTGTTGTTTTCATAAACGCACCTGCGCCTGTTTTTACGTCCAGTACGATCGCATCTGCACCTGCTGCGATTTTTTTGCTCATGATGGAGCTGGCGATCAATGGGATCGAGTTTACTGTTGCCGTTACGTCACGAAGTGCGTACAGCTTTTTGTCGGCAGGTGTCAGGTTGCCACTTTGACCGATAACCGCTACTTTATGTTCGTTTACGAGACGAATAAACTCTTCTTTTTCAAGCTCAACGTGGAAACCCGCAACGGATTCCAGCTTGTCCGTAGTACCGCCCGTGTGCCCCAGACCGCGACCAGACATCTTCGCAACAGGTACATCGAGTGCAGCAACGAGTGGCGCAAGCACCAGTGTCGTCGTGTCTCCCACGCCTCCAGTGGAGTGTTTATCTACTTTGATGCCTTCAATCGCAGATAGATCGATCGTTTCGCCAGAGTTTACCATCGACATCGTCAGATCGGCACGTTCCTTATCCGTCATATCCTTGAAAAATACAGCCATCGCCCATGCGCTGACTTGGTAATCCGGGATTTCTCCTTGTGTATATCCTTGAACGACGAAATCGATCTCTTCTGTGGTCAGTTCTTTTCCGTCACGTTTTTTAGCAATAATGTCTACCATTCTCATGATGACCTCTCCTTTTGTAAAATGGATTGTATAGAACACGTGTTGAGCGGGACCGTTCCGTACCCGGATCGTTCTTTCGATCGCTGTTGTCTTCACCTTTTTTGAATATCCTTTTCTGAGGTTAAAATGTGAAGTCAAAGGCGAGCGCTTCGCTTCTCCAGAATCGATTCCGGTTCCTCGACTCCGTGCTTCAACACCAGTTTCGATACAATCCATTAGGGATTGTTTAATGTTTACCATTGAGCGGGACCGTTCCGTACCCGGATCGTTCTTTCGATCGCTGTTGTCTTCACCTTTTTTTGAATATCCTTTACTGAGGTTAAAATGTGAAGTCAAAGGCGAGCGCTTCGCTTCTCCAGAATCGATTCCGGTTCCTCCACTCCGTGCTTCAACACCAGTTTCGATACAATCCATTAGGGATTGTTTAATGTATACCGTTGAGCGGGACCGTTCCGTACCCGGATCGTTCTTTCGATCGCTGTTGTCTTCACCTTTTTTTGAATCACCTTTACTGAGGTTAAAATGTGAAGTCAAAGGCGAGCGCTTCGCTTCTCCAGAATCGATTTCGGTTCCTCCACTCCGTGCTTCAACACCAGTTTCGATAGGTTTACAGTGTAATTGCTGTATCCAACGCCACAACCATCATGTCGTTAAATGTTTTTTGACGCTCTTCAGCTGATGTTTCTTCCCCTGTCAGCAAGTGATCGCTTACCGTCAGGATTGTCAAAGCGTTCACGCCAAATTTCGCGGCAATCGTGTAAAGCGCTGTTGTTTCCATCTCCACGCCGAGCACGCCGTGTTTCATCAATTTCTCAGTCACGGAACGGTCATCGCGATAGAAGGAATCGGAGCTAAATACGTTACCGACGTGGATTTTCATGCCTTTTGCAGTAGCACGATCATACGCTTCTTTCAATAACGAGAAGGTCGCAATTGGTGAGAAATCATATCCACCGAAAACATGTTTGTTCATGCTGGAATCCGTACAAGCTGCTTGTGCAAGGACAACGTCACGTACACGTACATGCTCCTGCATTCCTCCGCAAGTACCTACACGAATCAGGTTTTTCACGCCATACTCGCTAATAAGCTCGTTCGCATAGATTGCGAAGGATGGAATCCCCATACCCGAACCTTGCACCGAAATCCGGTGACCTTGATATGTACCTGTGAAACCGAGCATGCCACGAACTTCGTTGTAACAAACAACGTCTTCCAAATACGTGTCAGCAATGTATTTCGCGCGCAACGGATCTCCTGGCAAAAGGATCGTTTCTGCGATATCTCCTGGTTTTGCTCCGATATGTGTACTCATGTGTAATCTCCTCCGATATAAATGATCTTTAGTGCGATATACATGACCTGTAGTTCTTGATGTCGAGTCTTGTTGTGATCAAGTTTTGTTGATATCAAGTAATGTTAGAGCAACTTTTCACGCTACGGTCTCCCAGACTCTTTCCTCAACTTCGGCATTATAGCACAGTGAGTCGTATCCAGGCAGAGCAGGCACGCAGAAGATGAATCCAACCATCCTGAACTGCCTTCTCTTCCCAAGACATTATTTAAAATATGTTTATTACATCCGCATCTGAACGAGGTTATTTCAACTCATTCAAAAAGCTTTTACCATACTCCGGTAATTTCACACCAAAGTTATCAGCTACGGTAGCACCGAGATCGGCAAACGTGCTACGCAGTTCAAGCTTTTTACCCTCACTGAAACGTGGGGAGTAAGCAAGCAGTGGTACATATTCACGCGTATGATCTGTGCCGCGATAGGTTGGATCGTTACCATGGTCAGCTGTAATCAGCAACAGATCATCATTTGTCATTTTCGCAAAAATCTCTGGTAAACGTGCATCATAATCTTCGAGGGCTTGCGCATAACCTTGCGGATCGCGGCGGTGACCGTATAATGCATCAAAATCAACCAGGTTCAGGAAGCTGAGTCCGGTAAATTCTTCGTCCAGCGTCTCAGATAACTTGTCCATCCCATCCATGTTGGATACGGTGCGAACAGCTTTCGTTACGCCTTCACCGTCATAAATGTCGGAGATTTTACCCAAAGCAATCACATCCAAGCCGCCATCTTTCAATTCATTCATTACCGTGCGGCCGAACGGTTTCAGCGCGTAGTCATGACGGTTCGCAGTACGTTTCCAGTTCCCCGCTTCACCGACGAACGGACGGGCAATAATACGGCCAAGCATGTACGGATCTTCAAGCGTGATTTCACGGCAGAACTCACAGATTTCATACAGTTCTTTCAAAGGAACAACGTCCTCGTGGGCTGCAATTTGAAGGACAGAGTCCGCTGACGTGTACACGATCAACGCACCTGTTTCCACATGCTCCGCACCCAGTTCATCCAAAATTTCCGTACCGCTGGCTGGTTTATTACCAATGACCTTACGGCCCGTTTTCTCTTCAATGCGCTGAATTAACTCATCCGGGAAGCCGTTCTCGAACACGCGGAAAGGTGTATCAATGTACAACCCCATGATCTCCCAGTGACCTGTCATCGTGTCTTTCCCACGGGAAGCTTCCTGCATTTTGGTGTAATACGCTTTGGGTTTATCCGCCAAAGGGATACCCTGGATTGGTTCAATGTTGGACAGTCCGAGACTTGCCATATTTGGCATGTTCAGACCACCACGCTCACGTGCAATGTGACCCAACGTATCGACGTCAAAGTCATCAAATTCGGCTGCATCCGGCGCTTCACCGATTCCTACAGAATCCATAACGATCAGATGTACTCTTTTGAATGTTGACATAACTTAAGCACTCCTTCCAGCTTCCGATAATCTGACTTACAAAAACAGTCCAGTGATGATCGCGGACAGCACGCTGACCAGCGATGCACCATAAAGCAACTTCAGACCGAAGCGGGCCACCACATTGCCCTGTTTCTCATGAAGTCCCTTCACCGCACCGGCAATAATACCGATGGAGGAGAAGTTGGCGAAGGATACGAGGAAGACGGATACGATTCCTGTTGTTCTGGCAGACAATGCCGTTTGCTCGCTCAAACTCAGCATCGCAACAAATTCGTTGGACACCATTTTAGTAGCCATAATGCTGCCTGCCTGAATCGCTTCTTTCCAAGGGACACCCATAACAAAGGCAAACGGTGCAAACACATACCCAAGCAGTTCCTGGAACGAAATACCGATTACAGCGCTAAATATTCCGTTAATCAAGGCAATCAGAGCGACAAAACCGATCAGCATCGCCGCTACGACAATTGCTACTTTGAATCCGTCCAGAATGTATTCTCCCAGCATTTCGAAGAACGATTGTTTCTCTTCTTCCCGCACTTCCAATATATCTTCTTCCGCCGTAACCCGATACGGATTGACGATGGAAGCGATAATAAAACCGCCGAAAAGGTTAAGCACAAGCGCTGTCACTACATATTTCGGTTCAATCATTGTCATATAGGCGCCGACAATGGACATCGATACCGTGGACATTGCTGATGCACAAAGGGTGTACAGCCGATGTTTCGGCAGTAGCCCGATTTGTTTTTTCACGGAGATGAACACTTCAGATTGCCCCAGAATGGCCGAAGCAACCGCGTTATATGATTCCAGTTTGCCCATTCCGTTGATTTTGCTCAGTACCAGACCAATATATTTTATAACAAAAGGTAAGATTCGGATATACTGCAGGATACCAATTAAGGCAGAGATGACCACAATCGGCATTAGCACAGTCAGGAAAAACGGACCACTCCCGCCTTCTGCTCCAATGTTGATCAGACCACCGAAAACAAAGGTGATCCCTTCGGCTGCATAATCAAGCAAGTTTTTAAATACGGTGGAAAATCCGCCAATCAGCCAGGTTCCCACTTCCGTATTCAGCAAAGCGTAAGCCAATATAATCTGCAAAACAATCATTACCGCAAGCGGTCGGTATCGAATCTGTTTCTTGCCGTTACTGGCGATATAAGCCAGTCCAAAAACAACGAGTAAGCCAAGGATGGCAATAATGTATTTCATGTGATCTCTCCTTTGAAGGTCGTTAATCCCGTTGTATAAACTGCTCAAAGGGTTACTGAATCTTATTTTGTGTCATTTCATAACATATGATTTCAGAAATTTTTATAAAGCGCTTACAAACAACAGGATATATTACGTTGCATGTTCAAGTGAAAAATGGCCCTGAACCCTGTCATGCATTTCAGGCAGAGTTCAGGAGTTTAACCATTTTAATAAGAAGAAGTGGACTGACCACCTTGCATGATTTTCACGCCAGAGCTTGCTCCGATCCGTGTCGCACCAGCTTCAATCATTTTCTGCATATCTTCGAGACTGCGAACGCCGCCAGAAGCTTTAACTCCTACGTCTGGACCAACGGTACGGCGCATCAGTGCGATATCTTCAGGTGTTGCCCCACCTGTGGAGAAACCAGTTGATGTTTTTACAAAATCTGCTCCGGCTCTGACAGCCGCTTGACAAGCACGTACTTTTTCATCATCTGTCAACAGACAAGTTTCAATAATTACTTTCACCAATGTACCTGCCGCAGCTTCAACTACAGCACGAATGTCCTGCTCTACGACATCATCTTTGCCGTCTTTCAGTGCGCTAATATTGATGACCATATCAACTTCTGTTGCCCCTTTAGCAATGGCATCTTTCGTTTCAAATGCCTTTGTTTCGGAAGTAGATGCCCCCAGAGGGAAACCAATAACTGTACAGATATCTACGCCAGTGCCTTGAAGCTGCTCTGCAGCGTAAGAAACCCAACCCGGATTCACACATACCGATGCAAACTGGTACTGTTTTGCTTCTTCCGTCAGTTTTGTAATCTCATTCCGGGTTGCGTCTGCACGAAGCAACGTGTGGTCGATCATTTTGGCTAATTGTGGTGTAGTCAATTGAAATCTCTCCCTTATCTGAACTGGTGAACTTATATCCTTACACTACCATGAACATATGTAAAAATCAACTTGAACATTCGTTCACACTTCATTTTGTGGATCGAAAAGTGAACTTTGTGTTACACCAGTGGAAAATTCCTTCTTCCGTGTTTATTTTCCGCCTTACATAGCAAAACATCCGCCTGAATGTCATGGCAGATGTTGTCACTGTTGATACCAAATATGGAGTTGGGCAATTGACAAGAGTAGTCAGCCACATGAGTAACCGTTCTATTCGCTTTCCTATAAACGAAGCAACGCCTGCGCCGTGTATTGATCCGTAACCAGAATATTGGCATATTGGCCTTTCAGAGCCGCATGAATTGCTTCAATTTTGCGTCCGCCGCCAGCAACGAGAATCGATTTCTCCTTATTTCTTAATTCAGCCAAGTCAATCCCGACCGTCCTGCTGTTAATTTCCTCACTGATCAGATGCCCTTCCGCATCAAAAAAACGTGAACAAATGTCACCCGCACCGGACTTCATTAGAAGCTCCTGCTCTTGTTCGTTAAAGTATCCCAGCTTGAACAGAAGTGCATCCTCTTTCACGGTTCCCACCGTAAATATGGCGATGTTCGCCTGCCTTCCCAGTTCAACAATGCGTCCAATGTGGCGATCGGCCTCGACCATTTTTTTCACTTCAATATTATCGAAGATCACCGGAAGCGGCAGATACCTGGGAACCGTGTGGAACGCCTCTGCAAACAGATGCACAATATCCGCAGCGTATGTGTTTACATGGGAGTGGCTTACGCCCCCTTTGAGCTGTACCACTTCTACGCCTTTGACCTGTTTGGGCCTGAGTTGACGTGCGACCGCATGCATCGTTGTTCCCCAAGTTACGCCGATAATGTCCGCATCCTGCACCGTATCTTGTAAATAGTCCGCAGCTCTCTTGCTTATATGCTTCTGAATTTCTTCATCACTCTTCAAAGGTGCGAAACATACCAGTGCCGTCTCCAGATTGTATTTGGCTTTCAGTTCTCCGCCGATAATATCAATATCCTCCAGCGGGTCCATAATTTCAATGCGCACGTACCCTCGGTCTTTGGCATATTGAAGAAGTCTCGATACGGTAGGACGTGACACACCCAATCTTGAGGCAATATCCTGCTGACTGTAATCGGATTGATAATACAATTTTGCCGCTTCAATGCTTAATCGCTGTTTCTCCAAGTCCATTCCCATGTGCATTCATCTCACTCATCTTATTATCGTTTGCTCGCTTCGCTACAATACTTGTCTTTATATATTATACATATATTAAAGTTTCCATCACTATATTTTGCCAATAGGTCAGAATACATCCTACTTGCACTAATCAATGACTAAAATGCCTTCCACTTACTCGAACTTTTGAATAAAAAAAAGCAATACACATCATACTACTCCAGTCACTGAAGCTGTTTCGATGTTCTTGTTGATGTTCAGGTTCAATGTCCACCATCTAAAGATTCCAATTTACATTCGAAAGCGAGGATTCAACACAATGTCTACTTTATTGTATATTACTGCCCACCCGCACGATCATCAAACCTCGTTCAGTATGGCTGCCGGCAAAGCGTTTATTGATGCTTACAAAGAAAGTCATGCTTCAGACGAAATCATTCATCTCGATCTGTACCGTTCCCATATTCCACATATTGACGCGGATGTATTCAGTGGATGGGGCAAGCTGCAAGCTGGAGGCGACCTGAGCTCTGAAGAACAGTCCAAAGTGCAACGGCTGAATGAACTATCTGACCAGTTCGCGAATGCAGACAAATATGTATTCGTTTCACCACTGTGGAATTTCTCCTTCCCGCCTGTGCTTAAAGCATATATTGATTCCATCTGTGTAGCTGGCAAAACGTTTCGTTATACAGAGCAAGGTCCGGTAGGACTTCTGACGGATAAAAAAGCATTGCACATCCAAGCCCGTGGCGGTATCTATTCCGAAGGACCTGCGGCTCAGATGGAATCGGGACATCGTTATTTGGGCATCATCATGTCATTTTTGGGTGTACCGAAGCTGGATGGCATTTTTGTTGAAGGACATAACCAGTTCAGTGATCGTGCGGAGGAGATCAAACAAAAAGGAATTGAAGAAGCGCAGCGTTTTGCCAAGCAGTTCTAAGTGAGATATACCGGGCAACCTGCTGCAACTAGGACGCAACTATCATCCCCATGATAAATAAAACCCGCATCACAGCCCTTAGAGTGAATTTCTAGGGTTGATGCGGGTTTTTCGTGTAAATCCGTACGGTATAACGGTGTTGTATAACTTATATTTATGCTCAGCCCTTGTGCGTTCCGGCACTGGCACGGCTCATCGTTTCAAGCTTGCGAGTAATCGCATGACGGTCTATTTTCAGTCCCCAGATCAACTCGATAATCTGTTCTTTCTCTTCCGGGTGTTCGGCTTGTTTCAATTCCAGCAACAGAGCATGCATCTGCTCGTTAATGTCTTCAAACTGATTCCAGAGATCTTGCCGCACCTCGGTTGAATCCACGTGATGGTTGGCATCGACTTCTTCCTTCAATGCTTGCAGGATCGCGTCTTTCCATTCCTCATCACCAAGTTGTTTTGCAATGTTCAGGAGATCCAGATAATCGTCAACAAGAAGAGAGTTCAATTCAGCATATGTTTTCATCGTTTATTGCATCCCCTTTTCGTTCTATTTACCCAGTATTATACTCGGTATTTCAGGTAATGCAATAGTTGTCGAGAAAAAGGGAATCATTCGCTTGTTTAGATGTCATATTTTGACGAATCTCATCTCCTGGTAGTTCTCCCCTTGCGACTGTATAATATTTACTATTTTACGATTAAGTCAGATCAAGATTTAAGCTGTTGCAGTAGCTGAACTCGATAAGCTTCGCTTTCAAGGGATTGAATCTCTTTATATTCTGCATCCGTCAAAATTTTAGGTTCGCCTGCGGCCTTGGCAATCATATATACCTTGGCACTTTCTTCTACCACTTGTGTACGGTAATAGGCTTCGCGCAGATTTTTACCTGTCGTAACCAGACCGTGATTGACGAGAATAAGCGCAGCATGTTCGGTCACCTTAGCAGCAACGGCATCGGCGAGAAGCTTGGTCGTTGGCAGTAAGTAAGGCACAAATCCGATATCTCCAACTAGGGCGGACTGATCCGGAAACAGGTGCGGAAGATGCTCAAAAACAAGACTGAGGGCTATCGTATAAGCCGGATGCGTATGCACGATTGCTTGAATATCCGGGTTAGCACGATAGCTGAACAGATGCATGAGCACTTCAGACGAAGGACGGCTGGCTCCTGCTTGTGTCTCTCCTGTCTCCATATCAATCGCGATCCATTCATCCGGCTCCAGTTCCTCTAGCGCGAACCCGCTTGGAGATAAAAGTATCGTATTGCCTGAGCGTGCACTAATGTTACCTCCCGGCCCGACAACAAGTCCTTGAGTTACTGCCTTACGGGCATATTTGGTTAGTTCTTCTCTAATCTGCTGTTCAGACATGTTTCTCCCACTCCTTTATTGCTGGTGTTGTTTCCGTTGGTTGTATTGCCGGTACCTTCCATATGCTTCCTGCCAGCACTCTGAATCCTGAGGTGTATACATCTCCGTATCGAAGGAGGCCGATACAATGTCACGGATCTCGGGCAAACCACCTACTTCACCAAGAGCCACATATTGAAGCAGGCAATTGCCCGCCGAAGATGCCTCAACGGGGCCAGCAATTACCGGAACTCCCGTGGCGTTAGCCGTAAACTGACAGAGCAGGCGATTGTGGACACCACCGCCAACCATATGAATCACAGGAGGCCTTACGCCTGTAATCTGTTCAAGCTCATCCAGCGTTTGCCTGAACTCCAGTGCCAGATTTTCCAATATACAGCGAACGATGGCTCCAACGGATTCGGGAACCGGTTGGAACGTGCGCTCGCAATATTGCCTGATTCGTTTAGGCATATCGCCTGGGCTCATAAAAACATCATCTCCCGGCGATACCACCGATTGATGCGCACCTGCTGATACAGCAAGCTGGACTAACTCTTCGTGGGAGTATATTCGATTTTCCCGTTCCCACTGGCGTTTACACTCCTGAAGCAACCACAGACCTGAACGATTTTTCAGCGTTCTCACCTTACCGCTCACGGTTCCTTCATTCGTAAATCCAAGTTCAAGAGCCTGCACACTTAACACAGGTGAATCACGTTCCACCCCCATAAGGGACCAAGTTCCACAGCTAATAAATGCATAGTTCGATTCAGTCGCCGGGATCGCCGCAAGTGCTGAAGCCGTATCATGTGATCCCACGGAAACAACTTTCATGGGACCGGTGTGTAGTTCTCTAACCAGATCGTCTGATAAATGGCCTAGTACAGTGCCTGAGTGTACCAATCGTGGAAATAACGACACAGGTAAACCGAGGCGGCTCAATAATGGTTCATTCCATTTCACTTCCCCGCTATGCAACAAACCACTTGTGCTTGCTATCGTATACTCGCATGCTTGCTCGCCAGACAGATAATAGTTAAATAGGTCCGGCAGGAATAATAGACGTGTATCAGCATCCGGATTCATTATACTATCTTGAGAATGGATCTTACTGTCCTGAAGTTCACCGAATAACTGAAATATCGTATTGATCTGCTGAGGTAGCACACCTGACATCGCATATAGCTCTTGTTCACTGACCATCTGAAGCACATCGTTCATCGATTTCGCATGACGTGTATCACGATAATGACGCGGATTCCTACGTAATCTTCCCGCACAGTCAATCAGTCCATAATCCACGCCCCAGGTATCCACCGCAATGGATGTTATTTGTCCCGCCATCCCTTCAGTGCCTTTCCGTATCCCTTGTTTCAGCTCGTAAAATAAACGAAGGAAATCCCAGTACAATTCACCCCGAAGCTGAACCGGCTCATTAGGAAAGCGATGAACCTCATGTAGCGTCAGTCTGCGTCCATCCAGAGCGCCCCGTACGACTCGACCACTTCCAGCACCGAAATCAGCAGCAAGCACATATGTAGCCTGATTGCTCATATGAAAGCCTCCTTAATTCGGCAACTCAACGATACAACGGTCCGAATACATGACAAGCGCGATAATCCGCACTTTCCGGCTCACTTGTGCCAAACAATCCCCATGCACGTGGACGGAAAATTTCTGTCTGAGGTACATTGTGCATATTTACGGGTATGCGCAGCATTGATGCTAAGGTAATCAAATCTGCACCGATATGTCCATAACAGATGGATCCATGGTTCGCTCCCCATTGATTCATCACCTCATAAACCGAAGTAAATGCTCCCGAACCCGTAAGAATTGGAGCAAACCAGGTCGATGGCCATGTGGGATCGGTGCGCTGATCCAGCGTGTCATGAACATGCTCTGGCAGATCCACCGTGTAACCTTGGGCAATCTGTAGCACGGGCCCCAATCCCTTAACGAGATTCAGACGGGTCATGGTTACAGGCATACCGCCTTTGGTCAAAAAGTCAGCCGAGTAGCCTCCCCCCCGGAAATACTCAACGGATGCCGGTCTCCATGAAGTCGCTTTCAGGCAACTTTGGACTTCTTCATCCGTAATTTTCCAAAAAGGTTTGAGCACAGGCTTGCCATCACTCGTTTGCTCCCCAGTCCCATCAAGGGCAGCAGAGCCGGAATTGATCAGATGCAGAATTCCCGCTGTCCCGTGCCCTTCCAGTTGATGTCCAGTCACACGTTTCACCGAACCAGGGCTCCAATACGTGCGGACATCCGCAAAAATCTGGGCCGTATGTGTCAATAGTGAACCAAACAACATGGATACACCGTTTAAACTGTCATTCTCCGTTGCCACAAGATAGGGTGCGCGTTTACCATTCCAATCGAACGTGGAGTTCAATATAGATTCCAGAAAATCTCCATTAGGCGCATGATCCGTCCATTGCCGCTGGCCCTGGAAACCGGAAACAATGGCATGATGGCCCATGGCCTCTTCTTCATATCCAAGCGTAGCAAGTTTCGGATTGCCAGCCATCAGATCACGTACGATTTGGGTCATTTTAACAACGGTCTTCCATTCGTCGTCTTTACGTTTTCGATCAGACTGAAGATGCTCGGGATTGTTATCCGGTCCTTCAATGCAATTTTCCTTCACCCAGGCTAGTGCCCGCTCGTATTCTTCAGGATCGTAAATTTCTTCTTCAATCCGCCGCGTCAATTCGCTCATATCCACATATTCGTTTCGCATGCCCAGATATTCTTGGAAAAAAGAATCATTGACGATGGAACCTGCAATCCCCATCGACACGGAGCCAATGGACAAATATGCCTGCCCCTTCATTGTGGCCGCCGCAAGTCCAGCACGGCTGAACCGGAGTAGCTTGTCACGCACATCATCTGGAATGCTAGTATCACCGCCGTCCTGAACATCTTCACCATAGATGCCGAACGCAGGAATCCCTTTCTGTGCATGTGCAGACAGCACGGCAGCCAAATATACGGCTCCCGGTCGCTCTGTGCCATTAAAGCCCCAGATGGCCGTTGGTATAGACGGTGACATATCCATCGTTTCCGTACCATAACACCAGCAAGGCGTTACCGTAATCGTTACACCAACATTCGAACGGCTGAACAACGCCGCGGCGGCGGCGGCTTCAGCAACACCGCCGATACAGGTCTCCGCGACCACGCATTCGACTGGAGAACCATCGGCATACCGAAGTTCGGATGAGATCAACTCAGCTACCGACGTTGCCATGCGCATCGTTTGCTCTTCCAACGACTCACGCACACCCTTGCGTCTGCCATCTATTGTGGGACGAATACCAATCTTAGGAAAAGCCTGTTGATAACGATAATCCTGATGAGTCATGCGAGAACGTCCTCCTTTTAGTGCATTTCAATAAATGCATGTGGAATTGAGAATATTCTGACTGAACGATGAGCAACAAAGGAAAAAGACATCAGATTACATTACGGGTGAATATTTGCCGATAACCACACGCGTTGAATGATTGAATACGTTTACATAATTTTTAAAAAATAAACCACTCTCATTAATCATCATCCAATGTCATTCACTGTACCTTGGTGGACAATGAAACCATCATGAAAATAACGAGAACGGTCACTTTGTTGAGTAAATAAATAAATTTATAGAGATTGTTATTCGAGAAACAACTTAGAAAACGATTATCTTAACTTTACTTAAAACGGATTGAAATAGAGCTTATGGAGCTTAATCCAGCAATTTAAAGACCAGTTAAGACCATAGAATGACCTTTTGGGTTATCGGTAACCCTAACTTACCACGCTCCTATGTTGCTGTCAATTACCATTATCCTTTAAAATGAAAGGACTATGCTGTGGAAAGGTTCGATTCCATTTGATTACAATCTATGATATTGCCAAAAAAGCAAATGTCTCTGCGATGACTGTCTCCAAAGTCATTAATCGCACAGGTCGCATCAGCACGGCTACACGTGAACGTGTGCAACAGGTCATCGATGAACTGGGCTACATTCCTAACTCCAATGCACGAAGTCTGGTGTTGCAGCGAACTCATATGGTGTCTTTGCTAATTACGGACATTACCAACCCTTTCTATACAACGCTGGCCCGTGGAGCGGAGGATGCCGCGCATCTTCGGGGTTATCGTGTTTTATTTGGCAACAGTGACGAGGATTATCGAAAAGAAAAAGATTACGTGGAGGCGATCCTGTCGACACGGGTAGATGGCGTGCTCTTTGCACCTGCAGGAGATCGCTCTCTTCCCCATCTGCAACAGTTGCAGGCTCGAAACATTCCATTTGTGTTTTTGGATCGAACCGTGCCCGGTATCACTTCAGATGTGATTGCCGGAGACAGCCGAGAAGGCGCAATAGAGCTTATACGTTACCTTATTCAACTTGGACACGAGCACATTGCACTGGTCAACGGTTCTTCTGAAGTTTCGACTGCCAGACTGCGTGAAGATGGTTATATCGAAGGACTGCAGGAAGCAGGGATTACACCTGATCCTTCACTTATACTTCGTACAAGCTATCGTGATTTTAGTGATGATGAAGGATTGGAACGTTTGCTCTCTAGGTCACAGCAACCTACAGCTATTTTTGCGGCAAACAACATGCTGGCGATTGGAGTGATCCGTCTGCTGCGCAAACGAGGAATCAGAGTACCCGAGGATATCTCTGTCGTTTGTTTCGATGACCTTGATCTGGCTTCCGCCTCTGATCCTTTTCTGACCGTCATTGCACAACCTGCTTATGAATTCGGATATCAAGGAATGAATATGCTGATAGACCGGATTGAAGGGAAACTGTCATCTGACGCTGAAAATATGATCCTATCTTCCGAGCTACGAATACGTACATCCGCTTCTGTTCCGCCTACTAATTGATGTTATACAAATTGAAGTAGAGATTTTACGCAGTTCCACGCCGATGACAGAATAACCTTGAGGGTAGCTGTTATCCCCGGATTTTTCTGCCCTCTTCGTTTATGTGTAAAAGAAAAGTTTAATTTATATATGTGATATATACACGAGAAAAAAGACAAAAAACAGGACCTGCCCGAGATCATATCTCTGGTCATCCTGTTTTTTTGCCTGATCAATTTAAGCTTTTAGTTGAATAACAAGCATATCTCTATCAGCTCACTTATAACGGATAAGTGCATCCCATAGCGTGATTATCGTTCCGACTGTAGCGCAAGAGCGATCTCTCGCACAAGACCCGGAAACCAGTCCATAAGCTCTTCAAACGTATACCCTGCATGCTCTGCTTTGGATGTGTCCATCGTCCATGATTGCTGCACTCCGAAAGGCGACATATCTTCGTCCACGGTTTGCTTCAGAATCTGAGCCTGCATGCCCGTCACCGTTTCGATTAGCTGCATCATCGCCGTGAGAGTAATCGCCCCCTTCGACGCAGCATTCACAGGTCCAATTAACGACACATTACCAAGCCAGGCAAGGAACCTTGCCGCTTCCGTTGAATGAATAAACCCAATCTCGGCATCTGGATTCGGCATACCTATCGGTTTTCCTTGCTGTACGTGTTTGATATGAAAATGAAGCCTTCTCGTATAATCATCCATACCAAGTACAATAGGGATACGCATGGCTGCTACCGGGAAGGACGCCGTTTGGAAAAACACAGCTTCGGCAAGCCGTTTGCCTTCACCGTAAGCAAAGTCCTCCTTGTTGCCGTACTGCAGCGGATACGCATACGGATCAAAATCCGTTTCCACAAAACCTTCTCTTGGTTCTCCATACACCGAAAGTGTAGAGGTTAACACATATCTTTTGGTTCGTCCCGCAAATGCTTCACAAGCAGCCTTGGCTTCATTGGGAGAGTAACAGATATTATCGTAGACGACATCCCACTCATCCGACTGTGCAGCCTCTGTTACAGACAGAGGGTCTTCCCGATCCATCCGGATGCGCTTCACTTCCGCTCCAAAATCAACCTCCGTCTGTCCACGAGTCGCGATCGTGATCTCGGACTCCCCCTCCCAGATCAAATGATCCGCAAGTCGTTTTCCGAAGAAACGTGTACCTCCAAGAATAAGAACCTTCTTCATCTCGTTTCCCTCCAATCGTATCTGTCTAAAGTGAAGGCTTTCTTATCCGAAGCATCGTATGAGCATTACGCTGAAATTCATATGACGTTCTAACTTCAGATAGAAGATAGCCCTTATTTTCCAAAAACATCATCAGTTCATCCATATATTCATAACGCTTGCCTGACAGATCTACCGTCGGAAAAATACGTACTTCATGCCTTGTGACACGTAGCATCTCCAGCAACGTTCCAACATGGAAATCAAAATCCAACCGATCTGCATAGGTAAATAAGAAATGTGCGGATAAGGTCAAATCAAACTGCTCTTCTTTAAAAGGGAGATCAGGTAGTTCAGTAACCACATAACTATCAGGATGATGCCTCATATCTTCCACACAATCCGTAATCGCACGCAATCGTTCTTCCCTCAACCCTTCGATTGTTCCAAATCGATCCCACATGTACTTCCCTTGAACAGCATGGATCTGTTTCATCGTATGTTCAATGTCCTGAAGGCCCTTCGTTTCAAGTTCATTCCTGCCATACTGGTAAACGATATCTGCCGCAACAGCATAAGCCCCAAGCTTCCGAGCCTGACTACTGAACGAACAAGCACCTCCAGGGCAATCCAGGATGTTCTGGCCTGCTAGTTCCTCCCTGGTCAGATCAAACATACTCATGTATTCATCAAACGTTCTTCCTATAAAAACAATCTGGGATAGCTCCAGACCGCTCTCTTCTTGCTGATGCATCTGTTTGCTGTGCTTCATCTTCATGCTTAAGCTGTCTTTCAAACGTTCCCGTTCTTCTCTGCTCTGCTGATTATTCTCAATCCTCTGCTCTTCTCGGCTCATCTCTTTTACTTCCTCTCATATCAAATCTCTCGTTTAATCATTAGGAAAAACAAGACCAATCTGTTGCCTGATCTGATCCATGACCTGCATCGTCTGATGGGAGCGTTCGTACGTGTTCATAGCGGATTCTAATTTTCCTTGCTGCACCAGATTCACGAACTCCTCCACTTCATAATACATCGCGGGATGCGGCTGTTCCACCGTCAGTACCTCAATCGTACCGTCATTATAACGAATCTCTGCATGTTCAGGCGATCCAATCTTATCGATGATGATACTTCCGCGCTCGCCCATAATTTCGCTAGATACATGTGAATTCGCGATTTTGGAGTACGTAACAACTGCATCCATTCCATCATAATTCAGCAACACACTTCCTTGCCCGTCGACACCGGATTCCAGCATCATCGCCTGGGCTTGAACCTGTTTAGGTGCTCCAAATAGCGTGATGAGCGGGTATAGACAATACACACCCAGATCCATTAACGCCCCATTAGCGAGCTCAGGCTTGAAGGCGTTTAACACGATCCCTTCCTTATACTTGTCATAACGCGAAGAATACTGCGAATAACCCGCTATGTACTTGCGAACAGGGCCGATTTTGGGCACATGCTTCTCTACACTTTTAAACACCGGAACGAGCGTTGACTTCATCGCTTCCATCAGCAGCACATCATGCTTACGCGCTGTCTCGAACATGCTGTGTACTTCTGCCACATTAGCCGCCAGAGGTTTCTCGCACAGTACATGCTTGCCATTTCTCAGAAAAAGCTCCGCCTGCTGTGCATGCAGTGTATTCGGCGTGGCAATATATACCGCATCCAGCGCATCACTCGCTGCCATTTCTTCCAAATCCGTAAAACGATAGACTGCATCATACCGATCTGCAAATGCGTTAGCCTTATCCTCTGTCCGCGAATATACCGCAGTAAGCTCGAACCCTTGCACTTGAAGTGCAGATTCCAGCAACCTTTCCGTAATCCAGTTGGTACCTACTACACCGAATCGAACCATGTCTATCTACCTCTTTCGTTTATGACTGATGTTTGTTATTTGTTATTGATTCAGAAGATTAGAACGATCAATGCTATACAAGCGGAGAAATGTTCAGTTCAACTCGTATAGATGACCTATCCTTTGTATTGTAGCGTATATTTCAGCAGGAATGAAGAAAGAGCTTGTCTCACCTAGTACTGAGAGATTGAATCCCATGTATTTTTCACAATTTCAGTTAAATCTGTTCATCGCAGTGTTCTGGGTAGAAGCTATACTTCATTAGGCTTAGCTTTGTTAGTTCTGGGGGCTAACGCGAATAGAACTTAGTTAATTCTATTGCAACGTTTCCCTTAAAAAAACGTTCTAAATAAGAATTAGGGTATTTAGGAAGGAGATGCAATATGAATTATTTTATTTATCTAGGGATCATTCTCATTTTTGTTTCTGGAGTTTGCATTGGAGCATGGACAACGGGTTATCAACAAAGAGGTAATTTTCATTCAGAATCTAGGGAAGATCGTGAAATAAAGAAGAAAGTTGCTAAATGGTCTACTTTAGCAGGTGTTTGTTCGTTTGCTGTTGCTGGATTGATCTATTGATTAAGCTAGATTATAACAGCTTCTTATCCCGCTTACGGAGGTCTCTCATGAAAAAAGTAATGCTATTTATTCTTATTAGTATGATTGTATTTACAGGCTGCTCTAAGAAAGAAGAACAAATAAATTATCCAATTTACGAGGGTACTGTGGTTTATAAAGAAGTTAAGAATGATACGTACAGATTTCTTATGCTCCAAAATATAAGTAAGGAAGATTTGGAAAATGGAAATCCCGAGAAATTTGCAGAACTAGGACAAGATCAAGAGGCTGCATATTATTACCTCGATAAAGAAAACTATGATTCGATTGAAGTTGGACAAAAAGTGAGAGTCACTGCTGACATTAACCAAAATGATTCCAACCCGCCTCTTAGATCAGCTCTGAGAATTGAAAACATCAAGGAGTAAGCTTGGAACATTCCTTACGAACTTCGTAACTGCTCAATATTGAGATCTTGCGATTTCAATTCAAAACTTCGTCATTCCCCGACCGTGCAGGGTATAATTAAAGCAGAGGTGAACCTTATGAAACCTACAGAGCAACAGAATACCCTGCCTTCGTGGATTCCCCATGAATACTGGAATGCAATAATCCAGAATGATCACACGTACGATGGTACGTTTTTCTACGCTGTACAAACAACCGGTATTTTCTGTCGTCCCTCATGCAAATCAAGAGCGCCGAAATCGGACAATGTCCTGATTTTTCAAAATGCCGAACAAGCGCTGGCTCACAAATTCAGACCGTGCAAACGCTGTAAACCTACAGGAGAACACGTGCCAGACCAGGAGTGGATACACGGGGTTACCGAATATATTGATAAACACTACGCCGAACCGTTAGCGCTTGATGTACTTGCTGCTGTAAGCCATGGGAGTCCGTACCATCTGCATAGAGTGTTCAAACGCATTACGGGTCAAACCCCTGTTCAATATATCCAAGCGAAACGTATCAGCGAAGCGCAAACCCTTCTTAAACGTACACGTCTCACCGTCAACGAAATCGCACGCCAAGTAGGGATATCGAATCCGGCATATTTCATTTCCGTTTTTCGTAAACACACCGGATATACTCCTGCATATTACAGGGAAAGGCATGAAAGTTCATGAAGACTCAATTGGCTTATAAAATTCCTAAAACGTTATTAAACAAAGGCACTGGCTTCCTGAACGGGTACACCCACACCTTGAATCCCTATACCGGTTGCACCTTCGGATGTTCCTACTGTTACGTTAGACAGATGCCTGTCAACTTATTTCGTAAGGAAGACTGGGGAAGCTGGGTAGATGTGAAAAAAGAAGCCTCCGGTATTCTCGCCAAAGAATTGCAACGAGCCCGTAAGAAAGGAAAAGTAACGATATTCATGTCGTCCAGCACCGACCCTTATCAACCCGTCGAAGCGCAGGAACAAATTACACGTTCGTTGCTGGAAACGATGCTGATCGAACCGCCGGATTTTATCTTGGTGCAGACCCGGAGTCCGCTTGTTACTCGTGATATCGATGTGCTGCAGAAGCTTGGTGAACGCGTGCGAGTAAGCATGACCGTTGAGACAGATCAAGACGATATCAGGAAGCACTTTACCCCCTCTGCGCCACCTATAGCAGGTCGCTTACGTGCGCTTAAACAACTACGTGAAGCTGGTATTCCGACTCAAGTAGCCATTGCGCCTGTATTGCCAAGCAGTGAACAGTTTGCGTCTACTCTGAGGCCGCTTGTTCAGCGCGTGTGTATTGATGACTATTTCATGGGTGACGGCAGCGAAGGCAAGCGCACACGGAGACTTGGGATGGAGGCTCTTTACCAGGAGATCGGGATGCAGCACTGGTATCGACCGGATGCTTACAAAATGGTTGTAAAGCAAATGCAGATGCATTTTGCAGAACAGGAGATCTATATTAGTCAGGCTGGATTTGAGCCTTGATTATAGATACATTCTGCTAAATGTCAGATCAAACAACGGTAAATTTGCATTATACACTTGCACACGATACTCTTGCTATACAAAACAGCCTCTTTACCAGTTTCTTGGAAAGAGGCTGTTTATTTCTGTCATGCTGGTTAGAAGTTGTACCCTTCTTACTGATCCAGCGTATATAGTGGCAGGTTCACTGGCAACGCCGCTGGACGCCGACATGTGCTCTGCATCTTGTAAAAGGTCTGCTCATCCGAAGAGTCATGGAAAGCCCACATGGCTTCAAGTACGTGGTAGGCGAGCTCGCCGCTTGCCCGATGTGCGCGGCCGCTTTGAACGGCATACGCCATATCCGCCACGCCGATGCCGCGCGTATTTTCCTGGTACCCTGGAAGGAGCGGAGCTTCTGTCCATTCATGCTCACCCAGCAAACGATAACGAACTGGGCCACCAAAGGTGTTCGGGTCAGGGACCTGCAGTGTGCCATGTGTGCCGTAAATCTCAATCGGAGGTAATGCACTTCCACCAAATACATCAAAGCTTGTAATCAGTGTACCGATGGCTCCCTGCTCAAATTGGAGCAGACCGGTGACATGGGTTGGAATGTCAACGGGGATGATCTGGCCTCTCTTTTTCTCACTCGTAATGGTTCGTTCTGTCATCGCTTTACCCGTCATTCCCGCAATGGACTTAATGGGTCCCAGCAATTGAACAAGCGCGGTCAAATAATAAGGCCCCATATCAAACATCGGCCCTCCGCCGCTTGCATAATAGAATTCGGGATCAGGATGCCAGAACTCATGTCCCCGGCTCATCATGAAGGCCGTTGCCGCTACCGGCTTCCCGATAATACCGTCCTCTACGAGCTGCAGTGCTGTCTGGATGCCTGAACCGAAGAAGGTTTCAGGTGCACAACCTACAAGAAGGCCTTTGCGTTTGGCTGTTTCAAGTACAGCCTGCCCTTCTTCACGGGTAACCGCGAGCGGTTTTTCGACATAAACGTGTTTGCCCGATTCCAGCGCACGTATGCATACTTCGGCATGCACGGCAGGAATCGTCAGATTGATGATCAGCTCGATCTCGGGACTCGCAAACATTTCGTCCACAGTGTATACGTTAGGAACGTTGTATGCAGCAGCTTGCTCCTCTGCCCGATTCCGATCCAGGTCGGCAACCGCAACCAGCTCAAGCACCTCGAAACGGTGGCAGTTCTCCATATAGATGCCGCTGATTTTACCACAGCCGATAATACCTACTTTCATTGTTTTCATGCCCTTGCTCCCTTCGCCGTGGATCTGATATGTGTTTAAAGTTCTCTTATGGATGTCGTGTGAGTACGAAATTACGAACTTACAAACTAACTAGTATATTGAACTGTAAAACATTAGGTCTGGTTGTCTGCCATACCTGTGTATACCTCTGTCGCCGCATCGGTTTTGCGGCTCTTCGCCAGTTCCTTACCTGCGGCTGTCCAGAGGAAACCGCTACGCATCATCTCGGTTACGGGCTTCATATCTACGATGTCTGCATGGTGTCCCAGTGAATTGTAAAATACACGTCCTGCACCCCAGCGCTTCGTCCACGCTACAGGCATATCTACAGGCCCATTGGCGGCGTGAGGCCCGGATACAATCGGGAAACGGGTGGTTGCCAGCACTTCCACAGCCGGGTCCACGTGCAGGTAATACTGCTCACTTTTCACCTGAAAATCTTCAATATGTTCGAAAAGCGGACTGGAGCCACGCTTCATATTCACCATGTATTCCACTCCATCGTTGCCTGGATGAGCCACCCACTGTCCGCCCGTCATAAACTGCCAGTCTACGTTGTTACGGAATGCGTCACACATCCCGCCATGCAGACCTGCAAGGCCGACACCGCTCTGCACAGCCGCTGAAACGTTATTCACCAGTTCCTGCTCAATCTGCCCCATTGTCCATAGAGGCACAATCAGATCCAGACCGAGCAATTTCTCTGCGTCCGCATACGACTCCAAAGTGTCAGAGACTTCGACTTCGAACTGCTCTTCCTTCAAAATACGCTCAAAAATCGCGGCTACTTGCTCCGGCTCATGTCCATCCCAGCCGCCCCATACAATCAGTGCTTTTTTCATCGCTAGATCCTCGCTTTCGATTCATTCAATATTCTCTGTTTTTGTCTTCTAACCTTATCTCTTCCGTATCGCTTTATTACATCGTTACATCTCTTCAAGAGTTACCCAGCGGCGCTCCGTTACCGAACGTTCTACGGCTTCAAGTACGGCTTGGCAGGCCACCCCGTCATGGAAGTTTGGCGATGGCTGACGGCCTTCCGATATAGCGGTTACAAGCTCCAACATCTCATGTGTAAACGTGTGTTCAAAACCGATCGTATGTCCGGCAGGCCACCAAGCCTCGGCATATTTATGCGCAGGGTCGGTAGCCAGTACGCGGCGGAAACCCTGTACATCCTCGTCGTCTTGGGTAAAATACACTTCCAGTTCATTCATACGTTCAAAGTCAAACCGCACACTACCCAAGCTACCGTTAATCTCAAAAGAGTTTGTGCTACGATGCCCGGCTGCGAAACGTGTAGCTTCAAAACTGCCAAGTGCTCCGCTTGCAAAGCGCGCCAGGAACAACGTAGCGTCATCCACGGTTACCTCACCTTTTGGTGCATCCGCACTCGAACTGCCTTTTGCACTAAGACCCGTCATCTCGGAAGCGAGCGGACGCTCTTTGATGAACGTTTCACTCATGCCAATAACCTCCTGGAATTCACCAACGAGGAAACGAGCGAGGTCAATCAAGTGAGCACCGAGATCACCGTGTGAGCCGGAACCTGCGACTTCTTTTTGCAGACGCCATACGAGCGGGAAGTTCGGGTCCAGAATCCAATCCTGAAGGAAAAACGCACGGAAATGATAGATTTTGCCTAAACGTCCGCTTTCGATCAGATCCTTTGCCAGCTGAACAGCCGGGGAGAAACGATAGTTGAAGCCAACCATATGGGTTATACCAGCTTTTTCTGCAGCCTGAAGCATCTCGCGGGAGTCAGCTAACGAAAGCGCAAGTGGTTTTTCACAGAACAAGTGCTTGCCTTGACGTGCCGCCTCCAGCGCAATTTCTTTGTGAGCATCACTTGGAGCGTTAATATCAATGAGATCAATGTCATCCCGCTTCACCAACTCACGCCAATCCGTGACACTCTCATCCCAACCAAATTGGTTAGCCGCCGCCTGAACTCCCTGCTCATTTCGACCGCAGATGACTGACATTTCAGGCTGTAGCGGTGCAGACGGGAAAAACATGGGCAGACTGCGATAGGCATTACTATGGGCCTTCCCCATAAATTTGTATCCAACCATTCCTACGCGAAGATGCTTTGACATAATCATTTCCTCCCTTAATAGAATGTAAAAAAACATTTAATAGAATGAAAATAACGTTTCATGATAAATGGCAGACTTCAGAAGTAATAAATCAGCAGTTTCTAGCTCCATCTACTCTTCAATACGACGGTGGGAAGAGGCACGAATAATCAATTCCGTTGGTAAAAGAGTGCGTAACGAATCAAAAGTCACTGTGGAATGATACCCTTTCGGACCTCGCGCATCGGATATGCCATTTGTACCTTGCATCAGTTTGGATACAGCAAGCTCCCCCATCTCGAAAAAGGGAACTCTCACGCTACTCAGTGCTGGAACTGCCATCTCGGCCGCATCCGAGTCATCGTAGCCTACAAATGCCGGAAAATCCTGGGTACGTACGCCTCGTTCCCGCAAGCCATGCATCACACCAATGGCCATCCTGTCATTCGCTGCAAATACCGCATCAATCTCATGCAAACGATCAGCTATTGAAGCTGACGCCTCAATGCCGCTACGCCTGCTGTAGTTGCCTTCAAATAACAGACTAGAATCCAGCTCCATGCCCGCCTCATGCAGCCCCAATCGCACACCCTCCAATCGATCCTGACTGTTCGAATAGCTGTCGGGTCCATTCAAAAAGGCGATTCTACGATGTCCCTGATCGGTGAGATGACGTATCGCAAGTCTGCTTCCCTCCACATGATCAGCATCCACTTCCATGAACGACTCACTTGCAAAATGCTGATTCATGACGCAAAACGGGTGCCCTTCCCGATCCAGCTGCTGCATGGCCGCCAGCTCATCCTGATCATGTCTCGCACCAAGAATGATACAGGCATCAATTTTTTGTCTGCGAAACAGATCGGTATAATTCATGGCCTCACCTGCGGTTTGAAACATGACCAGCAGATCAAGGCCGTTGTCTCTCGCTTTGCTTCCGATACCACTTAACATTTCCGAGAAAAAATAGGCTGAAAACAGATGTGCCTTCGGAACATACGGCAACACAACGCCCAAATTGCCGCTCCTACTTCTGGCAAAGCTGCGAGCAAGTGCACTGGGTACATAGCCTAGCCGCTCGGATGCTTCAAGTACCCTGCGGCGAGTCTCTTCCCTGATGGGTCCAACTCCGTTTAAAACTCTGGACACCGTCGCTTCGGAAACTCCCGCAAGCTCAGCGACTTCTCTGCGAGAAGCCATGTCCTTCACCTCCTTCAGATGAAATGTGCACGAAAATATCAAAAAATTTATCGAGAACATATATTTATGTACGCGCGTACATTTTCTCATGACATGTAACCGTTGTCAATGCAAAAACAACAAAAAGAATGAGGAATTCGGGATTCAGCTTTTTCCTCATTCTTATTTGTCAATAATGTAGCGCACAAGTGCGTTCTATGATTCTAATATATAGATGAAGTAAACATTTTAACCTTTTGTAATTACGCTTGTTTCCTTGGCAGACTGACTGAATTCAGCCTGTTCCATCTCTTTAGTCAATTTCCGGATCATGCGATCTGATGGCTCGGAGGAAGCCTGAAGCTTACGAACCTTATGCAACACCTCTTTGTTCGGCAGGAAATGCAGGGAACGAATAAAACGAATGGTTTTCGTTTTGGCACGCATGACAATCGAATCTGTCTCCGCCCGGTCATCTGCAAGATAACGCACGCCGCCAAGAATTTCACCAGGCGTTACTCCCGTTGCGGCAAAAATAACGTCCTCTGTACCGATCATGTCTTCCATCGTCAACACTTTGTAAGGGTTATCAATTCCCATCTGCAAGCAGCGCTGGAATTCATCTGCATTGGCTGGCATCAAACGGCCTTGAATCTCTCCTCCGAGGCAGGACAAGGCTGCTGCAGCCAGCACGCCTTCAGGGGCACCACCTGATCCAACATACAGGTCAATACCCGCTTCAGGGAAAGCCGGAGCCATCGCTCCTGCAACGTCGCCGTCACTAAGGAATTTGATCCGCACGCCAACTTTGCGAAGCGCTTTGATCGTGCTCTCATGCCGTACACGATCAAGGATCATGACCGTGAGATCAGAGATATTTTTATTTAGCGCAGCCGCCGCTTTTTCCAGAGTCACCTCAATTGGATCTTCAATGCTGACTTTGCCTACCAGTGCTGGACCAACGGCCAGCTTCTCCATATACATGTCCGGAGCGTGGAGCAGATTTCCTTTTCCCGCCACCGCAATGACCGATAATGCATTGTTCAGACCTTTAGCAACAATATCTGTACCTTCCAGAGGATCAACAGCGACGTCAACCTCCGGTCCCTCCGCATTGCCGACTTCTTCACCGATGTACAACATTGGGGCTTCATCCATCTCCCCTTCCCCAATTACGACCGTGCCTCGAATGGACACGGAATCGAACATGGCACGCATGGCTAAAGTAGCCGCTTCGTCTGCACTATTCTTGTCGCCTCTTCCCATCCAAGGAGCTGAAGCTAAAGCTGCCAATTCTGTTACTCGGACAATTTCCAACGCCAGTTCGCGTTCCATGGTTGCCACTTCCTTTCTGATTTCCCACAGCATAACGTGAAGATCATCTGAAAATCTATCGCAAATCCATATCAAATCAATCTATAAATAGCTTAGCATCAGCTTTTTCATTAGATTTCCCTTATATTTCTATTTATTAATCCGAACAATTCAACCTGATTTAGGAGTAGCATTAAAGCATGTATAAATTCCTTTTTTTGTATTAAAACATTAATATTTTTTCCAATTTCTATTATCGTTTTTTCTCTCCTGTAACATTAGGAAATTTGTGTTGCCATTCTAAACTTGTGGAGTATTGTAACCCTAGCTCTGACTGTCAATTTAGCCAAAAGTCAGATGATTGACCTGCCCATTTTTCAGTAGAATCGAAAACGATTTTCGGGAAATAATCTGGTGTATAAAAGTTTCAACTAAAATGGAATTTGTTCACAATAATCGAGTGTCTCTTCTGTGTCGGAATTCAGTTCATAAAAGAGTGAATTTTAGTATTAATCAGGACTTTAGCATTCCCTAATACCATAGATGTCATCTATAAAGGATATCGAAAAATATAAGTTTACATAACATTTGTTATGATTACAAATTCATTATTACACTTATACAAATTACATTTACTACCAATAAGTATAGCTTTCTAAAATAAAACATAACTCCCTTCAGTCTCGGATTTTTATCCATACGCCTCCTTCTTTACACATAACAAAACAAGACCGGATCAGTTTAACGAGATACTGACCCGGTCTTGCTTGCTTTCGTTTAAGGTTCCACACCCCATACCAACTGATCGCTTACGTATCCGGTTATTTTGCTGTGATTAGCATATTGATTGCCCGTTGCCATGAAGGAATAATCATCGGACTGATTGTAATTAGACCAGTTATTTTTAGAAAACCGAGCTTGTATCTCTGCGCTTTCACCCGGATTCAGCACCCCGGCGTTACTAGTGAACCCCAGTTCAACATAGTAGTCAGCGCCAGTTACTGGTGTGTCCAGCTTGATGAAGGTACTGGTAACGTTGGCACTTCCTACACTTGCCCAATCTGACCAGAAAGTCTGGGCTTGCTCACCATCAATCGTATAATAATACCGCACCTTCACATCACTGAGATGAATAGCCGTATTCCCGGAATTAATCAGCTTGAACTTGGGTGCGATACCGTTCGTCGAAGCACTCGTATTGCCGTTATACGCCTGAATCGTTAGCTTGCTGTCTGGTGGCACTACAACGATGGAACTATCGATTACATTCAACTTAAGAACAGCATCTTTACCATTGTTGAAGTGAAAAGTTAGGCTGGTTTGTCCAAGCGGTAGTGTTGTTAGATAGGCTTGCTTCAGCACCACTGTTGATTCAGATGCCGTATAATGCTGGCCGGAAACCAGATTTACACCTCCCTTAGAAATGCCCGTAAGCTGATGCCCATTCAAGGTAAGCGAAATCGTAATATCCTCTGCATGACTTGTTTCCTTATCAAAGGTTGCACTTCCGGGTGAGATGACCGCACTTGGATTGGGCTGGTTCGCCTTCAGATCCGGCAACTCATCCAGAGTAATGACATAATCGCTTTGATAGAGCGTTTTTAACGTGGAAGCATAGTTAAATGCTTCGCTCATCAGATGCTCGCCGTACCACGGAAGGAAATAAAGCCAGCCCGCTTTTTCCTCTGTCAGATTTTTCACGCTTGGAACGGTATCGTTCTCTGTCATTGCCACCATTTTTTTGCCATTGGTCAAGTTAACAAGCTGATAAAATGTGGACGTAATAGCATCCTCGTTAGGCACACCGGATAATCCATCGTAACGATTGTAGATCGTATTGTATTTGTCAAAGCCCACAAGGTCTACTTGATCATCCCCCGGATACCAAGCTGGTGAAGTACTGTAAACGTAGCTGTTGTAAGTCCAGATCAGGTTATGCAGGTCATACGTTTCAGTCAGCTCGGTGTAGATCATATCCCACAGCTTCTTATACACATCCGCTCCGGCAGAAGCCCACCAGAACCAGGCTCCCTCTCCGTTCAGTCCTCCGTTCCCTTCTGCTTCATGGTAAGGACGGAAAATAACCGGCACATCGTTATCCTGTAATATCTGGAGCTGCTCCGCCAGATCTTCAATGGTCATCATGACATACTGATATTCCTTCGTACCAGGAATGACAGCCTTTGCGGTATCAAAGTTCGTTTCGGTTGGTTTGTAGGTCGCCTCTTTCCAATCGACAAAATCGCCAAGTTGATACGTAGTAAAGTTACGCGGCACATTGATATGCCAAGATGCGGTTGCAATGCCTCCGCGGTTGTTTACCCAGTCGATCAACCGATCCGTTGTACCATCTTCCCAGCCATACAGCGGGTTGTAGTTCATAAAATCAAAACCGCGAATGGCCGGATATTTACCCGTCAAATCATGAATCCACTCAAACTCCAGCTCAGAATTCCCGTCATTCCCTCCTCCATAGATCTCCTGTTGTCCCGATATGATCTTGTGTCCGTATACCTCCGTTAAATAATTCATCAAAAGCTGTGTTTCCGGCGTAGCCTGTGAATCCGTAAGCACAGGTTGTACGTTTAGCGGATCAAGATCGGCATAATCCACTGTGAACGTATCAAAATATGCATAACCCCAGCCAGCCTTCAGTTGAATTGTGTTGCTTCCCTTGTTTAATTTGTGGAAACCAAAATCATAATCCGACCATGTTGTCGTATATGGAAGCATGTAAGAGCCTTTCGTTACCCCGTTCACTGCCAAGTATTGAAGTCTGCCATCCATACTAAGCTCCTGCATAAAACGGCTGGAAATACTGTACATCCCCGTTTCGGGAACGGTTACATCTAATGTGATCGTTCCCGATCCCTGCATCCAGACAAATCCGCTTCCCGAATAACCTGGCTTCGGCTGTCCGTAAATCTGAGTTACCACTTGCAAATCCGAGGTTAATTGTGCATCTTCACCTTCAATCGTGAGCAACGGGGCATCCGCTTGCGCAGGTGCAGGCAATGCCAGCATACCCAACAACAAGGTACTGACCAGCATGATTGCCAATGCTTTCCGAACCCTCTCCCTCCATCCATTCTTCGTTCCCATCTCCATTCGGAACTTCATTGCCATCTCCCTTTCCATCTGAAATGTGAGAGCGAAATGTGCACAACCCCAATCATGATGGCGCTTTCATATTTAAACATATCACGATTGGATAAAATTGTAAATATATGGTTATACGAATCAAGTAACACTATGTGTATCAGGACAATATAATTATCCTATCCCAAGAAAACTTCACAAACATAAGTTCCGAAAACGCTTAAATTTATGTTTTTAAACACTATGTTTTTTAATAATCTAGTCATGCTTATGTAACGAACCTCTTCATTCATCTGGCACTCGAAGAAACATAGCTTATTCTTTTTTTATCCCCTGACATCCAAGTAATCAGGAATTCGGGTAATGTGCCTTTGCTTTTGTCCGAGGCAAGCTCTTCCACGTTTTTCGTTATATTTAAATGGTAGTGACCATCAGGTGACGACACATCATGATATTCGATCGTATCATTCGGGTATACAACCATAACCTTAACGTTGCTTGCTTTTTTCGCCTTAATCATATCAAACGTTACAGTTGCATTGTACATTCCATGATCTTCCCCGTAACTTTCGACAACCTGACTCGTATTTACGACAGCCTCATTATTTTCAATGTAGTTTACAAGCAGCATAATCACAAGCAGACTTAACACTGTACCGAGAAACACATGTTTTTTCTTCATTTTTAATCACCCCGCACAAAAAAATAAGAATTTTCTACGGGTAGCATTTGATCTCCACTCGCAGGAAATTCTCTATTATTTTTAATATTACCATATTTTGTGTAAAAATTGATATTTTCTTTCTTCGGACATTCAGGTTTCAGCATTATCTGTTTGTAAAATGTTTACTGTTGATGTGCTTGCACCTTCTTTCATCGCTGTTTCAACCGTTCCTTGGGCTGTATAACGCTCACTTGCCTTATTTACCGCGCGTATAATTCCCCCATAACCTGTACAGCGACAGAGATTACCGCATAATCCGGTTTCAATCTGCTCCTGAGATGGATCAGGACACGCGTCCAGCAAAGCCTTGGTTGAAATAATCATCCCTGGAGTGCAGTATCCACACTGAAATCCGCCTTCTTCCACAAAAGCTTGTTGAATCGGGTGCAACTCTCCCTCTTTCTCACCGTGCAGTCCTTCAATGGTCGTAATGTCGCTTCCCTCACTCTGATACGCCATCACGAGGCAGGCATTAACTGGCTCTCCATTCATGAGAATCATGCACGCACCACAACGTCCGACCTCACAGGATACTTTGGTTCCCGTTAGTTCTAGTTGATTCCGAAGGATATCGACAAGCCGCGTTCCGGGAGAAACGGACAGTTTTCTCAGTTGCCCATTCACTCTAGCGCTCCATGTCTGTTCAAGAGGCTGATTATTCATGATGGCTTCACTCCTTCTGGCAAAAGAACATTCAACGGCTTGCTGAGTTGCTCGCGCGGCACGGGGAGCTGAGTAACCCATACACCTGTCGCCTGGTGTATAGCTGCAGTAATTGCAGGGGCAAGTGCAACGGAACCAATCTCGCCGATTCCTCTAGGTCCGAATGCATCTCCTTCAGGCAGATCTTCAATGGCCTCCACTTCAAGATTCGAATGAATATCCTTGATTGTCGGAATTAAATACGTATCCAGATTGGCTGTGACGTAACGGCTCTGCTGCATGACAGCATCCTCGGTTAATGTAAATCCAAGAGCCATCACACTGCCACCTTCAATCTGGCCTATATAGCCCATCGGATTGATTACCGGCCCCGCTGCCACAATATGTCGTGTATCCAGAAGTTTGCTTTCGCCCGTCAGTGTATTGACCTCCACCTCTGCGGCTACAGCGGCATACGTGTAGAGGTAATGACCACCCATGACATTGTCAGGCGTAGTCGGATAATGAAAGGTGGTGTCAAAAATCCATTCCTGCGCATCGTCCTGTTTTACAAGATCCGCATAAGCGATGACTAAGCGAGGAGCAGAGGTTGAAGAGGAATCGTCTGATTTCATCCAAATTCCCTCACGTCCTGTCATGAGTTGCTCTGCTGGAATTCCAGAAAACTGCGATGCAACTTTAAGAAGCTTTGTACGGAACGGGTGCTGCAAGCGTTGCAAAGCCATCCAGGCCATCGTGGTGGAACGGGATGCCGTACTGGAGCCACTATGGGGTACACGGTCTGTATCCCCAATAACAATGCTCAGGTCCGATGGTTGGCACTGGAACAGATCACAGAGCATGATCTCCAGTGTGGCGACAAGACCTTGCCCGAATTCCTCGTAGCTGAAAGCCACCTCGATCTTGCCCTCCGCATTCAGCGACAAGCGTCCGCCAGCCGGATCTGGTATGCCGTAACCAAGCCCGGCGCCATGCATCGCGATGGCCGCACCTATTCCTCGCTTGATCCAGGGTGGGCGTGACGGTTCCTCTTGGACATGAAGTTTTTTCTGCCATAGCTCCGAGCGGTCCAGCGCCTCCCATACTTGATATAGTCCATCCGTGGGCAGAATGCGCTGGTTCAGGGGACCCGGATCATGTTTCTGCCGCAGATTACGCCGTCGAAACTCCCATGGGTCCATATCCATGATCTGTGCCAAACGGTCCATCTGACCTTCCATTGCAAAGATTGCCTGATTGCCTCCGAATCCCCGAAACTCTCCGGATAATCCATTGTTTGTATACACAGATACCCCTTCTACATCCACATGCGGAATCATATACGGCCCCATACAATGCTCGGTACAGAAGTTTAATACGGGTGCTCCAAGCGTTGCATACGCACCGGTATCTGCCGTAATACGAACCCGATGTGCCTGCAATATCCCCTCACGGCTTATACCCGTTTGCATCTCAATCTTCATTGGATGACGCTTCAAACCAGCCCGAACGGATTCTTTACGCGAGTTGTGCATTTTAACAGGGCGGCCGCATTTTAACGCGAGCAGTGCACCGTAAGGTTGCACGTTCAATTCATCTTTTCCGCCAAACGAACCACCAATAGGTGAAGATACCACTCGAATGTGTTCTTCCGGGCAGCCAATAATACGTGCGAGTTGCATGCGATCCTTATACCCATGCTGTGTTGCCGCATAGACATGAAGACGCCCCATCTCGTCAGGCACAAACAGGCCTCCCTCTGTCTCCATATACGCATGCATTTGTCTTGGCGTATAATAAGTCTCCGTTACAATATGAGCACAAGCAGCAAAAGCTTGCTGGGCATCTCCACGTTTGATCTCTGTACGATGAAGCACATTGCCTGGACCATGTGGATGCAGTTCAGGCGCCCCAGGATCCAGTGCTGCATCCGCGCTGTCTAGCGGCTCCATCTCGTCATACTGTACGCGAATAGCTTCTATGGCGAGCAAAGCTCGTTCAGGTGAATCGGCCGCAACCGCGGCAATCGCATCCCCCACATAACGAACAACATCTTCACAGAAGACGGGCTGATCCGGGATTGCGATTCCAAAGCGGTTGAGTCCAGACACATCCTTGGCCGTTAACACCGCATATACACCCTCCATTGCTTCCGCTTCCGATGTATCAACGGACAGTAGCCGTGCATATGGATATGCACTCCGCAGTACTTTTCCATAGACCATGTCGGGCAAGGACATATCTGTTAGATACTGCAACTGTCCCGTGACCTTTGGAGGGCCATCCGGCCGCAGATGCCAGCGATTCCCACTCTGTTCCCGGTTAAGCAGCATGATGTCTCTCCCCTTCCATTGCTCCTTTTTTAAGCCCAGCCTGAATTGCGATTATCTTCGTTGCGATCTAGGTTTCCGGGATTCCTTAATACCCTGCTTGGTATAGATGCTTTTGATGCTGTATGCTTCACAGATACTGCCGGCTATGGATGAAAAGCCTGCCAAAGCTCGGCCCCAAGCATATTTCCTGCCGACTGGCTCCTGTAGCTTTCGCTTGCAAAAGCATCCGTATAGGATACAAATTCAGCAGCAGCCTGCATTGCAAGCCCGGCGGCTTGAGAAGCATCCGCTTTTCCTGATCGAAGCCACTGCTCCGTTTCGGTCAGCCTCACCGCCATACCTGAGCCGCCACCAGCAGCAATCGCAATGCTTGCCCATCGTCCGTCATCCGGGTTAACCTCACCATGAAAAGCTACAGTGACAAGCGAGGCAGTAAATGCCTCTCTACGGCCTAATTTACGATAGAAGGAAATTTGATGATTTCGTTCGGATAGGGGCAGCTCGGAATCGAACGTGTATTGTTCAGAATCATAAGACGTTAAATTTACTGCGGCATTTCTGGACGGAATATGAATGGAGATTAATACATCATCTGCATTCAGCTTGCTATCACGTCCATTTTCAAGCCATAATGCCACGTGCTGCGTCTCCATACCGCGACAGGTCAGCCAGTGGAGCTCCGCGTCATATACAAGTAACGCCGGTAACGTATCCCCTATACCTGAAGCGATATTCCCGCCAATCGTCGCCAGATTTCGAACAGAAGGAGCTGCTATAGCCAAGATAGCCTGATGCAAAATGGGAAACTTGCCTAGCAAAGGATCTGCCGCACAATCTCTTAATCGGGTCATGGCTCCAATTACAATCTCATCCCCTTGGATCGAGATTCCATTGATCTCGGGAATGCAAGCCAAACTAACTAAATGTTCAGGTAAAACCTTTAATGCAGCCTCCCATTGTGTTCGCAATAACGTGCCTCCAGCTACATAACACCGTGTTCCTTCAATCTGTTCCCTAATGTTTTGTAATTCTTGTAACGTATCTGGCTGCCACACCGAGGGCTGCGCACCTGAGCCGTATCCCGGCAGTACCATGGCTCTCCCTCCTTTATTTCTCCATTTCATTTCCCCTACGTTCCCAATCGTTTGCAGTGTTCGCAAGGAGTCGCGTAAATTCAGGCTTCCCTCCACATCCGCTCTTCTGCATATTTAAGAATTTGTTGCACTTGCAACTCCGTATCAGCGTCCCAGAAACTCTCTCGCCTTAAAGACACCTGTACCCCTTGGTATTTAGGATTACGGAGCATTTTGCGTGCTCCTTCATCTCCATGCAGGGATAGCAACAGGCCGAACATATGTGAGCGAAAAGCAACCGGGGGTTTACTCCCTTCATTGTCCGTACCCGCAACATAATCACACAGCGGATTAGAATCCAGTACCGCGGTGACCTGATTAATATTCTCTGTCGTAATCAGAGGCTGGTCTGCCATCAGCATCAGTACCCCCTTCGGTCTGTACTCCATCGCCGTCAATATACCGCAATGAATGGAGTTCGCCATGCCGCCAGCAAAATCGTTGCATAATACAAAACGCAATCTTTTTTCGGGATTATATGTGTAAGAGAATACCTCGTGCCATTTGGAAGGTAACCATTCAAGACTATCCTCTGGTTTGACCACACAGACGATTTGATCCAACCGGGAATTCAGAGCAGCCTCCAGTGTCCATGCTGCCAGTGCTCTTCCATCCGGCATCATAACCGATAGTTTATCTCGCCCAAGTCTGCTGCTCTTGCCAGCCGCCAGAACGATTCCTGTCGTTTGCATAAGCACTGCTCCTTTTTTCGGTTACTAACGCAGATTTAACAGTCGCCGGCTTACGTCTGGCCGCAATCAACTCTGCAACAATACTGACCGCGATCTCCTCTGGCCCATCTGCACCAATAGGCAAACCAACCGGACTATGCACGTGTTGTAATGGCGGCAAGCCATCGAACAAACGAGCTGTTCGGGTACGTGAACCCATGATGCCGAGATATGCATAGTTGCAGTTGCTACCTTTTAACAACTCTACCCATTCTCGTTCACGGGGGAATTGATGACTCATCAGGATGAGATAGTCGTACTTATTGATGTTCAGTTGCGGAAAAACTTCCTGAGGAAAACCGCGCACCAGTTCCACATCTGGAAATCGTTCAAGCGTACACAAGGACTCTCGCCAATCTGTGATGACAACTCGAAATCCGGCGGATTGAGACAGTCTGGCAACCGGTACAACATCATTTCCGGCACCAACGATAATCAAACGTGGTTTGGGCGTATATAGCGAAGTGAAATGTTGAGGAAGATTCCAAGGATTATTCCTAACCGCCAGATTAGGAGGACAGGACAAAGCCAAATCATTTTTGGAACATTCAGGTTGTTCATTTGCAGTTAAATAGTGTTCTTGTCCTGGCTCGGCTGACTTGACTGACTCGACCTTCGAACAACTATACGTAACGTTAGTGTAATCCTCATTAAATGATCTCAAAAGAGACACCGCCAATGCCGCATCCAAACATTGCCGCATCTGTTTCATCATGTCACGTAGCTCTCCACAGATCGGCTCAAGCAGAACAATCACAAGGCCACCGCAACCAATCGTTTCTCCCCAGGAAAAGTCATCTTCAGGCCGCATATCATAACTAGCCAGCTCAAGTTGTTGCATCTCCAGCACGCGGCTCACCCTGGCTTGCAGGTCATTCTCCAGACAGCCCGGACTGATACTGCCGTACATCCTGCCATCCTCCGTTATGAGCATGGAAACCCCTTGTTTGCGATAGGCATGCCCCTCCACTTTAATCGCAGTAGCAAGTACACTCCGGGTTTCCCGAAGGGCAACGGCACACAGATCATGCATTTCCATCGGATTGCCCCTTTCTGCCCTCTGCCTTTCAACATGCACCTGTACTGTTTCGATGGCAACTGTTTCTACGGTTCCGACTATAACCGTTTCATTAGCCGTGCAATGCTTTTATCCGACTCTCGTAATACGATGCCGCGGTCAATGGTTTGTATTTTACGATTGTTCAGCACGATACTGCCATCAATGATGACCGTTTCCACACAGCTACGGGTAGCGGAATAAACGATACGGGAGTAAATGTCGGTCTCATAGGACGGGTACGTATGAAAATCATCAAGGTCCAGCAGGATCATATCTGCCTTTTTGCCGACTTCTAGACTACCAATCTCTCTGGACAACCCCAGCACTTCCGCCCCGCCCATCGTTGCCATGTGTAACACGGTTCTGGCATCCATCACCGTCGGCCCGTGCGGCACCTTCTGGATCAAAGCTGTCATACGCATCTCCTGGAACATATCCAGATTGTTATTGCATGGTGCACCGTCTGCACCGATCCCCACTGCGATCTGCCGGTTCAACAGGTCGGGGATGTCCGCAATTCCGGAAGAAAGTTTCATATTCGATCCGGGACAATGGGTTACTTTGACACCACGTTTACGAATAATCTCCTTCTCTTCTTCACTCAGCCATACACAATGTGCAAGAACCAATCTGGGGGTAGCTAGGCCGATGTGATCCAGATAAACGATGTTCCGCATGCCTCTCTCGTGTTCGACCAGTTCGATCTCTCCACGATTCTCGGAAGCATGGGTGTGCACTTTGACGTGATATTTATTCGAGAGGTCACGTACTTCCGTAAGCAGTTGTTCCGTGCAGGATACAACAAACCTTGGACAAAAAGCATATTGAATACGACCTCCACCGAATCCGTTCCATTTTTCTAACAAATCAACACTTTGTTGCAGCGAATCCGCCGTATTCTCACGCAGAGGCTCAGGAACCTCATCTCCATGATCCATCATCACCTTGCCTGAGATGACCCGAATTCCACTCTGGGCCATCGCTTGAAAAGCCGATTCCGTATGATTCACGGTCTCCATATCCAGAATGGTCGTTGTGCCGCTAGAGATCAATTCGCCTAGGCCTAGCATTGCGGAGTAATACACCGATTCTTCGTCATGTGCCGCTTCTAACGGCCAGATGCGCTTGCGAAGCCAATCCATCAGCTCCATATCGTCTGCACGTCCACGAAACAACGTCTGGCATAGATGAATGTGGGTCTGGATAAAACCGGGCAGTAACACTTTCCCTCGTGCATCAATGACTTGATCTGCCAGGTTCTCATCGATATGCACTGCCATTTCTTTGATTTTGTTATCTTCGATGAGAAGATCTCCCGTAAATACTTCCTCTTCTCTATTCATCGTGACCAATTGCGCGCCTTTGAGTAGAATCGTGCCCATGCCCATCTCCCCTATCCCGTCCTGTCTTTTCTTCAACTTCCCCGGTACGTGCTATATCCCCCCGGTGCTATCAACAAAGGGATATGATAATGGCTTTTTGTGTCTCTTACGGCAAAACGAATAGGGACTTCGGTCCATAATACATGTGACATATCCGTTTGAGCTTGTTGTGCAAAATAGGGTTTAACATCAAAACGCAGTTCATATTCGCCCACTTCCAGCTTTCCTTCATCAAGTAAGGGTGCATCCAAACGTCCATCCGAATTGGTCAACGACTCGGCTACCTTCAGGGCATTCCACTCGTTTCCTGACCATTTTATAAAATAGAGTTCAATCCTCACTCCTGTAGCAGGAGCACCCTTGGATGTATCCAGTACATGTGTAGTAATTCGGCCGGCATTCGCTTGCATCAGGCATTCACCTTCGATCTCTATGTTTAATCCTCTTTCCTCAGATCACGTTGCACGCTTGGTCATCCATTGCTGCAACCGGATTGTGGCAATTTTAAATACTTCATTTAATGCCGTTACGAATTCTTCTTGCTCGCTCCTCTGTAGCCGTTGTCTCATGGAATCAAGAATGGATTCCTTTGTATGGCCCTTCACCGCTAAAATAAACGGAAAGCCAAATTGCCTTGAATACCCCTCATTCAACTGCTTAAGCTCGTTATATTGTGCCGGAGTTAATGAATCCAGGCCAGCGCCCGCCTGCTCCTGAACGGAGCTGGTACTCATGCTGATGCGAGCACCCAAATCCGGATGCTTGCGGAGCAGTTCCAGCTTATCTTCATTCTCCGAGTCAAGAACTTGTTTGGTCATGACCTGTATCATCTCTTCCCAAGAACCGAAGGGCCGAAGCCCTGCAGAACGTTCTGCAATCCACGCAGATTCTTCAAACAGAGAACCAAATTCCTTGATGAACTGTTGATCAGACCAGCCGTTAACGAGATGTATAAGATCATCCATGTCATAACCCCCGGTCTCTATTTAATTAATTGTTCCTCATTCTATTCACTGTTTTAGAATACAGCAACATTATTTACGTCTTTTTGTGATATAACATAACATCAAACAAGTGAATTGTTATCCGCGCACGGAAATTATCTTTAGATGCTGGCTATCTATGTTAATAAACCGCACTCACCGATGAAGGCAGTGCGGTTTTATTAAATTTTGATATAACTCATGATTAACACCTTAAGCATCACTTACATATCACTTACATCACGAGCATCAAGGGCACTCTAACCATGCCAGCGTTAGGGATTACGTACGAACTCTTGCAGGCGCTTTATCTCGCACGAATTTACGGAAGGTAAAGACCAGCTTTAATTTGAGCAGATCATTCGTCTTTTTGAAATCCATTTGCAGCAGACTGCCGATCTTCTCCATACGATAAGTTACCGTGTTGCGATGCACATATAGCTGTTTGGCTGCTTCATTAATTAAGCCATCATTTTCAATAAAAGACTCCAGGGTGCTCATAAGTACCTGATTGGGATCACCGTCTCTGGCAAGTAATGGTTCAAGCACTTTATTACAATAATTCTCCATAATTTGTTCCGGCACGTGTTGGAAAACATACGCAAATTCCAACATCTCAAATTGCAGTGCACGATCCTTCATGCCAAGCCTCTGAGCCAGCTGACGTGTATCCAGACACTCATGGTATGCTTCACGCAGTGAAGTCGGCTCATGTTTCATTTTGCTTATCCAAAAACGAGGCCCCGGTGCACCTTTGGCTTCTTGAGCTGTGAACACATCCCCGAATCGATTCAGGAGAAAGGCGGACAACTCCTCACCATAATCACGCCCGGTCGGACAACTGTAGATGGACAGTATTCCTTCACTCATCTGAAAATGCTGGGAAGCCGTAAATTGCATGAGCGGATTGTACTGCAACTCACGATGAATCTGTTTGAGAAGTTTCCCCTCAGCGAAGACGTTAGGTTCAAGGGTGGTTAGCACACACTGATACGTTTCTTGAAAAAGGTGTACTCCTTTATTTTCGCTCAAAGTCATGAGCTCCTGCATTGTCAATTTCTGATCCATATATTGGCTCAGCAGCGTCCGCATTTCATCCTGAACCGTTGGGTTGATATGCTCGCGGTAGGTCATATCCATGTAAAAGGCGAGCACATCCGCAGCTTGCTGAAACAGTTCCTCCTCCGCTCGCAGAGACAAGGCAGAATCCGTGTACACCAGTAGGAAACCAAACTCCTCATCTTTTTGTTTGATCGGCACTCGATGGCAACTTCCCTGGTTCCATTTCACCCGGTGCATGACTGATTTCCAGGGCCATCCTTGCGTGACCGCCTGGTCCGACATGACGTCATCGTTCGCATAGAGTACGTGCCCTCGCGAGCCGATGACGGCAATCGGATAGTTGAGGATCGTTGACATTTCAGCAAACACATTGCGATGTTGTTGCTGTTGTAAGGCAAACTGCATGAGTTTCTTTTGTTTCTGTACAACTTCATGCAATAGCCGATGACTGCGTTCATGTTCCGCTTTAAACAAAGCGTTCATCTGGTCAGAGAAAGTGAATTGAAACGGAAGCTCCAGAAGTGGCATCCGAAGTCGATCGGCCTCCTCAACGATGCCTTCTGGAATCGATTCCCAGAATCGTCCCAGCTTGATGCCGATTCCCGCACATCCACGTTCGTTCAGACGCTGCATTAATCGAAGCGCGTCTGTCTCACTGTCTTTGATCATGAAAGCAGTCGTAAACAACATTTCTCCAGATTTGATCCAATCTGCAATGTCAGGAGCGTCCATGACGTTGACTGACTTCATCATCCGTGAAGTCCCTTCCCGACCCGCAATCAATTTCGCTTCAGACAGCGGGTATACCTGTAATGCTTCTTTAACGGTAAGCTGCATGGACATGACCTCCCATATATTTAACGTAACTGTGTAAACAAATAGTTTAAAATGGCCTTTTAACTCCTTAACTACATAGATTTAGGGATGAGGAATTGAAACCCTCCAATTATTTGTTAAGTATTATAACATCATTTATCAAAAAGAAGCTTACATGAGAAAAAAAATAAACCTATGCCCTCCTGACAACATCAACATGCTGTCATTAGACATAGGTTCTACATATTTTTAATTAGCGTTTTACGCTCAGACATGGAGTCAAGCAAAGCCGATCGTTCAAATCTCCATCTTTTCTTGACTCATCCATAATTTCATGCGGGATAACACGTCTTTGATATTCAACGGTTTACTGAGATAGTCCGTGGCTCCGGCAGCGATACATTTCTCCCGATCTTCTTTCATCGCTTTTGCCGTGAGTGCAATGATTGGAATCTGAGTCAAACCGAGATGCTCTCTGATCCGGCGGGTGGTTTCATATCCATCCAGTTCCGGCATCATGATATCCATAAGAATAACATCCGGCTGAAGTCCTCCTTGCTCTAACATCTCGAGACATTCCGTTCCATTCTGAGCAGAGATCACCTTCATACCGTACTGCTCCAATGCATTCGCTAGCGCATATACGTTACGGATATCATCATCCACGACAAGAATCTGCCGCCCTCTAAATAACGATTCCTCCAGTGGAGTTAGCAAAATTTCCATTCCCTTCCTTTCCGACTCCATCTGAGGTGATGAAGGGAGGATACGTTCTTCTGCTATAGCACCGGCTGCCTCATAAACAAACAGTCTAGAACCTTGCTCCTCCTGCGAAACCTCTTGACCTTTTCTATAGAGCGGGAGAAACAGCGTGAACACACTGCCTTGGCCCAATCGGCTCGTTGCCGAAATTGAACCGCCAAGTAATGAAGCCAACGATTGAGAGATGGACAGCCCTAGTCCCGTACCGCCATATTTACGCCCCGTTGCTCCATCAGCCTGTTTAAATGCCTCAAAGATCTGGAGCAGTTTATCCTCCGCAATACCGATTCCCGTATCACTAACGGAAAAAGCAATAACTTCGGTTTCCTGATCGGCATGTTCCGGGTCAGTCAAACGCACCTGAGAAATGGTCAGCGCCACTTCCCCTTCGCTGGTGAACTTAAACGCATTCGAGAGCAGGTTTCTAAGAATCTGATGCATCCGCATTTCATCCGTTTCAATCGTAGTCGGAAGTGGACTTTGCAACTGAATACGAAAATCGATTTTTTTCTGTTCAGCTGTTATCAAGAAATACTGATTCATCACTTCAGGCAACGTGTCGAGGTAAACATCATCAAACTCTACTTCCATCTGTCCAGCCTCAACCTTCGACAGATCGAGTATATCGTTAATCAGGTTAAGTAAGTCTTTACCTGATCTGTGAATAACGGCTGCATAGTTCTGCTCCTCACCGCTCAAATGATGATGTTTGTTTTCCGCTAATATCTCGGACAGAATCAACATGCTATTTAGTGGAGTTCGTAACTCATGCGACATATTCGCCAGAAATTCGGATTTATATCCCGAACTGATTCGTAGCTGATCCGCAGTTACTGCAAGCTCTTGAGCTGTATTTTCTGCTGCACCTTTCTGATTCTCCAAGCGTTCATTCAGCATAAATAACTCTTCCGTCTGCATCTGCAATTCTTCTGTCTGAGACTGCATCTCTTCGGTTTGGAGCTGCAGTTTCTCCGATTGTGCTTGTAACTCTTCGTTCAGGACCTGTGATTCATCGTAAAGATGCTGGAGTTCCATCCGGGTGACAGTAGAATGAAGTGAAACACCAAAGATTACCGCCAATTCTTCGATCAAATCTAGGGACTTCTCCGACATAGGCGTCATTGAAGCAAGTTCCACTACAGCAATGGTCTTTCCTTCAAACAGGATAGGAACCACGGTGAGCGAATTTGCCGATGTATGACCCAGCCCGGAAGCTATACGAATGTAATTCTGGGGCAAATCATCCATTCGTAGCACCCTTTGCTCAATCGCACTTTGACCAACCAGCCCCTCACCTGGGGCAAGTGATATTTTGCCAAGAGAGCGTTCCTTCTCACCATCTCCAGCATAAGCGGCTACGCGTAACAACCGGTTGTCTTTCCAGTGATACAGCACACTGTATGGAATCTCCAGCATCACTGCAAGCTCACTCAGGAACAAGCGGGACAACCCCTCCACTGTAGTCGGATTTTGCAAAAGGGTAGCTACGCCCGTAAGTTGATCCTTGACACGATTTTGCTCCTGTACTTCATCTAACAGTTTATTGGTTTCATGACCAAGATCAGCCACTTCATCCTTTGTTCGTACACGAATACGTTGCTTCAAGTTGCCGCCTTTGGAAATATCGCTGATCGTTTGCTTCACCTCTTGAAGCGTTCTCACGATGTTGCCAGAAACAATAAAAGCTGCGGCAATGGACAGCGCTGCAATCAGACCCCACAGGGTGTAGATGATGGTCAGCAAAGTCGAGCTTCGCTCTGCCAAGTCCGTCACCCTTGCTTCTGTCAGCAAAATTTCGGTGTTGCGGAAGGTAGCAAGCTGGGACCGAAGCAGATCAATTTCCGTTTTCCCCGGATCGGACTGAAAAAAAGCGAGAACCTTATCCTGATCCCCTTCTTTCTTGAGCTGAACAGATCGTTCACCGGCAATCTCAATCCAGCGGTTGATATGGGATTTAATATTTTGCAAGCTTTGTTGCTGTGCCGGATTATCACTGATCAGGGCAAATAACTGATCATAATTCGAATTCCATTCGGAAAGGCCCTGATCATAAGGTTCAAGATAACTTTCCTTACCGGTAAGCATAAAACCTCGCTGTCCCGTTTCCATATCCAGTACGTTTTTCTCAATCGCGTTGGTCAGATTATGTACATCCAGATCATGATGACTAATAAAATCATTTTCCTTCTGCAACACATCAATTTGGGCCGAAAGAATCAGTAGTACTACACCAAATAAGAGCACAACCACAAGATAGCCCAATACAATTTTGGAGCGTATCGTAAATCTTCTCGTTTTAGACAACGTGGAACCCTCCAAATATAGACGAATGCTGAATCATTGCATGAAATCTGTTGCATTAGTATTTTATATGTATAGATATCAGCTGACAAGCAAAATATGTGATTACATAAGAAAAACGACCTGCTTTGCAGGCCGCTTTTACGGGACTTTATTCATAGATATTTAGAATTGACACTTATAGGAGTTTAAAATCAGTTTAGGCCTTTGGTGCAATCATTTTAGCCGGGTCTACATATTGATCGAATTGTTCCTCTGTAAGAAGTCCGGTTTGTAACGCCGCTTCCTTCAGGGACAAACCTTCTTTATGAGCAAGCTTTGCAATTTTAGCTGCATTCTCATATCCAATATGAGGATTGAGTGCAGTTACCAGCATAAGCGAGTTATCCAGATTGTGTTTGATCTGATCCAGGTTCGGCTCAATACCCACTGCACACTTGTCATTAAATGCAACAATAGAGTCAGCAAGCAACTGTACAGACTGCAGGAAATTATAGATGATGACAGGCTTGAATACATTCAGTTCAAAATTACCTTGGCTCGCCGCGAATCCAATCGCCGCATCGTTACCCATCACTTGTGTCACAACCATCGTGATCGCTTCGCTCTGTGTCGGGTTCACTTTACCTGGCATAATCGAGCTGCCCGGCTCGTTCTCAGGGATACGAATCTCTCCGAGTCCGCTACGCGGACCGCTTGCGAGCCAGCGTACGTCATTGGCGATTTTCATCATATCTGCTGCAAGCGCTTTTACTGCACCGTGAGCATACACCACTTCATCATGGCTGGTCAGAGCGTGGAATTTGTTCGGTGCAGATACGAAATCTTTACCTGTATGTTTACCAATCTCCTTGGCTGTTAGATCACCGAAGTCAGGATGCGCGTTAATTCCGGTTCCTACAGCCGTACCCCCAATCGCAAGCTCCTTCATGTACTCTACGCTTTCGCGGATCATACGTTCACTCTTACCGAGCATAGCTTCCCAGCCGCTAATCTCTTGGCCAAGCGTAATTGGCGTAGCATCCTGAAGGTGAGTACGTCCAATTTTGATGATATCCTTAAACGCTTCCACTTTTTCCGCAAAAGTCGCTTTCAACACCGCAATCGCTGGCAACAACTGATCTTCCACCGCAAGAACGCCCGCGACATGCAGCGCTGTTGGGAAGGTGTCGTTGGAGCTTTGCGACATATTAACATCATCATTCGGATGCAGGCGCTCTTCTTTACCTTTTTGCTCCAGCAGTTGATTACCCAAGTTAGCAATGACTTCATTCACGTTCATGTTGGATTGAGTACCGCTACCCGTCTGCCATACAACCAGTGGGAAGTGATCATCAATACGTCCTGCAATAATCTCGTCAGCCGCATAAGCAATCGCATCTGCTTTCGCCGCTGATAATTTGCCTAATTTATGATTACTGGCAGCAGCACTTTTCTTTAAAATGGCCAGAGCACGCACCAATTCCATCGGCATATGCTCGCGTCCAATCGGGAAATTTTCCTTACTGCGCTGCGTCTGAGCGCCCCACAGCCTGTCGGCTGGTACTTTCATTTCGCCTAGCGTATCTCTCTCAATGCGGTATTCCACTTGCTTGTCCTCCTCCAAAATGTTGGTCTGGGTCTCTACAAAGCTTGTGTATCTCGTCATATTATACATGATTTACGAACAGGTTTTCACCTTTTCGACAAAATTGTAAGCGTAGCGCAAAACGAATAGGTCGGAAGCGAGTTCAATCTATCCCGTTTTATTTTTGAGCAGCAATCGGATACAAACGGCTGGTTTGTTCATACAGTTCACCTGGCTGTAATCCAACGAGACCACTCTCTTCTGGGGAAACCCCTTCCACATTCGGGGCATTAACCAGATTCATCTGTGGTTCCGGACAGAAAAATTCATTGCAGGCATTGTTGTTCCAGATCATCCAATGTTTATAGGACGTGCCTACATCGTACACCAGTTTGTCTCCTGTGCGATGATCTGTCAGTTCCATGTAATTGCGGCCATTTTGCGGCTCAGCAGTATAGTGGTTATCCATCGCTGCAAAAAACGGATTAACTCCGCCCTGTTTAAGTTGTTCTTCCTCCGGTGTAAGCGGTTGAAATTGTCCTGTCGGCAACGAACGCTCGTTTAATTCACGGCGCTGGCCAATCGTCACTTTGGCTGTATAATCCGAAAACTGGCTATCCGGTGCAAAAGGAACTTTGATTGCTGTATGGAAAGCAAACAGGTTCGGCATATATTCTGAGCCCGTATTGTTCACGATTAACTGCTGCTGCAGACCATGACTGCTCAATGAATAACGAAGCGTTACACTGAAGGTAAACGGCAGATATTTGTAAAAAGCATGGCCTTCTCCGATGTTTTGGCTGAGCGTAACATAGCTCTCCAGATCGTTAGAGCCGAATCCCTCAACCGTCCACGGCGCATCATGCAAAAATCCGTGCAAATGGTTGCCTGTTGCAGGTTCGTTAATCGGCAGTTGATAGACTTTGCCATTCCATGGGAAACGTCCGTCTTCATACCGGTTTGGCGGAGATAGAATCGGAATACCATATACGGCAGGCGCCGCCATAAATTCATCCATCTGATCCTGATCCGGCTCGCGCAGGTAGCTGTATCCTTTTTCCGTATCCCGAAAAGCTACCAGGTTCGCGCCAACGCTCGGAATAACCGCTGCTTCAAATGAACCAAAGCGTAGCCATACCGCGGGAATGCCGCCAAATTGTTCTTCAAACGCTGTATTCTGTTGTGTCATCGTTATATGTACCTCCTGCATACTAAGGTTATATTATACGGCTCGACTATATCATGATTGCGCATAAAAGAACAATCTGAGATCGAGAACAAATTAAACATGCGAGCGCAAAAGAGCGCAAAACAAAAGACAGCTGCTCAATCAGCTGCCTTGATCACTCTTTGTTAGACTTGACTTTGTTGATCTTTATCGTTTTTCAAGACACTCACGAGTGAGTGTCTATGTGGTCTCATTCAACATACTTGCCCTGCTTGGGTACCATATTTTCTTCAAAATGCATGTCGAGATCCCTTAGCGATTCATGTAACATCTCTCCGCTTAACATATGTCCATGCCCTGTCACAATCATCCTCGGTTCGAGTTGTCTGATACGGTGAACCGATTCGTGCGCTGCCACCCAATCGGTTGTAAAGTAAGCAGGAGGGCCGTGTAACTGTTTGTCCTGAAGCAGAACACTCCAGAGCGATTCCTGTTTGACCGAGATGATTGCATCACCCGCAATCAGTAATCGATCTGTTTCGCGGAACAAAGATATATGCCCCGGTGTATGACCTGGCGTATGAATCCAGTTCCAATCCTTTGCGCCGGGCACCGTATGATCTTGGGGTAGACTGAATACCCGATCATCCAGATTAATCGCTTCGTTTGGATACGTAAATGACAACTGCGCCATAAGGCCCCCACCCACGGAAGGGTCTGCAGGAGGATAATTTTTCAAACCTGTGAGATAGGGTATCTCTGACGGATGAGCGTATACCGGCACTCCCCAGAATTGCTCCAGTTCAATTACCGTTCCCACATGATCAAAATGACCATGCGTTAAAATAATGGCAGACGGCGGACCTTGAAAACGCTCGGTTGCCACATCAACAATGTGATTCGTGAATTTTGACATTCCTGTGTCCACGAGGACCCAGCTCCTGCTTCCCGGTTTTCCAATGAACACGACATTCACAAAAAGGGTACGCAAGCTCAAAATATCAGGAGCAATTTCCTGGGCGCTTGTCATTCCTGATGTAATCAGATTGTCAGATGCCATTCACGATTACCTCCCATCAGGCGAATTGTCTCTCTGGTTTAGTTCATCTCGTAGACTTCCCTTTCCTGGAACATCTATTCGGAATCTCAAAAATAAAAATAGACGGCACGAGCCCTACTCAGGGCACACACCGTCTAGTATAGTCAGGTAACTCGGACAATAGAACAAGAACATTTACTTTACGTTAAGCGGGGTATGCATCCAAGGCTGCATCAAGCAATTGATTGTACAAATCATCGTCATTTTCAAGCAATTCGTCCATTTTTAGCAGCTCTTCTTCGTCACCCGATTGTTCCGTGAAGTGCAGGCTATAATCCCAATCCTTGCCGTTCTTGCTCATAAACGTAATTTCATATACGGATTTATCACCATCTGTCTTGAACACCGTGCTTCCTACGAAACTTTTTTCATCCTCACGACGCATTTCTGCGCGAATAATTTCAATACTCACTTTTATACTCTCCTTTAATCTCTCGTTTAAAGCCTCACTTCAATAAATCTTCGATTCAAGCGTCCAAAAAACTCTCTTTTGGTGCTTTTCTCCAACTTTCTGGCAAAGCTGTTTGGTAATTATTATTGGTTAATTGTACAATATATATCGTAGCAACGTATACATTATTCAATGAAGGCCCTATGCTGAATCCTCACAAACTTCAAAGAGGACTATAATAGACCGCCAGCTACGATATTCATATCACATTGGAGGAAAAAATAGCATGAACAATTTTGAATCGAATCTGCAACAATATGCTGAACTGGCTGTCAAAGTAGGTGTCAATGTCCACCCTGGACAAACATTAGTCGTAAATGCGCCAATCACGGCAGCTCATTTTGTACGATTGATCGTTAAAGCTGCCTACAACACGGGTGCAAAACTGGTCAAAGTCAACTGGAGTGACGAAACCGTTACCCGTCTTCATTATGATCTAGCGCCGGATGAGGCGTTCTCCATTGAGCCTAAATGGTTTGCAGGTGAAATGACGGAGCTTGTTGAAGAAGGTGCGGCAATCCTGCACGTTATCGCGGAAAATCCGGATCTGCTAAACGGAGTTGCACAGGATCGCATCGTAACGAGTCAGAAAGTGCGCGGCAAAGCGCTAGAGAAATATCGTGCCTATCAAATGGCTGATAAATTCAGCTGGTCGATCGTTGCTGTCCCTTCCCCTGAATGGGCCGCTAAAGTATTCCCGGATCTGCCTGAAGCGCAACAAGTAGACCGTCTGTGGGATGTTATTTTTAAAACGGTACGAATCGGTGAAAAGGATGCTGTCGCAGAATGGAAAACTCACCTGCAAAACCTTGACTCCCGCGCTGATCTGCTGAACAGCAAAAAATATAAAAAACTTCACTACACCGCGCCGGGTACAGACCTGACGATTGAGCTTCCCGAAGGTCATATATGGGTATCCGGAGGCAGTGTAAACGAGCAAGGACATGTATTTATTGCCAATATGCCTACAGAGGAAGTCTTCACGGCTCCGCTGAAAACCGGTGTGAATGGTACCGTCCGCAGTACGAAACCACTCAGTTACGGTGGCAATCTGATTGACGGCTTCTCTCTCACATTTGAGAATGGACGCATTGTTGACTACACTGCTGAGCAAGGTCTGGACGCGCTGAAAAACCTGGTCGAAATGGATGAAGGCGCACATTATCTAGGCGAGGTTGCCCTTGTTCCACATCAATCTCCAATTTCGGACACGAACATTCTGTTCTACAATACATTGTTTGATGAGAATGCATCCAATCACTTGGCAATTGGTAATGCCTACGCTTTCTGTCTGGAAGGCGGCAAAACGATGTCCAAGGAAGAGCTGATCGAACATGGCATGAACTCCAGTCTGACTCACGTTGATTTCATGATTGGTTCAGGTGAGATGAACATCAACGGCGTAACTTCCGAAGGTGCAGAAGAACCGATCTTCGTGAACGGCAACTGGGCATTCTAATTTGCTCCATGCATAAGAGAGGAGATTTCTCCTCTCTTTTCTGTGTCTGAATTGTACTTACATTTGAGGATAATGGAGGGGAATACAATGTTAAGTTTTGAACAAAAGCTGGATCGATACGCTGCACTCGCCGTCAAAGTCGGGGCAAACGTGCAGCCGGGGCAGATTTTTGTCATCAATGCCATGATTGATGCGGCACCACTTGTACAATTGCTCGTACGCAAAGGATATGAAGCCGGGGCCAAACAAGTTATCGTGAAATACTCCGATGAAACGGTCAACCGTCTTCGCTTTGAAATGGCCCCCAAGGAGTCCTTCGAGGAACTTCCAAAGTGGCATGCGGCAGAGATGGAGGAACTTGCTGAGAATAATGCCGTTTTTCTGACGATTTTATCCTCCAGCCCTGATCTGATGAAAGGCATTGATCCGGCTAGAATCTCGGCGAACCAGCGCTCCTTTGGTCAGGCAATGGCTAAGTATCGTCAGTATCTGCAAGCTGATAAAATGAGCTGGACTGGCATTGCTTGCCCTTCACCGGATTGGGCGGCCAAGGTATTCCCTGATCTCCCGCAAGCAGAACAGATGAATCAGCTCTGGGATGCGATATTTGCCGCAGTACGCGCAGACGTTGAAGATCCGATTGCTGCGTGGGAACAACATATTGAACGACTGGAGTCTCGAGCCGTCGCGCTCAATAACAAAAAGTACCATGCACTACATTACATCTCCCCGGGAACGGATCTTACGATAGAGCTCCCTGAAGGACATATTTGGGCGCAGGCTGGTAGCGTAAACGCACAAGGTACCCCTTTTGTAGCCAATATTCCTACGGAAGAAGTGTACACCGCTCCAGCGAAATACGGTGTGAACGGCACAGTGGCGAGTACCAAACCACTAAGTTACGGCGGTAGCATTATTGACCGATTTACACTTACGTTCGAGAAGGGACGGATTGTGGACTTTCATGCAGAGGAAGGTCAGGAAACGTTGGAACGTCTCATTTCCATGGATGAAGGTTCTCATTACCTCGGTGAAGTTGCACTTGTACCTTTCCACTCTCCGATCTCGGAAAGCGGCATCCTGTATTACACAACGCTTTATGATGAGAACGCATCTTGCCATCTGGCAATTGGCAGTTCTTACGCTTCCAATATCGAAGGAGGCAAAACCATGTCTCCCGAAGAGCTTGCGGAACGCGGTATGAACTCCAGCATTACCCATGTGGATTTCATGTTGGGTTCTTCGGAGACTGACATCTATGGCATTACAGCGAGTGGTGACCGTGAACCGATTTTCCTGAAAGGAAACTGGGCCTTTTAAAAAAGAAACTTTATGTACCCACGATTTCATATCTATATCTATCGTTGCGGTAAACACTTTAAATTGTACAGGCGATTTTGCTGCCATGGATTCCATGGTTTGCATAATCGTCTGTGTTTTCTTTTTCAGCAAACGTCAAACAGGGTCGGAACTCCCTCTTTTCAGGTCTGTAATCAGGTCTATCGGACATTGTAACGTTTCCATAATCTGTTGTAAAATGTAATGATACCAATGTTTGTGGACTGTTGACCAGAAAGGAGAACACCATGGCCAATCGGCTCCAGCTTTTACTTGCATCCGATTTTCATCAATTAGGACCTGTACTTCAGGAAGAAGTCTATTATGAATACTATAATATGGTGTATGGATTAATCGTATATATCATCAAGGAACGTGCAGCGGCAGAAGATATTATTCAGGAAGCTTTTATTAAAATCATTAAAAACAAACCCCTCTTCGAAGACGAGGTTAAACTTAAAGCCTGGCTCAAAGTAGTCACCCGGAATACCGCAATAAATTATTTGAGAAAAAATAAAAATAACCGTAACCAACTCGACGCGGACAGTGTCTTTATAGATATAGAGACGATGAATCAAACCGCTGTTTCGGTTGAAAACATAGTCGAGACTCAGATGATGCAAGAATCCATTGAGCGTTACCTCTCTCAGCTGAAGCCGGAATATCGCGTTCTGGTTGAGTTACGGTGGAAAGAAGGCTTTTCTTATCGGGAAATTGCTGAATTGTTGAGCACCACAGAAGACATTGTGAAACAGCGATTATTCCGGGCAAGAGGTAGTATCAAAAAGAAACTACATAAGGAATGGGGTGGAAGCATTGAGCAAAGGCAAGCTAGATAAGCTTGAACAACCATTCGAATCAGGTCTGGAAGATGAATACTTTGATGCAGCGTTTGAGCAGGCGTTTGATGAAGCTTTCCAGCAAGCTGCCTCCGCCCCCTCTGCCGCCCGTACAGAATCCATGCAGCAATCCTGGCAAAAGGTACATAAAGAGATCGAAAGAATTGGCGCACGTAAACGTAAAATACGCACCTTCAAGCTATCGGGCATCGTGGCAGCTTCTGTGACCATTGGAGCCGTTATTTTCAGTCTGCCCTCCGGAACACAAGCCGTATCTCCTATTGTTCAATCGATCAAGAATTGGAGTAATGGCATGAAATCGATCATGGTTGAGGATAAGTCTGTAAATCTGAGTCCCGATCCCTCAACCGCCAAAACACCGCCACCACCTGACCTTGAATCGAGCACAATTATCCATGATGAAGCGGAAGACATTCCTGCCTTTGAACTCAACAAACATGTTTTTCGCCCCGTTGCGGTTACGGAAAAGATCGCTCGTGATGGATTTATCGGTGAATTTATTATATCCAAAGCCATTCCTGCCCGTTTTGACAAGATAAAATATGAACTCGTACTGGATACAGAGAATCCCGTCAATCCTGACAACTATTACGAGTCCGATATGATGAGGGTGAAATACTCCATCCAGGGTAAAAGTGATACAGACGAGCTTATCCAGTTCGATTATGAATACGTTAAGCCAGGGCAGTCTCTTGAGAAAACATCACTGCAGAAGAGCACTGTTGTGAAGCTTGCAGATGATAGTGAAGCACTCATGTATGTTGGACCACCCTTCAATTCTATTCAGTGGATGACAGGTTCTCTAAGTATGAGTCTGTTTGGAACCGTGACTGAAGAGGAGATGCTTGCAATCGCCAACGATTTTCTGGAGCAAAATTCTCCTGCCAAATCAAAATAAATTAAAACAATACACTAGGCGATGTATGTGTAGACTGATCCAATGTCATCCCATCATGAGCAGTATGAACACTAGTGACACGATAATAATAACCGGATGTGACCTCCCAATCCGAATTGGATCGAAGAAGATTCGTTTGGGTCTGTGTCGAGGAGCTGCCTCCGAACGTTACCCAAGCTGTTCCTGTCCAGCGCTCCAATCGATAATTCACAGACAAGGTTTTCATGTCTTTGAATGTTCTAGTCGCTGTTTTTACGATGGCATGAAGTCCGTCTCCGCGTGTTAATGTACAAGTCGCCTGATAGATATGTACGGGTTTGGCAGCCCTTGATTGGAGAAAATACTCCTGAGGCTCGAGTGGCGGCGGAGCGGTTCGAGCTCCCGATGTCACGTTGATGATCGGACTTGCAACTGCGGACGGATCGGCAGACAGGATAAGAAAAACTGGCGCAGTCAAAGCCAGAACCAGACTTACTTTCAAGATTGGCGTACGGCATATTTGTCTACCTCGTCTAAGAATATTATGCATCTTCATTCCTCCTCAGCTCTGTTTTGATTTTTGGTGTAATCTATTAAACGGACGGAATGGATAACTGGTTTCAAAAAAATAAGGACGCCCGATGGTTCAATCGGTAGCGTCCTTTAAACATTTTCCAGATAAATAAAATCGTGAAACCTAAAATAATCCATCTCGTATGATGAAGAATAGGCTTCATTCGGCGGAATCTAAATCTACTTTATGCAAACAGCAACATCATTTTCTGATTATCTGATTCGAACAATTTGGTTATGCTCTATAGAATATACCTGATCAGCCACGTTCTCGATAAAACGTGCATCATGTGAGATGAAAACAATCGTGCCTTCATAGCTTTTCAACAAGTGCTCCAACGCCTCCATTGCAGGAATATCAAGAAAATTACTCGGTTCATCCATAAGCAAAATATTGTATCGGCCAAGTAAAACTTTCGCCAGCTGCAACTTCATGATCTCGCCGCCGCTTAATACAGCTAGCCGCTTGCGTATATCATGCTGAGAAAATCCGAGAGATGCTAATACAGCTCGAATCTCAGGCACCTGATAGTCACAGTTCTCCTGCATGAATTCCATGACGACCTGATGGCGGTCAAGTGTGTATGCATGTTGTGCAAGATAACCGATCTCTACCTTAGGAGATATGGTGATGCCCTGTTCACGGTTTAAAATCATGTTAAGCAACGTAGTTTTCCCTGCACCGTTCGCACCTGTCAGCGCGATCTTGCCCCCAAGCGGAAATTGAAAAGAAGCGTTTTCCAAAATGACAGTATCACCAAATCTTTTATTCATCTCTTTTCCTATAATCGGAAATGGACTGTGAAGTCCTGATGTATGACTCTGACGAAAGTGAATCGTACGATGCATCTCCGGTGCTTGGACATCACCTAACGCTTCAATCCGTTGTTCCAGATTTTTGGCGGCTTGATGAAGTTTCTTTTGTTTACTCCCCACAGATTTCTGATGGGCAAGTCTGCCACCTTGATCAGAGCTATTTTTCCTTGCGGCCCCTTTCTCTTTCTGATCGATTTTCCGAGCCTGATTCTTTTTTTCAGACATCGCTTTTTCCAGTCGTCCCCGTTCATTGACATATTGCTGATACTGGATTTCCTGCTTTTTCTGGTTTTCTTTCTTCTGCGCCAAGTAATCGGAATATCCACCCCAATACTCGGTAATTTTCCCATCCTTCAGTTCCCAAATTTTATCAACCACCTGATCCAGAAAATACCGATCATGACTGATAACCAGCAACGCTCCCGTATAAAAAGAGAGCTGATGAATCAGGAAATGGATTGCCTCTGAATCGAGATGGCTCGTGGGTTCATCCGCAAAAATACCGTGCACTGACTCAGACAAAGCCTGAGCAATTTTGAACCGTGTTTCCTGCCCGCCACTCATTTGATCAGCATCTACATCGTTTATTCCAAGCTTACCCGTTAATGCATAATCCATTTCCCCCTGATCTCCGGCCTGCTCCATCTGCGGAATATAAGAAAAACTGCCGTTCCTAAGCACTTTCGCACAAGATTCGGGAATCTCACCCAGTAATACTTTTAACAATGTGCTCTTGCCCGCCCCATTAGCGCCAACCAAGCCGATCCGGTCATATTCATAAAGCTCCAAATGTTCAATATTGAATACTTCACGGCCCGAATATTCCACTACAATTTCTTTTGCTTTAATTAACAAACTCATTATAGGTTCCTCCTTCAAAAATCGCAGTTTTCACGCTCGCAGGATGACCTGCGATTTAAGAAGAGGATTATATAAAGAAATACCAATGCATATATCTCATGAGGTCTTCCCTCCTTTCTATGTCAGCTATTAAGGATGTAATAAAAAATGCAGATCCAAGCCCACTGTGGACTTAAATCTGCATTACTCACGTGTAGAAGACACCTCGAATCAGCATAGCACAAATAAGCTACCCTATTCGAAACCTATGTCTTTCCATACGTAAAATAAGCAAATCAAAAAAGCCCACAATTGTGGAAAAATCCGCTTTTTTGACCTGCTTATCGAAGACGCATGGAATGAATCATAGGAACGAGCCTCCTCTTCTTTTATTAAATTGAATATTACCATGAGGTTCTTCCAGCGTCAACCAGCCAAGAAACTTGTTAGGGAGCAATCAAAAAAGCCGCTAAATAGTAGCGGCTTACATGTAAGGAACCTTTTAAGAACTTTTAAGAAACGTCGGTATACTCAAAATCTTGAATTTCATGCTCACTGAGAAGCTAAGCTCCTTCTTCTTCAACCAGCATTTCAAGCTTCATCACATGTACACGCGAGATTCGCTTGTGTTCCGTCTCCTCGATAATAAACAAATACCCATCATATTCAACGGATTGGCCAATTTCAGGCGGAATCGCATCCACTCTGGAATATAACCAGCCGCCAATCGTATCGTAATCCGTTCGATCCATCTCAATGCCGAATCGTTCACTAACTTCTTCAATCAGCATTAATCCGTCAATCGAGTATTCCATTTCATTCACTTGTTCAATGGTTGGACGCTCCTGATCAAATTCATCCTGAATCTCACCAACAATCTCTTCCATGATATCTTCAAGCGTGACCATACCGGATGTTCCCCCGTATTCGTCGATCAGAACAGCAATTTGTGTTTTGCTACGTTGCATACGCTTGAGCAGATCACTAATTAACGTCGTATCGGGCACAGCCAGAATCGGACGAATCACGGATATGGTATCTGTTAACTGTGAACGCATCAGATCCTTAATGTGAATAAAGCCGATAATATGGTCCTTGTCTCCGTTATATACCGGATACCGGGTACGCATGCTTTCGCTCGCAATCTCCATATTTTCGAGCATGGACTGATTGGCGTTCAGACAGATCATTTCCGTCCGCGGAATCATGATTTCACGGGCGGTTGTATCCGTAAAATCAAATATATTATCAACAAGTGCTAATTCAGTGTTATCAATTAAACCGCTCTTATTGCTTTCTTTCATGAGAATACGTATTTCATCTTCACTATGCGCTTCATCCAGTTCTGAAGCAGGTGCCATCCGAAACAGTCTGAGCAAAGCATTAGCCATGCCGTTCAGTACCCAGATAAACGGATACATCAATTTGTAAAAGAACGTCAGCAGTGCCGCAGACCACAGTGTAATGGCCTCTGACTTGCGGATTGCCATCGTTTTGGGAGCCAGTTCACCCAGAACAATATGCAAAATCGTAATAATGACAAACGCAATGACAATCGAGATGCCATGCACATATACAGGACCCAGTCCAAATGCCGTAAATACAGGCTCCAGCAGTCGTGCAATGACGGGCTCTCCCAGCCATCCGAGTCCAAGTGAAGCTAACGTAATACCTAGCTGGCAAGCTGATAAATACGCATCCATATTACGTATAATGTTTGACGCATATTTCGCATTGCGATTACCCGCTTCTACTAAAGCCTCAATTCGGCTGCTCCGCACCTTGACCATTGCAAATTCTGCCGAGACAAAGAAACCATTCATTAATACCAGTAAACCAATTAAAATCAAACTCATAATACTCGGTAAGGGGTCACTCAAATGTTCTTCCTATTCGCCGTGATCGTTCGGCAAATAGGTCCACCTCCTTCGAAAATGTAGGATATTAGCCATTCTGCCGTTCATATGCAATTTCAACTTCCCAATGCTTCCACCTCCTGCTGTTTACGCCATAATAACATGGATATACTTCTTTTATTATATAATTCTACACTACACAGTCAATCCGTGTCCTATGACACCTAAAGGCCAAATCGACAAAATCCGTTTACAAAAGTAGCAATTTCGTTGTTTTATTCACATTTTATAAATACAGGCAGTTCTTTAAATCTCACATAACATCTTTTCAGTTGAGTTCCAGCGCCAACTGGATGGATGATTTTTTCCAATAAGCAATCCGCCAACCCAATATTCATTCTCACTCAAGATACTCCAGTCGATTTCACCATTTAACGCCTGAACGCCCCGTTCCGTCAACGACATCACAGCATCATGAAATGCCTGATCATGCTCATTAAACATCGGAAAACTTGTGGCTCCTGTCATTCGAATGAGTGCATGTGGGCCTTCAGACATCCTTTTCAAATGAGCCCAGTATTCCAGATCACCCATGCCGAGCACATGTAGCTTGTCTCCTACCTTACGAAACAGGTCATGTGGACGATGAATACCTGCTCTGATGGTTTCCAATGTAGTCTGTTCAATACTACCCAAGCCATTGGTTACGGAAGGCAACCTGGACAGATGCGCCTCGAATGCTGCTTTTGCAAATGGGAGTTCTTTCATTCCGGACTTTAAGTATTCTTGATGCAACCGAATGTCAGATGAGCTGTACGCTTCCCAGAACTGTTTACCAGCCTGAAGTTCCTGTTTTTCAATGACATGCCAGTTGCCTGACAAACTTCCGATCTGCTTCGGAGTAAGCTGTCCCAGTCCTCTGAAATGCTCTACCTCGGGATACGAATCGATGCAAAGGAGATTCAGACGTATATTTTGTAGATCTTGGCCGCTAAAATAATGTAGCAAATAGGATAACATCGTTTGATCATAAAGGTCATACTCGAACCATAACACAATCTCTTTATACTGTTGTAACGAACGAAGCTTCTCGTCTAATGAATCAATCTGCAAATACACCTTCTGGGGTATGCCCAGTTCCTCCTCCAAAACAACAGCACGATGCTGACGAGCGCTCCTGTCCGCCATAGCTGTAGTTACAGGACCATACGTATACAATTCCCTCCAGACGAGAATGTCTCCTTGTATATCGCTTTCCCGTAAGCGATTGGCCGCATGATCCCCATTCATAATATGCAACATGCCTTTTCCTCCTTCATGAAGTTCATTGAACACGGATGCCAGATTTCGTATAGGCAGTGAACGCTTGAGTTTTGTTCGTGCATCAAACAGCCTTTTCTTTAATGCAGATACATTCACACCAAGAAAGTCCGATATTTCTTTAAGCGTGTAGCCTTGAAAATAAAACAGTTCAACCACAACTTGCAGTGATGATGGCAACTGGGCAATTGAACGACGTAGCGTCTCCTGTAGCTCCTTCTGGATCGCCTGAGCTTCTGGATTACGGGTCTGATCTTCTTCAAGGAATACTGTCTCTACTTCTTGTATTGGAACCACCGAATGCCGCTTGCGTCTGAGCCAGCGATAACATTGCCTTTCTACAATGATTTTGAACCATCCCGGAAAGGCTTCCGGCTTCTCCAATTTGAACAGATTAGCGAATGCTTCGGTAAACGCCTCCTGTACAACATCTTCTGCACCATGTTCATCCTGTAACTGCTGATAGGCCACAGCAAGTGCCATTCCGCGAAAATGCGTCACCAGTTGCTCATAAGCTTCCGTTTCTCCCTGCATTGCTCCTTCAATCCATGATTTCAATACCGCGGACTCCCTTCATCTGTCGTTCATTGCTGCCTGAACTTGTATATCTATTGCTTCTTTTGTGTTCTCATATGTAAGTGCCTTGAACTCTTGATTAGGTTACTTTATTTTCGACTACAAATGCAAAAGCCGTCCTGCCTGCAGATGTGCACTGCATTCAGGACAGCATGGATAGACTTATGTGTCGGTATTAACGAAGAATTAACGTCTGCTTGGCGCTTGCGGATAGTTGCCAACAACACCCGGATATTGATAAAGCAGCGGCTCATCAAACGTTGCATAGTCGAAGTTCACCATCAGCAACATGATTCTTCTGCCTGTTTTAGGATCACTGATAATGATGTGGTCACGTCCAGCTGCTTCGATAATCCCTTGGAAAATACGAGCATTCCATTCTTTGTTTCCTTCGTATGTCATGTAGAATGTACCGAATTTACCCAGGTTTAAACGTAAAATATTTTCAATGTACGATTGCTCAAACTGTGGAGCTGTAGTGGAAACGACCGTTCCTGACGGTGTCATCGGGCTTCCGCTGGATACGAGTGGCGGTACGCTGGTGGAGCTAGGAGACACCATCCCAGGTGATACCATGCCGGGTGTTGGTGCCATCGACGGCATGCCATTACCGACTTTGTAAGCCGTTCCCTGAACTTGAGAATTCGCTTGTGCCCCTAATACTGAATTCGCTTGTGCGCCCAATACGGAATTGGCTTGCTGCCCCATAGTTTGAGTTGGTTGATAAGGTGTGTTAATCACGATAATTCCTCCCTGAATATGAAAATTGATAATGAATTAATAGACGTCCGGACAGTCTTCCCCGGTTGGACTAAAGAAACAATGCGCCTTGAAACGTCCCGTGTTGGGCTGGTTATACCACGTTGCCGGACAATCTCCAACCGGTCTGAAAAACCATAACGAGTTGCTCGCCGGCCAGAAACGCTCCCCGTTAATGACCCGTTGTGCGAGCCGAATCTCGGATTGTCTCGCCCGCTGATAGAAGTATCCCTTCTGCGTAGACTCAAAGCCCCCCGGATTTTGAAAGACCATGCGGTTCATATCACGGATGTTGCCAAAATCCAGGCAGTCCGCCAGCACACGATTCACGCCAACATTGCCTACCAGCAACATGCCTTGATCCCCATCACCCTCGGCTTCTGCCCGCATTAGTCTCGCCAAAAGCTTGACGTCCTCCGAGTTGGCCTTAATTACTGCCATCGCCTGTTCCCTCCCTTGTAGCAGCTGTTCATCACCGTACATCGTATTGTGCAGGAGCCTATTCGGTGACACTATTCCAGATTTTTTCCACAAAAAAAGCCCGGAACCTCACGCGAGGTGAAGTCCCAAAGCCTTTTTCTAACACAAATTAATTTTGCTATGCTCTTGAATTCCTTTAAGGTTTGGCTTCAATCCAGTAATCGTAAGCATGGACCAGATTGCCTTGGTATGCTTTGTATTTAGAGAGCAGGTCTGGCAGTTTGATGAGCTGACTCTCCATTTCCTCCGCTCCTTTTTCGTGGAATGAAATATGTGTTCCTTCAAAATTTTCTTTCATTTCGACGGAAATAAGCAGTCGTTTACCCAAACGATCCGCAATCTCCATTTCCTGACTTACAACTGCAGCGATCCCGTTGGAGCCTTCTGCAGAGTTACGGAATGCCATTAGAGATACATGATCGAGCGTATCAATCATAAACTCCGTCACAGAGATATCCTTACCTGGTAGCGGGTAGGTATCCAGCCACACCGCAAGATCCGCACTGGTTTCAAGGTTACTGTCTTTCTTCGTTTCTTTTTGGAAATAGGCGATGTTCGATGCCCACTCGGTCAGAAGCGTATTCCGGTTAGCCTCCCATTCGGGCAACGTATAAGGCTCGATATCCAGATGGATGCCCTCGAACCGCTCGTCCGGTTCCACTTCGGCATTGTAGTTTTTCACATAATCGATCAGTCGTTTGATCCGAGGACGATTTTCCTTTTTGCCCCAGATCGGATGTCCACCCATCGCATGAACTTCGATTCCCTGAGCTTTCGCTCTTTTTACAAAACTGCGATAACTGGAGTAGCGCTGATCCAGATCAAGCCGTACGTATAACCAGTTAATCTTTTGTTGCTTGGCAAATGCGAGAATGTGGTCCCCGCCATCATCCGTCACTTGTGAGGCCTCCCAGATATAGGTGCCGCGAATTTCAGGTGCACTCGCAGGAGGGTTCACTGGTTTCTCTGGCGGTGTCTGTTCTCCTGGCTCCAGTTCGCCCCAATACGTCAAATCATGTACAGCCGAACCGGCATAGGACTTATGTTCCCGAAATGCAGTTGCGACCTCTTGGAGCGCATTCTCCAGCTGCGCTGAGCCTTTGCCGGCAAAACTGGTAAACTCTTCACCTGGCATCGGCTTGGTGTTTACTCCCACGGTAACACTTGTCCCGCTCGCGTCTGCCCACTGCATCTCCTGTTCGATTAAACGAATAATCCCGTTACTTCCTTGTGCATTATCCCGGTAAGCAAGCAATGTCACATGGTCTACATTTTGAATAAACCAGTGTGACAATGCTTCGTTATCTGCATCATCAGCTGTACGATCACCCTTGACCGTGTATGAATCGAGCCAGAAAGGCAGATCGACATGCAAGGCTATCCCGCCATCCTGTTTGGCCTGATTTAAAACCATTTTCATATTACTGATCCAGGATTGCACCAATGGTTTGGCATCTTCCTTCCATGCAGGCAACACGTATGGTTTAACATCCAGATGGATTGCATCAAAACGTTCGCTAGCTTCCACAGCCTGATTGTAATCCTGCACCCAAGAAGTGAATCGAAGCATCGGAGCCTCGCGGCCTTGAACACCCCAGGAAGGATCGCCGCCCAGTGCCTCAATGGAAATACCTTCACGATACGCTTTGGCAATAAATGCTTGATACACCTCTTTGGAGATGGTCGTGTCTACGTTTACATACAGCCGATTTATCTTATGTTTAGCCGCATTTTCCAGCAGCTCATCTCCTGCACTCTTAACAGACTGTGCCTGCCATACCCAGGCTGCCCGTATATCCACATCTTCAGCTGTAGCAGGTGACTTGATCCCGATCATTATCATTCCTCCGATCAGTAATAACAGCCAAAATACTTTCCGGGACGTTTTCCCGAACATACACTCCCTCCATTCCTGTTCTGTTGTAAAATCACATTCATTATAGCAACCGACTTATCAAAAACAAATAAGCCCAAGTGCTTAACTTGGGCTTATTCCAGCTTCGAGGAATATCGAAAGACCGGCTTCGGGGCAACGTCCCGGTTCTAGTCCTCATATATCATTTTTCGGGTCATGCCTCCATCAACTACGAGATTAGTCCCTGTGACAAAGGTATTAGCAGGGTCGGACAAATACAGACAGGCCCTTGAAATATCCGATGGCACCCCCACCCGGCCGGATGGATGTTGCTCATGGTCTTCTGCTTTGAGTTTGGACACATCTCCAGTCTCAATCCAGCCGGGACTGATACAATTGACCCGAATTTGGTCTTTACCAAGTGAGACTGCCATCGCATGTGTCAGCGCCGTAATTGCACCTTTGGATGCGGCATATGCCTCGCTATTCGGCTCAGACATTCGTGCACGAGTCGAAGCCATATTTACGATGGCACCGCCATGTTCATTTTTTTTCATATGCCGGGCCGCCTCCCGACTTGCCAGAAAACAGCTTCTTACATTCGTATTGAGCACATCGTCCCATTCGTCCACCGTTAGCTCATAGGGCGATTTCCACCTGGACACGCCAGCGTTATTCACCAATACATCAACCTGCTTGAACTCTTTCACTGTGGTATCGAATAGTTGCCGAATATCCTGCTCCTTCCGCACATCACACTGCACAAAGATAGCTTCGCCGCCCTCATTGCGGATAGAAGCCGCTGCCGCCGCTCCCTCGGCTTCCTGAACATCGGCAAGCACGACTTTGGCCCCGGCAACCGCATAAGCTTCGGCAACACTACGCCCAATTCCCTGGGCCGCTCCCGTGACAACAACAACCTGATCTGTAAATGACATGACCATCTTCCTCCTCTGGTAAGACTCTCTTTTTAATTTGATATACTTATTACCTTGTTCACTTCTTACCGATTTCCACTAACTCTATACTTATATACAAACACGTTCGCCCCTTTAAGAAACGCTTGTCCCCTAATCCGTCAAAAAAAGCTTACGCCATTCGGGCGCAAGCTACTCCATTTTCAACTTCTTTTAACCTCGTAAACGTTCAGTGTACAGACGATTCGTGCGTTCAAATCCTATATACCGGGTTCCCTTGAAGGAGAGCCGTCCTTCATCCCCCTCGGCACACATACCGTACTCTTCGCCATTCACTTTGAATTCCAAGCGGTCACCGCTCTCTACTTCAAAAGTGACGTAATACAACGTTCGTGCGGCATTTGCGGTGCCGGATTCGGAAGGCGCCTGGCTCATCTTTACCCGTCTGCTGGTGATGCGAGAGTGTACGGTCAGCAGAGGCTCTGCATTGTTGCGCCCCCACCTCCATACTTCTTTGCCCATTGATAACAGCACGATACCCAGAATCAGGACAAATGCCACCGGAAAGACGGTTCCAAACAAATCAAACATCCAGGATGATTCAATGCCCATGTCTCTCCCCTCCGTTCATACTTCGGACAGCCGGAGTCTTGACCCGTCTTCTGTAATGTATATGCGGACGAACACGGAACTTGTTAACCTGATGAAATATTTACATCGTATATCGTAGGTGGAGCACCGATTATATTATGAACATACTCAGCCATGCTTCAACCGTTTTATAGCACAATTTATTACGCGAATTTATCTAAAGAATCAGGTTTGGGCTCAATCACGATATAAGAGTTGCGGCTGAAAGGCAACCATGTGTTCCATAACGATTCCAGTTCATTTACGCTTATCTTCCGGTTGTACTGCGCTTCGTCACAATTTCGCTTGAAATCCAGAGACTCTGCCAGATAAAAATGAGTTTCGTCATACCCGACAACAGGCACAAAGTGCAAAAATCGCCGGTCCGAATGAACCCTGATGAACAGAATGACAGGCACGCCGCGGCTGATCTGCTTTCTTAACGTAGTGACATTACCACGCAAATACGTGGCAGAGTACCCGAGTTTTTTGAAAAAAACAATGATTGCTTTTGGATAAAAGGTCCCATCCAGTAATTTGCGCGGATACCTCCGATAAAGCTCATCTCCTTCGGATTCGGTACCGAAATGTCTTAACACATATGCGCTGGAAAAAGCAGCACATTCGACGTTCTTCTGTACCTCCGTCCTGTTGGGGGACGAAATGAAATATGTAGTGGGCACTTTGACGCTGTACATATGATCTTTCTTCGGAAGACTGTAATAGCGATAAATTAACCAAATGATTGCCAGCCATATGATGGTGTTGAATATCATTTCGAACCTTCCTCCTGCCAATCACTGGACAATAGGCTGTACGTCACAATGTTCTCATAATGATCATATAACCACTGAGCCTGTCTGGATGTGCCTTCGTTTTTAAATCCGATCTTCTCAGGGATGGATCTACTTTTGTTGTTGTTCTCTGCGCATTGAATCACAATTCGGTTTAACTTCAGTTCATTAAATAGATATGTACTCAATTTTTGAATAGATGTTGTGATGATGCCCTTCCCTTGAGCCGATTCCGATAGGAAATATCCGATGCTCGTCGCTTTGTTTTTCCAATCGATGTAATGCAAACCTACCATGCCAACCAATTCTTGGTTATACCATACTCCTGCATCGAAACCATTTCTTTCTTCGTAGTTACGTGTCCACATTTCAATAACAGTATCCAAATCCTCAGGAGATTGTCTTTTATCAACCCACAACAGCCACTCTCTTAGAATCACTCGGTTCTCATCAATTAAGGAGTATAGTTCATCTCGATCTTGTGATTGTATAAGCTTTAACTGAATAGAATCATTGACTTTAAAAGGGAGCATGTAACCCCTCCAATCATCCTTCTATGTTACCTTCTGAACGTTTTTTCCATTCAGATATAAGACTAGTCTACCAATTCTTCCTTACCCACTACTCAATCTGTTTCGTAGCTTCTTCGGAAGACAGGTTCGTTGTATCCACCGTCGGCATCGCCGGGTCGAAGGCTTTATCCGCGTTCTGCAAAGACATCAAATTCAGGAAAAAGCTTGCGAACAAGCGATGACACCGCTGTTTTTCCCGTACCGCTCGTACCTGTGATTACAAATAAAGGTAGTTTACTCATTAGAGTATTCATCCCGTTGTCGTCTTATAAGCTCTAATCTCGCTGTGAATCACTAGATTTCCACTCATCGGCCCTTAGGCCGTACATCACTCGATGTAGAAATCTCCCATTCAAAAACTCGTAATCTCGCAACTCGCCTTCACGTTGAAAATTCAGCTTCTCCGGTATGGCACGACTTCTCTGGTTACCAGTTGCTACACCAATCTCCACTTTATTTAATCCAAGTTGCTCAAATGCGTGCTGAATAAGGACCTTAACTGCCTTCGTTATGAGTCCATTCCCCTCATATTCCTGGCCCAGCCAATAACCAATTTCAGCCTTTCTGTTACTAATGTCAATGTCACAATATCCAATCGAACCTGCCAGTTCGCCTCGAAACCAGATCCCTAACCAGTATCCTTCCTCCTGCGCGTAACGCAGACGAGTGCGTTCGATAAAACCCGCTGAATCCTCTTCAGTCAAAGTCATATCAGGAATCCTGAGCCAGGCTCCGAGATGTTCCCGGTTACGATCAATTAACCGAAATAACGCTGCAGCGTCATTGGATGTAAACAGCGAAAGATACGCTGTATCTGTTCGGTCTAAGGCATGTTTGAACATAATTACCCCTCCACATATTTATTCTACAGCCTCCTTAATCTGTTACCAGCCAGCTTCAAATCTTAAATCGGTTTATATTCCCCTTCGAAATGAAATTGGTAGTCATCATTGATTCGAATGTATCCAAGAATACTGTCACCTCTGGACCTGTTTACGATGCCCGAGTAGTTGTGATTATCCACGTTTCCTTCTGCGACGAGTAAGTGATCACCCTCACAAGACAAAACGATGCCAATGTGATCATGCGAGTCATCGGACAGCAGTTTTTCGTATACGACCAAGTCACCACGCTCTGGCTTGAAACCGTCTTCCTCATCAAGATAGAAAAATCCAGTTTCAGGTAATCTCGACCAGTCCAGCCATGCTCCAACTCCAGCTAAACGATACGTCTGGTTAGGATAACGAATAGGTAGTTTAATACCAACCTGCATACAGCAATGATACAAAAAAGCCGCGCACCAATTAGCCTTGAGTATCGAGTGGATATCGGGGTCCGGCCAATACTGGCAAATCTCCCGAAAGAGTTCATCCTCTGGAACTCCGATAATCTTTTGCTTGGCCAACTTTTCTGCAACATCAGCAAGGGCTAAGCGTCTTTGTTCGTAACCCTGTTTTTCTACCGTTGAGCCAGTGGAATCCGTTTCATCTACCTCAACCGTCATTCCAAGCTTATGTAATACATGATGCAATCTGACCTTCTCCATTTTGGTTGCAGTACTCTGTTTTACAGGGGAGAAGTTCATTTGTAACTGGATCGCATCCTTTAAAATCTCTTCGTACGGCCCCTGAACCTGCTGGCATGCCTCTTGAACAAAAATCGAATTCAGTATGATACTCAACTCTTCCTCACTGAATAGCTGTAAACCCCGGAGTAGCTGCCTTGCAGTATCTGCGCTATTAGGACCTGGGAAAACATTGATCCCGGTTCTGTAAAGGTAACATCCGTGAAGCAAACCTGTGATCGCAGCCAGTTCCTGGTTTACTCCTCTTCGAGTCGCAAGCAAGGAAGCGAAACTAGACACACCAACAAGTTGAATCCACACCTCTTCTTTACCCATGAATCCTTCGTGAGACATTGCGCGAATAACACGTGCCACTTCGTCTATTCTATTATTTGGGGTTCCTATAGTACCACCTGTGTTCATCTCATCGCAACCCTTCAACAATCTTGTGTGTCATCCGACTCGCAACAGCAAAGTTAACAACTACGTGGAGCGAAGCAAACCAACACTACAGCAGTTTCTTTTTCAAATCCATCCGTGTGTACGTTTTCTCGTAACTTGAACCATCTTCATTATAGTAGTTAGCCTGCTTGGAGTAAGGCTCAGAGATGGCATGATAACCGTGCTTCGAGATCAGCTTGACCATTTTAGGATTTTCGACTGGATCAACACTTACGAACATTTCGTGATAACCCAATTCTTTTGCACATTCTTCCCTATACCGGATCAATGCTGATCCAACACCCTGACCTCGATATACTTCCTTAACGTACAGATCACTTAATTTAGGAACCAGCTTTCCTTGTAATTTAAGAACACCAAACCCCAAGATGGCCCGATCCTCATCATCGGTTTCAGCAACAGCTACGATGATTTCTTTATTTTCCTGCTGTTTCATGTAGGACATGAATAAATCCTCGTTATTACGAACAGAACGGAGTCCTGCGATATCCCTAACAACAGCTGTTCTTATGATATATTTCATGGCTCTGTACCTCCACATTCCGTTCACTACATCACTGACAAAGTCTCTCCAAAATAACAGCTACCCCGTCATTTTCATTCGTTTCTGTTATCTCTTTGGCTCTGCATTTTAAATCCCGGGTGGCATTCCCCATCGCCACAGGCCAACCACATTGATCAAACAGACCGATATCGTTTACATCATCCCCAAACACCATCACATCTTGCATTGCAACACCCATGGCATCACAGATCACAGAGACGGCATGTTCCTTGGATGCATTCAACGCCGAGACTTGTGTTAATTCACCTTGATCCGTGACCAATATGTTCAACTTTCCTTCAAAGCGTTCTTGAAAAGCCATCCGGTCCAGATTGCCTGTGAAAAGGATCTTAGATGCTTCTTGCTGTTTAAGCTCCATCAACGGCCTGACCATCGGCTGGCCTTTTACTTTCATGATGGTCTCTGCATCATAGGGCTTCAAACTCATCCATACATCCCTCACTTCTAAACTAATGTCCAGATCCGGATTACATGCCAAACAATAGTCTAGAACCTCCGCAGTTAACGCAGGTGTGATTCCAATGTGATTTTGTTTTCCAGTATGTCTGCAATTTGTATACGCGCCGTTATAATAGACAAATGAACCAAGCTTCAGCAATTCTTCGGGCAAAAAAGCTTTCACCGCCCTCGGTGGGCGCGCCGTCGCAAATATGAATTTCATCCCACGATGGGCACAGTTCAAGATCGCCGTTATGTTTCTCTTGGAAACTTCTTTGTTAGCCTTCAAAAGTGTTCCATCCAAATCTACAACAATTAACGGGAATTCCATGGCACAGCCCCTGTCTCACTTTTGTACACTTTTAGAAAAAGTTATATATTCCATCTTCGAAATATCGATATTCTTCTTCCGTTAATCTCCGTTTGCCATACGCATCATAAAAGATATCTTTGTCCCGCTCAAGCTCGAATGCATTCGTTTTCGGCCGAATGGCTAAGGCCACGTCATACCGGGGATCACCATAGGTAGCGCCCGCCCAATCGATTATTCCCACGACTTCGCCGTTATGGACGAGTACATTATCGATAGTGAAATCACCGTGAATTAAGGTAGGCTGCACCGGACTTGGTCGGTTCTTTTTCAAACGAGTGAGCAATTCTTCGGTTCCGTCTACTGTATAATGAGCCAGATTATACTCCGCCTTGGCTAGCATTGTATCGAGCCAAGTAGACTCCGCACGTTGCCATTCCATTGGACAAGGGCATTCATGTAGCTTTCTCAAGGAACGTCCGAAGCTGGTAATTGCCTTTTCCTTATGCTCTTGAGCCGGATGGCTGGCAAGAAATTGCCTCAACGAGATTCCTTCCACATAATCCATCAATAGCCATCTGGAGTGATTCTCTATGTAAAATAAATGCGTTTTCGGAATAGGGATTCCTGTTCCTTGAAGAAGCTGCATCGCGATATATTCGTCCGATAACCATTCATTGTAGAGTTCATGCTCTGTTTTTTTGATAACATATCTCTGACCTACTGTCTCCAGAACGGCAACGGTAGACGTGTGACCTTGCCTTGGAAACGTAATTCGCTGTACCGTTCCAATCTGCCCCAATATCTCCGATGGAATATCTGCGAGTTGCAAGGGAGTTCCTCCTCCGTTTAAGTGAGATGTTTAGTACAGTTATAGAGCGAGCAATCCCACCGAGGAGTTCCGCTGTGCAAGTGAGTTACCGATGTGTTTGACAGATTTCCATGAATATCCATATGAGCAAGAAGTTTTTTCATGGTTAGACCGAGAAATGCTCCGTGACTTACAACTAATATGTTCTCACCTGAATGTCGGTTAGCTAACTCGGCAAGGCACTGCTTTCCCCTTTTTACAATCGATTCATGAGATTCAATCCCCAAATCCAGCTTGGACCAGCCATAACCCCAACGATCTACACGTTCCTGCTCCGTCGTACCTTCAATCTGTCCGCCGTCCATCTCGCGTAACCGTTCATCCACACGTATTTCAATCGACTTCGCTTCGCCAAGGATAGATGCCGTTTCCAATGCTCTCGATAAATCACTTGAATAGATGTAATGCCATTGCTCCGATCGAATTCGCTCAGCAAGCAAATGTGCCTGTCTTCTCCCCTCTGCATTGAGCGGGATATCAGTGTGTCCTTGTGCCCGATATTGATCGTTCCAGTCTGTCACGCCGTGACGGATAATTCCTAATGTAGCCATATGTATCCCTCTTTTCTAGAACCGTTCATTCATTCCTGCATCTATGTAAAATGAAGTCTTTACACGTATTTGCTGTTCGTCAATGGGAGCTATGTAATGGCTTTTTCATTGATGTAGAGATTTATTAATTTATATAGAAAATTAATGTTCCAAATATAGATAGAAGTGAAACAGAGTACAATATCCATTTACTCACACGATCTTTGTACCTGATAAACATACAAATCATACCAATCCACACAATGAGCAGTTGCCATAAATTCAAAATTGATCCCTCCAATACAACAAATGATGAAATGGATTATTTACTATACTATCTAGGCGAATAGTTACGTGGTTTAATACCCATTTTCACTGAGCCTCGAAGATGTCTTATTTACCATTTTATGTTATGAAACTAATGGGAGCAAGCATTGTTAAATAAATAAATATATATTATACACGACATGTTTAGCTTCCAAAAAATGCCCCATCAACCTAAGTTGATGAAGCACTCTTCATTAATATTCACTTACCTCAAATGTCAGGATACGATCAAACAGGACGTAGTCCTTGCGGCTTTTAAAAGGTCCTCTGTTATTATCATGCTTATCAATGGCATACGATGCTTTTCCGCTACCTGCTTGTTTTGTTTCATACCAATCAATAAAGCTGTTAACTTCTTGCATGCTCAGGTCAAATTCCTTTTCAAGACCTGTATTCATCGTAACTACCAAGATTGCACGGTTGCTAGAGGGTTGCTCTGGTTCCACAACAGTTCCTTGCGGGATAGCTGAGGCTTCGTTAGACGGTTGGAACTCTATTCCATTTACAATGGCTGTTACCACAAAGTAATATGTAGTTCCATTGGTCAAACCTGGTATAACAAAGTTTCCATATTCATCTTTAGTGGAATTTACAGTTTCTGTATAATTTCCAGACTCCGTACCAAATCTCACAATGTAACTTTCTGCATTTTTAATCTGATTCCAGTTAAGTGATACTTGACCATCACCAGCAATTGCTACTAAGTTAATTGGATAACTAGGTTTCTGAATATTTAAATCAATTGCGTCAATTGTAACATTTTTAGCCGTTTCAAGATTTTTTACTGTGACAGTATGTTCACCATAAGGTAGGTTTAATTTTTCATATAAAATTACTTGTCTGTTATCCTTTAATTTAACTCCTGAGTATAGTTCTGCAATCCCGTCTGTTGTTACCTCTACAGAAGTGCTTTCGTGTGCTTTAAAACTTGAAGCAATTAGTCTGAATGCATTTCCAGTAAACTTAAATGAGTATGTACCAGTCTTAGTATACTGCTGAGTACCTTTATAGTTTAAAGCTGCTGTATCTGTAAACCATGAACCTCCAAATTTTAACATGGGATCTAGATCATCGTACCTTATCCATCCAGGCTCAGGTGAAGTCAATTGATCTCCAACAGATGCTGCGGACGCATTCGAATTTAACAGTCCAAAAGACAGTAAAACTAATAAACTAAACAAAAAAACTATTTTTTTTAACGACTCGATCTTCATAAACTATTCCTCCTGAAATGTTTTCTTTCAACAGAATTAAAGATATAACGACTTGTATCCCATGTCTAAACATTAACTTGCTGATCTATAAATATCATCTAAATTTTTGCATTTTTATTTTTTTACTGGATAACAACAGAAGGAACAAAGGTTACTCACCCTACTATCTTGTTGTATTGCAGGTTATGTGATTTTCCTTTGCTTTTTCAAAAAGAAAAACCCCCTTTCGGGGGTCAATCGTTGATACAGCGCTATTTTCATCTCCACTTTCTTTCACTAGGCGTACATCATGTCCATGAATCCACGGGTTACATCTACGCCTTCTGCTTGTTCCGGCTGCTCTGTCTCTGCATGTGCAGCCATGCAAGCTTTCACGGCTTCTTCAGTGGTGCACCGATTAGCATCGTCACATGTGTAGCATAAGTGAAGCATGTATCTTGTTAATTCATCCGCCTGCGTGAATTGAGTTTGACCGTTGGTTCTCATCTTCATCACTCCTTTTCTTCTTGAGTTAAATATAACATCATCTTCACGATTTAATTGTGATTTATTTCACAATGTATCAAAAAATAAAATAAAAATAAAGGGAAGCCTCATCCGAGGTTTCCCCTACACTTTTCACAATAGCGGCATATTAAAGTACTTTCCAATGTTCTCCGCCATCTACAGTTTGCAATAGCAACGATCGTTTGGCATCGGTATTCTCCACCAAGATCCAGCCGAGGCTCGGCGATACCATCTGCATTTTCACAATTTCAGGATAATCTTTGAAAATCTTTTCTAAAACACTGCTCGTTGGATAGGCTGTCCACGTCTTGCCTGTATCTTTCGTATAATACATAATGCCCTTCTGCATCGCCCAACCTTCGGACGGACTTAGAAATACAGGCGCCAGGTTGCGGTTAATCCCTGTTTGCTTATCCAGGTTGAATGAATACGGCTTCCAGCTTACACCACCGTCTGCTGTGAAGAAACCGCTGAACGTTATGCTCTCTCCGCTGGCACAGGACATGGACATCCAGGCCGACTTCGCTTCACGTCCAAAAAATTGAGGTGCATTAATCGTGAAATTACCGCACGCTTTGAATTTATCCCGGTTGAAAAAAGAAGAACCCGTTCGCCACTGCTCACCACCATCTGATGTCACATACAGCTTCGGTGTACCGAACTCTATGGCACTCAAGAATCCATGCTTGGAGTCTGAAAATGTCATGCCCGTGGTGTAGCCACGTCTTGAAATTTCACCCGTTTGGGATTTATCCTTGTCATCACTGGAAGTCATCCGCTCCCAAGTTGTACCTCCATCCTGAGTACGATACAGGTTCTTGTCCTGTTTACCGATTCCCGTATCGAGTGTCGTCAGAACCCAGCCTTTCTCGGGAGAGACAAAGGATATCGCTGTTACTTTATCCGTCTTCGACAAGGAAGACAGACTCCAGCTCACGCCTCCATTATTGGTACGAAGCACAATCGTATCTGTGCCCCCCATCCCCTCTCGGACAATCCAGCCATGCATACGATCTACAAAATAAATACTTTCTCCATATTTCGGATTAGCCGGAAATTGCACATTCTCTGACGGCGAAATGTTTGTCCAGGTTTTCCCCCGATCCTGAGTGTAATAAAGCCGGAGCGCATTACGCGTAACTCCCCAGGCCAGGCCGCCGTTATCATTAATGAGTTGAAAATCGGTCAAACGTGTCTGAATTTGATATTTGGCCATCTCCGTTGCTTCGGTGTTATTGTTTGTCGGAGGTACAACGGTAAGGGTCTGACCCACGTTACCGCTGTCATCCTGTTCCTGTGGTTCTGCAACTGGCTGCTGTTCCGTTTTGGTACATGCAACCAGCAACATCATGATGCCTATAGACAGCAGGGCTGTCTGCGCGATTTTTTTCCATTGCAAACGCAAGTGGGTTCCACCTCTCTCATTCATCAGACAGACGCGCATGTCTCTGTGACGAAGTTATATTTACGATTCATCAGAATCCACTGCTCCTATTCTACCACAAACTTCGACCTAAAGGCTCACACCGTCGGGGAACCTGACGAATGTTGAATATACTTGCCGATCATTGTCCTTAATTAAAAAGGCACAACTAATTTATTTAGTCGTATGAAGTCCATTTATTAACCTTTTTAGCGAATTTCCTAGGTAAATGGATATATTGTGAAAAAAGTTATAGACAAAACTCGCTTTATCTCCACATATCCCTTAATATGGATGGTAGTATACCCAAAAAGGAGAGGATAAAGTTTATGACAACAAGTACAGCATTGAAGCCCAGTCGTGTCGTTATTATCGGCATGGGTGCGGTAGGAACAACAACGGGATACACGCTAATGCTCAGACAGCGTTCGTCCGAGTTGGTATTTGTGGATGTGAATCATGACAAGGCAACCGGCGAAATGCTGGATATGAACCACGGTTTACCATTTACCGGGGGAGTTAAAGTGTGGGCAGGTGACTATTCCGACTGCAAAGATGCCGATATCATCATCATTACTGCGGGTGCTTCACAAAAGCCGGGCGAGACTCGAATTGATCTGCTGAAGAAAAATGCAAGCATTTTCAAAGACATCATTGATCGAATTACCGAAGTCAACTCGCACGGTATATTATTGATTGCTACGAACCCTGTGGATATCTTATCCTATACGTCCTGGAAACAAAGCGGCTGGCCGGCATCCCGGGTCATCGGCTCAGGTACGTTGCTGGACAGCGCACGATTCCGTTATCTGATCGGTAAAAATAAAGGCATCGATCCTCGTAGCATTCACGCTCACATCATCGGTGAACATGGCGATTCCGAAGTGCCTGTCTGGAGTCTGGCAAACGTTGCGGGAACAGACCTTGAACTGGACGAAGAAACCCAACAAGAGATTTTCAACAGCACCAAAAATGCAGCTTACGAGATCATTAATGCCAAAGGAGCCACTTCCTATGCCATCGCCTTGGCGCTCGATCGTATTGTCGCTGCCATTCTGGGTAACGAAGGCTCCGTTCTGAATGTTTCCACACTGCTTGAAGATTATAACGGCGTTTCTGATGTATATCTGGGTGTACCTTGTGTCGTAGATCGCCATGGTGTGCGTGAAATTCTGCCTCTTCCGTTGAATGAAACCGAGAAATTGGCCTTTCAGGCATCTGCAAACAAATTAAAAGAACAGATTGCCGGACTGGAATAACATATACTCTTATCCATTAAAAAAAGACCATCCAACAACTCTGTATGGAGTTCCGGATGGTCTTTTGATATGACGTGACAAGGCGTTCCACTTCCATACAAGATCATCGTTTAATCTCAGCCCGTTCATGATTATCATTAATTATTTTAATCTTTAACTTTATATCATGCCTTTGTTTACATAACAATAATGGCGGAAACTAAAAATTAAATTTGATTGACAATCATACCTCCAAGGATACCTAATAGAACAATGATCCATGGTGGACATTTCCAGAAGTTTAGCAGCACAAACAAAATACATACTAACGCAAAATCAGCAGGTGACAACACAGCCGTTGTCCACAACGGCTGATAGAGTGCGGCTAACAGAAGACCTACGACTCCTGCATTGATTCCAGCTAACGCTCCTTGCATATGCGGATTACCGCGAAGTACATTCCAGAAGGGCAACGTACCGATAATGAGCAAAAATGCAGGTAAAAAGATAGCTATTGTAGCAATAAACGCTCCTGCTCCGCCCATTGAAACGGCCCCAAGATACGCGGCAAAAGTAAACAAGGGGCCTGGGACCGCTTGTGTTGCCCCATATCCAGCTAGAAAGTCATCTTTGCTCACCACACCGTGAGGTACGAGTTCCTGCTCAAGCAATGGCAATACGACATGTCCCCCTCCGAATACCATGGAACCTGCTCGGTACATCGAATCGAAAAGAGCGATCCACTCCATATTTATGGCCTGCCGCAGCATCGGCAACAGGATAAGCAGACCTGCAAAAGTGATTAAACACAGCACAGCCAAGCTACGACGGATGGGGACATTCATTTTGATAACTGGAGTGACCGGAACATCGCGGTACATCCACCAGCCAATGAAACCCGAGAACAGGATCAATATGACCTGACTATATGGAACTGTCCATAGTAAAGCCGCTGTAGCCACTAATACAGCGATGGTAATCCTCACTTTGTCCGGGGTAAGCTTCTGAGCCATGCCAAGAATGGCATGAGCAACAATTACCACTGCTACGATTTTCAAACCGATAATCCAACCCGCATGGCCCACATCGTAACCTTTTAAAATAAAGGCAAATAACACCAATACGAGCACCGACGGAAGGGTGAATCCGATCCAGGTCATTAATCCACCAAGCAGTCCTGCACGCATGACACCGATACCAATTCCCACCTGACTACTTGCTGGTCCCGGGAGAAATTGACACAAGGCCACAAGATCAGCATAACTCTGCTCGTCCATCCATTTTCGTTTGCGTATATACTCATTATGAAAATAGCCCAAATGCGCTGTCGGACCTCCAAAGGATGTAAGTCCCAGCTTGGAAGCAACCATAAGCACTTCCCACAGCGCACGCCATCGGTTTCGTGTAACAGCCTGATCTTGATCATTCGAAGCAGGATTGCCCGTCTTCATGCTCGCCCATCTCTCCTAGCAGGTCATGTGTTGTTGTCCAGATTTTTTTGGATTCTCTTTACCAGAGGTAAAAATCTGGTGATAAGCGTAGGCTTACGATGTAGCTTTCTTTCAGAAAGTTTTCAGGCGAAGGCTTCGCTTTTCCAGAAAAGTTCAACTCATATTGTTCATTTTATACTAATTCGTCGCTTCGTTAACCGGAAGTTTGACATCCAGCAAAGCCATCGCCTCTTCTTTTTCCCGGCTGGTAACATGAGTGTATACCGTTGTCGTTTGAATGGAGGCATGTCCAAGCAGTTCCTGTACCGTGCGCAGATCTGCTCCGCGCCGCAACATCATGGTCGCGAACGAGTGACGCAGCTTATGGCTGGAATAGCTCTGGCGCTGATGAACAGGAGCTTCCTGCTGGAAGCGTTCGAAGGTTTCGGTTGAGATGAGTTGTATGCTACGAATGGACAGGCGTTTTCCCTTTTGCGATACAAACAGAGCTTCTTCCTTCTCACCCCGCCACGGATTCAGCCGCTCTTCAAGAGCCTGAGACAGCACTTCTGCAACCGTTTCAGGAACCGGGATCGATCTCCATTTCCGCCCCTTCCCGAATACATCGAGCGTGCGTCGCTCGGGGTTGTAGTCTTTACAATTGAGGGCATGGACTTCTCCCACCCGAAGTCCCATATAACCCATTAGCAGGAACAGCGCCAGGTTGCGAGTGCGATATTTCCCTTCGACGGATGCCAAAAAACGTGTCAAACCGCTTTCGTCCAGGAATACCGGAGCACGGTTTTTCTCGGTTTTAGACTTTTTGATACCAGAAGCCGGATTGCTCGCCAGCACTTCGAGTTCAATGAGAGACTTGTAAAAGCAGTTGACTGCCGCGTGTTTACGGTTTCGGGTAGCATCACTCACGCCACGCTCTCGTGCACGAGACAGAAAAGCAAGCACATGCAACTTCTTCACCTGCTCCAGCGATTTTCCCTGAATAGAAGTAAGGAATTCTATTACATCCCCCGTGTAGGATTTGACCGTATATCCGGTGTATCCGGCATCCTTCATCCAGATATGAAAGGCCTGCAACTCATCCCCATACTGCTCCTGAACCTCTTCATTGATCATCTGCTTCTTCACCTCCATTAACTTCTCTTGTACTGACAAACCTGCTGTACTGACTGACGTGAATGTAATGTACTTCTATCTCAAAATCTGTTTACTGCAGAACACAGATGCTTAACTTAGTGGAAAATCAACCTCTTCGACAATCACGACATCAGCCATCAGCAAAATCATCTCCGGTTTGCCCTCACGACGTGTGAGCACAAACGATGGGATCGGATTTTCATGAAGCTCATTGACCGATTCCGCCACCTGAACATACAGATCCAGAAGAAGTGTCTCTCCTTCGCCTGGAATATCAATAACTGGCCAATCTTTGCGAATGCAATCCGCCCAAAAAGCCAGCTCATTCGCTGGAACAATGCTTAACTGCTGTACCTTGGGATCAATAGGATATATTGCTTGACGCAAGGGTTCATCCCCGAGCTTGTCCCAAGGTAGCGCATCAAAAGCGTGCTCGCTTGGAGGAGAATAAAGGGAATAACACCATGGAGTCATGCCCCACACAACGACCATCAGCCCTTCTGCAAGCAATACATCCAGGTGACCTTCCGTGAAGTGTTCAATTAAATTATGATTACCTGGCCCAAGCAATTCCTCTACTCGCTTCGCGAGACGATCCAGATCCGCCAGAATGAATCCTCTTCGGCCATAGGAGTCGAACACATGATGATTCCGAGTCCATGGTGCAGATGGTAAATCGAGTATCGGGGCATCTGCCGGGAACAGTGTGATATGTACGGTATCCACTTGTGCGTATTTCACCATCGCTAGCTGTTCCGGTTCTAACGGTCCTTCTGCGATTCGGGGTGTTTTGCGGTGCAAAGCCACGCGAACCTCATAATCACCCTCTTTATAAGGCGCGAGATCAAGTTCAATCGGATAACCTATGCCTTGAATCGAAGCTATAGAAATCTTGCTGTTCTCCGTTAGACGAACCGCGTATTGTACGTAGGATATTTCGGCTCCATACAGAACATCAGCATCCTCACGGTGCACAGGTGTCTGCAATAGCTGGGCGATCACGGAAATTTTGCGACCATCCTCCAGATGTCGCTGCGGATCGATGTCCAACTGCAAATTATCTGTTTCATCCTCTTGTGATATGATCAGCTTCGCCTCAGCGAGAACGGTTGAATCCGCAAGTGCAAACCCAAAATGCGACGAGTGTTCATTAAAATCGTTATGTAATGGTTCTTTCATAAGTTAACCCCTCTCTTCGGTTCTGGTTGCAGATCACACCCCCAAATATATTTCATATTTGGTTCACCCGCAACCCCGAACTGCTGATACATGCAGCATGTTTCCTTTATCCTTTACCCATGTGAGTCACAAATCTAACTCAGCAAACTTCTTTTAATCGTTAGTTTTAAACATCTCTTTTTAACCAACGACTCCTATATTGTTGCACAAAAAAATCCCTGCTCCTTCGCTTGGCGATTGGGGAGCAGGGAAAGATTCAAAGCTTATTTTTCAATTCACTTCCGCCGAAGTGGATTCAGATGACTATGATGACGACCATAGGCAAAATAAATGATTAATCCGACAATCAGCCAGCCAAAGAACGTAATCCATGTCAGAGCAGCAAGGCGAGTCATCAAATAGAAACAGCCGAGAGCACTAAGAATCGGAACCAATGGTACCAACGGAACACGGAAACCCCGTTTGAGATCAGGATTATTTTTACGCAACACGATAATCCCGATACTCACTACAGCAAATGCAAACAACGTACCGATGTTCGTAAGCTCTGCCAGATGGCCAAGAGAGATAAAGCCGGAGAACAGTGCAACGATGATACCTGCGAGCCAGCTACCCACTGCCGGCGTCTGACTTTTACCACTTACCTTGGAGAAAACGGGAGCTAACAATCCATCACGCGACATGGAATAGAGCAGACGGGTCTGACCATACATCATCACGAGCAATACCGTTGTAATTCCCGTAATGGCACCAAGGGATACAATCCATGACAATCCGTTTAGTTGAACAAATTCAAAAGCAAACGCAACCGGATCACTAACATTCAACATGTTGAACGGCACAATACCCGTGAGAATCAGAGATACTACAATATATAGGACAGTACAAATGGCTAGGGATGCAATAATACCAATCGGTAAATCCCGCTGGGGACGTTTCACCTCTTCCGCTGCAGTGGACACAGCATCAAATCCGATATACGCAAAAAACACTGTTGCTGCACCCGCCGTTACACCTGAGAAGCCAAACGGCAAGAACGGATGCCAATTTGCTGGCTGCACGTAAAAAACACCCACACTGATGAAGATCAGTACAACGATGATTTTTATCCCTACCATGACTCCATTCGCTCGTGCAGCTTCCTTCACTCCCCGAGTCAACAGGAACGTAATAATTAACGTAATCAGAGCGGCTGTAATGTCAAAATACGTCCCTTTTTCCGGATTAAACGCACTGGTTAACGCATGAGGCAACTCTAGTCCAAAGCCGGTTAATAAGGTCTGAAAATACCCCGACCAACCGCTGGCTACCGCCGCACTCGCAAAGCCATACTCCAGAATGAGATCCCAGCCTAGAATCCACGCGATCACTTCACCAAATGCGGTGTAGCTATACGTATAAGCACTTCCGGATGCCGGGATGGTAGAAGCGAATTCGGAGTAACATAGAGCGGCAAATGCGCAGATGATACCTGCTAGTAAAAAGGACAATACCAGTCCAGGCCCAGCATACTTGGCAGCTGCCACACCTGTCAGTACAAATATGCCTGTACCAATAATGGCTCCTACGCCAAGTGTTGTTAAGTCGAAGGCACTAAGTGCTCTCTTTAACGCACCGCTTTCATTCGTTTGGCTGGCAATCGGTTTTTTGCGAAATAACACACTCATTTTTTCATTTCTGCTCATACGCATGTTCCTTTCATGGTGAATCTCGAATGTGTTGCCGCGTAACTACGACGAAATAAAATTTCTCATCTGTTCTACGAAAAACTCATTTGTTCTATCTTATCCATCACCTATAAAAACCTATCGAATTCTACACGTTATCGCGTTGAATGATTAAATTTATTTTTGGAGATGGCTTATTTTGACCTTTATGCACGAAAAATATCACGTTCGGTTGCCTATGCTCCAATATGAAAATGGATTTAAATAAAAACTGCGTATAATTTATATTATGCGCAGTTTTTTGAAGGCTTTTTATAGTTCTCAAACTAACTTTTATTGTTGTTAGGTGAACTTGTGTGAATGAGCTTCTTTTTCGTCTTTTTTCGCTGTCATTTCTTCCTCTATTTCGTCTGATCAGCTTTCGTTCTTCCTTCTTTTCTTCCTACTGCTTCCTTCTCTTATTATCTAATTCGGATTGCGTCCCTACTGTTCGTAATAAAAAAAGCCGCTAGCAATTAGCGGCTTTTTTCAACACATTTTCATATTGACCATATCCAGGTCTGTGACCAATGATCATATCCAAGGGCTATTTCACTACGATACTTTTTATCCTAACCCAGATCTTCCCCGTTGGATTCAATCACTTTTTGATACCAGTAGAAACTGTTCTTTTTACTTCTTTTCAGCGTGCCTTTGCCTTCATTATCCTTATCTACATAAATGAAACCGTAGCGTTTGGCCATTTCACCCGTGGAAGCACTCACAATATCGATGCAACCCCAGGCTGTATAACCGATCAGGTTAACGCCGTCACGGACAGCTTCTCTCATCTGTTCAATGTGAGCGCGCAAAAACTCAATTCGGTACGTATCGTTAATAGTGCCATCCTCTTCAACGACATCCACTGCACCCAGACCGTTCTCTACAACCATCATCGGGATGCGATACCGATCATATACGTGGTTCAGCACGTAACGGAGTCCAACCGGATCAATCTGCCAGCCCCAGTCCGTCGCTTTCAGGTAAGGATTTTTGTATCCGCCAAAAACGTTACCTTGGGTTTCATCCCCCTCTGGACGTGTACCGACTACGTGGGATTTATAGTAGCTAAAGCTATAAAAATCCACACAGCCTTGTTCAAGAACTTCTTCATCATCTTCAGCCATTTGAATATTGATATTTTTCTCTTCAAAGTATCTCTTCGCAAAGTCAGGATATTCTCCTCTAACTTGTACATCGCTGCTCATCATATTGTTGATTTGATCCATTCTTAACGCTTGTAACATATCTTCCGGTTTACATGTACTTCCGTAGCCATGACTGTAATTGATCATACAACCGAGTTTGAAGTCTGGATTGATCTCATGTGCAAGCTTGACCGCTTTGGCACTCGCCACGAATTGATGGTGCAACGCTTGAAATCTCATCTGCGTGCTGTCTACGGATGTATTGTTAAATACACCGCCATTTTTATCAACCAGCAGAGCTCCTGCCAGGTATGCACCTGCTGGAACAATCAAGCTATTAATTTCGTTAAACGTAATCCAATACTTTACCACGTCTTTATAACGATTAAAGATTGCGTCGCAATACTTTACGTAACAATCGATCATTTCTCTGGAAGCCCAAGCATTGAATTTCTTAGTTAGAGCAAACGGTGCCTCATAATGGGAGATTGTAACGATCGGTTCGATATTATACTTTTTCAGTTCATTAAACACATTGTCGTAAAATTGAAGCCCTGCTTCATTCGGCACTGCATCGTCTCCATTTGGAAAAATTCTGGACCATGCAATGGACATTCTGTAACAACGGAAGCCCATCTCCGCAAACAGACGGATATCTTCCTTGTAATGATGGTAAAAATCTACCGCTTCATGAGAAGGATAATGTACCCCCTCTTCAGTCGTTATCGTAATGCGACGGGGAACCGCATGGGTTCCGCCTGTCATCATATCGGCTGTACTCGCTTTTTTACCATCAAGATTCCAAGCACCTTCGTATTGATTCGCCGCTGTTGCACCGCCCCACATAAAAGATTCAGGGAAAGTATTTTTGCTATTCATGAATCATTCCTCCTAAGATTACCTTTAAATAATTTTGATCAGTTTTTCACCAATCGTAATCGATGTCTTGTCCGTGTTGATTACATCTACAAATTCATGAGAGTTCGTAACGATAATTGGTGTAGTCAGGTCAAAGCCTTTCGACGCAATCGCATCTGTATCAAACTCAATGAGCAAATCTCCAGCTTGTACAGTATCGCCTTCTTTGACGTGAACCTTGAAATGCTCACCTTTCAGCTTCACCGTATTCATACCGATGTGAATGAGAAGCTCCGCACCATCATTCGAACTAATACCGATGGCATGGGACGTAGGGAAAACCGCGGATACCACACCATCTGCTGGTGCTACAAGTTTTCCAACCGCAGGTTCAATAGCGATCCCTTTTCCCATAGCGCCCGTTGCAAAAGCTTCGTCCTTAATCGTGGATAATTCCAGAACTTTACCAGTCAACGGAGCAGTGAGGATATGTTCGGAAACACCGGCAACAGCTACACGATCGTTTGTAGACGTTTTTTCTTGTGTTGCTTGATTCTTTCCATCCTCAGGTACATCTTCAAATCCCAAAATCAGAGTCATTAAAAATGTCACTACAAATGCAATCACACAACCAATTGCGGCATGAACCAGGTTCCATGGATGATCCGTGATAAATGCGGGTAACGTAGCTATACCTGCAATACCCAAAGCCGATCGAGCTACACCGAACAATCCGACATAAACACCAGCTACAACGCCACCAACGATTACAGCAATCAGTGGTTTTTTCAATCGTAGGTTTACACCAAACAAGGCAGGCTCGGTAATTCCGAGCAAGGCAGTGATGCTTGTAGAATATGCAACTTGTTTAAATGCTTTATTTTTAGTTTTCATAGCAACGGCAAGCGCAGCAGCACCTTGAGAAATATTGTGTACAAGCATACCTGGACCAACAATGCTATCGGTTTTCGTCTGTGCATAAGCCGTGAGCACAACAGGTCCCAAACTATAATGCATACCTGTCATAATCAAGAACGGGAATGCCCCGCCGATAATACCAGACACTAACCAACCTGCATGTGTATTAACAAAAGAAACGCCCGACGCAAGGTAGTTACCCGCGATGGCACCGATTGGACCCAGTACAATCAGCGTTAGTGGAGCCATAATAAGAATTACGATCAATGGTTTAAGAATGGATTTTATAACCGATGGAGAATATTTCTCGGCAAAGCGTTCTACATACGACAAGATCCATACGGCTAAAATAATCGGAATAACCGACGAGGTGTATGTCGCCGGAGTGACAGGCAGTCCCAAAAACGCAACTGGCTTACCTGCAGACATCAACGCCCCTAATGAAGGATGCAACAGAACACCAGCAATCGTTAATGCAAAGCCCACGTTAGCTTTAAGCTTAACAGCCGCACTCCAGGCAAGCAGCATCGGCAAGAAGTAATACGCCGCATCACCGATAAAGGTCATAATTGTATTAAATTGTCCATCCAGATCAACGAGATCAAATGTTTTCAAAATAAGAAGAACGGCTTTGATCATCGCACAACCAATCATGGCTGGCAGGATCGGTGTAAAGATTCCGGAGATCGTGTCCAGAAGCGTAGTCAGTTTTCCCTTTTTCACAGTAGGAGCATCGTCATTGGTTGCAAAGTTCCCCAGCTTCGTCAAAGCTTTATACACATTGTTTACCTCGTTACCGATAATGACCTGATACTGCCCGCCACTGCTGGCAACACCCACAACACCTTGTACATTTTTTAAAGCTTCATCGTTTGCGACCTTCTCGTCTTTCAGATTAAATCGTAACCTTGTAGCGCAGTGTGTTACACTATCTACGTTTTTTTCTCCACCGACCAGTTTTAAAATCTCGGCGGCTGTGCTTTCATGTTTCATATACTGCTCCCCCTCAATCGTTTTTAGGTATAAAAAAAGACCTAGAATTCTATCGAATATAGATAAGCTCTATACACGATGGAACTCTAGGTCTTGCCTGCCTCACCAGTAACAATCCTAGTATACTCATTATAGCGGCTGATGAATCATTCCTTCTCTTCATCAATGACCCTTTTGATATGAACCGTTAAATACACCAATTCATCTTCCGTTAATTCTTTTCCATAATCGACCCGAATCAGCTGTGCAATTCGGAGACTGCATTGATATTCATTCGCATATTTTTCTTTAATGATATGGAGAAAGTCACTGTCACCGCTTTTCACAACCGTATGATTAAACAAGCGATAGGCAAAAAACTTCAAATGAGTGACAAGTCTGGAATAATGGAGCGAGCTTTCATTAAAATGTATATTAAACTGATATCGAATAATATTCAAGACTTTATGGATCAACTGTGTAATCTTCATGGTTTCTTCCATTTCAGATCCCAGTTCTGCGTTGACGATATGAAGCGCGATGAAGCCAGCCTCATCCTCAGGCAGTGTAATGTTAAATTCCTCATTAATCATATCCCGGGCTTTCATAGCCACGCGAAATTCATTGGAATAAAACGCTTTAATTTCAGACAACAAAGCATTATTGAAATTCATACCCTGCTTGTAACGTGCCACGGCAAAATTAATGTGGTCCGTTAACGTTAGATATATATTTTCATTTAGTTCCTTGTTTAAGGACTGCTTGGCGTACTGAATAATACTGTCGGACACACGAATATATTCCATGGGGATTTGTGCCAGCAGGGCATATAATTTACCTGTTACATTTTTGGATTTCAGAAAAAATTCTTTCTCAATTTTGACTGTGTCCACATCGTCTCCCTTTTTCTTCTGAAAACCAATGCCACTGCCTAAAAGCATCATCTCCTGGCGCCGTTCATTGACTGCACAGACGACATTATTGTTAATAATTCGTGTGATCTTCATCGGAATCTCCTTTTAAAATGAAACGTTAACAGAATTTAGCAACAAAAAAAGACCATTAATTATGCATACATGAAAAAACACAATTTTGCATGTTTGCATTATCAATCGGTCTTGCCTGCTGATCAGTAACAATCCTGATTAAATTCATTATTAACTTATATGGCTATCTTAGTAGAAAGCGTTCTATTTGTCAACACACCTTACTCCAACCCCAATTTAATGTGAAAACCTCTTACGAAAAACGGAGTAAAGAAGAAAGACGCGAAAAGAGCCGCATTCTGGGATGAACGGCCCTTTAGCTTTATTTATTTTATAGACAGCTCTATTATGAAAAAACAACCCGATCCGCATCGGACATCCGATATTGCGTCAACAAATATTCCGTACTCTGCGTGGCTTTGCGCCGAATTTCATCCAGATCGACTTGTAACAGCTTGCCCTCTCGCTTCACAGGTTTCCCCGCAACAAAAACCGTATCCACATTGGACGGATTCGCGAATTGAACAACAGCACCAATCGGATCGTGCACGGGGAACAGGTTCAGATCCGTCGTGCGAATCATGATTACATCTGCCTCTTTTCCCGGCGTAAGCGAACCTGTTTTTTGCTCCAGTCCTAAAGCCCTTGCACCCGCGGAGGTTGCGAATCGCAGAACCTGACTTGCCTGCAAACTGAGTTCACCCGGCATCTCACCCTGTTGCAAAAGGTACTCATTCGTTCTTGAACGCTCAGCTTGCAACGCGAATTTCATCTGTGAAAACATATCTCCGCCCGTCGAAGTCACGACATCTACGCCAAGTGTTGGCGTACCTCCATGCTCCAGAAAGTGTCCTGTGGCTGGATAACCATGTCCCATCATCATCTCGACTTCAGGTGTGACTGACAACGAGGCTCCGCTGTCCGCGAGCATTTTGAATTCATCCATGCCCATCGTATTACCATGAACAACATTGATTCGTGGACTAAGAAGCCCTGCCTCATACATTCGGCTAATCGAGCGATCCGCTGATCCCCAGCTGCCGAAACCGACATGCATCGAACAAATGGCGTCCAGTTCTTCTGCAAGCTGAATATCCTGCACCGTTGTATCCCAATGGCTAAATTCTGGTCCACGGATCGCAAGTCCATAGGTGAGTAGTTGATCATTTGAAGAGAAATATCGCTCCTTAACGCCTCTCACATTCTCTGGATATGCCAGCCTACTCTCACGATTCCAATACATCGTTTCCCCTGGCACACCATGGGCAAAAACAGCACGAATTCCTGCATCCTGCAGTCCTCGAATCAGCTCATCCGTATGTTCAGCCGAGTATGGCATGCTCCAGTCCAGTACCGTGGTGACGCCCGCATTAAGCGCTTCTAAAGATCCGAGCAGATTGGCGATATAGCTGTCCTGCGGACGAAGCTTGCTTCCCATAGCTCCATAGTACAAATTTTGCAGATAGACGGGGAGCGACCAGTTGGTTCCGGCTGTTTTGACAAGCGATTCCCACATATGCCGATGTGTATCCACCAGTCCAGGCATAATAATCATATCTGTAGCATCGATGACCTCAACATCTGTATCGGACACCTCGATATTGGGTTGAATCGCTACGATCAAAGAATCCTGAATAAGTACGTCTGCCCGTTTATACTGGCCAATACGAGCATCCATCGATAATACACAACCGTTCTTCAAAAGATAACCTGTCCTCATGAGACATCTCTCCAATCGTAATGGTTTGTAAAATGATCTGATCCGCATTGCTTGTTCTTACATAAGATTTATGACTATATTTTCGCTAGTATATATACATTATATATCAAGTCTTGGAATTTATCAAATTCTGGAAGAGATACCTTCGACCTGTATGGAGATTCTCGGATTGTAAAGGTTTGAACTTAACTGGTGAACTTAATTGATAAACTTGATTGTTAAACTTCATTCTTTTCGTCATTAGAGTGCATTTTTCGTTTCGCTCGAAAACGTCTCACCTTCATTAGATTGCCGCACATCTTATCATCGCAATATTTCTGTGTTCTGCTCCGGGTATCATCATAGAAGATCCAGCGGCAGTCCGGATTGTCACAGGATCGAATTCTCTTCCCTTCGCCTTCTACGAGTGTCATGGCAAAATCAGCCGCGACCTCTGCCATCACCTGAGCCCAATGTCTATGAATGGGAACAAGCGCAACACCCAGTCCTTGATCTTGTGTAATTATTCGTCTAATGACTTCGCCAGCCAGCATAAAATCATTCAACCAGGCCTGATCCTTCTCAGTAAAGAGCTTTCCGTTAGACAAACGAATAGCCAGTGACTGCAAATCATCTCTAAAACTTCTCATTGCGGATTCCTCTTCATTCGACGCAGGTACTGGCGCTTCTAATTGCCAACGATCTAAAAAATCTTGTTGCCAGCTTACGTTCCCCAGTCTGTCTTCTGATCGCTCCCCACCACGCCAATCATGATAATCGCTGTTTACAAAATCAGTCCATAATCTATCCATGAGAACCTCCGATTAATGTAACTATCTAAATTATTTAAAGATGGTTACATTTAATAAAATTGTGTTATATTAATTGTAACCATTTCGACCCATATTAGCTAGTTACCAGCATGATGAAGCAAGAACGAGATGAGTCTGACAGGAGAGGAATGAAATTTAAAAATGAAAACGGTCACCACAGCATTAGATGTATTGGTTATTCAGAATGAAGATACCTGGGATCAATGTAACTGGATCGTGCCATTGTCCAAGGCTCTGGAGGGGCTGACCGCCGAACAGGCTGCCTGGGTTCCGCCTTCAGGTGGACTGAGCATATGGCAACTGACCAATCATATGTTTTATTACAACCAACGGATTCTGGAACGTCTGCAGGGGAAAGCACCGTCTGTACCCGCTGCTGATTCAAACGTAGCTACGTTTGGTAATCCCGGTGATCCTCTAAACGAAGCTGGCTGGAGCAAGCTGATGGAGCAAACCACTAAACTGGCTGTGCAGTTGCGCGATACCCTTGCTACATTACAGGAAGCGAAACTTGAGGAAACTTATATGGATTCCGAACAAAACTGGGCTCAGACGCTTGCCCGCTGGGTTCTGCACGATGCTTATCACGCAGGTCAGATTGTGCAGCTTCGGAGACAACAGGGATGCTGGAGTATTGTTTTCTAAAAAAACACTTGAACTGATAGCGTTTACAGGAATAAGATGAACTTCATAAGGTTACAACTTGTTCAATACACTAATTAATTGAATAGGATCTTCGGGGTAGGGTGCAATTCCCAACCGGCGGTGATGTTCTTATAGAACCAGCCCGCGACTCGCTGTTTAAGGTTCCGACCTGACAGCGACTGACTTGGTGCGATTCCAAGGCCGACGGTATAGTCCGGATGAGAGAAGATCAACACAACGGCTAGCGTATTTTGGGAAGTCTTTTTCCCTGACGTCTTGTCTTTGAATGATCCCCCGTTTATTTGGCGTACGCCAAGGACGGGGGATTTTGTCGATTTTGCCAACTGAAGATTCCGTGTTCTGACGAAGGAGTCCTGAATATGGAAAACACATCAACAGCATCAACAATTTATCGCAAGGAACGAAGCAACACCGGATTTTGGCTAGTTGTGCTAGGCGCAGCCCTCTGGGGTGTAGACCCCTTATTCCGCATCCTTTTGCTAAAAACGATGACTTCTACACAGATTGTTCTAATCGAACACATCATTGTCAGCCTTGTAGCGATACCGGTATTATGGAAGTTCCGGGATGATCTGAAGAAACTGCGTGCACGTCACTGGATCGCTGTTATCTTCATCTCCTGGGGCGGATCAGCGCTGGCAACGGTTTTATTCACGTTAGCCCTTACCCATAACGATCCCAATACGGTATTGTTGTTGCAAAAAATGCAGCCACTCTTCGCGATTGTACTTGCGAAATTGTTATTAAAAGAAACATTGCCGCGCCACTTCGGCGGACTATTCATCATTGCGCTGGCAGGAACGTATCTGCTTACGTTTGGCTTCTCACTGCCACTCGGCAACTGGAATAACTGGATTCATGCAGGTAGCCTGCTGTCTCTTGGTGCCGCAGCTTTGTGGGGTGGATCTACCGTTATGGGCCGGTTAATGCTCGGTCAAGCACGGTATGAGACGGTCACCTCCCTTCGCTTTGTCGTTGCGCTTCCACTCCTGATCTTCATGACCTGGAATGAAGGTGCTCCTTGGACACTCCCGGCTGGAACAGGGGCACAGGCTGCCGTTATCCTGAATATTCTTGGGCAGGCGCTTTTACCAGGCTTGCTAAGTCTACTCTTGTATTACAAAGGGTTGTCTTCCACCAAAGCTTCTGTTGCAACCCTCGCCGAACTCAGTTTCCCGATGGCCGGCGTGCTTGTAAACTGGATTGCCTTCCGTACACTGATAACCTGGGAGCAATTGCTCGGCTTTATCCTGATCTGGATCGCCCTGTTTGCAATCTCCAAACAACAGGAGCGCTCTACGCCGATTGCTGAAGTTGCACCTAAACTTCGCACGGAGTAACTCATCTTCCTGTATTCAACAAATAAGCACTGTTTCACCTTCTGAGGTGAGCAGTGCTTTTCTTCTACTATTTTTCTTCGTCATGATGGCTTGATATTTTGTCTTTTGTCTGCCTAGGTGGTACGATGGCTTATGGAACTTGGAACAAGATATCCCGATATCCAACAGGAACTATTTTCAGAGAGGAACGATTACTAATGTCTTCATTCTCATATACCTCCTATGACGCCATAGGACTCGCCGAACTGATTCGCTCACGGGAAGTATCCCCGGTTGAATTGCTCGAAGCTGCCTTTGCACGTCTCGAAGAAGTGAACCCACAACTTAATGCCGTTATTCGTACATATGAAACCCGTGCTCGTCAAGAAGCCGGCATGGTACGGCCCGGAGAACAGCCGTTTGCTGGAGTGCCGTTGCTCCTCAAAGATATTTCTCAATCTTTGGAAGGTGAGGTTCTAACCTCCGGATCACATCTGTTCAGCAAGCATCGTGCTCTTCGCAGCTCCAATTTCGTAACGCGTCTGCTCGAAGCAGGTTTTATTGTGATTGGACATACGAATACACCAGAATTCGGGTTGAAAAATATAACCGAGCCGCGTCTACACGGGCCAACGCGCAATCCGTGGAATGTGAATCATTCCCCAGGCGGCTCAAGCGGCGGTGCCGCTGCCGCTGTAGCATCAGGCATCGTGCCGCTTGCCGGCGCAAGCGATGGCGGTGGTTCGATTCGAATTCCCGCTTCCTTCAGCGGTCTGTTTGGACTGAAACCGACACGCGGACGCACTCCCGTCGGTCCAGGTGTGGGAAGACAATGGCAAGGAGCCTCGATTGATTTTGCAGTATCTCGCTCCGTCAGAGACAGTGCTGCACTGCTGGATACACTCCAGATTATCCAACCGGAAGCCGCATTCCATGCACCTTTATTCCCGGGAAGTTACCTTGCTGATATGAACTATCCGCACCAACGCAAATGGCGAATCGCTTATACAACGGATTCACCTGTTGGCACACCTGTCAGTGAAGATGCCAAGGAGGCGGTGATGAAACTAGTCCGTTTCTTGGAATCTCAAGGGCATCATGTTGAAGAAAAGTTAAGTCCAGTCAATGGCGTACGCCTGATGGAAAACTACTACATGATGAACAGCGGCGAGATGGCCGCCATGATTTCATCCATGGAACATGGCATGGGTCGTTCTCTCACTGCAGATGATATGGAGATTGAGTCCTGGGTACTGGCGGAAGCCGGAAAGAAAGTATCTGCTGCTGAATTTGTGCACAGTTTGGCCGAATGGGACGTAGCGGCTGCGCAGATGTCTACGCTGTTTGAACGGTATGATTTTTACATCACACCTGTTAATGCTTTTCCCGCACCACGGGTTGGAGAGCTGACGCCACATGCAGAGCAGATTCAACATCTGATGTCCGTCAGTGATCTGGATAAAACGGCGCAACAAGAGCTGATCTATGAGATGTTCAAGCCGAGCCTTACGTACACCCCGTTCACACAACTTGCGAATTTGACAGGCCAGCCTGCCATTAGTCTTCCTCTGCATTTGACTGCGGAAGGTTTACCCATGGGTGTTCAGGTTATGGCAACCAAAGGCCGTGAAGATTGGTTATTACATCTGGCCGGTCAACTCGAATCAACCGAGTTATGGGTTGGCATGGAAGCCAATCCCATGTTTCCAAATTCATTATAAGTTCAGGCTCAGCTACATCGAAAAAAAGCTAGCAGGTACGTCCCTGCTGGCTTTTTTTCAACTATTCATGAATCATATGACAACCGTAACATGATCAATGATCAATATTCGCTTTTATGATCAATATTTAAGCTTACATAATATTATGATGTATATTATAGTAGTGTTCCACTTTTTAGCCAATAAAAGATCTAATCCATGGCCATTCTAATATTGTTATAAATCAGACTTTTTCATCTCCTGACTCGTAATTGAAATGCTCTACATCCACATACCCTTCTTCTCTTTCATGGTTCAGATTGTACACCCCGACCCGATCTCCCCGGTAAGGTCCCCAACCCAGTTGATAGACCTCACCAAAGGAGATAAATTTCTCTCCATCCAGGCTATATTCATATCTGTTTTCACCACGCAAGTTCCAAATCGATCTTAACCATAAATCAGTGGTATCAATAGTTGGCCCCCATTCGATTGTACCTGATTGATTGAACTTCAATACCCGAATTCCTTCTTGCTGATGAATACCAATCGTACAATAAGTTTGTCCAAAATGGCATAGACCCGCTTCCTGGTCATCCACCATCCCACTTAGATCATACTTGGCAGTCACTACGTTATGAGGAACACGATACGCCCGTTGGGAAAGAATGTTCGAGATTTTAAAGAAATCATTCTTCTCGGAAAGCACACAAGCATGCAAACGTAAATTCCCTGCTCTCTCTGTTAAAGACCACATATCAGCTTTGGGTTGGTGGTTCCATCCCCAATGAGATTGCAGTACCGGACTATTGAAATCATCATTCACGGTTAAGATCGTTTTGGGATAACCGTGAATTGGTTTTGTTCCTCCCCATACCATCTCTCCGACACCATCACCGTCTGTATCCTCACCAATGATTGGCCAACCGTCGACCCATGTAACGGGAAGCAGGTGAAGAGTTCTGCCTTCAAAGTAACCGCCGGCTCCTTGGTGACTAATGAAATACCACTCCCCAGACGGTGTTTGCACAAGTCCGCCTTGATTCGGTTCGCGGTCCATTTCCACGCCGTGCGTATGAATTAACTCTTTTTCTTCGTAAGGACCGTATAAATGCTCCGAACGAAGCATCATAACAACCCTTACCTCCTCACCATTTCTCGGTCGAACTTCACTATGGAAAATGTAATAAAGTCCGTTGATTTTGTAAAGCTTACTCGCTTCGCTACCTTTATATTGATGGATCACAACACCACTGTCGTGCAAAATTTGTTTTCCATCGTCGCTAAGTTTGAACAGATAAATATTATAATTGTCGGCAAAATTCGTAGCCACCAGATATCCTTGACCGTCATCATCCCAAAAAGGACAACAATCGTCCCAACCAGCAATTTCCCAACTATGATAAAGAGGCTCCCATGGGCCAGCAGGATCTGCTGCTGTACTTACGAACAACCCCTCATCCGGCGTAAAAAAATAAACCCAAAATTGTTGGTCATGAAACCGGATCGCTCCCGCCCAGACCCCTCTTGCATAACGATTCATTCGATCATGCCGATATTCTGGCCCGATAACTGTCAAATCCTCTACGACATGACTAATTACATTCCAATTGACCAAATCTTTAGAGTGCAAAACAGCCATACCTGGTGAGCAATGTAATGTGGAAGAGATCGCATAGTAGTCTTCCCCAATGCTTATCACATCGGGATCGCAGTAATCTCCAGGCAAGACCGGATTGACATAAGTACCGTCCCCTTGATCGCCCCATTTTCCTTCATTGGAAAGCAAAACGTAATCTTTTTTCATCATTGTTTTCCTCCATAGCTTTTCTACGATGCAGTTAAACTAACTTTTTGATGATCTGAGACATTACACTACTACGAATCTCGTAATCATTATACTACTTGAAAATTAATTTATAAGACAGATAAATATGATCCCGAGTGCATGAAAATTGACCTCTTTCTGTTAATGCAAAATATGAATGAATTACCTTTTCTCTTCACATACTGAAAGCAATATTACAGGAGGTGTGTGAGTTATGAGTAGTGTGCAAAAAGATAAACAAACTTATGTAATACCAGCCAAAACCGGGTATGGACTTTATGTTTCCAAAGGCTCTATTCTAAGAATCACAGATTTGGAAGGTCAACAAGTTGTAGATTTTGTAGCATTTGATACCAATGATATGAATCACCGTCTTGATCCTGGTGTAACGATGGATGTTTTACGGACCTGCCGTATTAAACCCGGCCAAAATTTATATTCTAATCGGTATGAACCCTTACTGAAAATGATAAAGGATACAGTCGGGGTGCATGATTCTTTCAACTCCGCCTGCCGTCCTGAAATGTACGAAGTGTTATACGGAAAAAGCAATCATGCCAGTTGTTATCAGAACTTGAATGAAGCACTGCAACCGCTGGGTATCCAGCCTCCGAATCAGCACTATCCGTTTAATCTGTTTATGAATACGGTTATAAATGAATCCGGAGACGTAAGTGTCCTCACACCGGATTCACGTGCAGGCGATTATGTCGAGATGGAAGCGTTACGCGACCTGACCATCGGCCTTTCTGCCTGTCCATGCGAGGAAAGTGCTTGTAATGGCTATCATTGTACACCCATTCAACTGGACATTAGTATTGTTCGATAGGAGATAATGAGTTACAGATAAATTATATCATTTTCACAGCTGATCTTCGAATGAATTAGGTTTCGTTCTAATTCACTCCTAGCAGGAATACGATGACTTGTACCGTCCTCTATGGGTGTGTACTGATTACTTTCATCCGGCCTGTTAAGGAGTGATTTTGTTTATGACGGTGTTATTCAGTTACATCTTTCTCGGAATATCCTTATCTGCACCTGTTGGCCCAATCAACGCTGCACAGTTAGATCGAGGGGCACGTCACGGATTTATGCATGCATGGGTACTGGGACTGGGGGCTATGTTTGCGGATTTAGTGTACATGCTTTTAATTTATTTTGGTGTCGCTCATTTTCTGAACACTCCGTTTATGCAAGCTTTTTTATGGTCATTCGGCAGCTTTATACTGATCTATACGGGTGTAGAAACGTTGACCAAGTTAAAACAAAACGTGGAAGGCACAACCACCGTGGAATCCAAGATACATCATTCTTTTATTACGGGATTTCTGATGGCTTTATCCAATCCGTTGAATATTTTATTTTGGCTCGGCATCTATGGCTCGGTTCTAACCTCCGCGATAAAACATACGGACATGGCGCATCTCTTGTTGTATAGCTCCGGCATTTTCATTGGCATTTTAATCTGGGATGTTATCATGGCCGTTATGGCAAGCCGTTTCCACAGACAAAATAATGAGACTATTTTGCGTTGGATATCCGTGATTTCCGGCATCAGCCTGATAGGATTTGGACTGTATTTTGCATTTGAGGCCATTCGTTATCTTTTTTTCTAAAATTAGTCGTCGTACGGACAGTCACCCAATTCCTTTTGATTTAATACCTTATTAGGGATTAATTCGGAATGGAGTGGGAATGAATGTCGGAATTATACAGTGCGGAGGAATTAAAAAAACATATCGAAGTGATTCCTTCCTGGCAACGGGAGTCTTTTATACAGTTTTCGAACATGATTGCGGATGAAGAGAATACGTATCCATGTGTTCCTGGCCGAATGGGTTTTTTGTCAGGTCATTTGAGATATGGTTTTATATCAGACCCTCGCTTGTATACTGCTCCTCAGGAACTAGCTAGCATTCTACAACAGTATGGAACAGTTTCACGGGAAACAGGGCCTTATGCTTCTCTTGTCGTTATATGTGAAACGCCTTCGGATCTGAAAGAACACACAGACGTCGCACAATATCAGTCTTTATTCTGGCAAGTGCTGAATCGCACAACTGCATATGATCCCCTCCCATGGCCTGAGCATATTTCCAAGGACCCTAACGACGCATCTTGGGAATTTTGTTTTAACGGTGAACCCTATTTTTGCTTTTGTGCAACACCCGCTCATGTGCAAAGAAAAAGCCGTCATTTTCCCTTCTTTATGTTCGCTTTTCAACCCCGTTGGGTCTTCGAAGCCATTAACGACGACACCTCGCTGGGGCGTAAAATGAAAACATTGATTCGCAAACGATTAACCGAGTATGATGCGGTGCCTGCTCATCCTTCACTGATGTGGTATGGGCAAAAGGACAATCTGGAATGGAAACAATATTTTTTGCCAGATAATGAACAAACCCTGTCCAAATGTCCTTTTATGCGCATGAAATAAAGGTTAGTCCCGTTGCTCCGGCATACCTGCGACATATTTAGGATGTCTTTTTTCGCATCCGATGCTTATGAACGATATAGGTTACGATCGATAAAAGTAAAACCAGTCCAACACTGACCAGCAGACCAATTCTGCTGGCTTTTTCCACTGCCGTGCCCGCTACCGCAACTACAATAAGTAAAATGGCAATACAGGCCTTTATCATCCCCCATTTGGCGGGCTTGAGTTTGCAAATATACGTCACACAGATGAGAAGCCAGGTGTACATAAGAACGAGACTGCCTGCCGTTGTGATATATTCAAATAAGGTTTTGGGCAGCCACAAAGCCATCAACGTAGATAAAATCAGACCTGCCGCCGTGCAAGTCAAGGCATATATCGGCATCTTTTTTTTGCCAACCAGTTTGGTGAAAATCTGCGGAGCATCACCATCCTCACTTAGCTTGACAAGCATCGAAGTGATCGCATAGAGGGAAGCAACCATCGTTGAAAATCCCGCGATAATTAAAACTCCGTTCAAAATATGTACAACCATATGTAACCCGATGGATGACATCGCTTTAACAAGCGGACTTTCATCAGGGGTCACTTGGTTCGCAGGTAGCAACATCAGAATCAGAGCGATCGAAACAATGTACAATGCACATACTGAGAACAACATGACTCGCCCTGATTTTATCGCATCCTTCGGCTCTTTAAGCTTGGCGGCCATTAGACCCATTACTTCAATTCCTGCAAATGCAAAAAAAGCATAAATAAAGCCGCTCCAACCACCCAGAAGGCCATGGGGGAGCCATTGGTTATGATAGATAGACGGAGCCGGCGACATCTGTATAGGTAACCAATGAAGACATGCGGCGCCTGCAATAACAATAAATGCGACCGTGGCTGCCAACTTGATTACTGCAAGTATATTCTCTGTTTGTGTGATTCCTTTTGCACCGAGTGTAGCAATGAATAGACCCACACAAGCATATATAGCTACAAAGGCCCATAACGGGAAGTGAGGGAACCAGAATTGCGAGAATAGACCCAGTGCCGTTAGAGAGCTACCCATAATAAGCATTTCAGAAGACCAATACATCCATCCACTGCCGAACCCAGCCCATTCTCCAAATGTTTCTCCAGCATAGGTTCGAAAAGCGCCTTCTTTAGGATTATTCGCGGTCATCTCAGCTAATGCACTGTATACAAAGTACGTTCCTCCTGCAGCAAGCAACAGCAAAACCAGCACAGATATACCGGACCAGCGAATCGCCAGACTGGAACCCAGAAAAAAACCCGTGCCTAAAGTACATCCCGCACCAAACAGCGCCAGACTAACCCACCCTAGCGATTGTTCATCATGTTCCTGTTGCTGTTTTGTCGTCATGTTTCTTCATGCGCCTCCTCACCTTCTTCCTTTACAATGTGCAGTTTCGATAATTTTATGTCATTATTGATAAAAAAGCTGCCCTTTCATTGAGAAAGGAGCAGCTTTTTTATTGACGTTCTCCTCGGAATGTGGAGGTTCGTTTATACGTTACTCGGAGTTGATTGGAGTGCGATTGTTTGATTTATTGTGATGTAACAATGGAGCATATTTGATCTTTCTATTGTGAATTTTTCATATGTTGAAATTTTATAATTTTACTGTAAATCTAAACAATTCCTCCAGTTGCTCATCGACCTCGTACAGTAAATTCATCATTTGATCTGCATAAGGTCCTATGGAGGTTCTGCTGTCATTAAAATGGTTCCATTCTAGCGTAACCGGGACTGGCACATGCCATACTAACGCTTCCCAGAGGGTGTCCATACTTTCAAAATGAGCTGGTTGCAACGAAAATTCGGTCTGAAGTATCCCGTGCAGATCCTCTATACTTCTTATCGCTTTGCCATCAATAGTTACTTTTTTCATCATCGTGTTCTCCTGCATCCAGTTTGTTTAATGATCTTGATCGACTTTACGCCGATTGGCGATAAACAGAGCAGCAACCATAACCAGGATGGCCATAGACCACCAGAACGTCGACATCGCTTGATCATGGTCAATGATAATTAACCGGATTACCGCTGTGATTCCAATGTAAATAAAGTACCGAAGAGGGAAATGAAAATTAGACTTGAAGTACTTCACAATTAAGGCGATAAATTCGAAATACAAAAAGAAAACGAGCAATTCGGATAACATTTCATAGTAGCTATCCTGACGAGTTACAAAAGACTGGTACACAATTTGTACGATATACCATGTCTCACTGATTAGAAGTGCACTTAAAGCTAAGGCCAGAAAGAACAGGCAGATATTCAAAAGCGCTTGTAGAATGTGTGGTGTTTTTTGGAATTTAGTAATTAAATCTTTCATTTGTCATGTCCCCTATTTCAATACGTGATGTCAACTAACTGTTGTTTCATATGTTTTCTTCCTCGAAAGAGATACGTTTTTGCCGTATTTTCGGGTATATCGTTCAATACACTGATATCTTTGACGGTCATTTCCAAGTAGTACCGCTGATAGACGTAATGCTTCCATTTACCTGGGATCTGATGAAATGCATCATTGATCCGACGTTTGCGCTCGGAAGAAGTCTCGTTCTGAATCAGCCTTTCTTCTGGGCCAGGTTCATGGGACATTAGATCAGATGTGGCATCCGCAGATCTATTTGTATCCTCTACATATAACGAGGTTGTGGCAAGACTCTGTCTCTTTTTCTTGCGCAAAACGTCCAGGCATACATTTCTCCCAATGGTATAAATCCAGTTTACGACATTCTTTTGGCTGTTCATTTGTTCGATATGCGTATATACCCGCAGGAATGTCTCCTGCACGATATCATCTCGATCCTGTGGGTCACGGAAATAACGCGAAGCTAATCTCCATACCATCGATTGATAAGTGGCCATAAGTGAGGTGAAAGTTGATTGGGTTGTAAATAAAGTACCTTTCATAGGTTTCTCTATTGGGTTCATTCTGATTCCTCCACAGATGTAGTTAAACCCCTTGTGTTTTTTTATATCAATTGAAAATTTCATAGTACTACCGTTAGATTTTGGACTTCCTGAACCTCAACACAACACTATAATGTATTCCATCTCGGTCCCTAAGAAACTGCCCTTGCATGCGGCTCATCATCCGGCTTATGATTCTCTCGCCCAGTCCTGTACTTTCCGGAGAAACCTCGACAATTTTAATCGTGTTGGCCAGTTGAATGTCAAACATCTCCGGGCTAGAGTTGAATGTAATGCAGATTTCATCTTTGGGTTCTGCATACTTCAACAGATTAGACAAAATATTATCAAAGACCCGCCCGAGTTCCTCCAAATTCACCGTGATATAGACTTGCGGCAGTTCACCAATAATGCGGACTTTGAATTCCTCCTGCCGCAAAATGGCCACTTGATCAGATATCAGATCATAAATAGCCTCCTGTACAGCTATGCTCTCAAGGTCAGCTTCTTGCTCTTTATCCAAAAGGAAATAATCAAATAAATTATCGGATAACTTTTTAAGTTGAATGGCTTTTCCATAGGCATTCGTGATGTAATGGCTATGTTCCGTCCCTTGGTTTCCGCGTTCTTTCTTGGCAAATTCCAAAAACATGATCAAAGAGGTCAGCGGGGTTCGCATATCATGTGACATTTCGGTAACAAGGCTTCGGCTCTCCGCCTGCAAAGCTTCAATCGCATCCAATTTATCGAGAAAGGCTTTACGAAGTTCCTCAATACTCTCAGCGATCATCGCTATTTCATCATGGCCCCGAATCGTCATCTCGTATTCCAGTTCTCCACCTTCAAGAATGTGGATCTCCTCATGAATCTTTCTCAGGTAAGCGAGGCTTCGACGAATGCCCAGCAGGACAATCAACAGAAAAATCATCGTGGCGCTGAGTAGTTCGAGAGTAAAGGCAATATCGTAATATCGGGATGAGAAAAACCCGTCTACCGTTACTCTCCCCTCTCCATCACTAAACATGACAGGAAATGAGTGTTTCTGAGCATATAGCGTTTCCTGCTCTATCCCATATCCAGACTCATCTTCCGCTGCGTAATTCGAATCATATTGCAGTAGCTTGTCTTTGTAGATGGTGAGCATGATGTAGTTCTCTTTTTTCACCCATTCCCCAAATGCCTTTCGATCGGTTGAAGATAGATCATTCGTCTCAACATATTTGCTAAACTTTGCAATAGATTTAGACGATTCACTCTCATAGTACGCATCGGAATTAAGGTATCTGTCAATCAGCCCATTACTAACCTTCTGCATCGTCAAAAAAAACAGACCACTTACCGTAGCTGCCATCAAGATGATTAAGGCCAATTTTTTGGTCAGCGTAAATTTACGGTGTGCCAAAACGGTATCCTCTCCCCCATTCGGTAAGGATATAAACCGGGTGTGCCGGGTCATCCTCAATCTTTGCACGCAGTTTGCGAATATGCACCATTACGGTGTTGTTTGAACAATAAAAATACGGCTGTTCCCATACACTCTCGTAAATATTTTGAGCGGAAAATATTTTGCTTCGTTTGCTCATCAAGAGCTTCAGAATGCGATACTCCAGATCAGATAGCTTGAGCTGTTTTCCTTCTTTCGAGACCTCATTAAAATGTTCATTGACTTTCAACTTGCCTCCAACAAGAAACGTATCTCCACTGTCCTTTTTCTCCTTATAAATCTTGTATCTGCGTAGTTGAGCGATAACACGCGCATGAAGCTCTTCTTCTGAAAATGGCTTTGTCATATAATCATCGCCCCCTGCCAGAAGACCTTCTGTTTTGTCCAATGTGCTCGATTTGGCCGTTAAAAACAAAATGGGAACGTTGGAATACGTTCTAATCTGCTCACATATTTCAATCCCCGACATCCCCGGCATCATGATATCTAAAATGACCAAGTCTAGCCCGTCATCTACAAGCTGCAGCGCACGCTGTCCGTCTCTTGCTCTTAATACCTCATTGCCTGCTCTCGTAAGGGACTCTTCTAACAAATCACCAATATCCTGATCATCCTCGACAACTAATATCCGATGGGTCATGCCCTTCTCACCTCATGATTCTTGATGTTATTTACGGTGCCCTCAATATATATCGTCCTTCGGTAACACTTAGGTAATACGATAAAGCATAAATCTTAACCATTTATGAACGTAATCATTTGTCATACATTTGTCACAAATCAAAAAAAAGAAACGAACTTTCAGAAACTGTTAAGAATCGATAAGTATAGTTATCCAAGGTAAGGAAGGCATTTATACACACCAAGATTAGACTCGCTCAAGTTAAATATAAAAATGAATAGGAGAAATGTTATGAATGAGAAAAAAGAGAATCTTGCACTACCCCTGAGTCTGAAGGAACGTGTCCATTTTCTAGATATCGTTCGCGGATTTGCTATGCTCGGCATTATTATTGTGAATTACTTTTTGATCGTAGACTCGGTGAAGGGATTTGATATGGATTCAGGCGATTTAGTCCACAACCTCGTTTCCACATTCGCCGAAGGAAAATTCATCACGCTATTTTCTTTTCTGTTTGGTGTTGGATTTATGATCTTTATGGATCGAGCCGTGCAACGAGTAGAACATCCACGAAAGTTGTTTGCCCGCAGATTATTAATTTTATTCTGTATTGGCTTATTGCACATCACCTTTATATGGGTTGGCGACATATTGACCTTTTACGCCATAGCCGGATTTTTACTATTCGCTTTCTATGCTCGTACACCTAAAACGATATTGCGATGGATTATTGCACTTATATTGATTCAATTTCTGACTCCTGTATTTATGATGATCTATAATGCGATGAACACTGCATCCTCAAACATGCCAACTTATTTTGATTTCACATTATCCAGTCATACCAGTTCTACCTACTTGAACTCCTTAGTAGCAAGATGGGCTGATATGAGCGTAATGGCGGCTAGTTCATTTTCTACAGTTTATTCGATGTTCATGATGTTCCTGATCGGTATGTATTTTGTAAAGATGGACTTCTTTACAAATATGGAAGCAAAGCAATCGATCTGGAAGCGAATCTGGTTCATCAGCTTGGCTGCATTTATACTCACTCAGTTCAGCTCCATGGTGAATACACTGATTTCGGCTGAAAATACATTTTGGATGGAGCTATTCATGATTCTGGGTCAACAGGGGAACTTAACCGGAAGCATGTTTTATATGAGTAGCCTCGCAATGCTGTTTTTGTATATTCCTGCACTTCGTAAAGCGTTGATGGTATTTACCAAAGTTGGACGTATGTCGCTGACCTGTTACCTCCTTCATTCCATCATTGGAACCATACTTCTGCTTCCATATGCATTTGGATTGGCTCATACTATAAAACCTATTGGTACACTTATGCTCAGTTTTGCTGTATATGTTGTGCTCGTCATTTTTGCGTCGCTGTGGCTAAAACGCTTCAAAATCGGGCCAATGGAATCGATCTGGCGCAAACTTACGTATGGTAAAGTTAACCGTGCTTCCAAAACAATTCCGGCTAAGCTCGCCCAACCATTGAACAGCAATTTACGTCAATAAGCACTATTGAATTCAAGGATTTCGGATAAGGTGCACCCAACACCACAAGCCCCTTCGGGGGCTTTTTGCTATTTTTTCGAAAAAGTTTTCTCTATTGTGAATTTTTCATATGATGAAAATACAAAATTATTATAGAGGTTAGACAGATTATTTTCTCTGTTGTCCCTTCAAGTACTCTCCTTTAAACACAAAAAAACTGCCTTATTGGGCAGTTTTTTAGAAATTCAAATCGTTCACAACCAATTTTATATGATTAATGGAATTTATTAAAATTAACTCGAATTAGATACGGCCTGTCCAGTCGGATCCCGCTACTTCCTTCCAGCGTTCACGAATAGCATCATATAGCCCCTGCTCAAGGGGTCCCTTCGCTACCAGTTCGGCGTTTTGTAGCCAACGATCAGGTTTGGCGGTACCTACAATGGCGGTATGCACGCCTTCAGTGCTCAGCGTAAATCGCAATGCGATGTCCACCACTTGTTGTGCTTCCTCAGTCAAAAAGTCATATTTCAGCTCATTTAACCGTTTCCAATAATGATAAGCGTAGTCCTCTTCTGTCACCTTATCATACATCCAGGCTACGTTGGCAATCGGCCTTTTGGCGATGATGCCCATATTTCTTTTTCGCGCCTCAGGCAAAGTCAGTTCAATCGCTTCCTGATCGGCAATATTCAATGATGTCTCCAAACTATCAAATGCACCTGTCTGAATGGCGTATAGCGCATCTGTCGTATCTCCGCTATATCCGATAAAACGAGTTTTACCAGCTTCTTTTGCTCGTTGCAATACCTCGATTACCTCACCTTGCCGAAGTACTTCTTCCGAACAGCTGTGCAGATGTATGACATCCACATAGTCTGTTTTCAAACGTTTGAGACTACGGTCGATGGTCTGGGCGAGCACTTTGGCATCCCAGTCGGGTCCGTCTACACCTGCCGCATGTCCACATTTGGTGAACAGAAAATACTCCTGGCGGCGATGTCCCAGCACATCACCGATTTTCTCTTCACTGTCTCCATAACATTCCGCGGTATCAATCATATTCAAACCCGCATCCAAAGCACGATTCAGCAACAATTCTACGTCTGCTCTGGACGCATCCCTTATCTCAGAGCCGCCAAAACCGAGTGTACTGACTTTCATTCCGGTATTTCCGTAATTACGAAGCTCCATCATGATCCTCCTCCAAATCAGGTTTGTATCTTATGGCCTTTTCATATCGTATCATATGTTATTACCCGGTTAGTCACGGGGTGGCACATTTTCTTGAACTTCTAGAAACCGTAGATAGACATGCCACCGTCAACCAATAAAGTCTGACCTGTTATGTATCCGGCTGCCTCCGACGCAAGAAAAACAACAGGCCCAACAACTTCTTGTAATTCCCCTACACGTCCAAGCGGTGTGCGGCTAATAATTTCTTGCAAATACTGCGGATCATCAAGTAGCTTCTCGGTCAGTGGCGTACGGAAATACCATGGTCCAACCGAGTTCACGCGAATACCGTATTTACCCCACTCCAGCGCCAGCACCTTAGTCATATGGATTAAGGCCGCTTTGGTAGAACCATATACAACACCTGTTCGCAAGGCCGTATGTCCGCCTACCGATGAGATGTTAATAATTTTGCCATCCCCATACTGCTTCATATGCTGACCCGCCAATTGTGAAGCGAAAAAAGCAGATTTAAGGTTCGTTTGCATAATCGTTTCCCACTGTTCCTCCGTAACTTCCAGCGCTGGCGTCCGAATGTTCATCCCCGCATTGTTAACGAGAATATGAATTCGTCCCATCTCCGAAATGGCTTGCTGAAAAGTCTTTTCCAACTGCTCTTTAGAAGTGACATCTGCGCAGAGAGCCACAGCTTTGCGGCCTGTCATCTCATTAATCATTGTTGCTGTCTCTTCGATCTCCTTCATGGTTCGAGATACAAGCACGACATTGCTCCCCGATTCCGCTAAACCGATGGCAAGCGCTTTTCCGATACCTCTGCCTGCACCTGTAACCAGTGCTGTTTGTCCTTCGAGATGAAATGCTGGTGCGATCATGTTGTTAGACCTCCTTTGTTGTACTATGGGGTTCAGTTTCCAGTTTACAGACCTGTTTTTACGACATCAGGTAACAAAATACTGGCTGGGATTGCCCAGTTCAGGATGGAATTTTTCCCGAAAACGCCCTCCGGTATAATCTCCAATGATTTTACGCCAGAATGCCTGTGCGATCACATTGTTCCGAACCTGTGTCACTTTCCACCGCCCAGGGAAACGCCTAAATAGTTCGTACGCCGCATTTGTTCCAACGCCGCTACGTCTGTATTTTTGCATCACAAAAAATTCAGTCAAATAGTAGTCATTATCCTTACTCCCGGGATCTAACTTCTCCACAAGTGCAAACCCAGCTGGCGACCCATCACTCGTGATCAAAAAAGGAAACTTGCGTCCTTTCTCCGTCCAGAACGCATCGAGTCCCGGATATTCCGGAAAAATACCATCCTGGTCTACATCAATATTCAGATATTTCGTAAAATCATAGAGATAAAATTGCATGAGATGACGAATTACCTGACTGCGTTCTCGGGGAACCAGCTCAATCTGCATATTCATTTGGTTCGCCTCCTCTAATCTGTATGTATACATACTGTAAACCTTTATAAGATGAAGGGCAACAACGTGACAAACCGTCCCCTATGCATCCCGACGCTTGACCTTACCTCTCAGCATAATCAAACAAGATGATTGCATGTAAATTATGGTACACTTAATATACTTTATAGAAAAATAATCGTTCACATGGAGGTGCCGAACTTGACCAATGTGCAAAAAGAGATTGACCGACGCAAACTAGATGAAAAACTACCATCCATGCCCTGGTTTGTTCAGCAATTCATGGACTATAAACTGCCTGATCTGTCTCCGTCCACACTGCTGGAGTATTTGAGAGATTATGATACCTTTTTCAGCTGGCTACGTGCAGAAGGGTTGTCCCAAGCTGAGTCAAACCAAGGGGTAACATTGACCGAGCTGGAAGTGCTACGTATGGATTCGGTTACTGCGTACCGACTTTTCCTGACTACGAAGCGTGAGGGTACCAATGCAAGAATTACGGTTTCACGCAAACTTTCTTCCTTGCGGTCGCTATTTCATTATTTAAGCCAAATTGCTGAAGATGAAGACTTCTATCCCCTGCTTAAACGTAATATCATGGCCAAAATTGAAATCAAACGCACCCATAAACCCAAAGATACTGCCGCGAAGCTCAAAGGCAAGATATTGGAAGAGAATGAATTACTCGAATTTATCGGTTACATTCTTGAAGGCTACGCTACAGATATGCAGAAGAACAAACAGGCTCTTTACTCACATGAGTTGAACAAAGAACGAGATGCCTGCATAGCCAGCCTCATCCTCAACTCCGGTCTACGGGTATCTGAAGTCGTTAACTTGAATGTGGATGACCTCGATCTGGGTAACAAACTGCTCTATGTTTACCGCAAAGGTAACAATGATGAAACATACAAAACGCCCGTATATTTCAGAGAACAGGCCAAAGATGAGCTGGCAGCTTACATGAATCTGCGGCAATCCCGTTACCGCACACCTAAACGAGAAAAAGCGCTCTTTATAGCACTCCGTAACGGGGAATCCGAAGGCAGTCGAATGACCAAACGTGCAATTCAGGCGATGATCATGAAATACGCTAAATGTTTTGGCAAACCGTATCTTACCGTGCACAAATTACGCCATTCTTTTGCCACCGACTATTATTTGCAAAATGATATTTACAAAACGAAAGAGCAACTAGGTCATGCTTCTACCGAAACAACCGAAATTTATGCGCATCTGACCGACAAAACGATGTCCGAGGCCATCGAACGCCGCATGGATGACAACGTTTAAAGTTAACTAGACTCATGTTATAAATCGGACATTACTACGGTTCGATAAATGTCTTATCGCAAGGGACTCGTAAACCGTTGACCTGTGGCTGTCCACTCTTGTTATGAAACAGGGTTAACCCAGTAAGCCATTAAACGTTTGATAGTAATCAATCATTCGATTAATGGCTCTCTTTATGTCATTTTTTGATAGTCAAACCCGCTAATCTTTTATATGTGTGTCTGTGTATAAATTAATGGTTTACATAACAATAATTACGTTTAATATTTCTGCAAACCCTGATCACTCTAACGATCTCAGATATGGAGCAATTTTAGCTGAAGCAAAGCCTCTACAATAACTTCCCGTTCATGGAACAAGAAACACGCCATAGTTCTTTCGCTAATATCCTGTTCCTCATACATCTGAACATTTAACTTTTCCGCTTCTGCTTCCTTTATTAACTCCGGCTTCCAAAAAACAATGCCAACGACCTGCTGAAGCTTACATATCAGGGTCAGGTCATCTTCTTCGCGCACCATCACCAATTTCGGATACGGGGCATCTTTGAAACCTTCAATCACAATCCAGTCATAATCTGAAAACTGAATCAACATATCGTCAAGCCGGGTGTTGTGCTGCTTAATGATCGCCGTTCTTTTCTGTGACATCACTGCTACAGCGGTTGCACCTGCCTTGCCAAACTGATACGAGTCCGTGCCTTCCTGATCCATCTCAAAATGGTCATGTCCGTCATGTTTAATTGCAGCAACCTTCAACCCCCTGGAAGCAATTCCGGCGATTAATGCAGCTGTCATTGTTGTTTTACCTGTATTTTTATATCCAACGACTTGAATGATCTTTGGCTCTGAAGCAAACTTTTTATCCATTCTCGCTACCTTGGCTGCCCGGTTGGAAGTTTGAGAATGGTGACCTGTTCCCCTGCCGCTATGCCCTTCTTCTCAGGCGGAATCACGATCAGACAGTCACTGTCTTTAATTGTGATCATGACACTTGACTCATCCACACGGGATGCAGCTGGAGCCGCAAATACTTTTCCCTCTCGAATGATCGTACGTCCACGTACGAACCGGGTGAAGTTGTTCACCTTTTCATAGCCGTCTACCAAAATCACATTCCATTCTTCCAAATAAGGATGGACATCTGCTTGCATCGCACGAAGTGTGGGGCGAACAAACAGATTAAATCCAACAAAACAAGCTCCCGGATTACCTGATAAAGCAAATAACAGCTTGTCCTTATATACAGCAGCCGTAGTTACACTGCCTGGGCGCATCGTGACTTTGTTAAAGAGAAGTTGCATCTGTTCTTCGAGCACAAGTTCACCCATAATATCGTAGTCCCCAACGGATACGCCACCTGTCGTCACAACGATATCATTATCCCTGATCGCTTCCTCCAGTTTTGCCCTTGCTGTATTCACATCGTCTGCGATGGCTCCGTACATGACCGGCTCTCCTCCCGCTTCCACAACCAGTGAACGTAACATATAGCTGTTGCTGTTGCGAATCCGGCCAGGTTGCAACGGCTCATGAACTTCAAGTAACTCCGTTCCTGTAGCAAAAATAGCCACCCTCGGCCGTTCAAAGACCGGCACTTCTGCCACGCCAAACGTCGCCAGCACAGATTGTTCACCCGCCCCGATCACGGTACCGGCTTCGATCAGTTGCTGTCCCTCCTGCACTTCAAGCCCAATGGGCGTAATATTAGCCCCAGCTTGAATCTGACGTTTCAGTGCAATCCATTGCTCCCCTTCTTCCTGCTTGCTTTCCGTCATCTCCATCATGACGACAGCATCTGCACCATCCGGAACTTGAGCACCCGTCATGATTCGTGCAGCCGTTCCAGGTGTAATATGATGTTCTGATGTATATCCGCACGGAATTTCATCAATAACGCGAAACCACACTTGATGATCACTTGTGGCCTCAGCCGTATCTGCACTTTGAATTGCAAAACCATCCATACCTGATCTGCGGAAAAAAGGATACGCATGCGGCGCTTCAATCGACACAGCAAGTGTGCGGCCATGTGAGTCGGCAAGAGGCACATGTTCAATCCGGCCTGCCGATACCTGAGCAGCAATCCTGCTCTGTGCTTCCGGCACTTGTACAGCCTTGCGATGGAATTTGGCAGTGGTCATATCATATGAATGGGAATTATGTTTCACAGTAACTTACCTCCTGAGGTCTTTTCTCATTTAAGAAAGTGTAGCCCGAATATACGCCGATGACAAGTCGATTACTCACTGATTCCGAACAGAAATACTGCATATGTACCTGAACAGACAACATGAATTACCCTGTCATTGCACATAATAGCATTCGATATCTGGAGGTGATCAACATGAATCATCATTGTGAATTATGCGGGAGAGAACCCGTTGAGACAACAGTGCATCATTTAACGCCAAAGGAAATGGGAGGAAGCTTCATGCCCACAGCTAACCTGTGCATTCCCTGCCATAAACAAATCCACTCGTTATATACGAATCGGGATCTGGTCACGTTGGGATTAACCGATCTGCAATCTCTGCGTGCAGATGAACGGATCATTCCTTACCTGCGCTGGATACGCAAGCAGCCGGCTTCTTCGATTCCTCGTGTTCGCAAGTCCCATCGTGTCCGTAAATCATAAAAAATAACAGTAACAAGGTGCTCACTGTCATTCGCCAGTGTCTCACCATGCTACTGTTATTTTGTCCTGTATATAATGATCATTCTGTGAATCATAATCATTCCATGAAGCATATATATCAGGCTTACGAGGTGTTATCTCCGCCTCATAATCCTGCCACCACCGATTCGAGTCTTTGGCTTTTTGTAGGATTTTTTTGGTGAATCGAACAAACCACCCAAGCCGCCGCTGCTTTTGTTACGATCGATACTTCCTCTACTTTGATCCTTTTTGCGGTCAAATAAACCGCCGCCAGAACCAACACTTGTGTCCTTATCACTGCCACGCCGTGTAATGGAGCCTTTGCGCTCAACGGTAATAGGCGGAGCCAGTTTTTTATCATTGCTCGTCGGGGCCCGGTACGATCCCGCACTTGGTTTGTACGTATCCCGTTCCGTGTATCCCCGATAGTTGCCTGATCCGCGTCCACCAAAAGTATCAAATAAATTGCCAATTAACGTTGCCGTCAGATATCCTTGTAAGAAAGAAGAGCTATAGTTCTGACGAACATATTCCTTGGAATCAACTTCGACGAGCGTATCTTCTGGTTTCTTGGGATCTTGCTGCAGATGATAATACTGGTCTTGATACACCAGAAACATCCGCTCTGTATTTTCTGCCGAAATCTGGTCGGGTGTTCGTTGATCTGACAGCTCCTTTGCTACTTCAGGAACTGTACGATCCGCAGCCCGATATACGTAAGACGTGGATTGACCGCTGCCACTTACCGATTCAAGAGGATATGTATCCTGTACGGAAGGAGCTGCACCACACGCAGAAAGCAGAGACATCACAAGGCTGAGGACCAGCATTAATTTTAATCCATGTGCCAAGCGTTTTTTCATTGGAACCTCTCCTAGTTCGAACGAATCACTTTGAAATCCGCAGGAAGAATGGACTCACCCTCGTAGAGGTTAAACCTTCTGTCTTGCCATTCCACACGAAGAAGTTTGTTATCATCCGATTGATACTGCCACACAAGTTGCTCACCAGCCTGACCATAAGGCGTTCTGCCCACAGTCTGCACCATACCTCCATATTCTTCCTCCAAATGATACACATGATCATCCAGTTCAAGAATGGTCGGCACCTCGTCAGGGGCATCAAGTCTCCCATCAATAGGTGTATAAAGGGCGTAACGTGTGATCTCACGCTCCTCCACATGTAAATATCGGAATGAACTACCATCCTGGAGCGTTAATACAACTGCGTTACGAGCCCGATTCTGCACTCTGCCAACGACTTCATAGGTGACCAGAGACACTTCACAGATATCCCCAGGAGCAAGCTGAAGCATCGTTTTTTCCGCTTTGGGCGGCTCGGGCTTTGTTAGTATTCCTTTAATACGTTTCCATACACTCATGCCAATTACTCCTGTTCCTTATCTTATCGGCTTACAAGCACGCTGCAATAATCAATGCGCCTACAATATGCAAAGCGCCGGAGAACAAACCATACCCTGTCTTACCTTGCTGTATTCCCGTATCCAGATCCAACGTGGCCCATTTACGAATCATAAAGTGAACAACACTTTCCAGAATTAATAAAATAACGAAAGATACAACCGAAACGAGCAATGCTTCTCCAAGATGTCCTGCCGTTGAGATGGATGTTGCAAGCACGTAACCTTGCGCAAACAACTTCATCACCATCCGGGTGGTGACCGCCATATTGCCAGCCTTGACTTCAGCAAAATCCTTATACTTCGTAAAGAGTGAATCTACATACATCAGTACAAAGAGCAAAACCGAACCTGAAACCGTCCAGACCAGCATCGCCAAAATGTTCAAATCCATTTACACAGCCTCCACTTATCAACATGATCCGCATTTAAAAGCGAAGGAGAAACGCTGTTCCCCTCCGCTGGTTAACCCTGCTGAACGCCAAGGTGTTAGTTTTTGTTTTCGTACTGTTTCATGAGAGCAGCAAGTTCGTCCTCAACAGCCGCATCCTTGCCAAGCTTCTCAAATTCCTCGTCAAGTGACTTGCCTTTGGAAGACATCTCATTGCTTGCTTCAGCCTGAGCTTCCATCTGCATCATTTTTTCTTCCATACGTTTCAGGCCTGCACTTGCCGTGTCTGAGCTAAATCCGTTCAGCGCTTTGTTGATTTCGGTTTGTGCTTTGGCTGCGTTATAACGAGCAACAAGCGTCTCGCGTTTGTTTTTCATCTGCGTCAATTGTTTGCGCATCTCATCGAGTTTACCACGAAGATTGTCTGCGGACGCTTTGTTTTGATCGTAGCTGGCTTTGTACTCCACCATTTTCTCTTCCGCTGCTTTTTTCTCTTCCAAAGCGCGACGAGCAAGGTCCATGTTCTGTGCACGAGCTGCCGTGTGAGCCTGCTCTTCACGTTTCTTCACAAGCGCTTCCTGTTCCTCGAACAATTGCTTGAACTTCTTCTCGATTGCGATTTGTGCGGCTACTGCTTTTTCAGCATCTTCCAGATCTTCTTGCATGTCACGGATATATTGATCCGTCATCTTGATTGGATCTTCAGCTTTGTCGATAATCGCATTGATGTTAGACATTGTAAGGTCACGTAATCTTTTAAAAATAGACATTAGGTTATTCCTCCCAGTGGATTGTGCATTGTATATAAAGATACATACGTTACAATCTGCAACTCGTTTCAATTTTACAAAAAAAAATTAAAACTTGATGACAACCTCTAATATAAGGAGGATTATCTCTAAAGGTTATGCTTATCCAGGCACGTGTAGTTTATCCTATAAGGTGACCGATTAGAACAACATTACTCTGACTTCTTATTCAAATGTTCATCCACAAGTCTCTCTGCAGTCATTACGATCTCGTCGATCTGCACTCGTGTAATGTTGTCAAAATGTATGCCCATAATAACAGTTACCGTAACTTTCAATTGCACGGCCGCCTTGCGGGCAAGCCTCTCACATAGCTCCTGTTCCTTATGTCCTGGAATATGCACCGTCGTTCCACTAACCCGATCATGGTCAACATAGAATGTAGCTACAGCCCCAATATGAGCTTTACCACCCGTAATCAGAAATACCTTGTCCTGTCCTGCCTCAAAAACCTCTAAACGAATGGATTTCAAATCATATGTACTCATCGTCTCTCCACCTATCCTTCTCTTTATGTTATATATGGTGGAATTATGGCTTTCATGACCTGATGATGCAATGAAACTTCTCACACATGCATAAAAGAAACAGACAACGGGCATACCATAGAGAACGCAATTTTGGAAAAGGAGGCCGTTAACATGCGAATGCGCCTCGTCATGCTCGCACTCGTTACTATTATATGTTCTGGGGTTTATACAGCTCCTTTAGCCCCTGCGCCTGTGTCTGCTGCTTCATCTGAGGAACCTTCTTCAACCCTCAGTGATACACCGGCGTCTGGCTCAGATGTTAAAGAAGAACGGTTGACTCTAGGTCAACTTCGTCAGAAATACGCGGATACGTTCAAAACCAATGGCCCTTCCACCAAACAAGTTGCGCTGACTTTTGATGATGTACCTGATCCAAGATTTACGCCGCGGGTACTTGATGTATTAAAAAAATACAAGGTTCGTGCAACGTTTTTTGTTGTCGGCAATCGTGCGGAGAAACACCCGGATTTGGTAAAACGGATGGTGAAAGAAGGCCATATTGTCGGTAATCACAGCTACAATCATCCTGAATTCAGTAAGTTATCGATGAACGCCTTTCGCAAACAAATTTTACATACCGGCGATATTATTCACCGCCTGACAGGTTATACGCCCAAAATGATTCGCCCTCCGTACGGGGACATTAACGAGGAGCAGTTGCGATGGGCTGCAAAACAGCATTACAGCATCGTGAACTGGAACGTGGATTCCCTCGATTGGAAAGGACTATCCAAGGAAAAAGTAAAAGAAAATATTCTCTCCGCGGTGAAACCCGGTTCCATCGTATTACAGCACGCTGGCGGCGGCACAGGTTCAAACCTGAAAGGTACGGTAGAGGCTTTGCCTGAGGTTATTGAAGAATTGCGAAACCGAGGGTATGAATTAGTTACCTTGGACGAGATGCTTAAACTGCCAAAAGAGAAACAATAAATGAAAAACAGGGTGTTCCTCTACGTCATCATGAATTAGCCCATCCTGATGATGCAAGAACACCCTGTTTATTAATACTCCATTCAACTTATGATCCCACATTCATAGATGGGAGGGTTTAAGCTTTATTTTAAAATGTACAACTCAATATCCTGAAAACCAAATGAGCTAACGAACTGTTTGCTCCCAGGGATAAAGATGTCAATGCGATTTCCTTTAATCGCGCTACCTGCATCCAAAGCCGTTGCTACGAAAGCCTGTTTCGGCAATCCAGGGTGTGTATGCCCTGTCACCAATACCTTTGTTCCAAAAGGGATAACCTTGGGATCCACCGCGATCGTGCCGAGTTCGAGCGGATTTCCAAAATAATCAACGGCGCCCCATCCACCATTTTCGGAAGCATCTGCGGAATACGCTGTTGCTTTAACACTCAGCGTTTTGCTGTAGTCGAATGTTTTCCCCCAAGCCTGCACCACTTTATTATCTGTATTCACGTCTAGGCTTGCGGCAGTAACCGTTTTTTCCTGCGACTTCGCTTGAACCGGTGCCGCTTCTACTTTGTTTTCGTTACCCGGGATTGTAATTTTCAAACCACCATAGATGTTATATGGTGAGATGCCTTTATTCGTTTTAATTAATGTGTTCATATCAACGCCGTATTGCTTGGATAAGGTGAAAAAGGTGTCCCCTTCTTTGGCCACATGAACGGAATCCGCGTGAGCCGGAACGGCTTGAATGAATAGAATGGATGTCAGTAGTGCAATGGCTGTTTTGGCTAAACGTTTCTTGTTATACATGGTCTTCCTCCCTCATGATGCCTGCGAAGTTAGTTGTCGGATTCGGATGGAGGAACCCACCCTATAGGCTGTACGTGACATGCTGAAGCATTATGTATTCCTAATTCACCCCAAGCAGCATATTTCTCAAATCATTAACTATGTCTGCATTGTTACGTCCCCCGCACTTCCGCTTCGGAAGTTTCGGCAGTCTTGAATATATCACAATTTTGTAACCTTAAGCTGTAGTAAATGTTTCCATTTGGCGTTTTAATTCATTTTACAGGTAACAGAAAAGTTACTTTTTAGGTTCTACCTTTTCCGCAAACAACAAAAAAACGTTACCGGACCTTTCGATCCGATAACGCCGTTATTCATTTGATTCTAAATACAGCATGGCATGAATTAAAGTACTTTTGCAAGAAAGTCTCGAGTACGCGGATGTTTTGGCGCCCCGAACACTTCATCCGGGGTACCTTCCTCAACGATGACACCGCCGTCCATAAACAGAATGCGGTCTCCCACCTCACGCGCAAAACCCATCTCATGTGTTACAATGACCATCGTCATTCCGCCTTCAGCAAGACGTTTCATGATTTCCAATACCTCTCCGACCATCTCCGGATCAAGGGCCGATGTTGGCTCGTCAAACAACATTACATGCGGCTGCATCGCGAGCGCTCTTGCAATCGCAATCCGTTGCTTTTGACCACCGGACAGCTGGTTCGGATATACATCTTTTTTGTCCGCCAAACCGACTGTCTTCAGAAGATCCTCGGCAATTTTGTTAGCCTCATCCGTGGATTGTTTCTTCACTTTGATTGGAGCAATCGTGATGTTTTGCTGCACCGTTTTATGAGGAAACAGATTAAAATGCTGGAACACCATGCCCATCTTTTCACGTGTAGCATTAATGTTATGCTTGGGATCGGTAATTGAAACACCTTCGAAATCGATCTGTCCCGATGAAGGTTGTTCCAGCAGATTCAGACAGCGCAGAAATGTACTTTTTCCCGAACCCGAAGGACCAATAACTACAACGACCTCACCTTTGCCAATCGTTACGTCAATGCCCTTCAGAACATCATTTTTACCATATGATTTGTGTAATTGTCTAACGTCTATCACTTGCACCCAACTTCCTTTCCAATCGTCCGAGCAGCTTGGACAGAATAAATGTCATCACAAAGTAAATCGCTGCCGCAATAATGAACGGGTTCAGACCCTGGAACGTAAGATTTTTGACTACACTTGCTTGATACATAATATCTACCATACCGATGACGGAAATAATAGATGATTCTTTAATAATCGTTACGAACTCGTTACCGATGGCTGGCAAAACGGCCTTAAAGGCCTGTGGCAGAATAATGTAACGCATCGCTGCGCCTCTGCCCATACCCAGTGAACGAGCTGCTTCCAGTTGACCACGATCGACGCCTTGAATACCGGCACGGAAAATTTCGGCGAGATACGCACCGCTGTTAATGGAAAGCGTCATAATCCCTGCTTGAAGCGCCGAGAAGTTAATGCCAAAAGTCAGCGACACCCCGTAATAGATAATCATGAGTTGCACCAGCATTGGCGTCCCGCGGATCACCTCTACATAGGTTGTACCGATCCAGCGAAGAATCGCCATATTATGAAGACGGAACAGGCAAATAATCAGACCGATGATGACCCCGAATAATACGCCTAGCGCCGATAACAGGAGCGTGTATCCGATACCTGTTGCATATAAGCCTTTGTATTCCCAGAACAGTTGGAAAATGTTTTGAGATTTATTGACTTTGTCAGCCATCAGGAGACTTGCTTCTGTAACCATCTGGTTGATCTTATCTTCGCTTTTCAAGCGATCCAAGGTTTTGTTTACAGAGTCTAATAACTCCGTATTGCCCTTACGGATCCCGACAGCGGCCTCAGCCTGTTCTTCGTCAGGAACCGCTGCAGCAAGACCGATAATGTCATCCAGGTAACCGGCGGCTACGGTATCTTCTACAATAGCTGCATCAACGCGTTTGGTTTGCAATTGAAGCACGATGTCGGATATTTTATCCAGTGAAGTCAGCTTTGCTCCAGGAATCTTCTGTCCGATGGTCTCTTGAATGGATCCCTTTTGCACGCCAATCTTGACATTTTCCAGTGATTTCATGTCCGGATATTTGTCCTTGTCGACATTACGAACCATAATCACTTGTTTGGATTTGTAATACGGTTCTGAGAAATCAATGCTTTTCTTACGTTCATCCGTCGGTGTCATGCCAGAGACGACCAAGTCTACACGGCCACTCTGAAGCGCGGGCAGAAGTCCATCGAAGCCCATATCCTCAATAACGAGTTCAGCTCCAAGATCCGCTGCAATTTCTTTGGCAATCGCAATATCGAATCCGACGATTTCGTCTTTGCCATTGATGACTTTGTGGAATTCATACGGTGCAAAATCCGCACTTGTACCAAGCACCAGTTTTTTACCGCCTGAGCTGTTGTCTGTCGTTCCGCTTGCCAGCGCCGCAGGTGCAGCCGCCGTCAGAAAAAGAAGGAACGTTAACAACATTACGGTATAACGACTTATTAATTTCAACCTTGTTCTCCCCTTACAATGCTATAATTACGATTACTTACTGATTCGTCAGTCATGTTGATGACTGAGTCATTATAAAGTACAATGCATGATTATGCAATGCATTTTCAAGATCAAATCTTGACTTGTTTCTGAAAAAATACTGCAAACATGTTATACTCATGGAGTTATTTTCATTTTTGCCTAAGGAGTTTAGCCATGACAACAAACAAAATCCAAATTTTTAACGTTATTGATCAATATGCTTCCCGTTTCAAAGACATTTCATCATATATCGGAGCTCATCCTGAACTTGGAAACGAGGAATATCTTGCCTCAGCCCGTTTGAAGGAAGAATTGTCTTATCATGGGTTTGAAGTACAAGCTCCGATTCTCGGACTGGAAACAGCTTTCATCGGTACTTATGCTTCGAGCAAGCCAGGCCCGACCATTGCCCTACTATGTGAATATGATGCTTTGCCCGAAATTGGCCATGCTTGCGGACACCACCTGATCTGCATGATGAGCCTTGGCGCAGCCGTTGGCCTGAAAGCCATTGTGGACGATGTCGGCGGAACGATCAAGGTGTTTGGTACACCTGCAGAGGAGACACGCGGGGCTAAAGTTCCGATGGCGGAAGCGGGGTTATTCGACGACTGTGATGTCGCACTGATGGCCCATCCATTCTATGCTTATGAAAAATCAGGCAGCTCCCTTGCAATCGATGCCGTACAGTTCGAGTTTCATGGTAAATCCTCACATGCGGCTGCCAGCCCACATGAAGGTATTAATGCCCTCGATGCGGTTATCCAAACGTTCACCGGAATTAATGCGTTTAGACAGCAGGTGAAAAGCACCGTCCGTATTCACGGCATCATAAATAGCGGCGGACAAGCTGCTAACGTTATCCCGGACTATGCTTCTGCTCAGTTTTACGTGCGTGCAGCCACACGCAAAGAACTGAACGTACTAACCGAACGTGTCATTCAGATTGCACAAGGCGCTGCACTTCAGACCGGATGTAAACTCGTGACATCCAACTACGAAACATCCTATGATGAGATGGTCACGAATGAGACCTTCTCTGACGCGTTCAGTCAGAATTTAATGGAACTCGGCATTCCGCAGGAAGAGATCGTCAGTGGAAACGACCATGGCTCCATGGATATCGGTAATGTTTCCCTGAGATGCCCGGCGATTCATCCTTATATCCGTGTCGTTGATGAAGTTCATACGCTACACTCCATTGAATTCCGTGATTTGGCGTTGCAGGAACGTGCTCTGGACGGCATGATTTTGGGAGCCAAAGCACTCGCTGCTACAGCTTATGATGTTCTGAGCAAGCCTGAACTGTTACAAGCCATCCGTAAGGAATTTGACCAAACTACTCGCTAAGTGATTCCGGAGTATGTTTGGACCGCTCTGAATGAATTAATTCAAGTGTGGTAACCAAACTTACTCCTTTTTTTCGTACCTTTTTTCGTAACAGCAAAAGCCGCAGTTATTAAACTGCGGCACTCCATACGTAATTACCTTAATCTTGGATCACACCTGAATTCGACGATAAATATCCATATATTCCTCAGCCGATACTTCCCAGCTGTATTCTCCGCTCAATGCGTTTTTCACAATTTTTTTCCACTCATCCGGTTTACGATAGAACTCTTCTGCACGGCGAATGGTATTCATCATGTCATGTGCATTAAAACTTGTAAATGAGAAGCCGTTACCTTCACCTGTAAACTCATTGTAAGCTTGAACTGTATCGTTTAATCCCCCTGTCTCCCTTACCAGCGGTACACTGCCATAACGCAATGCCAGCAACTGGCTAATTCCACATGGCTCAAATTTGGATGGCATCAGGAAGATGTCACTGCCCGCATAGAAACGACGAGATAATCCGTCATTGAATGTGATTTGTGCTGACATTTTCAGTGGATACCGATTCGCTGCCTCTCTGAACCAATGCTCATAAGCTGAATCTCCAGTCCCCAGCACGGCGAATTGAATGTCATCGTAGTAGAGCAGTTCATCCAGTACACGGCATACCAGATCCAGTCCTTTAGAATCAACGAGCCTAGTCACCATGACCATCAGTGGTGCGTCTGGACGAACCGGAAGCCCCAGTTCTTTTTGCAATTCGATTTTATTCTCGATTTTTTTGGACAAGCTTGATCTGTATTTGACCGCAATCTTATTGTCCGTTGCCGGGTTATAACTTCTGGTATCAATGCCGTTCACAATACCGCTGAAGCGGTCACCGAGCGAACTCAGCAATCCATCCAGTCCATACCCATAATACGACGTTTGCACTTCTCTGGCATAAGTTGGGCTCACCGTTGTCACATGATCAGAATACACAATTCCTGCTTTCAGGAAATTGACATTCCCATAATATTCGGCGCCTTCCATCGTGAAATACCGATCATCAAGCTCCAAAATTTCGCTGAACAACTGGTGTGGAAATACACCTTGATACAATAGATTATGTATGGTGAATACCGTTCGGATTTCACTATAAAATGCATCATAAGCATAGTGAGCCTTGAGCAACAACGGAATCATACCTGCATGCCAGTCATGTGTGTGCAGAACGTCTGGCTTAAAATCGAGCTGTGGAAGCACCTCAAGTACAGCGCGGTTAAAAAATGAAAATCGCTCGCCATCATCCATGTACCCATAAACGCCATCCCGTGCAAAATAATACTCGTTGTCAATAAAATAAATCGGGATTCCTTCATACTCCAGCATCTCAACGCCACAATAGGCTCTACGCCAACCAAGCGGAACATCCGTCACGAGCACGGGTTTCATAGCTTCTTTGTACTCTTCGGGTATCCCTTTATATTTCGGCAAAATCACGCGTACATCTGCTCCGTTATTTTTCAACGCTTGCGGTAGAGCACCGATAACGTCAGCCAGGCCTCCCGTTTTGATAAACGGATGGGCCTCTGCTGCTGCAAATAAAATATTCATACTTGTGTCCCCCTATTCGGTTTAAGCGTGCTGTTCCCTTTTTTTTCTGTATTTTTTTCCATCTTTTTTCTCGATTTCACGGAAGCGCTGCCTTCAGCGACGGGCTCCGTTTTCCGGCGTGTATTCTTTTTTAAAATAACGATACTTAGCGGTGGTAAGTCTACTTCCAGGCTGTTTGCATGCCCGTGAAATGGAATCTTTTCCGTAGGGATCAGCATATCATTAATTATCCCTGAACCACCGTAATCCGAATGATCACTATTCAATATTTCGGTATACATACCGGGACGCATGACGCCAATCCGGTAACGCTCCCTTTTGACAGGCTGAAAGTTAATGAGCACAAGGAGTGTATCCGCAGGTTTTTTTCCTTTGCGAACATATGAAATGACACTTTGGCCCTGGTCATCCGGAGTGATCCACTCATAACCGTCAAAGGAATGATCAAGCTCCCACAAAGCTTTTTCACGGACGTACAGCTCAGATAGCTCGCGCTCGAATTTGTGCAGGTTGCGGTGACTATCATAGTCCAGCAAAAACCAGTCCAACTGATCTTCATCTTTCCATTCGATGAACTGTCCAAACTCTCCACCCATGAACAACAGCTTTTTGCCCGGAAATGTCATGAAATAACCGAGAAACGCGCGCATCCCTGCGAATTTTTGCTCATAACTTCCTGGCATTTTGTTCAGAAGGGACTTTTTACCATGCACGACCTCGTCATGAGACAGAGGAAGCACATAATTTTCAGAAAAGGAGTATACCACCGGAAATGTCAACAAATGATGTTTGGAAGCACGTTCATGAAAATCAGATTCCATGTAGTCTAACGTATCATTCATCCAGCCCATGTTCCATTTATAGTTAAAACCCAGACCACCTTTGTCCACCGGCATGGTAACCATCGGCCATGCACTGGATTCTTCAGCCATCATTAAAGCATAAGGATAATATTCGAAAACAGTTGTATTCAACTGTTGTAAAAAAGCGACAGCTTCTTTATTCTCCAAGCCGCCTTCATCGTTCGTACGATATTGTCCTGGCTGCTTTTCAAAATCAAGACGAAGCATACTTGTCACGGCATCAACACGAAGTCCATCAAAATGATACATTTCCATCCAGTACAACGCGTTCGAAATAAGGAATGAGCGAACCTCAGGTTTGGAATAATCAAAACTAAGTGTTCCCCATCCCGGTTTCTCGGCTAACATTGGATCTGCGTACTCGAACAGCGCTGTACCATCAAACAGACGTAAACCATGCTCATCTTTGGCAAAGTGAGCCGGTACCCAATCCAGCAATACACCAATGCCAGCCTGATGTAGCGTATCCACCAGATACATCAGATCTTTGGGTTGCCCGTAGCGGCTTGTAGGTGCGTAAAAGCCCGTATTTTGGTAACCCCATGAAAGGTCATATGGATGCTCACTAAGGGGCATCATTTCGACGTGGGTATAATTCATCTCAAGCAAATAAGGAACGAGCAAATCCGCCATCTCACGATAGCTATACAGGCTTCCATCGCCCTTGCGCTTCCATGTACCCAGATGCATTTCGTAAATATGTAAAGGTTTGTTGTACATCGAGCGTTGTTTACGCCTCCACGCACCGTCATTCCATTTGTAACCTTCAAGGGAACTTGTGATTGACGCTGTCTGGGGACGGACTTCTGCTTCAAATGCATAAGGGTCTGCTTTAAGGATTTCAGTTCCGTTTTCCGTTAAAATGCGAAATTTGTATAAAGTACCTTCTTCAATTCCCGGAAAAAAACGACTCCAAAATCCAGATTCGGGTATCTTATATAAAGGTTCCTTTTCCCCTTGCCATCCATTACGGTCCAGAGCCAGTCCGACTTCTACGGCATTGGGTGCCCACACGGTAAAACGGAACCCTTGACGGTGATCGCGAGTCTCAGGATGCGCGCCCAACATTCGATAACTGTGATGAAGATTACCTTCATGAAATAAATAAATAAGATCAGATAACTTATCCGGTTGTGCCAACGGTTCAATAGCCAAGGGATCACCTTCTTTTCTCCAGAAAATAGATATAACGCTAACCATTACCCCATTCTAGCCAAGTTGAAAAGAAAAATGCGTTGTTTTAAAAAATGATGTTTTTTTTCAGAATTTTTACAATAGCTATCGTTTCAGAGGCTTCGCTTTCGTTTACTAATGTACTACACTGCACAAATATTTTGGGAGGGAAACGATCATGTTTAATAAAGATTGCATCGCTATGCTGTTGGCGGGAGGAGAAGGAAAGCGATTAGCTCCTTTAACCTCGAGGATCGCAAAACCCGCTGTACCGTTTGGCGGGCATTACCGGATTATCGATTTTCCTCTCAGTAACTGCGTCAACTCAGGGATCGACACTGTAGGTGTTCTGACGCAGTACCAAGCGGAATCACTGCACGAACATATTGGTCAAGGAGAGCCATGGGCACATGGCGATTCAAATGAGACTGGAATCTCCTTGCTTCCATCTTATCATACAGGAAATGACGAATACTTGGGAACTGCGGATGCCATATATAAAAATATGGACTATATTGACCAGCAAAACCCCGAAAATGTTCTAATTTTGTCGGGTGACCACATATATCATATGAATTACCGCGAGATGCTTGAATCACATAAGGCTAATCATGCAGCAGCAACTATTTCCGTAATGGAAGTGCCTTGGAACGAAGCTCACCGCTTCGGAATTATGGCTGCAGATGAAAACATGCGGGTTACCGAATTTGCCGAAAAACCGGCTGAACCAAAAAGTAACTTGGCCTCCATGGGCATATACATGTTCAATTGGCAATATCTGAAACGTCACTTGCTTGAAGACGCTGCGAATCCACATTCCAGTCATGACTTCGGAAAAGACGTCATTCCACAGATGTTAAAAGAAACCAATTCACTTTATGTATATAACTTCAATGGTTACTGGAAAGATGTCGGCACGGTGAAAAGTTTATGGGATGCGCATATGGATCTGTTATCCAACGAAGAGAACTGGAGCCTGCAACGAGAAGACTGGCCTATGTTCACCCGCGAATGGCGCTCCAAACCAAGCGCAATCAAAGCAAGACAAACTCAAATGGAACATCTGGCTTCCATGGTTCATGACTCTTGCGCTATTGAAGGCCGTGCTGAACGCTCCGTTATTTTCTGCGGTGCCGAAGTTGGCAAAGGCTCTGAAGTGCTTGACAGTGTCATTATGCCTAATGCACGCGTAGGCCGCGGTGTTCATATCGAACGCGCGATTATCGGCGAAGGAGCCATTATCAAAGATGGTGCCATTGTTAGAGGTACAGCCGATGAGATTGTTGTCGTTGGCCCCAATGAAATTGTCGCACCTAAACCAGCCGTACGCACGCAACCTGTACGTATTCTCAAAGAAGTGTATGAAAAAAGCGGTCGTCTTCGTACTGGTGAGTTATCCTCATAATTTCTTTAGGACGTACCCTAAATGTAAAAAGGCGAGCCATGATGGCTCGCCTTTCTGATTTCACTGTATACGATGTTCGTTATCTGCTACAGCAGTGTCTGTGGCCAAACGAATTAGCGCTTCTCGCCTTCAGTTGATGGGTCATGAGCCTGTATTTGCTCATTTGGGTCTGGCTCCGAAGTGGTATGTGCCGGTTTTTCCGGTGGATCAGCTTCGTTCAGTGCTTTCTCATCCGTCATATCTTGTCCAACTGAAGCTATCTCCTGATTAAGCATAGGCAAGGATACGGTCACCGTTGTCCCTGAACCAAGCTCACTTTGCATCGTAATGGTGCCCTCATGCAGTTCCACAAGCTCTTGAGTAATGGCAAGACCAAGTCCCGTGCCTCCATTTTGGTGGTTTACCTGGAAGAAACGATCCCTTACCTTAATCAGGTGTTCTTCGCTGATCCCGATACCTGTATCCTGCACAACAGCCACAATCTGACCATTCTCTTCTTTGACCGTAAGGAATATCCACGAGTTCTCATGGGAGAACTTGATCGCGTTGTCCACAATGTTTAAGAACACCTGCTTCAAACGATTCCCATCGCCGTATACATTGTAGGCACGTGTTTCGTCTGTCTCTAACTTCAGATGTACCTGCTTTTGTTCAGCTTTGGCCCATACGTTCAGCATGGTCTCTTGTACAACCTCACGGATATTAACCGTGCCTTTCACAAGCTTCATCTGGTTCTGCTGCAGTTTGGAGAAATCAAGCATCTCTTCTACCAACCCGATTAGCCGCTCTGTTTCCTTCGCGATAATCCCCATGCCAATCCGTGTCTCTTCCGGATCGTATCCACCTGAATCAAGCGTTTCACTCCAACCCTTAATACTGGTCAACGGTGTGCGCAGTTCATGGGAAATGGACGAAATAAAATCGTCTTTAATCTGGTTACTACGTACGATTTCATGGGCCATGAAGTTAAGCGTTGAAGCGAGTTCGCCCAGTTCATGTTTATAATTCCCTTTGACCCTGACATCGAGCCGTCCTTTCGCCATCTGAGCAGATACCGCTGTAATACTGTTAATAGGCCTTACAATGGAGTTGGCCATTCCAATACTGATAATAAGCACGATGGCGAGTACACCAACGCCTACGGCAATAGCCAGTAACCCCATGACTAGTAATTTAGAATTTACAGATTCGAGTGAAGTCAGATAACGTACAATGTACGTATTTTCACCACCAAGGTCGAATTTATTGGCAACTGCCATCACCGATTCGCCGGTGTTGGGTTGTCTGCCAATCCATCGTCCCATATCCCCGTTCAAAGCCTGCATAACGTCGCTCGTTTGTAACATCGCTCGATCTGATTCAAATGCCGTCGAACTCGCCAGCACGCGGCCGTTCAGATCCAGAATCTCCAGTTCAGTATTGTCTAATGCAAGTCGAACAAGGAGTCTGGACAAGTTGTTGTTGCCGTCTTCCCCATTACTGGCTCTGGCTATTGGCTCAAGGAAGTCTCTGTTATTGGTAATGTGCGTGCTAATGGTATTGTAAATGCTCTCGTAATAATACCGTTGCACAGCTAGCATAAACACAAACTCAACAAGCACCAGAGCGAGGAAAACGACAATAAAGTAGTGTAATACGATCTGCCGCGTGATCCCCTTTTTGATCATTGATCCCGGCCCTTCCATTTGTACCCGTGACCCCATACAGTTTGCAGGTATTCAGGCTCGGAAGGATTGTTCTCAATTTTTTGACGTAGACGACGGATGTTCACATCAACAATTTTGGGATCACCCATATATTCTTTGCCCCACACATGGTCCAGTAGCAAGTCACGGCTCAGCGGCGTATTTTCTTTTTCCAAGAAGAACTGAATTAAAGAAAATTCCGTGGGTGTCAATTCAATGGCTTCATTATTCTTTTTAAACTGTTTGGAGATGAGATCCAGTGAAAACGGCCCCGATTGGAACGTTACTTTAGCTGCAGTTTCACGATGTACATTGACACGACGAAGAAGCGATTGAATCCGTGCAATCAGTTCAGTCGGGCTGAACGGTTTGCTTACGTGATCGTCTGCCCCCACCGAAAGAGCGTATACTTTATCCTGCTCCTGAACTTTGGCTGTCAAGAAAATAATACCGAGCCGTTCATTCGTTTCACGAATCCGTCTGCATACTTCAAACCCATCAATGCCAGGAACCATAACGTCCAGCAGGGCAAGATCAATATCGGGTACAGATTGCAAAATGCGTAAGGCCTCATGACCATCGCCCGCTTCCAGCACTTCGAATCCGTTTCTTTTTAAATTAATGACGATAAAACTGCGGATGGATTCTTCATCCTCAAGAATAAGTACTTTACTCATCAAGTTCTTCCTTTCTATTCAGCTGAGAAGTTTTTGCTTAATGCATCCTTGCCCGCCTCAGATTGTGCAACACGCGATGCAATCACCCGATCTTTTGTTCGAGTAATTTCCTTCCAGCTCTTTCCCTTTTCAAGATCCCACTGAGAAAACGTGAAATATTTGATTTCGGCCACGGTTTCATCCGTTTTGATCATCTTAAACCGAATGTATTTTTCCTTCTCCGATTTGGTGTCAATCGTGATCTTGCCATACCATTCAGGCTTCAAGTTCAAATGGAACAAATCCGCATCATCCCGGAACTGGAACGACACAAACTTTTTCCCCTCTTTGCCATCCCACTGGTAGAAAGTATAAAACCACATGCGCGAATCAAATACGTAGTGCTCCCAACCTTTTGGTGTTTCTTTTAATCCAAACTCAATAATACCATCATTATTCACATCACCGCTTAAAATTTTGTCATCTCTGTACGTTTGATCCGGTGATTTAAAAGCACTAACGAGTTTATTGTCTTTCACATACATGATCTGTGTAAACGAACTGCGATCATCCAGATCCGCATCAAGTACAATTCCCATTTTTCCATCAGCGATCTCACCGCCAAGAGCGTTGTACACTTCTTTAACCGTATAGTCGGTAACAACACGATCCATTTCCTTAAAACTGTCATCCTGATACTGATACAATGCTATGCTGGCAAAACCACTGGCGTTTAGCGAAACAACAACAAAGTCACTCTTGCCATCTCCGCTTAAATCCAGCGCGTTACCCTGCATATCATCGATAATCACCTGATTGTAAGGCACGCCGCCCAGCACTTGTTCCAGGACTCCGCCTTTATATGAATATGCCGTTAAGGCTCTCTGATCCTGCAGGCTGACACCAACGATAATGTCCGGGTTCCCGTCATTCGTTATATCCATCACTTTGAACGATTCAAGCTCATTGCCTGGTACATCAAACGTCAGTTTTTTGACCCAGGTTCCTCCCTGCTCTTCCAAAATCATACCGTGTATACGTACATTCTCATTGGGCGTCTCGTAAAAAACAATGGCCTCGCGAATGCCGTCACCGTTCAGATCTTCCACACGAATCATGCTGGTATTGCTCATGTCTTTGGGCCGAATCAATTTACTTTCAGGCGGTGTTTCCTTCTGTACAATATTATACAGTTTCTCTTTGTCCGTAGACATCATCGGCGGCTTCATTAGAAGCTTGGGGTCACTGATCACTGTACAACCACTTAGCACGGTTCCGAGCAGAACAGCCATTGAACCCGCTGCCATGTAGCGTCCCCATCGCGAATTAAGCAATCTCATCACTCTTTTCATTAAGCACTCATTTTAAATCTGATTTTTCTCCTGCTGTGTCAATCTCCGTCCTCGTATATCAAAAGCGATCCTGCCTTCTGCGATTCCCCAGATTCGCGAAGCATGTTTCTCTGCTAGTTCAATCGGCAGTACGGCAATGACCGTAGCTCGTTCCTCTTCACACAATTTGCGTAACGTTTCAAGCACGGCATCAGCCGTATGAGGATCGAGTCCAATGACAGGTTCATCCGCCAGCACAACCTTGGCACCATGAGCAAGCGCCCTTGCGATAGCAACACGTTGCTTCTCGCCGCCGCTCATTTTTTCAGCAAGCTGATGCGCTTTATCCAGTAAACCTAAACCTTCAAGGTGATCCATCGCTCCCATGTAGTCATCCGAACGCACCATGCCCGTTGCCATCCTCCATAATGGTGTCTGGCCAAAACGTCCAATAAGTACGTTCTTTAGAGCCGTTTTTCTGGGATATAACTGCGGGTTCTGTTCCAAGTATGCCCATTCCCGCCGGATTTTCTGTTTACCGCTCCAGCCCTCTTTCAAAATATCGATGCCGTCAACGGTAAAACGCCCGGAATCCCACGTCTCCTTCATCGCCAAACATTTCAGCAACATGCTTTTGCCGCTCCCGCTGGAGCCGACCACCGCAATCATTTCCCCTTGCTGCATATCAAAACGAATATCACGTAGAATCGGAATACGATCCGCTCCAACGGATTTACTCAAGTTCTCCACTCTGATCATCGCGATGTCTCCTCTTGTCCATGTTTTTCCCTACTACTAGTGTACTCGGAAATGGACATCAATTTCCATGCGAACACCAGCTTCTATTTTAACACAAATTCCGCTTCGCGTTTACGCCGAAATAATAGACCTGTGATACCAAAAATTAAATACATAGAACCAAGCATCGTAAACATACTGCCAGGTGAAACCCAGTTGATCAACTGACCTCCCAGATTCGGTGCCACAATACTTCCAATCGTAAAGTGAAAGGACGCTACCACATTCGCTGCGGGTAACAAATCTTTAGGTAAAATATCTGCGGCATAAGCGAGTCCCAGCGAGAAAAACGAACCTACGAGTCCTCCTGCGATAAGCAACAGCACAAGTGTCAGCCAGAAATGCGTACCCGCCAAAGGAACCAGCACAAAAGCTAAACCGCCGCCCATTCCGGCTATCATTAGAATTATTTTTCGACCATATCGGTCACTTAATATGCCGAGAGGAAGCTGAAGAAATAGTCCACCAATCCCTATAAAAGGAAGCAAAGTGGCAATCTGATCCGTATCATATCCCACACGGAGTCCGTAAACGGGAAAATTGCTGTTCATGCCCGCTTCCATATAACCGTATAAAAGAGCTGGCAACAGTGCGTACCATGCCCAAGCGAAACTGCGCCGAAAGCGTCTCTCTGGAAAATGAGCATGTCCTGCTTTTTCCGGCTTGGTATCCGGTAGCTTCATCAGCACCAGAATGAGTACAGCGGCCATCCCAACAAACAGCACCAAAAATGGAACAGCATCACCATATCTGAGCAACTTGATTCCTAATGGCCCGATACTGAAACCCAGTCCGTAAGACATGCCGTAAAGGGATATATACCGTCCTCGCTTCTCTGGCGCAGTGACTAACAGTACCCACAGCTGGGCTGCATAATGTAAAGCACTGTCTCCAATGCCGACAATCAGGCGTAGCACAAACCAAATTTTAATATCAGGAAAATACGGGAACAGGATCAAGGGAAGCATAACCAGAATTAAGCCGCCAACAATCAGTTTTTTGAATCCCAGTGACCCCAGTAAACGCTCGGCTGCCAGTGTCATTGCGAATGATCCAATGTAGAGCGCAGCGGCATTTAATCCGTTTAACCCGGGAGAAACCCCTTGCTGTTCCAGAAAAATGGATAAGACAGGTAGCAACAATCCCTGACTGATCCCCGCCGCAACGATCACGGTAATTAGAATCAAATAATTAAAAGTTGAGGGTGATATTTTGGATTTGAACATCAATGCCACGGCATTTCATTCCTCCTGCAAGCGCAAACAAAGAAAAATCGCCATTGCTGACGATCTCCAGGCTGTTATTTATATGGGTGTATACTTTCTTTATAAATCGGGTCTAAACTCCGAACTTGAACATTATAGTGGACAACGCCCGGTAAAACAAGCCATAATAGTACTTAAGTCGCTGTGAATACCTAGATGTGACGGGAGGATTCTGCATCATTATGGCTTATCACGTTAAAATTGATGTTTCACCGATATATGAGATGCTCAACAGCTTTTTAGTTTATGTCACGAAAAAGTGGATCCAGCATCTGGACATTGGTCCTGAATGGATTCTGGACGTTGAGCGCAAGCTAAGTTCCAACGTACGTGCTGCGCTTGCACCCGCTGCTACGTGGCCTTTTGACGATTTCGATGTCCTGTTCGCCTGGGCAGCATATAAGAATAACACTTTAGAGAATCAAGACTTTCTGGACATGCTCACAGAGCTTTCGGCTGACGAATTATTTGCGCGCGTTTCTTCATTAATGCCTTCACTTACGATAGAAGAATCGACGCGTATTCGGAACAGCTACGTCCCATTACTGCGACTATGGGATCAGCACTATTGCCGGAACATTAGCGAAGATCATCGTGTATGGCTTGAAGAGGATGCCGAGGAGAAGCGCATTTTGCTCGAAAAAATGGGCCCTGAACTGTTGATAGAATATGCCACAGCAGGTGTTATTGTGGAACCCATCGCTGGATTAAACGAAGTGATTCTGTTCCCAACGGTGCATAACCGTCCTATTAACATGTACTGCTTCTATGAAGGTATGATGATTATTCAGTATCCCGTAGATATACCGGAAGAGAGCGAAGATGAGCCGCCAACGTGCTTGCTAAGATTCACACATGCATTAGCAGACCCGGAAAGACTTCGCCTGTTAAGATACGTTTCGGACGAGCCGAAGTCACTCTCGGAGATGTGTGAGGAGCTTGGCAAAGAACAAGATCCTGTCAAAGATCAGGTTACAGCTCTTCGCATTGCAGGTCTACTGCGTACACATTTATTAGGAAGCAATCGTAAAGAAAAATATAGCATCAGACCTGACGGAGTATCTGAATTGAATATGTTTTTAGAATCCTACATTCGCATCTAAATTAATTGATCAAGATAGTGAATGATCCGCAGGCAAGCGTAAGCAAGGAGTGAACTAGCGTTGACCTCATTTAAACAACATATCTTGTTTGACCTTGATGATACACTCGTATATTGCAACAAATATTTCAATCTCGTTCTGGGAGAGTTCTTTGAGAACATGCAGCAATGGTTTGACGGACATGCCCTGACCACACAGCAGATTCGGGAGAAACAGCTCGAAATCGATGTGACCGGAGTGAACAAAGTCGGATTTGCAAGTCACCATTTTCCACAGTCCCTGATTGATACGTATCGATATTTTTCTCGAAAATACGAGCGTGCGACATCAACCGAAGAAGAAACATATTTAAGCAAACTGGGCATGAGTGTTTACACCCAGGAAGTTGAGCCTTATCCGCATATGGTAGAAACGTTGGAAGAACTGAAATCTGCCGGGCACTCTCTTTACTTGTACACTGGCGGTGAGACCGTCATCCAGCAACGGAAAATTGATCAGATGAAGCTTTCTATCTATTTCGATGATCGAATCTATATTCGTCAGCACAAAAATATTGAAGCATTGGAAGGCATCCTGTCCAAGGGACCGTTTGATCGCCGTGCAACCTGGATGATTGGCAATTCGCTCCGCACAGATATTATGCCTGCCGTGAATGCAGGAATTCATAGTATCTATATCAAACAGCCCAATGAATGGCAATACAACATTGTTGAACTGCAGCCGAATCCGGAAACTTCGATGTATACCATCACAGCACTGGAAGAGGTCCCTAAAGTCATTCATGAGGATATCGAGCAGAAACAACAAAAAAGAACCCTTGGGTAAAGGGTTCTTTTTTTACTTTCAACTATAATATCTACAGGGGCCTATGGCTATACTTCCTGTTTTTCACCGGATAATTGACCCGTGACCACATCTTTTAAAATAATACGTGCCTTCACCGTGCTTCCATCCTTACGTTTGAACGAGAGAACTTGCGTACTGCCCTTCTCTACCAAAGACTTCAGCATCGTACTTGTTATTTTTTTGCCAGCGTATTCTTTCCAGACGACAAATGTACATCCTTCTTTGAAACGGGAACAGCCATACCCCTTCTTGCCCTCAATAATATGCCCGGAACAACCAGGTGAAGGACATGAAGCCAGCACTTCACGTACACCAGAACTTGCAGTGCTCGATTGCGAAGTTGTACCTTTGCTTGAAGTAACGTTTGCTGTTGAAGTCCTGGTCGCTTTGCTACCACTCGTTACCTTGTTACCTGCTTTGTTGCCAGCTCCTCTCCCTCTCCCCTTACCTTTGCCTCTCGCATCTTCACCAAAGGCATCAGCAGCAGCGGGAGCCTGGACACGCACTTTTTCAATGATGGATAACGTGAATTTCTTGACGTTTTCCATGAACTTGTCCTGTCCAGCTTCACCTTTAGAGATTTGATGTAACCGGCGCTCCCATTGCCCCGTCATCTCAGGCGAAGTCAACAAATCTACACCGGCACGGCGGATCAATTCAATCGCTGTTCGTCCCTTGAGCGTCAGTTGCATCTTTTTCCCTTGCAGCGTAATGTAACCTACGTTTTTGAGACGTTCGATCGTAGCCGCTCGTGTAGCCGGGGTTCCCAGACCGCTATCCTTCATCGCATCACGGAGTTCTTCGTTCTCGATCTGTTTCCCCGCACTCTCCATTGCTTTGAGCAGTGTGCCCTCGGTATAACTTTTGGGCGGTTGAGTAGCTTTCTCCTTGAACTCACTCTTCGTACATTGAACAGGCAACTCAGGCTGTACAGCGAAAGCTTTGTCCGTCCATTCCTCTGCTTCCTCTTCTTCATTGCTATTTTTCTTCGCTTTTTTCTTACCAGAAGCACCTTGTTCCTGATCGCCAGAACCCAGCACTACTTTCCAACCGATGGATAATAGTTCCTTTACAGACGTTTTGAACTGATGTTTCTCGACCTCCGTAAGTACCGTATGCTGTTTATACTCGGCGGCGGGATAGAAATGAGACAGGAAACGTCTCACGATTAAGTCATATATATTTTGCTCTTCCTTGGACAGTGTCCCTGGTCGTTTCAGTGTTGGCAAAATCGCATGGTGGTCTTCCACTCGACTGGGATTGCAGACCCCTTTGTTATTTTTATGCACCAATTCCGGTTTTGCGCCCAAAGCCAACTCACTGTACGTTCCGTTTTTAAGCAAATTCAACGTTTTGTGCATGCCTTCAATGTTCTGCTCGGTTACATAGTTGGAATTTGTACGCGGGTACGAGATCACTTTATGTTTTTCGTACAGGGCCTGTGCAATATCCAGTGTTTTTTTCGCCCCATAACCGTATTTTGCATTTGCTTCACGCTGTAAAAGAGTCAAGTCATACAACCGGTATGGATACTCCTTGGTTTGTTTGGCTTCATATTTAATAATCTGACCTGTCTTACCCTTTACACTGTTTGCAATAGCCTCTGCTGTTGCTGCATCCGTAAGTTTATCTCCTTGACGTAAACCACGGTATTCAACACCTTCCTGCCGAAACCAGGCTGCCACTTCATAGAACGTCTGTGACTGAAACGCTTCAATCTCCATCTCACGGTCATAGATGAGAGCCAACACAGGTGTCTGCACTCGTCCAACAGACAGTAGTGCATTATGCCTTGTTGTAAACGCCCGTGAGGCATTCATGCCAATCAGCCAGTCCGCTTCACTGCGTGCACGGGCAGCATAAGTCAGATTTTCGAATTCTGCGGCATCTTTCAATCCATCAAATCCACGCCGAATACTTTCAGCTGTCAAATCCGATATCCACAGACGTTTTACAGGCTGGCGCAACTTCAATTGTTGCTGGATCAGCGCAAAAATATATTGTCCTTCCCGCCCTGCATCACAAGCGTTAACGATCGCTGAAGCACGCTTTGCGAGTTCTCCGATGATTTTGAGCTGATCCTTTGTCCGCGGATTCGGTACAATTTTGAATTGATCCGGAATGATCGGCAAGTCCGCAATATTCCAGCGTTTGTATTTCGAATCATAGGCATCCGGTTCAGCCAGTCCAAGCAAATGCCCAATCGCCCAGGTGATAATGTACTGTTCACCTTCCAGATACGTGCGATTATTTTTGGCTTTTGGTTCTATGACGGCGGCAATGGTTCTCCCCATATCGGGTTTCTCCGCAATAACCAGTGTCTTCATCCGTCCATCTCTCCTCCTAAACCGCCACTATGACGGCAAAAAGGGGCCTTCCGCCGACGGAAGCCCCTGCTTCTGAAACTTATTATATCAGATTTTGGATTCAAGAGCACCTATTCCGGATGAATTAACCAGCCGCCGGCTCATCAAGCTCATGTTTTTGTCTGCACTCTTTACACACACCTTGAAAATCAAGTCGATGATCGGTCACAGCAAAACCATACTGACGCAAAACCTGTTGCTCCAATCGAAGCAATCCATCTTCCATAATTTCTTCCACACTGCCACATTCCGTACAGATCAGGTGATGGTGATGGTGAGAGCCGTCTGTGCTACGCAAATCAAAACGTGCAGCTCCATCGCCGAAGTTAATTTTCTCTACAACCTGCAAGTCACTGAGTAGCTCTAGCGTACGATAAACGGTTGCGAGTCCAATCTCCGGAAACTTTTCTTTTACCAGAAGAAATACTTCTTCTGCGCTAAAATGATCTTTCTCATGTTCCAACAACACGCGTACCGTCACTTCGCGTTGCTGAGTTAACTTGTATCCTTTATCAACCAATTGGCTTTTGATTTGGTCAATTTGCTCTGAAATGGACTTGTCCCGATTACTTGCCATACGGGTGCACCTCCGTTACATGTTATGTTACCTGTTCTTACTTAAACGTATTTGCAATCATGTACTCAATTCATTGTCATGTTTATAAGACAGCAACGTCAAAGTTAGAATTCTATTTCCCATTATGAATCAATTCGACTTGGGCCTTATTTATAATAATTATAATCTAATAATAAGTCTTTATCTTAGAAAATGCAATGCTCTTATTCACATTGTCATCAGAAATGGAAAAATTCACGGAAGATATATTGATCAAAATATATAGCAAATACCCCTCGCATATACGAGGGGTATTCATCGCTTTGTTCATAAGGTAAATACTTTATGACGTAAATTAAGAAGACACAAGGATCGAACGATGGTACTAGGTTATACCAGTACTGTTGCGCCCATCAAATATTTATCCACTTCACGAGCGGCTTCACGGCCTTCATTGATAGCCCATACTACTAGACTTTGACCACGGCGCATGTCACCTGCTGCAAATACTTTATCAACGTTGGTGTTGTATTTGCCGTAACGCGCTTTTACGTTCGTGCGGCGATCTGTTTCAAGTCCCAACTGCTCAACCAGTGTTTGCTCCGGTCCATCAAAACCGATCGCAATCATCGCCATCTGCGCAGGGAATACACGCTCTGTACCTGGAATTGGTTGATAAATTTTGCGGCCTGTCTCATCAACAATACGTTCGATTTGAATCGTGTGAAGTTCTTTAAGATTGCCTTCTTCATCACCCACAAATTTGGTGGTCATGATGGAGAATTCACGTGGATCCTCGCCAAACAAAGCTTTTGCTTCTTCTTGTGCATAATCCAGAGTATAAACATTTGGAAATTGCGGCCAAGGATTGTTAATTGGATCACGCTCAAGCGGAGCCTGAGTATGTGTACCAAATTGCGTGATCGTACGGCAACCATGACGCAACGATGTAGCCACACAGTCAGAACCTGTATCCCCGCCACCAATTACAATGACATCTTTATCTTTTGCAGAGATGTAGTTGCCATCCTCCAGGTTGGAGTCCAGGAAGCTTTTGATGCTTCCATTCAGGAAGTCCATCGCATAGTGCACACCTTTCAGGTTAGCACCTTCAATGTTAAATTCGCGTGGCTTGGTTGCACCGCCACACAGAACAACAGCATCATAATCATTAACAAGTTGCTCAGCCGGAATATCTTTTCCGATCTCTGTATTCGTAATAAACTGAATTCCTTCGGCTGCGAGCAGGTCTACACGGCGTTGTACCACTTTTTTATCCAGCTTCATCGTTGGAATTCCATACATTAATAATCCGCCGACACGGTCTGAACGTTCATATACCGTTACCGTATGTCCAGCCTTGTTCAATTGAGCCGCTGTTGCAAGTCCCGCTGGACCTGAACCAACTACAGCTACACGCTTACCTGTGCGTTTCTCCGGTGGCTGTGGAACAACCCAACCTTCTTCAAAGCCTTTTTCAATAATGGCTTCTTCGATCGTTTTGATCGTTACAGGCTGACCAATCAGGCCCACAGTACATGATCCTTCACAAGGAGCTGGGCAGATACGGCCTGTAAACTCCGGAAAATTGTTCGTTTTGTGAAGACGCTCCAGCGCTTCCTTCCACAAACCGCGATAAACGAGATTATTCCATTCTGGAATCAGGTTATGAACCGGGCAGCCTGACGTACCGCCAGTCATATCTATACCTGTATGACAATAAGGGGTACCACAATCCATGCACCTTGCACCTTGTGTTCTGAGTTCTTCTTCAGCCATATGTTTATGAAACTCTTCCCAATCCTTGATGCGCTCCGCTGGCTCTCGATCGGCAGGGAGCTGCCGTTTGTATTCCATAAATCCAGTAGGTGTAGACATCTTACGTTTCCCCCATCCGTTCTTGTCTTAATCCCTTCATGCGTATGCTCTATATGAAATGGATTACTCTTTTACTTGAGTTTTTGTCTATTGTATCACAAAATCTACTCAAAGATATTTCAATTATAGTAGCATTTACGGCATTGAATATTAAATGGATTATCCGCATAATTATTTGTATTTTATACATCATAGCGTTCAACTGAACGTATGGTCAATAGCTTAAATTTGGTCTTAAACCAGAGTATAAAGTTTTTTCACAAGCGAAAGTTAAGAATAAAAAAAGAAATAACGTCATATAAATGTAAGATAAATTGTCATTAAAATCAAGCTTTTCAGCGGAATTTAAACTCATTTACGAAAATCAAACTCGATTTAAAGCTTTACAACGTTGAAATTCTACAGTTTTTAGACTATTCAACCATAAACGCATGCTGATCCAATGTATATTATGCAAAATCCACCAGTCGATGTGTCACATTGATGTGATGAAATAACATTTGAAATAATTGTTCACAGTCAATACAAAAACATTGTATTAAAAAAGACACTGTTCACGGAAAATTTCGTGTGATCAGTGTCTTCACATGTTTATCTAACGTTTACGCTCGTAAAACTCGAATGTAAAAGGATATACATTTTTCTCATCCTGCTCGCCTTCGATCTGCTTCTTTAACTCCCATTCGCTCCAGTTCACTTCCGGGAAAAACGTATCTCCCTCAAATTGCTCATGAATCTTGGTGACGACGAGCCGATCTGCAAACGGTAGAAACTCCCGATATACCTGAGAACCTCCAATTACGCAAAGCTCTTCACCTTGAGCAGCCTTCAGACCTTCTTCAATCGTATGTACGATCTCTGCTTGATCCGCTCTATAATTCAAGTCTCGAGTCACAACAATATTACGACGGTGAGGGAGTGGCTTGCCGCCGAATGATTCCCACGTATTACGTCCCATAATAATCGTTTTGTTTATCGTTTGCTGCTTGAAAAAAGCCATATCCTTTGGCAATCGCCAAGGAAGAGAATTATGATGTCCAATCACACCATTCTCTCCCATTGCCCATACCAATTCAATACTCAAAGGCCGCACACTCCTTTCTATTTGAAACCGTCCATGTATAACTGCTTCACCCTCACCGTTTCATAGATAATCGCTTAACGCTCATTTGCATTAGACTGCAATTGGAGCTTTAATGCCCGGATGATGCTCATAATTTTCAAATTCAAAATCCTCGAACCTGTAATCAAAAATGGAATCAGGCTTACGTTTAATCACCAGCTTAGGCAAAGCAAACGGCTCACGCTCTAGTTGCGTTTTCACCTGCTCCACATGATTGGAATAGATGTGCACATCTCCACCAGACCAGATGAAGTCGCCCACTTCCAGGTCACATTGCTGTGCAATCATATGTGTCAGAAGTGCATAACTGGCAATATTAAATGGCAGACCAAGGAACGTGTCCACGGAACGCATCGTCAGCATACAAGATAGTTTACCCTCAGCCACATAAAACTGAAACGCAAAATGACAAGGCGGTAATTTCATGTTGTTAATTTCGGCCACATTCCACGCACTCACCAGATGACGGCGGGAATCGGGATTATTTTTAATGGAATCTATAACAGCAGCGATCTGATCTATTTTCTCCCCGTTTGGTGCTTCCCATGTTCGCCATTGTGAGCCATATACCGGTCCAAGATCGCCATTTTCGTCTGCCCAATCATCCCAGATCTTCACACCATTTTCTTTCAAGTAGGCAATATTCGTATCTCCGCTCAAAAACCACAGCAACTCATGAATAACTGACTTCAGGTGAATTCGTTTGGTCGTTACAAGTGGAAAACCTTTGGATAAGTCATAACGGAGTTGCCTACCGAAGACAGACTGTGTCCCTGTTCCAGTTCGATCTCCTTTGTGAACGCCGTTGTCCAATATATCTTGTAATAAATCGAGATAGTTTTTCATGTTGGTGTCTCCTCGCATCTCTATATATGTTACGTACCCATACCCAACTGGGCCACAGACTTCTAGAGGTCTGATCATTTAATTAGTTTACCATACTGAGCAGATTGGCAAAAGACTCGAAACTTGATCAAAAAAAGAGACAAGCAACGCGATTAGCGTCACTCGTCTCTTTCGAATCTACATATAATGCCGGACGAATCCGTTGCTTCGATGATCTTAACGGGAGATGATGTGGATCGGGTGACCCATTACCAATTCCGCTGCTTCCATCACGATTTCGCCCAGAGTTGGGTGAGCGTGAATAGTAAGCGCCAGATCTTCCAAAGTTGCGCCCATCTCGATTGCAAGACCAAGCTCAGCAATCAAGTTGGAAGCTTCCAAACCAACGATTTGGCAACCCAGAACAAGGCCGCTTTCTTCGTCAGCAACGATTTTTACGAAGCCTTCAGCATGGTTCAAAGATACGGCACGGCCGTTACCCGCATAAGGGAATTTACCTGCTTTTACTTTATAACCTTTTTCTTTAGCTTCTTTCTCCGTATAACCTACGCTGGAGCACTCAGGATCTGTGAACACAACAGCTGGCATACATTTGTAGTCAACTACAGATGGTTGTCCAGCGATTGCTTCCGCAGCCACTTTACCTTCATAAGAAGCTTTGTGTGCCAGAGCCAGACCAGATACGATATCACCGATTGCGAAGATGTGTGGAATGCTTGTGCGGCCTTGGTGGTCAACTTTAACGAAACCACGCTCGTCAACGTCAACACCGATCATGTCCAGACCAAGTTCTCCGTCTGTATTAGGACGACGTCCTACAGTAACGAGCAGGTAATCTGCAGTTACTTCTTTGGACTCACCATTTACAGAATATTTAACAGTTACATCTTTATCCGTTTGCTCAGCGCTTTCCGCTTTTGCACCCGTTACGATTTCAATGCCTGTTTTCTTCATGTTTTTAGCTACAAGGCTAGTCATGTCTTTATCGAAACCTGGCAATACCGTATCCAAACCTTCGATGATTGTTACTTTAGCACCGAATTTGGAGTACATTTGACCAAGCTCAGCGCCGATATAACCGCCACCGATTACGATCATGCTTTTTGGTACTTCAGGCAGGTTCAATGCTTCTGTAGAAGACAGAATGCGTCCGCCAAATGGGAAAGGTTTCAGTTCGATTGGACGGGAACCTGTTGCAATGATTGCATTTTTGAACTTGTAACGTGGTGATTCGTGATCGTTAAATACACGAGCCTCGTTTTCGTTGATGAACATGCACTCACCGTTGAAAACTTCAACTTTGTTGCCTTTGAGCAAACCAGCTACGCCGCCAGTCATTTTCTTAACAACGCCGTTTTTGAATTCTTGAGTTTTAGCAAAATCTACTTTTACGTTCTCAGCGGAGATACCGAAAGCATCGCCGTGAAGAGCGGACTCATATTGATGCGCAGCAGAGATCAGAGCTTTGGATGGGATACATCCACGGTTCAAACATACGCCGCCCAGCTCGGATTTGTCTACGATCAATACGCTTTGGCCCAGTTGTGCAGCACGGATGGCAGCTACATAGCCGCCAGGTCCTGCACCAATTACTAATGTGTCGATATTGAGAGAAGCATCGCCTACTACCATATCTTACACCTCCATAACAAGCAGCTCAGGGTTAGCGAGCAGCTGTTTAATGTAATTCATAAAGTTTTGTGCTGTTGCGCCATCGATGATACGGTGGTCGAAGCTCAAGGACAATGCCATTACAGGTGCTGCAACAACTTCGCCGTTTTTGATAACCGCTTTTTCGCTGATGCGTCCTGTACCCAAGATAGCAACTTCTGGGAAGTTGATGATTGGAGTGAAGAACATACCGCCAGCAGAACCGATGTTACTGATGGAGATTGTGCTTCCTCTCATTTCATTCGCGCTCAGTTTGCCATCGCGTCCACGAGCTGCCAGATCACGGATGGAATCAGCGATCATCCAGATGGATTTACGATCAGCATCTTTGATTACAGGAACGATCAGACCGTTATCTGTATCTGTAGCGATACCGATGTTGTAGTATTTTTTGTACACAATTTCATTTGCTTCTTCATCAATCATTGCGTTCAACGCCGGGAATTGACGGGAAGCTGCAACCAATGCTTTAACGATGAATGGCAAGTAAGTAACTTTTGTGCCTTTTTTCTCTGCAATTGGTTTCATGCGAGTACGGAATGCAACCAGTTCAGTTACGTCCACTTCGTCCATGATTGTAACGTGAGGTGCAGTGTAAGCCGATTTAACCATTGCATTGGAGATCGCTTTACGGATACCTTTGAAAGGTACGCGCTCTTCTTCAAGGCGTTGATCAGCTGCTGCAGCCGCAGGTGCTGCGGATTTTTTCTCTTCTTGAGCCGGAGCGTCGGAAGAAGTTGCCGTTGCAGAAGAACCGCCACCGTTTTTGAAGGATTCCACATCTTCTTTGGTTACTTTACCGTTGTTGCCAGTACCGTTAACCTGAGCGATGTCTACACCTTGCTCACGAGCAAATTTGCGAACGCTTGGCGTAGCCAAAACGTCTTTTGCAGGAACTGCAGGAACGCTGTTGTTGCCGCCTTCTTGAGCTGCATTGGAGCTTGAAGCTGCTGCAGAAGAGCCGCTAGTGTCAGCTCCACCTTGTGCTGCGTCTTTCTCTTGTGCACCTTGGTCTTCAGCAGGAGCGTCGTCTTGCTCAGGCAGTTCGCCTTCTGCGTCGATAACCGCTACAACTTCACCAACGTGGCAGATTTGACCGTCTTTGGCGAAAACTTCAGTTACTGTTCCGTTTACCGGACAAGGAACTTCAACAACCGCTTTGTCGTTCTGTACTTCCATGATGATATCGTCGTCAGTTACTTTGTCCCCGACTTTGATGTGCATCTTGATGATTTCGCCTTCGTGAAGGCCTTCGCCCAGTTCAGGGAATTTATATTCAAATTTAGCCAACTGAAAAACCTCCTTGATTATTTGCTCCATCCTGAAAACAACCCTTAGCTCCAAAAACCAACTGTTACTGCGAGTGCAAATAACTGTCAATCAAGGGGCTAATGGCTGTTTACAGTGCAGCTGTGCTGCGATGTGAATCACCATACTGCGCCTTGCGGCATGTCAGATGATCGAATTAGAAGTTCATGACTTTGTTAACCGCAGCAACGATACGCGCCGGGTTAGGCAACCATGTATCTTCGATTTGTGCAAAAGGATATACTGTATCCGGGCCAGCTACACGCAGAACCGGTGCTTCCAAGTGCAGGATTGCTTTTTCATTGATTTGCGCAATGACTTCAGCTGCAACACCTGCGCTCTTTTGAGCTTCTTGTACAACAATGGCACGGTTTGTTTTCTTAACGGAAGCAACAACTGTATCGATGTCGATCGGGCTGATCGTACGAAGGTCGATAACTTCAACTTTGATACCTTGTTTTTCAAGCTCTTCTGCAGCTTTTACAGAAGTATGAACCATCATACCGTAAGTAACGATGGTAACATCGGAACCTTCACGAACAACGTTCGCTTTACCCAATTCAACAACATAATCTTCTTCAGGTACTTCTGCACGGAAAGCGTGGTACAGGTTCAAGTGCTCCATGAAGAATACTGGATCGTTGTCACGGATGGAAGCGATCATCAGACCTTTCGCATCGTAAGGGTTAGAAGGAACTACCACTTTAATACCCGGAGTTTGCGTGAGCAAACCTTCCAGAGAATCTGTGTGCAATTCTGCCGCTTTTACGCCGCCACCAAATGGTGTACGGAATACGATCGGAGAATTGTATTTACCGCCGGAGCGGAAACGCATACGAGCAGCTTGAACTACCATTTGGTCAAGGGCTTCGAAGATAAAACCTACGAATTGAATCTCAGCTACCGGGCGGAAGCCTTGAATACCCAAACCTACAGCCAAACCGCCGATTGCGGACTCAGCCAGTGGTGTATCAAATACACGCTCTTCGCCAAACTCTTTTTGCAAGCCTTCCGTTACACGGAAAACGCCGCCTACATTACCAACGTCTTCACCGAAAAGCAGAACGTTAGGATCACGTTTCAACTCTACGCGAAGCGCATCACGAATTGCTTCTTTCATGTTCAATTGTGCCATTTGCTTCATTTCCTCCTTAAACATTGACAGTTCACATTTGAATTCATACATGTATACCGAGACACCAATGCTGGCGCCGGATGTTTATGCTTTATCGGAAAAAACTTATTGGAAATCAGCTTTTTGCTCTTCCAAGTGCTTAGGCGTTTGTTCGAACATGCTGTCGATCAAGCCTGAAATCGTCATTTTCTCGGTTTTTTCCGCTTTTTTGATCTCTTCGTTCACTTTTGCTTTTGCTTCTTCTTTCACACGTGCTGTATCTTCTTCAGTCCACAGACCTTTTTTCTCCAGATATTTAGCAAAACGTGCGATTGGATCTTTTTCGCTCCACTCAGCCTCTTCTTCTTTCGTACGATACTTGGAAGCATCATCGGAAAGGGAGTGTGGACGGAAACGATAAGTTACCGCTTCGATCAAAGTAGCGCCTTCTCCGTTACGTCCGCGTTCAGCAGCTTCCTGAACCGCTTTGATAACAGCGAAAATGTCCATACCGTCAACTTTAACACCTTTGATCCCTGCTGCTACCGCTTTGTGAGCGATGGACAGAGCTGCCGTTTGTTTAGCAAAAGGAGTAGTGATGGCATAACCATTGTTTTGTACAAAGAAGATCACTGGCAGTTTGTATACACCAGCGTAGTTCAGACCTTCATAGAAGTCACCTTCGGAAGATCCGCCATCACCTGTGTACGTGATAACTACTTGTTTTTGTTTCTTCAATTTGTAACCCATAGCAATACCCATTGCGTGCAGAATTTGAGCACCAATGATGATTTGCGGCATCAATACGTTAACGCCATCTGGAATTTGTCCACCATGCTGGTGTCCACGGGAGTACAAGAATGCTTGATAAAGAGGAAGTCCGTGCCACACGAGTTGCGGAATGTCGCGATAGCCTGGAGCAACAAAGTCTTCTTTTTCAAGGGCAAACTCACTACCTACCATTGTAGCTTCTTGACCAGATACTGGAGCATAGAAACCAAGACGACCTTGACGGCCGAGGTTTACTGCACGGTCATCCCAAGTACGGGTAAATACCATGCGATACATAATTTCTTTTAATTGATCGTCGGAAAGCTTAGGCATCATGTCTTTGTTAACAATTTCGCCGTCAGGAGACAGCACGGACAGAGCTTCTACATCCTCCGTGTATACTTCATAAGGAACCTTGCTCATTTTTTTCTTCACCTCAACAAAAAATTTGAATATCAAGTTCCGCTGTTATATTATTATTATACACCTGTTTCACTGCATACGTCAAAGAAATCCGTAATATTTTTATGTTTCCTTTTGGATTGTATGTATAACAGGGGTTTAATATTGGTATAACAGCATAATACATGATTGCGTGTTTGACCCATCCCCGCACCAGGTTAATCTTACCGTATTGCGCGGGTGAATGCAAAAATAACCCGGAAAGGTGACGTTTTATGACGGATTCCCGCTATTTGAAACGTACAATTGTTAAGGAAGAGATTGAAAGCCGTTATCTCGGCGAGAAACGAACCTTGCGTATTTATCTTCCCCCAGGCTATAACGAACTGCTTAGCTACCCTGTCGTATATTGTCAGGATGGCGAAGAGTTTTTCAACTTTGGCCGAATCGCTACCACAGCTAACCGCATCATTTTGGATGAAGGCGCCGAACCTTTCATTATTGTAGGGGTTCAAGTGGACGTTTCTGTAAGGACGCAGGAGTACGCTCCCTTTGGCAGTCGGTTTGAAGCTTATACGAAGTGCTTTGCAGAAGAGATTATTCCCTATGTAGAAGAGAAATATCCTGTAAGACGCTCTCCGCAGGAACGTGTTCTTGCTGGTGATTCATTGGGAGGCAGTGTTTCATTGCATCTTGCACTGAAATATCCTGAGCTGTTCACCCGCGTCATCAGCATGTCTGGTGCCTTCTACTCTGCTTCTCAGGAAATCTATGCTGCAGCCGAAGACTTGTCCTGGTTGTCGATCTGGATGATTGTAGGTTTGCAGGAAACGGCCTTTGAAGCCGATACCGGAACGTATGATTTTGTACAGCTGAACCGGGATACGCGTGATCTGCTGGAGAAACGTGGTGCTCTCGTCTCCTATCAGGAAAAAGACGGGAATCACCAATGGGGCTTCTGGCAAAAGGAACTGCCTGATGCCTTGCTTTACTTTTTGCAAGAAGGTTAGTAGAAAATAGTTTAGTTGAACAGGCGGCTGCATAGCCGCTTTTCTTTTTTAATTTTTTGGACAATACGTTGTTACCGCTTACATTCATGCCCTGAAAAAGAAGCAGGAGTTCAACATGTTCCGTTCCTGCTACTTTGCCATTTCACCAATCATAACGTGTTGCTCAAATCTGGCTTGTGTTTTATCTGATCAGGCTCAGGTTAAAGAATGATCTTCTTCTATTCTGTTCAGCAAGACATCACAACCTGCATTCACCAGCTCGTACACTTCTTCAAAGTTCCCTGTGTAATACGGATCAGGTACTTCTCTTAGCTTTTCGTTCGGTAGCAAATCCATGAACTTGATAATCTCCGCCTCTTCTCCTCCTGGCAGGCTACGTACATTCTCTGCATTAGAATTATCCATACATATAATGTAATCAAATTCAGTGAAGTCTGCACTCACGAATTGTCTTGCCGTCATGTTGGCATAAGAGATTTGATAACCGTCAAGCAACTTACGGGTACCCTCATGCGGAGGTTTGCCAACATGCCAGTTGCCTGTACCAGCCGAATCAATCCGGATCTGTTCGCCACGCCCCTTCTCCATCACCTTGTGGCGCATCACTGCTTCCGCCATAGGAGATCTGCAAATGTTACCGAGACATACAAAAACAACGTTAATCATAATAAGTTACTCCCCCTTGCTCAAAGTCCCTTGAATTACGGATGGTGCATGTTGCGGAATAAGTTTCTCCGGCTTCAAAACAACGGTTTCGTTAGGCGTCAACGAGCGGCGCGGCAGCTTCCATTTGTAGTGCACAGAACACATCCGGAAAAAGACGACTGTTGCAAAACAGATGAGCAAACCAATGTTTGTTGTAAACCAGCCCATTCCGATGGCAAATCCCGCTGCCATTGCCCATACCGCATAGATCTCATCACGAAGAACAAGTGGTTTACGCCCGGCAAGAAGATCACGAATGATACCTCCGCCAATACCCGTCAGTACAGCTGCAACGATAACGGCACTGATGGGATGACCCATATTAGCCGCATACAATCCGCCCTGAATTGCAAAGGCAGCCAGTCCAATTGCATCAAACAAAGCTTCCGTCCTTTTCCAGTGGCTGATCCACTTCAAAGGCAACACAAAAGCAACAGCTACAGAAACCAGCGCAAGCATGATTAACGAGCCCTGACTCCATAATGTTGTTACAGGCACACCAATAAGCACATTCCGGATTACTCCGCCTCCGAATGCTGTCACGAGCCCAAGTACCAATACACCCAAAATATCATATTCCTCTTCCATAGCTACAAATGCACCAGACATTGCAAATGCGATCGTACCGATAATGCTGAATACTTCAAAAATGTGTAAGTCCAACCTGTTCAAACCTCACTTTTCAAGTCATCTCCATGTCGCTCTCCCCATTGTATCCGCGAGTAAGGAAATTGTGCAACCACATTTTGTCGATTATACTGGTTTGGTGTATAGTTTTATAGCTTAGCGCAGGATTAGCTTCAATTAGAAAATCAAATAGTTTCCCTCTATAAATAAGGAAGGATGAAATAGAATGGACTATAAACGGATTGTCATCTTCACAGGTGGTCAACTCACGCAGGAATTCCTTCAGGAAATTCAGCCCGATGACGTTATTATTGCGGCAGACCGTGGTGCTTTGTATTTAATTGAGCATGGCATCAAACCACACATCGCAGTGGGCGACTTCGATTCTATAACTGAAGAAGAACGAGAGATCGTAAACAGTAACAGTGTAGAATTCATTGCTTGTGATCCGATCCATAAAGATCTGACAGATACCGAAATGGCATTTGAAACAGCTCTGGATCATGAACCTACTCATATTCTCATCTTTGGCGCAACGGGCACACGAATGGATCACACCCTCGCCAATGTTCATATCATGGTTCGTGCTATGCAACATCATATCTCTTGTGCGCTTCAGGATGAGCACAATTATATGACGTTAACCACTTCAAGTGCTGTTGTCGAACAACGCGGTTTTACCTATGTCTCTTTGCTTCCATTAACACATGAGGTCACAGGGATATGCCTGGAAGGATTCATGTACCCTTTGGATCACGCTACTATACGTATGGGACAATCCTTAGGGATTAGTAACAAGCTACTGGACAATTCAGGCACAGTAACGATTGATAGCGGCCTGTTGCTCATTATTCAAAGCAAAGACTGAACACTAAAATACGAATATAGCAAGGAATTCTAAAGATTTACGAAGGTCGAATCCTACAGCTCCATGTTCAATTATTACGTTTTTGTAACCTATTATTTTGTGTTCTGAATCAATTAAAATGAAGAAATCCCCTTGATAATCAAGGGGATTTTTGTTTTATAGCTATTTCTGGATTCGTCAATGATTAATTTTTTGACATTTTTAATCGTATTTTAATAATCACATCTAAAGTACTGTCCTATCAGCTTTTTTGCTTATGTATCCAATTTCTAGGGTGTTACAAACCTGTTATACTCGCTCTAGCAACTTAACGAAAACGAATTTTGGAGGTACTAACTACATGAAAACAAACTTCTTCATCCAAAAGGCCGTAACCGTCGGGTTGTGCGCTACACTAGGTTTTGGAGCTGTATTAATGACAAATGCACCTGTTGCACAAGCTGCAACGGCATCCGTATCAACAGGACAGCAAATTGTAAACTATGGTAAAAAATTCACTGGAACTCCATATAAATTTGGTGCTTCAACAACGACAACCAGATACTTTGACTGTTCTTCTTTTATGAAGTACATTTTCAAAAAATATGGTGTAGATCTTCCGCGCACTTCCGCACAGCAATCCAAAGAAGGTAAATTCGTCTCTAAATCCAATCTTCGTGTTGGTGACATGGTATTCTTCTCGAGCGGCAGCCGCTCTACGGGTTCTAACATTACTCACGTTGGTGTTTATGCTGGAGACGGCAAAATTCTTCACACGTACGGCTCTCCAGGCGTAACCCTGTCTGATCTGAACTCCGGTACGTGGAAAAGAACGTACATTACAGCTCGTCGCGTCCTTTAGTCCATCTGGCTCTATAAAATCTAAACTGACGACCGGATCAATGGATCCGGTTTTTTCTTTTCATATCATCCTATCTTTTAAATACCCGGATTAATCCTTGTTTCAAACTGGAGAATGGTGGAATATTCAAAATTCAGCTATCCACCAACATATAACCTATCCCTCGAACCGTCTGGATTAACTTTACTTCTCTGCCTTTATCCACTTTCACCCGTAGATGTTTAATGTAAACATCAACAACGTTTGTATCCATGGCAAACTCATACCCCCACACCTCGCGTAAAATATCTCCCCGTGTGCACGCTTCATTTAAATGCAAAGCTAAAAACTCCAATAATTCATATTCTTTCGGAGTCAGGTTTAGATATTGTCCTCCACGGCTCACTCTTCGCGAGCGCAGATTAAGTCTGAGGTCTTGAACTATAATGATTTCCTCGCCTTCATGAGAAGCACTTGCAAACAACCGAAGCAGGCTACGAATTCTCGCAAGCATAACCTTCCAATGAACAGGCTCTTCCATGACATCATTCGCTCCAAAATCAAGCCAATCAATGACCCGCTGCGGCGAAACTTCGGGAATAATTACGATTAGAGGCGTGGATACACTCGGATTCATCCAGCGCTTCAATGCAATTTTATCCTGTTCACTGTGATGCATATCCTCAGACTCTCGATCCACTAAAATAATCAGATGCGGACGAAAAGCCTTAAAGTCCACTAAGTCGTTCAATTCATACCATTCTACATGCTTTACCTCATAACCCTCGTCTTGCATAACATGCTCTATATGTCGCACTAATTCCCCAGTACCCACTACTAAGATCGCTGTTTTCATCATTTCTCACCCGGCCCGTCTGGTTTCCGTTGCTACTTGGCATGGATTGTACCGTTAGGATGCCATAAAAAGAAAAAGTCCATCCCCACGGGGAACAGACTTTGTCAATGAATGTGTTTTAATATTTCATATGATTGACTGAGGTTTAGCCGAAATACCGATGAACCAACGTACGTGCCTCCGACGTATCTTTTGTGCCATGAACAAGCACACGCCCATCCTGAAAAATGACCAACCGATGTTGACCTGTTGTGAATGACACCAGAAAAGGATTCAATTCCACTTTTCCTTCACCAAGACGTTCTAATCGATCTGCTGTCTGCGGAAGGTCCAGTTGTATGCGGCGCGCAGGACGAATCTGAACAGTATCCCGACCACATAACACATCGGTTTTCTCCAGATTGGATGTGGAAAGAAACGGGTAGGTAGCTACCGGGCTACATGATGCACATTCTTGCTTTTTGGCCCCATCCACATTAATGGATATGTACTCGTTCCTCCACACATCAAATGACAGCAATTTACGCCGAAGAGCAGCTGTGTTACCACTTAGCAACTTCATCGCTTCCGCTGTCTGATTGGCCGTCACCATTTGCACCGCTTGAGGAATGATGCCCGACGTATCACAAGTATCCCCACCAAGTGGTACTTCTCCTAAGAGGCAGTTTAAACAAGGTGTTTCCCCAGGCAAAAACGTATACGTAATGCCGTAGCTACCCACACATCCTCCGTAGATCCAAGGTATATTGTGTTTCTGTGCCATATCATTGATCAGCAACCTTGTATCAAAATTATCCGTTGCATCCATGATTAAATCGGCATGCTCAACTAGCTCTTCAAGTTCATCCACGCGCACATCCATTACTTTGGCTTCGATGCGAACGGTTGAATTGATTGCTGTTAAACGTTTGACAGCCGCCATCGCTTTGGGCATGCGCTCAATCGCATCCTGCTCAACATAAAGTTGTTGCCGCTGGAGATTACTCCATTCCACATAGTCCCGGTCTACAATGGTAATTTGCCCGACACCGGAACGCACTAACGTTTCTGCAATACCTGTTCCAAGTGCGCCGGCTCCGATTATTAAAACGTTGCTGTCTTGTAACTTCGCCTGACCCTCTTTGCCGAGCGGAGCATATCGTTCCTGTCTGGAATAACGATCGCTCTGCTCCGCATGATGTAACTGATCTGTCATATATGAACCATTCCTTCCGCCGGACTGCTTGCTGCTGCATAACGTTTCACCGGAATCATGCCTGCCGTATACGCCAGTCTGCCCGCTTCGACCCCGAGCCGCATCGCTTTTGCCATGACAACCGGATCGTCTGATCCAGATACGGCTGTGTTAAGCAATACACCATCCGCCCCGAGTTCCATGGCATAAGCGGCATCTTTTGGGGAACGTAACCCTGCATCTACAATAACAGGCACTGCCGCTTGCTCTATGATGATTTCGAGATTATAAGGGTTAATAAGCCCTCTACCTGCTCCAATTGGTGAAGCTCCAGGCATGACTGCATGTACACCAAGCAATTGAAGGCGTTTAGCTAAAATAACGTCGTCGGAAATGTAAGGCAACACGGTGAATCCTTTTTCGAGCAAAATGCTACAAGCCTTGTACGTTTCAAGCGGATCAGGCAGTAACGTTACTCCGTCTCCGATGACTTCGACTTTTATCATATCACAAAGCCCCGAAGCTCGGGCAAGCTCAGCAATCCTTACAGCTTCTTCCGCAGTCGAAGCACCCGCCGTATTGGGTAGCAATGTGTATTTGCCCAGATCCAGCGTATCCAGAAAATGTTGCTTGCCCGTATCCTCCAGATTCAGACGACGTACAGCAAAGGTCAGCACTTCAGTACCTGAAGCTTCCACGGCCTGACTCTGTACTTCCATATCGCTGAATTTGCCTGTTCCAAGCAACAACCTTGACTCAAACGAGTATTTACCAATCGTTAACATCTTCTAACCTCCTAGGTTTTAACAACTTCCCAATACCAACTACCAGATCAACAAGATTCGACTCTCGCCTGTGAAACCCTTTACTCAGCCCCCTCCGACAAAATGAACAATCTCAATCCGATCTCCTTCTCTTAGCGTGGTTGTTCCATGATGATCTTTGGTCAAAATATTGCGATTCAACTCAACTACCACGGTTTTCACTTGTAAGTTGAACGATTGCAGTAATTTGTCGACACGATTTAACCCATCGTCAACCTCCATCTTTTGGCCGTTCACAATGATGTTCACAGCATAACCTCCCTTCTGTTCATTCGATCCGGCGATAACGCCTCAATCCCAATCTCTTCAGCACTCTTGCCCTCCAGCATATCTGCGATCCAGCGACCTGTTATTGCACTAAGCAATATTCCATTACGAAAATGTCCATACGCTGTGTATAAGCCAGATATTTGCTCGTATTTCCCTATATACGGAAGCCCATCAGGGGTAGAAGGTCTTATACCTGCCCATGCACGCACAAAGTCCGCCTCTTTGATTCCCGGTACCCAATAACTTGCCGCTCCAAGTAATCGTTGCACACTATTCGCCGATACGCTGTGATCTTTTCTTCCTGGCAAACTGGTTGCGCCAATCCACACCTCTCCGTTGGCTTTCGGAACAATATAGACATCTTCTGCATATACAGTGCGATCGGGTCTACCACCAGCCTGATCTGTAGGGAACCGAACGGCCAACATTTCACCTTTCACCGGACTTGAAGGCAAAGTGCCCCCCACTTGATGCATGAGTTGCTCCCCTTGTAAACCAGCAGCTATGATGATATGTCTGCAACACACCTCTCCCCTAGCCGTTCTAATACCTTGAACACCATGCTTATCTACGATCAGCCGAACATCTTGAACTCCTTCCAAAATGCGCGCACCCATCATTTCAGCCGATCTCGCATAAGCTCTTGTCAATGAAACGGGCAACACTTCGCTCTCCAATGATCGGTAATAAGCGCCGTACGTATCCCGATTCAACCATAACGCTTCTCGTTGCACCGTGCTTCGATCCCACCAAAGTTGCTGCATTCCCGAAGTGGTATTTCGTCTATCCTTGTATTTACTTAGATCACCGTATGAACGAAACGGTGTGATAAATCCGTTGCGCCGTAAGCCAAGATCCATACCTGTTAAAGCGGATATTTGCTCTTTGTGCTTATGCAACAATTCCCTGCTTTCATGTGCGGCTTTTGCCATGAGTGGATGAGCAAAATCCTCACTGTCTGCTGCCAGCATGCCGGCAGCCGCACAGGAAGCTCCGCTAGCAATTTCCGACTGCTCAACAAGCAGTACTTCCCGACCTCTGGATGCCAGTTCAAAAGCAATCGCACAGCCTATGACTCCACCGCCTACAATGATTGTTTCTGCATGACAGGTTTCTTGTGTCTTGGATAAATCCGAATTTTCAGATAGAGCCAGCAGCTCAAACTTATTTTGATCATACGATGAACGTATCACTTCCTCGGGTTGACTCGGTTTGCTCTGCACCATTTTGTCATCTCCTTGTTTGAACAACATTCACATTTTCTCGGGTTGGCATCATTTACGGCTCTTGACCGGGAAACATTCACTTCACCGCGTCCACGGCCTGTTTAAGAAGCGCAGCAGCATAAGCAGGGTTTGCATGTTTTAACACACTTGAGATCACAGCTGCACCCCTGGCTCCCGCAGACCTGACAGCCTGAATGTTACCCGGATGAATCCCCCCTATTGCAATAACAGGCACCTTTACACTGGAGCACACTTCCGACAATGCATCTAATCCCCTCGCTACAGAATCAGGTTTACTTGCACTTGCGTACACATGCCCGAAAAAAAGGTAATCCGCGCCATACTCTTCGGCAATTCTCGCTTCATGCAACGAATGCACCGATATCCCCAACCTGAGCCGTGGATCACGCTTGTTCTCCGGCGTTACCATTACTTTTGCCCTTTCCAGCATAATTTGGCTCCAATGTACCCCTTGATAAAAACAACCTGACGAATATATGTTCGCACCGTTGATTACAATGCGGGAAGCCGGAACACCCGCTTCTGCCATCAATTTGGCCCAGTTAAAACATTCCTGTTGCGAAAGTTGCTTTTCCCGGATATGGATGTAATGCACATAAGGCCAAATATCTTTGGCTGCTTTCAACATGGCTGACTGTTCCGCTTTATTCGTAGATATCACATGTAACTCAAAAAAGTCTTGCTCTTGTCCACACGTTGGTACAGATTTATCTGTCCGCTGGTGCCACTGGTTTGTTGAAGTTTTACCTAATTCATGAGCTTCATAATCAAACATCAAGGTATGCAACCTCGTTTTCGCTCCTTTCATCTACAGGCTTGGAGGAGTTGTAATGACAAATATAAATCAAAAAAGCCACTCCCGTAGGGGAGCGGCTGCGTATAAACAATGGTTCAGTTTAAACACAAGCGTGTGACAAATACCTCTTAAGCAGTTTGATAGTCAAATCGATAACTGTTTATTCGATATTGAAACGCTTGGCATCACGATGTAAAAAGATCCTGTTCTTACGTTAAGAATCATTTACTATCGTTTTCGCTGAAACGCGCCACTTCCCTACGCTGGTATGATCCAGATCAGGTGCAAAGGGTCCGGAATCGTATTTTTCCATCTCAGCCGCATCGTGCGGCCCCCCTAGTGTTCATATGAAGTTGTAGCCTATATTACCACAACCGGTTTTTTTTGTCATCGTGCTTTTTCGGACCACTCTTCTACATTCCACGTTTTAGTGACCCAGCCTTCATAAAAATCCGGTTCGTGCGATACAAGTAAAACAGTTCCCTTATATTCTTTCAACGCACGCTGCAGTTCAGCTTTTGCCGTGACATCCAGATGGTTCGTCGGCTCATCAAACAAGACCCAGTTGCTTTCACGCATCAACAGTTTGCACAATCGGACTTTGGCTTGCTCCCCACCGCTAAGCATGTTAAGTGGACGCGTAATATGCTCATTTTTGAGCCCGCAACGTGCAAGATGTCCTCGTACCTCGTTCTGTGTTAGATGTGAAAACTCGTTCCATACATCATCGATCGGTGTAATATTTCCGGCTCGCACTTCCTGTTCAAAGTATGCCGTCTCCAAATAATCTCCAAGAAACGTTTTTCCGCTAATTGGCGCTATTTTACCCAGGATCGTTTTGAGCAGTGTCGATTTACCTACACCGTTACATCCCACAATCGCGATCTTTTCTCCACGTTCGATCGTCATGGTCATCTTAGGTAGTAATGGATACGTATAACCGATCTCAAAATCAATACCTTCAAAAACGGTTTTGCTACTTGCGCGGGCATCCTTGAACTTAAATGTTGGTTTTGCTGCTTCGTCTGGTCGATCGATTCGCTCGACCTTTCCAAGTTGTTTTTCCCGGCTTTTCGCCCGGCCAGAGGTCGAAGCTCGAGCTTTGTTGCGTTGAATGAAATCTTCCTGTTTTTTGATGTATTCCTGTTGCTTCTCGTAGGCATCGATATGCTGTGCTTTCTGCATATCTGCCATTTCAAGAAATTTCTCATAGTTGGCCGCATAACGCGTCAATTTTGCAAATTCCAGATGATAAATGACATTAACCACTTCATTCATAAACTCTGTATCATGGGAAATCAATAGAAAAGCATAGGGGTAGTCTTTCAAATATCTAGTTAGCCACTCAATATGCTCTACATCCAGATAGTTAGTCGGCTCATCCAACAAAAGGGCAGTGGGTTTCTCCAGCAACAATTTTGCAAGCAGGACTTTCGTACGTTGTCCACCACTGAGAGCCGCAACATCTCGATCAAGGCCAATTGCATTTAATCCCAAACCGTTTGCCATTTCTTCCACTTTCACATCAATCAGATAAAAATCGCCCTGTTCAAGCTGTTCCTGAATATCGCCCATTTCTTCAAGCAACTGCTCAAGTTTGTCTGGATCGGCATCAGCCATCTGATCCGTAATGGCCATCATTTGCTTCTCCAGTTCCAGGAGCGGCAAAAAAGCATCTTTAAGCACATCACGAATGGTCTTGCCTGGTGTTAACTTCGTATGTTGATCCAAATAGCCATATCGAACTTTGGGCGTCCATTCCACTTTACCGCTATCCTTAAGCAATTTTCCGGTGAGAATATTCATTAGGGTTGATTTTCCGGCACCATTAGCCCCAACCAGACCCACTCGTTCTCCAGCAAGCAGACGAAACGAAACATTTTTAAATAACGTACGGTCTCCAAAATTGTGACTGACGTTCTCTACTGACAATAAACTCATAAGATGAGACTGCTCCTATCTATATACATTACTTTTAGTTCACGTTCCAAAACCCTATTCTAGCACAGGTTCAGTCTTTTCTGAAAGTAATGACACATGGGCGGAGCAATCATATTCGAAATAACCTCCGGCGGCTGCCTGCCTTGCAGTTGTGAACACCTCTTCAGCACGAAACCCAGGGTTACAGGTGGCAGGATAATGATATTTTATGCCAGTTTCGGGGTCAATCCCGCCAACAACAGCCGTTTTTTTGACCAGCCGGCCTCCACCAATGGCATAATTGTTAATCTTCTGGTCCCCTACAGCGATCCCTTGTATAAAAGCCATAATACCCGTATCGTTGATTGAATTGTACCAATCTTCCTGTGAGACCAAAGGCATCGTGAATAGATAAGAGACACCATTTTTTCTGGCAAATTCATTATGTCGATTGATTACGCCTGCAAGCTCTTCCTGTATTCGGGTCACGATCCGGCTACGCCGAACCTGTTCAAAAGTTGTAGAGTCCTGAAGCAATGTAATCGTGGAATTAGAGGCCAGCTCCTGCTGAAATCCTTCGATCCATTTCCCTGCACCAGCATCATAAGCATACACATAACCGTCAAGTGTGAAATTAATACTATTTCCGTCTGAATCTGAATATGTATAAGGTTTTTTTGGACTCCACACATGTTTATAAGACTTTTCTATCTCCCCGGTCATCTCGGTTTCCTTGGCAAAAATGTAATAACCATCGTAATCCAGAACTACAATCGCTGGAATATAATCAAACATATGTTGGATCGCCGCTTGGTCATCCTGTATCCCCATGTTTAATGCCATCGTTTGGGTAAAGGTGGTTAACGCCAATTCCTTATCTGCTTTAACAAACTTGGCAGAATCATAACCTGCTTCAGCATGTTGTTTTTCATTCTGGTGCATGACCGCGCCAGCATCCATCACTGCGGTTTGTAACGCTGTTTTGTAGCGATAAGCCAGTTCATTGGCCTCTTGGGTATCTTGCGTATGAAACGAGAGGATATAAAATAACGGGAAGAAAATGAGTACAAACACGATAGAAAGCTCAGTAATCTTCATTCAGTACCATACCTCCATAAGAAGCAAAAACCGCAGAAGCCTGAACTGTACCTTGTAACCATTCTCGTATCATCATGGAAGGTGTGCGATTGGTACTTTTTAAACTGACGGTGAAGAAGTCACCCATACTGAGAGTATATCTGCGCCCAGGATCATCAATGAACAATGTGCTGGACAACGGATATAACCGCTCCTGAATCTGTGACGAGTAGTATGAATCATAAACAACCTCGTATGTGCCCGTGAAGCTGCTCTGAATCATCGGATCTGAATACTGGGGGACATATTTTTTGTGTAAATGTTCCATCGATATGTCATAGTTATTACCCGTTTGGGCTAACTGTTCTTGAAACTCCGCTTGCATTCGAGGTGAGATATATCCCTTGGTGCGGACAGCATCCACAAATCGTGTGACACTCTGAGTCGCTGTCAAGCGTGCAATATCATCCTGACGTTCAGCAGTCTCGGCCGCTGGATACACATAGAGCAGTAAAACGGCAAGCAATACCGCAAACAATTTGGATACTGCATTAATCACTGCCTCTCTACCTCCTTCCAAAAAGAAAGATTTAACAATTCACCGGATGCGCTTCGGTTATATTCAACTCGATAATTCCTATACAACTCAACCGGAATCATAGCTGATCGATGTTCAAGTGGATTAATCACGTACTCATGACCGTCAACCTCAACCCGAACGCCCGTGCCTGTCATTTGCCGCACCGTATGCAGAACCTCAGCTCCGGTGTATGCGACCAAACCACCTGTGAGAAGTGTCGTATGAACTCTTCCTTCCATAGCCGCATTTGTTTTCACCCTCTCGTTCAAGGCTTCGTTTAAAATACGGATGTTCCACTGCCCGTACAGGCAGGCTGTCACAAAAAGGACAACCGCCGTACAGAACAGCATCAGATGCTGCGTGTTCCGGGACATATTCAACCAGCTCCAGTCAGGATTGCTGGAAAATCAGACCTCTAACCACATTGGATCGGTCTTTAACGATAATGGCCTTAAATTTACCGCTAGGATTAACATATTGATTGTCCTTTTCACTCATTGTCTGATTAATACTGCCTACTTTGTCATCAGGTGCAATGACAGAACCATAGTCCGCGTTATTCACATCCTGAGAGATGTTGAGCTGATTACCGTACCACTGTCCGCCCTTGTTTTTCCCCGTAATAACCTGGATGCCAAACTGGTCCTTATCCGCATATTTACGTAAAGCATTGGTCACTTGTGATCCACTGATGGTTGTTCCGTCATACACCGTAAATGCTGCCTGAGAAAGCTCGGTTTGAATATCTGCAAAATTATTTTGCGCTGTTTTGGTTGCCTCCTGTGCCGAAATAAATAACAAAACTACAATCGTAATCAAAGCAATCGTTAAAAATATCCCCGCTGCCACCTTTAAAGCACTTGATGCATTATTCATACTAAATACCCTCCTAAAGTGTTATGAATGATTACTTTCAGTTCTTCGTAAAAGCCAAAACCTACAGTTTCTGGATTTGTTCATAATACATGCTCATCTGCACAAAACTCATGCCTACCAGGGGAATAACGAGGTACATGAAGATCAATGCATACATAGGTGTAAAACCAATTGCCCTTCCCCACCCTGCCTTGATATCAATAATTCTGCTATACTCCTGTTTGCGCTGTTCAAAATAAAAGGCCATCATGCTTTCTAAATCATCAAAAGCTTCACGAATGGATATTTTACCTAAAGCCAGCTGCAGTTTATCAATCAAACGTTGAAATTCAGGCAAAACCACCTCCTCTTTTAATTGTTCAAGTGCTTGTTCAGGGCCATGTTCGAAGTGCAACAAACACTTTTGTAGTGGCCTTTTAAAAATGACAGCGAATCGATTAAGCCATTCTACAATTTCCTCGACAGACATCCGATCCATCTCTCGTAAAATCGAAATGACCGTCTGAAATTGATAGATTTCATGCTTCATATCCAACCTTCTCATTTTGCGCTGGAACAACATGAGCCAAACGGGTAAATTATAGCCCCCTATCCCTATGAGCAGCGCCAACATAATCTCCCACCAGCGCACATATTGGTTGTTATATGCTTCAATCTTGTCTATAATCCGCTGAATTGTTGCTGTCTGAGCATCATGATCAAGCTGGGCTGGTGCAAGCTGCAACAGCGCATTCGAAATATCTGCGTATGTGGCTGCCCGCTTCATCTCAACATACGCCATAACTTTTCCATCCAGTGCCGTCTTCTCTCGGGCAACTTTCAAATCTGCCTCTGACATTGCACCAAACATGCGGTCATCCCTGATTGGATCGTGTAATATATGATTACGCTCGACTTGATGTAGCAAAAGAATCAAGCCTACAGTCAGAACCAAACAACTAGCGAATAGCAATAATCTGCGAATAGCTAACCATTCATATTTCAGCTCGGTACTGCTCTCTCTCATTAACCTGATCGTCTGATTGTAAGGAGTTGTTCCGGGCTTGGCTGCAAAAAGCATCGCTAGCCTCCGCAAAAAAAGTTGCTTATACAAAAAGCGATCCAGACTGGATTGTTTCTTCCCGGAGCGGTAGCGGGTTTCATCATATTGCTGAAGACGCTGTAATAGCAAGTAAGCAACAATGATGATAATGTATATGGATATTTTAGTGATAAAACCAAGTTTGCTACGATAAAAATCATCCATCGTCGGGAAACTGACCCGAGCCCAACGCTCAATTGGCCCTGTAAACAGTACAGGTACAAGAGCGATCACGTTTAATCCTTGTAGCAGATAATCAAGCCTGTCACGCCTTAATATCTCCAGGTGTATCTCCTGAGTCAGATTACCTAAACCTTGCAGATAAATGGAGCCCCGCTCCTTGTCCTTATCTCCGAACTCCATCACCATATAAGATACACCGGCAAAACCTTTGAGAAAGCGGTTAGGTGCCACTTCATAATATCGTTCAAGTGCTTCATTGGGGTCGGGAGAAGTCAACGCTTCGTAAATTAGCCTCACTTGCTCGGCGGCTTCTCCTGTACCTGCTTCGGACGCTTCATAGAGCGCTTCCTCAACCATGCCATGCTGATGATACCGATGTCTTACATCGGCGAACAAATCTAGCATTTGCACCAGCAGTTTTTTCTCCATACGGCTCAGGCACATATCTAACACAAGACTGTTCAGCACGATAGCACACAGCGTAGCCAGAAGAATAAAAGCGATACCTGGCTGTAACCAAAACAACACTGTACTAACACTTCCGTACCCGCCCATAATCATCAGAACAACAGTCATCGTGACTCTGCGAAGGGCTGGTTCGTCACTGGCATAACGATATGAGATTCTTTTTTGCACTTGCAAAATATACGTTGAAAGCAAGGGTATCTTCATCCCGACTTGATATGCCTGCAACAGGAAACTTCCCCAATCTCTATACTTCTTACCTTGAATATTCACGATTTTTCCCGCAGCGTACATCAAGGTTGACTCTCTTTGCCTCAGCATACGAAGAATGATCAGCGTGATGACTAAACCAACTACACAAAAACTGATTACAAACAATAATAGCCATTTAATGCTCATAGGTTTCACCCCAGTGTTGTCCAATAAACCGCCCAAAATTCTCGGCATCTGGTAGCGTCATCTGCTCCTGCATATCTACCATGCTAGAAGCCGAGATCGGAGCAGTAGCCACATATTTTCCTTGGCGATACTCTACGACATTTTTAAATGTGAACCCGGTTCTTTCTTCCATACTTTCTGTTTCAAGGGAATGGGGAATACATTCCGTAATCCGCTCAATATATCTGCGGCCCTCTGCGTCTTTTTTCATATGAACATCAAAGTTAATGACGCTGACAACCTGTTCTTCGGCAATATGTTCATGCTGAAACATGCCTGTTTTAAGTAATGAATTCCGGAGTGAAAACACCAGATCACGGAATGTCTTGGCGTGATGAGTAAACAGGGTAAACAAACTCGCCACCTGTGACATCTGAATCATCCAGGCAGCCACCTCATCACTCGCAACCTCACCAAGAATGTTTACTGTACCATCTGTTTTTTTCTGTAAATCCAGTCCCTGCTGACCCGATATATGTTCCGTTTCCCGAAAACTCAGAATGTTACGGCGACTGTATATCCGTCTTAATTGCAACTCAAATGCCATCTCCTGTACACGCAAAGTATAGGAAGCATAGATATGTTTCACCATCGCCATCAGCAATGTTGTTTTACCGGAGCCCTGTGCACCGGTTACTGCCGTGATCCGGCTACCTTTCATCAAATATTGCAATAGCTCTATTGGTAATTGTGCGTTGTTACCTGTAATCAACTGTTCTAGGGAGGCGTTGGGAATATCAAACTTCCGAACAAAGAATGCCCATGATTCCGCAAAAGGAGGCCGCACAACGACAACACGCGAGCCGTCTTTCATCTCATTCACTTTATAACCACTTGCTTCCGATAATTGACCAGGATAATTGTATTTATATATGTTCTGACACACTCGTTTTAACTCCCGGATACTGCCAAAGCTTAAAAAAGACAAATGAATAGACTTCCCTTTATAAAAAATCCATACACTCTCCATCCCGCTTAGCGGTTCCTCGTTATGCTCATCCTCAAAAGCATGTTCCAAAAGATCATTCCATGAAGCGGGTACATAATTTCCCGTATGTGGCAGTGTTTCAAGAGCACCGCTTACCCCTCCGCTGACACCATCGATCCGCTGATCCCTGATTTCATCCACTACCGAGAATCCTTTATATTGTTGATAGATACGCTGCACGATAATTTCTACCTTTTCTCTGAATCCCAATTCCCTGTATTCACAATCAAAAACATGCTGGATATCCTGATCGGAAATATAGTAACTTCCGCCATCTTCTGAGCCTTCTTCCAGCCTTAATTTACCTAAATCATAGGTATCAATCATTCTGGAAAGAGCATCTACCCCAAATTGCTCACGGTATAAATAAAAGATGATCTCAAAGCGATCTTGTACGCTTAACCGTTCGGGTTCTGCAAACATCATCACTTCGTCAACGTTGGATTTATTCAAACCAATACTTCGTGTCAACAAGTCACTAATCAGGTTTTTGACATACGTCTTGTCACTGATGCTTCCTGATACACAGCTTTTGAGCGCTTTTCTCATCTCAGCACGTTGATTGATTCTGCGTCGATACTCTTCTTCATGTAAACCAGCATCGGCAAGCTGACTATGGCTTATTTCATGCAATGAATTTTTCACTTGTTCAATCAATGTCTCAATCGTAAAGGACTCCTGCTCAGGTATACGTTCATTTTTTTCCCGCATATAGGCTCGATACTTGAACCATACATACCATATACCTGTAATTAGAATCATTGTGATGAATATCGCATTCCAGACCACTAGAGATTCAGGCTCCCCTTTCCAGCCTCTTCAGCACAGTACGCTTCCCCGTACCATCCATAATCAGGCGAGCGAGTTCAGCCATACCTGAGGCAAAACTCCCTTTTTGAACTTGTTTTTTCTCAGTCAGACTCTCAAGTTGCAAGTATCTGGCGACATCTCTTCGGTTGATGGCATCCAGATACCCGGTCGTATACGGGACTGCCGAAAGACTTCCCTTGTATCTAAAACCACGCTTTATGTTGGAGAGTGTAGCACGAGAATGCGAATCATATTTATTGATAAGTACATGTAGCTTCCGTTCCGTTATTTGTTCAGGCAGGATCTCTTCGAAAAAGTGTTCCAGATTCCTCATATTCTGATTCAGAACAACGACAACATAATCAGCCTGCTGCACGATAAGCGGTGAATCAATATTAGATTTCCCTGCATCCAGAAGCACAAGATCATAACATTGATTAGCAGTCTCCAGCAGTTTTTTTAACAACTCCCCTTTTTCACTCACAGAGCGCTCATTTCTATACACGCTCCCAGTCAGTAGATCAAGCCGATCTTTCAACAGCGGTTTGGTGTAATCCTTCAGATTGTGCTTGTTAAGGCTACCACTAATAAACAGCCGTTCGACAGCATTCCAACCATTTTCTTCGAAAGAATACGAGACATCGACTGAACTCTTCTCATCCCGAAATATGCCTGATTCCACACCATAATTTGCCGGACCTGTGTTGACGAGCAATACTCTGGCTCTATACTGGAATGCTGTTGCATATGCACCCATTAATGCACTTGAGGAACATCCCGTTTCCGCAAAAGGACTCCAAAAAGCAATCGTACTCATGCCCTCATCCTCCCCGCTTCTTTGATCGCACGACGGCTCCGAACACTCTCCCACCCGGTCAGTTGTTCCACAACACGACATAAGGATTTTTTGTAATTTCTGGACAATGGGCCAAGATGCACACGGTGATAATGTTCATTTTCAAGCCTAACCGCAACGCTAAGCTCATCCCACGGGAGGATGAGGGACTCTCCGGTCCACCGAAAAGGACCACCCTCAAGATAGGCCCAAAGATAATGGGCTTCAAGTTTACAATCCACGCCATTAATCAGCATTCGTTGAAAAGCCAGCTCTTCAGGAAGCTCCTGCTCGTTGAATAACTGTTCCATCCAACCTTTACTCCGTTCCAGATTATATCGTTCATAATCGCTCACCCAGACGCGCACTTCTGCGGTATGCCATAAATGACGTGAAGCAAAGTGCAAGGTCTCGATGTCATATAACACATAGTCATAACTATCAAGACTCTCACCGTTAATCTGCAGATGCTGCTCTACCGCCATTGAAGTAACAAAATGACACGCAATATCAAATCCCTCGAATTCCACAACTCGTAAGGATTGCTGATGATCTCCAACACTGTATCCATATTTTTGTTGCAACGTACCGTCCACCAAGAGAACCCGCTTACCTGTTGAAGCAAGTATTTTACTCAGATATAACATCAGATCATTTTTCTCACATAAACCTGCAAAAATCCAAATGTGCACTGATCAGCGCCCCTCAATCTCATTTTAATGTTGTTATAAGAATCAATGATTTAATCGATTTACTCGTTTCCCGTCAGCAATTGCTGTTGGTCGTTCAGAGTTGAAGATTCGATAGCGTCTGATTCCTCTCCCGTATAATCTGTTTCCCTATTGCCTGATCCGTCGTTCCAAATCGTTCCATTAGCTCCAGATGAATCTTGAACTTTTGGCCTTTTATTATACGTAACAGAAGATTGTGCCACATCTTGTTCGACACCATTAGATGGAGCTGACATGGAGACAGCTAGAGAACTTTCGAGTGAACTTCGAACTTGTCTCGACAATTCCTGCTCGGCATGACGCACAATGTTGGGATCACTCTCCAGTAGCTTTAACACTTCGGAATTGGCTGGATATGTCGGAATAGCTGCAGTCTGGAATTGTGGTTCTACATAGGTTAGAGCGTAAATTGAAGCTTTATGTAAATAGGCATCCACGATTGCACTGGATAACGACAAAATTTCTTCTTCTGTCATCGTAATCCATAGTGTTGCTGCGTTTAACCGTTCCACCTTTTTCTTGGACAAGAGAATGTAGTCTTGACCTGTAGGAAACTGAATACGTACGTCGACCATGTCTCCTTTGGCAAGCGAAGATGGTAGCAATACCACTTGCAACTCTCGATTTCTTAAATCAGGCGATGCAGGTGTTCCCTCATACACCATCTCCGTTGTAATCGCCGTTCCTTTTTTTAACTCAATTTTAGCTGACTGCCCTTCCAGCTTCTGCGAACTAGACCATAGATTGCGTGGAGCCTGAGCGTCCGGTATCGCAATCAGTTTCAGATCCTCTGGTGAGATAAGTTCTCCCGCTTCGATATCCCTGATGGTTACCCACCCTTGGGCACCAGAATTCCACTGCTGCAACAATTCCGCTTCTTTCTCCTCATACGCTGACAGATAACGGGCCTCCATTGCTGACCTGACATTCTCTTTTGTGCTCATCTGATATACAACGTAACCTCCAAACATCATACCGACAGCTCCTGCTCCAATCAGTCCTGCATAAATCAGTTGACGACTTTGTTTTCTTAATTTGGACAAAAGAGGCTCTCCTTTCCTAATCTCCTCTACTCATGTACTTTTTAAGTGAAAAAAATGAACGTTTTGAGGTCTGCCTTACCATTAAATGCCCTAGAATTTGTGAGAGTACCTTATCCATATGAACATCCTTGTCAAATGGGTCCAGCTGCAGCGGTAATCCGTATACGTGGGATGTATCCAGTGTTCTACGTACACGCTCCACTGCGTCTGTTGCGGCGAGCGGAAGGCAGTAGATCCATTTCTCCCGGGGAAAGCGATAATGTGTGCGTACAAAAGCTCCAACCTCTGCTTGTTTCCATTCAGCACCAGAACCGATAATGATAGGCAGATCTGCACGCAAAAACTCCTCTAGTCGATTCTGATCCTGTCCGCTTCCTAGATCCATCACAATAAATTGATAACTACCGCCCAGCAGGGATAAAATATCGGCCCGGCCAGACTGCTTCCAATAATGCACGCCATCCACCGCAAACTGCCTGCTTGACGCTACAGGTTTACCACCTAGCGCAATGTGCTGGATACGTGTAAATGATTGAGAGCGAGGTGACATTTCGATCAACGCGACCTTAAAGTTCTTCCTCTCCAGATAATGACTGATCGCTATCGCTGTATGAGTAACACCAGCACCAGCGGAAACCCCCGTAAGAGCAATCACTCTCGTGCCCCCACCAATCGTTAGCTGTTGATCTGCAGGCGAGGACATCATTCCCGGTATTCGAAGTAGCTCCTTTCTTACCTCATCCGCCGTTTGAAACCGTTCATTCACATCATATCGCAGCAACCGCCTAACAACAGGGATATATGTTCGCGGGATATCGCTTCGTATAGAACTTTCCACGCCTTGAATCCATTCTGTGTATGCCCCACTCGTCATAAGGTACAGCATCAGGGCTCCAAGACCATATAGATCTGAACGGGCATCTGACTGCCCGGAGCCGTATTGTTCTGGTGCCGCAAATCCCGCAGTCCCGAGTTTTACCGTATCTTCAGCATGATTCGTCTTATAACTGCGGGCAATACCAAAATCAATCAAGCGCACTTCATGCTCTGGTGTAATCATAATGTTGGACGGCTTCAGGTCCCGGTAAATAACAGGAGGATCCAATTTATGCAAATAACTTAGAACATCCAGTAATTGAAGCACAAATTCCATCAACTGCTCCACCGGAATTTTACCCCGGCACTGTTTGAAGTAGTCACTCAGCGTTAACCCTTCAATATATTCCATGACAAGGTACGTATAACCGTCATCGTCAGGAGCAAAAAAATCAACAATCTGCGGAAGTCTCGGATGGCGCAATGATGTCAACAGAGCCGCTTCTCTCTCCATACTGCCTTCATAGGGCATCTTCGTGACACTTTCCTTCACAGCCCAGATCTTCCCTGGCAGCTTCAAATCTTCTGCCTCATACACATGGCTCATTCCTCCTGAACCAAGAATCGATAGGATACGATATCTGCCTCCCAGCAGGCTCCCGCGTTCTAGCCTCGCCGGATGTCTCATAGGATTACCTCCTTCCAAACAACATAAAAAGGGAAAGCTTCACCGATAATGAGCACACTGGACTTCCAGTCATGTTCATTTCGGGATGCTTTCCCTCAAATTTATTGTCGTTATGGTTAATATTGGTATCATTATAGTACACATAATCAACCGTTGTAAAGCAGAATATTTTATAAGTTAAATGACTTAATATTTAATCATATATAATGTGATCTCTTCACGATTATGAAACAGCTGCTTAGAACGCTGAATCTGCATCCGCGAACGCTCAAACGTATCGATTACTTCTTTTATAAGCGCAAGTGGTTTCTTGTGAAGCAATTTCACCGTAACAATGGCTGTCCCGCCGGATTGGAGACTATACAGAAGGTCAGATACAAGTCTGCTCATCAGCTTCGGACTCCAGCTCATATCACATACAAGCAGATCGAATTCACCTTCGCGGAAACGCACATCACCTGCATTTTTTTTCAAAAACGTCAATTTAGGTGAAGCGAGCAAGGTTGCATCCATCTTCGCCGGGTCTACTGCTGTTACCTCAAGCCCGCGCTCAAGCAGGAATGATGTCCATCCCCCGGGTGCTGCGCCAATATCAAGTGCTTTGTGAAACGAAGTAAAATCAATACCAAACGTTTGCTCCGCTTCAAGCAACTTAAATTTGGCTCGTGAGATTTGTCCTTCTTCCTTCTGAAAACGGATCGCTCCACCACTCCAGTCGGACAGATTCTGTTCCGGTCTGGATACACCTGCATATAACATATCATTAGCAGCAAATACCGAAATGACATATTCCGCATCCCGAATAACCCATTCACAGCCCAGATCACCCAGTTTTTCTGACAGCATTTGTTTTAATGAAGCTGCGTTTTCGCCCCAAAAAGAACCCTCCGTTTTGCGAGTTTGCAAAACGACCTGTGCACCAGACAATTCCTTATGGTTCAGAATAAATGCAATCAATTTCTCCAGAGACTGCTCTGCATCCTCTGTATTCTCTTGAAATTGAACAGGCTGGATGTGACGCAAAAACGTCGGAGACTCTTGCAGAAGTCTAATCGAGACTTCTTCCTCTGCAACTGATAAACCAGCCAGTAGAATCTCACCTGGAACCAGCACCGTGCTCTTCACTGCTCCAAAAGTGCGGCGCAATTCCTCCTGCGCATAAGGTGCAAAGCCGTGATTGGCCGTGCATATAAAACGGGAAAAGTCTGTTTCTCCCGAAACCGATTGTGTACTCAACTTGTGTTACCCTCCAGAACGTACGCGTATCCATGGACGATCCTCATGCCACTGGACTTCCACCGGAATATCATACGTATGCTTAATTGTATCTTCTGTTAAAATCTCGTGTTTTGGCCCCGCCGCAGCAATGCGTCCATCACGGATCAATGCGACATGAGTAAACAGCGGCACGATCTCTTCCACATGATGGGTGACGTACACCACCGTCATATTCCGCTGGCGCAGACGATCAATCTCAATCAGCATCTTTTCACGTTCATACAGATCAAGGCCAGCACAAGGCTCGTCCATAATAAGCAATTTTGGTTCTGCCATTAACGAACGTGCCAACATGACTTTTTTGCGTTCTCCCTGAGATAACGTTCCCAGCGAGTGATTTGCCAATTTTGCGAAACCCATCTCATCCAGCAGTTGCATCGCCTTTGTTTTCACTTCATCTGGAATCGTCTGATAAAAGCGCAAAAAGGCATAGGCTCCTGTAGCGACAACCTCCCACACCGGATCACGTAAGGTCAATTTTTCAATCAGTGTTTGGCTGATATAACCGATCTCTTTGCGTACCTCCCGGACATCACATTGCCCGTACACGTTACCGAGCACTTCAATGCGTCCCGAACTTGGAAACATATATCCATTCATCATTTCCAGCAGTGTAGTTTTACCTGATCCATTACGCCCCAGAATAACCCAATGTTCCCCTGGTTCAATGCGTAAATGAACGTCATCAAGTATCTGATTTTCTTCGCGACGAAGCGAAATGTTCTCCATCACTACAACACTCATTTTAATACCGCCTTCCGAATCTCATTGAGCAGATGCTCAACCGAGTTCATCCGATAGACCATCCTGGGTACATCTTGCTCACCATCAAACAACATTAAAGCCGGTACACTCGAAATCTGGAACTGCTGCACAAGCTCCGGAATATCATGAATATTCATCTCATATAAAACACCTTCTGGCAACATATGCTCAGCAACCTCCAGCATACGACGTGCCGCTGCACACGTTCCGCATAACGGAGTATAGATAAATACAGCTTGAGGCAACCCTTCCCATACACCGCGCATTACCATTTTAGACGTAATCGGCTTCATAACTTCTCAGCCTCCGCAGCCACTCGCAACATGACTTCACCTGTCATCGGACCGTTATGAATTATAACGGATTCAGGTTTGTTGCTATACAACACCTCGTACATCTGGCGTTTTCCATACATACTCGACGTATGTAAATAGATCTCACGCGGATAGAGCCCTTCCCGTACAATCGCCGCAGCTACTTCACCGCCATTCATCGAATCCGGCCCAAGTTCATAGTCCAGTGATAGAATGTCTACTTCACCATCTCGCAATAACAAAAGGCATTCCTCAGCATTGGTAGCCAGAACAAACCCTTTTGGACAAGAACGATAGTCATCCAGAAAAACATGCATCGCCTCGCACCTCCCTACTTATAACCAGGAACGCATAAGCTGTATATCGTCACTGTGCGTTCCGTCTTCTCCTGTTTCCGTCTCCATTACAACAACCGCTTGCATAATATTTGGTGATTGCAGAAGTCTCTGCATCGATTCATAGCCAATCTGTCCATGACCAATTCTCGCATGTCTGTCTTTGTTCAGACCGGATGCATATTTCGAATCATTGAAATGAACAGCCGCCAGGTCATCCCAATATCCCAGCTGCCTTCCTTTTTCCAACAAAACGTTCTCATCTCCAGCCTTCCACATTCCTGAAGCAAAAGCATGACATGTGTCGAAACAAAATGCAATATGTTCAGGGAATCGACTCAGCTTGCGAATCTGGATCATTTCTTCCATCGTTGTCCCCATGGGTCCATGATCTCCAGCCTGATTTTCAAGCAAAATCTTGGATTCGCCTTGCCACCCTTCCAGTGCAGTGTCCAGACAGAGAATCAAATTACGATACCCCTCTAGCGGATCTTTCGTTTGTATATGGCCAAAATGAACAACTGTTCCAACCGAACCACATGCATTAGAAATCTCAAGATCATTGCGAATCGATGAAACCATAGCATGAAACCCCGCCTCTCCACGGGTCCTACCCAGTGCCGGATTCGTAGGATAAGGTGAGTGAGCAATGGATGCCATACCATGTTCTCCACACCAGTCCCTGCACAATGCAGCATCTTTCCGATCAAGACTTTTCAGACTAAGACTGCGCGGATTTTTCGGAAAATACTGAAAAGCCGTCGCTCCCATCTCATATGCTCTCTTAGCCGCCTGTAAAAATCCGCCTTTCGTGCTGACATGTGCGCCTATGCCGGTTTTAGGCCTCATGCTGACATTGCGGACAGAAAAATGCCTTTTTGCCCGTAATTTCAACTCGTTCAATAGTTCCCCCGCAGCGAGGACAAGTTTCACCCTCCCGGTCATAGACCCGGCACTGCTCGTCAAATTTTCCTGTTTTGTTGTCTCCCTGCATTAGCGGCATTTCCATATAACCGCCCTCGTGCGCTGCCTCGCGTAACACCGATTGCATAGAGTGATACAGTCGCTCTGTCAGTTCAGTTGAGTTCGCAATGTTCTGCGTTTTTGAGCTTGGTCTAAGTCCCGCTGCGAAGGCGATTTCATCTGAATAACAATTGCCGATGCCAGCGATAATATGTTGATTTACCAAGGTGGTTTTGAGTGTTCCCCTGCGACCTTTAAGCAACGCAGCAAAACGTTCTTTGTTCATGCGACGATCCAGAGGCTCCGGACCTAAATCAGACATAGCTTCTTCCGTTTCCTTGGAAGACATCAGATGCAGATACCCAAGACGCAAACCGATGAAGAACAGAATATGTTCTCCGAATTGAATCTCTACCTGTGTGGTGCGGTCAGGACGCTCGTCCTCAGTCCCCCAGAACAACATGCCACCCAGCATAAGATGCAACACAAGACGTTTGCCGTTTGCAAGGTGAAAGATCAGATGTTTAGCGCGCCGTTCCACAAATATAATCCGATTGCCTGTTAACTCATCTATGAACACATCAGCAGTCGTATTGATCGTCTTTTCACGGTTCACAACTACCCCTGTAATCGGTAAATCAAGGATATGCTCGGACAATAACGTCCTGTAATTTTCCATTTCCGGTAACTCTGGCATTCTTTATCTACTCCTTCTTGGAAGCCTGGCCTGCCTTTTGGGCTAACCATGCAGTCAGTGTATGCAAATCTTCAAAAATATGATCTGGACGCGCCTTCGCAGCTTGAATATGTCCATCCATATTTTCATGTGTAGTAATACCTGTAAGAACAAGTATCGTTTCACAGCCTGCTGCCACGCCTGCAGCAATATCCGTGCGCATATTATCTCCGATAACAGCCACTTCTTCTGCCTTCAAGTTCAACCGACGGATGGCTGATCTCATAATAATGCTTGAGGGTTTACCGATTACCGTTGGCTGCACGCCAGTAGCCGCCTCAATCGCAGCCCCAATGGTGCCCGCGCCGGGCGTTAATCCATCATCAGCCGGAAGCTGAAGATCAGGGTTAGTCATAACAAACTTAGCTCCCCCATTAATCCAGCGGAGTGCCTTCGTTAATTTTTGATAGGTAAATTCGCGGTCGATTCCTTGGATCACAACATCTGGCTCAGCCTCCGTCAGAATTAAACCCGCTTCTTCAATGGCCTGTAACAGCCCAAGTTCCCCGATACATGCCACCTTCGCGCCGGGAAAATCTGCAGCAACATATTCGGCCGCGGCAACCGCAGAGGTACATACCTCGGAAGCATCCGCTTCTATCCCCATGCCATTCAAATGATCAGCCACACCTTGGGATGTACGGGAAGAATTATTCGTTACAAACAAATAAGGAACTCCCTGCTTTCGCAACGTTCGAATCAGCTCATCGGCTCCATCAATACGATGCCTGCCATGATACAATGTACCATCCAGATCGATCAGATAGGCCTTAATCATACATTGCACTTCCTTTCTCCATTCTGTTAACATTTCATCCCCTTAACAAAATCAGGCGATGCAAACAAACCTTTATACTATGTATTCAAACATGTAGGATGGTTCAGTCTCATAGTAAGGAGCACAGAACAAGTCGAACCGGATCGAACACGGACGTTTTAACTCGCGCGCCTTCTGTACAAGCTTGTCATTTCCTGCGCTTTCCCGGAAAATAATTCGGAGAATTTCCCTACTCATATTGCCCATCCTACACGCTTTCTGAACAGATTGCAAAAGGGACCTCGGGAACGTTTCTCCCTCAGTCCCGTCTCACTCGCCGGTTGTTGATATAGCCTGCGTCATGAATCAAGGCCACCGCTTTATAGCGAAGAATCATGCTTCCCATGAACCACAGAAATCAGTTGGTGCTCGTTCGCAAGTCTTGTGTTCGGAAAGATACTCTTGGCTTCTTCGAGTAGTGGCTGAAGCTGTTCCTCATCTTTATAACGGGAACTGAAGTGAGTCATAATGAGCTGACCCACATTTGCCGCTAGAGCCGCTTCCGCCGCTTGTCTGGACGTACTATGATAGTACTCATGAGCAGTTTCGGCCAGATCATGCATAAACGTCGCTTCATGTACAAGAACATCTGCATCCTGAGCCAGAGGTTTCACGTTTTCGCAAGGACGCGTATCACCCAGAATCGTAATCACCATTCCACGTTTCGGTGCTCCCAAAACATCCTCAGGACGAACCGTATCACCACTATCCAGTGTAATCGTCTCTCCACGCTTTAACCGCCCAAACAATGGGCCTGGTTTCAGACCGTACGTTGCTAGTTTAGCCGGATCAAGACTACCTGGACGATCCTTCTCCGTAATCCGATACCCATAGCTGTCAATACGGTGTTCGAGCAGGGCCGATTCGACGATAAAGCCGTCATCTTCAAACAGTACACCGCCTGTATGCTCCACAATATTCAAATCATAATTCAAACGAGACTGGCTAATCTCCATCGTTGTTGCAATCATACGCTCCGTCCCTGGTGGTCCATACACCGTGAGCGGAGTCGTTCCGCCCTGATATGCCCTGCTTGACAGCAAACCAGGCAGTCCAAACACATGGTCTCCATGCAGATGGGTGATAAATATTTTCTCCAATTTGCTTAATTTAAGCGGAGAACTTAAAATCTGATGCTGTGTCCCTTCCCCGCAGTCAAACAACCACAGCGCTCTGCGCTCATCCAACATGCGTAGTCCGATGGACGTTACATTCCGTTGCAGCGTAGGTACACCAGCATTAGTTCCCAGGAAATATAGTTCCATTCTGGATCGCACCTCTTTCTGTTGCCAGCAAAAAACCTCCGACCATGCGGAGGGCTTGCCTGAACAACTTATCAATTTATGCTTTTTCGACGTTAAAATATTTGGCTTGCGGATGGCTAAATACCATGGCGGACACCGATGCTTCAGGTTCCATCATGAAACCTTCCGTCAACTCTACTCCGATATCTTCAGGCTGCATCAGCTTGAATAACGGACCCTGATCCTCCAGATCCGGACAAGCCGGATATCCAAAGGATACTCGAATCCCCTGATAACGTGCGCCATGACGTTGTTTCATCGTCATATCAGCCGGGTCTGGGAAACCCCAAATATCCCTCATCATGTGATGCACACGTTCTGCCAGCCCTTCCGCCACTTCCAGTGCTACAGATTGCAGCGCATGCGAGCGTAGATAATCCCCTTGATCCTTCCATGCGGTCGAAAGCTCGCGCACACCATGTCCCGCAGTGACAACGAGGAAGCCCACGTAATCCATTTCACCGGATTCAACTGGCTTCAGGAAGTCGGAAAGACACAGGAACGGCTCCACCTTCTGGCGTGGGAACGTAAAGGTATGCAGGATGTTGCTCGTATCTTGCGGATCATAAATGATGACGCTGTTGCCGCTCGACTGCGCCGGGAAGAAACGATACATCGCATGAGCCTGAATGATTCCGTCACGAACCGCTTCTTGCATAATGCCATCAACGACCGCCTTCAAATCCGTTGCCTTAGGATCACCCGCAGCGAGCAATTGCTCTACTGAACCACGAAGTCCCAAATGATGCCCGAGTAGCATCTGCATGTTCACATAAGGCAGGATGTGTGATAACGGGTAATTCCGCAATGTATGACGCTCGAGATCAGGGGGGACAAGCACTGGATGATCAGCTGAAATGGCCGAGCGTTCTACCCGGGTTAACTCGGGTAATGCTTGAACCTCTCCCGCATTTGAAGCATCGGCTTCTTTTTCCGCATCCATCTCAGCTTGCATGGCTACCCGTGTTACTGGATTCATCAGCTTATTGGCCAGATCCAGACCATCCATTGCATCCTTCGCATAGACTACCATGCCGTTATATTCAGGGCGAATCCGGTTTTTGGTAAACTTACGAGTCAATGCCGCCCCACCTACCATGATTGGCACATCAATACCAGCCGTGCGCAGATCCTGAGCGGTAAGGATCATCTGCTGAGCAGACTTAACGAGCAAACCTGAGAGGCCAATAGCGTCCACTTTTTCTTCCCTATATGCCTCAATAATACGCTCTGGTGGTACTTTTATACCCAAATTAATGATCCGGTAACCGTTGTTGGACAAGATGATCTCTACCAAGTTTTTACCGATATCATGTACGTCACCTTTAACGGTGGCGAGAATGATCTTACCTTTAACAGAAGTTTCGTTCTTCTCCATGAACTGCTCCAGATATGCGACTGAAGCCTTCATAACTTCGGCACTCTGAAGCACCTCCGCGACAATTAACTCATTGTTATTAAAGAGACGTCCGACTTCTTCCATGCCCCGCATCAACGGACCGTTGATGACTTCAAGCGCTGAATATTTGTTGAGAGCCTGCTCCAGATCGGGCAACAAACCCTCTTTGCTTCCTTCGACTACATAAGATGCGAGACGTTCTTCTAATGAAAGGTTCGATATTTTTTCTTTTTTCTCTACCTTTTTGTTACGGAAAGCAGCTACGAACGCAGCCAGCGTATCATCATTTGTATTATATAAAAGCTCTTCCGAGAGTCTGCGTTCTTCTTCCGGAATGGATGCGTAACGCTCCAGCTTTTCTGTATTTACGATGGCATAATCCAGACCTGCTTTGGTGCACTCGTACAGGAAAACAGAGTTTAACACCTCACGACCTGCCTCAGGCAGACCAAAGGAAATGTTACTAATACCCAGGATCGTATGGCACTCTGGTAACGCTTCTTTAATGATACGTATACCTTCGATTGTTTCTTTCGCAGATCCGATGTACTGCTCATCCCCCGTACCTACCGGAAAGACCAGTGTATCAAAAATAAGGTCTTCAGGCTTCAAGCCGTATTTATTCACCAGTAAATCATAGGAACGTTTGGCTACTTCAAGCTTGTCCTCGCGGCTGATCGCCTGACCACGCTCGTCAATCGTTCCGACAACTACGGCTCCGCCATATTTATGCAACAAAGGTGTTACGAGCTCAAATTTCTCTTCTCCATCCTCAAGGTTAATGGAGTTAATTATTGCCTTACCTTGAGAATATTGAAGCGCTGTATCAATAACCGCCGCGTCTGTCGTATCAATCATCAGCGGAACCTTAACCTTTTTGACAACAAGTTCAAGGAACTTGATCATATCTTCCGTTTCCTCGCGGTCAGGGTCCTGTACGCAGACGTCAACGATGTGTGCTCCGTTTTTCACTTGAGCCCGGGCAATTTCGGAAGCTTCTTCGTACTTGCCCTCGACAATTAGTCGTTTGAATTTCCGTGAACCAAGCACGTTGGTGCGCTCACCAACCATATAAGGACGATTGTCCTGTTCGACATATACCGGTTCAATTCCTGACAATGCAGGCGGGTGTGTTCCGTTCAATTCCCTTGGGGGGTACTTGGCAAGTGTATCACGCATGGCACGGATATGCGCTGGGGTTGTTCCACAGCATCCTCCTGCAATGTTCAACCAGCCCTGTTCTGCAAAAGCACCAATCTTCTGCGCAAGTGAATCCGGTGATTCATGATAGTTACCATTCTCGTCAGGCAGACCTGCATTCGGATAACAACTCACAGCTACAGAAGCCATGCCAGACAAAGAACGAATATGGTCACGCATAAACTCCGGACCTGTCGCACAGTTTAGTCCCACCGAAATTGGGTTAAGGTGTTCTAGGGATATATAAAAAGATTCAATGTTCTGACCGGCCAGGGTCGTACCCATAGGTTCAATCGTTCCTGAGATCATAAGAGGTAGCTTAATGCCACTTTGATCAAACGCTTGCTGAATGCCAATACTTCCTGCTTTGACATTGAGAGTATCCTGTGAGGTTTCAAGCAGTAGCGCATCAACGCCTCCCTCTATTAAAGCAAGGGCCTGCTCGAAATAACTGTCCACCAGCTCTTGGAATGTCACCCCGCCAGTCACAGACAACGTCTTGGTTGTTGGTCCCATCGCTCCGACCACATATCGTGGTGACTCAGGTGTGGAGAAACGGTCTACCGCAGCTTTCGCGATTCTGGCCGCTTCGAGATTTATTTCGCGTGCACGATCTTGAATATCGTATTCAGCTAGTACAACTGAAGTTGCACCAAATGTATTGGTTTCGATTAAATCGGCACCAGCTTCCAGGTAATCCTCATGAATACGCTGGATCAAATCTGGGCGGGTTAGCACCAACATTTCATTACATCCATCCAGATCTTCGCCGCCGAAATCTTCGCTGGTCAGATCCACTTGTTGAATCATTGTCCCCATTGCGCCGTCGAGGATTAATATTCGTTGTTTTAATGCATCGTGTAGACTAAGCTTATCCAATATCTTCACCCCCGCAAAACGTTAAATCTTAGTTTAACAGAAACTTACTTAATGTGAAAGATCGGTTTTGCTCCCGAAAGGTCGCGGATTTGCAGGAATGAAGCAGAATTGTGAATCGACAAATTTTGAGCAATCCGATATAATATCAATTAATCCAAGTGGAAAAGAGGGAAAGCGCATGGCTGAAATTGTTATCCGAAATACGAACGAACGAATCACTGGAGACGAGAACGTTCGAAATTTCTTGAACAAATATGACGTATTATATGAGAAGTGGGACGCTTCCAAATTAAACACCGAACTGCAGAACAACTTCGGCTTAACGGATGATCAGAAGCAAGAAGTATTAGAAACCTTCGATTATGAGATCAAAGATTTGGCGGCACGCCGTGGTTATCAAATCTGGGATGTCATCACCCTTTCCGAGCAAACACCAGACATCGAAGAGAAACTGGCCAAGTTCGAAGAGATCCATACACATGCGGAAGATGAGATCCGTGCAATTGTTGCGGGTAAAGGTATCTTTGTCATTAAAGCAACTGATGATACAGGTTACTTTAATGTAGAATTGTCTCCGGGTGACGTTATTTCCGTTCCTGAAAACACCCCGCACTTCTTCACCTTAATGGAGAACAAACAGATTATTGCGGTTCGCTTGTTCATTGAAAAAGATGGCTGGATCGCCGATCCGTATCCTGATCCAACGTTTATCAAAAACGCATAACTTTTATTAAAAAGTTAACATGCCTAATTAACCCCCTGCTCATAAGAGTCGGGGGTTAGTGTGATACTCTAGATGAAATAGTGAGGATACTTGTCCTTTAAAATCTCCTGCTCATATACTACAAGCCTGAGATGCGCTTCCATGACCTGTGCCGCTTCCTCCGTCTGGCGCTCTGTAACCAGCCTTAGAATGTCTTTATGCTGAGAGATAATCACTTCGAGATTCGAGTCTTCTGCTAAACGGAGTAACCTTAATCGATTAAATGGCATGTTCAACTGTTGCAACATTTTCCACGTCCGCAGCTTTCCAGTGCCCTGAAACAAAATCTGGTGGAATTCCTCATCCAATTCGAACAGCCGATAGAAGTTCTTTTTCCCAATGCAAACTTCCTGCATAGCAATGTTGGTCTCTAATTTGAACATGTACTCTTCATCAAACGAAGTACATGCTAACATGACAATTTCCTTCTCCATCTTCTCGCGCATAAACCTGCCTTCCTCCACATGGTCCAGGTTAATATGCGAAACAATAGTGCCACTCTGTGGAATGATATCCAGTAGTTCTTCTTCGGCAAGCTTTATAAAAGCTTCTCGTACTGGTGTGCGGCTCACCTGTAATTCATCTGCGATCTCTTTTTCAGAAATTTTAGTACCTGGTTCAAGCTTCAGATGAAGAATTCGTTCTTTGAGCAAATTATAAGAATACGCCCTGGTAGAGCCTCTTGTTTTCTGATTAAATGCCATGCCTTGACCTCTTTCTCTCAGCCATATTCCTTTCATATTAGCACAAACTACCGCTCCACTTAAATAGCTTTAGCGAAACGGTAGCTCGGCTTCCAATCATATAAATTATTGTTTATTTTCCTTATACGTCTTATAAGTGTCGTTCGCCATCTTCACATAATTGGACAAGCCCTGACTCTCCAGCTCCTTTAGGAATGTATCATACTCGGATAACTTTCTTTCACCTATTATAAACTTCAACGTATTCTGGTCTGTGTAGTCTTTAAGCGGCGTGCTCATTAGTGTTACACGTTCACGATCTTCGGAAGAATATGGGATAGGCGGTTCAGCCGGAATCACTTCTTTGATCTCTTTCATATTTTTCTGGAACACAAGTTCTTCTTCGCTAAACATGGATTGAAGCAGGTCCGTTGTACCTCCGTAAGCAAATACGCCGCCAGAGAAGCCAAAGTCAACGCGAAGGTCTTTCGTGCCTTTAGGGTTCAAACCATTGTAATTAATATCATCAGCCAACTTACGTTTGCCGCCTTCTTTGGTATACGTTTCGTTCTCTACGCCCCATTTCGCAAATTCCTGCCCTTCATCACTGTAATACAACCAATCGATAAATTGTAAAATAGCTTTGAAATTGTCACTATCTTTAATCTTCCCGGAAATCATCACACCGTTTTCGAGTCTGGAACCCGACATCAACTGCCCTTTCGGCCCTCCCGGAACTGTGATCTTAGCAATCGAGAATTTTCCTTCACCCAACGTTTTATTCATATCATTTCGATGCAGTACAAGTGTCTGTGAGTTACCGTTAATAATAAATGATTTACCCGAAACGAATTTTTGAGTAGCTTGATCATCGTCTTGCGTGAAGCTTTCCTTATCAAGGAGTCCTTCTGCAACCATTTTGTTAAAAAACGTCAGCAATTCCTTGTACTCTGGCGTCGTTGCCGTGGACACAAATTCATCCTGGTCGGCTTTGTAGGTCAAGCCATTTCCATATCCCCATCCAGCCTTAGTCCCAAAACCCGTAGCTGCAATGCCAAGTGTACTGTTGAATTTAAAACGGTCTGAAAATGGAATGGAGTCCGGATAGATTTCTTTTAATTTTTTTGCTGCGGTATACAGTTCATCCCAGGTTGTAGGAATGGCAATATTATTTTCTTTAAAAATATCTGTTCTTATGATCAGTGTATAATCAGGCCATACTTCCTCATGTAATCCCGGTAAGACATAATACTTGCCGTCCTCCTGACGCAGCCCCTCAAGTTCAGGTTCGAGTTTCCACTTTTCAATTTTGTCCTTGAAGTTTGGCATCAAATCAATGTAATCACTGATCGGCAGAATCGCTCCAGAAGACACAAAAGCAGCCTCCTCACCCGGATAAGTCTTTGGAATAACGAGCGGAGCATCGCCAGAACTGATTAACAGGGATCGCTTCTGTGGATAGTCACTCATCGGCACGATGGTTGGCTCCAACGTAACTCCTGTCATCTCCGATATTTTTTTGAATAACAGCCAGTCTTTTTTATAAGGATACGTCGGATGATCACTATACAAAATAGAAAGATTAAATGGTTCCGTCGCTTTGAAGGTTTCGCCCACATTATAACTATCCATGGCCGATTTTGTACCAACTTCGGCAACATCCGGGCCAGTCCCGGCACCACTGCTACAAGCAGCAAGTACAGCTGACATGGTCATTGCCAGAATCATCTTACCCATCAGTTTACGAGGTTTTCTTTTCAATCCATTCATCCCCTTTTGTTTAGTTTCCAAACCTATGTGTGAGAAGGTTACTGCTTAACGGAACCCAACATGATACCGGTTACAAAATATCGCTGTACAAATGGATAGATGGTTAAAATAGGCAGGATCGTTAACACCATCGTTACCGATTTGATGTTGGCAGCAATCTGCGTGAGATTGTCCGCAGAGGTCGCTCCCGCAGTGGCACCACTCGTTGCTCCGGCAATCATATTACGCAAATAGATCGTGACCGGAAACAGCTCTTTTTTGTCCAAATACAAGAAGGCAGGGAACCAGGAGTTCCAATGTCCAACAGCGTAGAACAGCACCATCGTGGCCATGACCGCTTTACTGAGAGGCAAAATGATACGAAGCAAAATACCGTATGTGTTCAATCCGTCAATGGCCGCTGCTTCCTCTAACTCTTCTGGCATGTTCTCAAAAAAGGATTTCATGATGAGCATGTTATATATGCTGATTGCACCCGGGACAACCAGTGCCCACATGGTGTTATTAAATCCAAGGGAATTGATCAGAACATAGTTAGGAATAAGACCCCCACTGAAAAACATCGTAAACACGGCAAACATGGTCAGAAATTTACGCCCCATCAATCTCTTTTTAGATAATGCATAAGCAAAAATCGTCGTCATAAACATCGAGATTACAGTCCCTACCACTGTGTAAATGATCGTATTTTTATAGTTCAACCAGAACATGTTGTCCTTTGAAATGGTTTTATACGTTTCAACATTGAACCCTCTCGGGAACAAGCTTACCTTACCTGAGTTAATGTACGCTTCACTACTGAAGGATTGCGCAACAACATTCAGGAATGGATATAGTGTAATAAAAACAATAAATAGCAAGAATGTTACATTAAACACCTTAAACACCTTGTATGATCGTGATTCTCGCATAGTGTTCCTCCTTTACCATAAACTTCGTTGTGTCAGTTTGCGTGAGATAGCGTTTACAGTGAATACCAGAGTTAGTCCTATGACCGATTCGAACAAACCAATGGCCGTAGCATAACTGAAGTTGCTGGATTCAAGACCTACACGATACAAATAAGTCGATATTACATCGGAAGTCTCATAAATAAGCGGATTATACAAAAGCAAGATTTTTTCAAAGCCTACAGCCAGGAAGTTCCCCATGTTTAGAATCAGTAACGTAACAATCGTTGGCAAGATGCCTGGAATGGTTACATGGATCGTTTGCTTCCAGCGATTCGCTCCATCGATTCTTGCTGCTTCATACAAAGATTCATCAATCGTAGTTAGCGCTGCCAGATATAAAATAGCTCCCCAACCCATACCCTGCCAGATTTCAGAAGAGATATAGATAGTTCTGAACCACTCTGCACGTTGCATGAATGGAATGTGATCGCCAGTAAAAAATGCAACCAGACCGTTGATCGAACCATTAACTGCCGTTAATTGCAGAATCATACCGGCTACAATAACAATGGATAAAAAGTGAGGCAGATACGACGCTGTTTGCACAAATTTTTTGAATCTTTTGCTCTTCACCTCGTTAAGCATCAGTGCGAAAATAATCGGCACGGGAAATGTAAATAACAACGAAAGCCCGCCAAGCATAAGTGTGTTACTGAAAACTCGCCAGAACGTCGGGTCCTCAATGAACATTTTGAAATATCTTAACCCAACCCAGGTTTCTCCAAAAATACTGCCACCCGGTACAAACCGTCTAAAGGCGATTATATTGCCTAACATCGGGCCATATTTGAAAATAATCAGATAAATGATGGGAAGAACTAGTAGCGAGTACAACTGCCAATCTTTACGAATCAATACGGTAGCTGTTCGCAACTTGCTTTCTTTGCGTGAAGATATCATCGGTATCGTTGCCTTAGATGTTTCTGACTCCATGTGTCCTTCACTCCGATCCATACTTGATTAAAAAAGATGCTTTTGTCGTTGTTTGACAAGGATTTCTCTCTCCACGTGTTGTAGAGGATATCTGTCTATTCGGTTCACCCCCCACTACGAAATCAGAAATGTAAACGATATCAATTCGAAATATATGTATATCCAAGCATATTTAATCATGCGAGACCTGAATGAACCTACATTACTTGAATGTCGTTGAATTGATCAGTTATTATATAAAGCGCTTACAAAACGATGATTAAATCATTCGCCTTTTTCTTCTTTCATGCATAATTCAATTTCGTTCGTTTTGTCATGCATCTGAAAATGTACCTTTAGTTTAATCAGTGAATGGTATCGAAAAATTGTAGATATATAAAACTAGTTATACTAGTATGTTAGTTGTATTCTAAAGCAGCTTTTTTTTAATTTCAATAACTTTTCATTAAAATTTTAAATAATCGCCCCTAACAATGCGTTAAAAACACTCTTAACCGGATTGACTTAAAATAAAAAAACATTGGTTACAATACATGAACAAACGATCATTCATGTCATAACCAATGTTAAATGAACAGCTATTTGCGCGAAGATTTTATGTCATCTATGATTTTAAAAATTTGCGATGAGTCCCTCTAATTCAGACAAATGTTTAATCTCGTGGTTTGGTGAGTAATTTTCATTATTTGTTTTGTTCTCGCGGTTAATCCATACTGCACGAATACCTGAAGACAACGCACCACGAATATCTGTTGTTAACTTATCGCCTACCATCATACTTTCTTCTGGCTGAACACCCAGTCTACTTAGCGCGTGCTCAAAAATAGATGGATCTGGCTTACCTTTACCAAAGCTACCTGAGATAATAATCTCATCAAAGAAAGGAGATAACTCCGGAACACCATCAAGCTTCTCTTGCTGTAAAGCAGGACATCCATTCGTCAAAAGTAACAATTTGTACTTTCCTTGCAAATGACGCAACGTATCCATCGTTTCTTCATATACATGAGGTCTCGATCTACGTTCTGCACCAAACTGTGAGGCCAGGCGCTCCGCAAGCTCCTCTTGATCGACACCCAGCTTTAGTAAACCGCGGCGCCAAGACTCCTTACGATATATTGGAGCCAATTGTTCAAGCTGACGAAATTCCGGTTGTTCTCCTCCCGTAAAGTTCGCCCAAAGTCCTTCAAATGGGTTAATCCCAATCATTTTGGTAAAAGGAAACGTTTCGTAAGATTCATATAGTTCACGTGCTTCGTTACGAACAGCTTCTTCAAGAGCTTCAGCATTAACACCTGTTTCTGCAGCTGCAATTTGACAAGTTTCATGAAAGGCTTCTCGAACACTGCGCTCGTCCCATAATAAAGTATCATCCAGGTCAAACATAATTGCTTTCAACGCCATTCCGATCATCCGTCCTTTACACGTTAATTACTTATCAATTGTTTCTACGGTAATCTGGTGTGCCTTTGCAAATTTCAGCAAGCGCTCCGTAATTGCTTCTGTATCGTAACGATTTAACAACTTGGTGAAAACCCATCTTTTTCCACGGCTGTTGTGTTCAATAACAACAGTGCCCGGCTCAAATCGGAACTTGATAATATCGTCAACCCCGATAGACCTCTCACGATTCCCCTTCGTTGTAATGATTCGGTTACTGCTAATTTTAATGTAAGGACGGCGCAACATAAAAATGACAGCCAAAAATACATAAAGAAGCATTGTAACCCAATCCCAGGTTGTCATCGGTGCTTTCACTAAAAAAGTACTCATGAACAGATACAAAAACGCCAAACCAATTAAAAAGATGGGGAACAAAAGGCTTCTGCCTTTATAAATATCCTCACCTGGATTTCCTGTGATTGGTTGACCGCTTTTTTTACGTTGCTGATTCAATTGCTTCGAATTTTTCCGAACCGTTCTCTCGAACGAACGCCGCGACATGTGAATCCCCCTTATGTGTCTTGTATCGGCTTACATAATTACTTTGCAAACCGATGTTCCCCCTTATAGTAAGCATCCCCAGCTAACATGAAGAAACCTAAATATCATAAAGATATGTTTAGGTTTCATAAATTAATGTTTGAGTTTGCCTTGGTGGCCTTGGCCTTTGTCGTCGTCAACAATCTCAATTGAATCGAGTTGCTGTCTGAAGTTGTTACGAATGTTACCCAAATAAATCTCTCTCAACTTGGCACGTTCAGCAAGTTCTTCCTCTGAGAGTCCAGCGGATTTCTGCTTGCGAGCTAATTCGTTAATACGTGCTACCAGACTATCTATATCCAAGCTTGTCCCCTCCAAAAATACAAAGTCATATTAACTTTGACATGAGAAAGGCGGCTTGTCAAGTTGGTACGCGATAACCCGCAGTGATCAGCATCTTATTTAACAAACTGAGGTAATATTAGAACTTGTCCTGTCTGGATTGTTGCTGATTCAAGCTGATTCACTTTTTTAATTGCTTCTATATATACACGTGTATCCATCGACGTTGGTTTATGTTCCAAAGAAATACTCCACAATGTTTCTCCTTGTGATACAGCAATCTTACCGCCAGGTAGTAGATCATTCTCGTTACCAGCAAAGACAGTTAGCACTGTACTACATCCAATAAAGATAATTAATGAAGCAATTGCCAGTTTAATCAATCCCTTAGTGAACTTAAGACGTGTCACGAACGTTCTGAATTGCCCTATATTAGACTTTACTGCTTCTGAATTTACAGGTTCGTAAATGCTCTGATACGTAGAATATCTCATTTCCCCGCCTCCAAACGTTTGTTCCTATCTCTTGAAATCAATATAACACGAACATTTGTTTTGTTCAAGACTTTTTTAGAACAATTGTTCGCCCTTTTTCCGACATTAAAACATCTTTTTTCATATTGAAAATTTTCTTAAAGAACAATTAAACTCTCTTTTCCAAAAAACTAATGAGTCTGAATCGAAAATAATATAGAAATAGTATGATTTCTTTAGAACTTATGTTTGTACGAACGGAGGTTCTATGTTATAATTTTCCCAAACGTTACTAAAATGGGGTTGATACGGTATGTCGAAGATATCCAGCAGGCAACAGGCTATCCTGGAGTTTATACGAAATGAAGTCCGTTTGAAGGGGTATCCTCCTTCCGTAAGAGAGATTGGCGAAGCCGTTGGACTGGCTTCCAGTTCCACAGTGCATGGACACTTGGATCGTTTGGAGAAGAAAGGGTTAATTAGACGTGACCCAACCAAACCAAGAGCGATTGAATTGTTAAGCCAGGAAGAGTCTGAGCATTCTCATCAGTTCGCCCACAGCGTTGCACGAATTCCGGTCGTGGGTAAAGTAACAGCTGGTGTGCCGATTACGGCAACTGAAAATATTGAAGACTATTTCCCTCTTCCTACACATTATGTAGGGGAACAGAAAGTATTTATGCTTTCCGTTGTTGGAGACAGTATGATTGAAGCGGGTATTGTTAATGGAGACTATGTAATCGTTCGTCAGCAACAAACTGCTGATAATGGGGACATTGTCGTTGCCATGACTGAGGACGATGAAGCAACAGTGAAGACTTTTTATAAGGAAAAGGATCACATTCGCCTTCAACCGGAAAATGCAACATTGGAACCATTGCGGTTGAAACACGTTAGTATTCTAGGCAAGGTCATTGGTCTTTTCCGCGATATTCATTAATGCATATTAGTTTATTAAATTGCTAATACGTTCTACCTGATAGAATACGAAAGAGGTTGCCCTGATTAACAGGACAACCTCTTTCTTTTGGTTTAATAATTGGGGCATATCATTTACTAACCAACTACTCTAATAATTGAATGCGCTGAACAAGAGATTATTTAGTGCGTTTAAGAATGCTTTTATGATGTGAAAATACTTCAAAGCTTTGTTGTCCATGGTAAGAACCCATGCCACTCTCTCCCACACCCCCAAATGGCAAATAATGCGAGGTCATGTGAGATAGAGTGTCATTAATACAGCCTCCACCAAAAGAAACCTGATTCAATACCTGCTCCTGTAAAGCTTCATTTTCAGTAAATAAATACAAAGCAAGTGGTTTAGGCCGACGAACAATTTCATTGAGCATTGGATTCAGATCACGATACGTAAATACGGGCAGAATAGGTCCAAAGATCTCTTCCTGCATTACCGGTGAATCCCAATCGATATCGCCAAGAACAGTCGGTTCAATCATAAGCTGATCCCGATTCGAACGCCCTCCCATTAAAGTTTTGCCATTCGTAAGGAAAGCGGTCAAACGATCAAAGTTACGTGTGTTAACGATATGAGGAAAATCCTTATTTTGCATCACATCATCCCCGAATTTATCGCGAACCTCGGCTTTGATTTCCTCGATGAGTTGATCATGTACCTGTTCATCTACTACTAAATAGTCCGGTGCAACACAGGTTTGACCTGCATTCAGAAATTTACCGCGCACAAGACGTTGTGCTGCCAGTTTCAGATCAGCATCCTGATGCACAATGGCTGGACTTTTACCGCCTAACTCTAACGTCACTGGAGTTAAGTGCTCTGCTGCAGCTTTCATGACAATACGACCAACCCCTGTGCTGCCTGTAAAGAAAATATAATCGAACTTCTCATTAAGCAGTGCTGTACTCGTTTCAACTTCTCCTTCCATAACAGCAATGTACTCCTCAGGGTATATGTCCTGGATAAGATCGTTAATTAAACGAGACGTCGCTGGTGTAAGCTCAGAAGGTTTGATCACAGCACAGTTCCCTGCAGCAATTGCACCGATTAGCGGCCCAAACGCCAGTTGGAACGGATAATTCCAAGGCGCGATAATCAGAGCAACTCCATAAGGCTCAGGGTAAATCGTACTAGCCGCGTCTGGCATTGCAGAGCTCGTTGGAACGTTACGAGGTGTAGCCCACTCACGCAGATGTTCCAGCGTGTAATCCAATTCACCCAATACAATGCGAATCTCCGAGCCATATCCTTCAGCCTCTGATTTATTAAGATCAGCACGAAGCGCATCCAGAATACGTTGCTGGTACTTCTCGATTCCTTCTCTCAAGTTTTGCAAAGCCTGAATCCGATACTCCACTTGTTTAGTCTGTCCTGTATTAAAAAACGTACGTTGTGTACTCACAAGTTGTTTCGCTTGTTGTTCCAAAAATATCATCTCCAATTAATTTCTAAAAATTATATTGTTCAAAATCAAATTAATTATATCTTTTATATATGAAACTATCAACATACATTTGAAACAAAATACATGTTTGAGCAAGTTAATGAGAGGCTCTGTGATGTTCTATCATACCCCTTTAGCGTGTTTATGTATAACATCTAATGTGAATTTTTCATACAATGAAATTAACAGTATATGACCTCATTGAGTAGTGAATATTGTTTAATCGAACTTTCTTCATCTCCTCCTTTGATTTGTAATTCATTTACCCACAAAAAGAAAAAAAACTCACGCCAAGTGGCATAGGTATTTGAGAATTAGTACAATGTGATATATATGATGGAATTGTGTCTAACTGTTTTAATTCATCCAGCCTTTTGACAAAAGGTTCAATACAATAGGCAAGCAGAAGCTCATAATTGTGTTTCTGGTCATCCTCTAGTGATAATTTGAAGTTTCTATACTGCACACAGCCAATCTTTCGGCGTGTTGGTAACGTTCTCCAATCTGTTGATGGATCCTTTAGTAACTCATCTGCATATAGATCAAAATTTGCCCTTTTCAAGCCCATAATATATTTGAAATTCTGAATACCAGTCCCTAATCTAATACATTGACGACGTAACTCGAATGTGGTACCGCATTCATTATAAATATAATACCCTATTAAGATAAATTTTTTGAGATTCTTCATCTTAATAGGGTACATTATATTTTGAAAACTAGCTTTTAAATCTGTAGATCGCATTGATCGTAATTATCCAAAGGATCACCGCTGAATTAATCTAACGCCTCGACACCTTCGAGGTGTGTTAACTCATACAATATTTGTTCAAAGTTTCTCTCGTTAAGATTCACAATATATAGTTCATAAAAATCAACATTCTCAAAAATTCTAAAACCGTATTTTATTTGTGATGTAATTTGGTCAAAAACAATACCATTAATAGTACATCTCTCATTTTTAACTATCATCTCAATCTCACTGAAATCTTTGACAATAAAACAATCTGCATTTCCCGTTTCAGTTCTTAATTCCTTAAAAGGGAGCAAGCATGTTTGGAGTGAAATATCGTAATTTCTACCTAATTTTTGAGAAATCTCGTATGAGTTACAGTAAAATACAAAACCAATATTGGTATCCTTTTGATAAAATACGTTGATGATCTCCAACGTTTGTTTAAGCGAATTCTTATTTATTTCAAATGAAAAACTGTGAAGGTTCATGAATTATTATCCTCCATAATAGTGATGGTTATCATCATTATAGTGAAAATGTTTTAAAAATGTCCCGATTTGTGTTTTGGGATTGCGGGTATACTTAGGTTGCTCCATGTGAATTTCTCCCACTTTTACTCCATCCATTGTGACGACCTTGAATTTATACATATCTCCAGTAAAAGCATCACCAGAATACACCGGATAATAACCCTGTCTAAGAAGCCAAGAATCTACATTACCCACGTTGGTCCAATTATTAGGATTGATACTGGCTGTGAGTATCAATTTTGCATTTACAACATTGCCGTCTCTATCTTTGAATACATCAATAAGACTTGCTTTCCCTTTAGTATCGACATGGGTTACAGTCAAACTGGTTTTGCTAAAATGCGTTATTTTAGCCTCTCCACCATCGCAACCGTTTATCAAATAACTACATCCATCATTACGTAATGCAAGCCCTTGGATTTCAATAACTTTATTAGTTTCCTTGCTTCCCATATTAAAAGCCTTTTTCAAGCCTTCGAGATTAGATTTTTGAGCTGCATTTAGAAGTCCATCGTAACCTGAATACTGATTGATTGGGAGTTTGTCAAACAAATATTTAAGTTGATTTATATATCCTTTATTCATTGATAGTTCTTTGAATTTTTTTGTACTTGGCAATGAATAGTCGTATCCTGAAGGATCCCACCTTGTTAATGGATTATTTGCTACATAAGTATACAAGTTTTGGCTTAATGGATCATCCAGTTTCCCCTCAAATGTATCCTCATTAATAAACCTTCCTGTATTGGGATCGTACCACCGTGCCCGTAAATACTGCAATTGCGTAGTATTATCCCATAACTCTCCCGAGTATAGGAAAGGGTTGTAAACTTTCTCTTCTTTCGACTCTAGATTGCCCCACATATCATATTGATACTTGTTTAGTAACGTGCCATTTGCATCTCGTAGCTCTATAATATCCCCATGTCCGTTAGCTTGAACGTACGACTTGCTTCCATCTTCATATGAAATAGCTTCCAGTTTTGTTCCACGAATATAGTTCGCTTTTAACACTGGTGTGCCATTACGCACTTCAGCTTCAGCAATGATCTGACCTCCATCGTCATAATAGTAACGTGTGGTCACACCCTTCTCGGTGCGCTCAACGAGGAGATTTTCACCATTGTACTCATAGCCTACTGTGGCCGCTTCTGTGGTGACTTGAGTCAAACGATTGCGTGCATCGTATTGATACTCGCTGTTGATCACGTTAACTTCCTTGTCGGACTGCATTGTCAGGCGGTTACCTTGTTTATCATATATATACTGCTCGTTATTACCACTTGCCGTAATAATGCGATCGAGCTGGTCATAAGTAAAGTCATCTTGAACGCCCTTCTGCACACGCTGTATTATATTTTTGTTGTTATCATAACTGTAGCTATATACAGCGAGCGTAGCTTGATCCCGCACTTGCTCAAGCCCCACCAAATCCAGACCGTTATACGTTTTGCGATCATTCAAACCATTCTGTAATTGAGATGATTTTAAAAGTCCATTTTGATAATACGTGTACTGCGCATCCGGGGTGTCCTTTGCTGTACCGACCGATGTCATTCGGTTCATTGTATCATACGTATAGTAAACCGTGTTATTAAATGGCCCCTTCATCTCTGTCCGGTTACCGTTCAGATCATAGGTGAACTCTGTAGTAAGTCCATCCGGATAGGTCATTTTTGTCAATTGCTCTGTTGCTGGATCATATTGATAACTTGTTGTACCCGTGCGATCTGTCATATTCGTGCGTTTACCTATAGTATTTACGCCATAGCTAATTGTTTCATCCGTGCTCGCTTTACTAATCAGGTTACCGCGCAGGTCATACTCATACGTAAAGGTATTGCCGTTGCGATCTATATACTTCGTCAGGTTACCACCAAGCGTATAGTAACTTTTCGTGCTATTGCCTAACTTGTCATTGGTCTGAATGCGACGATTAAACTGATCATAAATATTCTCTTTTATGTTGCCCGCTGGATCAATTGTTTTAAGCAAATTACCTGCCATGTCATAGGAATATTGTATCTGTTCGCCATTGGCGCTGGTTACTTGGCGAAGACGCCCCATCACATCATAGTTGAACCTAGTTATGTTGCCGTTGCCGTCAGTTTGTTCCAACGAATTACCACTAATGTTGTCGTATTTATTTATTGTGAGTGTACGGATTACCTGATCCAACTGCGTTTTCTCTTCAGTCTTGATACCTTTGCCCCATTTGTCGTAGGTCGAAATCTGAATATAACCTTCAGCATCAATACTAGTTACTGTGCGAGCTACATCATCATATTTCATCGCTGTTGCCGTACCATCGGCTCCCGTGGTCATCACAACACGGCTCCAGCTGTCATACGTATTCCGTGTGCGATTTCCCAGTGCATCGTCTATCCAAGCAGTCCGGCCATACGGGTCATATCCGGTACGCTGTGACACCACATAGTTGTTTCCTGAGAAATAACCTTTCTCAATCGCCTGACCAAGTGAATTCCATTTGTTCAATCGCTGCTGACCAAGCTCATCCGTCACTTTGATCGTATTATTGATATCATCGTAATCCGCACGGAGCGTTGTTCCATCCGTTTGTGTTACTTCGATAGTACGGCCAATCTCATCCACATGATACTTGGTTGTACGCTGCTCTGCGTCCGTGGAAGAGATTAAATTACCTGTAGTCGTATCATATTCAGACGATATGTTTACTGGTGTTGTTTTACCGTCCACATCCGTCACCATCATACTTAGACGAGTAGGATATGCATGTTGATAACGACCATCATATTCAAGCGTCGCAATTCTTTCCTGTTTGCCATCCGAGATTCGTTGAGTTAACAAGTTACCGAAAGCATCGTAGGTGTAGTCAGCCTGTGTCAACAGTTCACCACTGGCACTGTCTTTACGGTTCACAATTTGCTTAATGTTACCCAGGTTATCCCGTGTAAGAGCCGTATACTTCTTGTTGGTTGCATCCACCATGTCGGTAACACTCGTTAACCAGTGTCTGGTATCATCATAAGTACTGGTGGTGGTGCGTCCCGTTGCATCCGTTACCGAGGTGATATTGCCGTAGTCATCCAACTGTACGGTGGTTGTTAAGACGTCCTTTGCTTGGTTATCCGTTACTGTAGTTACCGTTGGTGTTGGTGCAGCATAACTACGCCCTTTGACGGTTTTACCATAGGTATTGGTTGTTGTTTGGGTCTTACCCTCTGCACTAACCATGGTCCCATCCAGATAGAACTGGGCTGGTGTATCATTATTAATAAAATCCTTACGGTATTTATATTGCGAATTGGTTAAACCATTGCTCACTGACACAGAAAACGTTGTGTCTTTTGAAAATGTTGCTCCTATATCTGAAGTGTAGCTATAAGTCTGACGGTTGAAATCCTCTGTTGACCCATTTTCATACGTAATCTGATCTTTACGAGAAAACACACGATAGGCATCATTGAACGAATCTTCACCAATGTATCGCTTAACTGTTCCATTCTCATATTCATAGAACGTTTTGGCGCCTGTGTTATGTTGTACAGATGTCAGCAAAGCGTACGGATTAAGTGCCGCACGTTCCGGGCTGAATCCAGGCAGGTTAAACTTGGCATCAGCCAGTTTGTAAGAATACGTTGTTTTTCGTCCCAGCGGATCGATGACCGAATCGAGGAGTTCTATGCCATTTTTCGTCTGTTTGTTATACGTGACTGTACGGTTTCCTTGCATGATCGTTACAGCTGAAGAACTATAGCTGATACGGATTGTATTACCTATAGCATCCTTCACTTGGGTTAACAATTTGCTGTTATATACCGAGTTATTTTCATAGAAAAATTGAACATCATTTTTCTGCCCATCAGAAATCTGGAGTAGGCGTCCATCCGCAGAAAAATATTGCTTGGTTAAGCCATCTGCAGCAGTCATGACTAATGATGAGCCTTCTCCATTTACCGTTATCGAGGTATCTGGATTCACGGTAATACCTTCCCAGTCATACCCTTTAAGCGTATTCCCTGCAATTTCATAGCGGCCACCATCTGCCATGTTCATATACGATTTGCCATTCTCCGTTTCGGTGAAAGGTAGTTTCCATGACCAGCCTTTACCAAGTGGTGCTCGTTTGTCTGCGGCGGCAGGAACCGTTTTGTTGTAGTAGGTGACATCAAAGTTACTACCTACTTGATAAGCTCGTATCTCTGCAGATGGATTTGAGGCCAAGTAATAGTTGTAACTACTATCCATTGAAGTAGAGATCCCTATTCCAGCATTACTATTTACGTTATTTTTCAAATCGTTAACTGCTGACCAATCGGGTGTACCATCCGTGTATAGCGTGATCGATTCAGCCGGACCTTCTGTTACTTCTTGTTCAACCCAAGGCTGTTCTCGGACAGAGTAAGCATAACGATACTGATATGGAGCCTTACCTGCAATCCAAGAATCATAACGCTGTTGAGAGTATTGCCCAGGCTTAACGACACTTCCGACATAAGATTGAGAATATACTCGGGTGTCTGATTCTGGAACGGATACGGACCCGTTATAACGTGCTTCCCATGTTTTAGTACACACATAGTTCGCTACCGATTTATCTGGTGATGGACAAGCTTTCGTAGCCGTCACCGAGGAACGGGTAAGCGTAATTGCTTTGCCCTCAACGGTCGCTGTTTTCGTATCTGGACATGGGCTACCTGAACCTGTCTGAGTCCAGACACCTTTGGAGTCATATTTTCCTGGAATGGAGTTCGTGCACGTCTGTGTTGGAGCAGTAATCGTACGTGCAGGTTGATATTGGCCAGAAATAACCTGAGCACTGCCTGATTTGTTTAATGTCCCACTAAATCCACCTTGATTGTAACTAATACTCGAAGGTAGACTACTGAGACTTCCACTACGTGTTTGTTGCTCCGTGCGGCTTTCCGATGGATTCCAAAAAGCGATTTGTGTACTTGCCGCTTTGCGGGCCTCGGCTTCTGTCGTATACGTGCCTTGTAGTATAGTTGGGGTTTCCAGCACACTCGTTTCATTATCTTTAATTCCATCGCCATTATAATCTTCATGAACCCACTTATTAAGTTTGTATTTTACGTAATATTTGGTTATGATTTTTTTCTTTACTGCTTGATAGCTGAGAAAATAATTGTAGACCGGATACTCGTATGTATTCGTTCCCACAGCCGGATCATAAAACTGGGCCGCATTCGAGTTATATTGCCTTTCCAATGCAAAGGACATTCCCGCACGTCCAGGCAAAGACGCATCGACATGCTCCAACATCAGACCACCACTCATGTTCGAGATGGTTTCTCCGTTTTCACCGACGGTATACGGAGCCTCGTTAAACGACTTTTTAGTATACACTGGTGCTTTTTCCGCGATATGTTTCCCTGGATCTGGGATACTCGTTTGTCCTGCAAGTGGTTTTACATCTGATTTTGATTTTTGCTTTGATGGTGATGATGACTCAGATTCCTTTTTATTTTTTACAGAAGTATCTTTTGTCTCTTTTGCTAATCCTTTTGCAAGATCAGATTTGGATACTTTTTCCGAGATATTCTTCGGTTCTGACTTCGATTCCATCGACGTAGGAGATGTACTTTCTACACTTCCTTGTGATGAGGGTGTTTCCTTGGACTCAACAGCCGGCTTTCCTTCAAGAGTAGAAGTATTTTCGCTTGAAGGTACTGTCGGTTCTTCACCTACATCCTGATTCGTTTGAGGTGCGTTTTCATCATCCGTTGTAGTTTCTGTCGGTGGTGCTGTTTCTTCAGGCTCTTTTGCACCTTCCGATTGGCCATCTGGATCGACCTGTTCTTTCTCCTCACCCTCAGCTTTTTTTTCTTCTTCTTCTTTCGGTTCGTTTTCTTTCTCAAGGTCGGTATCTGGCGGGGCAGTCAGTTCCTCTTCCACTGCGAACGTTTCATACCGTTGCATAATGCTGGATTGATCGGCTTCCACACCCGTAATTGGAGTTTCGTCAGCCACAGCGGAATCTGTATAAACATCACTCGTGACCGTAGCGGATTCATTCACTTCCTGCGGGCGTACTGCCTGCAAGGCTTCATCAAATCCAATCTGTTCGTCTCTAGCTTTATATAAAGCACCGATGACTTCATTTAATGTGTAGCCTTGATCCAAGTAGCTTTGGATAAATCCTTCTGTCCTGTCAAATTGCTCAGCAATCAGAGAAAGGGATTCTAATGGAGAAGGATTTTGGCCTGTAGAAACATCTTGGTCATTTTTCTCTGCCGCGTATGTAGTAGCCGGTATCCAATTTCCAAAAAGTCCTGAAAATACGGACACGATAAGCAGGATGGAAATATATTTTTTTGTAATAGATTGCTTCAAAATGTTCTCCCCGTTCAATAGTGTGTGTGTTTTAACCAGCTATTTTATTTCGAATACGTTTGCTTCTTAAGGAGTAGTCACTGTTGTTTTAATCAGATTTCCATTGGCATCATAAACATATGCAATCTTCTTACCTGAGGTAAATTCAATGCTTGTTAGGCGCCCGGCTGAATCATAGTTATACCTGAAACGATTAATAGCCACTTTCTTTACCACATTGCTATTTTTGGACTCCACACCAGAAGTACCTTTGGTTGTAACATAGAAATTGTATTCCTCATCTGGGTTAAGATTGTTCACTATAAATTCATTCTCTTTTGTCGTGCCAATCAGTTTACTATTTTGATAGATATTAAAGCCATCCCATTTGGAACCTTTTTCTGATAAAGGACTCCACGACAACTGTACTGAGGAACTATTTTTTATTTTAAGTTTTAAGTTAGCTGGTATTTCAAGAGGCTCATCATCAATTGAAATACGTTGAGGACTGCTCACAATAGGCATTTCCCCATATATAGGAACTTGCCCCCAAATGTAAAGATTGGAATTATTATCAATAGCAGCACTCATAACAAAACCAGCAGAGATAGAATTAATATCCTTCAATCCAGGAACTAGTTGGGGAGAAGAATTACTATTTGTAGTACCATTACCTAGTTGTCCAGAACTGTTATTGCCCCATGAAAGAACGCTTCCATCATTTTTTAGAGCTAGCATGTGTGTTTTACCTAAAGACAGTTGTTTGATTGAAGAAAGCTTTTCAATTTTTGCTGGTTTTAAAGAAGGGTTATATGAGAGAACACTTGCGTGATATATCCCATTCATCCAAACATTATCATTAACATCAATTGCGGCACCATAACCTTTGTCATGATAATAATTTAGATATACATGTTTAATTTTAACCGGAAATTCAACACGTGTAGGAGTTAGGCTATTATTTGTGCTTCCATTCCCTAATTCTGAGTACGAATTTGCCCCCCAGCCCCACACTGAGCCTTCTTTAGTAAGTGCATACATTGTAGATCCACCTACAGCGATTTCAACCACATCTTTTAAACCAGGTACTAACGTAGGTTTTGAGCGTGATTCTGTGTCACCCAATCCAAGTTGTCCTACTGTATTTGTTCCCCAAGTGTAAACTAGACCATCGTTAGTAAGAGCTGCCTTAATATCCTTTCCTTCCTGAATACTTTTCACATCTTTTAACTCTATCTCAATAAGAGAATTGCTAGTATTTGTCCCCTGCCAAGTTAATATTTTTCCTTCTTCTGTAATCACATAGCTACTGAGCTCTCCTACTGAAATATCAGCAACATTTTTCAAATTCGGTATTACTTCCAACCCGCCAAAATACGTAGTTGTCTTGCGTCCTAATTGCGCATTTGAGTTATGCCCATACGACCATACTGAACCGTCTCTACCTAAAACTAAGTAATGCAAGGTACCTACAAATACTCGATTACTCTGTTTTTTATTGTCATTGTCTTCTGCCGCTCTAACTACATTAATATTAAGTGAACTTAACATTAATAAGAATGTTACAATGAGAGACAATATTCTTTTCCAATACATTTTGAGCTTCCCCTGCCCTTTTATCAAATTTAAGTCCTCACACTAATTTCCATCTTTTCTTGCAACACCTCACTTTGCACTCCAAATATATTCAAGAGCTTTCTTATTATCAGCGATTATTCCGAAATAAGAAATAGGCTTTTTTTGTATTTATTTGTCTTTATTTGTCGCTAAAATCCCACTTCTATTATTTAATTATATAAAAAATATAAAATACACTTTTATTTGGTATATGTAATTTTTTTAATATAAACATACATATTAAATGAACCTATACAATTTTATATGTAAATTGAGAATTTTAAATTTATCATTATAAATTGTTTAATTATAACTGTGCAACAAAACAGACAGATATTAACCCTCTCCAAAAACCTTTTATGTTATATAATTTCAATCTATTGTCTAAAAAAATAAAACCTCACCAACTATTCCAGTGAAGTCACCTCTAATTATATTTTCTAAATTAAATTGTAGACAATGCAATCTGTAATAGAAACTGCCTCATATTCTCTGTCATTAGAATAATTTTTTCAATAAAAGCTTTTTTAGTCCGAATTTTCTGGCAAAGCTGTCCTTGTACTGTATCCACTGAATATTGAAACAGGATTGCGAAAAGGTGAGGTTGTTGTTCTGGAGTAGTCGGATATCATTTTCTAATGCTTCAAAGAGAATTTTGAGAAAAGCGAGTTTGAGTGAGGAATTAACAATTCATTCCTTGAGACACACCTATGCCGTGATCATGCTCGAAGCTGGAGCTGATATAAATTTGTACAAGAGTAGCTCGGGCATGGCAGTGTGCAAATTACATCAGATGTGTATGCTCATATTTCCAAGAAGTTAGAAAAGCGTAACATTGATAAATATGAAGAGTACTCTTCCCGTATTTTTCAATCAGAAAATCAAAAACCGGGGGACGTTTGGGGACGCAACCTCAATAGAAGTGCACTTCCCTCAAAACGTCCCCCGGCTCATTTCTTCAAAACCCCATAGTTACAAGGTTTTTTCGATTAGTACAACGTGATATATTGATCGCGTTCCCATTGGTGGACTTGTGTTCTATACATGTCCCACTCAATTTCTTTGAGCTCGTAGAAGTGAGCCAGGGCGTGGTCGCCGAGAGCGTCACAGATGACTTCGCTGCGAATCAATTCGTTCAATGCTTCTTTCAGGTCAGCTGGCAAGCTAGGAATGCCTTCTTCCACACGCTCTTCTTCTGACATGATATAGATGTTGCGGTCAATCGGAGCTGGTAAGGAAAGCTCACGTTTGATTCCGTCCAGACCCGCTTTCAATAAAACAGCCAAAGCGAGGTAAGGGTTAGCGGCTGGGTCCGGGTTACGAACCTCAACACGAGTACTCAGACCGCGTGAAGCTGGAATACGGATCATTGGGCTACGGTTACTTGCAGACCATGCTACGTAACATGGTGCTTCGTAACCTGGCACAAGACGTTTGTATGAGTTCACAGTCGGGTTAGTGATTGCGGCAAACGCACGTGCATGCTTCAGCGTTCCAGCCATGAAGTGACGTGCAGTGCTACTCAGGCCCAGCTCGTCCGACTCGTCAACAAAAGCGTTCTCATTGCCACGGAACAAGGATTGGTTACAGTGCATACCGGAACCGTTCATACCAAACAATGGTTTTGGCATAAACGTAGCATGTAGTCCATGCTGACGTGCAATCGTTTTAACAACGAGTTTGAACGTTTGGATCTGGTCTGCCGCTTTCAATGCATCCGCATATTTGAAGTCGATCTCATGCTGACCAGGAGCTACCTCGTGGTGAGAAGCTTCGATTTCAAAGCCCATTTCTTCAAGCGTAATAACGATATCACGACGACAGTTTTCACCAAGATCAGTTGGTGCAAGGTCGAAATACCCACCTTGGTCATTCAGTTCGTTTGTTGGATTTCCTTTTTCATCGGTTTTGAACAAAAAGAATTCTGGTTCAGGACCAACGTTAAAGGAAGTGAATCCCATTTCTTCGGCTTCCTTCAGGTTTCGCTTCAAGATGCCACGTGGATCTCCTGGGAATGGGTTGCCATCTGGCAGATATACGTCACAGATCAAACGTGCGACGCGATTATCCGATACCCATGGGAAAATAAGCCAAGAGTCAAGATCCGGATAGAGGTACATGTCGGATTCTTCGATACGAACATAACCTTCAATGGAAGAACCATCAAACATCATTTTGTTATCCAAAGCCTTAGTTAACTGGCTTACAGGAATCTCAACGTTTTTAATCGCTCCCAGCAAGTCGGTGAATTGCAATCGAACGAATCGTACGTTTTCTTCTTTGGAGATGCGGAGAATGTCTTCTTTTGTGTAACTCATGATTCCTCTCCCTTTCTTATCTGCGTATTTGGCTTGCATGTTATATTTGTACATTAGAATGTTCCACGGGTCAAGGAGTCTGACATCAGAAGTTTGAAATTTACCTCACCCGCCTCGTTAGGTGAACCGATTATTTTTTATTAAAAAAACGAGAAAGTTCACCTTGGATGAGAGATACTTGACCTGGTCTTTTGCCTGACACCAGCTGTTGCTTCAGCAAGCGGTGCAGTTGCGTATCGGACAGTTCTCTACGTTTAACTTCCGTATCCGGCGTAATCACCGTTGCTTCTTCAGACTCTTTCGAGACAGGATTCATCACTTGCTTAATACCTGCAATGTTAACTCCTTTTTCAATCAGAGCTTTAATCTCTAGCAATCTCTCAACATCGTTAAAAGAAAACAAACGCTGATTCCCTGAAGTTCTTGCAGGAACAATCAGACTATGCTGCTCATAATAACGAATCTGTCTCGCGGACAGATCGGTAAGTTTCATTACGATACCGATCGGGAATAAGGCCATATTTCTGCGAATTTCGTCGCCCATGTTCATCAACCTTCCAGTCATCTATTCTTGACCCTATTGTACATTTAGTTGTTACAAAGTGTCAATGACATGTTAGATAAACTCACAATAATTTACGATCTTTCATCGCTTGTAATGCCATCAAAACGCCATATTTAACATGAGAGTAAGTCAATCCACCTTGCATATAACCGATAAAAGGCTCACGAATCGGTGCGTCAGCGGATAACTCCAAGCTTCCTCCTTGGATAAACGTACCTGCCGCCATAATGACAGGATGCTCATATCCAGGCATATCCCAAGGCTCAGGCACAACATGGCTATCCACAGCTGCTGCTTGCTGAATGCCTTGCACAAAGGCGATTAGATGCTCCGCAGAGCTGAATTGCACCGCCTGAATCAGGTCAGTACGCGGCTCATCCCACGCAGGCTTGGTGACGAATCCGGATGCAGCAAACATTGCCGCAGCAAAAATACTTCCTTTAATCGCTTGACCAACAATGGTTGGAGCCATGTAAAGTCCTTGGTAGATGCCTCGGGTTGTCCCCAGCATAGCACCGACCTCTCCCCCAATACCAGGTGCAGTCAAACGATACGCTGCCAGTTGTACATATTTCTCCTTACCACATATGTATCCTCCGGTTTCTGCTAGCCCACCACCAGGATTTTTGATCAACGAACCTGCCATCAAGTCCACACCTACTTCTGTAGGTTCGCGTTCTTCCGTAAATTCGCCGTAACAATTATCTACAAATACGATAACGTCTGGTTTCAACGATTTAACACGTGCCACCATATCTGCAATTTCCGCAATTGTAAACGAAGAACGCCAGTCGTAGCCGCGAGAACGCTGAATGCCTATAACCTTCGTTGCTGGCGTAATAGACTTCTCCACCGCTTCCCAATCCACTTGTCCTGCATTTGTAAGTTCAGTTTCTGCATACCCAACCCCGAAATCACGGAGAGACCCCGTTCCATCACCAGGTTTGCCAATTACTTTATGTAATGTGTCATAGGGTTTACCTGTGATGTACAATAGTTCGTCTCCTGGACGCAATACGCCGAACAGAGCCGTACTTATCGTGTGTGTTCCTGAGGCAAAATGAGGACGCACCAGTGCTGTTTCTGCACCAAACACATCCGCATACACCTCGTCGAGGACCTCACGTCCGCGATCGTTATAGGCATACCCCGTGGAGCCGGAAAAATGATAATCACTTACTTTTCTGCGCTGAAAGGCATCAATTACCTTCCATTGATTGTGATCTACAATACGATCAATCTGATGAAGTTGTCCCTCAATCTGACGTTCCACCTGATGTTGAAGTTCTAGAATAGTTGAATCAAACCTTGCCATCTTGCTTCATTCCCCTTTTATAGCACGAAACTGACGCATTCGAATCAATTCTCGTGTCAACTTATCACATTAATATGTCATGAATATTACAGTTCGATGAAATCTTCAAGTAAATATGCATACTTCTCATACTCACCTTTTTGTAACTCAACTTGATAGATGACATCGTTCTCATCATATTCCGTTCCTACAACGTCTCCGATTTTATAGAGTACAGATGTCAGATCCCCACGTTCCGCCGGAATACGGAATTGCTTCGTATCGCCTGTCAGTTCGGCCTGAATCAATTCACGAACCTTGATCAAATCCGATTCATCAAGTGCACTTATTTTAATATGCTTTTTATCCAAAGGAAGCATCTGCAGTTGTTCCGGCGTGCAGGCATCTTTTTTGTTATACAGAACAAGCTGAGGTTTGTCCCCTGCACCAAGTTGCTGCAAAATGGTATTAACTGTGCTCATCTGATCGTCACGCATTTCGGATGAAGCGTCTACAACATGTAAAATCAGATCAGCTTCATTCGCTTCTTCCAGTGTCGCGCGGAAAGCCGCAACCAGATCATGAGGTAAATTCTGAATAAAACCAACGGTATCTGTCAGTACAATTTCTTTACCACTCGGTAGCTCCATCGTACGTGATGTTGGATCGAGCGTAGCAAACAGCTGATCCTGAATATATACATCTGCAGCGGTTAACTGCTTCAACAACGTTGATTTACCTGCATTCGTGTAACCTACTAAAGCAACTTGAATAATCCCTGCTTTTTTACGGCGCTCTCTGTGCAGTTTACGATAACGTGTGACCTCTTCAAGGTGACGCTTTAGATCATCGATTCGTCCCCGGATATGACGACGGTCTGTCTCCAGCTTGCTCTCACCCGGGCCTCTTGTCCCGATTCCGCCGCCAAGTCGTGATAGATTTTTACCGTGCCCCGACAAACGTGGCAACAAGTAGCTGTGTTGCGCCAGTTCCACCTGAATAATGCCTTCTCGTGTACTGGCACGCTGTGCAAAGATATCGAGAATCAGCTGTGTACGGTCAATAATTTTCAGATCCAAAGCCTCTTCCAGATTTCGGACCTGGGCGCCAGATAATTCCTGATCAAATATTGCTGTCGTTGCTCCCAACTCGTCCGCAACCAGACGAAGTTCCTCCACTTTACCTTTACCGATAAACCATTTCGTATCCCTTGTTTCCCGGTTTTGAGTTAATATACTGAGAACTTCAACTCCTGCGGTTTCAGCCAGCTTCACAAGCTCCTGTACTGAATACTCATGATTAATGCCTGAACGCTTCACTTCATCGGTAACCAGACTGACTAATATTGCTCGGTCTTTTTTGGTTGTATCTGTATCGTGCGTACCAATTGTCATATATATCCCCACTCCCCTGCTCGTATAAATACATTAAACCACGAAAGCTCCGTGGCATAGTCAAAGCCGAACCGGTTAGCCCGGCCGGCTCTGTTAAAAGGTTATTATCGCTTACTTTCGTTCAAACTTCAAATCCTCCGTACGAATAGTCATCAGCTCCAGCTTACCCGGACTTCCATCCGAGTACTGCTCCAGCAAACGAACCGCCTGATGCCGAATTGATCTCTCGATTGCATTCCTTACATACCTTGCGTTACTGAACGCATGCAACGAATCATTCTTTTCCTGAAGAAGATGTTGCTTTAACTTGAGTATGGTCTGCGGCATCAAAATATAATCACGCTCTTTGGCCATAATCTCCGAGATTTGGATCAACTGGTCAATCGTATAGTCTGGAAATTCAACCTGAATCGGAAAGCGGGAAGGCAAACCCGGATTCGTTTGAAGAAAAAAATCAATTTCTTCCGAGTATCCCGCCAAGATCAGAATAAACTGGTTTTTATGGTCCTCCATTGATTTTACAAGTGTATCGATCGCTTCCTTGCCAAAATCCTTCTCCCCGCCGCGAGCCAGACTGTATGCCTCATCGATAAACAAAATGCCACCAAGGGCTTTCTTAACTAAATCTCTGGTCTTCTGAGCCGTATGACCAATATATTCCCCCACAAGGTCAGCACGTTCCACTTCAATAAGATGTCCTTTGTTCAAAACGCCCATCTTCTGAAACATTTTGGCTACGATTCTGGCTACCGTGGTTTTACCCGTTCCGGGGTTGCCTTTAAAGATCATATGATACACGTGTGCACCGCTTAGCAGACCTGCCTCGGAGCGCATCTGCGCAATCTGAAGAAACGCATAAATTTCGAACACCAAATCTTTGATATTTTCGAGTCCAACCAGTTGCTCAAGTTCACCCTGAATTTCCTGAAAATGCGCATGCTTTGTTATACTTTTAGCCGCTTGCACCGAGAGTGCTTCATCTTTAGCGAGTATTTGAGGTTCCTGGTTACGCAATACCACATTAATTTGCCTGGATGGTCTGCCTCCCGGTTGTCCTCCTGCAGCCATGACCCGTCCGTTCATTCGCCATCACCTCTATTTTATCGGGCTGATCTCTCCTGATTATTAATGTATTCTATCAGGTGTCCAGATATTAGAAGGATGTACAAGAAAAGTTCCGGTCAGAAAAAATTCGTTTTAGACCTGGATGTTTTTGCGAAACTCACCTTTCTCAAACAACGTTTGTCTGTGCTTCAGTGATAACTGAAAGTATGGGAACACATGAGCATCAATGGCATGAAGCAGTTCCTTTGCCGTTTTGTTCGCTAGATCATAATCTCCGGTTGTAATATGTTTGCGAGACAAGGCATCCTCAAGTTCATCCTCATCCAGCAAGAAGATCTCGCCGTCCTTCAGCACAACAACGTCCAAATAGAGATCATCAAACCACGGAACGCCCTGGTCCGTAATTCCCTGGCTACGGCAAGTATCAATGTACCATTCTACAATTTGCTGCTGATCATCAAACATCGCTGTAACAACAAAGTGTTCTCCCTTCGGATAATACTGTAGCCAGGAATATCCCTTGTCAGCGATACAGAAGGTTGTACCTCCATACGTCTTCCACAGAGGTTCTTTCAAATCCTGTATGGTGTACAGCGTAATGTAACCTGTGAAAATTTTGGACTGAACGAACCGGCATGTAAATTGTCGGTTCGTAATCCGGCGCCAGTTTGCGCGATCCCCGAATTTCCGTTTCATACGAACCCCTCTTTGCCGACTGCAGATCTATGATCTGCATTTTGGATTGGTGAACATTTATACGTCTGCTAGAGAACAAGTACTATGAATATGCTCTATACAACGTATTACGAATAGCTACAGCTTACCATATTTAAAGGATACACTCAAAACTAAGCTTGTTATGTCGCTATTCATGTGTATCACATGATCTTGGATATTGAATTGCAACCTTCCTTTTGTTCGTGCAAAACAAAAAACGGCTTCACCGGCGAACCGGGAAGCTGTTTTGAGTACACATATATACTATTGTGAAATAGGTTTCTTATCCTCCCGAACCGGATTGAGGGGCAGAAGGAGCTTCCGCTCCTCCGCCGTCTCCACTGGTTCCACTATCTGGGGGTGTAACGACTTGACCCGGTGTACTATCTCCACCATCACTTGAGCCGTCACTTCCAGGATCAGTCGTTCCTTGTCCTGGCGGAGTACCACCACCGTCCGGTTGACCATTGCCAGGACCCGATCCACCATTGTTACCATTGTTGCCATTACCATTTCTGTTGTTTCCGTTATTGCCATTACCATTACCATTGTTGCCATTCTCGCTTCCATTACCATTGTTACCATTCAGGTTACCATTATCGCCCGCGCCCGCTCCATTGTCCGGATTATCCGTGCCTGGCACTTCAGGATCAGTACCTGTTTCAGGATCTGTACCCGGATCTGGTTGTTGCGGATCAATCTCCTGAGCCTCGATCATAAGCGAAATGGTATTAGATGGACTGGTTTCCTGTCCGGAAGCCGTATCATAAGCCGTTACATAATACTCATAGGTTAGCCCCGGTAGCGCACTTAAATCCTGCGCACTTGTTGAGCCAACAGCGTCGATTAGATGAGTAAACTGAGCTTCCGAAGTCTCCTTCCGGTAGACACGATACTGCGTATTCGCATCTCCCGTTCCAGTCCAGCTAAGTGAAACTGTCTGCGTAGATGGATCGTAAGATCCATTCAATCCGCTCACTGATAATGTCGGTTGCTGTGGTTCCTCCACGGGAGGAGGTGCCTGACCGCCGGCTGGCGTTTTGAACTCTTTCACAGGGACACCTTTTAATGCATCTCCCATGACTTTGGCAAAAAACGCTGCCGACAGCTTACTGCTGTTCTTAAGCATATGTTTTGCATCCGGGTTGTCATATCCCATCCAGACAGCACCAGTCCACTCAGGGGTGTACCCGACAAACCACACGTCACGGTTAGAGCTGTTACCGGCAATACCACTTTGCACCGTTCCCGTTTTACCAGCTACTGGCCGATCCAGACGAGCGGAGCGTCCGGTACCGTCATTTACTACGTTTTGCAACATCTGTGTAAGCTGATAAGCGTTCTGTTCGCTCATTACACGTTTGGTTTCTGATTTATCATGTTTGTAAATGGTTTTATCGCTACTATCCACAATACTTTTTATGGAATATGCTTGCTGATACTCACCAAGGTTAGCAAAGGAGCTGTAAGCTTGAGCCATCTCCAGTGTATTCGTCCCTTTGCTGAGACCACCAAGAGCGATTGCCAGGTTTTTGTCCTGGTCCGTCAGCTGAATGCCTACGCTTTTAGCAAAATCAACTCCGGTATTTACCCCGATCTTATCCAGCAACCATACAGCAGGAATATTTTCCGATTTTGTTATGGCATCGGTCATGCTGATCGTAGAAGAGTATCCATGCAGGTTACCCGGACAATAGTTTCCGAAACACTGCTTCTCATTGCTCAGCGGAGAGTTCGCACTGTATTGTCCTGTCTCGAGAGCCGGAGCGTAGGATACAATTGGTTTAAACGCTGATCCTGGCTGTCTCCGGCTTTGCGTTACGCGGCTATACCCTTTGGTCTGATAATCTCGTCCGCCTAACAAGGCAACAAGACTACCATTTTCATGATTCATAATGACCATCGAACCTTGAACCTGTTGATCATCCTTGCTTGCCTCAAACAAACTGTCATCCGAGAAAGCATTCTCCACAGCTGTTTGAGCCTGTGCGTCCATTGTCGTATAGATTTTGAAACCGCCAATATTGAGATCGTCTTCTGTCATGCCCGTTACACGCTCTGCTTCACGGAGCACATAGTCAATGAAGGCTTGATACTTTCGATCTTTCTCCGGTGGCGTATATTTATAATCGACGGCCTTCGCTTCGTTCATCTCCGCCTCGGTAATGTAACCTTGCTCATACATTAATTGCAGTACTACACCACGGCGAGTCTTTGAATCATTCGGATTGCTCAGCGGATTATAAGCAGATGGGCCTTTAGGCATTGCAGCCAGTGTAGCAATCTGCCACAGCTTAAGTTCGTTCAGATTACTCTCTCCAAAATAAAACTCCGATGCAGCCTTGATCCCATAACGCTGATGGCCAAAGAAAATCCGATTCAGGTACATCGTCAAAATTTCATCTTTTGTAAACGTACGTTCTAGAGCAGTTGCAATAGATACCTCTGTAGCTTTTCTGAAAAATGTCTTGTCACGTGATAGGAACATATTTTTGGCCAGCTGTTGGGTCAGCGTACTACCGCCCTCTACCATGGAACGTGCCATGATATCTTTGACGGCTGCACGACCAATGGACCAGATATCTACTCCTTGGTGCTCATAGAATCGTTTATCCTCTGTAGCCACAAAGGCTTCTTTGACCAATTTCGGAATATCATCGGATTCCACAGGTTCGAGCTTTTTGATTGACAATTCGCCCATAATATTTCCATTGCGATCATATACCTTTGATGTTTCGTTAATCGTTGTTTTATTCATGTTAGCCTTAAGCAATTTTTCACCATTTATCAGAATAAACAAATACCCCGCTAATGCAAAAAATATGGCGATTGCCACGGTGAAAAACAAAGTCCATCCAACGCGTTTTCCCGTAATTTTTTTCTTTTTAGAGGTCTTAGGTTTCGCTTTCTGGTTTGACTTGTTATTGGTGTTGCGATTATTAGACCTCGATAACGGATCGTTTGGCATGTTACCTCCTGACTCCCTTTCAGTTGCATGTTTTCTATTTCTCTGGCGAGCACAAGCTTATATTAAACCTATTTTGCCCGGAATGAAAAGAACAACCCTTATTAGGTTGCTCTGTTTCAATACCTATACTTGTAGACGAAATGGTGTGTGAAAAGGTTTCGAATTTTTTAAGCTTCGCCGCCGTTGTCTTGCTGCATCAGCGATACGCTGCGTTGCGGCGTGAACGTGGAGATGGCATGCTTGTAGACCATTTGCTGGCGTCCGTCGCTGTCAATGACGATCGTAAAATTGTCAAATGCCTTGATCGTCCCGCGGATTTGGAAGCCATTGGTCAGATAGACCGTAGCCGGAATGTTTTCTTTCCGCAGTTGGTTCAAGAACGTATCTTGGATGTTGATGGACTTGTTCATTAGCCGTACCCCCATTGGTTCATTTGAATTCGTAGTGTAAGTATTATTCAATATCGCTGAGTAGCTTTCGTGCTATTATATCATGAACAGTTTCATATAATCCACAAAAACCCCTTGTCCCTTTTTCACATCTCCTAGAGGAGAAGCTATGAAATTAGTAGACTTATCCATTATACACTGCCTTACAGATTTGCAAAAGAGGAACAAATTTCATGTAATAACTGTATAACAAGCCCCCACTAAACAAGTTTTAATGCGTTATACCGTGTTAAGTAATATCACACTACTACTAAATGGTTCCACACAGGAACAGACAAGTTCCTCCTACCTTCGATCTCAAAACTTCAATTTCCGAAGAATGATCACTTAAATCTTATCCTGAAATCAGCGATTTGAATCATATCGAGAGAATACTTTTTTTCATATATGGTTACCTACTTAAAAAAATAAAAAACCTCCAGCTTTTCATTGAAAAGTAGAGGTTTCGTCTGACTAAGTTTAATTCCATGTATGTGTAATCAATTCACTTACTTGCTTATACTGGCCTTCGAAATTTCCCGTGTCCGTCATGTCCACCCACTGAATATCTTTCATATGACGGAACCAGGACAGCTGACGTTTCGCAAAGCGGCGTGTATCCCTTTTAAGCCACTCTACTGCAGCATCCCAGCTAACTTCGCCTTGCAAATATGCTGCAATCTCCTTGTATCCCAAGCCCTGCATAGAAATATGACCTCGCGCGACTCCGCGGTCCATCAACGCTTTTACCTCATCGACCAGTCCTTGCTCGATCATCAGATCGATTCGTTCTTCGACTCTTGCGTATAACTTCTGGCGATCCATCGTCAACCCGATTATGAGTAGATCGTACGGAGACTCTTTTTTCTGAACAGCCAGCTGCTCCGACCACTTCTCTCCTGTAAGGTGGAAGATTTCGAGCGCACGTACAATTCGCCGCTGGTCATTCGCATGAAGACGATCCGCACTGGCTGGATCAACTTCCCTGAGCCGATTATGAAGTGCCTGCGCCCCATGCTGCTGAGCATAACTGAACTGCTCTTCCCTAAAAGCTTCATCTGAACCACTGTCCGAAAATTGGAAGCCATAACAGACTGATTCCACGTACAACCCTGTACCACCCACAATAAAGGGCAGTTTACCCCGTGCATGAATTTCAGGAATCAAACGTGTGCAGCTTTCCTGAAACTCGGCTACGGAATACGGATATTCCGGCTCATGAATGTCAATCAGATGATGGGGAATGTCCTTCATTTCTTCCGTCGTTATTTTCGCCGTTCCGATATCCATCTCACGATAAACCTGCATGGAATCTCCCGAAATGACTTCACAGTTAAAAGCCTGTGCCAGCTCAATGCTCAATCTTGTTTTGCCTACAGCTGTCGGTCCAACCAGCACCAGCAGCTTTGGTTTTGTTTTAACTTCCGGTATCAACATTAATCACTCCGTACAAGGTTTTTGCATTCGCCCGATCCAGCACCTGGAATCCAAGCCTTTCAAACTCTGCGCTGCCGCGTTTTTCTTTCATGACCACTCGCTTGCGGGCGACTCTCTTCGCCTCTATAATGCTATCTTCCGCTAATGCATGGGCATTCGCATAGTTCCGTAAAGGCTTGATTGCACTTGAATCCATCATCGGTTCACGAAACATCGGATCAAAATAAACCGTATCACAGCTATGGTCAGGCAAGGAACGAAGCAATTCCAGATGATCCTGATTTCGCAGTTCAATGCGCCGGAACGCCTCGTTTATGGATGGTTCGTTGCTCTCATAATGAGACATGCCATCAAGTAGAAGTGTATAGAGCGGCTCGGAGCTTTCACAGGCAATCACACGCCCTTGAACACCTGTCGCCACCGCAAAAACGAGTGAATCCGAGCCGAGCCCTGCGGTACAATCCACAACCGTATCTCCTTCACGTACAGCACCTGCTTCCAGCATCGGATCAGGTTCTCCCCGTAACACACGTTTGGCACGTACGAATCCCATACTCGGATGAAATTCAAGCTCGGATGCATCTTTCCGGAACAAGCGCGCTCTCCCTTTCAACACCACCAGAATCTCCTGAACCTTATACCGCTCAAGCAATTTGGGCAGAGATGTTCTGTTACGTGCTACATAGGTGCCGCCAGTTGCAGCAGCCAGTGCACGTGCACGTTCCACCAGAGAAGCCGCCTCCTTGTCACCCGTTGTTATATACATAATATCCCCCTATAAAACTACATCACTCGTTTAAATAATTTTTCCAGATCATATGTTGAAAAAGAAATCACAATCGGTCGCCCATGCGGACACGTATATGGTTGCCGGCATGAACCCAAACGCTGAATCAACACTTCAGCTTCCCGGTCGGTAAGCTTTTGATTCGCTTTAATGGAAGCTTTGCAGGAGCACATAATCGAAGCGGCTTCACGCATCTTAGCCACATCAATGCTACGCTCACTTAGGACCCATTCCGACATTTCCTCGATAATGTCTTTTTCATCCCCTTTGGGAAACCAGTAGGGGTGAGAACGCACACGGAAGGTTTGGCCGCCGAAATGCTCCAGATATACCCCCGCTTGTTCAAACCAGACGAGTCTTGCTTTTAGCTTTTCTGTCTCGGAAGGTGTGAATTCAAGGGTAATTGGTAGCAACAACTCCTGTGAGGCTTGAGCCGGATTGCCAAACTTCTCGTAATAGTACTCGTAATTTACCCGTTCATGCGCCGCATGCTGGTCGATCAAATATAAGCCTTCATCGTTTTGTGCAATCAAGTACGTTCCGTGATGCTGACCAATCAGACTAAGTTCAGGGAACGCAGGCATAGAAGGATCTGCATGCATGGCAGCAGACAGTTTGGCGGGGTCAGGTATCGATGCTTTTTTCCAGCTTCGTTCCCCTTTTTGACCTGCCGAAGTGTAAGGCGTACGGTTTTCCCTTACTGGAGCGCTGGAGGATGGCGCACGATACGCTTCGGTTTGACTCTCGCTAGCTGCTCGGGTCCCAGTTGTGCTCGTGGCAGCTACTTCGCCGGCATGAACATCTGCACTTTCACCCGTATTGTTCCGAGACTGTTGGCCTGGGTGATCGCCGCTCAGGATCTCCTGCTCAGAATCATTCCTTTGATCAAACTGGGCTCCATTCAACAGATCGAGCGAACCATACGCTGGAGTAGATTCCGGTGGTGCTTCGGGCAAAGGAGCCGATTGCGAGAAATTGGAAGAACTTTGCTGTAATGCTGGTTCTGACCCATTTCCTGCACCCGCTCCTGCAGGTATTCCTCCTCCTGCTTCAATTTCCGCTGGTGCATCCAGGTCGGAATGATCATCTTCTGAAACCGGTTTTCCAAGCGGCCCTTGTTGGCCATATCCTTCACTTACTTCCTGCTCTTTCACGGGTCCGCGAGGGAACAAAAATTGTTCCTGGATAAATGAACTGTCATCTCCACGTCTAATTTGCTGTTTCCGTACTTGCGGAATCAATACCTCTTGCCTTAATATCCCACGCAGCGTGGTTTCCACAAACTCGTATAGCTCCGCCTCTTTGCTAAAACGAACCTCCAGCTTCGCCGGATGGACGTTCACGTCCACGAGTGAAGGATGCATTTCCAACTGCAGTACCACGAGTGGAAAACGATTAATAGGGAGCAACGTGTGATAGGCTTTCAGAATCGCCTGATTTAACCCATAGTTGCGAATATATCGTCCATTCACAATCGTTGACATCCCCGCACGATTCGCACGTGTCCATTCCGGCAGACTGATCAGACCGCTAATTTTGTAATCCAGATTTTCGCCCTCAATGGGAAGCATCGCTTTTGCCGCACTTGTACCATAGATTGCCGCAACGACTTGTAACAGATCGCCATTACCCAGCGTTTGCAGCAGCGTATTCTCATTATGGCGAAGAGTGAACGAAATATGCGGATGCGACATCGCCATCCGATACAACACATCCGAGATGTGCCCCAGCTCGGTCTGTATGGTTTTCATATACTTTAGTCTTGCAGGCGTATTGTAAAATAACTCCTTTACCACAAACTCCGTCCCTTGTGGCGATGTTGCATCCTCGTGCGTGCAGAGCTTGCCGCCTTCAATCACGATTCGCCGCCCTCGTCCGTCGTCTCCACTAGCGGTCAGCACTTCCACCTTGGAGACGGCTGCAATACTTGGCAACGCCTCTCCACGGAACCCGAGACTTGTGATCTGAAACAGATCACGTCCGTGGGTTATTTTACTGGTCGCATGGCGGTAGAAAGCTGTCTCCAGATCATCCGGCTCTATGCCTGAGCCGTTATCCTTTACCCGGATGCGAAGCAGACCGCCTTCCTCCACTGCCACTTCAATCTTGGAGGCCCCTGCATCCACTGCATTCTCCAGCAGTTCCTTTACGACAGATGCAGGCCGTTCGACAACCTCACCTGCCGCAATCTGATTGGCAATATGTTCATCAAGCACATGAATTTTCGCCACAGATTCTCCTCCTCCCGGTTACTCAGGATAATTGCTGTGCCTTTAATTTAAGTTCATTTAATATTTGCATCGCCTGTAAAGGCGTCATATTCATCACATCAATCTCTTTCATATGACGGATCAATTCGCGTGCAGGTTTATCCTCTACCACAACTGTTCGTGAAGGCTGTACAGCTGCGGGCTCCTCGTCATCGAAAATGGATAACTGTACAACCTCCTGTTGCCCTTGACCGGACAGGTTTTTCGTACCGGACTTGGCAATATTGTCACTGCTGGCACTCGCGTACGCTGTCGTCTTTTCCTCAGAAGAGGCCTTCTCTTCTACCGCCGCCGTTTCCATTACGGCAACATATTCACTTCGATTTTGTTCCCGAATGAACGGGTCGTCCGCAGCATTGGAAGATTCCATACGGCTCGCTGCTTGCGCTTCTGGCAGCTGTCTAGATGACGTTCTGCTGTCACTCACAAACTCACTGCCGACCGCTACCTGTGAAGCCGCTTGTTCGAAACCATGCAGTAGTCCATTAGCACGCTCAATAATGCTATCAGGGAGACCCGCAAGCCTTGCACAATAGATGCCGTAACTGCTACTTGCAGCGCCCGCAATCAGCTTGCGCAGGAAGTTAACTTTGTCTCCACTCTCCTGAACCGCCATCGAGTAGTTCGCCAGCTTGTCCAGACTTTCCTCCAGGTGAGCCAGCTCATGAAAGTGGGTGGATACAAGCGCCTTGCAGCCGATCACGTCATGTACATATTCAATGACTGATTGTGCAATCGCCATGCCTTCACTCGTGGAAGTCCCTCGGCCCAACTCATCGATAATGATGAGACTGCGTGGCGTTGCTTTTTCGGTCATGACCTGGATGTCAGCCATCTCCACCATAAACGTACTCTGACCGCCGATCAGATCATCCGCAGCACCGATCCGTGTAAAGATACGATCCATGATCGGAACTTCAGCTTGACCGGCAGGTACAAAACAACCAATCTGCGCCAGAATCGAGATGAGTGCAACTTGTCTCATGTACGTACTTTTACCAGCCATATTGGGTCCGGTAATCAGCAGAATACGTGCCTCTTCCTCAGTCATCGCAGTATGGTTTGCAATAAACGCCCCATCACGCATGACGGCTTCCACGACCGGATGCCGTCCTTGCTCAACGACCAGATTGTATCCATCCGTCAGCACGGGGCGCACAAAGTTACGCTCTGCACTAATGACTGCAAACGATTGATATACATCAATTTCAGCCACTTGCTCAGCAAGTTTCTGTAACCGTGCAATCTCTTGATTAAGACGTTCACGTAGCTCTGCAAACAGACCGTACTCGATATCGACCATTTTGTCCTGAGCTTCAAGGATGAGTGTCTCCTTCTCTTTCAGTTCAGGTGTAATATATCGTTCTGCGTTCGCAAGGGTTTGTTTTCGCTCATAACGTCCTTCAGGAAGTGAAGCAAGATTTGATTTAGTGATTTCGATATAATAACCGAACACTTTGTTGTACCCGATTTTCAGCGAGCGAATGCCAGTAGCTTCACGTTCTCTTGCTTCCAGCTCGGCAATCCACTGTTTGCCATTCACCGAAGCTTCCCGCAGCTCGTCCAGACGTGCGTGGTATCCTTCCCGGATTAAGCCCCCGTCTTTGACCGACACCGGGGGTTCAATCACGATAGCTTGTCCAATTGCATCGCGCAAATCAGCGCAATCATCCATCATTTCAGCGATATGCTGAAGTGTTGCAGACGAAGATGAAGCACAGTGGTGGCGCAGACTAGGTATTTTGTCCAGTGACGATTTGAGTGCATTCAGGTCACGACCGTTCGCATTACCAAAAGCAATACGTCCCACCAGACGTTCCAGGTCATAGATGTCTTTCAGCTCAGCTCGCAGATCCTCACGCAGAATAAACTGGTTATATAAGGTGTCCACTGCTTCCAGTCGTTCATTGATCTTTCCTTTTTGTAAAAGAGGTTTATCCACCCAGCGCCGCATCATGCGGGCACCCATGGACGTCTCCGTGCGATCCAGCAACCACAGCAGGGAGCCCTTCTTCGAACGTTCTCGCACCGTTTCTACAAGCTCCAGATTGCGACGTGTAAACGGATCAAGAATCATATAATGATCCGGCTCATACGTAGAGATTTGTGTCAATTGTCCGAGCGAGCGCTTCTGCGTTTCACTTAGATACGAGAAAAGACGCGCTACACATGCTTGACGCTCCGGCTCCAGCCTTGCCCACACCGACTCACCAAACTGCTGACGCACGAGGTCTTCCTTGCTTTTAGTCCATGCGGTATAGACTACCGGACGCCCGATCGGAGATGATTCGGATTCTACGAGCTCTAGCAGAGCTTCGTCTCCAACAAGTTCAGACGGCTCATAGATGCCAATTTCGTCCTTAAGCCACTCCTTGGAATAGGGGACCGATGTGACGTAAAGTTCTCCTGTAGAAAGGTCACAGGCAGCAAGAGCGAGCGTGTTTTGGTTACCCGTTAGACATACCATGTAGTTGTTAGACTTGTCCCCCAGCGTCTTGCCTTCCATCACCGTTCCGGGTGTAACTACACGAACAATCTCGCGGCGTACCATGCCTTTGGTTACTGTCGGATCTTCCATCTGCTCGCAGATGGCTACTTTATACCCCTTCTCAATCAGACGCTGTATGTAATTTTCAGCCGAATGATAAGGCACGCCACACATCGGAATTTTGTCGTCTGTTCCTCCGTTGCGCGCTGTTAAAGTGATTTCCAGTTCTCTTGCAGCATTAATTGCGTCATCGAAGAACATTTCGTAGAAATCACCTAATCTGAAAAAAAGAAATGCATCCTGTGCTTCGGCTTTTACTTGCAAATATTGTTGAATCATTGGCGTGTACTGAGCCATGATATCGATCCACCATCCGTTCCTATGATGTCAGGAAGAAAGTTCCCTGGAAGGCAATAAGGCGGTCAGGCACCAAGATCACGCACCTCCGCCTTATGTTCGGCTATCCGCCTGTTCCTTCATGGGCTTACTGCTTCATATCTTCCGTATCTTAACGTATTAAAAGTCCTATATTTCATTATAACAAAAAAACGCTGCTTCTTCATGAGCCTGCCCGAATATTCCAGAGTTTACGGATATCCCGGCTCTCATCCCATGTATGGCCCCGTTTGAATTGCCGCATGAGAGGCGCCGCATATCGTTCATACCTAGCGTATCCGGGTAGCTGTTTCAGATCATCCATCAGTGACGGGATACAGGTCATCATGACATCACGCTGTCCTTCGTAAAACGCGGAATGAACATTCTCCTCTGCTAAAGGACGCTGTTTTAACAGATCGTAGTGGCATGCAATCAGACCCGCAAGAGCAACAACCCCCTTTGCCACAACCGGAGAAACAAGAAAACTCGGCAGTGTCCGATATTCGAATCCACCATAGGATTTCAGGCGAAAGTCACCTAACGTTCCGTACCTTGGTCTTCTTCCTGATCCGCGTGGATCTTGCAACACTGCCAGTGGTAGTGCCAAATAATTATCCAGAGCACGGAGTAATCCCCCGGTTAGCTGCAAGCCACTAAAATGAATGTGGCCACCCAGCGGCAATCCCCGTTGCGGCATTCCACCTGCCTGCCAGATCAAAGAGGAGTCACTGATACTGCGTGAGGCAGCCGCGAAGGCTCGCAGCAGATGCGACAACAACTCACGCGGTTCTGCACTCGGAGCTGGACGAAGCTCGGCAACGGGGTACACCCGTCTGCCACCAATCGTTACTGAATCACAGCCTGCGATACCCGTGCGTTCGAGAAAACGAGAGGCAGGTACAATTTTGGACTCAGGCATCTGCACCAGTAGAAACTCAGGGTCCATACCTAGCACAGGAACCCGGCTCTCCTGCCGCTCCTGGTTCAATAACGTTTGATGTTGCTGCCAGTTTTCCCTATAGAGCAGGGCCAGGTCTGTTACCCCTTTCCATGGGTCGGGATTAACTGAAATGACTGCACATCCGCCATTCCCTGAAGCTTCCAAACGGACAGCCCCGTGATCTAACCCTAATGTATACAAAGTCTTGATCGCAAGGCGCTCTACCCGTTTATAAACAGATGATGCCGCTTCACGATCCAGTTCGTCTTCCTGTCTCGTTCCCATCCCGCTGGTGTCTCTGCGCAGGATACGAATTGCCTGAAGACAGCTAATATGCACATCATACCGCACACGGAGTCCAGCTTCCCGCTTACGCTGCTCACTCATGGACAGCACCTCGATCCCTGCCTGTTTTAGCCGCGTAATCCGTTCGCCAGCGCGCAGACGTGTATAAGCCTGAACACCCTTTTCGGCTTCTTCCATGACGTCCATTCCGTCCCTCCTTCCGCCATGTTCTTGCTTATCAAAAATAGACCCCGCAGCTGCGGAGCCTTCCCGTTAAACTCTTCAGGCACATAATCAGGCTCGTCACAACCCATTTTTTGTACTTTATGAAAGAAAGAGGGCTTACGCCCTCTTCTCCGCACCTTATGGTGCATATGATACCTTAGGTTATGAACATTCACTTTCCCTTTTCGAATGAGCGATTTACAACTCATCATCCAGCAGGTCTGGATCGAGATCATCATAGTCTCCGTCCGCGCTGCCATAGTCATAATCCTTGTCTTCGTAATCACCGCAGCCATCTGTGCATACCTTGACACAGACTTTCGTTTCAGCCACAAGCTCTACAGCGAATTCCCGCTCAACCCGGATAATTACGCTGCCGCCGCCCGCGGACACTGTGGCTTCCACACAGCTAGGCTCCTGCGTTGCATCCGCAGATACCTCTACAGTGGAAGTCCGGTGTTTCGGGTCCAGATAGGACAAAGGCACATGTTCTACATACGATACCGTTTCTTTAGCTACATCTGTCTGCGAATTTTTGTCGTAGGAATACCAAATGTTGATATCGTAAGTACCAATAACTTCAATCCCGTCCCCCGCTGATACGGCTTCATACTGGTGGTTGATAATCCAAGCCCCCAAAATGCTGGTCGGACCATTTGGCGGAGTCACGGTATGTGTTACGGTAGAGAACTTACGACCTTTGCCGCAGATCGCCTTCGTGATAATCTCTCTACATTGATGTTTATGACTCAATGACATCTTTAAACCTCCTCCATACAATCATTCACTACAAGTGTATGCAGGACATCCGTCTAGGGTGACAACTATTTTCTATGATTCGTTTACAGATTGCGAGCGGTCTGAGATTGGAGAAGGCGCTTTGTCCTTCTTGGCGATTTTCAGATACATGGAGAGCTCCCGGCACAGCTGGAGAATAGCGGAACGCATCTCGAATTCTTCCCTTGTATCCGGCAACTCCATTTGTCTGAATTCTTCCTGCACATCAGCAAGCAACTTTTCCGTTCGTCCCGTGTACGATTCGGTCAACACGTCCTGACTGAGCTGATCGAACAGCTCCGCTACCATCTCGGCATGAGGCATTTTCTGATAGACCTGGGATACAAGATGCATCATGTGCTGTATGGAATCCAGCTGGGTTTTACGCATATAAAAGTATACGCTCCAGCCTTCATTTGGATGAATGACCTGATTCTCCAGTGAACGTTTGGCCGCTTCAATTCCGCCGAGTACGGCTTTATCCGCTTCAATTAATTCTTTGCCCGCCCATACTTCATTGGGGTTACGCAACGTTGTGGCGAACTCCCGGAAAATTTTCGAGAACAATTCGTCGATACGTTTACGTATCCGGAACATCTGTGGATCAGCCGCCGGCATATACGCCAGGTTCACGACCATCGCTGAACCAAGGCCAATCAAGAGTAGCGCAATCTGTACAAGAATGACATGCACATCCATCTCTCCACCGCTAAATACCCGAAACACCACGACTGAACCTGTCACAATACCTTCCTTAAAGCCCACCCGAACAATCACCGGAAAAGCCGTGAGTATGTATACGCCGAGCACCCAATAATGGAAGCCGAGAAAGTGAAAAAGTACACTTGCAAACAAAAGACCAACCACGGATGCAAAAAAACGTGCCGATATCGTTCGAATACTCCTTTTTCGTGTAACATCCACACCCAGAATCGCAAGCAAGCCTGCTGATGTTGGTCCTGGCAGGCGGCACCAGTCCGCTATCAGTACAGCCATCAGCGCTGCGATTGCCGTTTTAATGACTCTAAACCCCATTTAACATTCCATCTCCTCTAAGCTGTACAAAAGTTCGCGGCCCATATGTCCCCTGTTTAGTATGACTCAACCGGTTACAAACTAGACGACATCAACCGGCATGCACAACACATGCCGGTCACAGAAACATGCCACGAAGAAGAAACACTGCCCTTTCAATTGCGATAACCGAAAGAGTCTAGACCTGTAACCGACCTATACTCATCCCATGTGTTTCTGCCCGGCATGAAGGTTTTCCTTCCATCAAATATCCTACTTGATTTTACAATTGGGGGCAACGTGACACCTCTTGTGAAATTGTATACATATGATGAATCCTTGTAAAATGGCTCTGTCAGTCACTTTTCATTTTCGAGCTATAATCTACGACCAGACGATAGTAACTTGCGTTCTGCATATACAACCAGTTGATACATAGCAGTAGCTACGACTGCAATAATGAGCAGGCTTGATAACACAAGTGTGAAGTTGAACACCTGGAATCCGTAGATGATTAAATATCCCAGACCCTGTTTGGCGACCAGAAACTCACCGACGATAACCCCAACCCAGGCCATACCCACATTGACTTTTAACGTAGATACAATTGTGGGGAATGAAGCAGGAAACACAACCTTGGCAAAAATTTCAGAGCGGTCCCCACCAAATGTGCGAATAACCTTTACATAGTTGGGATCAACTTCATTGAAACTGTTGTATACAACGAGTGTTGTAATAATCACCGTAATGGAGAGAGTCGTCATTACAATGGCTGTAAATCCCGCCCCGAACATCACGATAAAGATCGGCCCGAGCGCGACCTTAGGCATGCTGTTGAACACAACCATATAAGGATCGAGCACTTTGGACAAAAAAGGAGACCACCAGATCAGAACAGCAAGCAACGTTCCGACAAGTGTCCCCAGTAAAAATCCAACGACCGTTTCACCTACGGTTACCCCGACATGTGCCCATATTTCGCCGCTGACGACATCCTTGCCAATCTGGGCAAAGATTTTACTTGGATAACTGAAGAGCAACACATCAATCCACCGTAATCTGCCCGCCAGCTCCCAGAGTAAAAACATAGCGACTAACATGGACAACTGAACCGCAAAAATATGTTGCCGCCATCTAACCATCCTACGATGATGGTCACGATGGAGTTCTTCCAGCCAAATTTCACGTACTTCCTGCTTTCCTTGATCTGGAATTTTCTGACTCACGTATCTTTCTCACCTCCTCCAGACTGAACAAGTTCATCCCAGAGTGACTGGAACAACTCATTAAAGCCTGCCTGCTCCCTTGCATGGAAAGGCTGTGCCAGCCGAATCTGTTCAGGAATATCGAATTCACGCCGAATGCGTCCGGGGTTGCGGTCAAGTACGATGACCCGGTCGCTGACTGCAATAGCTTCAGACAAATCGTGTGTGACCAGCACGGAAGTTTTGCCATATTGTTTTAACGTATCCGATACAAGATCTTCCAGTTGTAGTTTGGTTTGATAATCCAAGGCCGAGAACGGCTCATCAAGCAAGAGTATCGCAGGGTCTGTGGCCAATGTTCGAACGAGGGCTACCCGTTGCCTCATGCCACCCGACAATTCAGAGGGGTACTGCTCTTCTGTCCCGCCAAGTCCCATACTAACGAGAAGTTCACGGGTACGCTCTCTGCTCTGTGCGTCCAGATTTCCTGTCAACTCAAGCCCGATCAGTGCATTATCCAGAATCGTCCGCCAGGGGAACAGATAGTCCTGTTGCAACATATAACCCATATTGGCAGAGGGACCTTGAACATGCTTGCCTTCGACTTCAACCTTTCCCCGGGTGGGTTTTAGCAGTCCGGCGATGATCGACAATAACGTTGTTTTTCCGCAACCACTTGGTCCCACCAGACTGACGAACTCTCCTTGTTTGATCTCCAGATTCAAATCCTCGATGACGAGTGATGCTTCGCGTTCACTGACATACACTTGAGAAATATTGTCCAGTCGAATCACGTTCCCGGAATCAGGCATTGCTCCTCACTTCCTTCCCTGGAGCGCCTGTTCTGCAAAAGACGGATCAACAATGGTGTTCAATTCAACCCGCTCTTTTAATTCTCCGGCAGCGCTCATGACATTCAGCAGATTGTTCCACTCATCGCCATCAATGATCGGATCTGTGGCATACGTGCCTTGTTCCTTATACCGGCTTACGCTGCTGGTCAGAATCGCTGGATCAATGTCTTTGAAAAACGGGGTAATCACTTGTGCAATCTCCTCCGCTGTATGAGAATCTACCCAAAGTTGAGCCTTGTGCAATGAATTCGTGAATTTTTGTACAAGTTCTTTGTTTTCGTTCAAATAACTTTGTTTGGTCATAAAAACCGTATAAGGCAGATGCCCGCTTTCCGTTCCGAACGATGCCACCACTTTACCCCGGCCCTCCTGTTCAAAGATCGATGCCTGCGGTTCAAATAACTGTACATAATCCCCTGTGCCTGAAGCAAAGGCAGAAGCAATATTCGCGAAATCCACATTCTGAATCAATTCCAGATCACTTGACGGGTCAATGCCATGTTTGTTTAAAACAAACTCCCCGGCCATTTGCGGCATGCCACCCTTGCGCTGTCCGAGAAATACACTTTGCTTCAATTGTTCCCAATCAAAGCTGTCCTGTGCATTTCGTGCGAACAAAAACGTTCCGTCCGTCTGCGTGAGCTGAGCAAAGTTAATGACCGGGTCTTCTGCCCCTTGTTGATAGACATAGATGGATGTTTCTGCACCAACCAGTGCAATATCTACCGAACCTGCGAGCAATGCCGCCATCGTTTTATCTCCACCAGCCGTTGTTTGGATATCCACTTCAAGCCCTTCTTCTGCAAAAAAACCTTGAGCCGCGGCTACATATTCCGGTGCGTAAAATACAGAACGAGTCACTTCACCAATCGTAATCTTGGCTTCATTCTCTTCCTTATTGCAGCTCGTCAGCGCTACAATGAGGATCAACAAAATTACAATCCCCCGGACAAACCATGGCGTATATTTCATTCGATATCCCTCCTTTTCTGAGTTCAGCAGTTTCTCTTTACTATGAATATGCCGAGGCCCAGTAAAAGGTTAAGAACTTGCACACAAAAAAAGGTCAACCAGAATTTTCTGGATGACCTTCATCAAACGCTTTATAATTTATAAATCTCAGCATACTTGGCTTCCAAATAGTCTGCCAAATAATCCGGATTCAGTTCTTCACCTGTCACTGCAACTATGAGTTCGGAAGGGGTGCGGCTCTTACCGTAGCGATAAATCTTGTCTGTAAGCCACTCTTTGATTGGAATCAGATTCCCTTCTTCAATCAGACGATCCAGCTCCGGCATCTCCCGACGTAACGTATGCATAATCTGTGCAGCATACATATTGCCTAAAGAATAAGAAGCAAAATAACCGAAATCTCCACCGGACCAGTGTACATCCTGAAGCACACCCTCACCATCGTTCGTTGGCAGAATTCCGAGGTATTCCTTGTATTTTTTATTCCATGTTTCTGGCAGATCCTTCACTTCGAGCCCTTCATTATAAAGCATTTTCTCAATCTCATATCGAATAATGATATGCAGATTATAAGTCAGCTCGTCTGCTTCAATCCGGATCAGAGAACTCTCCACCCGGTTTATTGCATGGTAGAAATCTTCCAGCTTCACTTCGCTCAGTTGCGGGAAATGTTGCTGTAGATCTTTATAATAACGTGTCCAGAAAGGCAGACTGCGTCCGATCATATTTTCCCAAAGACGGGATTGAGATTCGTGGATACCCATCGATGTGCCTTCGGCAAGAAGCGTACCGGCAAGACTCTCATCAATATTTTGCTCATATAGTGCGTGCCCGCCTTCGTGCAGAGAACTAAAGATCGCACTGGTTACATCATCCTGTAAATAGTTAGTCGTTATTCGAACGTCACCGGGATTCAAACCTGTAGCAAACGGATGCACACTTTCGTCAAGACGGCCTGCTTCAAAGTCATATCCCATCTGTTCCAGAATAAACAGACTGAACTTCTCCTGCTGTTTGGTGTCAAAAATTTGATTCAGAAAATCAGTATTAGGCTTATTCTCTGCCGCATTGATTTTCTCTTGTAGTGGAACGAGACGCGCTTTGAGGCGGGCGAATACAGCATCTACCTTTTCCACAGTCAATCCGGGTTCGTACATGTCCAGTAGTGTATCATACCTTGTATCCTTGACACCCCAATAGTCAATAAACTCCTGTTTAAGTTTCACGATGTCGGTGAGATATGGTGAGAATCCGGCATAGTCACTGTTATGTTTGGCATCTTCCCAAGCCGTCTCCGATTTGGCAGTAAGTACGGTATAGGCTTGAACTTTCTCAGGTGGAACCGACTGACTGCGATCATACTCCTTCTTGCACTCCTCCACTTGGCGGCGGTCGGTGTCTTCGAGTTGCTCCAGCACATCCGGCTCAGTCAACGTATCTAGATAAGCTTTCATCTCAGCGGAGGTTTGCAGTTTGAATGCCTCAGTTGAGAGCAAGCCCAACGTCTCCGAGCGAGTTGGAACGCCTTTTTTCGGTGCTCCTGTGCGTAAATCCCAGTGAAGCAAACCAATGGCTTCGTGATAACTTTTTATTTTACGGGCCAGAATAAGGAAAGATTGCAAATGTTGCTGTGTTTGTTTGTCCATGGTTACCGTTCACCTCTTCAAAAAAAATTTGTACACCCTATTGATGATACTTTTTGCATTGCGTATAATCAACTTTTGACAGAAGCATATAGCATTATTCTTCTTAAAAAAGGATAACGCGGACGATTGACCGCGGCATTCTAACTAATCAAAGGCGTAGTAGGACAAGCTGCATCTCATGCAAATGGCCGTGCTCGTCGTATTGGATAACAGGAGGCAATGGACATGAACAACATTCAAGAGATTTTGGCTTACAACAAATCATTTGTCGAGACTAAAGAATACGAGAAGTATACGGCTAGCAAGTTTCCAACCAAAAAGATGGTCATCATCACCTGTATGGATACCCGTCTTGTTGAGATGCTGCCGAAAGCGATGAACCTGAAAAATGGTGATGTAAAAATCATCAAAAATGCAGGCGCAATTATCTCCCAACCTTTTGGTAGTGTTATGCGTTCTGTATTGGTTGCTATCTATGAATTGGGCGCCGATGAGGTGCTCGTGGTAGGTCATACAGAATGTGGTATGGCTTCCCTGCATGCCGAAACAATGATCGGTCACATGAAAGAACGCGGAGTTTCCGAAGAGGTCATGTCTACACTTGAAAACTCCGGCATTCGTCTGCAAAAATGGCTGCGCGGGTTTGATAGTGTTGAAGAAGGGGTAAAAGGAACTGTGGACGTAATCAAGAAGCATCCATTACTTCCTCCCAATGTACCTGTTCACGGCATGGTGATTGACTCGGCTACAGGCGAGCTTGATCTTGTCGCTGACGGGTATGGACAACAGGCATCTCTCTAAATGGTTTGGAGTGCGGACCTTTATGGTTCGCACTTTTTTTGTCTAAATTAAGGCAGTTATCCTGTCAGGTTGTCAAACCATACAGTTTCAGTGTACACTTTTATGAAAGCGGTCAACGAAGCGCAAAAGGGTTGTTTCGTTGGCCCAGCCCTAATATTAAGGAGACATGTGCATGAACATACTTTCCTACGGATTGCTCGGGCTGCTTACCCGCGAGGAGTCTTCCGGTTATGATCTGATGCTGAAGATTCAGCCGCATTGGCAGGCCAAACACAGCCAGATTTACCCACTCCTGTCCAAAATGGAAAACGATGAGTTACTCGCCTCCCGCTGGGTACAACAGTCTGACAAACCGGACAAAAAAATGTATGCAGTTACGGAAAAAGGCATTCAGAAGTTACTGGAGTGGATGATTACTCCGGTTACAGCACCCGTTACGCGTGATGAATTCAATCTTCGTATTCTCTGTGTGGGTATTGCCGAAGATGGCAGCATGAGACGTATTCTGAACGAGCGTAAAAGCTGGTTCATGGAGCGCATACGGTATTTCGAGGATTTGAAATCACGGATACCACAGGATAATCTTCGGGTAGGCAACCGGGATTTCGGAAGTTACATTCTGGTACAAAAAGGGTTAATGCATGCCCAGACAGGTTTGGAATGGTGTCATTGGGTCACCCAACTTCTCGATGGTCAAGCGGCTATTCAAGACCCGAGTCCAAGTATTTCAGAAATTTAAATTAATTTTGAAACGTTCCAGCAGGTACCGCCGTATTACTTTAGTGAGGCCCATTTTGGGGAATTAAACAAATTTATTCAGGGGGTTACGATCTATACAATGAAGAAAAAATTTGGAATTAAACATCTGATGATGGTTTTCATGGCATTCACACTACTGTTCGCAACGGTTGGTGTTACGAATCCGGACAGTGCTGACGCAAGACGAGGCGGCGGCGGATTCAAATCCGGTACAAAGAGTTATACGAACACTCCTAAGAAATCAGACAATAACGTAAGTCAGTCCAATTCCCGTAACACTTCCAATACTGGCGCAGCGGCAAATAACCGCGGTGGATTCTTTGGCGGTGGCGGCGGCTTCATGAAAGGTATGATGTTGGGTGGTCTGGCAGGTATGTTGTTCGGCGGACTGTTTGGCGGTATGGGAGCATTGGGTAACATTCTCGGATTGCTCGTGAACGTAGCAGCAATTATGCTGATTGTTATGCTCGCTATGGCATTGTTCAGAGCGATTACCAATCGTCGCAAGCCTGCAGCGGATGGCCGTTATGACCGCCGTGACGATCGTGATGATGATCGTAACAGAAACGGACGGTACTAAGCTCTATGGTTCTAAGTATGGACGAAATTGTGAATGCGATTTGCATTCACATGGCAGAACGTAAAGGCGTACGTCCTACGGACGTAAATGTGGAGCTAAGCTGGGAAGAAGATACTGGTTATTCCGCAGAAGTCTGGATTCAGGGACGCAGTCAGTTCCTGGTGGAATCCAACATGATTGAAGCGATTCTTCGTTACTTGCACAGCGAGTACAACATTCGTGCGTATCGCGAAGATGTTACTCTCGATCTGGATGAAGAGATCACTGCAATTGTCAATCAACATTGAAATACGGCTAGCTACTAGCCTGTTATACAAAAGACCGTCTCCCCTCTGTCATCTGACAGCATGGGAGGCGGTCTTTTTGGTTGCTTGATTTGCAATTTTATTAAACTAACCTATTATTGAAGCTTAACCAAGCTGTAGTTCTTTTTACCTTTACGAATAATGATAAATTTGCCGCCAATCGCGTGCTCTGCAGATACCGTAAATTCAAGCTCCGTAATTTTTTCGCCGTTCATAGAGATGGCGCCCTTGGTCACATCCTCACGAGCTTGACGTTTCGATGGCTCCAAACCAAGATCCACAAGCCAGTCTACAATATTTTTAGCTTCACCGTCTGTTTCGTATGTTGGCATTTCCTTGAAGCCCTGCTCGATCTCATCTGCTGTCAGGGAACGAATATCTCCACTGAACAAAGCTGCTGTAATACGTTTTGCCTGTTCCAGCATCTCTTCGCCGTGAACGAACTTGGTCATTTCCTCTGCCAAGGCTTTCTGCGCTTCACGTTTATGCGGCTCTGTCTCCACTTTCTCAGCCAAGGCTTCGATTTCTTCTTTGCTCAGGAATGTGAAGTATTTCAAGTATTTAATCACATCCCGGTCATCTGTATTCGCCCAGAACTGGTAGAATTCAAACGGCGTCGTTTTATTCGGATCAAGCCAGATCGCACCGCCAGCTGTTTTACCAAACTTCGTACCGTCCGACTTCAGCATCAGTGGGATGGTCAAGCCGTAAGCTTTGGATTCTGAGCCTTCTTTTTTACGAATCAGATCCAAACCGCTCGTAATGTTACCCCATTGGTCAGATCCACCAATCTGTAGTTGTACATCCTCCGTTTGGAACAGATGAAGGTAATCAAGAGATTGCAGAATCTGGTAGGAGAACTCCGTGAATGAAATTCCGCCTTCAAGACGGCTTGCTACTACATCTTTTGCCAGCATGGTGTTCAGGTTGAAGTTTTTCCCGTAGTCACGCAGGAACTCGATGACGTTAATCTTATGTGTCCAGTCGTAGTTGTTAACCATGCGAACCTGATTGTCGCCGTCGGTAACAAACAACTTTTTCATCTGTGCCGTTAACGCGTCTACATTCTCTTGCACTTGCTCCAGCGTCTGCAAAGAACGTTCGGACTGACGACCACTCGGGTCACCAATCGTACCCGTTGCGCCGCCAATGAGGATCACCGGACGGTGACCGGCCAGCTGGAAACGTTTCAGCATCATAAACGGAATCAAGTGTCCGATATGCATACTGTCACCTGTCGGGTCTACACCGCAGTAAAGGGAGATCGCTTTGTTCTCTGTCAGTTCACGTAGCCCTTCCGCATCCGTTTGTTGATTAATGGCGTCCCGCCACTGTAGTTCGTCAATAATGTTCATTGTTATAACCCCTTTTCTATCATCAAAATTCAGTCATGACTTACGTTTTGCTACGAACTCACACAGCTACGGGCATTTTTGGACACAAAAAAATCGCCGCCTTGTCTTCACAGACACAGGGACGATTAGAATAACCGTGGTACCACCCAAATTGCATGGACAACCTCTCCGAACATTCATATGTTCAAGAAATAGCGATCCATACCACTTTCAGCAAGTTATCGTTTGCCCATCCGCTTGGCATTACCCAAGTACTCCAGAGTGTAATTCGCAGCCCTTGTATGTGTCAGGTTCCATCAACCCCTGACTTTCTGAAACAGGGACAAAGCCGCTACTGCGCTCTATCAACGTAATTCATGTATATAATTATAGCCAGTATAGCGAAACGTTCCGCACATTGCAAGCGCTAGTATTCCGATAATGAACAGGTCTATATCAAAGATATCGTACTGATCCGGGAAAATAATACATGCTGGAAGGCAATTTATCCTGCCAAAATAAATTATAACGTGATTTGAAGCTGATCATGGTAATAAGCGTAAGCCTTCGTTGCAACCTGATCTTCGTTATTCCAGAGCTGCTGATCCAATTCATCAAGAAGTTCTTCTTGCTCCGTCTCCAGATATTTCGGGATGTCCCATAACCCCGTTAGTCTAGATTCGTTTTCCAAATGCTCAAAACAAGCATACTGCTGCTTCACATTACTCAAAACCTGGTTCGCGCCGATCGTTTCAAGTGCCTTGCAAGCGATCTTATACGCCTCTTCTCCCCAGTTGCAGAAGAATTGCATAAAACCACCGTTATAAACATCTGCCTCAAACAGCCACAACGCTGCAATCTCTTGTTCCGTCTGGGAAAGCGCAGTCCATCCTTGCGCAGACTGATTCTTTTTCTCCACAAAAGTCAATGCGTAATCATACCACACATCCTGAATATCCTGTTCGCTCATATCGAAGATTTCCCCTTCCTGGGTTGAACCGTTTCCAGTTCCCTTCGTTTACCCTCTAGATGCCAGGTTAAGTATGGATCACCGATTGCTTGAAAAGCTGCCCGTACATTATCTTCAATCTCTTTCCACACTTCAGTTGTATAATCGAGATGAGCGTTAACATTATCGACACCATACTTCTTAAGCAGGCTCACATGTGCGGCTGTAAAAATCATATCTTCCAGCAACCAGTAGAGGACCTCTTCCGCGTGCTTCAGATTTTTAATCAGGGACGGTACACCGCGTTCATAGATGGTAACAATATAATGTCCATCGCCTATTTCGACATAGGGTGCACCTTCCCATTTGAACGACTCACCTAATCGGTTTACATAACTCTCCATCTGCTCCATAGGATAAGAAGTGCGTGATAACAATTTAAGGAGTTGCCCGACTAGCTCCTGCATACTTAACAAGTTGGACACAAAGGCCACCTTCCTTCTTTAACATTTAGGGTGAGATCAACCTCATATAATCGATTATAATGGCTCCCAATGAAAAAGCTGCCTCTCGGCAGCCCTCACCTTTTCCTCTCAGGTTCACAGAGATGTTAAGTCCCGCAGAACGTCTTATACGAAGGGTCACAGGACACTGGAATCGCACCAAATGCTTCCTGTTCCGGCGTATAAGCATAAGGACGCTGGAGAATATCCAGCAAAGGCTGGATCAAGCTGTAGTCTCCGTCCTGCTCGGCTCGTTCCAACACTTCCTCTACCTTCTCGTTCCTCGGAATCACTACGGGATTGTTTCGTTTCATCTGCTCCAACACTTCATCGCTGGATTCCGGTTGTCTACCTAATCTGTCTTGCCAGCGTGAATGCCACTCCTTGAAATCAGACTCGTCACTCAGTGTGAGAGTTTCCAGTCTGTTCAGGGTCAGAGCCACAAACGTATTCGTGTAGTCCGCAGCATGCTTTTCCATCAGTTCAAGCAGATCCTTAATCAAGGTCTCATCTTCCGCTTCTTCCTTAAAAAGACCGAGCTTGGCACGCATCCCCGATAACCAGTTGTGGTGATACAATTCAGAGAACTGTGCAATGGCATCCTGAGCGATTTGTACAGCCTTCTCTTCATCTTCATGTAGCAACGGCAGTAATGTCTCAGCAAAACGAGCCAAATTCCAGCCCGCAATGTAGGGTTGATTGCCATAAGCATATCGGCCTTGCCTGTCAATTGAGCTGAACACCGTCGCCGGGTTATACGTATCCATAAAAGCACAGGGACCATAATCAATCGTTTCCCCGCTAATTGCCATATTGTCCGTATTCATGACCCCGTGAATAAAACCTACGTGTTGCCATTTTGCGACAAGCTGCGCCTGAAGTTCGATCACTTCCTGCAGGAACCTTAGATAACGCTGTTCGTTACCCTCTACTTGCCGGAAATGACGACGTATAGTGTAGTCTGCGAGTGCACGTAAATCCTCTACGGAACCAAATTGGGCTGCATACTGAAAAGTTGCAACTCGAATATGACTGGCCGCGACTCGAGTGAGAATAGCCCCCGGGCGCTCTGTTTCACGATAAATGTTCTCTCCTGTGGAGACAACAGCCAAGCTTCGTGTCGTAGGAATTCCCAGACCAACCATTGTCTCACTGATAATATACTCCCGAAGCATCGGACCAACGGCAGCACGCCCATCCCCTCCGCGGGAATACGGCGTCCGTCCTGAACCTTTTAACTGAATATCAACTCGGTCCCCTTGCGGAGTAATCTGTTCACCCAGAAGTAAAGCTCGTCCATCCCCAAGCATATTAAAGTTACCAAATTGATGACCTGCATACGCTTGTGCAAGGGGCTCGGCTCCGTCCGGTATGTTATTCCCCGCAAAGATAGCAGTGCCTTCGGGGCTGTGCAACACATCTGCGTTCAACCCCAGACTGACTGCCAGTGTTTGATTAAAAATGATCCAATCTGGAGACTGGACAGGCACAGCTTGTTGTCTTGTATAAAACGTTTCAGGCAGTTCTGCATAACTGTCTTCCAGATTCCAGCCCGCGTTTAAATCGCTTTTTTCCATGGGTTACACTCCTTCTCCTAACAAAGAAATTCCTTTGTTTATCTTCATGTAGCATTTGTGAACCCATACTCATTTATGTCGTCGCATGGAAATTCCAAAGTATAAACAGTTTCTCTTGACGCAATCATTCGAAATGAAGCCAAGTGTTCGTTGCTCCTTTTATTTCGCAGGGATCGGGTAATCTGTTACAATCACGTTCTCAATCCAGCCATCCAGAGAGGCTACAAATGCCTGATGTGCAGGGTGCGGACCGTATGCTCGCAAGGCTTCCTGATCTTCAAATGTCACTCTTAATCCGAGGGTGAACCCTTGAATGCGATCGGTTTCCTCCGTTACATTCACGCCAGCCGTCAGATCAACAATCCCGGGAATTTGATCCTGTAACGCAAGTAACTGAGCTACAAACTCCTGTTGCTTCGCAGGTGTGATTTTATCGTTAAATTTAAAAATAACCAAGTGTTCAAACATATCAGCCCATCTCCTTATCCATTGAAGGAAAACCATTTATTTAATTGGCGGAAAATCTTTCATCTCTACCTTTCTTATTTTAAATTAAACATAACCTGAACTCAAATAGATGTTCTCGATTCACCGCTTCGGTATAATAGCAATATTGTTCAAGAATTCAGCCTCAGGTGCACGTTATAATCACCTAAACATACCAGAAGGAAGGTGCATCATGAGTCGAGAAATACGAACCGTCGTGTATGATCCAGATTTGCAACTGGAAGCTTATCAGTTTGAAGGCATCATGCAGAAATTTCCCAATCATTTTCATGACTATTATGTGATTGGATTTATTGAAGAAGGGAAACGGCATCTTACCTGCAACAACGAGGAATACCTATTAAACAGCGGTGACATCATTATTTTCAACCCCCAAGATCCTCATGCCTGTGAGCAGGTAGATGGAAGAAAATTGGATTACCGTTGTATCAATATTCAGCCAGAAGTTATGCTGGAGTACGTGTGTGAAATTACTGGACAGACTTATCTGCCGAGATTTACCACCCATGTTCTATACCAAAGTGAACTGGTCTCCTCGCTCCATGAGCTGCATCAGCTCATACTTGAGGAACAGCCTGATTTCTGCAAAGAAGAAATGCTTTTCTTACTACTAGATCAACTTCTGAAAGATTACACGGATACAGAGACGGCTGAAGCTGAACAAAATATAACGTTGGAGATTCGGCAACTGTGTGATTATATGGAAGTCCATTACTCGGAAAACATCAGCCTGAATGAATTATCCGAGCTCTCGGGCATAAGCAAATACCATTTACTGCGACAGTTCGCTCGTCAAAAAGGCATATCTCCCTACCGCTATCTTGAAACAATTCGGATCAATCAAGCCAAACGCCTTTTGGAACAGGGACTACTTCCTATAGATGTTGCTGCCCAGTCGGGCTTTAGTGATCAAAGCCATTTCACCAATTTTTTCAAAAAACTGATTGGTTTAACGCCCAAACAATATCGTCGTATTTTTAATCACGGTGCCGAAACTAAACGATTGCAGGAAAACAAGCGATGACTTTAATGCGTAATCACAACCATGTTGCCGGACACCTGCTTGCCTTATTTACCATTCTCATCTGGGGGACCACCTTTGTTTCAACCAAAGTGTTGCTGAAAGACTTTACCCCTGTTGAAATCTTACTGTTTCGTTTTCTGATTGGTTATCTCGTCCTGTGGATGATCTATCCACGTACTCAGAAAGTTGTTTCTTGGCGGGAAGAAGCCTTTTTTATGGTTGCAGGTTTATGCGGAGTGACCTTGTATTTTCTCATTGAAAATATGGCTTTGGTATATACGACAGCCTCCAACGCAGGCATCATTGTATCCGTCGCTCCTTTCTTCACTGCTGTACTTGCCCACTTTTTTCTGGACGGAGAAACGTTAACTCGCCGCTTTCTAATCGGATTTGGCATTGCGATGTGTGGTATTATTCTTGTTACACTGAACGGAAGCTATATGTTACAGCTTAATCCCTTAGGTGACTTGCTTGCCTTTATCGCTCCTGCTGTGTGGGCAGTGTACTCGGTTATGATGCGTAAAATAGGGTTACGAAACTACAATGTTATAGGCGCAACACGTAAAGTGTTTTTCTATGGTCTGCTATTCATGTTACCAGCGTTCGGTTTAGTTGAATTTGACCTGAATGTCGCAAGATTCACACAACTCACCAATTTATTGAATCTTCTCTTTCTCGGTGTGGGCGCCTCAGCCCTGTGTTTTGTGACTTGGAATCAAGCCGTTAAGCTACTGGGAGCGATTCCAACAAGTGTATACATCTATCTCGTACCTGTGATTACAGTTGGTTCATCTGCATTCTTTCTTCATGAACGCATCACCTGGGTGAGCATACTAGGCGCATCCCTTACGTTGTATGGATCTTACATTTCGGAGAGCACGGCGAGAAGGAGAAAACACAACCTATTTTCGGCAAAATTACGCCGCGACATATAAATCACTTCTCGTTAGAAGTTACGCAAAAACGTGCACAATGTAAAAACACGATCCCTGGCAAACGGGGTCGTGTCGAGATTGGGCAAGCCCATCACTACTCATCCCCTGCTTCATCTTGATCTTGATCTAGATCTAATTGAGACATGAGCAACCCCAACTCCTGTTTCTCCAAATGTCTCCATTCCCCTCTTTTCAGTCGTTCATCCAAACTAATATTCATAATGCGAATGCGCTCCAACTTTAAAACCCTGTACCCCAGCGCTTTGCACATTCGGCGGATTTGCAGATTAAGCCCTTGTGTCAAAATAATTCGAAAGACGTTCTCATCTTGTCTATACACCTCACATGGTTTGGTAACCACATTCAGAATCTCCACACCTTGTGACATGGATTGAAGAAATGCATCAGTGACCGGCTTGTCCACGGTGACGACATATTCTTTCTCATGATGATGCTCCGAACGCATCATTTTGTTCACGATATCTCCGTTATTGGTGAGCAAAATCAACCCCTCTGAAGCTTTGTCCAGCCTTCCGACTGCAAAAATGCGTGAAGGATAATTCACAAACTGAATGATATTGCCCTCAACCTGTTCAGCTGCCGTACAGGTGATGCCAACAGGTTTGTTCAGAACGATATACACGTCCTCCGGATTCCGCTCCGGAATCTCCTCCCCATCCATCAGCACAATGTCTCCTGGTGCAACCGTATCTCCTTTTACACATACCCTGCCGTTGATTGTAATTCTTCCGGCTGCAATACGCCGAGTCGTTTCCCTGCGGGAGAAATGTCCCGTCTCACTTATGTATTTGTTGATTAACATATTACACCGCTTCTCATTATTTAATCTGTATTTCCCTAAGTTCTTTCATTATTTTGATCAATCATTCCGTTTACCTTATAAAGCGCTGAACCTCATCTTCTCATGAAATGAAAAGTGACGCAACTGAGTCATCTTCGACATAAATCTTGTAATCAGACAGGATGAAACAAAAAAAGAATGACCTCGCCAAACTTTAACATAATTTTACAATAAAAAGCTTGTACAATTTCAAAATTATGGTATAAGTTAAGTATGAAATAAACATTTATTTCAATTTATAAAAATGTTATCCACTTCGAGGAGGTAGACATTTGAAAAGAATATTCGTTTTAAGCTGCGGCTTCTATCTGTTGATTGGCATAACCAGCGTTGTACTTGGTGCGCTTCTACCCGTTTTGCTACCCCATTATGAGCGCGGTTACAGTGACGGGGGGTTTCTACTATTTTTGCAGTTTCTCGGATTTCTTATCGGTGTACTTGTGTCACCTTCCATGACGGCCAGAATTGGTCGAAAATGGATGCTTACCCTCGCGTTGATCTGCATTATTGCAGCTTATATAGTTCTCGGATGGTTGCCTTCGTGGAACGTCCTGCTTCTGTTGACCATTATTGTCGGGTTTGGCTCAGGCATCATTGAACCTTCCGTCGGCGCCTTCACGATCGAATTTACAGAAAATCAGAAAGCGGTTGCCATGTCCAAACTGGATGTATTTTTTGCCCTCGGCGCACTTCTCATCCCCGCGGCAGCTGCCCTGTTCATCTGGCTGGGTCAGTGGCACTTGACGTTCTTTACGGTTGCTGCATGCGCGCTCATGCTCATGATCCCGTGGGTCACCATGCCTCGCCCAGCCGCCCAATACCTTGAACAGGCCGGAGAAAATACTACACAACAAGGGACAAACGGGACAAACAAAGCCAGCTATTCCAAAAAACATCTGGGGTTGCTCTCCCTCTTCGTTGTCTTTTTCTTTGTTTACATGGGACTGGAGCTCGGATTGATGAATTTCCTGCCCTCCATTCTGGTAGAACGTTTGGAACTGAAAGAATCTATCGCCTCCCTAAGTGTATCCATTCTGTGGGTTGCCATGATTGTCGGACGCCTTTTCTCTGGCAAAATCGCTGAAGCCGTCAATTATATGCCCTTCTTGATCTGGAGCACGATAGGTACATTGCTGTTTACGGTATCTATGATATTCGTGTCCGGTCAATGGGTAACATATGCGCTAATCTTTGGCACAGGATTATTTATGTCGGGTTTATTCTGCATTGCACTCGTCTATGCGAATGTGCTAATTCCTGGCATGACGGAAAGGACAACGAGTATATTGATTGCCTCCGGCGGTATTGGCGGTGCCACGTTACAGTACCTCACGGGATGGAGTATGAGCGCATGGCCGATCGTCGGCACCATCATGATTTTAGCGGGATTTTGTTTGCTGTTATTGCTGACGTTGATCCTCTCCCACCTGTGGAACACTCGAAATGAATCATTGAGCTCTGCATTCCCACAACAAACCAAAGAAATATAACTTGTAAAGCCTACTGACTTCAACACTTGAAAGGGGGGATGCCCAAACCGTCCGGTATGAATCATATTGTTCACCTAGCTAGTACACTAAACTATTGGAGGAATCCGAATGCAAACTTTAACCAATAACCGCTTTACAGTCGGAAAAGGGATTAAGTTGATTGACGATGCAGGTGTGGAATATCTAGATGGCGTCTCGGGTACGTTTAATCTGTCCTTGGGATATAATCATCCACATGTAGTCAATAAAATTCAGGAACAAGTCGGCAATCTTACGCATATGTCTTCCTCCTTCACGGAACCTTACGTCAATGAAGTATTGGAACACTTGATTGAGTATGCTCCGAACAATATCGATGCCGGATGGATGCGGGATATTACCGGGTCTACGGCCAATGAGTGTGCAACTAAAATTGCCCAGAAGTATACAGGATCAACGGACATTATCAGCTTGTACCTTTCTCACCATGGACAGACCCAATTCGCAACGGGCATCTCAGGTAATGCCTTTAGACGCAAGCGTTTTCCCAACTCGTCAGCTCCTAATGCGGTTCATGTACCCGCACCATATTGTTATCGTTGCCCGTTCAGAAGTGAAAGTAGCGAGTGCGGATATCAATGTGTTGAAGCGATATCTGATGCTATAGAGTATGCCAGCTCAGGCTCGGTAGCTTGTATGATCATTGAGCCCATTCTCGGAAATGGCGGTAACATCGTTCCACCGCTAGGATATTTCAAGCGCCTTCGCCAATTATGTGATGAGAACGACATGCTTCTCATTGCTGATGAAGTCCAAACGGGAGTCGGACGAACGGGGACGATGTTTGCGAGCGAATTATTTGATATCCAGCCCGATATGATTACACTTGCCAAAGGCCTTGGCGGTATCGGTGTGCCTGTAGCTGCAGTTCTGATGCAATCCCGATTGAATGTACTGGAAAAACACGAGCATTCTTTTACCTCAGGCAGTAATCTCATCTCGGTGACCGCTGCCAAGTCCACACTGGAAGTCGTCTCAGAACCGGGATTTCTGGATGCGGTCAAACGAAAGGGAATTTTGCTTGGCGGACTGCTTCAGGAGCTCGCTCTGAAATATCCTAGCATCGGAGAAGCCCGCGGAGTGGGACTCATGTGGGGGCTCGAAATCGTGGGTGACCACAACGAGCCCGATACTCCTAAAACCAATGCAATCATCGACCGGGCCTTTGAAGATCAACATTTGATTCTGCGCAGTTCACGTTACGGCTTCGGCAACGTCGTTAAAGTACGCCCTTCTCTGACAACGACCGAAGACGAACTGGTCGAGATTGTGGATCGATTGGATTCTGTCCTCGCGAGCGTTCATTAATGATCGGAAGTTATTTTAGCATCGAAATGTAGTTTGAAAAAATGTAGTTCCTACAAAAAGGAGGTTCCATCATGCTTGCATTAGTATATAAATCGGCATGGGATGTCGCACTCGAGGAACGACCTGTTCCCGAAATTACCAGAGATAATCAGGTGCTTGTGCGTATACGGGCAACCGGGGTTTGCGGAACAGATTTAGGCATTGTTAGCGGAAAATATCATGCGATTCCTTCCGTCATTCTTGGACATGAATCCGCAGGTGAAGTAATTGCTGTTGGCTCCGCCGTCACCACTTTGCAACCAGGAGATCGTGTCGTCATCGATCCCACATATTACTGTGGTCAATGCGACATGTGCAGGACAGGAAGGCAGAACCACTGTACTCACAAGTCTGTTACGGAAACGGGAGTAAGTGCAGATGGCACGTTCACGGATTATTACGTGACAGAAGATCGCTTCTTATATCCATTAAAAGATCATGTTAGCTACGAAGAAGCTACCTTAACAGAGCCGCTAAGCTGTATGTTGACAGGCATTAACCAGATTCACTTGTTGCCGAATTTCAGAACGATTATTCTTGGGGCTGGACCCATTGGCATTCTGTACAGCTACGCACTCGCTTCCAAAGGCGTAACGGGAAGTCTTGTCGACATCTCCGAAGAACGCTTAGCTATTGCAGGCTCCATTGCACCAGAACGCTGGCAAGTTCATGCTTCCTTTGAGCAAGCCATTACAGATATCGCTCCAACAACCGGACAAGTCGATATGATTGTAGATACCACTGGTGTTGTAGGCACTCAAGTATTATCACAGCTCGCCAGTGGCGGCTATTTGATGCTGGTTGGTTTACGGGATGGAAATACGTCCTTTAACCCGAAGGAAGTTGTGGATCGCAGCCTGAAAATTATCGGCTCTATTGACTCGCTTGGAACGTTTGCCACCGCACATTATATGATTGAACAACAGATTATTCCTGCCAAAAAAATTATAACCCATTCCTTTCCGCTGGAAGATTACGAAGAAGCATTCCGCACACTTGGATGCGATATACAGGGACGCACCTTACAAGCCTCCTCTCATGCTATCAAGGTTGTACTGCAATCCAATTAATTCATTTTTCGTAGCTTGCTGGAATGCTGAATAAAAAGCAGTTACACTAAAACATATGGGACATCATTCAGAGGAGGAATGCAGCATGACAGCAGATCAAGTGGCTGGACGTCTGGACAGGAATCAAATAGAGGATGAACATCGTCACGTTTCGATTCAAGGGGTCATCTTTGATATGGATGGCGTTCTCATCGATAGTGAGCCGATTTATTTCGAGATAGAGCGGAGTTCATTTGATCATTTCGGGGCCGCTGTGACGTTGGAAGAACATCATTCTTTTGTCGGTGTCACGCTAGAATCCATGTGGCAACAAGTCATCGACAAGTATCAGGTCAAGGTGCCGCTGGAAGAGATTCTTGCGTATCATCAGCAACATGTCATGGAAAAGATGTTAGCTCATGCCAAGCTTGTGGCTATGCCTGGGGTAGAACGGTGGATTCGCTGGCTACATGAGCAACACATCCCGATTGCCGTTGCTTCCTCTTCTCCTCGGGCACTCATTGATCTAATCATGGAGAAAACAGGATTAGGTGCGTACTTTGATGTTCGCCTGACTGGTGAAGAGGTTGAACACGGCAAACCGGCGCCGGACATTTTCCTTGCAGCAGCTAGCCAGATCGGCATTTCTCCAGCACATTGCCTCGTTATAGAGGATTCACGCAACGGGGTTCAAGCTGCCAAAAGTGCAGGCATGCGTTGCATCGGCTATCATAATCCGGGCTCGGGCGATCAGGATCTCTCCAAAGCTGATGTGCAGATTTCCAGTTACGATGAGTTATGGACTTTGAAGGATACGTTGCCTTTTGAAAGCTTTACACCGGACTTATCCAGATCAGTTTAAGATAGGTCTTGTTATAGGACCTGTTTATTGATTCAAGCTTACTGACGTTATCAGGCAAAACAAATGAGAAGCAGCTCCAATTCCCGCGAATTGAAGCTACTTCTCATTTTGCTTGTTGCACGTTTTGTGTAACACATCCATAATTGTAAGCTTTAGCTCAAACTCACTTATACGGAAATATCAAGACTTCCGCCCAGATTAGGGTGGGGAGCTGTGGCCGACTTCAACATCTCAGCCATTTGCTGACCTTGCTGCTGTGCCATATCTTTGGTCATTGACATCACTTGCAGACTTGCTGCCTGAGCTAGCGAAGCCTGACTCTTCGCCATAGACAATGCTGCGATATCCATCATATACACTCCTTTCGCCTTGTCTTATGATTTCGTATACCTCTTCATATATCGGTCAAAGAAAAAACAAATGTTATACGAGATGTAATAACGTATCAAAGTTATTCATCCGTACTATTCCTCATCGCATATTCCTACCCTAGATATGTGAATAATCCACCTGTTTCTTTGGCCCTCATTGTAACTTTGACCCCCATTTGCTCAGGCTCTGGATAAACCGATTTAATTTCAGCGATCATGTCCTTCGCCATTTGTTCAACCTGCTCTAGCGTAGTATCCTTAGGTAAAGTTCGTATTCTCAGAATCTCATGTTTTTGAAAAAAATCTCCATGATTCTGAGTCGTTTCATGACCCCAAGCACTAATTTCAAATTCCACTTTGATTACTTCTGACATATACTCTTCTCACCTCTTCAATTCAAAGTGAATAGAATTATACCTCTATTAATCCATACTTCACAAAGCTGTGATATAAACCATCCTCTTCCACGGAGCCAGTGATATCGTCAGCAATGGCTTTCAGCCCAGGCTTCGCATTGCCCATCGCAATCCCCACAGCACAGTACTCCAGCATCTCGGCATCATTCATGCCATCGCCGATGGCCAATGTGTCTTCTCTCGACATTCCCAGATGATCTAACAGATCCGCAATCGCAATCGCTTTGTGAATTCCCGGAATCATCAATTCCCCGCTGCCCTCTCCAAACACAGGTACGGTACACTGAATCACTTCAAATTTGCCTTCAAACTCCTGTTTGATTTGTTCAAAGGGAACCACCGGGCTTTCCAGAAAACAGACCTTGTTTACGTCGTCTTTATACAGATCGGCTTCACCGTAGGTTAACCCTGCAATAAACGGATGAGGTTTAGTTTCCTTTTTCTCCCGGGCAACTGGATCATTCTCGATATCACCATAGATACGGCGTTCCAAATGGGATTGAAGATTACTGCTTGCGTACAATGCTGAATTGGATTCAAGATAGAAATCAATGCCGTGTCCATTGAAGAAATCAACCATATGACGAACATCTTCTGCCGTTACTTTTTTATGATATAACACGTCAGAACCATACTCCACGTATCCACCGCCTGCTCCAATCAATCCGTCGAAGCCTACATCCCAGATCGAATCATAGATCTCAGCCTTGGAGCGGCCTGTGCATAAATACAGCAGATGTCCATTCTTACGCGCTTGTTTACAAGCCCCTTGAGCAGACAAAGGGATGTTACCTTCATCGTCTACCAATGTGCCGTCAATATCAATAAATACAATTTTTGGTTTTATGCTACTCATCTGTAATTCCCCCAGTTGTATTCTCAGTCTGAAATCTTCCGTTTCAATGTACTACGCGTTCCGAGGTGTTCGTTGATCAATCAACTTTTCCAGAAATTCGGCAAAAGAATCGGCATACACTTCAGGCTCTCCATTAAAGTAATCTAAACGCATCACCTTGAACTCCCCGTTTGCATCAGCCATTCGTGTATCGAAATAGTAATATTCATCCTCATCCGGTATAAACAGTTCCAGCTTTCCTTCCTGCTTTGCCTGTTCATCTGCAAGTCTGTAGATATAGAGAATGTCCGTATCCGTGTACTCTCTGTGCTCTGATGAAGTAATGGTTAGAATTCCTGTCCCGCTTAACATCGCTTGCCCATAATTTAGAAGCCACCATCGGTAGGAAGGCGGTAACAAAAATCCAAGTTCCTGTTCAACTTCAACGATCCAGCTTTCCTCGACTTGACGGTTCGGGAACCATTTTAACGCCTTTGTGTGGGCAAGTTTCTCAATCAGACTTGTGTACATTTATACATCTCTCCGATCTAATTGTTGATGGGTTGATTCATATGCACGATTTGCCATTCATTTTCTTCTTCCGTAATACATGTAAACCCTTGACGTTCCCAGAAATCCACGGCTCCCGGCAGAAAACGATGGGTATGTAAATATAACGTTGTATACTCCATTTTGGTAACGATTCGTTTAAGTTCTTTTACCATCAGTGAACCAATGCCATACCTGCGGTAGGCAGGATCAACGTAACATTTTACAATCTCAGCTACAGTGCGCTCGGGGTAACGACCTTCAATCACCTGAATTCGCCCATCATAAGGAACAATGCCAATCGAGCCGATAATACCTGCTTCGCCCGCTCGTGCAATCACAAAAACAGTATCATTCCGGTTCATATAATGTTCGTTGAACTGCTCAAAATCCTTAGGCAATACGCTATGATCCATCATCGGAAACACTTCACTACGCACACGCATCGCAAAATCAATCGTTTCCTGAATCTCATGGGATTGAACAGGTCTTACTTCGGGCTTCATCTGATGTTCTGTCAACCATATCACAATCCTTATTTTCGATTATAAAATACTCCTCTTCATCTTAACGAATTCTAATAAACCTATCAAATGAGCATATTTCAAACCTATGAGTCTAGCTATACTTACGACCAATTTGGAAGCAAGCCCGCGCATTTTCATAGATTCCGCATAGGATAAGGCGTGTCAGAATCCAATATAGAAAGGGGTAAAGCCGATGTGGTTATGGTTAGGCATCTTGGCCGTTTTCATTTTGATTTCCACCTGGGTTACCCTTCGTTATGTCGACCAAAGGGAAGCAAATAAATTCGATCCTCACGCCCCCCATCAACTGTTACTCAAGTTCAAAGAAGGTACAACCCCTGATCAGATGCACACCCTTCATCGAAAAACGAAAAGCAAAGTCGCCGAAACCTATGAAGACCTCGGGTGGTACCGAATCGAATCTCGCAAAAAAATGCACCGGATGCTCAAGCAGTACAAGCATCATGATCTCATAGAACATGCACATCCCAACTATCTGGTTGAAGCTTCATTTATACCCAACGATCCCTTCTTCCCTTATCAGTACAATCTCACCAAAATCAATGCGCCTGCTGCATGGGATATCAATCAGAGTAACAGCTCGATTAAAATTGCCATCATTGATACGGGTGTACAGTTAAATCATCCTGAACTTGCATCCAAGCTCTTGCCCGGTTACGATTACGTCGATTATGACAACATTCCGGAGGATGGAAACGGACATGGCACCCATGTTGCTGGCATCGCTGCTTCCATTACCAACAACGGTGTTGGCATTGCAGGTACAGCGCCTTTCGCTTCCATCGTTCCGCTTCGTGTGCTGGACAACAACGGGCAAGGAACCATTGGAAACGTGGGCAACGGGCTTGTTTTTGCAGCCAATAACGGGGTTCAAGTAGTCAATCTTAGTCTGGGTGGACCGACAGGAGATGCTTTCCTTCAAGCCGCCGTTCAGTATGCATGGGATCGAGGAGCTGTCATTATTGCAGCAGCAGGTAACGACAATACGTCATTCCCGATTGTTCCTGCGTCGTATGCCAACGTCATCGCTGTTGCATCCACCAACTCTTCCGACTTGAAATCAAATTTCTCCAACTATGGCTCCTGGGTGGATATGGCTGCACCGGGTGATACCATCCTCTCCACCTATCTTGGTGGTTCGTACGCTTACCTTAGCGGAACGTCTATGGCCGCTCCTCAAGTTGCCGGTGTGGCCGCTTTACTCGCATCCCAAGGCAAAACAAATGCCCAAATCCGGGATGCCCTGTGTTTCGCTTCAGATCCTGTATCCGGTTCAGGCGTCTATTGGACATACGGAAGGCTGAATGCTTATCAAAGTGTGCAAGTCCCATAATGTTACATCCATCCAAACCAAAAACAATCCCGTGCGAACGGGACTGTTCTTGGTCTAGAAATATTTTGCGCCATTACTTGCAATAACCTCTTTGTACCAATGGAAACTTTTCTTTCTTACGCGGCGAAGTGTCCCGCTTCCATCGTTATTTCTGTCTACATAAATGTAGCCATATCGCTTCTTCATCTCACCCGTGCCTGCACTAACCAAATCAATGGGACCCCAGCTGGTGTAACCGATCAGTTTTACGCCATCCTGAATCGCTTCGGCCATTTCAGCGAAGTGGCTATTCAGATACTCAATGCGATAGTCATCTTCAACCGTGTCATTATCCAGCAATACATCGGTTGCACCGAGTCCGTTTTCGACAATAAACAACGGTTTGCCGTAGCGATCATGAAGCTGGTTACACGTAATACGAAGCCCTTTGGGATCAATGGTCCAGCCCCATTCGGACGCTTGAAGATACGGATTCTTCACCGATCCAAACACGTTTCCTTCGGTGGAGTCCTTCAACACTTCAGGATCAGCACTTGTACAACGGCTTGCATAATAGCTAAAACCAATGTAATCAACGGTATATTGCTTCAAAATTGCGGCATCTTCCGGTTGCATCTCAATACGGATATTATTCTCTCTGAAGAAACGTTTGGTATAACCCGGGTACTCTCCTTTGGACTGTACATCAATAAAGAAAAATGATTCCCGGTCTTTATCCATCGCTTTCCACACATCTTTCGGATGTGAACTGTAAGGGTAAACCATACCTGCAGCCAGCATACATCCAATTTGTGCACTTGGAATAATCTCATGACAAGCTTTGACCGCAAGCGCACTTGCAACGAGCTCATGGTGAGCCGCCTGATACAATACCTGATCTTTGTCCTCGCCTTCCTCAAGCACAATTCCTGCGCCGATATAAGGAAGATGAAGCAGCATGTTGATTTCGTTAAATGTCATCCAGTATTTCACTTTATTTTTGTAACGAGTAAACAGTGTTTTGGCATAAGTCTCGAAAAATTCGACCATCTTGCGGTTTTTCCAGCCGCCATAGTTCTTCACCAAGTTCACAGGCACATCAAAGTGACAGATGGTCACGACGGGTTCAATGTTGTACTTCAACAATTCATCAAACACATCGTCATAAAACTGAAGTCCCGCTTCATTGGGTTCTGGATCATCGCCATTCGGGAAAATCCGTGCCCAGGCTACCGAAAGCCTGAGGCACTTGAATCCCATCTCAGCAAATAATGCGATATCTTCCTTATAACGATGATAAAAATCAATCGCGTCATGGGAAGGATAAAACTCTCCTTCTTTGGGTTCAAACGAATCCAGGTTACCCAGCGCAATCGGAAAACGATTGGCTCCAATCGGGATCAGGTCAACCGTCGTTAACCCTTTTCCCCCTTCAAGATAAGCACCCTCCAGCTGATTCGCCGCGGTTGCTCCTCCCCAGAGAAAACCATCCGGGAAAGCCTTCATTTTTTCAAACATCGAATTACTCCTCCTATTCATCATAGGCATACAGAATCAAAGATTTGATCACTTAAAGCACGTATTAATTGAGTACTGTCAGCAGTTTATCCTGCTCGTTCACAGTCTGGCTTTTAGTAGGGACAACGTCAAGATAACTGGAAGTATTGGTGATGATTACTGGAGTCACGATTTCGTAACCCGCATCTTTAATCGCTTGCAGATCAAACTCCATGATCAGATCACCTGCATTGACACGGTCACCATCTTTGACGTGTGCAGTGAAGTGTTGGCCTTTCAATTGCACCGTATCTTGACCAATGTGAATCAGCATCTCTACTCCATCATCTGTCACAAGACCAATTGCGTGTTTGGTACGATATACGGTTTGCACAACGCCTGTAATCGGGGACACCACTCTACCACTGGTTGGACGAATGGCAATCCCTTTACCCATATGTTCCCCAGCAAACGTAACATCGTTAATTTCTTTCAGTTCAACCACTTCACCAGCCATTGGGCTAACAATTTCATAACGGTTATTCGGGTTAGGATCAAGTACAGGTGCCGGAGCAGCTGTTTTTTCAACTGGATCTTTGAAACCCACAACATAAGTCAGGATGAAACCAAGAATGAATGCGACAATTGTAGCTGCAACAACCCAGAAGAATACGGAATTCATTCCTTCTGTAGGACTTACATAGCTCGGATAACCGAAGATCCCAAGACCGCCAATGATGTAGCCTTTTGCTCCGAACAAACCAAGGATACCTCCACCAATACCACCAGCAATACAGCTCATGATAAATGGTTTTTTAAGTGGCAGTGTCACACCGTAAATCGCCGGTTCAGTAACACCGAAGATACCGGAAATGAAAGCAGGTGCACCGAGTGTTTTAATCTTTTGGCTTTTCGTTTTCAGCATAACCGCAAGCACTGCACCGATCTGAGCAAAGGACGCTGCAAAAGAAAGTGCCAGAATCGAATCATAACCAAGCGTCGCAAGGTTAACGAATACCAATGGAACGAGTCCCCAATGAAGTCCGAACAAGACGAACACTTGCCAGAAACCACCGATTACAAGACCTGTAAGTAACGGACTCAGTCCGTAAATGGAAGATGTAAATGCACCTAACAGTTGACCTGCCCATGTTGCAACCGGGCCAATAACCAAAAATGTAAGGGGTACAATAACGAGCAACGTACAAAATGGAACCAGGAAATTACTCACTACTTTAGGCATAACCTTTTTGAAGAAACGTTCAATTTTGACTGCGAAGAACGTGGCTATGATAATCGGAATAACGGATGAGGCATAATCCATCAAAATGACCGGTATACCTAAAAATTCGATTCGAATCGGTGATTCAAACAAGGTACCTGTAAACAATGTGTATAACGGCTCACCAGCGCGGATCCCCGCAAGTGTCGGATAGACTAACGATGCACCGATGGCCATACCCAGGAACGGGCTTCCGCCGAATTTTTTAATGGCTGTGTATCCTAGGAAGATCGGGAAGAAGTAAAACAAACAATCTCCAATAGCGTTTAACAACGCATACGTACCTTCCGTATTATTAATCCACCCTAGGGACACGAACATCGCTGTGAAACCTTTGATCATCCCTGTCGCCGCAAGCAACCCGAGTACTGGAGTAAAAACACCGGAGATCATATCTACGAAACGGTTAAACAAATTGCCTTTTGGACCCGAGTCTGCATCATCTGCATCCACTTGACCTTCAGCAGACAAATTGCCCGCTTTAACCACTGCTTTATATACATCCGGCACTTCATTGCCGATTACAACCTGATATTGCCCTCCACTTTGCATTACAGTGATGACTCCTGGCATATTTTTCAGTTCTTCTGTTTTGGCTACGCTTTCATTTTTTAGTTTAAACCGCAATCTGGTTACACAGTGGAATACACTGTTTACATTTTCAGGCCCACCAACCCGTGACAGAATGTCCTTTGCCAATTGATCGTAGTTGCTCATTGTCATTCTTCCTCTCTAAGTAGACTCCCCATGCCTGTGAAACAAAGAAAACCTGAACTACTGAACAATCACAACGTACCGGAAATCCGGAAATCAGTCATGTTATTCAGCAATTCAGGTTTTGCCCTTAACGGTTGCAACCCTGTAAGGCTGTACACATTGATATTTGATTAATATTGCTTGGCAAGCACATTAATTCATCCTTAAACCTTGCGGTCCGGAATTGCCTGATTGAACAGTAACAATCCGTTTGATGATGTATGCGCTTACTTCTTGGAATCATCATAGTACATCTGAACTACATTTGCAAGCACTTTTTTATTTGTTAAGTTAATCCGAATAATTACTCAGAGGTAGCGTTGACTACTCTCTCAATATGAATCGTTAAATACATCATTTCTTCGTCAGTCAGTTGATAGGTGTAGTTACTTTCAATAAATTTTTTGATTTTAACGGAACACTTGTATGCGTCCGGGTATTTTTTCTGAATCATCTGGAACAGTTCGTCATCATTGTTGCTCTTGTAATGCTTCCCTTTAACCATCCTTTGAGCGAAGTATTTTAGATGAGTAACGAAACGGGTATAGTTTAAGGCATTCTCGTCAAAATCCATTTTGAAGTGATATTTGATCACGGTGAGAATCTCCTGCATGACCTGCGTCATGCTACGGATATTCGGCATCTCTTCGTTAAGTGCTGCATTCACAAAATGCAATGCCATAAATCCGGCCTCATCCTCCGGCAAAAGCACCCCAAATTGATCACAGATCATATTTAAAGCTTCAAGTCCTACTTCATACTCGTCCTTATACAACTGCTTGGTCTCCCATAACAACCCATTGCGAATTGGAAGATTGTTACGATAGCGCTCGATGGCAAAGTGAATGTGATCCGTCAGATGCAGATAGATGCTCTCGTTTAACTTCTTTCCGAGCTTCAGCTTGGCATAAGCAATAATTTCTTCGGACACTTTCATATATTCAAGCGGAATACTGGAAATTAGTGCCTTAAAGTTTTCCTGCATATCTTCATTCTGTAAAGTAAAGATCTTGTCAACATGCTGGTCAGAGATCAGATCACCCGCCTTTTTTTGAAAAGCGATACCCCGGCCAATAACAATAACTTCCTGTTCATCTTTGATGGCGACTACCGCATTATTGTTTAACACCTTCTCGATTCTCACTTCATCACTCCAATATACAGAAAAAGGCAAACCATACCTGCGACTTAAGGTTACTGGACATGCCCTTATCTCTTCAATGTGAACTATATGTGCGTTCATGGTATTACATTTCACTGTTTTATGCAACTAAAAAACGCTAACGGCCTGGATTGGGATTATGTTTTTTTATGTTTGCTGTCCCGCTCCAATTCCGCCTCAATCTTACGATTAATAACCTCCATTCTCTCGGATGAGATTTGATCTATATCTTTGTATGCCTGATCCGCCTCGTAATCTTCTGACTCTTCTTTAGTCATTAATTTCAGATGATTTTTGATCGTCTGTATATCTTGACGCATATACATCGTCTGCCTGTATTGATCAATAACAACGGCAAAGACGATACCTCCAACGATGATTGGGCCATAAGGAAACATAATACACAAAACAATGCCTACCAATACAAGCATTAAGAAATACATTCGTATCCTCCTGTTTAGTAGAGTATTTCAACCTTAGTATGAATATTCTTAAACAAGCTGGTCAGTTGTATTAAACTACAAATTAAAGTGTTGCCGAATCCATTGCGCCGATTGCTCAGCACTTTGATTTGTATTATCTATTCGAAGATAATGCTCATGTTTAACTTCTCCCGGTTCGGAATTTAATCGGTATTTTCTCATAGAATGCAATAATTCTCCCTCAGACCAAGCAATGTCTCTTTTGGTTGGTTTATGAAGTAAACGATTGGAGCTTTTGTTCCGTTCCAGTCGTTCTGCAACGTTCGCTTCTAGTTCTACATAACATACTTCCGCACCTTGGGAAACAAACATGTCGGTAAGATGACGAATATAGGCATGATCTTGCTCCACGTCAAAAGCCCATACAAAAGTAAAAATAAGACCCGGGAGCTCACTCTGAGCAACCGCACGAAAGATCTCCTCCCGAAACAATCCTACAAGTCTCTTCCCCTCTGAAGTGCTATAGCTAAAATAGGGGGATACAAGATCGATCGTCATATGATTATGAAACAGCTTCAGATCGGTGATCTTCTCCAGTTCCTGTCCAACGGTCATTTTACCAACTGCTTGCGGTCCAAAGATAATAATTAGTTTCATTAGTTTCCTCCACCTAAATGTAATCGGATGTGAATCCTTAAACAGTATATATTTAATCTATTTTTCCATTCATTTCTTTTTAAGGGTATTCTATCATCATACCTTTCTTGTAATAAATAAAAAAGAGATTTCAAAATCTCCTTGTTAAAAGGGATTGAAATCTCTTTGTACTTTTCCACATATTTTATTAAAAAATGAACGTATCATTACCGTCCGATGAGAACCCATCCCCATTTTAGTCGGCGTAGTCCCACCGCACAGAGCCATGAAAGCAACAATGATGCGATAAATGATAACACAACGCCTAGGCTGAAGTGACGGGCAAAATCGTCGGTGAGCACAAGTCTCCAGATCATCAAAACTAAAGGATGAATTAAAAAGATTCCAAATGCAACTGTGCCCAGAGAGTCTGTGAAGCGTGACACTTTATATTCGCTCCTGCGGCCTCTCGTACCCACTTTCTCACTCAAAACCAAGAGCACGAGACAAGCAGAAAGTGTAAATATATTTCGTACAATAAACAACACACTGTACATCAAAACCGGCCATTCGATTAACGTTGTTTTAATGATGCCAGAGGCGTACATCGAAATCGCTGCTCCGCTTATAAGTGCAACCAGCAGCACATAACGCAGGCGCATCATTTTATTCATCAACCATTCGAAGTTCAGTCCCATCCATGCTCCAAACCCGATCACTATCAAATAACTGGGTAACAGACTGCCTGTTCGTTCGAAGTCAAACTTTACATTCAATACGTAAAACAGCCCTTGCGCTGCAATAAAATACAAAGGTAAATATTTTCTAAACCATGGTTTCCTTGTTAAATATAATATCCATGGAAAAACGATATAGAACTGGAGAATAATCAGAAAAAAGTACAAATGTGTATGAGCGGTCCCAAGGGTTAATTGCTTTACAAACTGAACACTGTATGCTAATGGTTCCTTTCCTGCAATCAACTTCTTGATGACAAAATAGATTAGAGACCAAGCAACGTACGGTACAAATATATAAAATAATCGCTTCTTGTAAAAAGAAGCCATCCAGCCCTTCTCGTTTAGCTTGGCACTATAGTTATAGAACAAAACCAGTGAAGATAAAAACAAAAAAGCCGGAACTGCAAATTGCAAAAATGTATTCCAAAAATAAAACAGATCATGATCCCATGTATTTTTGGGATAATGCGCAACAGCAGTTGATGTTGCATGGATCGCTACAACTGCCATAATCGCGATAGCACGATAGAGATCGAGATACTCTATGCGCCGGGGGCGATTAACCGGTTGACTCATACTTGTAACCTCACTTGTGTCTGATAATAGAAAGATAGTCTCCGGCAATTCAGATTCCAAATCTTATTTTAATCAGCTAGCGAGGAGATTACAATCTTAATTTATAGTATATTCAATAAACAAGGTTTAGCTACATTCACTATCTTCAGTAAACATCCTGTAGGTGAATCGATATTTCCCAGAGCCTACAGTCATAGCTACATCTGTGCCTGATTTGTTTAAAAATACATAATCAGCAGATTGATGAATCAGGCTGCCGTTCTCCCTAATCGTTTGACGATCGGCATGTGGCAGAAGTACCTCCGCTCTAGTATTGGCAGGAACCTGAACACAGAGTTCCATTATCCCATGTGTCTGTCGACGCCAACTAGACTTTACTTGGCCATACATACTCTCAAAACTAGCCTCTGCCCATTCCAGTCCCGGACCTGGATATGGCTTGATATGAACCTTCTTAAATCCGGGTTGCTTTTCATCAGGCTGAATACCTGCCACATAACGATACAACCATTCTCCTATAGCACCATAGGCATAATGATTAAACGAGTTCATATCAGCACTCCACAGGCTCCCATCCTCTCTCATGCCATCCCAATGCTCCCACACGGTTGTTGCTCCCTGCGTCACCTGGTATAGCCACGACGGATAATCCTCCTGCAACAATAATTCATAGGCCAGATCATTTCTGCCCATATCACTTAATACCGGATTCAAATAAGGTGTTCCCACAAAGCCGGTTGTAAGATGATTTTGTGTTTCTTTTAATAGTTCAGTCAATTGCGTAGCAGCACGAGTACGAGCAGATGTCTCCAACAGTTCAAACTGTAAGGCAAGTACATGCGCTGTTTGCGTTGGAACTGCGAGTCTGCCTGCAGGAGTGACATATTCATCTTGGAATGCCTTGACAATATTACGATGTAGCTCATCATAAACCTTAACATCTTCCAATTTACCGAGTGCAGCCGCAGCTTTACGAGTCAATGAAACGGAGTATGCATAAAATGCAGTTGCGACATAATGAATGTCCGTCGCCCCAACGTAACTGCCTGGCTTGGAATCCAGTGCAAGCCAATCCCCGAAATGAAACCCTGTATTCCAGAGGAAAACATTCTCTCCCTGATCATAAATATACGCAATCCATCTCTGCATACTTTCATATTGCTCCTTAAGCAATCGCACGTCCCCATACATTTCGTACATGACCCATGGACAGATCACCGCCGCATCTCCCCAGGCAGACGAGGAATGACTTGTCTCTCCCCAGCCTTCAGAGGTTGAGTTTCTCAGGTCCGGAACAAAAAACGGCACGCCCCCGTCTTTCCCTTGCTCTGCTCGCAAATCCCGAAGCCACTTCGTAAAGAAGGGGGCTGTATTCATCAGATAAGCAGAGGTTCTTATGAACATCTGTGCATCCCCTGTCCATCCCAGCCGTTCATCCCGCTGTGGACAATCTGTGGGGACATCAACAAAGTTCCCTTTTTGTCCCCATAAAATATTGTGATGGAGTTGATTAACCAACGGGCTGGAGCAGGAGAAGTGGCCAGTGCGTTCCATGCTGGAATGGAGGACAACTCCTGTAAACTGATCTAAAACAACCTCTTCCGGGAACCCGATTAATTTTACATAGCGGAATCCTTGAAAAGTAAAATGAGGCTCATATGTCTCCATCCCACCTCCTTTGAGGGTGTAATGTATCCTTTGTTTGGCAGAACGAAGATTATCGATATAAAAATTCCCCTTGTGATCCAATATTTCGGCATGGTGCAGTTCAACCGTCCGCCCTGCATCCCCCTCGATGCTGAATCTCACCCAGCCTACCATGTTCTGTCCCATATCGAGTACCCGATCTCCTTGCGGTGTTGTCAGTAAAGCTATGGGCTGTAGTTGCTCCATCTGCATGACAGGTACATTCTCTTGCGCGACGATGATGTCCTTCGGATAGGAAAGGACCTGAGCAGGTAACCATGCACCTTGAGATTGGTCTCCCCAGTCGCTCTCCATACGCGCATCATAGGTTTCCCCCATATAAATGTCTGACATGCGAATGGCACTTGGTGCAGTAGACCACTCTTCATTCGAGCTGATGATCTCCTCCGAGCCATCAACATATCGAATATGAAGCTCCATCAGTAAAGCAGATGTAGAACCGTAATTCTCTCGTTCAATCTTCCAACCAAGATGTCCCAGGTACCAGCCGTCTCCAAGATAGGCTCCAAGCACATTTTCTCCATTCTTAAGCTGATGGGTCACCTCATAAGTCTGATATTGCAAACGCTTACTATAAGTCGTCCAACCTGGCGTAAAATAATCCTCACCTACCCGGGTATGATTCAAATGTAACTCGTACATTCCAAGTGCCGTAGCATAAATGGTTGCACGGAGAACAGGTTTCACAATCTGAAAGAATCTTCTCATGCGTGGACAGGATGAATCAGGTTCACCAGATATGCTGGCTGTAATCCACTTTCCGGTCCAATCGGTGCTGAGTTCCATGCGTCCCATCTCAAAATAAGCGAAATCAGACCATCCTGAGGAATTTTCAAATGTATCCCAAACCTGAACCCGGTAAAAATAACGCGTTCGAGCAGCAGGTTGAAAACCTTCGAGCTCGACATGAACAGACTGATCTGATGTCAGCTCTTGTGAATCCCATATGATAACTGCAAAATCGGGTGTATGAGATAACTGAACCTGATAAGACGCCTGTATACAGTTCCTACGATCTGATTCCAACTTCCAACTAAGTCGGGGTGACTTGACATCCAAACCAATTGGATTCAACCGATATTCACACCGAAGGTCACTTATCTTTAACATGTTGTGTTCATCCTCTCCATCATGGCTTCCTAAGGTAGGTTACGATATAATTATATCGATTCCAGGGTGTGAATTATCCGGTAAAACGGACTCTTTTACCCCCCTATACAGCCATCTGTGAGAAGGAGAAACGGTGTATGAAAAGGTCTGTAGAACTATTGAAAAGCGAAGCATTCCTGAACCGCCCACTACAGTTATTCGTTAATCGCTGCTTTGAGAACTTTGTAATGCCCTTTCACACCCATGATTTCGTTGAATACAGCTATGTTGCCGAAGGTAGTGGGTTTCACCACATCGGTGAAGATATTGTACCTGTCAACAAGGGCATGTTATTTGTCATTCCTATCGGAATCCCTCACGTCTTCCGCCCCGTGAGTACAGATGCAACAAAAACCCCCTTGGTCATCTATAACTGCTTGTTTAACGCTGAATTAATACAGTCTTTGAGACATATTCTTCGGGATGAGGACATCGTGCAACATCTGATGGACCTTGAGCAAAATAGGCAGAAGTATATCTCCGTCACAGATCATACAGGACGTTTGGAAGAATTAATGCATCAGTTATACCGTGAATTCTCCGTTCCCGAACCAGGTTCACTTGCGATGTTAGACACACTGGTTAGCCAATTAATTATCATGACTTACAGACAGGATCAACAGAAGAAGTGTATGGACTCCACTCCACATCCCCCTATGTTTCATGACATGGAAGCCATTCTTCATTACCTCAGACAACATCTCGGCGAACGTATCCTCATGAGTGATTTGGTTCAGTTATCGCGGTGGAGTGAGAAAAAGATTGGAAGAATGTTCGTCCGTTATACCGGGCAGACATTTAGATCCTATGTACAACATCTACGCATTCAAAAAAGTTGTGAGCTGTTAAAGCGATCGGACCATAAAGTGGGTATGATTGCTGAAATGGTTGGCTATCAGGATATGGATTCCTTTCATGCTACCTTCAAAAAAATAACGGGGGATAGCCCGCTAGCCTATCGCAAAAAATCCAGAGTATGACTTCTGCTCTGGATTACGGTAGTATTTTTTAATATTAAATATGAAGGCCCGAAGGCTGCAACATCTCATCGATATACAGCTTCGCTTCTTTCCAGGAAGACATTTGAGGAAAGGCATACTGCTCACGATGTTTTTTGTTCCAAGGGTGGGGAATGCAGATTACTTTCCGACCACTTTCCATTGCTGGAATCAGGTTATGCGGCCCGTCATCGATTAAAAGATCGAATGTGAGCAAGTTTTTCCTTTTGCACGTAATAAATTGCTCTAGCTTGATAAACGGCATATGCATCTGTAGCCAATTCCACTTCTCGTTGACCGTTCTCGGTTCCGCTGCTGTAACAATAATGAGATCGTATTCTTCGTTTAACTTCTGCATCTCTTCTACGACATACTCGTCATATAATTCCAATTCTTCAAACAGACCAGGACGCCCGTAAAACACCTCATGGGTACTATCAGGGTGACGCAAGTGCGTTGTGTCCCAATCGACCATATCCTCATATTGGAGCAGGTGTGTCGGGAAGCTCCTGTTGTTATGGTAGATGGCCCGCTTCACCAGTTGGCAAATGGTGTCATCCATATCTACAGCGATAATCGGTTTTCTCATGTTCATTCCTCCCTGATACGAACACAGTATATCATCTCATCCGGGATTCAGTCATTCATTTTCATAGGAACAATGATAAAAGGCTTTGCTCCGTAGCAACATTCTACGAAGCAAAGCCCGTTACGTTCATATCAGGATCAATCCAGATCCTTACCGTTAGAAGCAATTACTTTTTTATACCAACCAAAACTTTTTTTCTTATACCGGTTCAATGTCCCTTGTCCGTTATCATCCTGGTCCACATAGATTACACCATAACGTTTGGACATTTCCGAGGTAGATGCACTGATAATATCAATGGCCCCCCAGTTCGTGTATCCCATCAGTTCTACACCGTCCATGACCGCTTCCTTCATCTGTGTGATATGTTTACAGAGGTAATCGATTCGGTAATCATCTTGAATGGAACCGTCCTTCTCTACCTTATCTTTCGCGCCGAGCCCGTTTTCAACAACGAACAACGGCAATTGATAACGATCATACAGCTCCTTCAGTGCAATACGCAGTCCAACCGGATCTAGCTGCCACCCCCATTCTGTGCGTTCCAGATTCGGGTTTTTGATGGTACTGTACAAGTTGCCGCCTGTAACCCCGTAATCCTCGGGATTCACCGCAGAGACCAGCGAAGTATAATAACTGAATGAGATAAAATCTACTGTGTGCTCACGTAATATTTGCTCGTCTCCAGGCTCCATGACCACGTTAATTCCATGATCTGACCAGTAACGAGCCATAAACGCAGGATAACTGCCGCGAACTTGTACATCCGTATGCAGCAGGTTGAGTTGATTGTCGATTTGAGCTTGTAGCACATCTTCCGGATTGGACGTCGCCGGGTAATGGATCATACGGGCCAGCATACATCCAATCTGGAACTCCGGGTTAATCTGACGTGCTCTCTCAGTCACCAAACTACTGGCTACAAACTGATGATGAAGCGCCTGATAGGACGCCTGCATAACGTTATCCACCCGATCCTCAATGATGCCACCACCTGTAAACGGCTCAATAATCGTCGTGTTGATCTCGTTGAACGTCAGCCAGTATCTCACCTTATCCTTGTACCTAGTCATGACGGTTTCCGCATATCTCACAAAATGCCCAATAACCTCACGGCTTGTCCAACCGTTATATTTTAGTACAAGTGACATTGGCATCTCGTAATGTGAGAGGGTTACCAGTGGCTCAATATTGTATTTCCGAAGCTCGGCGAACACCTCATCATAAAAACGAAGTCCTTCTTCGTTTGGCTGCTCATCATAACCGTTCGGGAAAATACGCGGCCAGTTAATGGACAGACGGAATGTCTTGAAGCCAAGCTCGGCAAACAGGGCAATATCTTCTCTGAAACGGCGATAAAAATCAATACCGTACCTTTTCGGATAACCTTCCGCACTGTGATGTGCCATCGCCTTCTCTACCTTGGCAGTTGTGACATGCATCAATTCCCGCAGATTCGTGTAGTCCTTCTTCTCAAAATAAGGAACCATGTCTGCCGTAGACCATCCCTTACCGCCGACATCAAACGCCCCTTCGGCCTGGTTGGCAGCAATAGCGCCGCCCCACAGAAAACCTTCGGGAAAACCTTGTCGATAGTTCATATCCATCTCTCCTTGTTTACAGATTCGCTTTTAGAACCTTCTCACCCATTTTGATATCTCCCAGCAGTACGGGAGTAATCTCTTGATAATCTGCTGTATTCGTCACAACCATGGCGGTTGTTATGTCATATTCCTTGGCAATCTCATCCAGTTCAAAGGTTAGCAATAAATCACCAGCTTTTACGCGAGTCCCCGTTGTTACATGGGCTTCGAAATGTTGCCCACGCAACTTCACCGTGTTGATCCCAACATGAATGAGCAGCTCCATACCCTCATCACTGCGGACAACAATCGCATGTTTTGTTTTGAATATATTCATCACGGTGCCTGTAACCGGGGATACCAGTTCACCCAATGACGGAACAAACGCAACACCTTTTCCCATCAATTCATCACCAAAGGTTGGATCGTTTACTTCTTGTAGCGGAATGGATCTGCCTGTCATCGGCGCATAAGCGATAGCGTCTCCCGTTGGTGCAGGGGCACCAGGTTCTTCCACGTTAACAGCTGCTTGGACTTTAGTTGCCTTATCTGTTGTCACGTTAGCGTTAGACGCACCTGGCGTGAATTTGGCCAATTCCTCGGCATCCCCCTGCTCTTCTTTGATTCCGAAAAGGATCGAGACAATCGTACCAACAACAAATGCAATAATCATGCCCCCGAAGGAATACAGGAACGTTTGTCCAACAAGAGATGGAAGTCCGGGAAGTCCACCATTTCCTGCAAGTACATAGGCTTTGGCGCCAAAAGCCAAGGCAAAACCTCCACCTACTGCACTACCGATCATCGCAGCCGCAAATGGCTTTTTATATTTCATGTTAACCCCGTACATCGCCGGTTCGGTTACACCCATCAGAGCCGTGAAACTCGTTGAAAGAGCAACGGTTTTGAGTTTTTTATCTTTGGCGCGGAAGAATACACCAAGAGTTGCACCAGCCTGACCCATGTTAGAGATGAATGTCAGAGGCAGGAATTTATCAAAGCCGAGTGTCGCAATGTTACTCAAAATGATGGGTACAAGCGCATAATGCATACCTGTCATGATAATCAGTGCCATGGCACCGCCCAGTACGATACCAGCGATCAAGCCACCCTCGTTCAGCAGCCAGTTAATGCCACCGGACAATCCGTTACCCACAAATGTACCTAATGGACCAATCGCAATCAGAGTGACTGGAACCATGACTAGAAGCGTAATCAGCGGCACAAGCAAAAGCTTGAGCGCTGCGGGGATAATGCGATCCACCCATTTTTCAACATAAGACATCAACCATACCGCCAGCAAAATCGGGATAACGGATGAAGCATAGCTTACTGCTGTGACCGGAATGCCGAGAAACGCCACTGCTTCTCCGCTGGAGAGCAAGGCTCCCATGTCGGGATACATCAAAGCTGTACCCAGTGCAATCGCTACAAATGGATTACTGCCAAATTTGCGGGCAGCGCTAACTGCAATTAGCAGTGGCAAGTAATGGAACACACCGTCACCAATCGCGGACAGGATACGGTACGTATCTGTTCCAGCGGACATCCATTCCAGCGAAACGAACAGGGCCAGTAACCCTTTTAGCATACCTGCTGCTGTTATGGCCGGAAGCATGGGAGCAAATACACCTGCAATCGTTTCGAAGATGTTCAGGATCACATTTTTGCTTTTATCCGGTTTAGCTTGCTTGTTGTCTGCGTTTTGCTGAATGGACGGTTCTTCCTTCACCATCGCATCAAAAACGTTGGACACGTCATTACCGATAATGATCTGGAACTGATCCCCCGAAATGTTGGTGCCCATTACTTTATCCAGCTGTTTGAGCGCGCCGTTGTCGACTTTTTCATTGCTTTTCAGATCAAAGCGCAGCCGAGTGACACAGTGATACACGGAGTTGATATTTTCTTTTCCACCAACGGCTTTGATGATTTGCTGTGCCGTGTCTTGATGTTTCATCTTCATTTCCTCCTTATTTTCCCCATAAAAAATACCCGAACAAAAATACGCAGATGTACCTGCATACTTTCATTCGGGTATTGCCTGATTGAACAGTAACAAGCCCAGTGAATATGAAACTAAAAATGAAACGGAAATATGTGATGCTCAAACTGCACAATCTCATGAAGCTACCCATCATAGCGTTTAGGAAAAAGTCACGTTTCCCGTTTGGTTTTCATGAGACGCTCCAGATGCAGGGTAAGGTATAGTTGCTCCGAGTGAGTCATATCGTATTGATAGTTTTTATGGATAAATGTCTCGATTTTGCCGATACATTTGAACGTCTCCGGATAGTTTTTCCTTACCACCTCATACAGATACTCTTCCGCATCATCATGAGTCGAATGAGTAATAACTCGCTGACAGAAGTATTTCAGATGTGTGATAAAACGGAAGTAGTTCACGCTATCCTCATCCAGTTCGACATTAAAGTGATATTTGATAATGTTCATAATTTCCTGTAGCAACTGCATCAGATGTGTAACATCATTCATGGAGTCGTTGACTTCCGCATTGATGAAGTGCAGAGCAATGTTACATATTTCATCTTTAGGGAATTCGATATCCAGTCTTTCCTTTAGCAAGGTCAACGCTTCTTTGGCCACATCGTATTCTGCCTTATAGAAATGTTGCACTTCCCAGGAGAGCGGATTGCGCGTAATCATTCCCTTCTCCATACGCTGAACAGCAAAATGAATGTGGTCAGACAAGGAGACATAAATCCCGTCACTGATCGTTTTACTCAGCTGCGTTCGTGCCAGCGTTACGATGTCATCGGTTGCCTGTAGAATTTCAATCGGGACTTCAGCTACGATGGATTTGAATTTCTCATAAATCGATGTATCCTGAAGACGAAACACCTTTTCAATTCGCTCTTCGTCAATCTCATCGCCAGCTTTGAACTTAAATCCGATACCCCGGCCGAGGATCAGCAATTCCTGATTTTTGTCATCCACCGTGCTGACGATATTGTTATTAAATATCTGTTTAATAATCATAATGGACCCACCTGGTTTTTTTTGAGACATAAAAAAGGGCAAAACCAAAACAGAAATAATAAAAATCATTTCCATTGTGGTTTTGCCCGCTTTACCGGTAACAAGCCTCGGAAGTAGTTTAGCATAAGCTGAAAACGGTGTCAACTAAGAGCACAAGGTAAAAATATAGAGTATGCAACATTTTCCTTTTCATCCACGTTAATAGTGTATCCAATTACAAATAATTAATGCAATTACAATTACATTAACGTAACAGGAGGAATAACCCTTGAAAAAATTGGTCTCAATCACCGCAACGATCACTTCGATGTCACTATTATTATCCATGGCTCCTGCCGCTTGGGCAGAATCAAAACCTACTTCGGTCGTTCAGGATGTTTCAAATACGCTGAATCTGGATCAAAAAGTGACGAAACAATTAACCGATGCCATCACTGCACTGGCTGGAAAGCAAACCATTCAATTCGCATCGGCTGACACTGCATTTGAGGATTGGATTGTTAATAGTACATTAACTGGCGCAGCCGAGGCTGATGTCACTCAAAATTATAACTCCAAAAAGGCAAAAGTTACTTCTACCTTAATCTCTTATAAAGCCGATGATCTTAACAAAGTAATAGATCAAGCTTTGTACAACAAAATACAATCGTTCCTGAAGTCGTTTGATAAGGACAAAAAATTTAAAGCGGATGCCTTCTGGCGTGTTAAACAAGATGTAAACGACAGCGGACTCAAAAACTACTGGGTGATCTGGGGACATGACCAAAGTTTATACGTCGATGTGGATCATAACAACGAATTGTCAGCAAGCATTCAATATAACCTGAAAGATGCACGAGCTACGCTTACGAACAAAGCTCGAAACTCACTCAAAACCCTTGGCATTGCATCCGTTAAGGCATTTGATTATGCACTTCTTACCAAAGAAAACAAAGATACGCTCTGGATTTACAAGGATGACAGTAGTGTGAACTCTGTGCACATTGGAAGTAGCACCGGCAAAGTGTGGAAGGTAGATAACGAATTCGGCAAGGACTGGAACAATGATGCAGATTTCAAAAAGTCTTTTGCCAAACCTAAGCTAAGCAAAAGTAAAGCCCTCTCTGCCGCGGCTCCCAAAATAAAATCAATTTTTGGACTTCAGCTGAAAGGATATAGCGTTCGTATACAGGATAACCAGTACACCTTTACAAAAAAAGGAGCCACCACCCTCATCGGTAAAATCAATAAAAAAGGTGCTTTTTATTCGTTTGAAGCCATTCCTGTGAATGGAGTAAGGAACTAACGGTACGTTTTGTAGAAAAAAGCTTTGTAGGAAAAAGCAAAGAAGCCCCTTCTACCACGAAGGGGCTGTTTTTTATTGCGCAAAGGTCACGTTAATCTGCACAATCTCGGAACGACTGCTTGTCCGGATTGGCGGTCCCCAGAAACCGTATCCTGAGGTTACAATCGAGTGCATGGAGCCCTTTTGCAGATAACCCCAATCATTTTCATAGATTGCTTGTGTTATAAATTGAGCCGGAGCAATCTGTCCCCGGTGGGTATGGCCCGATACGACTAAATCTACTTTGTTCTTCTCGGCAATATCCAGATCGTACGGCTGATGATCCAGCATGATTACGGGCTGATTCAGATCTGTATTTTGCATAAGCGTTGCTACGTCTGCCCGATCTTCTTCCGTTCGGTCTTTCCGTCCGATCAACGTAATTTTGTTATCCAGTACGATCTTGTCGTCATACAGCACCTGCATATTGCTTTTTTCCAATGCGGCGATCAGATCCTGGATAGGTCCATCAAACTTGTCATGGTTCCCCAATGAAGCATATACGCCATAAGGAGCCTTGATTTCGCTAATGATGTCGGCAATGCCACTCTTCTCATACATCGCCAGATTGTCATCGATTAGGTCACCCGGATATAAAACAAGGTCTGGCTTGAGGGCGTTGATCTCCTCTACCATCCGTCTCGCATGAGCTGGACCAGATAACAATCCAAAATGCATATCCGCAGCCATGACAATATTCAGCTTGTCGATGCCTTCCACCTTTTTATCAATCTGAATGTTATATTGTCTGACGACTGGACTGTACGCGTTGAAAATTCCGTATCCCATTGTAGAGATAAGTAAAACCAGCGTAACCACACCCGCCCATTTATGAGCGTGATGTCTAGGAATTCGCGTCAAACGCAGAAGCCACAACGTCAGGTGTACTACAGGTAAGATGAGCAATAATAGCGAGAAAACCGCCAGCCAATAGGAACCGATGACACCGAGAAACGAAATACTGCCAAATATGCGTGCCAAAATAAAGGAAGCCGCTAGAAAAACCAGTGCTACGATATACAACCAGCGAAATCTGGTTGCCACTACGGGTTTCATCCAACTCCAGCCGCTCCAGCCTATGTAGAAGACTAATAATCCATATACGAGCAAAAACAAAATACCTACGAGTACAAACATGCCTGGCCTGACCCCCACCTTCAAAAAGTTATGTACTGCAATTTTAACGGATACAGTTCCGTCTGAACCAGTATAACGTAAATGGAGGTGTCTCAGCATCTTTTACAGACTCCAGATGGGTACATTTTATTACAATTTGATGATAATAAATTTTGAAGAGTCTCCGCCTCTTTATTATCAACCATACATACAGAAGTTGTGCCAAAATAAAAAACACCTCCGCAACCCTCCCCTGAGTAGACTCAAAAGGATTGTTGCAGAGGTGCTTATATTTAAAAATTACTCGTTGGTATCCATCCATTGGAAGTGGAATGAACCTTCTTTGTCCACACGTTGGAACGTGTGTGCGCCGAAGTAGTCACGTTGTGCTTGCAGCAAGTTTGCTGGCAAACGCTCTGTACGGTAGCTGTCGTAGTAAGACAATGCGCTGGAGAAGCCAGGTACCGGAATACCTTGTTTCACCGCAGCGGCTACCACTTCACGCCATGCATCCTGATAGGATTCCACGATGTTTTGGAAGTATGGATCAAGAAGCAGGTTTTTCAGGGCTGCATCTTTGTCGTATGCTTCCTTAATGTTTTGCAGGAACTGTGAACGGATAATGCAACCGCCGCGGAAGATCATCGCGATGTTGCCGTATTTCAGATCCCAGCCATATTCGTCGGATGCGGCACGCATCTGTGCGAAACCTTGAGCGTAGGATACGATTTTACTTGCGAACAGCGCTTTGCGCACGTTCTCGATGAATGCTTTTTTGTCACCGGAGAACGCTTCGGCCTTAGGTCCGTTCAAGATTTTGCTTGCAGCGATACGCTCGTCTTTCATCGCCGACAAGAAACGGGAGAATACGGATTCCGTAATCATGGACAATGGTACCCCTAGATCCAGCGCGCTTTGGCTTGTCCATTTGCCTGTTCCTTTTTGTCCAGCGGCATCCAGAATAACATCAACCATTGGTTTACCTGTTTCTGGATCGTATTTGGAGAAGATATCCGCTGTGATCTCAATCAGATAGCTGTCAAGTTCACCTTGGTTCCACTCTGTGAAGATTTCATGTAATTCTTCTACGGAAACGTTCAGTACGGATTTCAGCAAGTGGTACGCTTCACCAATCAACTGCATGTCACCATACTCGATGCCGTTATGCACCATTTTAACGTAGTGTCCCGCACCGTCAGGTCCGATATACGTGCTGCACGCATCATCGCCAACTTTGGCCGAAATCGCAGTCAGGATTGGTTCTACAAGCTCATATGCACTTTCCTGCCCCCCTGGCATAATTGCAGGGCCTTTCAGCGCGCCTTCCTCACCACCGGATACACCTGCACCGATGAAGCGGAAACCTTTGGCTTCCAGATCTTTGCTACGACGCTGTGTATCAGGGAAGTACGCATTACCGCCATCGATAATGATATCTCCTTGATCCAAATGAGGAAGCAATTGCTCAATAGTAGCATCGGTTGCTTTACCAGCTTGTACCATGATCAGAATTTTGCGTGGTGATTCCAAAGAAGCAACAAACTCTTCAATGGAAAACGTTCCGATCAGGTTTTTACCGTCTGCTTCTTTGAGAAGATCATGCGTTTTCTCTGGTGAGCGGTTAAATACCGATACCGAGAAACCTTTACTTTCAATATTAAAAGCTAGGTTTTTCCCCATTACTGCAAGTCCAATGACACCAATCTGTTGTTTACTCATTATGTCCTCCCGATGCTCCATGATTTATATATATATTTTGATAAACCTTTTCCACACGTAACGCTGTTATTGTACTGTTTTTTTCCAGTCTGCTGCAAATTTCTCCATCCCTTGATCTGTCAACGGGTGTTTGGAGATTTGTTCAATGACTGCAAATGGAACTGTTGCAATATGTGCTCCAGCCATCGCTACACGTGTAACGTGATCCGGATGTCTCACGGAAGCAGCGATGATCTGTGCATCCAGATTATGTGTGCGGAACAGTTCAGCTACTTTGGCTACCAGTTGTACGCCGTCTTCGGAGATATCGTCCAGACGCCCCAAGAATGGAGATACGTATGTTGCACCTGCACGAGCCGCAAGCAACGCCTGATTCACAGTGAAAATCAAAGTCACGTTTGTTTTTACACCTTTTTTGGTCAAGTAACGGCAAGCCTCCAGACCCGCAAGCGTCATTGGCAATTTAATCGTGATGTTTTTGTCATTGTTGTTGATTTTGATCAATTCGTTCGCTTGAGCAATCATTTCTTCAGCAGTCAGCGCATCTGGCGTTACTTCAGCGGAAACAGACTCCACTTCAGGCACAAGCTTCAGAATTTCTTCGATGCGGTCTTCGAACTTCACGCCTTCTTTGGCTACCAAGGAAGGGTTAGTTGTTACACCAGACAATACACCGATTTTGTATGCTTTTTGAATGTCTTCCACGTTAGCTGTATCGATAAAAAATTTCATGATTAGATAACCTCCGATTAGTTTGATTTTTTAAGTTGTTTTGAATTAGATGTTGCCGTTAACTGCCATCGGCACATCACTGTCTTGCTCAGAAATCAGTTCATTTGGTTCGTCGAACCACCAATGGTGACCTTCCGCCTCAAGCATGGCATCCGACTCCGCTGGTCCGTAACTTCCTGCCGGATATAAATGAAGTGGTAGCAGGTTTTCATTGAATGCATCCAGAATCGGTTGCACCCAAGCCCAGGATAACTCAACTTCATCCCAATGTGCAAAGAAGGTTGGATCACCATGCAACGCATCGCGAATCAAGTTCTCATAAGCTTCTGCCAGATCTCCCTGATTAGGAGCAAGATCAATATGAACGGGTTTGAACTCCCCTTTATTCTCAGGATCACTTGCGTTCAGTTGCAGTGTCATGCTTTGATCCGGGCTCATCTCAATAACAAGCAGGTTAGGTTTCGAACCGTTGTTCTTGATCAGGTGACCTTGGCCTGAAGGTTCTTTGAACTCAATCACGATTCGTGTTGATTTCTCCTTCATTCTTTTACCCGTACGGATGTAAAACGGAACACCTCTCCAGAAGAAATCATCAATTTGCAGCTTCGCGGCAATAAATGTGTCATTCATTGTGTTCTCGGCAACACCTGGTTCATCTGTGTAGGCATGTACCGGTTTTCCTTGAATGCTGCCTGCAGCGTACTGTCCACGGATGATGCTTGCACCTACTGTTTGTTTCTGCAGTGGCTGAATGGACTCCATAATGTGTTTTTTCTTCTGGCCCACATTTTCGGAAGTGCTGTTATAAGGAAGCTGAATAGCCATCATCATAAGCAATTGCAACATATGGTTCTGGAACATGTCACGCACAGCACCTACATGATCATAATAGGATGCGCGTTCTTCAACACCTACAGTCTCATTTGCCGTAATTTGCACGTTAGAGATGTAACGGTTGTTCCAGAGAGCCTTCATAATCGGGTTGCTCTGATGAAGTGTCTCCAGCTTCTGAACCATCGGTTTACCTAAGTAATGGTCAATCCGATAAATCTCTTCCTCTGTGAATGATTCGCTCAGCTTGCGGTTAAGTTCGCGAGCCGACTGCAAATCATGACCAAATGGCTTCTCAATGACGAGTCGTTTCCATCCTTGTGTTGAACCAAGCCCGCTTGCCTGAATATTTTCAGCGATCGGTTCGAAGAATTCCGGACCAACCGAGAGATAAAACAAGCGATTGGACGGAATGCCAAGTTCAGCCTCTCTTTGCTCAACCAATTGCAACAACTTTATATAATCTTCCTTATGTGTGATATTCAATACACTGTAGCGAAAAGCTTTTACAAATGATTTAACTGATTCATGATCTCCTTGACGTCTGGAGAACTCATGCAAAGATTTTTCCACTTGCGCTTGGAAAAATTCATCCGACCATTCTCTGCGGCCCATGCCGATCAGGGAGAAGGTTTCGGGAAGCTTTTTCTCAAGGTACAGATTATATAGGGCAGGATATATTTTTCTTTTGGCTAAATCTCCAGTAGCACCAAATAAAACAATTGTTGTTGGTTCCATCTTACCGTGCTCCTTCCAAGTAACTCTGGTTTCTTTGTTGTAGTTACACTATAATACGTTTTATAGCTATACAAGTAATTAATATATTTCACAGGAGCTATAGACGATATCTATGACAACAAATTATGAATTATATAAAGTCTTTTACTGGGCTGCCAAAACAGGCAGTCTGACCCAAGCCGCCAAAGCCCTTTACATCACACAACCCAGCGTCAGTCACGCGATCAAACAGTTGGAAGACAGCTTCGGACTAACCTTGTTCTATCGAAATTCCAAGGGGGTTGCGTTAACTCAGGAGGGTGCCAGCCTGTACTCCTATATTGAACAATCCCAGATTCTCATCTCACTTGCAGAAGAAAAAATGGCTGCGCTAAAAAATCTGGATAACGGGGAACTTCGGATTGGCGGTAGCGACTCCCTCTTCAAACATTACATGTTATCGTATCTGGAGGAGTTTCACATTCAGTACCCTAACATCAAGTTGCATCTAAGCCATGGAACGACGCCGGAGGTCATTACGTTTCTGAAAGAAGGCAAAATCGATCTTGGCGTTGTCCGCATGCCCATCGTTGACCCGCAGCTGGAAGTACGGGAGAGCATTCAACTGAAGGATTGTTTTGTTGCCGGTGAACGATATGCCCAGTTGAAGGGAAAAGTGCTAACCCTCGAACAGTTGCTTGAACATGAGCTTATTCTGTTTTCCCGGAACAGCCGGGTCCGGATGGCAATTACAGAACTTTTCAATCATTATAATTACACGTTAAAACCAGAAATCGAGGTCGGTAGCGTTGACCTTCTGATTGAATTTGCTCGCCGGGGCTTGGGGATCTCTTATGTCACACGAGAATTTATCTCCAAAGAGCTCGAAGAAGGCTCTCTCTTCGAGATTCAGCTTGATGTTCCTCTTCCTCCTTCTCATGTGGGGATCATGACGAAACGGAATATGCCGATCTCTTCGGCTGCGAATCACTTTATGGACTTGATTTTCAAAGGACAGGCCGACAGCCCGAGAACATGATCATCCGTTGAGAACAAGATAAAGAGCATCAAGGCCCTGCATGCAGGATCTTGATGCTCTTTATCTTCTTTATTTCAAAAAAATTATAGTGAGTACTGGATGAAGTAAGTTCTTTGACTTTTAATGGCTGACTAGATAAGAAGCGTCCAGAATGAGCGCCACTTTACCATTGCCCAGAATGGTTGCGCCAGAGAGATGATTCATTGCTCCGAGGTATGTTCCAAGCGACTTAATGACCACTTCCTGATTTCCAATGATCTCATCCACTGCATAAGCCGCAATTTTATCGACAGAACGCACAATGGCGAGTGGAATCGTCTTGGACTTACGGTCGGTTCGCGGGTACTGCAACTTGTCGCACAGTCGGTAGAAAGGCACAATACGGCCATGATTCAAAATGGATTGCTGTCCCTGAATCATCTGAATCTCTTCCGGTTTAATGCGCACGATCTCGGCTACATTATACATCGGGAGAATTAGAACCCGACCAGATACGTTCACCAGGAGACCCTTAATAATTGCCAAGGTAAGCGGCAACCGAATGGTGAACGTCGTTCCGACACCAACCTCTGTGTCAATATCGATGATGCCATTCAGCCTTCCGATCTGGCTTCTTACGATGTCCATGCCCACACCGCGGCCTGATACATCACTAACGGTTGAAGCCGTGGAGAACCCCGGTTCAAAAATCAGATGAACGGCTTCATGTTCATTTAAACGAGCCGCTTGCTCTTCGGTTATAATGCCTTTTTTCAGTGCGGAAGCTTTAATCTTCTCCCCATCAATGCCCTTACCATCATCGGAAAAACGTATGACCACATGATTTTCTTCGTGGTATGAGGTCAATTTGATTCGTCCTTTGGCAGGCTTGTTCTGTTTGGCACGAACCTCGGCACTCTCAATGCCATGATCCGCACTGTTGCGAATCAGATGGATTAACGGATCACTGAGTTCTTCGATAATCATGCGATCCAGCTCAGTCTCTCCGCCTTTAATGACCAATTCAATATCTTTCCCCAGTTTCTGGGACAAGTCCCTAACCAGCCTCGGGAACCTGTTTAATAATTGCTCGATAGGCAGCATTCGCGTTTTCATAACGCCATCCTGAAGTTCCTTAATGACTCTGCCCATATGATCGGACACCCCGCCAATACTTTGAATCACTGGGGAAGGCTCCTTACGGGCACCGGATCGGCTCAAATCTGCAAGAGAGGTCTGATCGATAAGCAGCTCACCGACGAGGTTCATCAAATGATCCAGTCGCTCCACACTTACGCGAACCGTAGGCTGGGTTGACTTCATCTTATCTTCCTGAAGAGGCACTGACGTGTCGGGTTTTTCTATTCCAGCTGTCATTTCAGTCTTTATTAATTCAGTTGTCACTGCAACCTCTTCTGTCGCCAAAATATATGGCCCGACATCCACGCTCCGAATATCCGAATCTCCGGATAACGCACTTTCAATCTGAGCTTGATCCAGAGAAGAAGCTGTAATGATCACGAATTCGTTATAATGCGCCTCTCCCAGTTCCTCATCAAGACCCTGCTTTTCAATGGATGTGGCTAGTACACTGCCACATACATCTTCAACCCGTTTGCACAAAATATGATATCTAGCTGCTTTCATCAAACAATCTGAGCTTAATACAATGCGAATGGAAAAAATCTGCTGACCTGGTTCAAGTACTTCATCGAACAGATTCGACTCCACAGACTGTAGAACGGGTGACTTGGTCTGCTGAGCCAAGGCCGGTTGATGAATCATGTCCTGTATTTCTTTGACCACTGCACGGAAATCAGTATAACTTTCGCCTTGAACGTATTGATCCCTAAGCACTCTCATGGCATCCAACGAACGAAAAAGGGTGTCAATGAGTTGTGCGGTGATTTCCGGTTTCTTGGATCGCACCCATTCCAATGCATACTCCACTTCATGTGTCAGATCACTTAATTCACGAAAATCCATAGTCGAAGCCGAGCCCTTAATCGTATGAGCCGCCCGAAATAAGGTCTGCACAAGTTCCACAGAAGGTGAAAGTTCAAGTGCAAGCAAGGACTGATCCATCCGTTCCAACTGATCATTCAGTTCTTCGATAAATATGTCGCGATAGGCGGACAAATCCATCATTGGTGCATTCCCTCCTAACCGCCCAATATTTCATCCAGTTTCAATATACCAACCAGACTGTCTCCCTGTTGACCCACACCCTGAAAAAACATTTCAAGGTTGCGTCCATGACCTCCAGTAGGCGGATGTATTTCCGAATAAGTTGTGACTTTGCTGACTCGATCTACAATCAAGCCGATATACTCATCTTGATAACGTACCACAATGATTCGGGTCGCCCGGGTTGCCGATTCGTCTGGCATGCCAAGCAAATTACGCAGGCTCATGACGCAGACAACTTTACCACGTAGGTTCATGACTCCTTTGATTTCGGTACGACTAAACGGAATATCGGTAATACTTTGCATTTTTATAATTTCATGAATTTCTTCGATTCGAATGGCACAGGTCTCTGCGCCGACAGACAGTTCGATATATTGTTCTTTCTGAAGTGAAGACATCGTTTCACCCTCAATTCGTTATTATGACTGTGTTTTGAAAGCAGACGCAGATACAGACAATTCTTCAGCAAGGTGTGCGAGCGATTGACAAGTGGCCGCCGTTTCTTCCGATGCCGCCGCAGATTCCTCACTGGATGCAGAAATCGACTCTACCGAGCTCATCACCTCAGCAGCTTGTGCCGCCTCTTCCTCACACGCAGCCGCGATTTCATTGACTTTCTGAGAAGAATTATTTACCATTTCAATGATCTGATCAAAGGCTTGTCCTGTTTTGGATGATTGCTCTACACTATCCGAAACGGCTTGCACGCTTTGTCTCGTATTCTCCTGCATTACTTTGATAATTGTTGTGATTTCTTTGGTCGCTTCGCCACTGCGTTCAGCAAGCTTGCGAACTTCATCAGCTACAACAGCAAATCCTCTTCCTTGCTCTCCTGCACGGGCTGCTTCAATCGCCGCATTTAATGCAAGTAAGTTTGTCTGTTCAGCAATATCGTCAATAACTTCGATGATGTCACCAATTTTGCGTGAATCTTCTTCAAGCTTCGCCATTTTCATATTCACGGCTTGCATACCTTCCAGGGAAGTTTGAACAACATGACCGCCTTCACGTGCCGTTTTCACTGTATCATTAGACAACTCAGCGGCTTCTTCAGCACTTGCAGCTACAGAGTTAATAGCCAGAGACAATTCCTTAAACAATTCGGAGATGTTTGCTGCTTCACTCGATTGACTTGTGCTTGTACTTGCAATTTCCTGTGTACTTGCCGAGATCTGTTCAGATGATGCTGCAACGCTCTGTGAATTCATGACAATGTTATTAATTAATTCTCGCAGATTGTCTACCATGCGATTAAGCGCAAAGGCCAGTTGCCCAACCTCGTCTTTTGAGGAGATATCGGACTTGAGAGTTAAGTTTCCGTTAGACACTTCCGTAGCTAGACCAAGCATAGCCATAAGAGGTCTGGAGATGGAACGGGAGATGACAAATCCAATGATAATACTAAAAATAATAGAGCCTATGACCAAAGCAACGGTAACCGAGAATGCACTTGTGTACGCTGCTTCCGACTTTGAATTGTTCTCTTCCGCCAGTTTCACATTCAATTCCACCATTTCACCCATCGTAGCGAGGGCTTCATCACCAGGAGGTTTGAGTGTATCTTTCAAGAAAACGATAAACCCTTGATCATCATCGTTTTTCGCGAGCTCTATACCTTGCTCAAAGATTCGCATGTAATTTGAGTACTGTGTATCGAATTTGCTAAGGAGCTCGCTTTCTTGGGGGGTCGTTGCCAGAGGACGGTAGCCATCAATTTGATTCTTAATGTTATCTTTAATGGTATTAATATTATCGACAATACGGTTTTGCTCTGCGGCACTCTTCTCAAAGTTGAGATCACGAATGTTAACCCGCATCCTCTGGTAATTCATTTGTGCTCCGCTCAATTCTTTTACTGAAATCAGATTGCTGTTATACATTTCTTTCATGTGCTCATTGGTACTTCTAAGTGTCGTGATTGAATACACTCCCAGAATCGCAAGAATCAGAGATACTACCAAAAATGCTGAGATAATCTTTGTTGCTGTTTTCAAGTTGCTAAACCACTTCATTTTATCTCCCCCTAAGTTTCTTCGTGTCTAGTTATGTAAATAAAGTTTGCTAATCCATTCTATGGATCGCTCTCCAGACAACATACGATGTATTTCGACAGAAATATTAGAAAACTGAATAGATAAATTTTATTTTTGCAAACTTTCATTTTTATGTAAAATTTTTATGATAAATAAGACTCTTGTGTTTATATTATTAAATACTATTAATCTAAATTTAATAGAATAAATATTCATATTAACGAAATTTATATATACATTTTTGTACATAACTCTTTTTTTGATGATGGACGATCAATGTTATCTTTTTTACTTGGACCTATATGTTAGTTCATAGTTCTTTGGACTAATTCATATGATATCTAATCGAGATAGTTCTACTCACCTGTTCAAAATATGTAATAAACACGACTTAAGACTAATAATAAAATTAAAGTACATGATTCAATTGAACTAAAAAACAATCAAATTCACTTTACAGGAGTTTGATTGTTTTCTAGATTCATATGCAATTTTTAAGCTCCTTTGATTCAATCAAAATACGATTTATTCATATTATTCCATCTGTTCCAGCTCTGTCAGACGGTCTTTAATTCGCTGTGGAATAAGTTCAAACAGCTTGTCCCATGTCATAAACATCTCCGGTTTCAACAAATACTCTTCAAACTGCATCGAGGGTACAAATGCTTTGGTTTGCAGATATTTTTTGACACGGGCATCGATCTGTTCACTGGTTTGAAAAAATGGTTCAAACATTTCATTTACAAGCAAGCCATCACATCCCGCCTCAGCGCCTGCTACACTATACAGATTAGGCAACAATTCAAATACAACCGGCAATGGGGAAAAGGCGTGTTTCCCCGGCTGGGAGTACAGGCACACATGATGGCCAACCAGATTAACTCTATCTTTTAACAGCCCTCTTAATACTCTCCCGTGAAAGCTGGCTTCACAGTCCACGACTTCTCCATCATGTCCTACATACACCCATACATGCTCCATCTCATAGAGATGTCCGATCTCGTAATCCCACCATATCGCATATTCGATAACATACTTTACTGCTTCAGAAGGAAACTGTAGCTCTCTACGAAAAGAAGGAGACGGCCCAGAATGCTCAAGCACGGACACGCCAACGAAATCCGGATAAAAAGGCTCATTCTGATCAAACATGATTACCGGTGCATAAATTAATGCTGTTTCCAGCCATTTATTATCTGTTACAGTCATCGTTGCATCCTCCATTTTCATTGTTGTTACTCCTATAGTAACAGAGAGAGGGCGAAAGGCGTCAACTTATGCAAATGTAAAAACCTGCAACCGAATATAAGCAGCTACAGGTTCGTGAATGATATTCAGTTAAGACAGGTTAAAATCCTTGAATGTTTCGTTTACCGTTATTCCCTTGGCGCCTTCGAAGCCTTGGAAGCTTGAACAGAGGTATCCGAAACGTCTGTTCCACAACCAATATCAGGGCCAAGAATGGCATCATTCTGGATGGAAGCAACCGCTTTGGCATAAGCTTCCTCATCCAGACAATATGCGCGGTGAGCCACCTCCGGCGGTGTAGCCGCAAGAAAATCTGCCCCAAATACAATATCCGGTGTCGGTTGATCAAATATGGTCAGCACATATACGCCATCGGTCTCCGCAACAAACCAATGAAACCAGCCTTTTGGGAAAACAACCAGTTGCCCCGGCTTCAAACGATACGTTATCCGTTCACGTGTGAACGGATTGAACACGGATGCGGTAATCTCACCGCTGATTACCACGACCATCTCGGTCACATTGGTATGCCAATGGGGCTGCACAATAATTCCCTTACTCAGGTAGACGTTAAAAAAACCATTTTCAATCGTTGGCAACTGCTCTCCAAATAATTGAGTGACGTAGTTGCTTGGGTCTCTCCGGTAATTCACTACAGCGTTAGAATCTGCGGCCAGCGGAACGTTGGGGGATTTCAAGATCGGATTGATCATTGGTTATATTCTCCTCCTTGGGCAAACATCTCGTTGTTGTACTGTATGCTCAAGAATGTTGAGATAATACTGCAACCAAGCTATGCCATTGTATTGAGAAAAACGATCCCTTATAACTTTTGTCTACTGATTTATGAAGCCTCAACCGTTGTTCCGCAGTACTCACAGTCCGTGAACTGTTTCCGATACACCTTTACCTTCGCCCCACACCCCGAGCAGGTCACCGAAACTTGTCTTGGTGCTTCTTCCTTTTCCTCCTGTTTTTCTTCATCTTCTCTATCATATTTGTCACTGTTTATATTTATCTCTGTGTAGCTAAATGATTGGTTACTTGTATGAATCACCGTATTACTATTGTAACTAGAGTAACCATTTCCAATTTCTTGGGGTCTAAAAGCATTTTCTGGTACCGGATCTGAATCACTCTCATAGTCCCCGCCATAAAACTGTTTTTGAGGAACCTTTTTTCTTCGGAGTAATTTAATCGCTGAAAATATAAAAATAAATTCTAATACGAGGAGACACATAAAGATAAAAGGCTCACTTTTGATTTGTTTGTGATTACCCGCATTAAAAAAGGCAATAGGCATACCAATTGCATAGATCAAAAATATCAATCCAAAAATCGCTCTGATCATGATAATTCCTCCAAAGAACACTCTGTACACTCTCAATTAATCTATCAAAGTCTTCACTCTTAAGCTTCAAGCAAGTCAGTGAAACTACGAAGCTTTCACCGTTGTCCCACAGTACTCACAATCCGTGAACTGTTTCCGATACACTTTTACCTTCGCCCCACACCCCGAGCAGGTCACTGAAACTTGTCTTGGTGCTTCTTCAACCTTTTCCTCCTGCTTTTCTTCATCTTCATAATCATACTTGTCACTGTTTATATTTATCTCTGTGTAGCTGGAGTTACTATAGCTGTCCCCATTTTCATGATCTCGACCCAAATCACTCCGATAGTCCCCACCATATAATTTTTTTTGATGAACCTTCTTTTTCTTAAGTAATTGAATAGCGGAAAATATAGCAATAAATTCAACAAGAATAAATGCCCATATTGTTCCATTCTCAGTATCCATAAATGCAATTGCTTGAACTATGGCAAAAATAATAAGTAGTATTCCAAAAAACTTCCTCAACGTACACCCTCCTAACACAACCTTCCATTAAGTTATAAAACTTAAGAAGTTCTTACCGTTGTCCCACAATACTCACAATTTGCCGACAGATTTGGATAAACCTCCACTTTGGCCCCACATCCTGAGCAATGAACGGATACTGGTTTACTTGATTCGTTGTAGTTACCTTTAGGGTGTATATCCTTAAGATGTTCTTGATCATTTGTCGGATATTGATCATTACGAGCCGATTTAGAACGAGACTTAGGTCGACCACACATTTTTATTCCCGTAACCAATACAATAACACCAGGGATAAAAAGTACGATTAAACTAAAAACGGCTAGACCCGCTTCATCCGCCATCATCATTAATGAAAATAGAATGGTTATAAACGAGATGATGATTAAAATAATTCCAAAAAACCTCTTCACTTGCTTCTCCCCCTAAAACATGGTTAAGATTTGAGCGAAAGAATCTGTTGATTTCTTTCTTTTAGACGAGACGTTAATCGAGATAATTGCATAGCCACACGTTCACTATTTACTACTTCTCCTGCCTCGTACTGAGTAGACAGTTCTTCTCTCAACAATTCAATATCTATAAGAATCTGACGATCATTATACTGCACGGCAGCTGGAGCGATTGGATCACTATATTTAACCAGCTCAATGATGGCTTCTACTGACTTCCTGTCCTTTTCCACATTCAACATTGGATGTTTATCCATCATATTAAGCAACTGATACATGGCATTCTCAATTGATTTCCAGTCGTTAATATTCAATTGTTGATTGGCTTCATGCTCACTTCCTGATCGAATATAGATCATTAAAATAGCGCACAAAATGAAAGCAAGAGCCGCAGTGATTACATGTAACAAAACAAACCAACGCAGCGCATGATCTGCGAAACCTACGAATAACGCATAAAAAATGACACACCCCAGATAAATGATTAATACAATGCCTATAGCTGTGTAACCTGGGACAAAACGTTTAAAGCGATCCATATTTTGCATCACATGACGCGCATAAATCCACAAAGTCGTCATCGCAACGTACGATGCGGCAAGATTGATCCAGAACGGAAATGATAGAATATCGTTGCTAAACATCGTAAATGAGATGATCGAACTTAAAATTAAACAGACAAGATAGATTACATCTAGAATAAAAACGTTGCTCCGTTTCACCATCACTAAGCCTGCCCCCCTTCTTGCAGATTGTTTCCGCAATCGAGACAGAATTTCTGACCAGGTTGTACTTCATGTTGACATTGACTACACTTCAACGTTAAACCTGTACCACAGTTTCCACAAAATTTAGTGTGAGGCCCATTCATATGGTTGCAATTTGGACATGGCCTTGGCATCGGTTCGTGACACTTCACGCATTCAGACGCATTCTCCGCATTATCAGCTCCACATGAAGGACAAGCATAATATTTGTCACCGCAGTTCGGACAAAATTTGGTGCCTTTCTCCATCGTGTGACCACAATTATTACAGTCCGTCGTTGCAGATTTTCCAGCTAATGATTTTCCGCATTTACTGCAAAAAGAGCTCTGTTCCTGATTCGGATGTTGACAATGCCCGCACAAGCGTACGGCAGGCGTTTCTGTTGTTGTAGACATTACTTTGGACATTTCAGACATTCCGCTACTAAACGAACCTCCCAAACCTACGCCCATGCCCATACCAAGACCTGCGCCCATAATATCAGACTGCATGCTTCCTTCATTCTTGGCTGCACCTTCAAGCGTGTCGAATGAGCGTTCCTGCTGATAGGTGTATCCAATGATATCCATTTCCGCTTTGCGCGCGAGCGCTTCCCGTAATCGAATGACCGATGGGTCTTCTTCGGGCAAATTGACATTATGAATGTATAGATTGATAAGTTCAATTCCAAACTCGTCAAATGTAGAAGCGATGTTGTCCGCAAAGTGTCGTGATATTTCAGCGATATAGGCATTAATTTCTAACACACTTACTTTTCTATGTATTAAATAGGAAGATAGCATCGAATTGATATTCATCGTAATTAATCCACGGAAGTAATTCACCATATTGAGCTGATTAAACTCTGGCAGTGTTCCTACAAGTTTAACTAAAAATTTTCGTGAATCTGAAATTTTCATGCCCATTTGTCCAAAAGCTCTAACAGGCACAATAATATTATATTTCGGGTCCTGAACCTGAATCGGATTCGCAGTTCCCCATTTGACATCCATAGCACTTACTTGATTCACATACCAGACTTCTGCGGCAAAAGGAGACTTTCCCCCAAATGGAAGGTTAATAAGTCGGTTTAGTATCGGGATGTTCGCTGTACTTAACGTGTGCCTGCCTGGCCCGAACAGATCAAGGGCCCTTCCATCCTTAAAGAGTATAGCCTGTTGAGATTGATTTACAATTAACTGAGTCCAAGTTCCCAATTCAGTCTCCGGATGTTTCCAGGCAAACACGTCAGGCGAACCGTCATACTTGATTACATCAATAATAGCCATATTCTATTCCTCACTTTAGCTTAAAATACTAGATTTCAACATCTATGATTCCAACCAACACAATCATAAGATATATTAATATTCGTCAATTATCGTGTTTTTTCATATTTAGGCATTGCTATTTTACCATTTCTAACCTGCTTGCGCACTAGTATAGTTCATATTTCATGAGATATTTTTCCTATTTAGGCATCTATGGAAGGAAAATCAAAAACCTCTTGCAATCGCAACCGCGTTATGCAAGAGGTTTCACCAATCAAGACACCACTCTATCTAATTCAAAAGACGTTCGATGTAAACTTCAGGCTCGTCCAGAAATTGTTCAAACGTGCATAATGTGCCCTGTTCCTGATGTTCGATATCGGCATATCCTATCATCTTTTTACTTGGATTCCAGACGATGAGCATATGAGAGTACTGATCCAGATCAGAGGATAAACGCAATAACTTCTGCCTGCCCATCTTCATCTCCACCGTATCTGCCAACGAAAAGAATTCAATATAACCAGCGCCAGCGGGACAGCTCGGCAGGTCTATTCGGCGTGAACCTTCGGTCATAAAACGGATTAACGTTTCGGGGAGCTTGTAAGATTTTAATGCATGCAGTTTATTGCTCAGATTATGGAACTCCTCAGGCTCGTGTGATTTCAAGTATTCAGCCATTTCATTATTTTTCTGACTGACCGCAATCGTGTAGGCCCGCTCCCCGTCCTTCTCCTGCAATGTCACATCCGCACCTTGTTCGACCAAATATTTGACCATTCGCATACTGTTCTGGCGTGTAGCTACGGTGAGCGGTGTCGCCTTGTATGGATAAACCATATCCGGTTCGTTGTAGTTGATGTCCACACCCTCATTCAGCAGGTATTGAACCGTTTTCATATCATGATCCGATACTGCTTTTCGTAACGTTTTGCCGCCATATTTCCGAATGTCCAGCCCAAGCTCGTTCAGCACCGAAATGTTCTTTTTGTTCCCGTAGTAAGCCTCGTCATATGCACTTGATTTTAACCGGCTTACTCCGTTCAATTTGGCTCCTTGCTCAACTAAATAACGAATCACATCTGCTCCGCCGTAGCGCGCCGCATATAAAATGGCTGGATGGTCTTTGGCATTGATCTCGGCCCCACGCTCCACAAGAAGTCTGACCACCTTCGACTGATTACAGATCAATGCCAGATCAAGCGGACGAAGCGTAATGTTTGAGCTCAATGCTATTTTTTCTTCCAGATCCATACCTTGCTGTATATATGCTTCAACGCGGGCAACATCTCCTTGATAGATAGCCAACGCTTGGTCAGGCAAGGTTTTAAACGTGCCTTGATTACCGATTTTGTACATATGTTTGGCCTCCTCTACAGCGATAATAATGAAATCCATGTTTGTTGAGCTACCCAAATGAATATGCTAACATAGTGGTCAACCCTTTGGAATCTACATACTAAATACACAACGAACCCGGAAAGGACACTATGAATTCCCTAAACCTTCATCATACATTGCAACAGATCATTCCACCGCTGGATCTTAGAAGCTGTCTGGTCAGTGTAGGCGGGGAGATCGTTTACAAGCACTACCGGAATGCACAGGCTGAGACAGATATCGCTAAAATTAATTCATGTACCAAGAGCATCATCTCTGCGCTCATCTGTATCGCCATGGATCAAGGGCTACTGCCTGAGGCAGGCACGCCCATATCTACCTTTTTCCCGCAGCTCACTTCTGATCCTGACCCACGTAAACCATTGATTACTCTGGAGCAACTGCTTACGATGACAGCCGGATTTAACTGGGATGAGTTCGGCGGACAAAATTCGTTTCCACGGATGACACGTACGGATCATTGGGTCAATTTCGCTTTAGAACAGCGTTTGCGACATGAACCTGGCACACATATGGAATACAATTCGGGGGTTTCCCAGATTCTATCCTCAATATTAATGCAACATGTCGGCATGAGTGTAGCAACGTATGCTGAGCGTTATTTATTTGGCCCACTGGGTATTCGAAATTATGAATGGGAGCAAGATCCCCAAGGTGTACACACGGGTGGATTTGGCCTGAGACTGCTTCCAACCGACTTGCTCAAATTCGGACAACTCTACCTTCAGGAAGGGAATTGGGAAGGACAACAGCTTATTTCCAGCCAACTCGTCAAACGTTCAACGCAGCCCTTCATCACGGTCCCTCCGCCAAACCATGGCAGTTACGGCTGGCACTGGTGGGTGGACCAATATGGATGTCAACATCTCGACGATAACTCGGTACCCCAACACCAACCTACGGATTCAGAGCCTCTCAAATCACTAGATTATTACTACGCCAGAGGATTTGGAGGTCAGTATGTATATATTGTTCCCGAGCTGGAACTTGTGACCGTGCTAACCAATGACAAACGCAAGAAGGAAAAGCCGCCCATCGACGTATTCCCCAGATTCATTGTGCCTGAATTGTGGAAGCTAGCTAACTTTTCCAATTGAATTGACAATGATTCCGACTGAAATATTTTAAACATAAACCCTTGCCTACATTGTGTGATCGTTATGGTGAACGGCAAGGGCAACTTAGACATTGGGAATTAGGCTACTATGGACGGTGTCCTCCATTCTGTACGTGCCCGGGATTCTGTACGTTCCCGGGAAATGGTCTACGATCATATTTTCAGCCTCACCACTCCTCTTATACCATTGCTTCCTCTACAGCGAGCGTTATAGGATAAGGCCCTGACTCCTGATTCGAAATAACCACAAGTTGAATCCCATGCTTGGGATACACGCCAGACATAAACGAAACACCTGGGTCAAAACCCATGACATGCGTTTTAAATATCTCTTTTTCACGTAACTCCAGCCATATCCCCAACCCATAAAACTCCTCGTCCTCATCGTGCGCGTGGGGTGTCAACAAATACCGTGTCATCTCCTCACCAAGCAACGTATGCCCCAACAGAGCATCCCAGAAACGAATCATATCTGGTGCGGTTACATAGGCTCCGCCATCTGCTCCACCTTGAACGGGGATCGAAAAAATATTACTGGTCCATGTCCCGTCGTCAGCATCGATATATCCAATCGCCGTATTACGCGGAAGCTGATCTGTCAGGAAATAACCTGAATGTTGCATGCCTGCTCGTTTGAAAATATGTTCCTCCACGTATGCTGTAAAGGCCATGCCGGTGTATTGCTCCACAATGAGTCCGAGTACAATAAATGCCGCATTGTTGTAATGAAACTTCTCACCCGGAGCACACTTCATAGGCAGATGTTGAAACATGGGCAGAAAATCACTAAGCTGTCGCATCGTGTACACGGGTCTGTCTTTCCACAACGCTGAAAAATCATCCATCACGTCCTCATCAAAATAATCCGGTACGCCAGAAGTATGGGTCAGTAACTGGTGCACCGTAATCTCTGAATCCCACGACGGAAACGTAAGGTTTAGGACATCCTTTAATTTGGAATCTAACGTAAAATGTCCTTGCTCAATCAACTTACATATACTTACAGCTGTGAAAACCTTACATCCCGAAGCGATACCAAAACGTGTATTCTCATCATTCAGAAGTTCATCACTGCGGTTCGCATACCCTCGCACCATCTGAAAAAGGGTCTCACCCTCCTGTTTGCACAGCACAACACCCGAAAAATCCTTTTGTTCCATAACCTCTTTGACTTTTCCCCTGACTTTTACTGCATCCAGCATATCGAAGCACCTACGCTTTCTTATCATTGGTTTGTAAACTTCGTTGATCTGGCCCAGACCCTCTCGCATTCAGCAAATAATATAACGTGAGATAGAACGTAAGAAGAAACGTCCCAAAGAACATACAAAACGCCAAGGAGGGCCGGCTAACACTTTCGTGCATCAGCCTGATTAACAACTCGCGATTGGTCAATGCATCCCAGCTGTTTAACCGGTACACCCGTCCAAGCAGAACACCATAACTGCCAAGAGCTGTTCCACCCAGTACAAATATCCATGACGCCGCACGTCCCAACCGATCATAGATGACTTCCTGAATCTGATACATCGATAGGAAGCCGATCAGGAGTCCTGCCCACACAAACATCAGTACAACCATCAGATCATACCAGTAGTGAAACTCGGCAAGGCTTCCAGACAAATACCTTGAACTCCTAGACGTCAGATGCAGTAAATCCGTAACGATATACGAAGAGTTGGGGAAAAACAATAGCCACATCATCGCACTCGGTATCGCGATCCATACGGCTCCTTTCCATTTCAAACGGCCCAAACCATAGGTTAGGGATGAGAATACAAATGGAATCCAGCCCAAAAACAAATTCCAGATCAGGAAACGGAAATACCGCTGATCCAGCCAATCGGCCGATATGTAATACAACCCCAGCGTGACAACCGTAATTGCGCTAAGAAAAACAAACATGTGCACATAATTTAGTTTTCTCAATACGTACAACCTCACTTGTGTTGAATTCAAAATCTACTTCATTCATGGCATATATTTACTATTTATGAAATCTATTAGATCATACCATGTATAACCGCAGAATCAAATTATGATAGATACACTAGAATCGATTACACGATATATAAAATAAAATAAAAAAAACGACAGCCCTTTTTACAGGATCAAGTCGCTTAACTTTTGAGAGGTTACAGTTCAATATTTCATTACTATTATTAGTTCATGATTGCACCGTTGCCAGTTTGTTTGGATTGACAATTAGATACACGCCATGGATTCGCTTCCCTGAAGCATCCATTTCCAAACATAACACTTCAGTGACCTGCCCGTCTTTCATTAAGGTGAGCTGAAGTTCTCCATTAATAAATGCAGGTTGCCACTCTCTTTCTCTTAACGAACGAAGCACGCTAGGAGAGGTAAGGATCGCGAGCACACCCTTGTGTACATGCATTGTTCGCATAATCGTGCGAACTACGCCGCCACCATCCGCTGTGAATACAGGCTCATCTGTCAGCAGCTCCAGCATAGCCGAAACGTCATGTTGTAGAAACGCCGTGGTGAAACGGCTAAGCACTTCTTTTTTAGTGTTCCAATTGGCGCTCGCATGCTCCATCGCGGGAAGTTGTTCAGGCAAATTTCGTCTGGCACGACTATAAATTTGTCGACAGTTGCTTTCCGTTTTTCCCAGCCATCCAGCTATCTCCGAATAGTCATGCTCAAAGGCTTCGCGTAGCACAAAAACGGCCCGTTCCAGGGGTGACAGACGTTCAAGCATCACCAGATAGGCGTACGAAATCATTTCTTTTTGCTGTATCGTTTCCTCTGGCGTATTAACTAATTCATGAACACCAAGCGGCTCGGGAAGCCATTCCCCGACATAATGCTCCCTCTGGTTACGAGCAGAGTTCAACAGATTCAAACAGCGGTTCACGATGAGTTTTCCGATGTAAGACTTGGGTTGGTGAATAAGCTGATTCGTCATACTATGAAGTCCTACGAAGCAGTCCTGAACGATGTCTTCCGCCTCAGTCACACTGCCCAGCATACGATATGCAATGGAGAAGGCATAGTTCTTATACTGTATATACAATGCACCAACATCCAGAGAAGACGGTTCCGGCGTATGCTTACATTGATTAGAATCAGAATTAAGATTGGACTGCATAGGATCGCCTCCTCTGGCTTGGTTCGTTTATCGTTTATTTTTCTCGTTTATCACGTTAGTTAAAACATCCCGGGTACATACCTGTCGTAATGGCTATGCGGTTCCAGCTATTAATCGAGTTGATTGCCATAATCAAATTAACGATTTCTGTTTCGCTGAAGTGTTCACGAACTTTATTATACAGCTCAAGCGGAACTCCCTGCTCCGATATTCGCGTCACAACTTCGGCCATCTCAAGCATAACACGTTGTTTCTCCGTAAATATAGGCACTTCATGCCATACACTGAGCAAAAGAATATGATCCCCATAATCGCCCAGCTTCATCAAGTCTTTCGCATGCATATCTATACAAAAGGCACAGCCATTGATCTGAGAGACACGGATTTTCAACAACTCATATAACACCTTATCTTCAAATTGCCCGGATACATATTGCTCCATCGCCATCATAGCCTTGAAAGCTCCATGATTGGCCGCTCTGTAGTTCATACGTAAATTCATATTCATTCTCCTCCATCATCTGGTCTACATACTGAAGACAAATAACGAATGAAGTTTGTGACAACTCGTGAGAAAAAATAAAAAAAAGGCGCTCTGAGTTGAACGCCCTTATCGTTATGATACTTGGATACTTCATAATAAGGATTATGCAATCATACCAGATTTGCTCATCAGAAAGCGTACTGAAGTGAGAACAAAATCGGAAATAGATTCATACAAAAAGGAGTAATTAGAGGACTATTATTCAATTCAGACCTTATCATCTGAGTTCAGTTGTACCGGGAGTTCGCTATAGTAAGGGCATCCTGGTTCGTGGATAATACGCGGATCTACCCAAGTCCCCCAGTGTGGAAGACGATTTACATAAGGGGGCATGTTGGGTTGCATATTAGGCTGTACATTGGGCTCGATGTTGGGTTGCACATTAGGCTGTAAGTTTGGTTGCACATTCGGTTGAAAGTTTGGTTGGAATTGAAGTGGTTCGATGTTAGGTTGAAGATTCGGTCCCACATTAGGCATGTGGTTGGATACAGGCGCGATCTGCGTTTTACAGCCTTTTGGCGGGCCGATAATTACCGTTTTCTGAATGGGGGCCAAGACTTCCTGCACTTTATGTTCATCCAGACAATAGGTGTGAGCCAGTACTTTCGCGGGAGTCAGTCGCAAAATATCAGAGCCGAAGATCGCTTCAGGCACAGGGGCATCAAAGATCGCAAGCAAATGTGTGTGATCTGTCGTTGCCACTTCATAGTGCCACCATCCTTGGGGTACGTTAGCGGTTTGCCCTGGTGTAATGGGGAAATGAAGCAGTTCATTCGTGAACGGGTTAATGAGGGAAACAACCGCTGCACCGCTGATGCAATAAACGAGTTCAGTTGCGTTTTGATGAATGTGAGGTTCAACGACATTGCCTGCACTCAGAAAAATATCCAATAAAGAGGTGTTGCCCAACGTGTTGAGCTGTTTTACCGAAAGTGCATTGATGTAATTATGCTCATCTTTCTTGAAAAGAGGATTGTTGCTCAGATCATACGAAAACTGTGTGTTCGGTAAAGTGAAATCCATGTACGAGGTTGCCAAAATAAAACGCCTGCCCTTCGCTCTCGGTTTAGGTGATACCCTATACCTCAGCGTATGCCCAGCGCCCAGATCGGTGAGCCCATTTCGACTGGGCTAAATCGTTGTGTCAGCGAAAGACGAATCCGCATAGGCTGATATCATCAATCCAGACATTGGAGGCTTGTGATATGTCATATGTTCCGGGTTCCACATCAACCCAGCAGTCTGTAGGCTATCCTTATCCTTATTATCCGCCACCTCCCCCACCACCACCTTACCCTTATCCATATCCCTATCCTTATCCACCCGTAGTGCCTTTTCCTCTTCCTTTTCCTATAGGGGGGATTGGACCAGGACCATGGTGGCACGGTGGTTATCCAGGGCATTATCCGGGATATCCGGGAGGCCCGCACGGTGGCGGTCCAGGAGGACACGGCAGCCATGGCGGACCCGGCGGGCCTGGAGGTCCCGGCGGATTTCATGGTCACCGTTTTTTCCAGTGGTAGAACCTGAAGGATTTACGTTTTAGCCAAAAGGCAGGACTGCTTCAAAAGCTCCTGCCTTTTGGCTATTAGATCTTTTTATATCCATAGTGGCGTACAACGAATATCTAGAGCCCTAGTATTCAATCTCATCCATTAGATTCAAATTGCGGATAGACATCCGGAGAAGCTCCGTAAACGATGATGTAACGTAATAAACAAAGTCTGGATCATGCACATACATAATAATCTGTCCGTATGTCCCCGCCTCTGCTGGATCAAAATCAAACATCAAGTAGAGCGAACCTCCAGCCATTGTGGCAAAAGGAATCCATGATTTATGGAACAAATACGGTTTGATCTCAGGATCTAACTGGCGAATCTCTTCATCCCCGTAATGCTCCTCCAGCTTCTCATCCACATCACAGAAATATTGTTTGGTCTCCACAATCTCATCAAGTGACATTAGATAGAACGGTTGACAAGACCCCTGCTCTACATCCCCCGGGTACAACATATGCAGACCATAACCACTGCCATCCGTATGGCGGTAAAAAGCGCGGAAATCAACGGGCAGACGTACCCCATACTGTTTCTCGAACTGATCCAGCTCAGTCTCGGATACTCCTGCTAATTGAAGATACGTGTCATACAATGACCGGATCTCTTCATCTTTTATTTTCCGGTCTAACAGATGGTTCAATTCTATCCGCAGATCATTGATAACCGTATTCCCTCCAGACTTCATATCCCCGTCACCTTCCCCTTTCTCCGCACTTCGGTCCAACACATATTGTTCATATCCCCAGAACGCTTCTTGTTCATCGCCGCCTTCAATAAGGATCATAACTGCATAAGAGAACAGATTAAGCCATTCCTCCATCACTGCAACCTGCTCATCTGAGATGAGATGATTACTGCGAAGCATACCCTCCGGTTCTACAGCCCAAGCCCTCGCCAGATGAGTAATGCTCCATAGGCAAGCCATCACTTCCCGATCCAATGCAGCATTCGCAAGATCTGGGACGAGCGTGCGTAAAATACGCATTAATTCATGGAAGTTCTCTTCAATTAATTGACCGCGAAACGGGCGTAAACTACCAAGAAAGCCATGTTCCATTTTCGGATGATTCACATCATCGTAAGCGAAGGCATGATATTTTAACAACACTAGAGCCTCTTGACGTTCCATCTCATCATCCTTTAGCAAAATCAAATTCATTCATTCAAACCTGCCAGTCTATGCTACCAGCGTAGCGGCTCCTGCTCACGCCATAATACGTAACGCTCCCGTTCACGCAGCGTACCTGTGCCAATTCCGTATTCGTCCATCCGTTCCGAACCCAGTTCAAGGATGTGCAGCATACCGCCATATGTTCCCACAGCAAGCTGGGACTGCTCCGGTGATACAGCCAGGGAACAGATCGTTGAGCCTACAAAATGACGCCACAGTTCTTGTCCTTCACGGTTGATGCAATACAAATAACCGTATGCATCACCAATCACCATACCTGCCTCCATCTCAATCATGGTATACACACGTGCATTCTCTTCCATAATAGGCCACTCTTCATTCTGTTTACGAACAGCAATACTGTCTAGCGGAACCTGAATCGTTACTCCATTGTAGAAATGGCAGGCATTAAACCAGACAACCTGATTGTCCTGACTGAATGCCGCACAATGCGGATAACTCGACTCCGGCTCCACCTGATACGTCTTGTTGTTTTCCCGATTCAGCACCATATGACTACTCATCTGGCTCCCCCAGGCAATCCAGCGCTCATCCGAAGATACTGCGGCATGTCCCATAGAAAGCTGGGTGTCTTCATATTCGTACTCCTCAATCTCCGCCATATCGGGATGAAGAATAATCACCTGTTCCTGCTCTACCAGATAGATGCCGTACCGGGATTGAAGCAGCAGCGCCTGTCCTTGATCCATGGGGGTCAGCTTTTCAATCGTGTTCTCGGGATGTATCGTATCTGCCAAGGATTCAACTTCAGGCAATTGAGCTTTGATCCGATCCTTGATCTTGTGCCAAGGGTAGAATGTCACCTGCTCTCCTCCAGCTTGCGATCCGGCTCACGAATGACGCGAACACCTTCATGATTCGCCAGAGCAACGTAAGGGCCGCCTTCTGAACAGCCTGCAAACGTGTAATCCGGACTACACCACCATCCCTGCTGACCCATCGTGTATACCTTCCCGTTATTCGACAACACTCCTGTATTACAGAGCATCGTATCCTCATTCAAGTAACCTACAACTTGCACGGCCTGCATCGAATCCTGAAAATGATTGCTAAGCGGCCACGTCGCCGCAGGCAATTCTTCTCGAAGTCGCTCCACTTCACCCTGAAGATTAGCCTGTTTCACCATTTTCATCACTTTGGAACCGAGCGAATAACGGGCATCATCTGCCAGCTCAGATTCATCCGGGTGCTCTCCCTGAAGCATTTTATGTACAAATGCATTTACATCGCTGGCATACCGCTTGCCTTCCTTACGCCACTGTTCTGCAATTTCTGCATCCAGCCAATCCATAAAATCCCCTCGCCCTCTGCTGTTCTCTACCTCAATGCAGTGCAATGATGTGCCTGCAAAAACTGTTGTATCGCCTGCACCTGCCTCTGCGCTTCTTGCGCCTCCGTGGCATGATTATTTTTTTCATAAAATAAAGCAATTTCCCGCTCACTCGCCATATTAAAACGAACATACCCGCCAATCATGGCGCTGAACAGCTTGCATGTATATTCATTATCAATAACCAGGTCCCATGAAAAGTGCGACTCGCACAGATCTGCCAGTTCTTTCATTGATACTCCGTGCTCTTTTCCCGTAAAATGATAAAAAATATGATGCCGCTCCTCGTTCCACGGTTCGAAATACGCTGGTCTGAACGGCTTGTCCCTGCGGTAATATCCACAGTAGATATGGTCAAGAATATCAGCAAACGACGCATCATTCGACGGCCACACCGTAATCTGTTCATCATGCCGCGGGAGCCAGATCAGACCTTCCACATCTGCATGAACAACCAGAAAATCGCCGTCTACTGAACTTCCAATGCTAATGCACTCTTGCAATTGGGACGGGCTGATGACCGTTGCTTCCGTATGCTCCCAAAGATCATACTCCGCAAATGGTTTTAAAACCTCAGAATCCGGCCGCTGAATGTTCATCCAGCCTGAATAAGTTCCTTCCCCGTATTGCTGCATCCAGCGTTGATAAGCCGAAGGCAGTTGAACGGCTTGTTCTTGCTCCACTTGTTGCAACTCCTGATGAGAGACAGGCTTTAACATGTGAGACACGATATACATTCAGCATCAGCCCCTAACATTAGAATCATTAAACTCATAAGATCGATCGACAAAACACATTAGGCCAACTCTTCCTGTACGATTTCAGTTTCTACGCCTTTACGATTACGAATGCGGATGGCAAAAGCATCATAACCATTACGCTTTACCTCATTGAAATGCACACGTTCACCTGTAATCAGCTCATACGTCCCATCTGGCTCCACATCCTCGCCAAACTCTTCATCCCATGGCACGTTGTAATATGCCGTCAGAAATACTTCAAATGTATCTTCACCCTCAACGTCGAGATATGGACGAAGCGTCCTGTTGCTCAATTCTTCCTGGGAATACGTCTCACACACCATCGCATCATAACCATGCTTCGCTGCATCAATAAGTAGATAACGTTCCCCAGTAACCGTGTGTTCTGCATAAACCAACAATGGTGTCATATCATGCCACATAATCAGATCATCTTCATCCAGGTCACCATAATAAAAAATATGAAACCGATCATGTCCATCACTTGTCTGCAGTTTTCCTTGCCATTCCACTTCATGTGTTTTTTCTGCCCCCACGCTCTTTGTCAGCCCTTGCAGATATACAGGTCCATGCTCTACACCATACATATTCATCATTTTGCCTCCGCTTTGTTCATTCGAATTGTGACAACCTTATGCTCATCATCCACCGTCAGTTTTACATCAATGCCCAGCTTTTCACGAAACAACGCCGTAACATTCAGGTAAGGATCACGAGCGGCTTCCGTGCCGCGATTGCTTGACCGGCTCATGCCTTGATGAATGATAGACTTCACCAGCTTATCATCCCCTTTACCCGTTTGTTCATAGGTATAGATGACGTTTCCCTCACGGTCCAGCAACATGACTTCCGTAACAAAGTCATTGGCATTGGTGTATTTGTTTTCACTTTGCACATACACATGATCGCTTTGCAAGTAATCGATTTGACCTGCTAAATACGGGTTATCTCCCCCTGGTTGAACTTCGTACTCCTTATAAGCCAATTGAAACAAATACTGTAGACCGCTCGTGTCAATACGGTAATACAGCTGGCGGTCGTTTCCTCGTTTGTCCATTGCTGTATATCCGTTGATCAGCGGCCATGTCTGATAAGATTTACCTTCGACATCCACGGCAACGGCGTAGCCCGATAACACCTTTTCTTTTTGAAACACACCATATGTTTGCATTATAAAATAAGCAGGTATGCACAGCATGGCAAATACAAACAGAAAGACACTCCATTTAATTCGCTTATTCATCTTTTTTTCCCCTGTTCCTGATGATTATCATTTATCTGACGTTATGTTGCATTTTGGTCAACACGCGGGTTACAGCTTCCCTGTTCTTGGCCTCCTTGATGTAAACAGGGATACTGTGTGATGCAGTCTTCTGAGATCTGCCCCCATATTTCACACGTAAATCAGCCGATACATACTGCAGAAGATAATTCAGATGTTTCCGATTGACCGCCCAGATCTGCTTGCCTCGAATGTAGTCCAGAAAATAAAGTTCCAGACCAAAAAGCGGGTCCCTGCCCTTTTGAATTTCGTTGTAATAACCTCGACTGACCTGCCTTTTGTGCAGTGTAGCTCGATTGTTCGCCCCGCAGTGTGGACATGTAATATGGACTAGCGGATGGGGTGTCATCTTCTCATTGGTTACTAGCACCGTAAACCACCGCTCACATACTGTACAATATCCCTTAGCTGCATACTCGTAGTCAGCTTCTTTGACTGCATGAGCGTAGCACTGACTACATCTCCACTGCACTTTTCCATTAGAGCGTTCTATGTAAGCGTACCCGCCGCATTCTGGACATTTGACTTCAACTCGCTCTCCCCGGTAAAGCACAGAATAAAAGCTGTATTTGTATGCCCCTTCGTCTTCGAAACGTTTCACATTCACCCTCTCCTTTCGTTGAACCTTACGCTGAAACAGTCGTTTATCCCACATTGTTCCAAATGAGCCGTTAATAAAATTATATGAAACTCTTTACCCAAGCACAACAAATGCAGGCGCGCTGTCTAAAATAACGTCCTTAGTCCTACACAAATGTGTGCTTCATCACACCCATGATCCCATTGATATCGTAATCTGGACTTAGGAGATTCATGAAATATTACTTACACAAGTTCGTTTTTGTGAAAATCATCACTTGCTAATTGAAAGGTAGTGAATCTATGCTCTCGTTTCCCAACATTTATAAATACACGCTGATCCTGACCATCTTCACTGCTGCACTCTCTCATTGCAGTTCGACAAGTCCAATTCAGCAGAGCCAAAATGAAGAAGCCTTTTCAAGCACTGCACCAAGCCAGCCGCCCGTTGATCCGGTTATTCGCAGAGATGGCCAAACCGTATATATCGAAATGACCTCTCAAGTGACAGATATTGAAATTTCAAAAGGAGTCATCTATAACGCCTGGACGTTTAATGGAACGTCACCTGGCCCAGTCCTGCGTGTAAAGGAGGGCGACACGATCGTTTTTACGTTGAAAAATAAAGATACGCGTATGAATCACTCGATGGACATGCATGCCGTACATGCTTCTCCGAGCAGTAAATTCATTGATGTCATGCCGGGGGAAGAAGGTACTTTCACTTATCCGGCCTCCAATCCCGGCGTATTTATGTATCACTGCGGTAGCAAACCAACCCTAGCTCACATTGCCAATGGCATGTACGGCATGATCATTGTTGAGCCCAAAGCAGGATATCCTTCGGATCACCTCGTTGATCGTTCGTATACCCTTGTGCAGAGCGAATGGTACAAAGAGCACGATTACAATTCTTTTGTTAACGGGGAACCTGAGTATGTTGTTTTTAATGGCAATACCTTTACTTTGAAAGAACATCCGCTACTGGCGAAAGTAGGAGATACCGTGCGCATTTATGTTAGTAACGCTGGTCCAAATGAAGTCTCTTCCTTCCATGTTGTAGGGACGATTATGGATCGTGTATACAAGGACGGCAATCCAAGAAACATCGAGTATGGTATTCAGACCGTTATGCTACCTGCCAGCGGAGGAGCGGTTGTCGAGTTTACCGTCACTGAGGAAGGTGACTATCCCATCGTAACCCACCAATTTAAACATGTAGACAAAGGTGCTTCTGCCGTGCTCCGTGTCACGAAAGATGGTAAAAATCACGGTGGTAAGACCATGGCTCATTAAATATACAAAGAGGTGACTAAGAAATGATCTGTACCCATGGAAAAAACGATGCCTGTTTCACCAAAGTTTCGCTTTTTCAGCATCTGGACCCTGCGGACGCTACATTGCTGACCTCGCTTCTCCATACCCAAAAATATCATAAAGGTGAATATATCGTGCAGGAAGGCGAACGTTCAGACACCCTCTTTGTGATACATCAGGGCAGTGTAAAGCTCTCCAAGTATAATGAGAATGGCAAAGAACATATTATTCGCTTCCTGTTCTCCGGTGATTTTTTCGGACAGAATTCATTACTACATCAGACACCGCATCAATCGAATGCGGAGGTTCTTGAGACCTCGTCGATATGTTCTATCCGCAAAGAGGATTTCGACCAATTACTTGAGCAAGACCCCAAACTTGCTTACCATTTCCTGCTTGCCATCACCCGTCTACTCAATGAGACCGACGAGTGGAATAGCTCCCTCAGCGCTATGACGACGGAGCAGAAAATTGCAAAGCTTCTTCTCGATTTCCATACCCGGAATCATGCCAACCCTGAGATCCGACTGCCTGTTTTCAAAAAGGATATAGCCTTGCTCTTAGGAATTACTCCAGAGACGTTAAGCCGGAAATTAAACATGATGCAACATCAAATGCTGCTTCAAGTAAACGGCAATGAAATTCGGATTCTGCAGCTACAGGAGTTGAAAGATATGATCTCCTGATCGATTCATCGTCTGCTTGCATATGTAAACTATTTAACCCAGGTTGTGAGTATCGTCACAGTGAACGTCTGATTTACAGTATAAAGTGAATAACAAGAAAAGAATTTTCAGGAGGCTAACCTTATGACAACTACCGTTGTTAAATTGGACAAACAACTCATTATGCATAAAATGCAGGAGCTATGCTCCCTATTGTTACAGGATGAAGGCTACAAAGAGATGCGTGAGATGATCGACCAATTTGCCGCAGATGAACAAGCGACAGAGCAGTATGAACGCTTCATGGAGAAACATCAGGCCCTTGAAGAGAAAGAACGTCAAAATATTGAGTTGCTCGAATCCGAGATTAAAATCTACGAAGAGGAAGAACGTGCGCTTTACGATCATCCGCTGATTCGCAGATTTATCTATGCACAGCGTGAGTTCAGCCAATTGCATCAGCAGATCAGCAACTATTTTACAAAATCGGTTGAATTGAATCGGCTACCAGAAGGCAAAGAACTAGGTAAAGAAGCCTGTGGCTGCGGTGGAAGCTGCTCGGGTCATTAATATCAATTTAAAGTTGAAACATCATCAATCTATAAGAAAAGAGTATCCCATTCAGAATTGAACTGATGAGGATACTCTTTTGCTTTGATAGATGTCAGACTTCGGTTTGATGCGATAAGAGTTTTATATGATGTTTCAGAGTACACCCAAACTAAATATCCAGCAGCAAGGACACTAGCAGTCCCATCGATGCGATCAACCCTACCACAGGTCCTCCTTCTTCAAAAGCCTCAGGCATCATCGTTGAACAGAGCATAGCTATGATACCCCCTCCGGCAAAAGCGCCAATCGCTGCTCCGATCTCCTTCGGAACCTGTTCCAGAAACAGATAGCCGCCCATTGCGGCAAGGGCAGAGATCAGCAATACACCAAGCCACATCAGTAGAATTTCACCTTTGCAATATTTGCTATTTTTCAGTCCTGCCGTACTGGACAACCCTTCAGGAATATTGCTGACAAAGATCGATACCACCAGCACCACACTGACACCTTTACCTGCTAGCAAACTGGCACCCAGCATGATCGATTCGGGAATGGCATCCATCACTGTGCCTGCAAATATGCCGAGTCCACTTTGCTGGCTTGAATCTTTTTTGCTGGAACGTTTCCGATTGGACCCGCCTTTGGCCGAGATGAGCCAATCAAACAGGGTATACACCACAGCTCCTGCGGTAAAACCGACAGCAGTTGGCAACATGCCTCCATCATTCAATGCATCTCCAAGAAGCTCAAACGTTGCTGCACCAATCAGCGTGCCTGTTCCAAAAGCCATAATCCAACCGATAACCCTTTTCGGAATCTTCAAGAATAATGCGGCAAGAGCACCAATTACAACCGCTGAGGCGGAGATGCCGCCCCACATCAATGCAGTCCACATTCGGGTAGGCCCTCCCTTTTTCCAGATCGTTTTATCTCCCATTAACCCGGCGTGACAGATTAAAAACAATCACCTGTTTCAATAGATTCTATTTTCAGACTGCGCTGTATGCTAAAGAAAGCAGCCCCGTCAGGAGCTGCCTCATGTCATGCCGTATCTTGTAATCTGATCTGTTTCCGCTAACCCGTCAGCTTACTCGGCATCAGGATAAGGATTGATCTTCTGGATCGTTCCGTCTTCGTTGTATTTCAACTCGGAATATTTAACGCAGCGCTTATGGTTGACGCCTTCCGACAGGGAGCTGTCGTGATAGAACAGATACCACTTGTCTTCGACTTGCACAATGGAATGGTGGGTTGTCCAGCCGATAACCGGAGAGAGAATCTCACCCTTGAACGTGAACGGCCCCATCGGGTTCTTGCCGATCGCATATACGAGCTTATGCGTGCTTCCTGTAGAGTAGGACAGGTAGTAATAGCCGTTATATTTATGCATCCATGGGCCTTCAAAATATCTCCGTTCCTCATCCCCGGCCAGAATTGGATTCCCATCTTCATCGACGATGGATATCTCGACAGGTTTATCCTGGAAGGACAGCATGTCGTCGCTGAGCAGGGCAACTTGCGGTCCAAGCGCCGGCTGGTCAGGAGCCGGTCCTTCTGCATCTGGCACGAAGCTCCCGGTCTGCCATTTCTCCAGCTGGCCGCCCCAGAGTCCGCCGAAATAGATGTATGACTGATTGTCATCATCCACCAGTACGGCCGGATCGATACTGAAGCTGCCTTCCATGTAATTCGGCTGCGGCGTGAACGGCCCTGCCGGAGACTCTGATGTTGCCACACCCAGACGGAAGATGTCGTCATGATCACGTGCCGGGAAGAACAGGTAATAGGTATTGTTCTTATAAGCAGCATCCGGAGCCCAGAGCTGCTTGGAAGCCCACGGAATATCTCTCAGATGCAACGCTTCGCCGTGATCGACGACCGGGGAATCGAAGTTGTCCATCGAGAGCACATGATAGTCTTCCATTTTATACTGGTCGCCGTTATCGTTGCTCGGCTCGTCATGATCAAGGTCATGGGAAGGATAGATATAGATTTTGCCCTCGTAGACATGGGCGGACGGGTCCGCAGTGAAGATGTGGGTTACGAGCGGCTGGTGAGGCTTAGGTAAATGTTGTTGATTCATAAGGCATCTCCTTTGGTATTGGAATAATAGAATCCTTCATAAATAAGCAGGACTAGCTTTCTTTATACCGTTGCCCGAGGCGTGAAGTTCAGAACTAAGACCGTCTCCATCATGAGATGGTACTGGTGAGGCACGCGAACATGGTTGGCCCCCCATCGTCCAGCGTGTAGGCCTTCCTGCTCGGTCCGGAAATAGCGCTCAAATATCCGGCGATTACGGGATTACGGTAATTCATTGAATGCATCGTACCTCCCTCTGAAATCAAAGCAAGCGCTTACAATATCTAGTGTAATTGTACTAGATCCGCTTGTTCTTTCCTATACTCATACTTAAGATCTTCCCCCGAAAAAATGTATAATTCCCCCTATCCGATTATACTGGAAATAAACACCTATTGCTCGCGTTTTACTTACTTGGGTGAACATTTTTTGGTCGATATCGGTTGTAAAAACGGATATATGCTTTATTGCTTATTCCAGCGTCAACCTTTGGCAGTCTGTCGTGGTAGGCATAAAACGTTAGAGGCTGATCGCTGTAAACGATCTGTCCTCTAACGTTTTTTTGAATAGCGACTTCAATGGGAACAACTTCTTGTCCCTTGACATGTCTTCATGGTTGGTAAACGTTCAGCATCATTCCATGTCAATCCGATGACGATGTGACCTATGTCACCTGATGTGGACTTAAATCACGTTATGATAACATGATGTGATTTATAGCAGGATGAACCAGAGCAGGAACTGCACCGCTCCAATGATCTCAATGAAGCCCACCTTCATAGGACGTAGCGTTTGACCTGCATATCGAAAAGCTCTCGCAGCAGAATAGACGAAGGCCAGCCCCATCCATGGATACCCAACGATAGCCGGAATGAATAGCAGTATAACATGCACAAGACGTGACAACCTGATCCAGCGAGGATTGTTGCGTTCCCGAAAGACGGATTTCACAAAGAACGTACTTCCCGTAAAATGTAAAAAGGAAAATAATACAACGATCAGCATGCCATAATCCCATTCACCACTGCCAATTAAATAAGCTGCTGCTCCGCCAAGGGAGAACACTAGCATCGCACAAAGGTCATTGGTCAGTGACCTTTCTGCCTTATGTCTCACATGCCAGATGTTAACCAGGAGTAATCCTACCAGCACAGGTCCAAACCATAACAGCGAGGATTGCCCAACGACGGCCGGTATAAGACAGACCAAAGCTACCGTGCCGTATATGGCGGCCCATGTATATAAGCGACGCCGATTCGCGTTTCGTTTGAGCGACTGTAGCAAAGGATATGCGGTCAGATATAGGCCAAGCCAGGCTATGAACAGAGGCACGTGAAGCCACTGGGGGCTACTTGCCGCCACACCTACGAGGAAAGGCACACTGACCATCGCCCACCCACCGTGCTCATGAGGGATAACGATTGATTTTAGGTTCATACTTGCGTTGATTTTCAATTCAATCATAACCTCCTATCCGATTTATCATTACAAAATTAGAGCTTTAGAGAGGATGAACTCGTATGACCCGTGTAAATAAAGAAAACGCAGCAGAATTCCTGCAGCAATTCCCTATTTTTCAGGATCTCAGCCCTGAAGAGTTGAAACAGGTTGAAGAAATCGCCATATCCCGCAACATCAGCAAAAAAACAGTGATCTTTAGTGAAGGCAGTGAAAAAGAAGCGGTGTTTTTCATCCGTACCGGCATTGTCAAAGCGTACAAAACAGACGAGAACGGACATGAACAGATTGTCTCCTTTCTCAAAACAGGAGATATGTTCCCACATACCGGATTTTTCAATGCGCATCCCTATCCCGCTACCGCTGTTGCGATCACGCCGACAAGCCTGCTAGCGATTCCCGTCCGGCATTTTGAACGTCTTATGCTCAGCACACCTTCGATTGCCATCAAAATCATGCGTGTACTCGGCGATAAAATACGCGAATTACAAGATAAGTTACAAGTGCTCTCCGGTCAGGATGTGCGTAATCGTGTACTCTCCTTTCTTCTCATGCTGGCAGAGCAACATGGTCAGCAACAAGCAGATAAGATTGTCATCAATCTGCCCATGACCCACCAGGAATTTGCCAATTCCATAGGAACGACAAGAGAGACAGCCAATCGATTGCTGAACCAGCTTGCGAAAGATGAGTTGCTTGAGGTTGATCGTAGTCGCATCATCATTCATAACCTGCAGGCTTTAAAGGAACAACGAGACGCCTGAGCATAACGATAAGGTGCTGCATGCATTTTGCTTATTCTTTCTTCTTACTTCTTTCCTCTTCTTCTATCCGAGTGTGAAGACTGCCACTTATGCAAAAAGAGACCTTAACTACTGTAAATCAAGTTAAGGTCTCTTGCTGTATGTTGGATCACTTTTTCAAAACCTGTTCCGTTGATGTGATTCGCTCAGGCAATCGTAAGATCGGGTTTACTCATGTCACTGAACATACCGGCGTAATATTTGACTTCTCCAGCTTCATTACGAATCGCTGTAATACTAAGCCATTCCTGATAGACCTCACCGTTTTTCTTCCGGTTCCAGATCTCGCCCTGCCAGTATCCTTTGTCACGCAGTTCCTGCCACAACTGATCATAGAACTTTTTATCCTGCTTGCCTGATTTCAGCATACTTGGCTTCTGTCCTACCGCTTCTTCTGCTGTATAACCTGTAACTGCCGTGAAGGCTGGATTCACAGAACGAATAACACTGTTCGTATCTGTCACCAGAATCGCTTCAATTGTATTCTCCAAAATGCTGGCAGACAGTTGAAGTTTCTCCTGATAGAACATCCAGATGACAAGCACGAGACTTACCAGTGCAATCTGGGATAACGCCATGAATCCAATCGCATAATGCCCTGTCATACTGTACAACAGTGTCAGCATCAATGGAGGGAAGAAACCACCCAAACCACCCATAGCTGAGATCATACCATTTGCGATTCCTGCTTGTTTGACGAAATACATTGGCACCAATTTGAAAATCGTACCGTTACCTGTCCCCGCGCAAAGCGCTACAGTCAGACAGCCCACTGTATAGATATAGAAGGATGGCGCGAAGGATAACACAATCGCCGCTACCGTCAATCCGCCAAATACAAACATTAATATTTTGAACGGATTAAATTTATCACCCAGCCATCCGCCAACCGGACGCATAATTGTTGCGACCAGGATGAATCCTGCGGTGCGAAGTCCGGCATCAACCTTATCCATCTGGAAATTGGTTACGAGGAAGTTCGGCAAGTAGACGGTGAACGCCACGAATGAACCAAACGTTAGGAAATAAAAAAGACACAAGAGCCACAGTTTATTATTGCGTGATACGTCTTTCAGCTGCTGCATCAGAGGAAGGGTGACACGTGTTTCTTTTTTGTCTCCCAAAACAAAGTTGAGTGCCGCCATACCAATTAGAAGAATACTGTAAAATAATACGGTTTTGGACCAACCCACCTGAGCAGCAACCAAAGGAGCTCCAAACGCCGAAAGCGCCGTACCCAAGTTACCAATACCATAGATCCCGTTAACAAAACCGTGACGCTCTTTGGGATAATACTTCGGTAATGAGGTTACTCCAACAGAGAACACAGCTCCACCGATCCCGAGGAAAAATCCCCCAATGACCAGATCACTGAAAGATGTTGCGCGGCTTACCCACCATACTGGAGCGAGTAACAATACAAAGCTGATCATGAAAATGTTACGTGCCCCGTATCGGTTCGTCCAATACCCAATCGGAATACGGGCAATCGAACCGATCAATACCGGAATAGCCGTTGCCCAAGCCAGCTGTGATGACGTAAGTACGATGTCTTCTTTAATGAAAGGCATGAGTGATGACAGAATCACCCATACCATGAAACCGAGAATCAGACTTGCGGTTTGCAAGGGCAGTTGAACTTTACCTTTTTGTTGCATTTACATCGCCCTTTCCTTATGTTGTTCTTGATTCTGATTCGGATACACGGCTCCGTCTCTTCTGCGATACAGCACGTAGCTACGTCTGAGATATCCGAGAGGCATACTCAGCATGTGAACGAGACGTGTGAATGGGAACACACAGTACAGCACAAATGTAAGCAAGATATGAACTTTGAAGTTCATTGGCACAGTTTGCATTAGAGCCGGATCAGGTTGGAAGACCAGAAGTCCACGCAGCCATGGATTAATCGTTGTACGATAATCAAACCCACTGTGGTTTACCGCATTAGCGGATGTTGCCAGAATGCCAGTTACGATAACAATAATCAACATGGCGAGGGCCAGCCAATCCCCAACGCTGCTTGTTGCGCGCACTCTACGAGCCGTATAGCGGCGTACCAACAGAATAACCAAACCGGCAAATGCAATAATTCCTGCCGGTAATCCGCCGAACACAGCGCCCATATGATAGGCTTCGTCACTCAGACCAATCCAGTGGTAAAATTCGATCGGTACTAGCAAACCGGCAATATGTCCGCAGATGACGGCGAAAATGCCGATGTGGAAGAGTAAACTCCCCCATCGCAGCAACCGTTTCTCCAGCATCTCACTTGATTTGGATGTCCAACTAAACGGATTGGTTACATATCTCCAGATGGTCGCCGTGATACAAAACACGATGACCATATACGGGAGAGCACCCCATAACATTAATTCCAGTGTACTCACCGACTGCCCCTCCTCATCAGCTCAACGATCTCGTTCAGACCGCCAAGCGGTTGATTCTGTTCTTCTTTGCTTGGTTCAGGTACGTCCGAAACAGACGGCTCGGGCATCACCTGTAACATCAGCGTAAGGAGCGGCCCGTATGGACTGTTTTGTCCTGCAATGCTTTCGGTCATCGATACCAGCGCTTTATGGCAACTATCCAGAACTCCAATGGCATCCTGCTCAGGAGCCTCGGCAATGAATTCAAGCACCATGGGCAAGTAATCCGGGAGTTCGGTAGCTTCCATATAGAAACCAGCCGCTTCATATCTGCGTTTCAAATCAATCAGTGCTGGCCCGCGATCCCTCTCATCGCCATGCAAAGCATACGTCAGATAGAGATTCGATTTTTTATCAAAGTCAAAAGAACGAACATACGCGTCTTGCCACCGTATGGCATCTAGAGCCTGAGCACTACTGATGAAGGTTAACACGGTCTGCTTCACTTCTTCATCAGAGATCGAAAGAACAGCTTCCTGTACGCCTTGTAATCCCTCTCTCCACTCGGTATCCGGATATTGCAGCAGATAGGAGATCAGTTTGCAGACCATTCGTCTTGTTTCCGTGTCGTACACCGGCTTTACGATTGGTTCTGGATCGATATCAATTGTCATCGTTGTTGTCTCCTCTCCTATGAGAATACGCCGCAAGAACCCGGGCCGCCTGCAAAGTCAAGACCGCAGCTGCCTTGTTCACTGAAGAGATCCGCCACTTCCTCACGGTGAGCTGGTGGGATCACAAAACGATCATCGTATTTCGCGATAGCGAGCAGACGATACATATCTTCAACTTCCTGCGCACTCATGCCTACCATATCCAGCAGGTCGGACTCACTTGTTTTGCCGGTTTGCTGGTTACGCATATGAATACGCATTACAGCCATTTTGCGCAGTACTTCACGAATACGTCCTGTATCTCCAGCCGTAAGCAGGTTCGCCAGATATTCAACCGGAATACGCATGTTATCAATCGCCGGGAAAATATCGTTTGCTTCGAGCGAGCTTCCTTGGCCTTCTACCCGGTTCGTGATCGGGCTCAGCGGCGGAATGTACCATACCATTGGCATCGTGCGGTATTCAGGGTGCAGTGGAAGTGCGATCTTCCAGTCAATCACCATTTTGTAGATCGGGGACTGCTGCGCTGCTATAATCCAGTCCTCTGGAATGCCTGCTGCCCGTGCTTCACGGATGACTTCAGGATCATTCGGATCAAGGAAAACATCCATTTGTGACTCATACAGATCCTTTTCATTCTCAACCGATGCTGCCGCTTCAATGCGGTCTGCATCATAGAGCATCAGACCGATGTAACGGATACGTCCGACACAAGTTTCGGAGCAGATCGTTGGCAGACCCGCTTCAATCCGCGGGAAGCATAGTGTACATTTTTCGGCTTTGTTCGTCTGCCAGTTGAAATATACTTTTTTGTAAGGACAACTGGATACACAGAATCTCCATGCACGACAAGCATTCTGGTCAACCAGTACGATACCGTCCTCTTCCCGTTTGTACATGGCACCTGATGGACAAGAGGAAACGCAAGACGGGTTCAGACAGTGTTCACAGATTCGCGGCAGGTACATCATAAATACCTGTTCAAAATCCATTTTGATCGATTCCTCGACACCTTTCATGTTCGGGTCTTCCATCCCCGTTATATGAGCACCGGCGAGGTCATCTTCCCAGTTTGGACCCCATTCGAGGTTCATGTACTCTCCCGTGATTTGGGATTTCGGTCTTGCGACCGGCTGGTGTTTTTTCTCCGGACTGTTGGTCAGTTTTTCGTAATCATAAGTCCATGGCTCATAGTAATCATCGATCGTTGGTTGATCCGGGTTGTGGAAAATGTTAAGCAAACGTCTGGCACGCGTACCGGATTTCAGCTCCAGCTTGCCATTTTTCATCTCCCAGCCGCCGCGATAACGCTCCTGATCCTCCCATTGTTTTGGATAACCGACACCTGGTTTCGTTTCGACATTGTTAAAATACATGTACTCTGCACCTGGACGATTCGTCCAGGTGTTTTTGCATGTCACGCTGCATGTATGGCATCCGATACATTTGTCCAGGTTCATGACCATACTGACTTGTGCTTTAATCTTCAAGCCAATCCACCTCCTGCAGTTTTCTAATGATGACGTTCAGGTCACGCTGGTTGCCTGTCGGGCCATAATAGTTGAAACCATAACTTAACTGGGCATAACCACCGATCATATGTGTTGGTTTCACGTGAATACGAGTCGGACTGTTATGCGTACCACCGCGTGTCTGTGATATTTTCGTACCCGGAACGTTAATGTGACGGTCCTGAGCGTGATACATAAAGGCTACTCCGCGTGGAATCCGGTGCGTAACAACTGCTCTTGCCACAACGACCCCGTTACGGTTGAAACATTCGATCCAGTCATTGTCCACCAGGCCGGCGTCCTCAGCATCTTCATGATTCATCCAGATCGTTGGACCACCACGGAACAACGTCAACATCGGCTGTGCATCATAGTACATACTGTGAATGGACCATTTATTATGCGGTGTCATGTAGTTCAGCACGATTTCTTTGCCGCCCTCGATCGGACGTTTACTGTTTGGATGGAACGGTGTATGTTTCAGAATCGGTTTGAAGGTCGCCAGCGTCTCACCGAACTCACGCAGCATCGCATGGTCGATATAAAACTGTTGTCTGCCCGTCAATGTACGCCATGGAATCAGACGTTCTACGTTGGTTGTAAACGGTGAATACCGCCGCCCGCCTTTTTCCGATCCGCTGAATGCAGGTGATGTGATGACTGTTTTCGGTTTTGACGTAATCTCATCAAATGTGAAACACTCCTCCGAGCGCTCTTCTGCCAGGTCCTTCAAGTGCAGTGCCGTCTTCTTCTCAAGTGACTCCCACGCACGTACAGCCATCTTGCCGTTTGTGGTGGTAGAGAGCGTCAGAATTGCTTCAGCAACGTTACGATCTGTACTCAGATCTGGACATCCTTGTCCAATACCATCTTTTCGGTTAACACCAAGAATGCCTATCAACTTCTCATACTCCTCGGTTGCAGACCATGAGATCCCCTTCGTACCAATCGGTTTATCCTTCACATTCGGTCCGAGACTGATCATTTTGTTGTAAACCGCAGCATAGTCACGTTCTACCACATGAATATGCGGCATCGTTTTGCCCGGAATAGCTTCACATTCTCCAGCACTCCAGTCTTTGATCTCACCATACGGCTGCGCGAGTTCATCCGGTGAATCATGCAGCAACGGTGTAGTCAAAATCTCCTTCTGCGGTCCGTCGAACTGCTGTGCAGCCATGTCGGAGAACACACGTGCAATCTCCTTGAACGTATCCCAGTCGGAACGGGATTCCCACTGTGTAGCTACTGCCGGATTGAATGGATGCACAAACGGGTGCATATCCGTACTGCTCAGGTCGCTTTTCTCATACCATGTGGCTGCTGGCAGTACGATATCGGAATACATTGCTGTACCCGCCATCCGGAAGTCCATGTTGACCATAAGATCCAGCTTGCCTTCCGGAGCATGTTCCACCCACTCCACATGCTCTGGACGAAGTCCCAGATCATCATCATTCAGCAATCCGTTCGTGGCACCAAGCAAATGCTTGAGGAAATACTCATGTCCCTTGCCTGAGCTTGAGATCAGGTTTGCTCTCCAGACAAACAGCACACGCGGGAAGTTCGCCGGGTCATCAGGCTGTTCAATGGAGAATTTCAGATTTTTATTTTGCAGTTCGGATGCCACGTAAGCTCCGATCTCTTCAATCGTTTTTGCTCCCGCATCCAGTGCATCCTGATGCAAATCAATCGAGTTCCGGTTAAATTGCGGATAAGATGGAAGCCAGCCCATGCGTGCGGCCATAACATTATAGTCAGCAACGTGCTCGAAGCGCGGATCACCCTCAAGTGCCGAGGTCAGCTCTCCGACCTTAGTCTCCTCATATCTCCATTGATCTGTTGCAAAATAGAAGAAAGATGTACCATTTTGCAGACGCGCAGGTCCACTCCAGTCACGTGCAAACGCAATCGTCTGCCAGCCTTCCGCCGGACGCAGTTTCTCCTGACCGACATAGTGAGCCCAACCACCACCGTTAACCCCCTGACAGCCTGTCATCAGTAGCAGGTTGATAATAGCGCGATAGATGACATCAGAGTTGTACCAGTGGTTGATCCCGGCTCCCATAATAATCATGGAACGGCCTTGCGTATCAACCGCATTTTGTGCAAACTCACGTGCAATCTGAACGACGGTATCCCGGTCAACCCGGGTGATTTTTTCCTGCCAAGCTGGTGTAAATGGCTTATCTTCTTCCGCTTCCAGAACGACTCCTGCAACGATTTCAGTAGAGTCTGCTGAACGCGTCATTTCACGATCAACCCCGTACTTTGCCAGCACGAGATCGTATACTGATGTAACCGTGATCCAGCGATCATCAACCCAGATGCGGCGAACCGGGATTTGACGTTCCATTACGTGACTTCCTTCGTCATTGAAGTAAGGCAGTTGCACGGTTACGAGATCATGGTGCACACCGAGCATGGAAAGTCTTGGATCAATCGGCTCGCCGGTATCCACCTGCTCCATTTTGAGATTCCATGTACCTTCTTCACCCCAGCGGAAGCCCATACTGCCTTTTGGAATCGCATAGGATGCCGTATTTTCGTCATATACAAGGGTCTTCCATGCCATGTTGTTGCCCTGGATGCCCAGGTCTTCCCCAAGCAGGAATCGTCCTGCAGTGTTCACGCCATTCTTCTCTTCGACAATCAACAAATTCGGGAAGTCTGTATATTGCTTCGCATAAGACATGAAGTAATCCGTAGGATGATCGAGATAAAATTCTTTCAGGATGATGTGTCCCATTGCCATGGCAAGCGCGCCGTCTGTACCTTGTTTTACGGACATCCATGTGTCAGCGAACTTCACATATTCCGCATAATCCGGACTGATGGATACCACTTTGGTTCCTTTGTAACGTGCTTCAGCAAGGAAGTGAGCATCCGGCGTACGTGTCATCGGCAGGTTGGAACCCCAGACCATAATGTATCCTGAGTTATACCAGTCGCTACTCTCCGGAACGTCTGTCTGATCTCCCCAGATTTGCGGGGATGCCGGCGGCAGATCCGCGTACCAGTCATAGAAACTGAGCAATGGTGAACCTACCAGAGACAAGAAACGGGATCCGGCAGCGTAACTGACCATAGACATCGCTGGAATCGGGGAGAAACCAATGATACGGTCTGGGCCGTAATCTTTGATCGTATGAATCATGGAAGCAGAAATAATCTGCGTCACTTCGCCCCATGACGCACGCACGAGTCCGCCTTTACCACGTACCGATTTGTATCTTTTTACTTTCACTGGATCATTCGCAATACTTGACCAAGCCTGTACGGGATCACCATGCGTTTTCAGAGCCTCACGCCACATTTCCAGCAGCGCACCACGCACGTAAGGATGTTTCACACGCAATGGACTATAGAGATACCATGAGAAGCTTGCTCCACGCGGACAACCACGTGGTTCGAAATCAGGCATATCCGGCCCGGTTGATGGATAATCCGTCGCCTGTGTTTCCCAAGTCACGATGCCATCTTTCACATAAATCTGCCAGCTGCACGAACCCGTGCAGTTCACGCCGTGTGTGGAACGCACCACTTTATCATGTTGCCAACGACGGCGATACACATCTTCCCAGTCCCGGTTAACCGGGGACATCTCACTCCAGCCTTCCGCGTTTTTTTCGCGTTTGGCAAAATACTTCAGTTTGCCCATCCAGGGCATGCTTTTGCTGCTCATTGTTGTCCTCCCACAATTGTGACCTGTTGATGCTGGTCTTCCTATCCTCCAATCTGCGACATATGCCGCAGCGTAGGTGTTCCGTTAATCTGCTGCCCTTTTAAGGCGTTTACCATGTCATGAGTTTCGGGTTTGGAGCCGAGCGCCTTGTAAAATAAATCCTGAACCGCTTTGTCGTTACCAACGAGCGGGCGAACATTGTACTCATCCGACCAGTACAGACAAGGCTTGATGTTACCGTCAGCGGTTAACCGGAGCCTGTTGCAACTGCCGCAGAAATGACTGCTGACCGGATGGATCAGACCAAATGTTCCAGCGGCTCCAGCGATCCGATAACTATCTGCCGGACCATTGCCGTACACATCACCGCAGCTCTCATAGTTCCATTTGGCTCCGCAAGTGTTCAGTACATGTTCAAGCGGCAAATAACTCGACTTCCAACCGGTCCCACTGTCTCCGATGGGCATGTATTCAATAAAACGAATATCAATTGGAGCTTCCAGCGTCATGCGCAGAAAATCCTCCACCTCATCGTCATTTACACCCTTCATCAGTACAACGTTGAGCTTGATGGGCTTGAATCCAGCCTTTTGACTGGCTTTGATCCCCTCCAGCACGCGATGTACCTTACCGCCCCGTGTAATACGCGCAAATCGCTCCGGCTTGAGCGAATCCAGACTAATGTTCACGCGTGTCAGACCTGCAGCTTTCAGCATCTCGGCATGAGCTGCCAAAAATATGCCATTGGTTGTCAATGCAATGTCTTCAATCCCCGGAATAGCGGATAACATCGCAACCAGTTGATCCAGCCCCTTGCGAACCAGAGGTTCTCCGCCAGTCAATCGCAGTTTCCGTATGCCTAGCGGAGCAAGTGCCTGGACAATCGATGTAATTTCTTCATAGGACAAAATGCGTTCTGTCGGTTCAAACTGCATTCCTTCTTCCGGCATGCAGTACACACACCGCAGATTGCAACGATCCGTAACAGATATACGCAAGTAATCATGCACACGTCCAAACGGGTCTATGAGTTTTGATTCCATACACGTACCTCCTTTCTCTCGGGTGCTGTCATGACATCGCTAAAGGAGAACACTCGCTTCCTCACATGTATTGTCAATCATGGGCTTAAGCATAATGATGTCCAACTCTGCTAACTGTGCAAAATATCACAAGAACTGAAACATAACGCACAGTTGCATATTTATGAAAGCTCCGCAAGCCTTTTCCGAACAGGATTTCAATCCAAATAAGGCGAGATTATGACAAAAATAAAGGTGTGAGCAGGCTCACACAGCCCCGCTGTCTGCTTTTCTATAATCAAGTTGCAACACCACACTAATCCCAATTTGGAGGAATGACCTATGAACACATACGCTGCAACCATTAATGCCACAGAGTATCCGCCTCATTTGAAACATAAAATTATCTTTGAAACGTTTGAAGCTCTTCAGCCTGAGGAAGCGATGTTACTCGTTAACGATCACGATCCAAAACCGCTCCGCTTCCAGTTTCAATCGACACATCCTGACGGCTTTGACTGGGAATATATCGAACAAGGTCCTATAACGTTTCAGGTCAAAATCACTAAACGATAGATTGGAGTTGAACGGGAATGGCGCATGTTGAAATCATTAACGAGACTACACTGCGTCTGACGCTGGGACTCGAAGATGCTGTATCCATGATTCAGATCGCTCAGCGTGAGCAGGCAGCCTATGCACAGGAGATCATTACGATTTACGAGAAAATGCCCGTGTTCGAATTCACTCATTTCTGCTTTTATGCCTATGACAGTGCGAGACTGTTTGAGCGTGTGCTTGAGATGGACCCCAAAACCTATCTCTCCTTCTCCCTGGATGCACCTGATTCATTCTTCTATGCCCTGTACGGAGGCATGGCCGCTTTATATGAATCTTCGATCAAGGTTGTTCAGCAGACGGAAGCAGCTACGGCAGTCAGCATCGAAACGGATGTGAACGTTCATGCTTGAAACCGACGTTAATATTGTTGAACTGGACGTACGCCCTCATCTGAGCAAAAAACTGGAGCCCTTTCAGCTCATTATGGATACCGTTAAAGAACTGAAACACGAAGATGTATTGGTCCTGCATGCGCCGTTCAAGCCGACTCCATTGCTTGGCATTCTGAAAATGAAAGGATACTCCAGTACATCGGAGCGTCTGGAATCCAATCATTGGGTGACCACATTTGTGCATAAAAAAAATAAAACCGCTGCAGAGAAGATTTCTGCGGCGGTTCAATCCAATACGTTGGCTCGAACTGAATTAACTTCATCGTCGATTGAGGATTCGGGTTCAGAGGATGCCATGAATTCCTGTGAAGGGCAACCTCCAGCAATAGCTGAAACTTCGACATCCGAGGTCTTGTCAGATGAGCCCATAACACAGGAACTGAAAGAGCCAACCATTGTACTGGACAATCGCGGACTGGAGCCGCCCCAGCCAATGATGCGCACATTAGCTGCACTTGAACGTTGCAAACCGGGAGAAGTTGTACTTATTCATAATGACCGCGTACCCGTTTTTTTGATCGAGGAACTGAATCAGCTCGGTTGTCTCTACACCGTTGAGGACCAGACGGATGGCACAGCCAAAGTCAGAATTGAAAAAGGGTAAGGGGGCGAAAGCCATGTCCAGGTTGCCGTTTCTTTTTATCATCACGGGCATCGTTGGATTTGTAATGTATCACGCATTCTCCCTGCTCTCCCTGACAGGCTGGCTTGGTGATGAATTAAGGGGACCCGAAGGCTGGTTTCATGCGCATTTGTTCGTACTCGGATGGGCCACCATGCTGGCAATGGGTGCCGTTTATCAGTTGATACATGTCATTTTACAAACGAATATATATAGTACAGTGCTTGGTTACTGTCACTATTTCTTGTTCACCGTCGGTGCTACAGGCATGTTGATTGGTTTTATTCGCACAGATGTAATATGGATTGCAGGTTCAGCAACGCTTGCACTATCCGGCATTTTGTTATTTGGCTTGAACATGGGTATCACCCTCTACCGTGCTTCCATATGGAACCCTGTAACGATCAGTGCAGCGTGTGCCTGTCTGTACCTTGTACTTACCGGTTTATCGGGCATGCTGATGGGACTGAATTTTGCTTTTGGTGACTGGAATGGTCTGCATCAACGATTGTTTGGCGCACATATCTGGATGGGAACCCTTGGATGGTTTGGCATGTTAATTACCGGGTTCAGTTACAAAATGCTGCCGATGTTTTATTTGTCCCATGATTTCTCTATCCGATTGCAAAAGATGGTCCTGGTCCTGTGGAATGCTGCTGTTATTACAGGAGTGATCGCATTCCTGACAGGTATCCAAGGTGGCTTGCTCTGGTTTGCGCTTTTGCTTTTGACAGGAGCACTGATCTGTTACGTATACCACCTGGAGCAAATTCAGGAGAAACGGCATAAAAGCAACCCTGGCCCCGGAATCCGCTGGACGGTCTATGTAAGCCGTGCCTTGCTCGTATATTCCATGGCTCTGTTAATCTATAGTGCGCAAGATGTAGAGCTACTCCTTGATTCACGCGTTGTGCTTCTGACTGGCTGGGTATACCTTGGAGGCTGGGTATCTCTGACGATCCTCGGGTATGCTTCCAAAATTGTGCCTTTTCTATGGTGGACCCACAAATACGGCAAGCTTGCCGGACGTCCTGGCACTCCACTCATGGCTGGCATGTTAAGTGAAAAAAGGATCAATCATGGAATACTTGCGATGGCCGCAGCCAGTCTGCTCTTAGTCAGCGGCATTCTGGTCAATCTGGCGGAAGTGATGATGGTTGGCGGAACATTATTGTCTATGAGCTCTATCGTGTATATTTCAAATATCGCGCTGGTATTCAGACGTTAACAAGATGGATTGGAGCGTGGAAAAGATGGAACAAACCTCACATTTACTCGAGTATTTAAAAGAAGTCTATGACCCGGAGCTTGGTGTCAACATCGTTGACCTCGGCCTTGTGTATGAAGTAAAGGAAGAGCCTGAACGCATTCAGGTACGAATGACGCTGACTACACCAGGCTGTCCACTGCATGACACCATCGTTGGAGCGGTAAAATGGGTTTTACAAGAAAATACAGACAAAACCGATATTGACGTGCAGGTGGTATGGGAACCGCAATGGTCTCCACAGCTGATGTCCAGAGAAGCCAAAGAAATGCTCGGATATTTTTAAATCGTGCTGATTATCAAGGATGTTGGCCAAAGCATTGACGTCCAAACAACGCAATCTAATCGACAACAAGAACAACATAAACATAATCACCGATACTAAATGACGTACTAAGTGCTGAATCGATCAGGGCATGGGTACGTTTTTGTGTTTGTTTTTCAGCATAGAAAAAGAGACCCCTAGCGGAGTCTGTAATTACTGATTACCTATTTATTTTATTCTGTTCTTTTCTGTTCTTTTCTTTTCTTTATATTAGATATCTTTAGCGTAAGAAGCTTCCGGCACTCTACTCAGTACCACAAATAAGCGAACTTCCGTATCACTTGTGTTATGAAATGCGAATTCCGTCTCTCCTCCGCAGGATACCACATCTTCTGCCTGAATCTCATGCTCTGCTCCGTCCAGAATTAGTGTACCCTTGCCTTCAACGACGAGCAACGTTAGGTCTGCACCGGGATGTCTGTGAACGGGAAGCTGTTGTCCTGGCAGAAAATGAAGCACGAAGGTTACACCGCCTCCTTGTTGAGATAACACCCTTTTCGTGAAACGTTCCGTACTGTAGGCTTTAACTTCTTGTAATGACGTGATACTCATGGTATTCATCCTCCTGTATTTGTTCTGGTTATGTGTTTATCTTAACGTGAAAAAACCTGCAACTCCTTGATTCAAATCAAGAAAACACAGGTTTGGATTTAGAATTTACATTTTCAAATATCACTGGTTTTATATATGAGCAAATACAAATATCAAAATAATAGAGATGAACGTTATAATAGAAGGAACTCGATTAAATCACCAGGCGCCCTCTCTTCTCTGCCAGACCAATCGTTGCGTGCACACCCGAGTTAAATTCCAAAAAATCCTGCTCTACCCCGTCACTGAAAATAACTCCATCCTCCGGCATCTGTGAAACGATGTGCAGTGGCTGCTTCCCGTGTATCTGTCCAAACACAAGATTGGCCGCTGTTGTTCGGCTTGGAAACGGTTCACGCACTGTAAAATACAGATAAGGGGCATCCCACGTAAATTCATTCTTGCTCTCCCCTCTTTCAGGCATCGTTCCTGTTATTTCAAATGATCTTTCTTCACTGGTCAGACGCTCCCTATCTACCGTGCTTATTTGTTGCCAAGCCGCCGAATGGACAATACCTGAAGCACCAGCCAGCACACTCTTGAACCATCCGGTTGATCCCATACCTGTAGATACAATAATGCCACTGGACGATTGCTGTTCCACCTTGGCTCCCAATCGCACTTCATAACGTGCAGACACATGTGTCTTCCGACCAATAAATAAATCATTGACCCCGTACAGCACCTGTCCGTCATTTAACTCAACTTTGGCGAGTGTAACTTCCTTAAGCGCGCGCCGTCTAAGAATCACGTCTGGAACAATGAAGCTTAAATCCTCCACCGTAAAAGGTAATAACACGCCGTCCCAACGCATCGGATCTGGATTCACACCAATGAGAGGCTGCTCGGTAACATATTTCAACGTATTGGCAACCAGACCATCCTGTCCGACCACAACCACAATATCTTGCTCTCCAAATATAAAGTTTGGCACATGCTCTCGGTCAATCATCTGAACACGTCCAAGTTGGCTCAATTGCTGCTGTGCAAGCTGGATCGATTGCTTGTAACGTCGATCTTCTTCGACGTAATCGCTAAAGTCAGCACCAAGACGTTCAATATAAAACTGAGCTTGCTGTACAGTGTTGTAACGTACAATCAATTCTTCCAGGCGGGTTCTGCGCTTAACCAAAATCAGTTTATGCTCACTCATGGGTTCATTTATTTTAACCATCTGTGATTCCACCTCCCGCCTTCCCTTTGACTCGAAGGTAACCTTTGTTCATTTTTTTGACTGTTTGACTGGCCTCACTGACTTGTTTCACCAGAGTGGCTTGATTGTCAGACACGTTCTGACTAACTCGACTGGATCGTATAGCCCGTGTTCTGGAAGCGGTAAGATTGGTTTGTTTCCCCCATCCAACAATCATCGTGTTGCCCCTCCCTTGCCTCTTCCTTCTGCTGGTGCCATCAGGCCCTGCAGCAGATCTGGTGAAATATTAAGTTGCCCGATCTTGCCCGCATTCTCAGCCAGTTCCTGGAACGCAAGTGCAATCAGTTTATCCGAGTTCATGCCCATATTGGCCATGGCCTGTAATACGTTCGGCTGTACATGCTGTAGCGAATTCATGACTGCTGCAATCTCATACGCTTTGGCATCTGCTTCGGCATTCTGATTCGCGATGGTGAGCTCGATTAACTGCTGCTTACGCTCTTCCATCGCTGTATTAAACTGAAGCTGCTCCTGCTCCATCTCGTTCTGCTTCTGTTTCACCGAGCGCTCTGCCTGTAATTGAGTTTCCCGAATCTGTTGTTTCTTCGTCTCCACCGCAATCTCGGTATTCAGTTCATTTTCCTTCACACGCCGTTCCTGCTCAATCGAAGCATTACGCCGTACATATAAAGCCTCATCTGCCTGTTTTAAAATTTCTTCCCTTGCCTGTGCCTCCAACGCGCGCATCGTTTCCTTATTTGGCAAAATAGCCAGAATGGATAGATTCATCAGCTCTACGCCCAGCTTTTCCAACTCTTCATGCTGTGCGACCTCTCGTTTCATATTGCTGGCGAGCCGTTCGCTGGATTGAATCGCTTCTTTTAACGGCAACTGCTCCAAATATTTCTTCGTGAGCACTTTTGCAATGGTAATCACCCGTTGATCCAGCTTGTGAGGATCGTCGGACATATATTGATTTTTGCGCAAATTATACGTGTAATTCAGGCTCTGTGTAATTTTGTTGTAATCCATAATGCGATAGCTCAGCTGTCCCTGTACGGTAACCGTCTGATAATCCGCTGTAATCTCTTCAAACATAAACGGCACATCCACCGAAGAAACAGGCAATACAACAACCGAAGTCGTTGGCTCGTAATAATAAAAGGATAAACCCACACCTTCACGTTGTACCCTGCCGTTCTTCACTTTCATTACATATTCACTCGGCTGAAACTTTACAAACCGGAATCCAAACATGGCTCATTCCTCATTTCTCATTAATGTCGTTTTGATATTATCGAAATGATAACAAATGATTTTAATATTGTCAATACGACATTAACGAATTCCATACGAAAAAAGAGACCGAATCATGGATTCGACCCCTTTCTTCTCTACATGTCATTTGCGTTTCATTAAATCAAGTTACCGTTGTTTCAATTTCTAATACAGCTGTTCCATCAATCTCGCTACTGCAACGGCGCCTTGCGCACGATTAGCGGTTTGTTTGGGAGCAAATGTGCTATCAGGCAAGCCGTTTAGTAGACCGAGTTGTGACATGAATGCCACAGAGTCTTTGGCATACTCGGCAATATCTGCTTCATCTCTGAACTTCATCTGGCCGGTGTCTACAGTAGCAGAGTTGTTATTACGTTCTGCTGCTTCCATCGCTCGATGTAGCATAACAGCCATATCCTGACGGGAAATGCGATCATTTGCACCGAATGTTCCGTCAGCTCTACCCTGAACAATGTTCATCGCAAGACCTGCGCGAACCGCATCCGCATACCATTGATCTGACTTGACGTCTGTCGGTAGCAGTGTAGCCGAAGAATCCGTGTGATTTGTTTTTCCAACCCCTTTAACGAGCATCTGTAAAAATTGGGCACGGGTGAGTTCACCATGCGGTTCAAAACGTGTGTCACTCATACCTGCAATGATGCCTTTGCTATAGAGATGTTGAACCTTTTGAGCTGCCCAGGTATGATGCTGTAAATCGGTTAACGGCACTTCAAGGTTGGTAATGACGTAACTGCCAGGCTTAGACGGCTTGAACGCCATCGTAGCTGTGGTCTGATCATACTTCGTATACGTCACAGGATGAAGTTCACCGTTAGTTGAGATGGAGTTGACAACCATCACCGTATGATCTGCTTTGACAGGTTGCACATCGGACAAAAGCACTTCAACCGTTTTGTCAGCCCATTGGATTGACTTATTATTGAGTAGCATCTGCACATCAACTACAGGATGATCGCCAATTCGGGCTTGCTGGTTAACGTTCACTTGTGCTATGGATCCTTCCGCAACGACAACGTCAAACGTACCTGTGTTCTCTGCAATCGTGAGCGGCAGGGACCGAAGCGGGACCCGAACTGTCGTTTTGCCTGCAACCACCTCGATGGACTGCACTTCCTCCGAACGAACCCATGAAGAGAGCTGACCTGCTGACACTTGGAACGTCACTGCTTTGGAACCGTCTGGTACATCGGCTACAAGCTTCAACGTACGTTTGCCTGTGTCCATTGATCTCAAAGCCTGAGTAAGCTCAGATGCACTTGGACGCACCGCATATGCACCATCTCCTGTTACCGTTCCTTTTACAGTAATGGAACCGCTCGCTGTTTCGTTCCCAGGTGTTGGCTGAGGTGTAACTACCGGATTGTTCGTACTTGTTGAAGGTTCCGATGACCCGGACGGATTACTTGGCTGAGATGGCTGTCCTGTGCCCGGGTTTGTCTGACGTGCCAGTTGTGCCATGGCTTCCTTCAGAAGTTGATCCGCACTGGTGAGCTCTTGTTCCGTAGCTTCCGCATCCAGAACAAGTTGCTGCGCTTGTCCCAGCACTTTGCTGAACACACTCCAGCTTGAAGCCGTGTAATCGGTTTGTTTCAACGCTTCCGCAGCTGTAACGGTTGATTTCAATACGGTCCTGTCACCCGGAATTGTACCATATGCCTCAAATTCCATGAATCCAACCCATGTCGGGCCAGCTGTAATGGTTACACGAATATAACGCCCCTCTGTTCCCTCGGGGAGAACATGACTTGGGGATGTAGATACGATAACATCACTGGTTGTATCCAATACCGTCTTGAAATGCTCATTATCATCGGAGACATCTATTCTGTATTTGATACCACCGCTCCACATCGACATTTCAAGTTTCCGGAGATTGGCCACCTGTCCCAAGTCCACCTTCCACCAAGTGTTGTCACCCGGACCAAGATCCGTTCCCCATGATGTATTTGGATTATCGTCAATTGCTCCTGACGGCGCATTGTCTTTACCGCCACCATTTCCAGCACTGCTGTATGCAGTAGCGGTTTTACCTGTGGTCAAGGCTTCTAGTTTGACCATATTTGTAAAAGCTTGTTTTAATGTATCCCGTGCTGCATTTACCTGAGATTGCATAGCGTCTGTTTGGTCTCTCACTTGAATAGCCGCCTGTAAAGCTTGCTGTAGAACCGACCAGCTGCGGTGTGTATATGAAGATTCATTTTCCAGTTGCATGAGCTGAATGAATTGGTGCAGTTCCGTTTTATCCACGTCAGACAAGCCCTTAATGGCTGATTCCAGGCGCTCTACCGCTTTATTGACATCAGTCTGAGTAGCCCGTGAGTTAGCCACAACGGATTTTGCATGTTCCAGTGCTTTACTGAATACGCTCCACGTTGCAGCCGACCAGTTATTCTGTTGGATCTTCTCTGCTTCTGCAATTGCCACTTGGAGCGATTCCAGTTCCGGTGTAATCACGCCGAGTTGTAACATCACATTTTCCAAATATGTTGTTGCAGCATCGGTTTCCTCTTGACTCACACCACCTGATGTATACGCTCGGGCGTACACCCCTTTAGCTTCAACAATTGCAGGAGCCAGACTGCCCCAGCTTTCTGGTGTGAAATCACTTTCTACAAGCGAGTTAGCACGTGTCAGTGCTGCTGCAAGTTGCTGTCGATCTGTCGGCATCTGTTCCAGTCCTCTTTTGTACACATCGAGAGACCATAACGCTCTTCCTTCATACGAATGCCCGCCATTCGCTGGGTACTCATCGTAATCAAACATGCCCTGGTTCTCCCATGCATCGCCTTCGGAGGCAATCCAGCCTACACCTGCCGGAATCCATGCCGGCTCCCAGTAGAAGAAACCTGCGCCACGATTATTCGGTACATTGGCGATCAAATCCATGATGCCTGCAATTGCATCGTATTGACCTTGCACTGTTGCCGGGAACGTGGCTCCACCTTGAATGAGCGCTTGATCCGAACCGATAATATTTCCATGCGCGTCCCCGTTTTTATAAGTAAACGGATAAGAAGTTTCAGCTATTATGACATCTTTCCCAAAGGCCGCTGAAACTTCGTTCATCGTTTTCTGCACATCGGCAAATGTACCGTGCCAGAACGGATAATAGGATAGCCCAATGATGTCATAATCGGAGTCGAGTCCTTGTTTTTTCAACTCATTAAAATACCATTTGAATGTCTCTGCCTTGCCACCTTCAGCCAGATGAATCATGATCTTCGCCCGATCAGAAGCATTAACGTTTCCTTCAACCGCGCGAACCCCATTAATTCCCTGCTTTAGCAAAGCTGCATTTTCCTCAAAATTCACGTCGCTGCTTAATCCATTGAGAAGACCACTGTTGATCTCGTTACCAATCTGCACCATATCCGGCATGGCTCCTGCCTTCTTCAGATCTCCAACGACTTCAACCGTATAATCATACACTGCTTGCTTAAGCTGATTGAAACTTAACTTTTCCCACGCTTTCGGTCTGAGCTGTTGACCCGGGTGTGCCCACTCATCGGAGTAATGGAAATCCAGCAGCACCTTTAACCCTTTTTGCTTCGCGCGTACGGCCATGGTAATGACGTCATCCTTATCGTTATAACCGCCTGATTTTTGTGGGTCATTCCACAAACGCAGACGTACATAATTGACACCTCGATCCTTGAGGATATCAAGCAAGTCCCGCTCGGTGCCGTTGCTATCCAGGTATTTTCCACCTTTATCCTCAATAGCCGTGAGTGTGGAAATATCGACGCCCCTCACATAATCGGAACGATAACCTTGTACAACAACCGTTGCTTCAGGCTTTTTCTCAGTACCATATACCGCACCAGTTACAGAGAATGAACCTGATTTTTCATATTGCGTTGGATCAATGCTCTCCCATGTGACAGGAACGAGACCCGACTTATTATTCGTAAAATTGGCTTTGACTTCCGCAGGCAGAACCGGCGCACTTCGTGCAAATGTACTAACATGAACGGAATCAAAACTGATAATATTAGCTGGTTCCATCCCTTCGGATTCTCCCCACACTTTAAACTCCAGTATTTGTGGCCACGCTCCACCTTCCTTATAAAAGGATATGTTGAGCTTAATGTATCGTACATTATTTTGTTGAAATGTAAGATCAGCAATCTGTTTCGCATCTGCGTTATCACTTTGATCCGTAACGGTAGACCAATGCTGCTGGTCAGCAGACGTTTCAACCGTATACTTCACTACCGTATTGTCCCTCCATGTTATTTCCGCTCCGGAAAGATTGTACGTTTCACCCAGATCAATGATGACCCACCCCGGTTTTTCAGAAGTCACTCCCGTTTCTGTACTCCAATAGGTACTCGCATCACCATCTACCAGATGCGTTTTATCGCCTCCCCATCGTTTTTCATCCGAGCTCACCGATACCGTTTTGTTCAGCGCGACATTGTTTTTTGCCGCTTCTGCGGGCCTGGCGATCAGACCCAGATCACAGAATAACAACAACAAAACAAGACAGCCGCTTATGTACCTTTTGTTCACCCTTGATCTCCCCTTCTTGTGTTTGTTTGTGCTTGGATCAATGAATGTCATGAATCATCCCCATTGTAAGCGCTTCATGATCCTTAGCAACACGGCATTATGCAAAGGAAACAGCAGTTATTTTAACAATGTCGACTTTTCTAAACATAATCCAGCCTAGCGTAATCCTTATTTTCCAGCCTCAGGGAGATGAACAGGTGCATTCTTTTTTCCGGCAAAAGCATATCAAAAGCAAAAAATCTGTTGCCCGCCCGGAGGCGGAACACAACAGATTTAGTGGGCTTACTATATTAAAATCGTTTATTAGTATAGTTCAATAGAATATTTCAGATCCTTCTATTATTTCGCCAGCTTCAATTCAAGACGAACCTGGATATCATTTTCAGTAGAAAGCACAACCGAGTGTGGATTTTTCATGCCAAAATCTTCGAATGTAACCATCGTTGTTCCGGACAGCAGCACTTCATTGTTTTGATAAGCCGCTTTGGCGTCAAACGTGACTTCCTTTTCGATACCTTTAACGGTCAGAGTACCTTTCATTTTCAAATCAGCTGTCTGTCCTTCTGTCCATTCGGGAGGCATACCTTCAAATGAAGTGGCTTTGAATGTTGCTTGCGGATGTTTAGCCATATCAAAGAAGTCTGCGCTCTTCACATGTTCGTCCCGCTGCCCATTACCGGAATCAATGCCGCTCATCTCGATTGTTCCTTCAGCCTGCGATTTAGCGGGGTCATTCACATTAATCGTCCATTTTCCGCTAACCTGCTCGTCCACAAAATTCACGGTTTCCTGCGAAGTGGTTACTGAGAAGTATACTTTCGATCCCTGGCTGATATTCCAGTCCCCGTTCAACTGGTCTGCTCCAACCTTTTTATTTTCCACTGCTGTGCCCGTGCCGCTATCTGTAGCTGTACCAGATGCAGCCGCGTTTACCGGAAGTACCTGTTCAATCTCAACATTGTTTCCTAAGTAACTATTTGCAAAGTAATAACCGCCCCCACCAATGATGGCTACTGCTGCTACTCCTGTAATGATCCACGTTTTAGCCTTTTTACTCATCTTTATTATTCCTCCAGTACAGTATGGTTTCGTTACCTCTTGATATGGATAGTAACAGCCCAATGTGTCAGGAAGAAGTCAAGATGAAATTCTTTTTCATTTTTTTTCAAAAAGTGAAAACAGGATTGGCTTTATGACCCGCCTCATGTAAAATCAGTACACAAGCTTGTCTGTGAAAGGAGAACACCCTGTTTGAAATCTGTACTCATCGTAGAGGATGAGCAAGCAATCGCACGAGTTCTAGCTGCTTATCTGAGAAAAGCTGAATTTGAAGTTCATCATGCAGCGGATGGCAAGACTGCTTTAACCCTGTTTGATTCCGAAAATCCTTCTATCGTTTTACTAGACGTTATGCTGCCAGGAATGGATGGATGGGACCTATTACGAATTATTCGGGAAAAGAGTGCTTGTCCCGTCATTATGTTAACTGCACTGGACGATATTACAGATCGGCTTAACGGTCTGAATGCCGGTGCTGACGATTATATGAGCAAACCGTTTGTACCTGAAGAAGTGGTTGCACGCGTGAATGCAGTACTGCGACGGAACCCCCACTGGACTTCCGGAGGGCAGGACAAGCGTTCTTTTGGCAATCTGGTCATTGACCTTGCGGCTAAGCAAGTGCTACTGAACGGTGCGGAGGTCGCGCTTACACCACGTGACCTGTCTCTTCTTATTTTTCTGTCGGAGTATCCCAACCGCACATTCACTAGAGATCATCTGATTGAACAAGTCTGGGGACTCGATTATGAAGGCAGTGATCGTGCTGTAGATCTATCGATCAAACGACTGCGTCAGGCACTCTCTCACTGGACAACAGACACAGGAGAAATCCGGACGTTGCGAGGAATGGGGTATCAATTTTGGATCGCCAATTAACATCCACCAAACCGAAACGAACGACATCTATTTTGTCACATTGGACACTACGTTACTTTCTGATTTTATGTATCGGCTTCTCCGTAATTGCAGCGGGTGCGCTGTACTGGATACGAACAACATCGATTGAGAAAAGTTTGAAAACGGCTGAGCTACTCGGTTGGGAGATTGCTGATCGAGTAACCGTGAAGGGCAGTCAGCTTTGGGTTCCACCTGACCTGAATACAATCGTAAGCAGCCGGGAGAAGCTGTTTAATACCGATCATTATTTCTGTGTCATGGTACTGGACAATAATAACAAGCTAATTTTCTCCCAGCCTAAAATGAAGCAGGAAGATGTCCATTATCGGCTCTCTGACGACTATCTTAAACCACGCAACAATAAATACGCTGGAGTAACGGTCGATATTACAGACGGGAATCAGACTCTAGGTAAAGTTTGGGTCATGCAGTCCAAACAATCCATCACGTTCAGTCCTGAAACGATCTGGCTCGTCGCATTGATTTTTGGAGGCCTTATTCTCTGTGGCTGGTTCACGATCTATCTTCTGTCGAGCAAACTATCGAGACCAATTCGACAGGTGGCTTATGCGGCAGAGCAAATCCGAGCCGGGAATTATGATGTAAACCTTGATATTAAAACACGTGAACGGGAAATGAACGAACTTGTAGGTTCTTTTGGGGATATGGCAACCCGTCTGCGTCAACTCGAAGAATGGCGTGCACTTTCTCTTGCAGGCGTGAGTCATGAGCTCAAAACGCCTGTCACCTCGATCAAAGGATTGGTGATGGCTGTTCGCGACGATATCGTCAGTCCCCAGGAAGGCAAAGAATTTCTGGATATTGCTCTGAAAGAATCAGAACGCATGGAACGAATGATTGCGGATCTGCTGGATTATAATGCCATGACCGCTGGAAGTGTTGCTGTTCGGAAGGAACGTACCGACCTGAAGTTGCTTGTAGGCGAGATCATTTACCAATGGAAAATTGCCTACGAAGAACATATGCCAGAAGTTCAGCTTCATGCGCCGTCAGACGCACTATACGTTATGGGTGATGCCCTCCGGATCCAGCAGATTATTGTAAATTTGCTTAACAATGGACTGCATGCCATAATACCTGGCCAACAAGCCCTCTTCCATATACATTTACGCGTAGAGGAAGACATGTTACATGTCGATGTGCAGGACAACGGCACGGGAATTACCATAGAGGATCAGCGTAACATATTCGAACGATTCTATCGGGGAGAGTTGAAAAAACGCCGTAATCGTGGCTTGGGTCTCGGTTTAACATACAGCCGCCTTCTTGCACAGGAGCAAGGTGGTACGTTAGCCCTCGTTTCCAGCAGTCCAGATGGAAGTATGTTTAGGTTAAGCTTGCCACGCTGGGTTGCTCAACAGGAAACGTCTATGCCAGAGAAAACCTATCGTTCACCTGTCAAAGCGAAATCAGCATTGTAATAAAGGCCCGGTATTCCTTACAAAAAGGAAGCCGGGCTTTCGTTATTCGCCCAGGTAAGGACTTCACCTCTATCCTTGTAGTACTCGGGGCCTGTATTCCTCGTACGCATCAGAGATCAACTGTCTGTGCAGAGCACTGCTTCCAATAATAGCTTTCCGCTTTGCTTTCAACACAATCTGCTCCACATCCGCATAGCTGCATCCAGCCAGCCGTTCACAGATATACTCCTCCAGCCTGTGCTCCTGTTCAAACGTTCCAACCAGTTTGCTAATGTACAGTCTGCGGCTATCTTCATCTGGCATCGCGTACGTCATCTTGGTATCAAATCGGCGCCAGATCGCATGATCAAGCTGTGTCTCCAGATTCGTGGCAGCCACCAGGATGCTGTCTCCCTCGAATTCATCCAAACATTGCAAAAGTGTATTCACCACCCTTGCCATTTCTTTTACCTCGTCGTTACTTTCCCGTGTCCGGCCAATCGCATCAAATTCATCAAGAAACAATACGCAAGGATTAAGGCGAGCATATTCAAACAACTTGCGTACATTACTTCCCGTTTCTCCCAAGTGGCTGTGAATAAGGGCATCCAGCCTGACCAGTACAAGAGGCAATTCCAATCTCTGAGCCAGATAAGACGCGGTTAACGTTTTCCCTGTGCCGGGAGGGCCAAACATGACCATTTTATTAGGGATGGAAACATCATGTTCCCTGAACTTTTCCTTCATGCCCAGAATCGTAATGAACTCTTCGACAATGCGTTCATTTTCCGCCGAAAAGACAATATGTTGTGCTTTTCGTTTGCATTCCTTCGGCGTGTAGAATGCCGCCATATCGATTCCTTTTGCACGCGGGATTCGGTTTGCGTGATTCATTTTACTCATGTGTATGTGTGCTCCTTCAAGAAAGATATATATCTGTAACCGTGTTTTTCATACCGGATTCTCAGCTATCAATTATTTGTTTAATCGTAATTTTTACTATTAAATAATAACATACAGAACCCTCTTTGCAAAGATCAAACTCCTGATCAGCATCAGTATGTCTCCTTAGCCGCCAATTAGTTGCATGAGAAAGCAAAATTTGCTATTCTGAGAGTGCATCGTTGTGTATAACACAAAAAAGCCCTCCAAATTCATGAGAGCGTGAAAATTGTTCCAGATTCTCAAGCGGCAACTTGCGAATCCGGATCTTTATACCAACGAATGTAAATCCAACTAAAAGTGAGGTTAACAATCATGGCAAAAGACGTATTGTGTGAAGTAAACTCCTGTCGTCACTGGGCTCAAGAAAACAAATGTAATGCTTCTTCCATCTACATCGTGAGCCACGCTTCCAAAGAAGCAAGCGAGTCTGCTGAAACAGACTGCAAAACGTTTGAAGTTAAATAATAGAATCTGTTTCATTCGAAGGAGCCCACTCGGGTTCCTTTTTCTTTGTTTATTGTAGCAAGAATGATAATTATTATCAAGCCCTCGATGCAAATTTTTCACCCGATGGTCCGTAGCACATTAGACAACAACTTTACGTAGTATAGGATAGAAATAAATGTTCTCATGAACCATGACCAAGAGGTGAAGAACTATGCCCGCTAAAACCGGCATGCAGTATTGTGAACGAATTAACGCCCAGACCGTACCCTGCTGGTATAAAGGAGAACTGCTTACTGCTAAACGCTCCGAGCACATCGCCTTCTCCGGTTTGATGAAAACTCAAATGAATATGTACGACCTGCAGTATGACCCACTGCTTACAGAACTTATGACCTATCCTTCTCCTACCGATGGGAAGCCTGTAGGGATGTCCTTTCTGCCTCCAACCAGCGTCAACGATCTCCGTAAACGCCGTGAAGCGATGACGATATGGGCTCAGGCTCATCACGGTTTTCTGGGACGCTCACCCGATTACATGAACACGGCGATGATGGCTTTTTTTACCGCTGCCGACTTGTTGAACGATCTCTCCCCGCAATATGCTGAAAATCTGAGGAATTACTACGCCTATTGCCGTGATCATGACATCACACTATCCCATGCCTTTATTCAGCCACATGCTAGTAAAATTTCAGGACAGATGGATGCTACTGAAGATGCCATTGCTGCCAAGGTTGTCGATCGGACTGATGAAGGACTCATTATAAACGGTGCATTTATGATGGCCACACAAGCCGCGACTTCAGATGAAATTTTTGTCTATCCATCCCCTTCTCCTGCACCTTTTGATGATGAAAATCCATTTGCTTTTTCGTTTGCTGTTCCTAATGATCTGCCTGGCATCACTCTGATCTGCCGAGATACGTATGCAGCTGAATCCAACTACAATTACCCCTTAAGCTCCAGATATGAGGAGATGGACAATATCGTCATCTTTGACCACGTGCTTGTGCCGCATAACCGTATTTTTTTTGCAGGTCATGAGCAGATGTCTTCGACTCTTTTCAGCGGCAGTAACTTCCATATCCATGCGGGGCATCAGGTGTTATGTCGTTATATTGCCAAAACCGAATTTATGCTCGGCACCATTCAGCTGTTAACCGATACGCTGGATCTGTCGAACGAGGCGCATGTTATAGAAAAAACCGCACGTGTTCTCGCAGGCCTTGAATCCTTAAAAGCACTTGCTCTAGCTGCTGAGGCAGGCGCAATGCCGGACGGACGAGGGTATATCCTGCCAGCTCCTAAACCGCTTATGGCTGCCAATCTTCTCTATCCGAAACTGTATCCTGAAATGATCGAGATATTGCAGCTACTCAGTTCCAGCGGCATGATCATGGTTCCACAGGAAGAGGATTTCCAGTCCGGGCCGGCTGACGCTTTAAACGTCTATCTCAAAGGCTCCGACATGGAATCCAAAGAACGAAACGCACTGTTCCGCCTGATCTGGGAACTTGGTGCAGGCTCATTTGGAGGCAGACAGACTCAGTTTGAACGATTTTTCTTTGGTAACACCATTACCGTTTCAAATCGCTTATATAAAGCCAGTTCTCAAGATCATTCTCAACAAGAACGTGTTCGTCATTTCCTCGGAAACCTTGCACGGTAACATTCACTGAATCAAATATCCGTAAGCGCACCCGGCAACGCAGCTGTCAGGCTCGTTGCCCTTCACACCAAATGGTCATATACCGTCATGAGTTCAGAAGCTGGTCTACCTGTTGCCACACTGGGTAATCCACACTGCTCACCGTAACCGATGTGAAATACGCCGAGCACTCTTTCGCTCGATGTAAGTCCCATCAAGTTCATGAATACGGGATGTTGCTGATAATCATTCATCTTCCAGACCGCGTGTACCCCCTGTTCAGCAGCCAGAATAGAGAATCGCTTGCTCCATGCCTTCGCAGGCAAAACATGATCCTCTGGGGAATTGCCGGGGGCAACCACCACCAAATGAGCCGGGATCGCTTCCGTGTATTGATACGCAGCCCAGCTCCCGTGAGAATCCGCAAGATGAGGCGGATAACTCTGCCTTACAGCTTCCATATAGAGCTGTCGCCCTTCACCCGAAAATAGCATAAAACGCCAAGGTGCCGGACTCATAACATATAAAGATGGATCAGCTTCATCCAGCAGCTTTCTTATGACAGCTTGAGGTACGGGCATGGAGCTGAACTCACATGTTCCTGCTCTTCTTTTTCCGTTACCGATATCTTGCCTGAATAACGTTGTCACCTGTATTCCCTCCTCCGAGATAAGTGCTATCAAGAGCTTCGAGTGTCACATCAACCATGTTTTTTGTGGCTTCGTCCCTTCCGTTCTCCAACGGTCTACTTCTTCATGCACACGGATCTTATCTCTTGCGGTAAAGCGCTCTGATTCTTGCTCCTCGGCAACGGGAATGCTGTCCCGAACAAGACGGATGTAATCCATCGAACGCTGTAATGATTGGCGGCCTGGTATATACCTGATCTTCCGCCCTTCCAGCAGGCAGTAAATTTCAATCATGCCCGGCAACTTGCCAAATGCTTCCCAGCAAAACACGCTGACCATATGCTGAAAGGCTTCCACGACGTTGGCATCATGAACTACCATATATTTCTGAACAAGCAGTTTATCCCAGCCTTCTGGTTGCCAAGCCGCCTGAAAGATGACGGACAAAGACATCTGTAAAGAAGGCACTTCGGTTTTCCATTGTTCATACAAGATCGCAGGCCGCTTCAAATCATCATTCGCTGCAATGGCCAGTGACAGTTCATCGATCATTTTCTGCTTTACATCCCAATAATGAAGAACGGAATCAAAACCGTCCGTTTTTCTAGGCCACCATTTTTCGAGTACATATTGAATCGGGATTTCTTTGCGTACGTCGGGGTCCACACTGTAAAAATGATTAATGGCATGGCTCACCGCATATTGTACACGATGTCTCCATTGTAGCGCTGGACGTTGCTCAGCCGATGGTTCAGGGCGGATAAACCGATGCGGGCTACGCAACATCTCTTCCAGCTTATAGTCCTCAAGCAAACGTTCAGGGAGCCCGTCGCTCCCCTGAGCCTTTGCTGTATAGGCATCACGCTGTAACATTTCGATCAGGATATCTCCGCACCAGCAGTAACAAAACGTCTGCCGAAATCCCGGCATGATTCTTTTTCCTGCTCCAGCGGACTGTATTCAATTTTCAACATCTCTGGTGATACTTCCGCCCCGCGTTCCTTCAGCTTCTCCGCTGTTAGATCGACTGCTCCGCAAAATTGTTCATAGGACGTATCTCCGCTTCCGAAGACAGCCGCTCTCTTTCCGTGCAAATCAAGCTCATCCAGTTCTTCATAGAAGTCCAGAAATTCATCCGGCAGTTCACCATCTCCCCATGTGTACACACCAATCATAAAGCCCTCATAATTCAAAACTTCTGAGGCATTAAAGTCGGTTACAGATTTCAAGTCAACTTCATGACCACTTGCTGTAATGCCTTCCACAATAAGTTCGGCAATCTCTTCCGTGTTCCCTGTCATACTGGCATAAGCCACTAACCATTTAGCCATCTATTGTCCCTCACTTTGGTTTCTTATTATGGATTTAATTCCCTTGAAATACGTTCCGAATAGATTGCAAATTGCAATAACAAAATCATAAGTGATAATGATTATCATTGTCAAATTAATTTTATTCAGATTTTTGTTTTATGATGTGTCGAAATTCATCTGTACATTGCCCAAATCCCTTGAGGCTAACTGGCGTACAGCCCCTTTTTTGTTGTACAATAGTATCCAAATGAATTTTAAGGATGGATAAACCACTATGTACGTAGCTAAGAACTGGAAAGACTATGAATTAATCGACACGGGAGGCGGCGAGAAGCTGGAGCGCTGGGGAGATGTCATCTTGCGCAGACCTGATCCACAGATCATCTGGCCGCTTGAACAAGAAACCCACGAATGGCGCCAAGCTCACGGTCACTATCATCGCAGCTCTTCTGGAGGGGGAAGCTGGGATATGAAAAAGCCCATTCCTGAACGCTGGACGATCGGATATGAAAACCTGAAATTCCATATTAAACCGACAAGCTTCAAACACACCGGATTGTTCCCCGAACAAGCTGCCAACTGGAGCTGGATGATGGATAAAATTTCGAATGCAGGACGCCCCATCTCTGTCTTGAACCTATTCGCCTACACTGGCGGAGCAACCGTAGCAGCGGCATACGCTGGCGCTTCTGTTGTACACTGTGATGCAGCGAAAGGTATGGTTCAATGGGCGAAAGAAAATGTGCAATTGTCTGGACTTGCTGATCGCCCTGTTCGTTTCATCACCGATGATGTGTTCAAATTTGTACAGCGCGAGCAGCGCCGTGGTAACAAATACGATGCGATTATTATGGACCCGCCTTCTTATGGACGTGGCCCGAACGGTGAAACATGGAAACTGGAGGAAAACCTCTATCCTTTCCTGAAATCCTGCATGACGATTCTTTCGGATAATCCGTTGTTTATGCTTGTAAACTCTTATACCACAGGTATCTCTTCAACGGTATTACGAAACATGCTGACGATGACGATGTCTGCCAAGTATGGTGGAGAGATTACTGCCGGAGAAATCGGATTACCGATTACACGCAGCGGTCTGGATCTGCCTTGCGGTATTTTGGGCCGCTGGGAGTCCTGATGATGTCTCATGATGTACAAAAAACTGGAGATATCGAGATTCTGTATGAGGATAATCATTTGTTAGGCATTACGAAGCCGGTGAATGTCCCTACGCAGGAAGATGCTTCCGGTGATCCGGATCTGCTCACTTTACTCAAACAGGATCTGAAAGAACGTTATAATAAACCTGGTAATGTATATCTGGGGCTGGTGCATCGTCTGGATCGCCCGGTTGGAGGTGCCATGATCTTTGCCAAAACTTCCAAAGCCGCTTCCCGATTGTCTGAGACTGTGCGTGGACGTCACTTCCGTAAAATCTATGCAGCTGTTGTTCATGGCAAGTTGCCAGCACGTCAGGGCACATTGAAGCACACCCTGTTAAAAGACAGCAAAACAAACACCGTAACCGTTGTACCCAAAGGTACACCTGGTGGTAAAGATGCCGTTCTTGACTACGAGGTCATCGGAGAAACCGATCGTTACAGCCTCGTGCATATCGAGCTTCATACAGGTCGATCTCATCAGATACGTGTGCAGATGAAAGAAGCCGGCTGTCCACTATTCGGAGATCAGAAATATGGTGCCAAAATAAACAAACCGGGACAACAGATCGCGTTATGGTCTGTCATTGCCGCTCTGCCCCATCCTGTGACCAAAGAGGAAGTTGTGCTACAATCCCTGCCTGCACGAGAGTTTCCTTGGGCTGAATGGCCTTTGGATATATACGAAAAAGCTTTCACCTTGAAGATATAAACTGCATATAAGCAGATTGGATGAACTAGAAGCAGTAGCTGTCTGCACCTGTAACGTGTCGTTCGGATGCTACATCCGGGCGGCACTTTTTTTAATCGAAAAATTATGTAACAACTCTCTCTGTGTTCATTATTTTAAACTTCAAAGACAGGAGCCGATATTCATGACCCCGTTCACAAGGCAGGTTGTCGCCATTATTGCTGCGATCCCTGAAGGAAAGGTAATGACGTATGGACAGATTGCAGCCTGCGCTGGAAGCCCAAGGGCGGCAAGACAGGTCGTTCGTATTCTGCACTCCATGAGCCGGAAGGAACGCTTACCCTGGCACCGGGTCGTCAATGCGAAAGGACAAATTGCCATACCTGATGAAGAATCACGCATGATGCAGGAAACCGAGCTCGTCAGTGAAGGTGTGGAATTCCAGCTTGGTGGGAGCATCGATCTCCAACGTTTCGGTCATGAACCCGATCCAGACTGGTTACTGCATGATGTGACTTCTATCAAAAATGAAAATAAGTGACAGCACATTTTTTCGTTTGCTTAGTGATATGTCGTTTTCAAAACAAAAAAGAGAACTCTCGTTGCCGTAGAAGATATATCCTACTGGCAGCCTGAGAGTTCTCTTTCTCTTATTTATCGTTAGAGATTTCAAGTCTAATGTTACGCTGTTGCCACTTTTTTAGCCTTTTCTTTCTCTGCGTTTACCTGCTCGGTAGCCGGCTTCGTTTTCTGAATGAAGAAAGCCATAATCAGTGCTGCAATTGTCATAAAGGTGGCCACCGTAAAGGCATAGTTGACACCATAGATCGTTGCATCTGCTGTAGCAGCCAGCACCGCTGTTTTGTTGTTCGGGTCAATTGTACCTGTAGCCATCGTTTCCGCCAGATGCGACTTGAGCTTGCTACTCATGATCGTTACAAGAATCGCTGTACCGATCGCACCTGCCACTGTACGCAATGTGTTCGACATCGCTGTACCATGTGCATTCAGACGTTGAGGCAATTGATTCAGACCAGCCGTCTGAATCGGCATCATCAGCATCGACATACCAAACATACGAGCAGTGTAGATAAACATCATGTATCCATACGTCGTGTCAATGGCCAAACGGCTCAGTCCCCATGTGGTAACCGCTGTAATAGCCAGCCCCGTAACGGAGAGCCAACGTGCACCCACTTTATCGAAGATGCGACCTGTAATCGGAGACATAATACCCATTAGGATGGCACCTGGCATCATGAGCAAGCCGGATTCAATTGGTGAGAATCCACGGATATTTTGCAAAAAGATTGGGAGCAAGATCATGCCTGCAAACATCGCCATCGTAACAAGCATATTAATAATGGTTGTTAAGGTATACATGTTGTATTTGAAAATACGGAACTCCAAAAGCGGATGATCGGTCGTCAACTGACGAATAACAAACAGAATCAGGGAAATGGCACCAACGACAAGGCAGCTGATGACAACAGCACTTCCCCATCCGTCTGTACCCGCATCACTGAAACCATACAGCAAGCTACCGAATCCGAGTGTGGATAGGATTACGCCAACGGAGTCCAGTTTCGGCTTGGACTGACGTGTTACGTTTTTAACAAACGCAATACCAATCGCTGTTGCGATGACGGAGAATGGCAGAATGATGTAGAACAACAATCTCCAGGAATAGTGCTCAACGATATAACCGGACAATGTAGGACCAATTGCTGGTGCGAGAATCATGGCAATCCCCATCGTTCCCATCGCCTGTCCACGCTTCTCAATCGGGAAAATCGTCAGAAATACAACGGTCATCAGCGGCATCAGGATACCGGCACCCGCGGCTTGAATAACACGGCCGACCATAAGAATCGAGAAGTTCGGACTTAGTCCGCAGACTAGCGTACCGATCGTAAATAAAGTCATAGCTGTTATGAAAATTTGCCGTGTTGAAAATTTGGCAATCAGGTATGCCGTAACCGGGATTAACACCCCGTTGACAAGCATGTAGCCCGTAGTAAGCCACTGGGCTTTGTTCGGCCCGATGCCGAGATCCTCCATAATTTTGGGAAGAGCCACGTTCATCAGGGTCTGGTTCAAAAATGCCACAAAGGCACCAATTAACAAGGCCGCTACAATGGGGCCTTTCTTGATGTTGTCCATCGCAGAAGATGGAGCTGTAGCAGTGGTTGCGCTCATAAGTTGTTCATCTCTCTTCCTTGTAACTTTTCAATCATCAGACTATGAATGCGAAGCAGGTGTTCTAGATCTTCCTTCGAGATTTCCAGTATAGGTGACACACGCTCCATCCAGAGTTGTTGTGTCTCCTGTTGAGCCTTTTCCCCTTTGGCTGTGATCTGCAGCACCACAGAGCGACGGTCTGCATCAGAACGTGTCCGTATGATGTACTCGCCCTTCACTAGACGTTCTACAACAGCGCTCATTGAACTACTACCCATATGGCACAGATCAGCAATCTCGTTAATGCCAAGAGCAGGCCGCTCCTTGAGGATGGATAACACCATAAACTGAATCGAAGTTAACTCTATGTCCTTGTTTTCATTCCAGAATGCCCGGAAAAGCATCTGATTCACTTGTCGAAATGAATTGATAATGTAAAATACTTCGTACGTATCCGTCATTGTTTCACCCTTTTACTTATGGAATATAATATTTCGTGTACGAAATATCAGGGGAACAATTACTTATTATAACAAAAATATTTACATAGTCAACTCTTTACATATGATTTCAAGAAAATAATATTGAGACATATTATATTTGATATATACATTATATAAGCAAGCCCAATAGCAGCTAATCAGTTTGGTTGTAGCTTTTCCCTGAACGATGAGATTATGCACCATGGTCTGGCCTTTGACGTTTGTAGTTCTTGTCATCACAGAAGCAAAAAACCTCGATCCCACCTAAGGTGAAATCGGGGTTTGGTTGATAAATTTACGAAGTTTGAAATAAGATCCGTTTTAACTTTTGATTAATATACACATTCTAGATAAACAAATTATGATTCGCCTGATCCGCTTGTCCGAGATAATAACCCACGCCGCCAATAACAGCCTGATCGATCAATTCCTCACGTTGTATCCCCATCAGATCCATCGACATCTGACAAGCTACGATTTCAACCCCTTGAGCGATAGCCGATTGCATGAGTTGTTCCAGCGAAGCGACGTTATTTTTTTTCATTAAACCTCGAATCATTTTCGGTCCTGCACCAAACATATTCATCTTGGACAGTCCCAGCTTCAGACTATTGCTCGGCAACATCATATCAAACATACGGGCCATGCCTGTTTTGACAGGTGTCTGCTGCATCTCTTGTTTTCGAATAATGTTCAATCCCCAGAAGGTGAAAAACATTGTAACTTTCCGCCCGCTGGCCGCTGCTCCATTGGCAATAATGAAGGAAGCGATGGCCTTATCTAGCTCACCGCTGAATACGACCATTGTACTCGCTTTTTCAAGTTGCATTGAACTATTTGTGGCAGGTGAAGCATTTTTGGTCAAAACGGCCTCAATCACCCCGCCCTTATCCCGTTCCAACTTGAGAACGTCAGACCCCGACATCGTTGCCCAAGCCTTCACATCCTCATAAAATCCCGGATCGGAAGCTTTGACCCGCAGGGTCTGTCCGTCTGCCAACTGATCCATTTTTTGTTTAACCTCGATTAGCGGGCCCGGGCAACTCAAACCACATACGTTCAGTTCATTATCAATGTGAAGCTCCTGTGATGAATCTGCTTGTGCTCCTTTGCTTACATTGCCACTGCCAGTCATCTGACTCCTTCCCTGTTCTTCTTGTTCTTGTAGTATGACATTACCACCAGTGCTGTTACTTTCATTCCTATAGTTATCACCATGGCTACTCCCACTTATCACGGTAGCAGGTTTGAATTGTGCCTGACGATAGGTTTTGTAGCCCCCGCTCAAATTTTTCACTTGATAGCCGTGCTGACGAAGAATTTGTGAAGCGGTATAACCACGAAGTCCAACCTGACAATACACCCAAATTTCTTTAGATACGTCCAGCTCATCGAGCCGCTGACGTAGCTCATCAACCGGAATCGACTTCGAACCTGGAATATGCCCGTTGCGGTGCTCCAGTTCACTTCTAACATCCAACAATACAGAATTAGCAGGATTACGTTCTGCCAACTGAACATAGGTGTAAGACTCTACACGTTCGTCCATGATATTTTCAGCCGCATAACCTAACATATTCACCGGGTCTTTCGCGGATGAGTATGGAGGTGCATAGCTCAGTTCAAGTTCAGTCAGATCTCGTACATTTCCACCGAAGTGAATCGCCACTGCAATATCATCAATTCGTTTGTCCACACCTTCGTAACCAACAGCTTGTGCACCTAGAATTTTCCCATCCGGAGCAAAGAGCAATTTCAACGCAATTGCGCTAGATCCCGGATAATAGGAAGCATGGGATGCGGGATGTACGATAACAGTGCGGTAGTCTTTCTGCATTCGTTGGAGTGTCTTCTCATTGCTGCCAGTAGTTGCCCCTGTCAAACCAAACACTTTGATAATCGATGTACCCTGAGTCCCTTTATAGGTGGTCGGAAGACCCGCAATCTGATCAGCTACGATACGTCCCTGTTTGTTGGCAGGACCCGCAAGCGGAATTGCTGTCTGCGTGCCGTGAATGTAATCCTTTACTTCGATGGCATCCCCTACGGCATAAATATGCGGAATACTGCTCTCCATCTTGTCATTAACGATGATGTGTCCCCGCGATCCGAGAGCGATGCCACTATCTTTCAAAAATGAGGTGTCAGGCATAACACCAATGGCCAAGATAACCATATCTGCAGATAATATCGTGCCATCGGGCAATTCAACACCAACACCTTGATCCAACGTACGGAAGCCTTGAACCCGCTGTGAAAATAAAAGCTTTACTCCATTCTGCTCCATCTCTTGAGCTAGCGTAGCTGCGAGTTCTGGATCAAACGGGGTTAACAGCTGATCATTCCCCTCAATCAAAGTTACATCCAGCCCAGCTTCCTTTAAATTTTCAGCCATCTCTACACCGATAAATCCACCACCAATGACAATTGAACTCCTGTTGTTATCAGAACTTATCCGTTCTTTGATTCGATCAATATCCGGAATGTTCCGCACGGTATATATTAATGGGTTCTCTTTCCCTGGCAGATCAGGCACCAAAGGGCGTGCACCAGGAGACAAAATCAATTCATCATAGTTTTCCTCGTATAAACCACGCTCGGCACTGCGTACCTGCACGGTTCGTCTATTTGGATCAACAGCGATAACTTCGCTTTGTGTACGAACATCGATATTAAAACGGTCCTCCATACCTTTCGGAGTCTGTACGAGCAGTCGCGCCCGTTCTTCAATCGTACCTCCAATGTAATAAGGCAAGCCGCAGTTGGCAAATGAGATATATGGGCCTTTTTCAAACATAATAATCTTGGCATGTTCGTCCAGACGACGGAGGCGTGCAGCAGCAGATGCACCCCCTGCGACACCTCCTACGATTAACACTTTTTTACGTTTATTCATCTTCGCAATCATCCTTTTCAAATAAAATCATGACCAACTGCTCCACACGAGAATCAGCCAGAACGTAATTGACTTCCAGACCATTTCGCTCCGTAGCAACAATTCCTGCACTGCGAAGCTTCTGCAGATGCTGTGATACCGTCGACTGCGGGAGATCCAGACATTCCTGCATATATGAAACATTACATTTTTTTTTGCGCATCAAACCACGAACGATACATAAACGTACGGGATGAGACAGCGCTTTAAGAAACTCTGCTGGCTCGTCAAACTGTTTTAATTGATTCCGATCAAACGCAGGCAACTCCAAAATAACTCCCCCTAAAACGTTATATTGTAATATTACGATATATTGATGCGGTTGTCAATGTGTGTTCTTTTTAAACCATACGCAATACCGAATGGAGTTTCAGTCCTATTGGCTCTACATAAGAAAACTGCCCTGTCAAATAACAAGACAAAATAACAAGACAAAAGCATACTTCTGCCCCTAATGACCAGAAGTATGCTTATTTATGATTATTGAATCTTTCGTTTTGTTTTTCAACATCATCAGATTATTTACTACACTCAATTCACGATCAGAGTTTGCTCGTTTAACCTGAACTTGTTAAGGCCGGCTCTTGCACGTTCGTTTTGGGTGCAGTCATTTTCCCAAGCAGATATACAAGCAATTGTTGATTGTGCATCGAGATGTTGCTCAGTACGGAATTCATAAATTCATTGCGGATCGTAATACCGCGCTTGGTTTCCATTCTGCCCTTATCGGATAATGAAACCCATACAATCCGTCTGTCCTGATCATCACGAACTCTGCATATGAGGCCGTTTTTCTCCATACGATCCAATAACATCGTTACGGCAGCAGGTGTTGTCGCAAGATATGGAATCAGATCAGACGGTTTCATCTTTTCATGATCTTCGAGCACCTCCAGCACGGCAAGCTGTGCCTCTGTTAACGAAGGGGCTAATTCCTGATCCATATGCAATTTATAATCTTTGGTTAATCTGGACCAGCATTTAGCAAAATCGGAATTATACATCGAACATCACTCCTCCTGCAACGGATAATCATTTCATTTGCTTAAGTTTTCGCGCTTCAAAGCCGCATTCCTGCTGCATTTTTTCAATTTCCCAGCGATCGACTGTAATCGACGAAGGTTGTTAAACTTCGCTTGATGATGCACTTCTCATCCGCCCAAGAACAACAAAAAAAGACTCTTCACCCGACAGAATCAGCACTGCCAGCGAAGAGTCTTTTTATCTTTTTTAGGAGGTTGTCCCCGGTTGATTCTCATTAAAATCCTGAATAAGCTCGGTAATTTCGTCCTGTTTGTCCACAGGAACAAGTAATTTACCGATGTGTTTACGTTCTGTGAGTGGAACGCTCTCGGATGAGATCGTATGGGCTTGTCCCTCTTTGGTCATCACCGTCAACTGACGTTGTTCTTTACAGTAGAATGCACCTGCAATACGGCTACCGTTTGGTTTAACGCGTTTACCTTCCTTGAATTCAAAGGTAACCACGCCTTTACCACCACGGCTCTGCGGGGCATAGTCCAGGAGCAAGGATCGTTTACCATAACCGAGGTCACTTAATACAGCTACCTCTCCCTCATCTCCCTCTACCCAAAGCACAGAGACTACTTCATCTGTATCTTTCAATTGAATACCGCGAACACCACCAGAGACACGTCCCATCGGATTCACTTCATCTTCATGGAAACGTATCGCCATCGCTTCTTTGGTAATCAGCATAATGTCTTTCCCGCCCGTACTTAGATGTACGGACAGCACTTCATCATCCTTAGCAACCTTGCATGCCGCTACGGCACCGGAACGCTTTGTAACGTACTCCTTAAGTTCAGTTCGTTTGACCTGTCCCTTTCGGGTTACAAATACCAGACTGTGATCTGGTTCCTCGAACGATTTGATCGCCAGTACACTGGTGATCCGATCATCCTTCGCCAGTGGAATCACATTGACGATGGCGGTACCCGGATCTTTCCACTTAAACTCCGGCACCTGATGCACAGGCAAGAGGAAATATTGCCCTTTTTGTGTGAAGACAAGCAGATTCTCCAACGTATTTACTTCAAGCACCTGGGAGATATAATCTCCTTCTTTCACACCGCTGGCACTTCGCTCACCGCCAGAACGTGTAAAGGACTGCATACTCGAACGTTTGACATATCCTTCTTTGGACAATGTCACAAATACATCTTCTGCGTTGACCAATACTTCGAGATTAACCTTAAGCTCCTCTACTTCACCCTGAATGGCGGAGCGGCGCTCAATTCCGTACTTCTCTTTGATCTCCAGGAGTTCTTTGCGAATGACCCCGATCAGCTTGCGATCACTATCGAGAATCGAGCGTAGCTGTGAAATTTTCTTCATGAGATCATCCAGCTCTTTTTGCAACGAATGAATCTCCAGATTCGTCAAACGATACAACTGCAAGGTGAGAATAGAATCCGCTTGACGTTCCGTGAACCCAAACATCCAGATCAGATTGTTTTGAGCATCCTGACGATTTTTCGAAGCTTTAATCGCTGCAATGACTTCATCCAAAATGTTAAGGGCTTTCACCAACCCCTCCAGGACATGAGCACGGTCTTCCGCTTTCTCCAGCTCATACTTGGTTCGGAAAGTTACTACTTCGCGTTGGTGAGCAATATAAGCTTCCAGAATTGCTTTTAAACCAAGTTGTTGCGGCGCTTTGTTTACAATGGCGACCATATTGAAATTGTATGTGACTTGCAGGTCGGTTTTTTTCAGCAAATAAGCCAAAATCCCTTGTGCGTCTGCATCTTTTTTCAGCTCAACAACAATCCGTAATCCTTCGCGTCCACTTTCATCCCGAACTTCTGCGATACCTTCAACCTTTTTCTCCAGGCGGATATTTTCCATCGCCGTCACAAGACGGGATTTGACCACCTGATAAGGAATCTCCGTAATAACGATCTGCTGCTTGCCGCCGCGCATATTTTCGATCTCGGTTTTGGAACGTATGTAGATTCGTCCTTTACCTGTACGATATGCATCCAGGATACCGTCGCCGCCCATAATTAAGCCGCCTGTTGGAAAATCAGGTCCCTTGATGAACATCATGATTTCGTCCAGTTCAATCGATGGTTTCTCCATAACAGCAATACAAGCATCAATCGTTTCGCGCAAATTATGCGGTGGAATCTCGGTTGCAAAACCAGAAGAGATTCCGCTTACCCCATTTACGAGAAGATTGGGATAACGGGAAGGCAACACAACCGGTTCCTTGGCTGTATTATCAAAGTTATCTTTAAACAACACGGTGCGCTTCTCAATATCACGAAGCATCTCCATCGCAATGGGTGACAAACGAGCCTCTGTATAACGCATAGCTGCAGCGGGGTCATCATCTTGTGAGCCCCAGTTGCCGTGTCCGTCTACAAGCATATGGCCCATTTTCCACGGCTGTGCCATCCGCACCATACCTTCATAGATCGAGGAATCACCATGAGGGTGATAATTACCCATAACGTCTCCTACCGTTTTGGCAGACTTACGATATGGCTTCTCCGGTGTATTGCCCGAGTCGTACATGGCGTAAAGAATACGCCGCTGTACTGGCTTCAATCCATCCCGCACATCGGGAATGGCTCGATCCTGGATAATATATTTAGAGTAGCGACCAAAACGGTCACCAACGACCTCTTCAAGAAAGGCCGGCATAAATTGTTCTGATAGACTCATTCCAAGCACCTTCTATTCTTCGTACTCTGTAAAGTCGACATTCTCTACAATCCAGCGTTTGCGTGGATCTACTTTGTCACCCATCAGTGTAGATACACGACGCTCTGCTTTGGCTGCATCCACGATCTCCACTTTTAGCATAGCACGTGTCTCCGGGTTCATCGTTGTTTCCCACAGTTGATCCGGGTTCATCTCACCAAGTCCTTTATAACGCTGCAACTCGACATTATTTCCGAACTCTTTCATATAATTCGCAAGTTCTTCGTCCGTCCAGGCATATCTTACCGTTGCCATCTTGCCGGATTTACGAGTGAGTTTATATAAAGGCGGCTGCGCAATATATACTTTCCCTGCATCAATTAACGGTTTCATGTAACGGTAAAAGAACGTAAGCAGCAACACCTGAATATGTGCGCCATCCGTATCTGCATCCGTCATGATAATGATTTTGGAATAATTGCTGTCCTCTACGGCAAACTCCGTTCCGATTCCTGCGCCTATTGCTGCTGTAATTGCACGATACTCTTCATTTTTCAGAATATCCGCCAACTTGGATTTTTCCGGATTCAACGGTTTGCCTTTTAACGGCAGAATCGCCTGTATTTTGGAATCCCGTCCTTGCTTGGCTGAACCGCCTGCAGAGTCACCTTCCACGATAAACAATTCATTGCGCGTAAAATCCTTCGATTGCGCTGGCGTGAGCTTGCCATTCAAATTAGAACTTTCACTGCGCTTTTTCCCTGTACGCATCTCGTCACGGGCTTTCCGCGCGGCTTCTCTCGCTTTGGACGCCTGCACCGCTTTGCGAATCAAGGTCTGTGCAACCTGCGGGTTCTCTTCCAGAAAACGTTGGATGTTTTCGGAAACCACCGAATCAACAGCACTTCGAGCAGTAGCACTTCCGAGCTGATCTTTCGTCTGCCCGACAAATTCCACTTCAGACATTTTGACGCTAATTACCGCCATCATGCCTTCTCGAAGATCATTGCCTTCCAGATTTTTATCTTTTTCCTTGATCATGCTGGTACGCCGAGCGTAGTCGTTCATTACACGGGTGTATGCTGCCCTGAATCCGGTCTCATGCGTTCCCCCGCCACGGGTCGGGATCGAATTGACAAAGGAAGCAAGTGTTTCTGTATAACCCGCATTATACTGGATTGCCACTTCTACCTCGATATCGTCCTTATCGGCATAGAAGTGTATAACATCATGAAGTACGTCTTTATTTTCGTTCAAAAACTCGACAAACTGGCTCGCGCCGCCCTCGTACATGAATTCATCCTGGTTGCCTGAACGTTCGTCCTTCAGCACAATTTTCAGACCCGAGTTCAGAAAAGCAATCTCCTGAAGGCGTTCTGCCAGCGTATCATAGTTCAACTGAATTCCATTGTGAAAAACGCGAATATCCGGTTTAAACGTAACTTTGGTGCCTGTGCGATTGGTATTACCCAATACTTCAAGACCGGTTACGGGTTCCCCTACATGTTCGACGCCTTTTTTGTCCTGCCAATATTCGAAACGTTGACGATGGATCTTGCCATCACGGAAGATTTCGACTTCAAGCCACTCTGACAATGCGTTAGTGACCGAAGCCCCTACACCGTGCAGACCACCTGATTTTTTATATCCTGATCCACCGAACTTACCGCCTGCGTGCAAAATCGTAAACACGACCTGGGGAGTGGGAATCCCTGTTTTATGTATACCTGTCGGAATTCCCCTTCCGTTATCCTGAACCGTAATAGAACCGTCCTTATGCAGCGTGATATCGATTTTGGAGCAGAATTTGGCTAGGTGCTCATCGACAGCGTTGTCTACGATCTCCCATACCAAATGATGTAGACCTGAAGTACTGGTGCTGCCGATGTACATCCCCGGCCGTTTCCGAACCGCTACCAGTCCTTCAAGTACTTGAATGTCGTCCGCGTCGTAGCCCGAGGCGCCCTGTCCTCCGCCTGTCGAACCTGCCGACATATCGATTTGCTCGACCATTCATGCTCCCCCTTCTTAACTTGAAACTACAAAAATGCCTGAAATGCAAACAGATGTTTTCTTATCCTTGTCCATTTTAATTCAAGATATCCCGTTTCGTAAAGACAAGGAATGATACAATGAGTGATGCAGCGCCCCAAACACTAAGCACAATAAGGGAAAATCCGAGATTCATACCTTCAATTGGTGGCAGTCCGCCGGATAAATAATCAGGCAGTTCCAGGTTCACCATAAACAAATACTTCGCTGTTTCCCACGAAGCCGCCATGTTGGTTAGAATCGTTCCAGCAATCAGCGCTGCCATCATGATTACGATACTTGCCGCTGTACTGCGAACAAGAACGGATACCATAAAGGCCAGCATCGCCACGATGATACTCACAAACCAGATCAAACCTGCTTGCATCAGCATGTACTGCCATTGACTTACCGCATGTACGGCAGACATATCCACTTCGGTGCCAACCACTTTGAATCCCGTGAATACAGGCATGCCAAAACCTTTGTAACCAAAAACGGCCCCGGATATCCCGTAACAGATCACATAAGCAGAAACGACGATGATTGAAACAAACATGATCAATGTGATCAGTTTGCTTAAAAGCACTTTCCACCGTCTAACGGGGCGAGTCAGCAACATTTTGATCGTGCCTGTCGTCCGTTCTCCTGACACCAGGTCTGAAGCAATGGCCATAATCAGAAGCGGGATAAACAATCCAACGGCATTGTTCATAAACTCCCTTGTAAACGTCACACCGCCCGGTTCTTTCGGATTAATGTTATTTTCCAGGTAGTATTGCATCTGCTGGATATAGACGGTTCTGTACTTTTTGTATTCCTCGGGAACCCGATCACTGCCTAGCGAGTTCTGATTATCGGTAATAGCCTGTTGTAATTCAAGCCTCCAGTCACCACCGAACTTGTCTTGATTATTTTGAGCCGATTTCATCTGTGCATACGTGAACATCGGAACAAGGATGGCCAGAACGATAAAAATAATATAAAGGCGTTTCTTCTTGACCATTTTAATGGTCTCATTACGAATGAGCGGCATGATATTATTCAATGGATTCACCTTCTGTCATTTTTAAGAATAGTTGTTCAAGTGTAGGCTGAATCCGTTGTACGCCCTCAACCTGAATCCCTGCCTCAACCATTTGCTGTACCAGCTCCGGTATCCGTTCTTCATGCATCTCGGCAACAACAGCATTCGCGCCGAGCCCTGCAACAATCGTATCATCCATGACATCACCGGGGCGGTTAACCAGCGTAATCCCCTTATCAAGTAACATCTGACGGCCTGCATCAAAAGGTGTAAGATGCCATATCGCCACCTTGGAATGGTCTTCGATCAGTTCATTCACACCACCAACTGCGAGCACACGGCCGGCACTGATGATGGCTACCCGATCACAGAGAAGTTGAATTTCACTCAACAAGTGACTGCTGACGAACACGGCCATTCCCTCACTGGCAAGCTGCTTGATAAATTCACGTAACTCCTTAATCCCTTTGGGATCAAGTCCATTCGTTGGTTCATCCAGAATCAGTAACCGCGGTCTTCCAAGTAAAGCCTGAGCAATTCCGAGCCGCTGTCGCATACCCAGTGAATAGGTTCTAACTTTATCATGAATACGTTGATCCAGACGCACAATATTGACCACTTCCTGAATGCGGTCATGATCGACGCCTGGTTGCATCCGGGCAAAGTGCTCCAGGTTCTCCCACCCGGTCAAATATGTATATACCTCAGGATTTTCAACAATGGAGCCAACATATTTGAGTGCTCGTTCGGGATCACGATTCACGTCGTAACCACAGACCGAAATTTTTCCTTCTGTAGGTTTAATCAGATCAACCAGCATACGAATCGTTGTGGTTTTCCCCGCACCATTCGGCCCCAGAAAACCGAAAATTTCACCAGGTTTGACATCAAAAGTGACGTCTTTAATAATCCATTTCCGTCCAATTTTTTTCTTCAAGTGTTGTACGGACAAGACGGAATCATACTGTTTCTCTGCCATTTATTTAGCGCTCCCTTCTGCCGGTTTATTCCCTTTATATTCCTGTGCAATGCGAACGGCCATCTGCTGATAACCTTGTCCATTCGGATGGAAGTGATCAGAGGAAAGATATTCGTCCAGATGGTTCTCAAACAGATCAAAGGTTGGCACAAGGGTCATGTTATCTTCATTATTCAAAATGGACATCGCAGCGTCATTCCAGGCTGCAACAACAGCGTTGCCCGGCTTCTCCAGTTCCTTCACATTACCAAACGGATTATATAATCCGATGTATGCAATCTGAGCATTCGGATTGATTTCTTTCACTTTCTTCAAAATTTCCTGTAGACGTTTGGATGTATCTGGCAAGGCTGCAGCCAGTTTCTCAGCCGTTGGCGGGTCTTCACCTTGAAGAACCTGTCCACCTTGAAACAGGTCATTCGCACCGATGGAAAGTAAAATAAAGTTGGATTGTTGCAAAACATACTGAACCCCTTGTTCATCCAGCTTTTTTAACAGCGCATCTGTTCGGAGACCGTTTACACCCAGATTGTTAAGCACCTGTACATCGTTACCCTCATCTTTGAGCAGATTAGCCGCCCGTCTAACAAATCCGAGTCCTTCATCATCTCCTGTGCCTCTTGCAAGGGAATCGCCAATGACGGCCATTCGGATTTTCCCGTCTTCTACAATCGCTTTATTACCGCCGTTTTGAGCATCTTGAGCTGGCGTGGCAGTTTTCTGCCCCTCATTTAGTGTCGAATCCCCTTGCGGAAAAATAACATCTTTTATGGCGTAAGCAAATCCAAATATCAATAGCAGTGTTGCTACAATGGATATCGTGCTTACACTTCTCCAGATCCAAGGCGCTGAATCAAGATTTTTGTTCTTTTTCATCCATCACATCTCCAGTCGGATACAAATAATTTATAATGGCTTTCACATCAAGATATTGCTTATTCTAAATAACATAAGTCTTCTGTCGTTAATTTGCAAATTTTGCTGTTATATTCGGAAAGCGGAGCATTTCTCAACTCAAAAAATGGAAAAAAGCCATAGCACACACAGCTTTTCGGCTATGTGCACATATGACTTTTTTTATTATAAAATAAGTTATATATTATTCATTTCCAACTCTTATTTACCGATAAACTCTTGAGCCCAATATCCGTTATAGTAACCTACACCGATTTGCGTAAAATTTTTGCTCAGGATGTTTGCACGGTGACCCGCACTGTTCATCCAGGCTGTTACAACTTCCTGAGGTGTTTTTTGACCTTTGGCGATATTTTCACCAGCGTAGCTGTACGTTACTCCGAATTGTTTCATCATATCAAACGGCGAACCGTACGTTGGAGACTGGTGATCAAAATAGTTGTTGTTGCTCATATCTTTAACTTTTGCCATAGCGACCTTGTCCAGAAGAGCGTCGGATGCCAGTGCACCCAGACCTGCTTTGGCACGTTCAGCGTTCACGAGTTTCACCACTTGTGTAGCAAAATCGGATTGTGTGCTTTGTGTACCACCGTTATTACCTGTGCTTGAAGGATCTTTGGCTGGTGTAGTCGTAGCTGGTTTCTCTTCTTGTGCCGGCTTAGCAGGTGTGCTTGGTTGTTCAGGCTTGGTTACAGGCTGTGTTGTTGGTTGCTCCGCTGTTTGACCTTCCGAGACATTGTAACCGTTCTGCTTCAGCCATTGCTCAATATAAGCTTTCAAGCTATCCGCATTAACCACTTTATACGTTGTAACCGTCGTTGCTTTATATGTTGAATCTGCAGCAGACGCGGAGGCAGGAAGCATAATCCCTACGGCGAGTGCAGCTGTCAGACTGCCTGTCACAACTTTTTTCATCCAGTTCTTCTTCAAATTCATTCATCTCCTTAGAATTAATTATTACAACTTTGTAATGTCTACTCTAGGAGTATATCAATCCATTAAGAGATTGTGAACCCGTAAATACTGGAAAAATGACTTTTTTGTCATTATTGATTGTTTCAAAGCTATCTTGGACAGTTTATATAAGTACGCTACACCCTCGGCCTTATTAGTTTAAAAAACGGAGCTTCTTTTGAATCTATTGATTTGATGTACACACCTTATAAAAAAAGGCACTCAGTCAAGTTCACACTTGCTGAATGCCGGTTCATCTATTATAAAAGAACTTTACTGAAACGATAGCCTTTTTTCTGGAAGCCAATGTGCTCATAGAAGGAATATGTCGTTGAAGTGACTTCCCGATTCGCTCCAGTGACAAACAATTGCTTACCACCTTGCTGTTTGCCCCAGTCTTCGGCACGAGCCATGAGACGGCGGCCAATTCCGCTACCACGATGCTCCTGACCTACGATTAAGGAAGTAATCTGGGCAGCAGGTTCCGGATAGGCATGGCTTTGAACACATTGCAAGCCAATCACACCAATAATCTGTTCATCCACTTCGGCAACGAGCATGCACGCGTTCGGATTGCTTTCCAAACCTTCAATGCGTTCTTTCATTACATTGGTTGTTGTCGGATAGCTGACCTCTCGCATCAATCCTGTCACCGCTTCAGCATCTCGCAGTTCACACTCTCGGATCATCAGTACAGGGGCCTCCACATTATTGGACATGATTTACCTCCACTTTCAGCATATTTGCGGCTTGAACCGCTGTTTTACGAGCTTCTTCCACATCTGTTCCAGCACTAAGGGCTACAGCCATTCGGCGTCCTTGTTTCGTTTCAGGTTTGCCAAACACACGAACCTGAGTACGAGGTAATGCAAGTGCATCTTCAATTCCACCTATGGTGAAATCAGATGTTTCGACATCGGCCTTCAGCGTGGCTGAGGCTCCTGGTGTCAGCAAATGTACTTCTGTGACGGGAAATCCAAGGATAGCGCGCACGTGAAGCGCGAACTCTGAATTATCCTGTGTAACCATCGTGACCATACCTGTATCATGTGGACGAGGTGATATTTCACTAAATACCACTCCATCAGCTGTGAGAAAGAGTTCAACGCCAAAGAGGCCGTACCCGCCGAGCTCATCCGTAACTGTCTTTGCGATGTGACATGCCTGCTTCCATTGCTCCGATGTCATCGCATGAGGTTGCCATGATTCGACATAATCCCCGTCTTTTTGAATATGACCGATCGGCGGACAAAATACAGCGCCTGATGCCGATCTGACGGTGAGTAGCGTAATTTCACTCTCAAACTTCACAAAGCTTTCCACGATAACACGAACAGACTTGCCTCTCGCTCCCGAAAGAGCAATGTCCCAGCAGTTTGCTGCGTCATCAGGTATGCGGCATACACTCTGGCCTTTACCAGATGAACTCATCAATGGTTTGATAACACAAGGTGTACCTAGTTCACGAACAGCCTCTTGCAACTGTTCTAAACTATCCGCAAAGAGATAAGCGGCTGTAGGAAGATTCAATTGTTCGGCCGCCAGACGACGAATGCCTTCGCGATCCATAGTCAAACGAGCGGCTCGGGCCGTTGGCACGACACAAAAGCCTTCTTCCTCAAGTTCCAGCAATGCCTCAGTAGCAATGGCTTCAATCTCAGGTACGATGTAATGCGGTTGTTCCTTACGGATCAATTGTTTCAATGCCTCGCCATCTAACATGTCGATGCAGTAAGATCGATGTGCGACCTGCATGGCCGGTGCGTTCTCATAACGATCAACAGCGATCGTTTCCACACCGAGACGTGCGGCCTCAATGACGACCTCTTTACCCAATTCTCCGCTGCCTAGCAGCAGCATTTTTTTGGCTTGAGCCGAAAAAGGAGCACCCCACATGTTCTTTCCAATCCTCCCAAAGAGAAATCTTCTATATCTGTCTCTCTATTTTCGGGGTTTTGGTTAAAGATTGCAAGAGTACTCCCTATTTTTCTTGTGAATTTTACAAGATTTTTTGTGTTTTTTCGATCAAATTTTACAAATTACATTCTCAGATTCGATACTCTTTCCATTCCTCCCATTTTTAAGGATATAAAAATTAAAGAAGCATACAACCTAATTTTTCCTGTTATTTAATTCATCCTTTTAATAAGTCACTTTTCTCCAAATCACGATTTTTCTCCCGAAACAGTTCATTATGAGATGAAACGAAAGCCATTCCAGCCGCCGTTGGTTCAACGTAAGTTTTGGCACTGTTGACCGCAACAATCGCATCATTAAAAGCTCCCGCAATCAAACGAACTTTGCCTTCCCGTATCGCGCAGTCTCCTGCTGTAAAAATACCAGGTATATTGGTTTCACCCAATTGGTTCATGGCAATCATCCCTTCATCCATAACCAAACCGCAGCGGGCAAGGTTGCTTGCTTGACTCGTATAACCATGACTTATGATGATCTCATCGACTTCCACGTCTATGTTTTCACCTGTATCGGAATTGGATATAGCAACTCGGTTTATACGTTCCCCATTGCCATACAAGCGATCAATCTTAAAGGGTGTGAGTACCTTCGCCCTGCTTTTCATCTGTTTCACATTATGCTCCATTGCACGGAAAGCATCCTGTCTATGAACCACGGTTACCGTGTCAGCCAAGTCTGCAAGTTCAAGAGCCCAATCCACAGCGCTATTACCACCGCCCGAAATCAATATTTTTTTTCCCGCAAAATAATTCAGATTCTGTACCGTATAATGCAGATTACTCCGTTCATAATGATGTGCACTGTCCAGCTCCAGCTTCTGCACCTCGGCGATGCCCCGGCCAATGGCAACAATAACACTCCTCGTATAATGCACCTCACCCGTAAGCGTGTGTAGTGCAATTACTCCATTCTCCTGCCGGGTTAATGCATCAACACTCTGACCGAGCACCAGATTCGGTTTGAAAGTACCCGCTTGCTGAACAAGCCAGTCGATCAGCTTGGCACATTTCATTGGTGGCAGTCCGCCCACATCCCATATCGTTTTATCGGAATACGTGTGCAGAAAACCACCTAACTGATCCTTTCCTTCAATCAATTTCACTTTCATTTCACGCATGCCTGCATAAAAAGCCGCATACATTCCTGCTGGACCACCGCCAATAATCGTTACATCAACAATATCCTGATCATGCATGTCTAAACACTTCCTATCTAATGTTCACCGTTCATAGTAATCATGTGTTCTCCAAAGCCATTCCAGAATGTTTATTTGTTTTTCTCTTCAAAAGCAGCAACAATATCATCGATTACATAATTATCTGACATCGGGGCCATTCCAAGGTTAAACCACTCTTTGCCGCCTACGAGATATACATGATTATTTTTAACAGCCTTCAGGTTTTTCCATATTGATGTACTGAGCATGTCGTTATATTTCTTCTGAATTTCCGGATTTTCCTCATCATCAAGCTGAATAATCAGGTGATCTGCATCGTATTCTGGCAATACTTCCATTGAAATGGACAGTCCGGTTTCATCTTTTGGAAAGTTGCTTACAGGTTTTAAACCCAAGCGTTTGTGGACAAAAGCCCCCCGAGAAAGATTGGGACCATTCAAAACAATCTCTTTCTCCATCACTCGCACATATAACACCGTTTCATCACCGATGAGGCTGTGTAGCTTGTCCGCTCCCTCTTTTTCATGTTGCTTGAGATCTTCCAAAACCTGCTTGGCCTCTGTTTCCTTGCCTAAAACCGTAGCGATATCCTGTAGTTCTTCAGGCCATTCTTGACGCTCTGGCAGAAGCACTGTCGGTGCAATAGCCGAAAGCTGATCATAATCCTTCTTCGACCACCATGCAGGGGCTATGATCAAATCCGGATTCGCCTCCAGGATCGCTTCAAAATTGGGTGTTTTCGCAATTCCTATCTTCATCGTATTTTTGAAAGGCTCCTGCAAATACTTAGGGAAGTCCTCATGATAATTTTGAACAGCTACCGGAACAATACCGAGTGAATATAACAGCTCTGGATATACAACAGATAATCCAACCACATGCTTAGGAGACTTGGGAATCGTGATTTCGCCCATCTCGGTCTGAACGACTTTCACTTCACCTTTGTCATTCGTTGTATTCGTTGCGGTGCTGGATGAGCTTTTTTCGCTCTCTCCAGAAGCAGACGTATCTGGGCCAGTAGCCTGCCCACATGCACCTAGTAATAACACCATTAACATGACACCTGTAATAACCCACAATTTTGACTTCACTTCTTATGTACCTCCTAATATATGAAAAGATATGATAAGCACCAATCAATAATAATTATCATTATCAATTAGACATAGGAGTAGTATATTAAATAACGGCGTTCCAAGATATTGACGATTCCGACTTTATCTTATGGACGATATCGCCACAATTTTAACACTTCATCCAGCATCAATTCATGGGTAAAGGCCGTATAATCCAGCAAAACACTTGGGATCAACATATCGATGCAGTCATTTTGCGCCGCTTTTGTCGCCTTCCATACCTCTGACTGTTGAATTGATGCCCAAGTCTGTCTTGATTCTTCGTCTTCACTTACAATAAGCAATGCCCTGTCTATGGTTAATTCCGCTAGAGCACAGATATTAAAATGCGGATTATGCCAAATATACTCCATACCTTCTGGCGCCATTAACTGCATATCGTTATAGAACACCGAAGCGATTGTTTGCGGATTCATAACCTGTACTTCCGAACCATGCACACGAAGCACGATTAGCCGGTCTTGACGCACCTGCTTCGATAGCTGTGATCTAATCACAGCTGCCTTTTGTTCATATCTTTCGAGCCACACCTCAGCCGCCTCAAGCCGATTCATAAATGCAGCTACCGTTCTCAGATGATCCCGCCAATCTCCTTCCGACTGACTTAGCACACAAACAGGCGCGATTGAACTTAAATGCTGCATCATACTCTCGGACATTTCCTCACGAACAGCGACAATATAATCAGGACGAATCGCTTCTAATTGTTGCAAACAGCCATGCTCATTATCGATCAGAGGTATTACCTTATCCGTTTCGTATTTTCGTCTGTAATACGCCGTCCAAGGATGACTCGCTTGAGCAGCGGCAGGAATAATCTGGAGAGCCAGCAATGTTCCAATGCCAAGCGAGTGAACCGCAGCAATACGCTGCTTGCTATTTTGTATAAAAGCTGCTGGCGGGAGACCTGTGATTTGCTTGAATTTTCGCCGAAAGTACATCTCGTCTTGAAACCCTACACAAGCCGCAATTTCTTTCAATCTTGGACTGTGATCATTCCTCATCATGATCTGAGCCTGTTTGATCCGGTATATTGTCAAATAATCCATTGCGCTACAGCCATACATTTTCTTAAACAACCGCATGAAATGACGAGAACTCATTCGTGCAACTTCAGCCAAATCCCGTATCGTTATTTTCTTCATATACTGCTGTTCGATATAATGTCTAACTTGTTCAATAGGCAATGCCGGTTGTTGGGACCGTACATGAACCATATCATTAAAAATCCTATACAGTAGCTCCTGAAAACGAATCTGACTTAAAAAATGCTGCAGCCTGTTTTCCCCACGAATCAGTTGCTCGATTTCCTGACATAACAAACTCATGGCAACCGGTGAGCTACACTGGATCACACGGTCTCTCGTCTGCGTACACACTTGCTTCATCATGCCTAAAGCGGATGCCACGTTTGAGTTTGACTGTTCGCCTAAAAAAACATTAAATCTGATCTGATAGAGTCCTCCTTCTTCTTTCCCCCGAAGCTCTGCTTCGATCAGTTGTCCAGGCAGACCTATGTATGTTGATCCGCTTCTGAGTTCAATATACTGACCGTCCACAGTAAGCCATCCTTCACCATCCGTAATAAAAAGTAACAGATAACGATCCAGAAAGTGTTTTCCGAGACGCCAGTTTGATTCAGAATGACTCGTAACTGCTGACTCCAATTCAACCAACTTGAAATGCAACAGATTCAGCTGATCAAAAGATGTATATAAATTAGCCTCATCGGTGGCTTTAATCTGCATAATTTCCCCTCCAGAACTCTCTATTGTGCTTCATTTAATTATTTAAAATATAACATAATTTCGCGATTCATTTTCGAGCGTTAAACCGATTTGTATTCAAAAAAACACTCCAGCGCCTTTGCTCCATACTTTCTATCAGGACAGCCTGATAAAAAGTACAGGAACAAAATGAGCCGAAGTGTCTGTAAACCTACGTTACTCGTTATCTTTACTACAAAAACCGGTACTGCGCTTCAATCAGACCATTGTATACTCCTTGTTTATGGATAAGCTGTTCATGGTTGCCCTCTTCCTTGATCTCTCCGTGATCCAATACAATGATGTGATCCGCATTACGAATGGTGGAAAGACGGTGAGCCACCATAAAGGACGTTCGCCCCTGAAGTAATACTTTGAGGGCTTCCTGAATTTTCAACTCCGTTTCCGTATCAATGCTGGCTGTAGCTTCATCCAGAATCAAGATGCGCGGATCAGCGAGCAGTGCCCTGGCAAAAGATAACAATTGCCGTTGTCCCATCGACAACACATTACCTCTCTCTTCTACTTCGGTGTCATATCCACCCGGAAGCTTCATGATGAACTCATGCGCGTTAACGGCTTTCGCCGCTTCTTCCACCTCTTCGTTCGTCGCATCCAGCCGTCCAAAACGGATATTGTCGCGGATGGTACCTGAGAAAATAAATGTATCCTGTAGCACAATGCTGATCTGACTGCGCAGGCTTTCCACCGTCACATCACGCACGTCATGTCCATCGATGGTCAGGCGCCCTCCCGTGATGTCATAGAAACGGCTGATCAGATTGATGATGGTGCTTTTACCAGAGCCTGTATGACCGACAAGTGCAATCGATTGCCCGGCCGCCGCCGAGAAGCTGATACCTTTCAGCGCCTGTCTTCCCTTTTCGTACTCAAATACAACATGATCGAATACGATATCTCCTTTAATAGAAGGGAGCGGCTTGGCACCCGGTTTATCGGCAATATTCGGCTTTTCATCCATGAACTCAAAGATTCGCTCCGAGGATGCCATGGCAACCAGCAACTGATTGTACATCTGTCCCAGACGGTTGATCGGGTCCCAGAAGTTGCCGACATAGTTGGCGAAAGCGACGAGCAAACCTACGGTCAACATTTCACTTTGAATGAGATATGCGCCGTACCAGAACAGAATTAACGTTCCGAAACCGCCTGTAATCTCAATTAAAGGACCAAACCCCTGGTTCATTGCAGATGCTTTGTCCCAAGACTTTTTGCTGGACATATTCATGTTGTCGAAGTATTTCATATTTTCTTTTTCTTGAGTGTACGCCTGCGTTACCCGGATGCCTTGAATGGATTCATTCAAGTGAGAGTTAATCCGAGAGTTCTTCATACGCACATCCTGCCACGCCCGGCGAATCAACACCCGCAATTTTGTAGATATAATGAACATAATCGGCACCGTAATGATTACAGCAAGACCGAGTTTCCAGTTAATCAACAGGAGAATGACGATGATACCAAGCAGCTGCACGCAGTCGATCATGACGTTGACCGCACCATTCGTGAACAGATCCTGTAAAGAATTGATATCATTCGTTACACGCACAAGCACTGAACCTGCCGGTCTTTTGTCAAAAAAGTTAAAGGACAGCTTCTGAATATGTTTGAACAAGTCTGAGCGAAGATCGTAAATCACCCGTTGCCCAATAATATTGGTCAGTTTAATACGGTATGTGTTAGCTGCCCACTGGATGAGATACAATAGCAAGATCGAACCTGCAATAATATACAGCAACGTCATGCTAGGTACTCCGGTCTGTGGTGCAATAGCTCTATCGATTGCAAGACTGATTAGAAAAGGTACGGCTAATTTCGTAATCGTTCCGAGAATCATCATCAGAATCACAAACGGCAGGAGTTGCCTCGCATAAGGCTTCATGTAAGCAAACAATCGTGCAAACTCTTGCCAGTTAAACGGTTTTTCGATCACTTCATCGTCCTGATAGACAAATCGTTCATTCATTTTTTTATTCGAGGTTTCCTTAACCTCTCGCCTGTCTGTTATCGTTTCGGCGCTCATGAGTTCACCTGCTCCCCAGCCTCCCGCTTCCCGCGGGCAATGTAGTCTGCATATTGAATGTTATAGACATCCTGGTACGGTCCAGGTACTTGAATAAGTTCCGTATGTTTGCCGCGTTGCACCACGCGTCCTTCGTCCAGCACTAATATTTCATCTGCATGCCGCAGCGAAGAGATCCGGTGGGCAATGATAAATGTCGTTCTGCCGCGCATAACCTCCTGGAAGCCCGATTGAATCTCATGTTCCGTTTCCATATCCACGGCACTTGTGGCATCATCAAGGACAAGAATCTTCGGATTTTTCAGCAAAGCCCGTGCAATGGCAATCCGTTGCTTTTGTCCTCCGGAAAGTCCCATGCCGCGTTCACCGACGACCGTATCATATCCTTCAGGAAACTCCATGATAAAGTCATGAGCCTTGGCCAGCTTGGCGGCGCGGATAATCTCTTCCATCGTCACATTTTTCAAGCCGTAGGAGATGTTGTTACGTATGCTGGAGGAGAACAGGAATGTCTCCTGGAACACCGAAGCAATCTGACTTCGCAAGCTGCGAATGCCCATATCTTTAATGTTTCTGCCATCGAGCTTGATCGAACCGGAGTTCACGTTATAGGCACGCATCAGAAGCTGGATAATCGTCGATTTCCCTGACCCTGTTCCTCCGAGGAAACCGATTACAGAACCAGGCGGAGCATCAAAATTAATATCGGTTACAGCAGGCATTTTGTTACCATAAGCAAACGTTACCGATTCAAAGGTCACATGACCTTTCACCTGATCTGTCTCCACAATAACCGGGTCTTCGGTCTCTTGCACGTCCACAGGGGTGTTCAGCAGCTCAAGGACCCGTTCACCTGAAGCTTTGGACTGCGTATAGTTGTTAATGTGAAAGCCGAGGCCCCACATCGGACCAATTATGTACCAGATCAAACTGAAGAAGGCAACAAGTTGACCCAAAGTCAGCGTTTGCTGGATAACCATTCTGCCACCGATCACAAGCAGTAGTACAACACTCACCGAAGCCAGGATCTCCATAATCGGAAAATAGCGGCTCCACAACGTGGCAGCATGGATCTGATTCGTTTTGTATCGTTCATTCCGTGTGGAGAACTTCTCCACTTCATAAGGCTCACGTGCAAACGATTTAACCGTTCTCACACCTGTAATGTTTTCTTGCACCGCTGTAGTCAGCGAGCTTAATGCCAATCGCATTTCCTGAAATGCCGGATGAATTCTGGATTCGAATCGAAGCGCAACGAAGGCAAGCAGAGGAATGCAGACGAGTGTCAGCAGTGTTAACTTCCAACTCATCGTCATCATCATAATTGCGCCGAATACGACCATTAGAACCATGTTAAGAATCTGGGCGAAACCAAATCCGATAAAGTTACGGATGGCCTCCAAATCTCCCGTGAGGCGGGACATCAGATCACCTGTTTTGGCCGTATCATAATAACGGAAGGATAAAAATTGAAGTTTTTCATAACAGGCATTACGTAACCGATACGCCAAATAATTGCCTAGACGTCCGCCAAAGAAACCGTGTAAAAATTGCATGCCTGCTTTTAAAATAACAACGCCTAACACTGTCAGGGCAAGCATGGGAACGTCTTCAAAATTGCGCGGCACAATAACGTCATCGATCAAAATTCGAAGCAGGTTCGGATAGACTAATCCAAGTGCGGTCGCTAAGGCGAGAAACAAGATCGATACCAATAAATACGTTCGCTTCTCCCAAAAATAGGTTTGCAGTTGCCTGAGAACATCCATGTGTCTCCTCCTCTAATGTAGCTTGAAATGATATGAACATTTATGAAGTTTATCACCGTCCCTCAATCGCGGCAAAGCGAATAATAGACCATATTCAGGCGGCTTTCAGCTAATTATCGCATTAACGGATGCCAATAGCCGACTTTCAATCAAATGTTTGAATATTCTCTATATTTCAGGTTGTTCATGCCAAAAAAAGGCTCCCTATATGCCTTTGCGGCGGGAGCCTTTTTTGACGTTTTTTTGCAACATTTTCACTGGGTTATGGAAGAATTCAATTATTTTACAAACGTTTCCAAAATATTTGCATAAATAGTCAACCAGCCTTGTGCAACCGGTGAGAAGTTGCACACGGTGATGCAACCTCCACGACCATCTATTCCTGCATTTGTTCAAGCTGTTCGGACAAGGCTACCCATTGCTCAGCCTGGATTCCACTTGCAAGGGTATCCTGTATGCCCGTAACGGCTTCTTCCAACCGTTCGGTGAGCTGACGAGAGTGATGCTGTACCGATTGATGAACCTGTGTATCATAAAATTGCACCAGCTTTTGTTCTGAAGCCGGAAGCACTTCAATCATCATCTGTTTGAGAACAGGCTCAAGTGCCTCCTGAAGGCGCTGACGTCCATCCCCTTCAAAGAACTGCTTCGGATTCCGGAAGTAAATCCAGTAGTTTTTCCAGCCCGACGGCTCTTCTAGGCGGATTTCCTCCAGCACAGGTGTACTCCACTTTTCATCCAGGGTTAAGGACAAGTCGATGCCGCCTGTCAGCTCTTTCACTTCATTAATACATTCAGTTACTTGCTTGCCAACCCAAGCATGACCCGTCTGCTCCAATCGCAGTGTTGTGGCGAGTAATTCCTGCTCAAGCTCAATGCCGATCATACGCAACAGCTCACGTCCGCAAGCCGCGAAAGCCGTTTTCAAATTGCCTTGATCTTCACGTAATACGGATGGATGAAACGCTTCGGCCATAAACTGACCCAGTCGGAAGGCTAAACGCTGTCTGACATGGAAAAGCAATTCATTCGTTTCCTGTGACAGTTCATCCTTCATTGACCGCTGTGCTAATCGCTCAATCCGCTGACGTGACTGCTCCGAGATTGTGCCCAGTTCATCCCGCCGCTGACGCAGTGTTTCTTCCCCCTGCGCCGCATCGGCTGCGCGTTGCTTTAACCGCTGAATGACACGTGCCATCTCTTCGGAGGCTCCGCCAACTGCGAGATCAGCCAGTTCCTTGCCTGCAAATTGATTAAACTCTTCTTCGAAACGCATAAAGCCCGATTGTTGCAATCGCTCAACGTTCCCATCCATTTTACCTTCCATCGCAAGCATGCTGGATACCGGGAAAAGACGTGGTGAACGAATCCCGTTTTTCCGCAGTTCTGTCCCTACATGATCGAGCACCTGTTCCAATTCTTCTTCCGAGGAAGATAAATCACTCGCATTGACGACAAAGAACATCTGATCCATCGCGGAGCTGTCTTTCACTCGCCCAAGTTGATTCAAGAACTGCCGGTCTCCCTGGGAGAAGGCGTGATTATAGTAGGTGACAAAAATCAAGGCATCTGCATTTTTCATATAATTAAACGTTACGCCTGTATGCCGGGCATTGACTGAATCCGCTCCAGGTGTATCCACAAGCACTATGCCCTGTTCCGTCACGTCACAGCTGTAATACAGATCAATGGAATCGACAAAGCAGGATTTCTTCTCATTGGCTACAAAATGGCGATATCCGTTCAAGTCCACCAGCACATCTTGCCCAAGTTGATCCGCTGTTTCCTCCCAGCCAGCCGCAGCGGCCTGTAAGAAGCTGTAATGCGGACGCCCTGCTGGGTGCACATCCTGAGGCGTGAGTGATTGCACCCGCTTTTGCCATTCCGTGCCCGGCTCTCCGAGACCAAGCAGTCTGAAGGAGTAGGCAAGGTCCTCCTGGAAAGCCTCCCGGGTCTTCATGCGGACCCGGGCAGTACCATGCTCCATGCCGCCGGCCGGAGCCATAATGCGGTTAATCGCCGCTGTCGTTGGATGCGGCGATACCGGGAGGACCGCTTCGCCCAGCAATGCGTTGGCGAAGGAGGATTTGCCCGCGCTGAACGCACCGAACAGTGCGAGTGTGAACGTGCCGCCCGCAAGCGAAGCCGCGCGTGCACGCAAATCCCGTACCGCCGACCCCATGGCGGGGTACGGCTCCACCAGCGCAGCAGCGGCTTCCAGCCGTGCCGCTGCCGCGTCCAGGCGCCGGCGGCGTTCCGCGCCAGCCGCCGCCGGTGCGCCCTGCGCCGCTGCTACGCGCGGCGGCGCAGGGGCCTGCGTCTGTGGCTGCGCCGCCACAGACGCGGACGTGCCCGCCGGCGAACCGGGAGCTTCGCCCGGTTCAGGCGCGGGCACGTGCGGGCCCTTCACCTCCGGCAGTAGCCCGGAGGGAAGGGGGCCCGCAGGAGGCAGCAGGCTGCGCAGCCCTGCTGCCTCTTCGGCGGCGGCGCGCTGTAGCGCCGTGTAGCGCGCCGCTGCCGCGGATTGCGCCAGCAGCGCTGCGCGGCTGGCGTCCAGCGCCTGGAGCGCGGCTTGACCCTGCGCAGCCAGCGCCTCCAGGATGCGGTCAGCCAGCAGCATGGCCGACTTGCGGTACCGGGCCTCAATCTCGCCCCGGACATCTTTGCTGAATTGCATGACATACTCGGGCGACAGTTCCGCACTCGCACTTCGTTTCAGTTCAAGCAATTCTTCATTAATTTCAGGCAACTCCGCGTTAAGCACCTGCTCCCACGTGGCATCCCACACTTGATAAGCTTCCCCTAGCTGTCTGAGCATCGTCCGAATATGAACCTCCACTTGACTGGAGGTCTGATCCAGAAGCAGTCTCACCAGTTCCGAAGCCCGGCGCTGTTTCTCCTGTTCCGTTTTGCCTCCTGAGAAGAGCAGACCTACCCGGAATCCCGGCTTGCGGCTCTCCAGATAATGGCCAGCCGAAGTCCGGATATCCGCTGGGGTAAGGTTAGCGTTAGCAAGCAAGGAATCCACCTCTGCCCTGAATTTCTCACGGACTTGCGAAGGTTTGGCTCGAAGCTCTGCGACTTGTTCATCTAGTAGAGCAATCTCACGCTCCAAACGTTCGATACCTTCTTGTCCTCCTACTTCTTCAAGCAGTGCAGTTTCTTCATCTTCTCTCTTCCCGGCTTCCCGTCTCAGATGTTGCTCCGTGATATGGCTGGCTGAACTGGCTAAACTGTGAGAGATCAGCTCTTCTTTCTTGGTCATCAGCTCTGTAATCAGTTCCGGTAATTGACTCCATTGATTATATCGATGCTGCTGGTCACGCAAGGAAGTGAATAACAGACCGTCATAACGGACTTCCCATGCGGCAAAAATTGCCTCTACCCCATCCACATATTGATCAAACGAAAGCTCCCGCTCCCGATGTTTGTCGATCTGATTCACAATCAAAAATAGTGGCTTCCCCCAGTCGGACAAACTTTTGGCAAAAGAAAGATTGGTCTCCGACTGAACGTGATTGTAATCCATCACATAGAACACAACATCAGCCAAATGTAGCGCCGAATGCGTAGCCAAGCTATGTCCGCGATCCGTCGAATCCACGCCTGGCGTATCCAGCAGGACGGCGTCATCTTGCAACAACGGAATGTTATCCCATACTTCGATGGAGCTGTAAGCCCCGCCATTTTTACAATACGCCTCCAGTTCCTCGGGTGAAACCTCCAATGTACCTGCTTTATTGTCAGCGCTTACGTTTGGTGTAGTATAAATAAGTGCTCTCGGCTTGCCGTTGCGTATCGCGACGACATTGGCACTGGTTGGCACTGGACTTGATGGCAGTACTCGCTTGCCACACAAGCTGTTGATCAAACTCGACTTGCCTGCCGAGAAATGTCCACAGAACGCAATCGTCAGATGTTTCGTTTCAGCCTTGCTGATTAAATCCGTTAATGCCTCTACAGCGGTATGGTCCCCTGACTGCTTCATTGCTTCACGTAGCGGTAACAAAGGTGTGGCCATTTCTGTTGGGTAATCTGTTCTGGACATGACTGGCCTTCCTCCTGGCTCCTCTAATTTGACATCCGTTTCGACGTCAATCTCTGATTTATCTTCATATAGTTTAACATCATCATGTTTGAATTTGAACGATTTCACTTGAATCTGCATGTAGATGGATTCCAGATCAATATAAGTTCAATTTGAGATGATTTGTCTCGTGATCATGTCAAAACTTCCTTTGCGTCCATTTATCCTTCTGATCTCCACGAATACGCATACATTGTTTGGTGCGTTAATCCGTTACTATGTATCTATAAAAAAATAAAACCGACATGTCGGTTTTATTCAGGTCACGCTTTTAACTCGCCCACTAATCAGGGACGTTTATCATCAAGTAACTGGTTGCATGACATGCCTGACAGCTTTCACTACCGATCGCCTCTCGGCAATGTCAGTGCAACCAGGTTCCTGATCATAGGTTAACGAAAACTTAAGATACTGCGTTTTCCATTGTAGGCAACAGGATTTCAAACACTTGACCATGTTGCAAAATGGTAATGCCACGGCCTTTGTCTCTCATTACCACAACCTCAGGCTTTGTAGACATACGCTCCAGATAATGCTCAGGCACGTCACCAGAGTGACTCACTGTGATGCCTTCAACTTCTTTTTCTTCATTCTCCGCCATTTCCTGTTCTACGATTTGTTCAAAAATATCGGAGAAGGCTTCAAAATTGTCAGTGTACACGGAAATGCATTTCATCGTTATTCATCCTTTTCTGCTTATGAATTTAATTTTCGTTTTCGGGTGGTGACACGTTCCTTATCTTTCCTGATCTGGGACGTTTTCATACGTTTTTTCCCTTCCCTGCATATGTCCAGTAACGGACAGATATGGCATTGGGGAGTTTGAGCCTTGCAATGGTAGCGTCCAAAAAATATAAACCGGTGATGAGTTATAGTCCACTCATCCCGAGGTACGCGCTTCATCAGTTTCTTCTCGACTTCAAGTACGGAGTCATCCCAACCCGCGAGCCCCAGTCTCTTCGACACACGTTCAACATGAGTATCTACAGCGATCGCGGGTACTCCGAACGCATTTGAAACGACAACATTCGCGGTTTTACGTCCGACACCTGGCAGGGTGACAAGCTGATCATGTTCCTGCGGTACATCGCCGCCATACTGCTCTATTAAAATTCGGCACATGTTCTGGATATGCTTGGCCTTGTTTCGGTACAATCCAATTCGGCGAATATCCTGCTCCAGCTCTTCAAGAGGAACCATCAGATAATCGGCCGGGCTTTTGTACTTTTGAAACAAATCTGCAGTGACCTTGTTCACCGTTTCGTCTGTGCACTGTGCAGATAATAGGACCGCTACCGTTAGTTCAAATGCATTGCTGTGATTTAATTCGCAATGTGCATCAGGAAACATGGCTTCCATGGTTTCGAGTATATGTCTTACCGTCGCTGCATTCATGAAGGGGTACCTCCCACAAGTCTGCTCCACACTGTAGAGCCTTACTTCAAGCTTCAGCCAAGTAGCTTGGCGGGGATCCAAAAAGCTTGCAAAAAAAACGTCTTGATGCGGGAAAGATCCCGTATCAAGACGGTCATTCTTTTGATCCTCGAAAAAGAAACGATTACTGTTTTTGAATCTCCATCACGACGTTGTTCAGGAGATACAATACAATATTATCATTATCTCTGAGAGATTGCACGCTTAAAGTGTTGTCACCCTGGTGAACAAATACATTAGAGCCAAGTGCAAAACGGTAGTTCAAGTCTGATGTCGTCTCGCGTTTAACCAAAATTTGGTTACCTACCCCATCATAAGACCAGAACTGTTTACTCATGACAGTAAGCACTCTGAATCGCGTGGAATTATCTGTATCTTTAGTCATTTCCACACGGTCGCCAACCGTGAGGTTAGTCAAAGATGTTAATGTCGAACCGGATTTTACAACTTTAACAGGTCCACTCACAGATACTTTATCTGTCGTACCATTAAACTGTTTCAGTGTAACCGAGGTTGCGTCCACTGCAGTAACTTCGGCCAGCGTACGTTTAACCACTTGAACAGCCTTCGGTGTAGCTCCTTCAAACGTTACGTTAATCAAATTGCCCGCAGTCAACTGGGAAGGTGTAATGGATTGACCACTTTCGCCGGTCAATACCGCTTGATCTACATAGAACTGACTTGTAAGCAGATCTGATTTTACCCGAACACGACCGTTGGATTCCATGGAGACCACTTCGAATTGAGCAACTGTTTTCAATGCAATCTTCTGCGCTACATCCTGATTTGTTCCAAGGGTAACCGCAACATTATCCCCTACCTTCAAATCAGACAGACTAGCCGTTGATTTGTTATACATTTCAACCGCTGGTGCTGTCGTATAAGGAACTGTAATCGTCTGGTTGCCAGATAACAAGCTGATTTTTCGGTTTGTTGTATCCATATTACTAATTGTGCCTTCGTATTTGTAAATTACCTTCACAGACAATGCACGAGTTCCCACATAAGTCAGATCCAGTTTGCGTCCGTCATTGAGTAAGGACTCCAGACCTGCCAGTGTCGGTTTGACTGTGTTATAGTCCATTTTTGTTTTTTCATCCAGTGTGAATACATAAAACTGTTTATTGGCATCCCGCACAGTGAGCACTTTAGTTTTACTGTTATAAGATACTACTGTAGCCCCATTCAGAGGCTCCATTTGCCGTCCAATCACTTGAATACGAGTCACCTGATCATCACTGTTTAAAGTCAGTTCAACCTTGTCACCACTTTTCGCATCGGTAATCAGATCATTCAGCGTTGCATCTTGAATACCATTGATAATCACTTCCGGCTTCTCGCTCAGCAACTTCGCTTCAAGAGAACCTCCATCACGTTTATACGTCAATGTGGACTGGTTGCCACCGATCTCAACTAATGTTCCACGAACGGATTGTTCTACACCCTGAGCGAGCTCAATGGTCTGCAGAACACTGTCTTTGACAGTATATTTCACAGCGGTGCCTGCCTTCAAATCAGCCAAGGACAAAATGCGGTTTTGATAAAGAATGATCAGATTATCTGGATACGTATACTGCTCTGTTGCACCCGCAGCATTCACGAGTTTGATCGTTTTTCCGGAAGTAACCACTTCCGCAACTACACCGCTGTCACTCTTGTTAACGATACCGGATTTAACCCGGATGACCACTGTTTTTTTGTCAGCAGAGAACGTCTCGCGCTGTACTTCAATGATGCTGTCCACTGTAATATCAGACAATTTAATTGCTTTTCCGTTCTGATCCATGAATGCAGTATTCTCATCATAAGTATATGTTTCATAGTTTTCGCCTACAAAGAGACCGATTTTGTTCCCGGACAATGCACGCGCAAACGTACCTTCTACGCTCTCCATTTGTTGCTTGGCATCAACAACCTCCACATAGGAAGCTGCACCTGCCGAACCAACAATAAGAACTTTCGTATATAGTTTCACATCCGATGCAGATGCGCGTGTTTCACTATCTTTGGTAAAGTACGGGGTATTGCTGTTCACTGCATAGTTAACCGTTTTGCCGTCAACTAGTAGCGTGATCTGCCCGTCTTTCAATCCGGTAACATAACCCGTAGAAGTATTCGGATACTTCGTATCCGTCAACGATTCACCACGACTAAAAAATGTCGCAAGCTGAGCACGAGTTACAGAGCCTGTCGGATTGAACTTGTTGTTTTCCAAACCTTTGGCCAGATCCAAACTAACAGCCAGATTTACATACCCTTTCGCACTGTCTGAAATATTTGCGTTGTCAGCAAATCCAGTGGACTGATTATTCTGTGCTTTCGCTTCAGCATCTTTGTTCAACGAGCGGATTAATAGTTTAGTAATCCATTCACGAGTTGCCGGCTTTTGTCCCCATGTTGTTTTGGAGACATCAGATGATGCTTCTTCCGTTTTATCCACGAGTCCCAATTGAAGTGCAAGCGCAACATATGGCTTAAAGTAGTTTCCTACTTGCATATTTGTCGGTAATGCCGCAGCCGTGCTCGTGTTCAACTGCGATTCCATATTCATAAAACGGATGGCCATCGTTATCGCTTCTTGTTGCGTTACCGCGTCCCCTGGACGAAACAGGCCGTTATTGCCGAGAAGAATACCTTGATACGCCAGCTTGTATACATGTTTCTCAGCCCAGTATCCAGCCTTGATATCACTAAACAAACCTGTTGGTACAGCCGTACTTTGTACTGCCGCATTTTGGCCCTGTCCCGTTTCTGTTGTGTCTGCTGCCATAGCAGCTCCACCCGCGCTAAGGGCCATCATGCCTGCAAGCACGGCTGATACTACTTTTTTAGAGTGTGATGGATGGTTATATTTAAAAGTCACCTATGATTCCCCTCTCTCATATAAAAACGACCTCAATCCGTGAGTCTACGGTAACGCACTTGAAGCAAAACTTAATTGGATCTTGTCATTGGATGTTCAAGATCCACATGTCCCATCAAACTTTCAGTTGATTTACCATCTACCAGCAGATCAAGTGATTTTACCTCATCGAACTGGAAGAACGTTTGTTTCAACGCATCGATGGCAAACGATTCACCACCAGCACCAAGACGTGCCGTATCCGGCATATGAATATCCAGTGTCAGTGCTCCATCCTTGAATTGAACTGACTTCAGCTCAATATCCTTGGACCATAGCGGAACGAGCTTCTCATCTTTGCTTTGCTGCAAAGAAGCAAAAGCCTCTTTATATTTGTCATCTTCCGATGCAAACGTAATTTCGGCTGACGCTTTGTGAAGTTCCAGCTCCTCCGGATCGGTATAAAACACTTCGATAGACTTCTTCTCCTTGCTGTCGGATGTTGAAGGTTTATCCGTGGATGTCTCACCAGAAGATGTTGTTCCCTCCGAGCTTCCGTTCGCTGAGTTAGATGGTGTTGTGTTGTTATCCTCGGAACCAGCCGTCGTAGGGTCGGTAATCACCTGACCCTCCACCTCTGTAGCGCCGTTCCCTGTTTGTGTCTCTGATCCCGCACCTTGCGTCTGGGTTGGAGCAGCTGTCGGTTTACTACCACATCCAGCAGCTACGGCCATAACCGTTACCAGCAAAGCTGCGATCCATATTTTTTTGTTCATTCTAACTCATCCTCCTCAGCATAAGGGTTGTCCCTTATTAAATTCCCAAATACTCCTTGATCCCAGCAACAATACCTTTGGCTACATTGTTTTGGAAATTTTCCGTGAACAATACAGCTTCATCACTCTTGTTGCTAAGGAATCCTCCCTCTAACAGCACTGCAGGCATCGTTGTTTCACGAGTTACGTGGAGACTGGCCATTTTTACTCCCCGGTCTTTTAAACCGGAAGACTTCACGAGATACTTGTGCATAATATTAGCCAGTTCCTTACTAACCGAGCGGGAATAAAAAGTTTCTACCCCCGTTGCCGCGACAGGGCCGCTATTCGCATGAATGGAGATGAAGATATCTGCATTTATGTTCTGTGCAACCTTCACACGTTCTTTCAGTGCGAGAAATGTATCATCACTACGTGTTAATACGACATCGATCTGAGGCTCTTTTTTCAGAAGTGCCTCCACTTTCAATGCCATGGCAAGATTGAAATCTTTTTCTCTTTTGCCTGTAACACCAATCGCTCCAGGGTCTTGATCTCCGTGCCCCGCATCGATAACTACAACTTTCTTGCCATTCCCGCCAACGGGCGGAGCAGGTGTGCTACCTTGATGGTTTAGATCAATGATGAGCAATCCTGAATCGTTCTGCACACTGTACCCTTTGGCACCTGTCAGATCAATAACAAATCGAATGGTAGAAGGACTGTTGCTATATAAGGAATAACGAATTTGAGACACATCTGGATAACCGTTAACAACGAGTTGACCATTTTGATTGCTATCCAGCGCCTGACCTTGACTAAACGAATCCGCAAAAGCCGTATTTGGCAGATCAATTACAATTCGATCCGGGCCGTTCATCGTGAATACGTTCGGCTTTGTGCTTCCACTTGTAGCAATCATGAAACGGTTGTCGCTAAAGCTAATGCCGTTCACTTGTACAAGACCTTCCTGACTCGATCCTCCGCCATCGTTACCAGAGTTCGGGGGAGTGGTTGTCCCGTTTCCGGAACCTGCATTCTGGGTAACTAATGTTACCGTCTTCGTGGTGTTGTTCCAACCCACCTTAAGACCCATTTGCTCTCCGATGAAACGGAGTGGTACTAAAGTCGTACCATTTTTTACGAGGGGCGGGGCATCCAAGTCTACGTTACTGCCGTTCACTGTTGCCGTCTTCTGTCCAACAATCATCTGCATGGCAGTGTTGTCTTTGCTAATCGTCACCGTTTGCGACTGTTGTTTCCAATCGACAGCGTATCCCAAACTTTCGGAAACCGTACGAATCGGGACCATCACCTTACCATTGATGTTATCCGCTTTCGCATCCGAAGGCTGTACGATCTCATTCCCGTCTAGGATAATTTTCGTGTCTGCTGCTGCATGACTATAGCCCGGGAAAACGAGCCCAAAGACAAATAACAGTACCAAAAAACCGAACTTCTTCATCCTTCACCCCTACCAATCTCATATTTTTTTACCGCATGTTGTAGGCTTGCAACTTTCACTGCGCACTTGGGCATTACCAGACACCTATTAGACGTCTCCCAATCTCAAAAGTTGCGAATATATTCCAACATAACAGAAAAAAAACGTTGTCAGATCAAGCTTTTTTTACATTTTAATGTCTTGTTTTTTCCTGATTTATCAAATATGCATCTTAAAACAACGGACTTCCCTAATCTGCATATTTACGAAAAACACCATTCTACAAACTCAAATAATCTAAAATTCCGTCGACAATCGCCTGAGCACAGTCATCCTGATATGACTCTGTAAGCATCAGAGCTTCATCATTTGGATTGCTCAAAAAACCCAATTCAAGGAGTACAGCCGGCATTGATGTTTCCCGAGTCACGTGAAGACTCGCCACTTTTACGCCGCGATCTTTAAGTCCTGTAACAGGCAATACATGTTTGTGAAGGGTCTCCGCTAAACTTTTGCTTTCTTTTCGTGTGTACAATGTTTCTATTCCGTTTGGAACCGGAGTTGTGAATTTGTTTCCATGGATAGACACAAACAGATTCGCCTGGTTCAGCTTCGCTATATCCACACGTTGTTGCAAGGAAAGCTCCGTATCATCCTGACGTGTAATCACGGTTTGAATGTTGGCATGCTGTTCCAAAAGCGCCTTCACTTTAAGTCCTACAGCTAGATTAAAATCTTTTTCGTAAGCACCTGATACACTGACTGCGCCAGACTGACGTCCACCATGTCCAGGGTCAATAACAATCACTGTTTTACCGTTATTCTCCGGTAAGGCTGGCTGACTACCCGATGTTCCATTCGTAGCTGATAGGTCAACGAGCAACACGTTATTCTCTCCAAGTGACCAGTTTGCTGTTGTACTTTGATTTAGATCCAAAACCACTCGCACCGTCGATGGCGACTGGCTGAACATGGAAAATCGGACTTTAGAGACAAGAGATGAGTCCATAACATCGATTTGCCCACTTCCGTCCGGATTCGAAGCCTGTCCCTGTACAAATGTCTGTGAAAAGGTTGTATTCGGCAGATCTACAATAATTCGCTCAGGCCCGCTAATACTGGACACTTTAGGGCTGATGTTGCCATTTGTCGCAACGATTAAACGGTCTCCGCTGTAACTTATGCTTTGCAGTTCCGTCAGACCAACCGGGACAGGAGTCACCACCGGATCACTGTCAGGCTCCGTATCTACTACAGGTGGAATACTAAACAGGCTAACCGTTTTAGTACCATTGTCCCATCCTACCTGTAGTCCCATGCCCTCACCTACAAAACGCAAAGGTACTAGTGTCGTACCCTGTTTAATCAAGGGAGGTGCATCCAGATTGACGACATTTCCGTTAATCGTAGCTGCATCTTTGCCAGCCGTCATCTCGATGGAGCTATTGCCTCGCTGAACGTGCACCGTTTGCGTTGCCTGTTCCCATTTCACGTCATAACCCAGGTTTTCGGATACAATCCGAATCGGAACCATGACCGTTTTCCCAATATTCTCTGCGGGTGCTCCTACTTTCTGGTCAATGGTGACCCCATCAAGCACGATCGAAGGCACACGGTCTGCATGAGCCATCACTGGGAAAAGACAAAGGAACAGAAAAAAAATGACTGCTGCCGACCATTTCTTCATTCGTCATCCACCATTCTTGTTAAGTTATGTAGATTTGAGGCCTGATTCACTACCTGTATTACGCTATGTACCCTTCCATAATCTACTATCCAGTCTATCAGATATTGTCTAGCGATCCGGTTACAACGTTGTCATATTTAGTCGGAAAATAACACAAATCAAAGAAGCCCCCTTCTCAAACAAAGGAACGTGAACATTCCTTGTCCAGATGGAGGCTTGGTGTTTAATCACTCTATTTAGCCAAAAAGTTTGGCCGCATGACGCTCTTCATAAGCAGTAATCGCATCATCATGTTGAAGTGTCAGACCGATGTCATCCAGTCCTTGCAACAGGAACTGACGACGGTGTTCATCCAGATCAAAATCGATGTGCAATCCGTGTGCATCTGTAATCGTTTTGTTTTCCAGATTCACATTCATCTCATAATTTTCATGGTTTGCAGTACGCTGGAACAAGTCTTCTACCTGCTCTTCAGACAGTTTAATCGGCAAAATCCCGTTTTTGAAACAGTTGTTATAGAAGATATCCGCAAATGACGGTGCGATGACACAACGGAATCCATAGTCCATAATGGCCCATGGTGCATGCTCACGAGAAGAGCCGCAACCAAAGTTAGCACGAGAAATCAGAATTGATGCTCCTTCATAACGCGGTTTGTTCATTTCGAAGGAAGGATTGTTGTTTCCCTCTTCATCAAAACGCCATTCATAGAACAAAAACTGTCCAAATCCGGTGCGTTCAATCCGCTTCAAAAATTGTTTCGGGATAATTGCGTCTGTATCTACATTGACCCGGTCTACCGGTGCCACGATGCCTTGCAGTGTTTGAAATGCTTCCATATGTTCCGTTCTCCCTTCTGGCGATTATCGCTTAGATCGCTGCTTCTGTTTTGAAATTCCAGTCACGTACGTCTACAAAATGACCTTTCACCGCTGCGGCTGCTGCCATTGCTGGTGAAACCAGATGCGTACGTCCTCCGCGACCTTGACGTCCTTCAAAGTTACGGTTGGAAGTCGATGCGCAACGTTGTCCTGGTTGCAGTACGTCCGGATTCATCGCAAGGCACATACTGCACCCTGCATCACGCCATTCGAAACCGGCTTCTGTGAAAATTTTGTCCAATCCTTCTTTTTCAGCCTGGATTTTAACGCGACCAGAACCTGGCACTACGATGGCAGTTACATTGCTGGAAACGCTATGTCCTTTGGCAACTTTCGCCGCTGCGCGCAAATCCTCAATCCGCCCGTTGGTGCAAGAACCGATAAATACATAATCAACCGGGATTTCGGAAATTGGCGTTCCAGGTGTAAGACCCATATATTCAAGTGCTTTTTCAGCCGCTTTACGTTCATTTTCAGTAGGCAATTCTGCAGGTACAGGAACTTTCGAAGAAATGTCTGTACCCATGCCTGGGCTAGTACCCCAGGTTACTTGTGGGATCAGCGTTTCCACATCGATTTCAACGACATGGTCAAACTCCGCACCTTCATCCGTCACAAGCTCTTTCCACGCCGCAACAGCTTCATCAAACTTTGCACCTGTAGGAACATACTCGCGTCCACGCAGATATTCAAACGTTGTTTCATCCGGAGCGATCAGTCCTGCTCTTGCTCCACCTTCGATAGACATGTTACATACAGTCATTCGCTCTTCCATGCTCAGTTCACGGATGGATTCGCCTGTATACTCGATAACATAACCTGTAGCGAAGTCCGTACCATATTTGGCAATGACCGCGAGGATCATGTCTTTAGCCGTAACACCCGGGTTACGTTTGCCGACAAAACGAACTTCCATCGTTTTTGCTTTTGCTTGTTGCAAACATTGTGTTGCCATAACATGTTCCACTTCACTTGTTCCGATACCAAATGCAAGTGCACCAAATGCCCCGTGAGTAGATGTATGGCTGTCGCCGCATACAATCGTTTTACCCGGATGAGTCAGTCCCAGTTCAGGTCCCATAACGTGTACAACGCCTTGATCGATCGTGTCCAGATCGTACAACTTCACGCCGAAATCACGGCAGTTCTGAGACAAAGTATCAATTTGCTGTTTGGAGATCGGATCTGTAATGTTAAAACGATCCTTCGTTGGCACGTTATGATCCATCGTTGCAAATGTCAGCTCTGGACGGCGAACTTTACGACCGCTCAGGCGAAGTCCTTCAAATGCTTGCGGGGATGTTACTTCGTGTACAAGATGCAGGTCAATATACAGAATGCTTGGTTTTCCTTCTTCCTGATGAATTACGTGGTTTTCCCAAATTTTTTCAAACATCGTTTTTTTACTCATCATTTTCACCTCATCATAAGTTCGGTCCTTGGAAGAGCTTCTTGCATGTTCGTGTAAAAGTGAAGCTCTTGAATGACATAAATATATCACCCCGTCCTTCATTGTTCCAAGATATAATATCTATAGATGTAATAGGTTTAACCTATAATAAGACAAACAGCAATAAACCACTGCAGGGTACAGAGGCTTCAATTGATAACAATTATCATTATCATATATGACTTATACTACGTGCATGTCTTGGCCCTGTCAATGCTTTAATTTCTCTTTTTGAATTCTGTCAGGGCCATGCTTCCCTGATAAGAATAACGAACCCTTGCGCTTTAATGGTATAATAACGACATCGATGAAAGGAATGACGGATCATTATGGAATTCAGACAACTTCAATATACACTGCAGATTGCTGCTGAACGGAACTTCTCAAGAGCCGCAGAAAAATTACATATTGCCCAGCCTTCACTCAGTCAGCAACTGTCCAAACTTGAGAAGGAACTTGGCGTATTGCTTTTTCAACGGAATACAAGCACTGTTGAGCTGACACACGCGGGAGTTACTTTTGTTGAGCAGGCCCAAAAGATTGTTGATGCCATGGAGCTGTTGCGTCAGGAAATGTCGGATATCTCGCAGCTTCGCAAAGGAAAGGTTGTTGTAGGCAGTATGCCGATTACCGGCTCTCATCTGCTTCCTCATGTGCTCCCAGCCTTTCAACAAGCTTACCCCGACATCGAAGTTACTTTACTAGAAGATTCCGGGGTTACACTCGAAAAATTAACAGCCAGTGGCAAAGCTGACCTCAGCCTGCTCTCTCTACCCTTGCAGGAGTCCAGCTTGTCTTATGTCACGATTGGCGAGGAACGTATAGATCTGGCAGTACCGCCGAACCACCCTTTGGCACATCGGGGAACCCCGGGCAATCTGCAGCCTGTGCGGATTGATGAGCTTCGGGATGAACCCTTTGTTGTACTAAAAAAAGGACAGGGCTTCCGCAAGCTGACGTTTGATCTCTGCGAACAGGCCGGTTTTGACCCACAGGTGGTATTTGAGAGCACCAACATTGAAACATTGCAATCGCTGGTGGCAACAGGCATGGGCATCACTCTGGTACCCCGTTTTATCGCCCGTGCACCCCGCAGCGAGTTCGTGCCTGTATATGTCCCGCTTGCCGACCCAACGCCAAGTCGTACGCTTGTCGTCGCCTATCGTCAAGGGCGAGTTCTATCCAAGGCAGCCGAAGCTTTTATACAAACTTTCCAACAAACCGTTGCGGAGCTTTCCAAGACAGATTAAACCGATGCTGCAACAAGCTCGTGCATTTATGATTTGCATTGTGCAATCACAAGATGACGAGAACACTTATAAGCTCTTACCAAAAAAGCCGTCCACATAGTCTAATGACTACGGGACAGCTTTTTTTCGTTTACAGACCAGCTAAACAACTGATCCACAAACAATGTAGCATCTTTTGTTACAGTACAATGTTGCTTGTTAATACATAAAATCATGACAAGTAAGCACTCGCTATTCACGCATCAACCTTCATTTCACTGTCACTGTCATACCGCTTAACTTTATCTTGTGTCAAATAATTGCATATATCATAGCTTATATAGCATATCTCACATCATCTTAATTCGTAACCTTCAGTTATTCTGCGCAAGCATAATTCTACCCTTTACCTTCGCAGATTACGATCACTTGTCAGCCTGTTCTGTTGATCCATGGCACGGCCTTCTTCCTGCGAATTCTCAGGGGGTGACAAGCCTCCTGTCTCATTCTCTAAGAATGCCCTTAAGTGATCTACCCTTCTGTTGCCTTGTTCCAGTCTCCTGAGCGTATCTTTCACATGGTTGTCCATTGATTGATCATCCTCCTTGGTGACGGGATAGTTATTATTACCCGCCTGCTGGAGCGATAAACAGCATATTCAAAGTTTTCAGATCAAAATGCGGCTGACAGAGTAACGTTTGAGTTTCTAAATTACTTCCCGCTAAAATAAATGCTTGGTCTGCGATCCTCAAACACCGGGATGCGTCCGCGAACTTCGTCAACCAAACCAGGACGGATGACTCCCGATACAATTTCTTCGCCTTCACCGCCTTCAGCTACGATCTCTCCCCACGGGTCGACGATCATGGAGTGCCCAAAAAATTCAGTATCTCCCCCTTTGCCCACGCGGTTACATGCAATAACATACATCTGGTTCTCGATAGCCCGAGCAGTCAATAATGTACGCCAGTGATGCAGACGCGGATTAGGCCATTCGGCAGGCACAATTAATGCACGTGCGCCATTCAGAGCGAGGGTTCGAGCTAATTCCGGAAACCGAATATCATAACAGATCGATGCCCCGGCCGTCAGACCGTTGCCGAGTTCGAACATTTCAGGCTGCGCACCCGGCTCCAAGTATTTTTCCTCATCCATCAGACGAAACAAATGAAGTTTATCATAACGTGATACTTCTGTTCCTTCCTCATTATAAGCATACATCGTATTGTAGATCTGTCCGTCACGCTTCTCCGCAATCGAACCGCCCACGATGGAGATTTGATGTTTTTTCGCAAAAGCAGACAGCCATTCCCTTGACGTTTGCCCATCCGGGTCAGCAAGTTCATGAATTTGCGGCAAAGCATATCCGGTGTTCCACATTTCGGGAAGCACGGCCAGCTTTGCATCCGGATATTGCTCCAATGCGTGTTCAAGCAACCTCTGCATATGTTGATGGTTAGCTTCCGGATCTCCCAGTTTAATATCCCCTTGAATCAAAACAACCCGCATTTCCCCTTGTTCAGTCATGACCCAACACTCCTCCGAACCGTAATACTTGATATCATAGCTTGATCCCTAGAAAATTCGCAACCGTATTAACTCGTATGACTACCTAACAGTTCAGGTAACCTCTCCAGCAACTGGTCACATATCTGTGCATCACTTGAATATAGCATCAGTTCTTCTAATGGAAATACTTGAATTTTTAATTTCCCTTTTGTACAAAAATGTTCTTCCTCACTTCTATCTCCCTCTATACAGCTCGGGATTGACGTGATAAATTAATGAGAACGTTTTGCCATAAATGAACATCATGGAGTGATATATACGATGACGAATTCAGAACATAGATCTTCTCTTTCAGCCTTTCCAATCCCGTCTGCAAATGTCATGTCACAACTGCCAACGCAATTTTTTGCTACTCTTGTTCAAAATGTAAACCGCGAAATCGCAAGTGGCCATGATGTCATTAATCTGGGACAGGGTAATCCTGACACCCCTACACCCCAGCATATTATTCAATCTTTACAGCAATCAGCTGAAAATCCGCTTTATCACAAATACTCTCCGTTTCGCGGGTATGCCTTCCTGAAGGAAGCCGTTGCCAAGCGTTACAAGGAAGATTACAACGTTGATCTTGATCCCGAGAACGAGGTCGCTATTCTTTTTGGTGGCAAAACCGGACTGGTTCAATTACCTCAAGTCTTATTGAATCCCGGGGATGTATGTCTGGTTCCCGATCCAGGGTATCCTGACTATTGGTCAGGCGTTGCTCTTGCGCAGGCGCGCATGAGCTTCATGCCTCTATTAAATTCAAACGCGTTTCTACCCGACTACGAGGCTATCTCTGCTGATGACCGGCAAAAGGCCAAGCTTATGTTCCTGAACTATCCCAACAACCCAACCTCGGCCACGGCTCCGCTATCCTTCTACGAGGATACTGTAGAATTTGCAATTCAGAATCAGATAGTCATTGCCAGTGATTTTGCTTATGGTGCGATTGGATATGACGGGCGGCGTCCTATCAGCTTCTTGCAAGCTCCAGGAGCCAAAGAGGTAGGCATCGAGTTCTACACCCTCTCCAAAACGTATAATATGGCGGGATGGCGTGTCGGATTCGCGCTGGGGAACGCGGAGATTATCTCCAAAATCAATCTGCTACAGGATCATATCTATGTCAGCCTGTTTGGCGGTATCCAAGCTGCCGCTGCGGAAGCTCTGACAGGCCCGCAGGACTGTGTCACTTCACTGGTCGCACGATACGAATCTCGTCGTGATGCATTTTACCAGGCGCTTAACGCGATCGGTTGGCAAGCGTCCAAGCCGGAAGGTTCATTCTTTGGATGGTTACCTGTGCCGGAAGGTTATACCTCCTCTGGTCTGTCTGAGATTTTGTTACGAGAAGCGAAGGTTGCTGTCGCGCCTGGTATCGGTTTTGGCTCCCGCGGGGAAGGTTATGTACGCATTGGTCTTCTGAGTGATGAGCAACGACTGCGTGAAGCGGCGGAGCGAATTGGGAAGCTTCATCTTTTCAAATAAGTGAAAGCTGAACATATGGCTACAATCTCTTTGCATATGCCTACTTTCCATGGTATGTTATAAGAAATAGTGAACGAAACGTGATGACGGGACCAGTAAGAGAGAATCAGTTGCGCACAGAGAGTAAATTCCATCTGGCTGCAAGAATTTACCGCGGCTTCTCTCCGAAACCTACCCCTGAGCGGCCTGTTGTGTACAGGACAGTGCCTTCTGTTACAGGGCATGAGCCGGATGATCTGATCATGATCATCAATAAAGGTGGTACCGCGGAAGTAACGAACTTTCGTCCTTTTTTAACCAAAGGACGGGAGTTTTTTTTGTACCTAAGCAGACTGCTTCGCAATCACTGATTAATTATGTTTAAGGAAGTGAAATCATGACTTCACGTATTGTCGTTAAAATCGGAAGCAGCTCATTAACCACTGAAGAAGGCGGCTTGGATCGCCAGGCAATATCCTTTTTCGCAGATGAAATGGCTTCGCTTGTTGCTCAAGGCCACGAAGTGCTTCTCGTCACTTCTGGTGCCGTTGCTGCCGGATTTCGGGAGATCGGGTACCCTCAGCGTCCCAAACAATTACATGAGAAACAAGCGGCTGCGGCGGTTGGGCAGGCTTTGCTGATGCAGGCATATCAACAGGCTTTTGCGGCGCACCGCGTTACTACAGCGCAAATCTTACTGACCCGTACCGACTTCCACAGCCGTAAACGCATGGGAAATGCGGGTATGACCGTAGAGGAACTGCTGAAACAGCGGGTCATTCCGATTTTCAACGAAAATGATACTGTATCTGTCGACGAATTGAAATTCGGTGATAACGATCTGTTATCTGCGCTAGTTGCCAATCTGGTTAAGGCACAGCATCTGATCATCGTTACAGATACCAATGGATTGTACACCGCTGATCCACGCAAAGACCCTGCCGCGAAGCGATACGACCGTATACCTGAAATCACAGCCGAGATATATGCATATGCCGGCGGTTCGGGATCAGCTGTAGGCACAGGCGGTATGCGCTCCAAGGTGGACGCGGCCAAAGTTGCCACACGCGGAGGTGTTCCTGTTTTTGTTGGCAGTGTGAAAGAACCTGGGGACATGCAACTCGCTTTGGATGGAATCGGAAAAGGAACTTATTTTGAGACCAAGCTGGCTTCACTCTCTCGCAAAAAACAGTGGCTTGGCTTCATGTCCACTCCCCTTGGGACAGTTGTTGTGGATCATGGTGCCGAAGAAGCACTCGTTCACGGCGGGCATAGTTTGCTTCCCGTGGGCGTGAAACGTGTTCTGGGAACATTTCATGCGGGTGATGTTGTCGAGGTGCTTGGCCCCGATGACTCGCTACTGGGACGCGGGATCGTCAATTACGATGATGATCAGCTTCGTCAGATCGCAGGGCTGCCCAGCGGCGAGGTCATGAAACAGCTGAACAGCATCCATAGACTTGAAGTGATTCATCGCGATGAATGGATTACGTTAAAATAATAGCTGAACTAGAGGAGGATTTAAGATGAGTGAAGTTCGAGAAAAAGCAAGTAAAGCCAAAGCTGTCGTCACCGATTTAAATCGGCTGAGCACGGAACAGAAGAACGCCGCACTGCGCACTATGGCTGACGCCTTGATTGCTTCGACGGATGCCATCATTACTGCAAATGTGGAAGATCTGGATCGCGGCAGAGAACAAGGCACTCCTGAATCCATGCTGGATCGTCTGGCACTGAATAAAGAGCGCATCACAGGCATCGCTGAAGGCTTACGTCAGATCGCGGAATTACCCGATCCTGTGGGCGAAGTGCTGGAAACTTTTACACGTCCGAATGGCCTGCATATCGAAAAATTAAGAGTTCCGATTGGCCTGATTGGCATTATATATGAAGCTCGTCCTAACGTGACGGTTGACGCTGCAGGCCTATGTCTCAAAACAGGCAATGCTGTGCTCCTGCGCGGCGGCTCCTCTGCTCTTTCCTCCAATCGGAAAATTGTTGAGGTGCTTCATCAAGCGCTGGCAACTACGGCAATGCCTGCAGATGCACTTCAGTTAGTAGAAGATGCAGATCGTTCTTCCGTTGACGAAATGCTCAAGCTGAACGGACTGCTGGACGTTATCATTCCACGCGGTGGTGCTTCACTGATTCGTACTGTCGTTGCGAATGCAACCGTACCGGTCATTGAGACGGGTGCTGGCATCTGTCATACCTATGTGGATGAATCAGCAGACGAAGCCATGGCGACAGACATTGCTATCAATGCCAAAGCACAGCGCCCATCGGTATGTAACTCTATGGAAACCTTGCTGCTACATGCGAACTATGCAGAAAAGCATCTGCCAACTCTGGCTGAGCGCTTCCGTGAAGCAAGTGTTGTTCTAAAAGGTTGTGAAACGGTGCGTCGCCTTGTTCCGACAGCGGCCCAGGCCACAGAGGAAGATTACGCAACCGAGTATAACGATTATATTTTGAACATCCGCGTTGTGGAAAATCTGGATGAAGCCCTGCAGCATATTGCACACTATGGAACGAAGCATTCCGAATGCATTGTGACCCGTGATGTCGCGAATGCAGAGCGGTTTATGCAAGAAGTCGATGCGGCGGCTGTCTATCATAATGCTTCCACTCGGTTCACCGACGGATTCGAATTCGGATACGGCGCCGAGATCGGAATTAGTACACAGAAGCTTCATGCACGGGGTCCAATGGGGCTTCCTGCTTTGACATCAACTAAATACCGGATTACCGGCAACGGTCAGATTCGTCAATAATATTAAGTACCAGTTATATAGGAGGAACGATATACATGAGCCAAGAGCAACAGACACTACTACAACAAAAGATTACTTTCCACGGAGCAGGTGCGATGGCTGAAGCCATCGTACGTGGGCTCATTTCCCGCCTTGTCGTTCGTCCCCAGGATATTACGATGGTGAATCGCAGCAACCTGAAACGTCAGGAGGAGCTGAGCACACGTTATGCCGTGCATACCGGAACGGCCTCACAATCGCTGGATATCCTTTCCTCTTCCCCTGTGATTGTGCTGTGTATGAAACCCAAAGATGCCGCTGCTGCGCTTCGTGAACTGGGACCCCTGTTGTCCCCGGATCAGCTGATCGTATCCGTTATAGCTGGACTATCGATCCGTACGATGCAGAGCCTGCTTGGCCGCAAACAGCCGATTGCAAGAACGATGCCTAACACCTCCAGCACCATTGGACTTGGTGCCACCGGACTTGCTTTCTCTGCAGAGATTACCGATGAACAGCGCAGTACCGTCATGACCCTTTTCGAAGCTGTAGGCATCGTAACGATTGTGCCAGAAGACAAACTCGAAGTGCTCACGGGTATTTCCGGCAGCGGACCTGCCTATGTATACTATCTAATGGAAGCCATGATTGCAGCCGGAATCCGCGGTGGCTTGTCTGGTCAGCAGTCTCGTGACCTAACCGTTCAGACGGTGCTTGGTGCAGCTCGGATGGTACAGCAAACGGGTCTTGAACCGATGAAACTTCGTAGTGATGTCACCTCCCCAGGAGGTGCGACTCAGGCTGCTCTGAAAACGCTCGATGAAGGTGACTTCTTTGAAAATGTGATTGCAGCTGTGAACCGCTGTGCAGAACGCTCTCGCGAGATGGGAGCTGCATTGGAAGGAGATTTAAAACATGAATAACATGTGTACTGCCACATATCGTCTGCATGATGATCATGCCGATTTTCACAAAAAAGCTCAATCCATTGCCATAGGTATGACCGTGGGTAGCTGGACGGAGCTGCCTCAGGCTCAGCGGGAAGCCATGCAAAAACATCTGGGTGAAGTGATCAAGGTTGAGGTTCATGAAGCCGAAGGGTTAGCACCTGGAGAACGTTATGCAGATATCACCATTGGATATCCGGATATTAACTTTAGTCAAGATATCCCAGCTTTGCTTGTCACCGTTTTTGGCAAAATCTCGATGGACGGGCGTATTAAACTGGATCATCTCGGATTTTCAGATCACTTCCTGCGCGCTTTCCCGGGACCGAAGTTTGGGCTTAGCGGTGTGCGAGACCTGCTTGGAGTTCATGATCGTCCGTTATTGATGAGTATTTTCAAATCGGTTATTGGACTTAATGCTGAAGAACTTCGGGAGCAGTTTATCCGTCAGGCTCTTGGGGGCGTTGATCTGATCAAGGATGACGAGATCCTGTTTGAGAACAAGCTTACACCGATTGAAAAAAGAGTTGAGGTCTGCATGAAGGCGGCCGAACAGGCTCGCCAGGAAACAGGCAAAAAACTTCTATACGCCACTAATTTGACGGGACCTACCTCCCGTTTGAAACAACAGGCTGAACGTGCCATCGGCGCAGGAGCCAATGCGTTGCTCTTTAATGTGCTGTCCTATGGTTATGATGTGTTGCATGAACTAAGCAGTGATCCTGACATTAACGTGCCAATCATGGCTCACCCTGCACTTGCCGGTGCCTTGTATCCATCACCGCATTACGGTATTTCCGCGTCCGTGGTATTGGGACAGTTAATGCGTCTCGCCGGTGCTGATCTCGTGCTCTTCCCTTCACCATATGGCTCGGTTACGATGCCGAAGGAAGAAAATATGGCGATCACTGAGCAATTGCTCACATCCGATCTACCTGTAAGAACAAGTATGCCAGTGCCTTCAGCAGGCATTCATCCAGGGCTTGTTCCGATGATTCTGAGAGACTTCGGCAAGGATGTGATCGTCAATGCCGGGGGCGGAATTCACGGACATCCGATGGGAACCGAAGCAGGTGGACGTGCGTTCCTGCAAGCCATTGAAGCCGCTGGACGCTCCATTCCACTGGCCGAGTATGCTACCGAGCACCCCGAGCTGAAAAGCGCACTTGATCTGTGGGGTGGAGAACGATGAGATCAGATAAGAAAACAGCAATTTTCTGTGATTTTGACGGAACCATTACGCTCTCAGACAACATTGTCGCCATTATGAAACACTTCAAACCAGAAGGCATCGATGCCATCATGAAAGACACGATTGAACAAAAAATATCTCTTCGCGAAGGGGTGGGGGCCATGTTTGCTCTCCTGCCTTCCTCGCAAAAAGATGAAATTGTTGAATTTGTCCTTGGACAAGCAGGCATCCGCGAAGGATTCCAAGCATTTCTGGAGTATGTTCGCAGTGAGGACATCGAATTCAATGTGACCAGCGGTGGCATGGACTTTTTCATTGAGCCGTTACTCGCCCCCTTCGGCATTCCGCAGGATCATGTATACTGTAACGGTGCAGATTTCTCCGGTGAATACATTCGCATTGAATGGCCGCATCCCTGTCAGCCCCCTTGCAACAACGGCTGCGGAATGTGTAAAACGACCGTAATTCGCACGTTTCCAGAAGAACAGTATAACCGGATTCTGATCGGGGACAGTCTAACAGACTTCGAAGGAGCTAAAATTGCAGACCTGGTCTACTCCCGCTCCATTCTGACGGATAAATGTGTAGAACTTGGTGTAGATCATGTGCCGTTTACGACCTTTTATGACATCATTGAAGATATGAAGCAGAAGCAATCACAAGGAGTGCTGTAGACATGGGTTTTGAAAAGATTACACTGGAACATAAACGTCAGGTTCTAGAGGAGCTGGCGGATGTCAAAGCTTTATTTGCAAGCCGGAACTGGTTTCCTGGCACAAGCGGCAACCTTTCGATGCGGGTGGGCGAATTCGACCCGGAACAATTTTATTTTGCGGTGACCGCCTCTGGCAAAGACAAGTCTCTGCGCACACCGGAAGATTTCCTTTTTGTTGATAAAGAAGGCAAAGCGATCGAAGCGACTACATTGAAGCCGAGCGCCGAAACGCTGATTCACTGTGAAATCTATCGTCTAACCGGTTGTGGAGCGGTATTCCATGTGCATACGGTATTTAACAACTTGATCAGTGAATTTTTTGGTGACGAAGGTCATGTGCCGATTCAAGGCATTGAATTGATCAAAGCCTTTAACATTTGGGAAGAAAATGCAGCCATTCGTGTTCCGGTTCTGCCCAACTTCGCACATATTCCTTCCATCGCCGAATTGGTACCGGATGCACTGGATGCCAGTGTTCCAGGAATTCTGCTCCGCAATCATGGCATCTATGCTTGGGGTAAGGATGCTTTTGAGGCGAAGCGTCATCTGGAAGCTTTTGAATTTTTATTCGAAGTGATGTACCGCCAGCTTTTGCTTAAAGGTGCACAAAAATAGATTATTAAAAAACACACCAGCGGCTTTGGATCAGCCCTGGTGTGTTTTGTTTTGCTTTAATACCATTCCTTGTATCCGGATCATCGTTTATCTCGATCCTTGAATAAAAAGAGACTCTCCAACTCATCATCCTTCGTGTGATTTGCATTGGCAATCGATGCCTCAGCAGTAGACTCACGCTGTTTTCCAAATAACAACTTTAGCCCACCGAAGATGAGCAAAAATGAAACGATAACCGTGTTCAAATACGAACGAATCTCATACGTCAGGAACACATTCGGGAACATCTCGTTTAATTGCGGAATAATCAGGCGGATCGTTAAATAGTACAAACCAAGAGCCGCAATCCCCATTCCGATAAAACGCTGATGTCGAACCCAATCTTTGAAGACCGGCTGATCGCTAAGCGGTTCACGTCCATACCGACTTGAGCATTGTAGTCCGTCAAAGAAGCTATAGAACCAGATCAATGGAATCATAAACAGGAAGACGGATAAACGAAGCAGATCCAGAATGTAGATGCTACCGAGGAACAGAAACATCAGTTGCAATCCTCTTTTTTGCAATCCGAGATACATATGCCCTGCACCCGGAAAAGCAGAGAGCAGTGTGGCCAGCACTTTGCTACGCTTGCCCATAATTCTGCCTGTCTCGAGCTCTTCAAATAACGTTCGATCCTGTAACACTTCACCAGCCTGCTTGCGATGTACATGCTGGACCGCATCGAACATGCAGTATACCCAGATTACAGGCAGAATGAGCAAAAACATCAAAAATATAGATTCGTTTGTAATGGCGGATACGAACACCATCATGGCGAATGAACCAAAAAATGCGATCAAAAAGGATAAGCCCCGGTGAAGCAATCCAAGATGTAAATGTCCAAGACCAGGCACAAATGAAAGCAAAATGGTGAAAAAACGCTCCCCTTCACTTCCCTTACGGTACATGGGGTGAGGTCCCGTAAAGGTTGCCCCATCAGGAAATCCACCATATTCATGCTCACCCTCAGTACCCTGGCGATGCATGTCATTCTGATTTATAGCCCCCATTGGTCCTTGTTCTCTAACATAACCCTCTGGATAGGTTGAACCTTGATGATGTTCAGGATGACCATAATGCATACCTTGTCCGTTGTAATACATTTCTCGGACGGAAGGTGCAGAGAGCAACACAATAATCATGTCTAGCATACTGAGACACCAGATAAAAATCACACCTAATAATCCAAAGACTAGTAGATCCTTATCACCGACCAAATAGGCCAGCATGACAAAACCAATGCCCGTTCCAAAAAACAATAACGGGTAAACTACAGCTCGGGCCGTTCGCCGCCAGTAGAGGAACCCAAGCCCAGGGAACAGATTTAATAAAAATGCAAGTAATTTATTACGATCTGAATGCACAGTCGTCATCCTTTCTATTCAGGCCATGTGAAACCAATCAAGGTTTGGGTTTGAAATTATCCAGCCATGAGGTAGCTGCCTCAGTCCATTTCTCGGTAAATGAGCCTGCAGTGTCACCTTCTTGGAATTTATGATAAGGGGCTACCTTGTCAAACAGTCCGGAAGAGAGAAAAATCAATGTTAAACAGGCTGCTACGGCATAGTGGAATACTCTATGTTCAAACCATCGGCGGTTTCGTTCACCTCGAGAATGTCGTGTCTGGCCATCGGGCGCCATTCTCTCAATTCGGTTCATTACGGAGTCTGTAAAATCAACTGAATTCGGTAATTCAGGGTAGTTTCGCTCCATATCCAAAGCTTCAAGGTAATCTTGCATTGCGTCTGGTTCATTCAGGAGAAACTGCTCCATCAGAATCGCCTGTTTGCCGCTGATTCGGCCTTCGATATAATCCGTCCATTGCTGGATGGTATACATTTCTTTTTTACTCACGCCACTCTTCCTCCTTCCAATGACTTCGAATCCACTGTCTGGCCCGGTACAACCTTGATTCAACCGTTTTTACAGCAACCTGAGCTTCATGGGCAATTTGCTCATAATTTTTCTCGCTCAGATAATAAGCGGTAATAATATCCCGGTGCTGAACAGGCAGCTGATTAATCCGTTCACGAAGTTTCTCCTGCCGCTCTTCACGAATGACACGGGCTAAAACGTCTTCGTCCCGTCCGGGCAGGTTCACTACCGTTTCATCTCCGCCCAGATCTTCAGCACTCCGTCTGCCCAGCTTGCGTTTGGCATCAATAGCCTTGTGAAAAGCAATTCGTGAGATCCACGTCTTGAACCCTTCTGATCGGTAGTCAGGGAGAGATTTATAAATCTGAATGAACGCCTCCTGAGCGGCATCCTGTGCATCCTGATCATTACGTAAGACAGAATACGCAACATGATAGACATGCTGGCTGTATTTGTCGATCAGAACACGCATTTGGGATGCATCCCCTTGACGGATTTGTTCAATTACGAGCGCTTCGTCAATAACTCTCCCCTCCTCTCCAATTCTATAGACGACGACTGGTCAACTGACCCCTGCAATTTTTATTAACTTTTTTATAAACAGTCTCTCTTAGGGGTATTAAAATCCCCTCGAAATACGTGATATGGACTTACATATAGCTACTAAGAAGTATATTATGGAGCAAAATAATATCAAAAAACAGGCACAGAATAACTTCTGGCCTGTTTATTCATTTAACGTCCGCCATTGCGGAAACGTTGCGTATACGCTTTGGCATCCTGTACATTTTTAACACGATTCCTGCTCCACTCCAGCAAAATTCGGTCGATGTACCTGAAATGCACTTTTCCTGCAAATACCGCTTCCTTCAAAGCCATCAGAATAAGTTCTTCCTGATAGCGATCCTGATCCAGCCAGCTGGATATCGTTTCACACTCCATTGGCGAGAGAGGACGACCAAATTCTTTTTCAAAAATAGAGAACATATTTCGCTCTTCCTCTTCTTTTTGAACACTGTTCGAATCTGGACGTGAAGTATTGGCTTTTTGTTGTTCTGACCGGGCATGAGCTGCATCTTCCGCTGTACACATCGCAAGCTTGGCATACAAGCCGTGCAGGTCATAACGTTCATACTGAATATCCCGTTCTTCGTCCCGATGCTCATCTATCGTAATGTATCCATCCCTCATCAGACGCTGCAACATTTTGGCAATGCCTTCAGGAGCAAGTCCCATTCGTGTAGCAAGCTCTTCAAGGGTTGGAAATTCATTGAATTCCGCCTGACGGAAGCCCAGTAATTGAATGAGAAGTAGAACCTCAGTATCGGACAATCCAAGCTGATGATAAAAACGTAGTAAGGCATACGGTAGTTGAGCAGTACCTGAAGCCATACCGTAAGCTGCACCGCTTAACCAGGCTTTGGAGGACACGTCTTCCATATACTCTTTTCCGTTAAGCATTAAGGGTACAGACGATAGAGCATACGAGGGAATGCAATAGTCTCACGAACATGGTCAAGTCCACAGATCCAAGCTACCGTGCGCTCCAATCCCAGACCGAAACCGGAGTGAGGCACCGATCCGTATTTGCGCAGATCCAGGTACCACTGGTACGCTTCATCCGAAAGGTTGTGCTCTTCAAAACGCTGTTGCATCAGTTCTGGATCATCGATACGCTGCGATCCACCAATGATCTCCCCGTACCCTTCCGGCGCAATCATGTCGGCACACAGAACAACTTCAGGGCGATTTGGATCTGGTTTCATGTAAAACGCTTTGATTCCAGCCGGGTAGTGCGTAATAAATACAGGGGTATTGTATTTTTCCGCAATCGCTGTTTCATGCGGTGCACCGAAATCTTCACCCCAAGGAATGTCGAAGCCTTGTCCATTCAAGAACTCAATCGCTTCATCATACGTAATACGCGGGAACGGAGCTGTGATGCCTTCCAATTTGGAAACGTCACGTCCGATGGACTCCAGCTCAGCACGGCAATTTTTCACCACGGATTGAACGACATGTGCGATGAATTTCTCTTGTACGCGCAAGCTTTCCTCATGGTCGACAAATGCCATCTCCGGCTCAATCATCCAGAATTCGATCAGGTGACGACGAGTTTTGGATTTCTCTGCACGGAACGTTGGACCGAAGGAATATACTTTACCGAGTGCCATTGCCGCGGCTTCCATATACAGTTGTCCACTTTGCGTCAGATATGCATCCTCATCAAAATATTTGATATGGAATAAGTTCGTTGTTCCTTCGGCTGAGGAAGGTGTCAAGATCGGCGGGTCCACCTGCGTGAATCCGTTACCATCAAAAAACTGCTGAACTGCACGAATAATCTCTGCCCGAATCACCATTACAGCACGCTGCTTGGTGGAACGAAGCCACAGATGGCGATGATCCATCAAGAAATCCACACCGTGCTCTTTCGGTGTAATAGGATAGTTTTCCGTCAAATGAATGATTTGGACGCCAGTTACGGTCATCTCATAGCCGGACGCACTGCGTGGCTCTTCACGGATAATACCTGTCACATAGACAGAGCTTTCCTGGGTCAGGCTTTTCGCATCATTCCAGATGTCTTCGCTGACCTCACTCTTAACCACTACACCTTGAATATATCCAGTTCCATCACGGAGTTGCAAAAACTGAATTTTACCGCTGGAGCGTTTGTTATTAATCCAAGCGCCGATGGTAACTGTCTCACCCACGTGCTCGTTCACATTACGAATTACACAATTCGTATCCATGACCATATCTCCCCTTGATTCCATAAATTTGAAAATGCAGCGGACAGGTTCGCACCTGCCCTCTGCACTTCATTGTCATCCTGTATTTACTTTACCGTTAGATTACTTAGAATTCAATACGATTCGGTGTGTATCTCGTGCAATGACCAATTCTTCGTTCGTAGGTACGACGAGAACGTCCACTTTTGAATTTTCAGTTGTAATGCGGCGTGGCTCACCCGAACGGATAGCATTGAGCGCTTCATCCAGCTCAACACCAAGGTACGTCAATTGCTCACATACTTTCTGACGAAGAACGACGGAGTTTTCACCCACACCAGCGGTAAATACGATTACGTCTACACCGTTCATCGCCGCAGCATAAGAACCGATGTATTTACGCAAACGATATTCATACATTTCAAATGCCAGCGTCGAGTTTGGCTCGCCTTTTTCCATACCTTCTGTAATTTCACGCATATCACTGCTGATCCCGGAAATCGCCAGAAGTCCACTGTGTTTGTTCAACATGGAGCTTACTTCGCTTACGCTCAGTTCTTCCTTGTTCATGACATAAGGCACAATTGCTGGATCGAGGTCACCGCTGCGCGTTCCCATCATCAGACCTTCGAGTGGAGTCATACCCATCGATGTATCTACCGATACGCCGCCTTTAACTGCCGTCACACTGCCGCCGTTACCTACGTGACAAGTGATGATTTTCAAATCTTCCACCGGACGACCGAGATACTCGGCTGCCGCTTTGCTCACGTAATCATGCGATGTACCGTGTGCGCCGTACCGACGTACTTTATATTTTTTGTAAAGTACGCGTGGAATAGCATACAAATAAGCGTGCTCGGGCATGGTTTGATGGAATGCTGTATCAAATACCATAACCTGAGGCACACCCGGCATATTTGTTTCAGCCGCACGGATCCCCATCATTGCTGCTGGGTTATGCAGTGGAGCGAGGTCAAACAAACGACGGATTTCCGCTTTTGCAGCATCATCTACCAGAGAAGATTCTTTAAAAGCTTCACCGCCGTGTACTACGCGGTGACCTACGGCCTGAATTTCGCTAACGGAAGCAACCACACCGTGTTCCTTGTGCGTCAACAAATCAATGACTTTACGAATTGCAGTCGTATGTTCCAGAATCTCACTGACTTCCGTAACTTCCTCACGGCCAGTCGGTTTATGTGTCAGAATGGAAGAATCCATCCCGATTCGCTCTACCAGACCTTTTGCAAGTACCGATTCATCTTCCATGTTGTACAATTGATATTTGAGCGAGGAACTCCCCGCGTTAATTACGAGTATATTCACAGACGGTCACCATCCTTGTCGTACTTGAAGAATCCTTCTCCTGTTTTCACGCCCAGATGACCTGCGCGCACCATTTTTTTCAGGACAATCGAAGGACGATATTTCAGTTCTCCGAATTCACGGAACATTCTTTCGAGAGCTGCTTCAACGGAATCCAGCCCGAAACGGTCAGCCATTTCAAGCGGTCCATGTTGGAAATTATAACCGATACGCATTGCATCATCGATGTCCTCAGCAGAAGCTACGCCTTCTTGCAGGACATGAAGCGCTTCGTTGATCAGCAAGCAGATCAGACGGGAGGTTACAAATCCAGGGGATTCATAGATCATAACGCCTTTTTTGTCTACAACTTCTTCAACAAAGCGGCGAGTTTCTTCAAACGTAGTATCGGATGTTTTCAGACCACGAATAATCTCAACAAGATCAACCCGGGAAACCGGGTGAATAAAGTGCATACCAATAACACGCTCCGGGTACTTGGTCGAGCTTGCAAGCTCGGTCAAACTCAGCGTGGACGTGTTACTTGCCAAAATAACATTGCTCGGACATACCTGATCCAATTGATTAAAGACTGCTTTTTTAGCTTCCAGGTCTTCCGAGATTGTTTCAATAACCATATCGCAAGAGCCCAGTTCTGCCAAATGTCCCACTTTCGTAATTCGGGAGAGGATCAATTTCTTCTCCGCTTTGGTAATCGCCCATTTTTCAAGCTGTTTATCCAAATTTGTTTCAATCATGTCATATGCATGATCCAGCTTCTGAGTGGTGTGTTCCACCAAAAGCACATCAAGTCCTTTGGCTGCGAGCATCTGGGAAATTCCTTGCCCCATCGTACCGCCGCCGACAACTCCTATTTTTTTGAAAAACATGGTTCTACTCCATCCTTTCGGTTCTCTATTTCTCTATTGTACCCTGTTCGCCGAAAATTACAAATTTCGACCCAACAACTAATAATATCTTAGCACGACTGAAATGTAAAAAAAAATAACCAGCATAAAGAAATTATGCTGGTAAACGTGCACTGTCACGAAATTGACAACGAAATTGTTCCCCTGACAAAACTTCCTCCCGCATCAAAATGTCGAGGGAATTGTCGAAAATTGACCGTTGTTCTTCAAGCCGGCGTTTCGTATGCTCCATCAGTTCCTGAAGGATGACTTTATTTTCTCTCATCAACTCTTCGGTAGTGACCATATCCATATTAACAATCCCGAGTGACGTTAAACCGGAAGCCATCATCGTCTGTACGACATTCGTCGCCTGTTCAAAGTCATTGCGTGAACCTGTGGAACGGCCGCCATAGTACATCTCCTCGGCTGCAGCACCACCCAGCGCAATCATGATCTGCTCTTCCAGAAAACGTTTCGTATACAGAAACTGCTCCTGCTGCGGATTATGACGCACATATCCAAGAGCCTGTCCGCGTGGACTAAGGGCTACCTGGCTTACACTCCCAGGACGCACAAGTTCAGCCATAATGGCATGCCCCAGTTCATGAATGGCTACTCTTTTCTTTTCCTCGACGCTCGACTCACGATCGGTTTTCTCACCCATCATCACCTTGTCAATCGCAAAAGACAGATGACGCTGTTCGATGTTGAGCAGCCCTTCACGCATCGCATAAATCGCTGCTTCATTCATGACACTTTCCAGCTGTGCACCTGAGAAGCCGTACGACTCTTCCGCCGTTTTTTCCAAATTCACGTCCTGTGTTAGGGGTTTGTTCACCGCGTGTAGCTCCAGAATGTGTTTTCTACCTTTTTTATCTGGTAAATCCACCTGAATGTGACGGTCAAAGCGCCCTGGACGTGTCAGTGCACTATCGAGCATCTCTTTGCGGTTGGTAGCCGCAATCAGCAATATCCTAGGCGTGTCGGAAGTATAGATACCATCCATCTCCGTCAGCAACTGATTTAAGGTCTGATCATACTCACGCTGCTGTCCGCCTTCACGTTTACCGCCGATCACATCAATCTCATCAATGAAAATGATAGCATTTTCCTTGTTTTCCTTCGCGGCACGTGTTCTGGCATCCTTAAACAAATCCCGGATTCTGCTGGCACCTACACCTACATACATTTCGACAAATTCACTTCCTGATGCAGCTACAAAAACCGAATCGGTATAGTGCGCCGCCGCTTTAGCCATCAACGTTTTCCCTGTTCCCGGAGGGCCCGTCAGCAGAATACCTTTCATTGGCCTTATCCCGAACTTCTGTATTTCTTCATAGCGAATCAGAAAGTCAAGCGCTTCTCTTAATTCCTGCTTGGCACTATCCTGACCTCCAATTTCTTCAAACGTCAGTTTTGAAGGTCCTTTTTTCTTCCGTTTACGCTCTTGTCCGGCACCTACCGTGATCCCGCCGCGCATCTGCATCATGAATAATAACCCACCAACCAGCAATGCTGCGATCAGAATCGGAACAATATTCACACCGATAAAAGCAAGAAAAATGATAACAACGGGGACAAATCCTATGGCTGCTTCTTTTGTCCATTTAGGCATTAGGCCACACTCCTATCTGACCGGGTACACGCGGCAGTATAATGAACTTGCTGGCTTCTCCGTCTCTCAGACTCACATAAACATTGTTGTCATCCATCGCCGTATTGACTTGAATTCCTCCTGTAGCCATCTTGGACAACGTCGGAGTAATCTCGGCGTATTGTTTGTTCTCCATCGCTTGAGCTACGGTAAACATGGCATCTCCCCACCAGTTTTCAAGCGCCTCATTGGAGTGGTCTACGACATCCAGTTTGAGCGCTCGGGAGCCGATCAGGTTCTGTCCTTCTCTATGAATATATTGCACCAGTCTACCTAAATCTACATTCGGCTTTAAATCAAGTTTCATTTGTACATCATTGCGGTTAATAGTTAACTGAACGCTATTAACACCTTCGTACTGAGTAACCATCTTTTCAATCGGACTCTGTACGGCTACTTGACGGTATATGAACCAACCTCCAAACAACAGGACGGCAGAAACTACGGCGGTTAGAACAATAGGCAATACTTTCAGCTTCAAATGAATTACCCCTCCCAAAATGAGCCCGTCCTTAATCTACAGGCTTGTATATTTAGCTGTACATGATGGTCTGCAACGTTTATTGCAGATTTATTTGCGTTGTTTGTTAACTCCAGTACATATCTGAGTATATCACATCGTATATACAATTTCGAAGGCGAAAATATGAATAAATTAATAATTTTAACTATTTCACTGATGTTCAATGGTTGCAACGCGAAAAACCGGTTCAGTCGGTGTCCCGTCTGCCGGTTTTTTGCTTGTTTTTATGTGAGACTATGTTGAGTTGACCGTTCTATTGATCTTAACGGAGGAAAGAAAGACGAAGTCAGCTGTTCGGTAACGTATATACCAGATCTACTTGCTCTCCGTTGCTAAATCGGTAAAAGCGATAATAGTTATGCGTCTCATCGTTATAATACACTTGCCATACATAGATATTGTTCACAACGCCTGGCATGATTCGTTTGATCTCACCGTCTGGAACGTCTGAGCTAAAAAGGTTGCGAATCTGCGTTTCGGACATCCCGTTCTGCAATAGCTCACTGTGCACACCTGCCGCGCCTTGAACAGGCTGATTGTTATTATCAAACTTAACCCAGACCATAATGTCCTGATTATCTTTGTTTTTAGCTGTCATCGTCCAGTAAATGTTGTCAGAGCCATTCTTCTCGCCCCAGACGTACTTTCGAAGCTCATCAGTCGATGTAATCCCCAACTGGTCTTGTGCGGCTTGTACAGCCAATGCTTCTTCTTTACGCTGATCTTGTGTTACATAGACGTAATATTGCTGAAGTCCAATCAAAATCAGAACAAGAATGAGCAACGATATCCATATCCACTTCTTTTTTTTCTTCAAGAGTTGAACTTCCTTTCCTCTTAACGCGCAAGCAATTGATCAAAAGCCAACTGGGATTCACGCAAAATGCGCTCTTCATCCAGTGTTAAACATTCACCATGTTTTACGACTTGTTTGCCATCTACCCATACATGCTCCACATCTTTCGCCGAAGCCGAGTAGATTGCATGGGAAATCAAATCCGTGTGCGGATAGAAATGAGCCTGTTCAATGTTGAGCGCAATAAAATCAGCCTTTTTACCAACTTGCAAAGCTCCGGTATCGTTCAGGAAGATGGACTTCGCACCGTAAGCTGTTCCAAGAAGCAACGCTTCCCCGGCAGGTACGGCGGTAGGATCACCGGATACTCCTTTATGAATTAAAGCTGCAAGTCTCATTTCCTCAAACATATCCAGATTGTTGTTGCTTGCCGGTCCGTCTGTTCCCAGGGATACAGTAACTCCTGCTTTCAACAAAGCAGGAACACGGGCTACACCGGATGCAAGCTTCAAGTTACTACCCGGATTATGGGATACAGCGACATCATGACGTGCCAAAATCTCAATTTCTTCATCGTTGAGATGCACAGCATGCGCTACGAGCGAAGGACGTGAGAAAAAGCCATGCTTCTCCAGATGTGCCACTGGACGCAAGCCATAATCTGATACATTCTGCTCCACTTCACGAAGCGTCTCCGACATGTGAGTATGGAGAGGCAGGTTTAAATCATGCGCAACCTGAACAAGCTTCTCTATGTATTCTGGAGGGCATGTGTAAGGCGCGTGCGGAGAGATTACGGTTGTAATGCGTTCATTCGCCTGTCCATTCCATTCACGAGCAAATGCTGCGGACTCTTCGAGCTTTCTCATCTGCTCTTCTTCCGAACACAGTCCAATGACACCGCGAGCCAGCGCAGCTCTTGCCCCTGACTGTTCAACCACTTTTGCCACCTGATCCATATGGTCATACATGTCCAGGAAAGCCGTGGTTCCGCCTTTTAACATCTCAAGCACCGAAAGTGATGCTCCCCAATACACGTCCTCAGAAGTCATTTTGGCTTCCATGGGCCACATTTTTTCTTGTAACCACACTTGCAGTGCCAGGTCATCACCATGACCTCGAAGCAAGGACATTGCTGCATGACCATGCGTATTGATCAGACCCGGCAGGAAGAGCAGTCCTTTTCCATCCACTTTAGGCAGGTTCTCGTCACCATCCGGCAGCGTCTCACCAATATGCACAATCTTGTCATTTTCAACAACCATATACCCTTGAACCACAGTCCAATTGGCCCCTTCGTTTACTGCAAATCTACCATTGTGGATTACCCATTTATTCGTCGTTGTCATCAAGCTCATCTTCCTTCCCGTTCTCCAAATAATATGCCAAACTGAGCAAATCCGTTGTAAAGTCAGCATGATGAATCCGCACATGTGAAGGCGTTTTTAGAATCGTCGGCGCAAAATTCAGAATTGCCTCGATGCCCGATTCAATCAGTTGGTCGGCAACATTCTGAGCTTCGGTGTCCGGCACCGTGATGATACCAATACGGATATTTTCTTTCTGAACCGCTTCCGTAAGTTCTTCCATCGGTTGTACGGTCAGGCTATTAATTTTACTGCCAATCTTGGGCCCATAGGCATCAAAAATAGCGACAATTTTCATATTATCCTTCAAATAAGCGTTATAATTCGATAAAGCATGTCCGAGATTACCGGCTCCCACCAGAGCCACATTAATTTGCTGATCAATTTTCAAAATGTGACGAATCTTCTCGATCAGGTAAGACACATCATACCCGATTCCTTTACGACCAAAATCACCGAAATAAGCTAAATCTTTACGGATTTGAGCCGGATTCAGATCCAGTCGCTGTCCCAGCTCCTGCGAGGAAACCGTTGTCACCTCACGCTGAACCAACTCGTTTAAATAACGCAAATATACAGGCAGACGCCGTACTACCGCTTCTGATATTTTATCCGATTTCATTCTTGCTCCCCCTTACCATCGCCACGATTAAATAAATATTGAAAAGATGAGCATTCTGTATACATGCAATATCCATGCATGATGTCCTCATACAGAATGCCCGAATTATTAGGAATATAAGTTCAGTGAAGCGTTGCCCTGTTCGAACTTTGTGAAGTCTTCTTCAAAGTTTAACGCCATGGTGAAGTTCAATGCAATGTTATAGCTGTACATCGTCATTATTTTTGATTATCCACAGGTCGATCTAACCATTCAGCAATACGGGGAACCATCTGTTCTGTCAGCATATGCTCCATCTTTGGTCCCGGTAGCGAATACAGGAAGTACTTGCCGTAATAAGCTTCAATTACGCGCGTATCATACACAATGACGATTCCGCGATCTTTGCCCGTGCGAACAAGCCTGCCGAACCCCTGCTTGAAGCGAATGACTGCCTGTGGCACAGACAGCTTCATGAATGGATTTTTCTTCTGCTCTTGCAACAATTCACTCTTCGCTTCCAGAAGCGGATGGTTAGGCGGCTGGAAAGGCAGTCTCACAATCGCAAGACAGGTCAGCGCCTCACCCGGAATATCCACGCCCTCCCAGAAGCTGCTCGTACCCAGCAGGACTGCTGCTTTGGCATCCTGGAAGCGTCGGGTCAACTTCGAACGATTGCCGCTGTCAACACCTTGCCCCAGTAGCGAGATGTCATTCCCGGACAAAGCCTCTTTCAGCGGCTCATAGACTTGTCGAAGCATTTTATAAGAGGTAAACAGCACCATCATACGTCCTCGAGTTGCAATCGCCGTCTCAGCAAGAGAGTGCACCAGCATCTGAACAAAGTGTGCGTCCCCTACGCTTCCCTTCAGACTCGGGAAATCCCGCGGGATTACTAACAAAGCTTGTTCCCGATAATTAAATGGGGAAGGTAGCATCGAGGTCAGAAGCCGATTATTGTCGGCTGCTTCCTGCAAACCCAGTTGCTCAATCATGAACTGGAATGACTTATCCACCGACAGCGTAGCCGATGTAAGCACAACGCTTTTCTTTTTATCGAAAAACATCTCTTTCAGTTGCGCACTCACATCCACCGGAACAGCGTACAACTGGAGTGACTTGCTACGGAACTGTCCGCTGGCCTCCATCCAGTACACGGTCTTGGCATCATCCATACGCATGAAGAATCTTAAATTCTCCTTCATCGTGGTCAGATCTTTCAAAAGCCCGGTGATATCTGTAATCAGACTGTCAGACTGGTAATCATCCTGATCTTCTTTTACTTCAAGCAGTAGTTTGTCACCCTTGCGCACCAAATCACCCAAAGTCACATAGATCTGGTTCTCCAAATCTTGCAGCTCCTGCCACTTGGCAGGCTTCTGAGACGCTTTAAGGCGTAGCGAGAACTGTCCGGTCTCCCCTGGAGAAGCATCACTCCGTTCAGGCAAAAGACCAAACAGAGCATCGCTCAGACGATCCCACATTTCCTTCACTTCGACGGCAAGGGGAAACATTTGATCCACCATCGAACCCCATTGTCCCCCGTTCTCGTGCCTTGACAGCTGGGAGCGCAACATTGGAAGCTGACCGTTACGACTATCTTTAAACAAACGGGTCAACGTGTGTACGAGAGTAAAATACTTCATGTGAAGCCCAAGGTGTTTACCCGCTACATCTTCAAGATGGTGCGCCTCATCAATGACCAAACTTTCATAAGCCGGCAACAGCTGATGAGCAGCCTTCACGTCTGTAAATAGTTTGGAGTGATTGGTAATCACAATGTCAGAAAGTCCTGCTTCATGTTTCGCACGATGATAGAAGCACTTGCGGAACCACGGACAGGATCTGCCGAGACAAGACTCGGACTCGCTCTGCACGGTTTCCCAGAAATCTCCTCCGCGTGCACTGAGGTTCAATTCTTCATCGTCACCCGTTTCGGTTTGGGTAAGCCACACAATCATTTGTGCTGCAGTGAAGTAATCCTCTTTCAGCGTAGCAAATTCACGTTTGTTGATTTTGTGTTCAAATTTGCGTAGACAGAGATAATGGCCTCTCCCCTTGAACACGGAAGCTTTGAAGGGAAAAGGAACCACCTGCGTCAGCATCGGAATATCCCGTTCGCGAAGTTGTTCTTGCAGATTAATGGTGTGAGTGCTTACCATTACCTTCTGTTCTTGTTTTACACTTTCATAAATAGCAGGTAACAAGTATCCCAAGGATTTCCCTGTTCCCGTTCCGGCTTCCAGCAAAAGATGTTTCTCTTCATCCAGCGCCTGACGTACACTGCCAAACATCTGTGTCTGTGCTTCGCGCTCTTCATAGTGATCCAATGTCTCTTTCAGTTTCGCTCGCACCTGATCCATAAACTGATCAAAGGTCACACCTTCCAGAGGGTTCGCTTCTCTTTCGTCCCGAGGAGCTCCGATTTCCGTCCAGTCACTAACGTTCAGCGCCAGCTGACGGTAATACGTATGCCCATCCAAGTCCTGAATCGGTTCTGCTTCCTTCTCTGCACGTAGTCCGTCGAAAAACCAGCCCAGATCACTGTCCTCTGGTGCAAACAGATCGCTAAGCCGTTGAATCGTAATTAACGGCAGCTCTCTAAGCTCATCTAGACATTTAAGTAGAACATGGGCTGTTGCCAGTGCGTCACTGTCTGCCTGATGGGGGCGGTCATGTTCAAACCCAAATTCGGCTGACACATAACCGAGCTGATATGAACCCAGGGACGGAAAAGTAATTTTCAAGAAATCAATCGTATCCAGAATACGGCCTGTAAAAGGCAAATAACCACAACGATCAAGCGCATTCTGTAAAAAATGAAAATCAAATGCAACGTTATGGCCCACTAGAACCACATCGTCAAGAAGCGGTACCATCTCCATCATCATCTCTTCAAGAGATGGAGCATCCGCCACATCTTCTTCTGTAATTCCGGTCAACCCAGTAATAAATGGCGGAATTGGAACACCCGGATTTACATAAGAACTATATATTTGAGTTATGCTGAAGTCATGGTCTATGATGGCAAGTCCGGCCTGTATGATCTCACCGTCGGACTGCGTGCCGGTTGTTTCGAAATCCAAAACGGCAAATTTCATTGCAATATACGATCCCTTCCATTCCAGTCTATGTTACAGCATAGCAAAAAAAAGGGCATTTGAAAATTAACTGACAAAAAAGCGGTGTTTCCGCCGCTATACCAAAGGAGGAAACACCGTTCTTTTGTTGCCAAATGTCTTTTTCAATTCAGGGCAATCTGGACGTGTCTTGAAACCAACTGATGTGTAGATTTTCAGACACACCCTAGCTGGTTCGCATACTGCAGTTTACCTCTGTTCAGCCTGCAAACTTCCATGTTGTACAGAGGTTCGGTCAACGTCGGGTCATACTGAAGGGCCTTTGCGAACAGGGAGCATGCCGCTTCTGGATTGGAGAGCTTCGCTTGGATACAGCCCAGAGCGTTACATACAAGACCTTTGAGTCTTGCTGATCCCTTAAGTAGCATAATCTGCTGTAAATGGGTTTCAGACTCATAAATCTGATCCAGACTTAAGTGTGCGAGTGCCAGATAAAAAAGGGCTAAGGCACTATCCGGGTAATCGTTCACCACCCGTATGAATTGATCAATCGCCTGCGGATACATCTGTAGCTTAAAATATCCTTGACCGCGGCTGAAGCATTCCAGATGTAGTTCAGGCAAAGCTGTCACTGCTTCCTGCTCCGGCTCAAGTGAAGCCGGTTTATCCAGCTCCCTTTCCCGAATCTGACTCATCTTTTCTTCAAACATCAGCCATTCATCCAACATTCCGTCACTCATTCGTTTGAGCAAATTCCATTTTTGTTGCAGCTCCTGTTTGTTCAGACCTTCAGCGGAAGGATAGCTCTTGATAATTTCATCTAACATGTCGTTCATTTCGGCGAAAACATGCTGGAACATCGATGCATCCCCACCCTTGGAAAATGAATTAGTGCAGTGACCTGTACTCATTTTTTGCTGGATGGGCCGATTTCATTCTCCTTCCCAGCCGATTACAAGATCGTGGCGTGAACTTCTTTCTTCATGGTCTGAACCGGCTTGTTCTGACCGTCAACAAACACCACGGTGGGTTTATGCGTATTTGCTTCTTCCTGTGACATCATGGCATAAGAAATGATAATAACTGTATCTCCAGGCTGTACGAGACGAGCGGCAGCACCGTTCAGACAAATGACGCCACTGCCACGAGGACCTGGAATAACATAAGTCTCAAGTCGTGCTCCATTGTTATTGTTCACAATTTGCACTTTTTCGTTTTCCATTAAATCCGACGTTTCCATAAGGTCTTCGTCAATGGTAATGCTACCCACATAGTTCAAGTTGGCTTCCGTTACCGTAGCACGATGAATTTTAGATTTCATCAGGGTTCTAAACATGGGACAGCACCTCCGTTTTTTGAATACGTATATTATCGATTAATCTTGTTTTCCCAAATTTCACGGCAAGTGCGATGAGCAAATCATCATAAGCCTTCAATTCCTCTTGATCAGCAAGAGGTTCCAGACTTGGAAAAGCCTGAATCTCGGCATAATCAATCACAGCATGCGCCGATTGGCCAATATGTCCACGGAGTACACGGCGAATGTCCTCTGCTGTAACAGCTGTCCCAACCTCCACCGATTCTTGTGCCGCACGCAGTGCCTGAGACAATACCAGAGCCTCCTGACGCAGTTCTGCGTTCAAATAGACATTACGTGAGCTGAGTGCCAAACCGTCCTGCTCGCGAACGATAGGACAAGGCACAATGTTCACTGGCATATTTAGATCCTGTACCATTTGCTCAATAACGGCTACCTGCTGTGCATCCTTCATCCCAAAAAAGGCTTTCTGCGGTTGCACGATGTTAAACAGCTTCGATACTACGGTAGTCACCCCGTTAAAATGCCCTGGCCGGGATGCGCCACATAAGCGCTCTGTTATACCGGATACTGTAATCGTGGTTTGCGTCGGCTGAGGATACATCTCTTCCACCGAGGGAATAAATACGATATCTACCCCTTCAGCACGAGCGGTTCCGAGATCGCGTTGTTCATCCCGCGGATAACTTTCAAAGTCTTCATTCGGGCCAAACTGTATCGGATTAACAAAGATGCTTAGAACAACGATGTGGCTCTGTTCTCTCGCTGCTTTCATCAGACTGGCGTGGCCTTGATGAAGGTATCCCATGGTGGGCACCAGTCCAACCACGGTTTCTTCGGAATGGATCTCATGTTTTTTTCGCATCAAGCTTAGTTCCTGTCTTAACTCTGGGATCGTGCGTATGACTTTCATCAGCGAATTTCCACCTTTTCTTTGCGTTGTCCATACAATCCATCCAGTACACCATCCGCCGCGTTGAAAACATGCTCTTCGGCCGGGAAGGAGCGATCCTTCACTTCTTTTACATACGTTTCAATACTGCTACGAATGACACTTCCTACATCACCATAGGTTTTGACAAATCGTTTAGGCGTGAATGGTGAAGCATATTGAACCACATCATGGAATACGAGCACTTGACCGTCACATCCCCGCCCTGCTCCAATGCCAATGGTCGGAATGGACAATTCTTTCGAGATAGCTTCAGCCACTTCTTCCGTCACGAGTTCAAGCACGATGCCAAAAGCCCCGGCGGCTTCCAGCGCTTTGGCTTCATCCATCAGACGTTTGGCATCTGCTGCATCCTTGCCTTGAATTCGGTAACCGCCGATCTGATTCACCGATTGTGGTGTCAATCCGATATGTCCGAGCACAGGCACACCTGCTTGCACAACAGCCTTGACTGTCTCTGCGATTTCAACGCCGCCCTCCATTTTGACCGCATGGGCATGCCCTTCCTGCATCAACCGGCGAACACCCTTCAATGTTTCATCAATGCTGCCGTGGTACGTCATAAAAGGCATATCTGCTACGATAAACGTGTGTTCAGCACCACGCACAACTGAACGAGTGTGGTAAACCATATCATCAATCGTGACTGGCAAAGTTGAGTTATAACCGAGAACAACATTCCCCAAAGAGTCGCCCACCAAAATCATGTCAATGCCGGCTTCTTCGGCGAGCAGAGCAGTCGGATAGTCATAAGCTGTAATCATGCTAAGCGGGATGCCATCCTGCTTGTATTTTTTCATTTTCACAATGTTTAACGCTTGTTTGTTTGCCATTTGTCTTGTGCCCCTCTCACCTTTTCAATTAAACGCAACAAAAAAAACCTTTTAGTTTTCCACTAAAAAGTCCCGAAAAGTCAAAAAAGAGTCACTTGCGATCGTCCCTTCTGTCTCGGTCCTCTTCGGCTCAGAGCAGAATCCAACAACACATTTGTTCTTATTCCATTGTTTCCTTGCTATTGCTGTCCTACTTTCCTGCGTAAAACGCATCAAGCAGAACAAAGGTTACTGCTCATCGGAGTGCAGCTCGGTCATTACAGCCCGATACCGCCTCACGAGAACAGTATACCAAAGTTCTGCTCAAAGTTCACGTCTTATGTTCGAGATGATCCAAGAAAATCCGACAAAACATCAGCTTTTCCAAGTCACTTCGCCAGATATGATCAGTTCGCGTACCCCATTCTGCGTCTCAACTACCAGTGCTCCCGAAGAGTCTAGCCCTACAGCTGTTCCCTCGATTACACCATGAGGATTCGTAACAGTCACCTTTCGATTCAACGAAACCGACAATGCTTCCCAGAGTGTAGAAATAACTCCAAATCCCTCTTTTTGATATATAAAATATAGATGTTCCATCTCCGTCAAAATAGCGGCTGCTAGCGCCGTTCGATCAATAGCTTGCCCTGTTTCAATCTGAATCGAGGTGGCAATCTGTTGCAAGTCTTCCGGATAATCCTGAGAATCAAAGTTTACATCTACGCCAATGCCTGCAATGCAATATCGAACCTGATGATCCTCAACCGCAGATTCAAGTAAAATGCCACATATCTTACGGTCATTAATCAGCAAGTCATTCGGCCATTTAATGCCAGCCTCTGCACCAGTATAAGCTCGAATCGCTCGACATACAGCTACTCCAGTCAGAAGGGTAAGCTGGGGCGTATGTTGCAACGGTATTTCGGGGCGTAGCAGCACGCTCATCCAGATCCCTTTTCCCGGAGGAGAGAACCACTTGCGGCCGAAACGACCTCTGCCTCCCGTCTGTTCTTCCGCGAAGACTACCGCACCCTCACCCTCGCCCTCTTCTGCCAGCTTAAGCACATCGGCCTGTGTGGATGAGGTTGAGGACAGCATGACCGCTTTACGGCCAAATGTCTTGGTCTTCAGATCAAGTTGGAGAGCTGTCTCATCAATACTTTCCGGTCTGGTGACCAGACGGTATCCTTTACGGGAAACGGCTTCAAACTCATACCCCATCTCCCGCAATTTATTGACATGTTTCCATACCGCGGTTCGGCTGATGGACAGCTGCCGGCTAATCTCCTCGCCCGATACAAACTGTCCGTCAGCATGAAGTAACATATGTAATAAGTCCTCATGCTTGGTCATTCGCAGCCACCCGTTTCACTTCAGTACATAGTGTTTCATACTGATTCATTATATTTCCAATCGCCGTTTCCCTGAGCAGATGTTTCATGAGTTGCCCGAGCCAAGGTCCACCTTTGCGCCCCACTAATTGCAACACCTGTTCACCGGTGATTTCGAGTTCTTTTATTGCATGGACTGGCATGGATCGACTCCAGTCCGCCGCGAGAGTTTGAACTTTAATGAGTCGATCATGTGTTTGTTCAGAACCTTCACGCCGCTGTTTCGGTAACTGCTCTTGCAACAACAGCCAGTCGTTAGCCGCCTGAGCGCCACAATGGAGTACAGACACAATCCAGTTTTCCCGTAGCCCTTGATCATCTTCACACTGCTCCACAAAATCGGACACGAGTTGCTCCATTTGAAGCACACCCGTAATTCGAACACGTTGCTCATTGGAAAATGTCCACAGCCGCAATAACTTGTCTGCTTCTTCCCGGTTGTATCCACCAGCCAGCAACACACATGACCATCGAAGCAATACATGTTCTCCTGCCAAATGCTGCAAGCCAGTTAACAAATCTCTATTAAACCGGGAAGAATCCACTGGTGCTTTGACATACTCTAGCGCTCTGCTGCGAAATAACAATTCCAATCCCTTGAGCGGATGAGGACCTGCCATCATTTTTACCATCTCGGTACGGACCCGTTCCATCGCAATATGCTGGAGCAGTTCACGTCGATCTACCAGTCCCTTCCAGGTATTGTACGCAATCCTGAAATCAAAGACGGAAGCAAACCGAACGCAGCGCAACATACGCAAAGCGTCCTCACCAAAGCGTTCAACCGCCAACCCCACACAACGCACAAGCTCTTTCTTCATATCAACTTGCCCGCCAAAAGGGTCGACGATCGCTCCCTTCACATCCATTGCGAGAGCGTTCATGGTGAAATCTCGCCGCTGCAGATCTTCCTTGATATCCTGAACAAACTGCACTGCAGCAGGTCTACGATTATCCTGATACTCCGACTCTGTCCGAAAGGTCGTCACTTCATAATAATAGCCACCAGAGCGCACCGTCACTGTCCCGTGCTGTAATCCCGTAGGAATACAGTCGTCAAACAGAGCCATAACTTGCTCGGGAGAAGCCGAGGTCGTAATATCCATGTCGTCCACGGCACGCCCCAGCATTTCGTCACGAACACAACCGCCAACCCAATAGGCCTCGAAGCCATGTTCATTTAATCGAGTAAGGACAGCCTCACTTTGTTTTGCCATATCATTGTCTGCTTGTGTCCATTGAACCACCACATCTCACCTCTTCTCCTGCCTGTTGTGGTTCCCCACACTTAACCGCACACGGGATTGAGACTAGGGATTTCTCTTCCAAGCACACGATAATATATCTTTTCATATTCCTGCCGAATGGAGTCATTGCAGAAATCATGATGTGCACGATGAAGGCAAGCCTCCCGGATATCGGCAGCCAAACGCTCATTCGTGAGAAGACGAATCGCATTCTCAGCCATAGATTTGGTATCCCCGATTGGAGAGAGGAATCCTGTCTTCCCATGCAATACTAGTTCCGGAATACCGCCAGCCTGCGAACCAATCGTAGGTACACCACATGCCATCGCTTCAAGTGCTACCAGACCAAAGCTCTCTTTCTCTGATGGAAGCATCAAAATGTCAGCCATGGATATTACTTGAGCAATATCATCCTGTCTACCCAGGAAATGAACCTTTTCGTTCAAGCCGAGTTCTTTGATTTTACACTGAATTTTGGGCAAGTCCGGTCCTTCACCTACAAACAACAACTTCGCGGGAACCTGCTCCTGCACTTGACGGAATACTTCCACGACGTCTTGTGTTCGCTTGACTGGACGAAAGTTCGAGATATGCATCAGTATTTTTTCATGAGGCGCAGCATAATCACGACGCAGACTAGCCGCATCCCTTGGATAATAGATACGTTTATCTATAAAATTATAGGTCAGATCAATCGGACGCTGGATATCCAGCAGTTCAACCGTTTCACGAATCAAATCCTGAGAAACGGCAGTAACCGCATCACTCTCATTGATGGCAAGACGAATCAGGTCTTTAAGCGATTCATCCTGAGCAAGTACCGTGATATCCGTTCCATGCAGGGTTGTAACTACTTTCAGGTTGTCTCCAACCATCTGTTTGGCGAGAAAAGCGCATACTGCATGCGGTACAGCATAATGCACATGTAGCAAGTCTAGCTGTTGAGCCTTTGCCACCTGAGCCATCTTGGTTGCTAAAGATAAGTCATACGGAGGATATCGAAACACATAATAATCGTTAACCTCTACTTCATGATAAAAAATGTTTTTCTGAAACTTTCCCAGTCTGAACGGAATGCTGTTTGCAATAAAATGAACCTGATGTCCCTGTTCGGCCAACAATTTGCCGAGTTCCGTTGCGACAACCCCGGATCCTCCGAGGGACGGATAACAGGTGATTCCGATTTTTAGCTTTTGATCCATCCGGTTGGACGCTCCTTTGATCTCCCGCATATCGCAGGTTGATATCATGCAACGGAAATTAATTGATGTCATGATTTGTTCAAGTGTAAATGTATGGTTCTATCTATATACAGATGTGGGCATAGATTAGACGCCAAACTGTTTCACTACATAAGGCGTTATCGTTGCAAATCCTTCTGCAAACGGGATTAAGCTACGTTGTCCAAGTAAGGAATCACGTGCCCTCACCCGTTCGATATAACCTTGATTCAGCGGTGTAGATACGATGCCCGCACCCTGCTCGAACTGAGATCGATAACAGCGAAGCGAGGCTTCCTTTTGTTCATAGTGTTCCGTAATATCCACAATCAAATCCGTAGGACCGATATCGTTGATAAAGTAAAAATAAGTTTCCTTCACTTGTACAGCTGGCATGTCCGGCATGTAATTTCGAAGCTTCGCATTAAATATCGCTTCTTGCACGAGTTTGCTGCACATAATATGATCGGGATGCCGATCCTCCCAGTAAGGTGCAAAAACAATTCGAGGTGCATGTCTGCGAATCTCGGCGGTAACCGCTTCTACATGCTCCGGTGTAACATACAGCCCACGGTCAGGTAATCCGAGATTTGTTCGACACGAAAGACCGAGGACGCGTGAGGCTTGCTCCGCTTCCTCGGTTCTGCGCTCCACGGTGCCATTGGAGGACATCTCGGCACGAGTCAGGTCACATACGCCTACCTTTAACCCAGCAGCCGTATGTTTCGCAATCGTTCCAGCCATGCCGATCTCGGCATCGTCTGCATGTGCACCGAAGATAAGAATATCGAGACTCATTGAGAGTCACCCGTATTCAAACCGCCCTCCGGCTTGTACTTATGTACGAGCTCTCTCCAAGCAAAATCGCCACGGTCGAGAGCTTTAACAAGAATCTCGGCTGTTGCAATATTGGTTGCTAGCGGAATACCCTGAACATCACACAGGCGAAGCAGTGCATTAATGTCCGGCTCATGGGGCTGTGCCATTAACGGATCACGAAGGAAAATGATCAGATCCATCTCGTTTTGTGCAACCAACGCTCCAATCTGTTGGTCTCCCCCAAGCGGACCGGATTCAAAACGATGAATCTGCAGCGATGTACCTTCCATAATACGAAGACCTGTTGTACCTGTGGAATATAATTGATGGTCTGTGAACACAGGCTCATAAGCAGTAACGAAGTTTACCATTTCTTCTTTTTTGCGATCATGGGCAATAAATGCGATTTTCAACATGACAATCTTAATCTCCTTTAGTCGATAAAGTGGTCAAAGCCGTAAACGAGTCCTGTATATTCCATCACCTTTTGTACGCCAATCTTGACTCCTGGCATATAACCAGCACGCTCATATGAATCATGACGAATTTTCAGCGACTGTCCGTAATCGCCAAATACAACTTCCTGCTGTGCGAACACACCTGGCAAACGCACGCTGTGAATGCGGAATCCGTTATAATATCCACCACGTGCACCCTCAATCGTTTCTTCTTCGTTCGGATTGCCTTGACGAATTTCTTCACGATTGGCTGCAATCAATTCGGCTGTTTTGATCGCTGTTCCTGAAGGAGCGTCCAGCTTCTGATCACCGTGATATTCAATGATCTCTACGTTAGGCATATGTTTGGCTGCCTGTGCTGCAAAACGCATCATAAGGATAGCCCCAATGGAGAAATTAGGCGCAATCAGCCCGCCAATACCTTTCTCCTGGCATTGCTTGTCCAACTGTTCAATCTGCTCCGGCGTGAAGCCGGTAACACCCATGACAGGTCTTACGCCATGGCGGATTGCAATCTCTGTATGAGCAAAAGCAAATTGAGGCACTGTAAAGTCAACCATGACCTGTGGTTTGGTTTCAGCAAAAGCCATCTCAATATCATCGGTTACCAATACGCCACACTCTGGCAGTCCTACCAGCGTTCCTGCATCCGTGCCTGCTCCGGAGCGGTTGACAGCGGCTGCAAGCTCCAAATCCGGGTCTTGCAGTACCAGTTTTACAACTTCACGGCCCATTCGTCCAGCCGCTCCGATCACGGCAACTCGTATCACTTCACTCATCTTGGCTGCATCTCCTTCACTATGTTAGTTCATCTAATCGTTTTAACCCATGCATCTCATCCAGTCTCTATTATTGTAATACTTGACTGTGATGATCACTTATTGCATCGACTTCAAACGTTGCTTCGTTTGTTGTAACATCTGATACAACTGCGCGTTTTGCGGATCAAGCAGAATTGCATCCTGTAACACCTGAAGGGCACTTTGATATTCATTCAGGTCACTGTAAGCCAGAGCCAGCATCACATGTGCCTCCACAGATAGTGGATCCAGCCTAATGGCTTCTTTAAGAAGCTGGGAAGCCTCGACATATGGCTTGCTTGATTCTGTTCCAGCCTGCTCAAGCAGTAATTTGGCTCTAACTATAAGTTGCTTCGCTTCCAGTGTCTGCAGATGAAGCACATATTCTTCGGCACCTTCGGATAGTTCCACCGCCTTGCGGGCATATTCAAGTGCAGGAAGCAAATGTTTGCTCCGCGCGTGCGTTATTGAACAGCGATAATATAACTCGGCATGTTCCGGGTGAGCATCTATAGCCGCTTCGAACCAGCGAATGGCTTGCTCAAAATCATTTTGCAATATACAGCGGTAAGCCTGCTGCATATAATCTTCCGGTTTCATCATCAAGCTGACCCTCCCCGTGCGGGTGATGGTACAGCATATGTAATCTACGCCTAATCGGTGTTTTTTGGAGTCCACCGATTTGCGTCGCGGGTATTAAATTTATGCATAACTTTGTCATGCGCTTCAGCCAAATCAATACCGAGCGAGTTTGCAAAGCAGATGGTGATAAATAAAATGTCACCAAGCTCAAGTTCAATTGAATTGGCAGCTTCGGAAGCTTTCTTCGGTTTTTCTCCGAACTCGTGATTCACTTCACGGGCAAGCTCTCCAACCTCTTCAGACATCCGGGCCAGCATGGCCAGAGGACTGAAATATCCCTCTTTAAATTGAGAAATATAGAGGTCAACCTCACGCTGCATTTCCGCCATACTTTTCTCCATGAGAGCAGGTTCTCCTTCTATTCTGATGTCGTGTTTGTTCCTAATAATATCAGTTATTGATGTTTACTTCCACCATCATACGTTACAAATCATGATTAATGTCTGGCATAAATCATTTTTAAAGACTACAGAAACAGGTATACTAAGATGGGAATGATGACTACCTCATTCTAATTTAAGTACAGAGAGGGATCTTATGAGCACTACCAAAACGTGGGTTCAGCTAAGACTTGTACTCCCAATACTGTTGGGTACAGCTTTATACGCCTTTGGGCTTCTTTATTTTATTATCCCCAATCAGTTGATGGAGGGCGGGCTTACCGGGGTTACCGTGTTGATTAACTATGCCTTCGGGGTTTCCCCATCCCTTACCACTCTTATTTTAAATGTTCCGCTATTTCTGATCGGGCTTAAAGTGCTCGGTAGCAGACAGATGATTTATACCGGAATCGGAATCGGCGCGCTGACCGTATTTCTGTGGCTGTTCGAGAAGATGATTCACCGAGGCTGGATCGAGCCGTTACATACCGAAAATGACCTTCTATTGGCCGCACTATATGCCGGGGTTACTTTGGGAGCCGGCCTTGGTATCGTTTTCCGCTGGGGTGGTACTACAGGTGGTTCTGACATTATCGCCCGTATCCTCAACCGAAAATACGGATGGAGTATGGGACGAGTGCTGTTAGGTATCGACTTTGTGATCATTGGTCTTTCTCTCATCTACATTCCCAAGGAAAAAATCCTGTATACCCTGGTCGCTGTGTTTATTGCATCGAAAGTGATCGATTTCATTCAGGAAGGTGCCTATTCAGCCCGTGCATTTATGATCATCAGCGATCATGCTCCCGAGATTGCCGATCAGATCACCAAAGATATGGATCGCGGCGTTACGCTCATTCCAGCCATCGGCGCATACTCGAAACAAGCAAAACATATGGCCTACTGTGTCATTTCCAGGCAAGAATTTCGCAGGTTACAAACCATCGTACGTTCCATTGATCCCAGGGCATTTGTCATTATCAGTGACGTACACGATGTGCATGGGGAAGGTTTTAAAGAAAGCTGAGACTTTATTTTAACAATAGGAAATATACAAAAAAACCTCTTCCCACAGCAAGACGTCAGTCTAACAGCTGTCTGAGTGGCAAGAGGTTTTCGTTGTTCATTGAAGATACATCTATCATGATAAATACGGAAAATGGCTAGCGGCGATATGTAAAAATATCCTGTTGCTCGGCACGATACTTACGGTACCCCGCATAACTCAGCGTAGCAACAATGACAGAACTAATCACTAGCCCTGCTGCCCGGCGGTCTGGCCCTTGTACATAAGGCACAAAGGCACTTTCATCCTTTTCACGTCCAAACAGTTGATTCACTAACTCCTCTCCATGTTCAGTCATGCTACGGAGCTGTGATCGATCAGACTGCTTTGCATGTGTCAGTCCTTTGAGATGGGATAACCAAGCATCCATTTGAGCGATCTGATACGGCTCAAGCCGAATGATCGCCGCTGGACGGATCGTTTCATAGTGCTCTTCAAGAACACTGAAGCGATTAGCCAGAATTGTTGCACTGTTGTTCTGATTAGCTTCCAGTGATAACGCATCCAGATCATTCTTCACAATTTTATAATATTGGAGCCAGAGCGGTTTAGCCGGATTGGCCAGACTGTCCGTAGCAAGTCTGAGTTTGGCTGAAGCCTGCTGAAGCAGATGTCTATCCCCTTTGAATTTAGCTGTAGCCTCCTTGACTTCTACGACCGTTTCGGATAACGCATGAATTCCCTCAACAGAGGTTTGACCCTCGAACGAGACATGAGCCAGACTATTTCCGATTCGCGCAACGCTGGCGCGTACTTCCTCCATATTATTTTCAAGCACCCTGCGATATAGTACAGTAGCCTCTTCATTCAATTGTGCAATGGTAAAAGTTGAGGACACTCCCTGATCCACATTTGGTTTGAGTTCACCACTTTGTGCGTATACCCGGTACGAAGCATTGGTCCAAAGCAGCAGAGCCAAGAGTGATACCGTCAACCATCCCGCTAGACTCCTGAATGTTCTCTTCATGGACATCCCTCCCATCATCAATGTATGGCGAGGGATGATTGGTTAGAACAAGCTACGCTGGTATACTCAGGCTCTTTTAGCCTGCTTTAATGCAAGCCAAGCCGCGAGAATGCTCACGATGGTCAGCGTGACTGTAAAATTACGAACAGCATGTACATGTTGGTACAGCGTTGCAGGCAACCACGGGTAAATATCGTATGTATAATCCATCGTATCATTCAACAATGTCCAGAGACCTGCCACAATTAATGACAACCAGCGGAAGCCGAAGAACCGTACATATATCAGCGCTTCAATTGCCATGGCACTATGGGAAGCGATCAGCATCCAGTCCTGCCAGTGCTGTGCTCCCCCTTGAGACCAGCCAGCAAAAATGATAGATACGGCCCAGACGCCATATTTAACAGAGGTAACTACAGCGAGCGCCTGGATAATATGTCCAATCCGTTGCAGGATTGCAGACTTTACGGGATACAGTACCCACAACAGCGCTAATGTAAAAAACAAGCTTGCTGTCGGGCTATCTGGTACAAATACGATTTGCCACGCTGGCTGGTGGGCAAGAGTCCATTTCATTTGTTCACCATACCAGATGTAGCCATATACCGTACCAAGCGCATTACACCAGAACAAAAGCCACAAGAAATACCGATTGGTTAAAAACTCCCTGCTCCAAAAAAACGATAAAGCCACGACCATTGCACCTTCTTTCTTTACTCATTCTTAATTATAAGCAACCGAATACCAAGTTTACTCTAAAAAGACTTCAAAAAAACCTGACCGCATAACGATCAGGTTTTTTCATTAATTCGATTTTACTGTTCTGCCTTCTGTTTCGCAAGCCATTCGGCTAGATGAGTGATTTCCTCATCGGTAACACCTTGAGCTATAGCTTGATCATACATCGGAGGCATTCCATTGTAGCCCTCTTTAATAATCGTCACAATCTCTTCTTGACTGTGCTTGTCACCGACGCCACGAAGAGAAGGTGCGTTGCCTTGGCCTTTCATATCGGTTGCGTGGCAACCAATACATCCAGCCTTTTTGTACGTTTCCATCGCAGAATCGTCCTTGTCAACAATCGCGACTTCCTCCTGCTGCTGTCCCGGTGCATTAGAAGTAGGCAAGCCCTGTTCATGTTTCTCCAGAGCTTCTTCCTCCCGCTGAATATGCTCCGGCTTCTGCCCGGACGCTTCAAGCTCGTGCTTGTAGTGTGTCCATGCTACGTTTGTCAGATAGAATACCGAAATAACGGACAGTAGCATTAGGGCCGAAGCAATAGGACGTTTGTAGAAGCGACGCTCTTTGCCCGTATCCAGGAAAGGAGCCAGGAGCAGAGCTCCGAATGCAACACCGCTGACACCCAGCACACCTAGCAGGACATAATCTCCAGATGCATAAGGATATTTCAAGTATTGATACAGGAAAAGAAAGTACCAGTCTGGCATCGGGATAACCGATGCACTTGGATTAGCTGGATAACCGAGAGGTGCAGGTTCCGAGATGGTCAACACGAGAATGCCGACCAGAACAACAACCCCGACCATCCACTCTTTAAGCAAGAAGTTAGGAATAAATGCTTCCGATTTGCCGGGATAAGCCGTGTAATCAGGTGGAGTTATGAACCCCGACCCTTTGCGGACGCGTGAATCACCGACAAAGATAACTTTTTCCTCGTCATTGCCCTTGTGCCCGTGAGCCATTACGTTTCCTCCCTTCTTTGTTTTATAGTGGTCCCGAAATGCCCTGTCTGCGGATCATGATAAAGTGTCCGACCAGAAGCACCAGAAGCACCGCAGGGAGGAAGAAGACGTGCAATGCGAAGAATCGTGTCAGTGTCTGCGCACCAACAATCGTTCCCCCTTGCAGGAATTCTTTGATAATTGGTCCAAGCCAAGGTACGGTGTTGGCAATCTCCAGCGTTACTTTTGTTGCGAAATACGCTTTGTTATCCCAAGGCAGCAAATACCCTGTCAGACCGAGACCGAGCATAACGAAGAAAATCAACATGCCGACAACCCAGTTCATTTCACGCGGAGCCTTGTATGAGCCTGTAAAGAATACACGCATCGTATGTAGGAACATCATGACGATAACCAAACTGGCCCCCCAATGGTGCATACCGCGTACAATCTGACCAAAAGCTACTTTCGTCTGCAAATACTCAACACTTGCATACGCGTTAATAATATCTGGAACGTAGTACATCGTCAGGAACATACCTGACAGAATCTGAATAACTGTAATAAAGAACGTTAATCCGCCAAAACAGTATACGAATGCGGAAAAGTGATGCGCCGGGTTTACATGCTCTGGCACTTCATGATCCGCAACGTCCCGCCATATTGGCGTGATGTCAAGACGCTCGTCAATCCAGTCATAGACATTTTTAAACATCTGCGTTCACGCCTCCTATTTCACTCGGGTGTTCGGAACAATCTCGCCCAGATAAACCCAGCCTTGTTCCTCCTTAACCACATATTCATCCAATGGTTTCGGGGCTACGGCAAGATTCTTCCCTTCCTTGTCATAGTGCGCGCCGTGGCATGGGCAATGGTACTCATTCGGGTAATTTTTGTCACTGTTCCATCCGACTGTACATCCCAGATGTTTACAGATAGGTGAAAGCGCATAAATTTTCCCTTGTTCGTCCTTGCGAATCCAAGCCACCAACGAAGCATTACTCAAATACCAGCCATCCTGTTGTTTCAGTTCGAACGTAAATTCTTGAGGTTCATTTGTAATTTTGCTGATCTCAGCCACTTTGACAGAGGTTCCTTCTCCCTTGTGTTGCAAAATCGGGTCCACCGCAAAACGGACCATAGGAAGAATTGCACCGGCGGCCATGTAGGCTGTAGCTCCACCAAGCGTATACGTCAAAAACTGCCTGCGCGACATTTCCAATTTGCTTGGCGGTTTCATCGAGGCTTCGTGCTGGTCATGCTCACTGCTCATACTGTCTCCAACCCCCTTTTTCAGCCAACTCTCTCAATCGTTTTCATTATCATAAATTCCACGACTTACTAGAACATACATAATCATATAGTAGCCCTAGAACACCGTCAAGAATTTGTCACACATTTTTAAGGTTCAATTGTAAGCGTTGTTAAAAAACTGTTGGAAATTTGTCACATTTGTCGTCAGAATGTCACCTTTTCCATAGATCTCGAATGCATTCCCCGACATGTCGGGCAATTGTCCCTTCTTCGAGTTGCGCTGCTATATCCTTTTGACTCAAAAGTAAATCCGCGGCTGGAATGTCCATGCCCACAAAAGATCCATCTGCTGACATAATTACCACATACTTAAATCCAGAAGCCTTGAGTTCAGTCGACAAGGTATTTAATGTCATTGACATTTGCGAACTTGCGTAATGATAGGCTGGGTACGTCATAATTCTTCCTTTAAAAGGAATCTCCACCGTATCCAGAAAGTCTCTTAGCCGTTCCAGCGCTTCAGTCGCTTCAACCGGTGACTGTTTGCCGCTCATAGCCGTGAACGGAACAAGGCAGGTATCCAGATAGAGTTGCAGTTCAGCCCAGCTGTCTTGATTCATCTCACTGAATTTCAATTCCCTATATCCCCTTCCTATCCATTTTATTCCCATATTATATATGAGCATATGTTATAAAGCCAGATATTCATTCAATTTTTAAGTTTATATAAAAAATATTAAAAAAAGGAATGCGCCATTGCGCATTCCTTTTAATCCGACTATTCATTTAAATGGTACTATATTCATCCGTTAATTGATCGTCCTCAGTTCATCCGTCAGACTCCGGAAAGCTACTTCGTCTCCGGTAGCTAACGCTTTGTCGATTTCCAAATAAAGCTTTTCACTCTTCTGTTTGCGAAGCGCCTCGTCCCAAACCATCTCAGCCGCCAGCCCCAACATGACTTCATACGTAACTTTCATTTTATCCAATAGGATGCACCTCCAAAACGGAATTTAAGAGCTCCTATATTCTCTTCCTTTGATTACATAACCCAGTGAAGTTCTCGACATCCGCTGCAGATCAGCTTCAGTCAATTCACGTATCACTTTGGCAGGTGTCCCCAAAGCGAGAGTATAGGGCGGAATTTTACTATTTTCAGTGACTACAGAACCGGCTCCAATCAGTGAGTACTCACCGATTTCGCCACCATTAAGTACAATGGCCCCCATACCGATCAATGCCCCTGTTCCGATAGTACAACCATGAACGATTGCAGCATGTCCTACGGAGACATCATCTCCTAGGATAAGAGGTTGATCGGTGTTTACATGTCCTACAGCATTATCTTGAATATTGCAACGCTTTCCAATAATAATAGGTGCCAAATCGGCCCGCAGGACTGCATTGAACCAAACGGTAGAATCTTCGTCCATTTGCAGATCACCTATCAATTTTGAACCCTCGGCCATATATATGGAAGGGTGTAGCACTGGCTTTATACCTTTGTATGGAATTATCATTTGTATCACTCCTTAATTTGGGAGTGATTGTAGCAACTTGTCCTTCACTTGTCAAACAAAACAGGTGTAACATCTGCAGAGATGGAGCGGCAGGACGAGGCGAGCTTTAATCCCCAAGCCGTCATCTGCACAACTCTTCCTTGTTCATGCTCACCTGCACGAACCAAGCCTAGATGCATCATCATTTTAATGATCCGCTTATCATAGATATCTTCAGCAGTGTCGTAATAGAACGGCTGGATAAAAGGCCCGATTTGCTGAAAAAGCGATTCCATCGTGGACCAATTCTCGGCACATTCGCCTGTCCAGTACACAATCGAGGACAGGTTAGGAACAGCACCTTTATAAAGTCTTAACCAAAACCGAAACAGCTGTATCATTTCAGCTGTTTTCTCGGCCTCCAATTTCTCTTCACCAGACCCTGTCAGCCTAAGACACCCCTGCTCTTCACGAATCAATCGGTGATGAAACGCATAATCATACACCAATGCGAATCGATCCGGATAATCCTTAAACGAACGACCGTATCCGAAACGCCAGCCGGCTTTGCCTACCAGTTCCTCAGAGATGTGCAGATGCTCCATAAGTTGCTGCTGTGAGCGACGGTACATTAACCCTTCGGCATTTACAGCAATCTCATGTTGCTGAACAAATTTCAGGAACAACTTCAAATCTTCTGCCATCAGATGATATTCTTCTCGATACATGGCTGGCTCTGTCGTTTTGATAATACCTGCTCGTAAATGGGCAGATAACACATCTCTGAACCTCAGTTTCAAATCTTTAGGCACTTGATAGAGATATCTGGTCTGTTGTGTAGTCCCATTGAATAGCCAGCCGCTTTTGGTAAAGCGAATAATGAGATCACGCGGACTTGAGCCTGCCTCACTCTCCTTTTTGTCCATCGATTGACGGGCTATGGCGATGAGCTCCTCCATACCATAAAATTGGCGGGGGTCAAATAACAGGTTGTTTAGAAACCGTTGATCGGCCTGGTTCAATTGACGTATCTGTTGCTCAAAGAAAGGTTTACTACCCAATGTTGTGAGGATGCTCTGGATGAGTTCATGTTTGGAATTAGGCTTGCATTCACATTGATAGTAGTCTGCTATTCGATTAAGCTGGCCAATATCAGCAAAAGTCAGCATATCTGCTAGATTCATGGATCCATCGCCTCACCCGTTCACTGCTTTAGGTTGCTGATCTGGCCTTCAACAGTGTGGTTTTGTAAACATGGTTGACGGATTCTCCACAATCTAAACCTCTTCTTCCCATTTTTTTTGTTTTATCTCATCTTATGCCTCAAAACAATCAATCAGAAGAGAAACAGTAGAGTTTATCCGCGGTACTGTTTAATCTCTTAGATGTAGATGGTATAAAAAAACAACCTGAGCTTATCACTCAGGTTGTTTAGCGGTATCCATAGACAGATGCTGTGTGCAATTATATAAGAGTGGAGTCCAGTCATCTTCATGTTCTTTCTCCAGAATGGTCAGCGACAGATTACCAATGCGTTCGGTATATTTATCCTGATATAACGCCGTTAACAGGTTAGCAAGAAAAGCACCATGCGTTACAATAAGTACATTTTCTTTCGAGTGAGCAGACCATAAATCGTCCAAAAAAGCCAGCGCACGTACTTGAATATCCTCGATGTGCTCCTGTCCCAGATCAAGTGTATCCCAGGATTTCCCCCAACGCGCAACCCGCTCATCCGAAGTGAGGCCCTCAACCAGACCAAATGCTCGTTCTTTCAATCGTGCGTCCGGTTCAAGCATAGGCACATCCAGCATCCGTGAAAGAATCTCTCCCGTTTCCTGTGCCCTTGATAAACCACTCGTCACAATAAAATCCCACTGGTAGTCTTCAGACTGCAGACGTCTACCAAGACATGTTGCTTGCTTACGTCCTTCCTCATTCAAAGGAATATCCGTCTGCCCCTGTATGCGGCCAGCCGCATTCCAATCTGTCAGACCATGACGAACAAGTCCGATCCGCACATTCATCCCTCATTTCTCCACACAGCGAACGCCAGGTTGGAAACCTACGCACCCACACCTTGTTTACGTTTCGTTGTTGATCGATGCATACGTCCAAGTGAAAACAAAGCCATTCCTATGGCAAGCAGGGACAATGCCATCCAGTATTGAGGATAAGCAGGCCCCATACTTACAACAAAAGGTTCAATGATACTGCCTTTATTCGCTCCAGGGATGTCATACTTATACAATCCCGAAGATGAAGATGTACTTCCAGCAACCCCAGTCTCAAGGATGCCTGTTGTAATTACATTGGACTTCTCAGCTTCTGAAACCTCTGGCTTGAACATCGCCATGTACAGAAAGCTGCATAAAAAAATAGCCAGGAACGCCGCAATCCACAAAGACATATGTTTACGGATTGCCGCAGAGAATCGATTAACCTTTGCCTCTTCTGGTAATAGCCATGGAGACTCCGCGTAAATCCGGTCCATTACGTTTCGGTTGACCCTCTCTGCCTGTTGCTCTGTCACTGGAACCGGGATGCTGTGCAGCAGCATCTGGGCTTCCTCCCAGACTTCAAACTGCTCCGAACATTCTTCACAACCAGCGAGATGCGCTTGAAAAGCAATTCGCTGTGGATGAGATTCCGGTAAGTCCCAGACCAATGCAAACAGTTCCTGGGCTTCATTGCAATTCATCGGTTCTTCATCCCTTCATATGGCTCGTACATCGGCTCGAAGAAATAAGGCTCCAATTGTGTTTTTACGCTTGATCTTGCCCTGAATAACAGCGATTTAACAGAACTAACACTCTGCCCCAAAATACCCGCGATTTCCTGATAATCCAACTGATCATACTCACGAAGTATAATCGCGGAACGTTGCTTCTCTGGCAGATTGTTAATCGCATCTCTAACCAGCATCACCCGCTCGCTACGCAGAACAGCATGCTCAGGAGCATTCTCCATAGGAGCAACAGGAACTACGCCGCTCTCTTCAAGCGGAACATTCCCACTACGCTGTTTACGAAGCTCACTCAATACCGTATTTCTAGCGATGGTATACAGCCAGGTGGAGAATGAAGCATCCACCTCACGGAAAGAGTGTAAACTGCGGAACGCCTTGTAGAATGTCTCAGAACAGAGATCTTCCGCAAGCAGCTCCATATTGGAACTTTTCAACATATGATATACGAAAGCCAGTATTTTACGCTGATAACGACTCATCAGCTCGGAATATAACTCAACGTTACCTTCCTTGATCTCTCGAATCAACTGGGAATCCGTCATTTGAGTGCGACCCCTCCTCGCCCATCCATGTGCTTCTCCCCGTTCGACTCTATCCATGTATTACCGAACAGGCGTAAAAAAGTTGCGGTTCAACCGCATAAAAAAAGCGTCCAGCACCGTTTTCGGCCCTTCCGCCAAATTCCCCTATGTAATGGCAATTTCCCCAACGTTTCTACATAACAGTAACATTGTACAACGGTCTGCATCATCCTGGCAAATCCATTGCTATCCACTTGTGTCCGACTTAACATTTATATGCCATCCATTTCGTTGTCATGACTTCCTAATACAGCATCTTGGAAAGCCTTGCACACTATAGACGTAGTATCTTCTAGAAAGGTTACAAAAATGAAATATTTTTTTTGAAAATTTTTTGGGTCATTCTATCAACACTCTTTTTCGCACCTCACGAATGTTTTTGCTAAGATTAAAAGCCTTGATTGCACGGTTTTTCCTTGAAATCTAAGTTTTACAAATAATTTTGTTCAAAGTGTTGACAAAATGAAAACGTATACATATAATAAAAGTACAGTATGGTTTCTCTCCACTCCTATCCAATAACTGTATTGCTCCACGTGAGCAATGGCCGCTTATGTAAGCGGTCTTTTTTTTGTCTAAAAACGTAGTTCTCACACTGGTTACAAAAAAAAGAGAGCTCTCGCCCTCTTTTTCCACCCTAAATCCACACCTGATAACCTAAAGATGCCAGCAGAGTCTTCGCTCGTTCCATATCCTCTTCCTGACGGAATGACAAACGCATAATCCCCGGCACGTCCACCCGGTTTTCAATAATCTCAAGGTTACTCAAGTTGATATCATTTGTCCCGAGCTCTGTTGCTATTTTACCGATCATACCCGGAGCATCCTGCACATCTGTATACAGATCGAATAAAGGCGATATCATACCCTTGCGTCGCTCAGGCAATACACTGCGGAATTCCCGCGCCTGACGAAATGCATCCTCAATGCCTTCCCCGTTCTTTTGCTCTAACATCGTTGTAAAGGACGACATTTGACTATTCCAGTCCTTAAGCAACTCCAGCAATACTTCTCGGTTACTCAGCAAAATATCCCTCCAGACAATAGCATCGCTGGACGCAATCCGCGTAATATCCCGAAAACCACCTGCTGCCAGCATTTTATACAGTGGATTGGATTCGTTATATTCACGTACTTGATTCACCAGAGCAACAGCAATAACATGGGGCAGATGACTGATCGCACCCACAATATCATCATGCAACAGAGGTTCTACCCGAACAATCTGTGCACGAGTATACGCTAAAAGCTCGGATAAGCGGCCGTAAGCTTCCTCAGGCACATGCATGGACGGGGTAAGAACATAATAGGCGTTCTCAAATAATACAGCTGACGCCGCGTCCACACCCGCCCGTTCCGATCCTGCCATCGGGTGCCCTCCGATAAAGTAAGCCTCTTTTAACCGGATATGTTCTGCACAAGCTGCAATGGAGGCTTTGGTACTACCAACATCTGTAATGATGCAGCCTTTTTTCAGCGGCAGTCTGGACAGTTGTTCAAAATATGATTCAAGCAAACCGACAGGCACACACAAAAAAATGAAGTCGGCATCCTGCACCGCTTCTTCCAGAGAGAGCGTAGCAGCATCCACTACTCCGCTCGCTATGTACTTGTCTTTTAACTCTTCCAAGTGTGCGTATCCCATGACGGTAATCCCTGGCTTGCCTTTAAAGCAAAGCGCAAGTGAACCGCCGATGAGTCCGACACCAATCATTGCAATTTTTATGGTCATGGGTCCTCACTCTTTCATCGCCAGTATTAAGGGCGTGCTGCCACATTCTCCGCCAGTGTGTTCTGCAGCGCCGCTATAAACGCACGATTCTGCTCCGCTGTGCCCACTGATACACGAATGTATGTTGGATAGACGTGAAAGCCCGAGCGAACGATAATGCCCTGTTTTAACAAAGACTGAAACGCTTCGACAGATGGCATGTTCACATCAACCAAAATGAAGTTCCCTTGACTTGGGAAATAAGACAAACCCAGTCGTGAAAATTCATTTTGTAACCATTCCCGATCTTCGGTATTCCGTTTGGAACACTCCTGCACAAAAGTCTGATCCTGAAGTCCGGCCATTGCCGCAACCTGGCCAAGACGTGAAGTGTTAAACGGTTCCCGTACACGGTTAATCAGGTCAATGATCTCCGGACGCGCGATTCCGTAACCTATACGAAGTGATGCCAAACCATAAATTTTGGAGAAGGTCCGCAGAACAACCAGGTTCGGGTAACGATTAATCAGTGAAATGCTTTGCGGATAAGCTTCGTCCGTTACGAATTCGTAATAAGCTTCGTCCAGTACCACCATTACATTCGACGGGACCTGATCCATAAAGCTGATAAGCTCCTTTTCGGAAATGATCGTACCGGTAGGATTATTCGGATTGCACACCCAGACAGCTTTGGTTTTATCGTTGATTTGCGCCAGCATTGCTGGCAAGTCATGAGTTCCATTTTTCAAAGGGACCTCTACGGTCACAGCACCTTCGATGTCCGCATTGCTTTTATATACGGAGAAGGTCTGGTCCGCCATAATGGTCTCATCCCCGGGAAGAAAGAACGCACGTGTAATCAGTGCAATAATTTCATCCGATCCACAGCCAAAAATCAAATTGTCTCGCTCTACTCCCAAATGCTCGGCAAGCACCGCTGTGAGTTCTGCTGCACTTCCGTCGGGATAAATACTTACATTAGCCAATTCTCTCGTAATTGCCTCTAGTACAGCTGGAGAACTGCCATAGGGGTTCTCATTGGAGGCCAGCTTGATGACGTGCTCCAGCCCCAGCTCACGTTTAACTTCTTCAATCGGTTTGCCCGGTTTATACACAGGCAGATTGACAATCTGGGATTTCGGTTTCAATTCGACCGCCTCCTGTTGCTCAAAATTGAGTAAAGTGGGAAAAAAAGTTCAACTTATGCGATTATCCTTTTAATTGTGCCACAAAGTTGCGAATTTGCAACAGTCCGGCCTCACGGGTATTCGCATTTTCGAGTAGCGGGATTGCTTCTTCCACTTGCCGCACAATAGCGCTACCTACAACGACACCGTCACAGATGCGGGAGAAATGAGCGACCTGCTCATGGCTCGAAATGCCGAAGCCTACTGCGACAGGAAGATCTGTCAGACCTTTTACCGTTTCAATAAAACTTTCTACACCGTTAAAAAAGGATGCACGCTCTCCGGTTACACCAAGTGAAGAAACACAATAGATAAATCCGCGCGCGCCAGTGACAATCCGCTCAATACGAGCATTGGATGTAGGAGCTACAAGCGGAACCAGATGAACCCCGGCCTGATCGGCACGGCGACGCATATCTTCTGCCTCTTCGATCGGTAAATCCGGGATAATCATGCCGCTGATATCATGTTTGATCAATTCGTCAAAGAAAGTATCCAGACCCGTTTGCAACACCGGATTGTAATACGTAAATAACACAAACGGTAACTTTACGCCCGCTTCACGAGCTTTAGCCGCCGTCTCCATCACCGTACGAATCGTGATTTGGCTTTTCAATGCACGCTCGGAAGCACGCTGAATAACAGGACCGTCTGCGAGTGGATCGGAATACGGAACACCAAGCTCCAAGATGTCTGCTCCTGCTTGTTCAAGCTCCTTGATAATATCAATAGTGGTGTTCACATCCGGATCACCAACGGTAAGAAACGGAATAAGTGCCGTGCGTTTTTGTTCTTTTAATTGCTGGAAGGTTTGGTCCATCAGATTCATTACAAGTTACCTCCCGTATACTTCATAATGGATTCTACGTCTTTATCCCCGCGCCCAGACAGACAGATCACAATGATATCATCAGCAGTCAATTCCGGCGCCAGCTTCACGACCTGAGCAACCGCATGGGCCGACTCCAGGGCAGGAATAATGCCTTCCGTGCGGCTTAACAATTGCAAAGCATCCAAGGCTTCCTGATCGGTAATTGGAACATATTTAGCCCGTTCAATATCTTTAAGATAAGAGTGTTCCGGTCCAACCCCTGGATAATCCAGACCTGCCGAGATGGAGTGTGCAGGTTGCACTTGCCCATATTCATCTTGTAGCAGATAACTCATCGAGCCCTGGAATACACCATGTGTCCCTTTGCTCATCGTTGCCGCATGGTACTCGGTATCCACACCTTTTCCTGCTGCTTCAACACCGACCAATTTAACATCCTGATCTCCGATAAAAGGGTAGAACATACCAATGGCGTTACTTCCTCCGCCAACAGCCGCTACAATAACATCCGGAAGGCGTCCTTCGATCTCTTGAATCTGACGACGAGTCTCGTCTCCGATCACGCGCTGGAAATTACGTACCATCATTGGATACGGGTGAGGTCCGACAACAGATCCCAGTACATAGAAAGTATCTTCTACATTACTGACCCAATAACGAAGCGCTTCGTTACCAGCATCTTTCAATGTACGTGTGCCAGACGTAACCGGAATGACTTCTGCTCCGAGCAATTTCATGCGGAATACATTTAGCTGTTGACGCTGGGTATCTTCCTCACCCATGAATACTTTGCACTCCAGTCCGAGCAATGCCGCAACGGTTGCCGTCGCAACCCCGTGCTGGCCTGCACCGGTTTCAGCAATGACTTTCTTTTTCCCCATCCGTTTAGCAAGGAGCCCTTGTCCAATCGCATTGTTGATTTTATGTGCACCTGTGTGATTCAGATCTTCACGTTTCAAATAAATTTTGGGACCACCCAGATGACGTGATAATTGCTCCGCGTGATAGAGAGGTGTCTCTCGTCCGGAATATTCACTGAGCAAATAATTCAATTCCTTGTTAAACTCTTCATCCTCAGAGAAGCGGCTGTAGGCTTCTTCTAGTTCAATCAGAGCGTTCATTAGTGTCTCGGGTACAAAACGGCCTCCGAAAAGACCGAAACGCCCATGTTCATCCGGCAATTGGTGTGTCATGCCTGCTTCACCCTTTCTACAAATGCTGTAATTTTGGATATATCTTTAAGACCTTCCGTCTCCACGCCACTTGATACGTCTACGCCATAAGGTCTGTACGTTTGAATTAAATGTTGTACATTATCCGTCTGAAGTCCGCCTGCAACAAACATGGCAATACCACGTTCAGCAGCCCATTCTGCGTATACAGGTATACGTTCCCAAGCAAATGTTTTGCCAGAACCACCACCATACAATGGATCAAAGGTATCCAGCAAGATCGCGTCAACGAATCCCACGTAATCATTTAACCGTTGCAAAGCGGCATGATCCGCATCCAGTTCTGTTTCGTCTTTGGAAAAAGAAACAACCTTGAACACATCTGCATGCCAGAGCTCTTTCACTTGTTGACAGAATGCTGCACTTTCCTGCCCATGCAACTGGATCACATCCAAAGACACAGTTTCCATCACATGCGTCAGTTCTTGCATTGTCGGATTCACAAAAACACCAGCAAGTTTCGGCCGTTCATGTAAAGGCCATTCAAACAGAACCGATCTCAACTCCGCTGCCTTCTCAGGAGTAATTTGTCGTCGGGACTTGGCAAATACGACACCGATATAGTCCACAGGCAAGTTTATCATCGATTTTAGCACTTCAACGTCCTGAAGTCCACATATTTTTACGGCCGCCGGCAACAAGTCCCCCTGTGTACGGGAACCTGCACCTGTATCGTCATATATCGAGTTATTCATTATTTCGGTCCCATCAGATCGTAAACAGCTGCTTCCACATCGTCTTTACGCATCAGATGCTCTCCAACGAGAATACCGTGCACGCCAGCTTCAATCAGGGGTTTTGTCGATTCCGCACCGTCGATCCCGCTTTCGCTAATGAGCGTCACACCTGGTGGAATCAGTTCCATCAGATCGAGCGTGGTATTCAGACTGGTTTCGAACGTTTTCAGATTTCGGTTATTGATCCCAATGAGTGTCGCTTCAGGAATGTCTAATACCGTTTCCAGCTCTGCCCGATCATGAACTTCAATCAAAGCGTCCAGTCCAATACTTTTCGCAAACGTCAGAAATTGGCGAATCTGCACCGGCGTGAGAATGCTGGCAATCAGCAAGATCGCATCTGCTCCCAGAAGTCTAGCTTCTGCAATCTGTGACTCATCGATCATAAAGTCCTTGCGCAAGAGCGGAATATTCACAGCCTGATGAATAGCCTGCAAATACTCGTTACTGCCCTGAAAATAGGAAACATCCGTCAGAACAGAGATACAATCAGCACCCGCACGTTCATAGGCAGAAGCAATCTCTACCGGATGAAAATCCGGACGAATTAATCCTTTGGACGGCGAGGCCTTCTTTACTTCGGCAATAAGCCCCAGCTTACGATTGCGTCTGCTTGACAGCGCCTGTTCAAACCCGCGTGCAGCCGGTAATTGTTCCATCTTTTTCATAGCCTCATCCATGTTAAAAGTCTGTGCAAGGGCCTGCACTTCTTTATGTTTTGTAGCAACGATTCGATCAAGATACATGATTGTACGCCTCCGTTGTATGAATTAACTGTCCAAGCTTACTGGCCGCTTTACCCGAGTCCACTGCTTCTGTAGCGATTTTTACGCCATCTGCAATGCTGTCCGCAAGACCGGATACATAAATACATGCCCCGGCATTCAGCAGCACAACGTCACGGTAAGCACTGCGTTCACCCTGAAAGATCCGATGTATAATTTCGGCGTTCTGTGCTGCATCTCCTCCAAGCACCGCTTCGAGCGGATGCAAAGACAACCCCATATCGCGTGGATCAATGTCATACGTGTTTACTACCCCGTTTCGCAACTCCGATACCTGTGTAGGTGCAGAGATACTAATTTCGTCCAAACCGTCGTGGCTGGCAACAACGAGCGCTCTTTTCAAACCGAGACGGTTAAGCACTTCTGCAATCATCGGCGTCCGGGAACGATCATACAATCCGAGCAATTGCCGATCTGCACCGGCTGGATTGGTTAATGGTCCAAGCATATTGAAAATAGTGCGCACACCCAGCTCTTTTCTCGGAGCAGCCGCATGACGCATGGATGGATGGTATACCTGAGCAAAACAGAAACAGATTCCTATCTCATCCAGACATTGTCTGGCCTGTTCTCCATTCAGATGAATATTAACGCCAAGCGCTTCCAACACATCCGCACTGCCTGCTTTGCCAGAAGCTGAACGATTGCCATGTTTGGCTACTCGAACCGAAACGGCCGAAGCAATGATTGCCGATGCGGTGGAGATGTTGAATTTATGAATTCCTGATCCGCCTGTGCCACACGTGTCCAACAAGCCTCTGCCATCCGTCAGAATCCGCCCCCCCTGTCCACGCATTGCCTGAGCAAAACCAGTGATCTCATCCACCGTTTCCCCCTTCATACGAAGAGCCATCAGCAACCCTCCGATTTGAGCCGGAGTAGCTTCACCTCGCATGATCGAATACATCAGATCACGTGCCTCGTCCTGCTCCAGGTTACTGCCTTCGAGAATTTTAGCGAGCCCTTGCTTCATTCCTTCTTTCCCGGAAATCACTTCCTCGGGTAACACCTGACTGTCATTCATCAATGGATTCAAGTTCATTTCCAGTCCTCCTCTCTCAGTTCGTTGCCGAAGTTGGTGTAACAAAATAATCAGCGTTAGCCAGGCTTAATTTTTGATCTGCAGCTTTTACCGGAAACATCGCTTCAGCCGTACGAATGGCCTTTAACAGTGCTTTGGCTTTGTTCACGGTCTCTTCATATTCCTTCTCAGGCACAGAGTCCCATACAATTCCGGCTCCGGCTTGAACATATGCTTTTCCCTTTTTGAAAATAATCGTACGGATTGTAATACATGCATCCATATTTCCGGAGAATCCAAGGTAACCAATCGCTCCTGCATATGCACCCCGTGCTTCCTTTTCCAATTCCGCAATAATCTCCATCGCACGCAGCTTCGGCGCACCAGATACGGTTCCAGCTGGCAGACAGGAAAGGAACGCATCGAAGAAGTCCTTATCTTCTCTTAACTCGCCTGTAACGTTCGATACCATATGCATAACGTGAGAGTAACGCTCGATCTCCATGAACATGTCACACTTCACACTGCCAAAAGTGGATACTCGCCCCAGATCATTTCTTCCCAGATCCACCAGCATCAGATGCTCCGCGCGCTCCTTCTCATCCTGTAGCAAATCAGCCGCAAGCGCGCGATCTTCTGCCTCTGTCGCTCCTCTTGGACGTGTGCCTGCGATAGGACGTGTTTCTACACGATTGCCGTCAACTTTAACCAACGCCTCAGGTGAGGTACCTACGATAATCTCATCGTCCATTTTCAAATAATACATATAAGGCGACGGATTCAATGTCCGCAATACGCGATATACATGTAACGGGGAAATTTCCGTATCAATGTGAAAACGTTGCGACAGCACTACCTGGAAAATGTCTCCTGCACGGATATACTCCTTGGCTTGCTCCACGTTGTCGATGAATTGCTCTTTCGTCAGATTGGAACGAATGTCTCCAAGCTCCACATCTCCAGGAATTGAACGCGGGTTCAGGTTTTCCCCTGGCCCTTGCTGTTGCAGACGCTCTGCCGCTTGTTCAAGCTTCTCGGAAGTGGCTGCATACGCCTGACGAATCTCTTCGTCTGTTGCCCCATCTTTAACGTGTACATTGCCAACGAGCAACATGTGCTGCTTCACATGGTCAAAAACAACAATTTGATCACAAAACATAAAGCGAATATCATCCATATTCAGATCATCCAGCGCATGAGCTGGAAGCTTCTCATAATACTGCAACAGGTCATATCCAAAAAATCCAATGGCTCCACCTGTAAAAGGGGGAAGTTCATCCAGCTTAGGGCTCCGATATTTGCGAAGCAATGCTTTCAGTTCTTCAATGGGTTTGCCCGGTAGTTCGCGGGTCTTTCCGGCTTCCTCAACGACAATACGACCTTTCTTCCCCGAAATCATCAGAAACGGATCCGTACCGATGAAGGAATATCTGGCCCATTGAATGCCACCCTCTACACTTTCAAGCAAAAACGCTCGGTCATTGTCCGCATAACGACGGAAGATACGAATCGGCGTCTCCATATCAGCCAAAATCCGTTTAACAACCGGAATCAGATTATATTCATTTGACATTTTCAGTACTTGATTAACGTTTGGCGTTATCATCAGATCACGTCCTTTCAGGTTTAGGTAGAAGAAAGATATTACGACAAAAAACCTCTACCATGAGGTAGAGGTTTGGTTATAAGCTGTATTCAAGTATGTTGCTCCATAAATAACAAGTCCCTATACTTTTGCGAAGGGCGAGTGACAGGCAACTGATCCATGTTAATTCCATGTTTCAGATGTATGTAAGATGACATACACTTGGTAACATCTCGTTCGCATCATTTTCATCCATTGTAAAACTTAAATCTCCTCAATGGTAGATGCCGTGAAATGTTTGTCAGATATATGCGAATAAACGATGTCCTCTGACACGTCTACTCTCTTCTCCTGTACTTCTCCTTAGCAAGACGTACCGTGAATGCATTGACCGATTTCGGATGCATCGGCTACCAAACACTGGACTCTGCTATATACTAGGCTCAACTCAGCTACTCTCAGCTCAATCTAAACTCTACTCAACTGCTTCTCACTATACATCATATTCACCGGTTTGACAACCACGACCATTCAAGAAACTTAACGGCCTGCCAGATCGGGACGTAATGCTTGTGCACCGTTAAGGTACACGTGATGAATTTCATTTTGTGCTTTGGTTGTGTTCACATGTACCATAAAACGAATACACTTCGCCAGAGCGCCTTTAACAGGAACCTCTAGCGCACACATCAAAGGCACAAGCTCCCATCCATCTAACTGACGAATCACTTTTGCTGGAAAAGCCGCATCCAGATCTCCGGTCATCGTAATCCATACGCTGCAAATATCTTCCGGTACTATCTTGTTCCGGTCAACAATTTCCTGAAGAAGAACTGCTGTTTCTTTCAAAATCTCTTCTTCACTGTTCTGGGTGACCGTGGTCGCCCCGCGAATTCCCCGTGTAACCATGCTGTTATTCTCCCTTCCTAAGCAGTTCAATGACTTCACGAACAACCGTAACCGGCACATCCTTCACGATTCTGGCAGATCCAATCCGATCAGGAACGATAAAGACCATATGGCCCTCACGGAATTTCTTATCATGCATCATCGCTTCCATCAAAGCATCCGTACTTAGATGTGCAGGCAACGTCACGGGAAGTCGAAGAGAACGCAACATACGAACAGTATTCTCATACAGCCCTGCTGTGGCTCCGAGTTTCTCACCAATTAATGCCGATCCAGCCATGCCGATAGAAATGGCTTCTCCGTGCAGAAATTCACCGTATCCAGCAATCGCTTCAATCGCATGTCCAATCGTATGTCCCAGATTCAGGAGTGCACGTTCTCCATTCTCCCTTTCATCGTTCGACACGATTTCGGCTTTGATGCTGCATCCACGTTCCAGTCCGTATCCAAGTTTCTCGGGATCAAGTGCAAGCAACGCTTGCGCATGTTCTTCGCACCATTGGGCAAAAGCTTCATCACGGATCAGTCCGTGCTTCAGCATCTCAGATAAACCGGCCGATACATCTCTTGGCGGTAACGATTGCAGTGTGTCAACATCATACAGTACAAGCTCCGGCTGATGGAAAGCACCAATCATATTTTTCGCAAGAGGATGATTGACCGCCACTTTACCGCCAACGCTACTGTCATGAGCAAGGATGGTTGTCGGGATCTGCACAAACTTCACCCCGCGCATATATGTAGCTGCGACAAAACCAGCCAGATCACCCACGACGCCTCCCCCTAAAGCGAGAATCGCCGAACTGCGGTCCAGTTTGCCTTCAATCGCTACTGTCATCATATCCTGATAAACCGCAAGTGATTTCGAAGTCTCACCCGATGGCACGACTGCGGATACGACGGAATATCCCGCCGCACGCAACGTTTGCTCTAATCCATGCAAGTATATCGGAGCTACATGATCATCCGTAATGATCAGAAGCGGACTTTTTTTAGTTAGACCATATTGTTCAAAATATTGCGGAGCTTGAGCCAGCAGGCCGCTGCCAATCAATATAGGATAAGAGCGCTCTTCAAGCTGTACTGTCAACTGACGCATATTAGTAATTCTCCAATTGGGCTTGGTAGCTGGCAACGTTTGCCCGAATCTCCTCCATGGAATCCCCGCCGAATTTCTCCAGGAATGCCTTGGCAACTTCCCATGCAACAACATGCTCCATAACGACGCTGGCAGCAGGAACCGCACAAGCATCAGAACGTTCAACCTGAGCCGAAAAAGCCTCTTTGGTATCGATATCTACGCTTTGCAACGGCTTGTACAACGTTGGGATAGGTTTCATTACTCCGCGCACCACAACCGGCATACCGTTGGTCATACCTCCCTCAAACCCGCCAAGACGATTGGTTGCACGGTGGTAACCACGATCTTCCGTATACAGAATCTCATCATGTACCTGAGAGCCACGAATCGTACCCGCTTCGAAGCCGATGCCGATCTCCACACCTTTGAACGCATTGATCGACATTACACCTTGAGCGATACGAGCATCCAACTTGCGATCATACTGTACGTGGCTTCCTAGGCCAACAGGAACACCCTCAACGATACATTCTACAATTCCGCCGATGGAGTCGCCTTCTTGCTTGATCTGATCAATGTAGGCTTCCATTTTCTTCTCTGTCTCCGCGTCAGTCACCCGAACCGAAGATGCTTCCGTCACTGCAATCAGTTCATCAATCGGAAGATCCTTATACGGCGCTTCAATCTCCCCGATGCGAATAACTCGTCCCGCCACTTTAATACCGAATTCAGCCAAGAACTGACGTGCAATGGCACCACATGCTACACGTACCGTTGTCTCACGCGCACTGGAGCGTTCCAGGACATTACGCAAGTCTTTGAGATTGTACTTCAAACCACCGTTCAGATCGGCATGTCCAGGGCGCGGACGATGAACACGACGTTTCTCTTCATCGCTGCCTTCAATCGGCTCAATGTTCATAATATTCTGCCAGTGCTTCCAGTCATTATTTTGAACAACGAGCGCTACCGGAGCACCTGTCGTATATCCGTGACGAATTCCGCCAACAAAATTAGCTTGGTCTTTCTCAATCTGCATCCGGCGTCCGCGGCCATACCCTTTCTGGCGGCGATGAAGCTGAAAGTTCAATTCTTCAAAATCAATATTCAAATTACTTGGCAGTCCTTCAATAATTGCGGTCAATTGGGGTCCGTGCGTTTCCCCTGCGGTTAAATAACGTAAACTCATAATACGTTCCCCCTTTAAACTGTTAAACTTCACATTGCTAAAATCCCATAATTTCTTTGCTTATTATAGTATAGCTGACCCGCTTTGACAAGAAAGTCGCTTTTTCTTATGCAAACAACCGCCTGAGCACATCTTCATGCACCCCAGGCGGTTGATCTATACACTGATTTATTTTTTCCGATAGAAAAACGTCTCTGCCGTCTCCAGCCCGTATTGTCCGGGGGAGAAAATCTGCTCTGTGCTGCCTACGAACAACATCCCACCTGGACGCAGACTGGCTGCGAATTTGTGATACAGCAGGTTTTTCGCTTCCTCTGTAAAATAAATCATGACATTCCGGCATACGATCAGATCGTATCCATCATCAAAACGGTCAACCAGCAAATTCTGCTTCTTGAAGTTGATCGAGCTTTTTAATTTCTCATCAATGCGATACATCATACCGTCTTGCTTGAAATATCGACTCGCCGTTTCTGGAGGCACGTCTTTCAGCGAACGTTCCATATAACGGCCTTCCTTCGCCTTCGCGAGCGCACCTTCATCCAGATCACTTGCCGTGATTGAGCTTTCTTTCAAGATGCCCAGCGTATCCAAAATCATGGCTATCGTGTATGGCTCCTCACCAGTCGAACAAGCAGCACTCCATACCTTAACCTTGCGTTTGGAACCCACCAGCTCAGGCAGAATCTCATCACGCAGCACTTCCCAGCGATTCGGGTTACGCCAAAATTCCGATACGTTAATGGTCATGCGATCCAGAAATTCGTAAAATAAAGACTTGTCCTTCTGCATCGCATCAAAAAAGATAGCAAATGTATTAAACCCGTTTTTATTCCGAAGCGTGGTCAGCCTTCTTTTCATCTGGCCTTCCTTGTACTGAGCAAGATCTATGCCTGTGCTCTCTTTAATTTTGCGAATGAATCCGGCATAATCCGGGTCTAGTTGTTCTTGCTCCAGCATCGTATATCACCCTTTGGCTAATAATTACAACCAGGCTGCGATGCTCTTCTCATAGGTTACCAGCTCGTCGGGACTAAAGAAATTGGCAGCTTCACGAGTAGCACTTTCCGGCGAATCTGCCCCGTGAATGAGATTATGCGGTGTATGGCTAGCGAAATCTCCGCGGATTGTACCTGGAGCCGCTTCCCTCACATTCGTTTTACCAATGACCATACGTGCAAGCGTCACAATATCGTCGCCTTCCCACACCATGGCAAATACAGGGCCAGAAGTGATAAAACGAACCAGATCATCAAAGAACGGCTTGCCCTCATGTTCAGCATAATGGCGCCTCGCCTGTTCTTCCGACATCTGCACGAGTTTCCCTGCTACCAGCTTAAATCCTTTGTCTTCCAGACGGCTGATAATACGGCCGATCAAACCACGCTGCACACCATCCGGTTTCACCATCAAAAATGTACGATCCATTACCAGTTCACTCCTCACTCACGGTTCAAAGTTAATCACTATGTAAACGCAATCCCTTTGATTGTAACATACAAGTCCAAATCCTCCCAATGAGGAATTTCACATCCGTGTAGAGCATTAAACCACACAAGCTTAATGTGTACGTTTAACGACAAAGTGAGCAATGTCTCGCAGATTTTTAGTGGTCTTGATATTAGGCAGCTGATCGAGAGCATCGAGCGCTTTCTTCATATATCGGTCAGCAAGGGCTTCTGCTTTAGCAATTCCTTGACTTTGGCGAATCATTCCAATTGCATCCGATGCACTTGCACGTCCTTCTTCATGATGCACACGCGAAATTTCCTTGAGCAACGGCTCACGTAATTGCTCTTCTTCCAAAGCATACAGCACAGGGAGCGTGATGTTGCCTTGTTTCATATCACTTCCTGGAGGCTTGCCAAGTTGTTTCTCCGTACCTACCAAGTCCAGAACATCATCCTGAATCTGAAAAGCCATGCCCACATTGTATCCATAGGTATACAACAAAGATGAAATGTGCTCAGGTGCACGAGTAGCGAGCGCTCCGAGCTGGCAGCTCACTGCAATCAGAAGCGCAGTTTTGCGACGAATACGTAGCAGATAGTTACGCACACTCTGACCTGTATTAAAAAAGTCCCGAATCTGTTCCATCTCACCAATAGACATCTGTACCATCGCTTTGGCAAGGATTCGGTGAATAGCGGGATCAGAAAGTCCTGCCGTCATTTCTAACGCTTTGCCATAGATATAGTCACCTGTATACATCGCAATCCGATTGTCCCATTTAGACTTGACGGTAGGTTTGCCCCGGCGAGTCTCCGCATTATCAATGACATCATCATGAACGAGGGAAGCAGAATGAATAAGTTCCAATGGAACGGCTACGAGCTTCAAACGCTCGATATCGTATGTACCAAATTTGCCACCTAAAAGCACAAAAACAGGCCGCAGTCGTTTTCCACCTGCCTTAAGCAGATGAAGCGAAGTTTCACTCAGTAACTTTTGTTCGCCTTTTACGCTGCGATACAACTCTTTTTCAACGTAATCCATGTCCTTTTTTAACAATCCGAAAATGTCCAATAGTTTCATTCGTTCACCCGTGTCAGCGTATTGTCAGTCCAAAATTCCATGCTTACCTTCCCCTCCAGCAAGCCCGAGCCTACAGGCAAAAAGCGTTCGCCCTAAGCTTGCCGTTCCTGCTTGTGTTCTTCTACAGCGCCCGTCATGATGCCTATTCGAATGCCAGTACCGACATTCGGGATTTAAACGCTGCGACCAATTCTGAATCAATCCAAAGCACAGAAGTTGCCGGAGCATGGGTCAAGACTGTGGGCACTCTTATATCGCCATCAGCACTCACCAATACCCCGGGAGTCAGGGGATATGTCCATAAGCTGTACGTTTCTGATCCGGTTACCAGAAAAGTATGGCTCATTTACATTATCCCCTTTCATCCGGTTCTCCCCATCTTGTAAACAGTTGATGCGGGATGCGCAAGCTATCCAGCACTTTACCTACTAAAAATAAAATTAAATCCTCCATACTTTGAGGTTTGTAATAAAAGGCAGGCATCGCGGGGATCATTCGCACACCAAGACGTGAAAGCTTTAACATATTTTCCAGATGAATGGCATGCAAAGGCGTCTCACGCGGCACAAGAATTAACGTTCTGCCTTCTTTCATCATCACATCTGCCGCACGCGACATCAGATTGTCTGAAGATCCGTTGGCAATCGATGAAAGAGTGCCCATGGAGCAAGGCATGATAATCATGCCTTCGGCCAGATAAGAACCGCTGGCAATTGATGCCCCAATGTCACTAACGGGATGATAGATTAACGATCCACCGCGATGACCGAATTTTTCTTGAAGCAGGCTCTCCCGGTTCGTTACATCCCAGTCCATTTCTTCTTTTAGTACGCGCCAGCCAGCATTGGAGATTACCAAGTGAACGGAATATCCCAAGTCAAGCAACGTTTCAATCAATCGGATACCATATATGCTGCCACTCGCTCCGGTGATTCCGACAACAAGTCGTTTATTCTCCGGTTGCTGCATCATTATTTCACCGCCAGATCAATAAGTGTAAACGTAAATACGACCAGACTCAGTACACTATTCATCGTAAAGAATGCCGTTTGTACCCGGCTCATATCATTAGGTGACACAATATAGTGCTCATAAAGCAGGATACCATACGTAATCAGCATGCCTGCGCCATACCACCAGCTCAGATCGGTCATTAGCAACAAGGCAAGGAAACCAATCGCTGTAATGATATGAAAGAACTTGGCAATCTGCAATGATTTCACAAGTCCGAAACGGGACGGAATGGAATGCAAACCTTCTCCCTGATCAAACTCCAGATCCTGACATGCATAAATAATGTCAAAACCGGCAGTCCAGAATACAATCGTAACGTACAGCACAATCGCTGTCCAATCCATGGTACCTGTTACAGCCACCCATCCTCCCAAAGGAGCAAGGCCAATGGTCATCCCCAATACGACATGACAAAGCCATGTGAACCGTTTGGTGTACGAATAAAGCACTAACATGAAGACCGCAATCGGCAACAACTGCATGGATAATACATTAAGATTGGATGATGCCCAGAATAATAAAATAAACGAGACGATGATAAAAATAATAACCTCGCCATTCTTCAGCAAGCCTGCTGGAATAGCTCTCATCGCCGTACGTGGGTTTTTTGCGTCAATCGCCTGGTCAATAATCCGGTTCAAACCAAATGCGGCACTCCGTGCACCAACCATAGCAAGCAGTACCCACATAATCTGCATCCAGCTCGGGAACGTGTTGTTAACAACCATCGATCCTAGGATGGCGCCCATAAAAGCAAAAGGTAAAGCAAAAAGCGTATGTTCAATCTTTATCATTTCTAAAAAGATGCGAATTTTCCTAAACATTCTGATTCTCCTTGGTTCCAATATGCAGTGCCGCGATGCCTCCGGTTAGGGGGTAGGCCTGCACCTTTTGCAATCCAGTTTCAACAAAAATGTCTGCCAGTTCCTTTCTACCCGGGAAAAGCGCCAGAGAGTCCGGCAGCCATTTATACTGCTCATAACGTTTGGCAAACAATTTCGCCATGTTTGGCAGCATATGCTCAAAATAAAAATAATAAATCCCTTTAAACGGCTGCCAAGTCGGTTTGGACAATTCCAGACAAACCACCATACCGCCGGGTTTTACAACACGTTTCATTTCAGACAAAACCTGTCTTAGATCAGGCACGTTACGTAGACCGAATCCAATTGTTACATAATCGAACGTATTGTCTTCAAAAGGCAACGACATCGCGTTCCCCTGAACGAGCGTAATCTGTTTTGAACGGTTTACCGCATCAATTTTCGTCTGGCCCACTTCCAGCATGTTGCTACTGAAATCCAGTCCGTGCATGTGCCCCGTTTCACTTGCCTGTGCCATAGCGAGCGTCCAGTCGCATGTGCCGCAACACAAATCCAGTCCAGTGTCTCCCTTAGACATATTCATCTTCTTCATCGTGAATTTGCGCCAAGCTTTATGCCTGCGGAAACTCAGAATATCATTCATAACGTCATACTTGCCGGCTATACTCTGAAAAACCGAATGGACAAATTCTTCTTTCGGTTTGGTCTCTCCGCTACCCATTCGTCTGTCTCCCCCTCAATCTTCCCTTACTGCCGCATGTGAAGGCTGCACATAGGACAAGTAAGGCTCAAGAATTGCATCGAACTCATGCATGCCTTGAAGACCTTCCTCATCTTGCAACAAAAGCTGAATGCGGTGTGTGCACTCGCGAAGCTTGTCCAGCAACACCTCGCTTACGCTGTATTTAAGCACCATGGAACTCCATATACGTGGTTCGAGCTCCATCTGAGACAAATGACTGCGTTCCTCGTCATTGCCGTTCTCATACACATGCCAGAACGCATAACTATGAAGCATCTGTTGCTCGTCATGCAGTCGCTTCATCTCTTCTGCGATGGTTTCGCAAGTGCTGAACTCCATCAGCAAGCTGTTCCATAACGGCTTATCCTCAACAGCCATCATGTCTGTAAATGAAAGAAACAGCTGCATTCTCAGCTGTACCGTTTCACGCAAATATTCATCAGCCGAAACGAGAAGTTTTTTCATCCGTTCATACAGCGTCATCTTGCGTGCGTTTACTTCGGAAACAGCACCGCTAAGCTTACCGATCATTTCTATTTTGCCTGCATGAGCAAGCAACTGATAGAAACGGCTACTCAGATAATCTCCAGCGAGAACATTTAATTGGCGTGAACGCATCTCCTGTTCTCCCCGATCACCGGAAATCGTATCGATTCGATCATGCGTATCCATAGCCAACTGAACGAGCGAGGTCGCAAGAGCGTAAAGTTCCTGATGACCCTTTTCGTCTGTTCGGCCCAAAAATACCTGTAACAGACGCGCCCGGCTATCCGGAAATGACGGGATTTCCGTATGTTGTCGAATCATGTCGTAATCCGTATATTTCTTTGCAAGTTGGGGTACGCGATATGAATTCATTCTCATCCTCCGAGGCTTTGCTTTATCAAACCATTTCTGCACTACAATCTTATATATTATAGCATATGTTTATTCGGCACGCACTGAATCCTGCTATTTGATTACCCTAACTTGTCTTTTCGAACTGCTTCTTCCACAGTTCTGTCTGCATCAGATTGAACCAGTCTTTTAAATCCTCCGAAAATGCCGCGCTTTTCCACGTCCGAAGCATGTCAATGGCGTACATCGGCCATTCTCCTCGCCGAATATCTGCTGCAAGTAACAGATGGCGTCTATGCACCCATTCATCCTCGGCCATGACGCGAAGTAACACCTGCTCTACGTTGTCTACACTGCGAAAACTCAGATCGACGACTGCCGCCATATTTTCATAAATTTCAGTATAACTTGTATCCGTTCCTTTTACTTTGAGGTCGAGTGTCAAAATAGACTGCTTCCACTCCACTCTGGCAATCGGCGTAGACATATGCAGTGAACTCAGTACATCAACCAGATTATCATTGGTCAACTGAATCGTTTGATGAGAAGCAGTTACAGGCTCTGCCCGGTCCCCGCCCCATGTACGTGTATGTAAGCTTTGAAAAACCACGAGCACGATGACTGCCGCAATCGTTGACAGCATGGACGCAGTCACAATCATTCCCGGTTTCATAAGCGCCTCCCTGCCTTTACCTGTTAGTGTAGTCTGTCCAGTAAAGGCTCATACCTCATTGTACAATCAAAAAAAGCAGGCTATGCCTGCAATTTTCATCTAACCCATTCAACCTTTTAATGTACCTAGTCAAACTCTTTTATCACTATTCCGATTCAATCTCTCCATGCTTCGTAATTAGCGTAGCTTTTCCCCGAATTTTAATAGCAGAAGTATGTGTTGTAAATTGAGCAATCATCACTTCGCCTTTGTCCAGCTTCTCCGTGTGATGAAAACGTGTGTCCTGCCCCCGGGTCAAGCCAATCACCTGTACACCGTTTTCTTCTGCTTTAATTACGATAAAGTCATTGCCCGTAGAGTGATCCATCGCTGCACGTCCCCTTTTCTAATTTCATAGCGTTAATGATGATCAAGATTGTTTCATTTGTCAACAAGTCCTGGAGGGAATATACCGCAAGAAACCATAATTACCGGGTCATACTATAACGGATCAGCCAGGAAAGGAGAGTTCGCATGAAGTACACCCCAGCTGTGCTCAAGGAAGAGCATGTGCAGCAGTTACAGGAGATTGAGCATCATCTGTCTGCCGTTACGGGCAAAGAACTGATTCTAATCGCTTACAGCGAACAACCGGAACTTTCGGAAAAAAGTAAGGAGCTTGAGTAGCAGATTACGAAAATTTCCCGTTTACAGACAAAAGAAAAGGCCGTGAACAAGTCACGGTCTTTTTGTTGACATATGGAATATGTAGAAATCTTATTTAATTCCGTCTTTGAGCGCTTTACCTGGTTTGAACGCAGGAATTTTGCTCGCAGGAATTTCGATTTCTTCACCTGTTTGCGGGTTGCGTCCTTTACGTGCAGAGCGCTCGCGAACTTCGAAGTTCCCAAAACCAACCAATTGTACTTTGTCTCCGTTTTGAAGAGCCTCAGAGATCGCTTCGAATACGGCATCAACCGCTTTCGTTACATCTTTTTTGGACAGTTCAGTAGCCTCGGATACATGTGTAATCAAGTCTGATTTGTTCATTTGTTTTTCACCTCCTGAATCAATGTCCTGAATGTTATACTGTGTTTCCGTTTTATTAGGAAATATACGTTCATTCACAAAAAAACGTTGACCATTTTGAGCGATGAACATTCATCTCCGCCTGCGGCCCACAGTCATTTCTGGCAAAAGCCGCCAGAAACCACGCGTGTTTCTGACGCCGAACAAATTTTATACTAATACAGACAGCACACAATTTCAAGTGCGGCTACGGTTTAAAACGTAAAATGTAACTGCCAGAGCAAGCACAAGCACTCCACCTTTGACAATATCATGGGTAAAATACTGAACGTTCATCATCGTTAATCCATTGACCAGGACACCAATCAGAACTGAACCGATAAAGGTTCCGATCACATTCGGCTTCCCAGCCCCGAAGACAGAGAAACCAACAAATACCGCAGCTACGGATTCCATTAACAATGGAGATCCGGCATCAATCTGTCCCGACCCCACTTTGGATGCATAGATGATTCCTCCAATAGCCGCAAAGACTCCAGCTGCCACATAAGCAAGTGTTCGTACCTTTTTCACCTTGATCCCGGACAACCTTGCCGCCTCTTCATTTCCGCCTGTAATATACATTTGCCGGCCATATTTGGTGTATGTCAAAAAGATATGAACACCGATGACAGCAATAAGCAGCAAAATAACCGAGATCGGCATGCCCAGCCATTTTCCTTGTCCAATCAGCAGAAATGTCGGGTCCATCTCTCCGACAGCTTTGCTTCCATCCGGGAACTGCATGTGATTGTAGATGGTATATCCCTGCGCATACGTTTTGTGGATACCTCCGATGATGTACATTGTTGCAAGCGTCGCAAGCAGATCCGGAATACGTAGCTTAACAATCAGCAGTGCGTTCAACAGACCAATGACAGCCCCGATAACCAATGGCACGATAATAACGACAGCCAAAGGCTGCTGGTACCAGATCATTAGTGATGCTGTAACAACGGTTGTCAACGAGACGGTCGCTCCCACAGAGAGATCGAATCCATCGACAATAAGAGATAATGTTACACCAATCGCCACAAAGGTTACGATCGAGATCGAACCCAAAATATCCGTCAAATTGCTATACGTGAAGAAATAGGGCAGTTTTATGCCGAAAAAAGCAATAACGCCTATAATGACTATAATCGCTCCATACCGGAACGCAAAATCGAGTGATTTATCCTTCATGCTTCCACCTCTTGTCCACCGCTTGCATAGTAAAGCAGCTGTTCTTGGTTCGTCTCGCCACGCTGGAACTCTTTTACGATAACCCCTTCACACATGACCGCAATCCGATCTCCGATACCGAGTCCTTCATCTAGTTCACATGTAAAATAGATGACCGCTTTACCGGCCAGCGCCAATTCATTAATGATGCGGAAAATGTCACTTTTCGCCCCGATATCCACACCTTTTGTCGGTTCGTCAAAAATAAATACATCTGCATCCGTACGCAACCATTTTCCTATGGCTACCTTTTGCTGATTACCACCGCTCAAATACTTCACTTCCTGTTTCACGGACGAAGTCTTGATGCCGAGTTGTTCTACTAGTGACTCTGCATGCTGACGCTCACGTTTGCGGTTAACAAAGCCCAGTCGACTAAGATTGGCTAGCAAGGGCAGGCTCAGATTACGTTCCACGTTCTCTTGAATGAGAATGCCTTGTTTACGCCGCTCCTCCGGAACAGATACAATGCCCAGAGCCGCTGCATCAGCAGGTTGAGACAGACGGATGTTCCGTCCAATTAACCTTATCTCGCCTGCCTGCAATCGATCGGCACCAATCAGCAGACGAGAGCATTCCGTTTTTCCAGCACCTACGAGCCCGACCACAGCTAGCACTTCACCGCGGCGAACCTCAAGGTCCACTCCTTTTACCTTCAATCCGCGCCTAAGACCTCTTGCTTGCAGAAGCAACTCTCCCACAGGTGCTTCGGTCTTGGGAAACTCTTCTTCGAACGGTTTACCTAACATTTGCGTAACCAGATCACTGATCGTCAGTCCATTTGTTTCACCGGTAAACACATGACGACCGTCCCTCATCACAGTAACCCGGTCACAGTGACTCGTTACTTCGGCAAGGCGATGGGTAATAAAGATGCAGGCTACCCCTCGATCCTTCAGCACATGTACAATACGAAAAAATGCATCGGTTTCCTCTTGACTGAGCGGTGCGGTTGGTTCATCGAAAATAATGACCTTGGCATCTTGAATCAGGATGCGCGCAAGCAGAATCATCTGTTTCTCCGCCAGCGTCAGCTCAGCCACTTTACGGTGAATCGATATTTGATCCGCACCCAACTGCTTCAGAGCGTCCTTGGCTCGTTGCTGTAGCGTTCTTGGACTTTTCCACCAACCTCCAGCAGAGGAAGCTAACTGATCCAGCATAATGTTCTCGGCAGCAGTCAGCTGTGGCACAAGCGCAGCATCCACCTCCTGATACACGCAGTGAATGCCACTGGCCTTCGCCTCTCGGGGTGAGCCAAGCTGGAGCTTATAACCATTCAGACGAATAGCCCCTTCATCCAGTTGATACGCTCCCGACAATATTTTCATTAACGTGCTTTTGCCAGCTCCGTTAGCTCCCAGTAGCGCATGAATCTCTCCACCTCTGACAGAGAAATGTACGTCCTTCAACGCAGGTACGCCTGAAAACTGTTTAGAAATATGCTCCATGTCCAGCGATATCGGGTCCTTTGTCATGATGTTGCCTCCCATCTGCTGTAATACCTTTGTACTGAAAAAGCGCACCTTGCGGCGCGCCCGTAACGCAACTTACTTTGCAGTAATGCCGTATTCGCTCATCCAGTCCTTGATGCCTTGTGTACTGCCTCCCCAGCCTTTAACATACTCGGACAACTCTGACGTAGAGATTTGTTTATCAGGTAAAGCTTCGCGTTGTACATATACCGGATTAAGAACAACCGCATCTTCGGTTTGGTCACCATGCAACTTCTGATATGCATATCGAACTTGTACACGTCCAATGTCCGTTGGATCTACAGCGGCTGAAGCGACCCAAGGGTTTTTCGGGTCCTGAATCATTTGCAGATCCTCGTCACTCATATCAATTCCGTATACCTTGATCTCATCACGTCCAGCTTGCTGAATGGCACGCGCTGCCCCTTTGGCAAACTCGTCCCAGGCTGCCCAAACTGCTGTAATCTCACCTTTTGGATATTGCTTCAGAATTGCTTCCATTTTCGCTTGCGTATCCAGTGCCGGATTCTGAGCAGAACCAAATGTTGCAATTTCCTTGATATCTGGATTGGCTTTCAAAAATTCTCCATAGGCAATCTGACGACGTTCCATTGGAGCAAAGCCAGCCACCCAGACTTTCACGATGTTACCTTGACCATTGATATCTTTTTTCATCTGTTCCAGTGTGAGTTCAGCCATCTTTTGGTCATCTTGTGACAACACCGTAGCGCCTGGCACACTGATCGCAGCATCAAATACAACGACTGGTATCTTTTGCTCAACTGCTTTTTTCACCCCTGGTTCCAAGAGCGAATCCCCGTGGTCTGTCAAAATGACATCGAATTTCTGGTTGATTGCACTGTCGAGCAACGATACCATTTTTGCTTTATCATTATCTGCAACAAAGGTGGTGAGTTCACCGCCGAATTTGGCGATTTCCTCTTTTACACCTTGTACATACTGCTGTGAAAATGTCCCTGTATTGAATTCCATAATTAGCGCAACGCGTTTACCGCTCAAAGGTCCTGTAACGGCCTCCGTCTTCGGTGTTTCACCTGCTGATCCTGATGCAGAAGAGGCGGCTGGTTCTTTTTTAATTCCGCAAGCTGACAACGCCAGTACGAATACAAGTAAAACGCTTAATCCAACCCATTTGAAATTTCTTTTCTTCATCTCGTTCTCCCCCTGTTTCACTCGCTGTGACTTCAATCACAATATTTGTTTATTAATATAACGGCTAATTCCTAGTATGTAAATATGTTTTAGTGATTTAAAGCTGAAACTTACTACATTTTTCGAAAATAAATTATTCACACATCCATTTCATCCATATTCAAGAAATAAACTCAAAGAAAAAGACCATGAGATATAGCCTCACGGTCTTTTGAATAGTTAAAGTATGATGGCGATCAATCCGCCTGAGCCTTCGTTAATAATTCTACCCAGTGTCTCTTGCAGTTTATATCTTGCATTATCCGGCATCATCGCGATTTTACCCTGAATACCTTCACGCACAATGGAGTGTAACGAGCGACCAAACATATCTGAATCCCATACCTTGATCGGATCGTTCTCGAAATCCTGCATCAGATATCTCACCAGTTCCTCACTCTGTTTCTCCGTACCGATAATCGGTGCAAACTCTGACTCCACATCGACGCGAATCATGTGGATGGACGGAGCCGTCGCTTTCAGGCGAACGCCGAATTTCGTACCCTGACGAATCAGTTCCGGTTCATCCAGCGCCATCTCGGCAAGTGAAGGAGCAGCAATGCCATAACCTGTTGTTTTGACCATTTCGAGCGCCTCTGCGAAGCGGTCATATTCTCTCTTCGCATGGGAGAACTCCTGCATCAGTTGCAAGAGATGATCCTTGCCCCTGATTTCAATACCCACAACTTCCACGAGAATCTGGTCGTATAACTCATCCGGCGCGTAGAGATCGATCTCTGCTACACCTTGCCCCATATTCATGCCGCTAAGACCCGCACGGTCGATAAACTCATATTCCATGAATTGTGACACGACACGATCCACATCGCGCAACCTGCGAATATCTTTTACTGTATCCCGTACCGAATTCTCATAGTTGTTACGAAGCCAGTGTGTGTCATTCAGCACCATAACCCAGCTCGGGAGGTTCACATTCACTTCATGCACAGGGAATTCATATAATACTTCACGGAGTACACCAGTGACATCATCTTCCGTCATCGTGGCAGCACTTAGCGTCATGACCGGAATATCATACTTGGCAGCCAGCTCGCTACGAAGTTGCAACGCTTCTTCACTACGAGGCCGGGTGGAGTTGATGACCAGAACGAACGGTTTACCCACTTCTTTCAGCTCTGCAATCACTCGCTCTTCTGATTCCACATAGGAGCTACGAGCGATTTCGGCAATGGTTCCGTCTGTTGTGACCACGACACCAAGCGTGGAGTGCTCCTGTATGACTTTACGGGTACCAATCTCGGCTGCTTCCTGGAATGGAATCGGCTCCTCGAACCAAGGTGTGGAGATCATACGCGGACCATTTTCATCCTCGTATCCCTTTGCGCCTTCCACGGCGTAACCCACACAATCCACCAAACGTACATTGACGTCCAGTCCTTCAGCCACTTTGATCTGAACTGCATTATTCGGTACAAATTTGGGCTCGGTTGTCATGATCGTTTTACCTGCTGCACTTTGTGGAAGTTCATCCACTGCACGGGCGCGATCAGCCTCACTTGCGATGTTAGGCAATACGATCGTTTCCATGAATCGTTTAATAAATGTTGATTTCCCCGTCCGGACTGCGCCGACAACCCCGAGATAAATATCCCCTCCGGTCCGCTCAGCTATGTCCTTAAAAATGTCCACTTTCTCCAATGAAATCCCCTCCTTAAATTACTCCGAAGGAAAAATGCTAAAGAGCATCCGCTTCGTTTTTTCAATCAGAAGACTGAAATCCCTGCAACGGTAGAGCCGCCTTTGTGAGTGCCCGGAAGTCGTCCGCCGCCGAACGTTGCATTCTGATGAAACCGGCGAGAGCGGCGTTAACTCGTACATGCAATTGGACTAGTATCATCTTATGTACCTGTATGCGGCAATATGACGTGTTTTTTTGTTTTTTTATCTCATGATGGTGACATGAAGAGCATCCTCCGATCCCGGACTGCGCGTCTTTATTTCAATCTACTTTATGAGAACCTCTCTCTGTTTATGACACCTCTCACATTTTGAATCCTATTCTTTTCAGAAAAAAAAGAGATACACCACGGAACGCGGTATATCTCTTTAGGAGTCTGTAGAGCCTTGAAATTGTTCATTTACTTCATAGTAAGTCTGTTCTTCACTTACTTACTTGGTTTTGAACGAGCGACAGGTGTGTTATTCTCCAGCGTATATGGAACAGATTTTACAGGTACGAAATAGGAGTGAGTCAGCAAATGATTACGTAAATCCGGGCCATCAGATACAGCATCCTCATCACCGGATGAACCATCTGTTTTTTCCAAAGCCTGCATGATATCAAAAGCATAGTCCACATACACCGTACCCTGTTCATCCATCATAAAAGGTAGTTCCTGCCCCGAATATACGCTTTTTAGCGTAATTGAAGGAGATCCTGCCTGTGTAGCCAAATTCATGTCCACCGCATGGAAGCCAGGGTACAACTCTTCACCCGCGGGCAATTTTTGGTTATGTACAGATTTGTACTGGTTCACCATGCGCTGCACATCATTTACTTTCTGCACTGTCTCCAGATCCATCACTTTCACTATCGGTTTCGCTTCCTCATTTTGTATCAAAAAGTAAGCGCTACCGCCACTCTCAAAGGCCGTTGCAGGTATATCATCAAGATAACCATGCTGCTTCAGTTTAGGTAGGTCTACTCTAAACTTTTCATACTTCGGCGTATCCGCGTCAGCGTTCAGAATTGGCAGTATACCCTCGTCCTTTTGAAACGCTTCAATCGCACTCTGAATACGGTTTACACTTTCGCGATAAGCTGTTTTGGGATCAGAATTACTCTGAGAAGGATACAAGCAACCACTCATTGTAAGCATGAGCAGAAGAAGCAAAGACAGACACTTCATCTGCTGTAACAAACCCGAAGGATGTCTTCCATCCGCGGTTTTATTCTTCTTTTTATTCATTCGCACCCTCCTAAACTCTATTTCTCTTCTTGGTATTATGCGAACCAATCATCATCTTGCTGCTGACGCTCAAGCTGTTTCCTTATGGCGGCTTTCAGCGGATCTTCCGGAACCTGCACGCTCAGTTGTCCGCATACTTTCGCCTGACACGAGAGTCTCGTTCCATCTTCAAGCATTAGTCCGAGCTTCCGTCTCTCCGCATCCGTAGGTGAAAGCAATGCATGCCGCTCCTCCGGCGCCACGTTAACTTTGCACATCAGACATGCCGCTTTGCCATCGCACCGGGTTGATATTCGAACGCCAGCCCGACGCGCAGCTTGTAAAAGGGTTGTGCCGGGTTGCACTTTGATGGATTTATTCATCGGTAAAAAAGTAACCATCTCTTGCATCATCGTTCCTCCCCAGCTTGATCCGCCCATGAAAACCCGACCAGTTCTTCCACTTCTGCTCTGAAACGAGAGGCCCATATATTATGTTGACTCAATGCAATCAATGCAGGTCGGTGAGTCTCAGGCTCCTGACGAATTCGCGTTGCAATGGGGATATAGCGATCTTCACGCCCGCGAAGCAGGTTGAAAAGCAATTCATGCGCAAGCGGCATTAGTCTCAATCGGTATGCTTCCACCTGAGCTTCGGAAGCATAAAGAGCTAGCACATCCTCAATCTGGATACGATACCAACTTTCACGCGCCCATACTTCAAAGCCGCCTACCAGTTCCAGTGAGCACGCACCCACCTGGTAGTGACTCAGCAGGGAAGCATAGGGCCCCGTTTTGTCTATTACAGGCTCGTCTATCTTGTCCCCCGGAGCACAGATATGCAGCTTTTTGGCATCAGCGATATCAGCATACACATCAATATCTCTAGGTGCTTGTTGCAACTCCACCCCTTGAAGCAGTAAGCCGCAACTGCCTCCCAGTAACCAGGTATGAGGCTGGCGATCCCAGGCTTTTGCCGTATCCAGCAAAGCCTTGTGTAATTCCGGATATCGCGCAGTCCAATCCTCCGTCTCATGCGGTTCCATAGCTACACACTCCTCCCATCCGTCTTTTCATTGTGTCCGTTCTTATGATGCGCTTATGCGGATGTTCTCTCTCCCTTGAGGAAATCTAAGTTAGAGAAGCGATTCCACCAAAAAATCCGATGAGCATAATTAAAAATGCTAAGATCGAAAGAATACCCCGCACGAATCCTTTTGTCTTGGCACGAGCAAATGTAATCAAAAATACAGATAATCCCATAATGAGGATGGCAACTAATGATAGCCACATCTTGTCCATTGCGCTCATAAACCAGCAGTCTCCCCTTCAATCCGATATTCATCACGAAATTGTGACAATTGCAATCATTATAACATGAAATCGAACGTATTTTTCCTATAAAAAGACAAAAAAGCAAGCCAGCTTCTGCTGGCTTGCTTTCGTAATGCTCGATTCCTGTGTGAGCAGGCAACGAACGATTATTTTTTCATCATCATCTTCATTAACGATTCCATATTGCTTGGATTCAGCCCACTCTTCTTGACTGCACTCACAATATCCTGAACCGTATCCTCAGATACCGGTATTTTCGCCATGGCGGATACTTGTTTAATCAACTGGCGCAGCTGAGCCTCATTCTGCATCGTCGTTGGTTTCACTGTGCTTGCCAGCTTTTTGACAGCTCCTTCAGTGATCGTTTTGCCCGTCTTTTTGTTGATGGCTTTCAGCGCTTCTTTCGAAATGTTGTTACCCATTCGTCTCCCCTCCTCCGGCAATACTCATGTGTATAGTATGAGCGTGCCTGGGAAAAGGTGATTACGCTGCAGCATTTTAAATTAGGCCATTGAAACGATATTTAAACGATCAACTCAGGAATGCCATTGCTCCCAAGTTTCCAGCTTCATCACTTCCATCTCCGTCTTCGGATCACGTCCCATCAAAGCTTCAACGGCATCACGTGGCTGCCGATTCTGAAATAACACATGGTACAATTGATCCGCAATTGGCATCTGAACACCGTATTTTTGGGATATAAAATAGGCTGCCTGAGTCGTTCGAATACCTTCGACCACCATGCCCATGGATTGAAGCACATCTTCCAGCTTCTGTCCCTGTCCAAGCATGGACCCGGCTCTCCAGTTCCGACTGTGCTGACTTGTAGCTGTGACAACCAGGTCACCGATTCCCGCTAGTCCGGAAAATGTTAATGGATTAGCTCCCATCTCAACACCGATTCGAGTAATCTCGGCAAGTCCACGGGTTAACAACGCCGCCTTGGCATTATCTCCAAACTGCAGACCATCCGACATGCCTGCACCGAGCGCGATGATATTTTTGAAAGCCCCCGCTAATTCAACTCCGAGCATATCCCGGTTGGTATACACACGAAAATAGGCATTCATAAACAATCCCTGAACTGCCTCCGCAGATGTTTTATCCAATGAAGCCACAACCACGGTGGTTGGACAGCGCTTCACCACTTCCTCAGCATGACTTGGACCAGACAATACAACAATCTGTCCTTCTTCACATTCAAGCTCTTCAGAGATCACTGTAGACATCCGTTTCAGACTTTCCGTTTCAAAGCCCTTCGTTGCATGAATAATCAGCATATCGGGTGTATAGAAAGGTTTAAACTGATGCGTAACGGCACGCATCGCAGACGAAGGCGCCACAATTAACACAGCTGCCGCATCTGCAACCGCAGCTTCCATATCGCTGGTTGCGCGAATACGAGGAGACAGCTCTGTACCCGGTAGATAACGTGTATTCGTATGCTGGGTATTAATCTCCGTTGCTTGTTCTTCGCTACGTGTCCACATTACCACATCCAGTTCGTTCGCGGCGAGGACACTGGCCAAGGCAGTTCCCCAACTGCCTGCGACCAGTACGGCAACTTTTTTAGACAACGCGTTTCCCCCCTCCAGGGTTCTTTGATCCCAATTTATTTTCCTGTCCTTTGGTGAGCTTCGCAATGTTCGTACGATGTCTCCAGAATGCAAACAGACAAATAATCAGACTGCCCCAGAAAATACTCATCGAATACCCAGGCAGGATCAAGATGAAAACAGGAGTCAGTGCTACAAAAATTAAAGAGCCGAGCGAAACGTAACGTGTCAGAACAATGGACAGAATAGCGATGATTCCCGCATAGAGCGCAGGAAGAAAGGCTAAGCTTACCAACACTCCAATCGCAGTAGCAATACCTTTACCTCCGCGAAAATTGAAATAAAGTGGCCAGTTATGACCTGCGATGGCAGCAATACCGCTGAATGCAGCAATCCATGGAGACCCGTTACTTAACCATATGCCAATCCATACTGCAGCAATACCTTTGATTACATCAAGTAGCAGAACTGCGATAGCCGGCCCTTTACCCAGAATACGCAACGTATTCGTCGCCCCGGCATTACCGCTTCCGTGTTGACGTATATCAATCCCCCGTATTGCTTTTGCAAGAAGAACACTAAAACTGATCGAACCAAGCAGGTAGCTCAGTACAATCGCTGCGATGGATAAAATCACAAACTTCTCCCCTAACCTTCGTCGGACTTCCTCCGAGTAAATATGCGAATTGGTGTGCCTTCAAAATCAAACGCTGCACGGATTTTATTCTCCAGGTAACGCTCATACGAGAAGTGCATCAATTCAGGGTCGTTCACAAAAATAACCATAGTCGGCGGTTTGACCGCAACCTGAGTCACATAGTTAATTCTCATTCTTCGCCCTTTATCGGTTGGCGGTGGATTAATTGCTACAGCATCCGATACCACATCATTAAGCAGATGTGTCTGAACACGCAAAGAATGCTGTTCTGCTACACGCTGTACCACTGGCAACAATTTTTGTAAGCGTTGTTTTGTCAGTGCGGACAAAAAGACAACCGGAGCATAGGTCATAAAGAGGAAATGATCCCGAATCTTCGTCTCGAATTCCTTCATCGTTTTATCCGTTTTCTCCACAACATCCCATTTGTTTACCACGAACAATGAAGATTTACCCGCTTCATACGCATAACCGGCTATGTGCTTGTCCTGCTCGATAATGCCTTCTTGACCGTTAATAACAATCAGAACAACGTCCGCACGCTCAATGGCACGCATCGCACGCATTACGCTGTACTTCTCCGTCGTTTCATATACTTTTCCGCGCTTCCGCATACCCGCCGTATCAATCAGCACGTAACGTTGCCCGTCTTTTTCAAAAGGAGTGTCAATTGCATCACGTGTTGTACCGGCTACATCACTCACAATAACACGTTCCTCACCGAGGATGGCATTCACAAGTGAAGATTTACCTACATTAGGTCGGCCAATCAGAGCTACACGAATCACATCCTCATCGTATGTCTCTTCCTCAAGTTCAGGCAACTTCTCCACAATCGCATCAAGCAAGTCACCAATTCCCGTACCGTGACTGCCGGATACCCCGATCGGATCACCAAAACCGAAGCCATAAAACTCATAAATCAGCTCACTGCGCCCAATGTTATCTACTTTGTTTACGGCTACCACGATCGGTTTCCCTGAGCGATAAAGCATCTCAGCAACTTCTTCGTCGGATTGCGTAATGCCCGCCTTGGCATCACACATAAATACGATTACATCTGCTTCTTCGATCGCAAGCTCCGCCTGCATGCGAATGGATTTCATAATGACGTCTTCGCCATCAATTTCGATACCGCCTGTATCAATAATACTAAATGCTTTTCCGTTCCATTCACCGATTCCATAAATCCGGTCACGGGTAATGCCCGGCTTATCTTCCACAATGGCCAGTCTGTCGCCGATAATCCGATTGAAAATGGTGGATTTACCCACGTTTGGTCGGCCGACAATTGCCACAACTGGTCTTGCCATACATTCCACTCCTCCTGTCCATACTTACGTTACTCATCATAGCAAAAAAGCTATGGCTTGGCTAACGTTTCGTAACGAATCGAAACGATATTCTCGCAATAACAACAATCGGCGAACCCGCTGGGGCTCGCCGATCTTGCTTTTATTGTTCAGCAAAATATGCAGTATATAACTTAGAACCATGCATCTATAACTTATTTGAATTTGCTGAGTTTGTCACCAAACAGTTCGCCGAGCGTAGTGCTCATACCTTGATTGTTCAAGGAAACGTTCGGGTTGTTGATTTCTTCACGCGGAGCGTTGTTTCTTGCTGGACGCTCTGATTTTTGTGGTTGAGCAGGAGCTTCTTCTGTTTCTTTGATGCTCAAGCTTACACGTTGTTCAGCAGGGTTCATGTCCAAGATTTTCACTTGAACTTCTTGACCTTCTTTCAGCACTTCATGAGGAGTGCCGATGTGTTTGTGGGAAATTTGTGAAATATGCACAAGACCCTCAACACCAGGAGCGATTTCAACAAATGCACCGAAATCAACCAGACGTTTTACAACACCTGTTACGATATCACCTGTGTTGAATTTGTCGCCAGCTGTTTCCCAAGGACCTGGTTGAACAGCTTTCATGCTCAGGCTGATTTTACCTTTTTCAGGATCAACTTTCAGCACTTTAACATTTACTTTGTCGCCTTCGGACAATACATCGGATGGTTTTTCAACGTGAGTCCAAGCCAGCTCGGATACGTGTACCAAACCGTCAACTCCGCCTACATCAACGAAAGCACCGAATTGAGTCAAACGTTGAACTGTACCTTCGATGACTTGACCTTCTTGCAAACCAGCCATTACTTGAACTTTGTTTGCTTCGAATTCTTGCTCCAGAACGTCTTTTTGGGAAAGGATCACTTTGTTGTTCTCACGATCGATCTCTTTCACTTTAACGCGCAGTGTGCGGCCTTTGTAGTCGCTGAAGTCTTCAACGAAATGACGCTCAACCATGGAGGCCGGGATAAATCCACGAACGCCCACGTCTGCAACCAAACCGCCTTTAACCACATCACCTACAACAACTTCGAACACGTCTTGGTCTTCAAAATGCTTTTGCAGTTGCTCCCAAGCGTTCTCACTGTCGATCGCACGTTTGGACAGAACGAGTTTTTCTTTCTCGTCGTCGATGCTAAGAACCTTAGCTTCAACTTCTTGTCCAACTTCTACTGCTTCAGACGCGCTGTCTACGTGAAGCGAAGACAGTTCACGAACTGGAATAACACCGTCATATTTATATCCAATGCTTACATAAGCTTGGTTATCTTCCAATTTGACGATGGTTCCTTTTACAGTATCTCCTTTTTTCAAGGAAACGAATTGATCCAACTCATCTTGGGTTGCTTCTTGATTTTTCATTTCTTCCGACATGTCAAATACCCTCCTCAATTCAAAAACCCCATTATATTCAAACCTGCCTTGGCAGAGTTCAAAACACTTTCATGTAAATGCACTTCACATAGCATTCCTCAGAAATATGGAAACATGCACTCACAGTAGACCCGCCTTACTTGCTAGGCTCGCCTGTTTTCACCATTTCGTTAATTTTGGACATGATTTTCTCGGTAGCTCTTTCCAAAGCATCTCCGGAAGTATCTTCCTTGAACTCGTCCAAATTGACCGGTGCGCCATATACCACTTTCATCTTATGAAAAAGCTTGTAGTTGCCGATAATAGCAGTAGGGATTACAGTAGCACCGCTGCGGAGAGCAAAACTCGCTGCTCCTTTTTTACCAATTCCTCCATCGTTGTGACGGCTTCCCGACGGAAAAATGCCAAGAACTTCACCATCACGCAAAATGTTAAGTGAGGTTTTGATGGATTCCTTGCTGACGCCTCCACGCTTTACAGGGAAGGCACCTACAGCTTTAATGATTGGCCCTAAAACCGGAACATCGAACAATTCGCTTTTAGCCATAAATCTCACTTGACGGCGAATTTTGATACCGACGGTTGGCGGATCAAAGTTACTGATATGATTGGAGCATAATAGTACACCGCCGTCTTTCGGGATGTTTTCCCGTCCAACTGCCTCCAGACGAAAAAGAATGGTATACATGATCCGCAGTACAGTCTTGCAAAATGTGTAAATCATAGACTGCTCTCTCCTCTGACCATTGTGCAATAAGATACGATTTTGTCAACCACTTCATGGATATTCATCTTCGTTGTGTCCAGGACAATCGCGTCCTCTGCACAACGCAGCGGGGAAACTTCCCGGTTCTCATCCAGTTTATCACGGGTTGCAATGTCTCGTTCTAGTTGCTCCAACGTCAGCCCATCGGATGGTTCCAGTTCTTTGAAGCGGCGAAGTGCGCGCTCCTGCACACTGGCAGTCATAAAAATTTTCACTTCCGCATCGGGCAATACAGTCGTTCCGATATCGCGCCCATCCATGACGACGCCCTTGCGCAAAGCCATTTGCCGCTGAGTATCCACTAATTGTGTACGCAGCCCCTCGATTTGCGCATATCGAGACACGATTCCCGTTACTTCACGGGAGCGGATTTCCGAGGTAACATCCTCGCCATTACAGAACACTTTCTGTCCACCCCGATCCGGTTGTAAATCAATAACCAAATCTTGAGCTTCCTGAAGTACCTGAGTCATATCTTCCGGAGAAATATCTTTCCGAAGCATGTGCAAGGATACTGCACGGTACATAGCGCCTGTATCAACGTAAATGTATCCGAGTTCCTCTGCAACCAAGCGGGCCACCGTGCTTTTTCCGGCACCAGCAGGTCCGTCAATTGCAACGTTCATCTTCCCGTCTTCTGATGTGTTCTGGCTAGCCAACGGGGCATTCCTCCTCAAACGATAAACCTCAATAAAAAAACAGGCATTGCCTGCATCGTGAAAATTATACCACACTCTACACATGGATGCAAAAACAGACAAATCAGCCAATCCGGTCTTTGCTGTTAATCTGCATATGAACCGGGGTACCTTCTAGCCTGTCAATCGTTGTCATTATTTTCTTCAAATCGGGGTTAAGCAGTAACAACTGATAGAGGATAACGAGAACAAGGAGCACGCCAATGAATAGCAGCGCTCTCCGTTCCAACCGTTTTGACATCATACAATAAATGTGTTCGATTCTCCGTGCATCAGAGCGTTTGTTCATAGCCACATTCTCCGTTTTTGCCTTACATTGCCCCGTACAGTACTGTTTTATGCATGCACACATCTACTTCATACGATAATCCAGTTGCCGTTCAAAACAAAATTTAATGACCTTCTGACGTTCTGAATCCGTAATCTGTGAAAATTTTAGCATACCTAGCTCACGGCCCGATTCCAGCTTTTTAATGCGCACTACCTCGGCTTCGAATTGCACATGGTCAATTGACCCATTGCGATAAGGAACCAATAACCAGCATTTCAGCTTTTGTTCTTCCTGCACTTTGACATCAGGCTCGATGTATATGGACAGTCCACCACCTCCGATGTCTTCAGTCAGCACGACTGAACGCGTAAGTTCTTCACATTGAATCGCCAATTCAAGACTAGCGTGAACGCGAAGAAAGCTACGTCGCTGAATTTTGGAAATCTCATCGGGAAGCGGTTTTCGAATGCGAACCAGACGAACGACATCTTCCTCAAACCCTGTCACGTAAGTATTAAAATAATGGCGGACTCCACTCTCGTTCATATACGATATGGACAATTCTTCTCCGAAAAAGAGTCTTTTCAAACGACTGTTCCCCTGTTGCATCGGAACTTCAATTAAAAAACTGTCATCATCGGTATCTGCGATACGCGATTTGTATTCTTTATGTTCCTCTTTTTCGTCAGCCGATGCGATCTGGATATACAACACTTCATTTATTTTAGGAAACAATCGGTTCACCGCCACTTATGTATTTATCTTTGATCTGCAAGGATTATTATACCATGACCTTTCTCACTTGGAACAAGAAAAAACAGACCATTGCAATGGTCTGTTTTGCATAATCACTTTCGAGAATACATATTCTTCCAAACACTTCTAGGAGGTTGCATTCACCGGCTTAATCTCCTCAACCGCTTCTTCCATTCCCGTATCGGCGTTAATGTAGATCCGGTAACGCGAACCGTTGATTCGTCCCCCGAATTCATAACAAAGTACTTCTTTGCTGTATTCATTCTCTATCAACGATTTGCGAACATAATTTTCTTTGAAATCTGAATTCAGTTTTTTGCGTGCCTGATTGGCCGTGAGCTTTGCTTTTGGAATCTGTCGTTTGTCGTTATGCTCATAAACATAGTCGCTTGCCTGAAAGCCGGTGACTTCCCCCGTATCCAGGCCTACACGTACAGACATTTTTTCTGGATAAATCAATGTATCCCCTTGCTTACGCACATACGTAAGGTTCGCCAAATTACCGAACTCATCGTAATTGACAGCTTTCATATCCTTATATCCTTTATTGACAAGAAACTGATCCGCTTGTTCCATTGCCTCTTGACGGGACACTTTTTTTGTTCCAACCGTTCTCGTATCACTATAAGAGATAAGCTTCCCACCGTTGCGTGTGAAATCCATCATCAGCTTCCCGTTTCTGGCATGCTGGGTGGTGGCGGTATACGATTCCCAATCCGTCCCTTTGCCGTTCTCTTGAACTTGAATCTTGCCGCTCTCCACATTCGAGAATTTGGCGGCCTTCTCCTGGATCTGCTCTTTGGAAACAGGCATTCCGCCGAGCTTCTTCACAGAGCGTTTGGTGAACATACTGGAGACGGAAGGACCCCAATCCAGCTCCGGGTAATCTTTTACCTTTTTATTTACGGTCCGGAAACCGTCCACGATGGAATTATCGTTTGTCTGCTCCTGAGTTGCCATAACGGTTTCAGCGTCCATCCAGCGCAAACGATCAGTTAATACTTTCTGTTGCACTTCCTTCAGACTATTTTTAATCTCCGAAGAATTTTGATACAGCGTCTTTAAATTGCCCATTTCCTTCTGACTAAGCGGCTCATTTGTCAGGTCACGCATGGATGCCTGATACGCAAATTTCGAGATACGCGAGAGGAACTCCTCGGTCTCATTGAAGGGAAGCATGCCGAGCGGCAATTGATTGATTTCATTCTGGGCTTCGCTAGTGAGCCTCCACACATTCATCAAACCTTTGCGATGCATCCCCTGTGAACTTGAATGTACAGCAAGCGTGTTCCCAATCTCCGAATGTAATTTATCCATATGGAATGAGAGATCGTGAAATGCACGCTGATATTGATTTTCCGCCTTGATCAGTATCGCATTCTTCTCCTGATTCTCCTGATAACCCCACACAAGCGCGCCGATCAGGAGTACTGCAAATATCGGAAACATGACTGAACTTAATCGTTTATACACGGTAGATTCTCCTTTCTTCTAGGGTGTGTCTGAAAACAATGGAGAAAGCAGATTTTGCCGAATTTTCGTTCCAAGCCAGGAAGTTTACCGCAGGCGTGCCGGGGCACGTCAAGGGAAAGTGACGCAGCAGGGAGCGAAAAGGTGGTAAAAGATGCACTTCAGTGGATTTCAAGACACGCCTTGATCACTGCCTTTATTGTGGGTCGAAGAAAGTCCTCTTATGCATGCGATTTCCAGCCGGAACGAAATTTGCCTTTAACGAATGAAGCTAAGACTTTTTTGAGTAAGGCTTGTTGACTTCACTTTAATCGAACATATAGCCGACTAGTGCAACATATAGCCGACTAGTGCAACATATAGCTCGTCGCCATGCCCTCTTCTTCAATGTCAAATTGATCTTTGTTATCACATAGGCACTGTTTAAATCCAGTATCAATGCGCCCCCGTTCTTTCTTGCCTCTTAACGTGAAACGTTCACCACATTGTTTGCATCTAATTTTAATCTTGATTCTTGTCATTTTATATCCCCGTTTCATATCGTTGTACCCTTGTTTTCTAGAACACAAAAAAGACACACCAGGGTCTGCGTTTTAAACGCTTTATGTCCACCAGTGTGTCCGTATTTTTATAATTTAATCTCATCCCTCTCGTTTCACGAAACGAAAAGGAGAACGGTTGTTAGCCCGTGTAATCTTGCCTATTGCTCCATACCACAGACCCGCCATCAGAGGCGCGATGAACCACAACCAGTGATTCACCATCATATTCATAATGACATCATACAATGCGTGCCAGAAAAACGGAAGAATCAGAGACAGACTAAGATACCACCGTTTCTTCTTCGTATCATCAATGAATTTGGCTTTGCCCATGTAATATCCCATAATAACGGCAAACATCGCATGACCTGATACAGGCAGAAGGGCCCTTAGAAACATACCTGACACGGAGGCATTGCCTGCAAATGCGTACAGCACATTTTCCACTGTAGCGAAGCCCAATGATACAGCAACGGAATATAAAATTCCGTCATATGGCTCGTCAAATTCGGTGTGATTATAGATAATGTGGTAGATCACAAACCATTTAACAAACTCCTCAACTCCGCCCGAGATTACGATGGATTCGAGAAGGGGACTATCTCCAAGCCACAACATCATGCCTCGCTGAATAATCATCACGGGCAGAACGATCAGAATCCCCATGAGAAATACTCTCAGAACCATGTGAAGTGGTTCATAATCATACCGGTCTTTAAGATAAAAGTATGTTAACAAGGCGAGACCCGGAGCAACTGCTGCAGCTAGAAGCGAAAACAAAAGCACCGAAATTCCCTCCCCTGAATAGTGACGCGATGATAACGATGTTTAATCCTGACGTTTGAAGTGTGTGCAGATGACATCAATCGCTTGTTCAGGAATAACGACCTTTCCATACTCCTCCATAACAGCTGGAGTGACCGAAGAACCTTCTCCAAATTCAGCCAATAAAGCAATCAATGCGGCGTGTTTGGCGGTGTCTACATCATCCGGTTCAAAATGTAAGAACCATTTATTTTTATAAGAATACAGTTTCCCCGCATCCGTAACATGCTGACGTAACATATGGGCAGCTTCAATCAGCACCTCAAAATCCTTAAATGCGTATACGATGGAGTCACTTTGCTCCAGTGTAACTTCCATTTCATATACTTCTTCAGGAAGATCATCTTCATGACCTGAACCATATTGTTGCGGATCATATTTTCCACGAGTAACAATGACAACCATCCCTTGAGCGGGAAGTGCGAATACTTCAACAGCCAGCGGACCTGTGGCATCAAAGCCAAGTTCAGAATAAGCCTGGTCCATCATTTCAGTGAACAGTTCATGTACCTTCGGTAATTCCTGCCACATATCTTCTTTTTGTATTCCGCGCTCGCTCAGATCGTCAAAGGTCAGGAAAATCCGTATCTTATCGTGACTTAGTCGTTCTATTTTCATACAGGATCTCCCCTTTATAAGCAAGTCTTATACCAGATTATGAAGCACAAAACAATATGTGCTGAAAATAAATCTATGTAGTTATGTTATCATTTTATACCTATAAATGCACGCAGTAAAATCAACAAAAAAAAGAATCAATCCACATCAAATCAAGACTGTGGATGATTCTTAATGGATGTTACGGGTTACAAACCCGGTACTGATGTATTGGTTTGACTTAAAATCTGCTCTACTTCATGTTTAACATCCGGGTTCGTCCGAATAAAATCTTTAAGCATATTCATGTTTTCTTCTTTTTCTTTTGGTGAGATCACTCTGCTGGTTTTTGATGCCGACTTGTGCGGTTCACCATGATGATCCGGTTTGCTACTGAAGCTATCCATGCCTGGAAAAGTCATTTCCATCATTTTATGTTTGGCCTGATCCACCATGTTTCGAGATGAACCTGAAGACAACATGGGCATTCTGCCTTTAGCCAACCAAGAACTGGCTGCGACACCAACGACTATACCCCAGAAAAAGGATGACGCCTTCATTACACCAACCTCCTTTAAGTGTTAAAATCAACATTAGTGTTTGCTGTAGAAGACAATCTCATTCCGCATAAATACAGGAAAGTGAGCTGAGAAAATGTTAAAACACGCCACCTCGCTGTTGCTCATAACCAGCATTTTACTATCTGCATGCAGTACTCAAAATCAATCTGCATCTGATGCAAGGGATACTAAAGATGATACTGCTGTCATTCTTTCAGAGAAAAAAAACGAAGCAACCCCGCGCACAGAACACCAGATTGAAAATAAGAACACAGATTCAGTAATTCATTCTGAAACAGACATAGATACAACTGGCAAAAAGCCGGAAGTCCCATCCACTGACACAACTTCAAATGAATTGCCCATTAAGAAGACGTATCATATGAATTCGAGTTATGTTATCAAACCTAATGATGAATCCACCCCTGCTAAAGTGGTCTTGTTAACCTTTGACGATGGGCCAAAGGACGAAAAGATGATCAATTCACTTATGGATACTTTGGATAAACATCATGCAAAAGCCATATTTTTCGTAAATGGAAACCGTGTCAAACGTCAACCGAAGTTGTTGAAAATGATCTATGACCGGGATCAGATCATCGGTAACCACGCTTGGGATCATGAAGATTTGCAGAAAATGTCAAGTTCAGAAGCCAAAAAACAGGTCACTGACGTTCAACAGATTGTGAAAGACATCATCGGGGAAAAACCTCAGTTTTTCAGACCCCCTTTTGGCTCCGGGAATGAAGCATTAAAAGATGCCGTCAAAGAAGAGGGAATGCTGTATATGACATGGTCAAACGGGTCACTGGACTGGGATAAGAGCACTAAAAACAGACCAGACAAAGTGATCCAGAATGTCCTGGATCAGCTTCACCCTGGAAGTAATATTCTGATGCATGAATTACCTTGGACGGTCGATGCTCTGGAGGAGTTGTTAACATTGCTTGAGAAGAAGGGTTATTCCTTTGTTGATCCACGCGCGATCGATTTGCAGTCCCGATAATAGATGCCAATGCTAGGGCTACTGCACCACCGCGAAAAAAAATGTAATGTGCAACAAACAGCCCTGATCTTATTGATCAGGGCTGTTTGTTGCAGGAACACGTAAAGTGATGAGATGTATCTCTGCGGGACAACCTAACCTGAAGGGAAGATGGTTTGTACCAAATCCCCGGCTTACAAGCAATTTTCCTGAACGAATATCTTCATCGGTACGTTTCAAGGAAAACCAGCCGCTCTTTACAGCCCGATAAGCCTTATTTAGCAATACAGGTCCTAACAATGGAACAACGATTTGTCCTCCATGGGTATGTCCACTAAGTATCAGATCTACATCAATGTCTAACCGCAATACTTCCAAAGGATCGTGAACTAATACGATTGTGGAGCAGCCATCCTTCGTATTTCGCAACAATTTCTCTGCCTGTTTCGAACGATAATCTAATCCGACCAATCGGACATGTTCTGTTCCTTTTTTCAAGTATACATCCTGATCTTGAAGGAGCTGCACGCTCGAATCATCCAAAAGTCTAGATAAATGAGTCACGCCTGCTTTTTTGTCATGATTTCCATAAACGGTATATGTTGGAGCTAAACTCGACAAAAGCCTCATATTTTGTCTGACAATCGACCAGGATATTCCCTCTTCAGCTATATCGCCCCCGACGAGTACCCAATCGGCTTTGCCCTTCAACTGCTCAACTTCTTTTGTTTTCAACAATCGTGCATGGGTATCTGATAAAAAAATAATCCTCGCTCCGTTGAAAGAGGCTGGTAGATGCACAAGTTCGACTTCGTCCTCTGTAATCACAGTTGTATGAGCCTCTCGCCACATATGAAAAAGAAGTAATAAAGCTACCACTAATGTGAGAAAGGATAAACTGACTAATATTACCACGGTAATGGGAGGAAGGTGTTTAAAGGAGGAGCTCCCTTAATCCCCCACCATACCAGACCAACGGTTAACATTATGAAAATAAAAATAAGTGAATTGACAAATCTTTTGCTCAATCTCAAACGTCGTGAAGGATGAAGTTCAGTTCGAGTGGGTAAAGAACCCGCTTCGGTAACTGTGCTTTCCTTCTGGTTTGCCTTTTTCTTGGAGCGACTAGGCGCTCGTTCCGGTAATACCGGACTTTCCAGTGCGGATGCACTCGACCCACGTTGTGATCTTGGTAAAGAAATTGAAGTAATTGGTGGAAGCCCCACTGTTTCGGCAGCAACTGCCGTTTCAGCAACGAAACTTGTCTGTGAAGCCGAGTTTCGCCCGGTTTTCTCTTTATTGTCCGAGTGACGCTGACGTTGGCTGCCATATGTTTTCACCCTGCTTAATGGCTGACTCATGATCCCCTCCGAAAACGTATCGCTAATCCAGATACTAGGTCAATGATAAAATGACACAGAATCGGTGCCCATAATGTGCCTGATTGCAAATAAATATAGCCCAATCCGTAGCTCGACACAAACACCCATCCTGTAGGAATCCAGTGGCGCAGATAACGAATATGAATAACTGCAAATAAGATACTTGTCCAGTATGGACCAATTGCGTGTTGAATTGCGCCGCGGAAAAGCAACTCCTCACATACAGCCACCAAGGCTGCTATACATACAATATGCCAGATTGGACGTCCGCGAAACAACAGCTCGTTAATGCCACCATCATCCATACTTTCCTGAGGTATGACATAGGACAGTACCAAATCCATGACTAGCATAATCGCAGCGAGCCCAAGACCCCACCATAAAAACTGAAGATGATCAGGCAAGGCCAGAACTTCGAATAGATCCCTTTTCTGCAACAAAATCCATACGATCCCTACGAATAAAGTTAGCCCTTGGGTAAAGTAAAGGTTGATCAAGAGCAGACGTTCTGTTAATTGCTGCGGCTCGGCTTTCTGAATTTTAAACTTCGGAAATTTCTTTTTTTTCATTGCATGCGTCTGTCCTCTTAAGTTATTTGATAAAAATTTCATTGACCAATCCGATAGTATACTAAATGATAGCCAAAAAACCAATCCGGTTCAAGACCTGTCCCAAGTCCCGGTTGATCACATCAAAACGTTACTTCATTAATGCAGTGAACTTTCTTTCACGAAACAGTATGTTTAAGCATTTAAATCTCAATAAAAATGATTCTAAGTAGATAGATTACACTCTCAGAAGGTCCGGAAATCACAGCCTTCAACGTCAGGAATTAAAACATTTAAGCCTATTGACATGCTCATGTAAGCCATGATACATTATGAAAAATTAGTTACGTCAAACACGATGATGGAAAAAAGACGTTGCTTTGTCTTTCAGAGAGCCGATGGTTGGTGTAAATCGGTGGCAGGCAGATGATCTTGAGCGCTCCTGAGTTATTGCATTGAAATTGGAGTAGGTGCAATCGGTTTAGACCCGTTATCCTCTTCGGTCTTCATTGACCGCTAAGACTGTCGTTGCGAAACGGCGGTGAATTAGGGTGGTACCACGACAACTCTCGTCCCTTATTGCGCAAGCAGTATGTGGATTGAGAGTTTTTTTGATTGTTTTTGATAAAAGAATCCTGTGGAATCACCCTGTTAGTTTACCCTCCCCCTCTGCTACGACACCGCGTTGTTGGAGGGAAGAATTACTTTGGTTTTAAGGAACGTCTCCTGCCGGAGAACAAACCTTGACGATTATAGATATACAAACCTAAGGAGGAAGAAACCATGTACAAAGTGTTAGTGTCAGATCCAATCAGTGACCTGGGAATTCAGCAGCTGGTGGATGCAAGTGATGTCGTTGTCGAGAAGAAAACCGGACTTAGTGAAGATGAGCTTGTTGCCATTATCGGAGATTATGATGCCCTACTCGTTCGTAGCCAGACCCGTGTTACTGAACGTATTATGACGGCTGGCACCAATCTTAAAGTGATTGGACGCGCAGGAGTTGGCGTAGATAATATTGAACTGGAACCTGCTACACAACGCGGTATCATTGTCATTAATGCACCTGACGGTAATACCATTACGACTTGTGAGCACACTTTTGCCATGATGATGGCACTGGCACGACATATTCCGCAGGCATATGCCAAAACGATTCAGGGTACATGGGATCGTAAAACGTTCCTCGGTGTGGAGTTAAGAAACAAAACACTCGGTGTACTCGGTATGGGAAGAATCGGTAGCGAAGTAGCCAAACGCGCCAAAGCATTCGGAATGGACATTCTCGCTTATGACCCGTTCCTCACAGAGGAGCGTGCCGAGAAACTGCAAGTCAAGCTGGCAAGTGTGGATGATATTATCCGTAATGCAGATTTTATGACTGTGCACACTCCACTCACACCAGAGACACGTCATATGATTTCCCGCCCGCAATTTGAAGTCATGAAAAAAGGCATGCGTATTATTAACTGTGCACGCGGCGGTGTAGTTGACGAAATGGCGCTTGTAGAAGCGATTGATGAAGGAATTGTTGCTGGAGCAGCATTCGACGTATTCGAAAGCGAGCCACCTGCAGCAGATCATCCATTCCTGAATCATCCAAGCATTATCGTTACACCTCACTTGGGCGCATCAACCGTAGAGGCTCAAGAGAACGTTGCGATTGACGTATCTGAACAAGTTCTTCACATTCTTCGCAATGAACCATTTAAAAATGCGGTTAATATGCCAGCTGTCGCACCAACCGTCATGAACAAACTGCAACCATACTTTAAATTGGGTGAAACATTGGGAAGTTTTGCAGCACAAATCACTCAAAATGCAGTCCAAGAGATTCGCATTGACTATGCGGGTGATCTGTCAGAAGTGGATACATCACCGCTCACTCGTTATATTGTGAAAGGCATTCTAGCAAGACATCTGGGCGGAGAAGCCAATATTGTCAACTCCATGCACTTGGCCAAAATTCGTGATCTGAATGTGGTTGTGAGCCAAACCTCTGCTACAAAAGGATTCACAAACCTAATCACCGTAACACTTGTAACAACACAAGATGCTGAAGAACGCCGCGTGGCAGGTACTCTTCTTGCAGGATACGGCGAACGTATTGTTCGTCTTGATAAATTCCCTGTAGATATCGCACCCGAAAGTCATCAAATTTTGATCTCGCACAACGATAAACCGGGTATCATTGGACGTGTAGGTACTTTGCTTGGTCAAAATGACGTAAACATCGCATCCATGCAGGTTGGACGTAAAATTATTGGTGGTGCTGCGATCATGATCCTCACCGTTGATAAAGAAGTGCCAAAAGATGTGTTGGTTCAGCTTACATCTCTGCCTGAATTAAATACAGCTGTTGAGATTGTGCTCGGTTAATACAAAGGACTCATTAAATGAAAAAAAGAGACGGGAACATATTGCTCCCGTCTTTTTTGCGTTCTGTGAGATTAAGGATAGTTAACTTAATTGAATAATCGTTAATGTTGCACCTGGTGGGGCAAGTACAGCCGTGGCCACAAGGCCGAAAAGCTGAAGTTGGATTGTCGAACCGGCTGTAACCGAGACAATAAATTCTGTTTGCAATTGACTCAAGGAAAGCGCGGGCGAGACAACACTGGCTGGAATCGCTGTGCCATTAAGCAACACCCGGGACTGTATCAGGGCTGCAGCTGTTAAACTGATTTTGTAAGAAATAAAGTATCTTCCTGTGTTAGCCAAAGTAAACGTATCGCTAGAGCCATTGACCGTAATACCTGTTCCAATGTTTTGATTGTTTGTCAATGGAATCAATGTACCACCCAAAAGAACAAGGATCGTACCACTCGTATTTTCAGCAAAAGCTGAGGTTGCTGTTACAGACGTACCTGTGGCTCCTGTGGCTCCGGTATCCCCCGTTGCCCCTGTACCCGTAGCTCCGGTTGCGCCTGTAGCACCAGTCGTTCCTGTTGCTCCAGTTGTACCCGTCAAGCCTGTGGCTCCTGTGGTTCCGGTTGCACCCGTAATGCTTGCGCCAGTTGCTCCCGTCACTCCGGACGTACCCGTTGCACCAGTCGCCCCGGTTGCGCCAGTCGGTCCCGTTACTCCCGTGGCTCCGGTTGCGCCAGTAATGCTTGCGCCGGTGGCTCCCGTTACTCCGGCTGTACCCGTTGCACCCGTCACCCCGGTTTCGCCTGTCGTTCCTGTAACTCCCGTGGCTCCGGTTGCACCTGTAATACTTGCACCAGTGGCTCCAGTCACTCCGGACGTACCCGTTGCACCAGTCACCCCGGTTTCGCCAGTCGTTCCTGTAACTCCCGTGGCTCCGGTTGCGCCAGTAATGCTTGCGCCGGTGGCTCCCGTTACTCCGGCTGTACCCGTTGCACCAGTCACCCCGGTTTCGCCAGTCGGGCCCGTTACTCCTGTGGCTCCAGTTTCTCCAGTGACACCAGTTATACCCGTCGCCCCTGCACTTGCTAGTAACGTATAGTCTGGCGAGGTGCCTGGGGTGCCCGTTGGCGAGGCTACATTCGTGATATACGTGCTGCCATTGAACGTCACCACTTGACCGGCCGGATACGTCGGGGCTACTGCTGGATCAAATGCCACGATGCCGCTTAATCCTATGCCGGTGGCCCCCGTCGCTCCCGTAATGCTTACTCCGGTTGCTCCGGTCACTCCGGCTGTACCCGTGGCTCCAGTCAACCCGGTTTCACCAGTCACTCCCGTTACTCCTGTGGCTCCGGTTACTCCAGCAATACCGGTCGCACCCGTTACTCCTGTTTCTCCAGTGACACCAGTTATACCCGTCGCACCTACACTTGCTAGTAACGTATAATCCGGCGACGTGCCCGGCGTGCCTGTAGGCGAGGCCACATTGGTGATATACGTACTACCATTAAACGTCACCACTTGACCGGCCGGATACGTCGGGGCTACTGCTGGATCAAATGCCACGATGCCACTTAAACCTACGCCGGTGGCTCCGGTCACTCCAGCAATACCGGTCGCGCCCGTTATTCCCGTTTCCCCAGTTCCCCCTGTCGCACCTACACTTGCTAGTAAGGTATAATCCGGTGAGGTGCCTGGCGTGCCTGTAGGCGAGGCCACATTGGTGATATACGTACTGCCATTAAACGTCACCACTTGACCGGCCGGATACGTCGGGGCTACTAATGGATCAAATGCCACGATGCCGCTTAATCCTATGCCCGTGGCCCCCGTCGCTCCCGTAATGCTTACTCCGGTTGCTCCGGTCACTCCGGCTGTTCCCGTGGCGCCAGTCACACCGGTTTCACCCGTCAATCCTGTTACTCCTGTGGCCCCGGTCACTCCAGCAATACCGGTCGCACCCGTTACTCCTGTTTCTCCAGTGACACCAGTTATACCCGTCGCCCCTGCACTTGCTAGTAACGTATAGTCTGGCGAGGTGCCTGGCGTGCCCGTTGGCGAGGCTACATTCGTGATATACGTGCTGCCATTAAACGTCACCACTTGACCGGTTGGATACGTCGGGGCTACTGCTGGATCAAATGCCACGATGCCACTTAAACCTACGCCGGTGGCCCCCGTCGCTCCCGTAACGCTTGCACCGGTTGCTCCAGTCTCTCCGGCTGTACCCGTGGCTCCAGTCAACCCGGTTTCACCAGTCACTCCCGTTACTCCTGTGGCCCCGGTCACTCCAGCAATACCGGTCGCACCCGTTACTCCTGTTTCTCCAGTGACACCAGTTATACCCGTCGCCCCTGCACTTGCTAGTAACGTATAGTCTGGCGAGGTGCCTGGCGTGCCCGTTGGCGAGGCTACATTCGTGATATACGTACTACCATTAAACGTCACCACTTGACCGGCTGGATACGTCGGGGCTACTGCTGGATCAAATGCCACGATGCCACTTAAACCTATGCCCGTGGCCCCCGTCGCTCCCGTAACGCTTGCACCGGTTGCTCCAGTCTCTCCGGCTGTACCCGTGGCTCCAGTCACACCGGTTTCACCAGTCACTCCCGTTACTCCTGTGGCTCCGGTCACTCCAGCAATACCGGTCGCGCCCGTTATTCCCGTTTCTCCAGTTACACCTGTCGCCCCGGCACTTGCAATCAAAGTATAATCCGGCGAGGTGCCCGGCGTGCCTGTTGGCGAGGCCACATTGGTGATATACGTACTACCATTAAACGTCACCACTTGACCGGCCGGATACGTCGGGGCTACTGCTGGATCAAATGCCACGATGCCACTTAACCCTACGCCGGTGGCCCCCGTCGCTCCCGTAACGCTTGCACCGGTTGCTCCAGTCTCTCCGGCTGTACCCGTGGCTCCAGTCAACCCGGTTTCACCAGTCACTCCCGTTACTCCTGTGGCTCCGGTCACTCCAGCAATACCGGTCGCGCCCGTTATTCCCGTTTCCCCAGTTCCTCCTGTCGCACCTACACTTGCTAGTAACGTATAATCCGGTGAGGTGCCCGGCGTGCCTGTAGGCGAGGCTACATTGGTGACATAAGTACTGCCATTAAACGTCACCACTTGACCAGTTGGATACGTAGGAGCTACTGCTGGGTCAAACGCGACGATTCCACTCAACCCTACACCCGTCGCTCCAGTTGCACCAGTAACTCCTGTCGATCCTGTAGCTCCTGATGGTCCTGCTCCAGCAAGTAATGTATAATCTGGTGAACTTCCTGGTGTACCCGTTGGTGAAGCCACATTGGTGATATACGTACTACCATTAAACGTCACCACTTGGCCTGATGAATACGTCGGGGCAACAGCCGGATCAAATGGTATAACTCCTTCTAAACCTATACCAGTTGCTCCGGTTGCTCCAGTTGAGCCTGCTCCGGCAAGCAACGAATAGTCCGGTGAACTTCCTGGTGTACCCGTCGGCGCGGCGACATTTGTAATATATGTGCTACCGTTAGACGTTACAATCTGACCTGCTGGATATGTCGGCGCTTGAGCAGGATCGAATGGTACAATCCCTGTAAGCCCGACGCCTGTAGGGCCGGTGGCCCCCGTCGTTCCCGCACCGGCGATTAATGTATAATCAGGTGAACTTCCAGGCGTACCTGCCGGTGAAGCCACATTGGTGATATACGTACTACCATTAAACGTCACCACTTGGCCTGATGAATACGTTGGCGCTTGAGCTGGGTCAAAAGTAATAGCACCGTTAAGACCTACCCCAGTAGCTCCTGTCACTCCTGATGCAGCGATCAATGTATAGTCCGAAGATGTACCTGGTGTCCCTGTCGGACCTGCCACACTGGCAATATACGTACTGCCATTATAGGTAACGACTTGACCTGCTGGATATCCAGGTGCAAGAGTAGCATCAAAGGCAACAGCTCCAGAAAGCCCTACACCCGTTGCCCCGGTTGCACCTGTAGAACCAGCAGCAAGCAAAAGCGTGTAATCAGGTGAACTTCCAGGTACACCCACCGGGCCATTTACGTTAGCCACAAAAAGACTTCCATCATAACTAACTACCTGGCCCTGCGCGTAAGTTGATCCAGCTGCAGGGTTAAACGTTGTAATATTGTTTAATCCTACTCCCGGAACTCCTGTCGCTCCTTGTGGACCTTGTGGACCCTGCGGGCCTATAGGGCCGACAGCACCCGCAGAACCAGCTGGCCCTGTTGCACCTGTTGGACCAGTAGCTCCTCTCAATCCAGGAACTCCAGGGACCCCTGGTACGCCCGGAACACCGGGAGGACCTGCTGCCCCTGTAATTCCCCCCGTACCAAAAGTCGTTGTGGCTCTGCTTAGCGAGATAGATATGGAGCGAATTAATCCGACTAACCGATCTTTTACTTCGGGAGGTACCTCCAAAAGCAATGTTACACCTAACAAGTCATCCAACAGATTTTGCAAATTCCCTGCGAGATTAATTAAAGCAACAGGAATGACTTCAGAAGAAGCAATGGTCAGTTCTAATACAGCTTGAAGCTCTGCTTTTACCCCAGCTCGGAACTCAGATTCATTCACAAAAGTAAGTAACTGACGTAATCCGTTCTGCAACGCAAGTATATTTGATGCACTCGGCTGACTAATTGCACCGGGAATGGTTACAGCAAGAGAACGAAGAATCGACTCATATTGCTCAAGCTCACTAGCTGTTATGGGTATAAACGGCGAACCTGCCCGGAATGATCTCCCTTCCAAGAACGCTTTAATATTTACTCTTTTACGTCCATCGGACATACTTTAATCAATCCTCCTTAGACATCTTATTTTTCAATCTTATGAAGGAGGAGTTCAAAAATTATCTTGGACATTTTTTTGCGGACAAAAAAAGGATACGATCTTGTTCCACGTTGAACAAGATTAAACGGAATACTTCAACAAAAAAACACCCTCTATCAGAGGGTGTTTCGGCACATTTTGTTTAAAATCAACCTATTTCGAAGATTCTACCGGAAATTGTAATATAAACTCCGTTCCTTCACCTAGCACACTATTGACATGAATCGTGCCCTGATGAGCATCTACGATGTTTTTTACGATCGCCAAGCCAAGCCCGGTTCCCACACTTTCTCCCCGAACGCGAGCTTTATCCGCTTTATAAAAACGTTCAAAAATAAAAGGTAGGTCAGATGTAGGAATACCCACACCCTGATCTTTTATACTTATTCTCGCAAAAGGAGCACGCAAGTTAGTTACAAGTTCAGCAGAAATTTTCACACTTTTACCAACAGGTGTATGTCTGAATGCATTATCCAGTAAATTCGTGAATACTTGCTCCAGCCTGTCTTCATCTGCTTGTTGAAGTGAGATCATCTGCTGTTTGCATTCGAATTGAAGTTGAATCCCCTGTTCCTTCGAGCGCACCATAAATTTGCGATAAATACGTTCGAGAAGTTCACCGAGTTCAACTTCCTTCATGTTCATGTCGGTATGCCCTGCATCCATACGGGCCAGATCAAGTAAATCCTTGACCAGTCTACCCATCCGCAGTGACTCATCGTGAATGACCTGAATCAGCTCTTCACTCTCTTCGGGCGATGTTGCCATCCCGTCAAGCAAAGCCTCGCTGTATCCCTGCATCATTGATAACGGTGTACGAATCTCATGAGAGACATTGGCAACGAAGTCTCGGCGCATCTTCTCCATTTTCACTTCTTCGGTAACATCTCGCAAAACAGCCACCGCGCCTCGCACCACACTATCTGCATACAAGGGAGCCATTTGAACAGACCATACTCCTTGCTGCACATGAACATTGGAACTCTGGTCCCCGCCTTGCTCCATCACCAGTCTGAATAAGGGGACAAGCGGTTCGGGAACATCACGGGACGGGTTCGCAGAAGGATGACCATCCAACCCCTCATCCTCCTGAGCCCAGTCGAGAGCATACCATGCCTGCATAATTTTCTCACCAGGCGGATTCGTCAAAATGACCTTGCCTTCACCATCAAAAGTAATCACCGCATCCGTCATGCTTCGCAGCACACTTGCCAAATGCTCCTTTTCATGATTCAAATTACGAATGGTATCTTCCAGTTGAACAGCCATGTGATTAAACGTATTGGCAAGTTCACCAATTTCGTCATTGGTACGGAGAGAAAGTCTCGTGCCATAGTTCCCTTTACGGATGGCATTAGCTGCCTGAATTAATTGTTGCATAGGCTGTGTAATTTTGGTGAACAGAAATAATGCAAAAAACGTTGTTAGACTGAATCCAACAATGCAAATATAAGTAAACAGCCTTTTGATGTCCCTAGATTCTGACTCAGCAAAGTTGGTATCGATATAGGGCAGCAGAAAGAGCCCTAGCGCAATCAGCACACAGCCCACAAGGCATATAATTGTGATCCATAACTTTCCAACCAGTGATCTCCAGAAAGCAAAGTTATTTCGGTACTTCCAGTTTATAACCGACACCCCACACGGTTGTTATCATCGCAGCCGATTCAGGTGATACCTTGTTCAGCTTCTCGCGAAGACGCTTCACATGGGTATCCACGGTACGAAGATCACCGAAAAATTCATAGTTCCATACATCCTTAAGCAATTCTTCTCTGGAGAAAACCTTATCCGGCGATGTTGCAAGGTAATGCAACAACTCATATTCTTTAGGTGTCAAACTGATCTCTTCACCACCCGCAGTTACGCGGTGTGCATCATGCTCAATAACAAGATGCGGGAAAACAATATTGTTGCTTGAATTGCTTTCCTTGGAAAGATACGCCGTTGCCGAAGAGCGACGCAGAATAGCCTTCACCCGGTAAATCACTTCACGCGGACTGAATGGCTTCACCACATAATCATCTGCCCCTACTTCAAAACCTTGTACACGGTTAATCTCTTCCCCCTTTGCGGTAAGCATTAATACAGGGGTAGATTTCACCTGACGAAGACGGGTACACACTTCAACACCATCCATGCCCGGGAGCATAACATCTAGCAAAATCAGGCCGTAATCCCCGGCCGTTGCTTTACGAAGGGCTGTTTCGCCGTCTTCCGCTTCATCAATTTCATAACCTTCTTTTTCAAGATACATTTTAAGCAACCTGCGGATTCTTTCTTCATCATCTACGACCAAAATACGATTCTCATGTTCTGACATGCCCACTCAAGCCCCTTTACAATAACTCCTCATCACTTCTATTATGTTCGATCTTGCGAACAATATTTGAATACCTGTTTTAATGAAACGGGTATATCATGAATTACCGTAGTTTTGCCACTACTTTTAACTGACTTTACTAGTCTGCTCCAGCATAGGAATGCAATCCTGCAATGATCAGATTTACACCAACCAGTGTAAACATGACAACCAGGAAACCGAGCACAGCAAGCCAAGCGGACTTCTGTCCCTGCCATCCTTTGGATAAACGCAAGTGCAAATACACACTATAATACAGCCAAGTGATCAGTGCCCATACTTCTTTGGGGTCCCAGCCCCAGAAGCGACTCCAGGCAATTTGTGCCCATATCATAGCAAAGATCAGAGCTCCCAGCGTAAAAATAGGGAATCCAATCGCAATAGCGCGATAACTGATCTCATCAAGGTCATCTGCATCAATTCCATTCATCATCGGTTGCAACGCTTGTCCAAGCGGTCTGCGTACAACTAAACGAATGATTCCGTACAGAATCAGACCCGTAAGGATCGACCAGATGACTGTATTCAGCTTACGTCCTGCATTCACGCCATTCATCCATGAAGGAGTTTCAAGCAACGGTTCCTTCATTCCAAGGAACGGTTTCAGGCTCTCCACTTCACTATTATATGGAGCAAAAATAGGAGGCATGCGATAAATCACTTTCTCTATTGTACTATTTTCCTCTCCCTTTGTGTCAATGGTGACTGTTTTCTGTACAAAAACGGCCTCATAACCGGATGCACGGAAGGCAAACACGGTTCCAATAAATCCGATCACCACAACGATGGTAATGAGCGTGAACTCCACCCATCCGCGCTGACGACGAGAAGATTTGTCTTTTCCACTAAAATCAACGGTACGAAGCAGATACATAAATCCCGCAGCAAAACCTACAGCGAAAAACGCTTCACCCAAGGCTGCCAGCGTAACGTGGATCTTCAACCAAATCGATTGTAATGCGGGAATTAATGGCTGAACTTCCTGTGGAAATACGGCTGCATATGCCATAATGATAATCGTGAGCGGAAGTGCAAACAAGCCCAGCAGAGATTTACGGTAAATTGCGTACACAACGATAAACGCTACCATAATCATCATGGATAAAAAGGACATAAATTCGTACATATTACTTACCGGAATATGGCCTGCACCAATCCAGCGGGTGATAAAGAAGACCAAGTGTGCTGTCAACGCAACCGTAGATGCGATAAACGCCCGTTTACCCCAACGATTCATATGATCGATCGGATCACGGTTACTCCATTTCTTGCCCATGACGGCAACAGCATATAACAAAAATGCAGCACAATACAGAAAAAAGGATACGATAAATGCATCGCTGCTGAAATCCAGTATATTCATGCTTGGTTCCCCCCGTTATCCAACGACTTCTCATCCACTTCCAGATTCATCTGTTTCAAAATGCCAGCAACTTCTCGTCGGAAGCCGAACCAGTTCTTGTTGGTGTGCCCGCCAAGCGTAATTCGCTCGTCATCGAACCGAATCCAAATGCGACGATGATGCCAGTAAAAGCCCATGACAAGACCCAGCATGACAATGCCAGCCCCTACCCATACAAACGGCATCGCTTTGTCCACACGTATATTCAGGTAGCTTACCGATTGAATAAGATCTACCTTGTCCATACTGTCGACCTCCAGTTGTAATGGAAGTTCCCCTCCTACAAGCTGGCGATTGATCGCGTCCTGTTGAAAGCGTTGCTTGTCGATTTGTTTGGCAAAATATAAGTATTGAATCCCCTTCTCTGGCAGATCCGGACCTTCAATATGAAAAAGAAATGCAGGTGCATTGGGTGAAGGTGATTTTGATTTCGGTTCACCCTTATCATCCAGAGCAAAATCCATAAATTTTTCTTTCACCGTCAATGTGTATGGTCCTGCCTCAAAGGTGCGTTGCGTGTCCATCATGTCAATCTTCAAAGAACCGTATACTTCACCCGTTTTCACATTGACCAGATCCGGTGTCACCGAACGAATCGTCGGGGTTAGGTCATAGTCAAACTGGTATGCTTTAAGACCTTGGTAATTCAGCGGCTGGTTCACCCGCACGTCATGTCTTGCAACCTCGGCAAGCTGAGGTTTTTTGGAGAGATCCGAACAATCGGCTGTGCATTCGTACAAAACAACCTTGGTTTCAAATAACTTGGGAACCGTTTTATTCAGATTTTTGAACTGCTCAGGGACTTCGTCGTCACTATAAAACTCCACATTAAACTTCTCATTTTTCAGATACATGGACGTGTTTGGAATTTTTTTAATTTCCCCTTCAGGAAAAGCAACATGTTCGTCCAGATTTAAACCCGGAAGTCCGCGAGCGAGAACAGCGAGCAGAAAAATAATAAGTCCGATATGAATCACATAAGGGCCCCAGCGGCTAAAACGTTGCTTCTCCGCAAGCAAAGCATCCCCTTGTGTGTGAACACGATACCCCTTCTTACGAAGCGGCGTAACCGCTTTCTTAATCCACTCTTCAGGTGCCTCTTCTACAGAACCTTGATACACAAGTCGCTGCCGCGTCAGGAATTGAAGGTGTTTCCGTATTCGCTGTTTGTTCAGCGCTTTGTACAGTGGAAGCACACGATCCAGACTACAGATCACAAGCGATGCTCCGATCATCACCAGCAGTAGAATAAACCACCAGGATTCATATGTATGAGACAGACCGAGAAGATAATAAATATGGCCTAACTGACCATAAGTTTCTTTGTAATAAACCGAAGGATCAATATTCAGAAATGTACTTTCTTGCGGGTAGATCGTACCTAGCATCGAACCAACGAGCGTGAGCACAATCATATAAACTGCAATTTTGACAGATGAAAAGAAATTCCATATGCGATCAATAATATTGGGATTACTTCGCTGTGAACGCCGAGCCATCCCATCATAACGCATCTCTAACACTTCATTTGATTGAGCGGTTTCCTCCTGAAGCGGCTTACCACACGCCTCGCACAATACGGTTCCTACCGGATTCTGATGACCACACTCACATTTCGTATTTTGGAACACAAGTAGACCTCCTGTCAGGGCTGCTTCGCCAGCTGTGAGATTTGAGCGTCAAGTGTGTCCAAATCCAATTGCCCGATATGAATCGTGGAGATTTTTCCCGTTTCAGATACGAAAAACGTTGTTGGCATCGGAGAGATCCCATAGTCTCGAACGGAGTTTTTATCCCGGTCCAACATAATCGGAAATGTAACACCCACCTGCCGTACAAAATTATCTACCGTCATCTGATCTTCTCCAACGTTGATTCCTACAAATTGCACACCTTTATCTTTCCATTTGTCAGCCTGCGCTTGAAGAGCAGGCATTTCTTTCACACAAGGCTCACACCATGTGCCCCAAAAATTGATAACCATCGCTTTTCCCTGATACTCATCAGACGTATGAACTTGACCATCCAGGCCCAGCAGTTCAAAAGAAGGGGCTCGATCCCCTTCCTTTGGCTTGCCATTCGAGCCGGATACCGATGTTGTAATCGCGTATCCACCCAACACCAGGATCAAGCACAAAATAACGATTTGCACCGTTCTTCTTGATTTTCCCATGTGCTGCTCCCCTTTAAAGTGACGATAATATTGATTTGCCTTCTTGTTATAGAAACTGTGAACACTCTATGGACAATTATAGCGAATTTCGTCACAAATCTGCGGCGGTTTTATGAAAATTATGTGTCCTCACATTACCTTTTTTTCATTTTTTTGGCGGGTTCCGATTTTGCGAGCGTAATCAGATTGTTAACTTCCTCTTTGGTCAGATTACGTGTCAGCCCTCTTTTCAGATTTTGCAGCAAAATGCCTCCAAACGAAATCCGCTTCAGACGAGTTACCGGATGATTGATTGCCTCAAACATACGTCTTACTTGACGGTTTCGTCCCTCATAAATCGTAATTGAAATAACAGCTTCATTGGTTGCTGTGTCGACATCTTTGTACTCGACCTCTGCTGGCGCTGTCATACCGTCTTCAAGCATAATTCCATTTTTGAGCTTTTCCAGTTCCGTACCATGGGGTACCCCTTTAACCGTTGCCAGATACGTTTTGGGTACGTGATGTTTAGGATGCGTCAGCAGGTGCGCAAATTCGCCATCATTGGTCAGAATAAGCAACCCTTCGGTATCATAATCAAGACGTCCTACCGGATAAACACGTTCCTTAACACCTTTCAGATAATCCGATACAATTTTCCGGCCTTCCGGATCTGATGCGCTTGTAATAACCCCTTTAGGTTTATTCAGCATCAAATACACTTTTTTCTCACTGCGGATCGGTTTTCCATTGACCGTAATGATATCCTCTTCGGGGTTTGCTTTCGTACCCAGTTCGGTTACGACCTCCCCGTTAACTTCCACTTTGCCGGACAGGATCAGTTCCTCACTCTTGCGGCGGGATGCAATGCCTGCCTGTGCGATAATTTTTTGTAATCTTTCCATGTTTGTCATGTCACCTCACACTAATGATACCCATCCAACCGGGAAATCACAAGGATTATCCAATGTTTTTGTAAACGTTCGAGCTTTATCGCTAATTTGTATGTGCAAGAACAGATATTTTATAGTCTCGATATACAAAAAAAGCTTACCCTCGCCACGGCTGATTTCGATCAGACCACGCAAAGGTAAACCCTTATCATCTATTTAATTCGTATTTCATTTAATTCGCAACTTTGCCTGCCACCACAACCGGCTTTTTCGCTGGAACCGATGCTTCTTTCACAAATGTCTGCAATGTCTTTGAAGAAATAAAATACGTCCGTCCACCATATACAAACGTCATCATGCCAACGACCTGTTTATTCTGATCAAGCACTGGTCCACCTGAGTTGCCTTGAGCCATTGCTTTGACGATGCTTCCAATGCCTACTTTTCCCGGTACTTCACTAGCCAGAGCACTAAATACCCGACTCTTAGCTATCGTGTTGTAGGTTGAAGGCAAATCATCATCTAATATGACAAGATCTCCCGAAGGATTTTTAGGAAATCCAATGGTATACACAACCTGATTGTCCCTCGCATCAGCAAACTTCACCGGTTCAGCGTCAATTGGTTTGTCCAGCTTGAGTAAAGCCATATCCGTTACAGGATCTGTTTTAATAATTTTAGCTTTAACCGCCTTATTAAGCGCTCCTGGGCTCGCTACCGTCAGCGTCCCTTTATCTCCACCAGACAGCTCAGCGAATTCCTGAACAACATGGTAATTGGTTAGTACTTCATCTTTGGATATTAGAATCGAAGTTCCTACGTCATAATAAACCATATCCGGTTCATTTGCTTTAACCAAACGCACATTAACAACCGGAAAAGAATCGGCTGTAGTCGCCATTTGAGCACGTAATGATTTGTCGAAGTAACCCGTAAAATGGATCGTCTGTTCAGCTTGAGCACCCGCTAACCCTGTCGAACCTGCAAGCATCGTTATAGCGAGCATACTTGTCAATCCGTAACGGAGCATTCGTTTCCAACTTTTCTGCATGTCTCACTCTCCTCCGTTATTATTCTAGCATAACTAGTATATCGGAAGGAAAGGAGTAATAGTTTAACCAAAAACGATCAAACAAATGGCAAGTGCAGCAATAAATCCAACGACGTCCGAAAACAATCCAACTTTGAGCGCATATCGTCCGTTCCGAATGCCGACTGCCCCGAAATACACAGTTAGCACATATAACGTCGTATCCGTACTACCTTGAATGGTAGAAGCCATCCGGCCAATCATGGAGTCAGGACCGTACGTTTTGATCAAATCCGTTGTAAATGCAAGTGAGCCTGTCCCCGTTAATGGCCGTAATATACCTAGCGGAAGTACTTCTCCAGGCACACCTATCCAGGAGACGAGAGGAGTGAAGAACTGAATCACAAAATCCAGTGCCCCCGATGCACGAAAAACACTAATGGCAACCATCATACCCACCAGATGTGGGATGATGCTGATTGCAGTCGAGAAGCCATCCTTGGCCCCATCAACAAAGGATTCATAGACCGGGACCTTTTTGGTAAACGCATATAATGGAACAAACGCGATAATAACCGGAATGGCCCAGACAGATATCCAGTTAATGAAGGTTAACAAGGTTGCTCATCCTTTCATGCCAGGATTACCGCTCTTGGATATACGCGGCGATCTGCGAAGAGTTCTATTTCGATACCAGCGATCGGCCATAATGGCAGCAAGCGTAGCTATAATGGTAGCCATTAAAGTTGTACCTACAATCTCCGTGGCGTTCGCAGAATGATAGTTCAACCTGATCGCTATCAGCGTTGTTGGAATAATCGTAATACTCGCGGTATTCAGCGCCAGGAGTGTGCACATAGCAGGAGATGCGGTCTGCTTGTCTGGATTCAGTTCCTGCAATTGTTGCATCGCCTTGATTCCCATGGGTGTAGCCGCATTCCCTAGTCCAAGCAAATTTGCACTCATGTTGGATAAGATGTAACCCATAGCCGGGTGGTTTTTCGGTACATCGGGAAATAGAAATCCAACTACCGGTCCAAGAAGCTTTGCAATCCGTTCAAGAAGGCCGGCATCTTCGGCCATTTTCATCATTCCCATCCAAAATACGAGTACACTGATCAGACCGAAACATACCGTCACACCGGTTGCCGCACCATCAAATGCTGCCTGGGTGACCACTTCAATCTTCCCGTTCACTGCTGCAAAAACAAAGCCGATCAAGATCATCATTAACCAGATCAGATTGATCATTGAAATCATTCCTCCCAGTAACAGCAAGCACAATAGCGATCATTTCTATTCTTAAATCAAAATCAAGGTGATAACAGTCGGCTTAGTACTGCCTTCCATGCGGAAACCCAAGTCGTAACCTCTCCTATTCCACCTATAGTAGCATCTGCAATGGGCGGCTCTGGCGGAATATAGCTACCTTTGTAATACACAGGTATCGAGCCGATTGGTTCGCCCTTCAACTGCATTTCAATTCGTCCGGCCAGTCCAAACGAAGGATCGGTGGATTGTTTTTTCTCTGTCACAGCGTCCTGTGAACGTTTATCCAGCAGAATCAATTTCTTGGTTACGTCCTCCTGTTCCCCATTGGCGAGCGGGTATTTAAATCCGCGCCCTGTTACGAGTTCCATGTTCTGAACAGGCTGTTCCTGCTTGGCAATCTCGATTAGTGGAAAATTTTCGAAACCGAAATCCAGCATCTTCGCATGATCGTTCCAGTCATCGCCATCGTTAAGTGTCACCGCGGCTAGCTGTTGCCCGTTACGAGTCGCTGAGCTGACCAGACATCTGAAGGCTTTTTTGGTGTATCCGGTTTTCACCCCATCCGCACCTTCATATAATCGAAGCATTTTGTTTTTGTTATGCCAGGAGTACTCCCAGCTTTCATTCGGATTTGGGGCGGATTTATTTTCTGTTGCCACGATGCGTTTGAATACCGGGTTATGGAGCGCGTAAGCCGTTAACCTCGCCAGATCGTTCGCGGTAGAGTAATGACCTTCGGCATCCAGACCATGCGGGTTCATAAAATGAGAACGAGTCAATCCGATCTGCTCTGCCTTTTTATTCATAAGCAAAACAAAACCTTCTTCCGAGCCGCCGACATGCTCAGCAATTGCCGAAGCCGCATCATTACCTGAGCGAAGCATAAGACCGTATAACATATTTTCCAGTGTCATCTCCTCGCCCAATTTAAGGTATAGCGAAGACCCTTCTTTGGCAAAAGAGGACGGTGTAATCTTGACCTTTACATCTAACTTACCTTCTTCAATCGCAACGATGGCTGTCATGATTTTAGTCAAACTTGCGATGCGCGACTCCTTGTCCCCATCTTTGCTATACAGAATTCGCCCTGATGTCACATCGATGAGCGCTGCACTTTGCGCATGAGTAGACGGTCCAGCAATGGTCGCCTGAACTGACGATGCACCCATAGTTGAAAGTAGCAGTACAGGCATGAGCGTACCTACAATAACCTTCATTAATTTTCGCATCCACATTCCTCCGGGTCGCTTGGAATCTTGTACTATCCTATGTCTGGACAACCCGGAGTATGTCCCGCACAGGAAAAAACAGTAAAAATCCCCCTTGCACCTTAAAGTGCCAGAGGGATCGTTATGTAAGACCTCAGTCATTCAAATCTATTTTCCTATTGTCGTTCTACATATACATTTTATTGGATTGCTCCATCTATTTGATGTTTAGGTTAGGCCGTTCACAGACTTCTGTCTCATCTAAAATAGAATCACCCTAAAATACAATAAATTGTCGTTGAGCAAACAGCAAAAATCCCTCTTGCACTTTTGAAGTGAGAGAGGGATTATGAATTAATCATATGACTTAGCTATACGTTGTATGATCCGTTGTCACTCTAACATCATGTTCCGTTGTGCCATGATTACGGTGGCGGAACATTTCCTGAATGCGATCGAGTACATAAGGTGTTGAATCAATCAATTTTTCAAACAAGTGCGTCGAATTATCAAGCGGCACGATGTGCACACCTTGCTTGCCGACAACCAGAAAAGCAATTGGACGGATGGATACACCGCCACCACTACCACCGCCAAATGGGGAAGCAACCTTTGCGGAATGAGCATGTTCCGTTGTGCTTGATGCGCTGCTACCTTTTCCATCACTTACATTAAAATCACTTCCGCCTGCCGCGAAGCCAAATCCGACTTTACTAATAGGCAAAATGACGGTACCATCCGGTGTTTCTACAGGATCGCCAACGATTGTATTGACATCCACCATGCCCTTGATATTTTCCATTGCAGTTTCCATTAAGCCTTGAATTGGATGATCTGACATGTGACTTCCCTCCAGTTTCAATATAAGCTATATGCGTTGAGCTTAAGCAGATTAACACAAACAAGATGTGTCAATGATTAATCAACTTATATAGGTTTTTGATCTAACCATATCATCCCCAAACTTGCGGGACTTATGTAATCAATACAGGGAACCGGTAATGAACGTTATTGTTTGCAGGACCTTAATACCAATATAATGGATTCAATCTCAGTCTAGTTAAGTTCCGCATTACCGAGCTTCCTTTTGCACAATGTGCCTATGCTTCTTCTTTTGCTTCGATTTGCGGCGTTGCTCCCGAAGAAGTTTAAACCACATTCGCCAGCCACCCTCAACCTGCAGCACACGGGTAAGCAGTCTCATGCCTGCAATGAAGATGGCCATCATACGAATCCGCAGTTTAAAATCGAGTTCTGTTCGAAATTCCATCTCTTCGGACCACACAGGAAGAACCTCAAGTTCAGGCGCCGTTTTAAAACGCACTTGATACGTCAAGAAACCAACAATCATTGATTTTACACTCCACAACCAGCCTGAGAGCATTGCTGTATATGCAGCATCGCCAACACCAATCGCAGTAGACCAGAACAGATTCGTTATATGCACACGTTTGAGCGTCTGTCTGACCCAGATTTTCAGAGCCTCCGTTGCTCGAAGCATCACCTTTACATCTTTTGCCCAGTTTTTTACTTTTCGTTTGTTCACCTGCTCACTCCCCAAAACTTCTCCTCGGGAATGGTTCATAGACTGTTCTGTTTTAAGCAAGAAGCCTTCTTTCATATTTCGGAAAACAATGCTCGGAATTTCGTAATTCAGCCGCACGAAGCCATACAGCAGTCGAACATTGATATTTGCGTAGTCATCGCTCTTATGTTTGCGAAATATAACATGAACATGAACATTTGAGATGAGGACTGCGGCAATCAGCAGTGCGATGAACAAACCGATTCCTCCAAGCCAGATCCACACAGGCCTTACCTCCAAGCCCTCGATTCTTATCATGTCTAGTATGGCATTCCTTGCTGGAAAAAATTCACGAATGACATGAAATACTCCAATTTTTGCCGAAATGTACTATCGAACTGCACTATATTGTATAAACCATTCCAGACAACCTCACCGCTACTTCTGAAAAAAACACAAAAAGACAACGTGGATCGATCTCCACATTGTCCTTATATAGCATTACTTGTTGAGCTTTTATCAGGAGGAGGAACCCGAAGAATCATCGTCTGGATCTACAGCGATATCTTCTTCAGGGAATGCTGCTTCCTCTTGGAAATCAAACACACGTTGCACATCTGTATCCGAGACATCCGGCTGTTTCATATCCAACTTGTCGAATAACAACTGCGTTTCTTCCTCCAAGTTTTCAGAATCTTCAAACAAACCCGGTTCGGGGAGATCTTTAATCGAAGCTAGTCCGAAATAATCAAGGAATGACTTCGTAGTTCCGTACAAAATCGGACGTCCAATCGCTTCCGCTCTCCCCACTTCAACAATGAGATCCTTATTCACGAGTGTATGGATCGCACGTTCCGATTTTACGCCACGAATCTCCTCAATCTCCACACGTGTGATGGGCTGACGGTAAGCTACAATGGCCAATGTTTCCAGAGCTGCTTGAGATAACGAGGTACGTGCAGGAGAATAGGCCAGCTTCTCAAAATACGCCGCATGTTCTGGCAATGTCCCCAGCTGCACGACCCCCGCAATCTTCAGAATCTGTACCCCTCTCCCTTGCCGGGCAAAATCACCGATCATATCCTCGATCGCATCCGTAACTAGTTCAACCCGCTGGTCGACGATTTCGGCAATCTGTTTGACACTTAGACCTTCCTCTCCGGACAAAAACAAAAGGCCCTCAATAATCGACTTCAATTTCGGAAAATCCATGATTCGTTGTTTCCCCTCTCCACTCCATAACGATATCCTCAAACAAGCGCTCCTGGTAACAAACAATCTGCTTCATTTTCATCAGCTCCAGCACCGCCAGAAACGTAACCACGATCTCATGGCGATATATCTGATCATCCATAAGCTTGGAAAATAACAAGCGCCCTCCAGGGCCTACACGCTCCAAGGCACCCATAACTTCGCGTATGCGATCCTTGACCGATATTTCGTCCCTTTTGATCCGGGTGACTGTTGTACGCTTCTCCGCTTTACGCAGCGCTTTCTGAAAGGCCGCGATGAGATCGGAAGTATGCAACCCCTGCACCGGATTCGTTTGCTCCTCCACAGGCATATAAGGGCGCAGATCCTCAGGCTCTTTGGAGAAAATAAGACTGCGCTCCCATTCCCGCTCATGAAGATGCCGCGCAATCCCTTTATATTTGCGATATTCGATAAGACGTGCAATCAGTTCGGCACGCGGATCATAATCCTCGTCTTCCATATAATCATAATCCTCGAAATCCTCGATTACCGGTGGTTTGGGCAGTAAAAGTTTGCTCTTGATGGACAGCAGCGTAGCTGCCATCACCAGAAATTCACTTGTAATATCCAGTTCCAGCTCCTGCATGGAATGCAGATACGCCATGTATTGATCGGTAATATCGCTGATGGGAATGTCCTGGATGTCGATCTCAGCCTTATCGATCAAATGCAACAACAGATCCAAAGGCCCTTCAAAAGTCTCCAGTTTGTATGTAACTACCGTCACTAGACGAATCCTCCCGCCAGAAAAATACAAAACCCTGCCAGCCGTCCGAAACCGGTCTCCCGATTTCGTCTGCGCAAAGCAGGGCACTACTATTAAATAAGCACTATTTTAGCTGTTTCGTCAAGTTCGCCATTTCAATTGCAGCTGTGGCTGCATCCCAACCTTTATTGCCTGCCTTCGTTCCAGCACGTTCGATCGCCTGTTCAATGTTCTCCGTAGTAACCAATCCGAAGATGGTCGGCACCCCTGTTTTCAGGTTAATTGCCGCTACCCCTTTGGCCATTTCATTGCACACATAATCATAATGTGTTGTTGATCCACGGATAACCGTCCCGAGTGTGATAACCGCATCGTATTTGCCGCTTTCGGCCATTTTCTGAGCGATAAGCGGGATTTCGAACGCTCCCGGCACCCAAGCTACATCTACTTCATTGTCCTGCACGCCGTGCCGTTTGAATGCATCCAGCGCTCCGCTAAGCAACTTGCTCGTAATAAATTCATTAAAACGTCCAACTACCACGCCATATTTTAAACCTTCCGATACCAAATGTCCTTCAAAATAGTTAGGCATTATCGTCATCTCCCTGTTGATATATGATGTTATGGTGCTACAATTTGAACATGTGGAATCTCCAATATTTACATATCAGAAAATCATCATGATTCGCTGTAATTACTCTTCATTTTGCTCGATATCATCAAACTTGAGCATATGCCCCAATTTGGCTTGCTTGGTGTGAAGGTAAGCTGTATTATCTTCATTCTCCTGCATCTGAATCGGTACACGCTCTACCACTTCCAGACCGTATCCTTCCAAGCCTTTGATTTTGCGTGGATTATTCGTTAATAATCGAATCTGACGAACGCCAAGATCCTTCAAAATCTGTGCACCAATCCCGTAATCACGCAGATCAGCAGCAAAACCAAGCTTCAGATTGGCATCCACTGTATCCAGACCTTCTTCTTGAAGCTTGTAAGCCTTGAGTTTATTGATTAAACCGATCCCGCGGCCTTCTTGTCTCATGTAGAGCAGTACGCCATTACCTTCATCATGAATCTGCTTCAGCGCCGCATCAAACTGCGGGCCACAGTCACAACGGTGAGAGTGGAACACGTCGCCCGTCAAACATTCGGAGTGAACACGAACCAACACAGGTTTGGAACCGTCAATATCCCCTTTGACCAAGGCAACATGTTCTTTATTGTCCACTGCATTCGTATACGCCACCGCCTGGAATTCGCCAAAATCCGTTGGCATACGCACGGAAACTTCACGTTGCACCAGCTTCTCCTTCTCATTCCGGTAACGAATCATGTCCTGGATACTGATCAGTCTCAAATCATGCTTACGTGCAATCTCCTGCAGGTCAGGAAGTCTGGCCATCGTACCATCTTCCTTGATCACCTCACAGATGACACCCGCGGGGTAAGAGCCGCACATGATCGCCAGATCAACTGCCGCTTCCGTGTGTCCGGCACGACGCAACACTCCGCCGTCTTTGGCAATGAGCGGAAACATGTGACCCGGCTTGCGAAAATCACTGCTTTTCGCGTTCGGATCAATCAAGCCTTTAACGGTAATGGAACGCTCATGCGCCGAGATCCCCGTCGTTGTGTCTTTATGATCCACAGAGACCGTAAAAGCAGTCCCGTGAAAATCCGTATTTTGCTGAACCATCGGCTTCAAATTTAATTCGTCCGCCCGTTGCTGCGTAATGGGAACACAGACCAGACCTCGACCTTCGGTAATCATGAAATTGATGACCTCAGGGGTTGCTTTTTCAGCCAAAGCAATAAAATCCCCTTCATTTTCCCGATCCTCATCATCGACCACGATTACAGGTTTACCCCGCATCAAATCATAAATGGCTGCCTCAATTGAATCCAGAATGGATGGCTCGGATTGTTCAGACATCAGCTACACCTCCTGTTTCCAGTTCTATGTTTTATATCTGTCTCTTCTAATTTTATGCGAACCCGTGATTGGAGAGAAAGTCTTCACTAATACTGCTTGGCTTGCCTGTTCTCGTCTCCGCATGACCCTTGCCGTATTGCAACAGATGATCTACATATTTCCCCAAAATATCACATTCAATGTTGACGGTATCTCCTGTCTTTTTGACATTTAAAACCGTCTCCCCAATCGTATGAGGAATAATCGAAACGGTGAATGAACTTTGAGTCGTCTGCACTACGGTTAGACTAATTCCATCCAAAGTGACCGAACCTTTTGGAATTAAATATTTGAAAAGTTCATGGTCACCCGGCCTGATCTCGAAAACAACTGCATTCTGATCCCGAGTAATGCTACCGACAACACCAGTCCCATCCACATGTCCCTGCACAATATGACCACCGAATCGTCCATCCGATAACATGGCACGCTCCAGATTAACCTTGCTGCCGGATTGAAGCTGACTGAGATTGGTGTGCCGATACGTTTCCGGCATGACGTCTGCGGTAAAACCTCCGCCTTCCAGCGTGGTTGCGGTAAGACAAACCCCGTTAACCGCAACACTGTCACCAATTTTGAGATCGTCCATAATGACAGAAGCAGCGATGTTCAGAACCAGAGCCTCACCTTTACGGCCAATGCGCCGGATCTGACCGACTTCTTCCACCAAACCCGTAAACATGCTATCTTCCTCCTATTCTGGCCAAATCGGAATACCGCCAATGCTAATATTATCTCCAACTTGCTCAATTTCCAGCTGATGCAATTGGATCGCCTGACTCATGCGCTCTACGCCTTCAAAACGGAAACTTCCCGGGGTATCATATCCACCCACAATCTTGGGAGCGATAAACATAAGCAGACGATCTACCAGCCTTGCTTCCAGCATCGCACCGTTTAATGTACCGCCGCCTTCCAGCAGAATCGAGCCAATATCCCGCTCTCCCAGCTTGCTCAGCCCATGCAGCAAATCTACGCGTGGTCCAGGCCCACAGCGAATAATTTCAACACCGTAAGCTTCGAGTCGCTCAGCCGCTTCCCGGCTAGCTTCATCGGTTGTAAGCACCCAAGTTGGCGCAAGTCCGTCCTTGACCATTTTGGAGCCAACAGGCAACCTCAGCTTGGAATCCACAACGATCCGTACCGGACTGATGCCTTCTACCTGCAAACGGGTGGTCAGCTCCGGATTATCGGCGATTACCGTATCCACGCCGACCATAATGCCTTGATGACGATGACGAAGCGCATGCACGATCTCACGCGCCAGTTCGTTGGAGATCCATTTGCTGTCCCCGCTACGCGTAGCAATTTTTCCATCCAGCGTAGAAGCTGTTTTGAGGGTAACGAAAGGAAGGCCCGTTGTAATAAACTTGATAAACTTTTCATTCATACGTCTTCCGCGTTCGCGCAAAACACCCACTTCAACTTCGATGCCTTGTTGACGCAACATACTAATGCCTGTACCGGAAACCTGCGGATTCGGATCTTCACAACAGACCACCACCCGTTTAACCTTCTCATGAATCAAACGTTCGCTACAGGGTGGCGTTTTGCCATAGTGACTGCAAGGTTCAAGTGTTACGTAAACGGTGCTACCCTCCGCGTCGCTTCCAGCCATGTTCAGCGCATGAACCTCTGCATGGCCTGTACCTCGTTTCAGATGGCTTCCAAGACCAACAACACGTCCTTCTTTAACAACGACACATCCCACGACAGGATTAATTCCAGTCTGTCCTTGTGCCCGTTCTGCCATATCCAGTGCTAACGCCATATAAAATTCATCATTGATCATTTCCATATCCGTTCACCCCGCGGTTATAATCTTGAACTAAAAAATCCCCACCGAACAATCTGTTCAGGTAGGGATGATGGAAGACTACTGTCATCTGCAGGAGAGATGAAACACACCAATACCGACACTTCACCAAAACCGGTTAACAGGTAAGTGAAAACAAACACATACCTTATTGCATACCCATTCGAGCTATAGAATGATATACAGAAAAATCAGGTGAAGAGTTTCTATATAACGGTATTGTGTACCAGAAAACTCATTATAAACAAGCCTTCCACACATCTCATCCAAACGAGCTGAATGCTATGCGACATCACTCCCGCGGAGTGCAACCACACTGGCTTACACCCACTCCTTCTCCCATCCAGACTATACTGTCGGTTCTGGAATTACACCAGATCAGCCATCTGCTATAAGCAGACAGGTCACGGACTTTGCCATGTCGGTAGAAATAAACCCCAACACGCATCACCGCCGGTAGGGAATTGCACCCTGCCCTGAAGGATCGCTTTCGTTATTAATTGGATGTTAGCACTTTAATGTCAAAAAATCAATTCATTTTTGTTTCTTTTTGTCACATACTAACTTTTAATAAGCATTTATATTACAAAACCCTCATCTTATACGAGACAAAGACTTCATCACCCATTGAAAAATAAATTCTAAAGGTTTGGAAAACACCAGCTTGCCATGTGCCTCAAATCCTTCGCAGCGTGAAACGGAACACGCTCAGGTTTGGGCTGGGAAGCATTGGGAGCAGGCATATCGCGGGCTACTCTTCTAACCCAACTGGTCGAGTCTATTCCAATGGCCGAACACTGCCAGCGCTCATCCGGTCTTGGACGAACGGTCAGAATAAGATCTTCTTTTCCCGGCATATCGGGGAACACGCCATCCAGATATTCAACTATGGTACGTTTGTCCTTCACTTCATGACAATATACAGTAACCCAAGAACCACTAAGTACTTTCACTGCATATACGTCTCCAGGCTCCACTTTACCTGTACCGGCATCCGGAGATTTTTTCGGCACCTTCGCCTTAGTACCTACACTTCGTCTGCTTTCAAATGCACCAATAACGGTCTCACTCGCCAGTGGATTCGGTTCAGGCTTGTTCTCAAGGGATACATCACTGCAGTCGAATTCATCAAAGATCAGGTTCAAATTGTGCTCGTTGATTCCTACAGATGAATCCCACCATGCCAAGGGAGCTTGTACCTCAACGCGGGTATTAGGTCTCTTGTCGCGTTCTGCATATGAGGTGAAAGCTGTAATCATTCCTGGTTGTTCTGGTGTGTCCAGAATGCCGATCAGCGCCAGCGTTTCAAGCAGGTCGCGGTAAACATATACCTTTTTCGTAGGTAGCAGTTGTTCTTTTTTGAGCGCATCCGTTGCCTTGCTGTACCGAGTCTTGGGCGGCAGATTACGCAGTACCGTTAACACCGCGCGTAACGTCCAGCGATCATACTCATTCGGTACTGGAAGCTCCTGCGAAGCGGCCATTTCTCTCAGAGCCAGTACATGTCCAAAAATGTCTCCATCCAGCGGTGTGCCGTTTGTCATTCGCCAGTACCATTGAAGGGAGGTATCTACTCCGTCATTCACATCCAAGCCACAGATCTGGCACTTATGACTGGAAGGATATGGACTATATTCATGGTCAGGTATACTGGCTGCGATCAGTTTTCCTGTAAGAAGTGAACGCCAGATCATCGGCGCTGACCATAGAGAAGCCACAAACGCCTGAGCAGCCTCCTGAAGTGTCCAACGCTCAGCCAAGGTTCTCAGTTCTCGGATCGTCTCCTCATGCTGCGGTCTTTCAAAATGATTAGGCTCATGTCCAGCAACCTCTAGTGCCTGTAATTGTTCCGCCGATACGTCCTCTGGCATATAATGTCTTGAAGCACGCAACTCCTCGTCCCAAATCGTGCTCTCACTATAAATGTGTTGAAGTAATTTAAGCTGCTGTACCAAATCTAAAGTCAAAGTAACAACATCCTTTCACAGTAGTTTTGAAAACATGTAAGCTCAGTATATCCAGTGCGCTGTCAAACCTCATGTATTCGGTTTCAACAGTCTGTACCTTGCTAGAATAACCTACGATCAACTTATTCCGCCAGTTCCTTTAAGCTTATTTTTGATAACACATCGCAAGGCAACTATGCAAAATGGTTGTACAATGCACAAAACCCCTGGTACTTCCGTAATAGGAATGTACCAGGGGTTAACTTGATGCCGCCGAGCAGAATTCAGTTGGAATTAAACTTCTACAACTTCAACGGTTTCCATTTTGTCGCGGCCTTCGAAAGCATCAACAAACTCCATGCCTTTGCTTACTTTACCAAATACCGTATGTTGTCCGTCCAAATGTGGCTGTGGTTGGTAGCAGATGTAGAACTGGCTTCCGCCTGTGTTGCGGCCAGCATGTGCCATCGCAAGTGTTCCACGCTCGTGTTTGTTCGGGTTGATCTCACAGTTAATGGTGTAACCTGGGCCGCCAGTACCTGTTCCGCTAGGGCATCCGCCTTGAGCTACGAAGCCCGGAATTACACGGTGGAAAACAAGTCCGTTATAGAATCCGGAGTTTGCCAATTTTTCAAAGTTTGCTACGGTATTTGGAGCTTCTTGATCGAACAGGTCAATCAGAACTTCTCCGCCGTTTGCCAATTTAATTTTCGCTTGTTTCGCCATATGTAAATGACTCCTTTCAATTTTGAACAAAGTAATTGTGGCGCAATACCAAACTTGTGGTCAAGCATTACAGCACTTTTCTTAGTGTACACCGAAAAGAGCCGAATCGCAAAAGAAAGAGCTATTTTTTTGATTTTTCTACTCTCAAGTACAAACCTATAAGCATACCAAATAGATGCAATATTCACGACAAAGGACGGAAAGGGCAAGCCCTTTCCGTCCTCATCTATTGCTATAGGAATTTGAATTAACGAGTAACTGGCTGTTTGCCAATACGCGCTGGCACGAGGTCATTTTGGATAATGTCCTGATATGACTCACGGCGTACTACTACATCGCCTTGACCATCTTTGACAAACACAACTGCCGGACGACGAATCCGGTTGTAGTTGCTTGCCATGGAATAGTTATATGCCCCTGTGCAAGCAACGGCAAGCAGATCACCACTCTCCACTTTTGGCAGATCCAGATCCCAGATCAGCATGTCACCGCTCTCGCAGCATTTCCCCGCTACAGATACCGTTTCTGTTGCCGCTTCGTTTGCACGATTTGCCAGTACGGCCTCATATTTGGACTCATACAATGCAGGACGTGGGTTATCCGTCATCCCACCGTCTACAGCTACATATTTACGCACGCCTGGAATGTCTTTGCTCGTTCCAACGGTATAAAGCGTTGTACCTGCTTCCCCTACGATACTGCGGCCTGGCTCAACCCAAATTTCAGGCACTGCATAGCCGATTTGTGCAAAATGATTTTTTACCGCGTCAGTAATGGCCTTCACGTACTGAGCCACTTCCAGCGGCGTATCCCCATCAATATAACGGATTCCGAATCCGCCACCGAGGTTTACGACTTTGAATGCCACATTAAGGCGCTCATATACACTTGCTGCAAATTCAGCAACACGTTGAACCGCCATCTGGAATCCTTCAACTTCAAAGATCTGGGAGCCGATGTGAGAATGCACCCCGAGCAATACCAGGTTGGGCTGTTTGGCTGCGAGTTCAATCGCTTCAAATGCTGTACCGTTGCCGATATCGAAACCGAACTTGGAGTCCGTTTGTCCTGTCGAAATATATTCATGCGTATGCGCCTCAACACCTGGCGTTACACGCAGTAGGATGTTAACTTTACGGTTTTTGTCCGCGGCGACAGCTTGGAGCAGATGCAACTCGTTAAAGTTGTCAACCACGAAGCATCCAATTTCAGCGTCAAGCGCCATTTCGATCTCTTCAATCGTTTTGTTATTGCCGTGGAAATGAATGCGTTCTGCCGGGAAGCCTGCTTGCAATGCTGTGAACAGTTCTCCGTCAGAGACAACATCCAGAGAAAGACCTTCCTCTGCTGCAAGAGCACACATCGCCATAACGCAAAATGCTTTACTCGCATATGCAACCTGGAAGCCCAAGCCTGAAGCGCGGAATGCTTCCATGTACTCTCTGCAACGCTCGCGAACCAATTGCTCGTCCACAACATAAAGCGGTGTTCCGAATTGCTCTTTCATATCTGTAACGTCTACTCCACCAATCTCCAGGTGACCTTGCTCATTTATTCTACTTGTACCGTGTAAATACATCGTCTGCATTCCTCACTTTTTGTATACTGGAACAGTTATTATTCCATTGATTTTACACCAGTATATCAAATTAAGCCGGGAGATGAATGGATTTTTCGGCACATCATTTGTGTTTTTTACTTTTTCGCAATTCACCGTCGGGATCCTCTGACATCTTGGTGTTGTCACGTGTTTTGTTGAACGATGGACGTTTCTTGCTGACAAGCAATGGAACCCTGAACAAGAAGTTGCCAAAAGCCTTTGCATTAAACGGTATAAATGGCCAAAGATACGACGAGTTGTACGAACGGTGAATGGTCAACGCCACAATCAGCAACGTAGTCCCAACGACCAGACCCGGCACCTTGAATATCGCAACCGCAACCAGTAGCAATAATCTGACCAATCGGTTCGCCAGTCCTAACTCGTAACTCGGTGTAGCAAACATTCCGATCGCCGCAATAGCCATGTATAGCACAACCTCATTGACAAAATACCCCGTTTTTACCGCAATATCTCCAACCAATATAGCCGCAATTAGACCCATGGCCGAAGCCAGCGGTGTCGGTGTATGAACTGCAGCCATCCGTAATAAGTCTACGCCCAGCTCAATGAGCAGAAATTGCAAAATAATCGGTAATTTCACATTTTCCTGTGGGCCGATGAAATCCAATCCAATCGGTTTCAGTGAAGGCTCGATGACCATCAGCATCCATAGTGGCAATAGAAACAGAGAGATCAAGATGCCTGCAAAACGTACCCAGCGCAGATAGGTTCCCATAAGAGCCGTTTGCCTGTTCTCTTCCGCATGTTCACATAGATCAAAAAAGGTTGTCGGCAAGATCATTACGCTGGGGGATGTATCTACAAAAATAACGACTCGTCCTTCCAGCAGGTGGGAAGCTGTAACGTCAGGACGTTCCGAATAACGAACAAGGGGAAATGGATTCCATCCTTTGTTGATAATCGCTTCCTCCAACTGTTTATCGGCGGCCGGAATGCCGTCGATATCGATTCGTTGTATTTTTTCCTTTACCGAATCCACCTGCACCTTATCCACTATATCGTCAATATAAACTACACATACATCGGTTTGCGTTCTCCGCCCTACCTGCATGAGCTCAAACTTCAGTCCGGGGTCCCGTATTCTGCGGCGTACCAGGGTTACGTTTGTCAGCAGCGTTTCGGTAAAACCGTCCCGCGATCCGCGAACCACCCGTTCGAGTGAAGGTTCCTCGGGTGAGCGAACAGGGTAACTCCGGGTGTCCATAATCAGAACAGAGCGGTCTCCCTCCACGAAAATGGCGCTCATGCCCATCAATACTTTACTGATGACATTACTCATCTTCTCTACGCGTTCTACCTGGATATGAGGAATGTAGCATTCAAAATAGGATTTAAGCGCGTGATCGGATATTTGATCCGGCGAGAGATACGTTAACCGTTTTAACACTTCAAGCAAAATCCCGTCTTTCGCAAAACCACTCAACATCAGCAGCCCCACGTGTTTACCGCCGAGCACCATCTCCCTTAACGTAACATCAAACGATTCACCAAGTCCCAGCACCTGCTTTAGTGTATATTTAATGTCTGCCATGCGAGGAGATATATCATCATTGTGCTGCCAGTACTCAACGGATTCCTCAACGCTGTCGGACATCTCGTTTTGCTTTTTTTTCTGATGGGCTCGTTCCTCTTCTTGCTTCTGAATCTCGTAAGCGGACTTGTGCATCATCTCTTCCGTTACCCCGTCACCTTGCTCGTCATTCCTCTGATCCGTATGTTCGTCCATGTCCATCCTCCTTTAACCTTCATGCCGATTTACCGCTGATATACGAAAAAGTCAAACAGTGAGCCTGTCATTTTCCCCAGAATCATCGCGAGCAATAATCCAAACAAGTACGACCGCATGCCCAGCCTTTTAGCCAGAACCGGTAGCACGTTTAGTACTTCTGTCAGGGCTGCAGCCAGCAGGCCAATAAAAACTCCGCAGAACAGTCCGACAATCGGGCTAAGCAACATGACGCCATGCATTTTCCAATGCCAGAAATCAGCTACCGTGCCCAGCAGCGAACCTCCAATGAGAGCACCCTCGTACCAATGCGTTTTGTCATAGGACTGGGTCACTTGAGCCAGTCTGGGAATCATGTCGAGTACAAGAATAAGCGCAATAACACCACTCCCCACAGCGATTCCCCCGGCAATGCCAAGCACAATACTGATCGCTCCGTTAAGCACGCTCATCGTCTTTCAGCTCCCTTTGATTCTGCTCATGCATCCGTTCGGTTTCTTCAATGACGACAAACTGGTCTACATTTTGCTGGTAAAGGAACATTTCCACTTCGAGCGGTGTTGGCTCTTCATTCCACTTTTTCTTAAATAGATGGTTGAAAAATACCGCCATGCCAAAGCCGATCCCAAGGGAATAGGCGAGCTGAAATAAGTACGGATGCTCATCCCGGTGTCCTGTCAGCATCTCTACGATGCGAATCTGTACTTCCTGCATATTCACGTCTGCGTGAAAATTCATAATGGTCAGTGCTGAACCGAAGAATAGCAACAACCATACCAGGATAAACAAGGATTTCGAAGCCTTACCACTACCTGCCATTACTTCAACTAACGTATGCCCGGACCCCATCAGCTCCACATTCACATCCGGCAGAAGTTGCCGAAGCCGGGGAATAATCTGCAAGATGTCAATAAGGATCAGGTTGCCGTCCTCCGGTCCGGGCTGCAACAGCTCAAGTTCCAGTAGCCTTTCTTCCTGATCCTCGGATGAGGCCAGTACGTGGGCAATATCCCTCAGTTTGACCGCTCGCCCTCTCTGAATGCGAATCCGGCTGCGCATGCGAACGTAGACCGTTGGAGTGGGTGTCTGGGACATCCAAAGCACTCCTTTACTGCGTAATTTAGGTTAGTATTTGAAGAATGTGCAAATTTATTACATTTAAATTGGAAAGAGTGTGGAGGGGGCGCTGGACGCTACGGGATGGATCGGTATCGGGCGCTGGTTATCCCCGGATTTCTCGTTTTCTCCTTTTCAAGGAGGAAATCCCGTGATAAACGCGCTCGCTTCGCTCCTTTACCGATTCCTTCCCTCCGCTGGCTTGCCTCCCTCTCTTTTCCAAACCAAATGAAAGAAACTTGCGGGGGCGGGCAGGGGGAAAAGGCTGAATGCTGGTGCATGGAAGGAGAAAGACATGTGGGTGTCGTTAGGCGTACTGAGAGGAAAAAACGTGGAAGGCGCTGGACGCTACGGGATGGATCGGTATCGGGCGCTGGTTATCCCCGGATTTCTGATTTTCTCCTTTATAAGGAGGAAATCCCGTGATAAACGCGCTCGCTTCGCTCCTTTTACCGATTCCTTCCCTCCGCTGGCTTGCCTCCCTCTCTTTTCCAAACCAAATGAAAGAAACTTACAGGCGGGAGCAGGGGAAGAATGGAAACTCGTGCGCGGAAGGCTAAGGACAGTGGGGTGCCAAAGACGTTGGAAAGAAGAAAAAACTACGTATCTCATTATCCTCATCTTAGCTTCCCTTCTGCTCTTCCCTTCGATACTGTAAAGGCGTTATTTTCATCATTTTTCGGAACTGTTCGATGAAGTAGCTGGTACTGTTAAACCCAACCTCATACGCGATTTCGGTGACACTGCGCTGTGAGAAACGCAAAAGCTCTGTACTTTTTCGGATACGATAATCCAGCACATATTGCATGGGTGTCGTACGCAGTATTTGCTGAAAGTTTCGGCAGGTCTCCGCACGGCTTAACTGACCTGCCTTTGCGATATCGTCCAGCCTGAGCGGCTCGGCATAGTTTTGATGAATCCACATCAGCATATGCTTCATACGTTTGCTACGGATCATCTCTGTTTCGTTATGTTCGAGTGAGTAACCATTCATAATTAACCTTTTCCAGATCTCCAGCACAGCTCCTGCAATGTTCAGTTCATAATATGGAGCCTGCTCTTCAATTTCTTGTCTCACAAGAGCGATATTCTGAAGAAGCTGCTCTCCCCAGGAGTTAGATTTTTCGATCATAAGATATGGCAAATTCGTTGCTGTTACATACGGGTGTACGTATTTCATGTAAAGTTCGGCAGGGGCCAGTGATTGCGGGGACACATTCAAACAGAGATAAATGCTCGGATCGCCCGTACTCCAATCCTCTGCCATATGCATCATGCCGCTGTTAATGAATACCCCATTTCCTTCTGTAACCGCTACTTGCTGTTCATTAATATGAAATAACACTTCACCTTGAATCACAGCTACAAACTGCAATTCATCATGCCAGTGCAAAGGAATATACCCTTGTGCATGCTCGGATATAGTGGTCTTGTAACAAGCGATAGACAGATCATCTGTACGATGTTCTGTCATTTCCTTTAGCTGTTGATCGATGTCAAATTTTATTGTCCTCATCGTTTCCATCTCAATATTGTTATATTTTTTTGAGTAATCTTGATATTAATTAAATTAATCCTGTCCTAGTATATCATTATTCTTATATTTAAGGCGAGGCGAATAAACATGAAATCAATAGTGTCAACACCCAAGTTCAAAGGTATACTTCTGGTTTTGACAGGAGCTGCCTGCTGGGGTGTCGGAGGAACGGTGGCTCAAAATCTATTTCAAATGCACCATATCAATGTTAATTGGTATGTAACCGTGCGATTGTTAAGTGCCGGTATCCTTCTTCTTTTACTGCAATTATTTACACGTAGCCGTTCTCAGATTGTTGAAGTTTGGAAATCGAAACAAACAGCCCTGCCCTTTATTATCTTTGGCTTGGTCGGCATGTTGGCTGTACAATACACTTACATGGCTTCCATTGATCACGGCAATGCGGCTGTCGCCACACTTTTGCAATATCTTTCTCCTGTCATGATCATGGTATACATGGTGTTGCGTAAACAATCCCTGCTTACAGCCAAACATATAATCTGCGCTGTTCTGGCGCTTGTGGGATGCTTCCTTCTGTTAACAAATGGCTCTCTGAATCAGTTATCCGTCTCCCAGCCAGCGGTGATCTGGGGATTGTTGTCGGCTGTATCTGCCGCATTTTATACATTGTATGCGGTCAGACTGCTTAACAAGTTTGATTCTCTCGTGGTTGTTGGCTGGGCCATGGTAATTGGAGGAGTGGCTATGAGCTTTGTTCATGCGCCATGGAAGATCCACCTTACACTGCTGACACCAGTGACCTATAGTTATTTGTTGTTTTCCATATTGATTGGAACACTACTCGCGTTCTGGTTCTACATTGCCAGCCTGAAATACCTCACGCCTCATGAGACCAGCTTGTTAGGGAGCGCCGAACCTTTGGCGGCAGTGGGTACTACAGTTCTTTGGCTGAATGAACCCTTCGGTATCTATCAATGGTTAGGTACTGGCTGTATTATCCTTTTAATTATCATTTTACAGTTCAAACGTTCGTCCTTAGTGTCCACACAAAATATTAAAACGACAAATAACCTCATCGCTAAATAACGCGAATTGAGGTTGTTAGTTGTCGTATTGTGATGAATGTACACCCATACCAATGGATGGAATCAGCCCTGAATAATCCTGAATCACTGCGCGATTTGATCGCGTATAGATTGCAGTATTTTTTTCTCCAAACGTGAGACCTGCACTTGGGATATCCCCAGCCTGCTTGCCACTTCGGATTGAGTCTGATCCCTGTAATACCGAAGGTACACGATAAGCCGCTCCCGTTCACTCAGGCCGCCGATTGCTTCATTCAGCGCCAGCTTGTCAAACCACTTCTCCTGAGACTCATCCGCGATCTGATCCATCAGTGTAATCGGATCACCATCATTCTCGAATACCGTCTCATGAATGGAGGTTGGCGGTTTGTTAGCCTCCTGGGCGAATACCACTTCCTCCGGGGTAACCCCGAGTTCAGCCGCAACTTCCTTAATTGTGGGCAATCGATCCAGATGTTTGGACAGCTCATCCCTCTTTTTGCGGACTTTATTTGCCATCTCTTTCAGCGAACGGCTGACCTTTAAGGTTCCGTCATCCCGCAGGAAACGCTGAATCTCACCAATAATCATCGGCACCGCATACGTCGAGAATTTTACGTCGTAGCTGAGATCGAACTTGTCCACTGACTTGAGCAGGCCGATACAACCAATCTGGAACAGATCCTCCGGTTCATATCCCCTGTTCATAAAACGCTGCACGACGGACCAGACGAGTCTGATGTTGCAGTTCACCAGCGTATCCCGTGATTCATGGTCACCCGACTGACTGAGCGCAATCAGCCGTTTGACCTCGGCATCGTCCAAGTAGGTCTGTGAAGATGGTTTCACTTCAGCATCCATAAGAACACCAACCCCTAATTATACAATGCTTTCTTGGATTCAATCCTTTTTTTCATCTTGATGGAGGTGCCTCTGCCGGGCTCACTGCTGACTTCGAATTCATCCATAAAATTTTCCATGATCGTAAATCCCATGCCCGACCGCTCAAGTTCGGGTTTGGACGTATACAGCGGCTGTTTGGCCAGATCAAGATCTTCGATGCCTTCGCCGCGGTCCTCTACAATGATCGTGATCATATCGTCACGAATTTCGGCCTGAATGGTCACAACACCTTCCGGATTGTTATCGTATCCGTGGATGATGCTATTGGTCACCGCTTCGGAGACGACCGTTTTGAGATCACTAAGCTCGTCCATCGTTGGATCAAGCTGAGAGATAAAAGCCGCAACGGTGACCCGTGCAAACGATTCATTCTCCGACTTGGCCGCAAATTGCAGATTCATGAAATTTGCCCCTGTTCCTTCATTCATGAGACGACCTCCAGACCTGAGAGAGCAGTGCCCTCATTTTCGTATATCGGCATGATCTTGAACAATCCCGACATTTCCAGCAAACGGTATACCGGCGGATTTACATCACAGACAACCATTTTGCCGCCTTTATTTTTGATCAACTTATATCTTCCCAAAATAACACCTAGTCCTGAACTGTCCATAAACTCGAGGTCTTTTAAACTTAGCACCAGATGTTCACATTGCCTGCGCTGTATCGCTTCATCCATCTGCATACGTACCATGTCAGCTGTATGGTGATCCAGCTCCCCGGATAATCGCACAATCAAAATCCCGCGGTGATGCTCCATGTCCACATTCAAATTCACGTTTGCCCACTCTCCTCCCTGTCTTAGAACAAGGTTTTCTACGTTGCCAAGGGCTTTTCCTGCCCCCCGACAAAACTAGAAGAAAACCCCTATTTAACTACAAAAACCGTTCCAGTCCCAGGGAGGATGGCGCTTCCTGCCGCTTAATCGAACAAGTTCGAGGTTGTTCGCTTGAATAGCTTCCACCAGCCTGCCTTACCCACGTCTTGCGGAGCCTGGATATCAAACTCTTTTATTACTTCGTTGCCTTGATATACGACGAGTTTACCTACACTCTGGCCAGCCTTGATTGGAGCCTTCACTTCTTTGGCTACAATCAGCTCATGCCGGATATCTGTCGACTTGGCTCCTTTGCGCATCAGAACACTGTAGTTTTGCGCAGCATTCAGCGGCATCTCCGCGACATCACCTTTTTCAATCTTCAGACTGCCCAGCAGATCACCTGCTTTGTACAGTGCCTTCATCGTGTATTGAGCAAAAGCATAATCAAACATGGAGGATACTTCACTGTTCCGGGTTTTCGTATTCGGCTCGCCAAGGACTACCGCAACGACACGCAGTCCATCTTTAGAAGCTGTAGCCGACAGACAGAATTTTGCTTCGGACGTGTATCCCGTTTTCAAACCGTCTGCACCCTGATAGAAACGCACCAGTTTGTTGGTATTCACGAGCCAGAACGGCTTCTCGGAATCTTTACGCAAGTAGTCCTGATATGCACCGGTATACTTTGTAATGCCCTGATGTTTTAGCAGTTCACGGCTCATCACCGCGATATCGTGCGCAGAGGAATAATGATTATCCACCGGCAGACCGTTCGCATTGGCAAAACGTGTATCCTTCATGCCCAGCTCCTGCGCGCGCTCGTTCATCATCTGTACAAAAGCCTCTTCCGAGCCAGCAAGCTTCTCGGCCATGGCTACAGATGCGTCATTGCCGGAGGCCATGGCAATACCTTTTAACATATCATCCACGCTCATCTCTTCTCCAGGCTCTAGAAAGATCTGCGAACCCCCCATAGACGCTGCATATTCACTTGTTCTTACCTTATCTGTTAACTTCAGTTTGCCTGAACTAATCGCTTCCATGGTAAGCAACATGGTCATAATTTTCGTTATGCTCGCCGGAGGCAGCTGGTCATGACTGTTTTTCTCATAAATCACAGTTCCCGTATCTGCATCCATCAGAATGGCTGAACGTGCTGATGGAGCCAAATCCGCCCCGCTAGCAGTCTTTGGTTTCTCCTCAGCCAAAGCAGGAGATGCCACTAAGGGTAGCAGCATACAAAGGGTCATGAACGATGCCAGTATTCTTTTTTTCACTAGGTTCCCTCCTCAAATGAATAGCGCGGTGGTAAGTCCTCGCATGTACTGCTATCCATTGTCGGCGGGTTTGAAGTAAATTATTCCAGTCTCAGCAGGTTTTCCCTAACTTTTTTTACTATATAAGTTGAACTAAAAATTTTATACGGTCCACTCCGATGACAGAATAACCTGAAGAGTAGCGGTTATCCCCAGATTTTTTGGATTTCCTTTTCCAAAGGGGAAAATCCGGTGATAAGCATATGCTTCCGATGTAGCTTTCTTGCAGAAAGCTTTAAGGCGAACGCTCCGCTTTTTCAGGTTTTTTCTGTCCTCTCCGTTATTGTGTAAAAGAATAGTTCAACTTATATAAGAAGAAAATTATTTATAGGGTTTACCTATGTAATTTATTATTTATATATATTTCTCCAATGAGCAATCGTGGCTTATGCTGTATATGTCACAATTGAAATAATGTAGGAGGATGATTCAGATGTCTTTTTATGATAATAAAATTCATTTCATCGATGGAGAGCTAGCCGATCTAACCATTTACCGAGGAAAAGTACTCCTTGTCGTAAACACAGCCAGTAAGTGTAGCTACTCTCGTCAATTTGAGACACTTCAACAGCTGTATCAGAAGTACCAGCATTATGGTTTCGAGATTCTAGCATTTCCGTGTAACCAGTTTAATGAGAAAGAGCCAGGGGACAATTCGGAAGTGAAAGCTCACTGTGAAAATCAATTGAAGTTAACGTTCCCATTATTCGAAAAAATCGAAGTCAGGGGGCTGAACGCTCATCGTATCTTTCAATTTTTAACCGAACAAGCACCATTTCTAGGCTTTGACACCGAAACGGCTAACGGAGAATGGATGCACCATTTTCTAAACGAAAAATTCCCTGATATCTACAAGGGTGATGGGGTCAAGTGGAACTTCACTAAATTTTTGATCGATCAGAACGGTCAGGTACGAGGAAGATTTGAGACAACGACGGAACCATTGGAGATTGAACCAAGCATTCAATCATTGCTATCCATGTAAAGTGAATATCATCATTCTCATATTTCATATTATAAAAAAAAGGAACAACTCATTGAGCAAACATCATTCAATGAATTGTTCCTTATTCAATCCGTCATAAAGATCGCTATTGTTTATTCTTCAGTTCCTCATTACATCTTGGGAATAACCGCCAGCACGAGCGCCAGGAAAGCTTCACGTACACGCTCAGTCGTTTCCATTACCTCATCATGTGACAACGGTTGATCCAGGATACCTGCTGCCATGTTACTGATGCAAGAAATGCCCAGCACTTCAATGCCCGCATGGCGAGCGACGATCACTTCAGAAACGGTGGACATCCCTACCGCATCGGCACCGAGAGTACGAAGCATTCTGATCTCTGCCGGAGTTTCGTAATTAGGGCCAAGCAGGCCTGCATACACACCTTCTTGCACAGTAAAACCTTGAGTTGCCGCTGTATCTTTGGCAAGTGCACGCAGACGACGGCTGTAGGCTTCGGATAAATCCGGGAAGCGTACGCCGAGCGCAGCATCATTCGGACCAATTAACGGGTTTTTGCCAGTCATATTCAAATGATCGGAGATAAGCATCAAGTCGCCCGCTTGATAAGATGTATTTACGCCGCCAGCTGCATTCGTTACCAGCAGACTGCTTACGCCCAGCGCTTTCATGACACGTACCGGGAATGCCGTCAATTCCGGGCCGTATCCTTCGTACATATGAAAGCGGCCTTTCATCATTACAACCGGACGGCCTTGAATCGTACCAAGCAACAGTTCTCCTTCATGCCCTTCTACAGTGGACACCGGAAAATGCGGAATATCCTGATACGCAATGTTAACGCCATCCTCAATTAGTTCAGCCAGGACGCCGAGGCCTGACCCGAGAATCAAACCGACTTCCGGTTTGATGGAGCTTTTGCTTTGAATATAGGCTGCTGCCTCTGCAATCATCTGTTGGTTTAGTGTTGTCATGAGATGTTGTTCCTCCTTGAGTAGTAACGATCCGTTTATGATTCAGCAGGGTTGTCATGTCTACGTCTGTGTTAGCGCAAGAAGAAATCTAACACGCAACCCGCGTATGTATAACGGCGTTGGTTGGTTTCATATATAAGTAAACTTAAAACGTTAAAGCATCCCTGAATGCATGTTGCAAACTATGCGTTTAGCCTTATTTTGCACGTGGATGATGGGTCTCATAAATCTCTTTCATCGTCTTGCGTCCATGCTGACTGTATTGCTGCCCGGGCTGTTCGACATGACCAAGCATGTCCTGCACCGCACGGGTGTCAGCTCCGTTTGCAATAAGATGAGCCGCAAATGAATGGCGCAGCGTATGCGGTGTAATCTCACCCGAAATACCCGCATCCGCAGCAGATTTTTTCAGCAACTTCCAGAATCCCTGCCGGGTTAAACGTCTGCCGGATACATTCACAAATAATGCCTGCTCGTCCGCTCCTGCTTTAAGCAATTGTTCACGGAACTCGTCTATATATACGCTCGCCCAGTGGGCAGCCGGTGCACCAATCGGAAGAATGCGCTCTTTACCCGCTCCGCCGCAACGAATGAAGCGCATACCAGGCTGTACATCCCGTACATCCAGCGCAATCAGTTCCGACACCCGAATACCCGTAGCATATAACAACTCCAGCATGGCTCGATCTCGAACGCCTTGGGGTGAGCTGACATCTGGAGAGGCAAGCAACAGTTCGATCTCCGGAATCGTAAGAACTTGGGGAGGTGTCTTATCGGCCTTGGGTGCTTCCACATCAAACGTAGGGTCCTGTACAATCTCGCCGCGCCGCATCAGAAAATGGAAATACGATCGCAAGGATACGATGCTGCGAGCAATCGTTGCATTCGCACGGCCGTCCTGTTTAAGCTGACCCACAAATAACACAACATGTGTTCGTCTAACCTCACTCGCTTCGCGAATTCCATATTCCTTTCTCACAAATTCAACGAACTTGTCCACATCTCGAAGATAGGATTCCAGCGTACTGCTCGACATCCCTTTATCTTCTTCCAGGTATAAAGCATAGGCGTGTATGGTCTGATTCATGTACAACACTCCTCATCTGACAGCAATGCCAAACGGCAGGCTGCTTCCGTATTTGCATCCCTGACGAACGGAGTCACTCTTCACGCCTGCAGCTACTCACCGTACCAATAGAAGAGACGGAGCCGCTCCGACATCGTAGGACGTGCTTCTCCAGTGCCTGGCCAATCCGTTTCCTGAAATACCTTAACCGCATTGCCCGTTGGCATCTGATACTGATCCACAGGTGAAATCCATCCGTTGAACAGATCGAGTACGTGGTAGAACAGATACACCAGCGCAGCAAAAAACACAATAAATCGTATAAAACGCAACCCTCTCCGCACAGATATAATCATTGGAACTGTCCCCTCCCGTATTTCAAGTCCAGTATCGTTCTTGAAACAGGGTATGTCCAAATATCCGGGAATATGCCTTGACGAGTGAACCATAAGCCAGGTTCGTGACCAAAAAAGCTCCCCCGTCAAAACCGCCGGTGAGAGCTTGAAGATAGGCTATGTTATTCTTCATCTTTGGGCTTTTGTTCATTTTTAGCTTTGCAACGATAACAAATTCCATGAAAGTCCAGTCGGTGATCTACTACCGAAAAGTTAAATTCCCGCTCCAGTCGTTCTTCAAGCGGTCCAAGCCAGTCCTCACGTATTTCATCCATACTTCCGCATTGCACGCAGATTAAGTGATGATGGTGATGCTTGGATGTATCTCCGCGCAGATCATAACGCGCTACACCGTCGCCGAAGTTGATTTTCTCTACAACATGCAACTCACTCAATAGTTCGAGGGTACGGTACACGGTTGCCAGACCGATTTCGGGAGCCTTTTCTTTAACGAGCATGAATACATCCTCTGCACTCAGATGATCTTCTTCGTTCTCTAAAAGTACTCTTACGGTGGCTTCCCGCTGGGGCGTTAATTTATAACCTTGGGACTGTAGTTGCTGCTTAATTTTATCGATCCGTGCTTCCATTTTCTCCCTCCCCCTAGGAAATCATTGCACACTGCAACTTAACCCACTCTTTTCATTATAGGGGGAGTTCAATATCAAAGTCAACATTTTAGGACATGTAGTACAAGCTAGACAGGAAGCAACATCGGCGTGACCCAGCGCATCATTGCGGGAGTAATCCATGTTTCAAAAGAGGCCACTCCAAGCAACAATACCGCCATAACCACCGTCAAAATAACATAGGAAGCAAACGGTCTTTGGCGGCCTGGTGCGCGCTGCATCAAAACGCGATTACGTATGATATATAAGGAGAACGTCATCGCAGCCACACTGCAGATCAGTAAGATTGGAATGACGAACAGATTATGCGGCGCTACAGATACAAGTGCAAACAGTAGTCCTTTCCACGAGTACTGCCCAACGAGATAACCTACAGTAAAGCCGATCAGTACCCCTTTTAAAAAATCAAGAACCAGTATGCCTGGTAAACCTACAACAGACAAGCCGAGAATGAAGATCAACCCGACCCATTTAAGATGAAGCATGGCTATATCCCAATAAGCGGTGTGCTCCGTCCCTTGTGAACTATGTTGCACCGTCATAAAGAAGTTGCCCAGATAGGCTTCAAGATCCTGTCGCTGTTCCAAGGAAAGAGCGTTGACCATCAATGCGCCAAAAATGACACCAACCAGAAACAAGACAGCGACGAATACATATAACGAGGTTTGCCCTTTAAACGTAAAATAGGAAGAACGCATACAGGTACGAGTCCCCTTTCCGGTTATCCTGCTCCAAGGAGATAAATCAAACGTTAGACTTGATCATCCTCATGTTTCAGCTTATGAAACTGGGCTTACCTGTATGACTTCTTGTCCGAATTATAACAACCTGCTCTACTCGTCATACTCGTTCTACATTTTCTGAGATGTCTGCTCTTTGGCCGCGACCTTGCCGTATGTGCCCCCACCGCCTGAGGACAATGTCAGCCCACCATTACGAGCCGCTACGATTAATTCAGCGAGCACTGAACCAACTACTTCGGCTAGTTGAGCTTCATCTGTACGATGCAAGACAGCCATCTCTGTTCCAAAACGATCCAGTAGTTGACGTAGCTTGGCTTTACCAAGCCCTGGAATGAACTCAAGTGGAACCTGATAATGGTATGGTGGCCTATTTGCAGGAAGCTCCGGTTGCTCACGGTCAGCAATAGCCAGAATACGGTCCAGCACCCCTTGAACTAGCTTGGGGCTACCACAGAGAGAACAACGTTCAGCGGACAAATCCTTCTCATCCATGACGCTGCCACATGCTGCACAATAGGTCCGGTGATACTTTCCGAGTCTTGGATTCAAACCATAATTAGCTGCAATCCTTCTTCCCTCTTCCCCCAGCAAAGCCTTACCGAATTCGTCAAACGACGGCGAGGCAATCTGTAACTCATTATATTCCCGCCCGATTTTACCTAGCGAATGCGCATCCGAATTCGTTAGAAACGGAACCTGGTCCAGTTCCCGAATGTAACTCGCCATAGAAGAATCCGAGCTTAGACCCAGTTCAACCGCATCCACAAGGCTCGTGTCCAGCACATCCGCCATACGTGGCGCTGTGCTACCATAAATGCCCTTGTGCGGTGTAAACACGTGAGCGGGTACAATAAGCCCGCCGCGTGCCTTGATCTCCGCTTGCATCTCAAGAGCAGGTACGTATACCCGCTGGGAGCTGAGATTTACATTTTTCATATAACGTGTCATCCAGGTTGTAAAAGACTTCATTGCATCCAGATCCCGAAAGTAGGCGAGCATGTGGAACTCACGCATCTCAGGCTCGCGAAGCTCGATTTCGGTTCCGAGCAGAATGGTTGTATCCTGATACGCTATACCGCCGCCCTCAACCTCAGACATCGTACCGTTCTCCAGCAGATCCTCAATATCCCTCTGCACAACCGGGGAATGGCAATCAATAACCCCAAGCAAATGAATTCCTTTACGAGTGGATGCCTCCCGAGCTATATTTTCAAAAGTCAAGTCACGGCTACCGCTGATTTTAACCGACTCGCCACGGGACGTACGTCCGATGTGGATATGCAGATCCGCATAACACGGCTCCCACAGCGGTAGCGTTCCCTTTTGATTTTGCATGATTAAAACCGTCCTGTTGTTTTGTAAATATCCCAGGCATAAACAGCCATCATCGTTTTGGCATCACTGATTCGATTTTCGTCCATCAGCTTGTACGCTTCCTCCAGCGTGATCTCCGATACTTCAAGAAACTCGTCTTCGTCCAGAGCCATCTCTCCAGCTTCCAGTTCCTCGGCAATGTACAGGTGAATGATCTCGTCCGCGAAGCCTGGCGAGGTATAGAAAGACCGCAGATGACGGAGCGACTTGGCTTCATATCCCGTTTCTTCTTTTAATTCACGTGCGGCTGCAGTTTCAGGCTGTTCACCCGGGTCAAGCTTGCCCGCTGGAATTTCAACTTCCGTACGCCCCATCGCCTGACGATATTGATCCACGACCAGCATGCGATCTCCCCTCAATGCCAGTACCGCTACCGCTCCTGGGTGTTTGATAATCTCTCGGGTTGCCGTCTGCCCGTTTGGCAGCTTAACTGTGTCTACCTGAAGTGAGATCACTTTGCCCTCAAAGATCGGCTTGGTGGATACCGTCACTTCGTCAAGCTTGGGATTCGCAGGTTGAGGTGCATGGATCGATGCAGCAGATGTTTTGGATTTCATGTGTAATTCAGCTCCTTTTCATGTGTGTTGAGTTCAATTGAGCCGAGTTGATTTACACGGACACTCCGATGATGTGTAAAAAATTCACTCAATTGAACTGAGATGTAGTATAAAACTGTGATTTCAGGCATATGGTGAGCCTATAAGAATTTTATCGTGTGTACAAGTCTAATGCGTACAGCGAGAACCAAGGGGGATTCACCAAATGAAAAGTTATCTCACACCTCAGTCTGCGCATGTGGTCGGACAAGCCAGACAAATACAGCTTATCCTTAGACAGTGGATGCGTGAATGGGGCCCAGAAACCAAACTCTGCGACATGCTTGCGGGACGCAAAGGCTAGAAGCTTAACCATTGTTCAAAAAGTCCGAACCCGGCCTGAACCGAATTCGGACTTCATTTTCTTTTTCAAGCGATGCTAAGTTTACATCATATCATCTAATATACGATCGTTTTTTCTAATCGCTTATTTGCCTTTTGCCGTTTCCTGCACAATCGCGATAACGACCTGGGACAACTTCACAATGTCTGCTGCGCGAATGCGTTCTTTGGTCGTATGAATATCTTCGTACCCTACAGCCAGATTCGCCGTCGGAATGCCGAACCCGTTAAAAATGTTCGCATCACTGCCACCGCCAGAAGCAAACGTGCTTGTTTCCAGACCCAGGCTTCGAATCGCACGCTGGGCAAGTTGCACTACCTCATGGTCGTCATGGAAGCCAAATGCAGGATATTTAATCTCACTGCGGAATTCAGCTGTTGCGCCATATTTGCGACATGTCGTCTCCAATGCTTCACGCATTTGGGCAATTTGCTGTTCGATTTTCTCTTGCACAATACTGCGAGCCTCCGCATCGATCTGAACAAAATCACATACCACGTTCAGTGCGGAGCCACCTTGGAACTTGCCAATATTCGCTGTCGTTTCGTCGTCAATGCGTCCAAGCTTCATCGCCGCAATCGCTTTGGCTGCAACCTGAATGGCACTGATTCCATCTTCCGGATTCACGCCGGCATGTGCTGACTTGCCATAGATTTTCATCTCAATTTCGGCTCTTGCTGGAGCAGCCACGCAGATCGTACCCACCGCTCCGTTAGAATCCAGCGCATAACCAAAGGAAGCATCGATATCTTTCGGATTCATCGCTCGTGCACCGACAAGGCCGGATTCTTCTCCAACTGTAATCACAAATTGAATTTTGCCATGCGGAATGTTGTTTTCCTGAATAATACGAATGGCTTCAAACAGAGCCGCAATGCCCGCCTTGTCGTCGGCACCCAGAATCGTTGTTCCATCACTGCGAATCCATCCATCCTCGCTCAGCTCCGGTTTGATCCCCTGTCCGGGGGTTACGGTGTCCATGTGACATGTGAAGAGCATCGGCTCTACACCTTCCACACCCGAAGCTTCCAGTGTAACGACCAGGTTGCCCGCGCCATGCCCTGTCTCGTTCATTGTATCGTCCTCATAGACGTGAAGGCCCAGACCCTCAAATTGTTCTTTTAACACCTTGGAAATATTCTGTTCATTTTTTGTTTCGCTATCAATCTGCACCAGATCCATAAAATGCTGAATCACACGCTGTTCATTAATCATTAGACTTTCCTCCCTATCGTAGATACGGTACAATACAGGTACTATAGCTTGTTCAAAAGTTCTGAAAGGAGTTCTCTCTTCATGCAAAATAAGAAATGGTTCAAAATTGTGATCTATCTCATGCTGGCAGCTATGGTTGGCTCCACTCTTTTCATCGCACTGGAACCGTTGCTGTTTGGATAGTCACCCTGATCTGAAGCTCTCTTAACGCGCTGTCTACAGACGCTGGAGGGCTTCTTTTTCTGTACTCCATATCAGATCATATGGGAATATACGCTGAAAATAAGGTACAATATCCCGGGCTACCTGTTCCACTGTGTATGACTTCCCCGTAATGTCCTCCAAAGAAGTCACGCCATACTGTTCAATTCCGCATGGAATAATGCCCTGAAACCCGGCATGTTGAATGCCTGAGGTGATGTTAAAAGCAAACCCGTGACTCGTCACAAATCCACGTCGATGCTTGCACCGATTAAACTTGATGCCGATGGCTGCGATCTTCAAATCACCGATCCATACGCCCGTATATCCCTCTTTGCGCTCGGATTCAACGCCCTGATCGGCGAGATAATCGATCATCACCTGCTCCAGCTTACGCAAGTAAGCATGCAGATCCAGCTCCTCATCCCGACCAAGGACTAACAAAGGGTAACCTACCAATTGACCCGGTCCATGATAAGTAATATCACCGCCGCGATCAATTTGAAACAAGGAGATGCCCTGTGCTTTCAACTCTTCCTCACTCCAAAGCAGATGCTCCGGATGGTTCTGTGAACCAATGGTATAGGTTGGCGGATGCTGTAAAAGCAACATTTGTTCAGGACCTTCGCCTTCGTCCAGCTGCTGCACAATTGACTTCTGAAGATTCCATGCCGCTTCATAATCAAGCATCGGTATGTATGCCACATTCAGCGGTTTGCCCATGTTTCCCCACATCCTTCTGCCCATGGTTTAATATATGAAAATAAGTCTGTCTCTAGACAGCCAGAAAAGTGCACGGCCTGAGGCACATACACTTTCCTGTCATTCTATCATAAACTTAATACACTTTTGTTTCCATGTTGTAGCCTTCCAGGTTCTCCTTAACACGTTGCAGGAACCGTCCACAGATAACGCCATCCAGAATCCGGTGATCCAAAGAAAGACACAAGTTAGCCATGGACCGCACCGCGATCATATCATTAATGACCACCGGTTTCTTCACAATGGATTCAAAGGTAAGAATAGCGGCCTGTGGATAGTTGATAATCGGCTGGGACAAGATCGAACCAAATGAACCTGTATTGTTCACCGTAAATGTACCGCCCTGCATGTGATCCAGCTTCAACGTGCCTTCACGGGTTTTTCGAGCCAGATCATCGATCTCACGAGCAAGACCTGCGATATTACGCTGATCGGCCTGTTTGATGACCGGTGTAAGCACCGAATCCTCTGTACCTACAGCCATGGACAAGTTAATATCCCGCTTCACAATAATTTTATCAACAGCCCATACTGAGTTCATGATCGGGTAATCTTTAATCGCATTGACGACACCCTTCATCATAAACGAAAGATAGGTCAGGTTAATGCCCTCTTTCCGTTTGAACTCATCCTTTAATTTGTTGCGCAACATAACGAGATTGGTTACATCCACCTCGATCATCGTCCACGCATGAGGGATTTCAGATACACTTTGACGCATATTACGCGCTATGGCATTACGTACCGGAGTAACATCGATAAAATATTCTGATCTTCCCTGTCCGCCGCCTTCCACTTCAATCTGTGGAATTTTCGGATTTTCGGTCAGATGGATTCCGGAATGACGCACAGGAACGCCCGCATCAGATGCAGGAAGTGTCTGTCCTGCTACGCCGTTCGCAGCTATTGTTGACGTAGTTGCACCAGTATCTCTGATTCCGCTAAACGGGGAAGACGATGAAGCCTGTGCAGCAACATTAGATGTTTGTACGGATGCTGATACTGTATTTGCCTGTCCGCCCTGTGCAACATAAGATAGCACGTCTTTACGTGTAATCCGGCCGCCAGCCCCTGTTCCCTGAACATGCTGCAGATTTAATCCATGTTCTGCTGCCAAGGACTGCACCGCAGGAGAATAGCGATGGCGCATCGGCTGATTGGGATCAAATGCCGCTGCGTTTGATCCGGCAGCCGCAGGAGATTGTCCTGCATTACGCTGTACCTGGGCTTGTTGCGATTGCTGCTCCTGGCTTGCAGCAGGTGTCACTTGTTCAGCGGTGTCTTCATCCGAAGAAGCAACTTGCATGCGGCAGATGGCCTCACCTACCGCGATGGTTTTTCCTTCTTCCACCAACAGATCACCCATAATGCCATCCACCGTAGACGGTATCTCGGCATTCACTTTATCTGTAATGACTTCACAGATCGGCTCGTACTGCTCCACACGGTCACCCGGTTTTTTTAACCATTTGGCTATGGTAGCCGAGACCAGAGATTCTGCGAGTTGCGGCATAATGACCTCGATCCATTTCATACGTTCAGCCATTGATTCATCACTCCAAACTTTGTTCTATCTTTATCGATCAATACGCTGCAAGTTCGCGCATGGCTGTTTTGGCTTTATCCTTGCTCAGCATATAAAATTTCTCCAGCGTAGGACTGATTGGCATCGCTGGTACATCTGGACCGCACAAACGCTGAATAGGCGCATCCAAATCAAACAGACATTCCTCACTGATAATTGCCGCCACCTCTGCGCCAACACCACCGGTTTTGTTATCTTCATGCACGATCAGCACCTTGCCCGTCAACCGGGCCGAATCGATAATCGCTTCACGGTCGAGCGGTTGCAAAGTACGGAGATCCAGTACATGTGCCGTAATGCCCTCTTCGCGTTCCAGCTCCTCAGCGGCCTGCATAACAAAATGCAATGGCTGACTGTATCCGATAACTGTAATATCGGCACCTTCACGAAGCACATTGGCCTTACCGATTGGAACGATGTAATCATCTTCAGGCACATCTTCCTTGATCAGCTTGTAGCATTTTTTATTTTCGAAAAAGAGTACCGGGTCCGGGTCGCGGACAGCCGCTTTCAGCAATCCTTTGGCGTCATATGCCGAGTAAGGAGCAATGATTTTGAGTCCCGGCGTACCAAAGAAGATGGATTCCGGACATTGGGAGTGGTACAAGCCGCCGAAGATCCCGCCACCGATTGGCGCTCGAATGACGATTGGACAGCTCCAGTCGTTGTTGGAGCGATAACGGATTTTGGCCGCCTCACTAATAATCTGATTTGTAGCTGGCAGCATAAAGTCCGAATATTGCATTTCCGCAATCGGCTTCATGCCGTACATTGCTGCACCGATCGCCACACCGGCAATCGCCGATTCAGACAATGGCGTATCCATGACACGCATCTCGCCAAATTGATCCTGCAACCCTTTGGTTGTGGTGAACACGCCACCTTTCACACCGACGTCCTCGCCAAGAACAAAAACATTTTCGTCCCGTTCCATCTCTTCTTTCATTGCGAGACGGATTGCATCAATATATTCCATCATAGCCATGATTACCGTCCCCCTTCTTCGCTGTCTGCATAGACATGCGTCAGCGTGTCCTCAGGTTTAGGATATGGCGCATTGTCTGCATATTCAGTTGCTTCTTTCATTTCCAGCGCGAGCTGGGAAGCCAGATCCGCATCCCGGGCTTCGTCCCAGATGCCGCAATCAATCAAATAATTTTTCATCCGAAGTACGCCGTCTTTCTTCCAATTCTCCTCAACTTCTTCTTTGGTTCGGTAGGCCAAATCATTATCTGAAGTCGAGTGTGGAGACAGACGATACATCATCGCTTCAATCAGTGTCGGACCTTCACCGGCGATAGCACGCTGGCGCGCTTCTTTCACAGCCGCGTACACTTCGAGTGCATCGTTGCCATCCACGCGAAGTCCCGGGAAACCATACCCGAGTGCACGATCAGAGATTTTGCCGCTAAGCTGTTTGTGAATTGGAACCGAGATTGCATATTGATTGTTCTCACACATAATAATGACAGGCAGCTTATGCACACCTGCAAAGTTTGCGCCTTCGTGAAAATCCCCCTGGTTGCTCGAACCTTCCCCGAAAGTAACAAAGGAAACAAACTCTTTCTTCTGCATTTTGGCAGCAAGTGCAAATCCGACCGCATGAGGAACTTGTGTCGTTACCGGGCTGGACCCGGTAACGATACGCAATTTCTTATGACCAAAGTGACCTGGCATCTGCCGGCCGCCACTGTTTGGATCTTCTGCCTTCGCAAAAGCGGACAGCATCAGCTCACGCGGTGTCATACCTACGGCCATAACGAAACCGTAATCCCGGTAATAAGGCAAAAAGTAATCCTGATCACGGTCCAAGCCAAAAGCCGCCCCGACTTGCGCTGCCTCCTGGCCTACACCGGATACGTGAAAGTTAATTTTGCCAGCCCGCTGCAAGAGCAAGCAACGTTCGTCAAACTTGCGTGCAAGCAGCATGTATTTGTACATATCTAAAACTTCTCCATCGGTAAGTCCCAGTTGTTGATGTCGATGAACCGCATCTGCAGTACCTTGTGAACTCATATGAGGTACCTCCTTTTAATCAAAGCCTTTTGCAAGTCCTACTACCCGATCTTATAACCTGGTACTAAGACTTGGCTTAACCTTATTATAATCCCTTTTGCCCAAAAAAGGAAAGTACCTTTCTCACTCGGGGTTATCCGGCTTACATTCCAATCGCTTTTCCATCCACGGCTAACATCGCTTCGCCCATGATTTCAGACAGTGAAGGATGCGGATGAATGGTCTGCCCGACTTCCCATGGCGTTGCATCCAGCATCTGTGCCAATGCGGCCTCTGCAATCAGTTCAGTAACATGAGTACCAATCATATGTACCCCTAAAATATCATTCGTTTTGGCATCCGCTATAACCTTCACGAATCCATCGCGACTACCGTGAATCAAGGACTTGCCGATCGCCTGAAATGGGAACTTGCCGGTTTTGATCTCGTGTCCGCGTTCTTTGGCTTCCTTCTCCGTAAAGCCAATGCTGGCGGCTTCCGGGCGAGTATAAACGCAGCGTGGAATCCGATGAGCTTCAATCGGATGCACGCTCTCACCAGCAAGATGATTGGCTGCAAGTATGCCTTCGTGACTTGCGGCATGGGCTAGCTGTAACCCGCCGATGCAATCACCAATCGCATAGATATGGCCTTCTCCAGTTTGCAGGTGTTTGTTAACCGCAATAAAGCCTCTTTCCACTTTGATATCGGTGTTCTCAAGTCCGATATTTTCAACGTTAGCTTGACGTCCTATAGACACCAGCATTTTTTCGGCAGTCAGCGTCTCTACCTTATCTCCCGCAAGCTGCACATCGATGTTCACGTTCTGGTCTTCGGTGCGGTAGCTGTCGGTCATCAGTTTAGCGCCAGTCAAGAAGCGCACGCCTCGTTTGCCTAGTAAACGTTGCATTTCTTTCGCTATATCCTCATCTTCTGCAGGAAGTACATGAGCTGCCGCCTCAACCACCGTCACACTCACGCCAAAATCATTCAACATAGAGGCCCATTCCAGGCCGATAACACCACCGCCCACAATGAGGATTGAAGCTGGCAACTCGTCCATGCGAAGCGCTTCATCACTGCTCATGATGTATCGTCCATCCGGTTCAAGACCCGGTAGCACGCGTGGACGTGAGCCCGTTGCAATAATCAGGTTCGTTGGAACAACCGTGTCCATCTCGCCGTCCTCAAACTCCACCGCTACAGCTCCGCTCTGTGGCGAGAAGATCGAAGGCCCGATAACACGTCCTTTGGCGTGCACGACTTCGATTTTATTTTTTTTCATCAAATATTGAACGCCCTGGTGAAGTTGCTCCACAATCGCATCTTTACGTGCCTGAACCTTCGGAAACACCAGTGTTGCTCCTGTGGTCTCGATGCCGTAGCTCTCGCTATCCTGAATTTCCGCGTACATCTCGGCGCTTTTCAGTAGCGCCTTGCTTGGGATACATCCACGATGCAGGCAAGTTCCACCTAGCTTGTCCTTTTCTATAATAACGACTTTTTTCCCTAGCTGGGCAGCACGGATCGCCGCAACATATCCGCCCGTTCCTCCACCTAATACAGCAACATCACATGGTATTGGCATCTCTATGTTCTCCTCTATATGCTCATTTTTTTGAATATAAAAATAATAAAATGACCTATGGTACCTTAATATCTTGCATACCCTCTATATGCCATTGTACTCTCCTTGCGCGGACAACTCAAAATTTGACCCATTATCGCATGGACAGTCTGTACATTCCAAGTTATGATATAAGCAGGGATTCCCTGTAAGCGTAACCTTTATTTTATGTCTACACTGGCAGAAAGGGTATAATGCTCATGAATACAAAAATAGTCTTTGCGCGCTTTCTCGCAATTGTTGTACTCGTTATCCCAGGCTTAATGGCCATGAAGGGATTTCTCATGATGAAAGATGCCTTATTCCTATATTACGCGGAGCACGGGAACGACCTGGTCGCTCCCGGATTCCAGTGGCTTTCCTTCCTGGGTGGGCTTGTGCTTTTTGCGGCAGGCATGAGTTTTCTCGGCGGCTGGATTCTGTTTCGCGACCGCAAACGCAACTATGTAGGACCACGTTTTCGCTCCAAAAAACATTCAGAACAGATGGAAACACCCGGAAGCACTTCATGATTCCGGGCTTTTTTGCTTTCTGCGCATAATTTGAAATGCTTCATTCATACAAGGCATCTCGAAGCTTAGTCGACATGCGTGACTCTTTCGAAGAGGACTTCAGAATCGTTCTGCGCAATGTCAGATTGCTGGCTTGTAGTCGTTCTGCTTCTGTGAGTAGTTCTGTAAATAATGCCTGTGCAGCTTCATCCAGCTTGCCTTGTTTATTCAGCTCCTCATAACGCTGTTTCAGTGAGGTTAATGCTTCGTTCATTGGTAACACCTCTTTTCAGATAACTCTAGTGACTCCAGCTTTCGGAACCAACATCGTAACCATCCATATCGTAACACAAACCGATTCATATTAGTTCTGGCTCTTTCCAAAGAAGATGTGGTAATCTGTAATGGTCGCTTTTTTTGAATTCCGTATGCGAGAGGGGTAGCAGCACCGTGCAAACTGGACGTATTACCGTAATTACTGGACCCATGTTCAGTGAAAAATCTGGTGAACTTATTCGCCGTTGTCAGAAACTTATTCAATTTGGCCGTAAAAAGGTCGTTGCCTACAAACCAGCCGAGGATGATCGATTCGCACAGGACGAGATCGTAAGCCGGATCGGCTACAGACTGCATGCCCATTCCATTCCCCGGCAATTAACGCCGGAATCCGTAGAGACCATTCTGAATCAAACCATAGATGCCGATGTTGTTGCCTTTGATGAAGTTCAGTTTTTCAGCAGCGCCATCATGGAACTCGTTTCCGAACTGGCCTACTGTGGCAAACATGTGATTGTGGATGGACTAAACATGGATTATCGGGGAAAAGAATTCGGATATATCGGTGGTCTGCTTGCCATGGCTGACGATATTGAGAAACTTTCTGCATTCTGCGCAGTCTGTGGCAGCCCGGATGCTGCTTTCACACAGCGAATTGTCAACGGAGAACCCGTCACGTTGGGTCCAGTTGTCATGATTGGCGATTCGGAGGCTTATGAGCCCCGCTGTCGTTGCTGCTTTATTCCTCCTCACAAAGTGGAATGCCCGTCCTAAGATACACTCAGTACCAAAGCCCAATTGGGCTTTTTTTATTTTCAGCAAAGGATAGGCACAAAAAAGCACCGCTGATTGCGATGCTCTCCAAGTCACTTCCCGCTAATCACGGGAAACAAAATATTTGTTGGTCATGTAATATGCGTCGCCACGTGACGTTTCTACCATTCCTTTTTTGGCATCCAGGAATACAATCTCTTTACATTTCGTGCAGTACCATTTGGTACGTTTATAAGGAGATTCCGTGACGTAGGCCGTACCGCATTTACAATCAATTTTCATCAATAGCTCGGTGGATTTATAAGCACTGGACAGACGTTCCAGGTTATCCTGCTGTTGTGTTGGCATGATCGTCTGCTGATAATCGGATAAATGATTTTGAACCTTAAAGTCTGCGACCAAACCTGCATTTAACCCAAAAAACTCTTTGCCGATCTCGGTTACGAAGCGTCTCTCATTTCTATAACAATCGAGCCATTCAACAATCTGCTTATTAGACAGTGGAACCGTACCCTTGATACCGCTATTTAAGGTGTAGGTCATGATGTATAAAGTATCGTCTTGTCTTCCTGAGTACATTAGAATCCTCCTTCGAATACATTTGCTAATGTACTACAAAAACGCGCATAAATCAAAAAAATATTGTTTCCTGAGCGCATTTCTTCTTATTAAATGGGAAACATACCTCTCTCATCTGCTATTGTCTTACAAGAACTGCATACACCTGTAACATTTCCCTGAGGAGCGGCATAATACACGACGCTTTTCACATGTTTCCTGCAAATGGAACAGTAGTTCCTCCTTTCCTTTTTTGGAGTGTAGTCCGATAGCTTCACTACGTTTTGCCGCCGCCGAAACCTTCGTAGAAAACCTAGCCAATCCATATTCGCTTCACTCTTTCTTATGTGCTTGCCTTGTCGTCGTTTTTTCCTTGGCCTGCAAAATCGCGCCACCTGTTATGTATACGATTCCAAGTTGTGCGTGCCGATCTCATATTTTATTCGACGTTTCGAGTGTTTTTCCTGTTTTAATCTCAGTACATATTAAAAAAAACCGTAGACACCTGTATTCTCTGCACCCGAGAAACAACGGCCTGATCGGTTTTTTACATTCATCATTCATTTATAAAATGTGCCCAATACGTCGAGATCCGATGAACGCTCTATGCGAAAAGGATAGATGAACCCCTGTTTCAGTTTAACAAACTTTCGTCCCCACAGATCCAGTCCGGATGTAAACTTATATGCCTGATATATGAATTTGGAACAATAATTTCGCTCGACACTTAGGAGATTCGTTTGCAAGCGGTAGAACTTCACCTGCTTATAATGCTCTTGAACCCATTCTGCTGCCCGATCACCCACCTGATGGAGCTTGGAACGGAACACAATAAAGCGATCTCCTTCATAAAAGCGAGTAAGATACCAGTCCAGTGTATCGGCAAAAACCGGTCCGTAAGGATGCACATGATACACCTTTCCGTCCAGACCAATAATGCCCATATGCCCGGCATAATAAGTTGATTCCGAGCTTGGCGTATAGACGATGTCCCCTGGCTCAAGCTTCAACGATTTTAATTCACTGAGAGGCATATCCTGCTGTTGCCTTTTTACAGCGGCACGTTTACGTCGGCCCTCGACCAATAAACGATGCAATGCTCCGGCTGTGGCAAGATAAACCTCGGACCATTTCACTCGTTTTATATTCACGCGTTGAAGCAATCGCTGAATGAAAGTAGTATTTTGTTGTCCGGATGATGAACTTTTTTTCATTGTTGTACTCCACCCTTATCGAATGTAATCCGGTTATGAGTTTCTAGGCTAGCATGCATGATGTGAAAATCTGCTATGATTCGTGCGCAAACCTGTTGTAGATTTTGATTATAGACGTTTTAGTGCTGATCTTCAATTCGAAGCCTGTTCAAATTCTGTTATATCTTGTGCGATTCTCTTTACTTCATACCCGCATGAAGCAAAAAAATAACCCCGGGAAATGGAAATACCCGAAGTTATTTTGAGTTCAGATCTTGTTTTGACGTAATATAACCTACTCTACAACGCCAAGTGCTTTGTTTTTCTCTTTGAAGCGACTGTTGTGAGAAGAGACATACGCTACTTTCTCGGCTTCTGGGTCCATGTATAACTTCGCGCTGTTAACGGCCAGAGCTGCATCTGTAAATGTACCCGCGATCAGATACAACTTGCTTCCGTAATCAACGAAATCACCCGCGGCAAAAACGCCAGGTATGTTCGTTTGCAATCTTTCGGTCGTGCTCACATGCCATTCACCCAGCTCTAATCCCCAATCACGAATGGGACCAAAATCACTCTTCATGCCATGATTGACAATCACCGCATCCACTTCAAGCATCTCCGTCTCTCCGCTTTCCATATGTGTAACGGTTACCTGTTCAATCATATCACCACTTATGCTGTGTAACTTCTCAATTGCATACGGTGTCCGCACGTCAACTGAAGATTCTTTCATACGCGACACGTTCCGTTCCAGTCCTCCGAAGTGATCACGTCGATGCACGACCGTTACCTGCTGAGCCAGGCTCTCTAGCTCATTCGCCCAATCCACAGCGGAATCTCCCCCGCCCGAGATTAACACTCGTTTACCGCGGAAAGGCTCTAGCTCTTGTACCGTATAATGTAGATTGGATACTTCATAGCGGTCAGCGCCTTCAAGCTCCAGTTTCGCCATTTTGTATATCCCGTATCCTATTGCCAAAATGACAGTACGTGTCCAGTGTTGCTCACCTGTAGCAGAAGTTAGCAGAATGGTGCCATCCGCTTTACGTTCAAATCCTTCAATCTGTTGTTCAAACACGAGTGTCGGCTCAAATGTGCGTGCCTGCTGCTCCAGCTGTTTAATCAGATCTTCACACAGAATGGGTGTTACCCCTCCAACATCCCAGATCATCTTTTCCGGGTAAAACAGCATTCGTCCTCCCAATCTGTCGCGTGCTTCAATTAATTTCGTTTTCATATCACGCATGCCGCTATAAAAAGCAGAGTACATGCCCGCCGGGCCGCCTCCGATAATCGTCACATCATAAAGTTCCAATTCTTGACTCATCTTTACAGGACCTCCATCCACTCGACTATGGTAATCGATTATATGATATTGATTCTCATTATCGTTTAAGTTTAATGGAAATGGGTTCAAATTACAATGCCTATATCATTTTCGCCTCCTGCGCAACTTTATGTGCACGAACGATCCCTCTTCATTTAGTTTGCTCTCGGAGCAGACAAAAGTTTATCTACAACAAAATCAAGTTGTTTATTGATGGAGTAAATGTCCGAATAATAAAAGAAATCAAAATCAATTTCGATCAACCGACCTTCTTTTACTGCCGGAATACTGCTCCATATAGGGTTATCTGTTAGAACATCTGCCCCTTCATACACAGAGCGAAACACATAGTCACCCATATATTCTGGAAGAACTTCCATTGAAATTGTAGAGCCATCTTCGTCTGAAACGACATCGATTTTGTCTTGCACTACTTTAGGGGCTTTCATCTCCAAATACTCATAGATTGCCTGAGAACCACGTCCGAATTGCTTGCTCTCTACAACGACCATCCCTTTAAGTCCGCCTTCAATAATGGAAATGGTTTTATCCAATATACCTGCGTCTGCAAGAGTTTTTTTACTCTCTTCCACTTTGCTGTTAAGGTTGTTAATCAAGACTTCCGCTTCCTTCTCTTTGCCAAAAATGCTGGCTATGCTGTGAAGTCGTTCTTCCGTTGTCATTTTCTCGTAGGGAATATACACCGTAGGTGCGATATTTTTCAACGTGTTATATGTTTCTTCCGACGGAACAATAATGAGGTCTGGATCGAGGTCAATGACCGCTTCAGGGTTCGGTTCGAACCAGGTACCTAATGAATTCACACCTTCAAGCTCACTCTTGTAAGCTGCCCCGTCATATACATCTGATGTAGCAATCGGCTTGACTCCAAGTGCTACAACATCACCTTGTAGATACAGCACAACAACTCTTTTCGGATTAGCTGGAACGATAACATCACCTTTTATGGTTGGGACCGTGCGTGTTTCATTATCTTTGTTTACTTGACTCCCCGTCTCTGATGTTACTGATGAACTACTGTTAGTGGAACCGGCACCCGCTCCTTCGCCGGTTGTGAGTTGATTGGCGGTACCCGAAGAACAGGCCGTAAGGAGCATCGTTAAACTTAATATTGCAATCATGATCAGACTGGAACTTGATTTTTTTCTTTTCATAGGTGTAGACCCTCCGTTTATATATCGATAATGATTATCATAATCAATATATCCTGCCTTCAATGCCGAGCCAATGGACGATTCGGATACTTGCAATGGACGATCTTCTGTTCGGCCCAACTCTCTCATCTTCTTTTGATACAGGCTCGGAGACATGCCTACATGTTTCTTGAAAATTCTGCTAAAATAATACACATCTGAATAACCAACCTCTGCCGCAATATCACATAGCTTTGCATCAGAGTGCGCAAGTAAATCCTGAGCTTTGGCAATTCGCGTCTGAATTAAGTAATCGATGGGACTATACCCCGTCTTTCGTTTGAATCGCATCGATAGATGACGGGAGCTAAAATTGAATCGTTCTGCTAAAAAATCAAGTGTAACCTGTTCCCTATAATGCTGATGAATGTATTCAAGCGTTTGTTTCACAGGATCAACAAGTTCGGTTTGACCCTCTTGTGCAGCCAGCTGAACCATCAGTTCATGAATGAATTGGTAAAACAGACTCTTCGTATGAAGCAGGTTTACATTGGATTGTTGCGCCCATACTATCTCCATCTCATCTAGATATCGCAACAATTTCAATGGACTACTCGGTGTAAATCCATATTGCAAGGATAATGGAGCACCTGGAGCCTGTCCCTGCGACCACCTTTTACGATAATTTGGAAATGCACGAAATGCTCTGTAATACAACATAATATATTCGAAATCTTCATGGTTCTGTATATTCAATATTGATCCTTTGGCTCCATGAAGTATATAAAATGGTTCTGCTCTATACTTATGACCGTTCAATTGAAGGTCGGCCGACCCTCGAATCGAATATACAAAACAAGTAGCAGGCAGTGTATATGATCCCTGTTGTATTTCGTTCTTTAAGACAATGCGACGTATATCCAGCACCTTCACGGCCGCATAATTCCAATATTGCATCTGTTCGTTTAATTTCATCATTTCTCTCCAATCCCCGTTTCTCCAGAAACAATAACCGCTAAAAATCACACAACTTCATTGATAACCATTATCAATTATCCTGATAAAGTTCGCAATACTTACACAAAGTATATTTTTAGTGGGCAAGGGGACCCTTCATTCTTCTCCCTTATAAACCGATATATGGATAAAAGACCGCAACCATACTAAAGAGGGAGAAGGTAATATGAATTCAATTTCACCTGCAACCAAAAGCAGCTTCACACCACCGGCCAGCCCGACCTCAAATCGAGACAAAGAAATTCAAGGGTTAATGCAGCAGAAAGTAAAATTAAATGAACAAATGCAGATTGTTAAATCCAATGATGAACTTGATACCAAAACAAAGGCAGAACGCATAAAATCTTTAACCGGTTCCATTGCGCAGATTGATAGTCGCATTGCCCAGATCAAAGCAGAAGAGATGGAAGAGATAAACAAGTTACAGCAGATGGATCAGACGAAACAAAAACAGTCGAAGCCTGAAGAGCAACAACAGACTCCGTCAATGAATCATCTTATCAAGTATAGTCAGACGTATGATCAGATGGGAAAGCTGGTTGGTTTACGGGACAAAATGCAAAGTTCTATTCATACGATTGAGGGAGAGACCCGGTTTGACCGGATTGTGCTGGAGAACGACACACATAGCGATATTGGCAAAACGCAGATGCTTGAAAACGCGGAACGAACGGTTTTTCAGAAAAAAAGAGAAGTGGTGCAAGATGTAGAGTCCAACATAAGAAAAGCGAATCATAAGCTCGGTGAGTTGGCGGACGAAATTCATAAGCCTGGACGTCACGATTCGGGACAACTTCCCTCCTCTGTAGGTTCGCCCAAAGAAGAATCCCAAGAGATTGACCGAGGAAACTCCACTGTTTCTAAGCTGAAAGACGGTACGACCGATAACGAAACAGCAGGACAGAGACGAGTAAGTAGCTCGATACCGAGCAATGCAAGTGCATCTGCTGCTTCGGCTTATTCTTCTGTAGACATTCGTATCTAAGGATGGGAAGATTACGGTTAGAGTTAAACGAATGTAAATCTGTAAAGAGAATATACATATTGTCAGACAGTTTTAATATTACCTTTTATATCACCAACGATCCTTCATTGCTTCACATCTTGTGATTCTTTTGTATCGATCAATCTCATCAGACAACCGCTGTTTTTGGAGACGTGTTCTCCAAATCTCGGCGGTTTTTTTGTCATTCACCATGGATGGATAATTACTCTGGGTCATTCGACTTCCACCTATATAAGCTTCAATATGATTACTTCTCATCGAAACGATTAACATTAACTTATGTAGTATCTAAGTTTAGGCACAACTAGGCCCGCACAGCCTCCCCCTCCATGTCATTCGAACAAATGATGCTGCCATTGATGGATTTGCAGCTTTTTTTCACACGTGTAGCTTCATCAATAATTTGATTAATATTTTCATATCGTTGATATAGATTGGTTACAACAGCAATGGATACGGACACTAATGGAATAGGTCGATTCAAGCCCGAGCGGCCTTCACCCATCACATACTGATTGTTCCAGTCCTGTTCGTTGTAGAAATTTTTCTTCAACTCTTCAAACTGGGAAATGACTTCTTCACAGACCCGCTTATACTGATGGTGGTTCAGGATTGCGATAAAATCATCCCCGCCGATATGTCCAAGAAAAGCCTCTGCTACCCCAAAATGCTCACGGAGTAAAGTAGCCGTTGCTTGGATAAGTTCGTCCCCCAATTTGAAACCATAACTATCGTTATACGATTTGAACTGATCCAGATCAATGTATAGAACACTGAACTGATCCTGTTTAAGCACCTGAACTAATCGATCATCTATGATTCGATTGCCGGGAAGCCCTGTTAACGGATTCATAAATATAGCCATTTCCGCTCGAACATCCGCAACCGCCAGCAATAATCGCCGAATACTCACTGCCCCATGGAATCGATCTCCAGATGTTACCAGAACTAGATCGTACAGATCCGCTTCTTCACGCTTCATCGCCGCCACGCTGACATCTGTAATCTGTTCCGAATAATCTACGACCAGTGCGTTTACGTTCATAAGCAGCTTCACAGGACGCCCCATGTAGAGATTGTAACCATATTGTGAGCCGATCTGTTGAAAAAAACGTGTTCGCATCATCAATGAAATTCCTTTTTTCCCTTCAACCGCTACACCCTCCAAATTTGGATTGGATTTAAACAGTTGATATAAGGCATCACACTTGGTTTCTGGCAGTACGACTGGAATCGGTTCAGCAATTTCACCTATTTGAGTAAACACATAAATCAACCCCTCGCCATATCGTCAACCATGTCACTTTTGATCTATCCGTGGTCACATCGTACCACTTTTTACCTAAAAAAGCGTTAACTTCAGGTAAATTTTTTCGAAAAAACACCAATACTTTGCTTAAACCTGTAAACTTTTTAGGTAATAAGTCACATTTACACTTTTTCGTGTTGTTCAAATTGTTAGTTTGTAATGTCTATTAAATCAAATATAGAAATACACTAAAAATTCGGATATTTATTGGGCTTTAGCAGAACATCCAGGTGGCTAATGCTGTCACTGATGCCCTCGAGTCCATGCCAGTTCAATGACGTGACGTATCCCAAGTTCGATGTGAACTGCATCATTTTGAATTTTTTCGGAATTAGCTGGGTAGCAGTTTATACACTTCTATATAACTTAACGTTAGTCAATATATTCATGTGGAAAAAATCATTTTAAGGAAACTTAATAAATAGACCCTTATTACTTCCAAAAGATTAATTATATTTACAAATATATGTTGAATATACCATTTCAATTGGATATTATTAGTACATAATATTAAAAGGAGGATAAAAAAATTGAAGAAGAAATTATCTCTGGTCCTCGCTTCTTCAGTCTTGGCTTTATCTGCTACTTTTTACAGTCTCGCTAGTGCTTCCGAAAAAGAGTTAATCCCTGTAAATTCGGGTAAAATTTCCGGCTATGTTTACCTAAATGGGGAACCAATTAAAGAAAACACCACTGTTTACGCTACAGAAAATAATCAGGAAGAACTTATTGAGAAATACGGACTTGAAAAGCCTTCCGAAAGCGCAAAGTTGGTTTCAATCCAAATAGTAAACAATGAATCTGATAACCCTCGCGATCTTGTAAAAGAGCAAGATGACTCTATTAGTCCACAGAACATTTGGGGTTTCAAACTTGTAAAAAGTCCAACCCAAAGTGTTGATGGTTGGACTGAAATTGCGAGAGGCAAATACTTTTGCAATAAACCGAAAACTCAGTCATGCAATGGTGTAGAAATTTCGATAAGTGCAAACGAAAGTGTATCAGTAGAGGTACAAACTTCTCTCAGCCTCGGAGTTAAAGAGTTTGTTGCGGCTGAGTTTGGTCGTAGCCTTAATGAACAAATTGGCGTATCCACATCCGTAATGGTTCCTATGAATGTCCCCGGAGGTAAAACAGGTATAGGAGTTGGCTATCCAATTTATAAATCAACGTATGGTCAAGTTTATCAAAAAGGGCTCTTCGGCGATACGCTTTTGGGTGGAGCAACATACCTTGAACCAAAGCCATCATCCATTGCTGTTACATCATGGATACAAGGATAAAGAAAAGAACATCTCATTGAATTCTGTTTTTAATATCTCAATTCAATAAACATTGTAATCATTTATGTCTCGAACTGACGTCGTTAATCTTACGGTGTCAGTTTTATTTAATTTAGGTTGAGGATTTTCTCTTTATTGAAATAAATATAGACTTGATTAGGCTTGACCTTGGCCAGATTTCGTAAATCGTACAGCAAAAATGGGAAGCCCATATCTTGGGAGAAAGATTTTTTTCGAACTGTTATAAGCATAAATTTGTCGATAAGTAATACCACTTGTTTATGTGATTATAGAAATCACATAAACAAGTGGTATTTGTTGTCTTATTTATTTCGATATTATCGGCTTAAAACGTCCGTATTTTTATAACCGCAACTAAACTGTAATAGTCCTTAATATCCTCAAAATCTTACAGCTTATCCTTTCAGCTAACCTTATGCTCGATTCTCAGCTTGTCAGCAACCATCGCGATGAACTCGGAGTTCGTCGGTTTGGACTTGCTGATGTTGATCGTGTAGCCAAACAGGTGGCTGATGCTGTCGATGTTGCCGCGTGTCCAGGCCACTTCAATCGCGTGACGGATGGCACGTTCGACGCGGGACGGCGTCGTTTTGAACTTTTCGGCAATGGCAGGATACAACGTTTTGGTGATGGCGCCCAAAATTTCGATATTGTTGTATACCATCGTGATCGCTTCCCGCAAATACTGATATCCTTTAATATGCGCAGGAACTCCGATTTCATGTATGATTGACGTGATGCTGGCATCCAGATTTTTGTGTTTGCCCATCGGTACAACATTAGATTTATTGATATACATGGAGGAAGAAGAACCGCCGCTTGTAGGCATTGTTGTTTGCGTGCCTACAAGCTGACGCACCCGATTCGCCAGTACTTCCATGTCAAATGGCTTGAGAATATAATAGGAAGCTCCGAGTTGCACAGCACGCTGTGTGATGTTTTCCTGGCCGAATGCAGTGAGCATAATTACTTTGGGCTGCGGAGACAGGTTTAAGCCGCGCAGGCGTTCCAACACGCCGAGTCCATCCAGATGAGGCATGATAATATCCAGAATTAACACATCCGGTACATCCCGAGTTTGTTCCAGCAATTGCAGTACTTCTTCACCGTTGTATGCAATACCGGTCACTTCCATATCTTCCTGTTCGGATATATATTCGGCGAGCAAATTCGTAAATTCACGGTTATCATCGGCCAGCAATACCTCAATTTTTTGCAAAACGGTATCCTCCTTTTATTTAAAACCTCGTATTTTACAATTTCGTACATTTCCTTACACGTTAAATTTTCGACACGCCAAGTGAAATTCCTTCTGTCGAAAATTATTTTTCTTTATTTTTTTTTCTTGATCCTTTATAATAAATATTTTATTTCAGCATACGATATAATATGTTTACTTTCGACAAAAAAACCTTAAAGCTGTTTAACCAGCCTTAAGGTTTTTCGCTTGACCTTTTTTCATCATTACACCAGCATCTTGGAGCATCCATTCAATGAAACACCCATAACCGGATTTCGGATCATTCACAAAGACATGAGTCACTGCACCAATAAGCTTGCCATCTTGAACAATCGGGCTACCGCTCATTCCTTGAACGATGCCACCCGTCTTATCGATCAGTTTAGGGTCTGTAATACGCAATACCAACCCTTTTGTCGCTGGCTCCGATTGATCGGCAACATGCACAATATCGATGCTGAATCGCTCGACCTGTTGCCCATCGACCACAGTCAAAATTTCAGCCGGTCCCTCCTTCACTTCATGTGAAAAAGCGACAGGTATTCCTTGCGAATACAAGCTATGTTCCGGATTCTGAGACATCTTACCGAAGATGCCAAAAGCCGTATTACGCTCGATGTTTCCTAAAATTTTGCTTTCTTTAAGAAAATGGGCTCTTTTCTCACCAGGATCACCAGTTTCACTTTTGGAGATGGATGTAACATTAGATTGTACAATCTGTCCACTGCCTACAACGATGGAGGTTTGAGTGTTCATGTCCGTAATGACATGACCTAACGCCCCATATACGCCTTGGTCAGGTGCATAGAAGGTAAGCGTACCTACACCCGCTGCCGAGTCTCGAATGTACAATCCCAGTCTCCATGCTTTATCTTCTGCATCATACGCCGGGGTTAACTTGGTTTTAATGGTTTCATTCCCCCGTTTTAGTACAACATCAATACCTTGATTACGTTTACCAGCAAGTTCTACGGCCTCGGATACACCCGATACACCATCCAGACGTTTGCCATCCATATGGGTAATCAAGTCACCTAATTTGATCCCGGCCGCTTCACCTGGTGATTTTTGTTCATCCGGATTAGAACGAACGAGATGATGCCCAACAACCAGGATACCTGCAGATTTAACTTTGACGCCAATCGTTTGACCCCCTGGCACCACACGCAGATCAGGAATTACGTTTACATTAACCGTTTTAACGGGAATTTTCCCCCATAGCTTCAAGGTTAGTTTAGCATGTCCCGTCTGCTGAGGATGAAGATGTAAAGGTTCCTGACGAGTAACCTTGAGCGCAGACTGTTGATCCAGTCCCACGATATCCGGCCGATCTACGACAGCGCTTGAAGCGGCTGGTACTGCCAGCCTGACGTCTGCTTGCCTGCCTGCGAAGACCTGCACTTCATCAGGCAGAGAAGCATAACTCTGCATCGGCTGTACAACCTGGCTAAGTACACATAGAAAGAAGGCAAATAAAAGACCTAGCAATTTTTTCCTGAGGGGGGAATTCAATGGCTGTCACACTCCCTTTGCTTCTTTCGCTTGACGAAAGGTGGTCGCCAATTGCGTACCTATAAGATAACCTTGCCCCCAGGCTTTTATTACTGTCAAACATTACGCCAGCCGTCCGTTTCACCCTTTTTTGGCTTCCGCCAGATTCAGCATTTCCTGTGCATGATGCAGTGTTTTTTCTGTAATTTCCACACCACCGAGCATACGCGCCAATTCCTTCACTCGGCCTTCCTCGGATAGCGATTCCACTTGAGTCATCGTGCGACCGTCGTAAACATGTTTCTCGATCAAATACTGATGATCCGCCATACAAGCTACTTGTGGCAAGTGTGTAATGGAGAATACTTGACACGTCGAAGACAGACGATGAAGCTTCTCCGCAATGGACTGTGCTGCCCGGCCGCTAACGCCGGTATCCACTTCGTCAAAAATCAATACCGGAATGCGGTCATGACAAGCAAAGATGCTCTTCATCGCCAGCATGATTCTGGATAATTCTCCGCCTGAAGCGATTTTGCCTAATGGCCGAAGAGGCTCCCCCGGGTTCGGAGAGATCAGAAATTCCGCATTGTCAGCACCTTGGCGACTGAACCTGATTCGACGTCCATTCCATTCAATTCCCTTTGGATCTTCAGCAGGCACGATCTGAACACGCAGTGACGTTCGTTCCATCTGCAGATCCTTGAGCTCACTTTCTACCTGAGCAGCCAGTTCCTCCGCACATTGTTTACGTACTTTGCTTAGCTCCTCAGCCGATTCCATCACAAGCACAAGCAGTTTGTCACGCTCCGTACGAAGCTTTTCCAAACGCTCATCTTTGTTCTCTAGCTGGTCGGTCTCATGACTGATCTGTTCATAATAATTCAAAATGAGTTCTACACTATCTCCATATTTACGTCTTAGTCCAGAGATCAGATTTAATCGTTGCTCCACCTCTTCCAGTCTGCCGGGATTAAATTCGATTCGTTCCCGGTAATCCCGCAGTTGAAAGGTGACGTCTTCCAATTGATAAAAAGCAGACTGCAATTGCTCTACAATCGGCTGCAACCTTTTGCTGTCATATCCAGAGATATCCTCAATTTGAGATAACGCAATGCTTATCGCTTCTAATCCACGTTGTCCACTAAGTAACTCGTATGCACCCGAAACACTGTCCATCATTTTCTCGCTATGGGATAGTTTGACCCGTTCTTCGCCAAGTAATTCATCTTCCCCTTGGGTAAGGCTGGCCGCAGCGATTTCCTCCAGTTGAAAACGGTACATATCAAGCAGTTGGTAAGCCCGCTGGCTTGACTCTTGTAGCGCCCGCAATTCCTTCTCTGCTGCAATAAATTTGCTGTATCGCTCCTGATACTTTGCTTTGACGGGGCCGATTATATCGGAGCCATACGTATCCAGCAACCCGAGATGACTTTCTGCACGAAGCAGGCTCTGATGCTCATGTTGACCGTGAATGTTGATCAGCTTCTCGCCCACTTCGCGTAGCATTGTCAAATTCACAAGCTGTCCGTTAATCCGTGATGTACTTTTACCCTGTGTGTTCAGTTCACGCCGAATCACCAGATGTTCCTCCGGCTCACAATGAATACCGAGCTGCTCCAGCGTACTCCACACCGGATGACTGGGTTCCATCTCAAACAGCGCTTCCATCTCAGCTTTGTCACATCCGTACCGAATCAGATCTGCTGAACTACGCCCTCCCGCGATCAAGCCGAGAGCATCGATGATAATGGATTTACCTGCACCGGTTTCCCCAGACAGTACATGAAACCCCGGATGAAAGACCACATCGACTTCTTCCACCACGGCGAGATTGCGAATTGATAATGTAACTAACATCTGCAAAAACACCTCCGGCTGATTTAAGCAATATATCCCATGATGCGCTCAATAACAGTGACGCTGTTGTCTTCTGTACGGCAAATAATAAGGATCGTATCGTCTCCACAGATCGTACCCATCACTTCAGTCCACTCAATATTGTCAAGCAATGCCGCAATGGAGTTCGCTGTTCCCGGCAAACATTTCATCACCACAAGATTGTTGGTGTGATCAATGTGCAGGAAATTATCCACAAGCGCGCGCTTGAGCTTTTGAATCGGATTATAGCGCTGATCGGTCGGCAAAGAATATTTATATCGTCCATCATCCATTGGAATTTTGATTAAAAGAAGCTCTTTGATATCCCGCGATACCGTTGCCTGTGTCACCTGAAAACCTGCTTGACGCAATGCTTCAACCAGATCATCTTGGGTCTCTATCTCATTTTGACTAATAATTTCACGAATCTTGATATGTCGTTGTCCTTTCATACATGCCTCCAATTAAAATGTATTGCAAAGATGCAGTATTGATCTTTACTGCAATGCTGTATCATGCCATACTTCAAACTTATTATATATTAATCCAAATCCTCTCCATCATACACGTCTTCTTGATAATCCATAAGCCTGATTACCATTATATCGGAATCATCCGTATCTACATAAAGCAATCCTTCACATCCAGGGTACAATAATAAATAGGGAAGAAAGCGATCCCTTATAGCAGGTCCGCTTCGTTCAAGAGGTTGCCTGCGACGGGAAGTTTTGACCAGATACCGGGCATCCTGCCGCTCAGCAACATAATCAATAAACAACCTGCTGTATAGAACGGTATTATCGGCCTCAAAGGCTAAAGGCACTTTCATTTTCCCGCCAATCACGTCGTATCCATTTGCCTCAAGTAAAGTCAGGGCAGGAGAATCTTGAATGTTTTCATTAAGTCTCAACTCGGCCAAGCTTACCGGAATCGGACGATTCAGCCAGCTACGCAGTCCGAGAAACAACCATACGATTAAACAGACAGCAAACACACCAATAACGATTGTGTCATATTGACCCTCCATTACCGCTCACCTCAAGTGATATATTCGAGATCGAACACCCGTTTTCCTTTGTCCCAAAATATCTTTCCAGCGAAAAGAAACCCATCCTATGATGAGTTTCCCGTAAAAGTATGAGCGGCTTCCTTGGCGACCTGCTCTGCAAGTCCGTCAAGTGAAGCCTCGTCGTTCTCTGGTTGTGCGGCCTCTGATGCTTCCAGACGCCAATGTGCGAGAAATTCGATGTTTCCCTCCCCACCCGTAATCGGTGAGAAGGTAAGGCCTTTCAGGTTTAATCCAAGTTGACTGGCAAAATGAAGCATGGTCTGCAATACATCCTTGTGCACCTTCGGGTCTCGGACAACACCCGATTTACCCACTTTATCTCGTCCCGCCTCAAACTGCGGTTTAATTAGAGCCACAATATCCGCAGGCCGTTGCAACAGAGCCAGAAGCGGCGGAAGAATAATTCGCAAGGATATAAAGGATACGTCAATGCTTGCAAAGTTTGGCACAGGTCCACTCAGATCTTCAGGCGTGACATAACGGAAATTCGTACGTTCCATCACGGTGACCCGCTCATCATTACGCAGTGACCAATCCAGTTGATTATACCCTACATCAATGGCGTATACGTGGGATGCACCATGTTGGAGGGCACAATCCGTAAAACCACCAGTGGATGAACCGATATCCAACATGACAAGATCATTCATATCCAGGTTGAAATGACGAATCGCTTTTTCAAGCTTTAGTCCACCTCTGCCTACATAAGGATGCACTGAACCTTTTACCTTCAGCTGAGCATCCCTTGGAATTTTCATGCCTGCTTTTTCAATCGGTTCGTTATTGGCATACACAAGTCCGGCCATTATCGCAGCCTTTGCCTTCTCACGGCTTTCGTAGTAGCCCTGTTCCACCAGCAGCACATCGATTCTTTCTTTCGGGAGTGACATGTCTTTCTCCTATCCGCTAATCATTCTAATGTTAGGAAGGAAAACGTGTTTTGGACATTCCGTATGAAGATTGAACAGCCATTTTACGCAATTCGGCACTTACATTCTCCACAGTGAGACCAACCTCTTCACGTTGTTCCTTGATGCTGCCATGTTCGATAAATCGATCAGGAATGCCCATCAGGTGCACATGAACATCATGTATACCTTGTTCAGCATAGAATTCCAACACCGCACTTCCCATGCTGCCTGCCTGTGAGGTTTCTTCAAGCACAATCAGCTTTGTCCCACGGACAGCCAGATCACGAAGCATCTGTTCATCCAATGGTTTGAGGAAACGAGCATTGATAACTCCAGTATTTATCCCTTCCCGTTTCACCGTATCTGCAACTTCTTCAGCCAGCTGAACCATGGAACCCGAAGCGATAATTGCGTATCCTTCAGCTGGACGTAGCTGTTCCCATGATCCAATTGGAATCGGAACTAAGACATCGTCCATTGGTACGCCGACCACATTGTTACGTGGGTAACGATACGCAATCGGACCTTCGTTATAATCCAGCGCCGTTTTCATCATATGGCGCAGTTCATTCTCATCTTTTGGCATCATAAGTACAATATTCGGAATGTGACGCATAAACGCAACATCGTATACGCCCTGATGTGTCTCACCGTCAGGTCCAACAAATCCAGCACGGTCAATGGCAAATATAACATTTGCATTGTGACGACAGATGTCGTGAACGATCTGATCATATGCACGTTGCATGAACGTGGAGTATACCGCATAAACCGGTTTTAGCCCTTCCATAGCCAGTGCCGCACACATCGTAGCTGCATGCTGTTCCGCAATCCCCACATCAATCATGCGATCCGGGAACTCTTTGCTGAATGGAATCAGACCTGAACCTGTAGGCATCGCAGGTGTAACCGCAACGATACGTTTATCCTCTTTCGCCAGTTCAATGAGCGTCTGACCGAATACTTCGGTGTACATCGGTTTTCCAACTGCTTTGAGCACTTGGCCTGATTCAATTTTATATGGCGAAATTCCGTGCCACTTATGCGAATCCGCCTCGGCAGGCTGATAACCTTTGCCTTTGGTAGTAAGCACATGAACCATTACAGGACCATCCACATTGTCAGCCTGTTTGAAAGCCTCAATCAGTTGCGGGATGTCATGCCCGTCAATCGGGCCCAAATACGTGAAACCCAGTTCTTCAAAAAGAACACCGGGAACCATCATATACTTGACACTATCCTTAATCCAGCTCGCCGATTTCGCCAGACGATCACCAATGGCCGGAATTTTTTTGAGAATGCCTTCCACATCATCTTTAGCTTTCAAGTAATGACGATCTGAACGAATTTTGCTCAAGTATTTATGCATGGCTCCCACATTGGGTGCGATGGACATCTCATTATCGTTAAGAATAACCATCAGCTTACGCTGTTCATGTCCGATATGGTTCAGTGCTTCAAACGCCATACCGCCTGTAAGCGCTCCGTCTCCAATGATGGCGATAACCTGGTTATCCTCGCCTTTCAGATCACGAGCCATAGCCATACCCATAGCAGCAGACAATGAAGTGCTACTGTGCCCGGCTTCCCATACGTCATGTTCACTTTCGTTCCGTTTGACAAATCCGCATAATCCATTCTGTTGGCGTAATGTATCAAAGCGATCCATCCGGCCCGTCAAAACTTTATGCACATAAGCCTGGTGCCCCACATCAAAAATCATTTTATCCGTCGGACTGTTGTAGCAGTAGTGCAGGGCCACGGTGAGCTCAACCACTCCTAAGTTCGGTGCAAGATGCCCACCTGTAGCAGATAGCTTCTCAATCAGAAACTGGCGGATCTCTGCCGACAAAAGGACAAGATCATCCTGGGACATCACCTTTAGATCACTGGGTTGTTTAATTTGTGGAAGCAGCACGAGAATCTCCCCGCTTTCCTAGAAATGTTGTTGTTCATTAAATGTATATCATTTATTGATTGTAATGGATTGAATAACATTGAATCATTATACCATAAACGAACAAGAATCATAATTTACAGTCTGCTTCAGAGCCGATCAAGAGTCGTTCGCTTACGATTCATATCCGAAGCTCTATAATTATGTATTCTCCTTTCATGAAAAAAGCTTTTGTTTCGTTTATTGGCATAAAGAGGCCATTACTATCATTACACTGTTCATTTCACATTGAATCAGCCAGCTACGTTAAATGTTAATGGTCACGACTCATCAGATAATCGGCAATCTCCATTAACCTTGAAGCATCCGGCAATTGCGCTCGTTCAAGTGCATCTTTAGCAGATTGTGTGAGGGACTTCACTTCTGCAACGGAAGCTTCCATTCCGATGAAGTACGGATAAGTTACCTTCTGCTGATTCACGTCACTTTGCGTTTTTTTCCCCATCTTCTGCTCGTCACCCGTCAGGTCCAAAATGTCATCCTGAATCTGGAATGCAAGTCCTAAATCCCGGCCAAATACACTTAGTGCCTCCAATTGTCCTTCTGTAGCTCCTCCGATGCGAGCACCTGCAAGGAGGGAGAAGACAATCAAATCACCTGTTTTATGCAGATGAATATATTGAAGCTGAGACAAGTCTGTCAAGCCTTGCTCGCCTTCCATATCAGCAACCTGACCGCCAACCATGCCTCTGGCTCCTGCAAGTTCAGCTAAATCCTGGACAATAGCTAACAAAGCATCAGCATTTACTCCGCTCTGACGTCCAGCCTGAACAATGCTATAGAAAGCATGGGTCAGCAGTGCATCTCCCGCAAGAATGGCTGTCGCTTCTCCATATACTTTGTGATTCGTTAATTTTCCCCTACGATAATCATCATTATCCATAGCAGGCAAGTCGTCGTGGATCAACGAATATGTATGAACCATCTCCACGGCGCAGGCTACCGGCATCGCGGCTGTACGCTCCGCGCCGAAGGCTTCCGCCGCAGCAACGACCAGAAGTGGACGAAGGCGTTTACCACCAGCCATTAATGAGTACTGCATCGAATCGGTGAGCGAACGAGGCACATCCCAATGCTCGGGAAGGGTATGTTTCAGCGCTTCCGTAACATCTCCAGTAACTTCCTGAAGATAAGCTCCAAATGAAAGACGGTTACTCATTAATCTCACCGCTCTCCTCGTCAGCCGTACCAAAAGGCTTCTTGCGAAGCTCCCCGTCTTCTTCTACGATCATCTCGATCTTACGTTCCACTTGTTCCAGCTTCAAACCGCATAACTGGGAAAGCTTCATTCCGCGCTGAAACAAATCAATCGCTTGCTCCAGAGGAACATCCCCATGCTCCAGCTGACCTACGATGTCTTCTAATGCCGCCATTGCCTCTTCAAAATTCAGTTCCGGTTCATTCGCCATGGATGTTATTGTCCTCCTTCATTCCCCAGACCTGACAGTCCAGCTGTCCGTCCGCTAATTTGATCTTCACCGAGTCGCCCGGCTGTACATCGTTTATGGATTTAATCAATCGCTGTTCCTGATCATCGTAGACTAGACTGTAACCACGTGACATCACCTTCAGCGGACTGAGTGCATCGAGATGCCTTACCAGTGACTTCCACTGTTGTTGCTTGCTACGTGTAATTGATCTCATCGCAAGTTCAAGTTGCTTGCGAGCAGCTACATTGTCCCGGCGTGCTGTATTCACTTGTTCCCGAGGATTAAACCGCTGTAAAGCTGTCCGCAACCGTTCTTGTTTTTCTCCCGTCCATTTCATCCGTGTATCCACACTTCGTTGCAAGCGTTGATGTAACATATCCAGACGTTCTGTATGCTGCATCAACGTTCTGCGCGGATGCACCAGCACCGGGGAGCGCTGAAGACGAGTCAGGCGTTCACGATGATATACGGCACGTTGCTTCAGACTGTTCTGTAACTGGCGCTGTCTTCGTGTAATCTGCTCCAGCAACTCTGCACGATTCGGCACAGCAAGTTCCGCTGCCGCTGTTGGTGTCGCAGCACGTAAATCGGAAACAAAGTCTGCAATCGTAAAGTCCGTTTCATGACCAACCGCAGAGATCACTGGAATGGTTGAAGCTGCAATGGCTCGAGCTACAATTTCTTCGTTAAAAGCCCACAGTTCTTCGAGTGATCCACCGCCCCGTCCTACAATAAGCACATCCGCTTCAGCCATATGGTTAAAGTTGTTTATTGCCTTGACGATGGATGGAGCCGCCCCTTTGCCTTGAACAAGCACCGGGTACAATACAACTTTAGCCGATGGATATCTTCGTTGCAGTGTGATCATAATGTCACGAACAGCCGCTCCAGTAGGCGATGTTACAACACCAATCGTTTGTGGATAGCTTGGGATGGGTCTTTTGCGAGCAGGAGAGAACAACCCTTCGTCCTCCAGTTTCTTTTTCAGCTGCTCATAGGCCAGATATAGACTCCCTATACCATCTGGCTGCATATGTGTCGCATAAAATTGATACTGCCCGTCGCGTTCATATACCGAAACGTTACCACGCGCAATAACCCTTGCACCCTCCTTCGGTACAAAGGGTAAACGCTGATTATGCGATGCAAACATGATGGATTTGATCCGACTGTCCTTGTCCTTCAACGTAAAATACATGTGGCCGCTGGAGTGATGCGTGAAATTGGATATCTCCCCGCGCAGCCAGACGTCCGACAGAACCTGATCCGATTCCAGTTTCATCCGGATATATCGGTTCAGGTCTTTAATAGAATAAATTTTCTGCTCTGCCACGGACAGTTACCTAGGCCAATCCGTGAGCGCGTTTTGCCGCGATCAGAGTGTTCTGCATCAGCATGGTGATTGTCATCGGACCCACGCCGCCGGGAACAGGTGTAATTGGGCCAGAGACTTCTTTTACACTTTCAAAATCTACATCCCCTGCGAGTTTTCCGTTATCCAAACGATTCATCCCGACATCGATCACAACAGCGCCTGGTTTAACATAATCGGCATTCACAAAATTAGCACGACCGATCGCTACGACCAGAATGTCCGCTTGACGTGTAATTTCTTTCATATTAGCCGTACGGGAATGACACATCGTTACGGTTGCATTTTCACGTTGCAGCAGCAGGGATACCGGTTTACCTACAATGTTACTACGACCGATAACGACAGCGTGTTTACCAGACATTTCCAAACCCGTGCGTTTAATTAATTCAATGACACCTGCAGGTGTACATGGGAGCAAGCTGTCATCACCGATAACCAAATTCCCCACATTCACTGGGTGGAATCCATCTACGTCTTTATCTACAGCAATCGCATCGATTACCGCTTTCTCTTCAATGTGGCCAGGCAGTGGAAGCTGCACAAGAATACCATTAATGGACTTCTGATTGTTCAGCTTGTCCACGAGAGCTAGCAAATCCGCTTGCGATGTACTTGCATCCAGCCGATGTACTTCAGAGTAAAAGCCGAGGTCATGACATGCTTTTTCCTTATTACGCACATAAACTTGAGAAGCCGGATCTTCCCCCACAAGCACAACAGCCAGACCCGGTACCACTCCCTGTTCGCTAAGTTGTTTTACTTCTGCGGTCATGTTTGCGCGGAGTTCTTGGGATACTTCTTTACCGTTAATAATAGATGCTGTCATTGTACTCTCTCCCTTATATGAACATATATTAGATAAAACGATCTAGATACATCCTTACAGAAAAGCTGGCTTGTCTACTCTAATCCATTCAAGATGTTGCCTTAGGACAATTTTTGCTTGATGCTATCCACTTCCTGAATCATGCGGCCAAGAACACCATTAACGAACTTGCCTGACTCATCTGTGCCAAAATACTTAGACAGCTCAATCGCTTCGTTGACCGAAACTTTGGCTGGAACGTCGTCGCGGAACACCATCTCATACGTGGACAAACGCAAAATTTGGCGGTCGACACGTGACAACCGGCTCAGCTGCCAGCCTTTCAAATAGTCCACAAGCAAACCGTCAATCGCTTCCTTATGACTCCACGCACCTTGCACCATTTCGGTAACGTAGCTGCGCATTTTTTCTTCATCACGGATTTCAACTTCGGTTTCATTCTCCTCAGCCGCTTCATTAATCAACATGTTCACCGCTTCAGCTGCGCTCACTTCGTTCATTTCCATCTGATACAGACTCTGTACTGCAATTTCCCTTGCCAAACGTCTTTTCATGTCCTGCCTCCTGCAGCGCTCGATCCCGAGCGTCATCATGCTTATTTTAAAATTCAAGAAACCACTTCATTACCCTATACAGGATACCCATGGCTCCTCTCTGATATTGCGATCTCTTTTCACAAAAAAACCTGCGACACGTTTCCTCCAAAAATCGGGCAACTCAAACTAAAGTTCTATTTTCGGAAGAAACATATTGCAGGGTTCTGATAGGCTTATTTGAACGGACGCCAGCGATCTCCAAGCCATTGTCGTAACTCTCCCCAAGGAATGAACGAGCCTAGCTTCTCATCGCTTCGTCTGCCAAATGTATACCCGATGAACACCAAAAGTGCAAAGAACAACATATCCCAAAAACCGATCCAAACATAAAGAAATCCCAATAAAATACCAAAGGCGACGCCTAGAATACGTCCCTTGTAGCTATCCCAAAGCTCTTTCCACAACATCAGTGAAACTCACCTCATTCCACGCGACTCTTGTAGTTAGGCGACTGGGTCACATTAGCGATATATACGGTTACAAAAGAAACAGGAATTCCTGTAATCTCTTGCACATGATCATGTATCGCCTTTTGCAGATCCGTAGTCAGCGCCGGAATAGGTGTCTCCCCATCCACAACAGCCCGAATCTTAATCTCCAGTCCTGACTCCACCACACGGATGCGCGCTTTGACGTCACGTACTCCACGAAAACGGGAAGTAGCCTTCAAACAGAGATTTTCAATTGTCTCCATTGAAATCTGAACATCCCCGAACTCGGTACGTTGATCCACAGAAGGTAACGAGCCACGCTCGCGGCGAATCGAGATGTAGAAAAAACGTAAACTCAGGACAAACAAAATCGCTGCCGCGACAATTGACGCAACAATAACATTTTGTTCCTGCTGGTAATTCAATTCGTATGGCAGCACACCGCTAATCAGTAAGATGACCGCTGCCGATATTGCTCCTACGCTTATGCTGTATATAAACAACAGAAGCCGATCCAGTATTTTAGCCACGAACTGCACAGCCTCCCTTGCTCACTCACATTGCTTAACTGCTGAAAAGCTTAACGTTGATCACCTTGTCCGTCTCAAGTGCATAACGAAAGACCCGTCCAAGACGGGATAACCCCCGACAGAAGTGCCGGGGGAAATCTGTCTTATTATTTTACACGTTGCGTGTTCAGGTCGATCTCTTCCACTTTTTCAGCACTCTTGAACTGAACGTCATGAATGTGAACATTCACTTCATTCACGTTCAATCCTGTCATGTTTTCAATGGAGCGCTTCACGTTTTGTTGGATTTCAGTAGCAACCTGCGGCAAACGGTATCCATATTCAATAATAACGGAAACATCCACTGCAGCTTCGCGTTGACCTACTTCAACCTTAACTCCTTTTGAAAGGTTTTTGCGGCCGAGCAATTCCGCGAATCCACCTGCGAATCCACCGCTCATTCCTGCTACTCCTTTAACTTCCACAGTTGCAAGTCCAGCAATCACTTCGATAACTTCAGGTGCGATCTGGATTTCACCGATATCCGTACGTTCAAATTCTGTCGGTAGTGTACTCATAAATGTTCAACACACCTTTCGCGAGATAAGTTTGCGGCCATCCGTCAGGGCGCCGGTTCATTTTCATAACATACAGAACCCTTCCGGTCCGGCTTTACCGGAGCTCCTGCAACCATCCGCTAAAGGGCGGGCTTATCCGATGCAGGAGACATGCGCTCTTATTATTACATACTATATCATTTGGGCTACATTATGACAAACAAGCCCAATATGACTGTTAAATCTCGTTTTCCTCGAGAAATTTAATATCAAAATCTCCGCGAATAAACGTTGGATGCTCCAAAAGTTTCTGATGGAAAGGAATTGTTGTCGAGATACCTTCAATCGCAAATTCTGCCAAAGCACGCTTCATTTTAGCGATCGCTTCATCGCGAGTTGCACCCCAAACGATCAATTTTGCAATCATGGAGTCATAAAATGGAGAGATCGTGTAACCAGGGTATGCTGCGCTGTCCACCCGAACTCCAGGGCCACCCGGTGCAAGGTAAAAACCAATCTTGCCTGGTGCAGGCATAAAGTTGCGGTCAGGATCTTCAGCGTTGATCCGGCACTCAATCGACCATCCGTTAATAACCACATCTTCCTGACGGAAAGAGAGCGGATTACCTTCGGCAACAGAGATCATTTCACGGATCAGATCAACACCTGTTACCATCTCAGTAACTGGATGTTCAACCTGAATACGAGTATTCATCTCCATAAAGTAGAACTCACCATTCGGACTAAGCAGGAATTCCAGTGTACCGGCTCCCGAATAATTAACCGCAAGTGCAGCACGCACAGCAGCTTCTCCCATGAGATTACGAACTTCCTCGTTGATCACAGGGCAAGGAGCTTCCTCAACAAGCTTCTGACGACGGCGCTGAACCGAACAATCACGCTCGCCAAGATGCACGGCATTGCCATGCTTGTCAGCCATGATCTGAATTTCAACGTGTTTCATGCCTGTCAGGAATTTCTCCAGATAGACACCGGCGTTTCCGAATGCCTTCTGAGCTTCCTGTTGTGCAGCCGTGATTTGTTTTACCAGTTGCTCTTCGTCTTCAGCGATCCGAATTCCTTTACCTCCACCGCCAGCGGTAGCTTTGATAATGACAGGATATCCGATATCACGTCCAATCATAATCGCTTCTTCGGTTGTTTCTACAAGTCCGTCCGATCCAGGGATAACAGGCACGCCTGCATCCTTCATCGTCTGTTTCGCTACAGCCTTGTCACCCATCTTGGTAATAGCTTCCGGTGAAGGACCAATGAATGTAATGTTGCAGGAATCACAGATTTCCGCAAAATCGGCATTTTCGGCCAAAAAGCCGTACCCAGGGTGGATGGCATCACATTCCGTCAAAGTAGCTACACTCATCAGGTTAGTAAAGTTAAGATAACTGTCCTTAGACAGTGTTGGTCCGATACAGTAGGCCTCGTCTGCAAGACGGACATGCAAGGAATCTTTGTCCGCTTCCGAGTAAACAGCCACTGTCGAGATGCCAAGCTCGCGGCAGGCACGAATAATGCGCACAGCAATCTCACCACGATTGGCAATCAATATTTTATGAAATTTCATTTCGTCTTTGTCCTCCTTCGAAGCTCATGCGGCTGCTATAAACCTGTAACCGTTATTCCGGTTTTACCAGGAACAGAGGCTGTCCGTATTCGACAAGCTGTCCATTTTCAACCAGCACTTCAACGATTTCTCCCTTGATGTCCGCGTCAAGCTCGTTCATCAGTTTCATGGCTTCGATGATGCATACCGTTGTTTTCTCAACAACTTTATCACCCACACTCACAAAAGAACCGGCTTCCGGTGAGGAAGCTCTGTAAAATGTACCTACCATCGGAGATACAATTTTATGTAAATGACTTGTTGTATCGGCTTGTGGAGCAGCCTCACTCACAACTGCTGCAGCTGCAGGTTGTACCTGCGGAGTAGCAATCACTTGCGGTTGTACGGCAGCAGCCTGTACGAACTCCGTTTTACCCGGTTTGCGAATCGACAAACGTGATCCTTCATTTTCAATTTCCAATTCCTGAACAGAACTTTCATCAACCAATTTGATCAGTTCTTTAATTTCGCTCAATTTAAACATTTCCATTATTCACTCCTTCGGCATCATGCCAGTCTCACGAGGACGGTCATATGGCTTTTAGTATTATATCATAATCATTAAAAATGGAAAGAGCCCGAGAGTCGAACAAGCTCCCGGGGCTTCCTTATCACATTTCCGATTACTGTTCCGTGACGTATTGCACACTGATTTTGTTCTGTGAAACAGACAATTCTTTCATAACCAGATCAACAATAGAAACCGCCTGTTTAACGTCAAGTTTGTCACTCAGAACCACCACTTTGTACTTGTCAGCCTCTTCTTGAACGACTGCATTTTCAAATTGTTGGGAAAGTGTTTCTTCAATACCTGTAATTTTGGCTTCTTTATCTTCAAGTGCTCGGAGTTGCTCTGTTGCTTTTGCATTTTCTTCCGGTGTTTTACTAAGATCTCCTGCAATGGTCATCAATTCCTCGTACTTGCGGTTGTTACTCTCCTCGCGTTGCCACTGGTAATTCTGGAACTGACTGCTTGCCGACACAGCCGTATTTTGCTGTTCCATTTCCTTCAGCACTTCTTCATCCGTTTTAGCAGCAGTCCCCTCTGTTTTCCCTTCCGTTTCCGGGGTAGTCGCCGCTCCTTTTTCCGCACTACTTTCTGACCTTTGGTCCGTTTCTCCTTCTTTGCTGCCTGGTTCAGTAGCAGGTGTTTTTTCTGCGCTTCCCGCTTCCTTACCTTCTGCGCCAGTTGTGTTTTCAGCCGGATTTGCCGCACCGGAATCACCCGTAACCTCTCCGCTGTTCACGACCTCGTTGATGACCAGACCTTCTGTTGGATCAAGAATACCCGCTGTCTCCTTTGCCTCGCCTTGTTTCATCGCATCGACTTGCTGACTGTCAGCCACAGGGGGATTAACGGGCCCGGAATCTTCAGTGAACAGATAATATGCGGACAAGATAACCATCAGACTCAGCATGGAAACGAGCCATATTGTTTGACGTTTGTTATTCATATAGAATATCCTCCTCGAAATGGGGTTGATTCTGACAACACATCTCTTCTTAATCATTATTCAAAGCTTAATCCTGCTTGCGCGGAACAACCGAGATCCGGTAAGCCGCTACGTTCAAGCCTTTTTCAACGGCATCTGTAATCAGGTCTTTCACAACCTTGTTCTCTGCACCTTTTGCCACCACCAGCACTCCGCGGATTTGCGGTTTCAGCTTTTTCGTGACAATAGGTGTCTGATCCCCTGATAATTCATACGTAATGATCTCACCGTCACGGGTATATTGCGTCATATGTCGTTTACCGCCATTGGCATCCGTCTCTTCGGTAAGCTGCTGTGAATCTTTGACGTTCCGCTGCACCACGAGTTCTTCCGTAGAATCCACGGTAACCATTACATCCACAGTGCCTACACCAACGATATTTTCCAGCACACCTTTGATCTTGTCTTCAAATGCCATTTCAATCGCCTGAAAAGGGTTTTCTTCCAACAAACCATTTTGCATCGTCGACATGGAAGTAGCTTGTTCTGGTGGTTCACGACCGATGTTTTCAGAATCGATCTTTTTGACGTTGACAAAGGAATTAAAGAGCATGATGCCCACACCGATCAGTCCCAAAATGATTAACCACCGTAAGGTTTGACTGCGCTTCGCACCACCTTCACCGCCACCCATCCACCTTTCCAGCTTTTTGAACCAGTGTTTCATCGGATCGCCTCCTTTTCAGAGCACTTCTGCATTTTTTGTCTCCGTTACTCGTACCTGGCTCGCATCAACTTCCCACTTCTCTTTGAGCAATGTGATGATTTGTACTGCGTGTTCAGACCGTGAAACACTAGTTTGCTTAACGTTTGAATCTTCACTATCATTCCGGGTAACGGAGGGTTCGGATGCTTGATTAGAAGCTACCTGATCTCTCTTTGGTTGCTCGGATCGCTGCCCGTTTGACTCAATCTGTATATTCTTAATTTCAACTGGATCAATCTGCACAGGTTGAGTACTCGGGTAATTTTCATCATGTTCTAACGAATCTTTTGTTTCTGTCATCGGGTTGCTACTCACAGGTTCAGCCACATCGGAATCCTGTCTCGAATCACCCTTTCCACTTGCTAGTTGCACCTCCACATGCTGAATGACAGGCAGTTCAACAGAAGTGGTTGCTTGGGTATCCGAATTTGATTTCTTCATCGCCAGTTGTACCTCAACCGACTGAACCTTTGCTCCAGTTGTTTCTTCAATCTGACCTTTCATGACATTGGCGAGCTCCTTTGCCGTCCACTTCAGAGACTGCTGTTGTTCGTTCGCCTGCATCCGCCTTCCCTGAGCCAGAATCTGCTCCAGTGTGGCTTGCCCATCAGGAGGGGCATCCATTGCGGTCATGGCACGTTTCAGTTCGCCTACCGGATCACTTTTCAGCAGTTTGGTGATGGGGGATAACAGGGTCAGCAGGATGAGAAGGCTCAGCACAAGCTTGACGTACCGCTCCATAGAACGATTCGGAAGCAGCATATCTACAAACGTTGCCAGCAAAACGATCATGATCAGATCCTGTAGCCAGTTGCTCAGCCACCCCATCCTCTCCAGCCCCTTTCCCTGCAGACAGGTAGTTAACGCATCATCACAGTCAGATTCCCTGCGGTCAGCAGAATCGTAATCGCCAGGAAAAACATGAGTCCAACCGCGGCCAGTGCCGCGAACACATAAATCATGCTTTTACCAATCGCTTGCAGGCAGTCTACAATCGGCGTCTCTCCCAGCGGTTGCATAATTGCTCCGGTCACGTTATAGATCAAGGCCAGCGCCAGAATCTTGATCGCCGGGAACGCACACAGGAACAAGATAATAATGACACCTGTCAGTCCGATTGCATTTTTGACAAGCAACGATGCCGTGATCACGGTATCCGTCGCATCTGCAAATGTCCTCCCTACAACGGGTACAAAGTTCCCTGCAATGTATTTGGCTGCCTTCAAACTGACACCATCGGCAACCGATCCCGAAGCTCCCTGTACCGAAATAACCCCCAGAAACATCGTCAGCAGAATGCCCAGCAAGGCTACACTGATGTTTCGCAAAAGATCAGCCATTTGTGTCAATTTGTATTTATCCGAAAGCGAGCTCACCAGATGCAACACAGCCGAGAAGAAGAGAAGCGGGAATACCAGCAGATGGATCAGCGTACTTACGAGATGAATCATGAAAATAATTAGCGGGTGCGTCACCGAAACGGTAACGACATTACCCATCGAAGCGAGCAGTGTGAACAGAAGTGGAACCATCGCCATCATAAAGTTGATCATGCTGGATATAGCCTCTTTTGCATAACCAATCGCTACGCTAAAGCTGTTGATTGCGATGATAATGATGACCAGATAACAGATGGCATAAGCAATTTTACTAATGTTATTTTTCTCAAATGCAGTCTGTAGCGTCTCCAGAATCATGCTCAGCACCGTTAACATTACGATCGTGACCAAAAGTTTGCCGTTATATAAAATTTCATGCAACATAAACGTGCCAATCGCCGAAAATACCGATTTCAGACTGAATCCTTCATTCCCGGGAATTAACATATCCATGAACGATGGCGTTTTGCCTTCTGGGAAAAAACCACCGTACTGTTTCATCAGTTGATCCCAATATTTCTCCACTTGATCCTTCGGAAGCTGATCAGCCTGCTGCTCTATCCACTCGTTTGAAGGTGTCGTGGCTACAACCTGTCCAATTACACCGAACATGAAACATATCATCAGCACAATGATGAGGCGCCAGCGCGGCTTGTTATGCATCAATTTCATCAGTTATCCGCCCGCCCTTTCTACACTGGCATCAGTTTCATCACGGTTTCGATAATGATGCTAATGATCGGAATCGCGAGTACAAGAATCAGCACTTTGCCAGCCAGTTCAATCTTGGATGCGATGCTCTCTTGCCCAGCATCTCTGACAATCTGTGCACCGAATTCAGCAATGTAAGCAATGCCGATAATCTTTAATACCGTTTTCAGATAGATGCTCTCCATACCGGAATTTTCAGCAAGTCGCTTCAGCACTTCGATGACTGTGCCAATTTTCCCAATCAACAGCATAAAAATCACTACACCAGTGGCTGCCGCGATCAGAAAGGCAAACATCGGCTTTTGTTCCTTAATGACTAAAATCAGTACGGTTGCAATGAGTGCCAGACCAACAACTTGAATAATCTCCACGGGTCACCACCATCCGGCTTCATGACCGATTTCATTGAAAAAGAAATATGGATTTAATCTCTTGTAGCAGGCTGTCCAGCATTCGAACAACCATGAACAGTACAACGACAAATCCGATTACGGTCACCCAGTGAGCCATATCTTCCTTTCCCATTTGTTTCAATACGGTATGAATCATCGCTATAATGATTCCAATGCCCGCAATTTGAAAGATTGCGTTCACTTCTAAATTCATGACCTTGGCACCTCGCTATCCCGGCTATTTCAGAAGATCAGTATGACGATTAACGCTCCGACAAGCATCCCCAGGCTGCGGCTCATTCGTTCGTACTTCACTTGATCGGCCTGTGCGCGGGATTCCTCATGCATAAGTTGCTGAATGGCTAACGAAATATGTTTGGTCTGATCTTGACGATCACTGGTGCCAAGGCTGTAACTCAACTGTAGCATGACCTCCCGCTCGTCTGATTTCATCGCTGATTTCCCCCATGCCTCCTCCACACCGGCTTGCAGACTCTCCCTGGCTGTAAGGCCATGTGGGGGTTCCATCTGTGTGGAGGCGTGTAAAAAAAGAGTTCTCACCGGCTCTTTGGTCTGGGCCCCCATTTTGTTCATCGCATCAGGCAGCGGCGTTAAGCCGTAATTAATCTCTGTCATCAGCCGCTGCAGGGCCGCAATCAACTCACGTAGCTGCCTTGGCCGCAATGCATATTGCCTCGCCTTGTGAAAACCAGCGAGAGTGCTTGCTAGCAGGATCAGCAGGGCGCCAAGCATATTAAGCAAAGGCTTCACCTCCTGACCCGGTCTGTTGCAGCCCTCTCATCTTGCCATCGGACAGTCGAAAGCTCATGCCTTTGCTCGTCCGCTGCAGCTGCACATAACGCTGAAACATCTGCTCGGCAATCAGTGTTTTCAAGGCAGGCCTTGCAGATAGTTCAGCCAGATCCCGTGCGTGGGCTGTCGCGATGACAGAAACTCCTGCGTGCAGAGCCTCCATAACCGCCTCGGCATCCTCCGGCCGCCCAATCTCGTCCACAATCAGAACGTCCGGTGACATGGAACGAAGCATCATCATCATGCCTTCCGCCTTAGGGCATCCATCCATAACGTCAGTGCGCGGCCCTACATCGAAGCTAGGAACACCTTTATAGCTTCCCGCTATCTCGGAACGTTCATCTACAATGCCCACTTTTAGTCGCGGGCGTATCCCCTGCCTCAGTTCACCACCAGCTGTCAGTTTCGTTCCGTTACTGATCTGCCTTGCCAAGTCTCGCAGTAACGTTGTTTTGCCTTGCTGCGGTGGAGATAGTATCAGGGTATGCATCACCTGTCCGTTCCTCATATCTAGCAGGTATGGAAGAATCGGGTCAGCCACACCTTGCACTTCCCGGGCAACACGAACGTTAAATCCGTTGATATCCCGCAAATATTCTACACGCCCTCCACTGAGCACCGTCCGGCCAGCAAGTCCGATTCGATGCCCTCCCGGGATGGTGATAAATCCTTTTCGTAATTCTTCTTCCAACGTATAGAGCGAATGATTGCTTATGAGATCAAGCAGTCTGTGCGTTACTTCTTTCAGAGGAACATATGCTTCCTCTGGTTTTCCCGTTGGTATACCTTCCGGGGTGAGAAAGTGATAGTTGTGGCCTGCATTAATTTCCAGCGGCCTGCCTTCTCGAATACGGATTTCCTCAACTTGTTCCAATAAGGTGGGCGGCATTCTGCCCAGAATGGTACGGATGGGTTCCGGAAAAAGATCCCTCCATTTCACTTTCATGAGTAGGCTCCTCCAACTTGATTAATTTCATCTCTAATGCTTGTTCATATCTCAAGTTTATGCCTGTACATTCATTTTATGACGCTGAAATCTATCAATTCTTCAAGGTCGATGAATGAGAGCCAAAACTCATAGACATCTTGTTCTAGGCACCTGTCTAGACATTCATGCATATAGTGCTTGCAAACAGATGGACTGTTCCACTGAGAAACCAATGCTCGATCCCGAGGCACAAAAAGGAGTTGTGGGGTGTGCGTGTTGACGTTGTAGGTAATGTAAATGAAGTACGAACGATAGATATTGAAGGGCGAAGTGTGGTTGTTATTGATGTTTTGCGAACAACAAGCACAATTGTGACCGCGCTTGCCCATCATGCTACAGGAGTTATTGCTATGGAGACTGTTCCGCAAGCCAAACAGATGTTGGTAGGAAACAGTATTAGGGGAGGGGAACGCTTTGACAAAAAAATAACCGGATTCGATGCGGGTAATTCCCCCTATGAATATATGAGTGGTGACATCGCGGAAAAAGTCATTATCCTCACCACAACAGATGGTACACGAGCTCTGATCAAGGCATCCAGAGCCAGACATATACTTGCCGGAGCATTGTTAAATGTTAGAGCGGTTGCTTCCGCTCTACTGGAATTACAACGGGATATTTTGTTGTTATGTGCCGGAGAGCAGGATGAGTTTGCTTTGGAGGACGGCCTATGTGCCGGATGTATTATTGAAGAATTGTATCGTCAGACCCGTTCGCCGCTGCAACTGAATGATCTCGGTATCATCCTGCATCAGGCCGTGTCTCAATCTCATGATCGCATCACAGATCTGGTTCGCACATCAGCCAGTGCACGCAGACTGAATAAACTGGGGATGATGCATGATGTGACCTATTGTTCACAATTAAATCTCCTGGATTGTGTACCTGAGATGATGGAGGGCAATGAACTAAAACCTTACCAGAAATTACGAGGGAGGAACGTGTGCAGACGACTGTAGTTACAAATAAAAGAGGTGAACGTTTGCCCACTGGCAACGTACACCTCTTTTATTTATGCGTTTTTTTATCATTTACATCAATTATCTACGTACTTGAGGTCCACCAATGACAGCTTGCTCTGCTGTATCGAGATCATACGCTGTGTGCAATGCTTTAATTACATCATGCAGTTTCTCTCCATCAATAACGCAGGACACCTTAATCTCTGAAGTGCTTACCATCTTGATGCTTACACCTTCACCAGAGATCACTTTGAACATCTTAGCAGCTACACCTGGATGACTCACCATACCCGCACCAACAATCGAGATTTTAACCAGGTTTTCTTCGGAATTCACTTCACGATAAGGCAGACGACTGTGCAAACCTTCAATGACACGAAGTGCCTTCTCACGATCAGACAAGGCAACCGAGAAGGAGAAGTCCGCTTTGCCGTCCTGAACTCCGCTCTGTACGATAATATCCACGTCCAGTTGCTCACTAGCCAGTTCGCCAAATACTTCGGCAAGGACACCAGGGACATCGGGTACACCCAAAATACTGATGCGAGCTACGTTTTTGTCATACGCGATTCCACTTACTACTACTCCTTGTTCCATTGCCGCTTCCTCCTTCACAACCGTTCCTTCATTATGGTTAAAGCTTGATCTTACAATCAGGGGTACACCGGAATGCTTCGCGTACTCCACCGCACGTGGATGCAATACCGCCGCTCCCAGATTCGCAAGCTCCAGCATTTCGTCGTAAGATATTTCCTTCAGTTTGCGTGCCACCTTGACGATCCTTGGATCTGTAGAATAGATTCCGTCCACATCCGTATAGATCTCGCAAGCATCTGCCTGAATAGCTGCTGCCAGTGCAACCGCTGTCGTATCCGAACCACCGCGGCCCAGTGTAGTGATCTCTCCGTCTTCCGTCATGCCTTGGAAACCAGCTACGATAACGATATTGCCTTCAGCGAGCGCAGATTTGACACGCTCAGGACGGATATCCTGAATCCGGGCTTTACCGTGAACCGGTTCTGTTCGGAAACCGGCTTGCCATCCTGTAAAAGATACGGCCTTGCGTCCAAGTGCCTGAATGGCCATGGATAATAAGGAGATCGAAATTTGTTCCCCTGTCGTCAACAACATATCCATTTCACGAGCAGGCAAATCACTGTTTAGCAACTTCGCCTGATCAATCAAATCATCTGTAGTATCTCCCATGGCCGAAACCACAACGACACATTGATGTCCTTCATCTGCTTTTTCTACAACACGTCCGGCTACACGCTTCATGCGTTCTGTATCTCCGACCGAACTGCCCCCAAATTTCATGACGTACAATGACAACGCAAATCCACTCCCTACCTTGTGCAATATGCATCAATTGATATCTTTCGTCATTATTCTCTACGAGAAATGACTTTAACCCAGTATATTACGAAAGCGCCTGATAGGCTAATCTTTTTTCAAAAAAACCCTCTGCCATATTCATGGCAAAGGGTTTTCAATTCTTGCATTAAAGCTTACAGCAAGTGAAAGTTACGCACGGGAAGAGTATTTACCTTCGCGTGTATCAATCAGAAGCACGTCGCCTTCATTGATGAACAAAGGAACTTGTACATTCAGACCTGTTTCCACTTTCGCATTTTTCGTAGCGCCTTGTGCTGTGTTACCTTTAACGCCTGGCTCTGTTTCAATAACTTTCAGCTCAACGCTTGTAGGCAGGTCGATACCCAGGATTTCACCTTGGTAACTCACGATTTTCACGTTCATGTTTTCTTTCAGGAAGTTCAATTCCCACTCCAGTTGATCGCTAGTCAGCGTGAATTGATCGTATGTTTCGTTATCCATAAATGTGTGCTCAGACCCACTTGCATACAGGTAAGATACGCCGCGGTTTTCGATAATTGCACGCGCAATCGTTTCACCTGCACGGAATGTACGTTCAACGGTATTACCGTTACGCAGGTTTTTCAATTTGGAACGTACGAATGCAGCACCTTTACCTGGTTTTACGTGTTGAAAGTCAATTACAGTAAAGATGTCTCCATCTACTTCTACGGTCAAACCTGTTTTAAAATCGTTAACTGAAATCACAAAAAATCCCTCCTGAATATAATTAAAAAGTATGTTCGTATGTTAGCCAATAACGGTGAACTTTTTGTCCGATTTCGTAAGAATATGAATACCTGACTCGGTAATCACAACGTCATCTTCAATTCGTACGCCGCCAAGTCCATCAATATAAATCCCCGGCTCAACCGTAACCACCATACCCGGTTTCAACACATCATCGCTAAGCTTGGACAGACGCGGAGCTTCATGAACCTCCATACCCAGACCATGGCCTGTGCTGTGCCCAAACTGTTCTCCATATCCATAGCTTGCAATGATATCCCGAGCAAGTGCATCCGCTTCGCGTCCGGTCATACCTGGTTTCAGGTTCTCCAGCGTATGTAGTTGTGCTTCCAGTACAATGTCGTAAATCTTACGCAGTTCAGGTACAGGATTACCTGTTGCAATCGTACGTGTCAGATCTGAACAGTATCCGTCCAGCAACGCACCAAAGTCAAACGTGATCAGTTCGTCCTGTCCGATTACTTTGCTACTTGCAACGCCGTGAGGCATGGCAGAACGTTCACCCGAAGCGACAATGGTGTCAAAGGAGGAGCTTGTTGCCCCATGCTTGCGCATGAAGAATTCCATTTCAAGATCCACTTCACGTTCAGTCATTCCCGGTTTCGCAAATTGCAAAACGTGGCTGAATGTGGCATCTGCCAAATCTGCGGCACGCTGCATCACCGCAATTTCGTCTGCATCCTTGAACATCCGAAGCTGCTCAACAATGCCGGATACTGCTGTAAGTTTAACCGATTGCAACGATTCCGCATAGGAAGCATGCGTACCAAATGTGACCGAATCCTGTTCGAAGCCAACTTCGTTGATATTCGCTGCAACCAGCAAATCACGTACAGAATCCATCGGTTTTACACTGTGCTCTACCACGTTGAAACCTTGGGCTTGCGTGGATGCCTGTGCCATATAACGGAAATCAGTAAGCAAATAAGCTTCCTGTTCAGTAATAAGCACATATCCTGCCGAACCAGTAAATCCCGTCATATAACGGCGGTTAATCGGATTTGTAATCAGCATTGCTCTGAGTTCACGCCCGGCCATGGCCTCACGTAACTTGTGTACTCGTTTGTTTTCCATCGGTAACCCTTCTTTCTCTCACATTCCCGGGTTCCCGGCTCAGGTTTGTTTGTCCAGATGACGCACGAGAGCCAGCAATCCCAGTTCATAGCTTACTTCGCCAAATCCGGCAATTTGCCCGATCGTTTCTGCTGCTAGCACTGAATGATGTCTGAACGCTTCGCGTGCATGAATGTTGGATAGATGAACCTCCACGGTAGGAACTTTCACGGCATTGATTGCATCACGTATCGCATAACTGTAATGAGTAAAAGCCCCGGCATTCAGCATGATCCCGTCTGCCTCACCCATTGCGGCATGAATACGGTCAATAATGTCTCCTTCATGGTTGGATTGATAAAAAGCGATGGAGACGCCCAATTCTTCAGCCTGTCTGCGAATTTTGTCTTCAATATCCTTCAGACTAAGCGTTCCATAGATACCTGGTTCACGAACACCAAGCATGTTCAGGTTCGGGCCATTGATCACAATAATTCGTTTCATCGCTGCTCCACCCTCTCTGCAAATAACCATCTGCTATTTTAACACAGCCATTACCGGATTGAGAAGCTTTTTTGCGTCTAGGCTCCTGCGTGCTCTGGCTCCCGTTTCCTTTCGTCGGTGTACTCCATCGCTACGGTGTAACCTATGAACAGCCCCCAAAGAAGGAATAAACAAATTTCCGTGAAAATTGAATCCCATGTCAATTGATTTAACGGTTTCATCATTCCGAGTTTAGGCCCAAGCAGGATAAAGAGGATCACCCACCAGACGACCCCATACACCATGCCGGGAAACGGCCCTTTTAATTTTCGAATGGTAAAGGCATATAACAGTGACGCAAAGATGGAAAACACGATAAAACATAACCAACCTGTCAAGTGACCTGCCGGCGTATAAATATATTTATGCTTGAAAAAAGGCTCCGCCAGAAAACCCACGGGTACAACGGTAAAATGCAGAAAATGAAATAGCCAGTGGATGCCGCCCCAAATTAACCCGGCAAAGAACCCCAGCTCCAGCGCAAAAGAAAAAGGATTTGTGAAATAATGCGCATCTCCCTGCTTTGGCACGGAGCGCCGTTTTGTCACGTCTTCGTCACGTTCTCGCGGATGTTGCCGCTTTGTGCGCCGATCCGTTTTACCTTCGTGATTATGATTCATTAATACGTCCTCATGAGTATGATCCGTCATCATAAATGTCCCCTTCTTCGCAAGATGATCTCGCAGGCATGCTAGATATTTTCTCACAGTTCTAGGGCGTAGTATGTTCAAAACAGGACAATCTTAACAGCAACACTTGCCTTTTCTCTCGTAAACTAGAAATTGCTCTCCAAATTCGATACAATAAGGATATTAAACTGCCTTTGATTGTAAAGGCCTAGAACAGAATAGGAAGGTGAATAATTTGCCTCAACAATCCAAGCCTGTCAGCTACGGGGGGCAAGCTGTCATTGAGGGCGTAATGTTTGGCGGCAAACACGTCAACGTTACGGCTGTTCGTAGAAAAGACGGCGAAATTACGTATCTGGAAGTTCCCAAGCAAGACAAGACCTGGGTCATGAAATTGCGGCGGATTCCTTTATTACGCGGAATTGTCAGCATTATAGATTCAAGTGTCAAAGGCAGCAAACATCTTAATTACTCTGCTGACGCTTATGCTGATGATGAACTCGAACCTGAAGAAAAAGCCAAACAACAAGAGAAACAAGGAAGTGGCTGGAGCCTTAGCATGATTATCGGTGTAACCGCAGTCGCCATACTTTCTTTCCTTTTCGGCAAAATTGTACTGACGTTGCTTCCTGTCGTGATCGAGGACTTCTTATTTAAAAATGTATTCGACAATCAATTTCTGCATAATGTATTGGAAGGTGTCATCAAACTGATCTTGTTACTGGCTTATCTGTGGTTAATCTCACAGACACCGATGATTAAACGCCTGTTTCAATACCACGGAGCAGAGCATAAAGTCATAAGTGCATACGAAGCTGGCGAAGAACTTACACCGGAAAATGTTCAGAAGTACAGCAGGTTACATTACCGCTGTGGTAGTAGCTTTATCATGTTGACTGTGATCATCGGTATTTTCTTGTACTCCGTATTCACTTACGATAATTTATGGGAACGGATGGGACAACGTCTGCTCTTGTTGCCAGTCGTACTAGGTATTTCGTTCGAGCTACTCAAGATTACAAATTCGCTTCGTGATATTCCTGTGTTGCGTTATCTGGGATACCCCGGCCTGTGGCTGCAATTGCTTACGACCAAAGAACCTACGAACGCTCAAGTGGAAGTTTCCATTGCGTCTTTCAATCGCATGCTTGAACTGGACGCCAAACTTGCCAACGTTTCCACCGCAACGGAAGTTCCTGTAGCATCACTTGATCCTGTGAAAGGGTGAATGAAATGAATAAGCAGGCTATTGTATTTTGGGCATTCATTGTACTGGCTGCTCTTGGGGTTATCAGTTTTATGACTAGAGCCTCATTGTCCAGTATTCTCATCCCTCTGATCGTGTTCGGAGTTGTGTTCCTGCTGTACAAATTCCCGCCTGCCCGTTGGTCACGAAAAGCCAAAACACCAAAGATCAAACCTTCGGCTAAAACGATGGCTAAAGTGAACGCACAGAACAATGTCAATACCAGAAAGAGCAGTTCATCCAAGAAACGCAAGGACTATCCCTTTCAGGTCATTCAGGGTCAAAAAGGAAAGAGCAACGACGAGGATATTCCCAAGTATCACTAAGTTGTCTGTACTGGAGGCTCTATTCCGGTTTTACGGTAAAAATAAAATCCAAAAAGCAATTCTCCATCATACGGAGAATTGCTTTTTTTAGTCTTTATATCGAGATCAGCGGCGGTGCATCCGCCTGTTTCTTTCGCATTTCTTTCCGTTGCTTTTCCAATTGCTCGTTGTACATCTTCATATTCCATGTGGTGAAAAATTCCAGGCCGGAGGCCACTCCTGAGCGATATAAGTTCGTACTGTCTTGAACGGAGAGATTAAATTGTGTCGGTTTAATACCAAGCGTAGGAATTTTGACCGTACGGAATCGGTTAATCTGCTCAATGTAACGCTCATCGTGAGCTGTTAACATGGTCTCGACAAGCGCTTGCAACATAGTCAAAGGTCCTTTAATTCGTGCAGGTTCTACTTCTGTCTTGCCTACCATTTTAAAACCGACTACTGGAATGATCTCTCCCCCTGATTCAGAGCGTTCTCCATCAAACAACCACAGTGGAAAGTTACTCAGTAGTCCTCCATCCACAACATACACAAACTGATCTTGGAAAGGCAGCCCCTTGGACATCATCGGCGATTTCCGAATAATGACAGGATCGAAAAAATACGGAATGCTGCAACTCATACGTACAGCTTTAGCAACCTCAAGCTTTGCCGGTTCAATACCAAAGCGCCGGATATCGTCGGGCAAAACGAGAATATTTCCGTTAGAAATATCCGATGCGGTAATGAGCAACTTTCCAGGTGGCAAATCAGCGAAGGTTCGTATTCCTTTTTGTGCCAGCATTTTGCGTATCCATGATTCCAGAGCCTCACCTGAATATAAACCTTTTTTCAAAAACATCCTTGTTGCCGGACCGATCCAGCGTGTATTAAATATAGGCGACCGTTGCAGTAGCGATGCAAACGGCGTACTCTCAATAATTACTTTCATCTCCTCGGCCCGGTAACCTGCAGCCAGTAGGGCAGCAACAATCGAACCGGATGATGTACCAGCAACTCGGTTGAATTGCACTCCGCAGTCCTGTGCTCCCTGTACAGCTCCTGCAAGGGAAATTCCTTTTACGCCTCCACCTTCAAAAACGCCATTAATTAACACAACAAAAACCCCCGTTCTCCAGGCAGCCATGCTTCTACTGCCACTGTATGAGAACAGGGGTTGGACATATAACTATGAGTTGATGAATCCGTGATCGCTAATCCAAAAAAAATTCGCTTTGCTACTTACAAGCCATAGTAGGCCTTAAGTCGTTCAATCAAACCCAGCGGGTTCTTCGTAAGATACTGGGAACTGAAATAAATATCCCCGCCAATGGATGGATACTTTTGATTATATGTCAATTGATCTATGATTTCTTGTGATGTCTGCCAACCAATCTCTGGCGTTCCAAGTTTATAAGGAGAATGCCCGATGTACAATTTTACATTGGTATTGGCTACCTCATTAACCCACCAATCGACGACCTTGTCGTACCTTGCAGCACTTAGTGTCATGCTCCAGTATACTTGTGGTGCAACGTAATCGATCCATCCTTGTTTGATCCATGTCCGAACATCTGCATTCATGCTGTCATACGCAGTTACGCCTGCTTTGGTGTCTGAGCCAGTCAGATCATTAGCTTTGTTACGCCATACACCAAATGGACTGATTCCATACTCTACATTAGCTTTCACTTGATGAATACGTTGTCCAAGTTGCTGTACAAACTGATTAATGTTGTCACGGCGCCATGCTGCACGGTCTGTTGTACCTGACGTGTTATACATTTTGTAAGCAGCATCGTCATTAAAGGTCACATTAGAAGGATAGAAGTAATCGTCCAGATGCACTCCATCCACGTTATAGTTATTCACTACTTCCATTATGGTATCCATGATATGCTGCCTTGCTTCTGGTACACCTGGGTTAATATAAAGTTTACCCGATGCATTTACAATCCAGTCCGGATGTAGCTTGGATACATGGTTTGTAGCCAGATTGGTTGTTGTTGCCGAGTTCGTTGCCCGAAACGGATTGAACCAGGCGTGAAATTCAAGCCCACGCTTATGAGCTTCCTCAACCATAAAAGCGAGTGGATCGTAGCCTGGATCTTTGCCCTGTGTTCCTGTCAGAACACTATTCCAAGGCACTAGGCTGGAAGGATAAATGGCGTCTGCATTGGCTCTAACTTGTACAAACACAGCATTGATCCCCATGTCCTTCAATTGATCCAGTTGACTTGTGTACTCCTGTTTCTGTTTCTCTACATTGCCTTTCGCGCCAGAAGACGGCCAGTCACCATTAACTGTAGAAATCCAGGCTCCGCGCATCTCATTCGTTGCTGGGGGGACACTTCCTCCCGGTTCTGCAGGTGTAGCTGGAGTTGGCTCTGGTGTTGGCGTTGGTTCTGCTCCTGTGTACAGATCAATGGTTTGAGCCACCTGATTCCAGTTCACTTGAATCCCCAAATTCTCACTTACAAAACGAATCGGAACCATCACTCGACCTTGTTTTAGTTGCACGGAAGCATCCAGATCAACCACGACATTGTCCACCGTCGCTTGCTGACGTCCACTGGTCATCGTAATTGTTGAATCCGATTTCTGAATCGTCACCGTCCGGGTAGCCTGGGACCATAACACAGAAGCCCCAAGTCCTTCACTGATGACCCGTAACGGCACCATCGTTACGTTCACCTTGGACATGATATATGGTGACACATCTGATTCCAGACGCTGACCATCCAGAAAAATAGAAATCTGTTTTGAACTTGCTGCCTGAGCGGTCAAACCGACTGACGGTAATCCAAGAACAAAAATGAGCAGTAGCAACAATCCTTTACGCAATTTCATTAATACAATCCTCCAACATCATTAGATTTGCGGTAAATTCTACTAGTTTAATAGACGCTTGGCAGACTGGTTTAGTTGCGCAATTGACCAAATGTTGGTTGGAAATAAAATATTGAAATTAAAAATGCTCCTCGCCAATCACTTGGCAAGAAGCATTCTCTATTTATTGACATATGAATTCAAGGCTCAAGAGTCCGTGTTACTCATGATTTCCTGAATGTTTTTTAGGTCTTGCAGACGGCTCTCATCCTGACGGAAATATTCCACGAGAGACTCAATACATGTAATGGAGTCCCAGCTTAAGTGATGTTCAATACCTTCTACGTCGTTATAAATGTTCTCTTCCTGAACACCGATCGTAGTTAGAAACTGCTCAAGCAGATGATGGCGCTCCATCAACCGTTTGCCCATTTTTTTCCCTTTTGGTGTCAGTACCAGCCCGCGGTACTTCTCATAGATCAGGTACTCGTCCTTGTCCAGCTTTTGGATCATCTTCGTCACGGATGAAGGATGTACTTCCAGTCCTTCTGCTATATCAGACACACGAGCATAGCCCTTTTCATCAATCAATTTGTATATACGCTCCAAATAATCTTCCATACTGGGCGTTGGCATCTGCTTCCCTCTCTTCTCTCTGACCGGTTCTACGTACCTGGTCCCTATCTTCTAATGATACATGTTATCAATGCGCATTGGCAAGTCCTACCCGATTCTGATCGCCTTTCACAAGGATTGGCAGGCGTGACTTCTCTCCATTTGAGGCAAACTAAGTCCAGTTTCGTATTGAAAGGAGTGATTCTGTGAGCACAAGCGTGGCCCAGCCCCCTGTTCGAAAAGCAAAGGGTACAAAACCCTTTATTCCCGATTTGGTGTATTTTGAACCAGGTGCGCTTGAATATGAAAAAGGAAAACGGATTATGGAGTGGGTAACCTCCCACAACATTCCTTATCAGATGACCACTTCACACAATCGGATCACCAACCTCCCCGGTGAGACAGAACAAGAAAAATACCGGATGGCCAAGCGAACTCTGGTTGTAGGGGTACGTAAAACCCTGAAATTTGACCAGTCCAAACCATCAGCAGAGTATGCTATCCCTATCTCCACAGGTTGTATGGGGCATTGCCATTATTGTTATCTTCAAACTACATTAGGTGCAAAACCATACGTTCGCGTGTACGTAAACACGGAAGAAATCATTGAAGCTGCCAAAGGATACATCGAGGAACGCAAACCCGAAATTACCCGTTTCGAAGCAGCCTGTACCTCCGACCCCGTCGGTCTGGAGCATATCACGGAAAACCTGAGCGACCTTATTCGTTTTATGGCTGATGAAGAATACGGGCGTTTACGCTTTGTGACAAAATATCATCACATCGATCCGCTACTTAACATCAAGCATAATGGCCATACGCGTATCCGGTTCAGCGTCAACTCGGATTATGTTATCAAAAACTTTGAACCCGCCACCTCCCGCTTTGAAGAGCGAATTGAAGCTGCAGGCAAAATAGCCCATGCCGGTTATCCGCTTGGCTTCATCATCGCTCCGATTATATGGTACGACGGCTGGCAAGAAGGTTATGCAGAGCTACTGCAAAAGCTGGCGGATACTTTGCCTGAAGAGGCCACCAAAGACCTTACTTTTGAAATGATTCAACATCGTTTCACCAAAACGGCTAAAGCGACCATTGAGAAACGATATCCAAAAACCAAGCTGGAGATGGATATCGAAAAACGGAAAATGAAATGGGGACGTTGGGGTCAGTACAAATATGTGTATAAAGATGACCAGCAAGATGCCCTGCGCGAGTTCATTACAGAACGCATTTTCGAACATTTCCCGTTAGCCAACATTGACTATTTTACCTAAATGAAAACACATTAGTCTTCCTTGTATCCTCAGACACAAAAGCAGGTCGCAAGTTCCAGAACTATTCTGGTTCCTGCAGCCTGCTTTTTGTACTGCATTGTCTTGTCTGTGAAAGTTAACCTTCACGTTAAGTTAATCATCCAATCCGGTGTAATTTGTTGCAGCCAGATTGTTATTTGCGTCATCTGGTCCGTGAATAGCAAAATGCCCATTAAAAGCATTAATGCTCCGCCAATCTTCATCATGAGGTTTGAATACTTCAAAATCCAGCGTGTGGAGCCAATAAAAAATGCCAGAACGAAAAATGGTAAGGCAAAGCCTACCGTATAACCTGTAATCAGTGCCAACCAGGTCGATGGTTCACTCGCTGCCATAGCGATAATCGTCGCTAGAATTGGTCCGATACAAGGTGACCAGCCTGCTGAGAAACCAATCCCAAAAACAAAGGAACCTAAATACCCTGCCGGCTTCCATTTCATATCCAGCTTGCGTTCTTTCATCAAAAATTGCGGCTTAAAAATACCTAACAGAAATAGTCCCATCAACATAATTAAAATTGCGGACAACTGACGAATCAGATCCCGGTTATCATTGAAAAATTGTCCAAATAGTCCTGCACCCAGACCCAGCGAATAAAATACCGCAGAGAAACCGAGAATAAACGCCAGTGTATGCGTTAACGTCTTAAGGCGCACCTCACGCTGATTCCGATCCTCTTTCAACTGTTGCACGGTCATTCCCGTGATGTATGAGAGATAGGAAGGATATAGCGGAAGACAACACGGTGATATAAAAGAAGCGAGGCCAGCAACGAAAGCCAGCCATACATTAACATCAGGCATGAAGCAATGTCTCCCTTCCTTGGGCTCACTTGCTCTTAAAGCTCTTTTTTTCATCAATCATCTGTAATAGTTAGAACTCAGGCTCGGAACCCTTTTTTGGCAATCATCGTTAAAATCAGCATGCCAATGAGCAGCAACACAATGGTTGCTCCCGGTGCCAGGTTCCAGATCCCTGCTGTAACCAGTCCAATCACAACAGCAATCTCTCCGATGACCACCGACAGAATAATGGCTGATTTGAAACTTCGAGCCATGAGCAGGCTAACGGCGACAGGAATGGTCAACAAAGCGGATACAAGCAAGGCACCCACGATCTTGATTGCCGTACTGATCACCAATGCTGTCATCACTGTAATTAACATATTCAGCATTCTGACTGGCAATCCGGTCACTGCGGCTGCATCCTCCTCAAAGCTGAGCAGGAAAAACTCTTTATGTAGGAAGCCCACTACAATAACCACGATTAGGGTCACAATACCCACCAGCTTTAGATCCGTTGCGTCCAATGTGTATATACTGCCAAACAAATAGCTCATCACATCCGCATTGTACCCTTTTCCCAGTGTGAAAAACAGCGAAGCCAGCGCTACGCCTCCAGACATAATAATCGCAATAGACAATTCAGCATAGCTCTTGTATGCTTTACGCAACTTCTCAATAGCAAACGATGCCAGTACAGCAAAAATCAATCCTACACCGATTGGATATACCTCGATCAGAAAACCAAGTGCTACACCTGCGATCGTTACGTGTGACAAGGTATCTCCGATCATCGAGAGCCTGCGCAGTACAAGAAAAAGTCCAATCAGGGGAGCAGTGATACCAATAAGCAAACCACCTGCAAGTGCACGCTGAAAAAAATCACTCCATAATATTTCCAAAACTAACACGACTCCTTCGGCCTATCATCTAATGGCCCACATACATAGCTAGCGTACCTGCGCGGTAGTATGCTGCAGGTTGGTTTCTGCACAATCCTCGATCTCATGCGAATGACGCACATGGAAATGGATCTTGCCATTCGTGAGCGCCGCTTCCGCGCCAAGATAACTCTCCATGCGATCCATATCATGAGACACCATCAGAAACGTCATCCGATGATGCTCATGCATATGGGTAATCAGTTCGAAAAAACTGGCTTGTGACTCTGCATCGATCCCTACGGTAGGTTCATCAAGAATCAATAGATCCGGGTGATTAATCAACGCACGGGCCAAAAAAACACGTTGTTGCTGACCGCCGGACAGTTGTCCAATACGTTTGTTTGCAATATCCTCAATTCGCATAACCTTCATCGCATCGATGCATTGTTGCTGACCTTGACGAGAGATGCGGCGGAACATGTTTTTGTTGTTATACAGCCCGGACATGACAACCTCACGAACGGTAGCCGGAAACAACGGATTAAATGCATTTTTTTGTGGAACGTACCCGATTCGGTTCCAATCCTTGAATTTACGAATCGACTCTCCAAACAACTTGATATCCCCCTGTGCAGGTGGAAGTAGTCCTACCAGCATACGAAGCAACGTTGTTTTCCCTGCTCCGTTTGAACCGATAATGCCTACAAAGTCCCGTTGTTGAACCATAAAATTGAGATCTTGAATCACGCGCTGATCCCCGTAGGAAAAAGACAAATTCTCAATCTGGATAATCGGATCATGACATAATGGCATGATTTGCTGCATGGCAAAGCCGCCCTTCATAATAAATAAAAACACGTAAATTTACTATTTAACATTCCAAAAGTCTTCGCCGATGAAACAGCAAAGACTTCTGGATGTTTATCTTCATTCTTCTTATTTTAATGCGATCAGCAGATTTTGCAAATTTTTCTCCATCAGCGTGAAATAATCATCTTTGTTCTTAACCTGTTCCTGCGTCAGGCCCTCCACCGGGTTTAACACCATCGTTTCTACCCCTGCTTCGCTGGCAAGTGTTTTGGCTAATTTGTCGGATACAAGCTCTTCAAAGAAAATGTACTTAATACCTTCATCTTTAACCAGTTTAGCCAGTTTTACAATATCCTGTCCAGTTGGTTCTGCATCCGGGGACAGTCCCATGATGGCATGTTGCTTCAAACCATAATCACGTGCAAGATAACCGAACGCTTGGTGCGAAACCACTATTTCCTTCTTTGTCACGGAAGCTAATTCATTCGTGAAACGCTGATCCAGCGCCTCAAGTTTGGTATGAAGCTCCTCATAACGTTGCTCGTAGCCGGCTTTGTGTGTAGGGTCAACTTCGACTAGACTGTTCTTGATATTTTCCGCCATGATCATTGCGGATTTGGGGCTAACCCATGTATGAGGATCGATATGATGGTCAGCTACCTGTTCCTCACTGCCACTCTCGTCTGCATGATCATCGGCATGTTCATCCTCATGCTCTTCACCATGTCCGTGACCATCGTCCCCTTCTGCCGTTAACAATTTGACACCTTCACTGACAGCCACGGATTTTACTTTTGTATTACTGTTCAGTGATTTCAAAAAGTTCGGCACCCATCCTTCCAGACCTGCACCATTGTAAAGGAAAAGCTGTGCCTTGGACGTATTTACAATATCCTGGCTCTTCGGTGTCCAGTCGTGAGGCTCTACTCCTGTAGGCAACAGGTTAATGACGTTGGCATCCTCTCCGCCAATCGCTGCAGTAAACGCATATACCGGGTAAAATGTGGTCACCACATTAACTTTGCCTTCAACAATTTTGGCTGTATTCTCGCTGTTTTGCCCACATGCAGACAGTACAAGCAGACTAAGTATGAGCAGACCGCTCCAAAGTAGCTTTATTGTGCTCCGTTTGCCAAGTTTGCTGGATCGGTCTAATCGTGCCTGTCTCTTTTTTTGAATAAAAGTCATATATGATTCACTCCGCATCTCTTAATCGTAAACATTACTGAAAGAATTATAGGTAACATATCCCCAATTGTCAAGGCTCGTATCCTATTCATTCTTTCCCGAAGTGCGGAGTTCATAACAATATATGCTTGTTCTTCTGTTATCAGCTCTTTTTCAGCATAAAAAAAGCGGTCCGAATCACTTCGGACCACCCTTGTTTCAACTTGTGACAATCTCTGTACGATTGATCATCCCAGTTGCTTGCGTTGCTCTTGGAACTGTTTATTTCACTTGCGCGCCATTAGGCATGCTGTCCGGTACGGTTGCCAGGGTCAGCTGATCCCCATGAGAAGCTGCCAGAATCATACCTTGGGACAGCTCTCCACGCAGTTTTACTGGTTTGAGATTGGTCACACAGATGACTTTACGTCCAACCATCTCTTCTGGCGAATAAAACTTGGCGATACCAGATACAACCTGACGTTGCTCATAACCAAGATCCAGTTGCAGCTTAAGCAATTTATCTGCCTTTTTAACAGGCTCACAAGCGATGACTTGTGCCACACGTAGCTCAACTTTGGCAAAATCATCAATGCCGATCTCTTCCTTGCCTTCAGGTGCTGTTACAGGTTCTGCAGACGCTGGAGAAGCCGATCCGGCTTCTGCCTGGCTTGCATCGGACTGTGCTGCTTTTTGTCCACCTGTCATCGCTTCAGAGATATAAGCAATTTCCTGCTCCGCATCCAGACGCGGGAAGATCGGCTCGCCTTTGTGCAATACGTTGCCAGCAGGCACGATGCCCCATTGTTTCGCTGAATCCCAAGCTGTCAATTCACCTTCTTGAATGCCCAGTTGTTCCCAGATTTTGCGCGGTGCGCGAGTCAGGAACGGCTGTAGAAGAATGGAAGCAATACGCAAGCTTTCAATCAGATGGGACATCACGGATGCCAGCTCAGCCCGTTTCGCTTCATCACGTGCCAAAGCCCATGGCTGTGTTTCGTCGATATATTTGTTGCTACGGCTAACAAATTGACTGATTGCCGTGAGCGCCACAGAAAACTGCAGGTTCTCCATCGCTTGCTCTACTTTTTCCACTGTTGCATGTCCTGCTTCTTCCAGCGAAGCATCAAATTCCGTTACATTGGAAGCAAACGCAGGAGCTTTGCCTTCGAAGTATTTGTCGACCATTGCTACGGTACGGTTCAGCAGGTTACCCAGATCGTTCGCCAGATCGGAGTTCACACGCTCTACGAAGCTTTCCGGTGTAAATGTACCATCGGAACCAAACGGTACTTCACGTAGCAAATAGTAACGAAGCGAATCCAGACCGTAACGATCAATCAGGGTTACCGGGTCCACAACGTTTCCTTTGGATTTGGACATTTTGCCATCTTTCATCAGCAGCCAGCCATGTGCAAATACCTTCTTCGGTAATGGCAGATCCAGCGCCATGAGCATGATTGGCCAATAAATTGTATGGAAACGAACAATTTCTTTACCCACCAGATGAACATCCGCTGGCCAGAACTTGTCGTACAATGAAGCATCCGAAGAGCCGTAGCCCAGTGCTGTAATGTAGTTGGACAACGCGTCAATCCATACGTAAACGACGTGTTTCGGATCGCCTTTAACTTTGACACCCCACTCAAATGTCGTACGGGATACCGCCAAATCCTCCAGACCCGGCTTGATAAAGTTGTTGATCATCTCGTTTTTACGGGATTCCGGTTGAATAAAACCAGGATTTTCTTCATAATATTTCAGCAAACGATCCGCGTATTTACTCATACGGAAGAAGTAAGATTCTTCTTTAACGAGCTCAACCGGGTGTCCGCTATCCGGACTTTTAGCCGAGATAATCTCGCCTTTCTCATTTTTTTCAACATCCACCAGCTGTGTTTCAGTGTAATAGGTTTCATCCGGGATGCTGTACCAGCCTTCGTACTCACCCTTGTAGATATCACCTTGCTTGAGCAAACGGTCAAAGATATCTTGAACGACGGTTTTGTGACGCTCCTCGGTTGTGCGAATGAAGTCATCATTGGAGATGTCCAGCTTGTTCCACAGTTCCTTGATGCCTACGACAATCTCATCGATAAAGGCCTGTGGAGACAATCCTTTCTCCTGAGCCTTGCGCTCGATCTTCTGGCCATGCTCATCGGTACCTGTCAGATAACGCACCTCGTATCCACGCAAACGTTTGTAACGAGACATTGCATCACCTGCTACTGTTGTGTACGCATGCCCAATATGTAGCTTGTCGCTTGGATAATAAATCGGCGTTGTTAAATAAAATGTTTTTTGATCCGTCATGAATGACTTCTCCTCCTTCAATTGTTCTAACGAATACATACAAATCGCTCGAATGGAACCATCTTCCTGATCCGAAAATGAACACAAAAAAACTCCCGCCCTGTATGGGACGAGAGTATCTCTCACGTGTTACCACCCAATTTCCCCGCATTTTTCGCAAAACGCAGGCTCTTCCGGTCCTTCGACCGCCCATTAACGCTGGATCACGCCTCAGGCTTACGACAATAGCGACAAATCGCTGATTGCACGCTCGAAAGAGGTTCCTCCGGGACCATCTTCCATCCTCCTCCCAGACCGGTTCTCAGCTTCTCCGGCTCTCTGCACTGGGGGTGTGTCTGTACTTATCCCTTCACTGGAAAATCATATAGAAAAAATATACTGAAATGCGGACCTTGTTGTCAAGTATACCACCGAATAGAGCCAAGTTTCGGGGTGAAATGAACATCAGGCTCTTCTGCACGTTACGGTTCGGATATCACTACATTTTTCTCCACCTTAGGCGGAACCAAATCTACACCGCCCGGATGAAACGGATGACATTTGGCAATCCGTTTCGCCGCTAGAAGCGAACCTTTGAGTGCACCATGCACTTCAATGGCTTCCATCGCATACGCCGAACACGTCGGATAAAATCGGCAGGTCGGCGGTTTTAATGGAGAGATATAATTGCGGTATACGCGAATTGGAGCTTGCATGATTCTACGCGAAAGTTTCATCTTCAATTCTTCCCGTGGCTATGAGCATGCTGATGTGCAGATGATTTCTTGGCTGGAGCATGTTCAACACAATCCTTGCAGTATCCAAACACTTCAAACTTGTGATCCACCACCTGAAATTGCTCGGGAGCATCAGCAAGCTGCATCGGACAAAAAACGATCGGGTAGGTCTTCTGACACTTCAGGCAGATCATATGATGATGATGGTGGCCTTCACTGCAACTCGCTCTGAATTTCACGCCATCTTCAAAGACAACTTGCTCTAGTACACCCAGTTCCTGCATTACACGCAAGTTTCGGTACACCGTGTCAAAGCTTAATCCGCTGTATGTCTTACCCATATATTCGTAGACGTCCTTGGGTGTAAGATACCCCGGAGACTCGGCAAATAACCGTGCTAGTGTTTTGCGCTGATCAGTTATACGAAGTCCCTGTGAGGACATAGTTGATATAATTTCTTCCGTCGACAGCATGATTTAAAGCACCTCCTGTCATACAAACCTTTTGCATTTTCATCATGCGACAAAATCTTTTGGCAAAAACCGTTGCTTCTACTCTTTTTGTATACCTCTAATAATGCATGAAATGAAGAACAGAGTCAACGGAACCCTACACGCAAGTACAGGCGTTTTGCTTAAACTAAAAACTTAAACTAAAGACAAAGGACCCCATAAATATGGAGTCCTTCAGGTGACGGTTCAGAATATAGGTCATACAGGTGACTTTTGGGGTGAACGGGTATATAAAATATAAGCTTTCACTCCAAACCGTACGGTTTGATTACTTAGAATATTATTTCTCAATTATTTCTCGGCTGGAAGCGGGGTAAACAGAATGTTTACCGGCAAGTTGCTACCCGGGGCAGCAGAGAAAACAATCGTTACACTTTCACCGTAAGAACCTGTTCGATACAGCACATTCTGTTCATTCGGCGCACTTAGAGATTGGCTGTTATTCGACAGCTGTACCAGCTGTCCGTTCACAAGTGCTGAACCGTAATACTTGCCTCCGCGAGGATTAAACGAAATCAGTGTACGCGGTGCAACATTGTTCAGGGTTATTTTGTACAGTACACCGAAGTTACCAGCGTTAGAAGCGCTTGTGAAGGCCATCGGGTCTGTGCCGTCGAGATTCGGGTCACTTGCGTTATCCCCGAGTGGCAGACGGGAAGGCTTCGTGCCAACTTCCTGATCGTACGTAATGATTCGTGTTGCGTTTGGATAAGTCCCACGGTTATGAACGCCGTCACGGTCCAGAATTGGCAAGGAAGACAATACGGCCATCGGATCTTTATTTTCTTCGATCATCACAATGTTGTAGTCGAGTGTATAATCACTGAAAGTGTCGGAATAAAGGGAGATGACCTGCCCTTCTTTCATCGAAATATTGTTCAGTTCCGTCAGAATCAATTTACTTTCTCCCGGCTGGATGTATACTCTCTTCGAATCTGCCCCCGTTTGCATGGATTTGAACCATTTATCGATGGACAATTTACCCGCAACGGTAGCAAATGGCGTCGGTCCTGCAAAGCCCATGTTTTGCTGTTCGAATACAGCTGTATATGGATTGTTATTGGTCGCAATTACATACATTTTTACTCTTTTGCCCGTATTATTGACATGGTGAATCATGAAACGCGTCTGCCCAAAGGAAGATTCCTTGTAGACGATGCCTTCCTGGTTAACGGTTTCCGGGCTGTTACTACGAATAAGCAAGCTTGGCTCATCCGTGTACGTAAACGGTACTTTTTCCATAGCAGGAACTTCCCCGCCGTTGAATGTAAATTTGTCCCCTACCGGTACGAACAATTTGTTGAAATCAGACTGATTATAAAGCGTTTCGCTTGTGATCATAATCTCTTTCGTATAGGTGTTGCTCAGACCATGCTGATCTGTGACAGTAAGAGATACCGTCTTCGGTCCCGGAAGGAAAAATGCGAGTGCATTGTTGCTCCAGTCTCTTTTTTCGATCGCGTTCTCGTCATCTGTACTTTGATCAGTGTAGGAGATTTTTTCACCCATTTTGTATTCTTCCTTATCCGTTGTAAACATCGCTACTGGAGGAAGATTCGGACGCTCTACCTTGATCGTAAGCGAATAAGGGTTACTCCATTGACCACTGGAATCTTGAACCGTATAAGTCACCGTGTAAACGCCTGGCTGATCAAAGGAATCCTGACGTCCAGTCCACTGCTCATCCACAATAGGAAGGCCGTTCGGCGAACTGTTTTTAGTCGTGTAGATCACTTGATCTCCTGCAAAAATTTCCTTTTGTACTGTAAAGCTGGCTACAGGTTTCGTGTTAAGCTTCAATACAACCGTCTTCGCAGGCTGATTCACGGTATATGTGATATTCAGCGCTTGTGTGATGGATGTTAATGGAATCATAAACGTATTTTTTTCTTGATAAGCGGGGCCTTTCATCGTTCTGGATTCTCCGTTAACGGTATACACTTTGCTGTTTGTTTTGAAACGAAGTTCGTCGGTACCGCTGAGAATGATCGTTTCTTTGGTTTTATTATCATATTTCACGTCGTATCCTACCCGATCAACCAATGCACGAATGGCTACGTAGGAAACACCATATTTTACAGCCATTGGCTGTCCAGCCAGATACGTTTTTCCATCCTGAACCATCTTGTTGCTATTCATATAAAGTGTCAGGTCTCCGGCGGATCTCACCGTCGCAGCTGTTCCACCAGTCGTTGGTTGCTCTACTTCAGCAGGTGTTGGTGTGTTTGATGTGTTTGTCTCTTCAACTGTTCCTTGTTCCCCGTTTGCTCCTGTTTCCGGGTTTACCGGTGTAGCTTCTGTTCCAGAAGGAGCCGTTGTTCCCTGATTCGTTTCTATGGCGCTTTCATTGTCTGCAGGTGGTGTGTTGTTTGATGGATTGTTAGCAGGATCAGTCGTTGCTCCTGATTTTACTTCAGACTCAGCAATTGGCTGTTCTCTCTTCACAACCTCAACGGATTTTACTTTTGCGGTATTCACTGGCGTAGCTTCGCTTGATTCTGCTGCTTGTGCATTTGCAGGAATAACTGCAAAAGCCTGAAAAACAGCAAAAGCGGTGAGTATGGACAACTTCTTCTTCAAATTCATTCTTTGTCTTTGGCTCCTTCTGCTCCCATTTTATTAATATCCCCTCTAAAAGTCATATGATTAGACGCTCAGAAACGGGAAAAGTTGCTAAAAAAAATGAATAAGAATTGTAAACTTTTAATAGAAGCGAAAAACTATGAAAATAGTTATCTGTTAATATAAACAAGCTATAGGATTTAAACGAATGAATTTTCAGCTCCCATGGCAAAAGCCTTTGTTACACCATTCATTATGAAAAAATAAAAACAACCTCTACGAATCAATATTCGTAAAGGTTGCTTGTGAATAACTGCTCGCTTACTTTCCTGAGCAAGTCACGCCAGCTGTTTCTGCACGACCTTGCTCAATCAGGCGATATGCCCGTTCCACTTCTTCTTCGGTTGGAGAAGGTACCCCATCCAGCGGATAAACTTTACCCAGTGCTTCCCATTTGTAAATCCCCATTTGATGATAAGGAAGAATCTCGAACTTCTCTACCCCGTTCAGCGTTCCAATGAAACGCCCGAGATTCAACAAATCCTCTTCCTGATCGTGAATGCCAGGCACGTATACATGTCTGATCCACATTTTACGACCATGATCGGATAACCATCTTGCGGTCTTCAGCGTACGTTCATTGGATTTACCAGTCAGTTTGATGTGTTTCTCGTCATCAATATGCTTTAGATCCAGTAATACAAGGTCGGTGTGGTCAAGCAGATCATGAATGCGATCCGGTTCATTGAACCCGTTGCTGTCCAATGTCGTATGAAGCCCCCAGCGACGTTTGACTTCCTTGAATACTTCTGCAACAAAGTGAGCTTGAAGGGTAGGTTCTCCGCCTGATATGGTAAGTCCACCGCCAGAGCTACGATAGTAGGACAGGTACGGCTGAATTTCAGCCAGTACCTCCTCCAGTGTCATCTCTTTCCCGCCATCCAGTGCCCAGGTATCAGGGTTGTGACAATACTGACATTTGAGCAGGCATCCTTGCATAAAAAGCACGAAGCGGATGCCTGGGCCGTCAACCGTCCCGAAAGTTTCGAGTGAATGAATATGTCCGTTCATCATGTTGCCTCTTCCTTTCTTTTCGCATCCGCTATGCGTTCATTTTATGTTGAATCAGAATACCTGAGAAGGTTACTGAAAAAATGACTTACATCGAACCGTGGAACGTACGGTTGATAACATCCAGCTGCTGCTCACGCGTCAGTTTAATGAAGTTAACTGCGTAACCCGACACCCGTACGGTCAATTGCGGATATTGTTCCGGGTGATCCATTGCATCAATCAGTTGCTGACGATCAAATACGTTCACGTTCAAGTGATGCGCATTTTGACCGAAATATCCATCCATCATCGCAGTCAGATTGGATTTGCGTGTAGCATCTTCTTTACCCAGCGCTTTTGGCACAATGGAGAAGGTATTGGAAATACCGTCAAGGCTGTGTTCATAAGGCAGTTTCGCTACCGAGCCGAGCGATGCCAGCGCACCTTTTTTATCCCGACCATGCATTGGGTTCGCCCCTGGTGCGAATGGTTCGCCTGCTTTACGTCCATCTGGTGTTGTTCCTGTTTTCTTACCGTACACAACGTTGGAAGTGATGGTCAGTACAGATTGCGTTGGCATTGCGTTACGATAGGCTTTGTGCTTGCGAATCATGCTCATGAAGCTTTCCACCAGCTCTACCGCAATGTTATCTACACTGTCATCGTTGTTGCCGTAGCAAGGGAATTCACCTTCAATTTCAAAATCAACGGCAATGCCTTGTTCGTTGCGAATCGGTTTAACTTTGGCATATTTGATCGCACTGAGTGAGTCCGCCGCTACCGACAGTCCCGCGATACCGCAAGCCATCGTACGCAGAATATCGCGGTCATGGAGTGCCATTTCAATCCGCTCGTAGCTGTATTTATCATGCATGTAGTGGATCACGTTAAGAGTGTTCATGTACAGTTTAGCCAGCCACTCCATCATCGGTTTGAAGCGTTTCATAACCTCATTGTAGTCCAGTACTTCACTTGTAATGGCAGGATACTCCGGACCAACCTGTGCTCCCGATTTTTCGTCACGTCCACCGTTGATCGCATACAGCAATGCTTTTGCCAAGTTGGCACGTGCGCCGAAGAATTGCATTTGTTTACCGATCTTCATCGCAGATACACAGCAGGCAATACCGTAATCATCGCCATAGATCGGACGCATCAGATCATCATTTTCATACTGGATAGAGCTGGTTTCAATCGATACTTTACTGCAATAATCTTTGAAAGCTTCAGGCAGCTTCGTGGACCACAGGACCGTCAAGTTTGGCTCTGGAGCAGGTCCCAGGTTGTGCAGTGTATGCAGGAAACGGAAGCTGTTTTTGGTTACACGTGTCTCGCCATTGACGGACATCCCGCCGATGGACTCGGTTACCCATGTTGGGTCACCACTGAACAATTCGTTGTAATCCGGCGTACGCAGGAATTTGACAATCCGCAGTTTCATGACAAAGTGGTCAACCAGTTCTTGAGCCTGTTCTTCCGTCAGGATACCTTCTTGCAAATCACGTTCAATGTAAATATCCAGGAAGGAGGATACACGTCCAAGGGACATTGCGGCACCGTTCTGTTCTTTGATCGCTGCAAGGTAACCGAAGTACAACCATTGGAATGCTTCTTTAGCCGTTGTTGCTGGTAATGAAATATCGAAGCCATGCATCTCACCCAGTTGTTTCAGTTCTTGCAGTGCACGAATCTGTTCAGACAACTCTTCGCGCAAACGAATAACATCTTCATCAATTACGTCGACTTCGAGTGCATTGAGTTCACCTTTTTTGTTACGAATAAGGAAGTCTACTCCGTACAAAGCAACCCGGCGATAGTCTCCGATGATCCGTCCACGGCCGTAAGCATCTGGCAGACCTGTGATAATCCCTGCTTTACGTGCTGCACGCATCTCGGCAGTGTAAGCGTCGAATACACCTTGGTTATGCGTTTTACGAATGTTAGTAAATATATCAATGACACCTTGTGGCATTTCGAAACCGTATGCTTCACAAGCATCAATCATCATACGAATTCCGCCGAATGGCTGAATGGAACGTTTGAATGGAGCGTCTGTTTGAACCCCGACAATTTGCTCTTTGGACTGATCCAGGTAACCTGGTTGATGAGATGTAATGGTTGAAGGTGTGTTCACGTCCACATCAAGCACGCCGCCATTATCACGCTCTTTTTTGGTCAGATCAGATACGATATCCCACAATTCTTTGGTGTTTTGGGTAGCGTCTGCGAGGAAAGCTTCATCCCCGTAATATGGAGACAGATTGTGTACCAGAAAATCATTCACATCTACGGTCTTGGTCCAAGTTCCTTTAGTAAAGTTTCTCCAGCCTGTTTGTTGTTTGACATCTTTTTCGATCACCGACATCTTAATCCCTCCGCTTTTTTGGATTTCTGGACACATCACATTGTTGCAGTACACGTATCATCAGATGTCCAGATCCGCGATTTATGTGAATTGTTTCACATTATCCGGAACACGATCTCTCTACTTGGGAACCGGAACCGCGGAATGATTGTTTTCTTTACATTTTCAGTATAAGTCATGCTGATTTTAGCATCTGTGATTTTTATCACAAACTTTGCGACCTTTCTCACTCTGGTTGGGCGTTGTCTTGTTGCACGCTTTTACGGTTGTTCACACTAGGCCACTCCGCGGGCAGCACAACTACAGATCGCTGTTATCCCCGGATTTTTTCGATTCACTTTTTCAAAGTGAAAATCCGGTGATAAAGGCGAACGCTCCGCTTCTTCCGTCTGTCCTGCCCGCTCCGTTATCGTGTGAACCTCTTCTATTGTGCAAACAGCCACCTCCCCTCCCGTTCCCACCGTTTTGGGGAACCATTGCTCCGTTAAGCTCGGAGCAACTGAAAGATTGAAGGAGGTTCCTGAAAAACGGATGCTCCGCCTTTCCGTTTTTCTGCCCATTTTGATTCACTACACTTTGGAGCTACATGCTGTTCCTGCGGTCTATTACTCCGTTCCACTGGGAGTAGAGTAACAAGTGCTGAAACTGCTCCTGAAAAACGGATGCTCCGCTTCTCCGTTTTTTTGCCCATTTTGACTTCTACACTTCGGAGCTCCATGCTGTTCCCGTGGTTTATTACTCCGTTCCTCTGGGAGTAAAGTAACAAGTGCTAAAAATCAGTCCTGAAAAACGGATGCTCTGCCTCTCCGTTTTTCTGCCCATTTTGACTTCTACACTTCGGAGCTCCATACTGTTCCCGTGGTTTTTACTCCGTTTCTCTGGCAGTGGAGTGAACAAGTGCTAAAAATCAGTCCTGAAAAACGGATGCTCCGCTTCTCCGTTTTTCTGCCCATTTTGACTTCTACACTTCGGAGCTCCATGCTGTTCCTGCGGTTTATTACTCCGTTTCTCTGGGAGTAGAGTAACAAATGCTGAAACTGCTCCTGAAAAACGAATGCTCCGCTTCTCCGTTTTTCTGCCCATTTTGACTTACTACACTCCAGTGCTGGACACTGTCCTGAAAAAAGGATGTCTCGCCTCGCCGCTTTTCGGGCTTACCTCTCCGTACGCTTGTTCACTCCCCTCTTTCCCACCTCCTTTCCTGTTTCTCTGTCTTTTTGCAACTATACGGCAATCGGGGCTCCCCGATATGGGGAACCCCTGAATCACTTGCAACAATCTGAAATGGTTATTTGTTGAATGTTGCTTGTTGCTTGTTATTCAAATTTGCCATAGAAAGCGTTGCGGTACACATCAGCCAGTTCAGTTACAAGCGGCAGTTTTGGATTCGCTGTTGTACATTGGTCCTCGAAGGCCCGATCTGCCAAGTAATCTACACGCGATTCGAAGTCTTTCGCATCAAATCCGATTTCCTGGAACGATTCTTCGATACCCAGTTTTTTGTTCAACTCACGGATCGCTTTAATCAAGCTGTTCACGCCTTCTTCGGTTGTACGTGCTGGCAATCCGAGAATACGGGCGATTTCAGCGTACCGCTCATCTGCCACAAAGTGCGAATATTTCGGGAACGATGCAAATTTCGTCGGTTTTTTCGCATTGTAACGAATGACGTGTGGCATCAGGATCGCATTGGTGCGTCCGTGTGCGGTGTGGTACTGACCGCCCCATTTATGCGCCAAGCTGTGGTTAATGCCCAGAAACGCGTTGGCAAACGCCATACCCGCAATCGTCGAAGCATTGTGCATTTTCTCGCGTGCCAGTTTGTCACCCTGTAATGCGGATTGCTCCAGATATTGGAACACCAGTTGGATGGCTTTGATTGCCAGACCGTCTGTGTAGTCGTTCGCCATCACGGATACATATGCTTCAATGGCGTGAGTCAATACGTCCATACCGGTATCGGCTACTGCGGTTCTTGGCAAGCTGTATACAAATTCAGGGTCTACAATCGCTACGTCTGGTGTTAATTCATAGTCAGCCAGCGGATACTTGGTATTGCCATGCTCTTTATCTGTAATGACCGCAAACGATGTGACTTCCGAACCCGTACCCGATGTTGTCGGAATGGCTACGAACTTCGCTTTTGATCCGAGTCTTGGATATTTGTAAATCCGTTTACGGATATCCATGAATTTTTGTTTCAGGTTGTTAAAGTCCGTGTCTGGATATTCATAGAACAACCACATCGCTTTGGCAGCATCCATTGGTGATCCGCCGCCGAGTGCGATAATACAGTCCGGCTGGAAGCGTTCCATCATGGCTGTACCGCGGTCTACTGTTGTTGTTGATGGATCTGGCTCAACTTCTGAGAAGACTTCAATGGCTACAGGCGTCTGACGTTGACGCAGGTAATGCTCTACTTTTTCCACATATCCGAGTTTGACCATCACGGCATCCGTAATAATCGCTACGCGAGTAATGTCCGGCATTTTGGCGAGATATTGCGTCGCACCTTTTTCGAAGTAGACTTTGTTCGGCACTTTGAACCATTGCATATTCACGGTACGGCGAGCCACCCTTTTCACGTTGATTAGGTTCACAGCAGTTACGTTGGAAGATGTTGAGTTACGTCCGTACGATCCACAACCCAGTGTCAACGATGGCATATTCGTATTGTAGATATCCCCGATCGCACCATGTGTGGAAGGTGAGTTTACGATAATCCGTCCCGTTTGCAGGCGATCCGCAAATTGGTTGATCACTTCTTCATTGTTCGAGTGGATAACGGAGGAGTGACCCATTCCGCCAAAAGCAACCACTTCTGCTGCACGCTCAATACCATCTTTTGCAGATTTAACTTTGTAACATGCCAGCACCGGACTCAGTTTCTCGGCGGACAATGGGAACTTGGTGCCCACACCTTCAATTTCGGCTACCAGAATTTTAGTGCCTGCCGGTACTTCAATGCCGCACATTTTGGCAATGTTCACAGCGGACTGACCTACAATGGTCGGGTTAACTGCACATTTCTCCGCGTTGATTGCACCTGCTGTCAATTTGGCGGCTTCCTCTTTGTTCACAAAGTAACAGCCGTTCGTGATCATTTTCTTTTTCACTTGGTCGAAGATCGGTTCTTCAATAATGACCGCTTGTTCAGACGCACAGATCATACCATTGTCAAAAGACTTCGACAGAATCAAATCCGTTACCGCCTGGTTGATATCTGCGGTTTTTTCGATAAAGCAAGGCACGTTACCTGGTCCTACGCCCAGTGCCGGTTTACCACAGCTGTACGCTGCACGTACCATCGCTGATCCGCCGGTAGCCAGGATGAGAGCAACATCATTGTGGTTCATCAATGCGTTCGTACGATCCATGGATGGATCATCAATCCATTGGATACAGTCGGCTGGGGCACCGTTTTTCACAGCAGCTTCAAGCAAAATTTTCGCTGCCTCGCGGCTACAGTTCTGTGCGGACGGGTGGAAACCAAAGATGATCGGGTTACGTGTTTTGATCGCAATCAGTGCTTTAAACATCGTCGTGGATGTCGGGTTGGTTACCGGTGTGATCCCCATGATAATCCCAACCGGCTCCGCAATTTTCTGGAAGCTGTCGTATTCGTTGTCTTCGATAACGCCTACTGTTTTTTCGTATTTAATGCTGTTATAAACATACTCTGTGGCGAATATATTTTTAATAATTTTATCCTCGTACACACCGCGTCCCGTTTCTTCCACGGCCATTTTGGCGAGCATCATATGTTTATCCAGTCCCGCAAGCGCCATAGCCTGCACAATCCGGTCAATTTGCTGCTGATCCATGGACATGAATGCTGCATGTGCTTTGTTCGCTTTGTCGATTAACGTTTGAATATACTGACCTGCTGTCGGTTCTTTTGTTGGGGCGACTTCATTCTTTACAGCCATCTCCCTCATCCTCCTAAAGGTTCGTATTGGTTTGTCTCTCTTGTTTACATCCACATCGTATCATGGGGAAAAGATATATTATGTGATTTTTTTCACAAAGTATGAACAATTTTAATTAAGTTTTTAACAGCCCCTTTTAGACGGGATTTCTCTCTCTATTTAAAATAGTAGATCAACAGCCTCATCCTTCCCCTATAAAAGTGAATTTAATCACAATGTTTGGAATTTCGCCATTTTTAAAGGCTTTCCATGCCCCTCAAACGGTAAGTTTAGGTATATACTGAACTTAAAAATTGAACCACCGCAATTTGTACCGTACCTCCACACGGCCGAGATGACCAGATCAGGATGGCACAGTTTGCGGCGAACCTCGGGGGCAACATTCAGCTACACTTGCCTGACCGGGGAGATAAAGGGGAGATCAACGTATGGGAGAACTAACAAACGTACTGGAAAAACGCGGGAACACCAACTGCTTCTCGGAAGTGAATTTTAATCATCTGCTCGTAACGATGAAAGACCGAACTTACCCGGAAGGAACACATCTGTACTGGGAAGGTGACGTCTCTGACAAACTTTATTATATGAAACGGGGACGTGCCCAGATCACCAAATCCACCGACGAGGGCAAGGAACTGATCATGTACATGTACCAGACGGGCGATATGATTGGTCAAGCTGATCCATTCTTCGGCTCCAGACACAGCTTCTCGGCGGAAGTTCTGGAGGATAGCGAGATTGGTGTGCTGGAACACAAGGATCTGGAAATGCTGATCTGTCAGCATTGTGACTTTGCGATTGATTTCATGAAGTGGATGGGCATACACCATCGTTTGACGCAAACGAAGTTCCGGGATTTGATGTTGTACGGTAAACCTGGGGCACTCTGTTCTACCTTGATCCGGTTGTCCAATTCCTATGGGGAAGCACATGGAGACCATGTAATTATTCATAAAAAAATTACCCACACGGATCTATCCAATATGATTGGAGCTACCCGTGAAAGTGTAAACCGCATGCTCAGTGATCTTCGCAAAAAAGATGCCATTGAATACGACAACGGCATGATTGTGATCAAAGACCTGAAAATGTTGCAGGGCATTTGCCACTGCGAATTGTGCCCAAATGAGATCTGCCGCATTTGACGTACTGGTAAATTAAGGGCTCGACCTCTGGTAGCGCCTTTCGCTTGCTATTGCGACTGTTTAAAGAGTTCTTAATACGGTAAAAAAGCCCAAATGTGATCATTATCAACATTGGGCTTTTCTTTCGTACTTCCTTGTATGTGCTCAGGATGCGTTGATAAGTTCAAGCTTGACCGCATCCCGTGGATTTAATTTCATATCCAATCCGTTCTCCATTAACTCTTTGTCATTGACCTTGATTACCCAGCGCTGATTCGTCCGAGGCATAACATTCTCAACGGCAACAACAAACTTGTTATTCTCCGACAGACGCACAACTCCACTGGATTTTAATACGTCACGAACAGTGCATTCTTGCACATAAATACCGGCATACTGCCGATTCAGATTTGGTTCCACGCTACCACCGCTCACTTTAAGCAGGGTTGTCTGATATGCGACACCTTCTCCCCCGCTGTCAGCAGCTTTGACGTATATAATGACTTCATCCTTAGCATGAAGCTCGGTATCCCACTTTTCTGGAGCAATATCCTTACCGTTCAGCTTCACTGCCCAACTCAGAGATGAATCAAGAGAAACTTCACCCACGGATTGTATGCGTCTTCCATCTGCCGTAAAATCAACCAGCCCGCTGTTCAGCAAAGCTTTTTTGAGCGTCAGGCCTTCACTGAAATCTCGCTTGATGGACTTCGTCGCATCAGGTAAAAAAGTACTGCCGTCAATGGCAACCGTAATCGTATTGGCTGAATCTTTCTCTGAGACAACCGGCTGTTCGGAAGGCTGTGTCTCTCTGGTACACCCCGTCAAAATGACGAGAACAAGCATACATAGACCTATGTAACCGGGAATTTTCTTCATCATGTAGGTAACACCACCCTGCGTAAAATCATTCACCCTGTTGTCCATACCCTTTATTATGGCACATTCTTCGATAAAAAACAGTGTCAAAGCCGTTACTTTTGTCCTCTCAACGTTTAAAACACCTGCCATCCAAAAAAGGGAGAGTCTGCAAGCAGACCCTCCTATACTGCATTAGCCATGCGTTTGACCAGACCACTATTGAACAAAAGCCTGCATGTAGGTACGGCCTCCGTCGCCGTCCTTCACATAGGGATTAAGGCCAAACGTCTGAGTATCGGATACAAAAACACCAGTAAGCAAACGACCTTCAAGTAATGCACCGTCTACCTGTACGCAGCAGGACGGAGCATCTACGTATTCCTGATATAGTGGAATATGACCGTAGGGCTGATGAATTTTGAACACTTTGCCCTGCTCATGCAATGGGCGATCCGAGAAATACGTCGGAACTATATATCGTGCAATAACTTCCAGTTCTTCCGCAGTGTAGAACGGCTCGTCACCAAGCCAAGGTGCAAACATGCGGATTTTTTCGTATTGTGACCAGACAACGGCCTGAATGAGCATTTCGATCTGGACTAATTTACCGTTTCCGGCCTTCAGACAAATCCGGTCGTTATAAGTTTGCTGTTTTGCATGAGACACACGATCAGGTAACCGCAGTTCACAGCCGATACATTTCCAGCCACTAGGCGCTTGAATCCATTTTTGCAGCACCGCCGGAGACGATCCTGAGCCAGCGCTGTTCATCCAATCCACGTCGTTGTGGACAGGGTCATTACTACCCGAAGGTGTATCAACCGAACGTTTGAACAGTTCTGCCGTTTTCTGATAAATCAGATGAACCTGAATGGATGCGCTCTCAAGTTCTGCAATATCTTGTTTGCCGTAGCGTATTTCACGGGATAAGCTTTCTTCTCTCATGACAAGTGGCCTCCTTCGCTCCGGCCGTCTGCGGCCATTTTCTATAGATTATACTACATCTGATGACAACATGTGCAACGGATAAGTGAAAAAGTCCCATCTAAGCTGTCACAGAAGACAAAAACTCTTGATTTCACTGGAAATCAAGAGTTTCTGTACTTTCTGCACACAGCATCAGGTGGTTATTCCACCCAGTGCTCCGCCCAGTCTTGAATTTGACTCATTACAGGCTGTAACGCCTTCCCCTTCTCAGTCAGCTCATATTCAATACGCACTGGCGTTTCAGGGTACACATGACGTACCAGAATACCTTCGCTCTCCAGGTCTTTCATCCGTTCAGACAACATCTTGTCACTCATGGACGGTATCAGATTGGAGATGTCTTTGAATCGCTTTGATCCACTCATTAATGTTTGAATAATCAACCCATTCCAGCGCTTGCCCAAAAAAGAAAACGCCGTCTCAAAGCGCGGACACATCCGCAGATCTTGATCTTCCACTTTCATCACCTCTTTAGAGATCACTCAACTTACGTTTTGTTAGTATATTTCATATTAACACATTTGAGCTTTAAAGAAAACGTCTCCCTCAAAAAACTTTAAATTTTAGTAGCAAGACTTGCATCCAAGGCGACTGTACTTTCAGTATACAACACGTTATGGCAGGTAACCATGGAAAATATCGTTTAACAACTGATATCCCTATATTACCCAAAAAGAACCCTTCTACCACAGTCTGACGACCTGGAGAAGGGTTCCCGGTATTACCTTATAATTTTAATAAAGAGTGTCCATGAGTAAAGCTAACGCTTCTGCGGGCTTAGACCAGCACGCCACCAATTGGTCTAACGGGTTCGCTCTTGCCGTATTGCGGTTTCGAGCTGCGGGCAGGATAGGCCCATTTTACAGCGTTGCTGATCACTTTCAAGATTTCCGGATTGTAATACGTCGGGTACGTTTCATGTCCGGGCCGGAAATAAAAGATTTTGCCTTCGCCTCGACGGAACGTGCATCCGCTGCGGAATACCTCTCCGCCCTGGAAGTTGCTCACGAACACCAGTTCATCCGGTACTGGAATATCGAAGAATTCACCGTACATCTCTTCTTTTTCCAATACGATCTTGGCGTCGATGCCTTCCGCAATCGGGTGAGACGGATTGACACACCACACGATCTCCTGCTCATCTGCTACACGCCACTTGAGATCACAGCTTGTGCCCATTAACGCTTTGAAAGGCTTCGAGAAATGACCCGAATGGAGCACAATCATACCCATACCGTTCAATACACGTTGCACTACCTTCTGTACAATCTCGTCGCTAACGCGATCATGTGCCATATGTCCCCACCATATAAGCACATCTGTGGAATCCAGTACCTCATCACTCAAACCGTGTTCAGGCTGATCCAGTGTAGCTGTACGAATCGCAAATCCCTCACCGCCAAGTCCGTCAGCAAGTGCACGGTGCAGACCGTCCGGATATACTTCTTTTACTTCATCATGTATTTTCTCATGGACAAACTCATTCCAAATGGTGACGTTAATCATATTCAATTTCCCCCTAGTATAGCTCTAAACCCACCACATATCGCCCAGCGGTTCCTCGATCAATACTTGCTGGAGATTTTGCACGGCTTTAGAGAATCCTTCTTCAACCGACATTAGACCGTCTTCATGTTCAATACTTACCACATAATCATATCCAACCAGACGCAGGGCACTCATAATGTCCGCCCACGTTTTGTTATCATGTCCGTAACCCACAGAGCGGAACTGCCAAGCACGATCCAACATGTTCGTGTAATCCTGCATATCCGTTACCCCGTGTTTATTCACGTTCACCGGATCAATCGTTGTATCTTTGGCATGGAAGTGATGAATAGCATTTTCACGGCCCAAAATGTGGATCGCCTGTACCGGATCAATGCCTTGCCACCACATATGGCTTGGGTCAAGGTTAGCACCAATGACTTCGCCTGCGGCTTCACGTAGTCTCAGCAACGTTGCAGGTGTATGCACGGAGAATCCACCGTGTAGCTCCAGACCTACTTTTACGTTACGATCCGCGGCAAATTTGCCCCACTCCGTCCAGTAAGGGATCACTTTGTTCTCCCATTGCCATTTCAAAATTTCTTGAAAATCATTTGGCCACGGCGCCACAGGCCAGTTTGGATACTTGGCATCCTCATGGTCTCCCGGACAGCCCGAGAATGTATTCACAACAGGTACTTCCAGCTTTTCAGCCAGCTCTACCGATTTTACGAAATCATCATGGAAACCCTTTGCAATATCTTTTTGCGGATGCAACGGGTTGCCGTGACAGCTAAGAGCGCTGATCGTCAGACCGCGTGATTCCACCGCATTTTTGAAGTTTTTAAGTGCTGTAGGATTGCTTAACAATTCATCTGGCTTACAATGAGCGTTCCCCGGGTGTCCACCTGTTCCGATCTCTACTGCTTTAAGTCCCTTGGAAGCTACATAGTCAAGTGCATCCTCTAATTTACGTCCACCGAATAGTACCAAAAATACGCCGAGTTTCAAGTGCAATTCCTCCCTGATTTAGATAATGTATGATTGCTGTGTTTTGCTGTTCCGTTCTCATGCTTGTTTAGTTATTGTGGAAAAAGAAGCATGATTCTATCCCGAAAATTCAACGTTATCACTCATGGATCTTCAAGCTTAAAGCTTCATTATCCATTAATGAGATTCAACTGTTTCGTTTTCGGATGGACTGGCATTGGTTGTTACAACGCTGTCATAGGTGCTCTCCAGATGAATGTGCTTGCCTTCCAGAGAAGAACGCTGAAATGCATGCATGGCTTCAAGCACATGATATGCCAGCTTGCCGCTTGCTTTATGCTCGCGTCCGGCACGAATGGACTCCACCATCTCGGTTAGTCCAATGCCCCTCTCATTGTGGCCACTTTCGAAGGCCGGCTGAACTGTCTCCCATGTGTCTTGACCATAACGGCGAAGCTTGACTTCACCATTAAAGAAGTTAGGGTCAGGTACACTAAGTGTGCCAGCAGTACCATAGATTTCGATACGTGGCAGATCCGAAGCGCCGCGGATATCAAAGCTTGTAATCATCGTTGCGATAGCTCCGTCCGCAAAATCGATCGTTCCAGCCAAATGGGTCGGTGTTTCGACACGAAGCGTGGTTCCCTCTTTTGGACCAGAACCAACCTTGCGATCAGCAATCTGAATGCCTGCAGACGCGCTGATCCGGCGGATCGGGCCAAGTAGCGTAATGAGAGCCGTCAGATAATATGGGCCCATGTCAAACATCGGCCCGCCCCCTGCCATGTAAAAAAACTCAGGATCAGGATGCCATGCCTCCGGCCCTCCGCCCATAAAGAAGGAAGTAGCCGCAATCGGCTTGCCAATCAAACCTTCTTCGATGGCTTTGCGAGCAGTCTGGATGCCTGATCCAAGGAACGTATCCGGCGCAGAGCCAACGTACAGTCCCTTTTCCTCGGCAAGCTCGACTACTTTGCGTCCATCTTCCAGCGAAATGGCCAGCGGTTTCTCGGCATACACATGTTTGCCTGCTTCCAGAGCAGCCAGATCAGTCATGGCATGACTGCCCGGAATCGTCAGGTTCAGCACAAGCTCAATCTCGTCATTCTGTAACAACTCATCTACATTGTAAACGTTTGCGATATTAAATTCATCTGCCCGTTCCTGAGCACGCTCACGGATCAGGTCAGCGACCGCCACAACCTCGATATAAGGATTGGTTTTAAGATTCTCTAAGTAAATCGCACTGATATTGCCGCAGCCGATGATGCCTGCTTTCATTTTTTCCACGATGATGTTCATCTCCTTACGCATGTAAGAACCATGTTCATTTGTTTAAAATGCTTGTTGAAACCATAGTTTGTTTATGTTGCTCAACTCTAAGTCTATGGTATTCTGTTTGCGCTTCAATTAAAATGAATAATATGATTGAAACATGAACTATCTGGTCATAATTTTGGAAATCACACAAGGAGTATACCTATGCCAACAGACTTTTCCTGCCAAGTTCTTACAGCTGGCTTTTCATTTCATCGCAAACCTTATAGCATGGTACAACTGGACGGGGTAAAAAATTACTTGATGCGACTTCAAACGGATGGACGCTGTCGTGCTCGCATTGATGGCTCCATGTCCAGAGTTGACGCAGGAGACTTGCTTCTTTTTGACCCGGATGAGCCTTATGAACTGAGAATAGACAATGAGTACAATCCTATGGGGGAGCGGCTTGTGGAAAGTGGGGACTATCATATTTTCTTCAACGGTTCCTGGGTGGATGAGTGGTGGAAACACCATAAGCGGCCGACTCGAATCAAGGTTGAATTGTCCGAGAGTCTGTTAACTCTGTTCAGACAGTTGATTCTGGAGCAACGTCGCCTTTCCAATCCTTATCCCGAGATTTCGAGTTATTACATGCGTATATTATGTCTGGAAGTGGATCGATTGTTATCCGAGCATCCAACCCATACGAAAACCAATTATGTTGCTTATGAAATTAAAAATTATATCGAGGAAAATGCTTCTTCTCTGTTCAAACTGGAGGATGTGGCAACGCATCTGGGCATTAGCGTGTCACGAGGGGTGCATCTTTTTAAAGAAACGTTTGGCAAAAGCATTATGCAATATACGCTCGATGTAAGGCTTAATATGGCCAGAGAACGGATTATTTTTAGTCCGATGACCCTCGAACAAGTCTCCGAATCATCCGGTTTTAACAATTATACATATTTCCATCGTGTGTTCCGCTCCCGATTCGGCATGTCACCAAAAGAATTTCGCCTTATTCACCGGGAACAAATGTAAGCAATTGCACGTCAAACACTGTTTAGCGTGCAATTGCTTACCATTATGGTGATGCAGTAGTATACGCCTTTTACACTTATTTGCGCGCGGCTATGGCCTCGGACACGACCATAGCGAGGTCTTCATTGCCAAACATAGAGAGTACACCAAGCACAGTATCGTCTGGAATATCTCCAGCCTCCTCCTTGGGAACAATCAGCTTCTGTACCTGCTGCAAGCGCTCATTGCTCTGTTGCTCGGGATACGCTTGCCGGTACATCTCTTCGGGGTCCAGCTCGTTATTTACACACCACTGAGCAAAGACCAAAATCATCATCTCTTCTTCCTGCTTATACGACTCAATGACGGCGTCCTCAATTTGTTTGTTGCGTTCCTTTTGATACTCATCCATGCTTTGTTAGCGCTCCTTTATCTCATTCAACTGTACACTGTATTTACTTATCCCGTAATCAGCTTCTCAGCCAGCTCATGACTGTCCATGACATAACTCGCACTGATCTGGCAGTCATCGGGTGTATGCAGACAAGCAAGGAAATGATCTACAGCTCCGGCGAAACCTCTGCGTGCCAGTACGGTATCCCAGCTTCCAAATGTCTCTTTTGTATCCAGTTCCCCTTGTTCTGCATAATAAGCTGTATCCATATTCACGACTTCTACGGATCTTCCTCCGCCGTGCATCTCTACCTTTTCCAGATCAGCGCCTGCGGCACGAATCATTTCGAACCGGGCGAGTGCCGTTTTACCTTGCTTGGCTGTTCCAGCCGCGTGCAGCAACCTACCTTGATCATCTTGGCGAAGCCACTGATGCACAAGTTGCACATCGTTGTCTGCATACCATAACATCAGATCGAGCATATGAATGAGATCATCATAGATGGTCTCGGCGGCCGGGCGATCTTGTAAACCTGTGCGATGTTTGGTCAGGGTGAGTGTTTCGTAACCCTTTCCGCCATGCATCCATTCTTTCGCCTTTAGATACATCGGTGCGAATCTGCGGTTGAATCCAACAGCAAGTAGCAAGCCCTGTGCTTCTGCGAATGCCGTCATCTCTTCAGACTCCCGCAAGGTATAGGACAATGGCTTGTCTACGTAAACGGCCAGTCCCTTCTCCAGACATGCCATCACAATCTCGAAATGGGATTCTGTTGCCGTATGTACAAATACCGCATCCAAATCCCAGGACAGCAGCTCTTTCAGATCGGTTGTGCCCCGCTCAATGCGATGCGCCTGACCAATCTCCTTTACTGGTTCAGGTGACCGGTTCATAATGCCAACAACCTCTATACGCGGATGGGCCGTGAGCAGTGGCAAATATACTTTACGTGCGATTCCCCCGAGTCCGATGATTGCAATTCGGGTGCGCTTGATCGTTTCCATGATGAGCATTCCACCTTCAGCTATTTTCATTCGTCAGCCTTCATTTGTAATCCGGCCTATGACTTTCTCCGTCCTATAGTGTAACCTCTCCGCCTCTAACTTGCCAGTGATCCGAAGTAATAGCTGTCTACATTGTTCACAAGATGGCCTGTCGTGGTAAACTTATAAGGGATAGCAGAACCGGATGAGACTCTGAGTCTCCAAGGATCTGAATTGAAAGGAGCGTTTGGCTTTTGCGAAAATGGTTAGGGCTCCTCGTTTATGTTTTACTTGCCGGAGTCACGTTTATTTACAGATATGAACTGCTGGCATGGGCCGAGGATCATCAGTCCATACCGCTTTTACTTTCCTTGGCAACCCTGTTTGCCCTTGTACCTGTTATTCCCTACAAATTTGTTATTATTGCTTTTGGGTACAGCTACGGTATAACCATGGCTGCATGGATATGTTGGCTCGGCACAACGCTGGCGGCAATCCTCGTCTATGCTGGAGCAAGAACTATTTTCCGGGAACAGGCTCGGGGTTATCTTGAACGTATCCGTGGATTGAATCGGTTCACGGTCTGGATGGAAGCACATCCGTTCATGGGCGTGATGACGATGCGTTTACTGCCCGTGGTTCCCCAGATGGCTGTTAACATCTATGCGGGCATTACGTATACTCCCTTCTGGGTGTTCTTGACCGCGACAGCGATTGGCAAAATGCCTGCAATCTTTGTATTTGCCTACGCAGGGGCACAGGCCGGTTCATCGATCTGGCTGAGTTTGGGAATACTGGCGGGATATATGATCGTTATGGCTATGATTTTCATGTTGTTCCGCTATCGGTCACGTAAAAAGGCTTGAGGCCGTACTGAACAACTTTTCCAGTCTGCTTCATGCCTGCTTGCGCGATCCCGCTTGGTTGACTTGACCATTCGGGATATAATAGAAGAGTAAGCCTAATATTCATATTTAGAAATTTAAATATAACGATGATTGCTGGAGCCAAATACAAGCGCCAGATTCTTTCATCAGAAATGGAGTGAATATAGCATGGAACAACAGTCATTGGAAAAAGCAACATTTGCAGGCGGATGCTTCTGGTGTATGGTATCCCCTTTTGAAGAACTGCCTGGTATTCATAAGATCGTTTCAGGCTATACGGGCGGACATACCGAGAATCCTACGTATGAGGAAGTATGCTCGGAAACAACAGGTCATGTGGAGGCGGTGCAGATCACGTTTGATCCGTCCATCTTCCCATATGAGAAGCTGGTTGAGCTCTTCTGGCAGCAGATTGATCCAACCGATGCCGGTGGACAGTTCCACGACCGCGGATCATCTTATCAGACGGCGATCTTCTACCACAGTGAGGAGCAACGCCAGATTGCTGAAGCTTCCAAAGCTGCGTTGGAGCAAAGCGGACGTTTTGACAAACCGATCTTTACCCCGATTCTGCCGGCCAAACCGTTCTATGAAGCAGAAGAACATCACCAGAACTATCACCGCAAAAACCCTGCTCACTACAAACGGTACAGCAAAGGCTCAGGCCGTCAGGACTTCATTGAGCGCAACTGGTCGGGTAATGTGGACAAAAGTGGACTTAAGGAACGTCTGACTCCGCTTCAATATGAGGTAACACAGAATAATGCCACGGAGCCCGCGTTCCACAACGAATTCTGGGATCATCACGGGGACGGCATTTATGTGGATATCGTATCGGGAGAGCCGCTGTTCAGTTCTACCGACAAATACGATTCGGGTTGCGGCTGGCCAAGCTTCACTCGTCCACTTCGAGACTACAACGTGAAGGAAAAAACGGATCTTAGCCATTTCATGATCCGTACCGAAGTCCGTAGCCGCGAAGGGGATTCCCACCTGGGGCACGTATTCCCGGATGGCCCTACGGAAGCAGGAGGATTGCGTTATTGCATCAACTCCGCGGCACTTCGCTTCGTACCTAAAGAGGACCTGCAAAAAGAAGGCTACGGCGAATACACCATCCTTTTTCAATAAGACTAATACAAAAAAGAGCAGTGGGATAATATCAATGTTCCCACTGCTCTTTGTACATACATCCTTATCTAAATAAAATGTAGAGTCCCCGCAGTCAAGACTTACGTTACGGTTCCTGCATAATGAATCGGGCTAAGATGCCCATTGCTGTAGCCTTCTCTTCGCAGACTTAATTCTTCTTATATATTATATTCACTCAATACACGGGTAATCTGTTCCGTAATTCGATTATACTGCTGATGAATGAAGAAGTGGTCCCCTGGATATACACTTAGCGTACAGTTCCCCTTCGTTACTTGCTTCCATGCATGCATGTGTTCCATGGGAATCGAGTCGTCAGCCCCGGCAAGAACAGTTATATCTGTATTTAACGATTCTCTCTTCCCTGCCCAGTGGTAGCCCTCCACGATCTGCAGATCTGATCTAAGCAAAGGAATAAAGATTTCTGCCAATTCTTTATTTTCAAATACTTCTCGTGACATGCCGCCAAGTTGAAGCATTTCCTGTACAAACTTATCGTGAGGTAATGCATGTAGTGCTTTTTTATGTCTTGTTATATGCGGAGCCTTTCTCGCGGCCACGAAAAGATGCGCTGGATCTCTGCCCTGCTTTTCCTTAATATAGTGAGCCAGTTCATAAGCAATGAGACTTCCCATACTATATCCAAATAAAACAAACTTCTCCTCGAACAAGTGGGATGGAATGGATAAATAAGCATCCTCCACAGCCTGTTCCATGGATGTGTACGGAGGTTCATTCATTCTTCGTCCTCTCCCGGACAATTCAACCGGATGTAACTGAATATGAGAAGGAAGGTTATTACGCCAGCGGTAATACATCATGGATGAACCCCCGGCATAAGGAAAGCAGATGAGATGTATACAATTCATGAACTTCCTCCAATTTCTAGTCTACAGCCTGATGTGCGACTTCCGGATTCAATGTGTTCACAGGAGCGTTTTGTTTACCAAATTCAATTCTCATACCTGGAAGAATACTCAAGATCATCACTGTTACCGAGATGACATAGACGATAAATAAGGAAGTGTTGTTCATAATTACACCCGCCATGGAAGAACCGAGGAGCATGGCCCCCATAAATAATGGGGTAATGGTACCATTAACCCTCCCAATCAAGCGCTCATCAATCTGGGTAACTAAATATGTGGAGATAATGACGTTAATAAAAGCAAGACTAATGGAACTCAGGAAACTTATCACAAGAGTGAGCCAGAACCAACTGGATAATACTTCACCCATGGTGGTTACCACAAGACACATTACACCTACTATAAGTGTCAGTGTTTGATTCATTTTGCCACTGAAAGCAGCAGCAATTCCACCACCGATTAAAAGCCCCAATCCAGATACACCAGACAAAAACTGTAACGACGTCTGTTCCAATCCCAAACGTTCAGTGATCAGAAATATTTCTAGAGGGCTGATGAGACCCGAGGAGAGTCCTACACAAATGAATACCAAACTAAGCATTTTTAATGAACGGGATTGCCCGACATATTGCCAGCCCTCCTTGATATCTGCTAGTAATGAAGTTTCCGTTTTCTGCTGAGCTGAATCCTTCGGCAGAAACGTAAGAAGAATAGCAGAGGTTATAAACAAAATAAGTAATGCATACATTGAGGTTTGAATCCCCATAACGGTATATATGAAAGTTCCGACGATAGGGCCGAGAATTAGGAAAAGTGATTGACCACTCTGTGTAATGGCAATTGCGGACTGCACATGCTCTTCCTCAACATTACGCTTTACAATTTTAACTGATGACGGCTGTGAAAACTGACTAACGATAGAAGACACAAAAGTAGCAACATATAAAATCTGCCAATAACCGGAAGATAAAACGGCAATGATCATAACAATCGATAACGCACTAAGGATGTCACCTATTATCATGGTACGTTTAGGATTCCAACGATCAGCAAGTGCACCTCCAATGATGGAGAAAACGAAAATCGGCGCATATTCAAGTACAGTAATTAGTGATACTGCTATCGGATTTCCCTGGGTTTGGTCCATAACATAATAAAGGATCGCCATATTTCGTATCCATATAGCCAGATTCTGCAGTAGATCAGACCCCGTGACAATAAGAAACGCTTTGTTCCTGAACAATGTACTCATTCTCCATCTCCCTTTAAACCGACTGTCCGGTTTATTAATTTTCAAAAGAAAAACTGATTATACATCAGCTTTTCATGATTGAAGTTGTTGGATACCCACTAACATGCTGGCAATTCCTTTTTTGTAGAGACGTCTGATATCGGTCAGGTCCTTCTCATAATAAAGGGTGCTTAATCCATTAAAAAGACCGTTAATAATGTGCATTAAATCCTGTGGATCCTCGGGCTTCAATTCGCCATCCTCGATCCCTTTTGAAATGATCCGCTCATACGTTATATAAGGAATACGGATCAGGGACAACATCTCATCGAGCATCTCTTGACTGACCACCTGACCTGAGACAAACTCGTTAATCGAATGATTGAGCGGATTCGCCAAATCGTCAACATAATGATCTGCAAGGCCATATAGTTTATCTACGGATGTCTCATACTGATGTTCCTTTTCGAGCCATGAATCCATCCACTCTTCGTTATTGAGTTTGATGAGATACATGAAAAGTTCTTCCTTACTTTTGAAATGATAGTATATACTGCCTTTACTCCGATTGTTAATTGTACATATGTCCTCCATGGAGGTTGCACCATATCCTTTTTGGGCAAATAACTCTTTTGTATTACGAGCAATATCTTTCTTGATCTGAGCGACATCTTTTCTCCGTTTGACTTCGATTGAAGATCCCTCCACAAAAAGACTGACCATTCAGTCTAATAGTATCACACCAAAAATTTCACGTCAATGCACTTTATGTATGTCCCCTCTTACATATCTCATATTTTTCTGAGATTTGCAAGAGGGGACCTTATGAAAAATGAAATTATTATTGATTCGTTACTTTTCACCCTCATCTTCTTCTTTGAAAGCATCACTTAATTCCTGTCTAATCGTCTCAGGCAATTTTTCTGTTTCTTCCACCAATTCATTGATCTCTTGAGGCACCTCTTCGTCCCTTACAACCCCGAATTTGAAAAATTTGCTCATCTTTTTTCTCCTCCTACTATGAATGGTTTACATTAGTGTATCACAGAATCTCTCCAAAGGTTTATTTGATTCAGTTCATCAATAAGAATATGAGGCTTCTCCAAAATACGTTCGAATAATTTACGATACTGTTTGGTGAATTGCTCCATTTCTTTCCGACTAAAGCTTTTCACACGATAGTCAAAATGGATACTGAAATGTTCTTCCGTTTTTTGAGCGGTAACATAGACCTCATATTCACTGAAATTCCATTCATACTTGAATGGAGTAATCTGAATTTCAGTAGTTTCTACAGAGCGATCAACAAAATTATTCATGTTAAACATCGTATCAAACAAACACTGCTCATCGGGTGCAGATGAGAAGCCTGCATCTTCGAGCATTCTTTCAAATGGATAATTCTGATGATCAAATGCCTGCAATTGGTTAGCCTGAATTTTAAGGAGATATTCGTAATACGTATCGCCTGTTGATATTATATTTCGCAAGGGAATTGAATTAATAAATAAACCAACTGTGTCCTGCAGTTCAGGTCTATTTCTGCCAAATGCATACGTTCCAACAATCATATCTGTTCTTTCCGTCTTCTGATGCAACGTAAGCAGATACACCGAAAATAAAATAGCATAATCCGTTAAACTTGAATCATGAAGTTTTTCTCTTAGTTGCACGAGATGGCTAGCAGGTAGTTTTACAACTATCTGATCTCCCTCGTAGGAAGGGATAGCTTCTTCGTTTACAGGCTCGCCTCTTACCGTAAACGGATCGTAGCCTTGAAGTGTTTCTTTCCAAAAGATTTGAGATTCGACATATCCTCCCCGATCAAGTCTCTCTTTTTGCCAAACGGCATAATCTTTATATTGTAATTGAACAAGAGGAAGTGTTGTCCCCTCATAGAGCTGAGCCAATTCATTCATCAAAATGCCCACGGATGTGCCATCAGATATGGCGTGATGCATATCGATCAGAAGCATATGATCCTCTTCTCCCATATGAAGGAGCTTCGCACGAAGAAGTGGTGGTAGCTCTGTATTGAACGGTTGAATGAAAGATTCCATAATACGTACTCTTTCCGCATCTGACTCAGCCTTTTCCTGAATCAGATCAAAATGAGTGCTTTTGTGAATACACTGGACAACTTGTCCTCCCTCTTTATGCAATGAGGTACGCAGAGCTTCATGGCGTTCTATTAAAGCCCTAAAGCTCTGCTCCAGCCGCTCCCCCTGAAGTCTTCCGTTGATTCGAAATGCCATTGGCATATTCCAATGATTATTCCCCTCGCTTGCTTCATACCCGTAAGCTTGATAAGGCGTTGCAGGATAGATACGCTGTTCAGGTGCAGGCTGAATACGCTCGTATTTATCATGATAAAGATTTGCTCCTTGCTGCTGGATATAAGCGGCCAACATCTTAATTGTTGGATACTTAAATACATCCTGCAGATCTATCCGGATATGAAGTTGCTCTTGTACAAGCGTATTTAACATCATGGCTTTCAGAGAATGTCCACCGTGTTCAAAGAAATGATCCTCTGTACCTGCACGCTCAATACCCAGTACCTCTGCCCAGATTAATGCCAAATCCTGTTCAAGTGTAGTTTGAGGCGCACAAAACCCAGTTGTCAGTTGACTGCTTGGTTCTGGCAAGCCTTTTCGATCTATTTTCCCGTTGGAATTGCGCGGCAAATTATTCAAAAATTCAAATCTAGACGGGATCATATACTGGGGAAGCATAGAACTTAAAGCTTGCCTAATATGAGCCAATTGTTCCTTCCCTTCCTGTTGCTCCCGTTGCATTACAATGTAGGCCACAAGGTACGAATGCCCTTGTGTATCCCGTTTGGGAACAACTACAGACTCCCGCACTTCAGGTAGTGATATCAAGCGATCCTCGATTTCCGGAAGTTCAATGCGATTCCCACGAATTTTGACTTGCTGATCCAGACGATCCAGATATTCCAGATTTCCATCAGGCAACCATCTGACCAAATCACCAGTACGATAAATAATCTCTCCAGGTGTTGTAACACTTTCAATAAATCGTTCTGATGTCAGCGCAGGCTGATTGAGATATCCCAAAGCCAGTCCATCTCCGCCAATATAGAGTTCCCCAGGAACACCAATCGGCTGTCGTTGGCCCCAACGGTTAAGCACGTAAACTTTGGTATTGTGAACTGGGCGCCCAATAGGTACATTTCGTCTATCTCTTAGGGTTTCATCCACAGTATAGGTTGCAGCGAAGACTGTCGTTTCTGTAGGTCCGTATCCGTTAGCCAATCGGTGTGGACCCAGATAATCCAGAGCCTTTAGAACATGTTTTCGTGAGGCTGCTTCGCCGCCAAAAAACAGTTTGCGAACATGTTTCAGACAAGTCACATCATAATCCACAATGGTATTGAACAGTGAAGCTGTCATAAAAGCAGAGGAAATCCGCTCTTTTTTCAGCATTCTGCCAAGTCGGGCTGTGTGTACAACGTCCTCCTTGGGAATCAGCACCAGGACAGCACCATTGAGCAAAGCACCAAATATTTCATAGGTAGATCCATCGAATGCATAGTTAGACAGCTGCAATACCCGATCTTCCGGCCTCATATCCATGAAACCATTATTAATACTTGTTCTCATGATATTCCGATGCGTAGTCACGACTCCTTTGGGTGCACCAGTCGACCCAGATGTATACATGACATAGGCAGGTGAATCAGCCGTCCACGTCTCAACCTGATCAGACACTGCCTCTTCCTTAACCTCTTCACTCCATAAGCGTTCGTCAAGCATTATCGTTTGACCCTGAAAATCAGCTATGCCCAGATTAGTTCCAGCTATCAATAGTTGGGCTTGGCTATCTTTCAACATGTAGGCTAACCTATCTTCCGGGAATGTTGGATCAAGCGGTACATATGCGGCTCCCGCCTTCAAAATCCCCATAATGGAGACGATCATGCCTATAGAACGATTAGCCAGTAATCCTACCACTTCACCCGGGACGATTCCCTTCAGTTTGAGTACCTTTGCAATCTGATTGGCCTTTATCCGCAACTCGTCATAGGTTATCACCTCTGAACCCATGACAACGGATGGACGATTCCCATATCGCAGCACTTGTTTCTCAAACCTTTTTGATATCGTTTCTTCCCTCGGGTAGTCTACCTCCTCTCCTTCGAAACTTGCTAAGTGCAGCCTTTCCCCTGGAGTACACATCTCAATTTTCATGATTTGCTCATGAGGACGAATCACCATTTGCTGCAGGATATGTTCATAATGACGCATCATTCGTTCAATCGTTTGAGAAGAGAACAAATTTTCATTATATTCAACAGTTAGACTTATGCCTCCGGCGTGCTCAACACCTCCCCATGTCATATCGAACTTCGGCTCACTGGATACAGAAGGTAACTGACGAACGGAGAACGAACTCGTTTCGGGTGATGAGTGCTCCATGTTCTGCAATACAAATATCGTATCAAATAGCGGATGTCGGTTCAGTTCTCTTGGCAATGCCAGCTGTTCTATCAGCTCCTCAAGAGCAAACATCCCGTGTTCGTAGCCCTGCATCAACTGGGCATGAACTTGTTGAATATAATTCTGAATTTCCTTCTCTCCCACTGGCCTCAATCTCAATGCCAACGTATTCACAAACATGCCAACTATGGATGTAGTATCCGCATGTTCCCGCCCGGCTGTAGGGACACCGATAACGATATCCTCCTGTCCCGCATATTTGGATAACAGAATGGAATAACCTGCCAACATTACCGTATACAACGTTGTTTTGTACTCTTCTGCCTGAATCTGCAGCTGCTTGGTCAGTTCTTCATTAAGCTGCATTTCTACTCGTGCCCCAGTAGCTCTATGAGTTCTGGCATAATAATCATCATAAGGTAGACTTAACATCGAAAGTTCACCTCGGAATTGATTTAACCAGTATTCTCCACTACTTTGATAGCTTCCCGCCTTCTTATATTCCTGTTCCCAAACAGCATACTCCTTGTACTGAACAGAAAGCGGCTCCAACTTCTGTTGTTCATACAACTGAAACAGTTCAGTGAAGATAATACCGGTCGATGTGCCATCAGAAACGATGTGGTGGGTATCTACAACCAGAAAATGACTTTCTGATGAAGTACTCAACAAGCCTGCACGAATAAGCGATTTGTGAGTTTTTAGGTTGAAGGGACGCACAAATGAATGAACGTACGTTTCTATATCAACTTTTCCCTTCCCTTTAGCAAATGTATGTTCCATCCCCCATTCCAGGTCTGCAACAGGCCATATACGCTGTCTCAGCTCACCTTGAACAAGTTCAAAAGACGTACGCAACGCTTCATGTCTATGGATTAGTGAAATAAATGCTTCCTCGAGTCGGTCAGTAAAGAGTCGACCTTCAATTTCAAATACCATTGGCATATTGTAACTGGTGCTCTGCTGATCCATATGTTGAATGAAAAATAATCTCTTCTGCGCCGAAGATGCTGGATAGGTATCTTGAACCGCTACAGGTTGCAAAGATGAATAACGATGGTTCCTTCTGGCTTTCTGAATAAATTTGGCCTGATCCAACACGGAAGTGTAGGTAAACACATCTTGTACCGTCAACCTTACATCAAATGCTTTATGAATCTGGGCTATAAGGGACATTGCCTTAAGAGAGTGCCCTCCTAGTTCAAAGAAATGGTCGTGCATGCCTACTTTTGGTAAACCCAGAACACTGCTCCAGATCCCAACTAATTCAGCTTCGAGCGAATTGGTTGGTGCAACATAACTTTCGGATACAAAAGGATGTGGCTTCGGAAGCATTCTTTTATCCACTTTCCCATTACTTGTGAGTGGAAAAGATTCAAGCAAGGTGTATGTGGAAGGCACCATATAATCTGGAAGGTCGTGAAGCAACTGTTCCCGAATAACGTTCGGCAGCCTAGGCTCAGATATCGAATGAGGAACGATATATGCTGAAAGAAAGGAGTGCCCTTGCTCATCCCGTCCAGATGTTACCATCGCTTCTCTAACTTCCGGCATAACCAGTAGTCTGCTTTCGACCTCTGTAAGCTCTACTCGATTGCCACGAATTTTGACCTGCTGATCCAAACGGTCCAGAAATTCTAGGTTTCCATCAGGTAGCCACTTCACCAAATCTCCTGTGCGATAGAGTTTTGTTCCTGATTTCAGCGGATTCTCGCCAAATCGCTCTGACGTCAACGCTGGTTGGTTCAGATAACCCTGTGCCAATCCTTCTCCCCCGATATACAGTTCTCCGGGTACCCCAACCGGCTGTCTCTTTCCCCACGGATTCAGCACATATACCTGTGTATTGTGAACTGGACAGCCTATTGGCACATTGCTTCTGTCCCGCATACTCTCATCCACCGAAAATGTCGTTGCAAAAACAGTCGTCTCCGTTGGACCGTAACAATTAATAATCCGATGGGGACCTAGATAATCCAACGCTTTCAGAACATGTTTTCTGGAGCCCGGCTCCCCACCGAAAAATAGTTTTCGTATATGTTTGAGACAGCTTAAGTCGTAGTCTACAAGTGTATTGAACAAGGCTGTCGTCATGAAGACTGTTGTAATTCGCTGTTCATCCAATGTACGAGCAAGTTCTGTAATATGCAGCAAATCTTCCCTGGTAATCAAGATTAGCGCTGAGCCATTCAATAAAGCTCCGAAAATGTCATAAGTCGATCCGTCAAAAGCATAATTGGACAATTGCAGAACACGATCCGTAGGCATCATATCAATAAACCCGTTTTGGATACTGGTCTTCATAATGTTGCGATGTGTCGTTATGACTCCTTTGGGCTTCCCGGTTGAACCCGATGTATACATTACGTAAGCTGCATGTTCCGGCCGGGTTTCTCGATCTTCCCCAAGCTCTTCATTATGAGTTTCACTCCAGCACTGTTCATTTAACACCATCGTTTTCCCTGAAAACCCTGGAATAGTCCGACCTTGCTCAGCTAGGAGCAATTCTACCTGGCTATCTTCAAGCATAAAGAGAAGGCGCTCTTGCGGAAAGCCCGGATCAAGTGGAACATATGTGGCTCCGGATTTCAAAATACCGAGAATGGACACAATCATCCCCATAGAGCGGTCCGTTAACAATCCAACTCTGTCTCCCGGACGAACCCCTTCGTGTTTTAACGCTTCGGCCATTCGTTTAACATTCATACCCAGCTCACTATAGGTCATGCTCAGGGAGCCCATGATCAACGCAGGACGATCCGCATACTGTCTCACTTGTTTTTCAAACCGCACGGGTATTGTTTCTTCCCTTGGATATTCGACAAATTGTCCTTCATACTTCTCAAAGTACAGGGTTTCTTCCAATGTACACAATTCAATATCATTTAGAGCCCGATTGGTATCGCTGACCATCTGTTCAAGAATATGCACATAATGGGAAGACACTTGTTGAATCATGGCATCGGAAAACAAATCGGTATTGTATTCAATCGTCATGGAAACGTCTTCTTTCAACTCGTGTCCAGCCCAAGTCATCTCAAACTTGGATCGCCCTGTTGTTGCCTCCAACTGATCAATAGTAAGCTGGTCCGCCTTTAGCTGAGTCATGTTCATATTCTGTAGTACAAATATGGTTTCAAAAAGGGGATGACGACTCGGCTCCCTGACCATTTGCAGATGATCCAGCAGCTCTTCAAGAGGATACACCGCATAATCGGAGCAATCCAGTACACGTTGCTTCAATGAAGCAACGTACTCTGCAACCGTAAGTTCCGGTTTGATTTCGCTGCGTAAAGGTAACGTTTTAACAAACATCCCCACCATGGAAGCCGTTTCGGCATGATCTCTGCCGGCAATCGGTGTACCCACAATGATATCTTCCTGTCCGCTATATTTGGATAGCAGAATGTAATATGCAGCTAACAGTAACACATACAAGGTTGTATCGTGGTTCGACGCGAGCTCGGTCAGGCGCTTGGCAAGAACGTCACCCAGTAGGAATGTATGTTGTGCTCCTTCATAGCGCTGTACTCGCGGACGCACGTTTTCCAGAGGGAAGTCCAATATCGGCAGTTCTCCCTCATACATTCGATGCCAATAATCACGAGCAGCACTGTAGGCTTCCGTTGATTGCTGCAGCTGCTCATAGGCAGCGTAATCTTTATACTGTTTAAGCAGAAGCGGTAGCTCTTCATCTTGATATAATTTGAATAACTCATCGTATATAATCGCTGTTGATATCCCATCCGAAACGATATGGTGAACATCCAGCAACAATAGATGCTGTGTATCCGATTGCTTGCGGATGTACGCTCTAAACAAGCTAGGAGCTGACAAATCAAAAGGGAAAATACATGATGTAACCCATGACGCCTCGTCATGATCTATAGACCCGTATTGTAATGTGCCCTTATTTACTTCTGTCAGATTAAGTTTCCAGTCCAGTTCGCCCAGCGCATGTACCTGTTGTCTAACCTGATCATCTTCCAACACAAAAGAGGTTCGTAAGGACTCATGGCGCTCAATCAACCGAAGTAGCGCATTTTTGAGCCGCTCCATATTCAGACGGCCTTCGATTCGTAATACCATCGGCATGTTATAACTGGTACCAATATTTTCATTTTGCTGAATAATATACAATCTTCTCTGGGCAGAAGTCACATTATAACTTGTATTCTGACTCACAGTAGGCAGGGAGACATACCCGTCAAGCTTGTCTTTCCCTTGAATAAGCATAGCCTGCTCCCGAATGGTAGGATGGCTGAAGATATCATGAAGACTTAGCTTCACATCAAACATCTGATGTATTTTGGCCACCATAGTCATCGCTTTAAGCGAGTGTCCTCCAAGATCGAGAAAGGATTCCAGCATGCCCGGATAATCCTTTCCTAGAACTTCGGACCAGATATGCTGCAACTGCTCTTCATACGGGTTTTCAGGTCGTATGACCTCCAGCGTATTCCATTTAGCCGAAGGCTTGGGAAGAGCGGCATAATCCACCTTACCATTGGATGTCATCGGTATGGTATCCACAATGAGAATAAATGAAGGAATCATATATTCCGGAAGCGACTGTCTTAATTCACTTTTCCACTTCGAAACCAGATCGGAACTATCCATCTTCTTCGTCACAAGATTTTCGGGTACGACGTAGGCACAAAGAAGGGAACCTTCGCCACGCTCCTCTTTACGTGCCATTAACACTGCTTCATTTACGGAGGAGATTTCTTTTAATTTGGTTTCAATCTCACCGAGCTCGATCCGATTGCCTCGAATTTTGATCTGATTATCCATTCTTGCCAGGTATTCCAGTTGACCATCCTCTCTCCAAACTACCAAATCCCCTGTCCGATACATCGTTTCTCCAGGAACAAATGGATCTGGAACAAAGCGTTCTTCCGTTAAATCAGGCTGGTTCAGATATCCTTTTGATACACCTTCCCCACCGATGTACAATTCACCAGGAATTCCTATAGGCTGCAATTGGTTCCATCGATTAAGCACATATAACCTTGTATTGTGTATCGGACGTCCGATGGGAACCCGAGAATATTGATACAAGCTGTTTTCAACCGAATACGTCGCTGCAAAAACCGTCGTTTCTGTGGGTCCATACGCATTCACAATACGATGCTCGCCCAAGTAATCCAAAGCTTTCAGTACATGTTTTATCGATGCGTTCTCGCCACCAAAGAACAATTTTCTTATATGCTTGAAGCATGTAACATCATAGTCGACCATCGTATTAAATAACGTCGTCGTCATAAAAGCAGATGTAATTTTTTCTTCATCCATCATTCTCGCTAGCTCGGCAGCGTCGAGTAATGTATGTTTGGTAATCAATAGGAGTGTTGATCCATTTAATAGTGCCCCAAACATCTCATAGGTTGAGCCATCGAATGCATAATTGGATACTTGGAGTACCCGGTCGGCAGCGGACAGTTCACTGTAGCCATTGTGAATAGCCGTCTTAATAATATTTCGATGACTGGTCATCACTCCTTTGGGCTTACCGGTCGAGCCTGAAGTATACATCACATACGCTGTTGCTTCCGATGGAATCGCCGGCAACCTCCAATTTTCTCCATGTCCCCTCGTCCTTGCTGCCTCTTGAAGTATTTCTTCAAGTACCAAATGCTTTGGAATACTCCCGGTTATGGTCAACTCATTGGCTGTGATCAGCCAAGTGGCATTGCTGTCCTCCACAATGAAATGCTTGCGCTCTTCAGGAAAAGAAGGGTCAATAGGAACATACATAGCACCTGTCTTGAGAATCCCGAAAATGGCTATAATCATTCCCATAGAACGGTCAGTCAATAGACCCACAACATCTCCTTGCTTCATTCCTTTTTCCATCAGTACCCGCGCATATTGGTTTGTTACTTCATTAAATTCCTTGTACGTTAGACTCTGATCCTCATAAATAACCGCAATCTGATCAGGAGTTCGCGCTGCCTGCTCCTGCATTACTGACGAAATGCTGGATTGACGCGGATATTCTGCCTGTGTTTCATTGCAACTTAGCATGGCGGATTTCTCTTCGTCCGTTAACAAATGGATTTCTCTCAGCCTCATCGAGCAGGTGTTCACCATTTGCACAAGGATGTTTTTGTAGTGATCAATCATCTTCAGTATGGTGGATTTTTTGTAGATGGAAGAAGCATACTCCACTGTCCAGTTCAAACCATGGCGCTCCTCCTGACATCCCCACGTCATATCGAATTTGGCATAATTCCAGTCCCACTCCGCTGCAGTAAAGGTTGTTCCCGTTAGTTGAATTGGTGGAATATCCATATTTTGCAGTACAAAAAGGGTGTCGAACAACGGATGTCGACTAAGATCTCTGGACAGTTGAAGATGCTCAAGGAGATCTTCGAGAGGGAACTCTCCATGCTCTTGTGCCTCAACAGAATTGGACTTCAGCCGACCTATGAATTCATCCACTGTGAGTTCACCTGACACCTCATTACGTAGGGCCAGCGTATTGACAAACATGCCAACCATAGACTGAACATCTTCGTGATACCTTCCTGCAATTGGTGATCCGACCACAATATCCTCTTCTCCAGTATATTTGGATAACATGATATTATAAGCAGCCAGCAAGACCACATATAATGTGGTTTTGTGCTTAGCAGCAAGACTTTTTAACCGATTCGTGAGCTCCGTTTCAAGTTGAAATGAGATTGAACCCCCCTCATAAGATCGAACCGAAGGTCTGACATAATCGGGTACAATCTCCGTACTAGGAAGTTCACCTTCGAATTGGGCACACCAGTATTTTCGATTTTCCTCATATCGCTGACTCGTCCGCTCATTTTGTTCATATACGGAGTAATCTTTATAATGCAAGTTTACAGGTGGCAGCACTTCTCCCTGATATAACTGGGTCAGTTCCTTATAAATAATTCCGGTGGAAACACCATCAGACACGATGTGATGCGTATCAATGAATAAGAGACTATGATTAGATGTAACTTCTGCAAGAGCTGCACGGATTAGCGGACTGCTTGATAGATCAAATGGCTGTACGAATTTCTCGAGATATGAAGCAATCATCGTTTTTTGTCTATTCAGAACATCGGTTCCGCAATACATTACCCCTTGTTGCTCTTGCATCTTATAGTTAATTAAAATCCAGCTTAGTTCCGCGGGTTCGAGAATTTGTTGCCGCAAGTGTTCACCAGACCAGATGAAACGCGTCCTGAGAATCTCGTGCCGTCGTATAAGCTGTATGAAGGCCTTTTCAAGCTTATCGCGGTTAAGCTTACCTTCAATCTTCAGTACCATCGGCATATTATAGCTGGTCTCTAGCGGAGCCAGCTGTTGTGCAATGTAGACTCTTTTTTGCGATGCGGACACTGGGTACGATTCTTGTACTTCCACCGCAGGAATAGCCTTATATACACTTTTCCGAGAGTTTTCTATGCATAGTGACATTTCCCGCAGCAGTGCTGCACGGAATACTTCATGCAAAGAAAGTTTTACGTCCATCTCTTTATGTATTTTGGCTACCAGCATCATTGCTTTTAACGAATGGCCCCCAAGCTCAAAAAAGTGGTCTCCAGCGCCCGGTTTGATGCCCAATACATCTTCCCAGATCTGAGCTAGTTTCTGTTCGGTTTCTCCAGAAAGTGGAAGATTTTTGTTTTGATCCATCACCTTAGGAAGCGGAAGGTTTTTACGGTCGATTTTGCCGTTAGAATTAAGCGGCAATTCCCTAAGAATCTGGAATGTAGCAGGAATCATATACTCAGGTAAACGGTCTTTCAACGCCAACTTCCATTCCTGAATTTGCTGATTCTGCTCTGCCTGACCCTCTGCATATTGAATAGGGAGGATATATGCACTTAAGTTAGAGCTTCCTTGAGCATCCCGCCATGTCGTAACAAGAACATCTTCCACTCCGGAAAGAGCTCTCATCTTCTCCTGCACCTCACCAAGCTCAATGCGGTGACCCCTGATTTTGACCTGATGATCCTTCCGCCCTACAAATTCCAAATTCCCATCAGACAGACGTTTAACCAAATCTCCGGTTTTATACATTTTCTCACCGGGAGCATGCGGGTTGTCAACAAAGCGTTCTCGCATCAATTCTGGAGCATTCACGTAACTGGCCAAACCTTCACCGCCAATGTATAACTCTCCCGTCACACCGACAGGCATTGGATTATGTTTGGAGTTCATAACATAAACAGTGGTATTATGAATCGGTTTGCCTATGGGTGCCACATCAGGCTGTGTAATCGGATAATATGTTGCATACACTGTCGTTTCTGTTGGTCCATACATGTGCAATAACCGTTCTGGGCCCAAAACATCTAATGCCTTGTTCAGATGCCGGATTGAAGCCTTCTCTCCCCCAAACAAAAGATACCTTACCTTACTGAGACAATTTGGGTCCCAATCTACTAGCGTATTGAATAGCGCAGTTGTCATAAAAGCGACCGAAATTTCTTCCTTGGTGAATATATCAGCAAGCGCAGCTACGCTCTGCATCATTTCTTCGGTAGGAAGTACAAGCGTTGAGCCATTTAACAATGCCCCGTATATGTCGAAGGTTGCCCCATCAAAAGCATAATTCGAAATTTGCAAAATCCGATCTTTGGAGTTCAATTCCGCATAGCCGTTATTTCGCACGGTCTTGATAATATTTTGATGGGTTGCAACCACACCTTTAGGTTTTCCCGTCGAACCCGAAGTGTAAATAATGTAAGCAGCATCCCGTGGACCTGACAGGAAATTAACCTCGTGGTACTCGTTTGTGTTGAATGAACGTTCATGCATCATCAACATGTCCAAGGTTAAGATCTCTCCCTCATAATAGGGCATTTCTAACTCAGTGAACCGAAGCAGGAATTGTGCATCACTATCTTGGAGCATATGGGTCAATCTTTCGGCCGGAAATGTGGGGTCAAGTGGAATATAGGCAGCACCAGCACGAATAATAGCCAGCAAGCCTGCAATCATCTCCATGGATTTCCCCGCAGCGAGTCCTACCCTGTCTCCTGGCTGTATGCCATGCCATTGCATAGCTTTGGCCCAATCTTCAACCAGAGCATGAAGTTCTGCATAAGTCCATGTCTGGTGTGCTAATTGAATTGCTGGATGATCAGGGTATAACTCGACCTGTTGAATAAATAATTCTGAAATGGACTGATCCCTCGGATAGTCTGCAGTGGTCTCGTTTCCTTTCACCAGCATGCTGTTTTCTTCCGGGGTCAGGATCAGAATATCTGCAACACTTATTTGCGGTTCTTGCACAATTAACAGGCAGGCTTGCTTCAGGTGAACAAACAATCGTTTAATAAAAGAATCTGAATATACCTGCTCGTTGTAATTGATCTTGACCCGGATCTCTTCACCTGGGCCTATGGAAATGTTCAGATCATAATTGGTATGTTCATACGCTTCAATGGAGGTTATATCAAATCCAAGTCCGAACTGTTTGGTATCAAACATGCTGGCACTGGACGGGTAGTTTTCATACACCATGATATGGTTAAAAAGCTGACCATTCTGACCTGCCTCCGCTTGCACTTCAGCGAGAGATAAGTAGCTAAACTCCTCAGACAGAATGGCGTTTTGATGTGTCTTTTTCAGTAATTGGGCAAACGATTGTTTCTCTTCCGACGTTATTCTTACGGGCACAGCGTTAATGAATAAACCTACAATTTTCTCCACATTTGGTATGTTAGCCGATCTTCCAGATACTACAGTTCCAAAAACCACATCGTCAGAATTGCTATAGTATTGCAGCACTACTCCCCACAACGTCTGAAAAAGACTGCTCATCGTGACCTGATATCTGCGGCTAACATCCATTAATTGCTCAGTCAGCACCTTGCCCAAATTAAACGTTATCTCCTGAATCGAAGGTGATTCCGCCGAATCCGAAGTAATTTCCACTGGGAAGTCTGCTCCGTTCTCATAACCAGAGAGATAATTTTTCCAATAGTTTCTGGCTTCGATCTCCTGCTGCTCACCCAACCATTTAATATATCTTTTATAGGGAATGACACGATCCAGTTGTGCAGGTGTTCCGTGAATCTCCTGTTTGTAGAGGGAGAACCATTCCTGGAAAATAATCCCCAGGCACCAACCGTCAATTAGAATATGATGATTGCTCCAGATTAACGTATATGCCGCCGGGCCAGTTTGGATTATTTGCAGACGTAACAGGATATCTTTGGACAAGTCAAAAGACCGCTGGCGATCTTCCTCCGCTATCTGCCGAATCCTCTTCCTTTTCTCAATCGGATCAGACTCATTCAACTGAATGTATTCCAATTTAAGTTTTCTGTTTCGTAGCACGATTTGTCTTGGTTTGTTGATTTTGTCGTGAATAAAGATTGTCCGAAGCGTATCGTATCTCTCGATAACTTTGTTTATGGAGCGTTCCAATGCTTTAACATCAACCAACCCATCAATCGTAAAAGTCATTTGCTCGAAATAGACGTCTCCCTTGTCATAAAGCGAATGAAACAGCAATGCCTCTTGCATTGGAGATAATGGATAAATATCAGCAATTTCCGGTTTGTTCATCATCCCTTAATGTCCTCCCCTTAAATCTATAGATAGCCGAAGGAGCCCCGGAGATCCCCCTTTTCATGCTAAGAAATCTCCGGAATGCTCACAGCTTGTCAATGATATCCGTGATATCATCAAGTTCGTCCAACGTCAGGTCTGTATCGGTAAAGTCACTTGGTGTAAATTCCTCGGCTTCACGAGTCAGGCAATATACAATCAATCTCTCCAGATTCGAACCGTAGCGGGCTACTTGCTCCACAGCTTCTCTCTCATCCATTCTTGATGGATCATAACGAAGGATCAATTGGAATTTCCCCTGATCGACCACACAGTTCCACTCTTCGAAATGCGACATTCTGTTAAGTGGACTGATTAATTCTCCCATAGGCATGGATGATACGGCGAATGAATCGCCTTGTGAATCTCCTCCAAATTGCCCCAGATAATTAAAAACGATATCGGGATTACACGTCCCCCCCTCAAAAGTGAACACGGTAGTCAGATATTTCAGGATTGAATACCCGCTCCCTTTGCCGGGGATACCACGAAGCATTTCTTTCGTATGACGCAGCGCTTCATCAAGTTCTTCATGAGCTGTACGGAGAAGCACAGGATAGATCGTGGTGAACCAGCCTATGGTCCTTGTGGTATCCACATGGTCCAGTATTCCTTCTCTCCCGTGTCCTTCAAGATCGATAACAACATCTTTTGCATACGTCATGGACAGAGCCGTCAACAGAATATCCATGACTTCGGTGTGATACGCACGATGAACTTCAGTCAATAGCTGGCGTGTTCTATATGGTTCCAGTTCCATAGTCACTGTTTTGCTTTGTTTGAGCAAACCAGGTTTATCACGATGATCACAAAGTTGTAGTGCTTCCTGATTTAGCTTGTGCCAGTAGGCTTGTTGACGCTTCACCTCTTCCGACGTGGCTATGTTTTGAAGTTCACGGCTCCAGAAGGCATAGGAATCCGTCTTCTCAGGCAAATTCACCGTCTTGTCCCCTAGGAGAATAGCTTGATACATGCAGTGGAAATCTTCCAACAGAATTCGCCACGACACACCGTCAATAATAAGATGATGTATTGCGATAAGCAGATGGTCACCTTCAGGTGTTCTGAACACACCAAGCCGAATTAAGTCATGTTCCAGGTTCACCCTGGATTGAATCGCTGTGGCAATACGTTCAAGGTGGGCATCGTCCCAGGGAGTTTCTACTTCGTGTATTTCCACAGGGAATTCCTTATCCTTGTCTATTGATGAAACACTCTGTACCACGCCATCGGGCTTGATATCAAATCGGATACGTAATACATCGTGGTGTTCATAAAGTTTATAGAACACCTCTTTTACCGCGTCCGTATCCCACCCTTCTGGGTTGTACAACATCATCGATTGATTCCAATGATTCAGGTTGCTGTACCCTTGTGCAAAGAACCATTGTTGAATCGGCGTGAGAGGGATGTCTCCTTCAATGATGTCTGGTTGCTCTTTCCTTATTTCCATAGGTTCCAAAAACTCGGCACACTCCGCAATTGTCGGATACAGCATTAAATACTTGACCTGTAGTCTGATCTGATAACGAGTGAGTCTTGATGCAATCTGTATGGATTTAATGGAATCCCCTCCGAGGACAAAATAGTTGTCATCGATTCCCACACGTTCCACACCCAACACTTCTGACCAGACTTGAGCCAAGATTTGTTCTTCTTGAGTTACAGGTGCACGATAATCCTCTTTTATGCTATTCAGATCCGGTGCAGGGAGAGCTCCTCGATCCAACTTGCCGTTACGCGTTACCGGGAGCTTGGCAATCGGTACAAAGTACGACGGAACCATGTATTCGGGCAAACTCTGCTGAACATACTTTCTGAGCTCTTGTTCTTGGAATCCCTCCGATGAAACGATATAAGCACACAGATAATGTCCTGTATTGTCCTGTCGAGAAACAACGACCGCTTCCTGTACATCAGAATGCTGTACCAGCCTAGACTCAATCTCTCCTGGTTCAATTCGGTGCCCGCGAATTTTGACCTGATGATCGATCCGTGTAAGAAATTCAATACAGCCATCAGGCATCCATCGAACTCTGTCCCCTGTCCGATACATTCGTTCACCAATACAGAATGGATCTTCCAGAAACCTGTTCTGCGTCAGCTCTGCATCCCCGATATATTTCTTTGCTACACCCTCACCGGAAATGTACAATTCACCGGCTACACCGACAGGTAAAAGCTGGCCTTGCGCATTGAGTACATAGGCTTTCGTATTATGAATGGGTCTTCCTATAGGAACCGAACTATGCTCTGTCAAATTAGGCCCGACATTATATGTCGTTGCAAAGACCGTTGTTTCAGTCGGACCATACCCATTCGCAATCCGGTCGTCTCCCAGATATTGATGAGCTTGCATGACATGCGATTTGGAAAGGGCCTCTCCTCCAACGAATAGTCGATGCACATATTGCAGACTAGTGACATCATGATCAACCAGCGCATTAAACAGTACACTGGTTACAAAGGCAGATGTGATCCTCTGACCCTTCATGATTGAGGAAAGCTTGTTGATATCCAGTATGTCTTCTTTGCTGATCAGTACAAGCGTAGCACCGTTTAATAATGCACCGAAAATCTCATAGGTTGATCCGTCAAACGCATAATTGGAGAGCTGTAACATCCGATCCTGTTCACGGATGTCGATAAATCCATTATTCATCGCTGTCTTTATGACATTTCGGTGTGTAGTGACTACACCTTTCGGCAATCCGGTCGATCCCGAAGTATACATAATGTATGCTGGAGTGTTCGCTTCATCTGGTAATGCCCTTGAACTACCCTCGTATGGAGCAGATAATATATTTTTTTCTAATAACGTTCGACTGGATTCTTCTAATGGAACCACGAACCCTTTGAATCCATGGAGAGGTCTTTCCGATGGAGCGACGAGCATATTTGCATGACATTGTTCCAACATATAGATCATTCTCTCCGGTGGATGGGATGGATCAAGCGGAACATATACGCCCCCTGCTTGCAAGATTCCCAAGATTGACACAATCATGTCAACTGAACGGTCTGCCAGCAATCCAACAGCATCTCCACGGCGCAAGCCACTTTGCTCAAGATAGGTTGCAAGCTGACAGGCTTTCTGGTAAAGCTCTTGATAGGTTAACGTCTCCCCATAAAAGTCCAACGCCGTTTGATTGGGACGAAGCGACGTTTGGATTTCAAACAACTGGCTGATCGTTTGATCACGCGGATACTCTGCATAAGTGTCATTAAACTGCCCCAATATCTTCTGCTCTTCCGAGGGAGTAATCAGCCTGATCTCGTCGAGTAATATGTCTGGAGAGCTAGACATTTGCCTTATCACATGCTCATAATGAAACGCCATATTTTCCATCTGAGAATGTTCGTAAAGGTCTGTCGCATATTCTATGGTCAGTTTAAGAGATTCTTGATTCTCGTGAACTACCCACGTCATATCGAATTTAGAAGTATTACTTGTCCAATCTAGAGGTTCAATTTGCAACTCTTGCAGCTCTACCGTTCGGGGTTTGGCATCCTGTAGAACAAACATGGTGTCAAATAAAGGATTGCGCTCTGGGTCTCTTGTGATTTGCAGCTTCTCAATCAGTTCATTCAATGGGTACACTCCATGCTCATAAGCCAGCAACGTGTTTCTGCGCACATGACCGATCCATTCACGAATTGGAAGATCACCACACAATTCTTGTCTTAGCGCCAAAGTGTTCACGAACATGCCTGTAACGGAAGAGATATCTGTATGGGTTCTTCCCGCAAAAGGAATGCCCACTACAATATCCTTTTCCCCCGTGTACTTGGACAAAAGAATGTTATACGCTGCCAACATCACCATGAAAAGTGTGGCATCTGTCTGTTGCGCCAACTGTTTCACTGCACTACTCAGCTCAGTATCCAGTTCAAACGTATGGGAAGAACCTGTGAATTGTCTCCTGCTTGGACGCCGCCCCTCTGTGAGGATGTCCAATACGGTGACGTCTTTCTCATACCGCTTGAGCCAGTAATCTTCACTCGTCAAGTAGGAGGGCTTGTTCTTTTGTTCATTCATCCACACCGTGTAATCCTTATATTGAACTGTCATCTCATCAAGAGAATGTCCCTGATAGAGTTGAATCAAATCCTGATACAGAATTCCGGTAGTTACTCCGTCGGACACAATGTGATGTATGTCCATGACCAACACATATTCTCTGTCTGAAAGTGCGCATAAACCTGCTCTCATAAGCGGTGCACATCCAAGATCGAAGGGCCGGACAAATGTGCCAATATACCGAGCAATCTGTTCATCCCTCTCTAGAATTGCAAACGTTTCAGGCTCGGCACTATGTTCCAGTTTCCAATCCGTGTCTTTCAATTCATGAATGAGCTGTCTCAGTTCACCATCAACCATTCTAAAGGAGGTTCTTAGCGATTCATGCCGACGAATAAGTCCTTTAAGCGCAATCTCTAATCGGATCACATCGGGTTTACCATTTATCATCAGTACCATGGGCATGTTATAACTTGTGCAGGTATCCTCGAACTGTTCAACCAAATATAATCTCTTCTGTGCCGACGATACGGGATAATCCACTTGCTTATTGACACGCAGGATACGAGCATGATTCTGTTTATCTCCTTGATCAATCGATGTAGCCATCTGTTTCAGCGTTGGAGCATCAAATAAATCCGGCATGCTTAATTTGATGCCCCATTTCTCCTGTACTTTTGCTATAAGTACCATTGCTTTTAGTGAATGACCGCCCACTTCAAAAAAATGGTCATACAAGCCCACTTGTGTATGGCTGAGAACTTCAGTCCATAATTGCGCCAGTTCCTTCTCCGTATGTGTTGAAGGAGCTACATAATGTGAAGACCATCTTGCAATGTCGGGTTTAGGCAGCGCTTTTCGATCCAGCTTCCCATTCCGTGTAAGCGGTAAGGATGAGAGCTCGATGAATACGGATGGAATCATATGCTCAGGAAGTGTTTCTTTTAAGATTTTTCTCCAGTTTTCGGCTTGATGTTCGTTTTTCATTTCATGTTGGGCAAGCACACTTGCAGAGTCAATCACAACATACGCCACCAACATGGAATGCCCCTGGTCATCCCGATGTGCAGTAACTACAGTTTCGTTGACCTCTTGTAGAGCAAGAATGCGATCCTCGATCTCTGCCAGCTCAATCCGATTTCCACGAATTTTCACTTGCTGATCCAATCTTCCCAGATATTCTATGGTGCCATCCTCTAACCACCTTACGAGGTCTCCTGTACGATAGACTCTATCTTCCCCTTCCATCTGCCGGGTTAAAAACCTTTCTTCCGTCAACTCCGGTTGACCCAAATATCCGGCAGCCAGACCTTCGCCTCCGATGTACAATTCTCCAGGAACCCCCACAGGTTGGGGCTGACCCCATTTATTCAATACATAGAGCCTTGTATTATGAATAGCTCGGCCAATGGGAACACGCCCGGTGTTCCTTACGCTCTCATCAATAGGGTACGTTGCTGCAAATACGGTCGTCTCGGTCGGGCCATACCCATTTACAATCCGATGTCCTCCCAACACATCCAGCGCTTTAATGACATGCTTCACCGAGGCTGCTTCGCCCCCTATAAACAGTTTCCACATACCACGCAGACTGTGTACGTCATAATCAACTACCGTGTTGAACAGAGAGGTTGTCATGAAGAGACTCGTGATCCTCTCTTGTCTTAATGTGCGTGTAAGATACGACACATCATAAACGTGTTGATTAGGCATCAGCACGAGCGTTGCTCCATTAAGAAGTGCTCCAAAGATTTCATATGTGGCGCCGTCAAAAGCATAATTGGAAAGCTGTAACATCCGATCCTCTGGCCCAATTTCAACAAATCCGTTATTGATACAGGTTTTCACTACGTTGCGGTGACTCGTAACTACACCCTTGGGTATTCCGGTAGAACCCGAGGTGTACATGATATAGACTGGCTGCTCTGCTGAATATGAGCTGGATGTATTAATCGAACTCCCCTCTGCATAAACTTGTGGTTCGAGCAGCGGGATGATTGTTCCCGTGTAGGAATCCAAAGTCAGATCCTGCTCCATAATGAGCCATTGCGCTCCACTATCCCGTAAAATGTAAGTTAGTCGCTCTTCCGGAAATTGGGGATCGAGGGGGACGTACGTTCCCCCTGCTTTTAGTATCGCCAGAATGGCAATGATCATCTCCGGTTTACGATGTGTTAAAAGTCCCACACAGTCACCAAACTTAATTCCACGTCTTTTGAGTAATGCCGCCATCCGGTCTACACGTTCGTTCAGTTCTCCATAAGTCACCATCTCTGTACCGTACAAGAGTGCCTCGTGTTCAGGTTGCTCTGATACCATGAATTCAAATGCATCCGTCACAGTCCAGTCTCTTGGATATTCAGCATCTGTTTTATTAAGCTCTCTAAAATACTTTTTTTCTGGCGGGGTAAGCAGCTCCAGCTCCCGAATTTTCGTATCCATGCTATTCAATAGTTGTTCCAGTAAATGAACATAATGACGAGTCATTTGTTCGATGGTAACCCGATCCCATAGATCTGAACTGTATTCAACCTCAGCCAAGAGTTCATCCCCGTCTTCATGCCATACCCAGGACATATCGAATTTGGCCTGCTGTCCACGCCAATCCAACTTGCGAACAGATATATCCTGAAGCGTTTTGACAGGAAGCGTCATATCCTGCAATACAAACAGTGTGTCAAATAAAGGATTTCGGTTAGGTTGAAAAGGAAAATGAAGTTTGTCTAATAGATCACTGAGAGAACATATGCCTCGTTCATTGACTGCCAGCATATATTTTTTGACATGCTGGATATAATCACCGACCGTCAGATCAGCAGCCGGATTAAGCTTCAAAGGCAGCGTGTTTACAAACATCCCCACAATGGGCTCCACATCTACATGTTCTCGTCCGGCTATCGGTACCCCTATAGTGATGTCTTCTTCACCCGTATATTTAGATAACATCAGGCCATACACTGATAACAGAAGGATGAATGGAGTAGCACCGTAACCGGCAGCTGTTCTTTTCAATGCCTGTACCTTCTTACTTGGCAAACCAAATGTATAGGATTCCCCCCGGTACGATCTAATGGCAGGACGTACACGATCCATTGGAAGTTCTGCTGAACTCTCAAATTCTGAGTACTGATCCAACCAGAACTGCTGTGCTTCCTCATAGGTACTGCTCGTCTGCTGGTTCTGTTTCCACATTACATAATCCTTGTAATGGACGCGTATCGGATCAAGTTCCCGTACCTGATAAAGATCAAACAGTTCATCGTATATCAGTTGAGTAGACACCCCATCAGAAACAATATGATGCGTATCCAGCGCCAATACATACCGTTCCTTATCGATTCCAATTACACTTGCCCTGATCAGCGGTGCTTCTGCCAAATCAAACGGCTTAACAAAAGTGGACATTACGTCAGACATTGGATATGTTGCAGTTCCATCCAATTCCTCGATCGAAGACTCCAATGAACCCATAGTCCGCCTTTCAAGTCTCCATTCCACTTCTTCTATTAAATGAATCCGTTGAACTAATTCGCTTTTCTCCATGACAAATGAGGTCCGCAGGATTTCATGGCGTGCGATAAGCCGCCTAAAACATGCTTCCAGACGAGTGGTGTCTAATGCTCCTGATATTTCAAATAACATCGGCATGTTATAACTTGTTCCACTGGTTTCATACTTCTGGGCGTAGTAGATTTGCTTCTGAACCGATGTAACAGGATAAAATTGCATCACTGGAGCCGGATCAATGGCTTTATATCGATTTCGAGCGGCCTTCTGAATCCATCCAGCCATGTCCCGAAGAATTGGGGTCTCGAATACATCCAGCAAGGTAAGTCTGACCTCAAGTTCCTGGTGGATCTTGCCTACTAGTAACATGGCTTTCAGAGAATGTCCGCCCAATTCAAAGAAATGATCCTGTATGCCTATCTTCTTAATGCCCAGAACGCTTTCCCATATCTCTATCAAGCTCTGTTGGACTGGATTCTCTGCTGGAACATATTGCTGACCTCGTACAATTGTCGGCTTCGGAAGTTTCTTTCGGTCGATCTTTCCATTCGAAGTAAGCGGTATCTCATTCAAAATGGAGAAGACGGTTGGGACCATATATTCAGGCATTTGCTGCTTGAGTTCCTGCTTCCAGATCGTTACCAGTTCTTGAAAAGACTGCTTCGCTTCTCCATCCGGAAGTAAAATGTACGCGCATAGATAGGAGTGACCCTGGTCATCACGATCCGCCATCACTATCGCTTCATGGATACCTGACAGCTTGCGCAGGCGTCCCTCTACCTCCCCTGGTTCAATGCGATTGCCACGAATCTTCACTTGATGGTCTATTCGATCAATGAATTCGAGATTTCCATCTGGCAGCCATTTCACCAAATCGCCAGTCCGATATAGACGTTCTCCCGGAACAAACGGACTAGTTATAAATTTGTCACGGGTGAGCTCCGGTTTTCCCAAATATCCTTGGGCAAGCCCTGGACCACCTATATGCAACTCGCCAGGAATACCAATAGGTAATTGCTTGCCTTCTTGGTTCAGCACATACACTTTTGTGTTATTCGTTGGCTGACCAATGGGGATATATTCATCAGAAACGATGGAGTAGAATGTGGAAAATACCGTCGTTTCTGTCGGGCCATATACATGTATAAGTCTATGTTTTCCAAGCAAATCAACGGCCTTTTTGACATGAGTTCCAGATACTTTCTCACCGCCAAAGAGAATTTTCCTAGTTTGGTTCAAGCATGTTGGGTCCAGATCTACCAGCGTGTTAAAAAGGGCTGTTGTCATGAAAGCAATCGTGATATGTTGTTCGCGAATGGCCTTGGCGAGAACATTCCCGTCCAGCACCTCTTCCCGTTTCAACAACACAAGTTCAGCACCGTGTAACAGTGCACCATAGATGTCGAACGTCGATCCGTCAAACGCATAATTAGATATCTGTAGCAGACGGTCCTCAGGGGTGATATCAACGTAACCATTATGAATGACCGTCTTGATTACATTGCGGTGTGTCGTGATTACTCCTTTTGGAGTGCCGGTGGAACCAGAGGTATACATGACATATAAGGTATCTTCCGGGCCAGGAGACCGGTCATCTCCACTGTTATTCATATGATTTCGGTCAAGCACCGGATTCCGATTGGACTCTTGTGCCCAAATATTTTCATTAAAAATTAGAACTTCTCCCTCATAATGAGGGACCTGGTCAGGATGATCTACAATCAACCACCTTGCCCCGCTATCCTTCAACATGAACGCTTTCCTGTCCGCAGGGAAGCTCGGATCAATAGGGACGTACGCCCCTCCGCTCTTAACGATGGCGAGCATTGCAACAATAACCTCAATGGAGCGGTCCATAATTAGCCCGACGCGTTGCCCAGCCTGAACGTCCTGTGAAATAAGATATCGTGCAAGACGGTTCACACGATCATTTAGCTCCCCATACGTAACACGGTACCCATCCATCTTTACAGCCGGCTTCTCGTTACCTAGCTCAACCTGCTGTTCAAACAGCTCAGCAACGGAAGCATCTTGAGGATAATCTGCAGCGCTGTTATTCCATACCTCTATCTGTGCCATGTCAGATTCGGTTACAAGCTCCAGTTCCCCGATTTTCAGTTCCGGGAACGCCACAATCTGCTGCAGTAAATGTACATAATGCTTTAAAATTCTTTTTATGGTATTCGATTCCCACAAATCCGTTCGGTATTCAACAGATAATGTCATATCATCTTCCGAATATGTGCAGACCCATGTCATGTCAAATTTTGATGTATGATGATCCCACTCGGCATACTGGACCTCAAGCCCTGGTATATGCTTCTCTGCGGGTACCTGATCCTGTAGCATAAACATCGTATCGAACAATGGATGTCGGCTGGAATCAAACGGCAGGGACAGGCGATCTATCAGGTCTTCCAGTGGGTATCGGCCGAATTGATATGCTGCCAGCGTAATTTCTCTCATTTTTTCCAGATATACGCTTACCGACAGTTCTGCCTTGGGTTCACTTCGAAGTGCCAGCGTATTGGCAAACATGCCTACCATTCGTTCATGCTGAATGGTATCTCTACATGTGAAAGGAGTGCCCACGATAACATCTTCCACCGCTGAATATTTGGACAACAGAATCTGATAGGATGCCATCATTAGCATAAATAAGGTCTGTTGGTTGGCCTTAGCCGCTTCTTTTAATTGACTCACGAGAGCAGTATCTAACGTTACATTCACCCGACTTCCCTCGAATCTGCGGATCGGAGAGCGCAGATGGTCTGTTGGTATTTCAAGAACCGGGACTTCGGCTTGGTACAAGGACAGCCAGTAATCCTGACTTTTGCTGTATGCCTCTTGTTGAAGATATTTCTCCTGCTCCCAGACAGCATAATCCTTGTACTGCACGCCCATGTCCGAAAGAGTCTGCCCCTGATATAATCTAACCCAGTCCGATATTAGAATCTCTATTGAGCGTGCATCCGAAATGATATGATGCAGGTCAAGCAATAGCACATGACTCTCCTCATTCATCCGAAGTAAACCTCTTCGGAACAAAGGGGCTTCTCCTAGATCAAATGGCCGAATGAATTGTTCAGCAAACGACTGGATAGCCGATTCTTCCGTCCCTGCTAATGCAACTTCTTCGACGCGCAAAGATTCCAGAGATATTTGATCAGCTCTATGAATACGCTGCCGCAGTTCACCACGGTGCAACTCAAATGAAGTTCTCAATGTCTCGTGTCTCTGAATCAGCATCTGCATTGATTTCTCCAAAGCATTTAAATCCAGCTTGCCCTTTAATCGGAGCAGAAAAGGCATGTTGTAGCTTACAGCTGCATTTTCCATTTGCTGAACAATGTACATCCTTTGTTGAATGGAAGACGCCGGATACGTGTCCCTGTAGGGTGCAGGCAAAAGCTCCTCATCAGGCTGGTCTGTCGAGCGTGCTGTCATGATCCACATGGCCATCTCTCGAATCGTAGGCATGATGAATACATCCTGTAGTGAAACCTTTACGCCGGTTTCCTTCTGCACTCTAGCCACAAGCATCATAGCTTTAAGTGAATGCCCTCCGATTTCAAAGAAATGCTCCTCTACTCCCACGCTTTGTATATCCAGAATCTCTTCCCAGATATGTGCTAATTTCTCTTCAAATACATTAGCCGGAGCGACAAAATGGTTGGTCTGTCTTCTCGTGGGCTTGGGAAGTGCCTTGCGATCGAGCTTACCGTTCAGTGTCATGGGGAAGCTTTCCAGTATAACGAAAGCATTCGGAACCATATATTCAGGCAGCGTCTTCCTCAGCTCTTTTTTCCAGTGCAACACAGGAGTTTTGTTGTCACCTGGGACGATATACGCGCATAAATAGGCATGTCCGTGCTCATCCTTTTCTGTTATAACCACAGCATCCTTGATCGATTCAATCCTGGATAGCCTGCTCTCAATTTCGCCAAGCTCAATTCGATTTCCACGAATTTTCACTTGCTGATCCAGTCTCCCCATGTACTCAAGATTTCCGTCCGGCAACCAGCGAACGAGATCACCTGTTTTGTACATTCTTTTTCCAGAAGGACCGATTACAAAACGTTCTTCGGTTAATTCAGCCTGATGCTGGTAACCTGACGCAAGTCCATCACCGGAAATATACAACTCGCCGGGTACCCCAACAGGTTGAAGTTGTCCTTTTCGATTCATTACATGAGCCTGGGTATTGTGAACAGGTCTTCCGATGGGAACTGTGTTATAATGCAGCAATTGTTGATTGACCAGATAAGTCGCTGCAAAAACGGTCGTTTCAGTTGGACCATATCCGTTAGCAATCCGGTCATTCCCCAGAACCTGCAGAGCCTTCTCCACATGCTTTTTGGATCCAGCCTCTCCGCCAAAGAATAGCCTTCTCACATGTTTCAAACATTGAACATCCCACTCCACAACGGCATTGAACAGTACAGCAGTCATAAAAGCCGAAGTGATTCGTTCATTCTCCAACGTATCAGCAAGCTCCGATACGTTGAGAACTTTTTCTTTGGGAATTAATACAAGTGTAGCTCCGTTTAGTAAAGCACCAAATATTTCATATGTTGAACCATCGAATGCATAGTTGGAGAGTTGCAACATCCGGTCCGTTTCATGAATATCCATAAAACCGTTATTGATTACGGTCTTCACAATATTACGATGTGTCGTTTGCACACCCTTCGGTTTACCTGTAGACCCCGATGTATACATGATATAGGCTACATCTTCAGCAGATCTGTGGCATTTCGTGAAGATGTCCGCTGATTGTCGCTCGCAGTCACTATGCAACCGTTCTTGCTGGATCAGATTGAGCTGCTTGCCTTCATATCCACTGATAAAGAGACCTTTTTCAGCGATAAGTACAGCCACACCACTATCTGCAAGCATCGTATGAATTCGCTCAGTCGGGAACTCCGGATCCAGCGGAACATAGGTACATCCTGCTTTCAAAATGCCGAAAATGGCCGTTATCATCTCTATGGACCGCCTTGAAATAAGTCCAATATTTTGTCCGGGTTCAACGCCAGACTCGAGCAACTGAATGGCAAACTGATCCACTCGCTTACCGAATTCTCGGTAGGATAACTTCTCCTCTCCCATAACAATTGCAGTTCGCTCAGATTGCTGTATCACCTGCTGCTCGAACAGTTCCACAACGGTTGCCTCATGAGGATATTCGGCCGTTGTGTCATTGTAAGTTTCGAGTAACTTGTGTTCTTCCTCCGTGATAATATCGGCTGTATCGATCTTCTGTTCCGGTTTGGTAAGCAAGCAATCAAGAACTCTCAGATATACCTCAAGCAACCGATCTGTAAATGCTGTCGGATAAGATGACACCATTTTGACGGACAACTCACCCAGCGTTACTGAAATACTGAAATCGAGGAGCGTATTTGTTTTCTCATAGCTGTAAGACTTAAATTCAAACATTCCTTGTTTCACAGTCTCATATACATGAAAATCAATATAGTTAAAGGCGATATCAAACAACGGATTTTCTCGGCTGCTTTGCTCCCCAATTGCATTTAGAATCTGAACAAGGGACAATCGGCCATATTTTTTGAGTTCGGTTTGTTTACGATACACATCTTGAATAATGTCTCCCCAGTTCACTAGAGAATCAAATTGCGTGCGCAAAGGGACTGTATTCAGGAAACAGCCCAATATGCGGGCGCCATCCTCGTGAACAGGACGTCCATTCTCGACAAGCCCGATTAGGATATCATCTTCATATGACAACATATATAATGAAGTGACGAATGCAGACAAACATAGGGATTTTACAGTAACACGCTGATGACGTGCCGCTTCTTGTAACTGGGTGTAAAGTTCCGATGGAAGGAGAGTCACGCTTGAATTAGCTACTGAATTGCCATGATGAATCTCGGACTGTTCTGTGAATGAGTATTTTCGATAATCCAGTAGCTCTTCACGCCAATACTCCATAATAGAAGAATTTCGAGATTGTGCCATCTGATCTATAACATAATCTTTATAGCTCGTTTTTAACGGATCAGGCACTGACTTCCCCTCCTTTGAGAGCACCGTACAAATTCAGTAGTTCCGACATAAAGACGGCAACGCTCCATCCATCCAGAATGGCATGATGAAAGATCCACCCCACATATGACTCCTCCGTGGAATTGAAAATCACCAGGCGCCAGAGCGGAGCATGCTCAATATCAAATGGTCGCTTCCGATCAAGCTCCATATAATTCCGAATTTCCTGTTCTATCGATTCAGTATCCCGATGTTCCAGCACGACCTCCTGAATTTCAAAATCTATACGTTCACAACTATATTGGACAGGTACGGGAAAATCAGAAATATTAAAACCAGTACGCAGAATGGGATGCCTGCTTATGAGTTCATTCATCACCGTTTGAAGATTAAGCACCTGAATTCGATGCCCATGAATCTGATATATAAACTGATCGTGATATACACCCAGACCTTCATTTTTCATGTAATGGAACACCATTCCCTGTTGAATATCACTCATGGGATACACATCTTCCACATCGGAGGGTAACAAGGCTCGTAATGCCGGGTTCGCAAGCCACTCGGTGCGCATCTGTAATAACTCCATCTCTATCTCGTTCCGGACGTTATCAGGTTCAAGATGAGTACTTCGGTGTCTAACCAAATTGCGAATCGTTGGATAATCATACATATCAGAAATTTGGATATGTAGTCCAAGCTCTCTGTTCATTCGGCTGATTAGTTCAATGACACGAATAGAGTCTCCACCAAGCTCAAAGTAGTCACACTCTACACCCATATTGCGGTTATCCAGCATTTCCTGCCAGATGTTCAGCATCTGCCATTCTAGTTCATGGCTTGGCATAACCAAATCGGTAACATCTGTTGGAGTCACACTGTTGCTAGGAGCGGGAAGTGCTCTCGTATCGACTTTGTTGCTCAGTGTCATTGGCAGAGTCTTCATTTGAATATAATGAGCAGGCAGCATATACCGTGGCAGATGTTGGGATAGTCTTGTTCTTAAATCTTTGCTCTGCTGAAGTCGATCAGAAACGTAATATGCACAGAGAACACTCTCTCCAGTATCCGCTTCCCTGACCGTTACAACCGCTTGCTGTACTCCATCGATTTCCAGAAGTCTGGATTCGATCTCACCAAGCTCGATTCGGAAACCTCTGATCTTCACTTGATGATCGATCCTTCCCAAATATTCAAGTTCACCGTTCATCTGCCAGCGGGCCAGATCTCCAGTTCTGTATAACCGCTGTGAGGCGGCAAAGGGATGGGGAACAAACCGTTCGGCGGTCAGTTCTTCTCGGTTCAGATATCCCCTGGCCAAGCCTGCACCACCAACATAAATTTCCCCTTCCACACCAATCGGAACCAATTCCCGCTGTTCATCGAGAATATAAATTTGAAGCGTAGGAATGGGTTTTCCAATGTTGCTTATTTTGGCTTGGATATCATCCCATTCCATTTCCTTATATGTCACATGAACCGTTGTTTCCGTAATGCCATACATATTAATGAGTTGAGTTTGAGGATATTTCTTCTTCCATTCCAGTAGTTGTATAGGTTGAAGAGCTTCTCCCCCAAAAATCACCTTTCGAACAGCCAGCGATGTATGCAAGTCTGACTCTACTTCCAATTTAGCGATTCGGTAAAAGGCCGTCGGAGTTTGGTTCAAAATGGTGACCTGTTCCTTCTGCAGTAACGATAAGAACTGTGCTGGCTCTCTTGTTACATTCAGAGGAACTATAATCAATCTGGCACCATACAATAACGCCCCATACATCTCCCACACCGAAAAATCAAAACAGAATGAATGAAACAGTGTCCACACATCTTCTTTGGTAAAGTCAAACAAGTTTCGGTCATTAAAAAGCAGCCTGACCACATTGGAATGTTCAATCATGACCCCTTTTGGTTTTCCCGTTGATCCTGAGGTGTAGATGATGTATGCCAAATCCGATGGTTGATTCACTTGTTTCAGATTAGTTGCGTAGACGCCTTCTATTTGATCGTCATCCAGTAGATCGGGAACGATTGCCTTAATTGATACATCCTCAGGCAGAAGCTCCTGGTCTTCCGTAATACAGAATTGTGCTTTACTATCTTCAAGCATGTATTGAATACGCTCTTTGGGGTACTCGGGATCAATCGGCATATAAGCTCCACCTGCCTTAAGCACGGCAAGTATGCTGATAACCATTCCAGGTGAACGTGAAAACAAAATGCCTACAACCTGATTTGGTTTGACGCCTTGCTGTCGAAGAAATATCGCCAAACGGTTGGCTTTACTATTTAATGTGGCATATGTCATCTCAGTATGTTCATAACGTAAGGCAATTCGTGCACTGCAACTTTCCGCCTGTTCCTCAAACAAACTGACGAGTGTTGCTTCTAACGGGTATGTGGTCTTCGTATCATTGAATTGCTCCAGAAGCATACGCCTCTCGGTATCAGGCATTGTATTCAGACTCGACAGCTTAATGCTCAACAACCCCTTCCAGCATGGTGATATAGAATTCGAGAAGCCTCTCGATGGTCTCCATTCGGTACACATCCGTGTTGTATTCCATACGCAGCCTAAGAATATCTGACTCCTCATATACATGTAGAATCAAGTCATACTTGGATGTACTTCCTGCTTCAATCATCAACTGTACAGATAAATTCTGAAGCTGATAGTGGTGTGTGAATTCATTTTGCAATGTAAACATGACTTGAAAACCCGGTGTTAATCCTGGTGCCATATGATACGAAAGGTCAGGTAGCAGCATTTCTATAGGTACTTCCTGATGTTGATAAGCATCCAAGGATATATCTTTAACCTGTTGCAGTAGATCATCAAACGTCATATCTTCACTAAACTCGACCGGTAAAATAACGGTATTCGCTACAAATCCAATGAGCTTCTCCACCTCAGCACGGATCCTGTTGGACATTACGGTACCAATGGGGATATAGGGCTGTCTGGTAAAACGATGAATCAGGTAGCCATACACCGCGAATAAAAGCATAAAGAGGGTAACCCCTGACCTATTTGCCTTTGCTAATGTCCGGGAGGTTAATTGGGAGTCTACAATGCGTTCGAGCGTATTTCCTCTGTACGTTCTAACCTCAGAATATGGAAAGTCATAGGGTACTTGTATGATGGGTAATGTTCTGTTTAGCTTACTAATCCAGTAACCTTTTAGTTCCCGCAGGGCAGAATCACTACCTTGCTCCATGGATGATTGCCACAGCACATAATCGGAGTAGGATACAGAAAGTGGCGTCAACATTCGATGTGAATCTTCCAACCCCGATTCATATAATTGCACCAATTCGTTGGTGAAAATCTCTACTGACCAGCCATCAGAAATAATGTGATGCATGGATACAACTAGAATATGCTTGTCCGGGCCGCAATCAATCAGGCACAACCGAAGACATGCATCGTTCATAAGGTCAAACCGCAAGTTTGCTTCCTGATCAATCTCCATCCTAATTCCAACATGTCTTTCATGTTCCTGTAGCTGGGTAAGATCTACTCGTCGAATTTCAATCTCAGATGCTGGCTCCTTAACATACTGATAAGGTTCCCCGTCTTGAATACCATAGCGGACACGCAAAGCCTCATGCCGCATAATCAGTGCATGTAGAGCATTCTGAAGTTTGTATATATGAAAAACACCCGTAAAGTGAATCGAAAATGTATTGGTATAAAAGGCGCTCTCTGGAGCAATCATGTGCAGGACCCATTGACTTTTTTGTTTCATGGTAAGCGGAAGTTTCTCCGTCCGTTGCTGCTGAACCGGGATAGGAGTATGGTTATTTAACGGTTCCGTATTCTGCAATTCCTGAAGAATTCCGTTGATGGTTGCTTGTCTGAAAAAACGCTGTATCGAAATACGCACCTTATACTCGGAAGCAATCATCGCGAGCAGACGAGTCATGCGGAGGGAGTCACCACCTAATTGAAAAAAATCATCATGGCTGGCCACCTCGGTCAATCCCAAGACGGATTGAAATGCTTTTTCAAGAAATGGATAATACTCCGAAGAAAGCGATGCCCCTTCACCTATATGAGATTGTCTGTACACTTCAATTCGGTCAAGATGTACATTATGTTCCTTTATATATTTACGTACTTTGGTGTACACCAGAGCTTCATGGCAATGAACCTGCTCTGATGTATAGTGAATTATGCAACACTTGTCCTGCTGGATCTGCGCTGCTTCGGAATCCTTTTCTTCCGCCTGTTCACATGTATCCTTTTCAACAGAAGTTGCTGCAACTTCCTCTTCCATCATCTTCTGAACCTGTTGACGTTCATGCAGCATACAATCTATTCGGTTGAGCGTTTCATCAAATTGGCCATCCAGTAGTAAATCTACAAGTTGTAGTCGCTGGATTTTACCTGTAGGTGTACGAGGGAATTCCCTTTTGCTTACCGGAACAATATATCTGGGATTTACGCCAAATTGTCTCGATATGTTGCCTCTCATCTCCTGAATGACGAACATATTTAAGCCTTCATCATCATTTAGAGGTGAATAAAATAACAACAGCTGGTCATTGCCCGACTCTCCGCCAGAAATTCCTGCTGCTGCCACGTAATCAGCATCAACACCGTATACCTGCTTCATCACTGCTTCAATTTCATAGTTGTAAAGATTTTTTCCGTTCATGATCAGTACATCTTTTTCTCTGCCGGTTAACGTCAACCTGCCACCTTTTACAAAACCGAGATCACCGGATTCCAACCACCCATCGTTAGTCAATACGTTGTTAGTTGCTTCCTTGTTCTTGAAGTATTCCGTTATGATTGAATCTCCCTTGAGCTGAACTCTCCCCACATGAGCTTCGGGAAGCGGAACATTATAATCATTGACTATACGCAGACTTATTCCGGGAATTACCTCTCCAATCTCGGCAAAAGCTATTGTTTCTTCCGTATTGGGGGAGTCTGCAAAGATTAATTCCCCAGCCAATGATCCCTTCACAATATGCTGAATTCCACCTGTATCGGACTGATCAAACGTTCTACTGAAGCAGAGACTTCCCGAAAACTCAGTCATTCCATATGCAGGAACAATGCTATTAGCTTTAAGTCCAAATGGAGCTAACTGATGTAGGAATTCTTTGCCTGTGCGAGCTGAAATCGGTTGACCTACATTCAATATGGTTCGAATGGATGACAAGTCCCATGGCCGGGCATGGACGGCTTTATGCTGATTCAGCTGTGCATAGGCAAAATTAGGAGCCCAGGTGAATGTGACTTGATGCTCCTCTATATCTTCTAGCCATGAAGTGGGAAAGTTCAAAAAACGCTCAACAGAACTTAACACTTGCTCACAGCCCAACACAACTCCGAGGATATGATTGGTTAGCAATCCACCAGCATGATAGAGAGGCATCCAATTCAAAGTAATCTCTTCGGAAGTCAAGCCCAAATGTTGTTTGATACCTATAATATTCGCAAGGATCTGGCGATTTTGATACCGGACACACTTCGGAGTACCTGTCGTTCCTGATGTAAAGAGGGTAAGGACAGGATCGTGTGGCTCACTACTGTGCCTATTCCGGCAACGGTTATGCTGCGATAGCTCGTTTATCGAAATTACCGCTCCTTCACGTTTACCCTCCTCCTCAAAAATTCCAGCGAAATCTCCTACAATGAGCGGATAATCCAATAACTTCCACACCTGCTTCAGCTTCAGGTGATCCACGTGATCGGTTGGCAAATGAAGAGCTGGCTTCAGTGGCGCCGGATTCATACCGCCAAGTATACAAGCCCAGATTGCAGCTACGAAGTGATCTATACGTTCAATCTGCAAAATGACAGACTCTCCCGGCTGGACACCTTGTTGACTTAGCCCTTGAAGGATGCTCTCTGCATGCTGTGACAAATCCGAATAATCTGATATTCGGACTTCTCCATTCTTCATCTTATAATGCAATTTCTTCTTTGGATTATTCCTAACAGTCAGATCAAAAGCCTCAGCAAGCGTCTGGGGATATCCAGAATAGTCAAGTGCTTTCCCTACCAGGATTGCTGATTCTCCAGCTAATAGATTTGATTGTGATTTCCACAGTTTCGGTCTCTGACCATATTTGAAATGTTCATGCGTCTTTAATACCGTAGAAGCAGCGGCAGGGATATAACGTTTATTTCTATTGCCATAAGAGGTCGTTGCCCGCATGGATATTGAAAGTTGTTGAACTGGAAGCTCATTTCTTATATAACGTTGGAGATTAACATGAAATGACATTCGAACGTGTTCTCCTTTCACTGCCCTGAGGTAACGGTGAGTTCCTGTAACGAATGATCCAGACTTTCCTGTGAAATTTTCACTGAGACCCACCCACGGACACTATTAATAAGCCATATATTTGTTGCACCAATTATGTCTCTGTACGTTAATACCTTTTCTTCGAGAATTCCGTCATTCAAGAGCTGATTTCGGAATGTGCCTGCTAACAATCCGCTATCTCTTGGTGGTGTGTATTTTTTACCTTGTTGCTCAATGACCACATTTCCTGTTATGAATTCGGTAAGTTCTCTATGCTCATTCCACAGAAGAACATCGTAAGCATCTCCAGATGCCATGCGATGAACATCGTACATGTCCCGATACGTTGTCTTGTGATATAAGTAGCGCTGATTGGACAAAATTGGTGATTTTGCGAGAGCTACCATCTGTGTTTCTCTTCGGTCTATAAAAGGTGTGCTCTCAATCGAAATTTCTCCCAATGGAGATAACAACACTCTGACCTTATGCAGGCCGATCGCATGTTTTCTGGCATAATTTGTAAGTTCATTCTGAATAACCTCTCTATCCGCCCCAAAGTTAAAATAGGATGCAGAATCCATCATTCGGTCAAGATGACGTTCCAAGAGCGAATACTGCCCATTCTCCAATCGAAGCGATTCCAATAATTCAAAATACGGCTTTTGTTCCGTTAGCATCAACGCTTTAGTTTTGGCCTCTGCATATTCATCCGAAGCTGTCGAGTCCCAAGTGATCCCTCCGCCCACACCATATTCAGCCTGATTGCGCTGATGATCAATCCACACTGTTCGAATCGCTACATTAAAAACGGATGAACCATCCGGACTTAACATACCAATCGATCCGCAATAGATCTCTCTTGGTGTATCTTCCAGTTCATAGATTAAATCCATTGTGCTGATTTTCGGCGCCCCAGTGATAGAACCACAGGGGAAAAGTGCTGTGAACAAGTCCTCTAACTGAATGTGGGACCTTGTATTTGCTGTAACCGTAGAGGTCATTTGAAACAAAGTATAATATTTCTCAATATCAAAAAGTCTCGGTACATGTACACTTCCCGTCTCGGCAATAACACTAAGATCATTCCGGAGCAAATCTGTAATCATCACATTTTCAGCCCGATTTTTCGGGGATTGCTGCAACCACTTGGCCAATTCGTCGTCCTGTTTCTGGTAAAGCCCCCGTTTCACTGTTCCTTTCATCGGACGAGTCTCCAGCTGATTTCCATTCTTCTTGAAGAATAATTCAGGTGAAGCACTCAAAATGCTGATATCACCGAGTTGCAGCATGACTGAATAATCCGCCTGCTGTGCGTCACATAACTTTGTATAAAAAGCGTAGGGATCACCCTCATACTCTGATCGAAGGCGCATCGTATAATTGACCTGATAGGTGTCTCCCCGCGCGATGGCTTCGTGAATTTTATGTATATTTTGATGATAAGTTTTCTCTGTAACCGTTGGTTCCCATCCTGAGATCTGATACTCATTAGATGAGGATGCATAGCCTGTATCATACCCTTCAAAAATACCAAACCATATGAGCGGTAAAACCACATCTGAATGAACTCGAAAAGCGGGATCGAAAGCCGGCGCAGCTTCGTAAGATACATAACCTACTGCATAATATCCTTTATTAACCGCGTCCTGAATTTTCCTCAAAGCCGGTTTTACCTCTTCAATGGATGTTGCCTTAATGACTTCAACAGGATTCGTGAAAATTTTACGCTGTTTACAACGATCCTCGCCTACAAAATCAAATAAGATGTACGGATTGGCATCGGATTGCTTCATTCAAGAATACCTCCTTGAGAAGTGAGTTTAGAGCGTAACGTAACTTGAGTCGGATTCTGTCTTTGGGGAAGAGCAGTTCTGCAAAAAGTTAGCCAGAATCTGTTTGCCCGATGGAGTAATAATGGATTCCGGATGGAACTGCACTCCTTCTATACTCCATTTCTTATGGCGAAGTGCCATCACTTCCCCTTCGCTAGACCATGCCGTAACTTCCAATTCTTCAGGCAGATCAGGATTGACAATAAGCGAATGGTATCTTGCCACATTCAGAACGGCCGGCAGTCCTTCGAACAATGTTTTACCATCATGCGAGATATCCGAAGACTTACCGTGCATCAGATGCATGGCTGACTCCACTTTCCCTCCAAACGCCTGCGCGATCGCTTGATGGCCAAGACATACACCAAGAATGGGAATTTTCCCAGCAAAATATCGTATCACTTCAAGAGAAACTCCGGCATTAGACGGATTGGATGGACCTGGAGAAATCACGATATAATCAGGAGAGATCTCTTCCAATTTTTTCACCGTAATCGCATTATTACGATACACGTTTATGCTCTCACCCAAATCAGCGAAGTACTGCACAAGGTTATACGTGAAAGAATCAAAATTATCAATCATAACGATCATGAGCAGGTCTCCCCCCAATATTAAATAAAAATTTAGTAAAGGATGACTCACGAGATAGAAGACTGACTATTCGGTCTGACAGGTGGTGTAAATAGCCGTTCTGATACAAGTTCGTTCAAGAATGCTAGGCTTGCAATTCAAAAAAACAGACTGTTCGGTTTAATTATGTTCATTGTTCTGTGTTATACGCAAAATAATATTCATTACAGCTTAATGAAATCTAATCAGAGGGTTGATACCTTGGAATAAGTGACTTGTAAAGGAGAAGCAAAGAGAACGACGTCTGGTTGCCTTTTAGTGGTAAAAAATGGGAGTTATCTGAAGCATCACAACTTGTAACAGGTAATTTTTATCATATGTTGGGAATTAAAGTGAAAACACATTCCTATTTCATAATAACCCATATTAAATAAGTATACCACCATTTGTTTTAAATATTTTGCACTTTAATAACTTATTATGTAAATTTTCAATACAAAATAAGTCTTTTTGTCTTTTTTCCGATTCACTTTGAGCCGGAATTCAAAAAAACTGGCCCTCGGAATTGTATGGTTACAATCCTGATAATGCCAGTTCTATCATCACATCATACTTACAATCCAACCGATCCAGTACGCGAATGGAATGAATAGCAACTGTGCTAAGACCGTCCCGAACAGACGGGATACAAGCATACAGCCATAGATCTGGTTCATCCGATCCAAACGGATCTCGCCACGTAATGATTTGTCACTAAGCAGGGAAATTCGCGGATCAATCAGGATGGTTAGTAAAATAGTCGCTATTCCGTTAATGAGCCCGGTTGATTGGGATGCAGCTACAGCCTGCGCTGGGTAAAGATACGCTGCGTACAAACTGGACAGGACACCCGTGGTATAGATTGCGGTCACCGCTACATTTAGCATCATCAATTGTCTGGGCATTCCATGATGAACCAATCGCTTGGCCATCTTCCAGGATAACGGGGTAATGTAATACGTTGCATTTCTAATCTTGCTTCTCTTCAGCATACCGCGAACCATTGCAGGAATAGAACCTGCCGCTTCAAAATGTACGACCATTCTGGATGAGAGTTTGACCATCGTTGGGAAACAGAGGATAGCTAACGCCGTTCCTATCGTTGCCGCCCCCATTAACCAATGGAGTTGCGTTGCAAAGTACGGGTTTGTTCCACGGGTGGCGGCATCCACCAAACTACCGATCATGGGGCCCTGTGCCATATTGGATGTGCGGGAGACGAGCAGCAAAATGCCTGCGAGGGATATCGCAAGAGCTATCCGACGTGTACGTAAGCCGCCAAGACGAAGTGCATAAGATAGACTATCTGTTGCATGGATCAGCATGGTGAATAACATCGGAAGAGCCAGACTTAAACTGAACATATGTACGTTCTCCTTTATATTGGTTCTTATGTTTGATTTTATCCAATTTTCTTCATCAACGTATTATACGCCCTATGCCCCCGGAAGTATAGAAAAGGGAGGAGAACTGGTTTGGCATTTATCCTGATTTGCCTGTGGGCCTAAGGGTAATATACTACTAATCCATACTATTTCAGGAGGGATAACGTATGCCATGGAACAAAAACGACTACCCGGTATCCATGAAAAATCTAAAGCCACGGATCCGGCATAAAGCGATCGACATTGCGAACGCTCTGCTTGATGACGGATATGAAGAAGGACGGGCCATTGCCATTGCAACAGCCAAGGCGGAGGAATGGGATGAGAATCACCCTGATCATACGGCTTCAGGTTCCGATTCGTCTTCTCGTACATCATCTCCACCGAAGCATAAAGAGCCGTCCCCTTCGAAATCTTCCTCCCGGAATCGGCGCCACTCCGAGCCTGTCTCTTCATCCAAGAGTCATCACAACATTCATGTTGTACCAACAGAATCTGGCTGGGCCATTAAACAAGAGGGCACATCCGACTACCATTCCACCTATGATACCAAAGTGGAGGCTGTTAATGCCGCTAAAGCATGGAGCACCAAACATCATATTCGAGCCATTATCCATAATCAGGATGGACAAATTGCTCGTTCTCTTAAATCATAATTTTACATCTAATACACTAATATTCCATATATGTATTCAAAAGTATTCCAAAAGCAGTCCTAATGCATAACAAAAAATCCCTCTTGTTGCAGAGTCTGCAGACAAAAGGGATTCCTCTCTAAATCAGAGCTTGCTTCAAACCAGTCAAAGCTTGATAAAGCCCGAATACTTTTTATGCCATATAAACTATGGGTTATTCTGAAATGCCTGCTCAATGCGTTACGCCTTGTGCCACGGAAGTCCGTGTTGCAGCCGCATTGACCGCTTTAGCGGCAACCGATGGAATCGGCAATTTTACAGCAGATGTTGTAACCACCGTACCGCGAGCCGGAATGCTGACCACATACGTAATCATTTTGCTGGCAATCCATACAGCCAGAATTGTATATAAAGTTTCTTTTACCGGAAGAAAGAAGAGTGACAATCCTAGAACGAACGCATCACTGACAAAGAAAACCGTTCCCAGCTTCCATCCCTTCCAGCGGCTGACGAGCACGGCGAGAATATCGTCTCCGCCTGTCGCTCCACCAAAGCGAAGTACTATTCCCGCACCAATCCCGGTCAATACACCAGACAGTACCGCAGGAATCCACAGGTTTCCGTTAAAATTCATCACCAGTGTGGAGTAGCGCTCAAAGCCATCATAGAATAGGGAAAATGCACCCACACCAAGCAACGCTTGGATCATGAATTTCCAGCCTTTAATGAACCAGGCCAGGATCATGACAGGAATGTCGAGTAGCAACATGCCGATCGCCGGCGATAAACCCGTTGCATATTTTCCGAGCAGGGCAAGACCGACAAATCCGCCCTCCGATAAATGATTCTGAAAGTTAATGTGATAATAAGCAAATGCCAAAATAAATGTACCAAGTAACATAATTGCAAACTTGATCGCTTCTGTCTTCACGTGTTGTACGGTTAACGATGTTCTCTTCATACAGGTTCCCTCGCAGTTTGTAGTTGGTTTTTTAGACCGACCGTACCCTGCAAAAGGTAAGCCTGGAAGAAATCATCGTGTACGTCCTTCGAATATTCATCCCAATCCCCTCTTTCGCAGAGTCAGCCGTTTTTTTGAACCGGTTGATTTACTCTACAAGGGGCGCTATGTGTATGAGAGATCGTAACGTTTCCAGATTGTCCTTGGGGAGATTGTCCTTCGGGGACTCATGGTATCCTGATCCTTTCTGTGTTTTGTGGTTAGCCGTGTTTGGTTAAACGAATGGAAACATTACAGAGATTCAACATTGAACACCTTGTTTCACACCTAACCACTCCGATTGCAGTACCCTCTTTCGATCGCTGTTATCCCCGGATTTTTTTGATTCCTTTTCTCAAAAGGAATAATCCTGTGATAAACGCGAACGCTTCGCTTCTACAGATGGGTTCTGCACTCTTCGTTCCTGTGTGAACATAAGTTCAAACGTGACTCCAAACCTGTAATCATTCAATTCCGCTTAAACACCAAAGCTAACTTGCTTGTACTTCTATTATATAACACCAATGTGACCGGGTCTAAACAAGCAACCCAGCAAAAACACGCATAAAACAGCCTCTGGACTGCTCCAGCGGTCATACAGGCACACCGGGATCAGCAAAGCTTACGAATGGTGCAACCTGCTCCTTTATTCTATGACCGAAGCTTTCAAATATAACAGTGCAGTCACCCAACTGTGACAATTACGGGCTTTTTTTTATTTTCTAGTCAATAGCAAAGGAATCCTTTTCCTTATGCACATACACTATAGCGAACGGTATCATCCATACCATTCAAACGTTTCCAGACTTACTCTGCTGTTTATGGTATAATATAACAATTGAATCCCATTACCGTTTAAGCGAGGCGGAGTGATGAAAACGTTAAAGCCGAGAGTCTTTATTGGCTGCTCGCTGGAAGCGAAGCCGATTGCAGCCGCTGTACACGAAAACTTGCGTTTTTCAGCCGAAGTCACCCCGTGGTACTCGGGGGTATTTAATCCAAGCAGTTATACCATGGACGATCTGGAAGCTGAGGTACGCACGACGGACTTTGCCATTTTTATCTTCCATCCGGATGACATATCCAAAATTCGCGGGAAGTACTACGCATCGGTTCGGGATAATACAATGCTTGAAATGGGTCTATTTATGGGCCGTCTGGGACGAAAGCGTATTTTTTTCATTCTTCCTGAAGATATTACGGACATCAAGGATGCTGCCAAAGTCGAAGGATTGCGGATGCCCACCGATCTGCTGGGATTGAATCCGCTGGTATATGAGATTCGTTCTGACGGAAAGTGGGCTCCTGCCGTATCTGTAGCCTGCTCCAAGATCGCAGACAGCATTGAAGAGCAAGGACGCTGGAGTGATCCCGAAGCCGAGCGTATCATCGAGAATCATAAACGCTCCGAAGATCAGGCAAGACTACAGTTATTCAAGCTGCTACGTTTCTTTAGGGAATTGCTGCGCACACGCAAAGCAGACGCCCAGATGCTCGAACGCATGAGTGACGCACTGCGAAGTGCCTTTGTTTCACATCCACCGTTCACTGTACGCGGCACTGCGATCTATCGTACAGATGGTAATGGTTACATTGAGCAATTATGCGGTAATGTTGGAGAACCCGGCAGAAAATACGACTTGTCCGCCAATGATGACAAACCGCCGGATGATCCCAAACGCATTCTTGTTGTCGATTCATATCAAGAAAACAAAATCAAAGTAAATCTGTACGACGATTACCTTGAGAAAGAGTATCTGCTGTGCTATCCTGTAGCCAAGAGGTATGTAATTACCGTTCACATTATTGGTCATATTGAAGCGGATGAGGCGGTGTTTCAGCACATTGACTTGCAAAATCGTCAACTGTTTAACGCCATCAACGATCTGTTAGGAGGCGAACCGGAATGAGACCGGAAATGAAAAAAATAAGCAAGCGCTGGGGCAGCGAGAAGAAAGTTCGCCTTAGTTCTGCGCCTGATTCATCACGACCGGTTCCGGAACCCAAGGAAGAGGATCGTTTCCACAAACCGGCCGTACCGCTCGTTACCATCGGCCCCTCACTGAAGGGCAAGGAGCGGCCTTACAAGGTCATTTTAGAAAAAGAGGCATATTACGAGAAACCTCAATATCTTGCTTAAAATTGGGTACCGATCTGTTGCAAACTTTAGTTTTAGTTGTTTATTTACTAAGGAAACAGCTTATATTTTATTTGTCTGCACATCTAACCTTTAGACTGCCGCTGTATCGGCAGCATGTACTCGAGGCCCTGCCGCCCAAGGCAGGGCTTTTTTGATGCTCTCTTGCAAATTCCTCAATATATTCTTTCATTGTTATTTCTAATTACAATATTCGCACTTAAGGAACGTTAGCTCTGAATATATGTTTTACCAAGTTGAGGTTTCTTCTGACCTTAGGTTTCCTGCAAAACCCATAAATTATACCTAAATTTTGGAGTCAGCTTGTCCGTTTTTAGCAAGTATTCACCCGTTTGAAAACCACAAACTTCTCAATTAAAACATCATATATGTTGTAACGCAAATCATGTGCTCTTACTTGGCAATTAGACTTAAATGAGATGAATGATGCATGCGCCTTACTTCAAACTTAGGTTTCTATATAAACGATTAAAATGGAGTGCAAACCCATTTCCATTATTTCTCGGTTGTATAACGGTTATCTTTTGCATATATTGATTATAATATAGGAACACATGTTCTGTAAACATTAAATTCCAATTATAGGCTAAGGAAGTGAATTGCCATGACATCCTCTTCTACTTCCGCCCCCACCCCTTCCGATGAAGATCACCGTCTGATCAAAGGTATGGTTGTGCGTACGCTTTTGCTGGATGTACTGGAACGGGATATTCAAACACTGGATACGTTGCTTCTGAAAATGCCCGAGGTCTATATTCTGTCGCTCACCCGTATTCAGAATGAGGTGCTTAAGGAGATGCTGGGACTGCGCAAACAGATGAGAACCCGCGGCGTGAAAGTTCTGGAGGAAACGCGGGGAAAGGATGGCATCGAAACCGTTTATTTGTGCAGGGGATACATGCAGCGGTTCTATATGCTCTGGACCTTTGCGCGTAATGAGGTTAAAAAAGAGCTTAGTCGCCATCTTCAGATGGATCTGACCCAAACTTGAATATGATTGGTTTTCGGGGTATGAGGCGCGATCGGTTCCCAAGCCAGCAGATGAAAGAAGCAAGGCTCTGCCGAGACTCCATATTCCAGACAAGTGACTGCTGAACAGGTTGACCATTACGTGCTCTGTCATTAAGATGGAGAGACATATCCAACCATTCCAATATGGGAAACGGATATATCTTAAACGTCTTTTCAATCAAGGAGTTGTATTTATGGATAGAAGTTCAAATTCGCAATCACCTTCATTTTTGAAAAATAATACAAATCCACATCCGCTCGTAGCCGCAGATGTGACGGAACTGATCGGCCAGACCCCTGCGGTTCGACTCAGCAGGCTCACAGGTAGCGACTCTGCTGACGTGTTCGTCAAGCTGGAGTATTTCAACCCAAGCGGCAGCGTCAAGGATCGTGCCGCTTACAACCTGATCGCTCAGGCTGAACAAGATGGATTGCTGCAGCCTGGGGCAACCATTATCGAACCGACCAGCGGTAATACCGGAATTGGCCTCGCGATGAACGCCGCTGCCAAAGGATACAAAGCGATCCTGATCATGCCGGACAACATGTCCAAGGAACGGATCAACATTTTGAAGGCATATGGCGCAGAGGTAGTACTTACGCCCGCTACGGAGCGGATGCCTGGAGCGATTCGCAAGGCGAAAGAACTTCATGCAGAACTGCCGGGCAGCTTCATTCCCCAGCAGTTTGAGAATCAGGCGAATCCGGATATTCACCGGATCACGACGGCGCCCGAGATTATGGAGCAGATGGATGGCAGGCTAGACGCCTTCATCGCAACAGCCGGAACCGGCGGCACGATCACCGGAACGGGCGAGGAGCTGCGCAAGCAGCTTCCCGACCTCCGCATCTATGCGGTGGAGCCGCAAGGTTCCCCGGTGCTGTCCGGCGGCGAGCCCGGGCCGCACAAGCTCGTCGGTACAAGTCCGGGCTTCATCCCGGACATCTTGAATACCGACGTATGGGATGCCATCATCCAGGTGTCCGATGAGGACGCACTGGATACGATGAGGCAGCTTGCTGCCCGGGAAGGGCTGTTGCTCGGCCCTTCCTCTGGCGCTTCGGTGTGGGCCGCCCTTCGCGTCGCGAAGGAACTGGGGCCGGGGCACCGGGTGCTCTGCATTGCGCCGGATACCGGGGAACGGTATCTGAGCATGGGTATTTTTTAACAAGGCCAAAGGCAACGATTCCTAACCTGACAATCTCTACACAAGCTCTACGTGCATACCGCATAACAAAATCGAGAACCAAATGAATAACCGAATAGATAATCAAAATAAATAAGCCCCTGCTCACCTCGGATCATGTATCCAAGAGAACAGGAGCTTATTTTTATTTTCGCAACAAAAAAGTAATCACGCAAAGCGCAGGTATCAGACACGAGACATGAGGCATATAGCGGAAACATAAATCACAAAATAGGAATGACAAACATCAATCACAAACCATGAAATCCCTCGTCCCATGCTACATCCATACTGCGACTACATATTCGTTTAACGCTTTGAAAAGGTAGTTACCGATTAATGTGCCAAGGTTGTCCATTCCACACCCTCCGGGAGCAGAGCCGCAATGCGGTCTTTGGCTTCCTTTTGCGTATAGAGGGACTCATCCAGAATCGCGGCCGAACCGGAATCACTGCTTGTCCGAATCAAACGTCCAAGCCCTTGCTTCACCCGTAGCAGCATATACGGCAGATCAATCTCTTCATATGGCGAAGCCGATGCATTCCGTTTGGCATTAAATACAGGGTCCTGCGGTGGATAAGGAAGCGACCAGATGATAACGTTGGACAGCGAAGGTCCCGGCACGTCGAGACCTTCCCACAGATTGACGGAGCAGAGCACACTCTCCTCATCCTGCTGGAACGCCGCGATCAGATCACTGATCTCCCGATCCCCTTCATACATAAAGCGCAGCCCCTGCGCCTCCGGCACATGCACGATATCCTGCTTGAACACAAGCAGCTCCTCCATCGTACGGAACAGAATCAGTGCACGACCGCCGCTCTCCTGGAGCAAAGCCGCCGCGTCACGCAAACGGTTTTCGTTCTCTGCATGACCGGGTACAGCTTGTTCGGCTATTTTCATCTGCATTTTATCTGCGTAATCATAAGGAGAAGCAACGGAGAACGATACAAAATCGTCAATCCCCAGACTATCCGCCACATAACGGAATGAGTTGTCCACGGACAGCGTAGCGGATGAAAAGACAATCGGAATACCGGTGTTGAACACACGCTCGTTCAGAATTTCTTTTACGGTACGCGGCATGATCGACAATGTCGTCTCGTCCTCGCTCTCTTCCGCCCAACAGATGTAACCATCCTCCTTGCGGAACAAAGACAAAGCCGTCTGGATCATATCCAAATGCTCTTCCACGACACGCATCTGATATCCATCCAGCGAGAACAAACCACTCTCAAATACCAACTCTTCACCGATGGCATCCAGCACGCTTGTCAGGCGTTCAATCTCACGCAGTAGCGGAGCCTCTACCCGCACTTCTTTACGTTCCGAGCCGGGAATGGCTACCGTATACGTGTCGAGCATACGGAACAAACGCTCACTGCTTTCAATTGCCTCATCCACTCGCTCCGCAAGGGATTCACGAATCTCGCCTTCGAGCAAACGTGTGACCAGTTCCTCGAAGATGCGGTGCTTCAGCTTGTAACTGAGAGCATTCAATGCCGCTTCTTCCAGCAAATGGCCTTCATCAAATACAACCGAGCTGTGATCTGGCAACAAAGGCAGTTGTCCTTCGCGTTTGCGCGCTTCATAAGTCCACACATGCTCCATGTAGTAATCATGGGAACAGATGATGATGTCTTTGGAACGACGGTAATGATCACGCGACAGCGTCAGGCCGCAGCGTTGTCTTTTCGGACACACGAAACAATCCTGGAACGGGTCCCAGTTAATCTTGTTCCACTGGCGATCGTTCAGATGCGGATACTGCTTACGGTCACCATACGGATGAAAAGCCTGAAGTGTTCCCGGCGTGTTCACGAATTCCGGCAGGCTCTCGTACACTTCTTCAATCACTGGCGCATCCTCATCGGCGAATCGAACGGCACTCAGCTTGTTCAGACATACGTACTGATCTGGCGACTTGCCCAGACGTGCGTCCACTTGCAAATCCAGATGTTCAGCGAGCTTCGCAATATCTCCACCCGGCTTCACCAGCTGTTCAATCAAAGACTCATCGGCACAGGCGATCACCGCCGGTTTGCCCGTATAACGTGCATAACAAACCGCGTAGAGCAGATAAACGAGTGTCTTACCTGTTCCTACGCCGGCTTCGGCCATAATCGTCTTTTTATCTCCATAGGCCCGTTCGAGCTGGTACGCCATAAAAATCTGTTCGTCCCGTACCTCGAAGCCGGACTCTGGCAAAATATCATAAAACACATCGGCAACCCACTCTCCCAGACGGGATACAAAAGGTTCAGCCGGATCATATGCAAAAGGGTAACGTTGTGTAGACAATCCTGGGTCAGCCTCCATTCTTAGACGCGGTCCTCTTTCATTCATTTTCCGTTCAAAAAAGGCCGCAGGGCAAAAGTTAATTATCGCATGTGATAGATCAAGAGACAAGCTTTTTTTCACTTGGTTAATGGAGAGCCCTGAATAGGGCTATGTATAGATGTTGACCACTAGGAAAAAATATACATGAATCCAACTTTAGGAAAGGTGGTATCCCGCTCCATGGATAAACATTCTTCACCATCCGGGCATTCCTCAGACCCATCCAGCGAAACGTTGACGGATCGTCAGGGCCATCCCATTACCGACAATCAGAACGTAAGAACCGTAGGCAGCCGCGGACCAACCACGCTGGAGAACTATCACTTTCTCGAAAAAATTACACACTTCGACCGCGAGCGTATCCCGGAACGGGTCGTGCATGCCCGCGGGGCTGGCGCTCATGGCGTATTTGAAGCGTATGGAACGGCTGGAAATGAACCCGTATCGAAGTATACGAGAGCACGTCTTTTTCAGGAAAAAGGCAAACAAACGCCCGTGTTCGTACGCTTCTCGACGGTCATTCATGGCGGGCATTCTCCGGAGACGCTGCGGGACCCGCGCGGATTTGCCGTTAAATTTTATACCGAAGACGGCAACTGGGATCTGGTCGGCAACAATCTGAAAATCTTTTTCATCCGCGACCCGCTCAAATTCCCGGATATGGTGCACGCCTTCAAACCCGACCCGCTGACCAACGCGCAGGATATGGAGCGGTTTTTCGATTTCGTCTCCCTTAGTCCCGAAGCGACACATATGGTGACCTTTCTCTTCTCTCCGTGGGGCATTCCGGCGAATTATCGGCAGATGCAAGGGTCAGGCGTAAATACATACAAATGGGTGAACCAGGACGGTAAAGGTGTGCTCATTAAATATCACTGGGAACCGTTGAAACAAGGCATTCGCAATCTGCTGCAAAAGGACGCCAGTGAAATTCAGGGTCAGAACTTCAACCACGCTACGCTGGATCTGTATCATGCGATTGAACAGGGCGACTATCCCGAATGGGAGCTGTGCGTTCAGGTGATGGAGGATGGCGAGCATCCCGAGCTGGATTTTGACCCGCTGGATCCGACCAAGCTTTGGCCGCAGGATCAGTTTCCGTTTCTGCCTGTAGGTAAAATGACCTTAAATCGCAATCCTGAGGATTATTTTAATGAAGTGGAGCAAGCCGCATTCGGGACGGGTGTACTGGTGGACGGGCTTGATTTCTCGGATGACAAGCTGCTGCAAGGACGTACCTTCTCCTATTCGGATACCCAGCGTCACCGGGTGGGTGCGAACTATCTGCAATTGCCTGTGAATGCGCCAAAGAACCGGGTAGCTACCAATCAAAGCGGCGGGCAAATGCAATATAAAGTGGACCGGGCACCGGGTCAAAATCCACATGTGAATTACGAGCCTTCTTCGCTCGGGGGATTAACAGAAGCTGAACCGCGTGGTAAAGAGCATGAACCGCTGGTGGAAGGCCATCTGGTGCGGGAGAAGATCGAGCGTACGAATGATTTTGGACAAGCCGGGGATACCTACCGGGCGTTCGAGGACTGGGAGCGGGATGAGTTAATCGACAACATGGTCGGCGCACTGGCCCAATGCAAACCGGATATCCGGGAGCGCATGATCTCTTATTTTACCCAAGCGGATGCGGATTACGGAAGACGAGTGGCGGATGGACTAGCTGCTGTATCCACTGACGATAGTGAAACTGTACAGCCGAAGTATGATCCGGGGGTTAAGCAAGCTGAGAAGCGTAGTCGGGAAACGGACGGATATTAATTGGCGTTAGACGAGTAGGATGAGTAGGATGAGTATTGTCCATAACGGGATGAGTATTTTCGCATAAAAAGTGAGATGAAAGTTATCGCCCCATAAGTCTGGTTGCCTGTGTTGGCAGCCGCTTATGGGGCTTTTTATTTGGTGTCGGCTGTTGATTTTGAGAAAAATGAAGTTCAAAGCGGTAGACTCGGGATAAGTCTCGTCTGATCCACTCTGGAAAAACAGGCATATTCACGTTCATTTCAGACGATGATTCGTTAAAAAAAGGCGATCAGCCAATGATCGGATTACATTTCCCCTGTGGATTGGATGGGATTCGGAGCGCTTATGCCTGTCCTGCCAGTCTTAAACGCAACCTGATCAAATGATTATTGATGATAACGTTTACAACATTTACCATGAAGCTGTGTCCGGGTGGATACCTTTTAGTCATTAAGCCGGGTAGGACGAAGCAAGAGACGTATCATATGCTGCTCTCATTGAAGTCAGGCTCTGCTCTGTTCTACTTTGTTCTGAGCTGTTTTGTTTGTTCGGTCCATACTCGGTTGCCGCCCGCCAGCTTAAAATTTAATTCCAATTAACCAAGGAGGCTTGCATCATGAAATTAATCCCTTCCACATCTACTCATGCATCTGCACGATCCCAGCGTTCCCTGAAATCCAAAATGACCAACATCTGTCTTAGTGCCGCGTTCCCTCTATTACTGTTAAGCGGTGGTTCCGTGGGTGCCGCAGAACTGCTGGAAGGCGGATTACCTGATACCTCAGCGTCAGAGTCCATGGTGAACAGTTCCAATCTTACGCTGGCTGCGGGTGATTTGTATGTATCCCCTAACGGTTCTGCCAACAATCCGGGAACGATCAATAGTCCCACGTCACTCGCTAACGCTCTGACTCAGATCGCCCCAGGAAAAACAATCTATTTGCGCGGCGGAACCTACAGCTTCTCGCAAACGATTACGATTGAACGCGGTAACAGCGGCACTGCCTCACAACGCAAAAATCTGGTCGCCTACGGAACGGAAAAACCTGTCTTCGACTTCTCGGCTCAAGCCTTCGCTTCCACGAATCGGGGATTACAAATGTTTGGAGACTACTGGTTCGTGAAAGGGCTTGAAGTCAAAGGTGCCGGCGATAACGGTATCTTCATCGGTGGCAGCTACAACCGTCTGGAGCAGATCGAAGCCCACCATAACCGGGATACCGGCATTCAGATCGGGCGTTATGCTTCTACGGCTGCCAAAAGTGAATGGCCTTCGTATAACGAAGTCATTCGTTCCTACTCTCACAACAACTATGACCCAGATGACGGGGAGGATGCAGACGGTTTTGCCGCCAAGCTGACGGTCGGTCCAGGGAACGTCTTTGATGGCTGTATTGCCGCCTATAACGTAGACGATGGCTGGGATCTCTATAGCAAAACAGACACAGGCGCCATCGGTGCGGTTACGATTCGTAACAGCATCGCTTACGGCAACGGGGCAACCGCCGACGGAACGTCCACTTCGAACAGTGATGGTAACGGATTTAAGCTTGGCGGAGAAAAAATTGCCGTAAATCACATTGTAGAGAACAATATTGCATTTAATAATAAAAAGCATGGCTTTACCTATAACAGCAATCCGGGTTCGATCCAGATGACCAACAACACCTCATGGAACAATGGACAAAGCAACTTTGCCTTTGACAAAGGTACACATATCTTCACCAACAACCTGTCCTTCCAGGGCGGCGCCAGTGACAAAACCAGCGGAACCGATGTCAGCAGCACCAACGTCTGGTGGAAAAACAAGAAAAGCGTCAACGATAAAGGCCTGCTCGCCAGCGCAGCCGACTTTGTCTCCCTCGTTCCTTCGGTAACCCGCGCCGCAGACGGCACCCCTGTCTTGGGTAACTTCCTGAAGCTTGCAAGTGGCAGTGATCTGATTGGGTCAGGTACGCCAGCGGGTAAGAATATTGGAGCGCGTTAAGTATAAGTTGGTGAGAAAAAAGAATAATTTATAAAGTAAATTCCCCTCCCCCATGCCAGCCTGATCGGTGGTAATGGAGAAGGGGATTTTTAAATTGCTGTGTATTGTCTACTGGCTCATAAGGTAAATAGATATTCAAGGTTTGGCTAAAACCTCAATCATCAGTCTGCCGCCTGTACGAAAACCTTGCTCAAACGCCGCTTCCACGTACATGGATGTGGACTGTCCGATCAAATCGATCAGTTGCTCCAAGGCATCGTATTCTGTATCTGGGAGCTTTGTTTTGTAGTTTTGCATGATGTCCGATATTTGGCTGTTAATTTCGTAATACTCGGCCTGTTCAGGATGAATCGACTCGTCCAACCGTAGGTTCCCGTGAAACAAATCTTCGATCAGGTTTGACATATTATCCCCACCTAGTCTTTTTACCAACTATTCTAATTACATTTTAGCGGATTTTCCGCTAAAAATCAATAGCGGATAGCGCGCTAAGATATGATATTAGTGAGGTGATAATCATGTATGCTCGTATACGCAATTTGCGTGAAGACAAAGACTTGTCCCAAACACAAATGGCTACCTATCTCGGCTGTAGTCAACGTGTCTATAGCAACTATGAACGTGGTGAGTTGGATATTCCTACCGCTATATTGATTAAGCTTGCTGATTATCATCAGACTAGCACAGATTATCTTTTGAACCGGACAGATGTAAGAAAACCTTATCCTCAAACTTAACCTCAGAATTCATTCTCATATGAACTGCTACTGTAACCGGCCAAATTATCGGAATCTAGCATAAATTTATAATTTGACTCTAAAAATATACAATTATCGAGGTGAAATAATGAAAACACTTGAACTTTATGAGAAGTATGATGTTCATGGCTGGTTGAAATACAACCCTCATGAAGGTCACTACGCAAAATTTAATCCTAATGTAATTACAACAGGCTGCCTGTACCTATGATGTGTTGATTTTAAAGTTAAGACTAGGAAACAAAAAGAAAATAATGGAACTACTGCACGAATTCTATTCTAATAAGACCGTTCGTAAAATAAGATCTGAATACAATTACATGAAACATAGGGGGGGATACTACACTCCTGGCTTAGGTGAACAGAGGCCAGTGATGTTTGGAACAATTAATGGAAACCATTTCAATATGATTCAGAGAAATATTTTTGATATTGAAGAATGGATTGATATTTTATTTGAAATAGATAGGCTTTTTTATCAGTTTTTCAACACTTTCATTAATAGTATTATGCCAAAAAATTATTTAGAAACCACTCTTGATTTCATGAGCCCCTTAGACTACTACTCTAAAAGAAAAAGAAATAACTCTCTATCTGTATAAAAATTATTCTAAATAAGAATGTATATATTCCCATCTAATTAATAATTTAATAAGTTTATCTTAGTTTTAGACTACACCAAAGTGAGTGTTTCATTAACTCGAGAGGACAATTAAATAATATGTCCTCTCCTGAACAAACACAGTGTCTTGCCAAGGAGCAAGGACTTATAGATATCAATAATAAGTTTTTAGGGTTAGTTTCCCCATATTAATGTATATTTCTCTCCACAGTTCTTATCCCAGCATTCAAACCAATACTGTCCACTTTTAAATTGCAACTTCATCAAACCGTGACCTTTAACACACTGACAATTTGCTTTAGGCCAACCCATGAGAACAATTCTTTCAATTATGGCTTTTCCAAGTTTTGAATAAAATCCTTTTATAGCATTTCTAGGTGACAAATTTAATTGACTTATACTAACTTGATATTCAATAATCTGATCCTGTGATTTATGGTCAGACGGGAACCAAGCTTGATTTTGATACTTATATAGTTGAATTACACCTTTTACCGCAAACAAATTTTCATTAATAACGTTCGTACGCAATCCGAGAAATAGGTTCCATCTTGGATTTTTTAACGGAATTCGAAAGATAGTGGACTGACAATCAGCTAACATTTGTTTGTATCCGATCTCTTTTTCTGCATATTGTTGCAGTCTAGTAACTTTTTGACTTCTTTCTTGAAAAGCTTGATACCATTCTTCCCATTGTCTTTTTATACCATTATTTTGTTCAATTTCTTTTTCTTTTTTATTTAATAGTTTCTCGAGTTCATAAACCCGCATTTGGATCTGTTGCATATCAATCTCAATCGCTCTCAGTGATTTGTGGTTAAAACCAAGTTTGGAAAAAAACCTTGCTGATAAAGCCTTATGGTTTTTAGCCACATTTTGCATTTCCAATTGCAACTGTTTATTTTGCTGTTTTAAACTTCCAGTCTCCAAAATAAGATTTTCCCTGTCTTTAATGAAATCCCTATACTTCTCTTCTTTGACTCTGTCCCTATCAAGCTCAGTTTTGTAATCATTAAGCCCAATTTGTGAATGTGAGGATATTATTTCTTTTATCTCCTGATCGTTCAGTCTCTCGGCACCCCAGAGTCTTGTTATAAAGCTCTCAGATTCCTGTAAAGTATACCCAAGAGGATCATTGTGATTATTAATTGCTTCAATACAATCTAGGGAAGGGGGCGTTTCGAAGAAAAATATTTGATGCTCAATTGAAAATAACTCCATTTGATATACACTTCCATATGATAAAGACTTTTTATCTGGAAATCCGTAACAAGCAATTTTTTGATTTTCCAATAAGTAGATATTCCCCACTTTACTAACGTAATCTTGATGAACAAACAGCCGAAACGGTTTTGTATTTCCGTTATTTATGTCTCGGCTGGTTGTGAAATCAATTAATAAGTGACCTTTGTTTGTAATTTTACCCACTGTTCCGATAATTATGGCTAAGCTAATTGTAGATTTTTTTAAATTCTTATCGACTTGCTTAACAATGTCGTCTTGTAATCCAAACATATCAGCAAATTTAACTCTATCTTCGGTCTCTGTTTCAACAGTGAACGCAGAAATATTCTTTTTAAATGTACTAATCTCATATTCTTTGAGAAGAGTTGAAAGAAAATAGTAAAACTTCTGATGAGCAGGATAAGTAAAGAACTTGCTGTAGGCTTGTCTCGAATTTCCTGATGAATTTCCAATTTTTCTAACCAGTTTCGCGCTCGTCAAAATTCTCAGCACTTTCATTCGTTCATCAACATTTATGCCATTCATACTTGCCAATGAAATAACATTAGAATCCGGACTTCGGAAACGACAACGTTTGTAATGCTGTTGAAGCTTTCCTTTTCTGAAAAAAGGGTGTTCATCATGAGAAACATGTTCGAGAACTGTTTGTCTTTTATCTTTTTCATTATCCAAGATCAAATGTTTCGAAAGTTCTTTGCATCCTATACATACATATCGGTTGGACACTTTTAATAGCTTATTATTATGAATTTCTCTTGCAGATATTTTCCTATTTGTTTTTATGTCAAAAGCCCAGTTCATACTTAAATCGGAAGTTTTGACTTCATTTATGCCTTTCAACAATACACCCTCCTTACATCTATTCTACTATTTGCACTTGATTGTTTATAATAATAAACATTCTCTATAAAGTATATTATTAGGAATTTAAAACATTTTCCACTATTACGGTTCAAGTTATATGGCAAATGTTTAAAATCAGCATTTTTCAACAGTAAATAGAAGTTAGCACTACCAACTCCATGATATAAGTTCTACCTACTTAACTTGTTGACTCTCAAGCTCACAAACCTCAATAGATTTTTTATTGATCCAATCTACTGCTAATTCTGCTTCTTCTTTCAAAATAACATCTCGCTGGCTTTTATATTGAAAGTTCTCTTTTGCCCATAACAATAGGATCTTTACATATTCTAACGTCTTAATTTTGCATGTACTGTCCTCTTCCTCTTCTTCAGCAAAGATATCCTCAAAAGTTGTAAAAGACTTGTCTGATCTTATTAAATTGACATTCCCTCCACCTTCGTATAACGTTATTTCCCCTTTCAGTAGTTCAATTAAGTTTCCGACCTCTTTCTGGATCGTGGCGAAATCTCCAAATATATCCGATCCCAAAGAATTAGTAATCAGATAACCATTTTTTAAAGATAAATCTATGCCTACGTCCAGAATAGCTTCGTTGAAATCCTCTTTATATTCAATAGTGTATCTATATTTAATCATGTTCATATCTCCATTCTTCTTAATCCAACGGATAGACAGATGTAATCATGTAAGTAAAGCCCGCAATATTTATCGAGCCCCTTACTTGCTACCTCTCACCTTCTTTATTTACATTCTATACGCAAATAAAGCTCATTCCTCACGATATTTCAAGTGGGAAGAGCTCTCAGATTTTAAAAAACACCTATCGGGGCTAATAGTAACGTTTCGATTGTTTTCGACTCTTACAAAATTCACACCGATACTTAGACTACAATTACTATGACGTATAAAATAAAACGAATATCCGCTCTGGATTACAAATGATTTTAGAATCACAATCAGTAAGTTAAGAATGTAAACCCAATCGTTTTTTCACCAAATCTAATAAATTAAATATCTCCTGTTTATCTTCTGGATGCTCCTCCACGTACTTCTCACTGTAAATCAACAAATAATTATAAAATTCATCATGCTCCATGACTGCCATTACATCTTCATCGTATGCTGGAGGCTCTCCGATAAAACATACTTTCTGATCACCAATGTACTCTTCTTCTTCTGGCGAATGATAGGATGAGAATTGTACTTCCAGTGGACCTGAACCATACCCATGTCTTTCACGATCTCCGAAGTATGTTAAAGCTCTTGGAAAATCAATAATCCAGAAATAAGATTCGACTAATTTATCTATTTCAGCTTTCGTTGTCATTATACTTCTAAAGTTCATTCGATCAGAACCTCAAGATCTCAATATATTTTGTATTGATCCAACCTACGGCTAACTCCGCTTCTTCTTTCAAGAAAACACCTTTCTGGCTTTTATATTGAAAGAATCTTCTTTTGAATTATTTCGTACCCTTTATCACCATTTGGTATGATACCTGAACATCGATTACTTATTCTCAAAATCTTTAACTTGTTCAATCTTTTGTGTAAATTCACAAGCATTTCGAAAATCTTCTTTCATGTAAAGTTCGATTAAAGCACTCGCCTCTTCCTCCCAATCGGGACCATATTGTAAAAGGTAATCTGTAAACCTTTCATAATGGGAACGGTCGGATGGATTCAACCAAATCAATCTTTGATACATCTTCATTACACAAGGAATCGGCAGAAAGAAATGAGTAAGTTCGTAATGGATTGCTTCCAATAAATGATCCGAGTTGTTCGTATGATCTATTTCAGATATCAATTGATGGTATAAAGAGTCTACCGTCTCTCTCGTTGTTTTTAATTCAGTCTGATCTAATGTCGACCAATTCTGGTCAATCCATTGATGCAGTGTTTCCACTGTTTTTTGTAAGGTCAAAGCCATCATCCTTTATCTCATTAGTCTCTAGGATTCTGATAGCACCAGTCTGGATCATATGATGCGGATTTCAGTTTTTGCATGTCCTCCCGGGTGTATAGCCAATCATTGTCTGCTATCCAGAAATAATCATCAGGATTCAGTTTGAGATATTCATAAATAAAATGAAATATTAACTCTTGATTACCATAGATATCTTCAATATGCCCGACTTGGCATAAGGTTTCGCTAAGATCTAAACCTAAATCTTCGTGAGCATAAAATTCAGTACTCGGGCTACTTATGCTGTGAATATGGAAAATTAATGAGGCTTCATTGTCACCTGTAGGTGACTTACGGTTAATGTTAAGCGTTGTATATAAAAATTCTCCTTCATTGGTATACGTTTTGTTGTTATAGAAATAAAGAGCAGCGTCCGAATGAAAAGCCGCAACAACCGTATCAGCCAAGAGCTGGTCTGGAGAATATTTATCTTTTTGCGTTAAAATAACAGCTGAAGTGCCCATGAGATTGTAATCCCCTCCTCTCTCAAACTCGAATCAATCAAAGTTTATATAAACATTAAGATTCGAATGTGGTTCTATTAGGGAAAAATCCATTTTCTCTAATTAAACAAACGGATAATTTTTGTGCTGCTCTATCGAAGTGAAATTTTGTTGCAATGTTTGGGTCAGGAATCGGGTCTAATTCTGCAAATTCCCTTGTTATTTTATTTAACTCTATTCTCCCCATTACCTTTTCATTTGGTCCAAATTTATAAATAACCTTTTCCTCATCTTCCATTTCCTTAAGTAACAAAACGAATGAAGCCAATATGTATCCCCTCCTGATTATGTTCCACGGACGACCTGATATTTTGTAGTTGTTTGCAAGCTTGAGCAAAATTAAATTACGATATCCTGGTATCCAACCTCAATCACTTCTTCATCCAATAAACGAAGTCCCACTCCATTTTCCTTATCCCATGAGCAATTAAATAGTACTCCAATATCTCGGCCTTCCCTTATATCTCCATAGGGAACCACAATTCCATCTAACTCAATCATCTCCAGAATTTGGTCCGTTGTTTCAACTAAGGGATAGTTCTCATGAAAAGAAATATCATAACCCAGTTCATATCGCTTTTGTTGATAATATTCTAAGAGTTTTTGTAAGAAATTTTGCTGCAAATCATTCCAATTTTTCATTAATGCCTGATATGCCAGGTACTGTTCTTCATCAAATATACCGTCCTCATCTCCATCAATCATGAGTGATATTTTGTTTTCATTTTCAAAAAATTGAATAGTCATGTCCTTTAGTCCACACATATTCATGTTCGAGCTCGCCGAAAACTGAATCATTCATTTTCATTATAAGATCTTCCTCAACTATTTTTTTAAAGTCCTCTAGGTCCACACGCCAGACAATTGTATTCTCAGAGAAGTTAGCAGATTTGTTCTCACTGTAATGTTGTATTGCAGCATCCCCTTTTTTGTTATCTACAAACCTGGCAGGCAGAAAACGAAAATAACCCAAACAGGTCAATCATTGTAGTCCCCAACTAAGATCAACCTGTCTGATGTAGTGAAACAAATATTAGGATTCACACTTTTCTAAAAACCATTTCCTAGCTTCTTCTTTTTCTAACAACACTGGTTTTTCCAGTGTGCCAATATTTATACTCTGAAAAAAAGCCTCTTCTATCCCTTTAATACTCTTTAGTGTTACTCCGTTTAACAACGTATCTTTAAATGTCGAGATACATTAATCAGATTACATTCAACCAAGCATGCGTTATTAAATGCTGCTTCCCAACAATCACCTTTACTAAATCTACTATTTCTAATGATGCAGTTGGAAAAATCCGTATACTTAAGATCTGATTTATAAAAATCACATTGATCTAAAGATGCATTGATAAAAGTTGATGAGGCTAATAATGATGAATGAAAATCAACATTTTCCAGTTTGAGATCATCAAAAGTGCAATCTATTAAATAGGATTGTTCAAGTAATACATCAGATAAGTCAAAAACTCTTAAATAACTTCATCTAACTTTAACTGCTCACCTTCATCACCAATTGTCTCAACCCACTTTCTATGCAAGGCAAACATATTAATTATATCTTTTTCTTCCATTTCCCCACTCCTTAGGGGAACCATAATATTCTATCTGCTATTCCTTCTTTATCAATTGCTTTCTTCAATTGTTCAATATGCTCAGGCCCACTTGGATATGAAAACTTTTCACGTCTCACTCTATGCCGGTAAGGGTTGAAATTTCACTCATTTATTACTGTCTTTGTTGCTAATATCCCACATAGTTCGTCGTTAGAAGTAAAATAGATAATACCTCCATCTGATATACCCAATTCAATATGGGTTACTTCTTTTAGCCAGATTACAAAACCACCTTCAAAGACCTGAACGAATGGACTTTCATATATGGAATCTGTTACTTCAAAATGCGGAGTACCTATAATACTTTGTCCCACATTGTGAAGTAAAGGACCCTGAACTGTCTTGGGATAAATGAATTCAATTTCTCCAAGAGCTCCTTCATTATCCAACCAAATACATCCGCCACATTCAATTTGAATTGGAATACAATCATCTGACATATGTTCTGTCAAAATATTATATGTTTGTACAGATGGGGTATAGGAAGATTCCGTATAAAATCCTGAATCTGACGGCTTTACATTTTTTATTTTTAACACAGTAAAGTACTCCTTCCTAATCTTTGAAACTACCAGGTTGAACTCCTACAATTTCTTGAGTAGAAGGATTAATGTAAACCTTCGTACCCGTTGCAGGATTAGTATAAACAACACTTCCTGGGTTACCTGGTGTCGGCTTTGTACCTAAAGCAGCAGTAATATCTTGCGGCATTATATCCTTACGACCTGACTTAAATAGGCTATTGTATGCATGTTGATTCATTTTAAACCTTTGATCATTGACTTCCAAGCCATTTTCCATCCAATTATCAAATGCAGGACGTCTAGTTGCTCTTATTTCAGCATTTCCACCTGCACTGAAAATCTTAGTTCCACCCGTCCCCTTAATATTAGCTTCCAAATTCTTTTTAATCTTTGCCACAGCCGGATCAGAAGCAGGTAAGCGAAACGGTCCTTTGCGTCCCGGCATACTTCCGCGAACCATCTGAAAAGCCATAAAGATCTGACTGAACTTCAGAGAAGTCAGCATCATTTGAGCATACTTATCGGATACAGGCTCGCCCGTGAAGGAATGGATTCGATTTTCAAAAGCTTTAATCTGCAATGCATTAATATCTTCCCCCGGCTCTTCCGCATGACCTGCTTGCATCCGGTTGATATCCAAATGCCCCTGATCCTTCTCATAAGCTTGCAGAGATGCCTGATCGGGAACACCATTTTCGTTTACAGGCATCCACATCAGCCTACCAAGGACATCGACTTGTGCCATCCGGTAGCCTTTGTCCTCTGAACCCGCATCACTTACTGAGCTCTTCATCATTGCTGCCGCACCAACAGCACCAATAACACCGCCCAGACTGCCTTTCTCCGCATCTGCATTTTCAAACCGTGTCGCAATATCGTTTAACTCTTTCGAAGTATACACCATGCTCTCCAGTGCTTTCTGTAGTACGGGACGCGACCGCGCAAAATCATCATAAAAGCGCTCCTGTGTCACACCCATCCACATGGCATGAAGGAACATGATCTGCTTGGAAAGATGATCTTGAATATGCTCCAATTGTTGCCTCGCCTGATCCACCTGACTGGATACGTGATGTAACTGCTGAGGTGTTACTTTGATTGTATTCATCCGTTTTCACCGCTTATTTTATGTAGAATACATCTATGTTAGCAGAAGTTTAATGGCAATTTTATCCGGCTAACTTCCTGATTTCAATTTATTATTCCCACCTCACAGTGTTGAGTTTCCATACTGAGGTCCTACACCATTCCGCACTCACTTCATTTCTTCTGATAGCCCTTCTACAACGTCAATCCTATATATCTTATGTATCCCTAATTTTTCGGTAGTGGTTAGCTTGTATATTTCAGGTTCTTCTGTAGGTTCTAGAACAGTCCACTGCCAATCTGATCCTGGGCTCGTCGTGATGGCCGCGATCTCTTTTGCATCCAGATCTAGCGGGATCGTTTTCTTAACAGCTTGATTAGAGACCTCTTTTACAATTAAATTCACCTGATTATTTCGCTGGGACATGTTGATTATCTCCAGATTGTACTCGTACTTCTGATCCGATGTGCGGCTGACAGGATCACTTTCTACTCGCTCTGGTTTCACTGAATGTTCTAATGCATTTATAAACGCTGGAGTACAACACATTAATATCAAAATGAATAACCCGCCATAGATCATGGTACTTATACTTAAGGAAGAGTTCCATTTCCTTATTAAAATGACTACTGAAATCATATTAATCATGAGCGATGGTATACCACAAAGAAGCATGATCGGCATACCGACCAAATCGAGTGATCTTTGAAAATTGGATGTAGCAGCGACTAAAAACCAAATAAATGCAACTAAATTAACGAGAACGGTAGCACCCCAAATCCATTTGATCCACTTTGACACATGTTCACCTCCGGTATAGGAATAGCCCTGCTCTATGACTCGAATACAAGAAGTAAATCTTTAAGTAACCATTGCTACTTCTATTTCCTATTGATATTAAAGAAAATGCCCCCAAATATAACTGAAGGCATCTTCTTTTGAAAAATGAAGAATTTTTATACCTATAGTAAAAATACATACAATTCTAAAAGGAAAAAATCCCCACTCTTTCAAACCAATCTTTTACTGTATTTTTGTTATGTTAATAGGAGTTCCCCAATCATCCAGATAAAAAGCAAGATTGGATCTAATATTTACTCGGGCCCAATCTTTCTTGTCTACAGGAAATTTTTCTTCGCCAAAGCTCGTTGAACTAACGGTAATATAATACTTTCCATCATTTTCATTTTTTTTTGTTACTACTCCTGCCAGAGGATCTTTTGTTAGCTCTTTATTAATCGAAACGATGTATAAATACTTTCCTTCGTTTAAATATCGATAGGTTATTACGTTACCTTCTTTCAATTTGTTACATGATGGACTTTCAAATCGCTCTGTTTGAGTACTTTTTTTGCTTTTTGGCGGACTATCAACAGTTACCTTGCAAGAATCACCTTCATGATCAACCGATATTATATATCTAGTAGATTCTGTAGGAACTGAATCTTTATTAAAAATAAAAAAAACAATTATTGCAATCACTATCAATGCACCTATTATTAATCCTTTTCTCAAAGTACTCCCACTCTCTAACATAGTTTAATAGTATAATCTCCAGCCTGTCCATGCAGTAGGTTTACCATCACTAGTAACAATTACAGATTGAATTTTATGCCCTTTGGGATTTTTCACATAAATCATTGTAGTTACAGTCCCCTCTTCAGTTACTTCAACATTCCCCAAAACTGATGCTACTAAATAGTTTGTGTTTCCGAATCTTTTACTCGTAACCAAATTCATGAGTTGAGAAGATACTTTCCCCATAATCGCATCCGCTTTTCCTTTTGCATACATATCTTCATAGTAAATACAATCAGGGCAATTGTATTTTGATGAATCGGCATAATAAACCTTATTATTACTAGGATTAACCATTACTTTCATATTTCTTGAAGTATCATGTTGCAATACAAACGCATTAAACACAGGTTCATTCTTCTCCAAAATTCCCTTCATTCCACTATTGCTTTTTCTTATGGTTTGGGCTTGATTCGCAACCTGATTTCTTTTTTTGTGAGCGTAAACCCACATCGGTGAATTGTCCTTAGCTTCTTTAAAAATTTTATCCCAGTGATGCCAATCTGCTTTCAACGAATTTAATCTCCAATTAATATTAAAAACGTCTACGTCTACAGCCACATGCCCACTTGGATCAACATATTTCAACGGATTGTTATTCACATACGAATATAGATTCAAACTCAATGGATCATTCAGTTCACCTTCATACGTATCCTCACCGATGAAACGGGCCATGCTTGGGTCGTACCAGCGAGCTCTCAAGTATTGCAGCCCTACCGTATCATCCCAATATTCTCCTGCGTATCGAAGTACATTCGGTACCGTTTCTTCTCTCGTTAACGGTCCGCCCCAGATATCGTAAGTGTAACTGTTCAGAACTTCGCCTGCATCGTCTACAAGACCAATGACATCTCCATGTCCGTTCAACTGGTAGTACTCCAGTTTGCCCGTCTTTTTGTCCTGCCGAGCCCATAGCTGCCCATACAAGTCATAGATATAAACGTAAGCAAGCTCTGCTTTTCCTGATGTTACTATAGCCTCAGCCATCAGTTTGGCTTCTTCGTCATAGTAATACCGAATGGTTTGCTCGCCTTCGGTACGTTCGTACAACAATCCATCGCCGTTATAACTATAGGTTACGGTTTTACCTTCTCCGGTAGCCTTAACCATACGATTCTGACTGTCATACGTATACTGTGCATCCTTCAGACCGTATATTTTTCCGCTTCCGGTACTGTATCGGTTACCGTTCTGGTCATAGGTGTACGTTTCTTTTTGCGTGCCCGTTTCAGTCTGAATCCGGCTCAATTCATCATAAGTGTATTGATCCGTTTTTCCGTTTTGGGTACGGGTCGTCATGTTTTTGTTACCGTCGTACTCATAGCTAAACTGTTGAACTGCGGAACTCCCTTGAGAGATCGTAACCCCTGAAAGGTCATATCCGTTAAATTGGTAGCTTGTACTGAGCCCTTTACCAAATGATAGTTTTTCCAGTAAGCTATTCGGTTTGTAACTGAACGTCATACGATCTACCGGTGTTGTTCCCGATGAAGCAAGAGCAGAGGCTCCTCCTGTACCCGAGGTAATATCCATGGAAGTGACCCGATTCATCGCATCGAGCTCGCCGTGAATACGCAGGGCTTGTCCCTTTACATCGGTCAACGTGTATCCCAGACGTTGCTGTGTATTATTTTCATAACTCAACTGTGTTCCGTCTGGAAATGTTAATCCGTCCAACATTCCATCTGATTGCTGATAGCTGTACGTCGTTTTGCCATGGTCGTCGGTCATGGAGGTTCTGCGCCCAACAGCATCATACGTATACGATACACTCGTATCTGGTGCCTTCATGCTTGTGAGCATGTCGTCACTGTTGTACGTGTATTCGGTGACTTTTCCAAGTCGATCCTGCTTTTTGATCAGATTGCTTCGTTTATCATAGTAGTAGCTGGTTGCAGAGCCATCCTGAATAGGGGGTGTCTGTTTAATTAGCCTGCCAAGTTCATCATACTGCTTGGTTACCGTCTGGCCGTTCGCTGATACGACCTGAGTCGTCTGACCTTGATAGCTGTAGAAATAACGGCTTGTCTCTTGCTTCGGTGTGGTGGCCGTTGCAATTTGACCCATAGCATCATACGTATACGTTGTCCGTTCGCCGTTACCATCAATAGATGCCGTCACATTGCCATCCAGATCATACTCTTTCTGTTGCAATGGAACGTATGCACCGTTCTGATATTCTTCCATCACTGTCACGCGGCCCAGTACATCTCTTGTTTCACGGGTTTTGTTGCCAGCGGCATCTTCATACGTTACCGTTCGATCTACAGCGTTATACGCTGTGTTAGCTGTGGTCGTATCTGGGTATTGAGTCTTGGTTGTTCGGCCCAACGCATCTACGACGAATCGGGTTACATTTCCTTCAGCATCTTCAACCGCAGTGACATTTCCTTCACGATCGTAGGCATACTTATAGGTAGCCTCTGCCGTCTGTTCTTCTGCCAGAAGACCTAACGGATTATACCGCTCTCTGGTAACCATACCGTCCGGGGCGGTGTTGGTAATGATATTTTTCACATCATCATAGGCAGTGACTGATTTTGTGCCATCCGCATGGGTGACTTGAAGAACCCGTCCGGCTTGGTCATACTGATACGTTTCTTCTTCACCCGAAGCATCGGTTACTTTTTTCAGTTCACTAGCACCGTTATATTCATATGAATCGACATAAGGAGTTGCTTTCCCGGCAATATCATTGACAATGGTTGATTTCGATTGAACTAAATGTCCCGCATTCGCATCATAACTCAGCGTCACCACGCGGTCTTTAGCCAGATAACCGCCTTTATCCGTTGTCGTGACAACTCTGCCTTTTGCGTCGAGTTTGATTTCGGAGTCAGATAATATCTGTCCTCCGTATCCGTTTTTGGTTACACTTCGTAATACAGATCCTTGTCCATTATAAGTCGTTTCCGTGTATCTTTCTAACCTGTCATTAATCTTAGTCGTTGTACGAATAGGTTGGATCCAAAAGTACGGAGACTTCCCGGTTTCATAGGCATAAGTCGTTTCTTGTCCCGTACTTTGCTTTTCGGAAGTAACCATTCCGTTCGTATCATAAGTCACCGTAGTAGTCAGTTTATCTCCTGCACGACCGTTCTCACTAGTCCATTCAGATTGTTCTGTAGGCAGATTCCGTTTATTTTGGCTATCGTACTTGTACTCCGAGTTATAGACGACGCCATCTGCACTTAATTCATGCTTGTCCACCCGGATTAAATCCGGCTGTGCAGCTGCACCGAATGATTTGGAGAACTTCCATGTATCCACCGTATTTCCTGATTTCACTTTGGTCGTCCATGAAGCGGATTGACCGTATGACTCCAGATCCTCTCCAGAGTATTCGAAATTAACTTTGTCCAGATCACCTTCGGCATCTGTTGAACTAAAATGACTTTTACGCTCTCTTACTTTGTATACAAAATGTACGGAAGACGTTCCAACCTGCTTCAAAGCCGGTATGTAGGCATAGTCTGTTATCGCTGAGGATGGGCTTGTAATACGCGACAGTAGCGCCGTATGCATCACACCATGTGCACTCTGATTTTGTTGAAGCTCCGGTAAAAAGTTGAATTTGGATTCCGGATAATAATACGTATAGGTCGTTGTTCGATCCAGCGCATCCGTAAACTCTCTCAGAATACGAATATCTCCGTCCTCACGCTGTGTATAGGTCACTTTCCGATCCGTTCCAGCAAGCTGAACAGTCATTTTCAGATCGCTATACGTAAATGTCAGCGCTTGACCTTCGCTATTTTCGATACGAGAGATAACACGGTTACCGTTTGAATTCGTATATTTGAAATTCACCGTGTTTCGGTAGGCATCCGTAATCTGCAACAATTCTCCCGTTTGTGTGAACAAATACTCGTACCCGTTGCGGATGGACAAACGATAACTGCTGGCTACCCCATCCACCGTTACAGTTGCATCTCTTTGAAGTGAAATATCATTCCATACATAACCTTCTAGTTGCAAATTTGCGTTTAAACGATAATAGCCCACACCTGGAATATAAATGTACTGGTTCTCACCACGTTGTTCCATAAAAGGTAGATCCCAACGCCAGCCCTGCCCAAGGCCTGCAGCTGTTTCTTTGCGCGGTGTTACCGCATTAGAATACGTTTGAGTCGCTTCGTCATACTTCACACCAAGCTGTCCATTCGCTCTAGCTGTATCATAAATACGTGTCAGATCGAAGGGAATCAAACCCGGAAGTGACAGATCGGCACTTTGAATCGTCATCTCCCCTGTAGCAGTTGAGATGGACTCAGCTCCAAAAGACGTCATATACCGGGATGCTTCATCCCGAAGATCGACATGATCAAGCCCTGTTTGATCCACGGTTGTTCCTGTACCTGGAACTTCATCGTCAACGGCAAGGATTGAAAAGGGTTTGAGCTGAGATGAATCATACGGTGTGGATGAGGAAGGGCGTAGCCCCTCCATGGTAATCGGTTCGCTGATTTCCTGGGTTTGAAGCCAGTTCTCAGCAGCCGCACCGCCTGAGCGATCTGTCTGTAACGCCTTATACAACTGATACAAGGAGTAACCTTGATCCAGTTTCGCTCTGATCCATTCCTCTTGAATACCAAACTGCTCTTGTAAACTATGAATTGTAATATAGGTAGCTGCAGGAAGAGAATCTCTTCCTTCTGACGACGATGCCGCCGCAGCCTGCCCTTCATACGCAAAAGAGCCAAGCCCAGTAAAAACTAATATCGCACATAACCAAATCAATGTTATTTTCTTAAACACTTCATCACCTCGACCTAGTATTAATAATCATTAATTAAATGGGAAAATTTTCTTAGTTCTTTTCGTTAAATTACCGTTACGGTCATACTCAAATACAATCTGATCTCCTGTGTACAGCACGACTTTTAGTAGCTGATTCGCATAACCGTATTCATAGCTGTTATCATTGCGGATTCGCATAGTAGCCGCTTTTATACTTCCTTTTATCGTTTTTCCATTCTTCTCACTCAGTTTGAGATAATATGTTTTCCCACCCTGCAGATCCCATTCAAGCACCGTATATTGCTCGCCATACACCTGCTCCTGATCTACTGAAGCAACTAGAGGTATGCTGAGTTCCTTGTCCTCATACAATTCAATCCGCGGCTCAATGGAAAAATCCTCTGATTCTTTTATCGCGATACGATATTTGGCTGAGTTGTACGGGCTGAATCGATAGTAGACATTCCCCTGTTGCACTTTGGGAAGCTCTGTCTCTGTATTCTCATACAAAGTTAAAAACTCAACTTCTACTTGTTTGGCCGTAAAATTGCGGTATGGAGCTACGAATTTCAACGTTTGCCCTGACACATTATGCACCTCAATATCCGATCTTCCAGGTACATGTTGTGGTCCTACTGCATTTTTCCCTTCCTTAACAACGACTTGGTTCTGATTACGGATTACGTAATCGTATACCAATCCTTCTACTTGAGATGTAAAGAGCACGGATGAGAAAGAAGATGTATTAGCGAATATCGCCGTGGTGTTCGGCTCCAAATTTCGTTTAAGGAGTGCAGGCTCCTGACTGGGACTAGCTATCACAGGTACACTGTATTGAATCGTTACTGGCTCAGAAGATATTGCAGTCATAACGAGTGTTCCGCCAGCAGGTATTTCCCAAGTATCCAAGTCCGAACCTGCCGTTAGATGCAAGAATTTATCGGTTCCTTCGTAAACTACAAAATCAACAATGGAACTGTTTGTTCCTACCCGATTGATTAGAGCCGTTGTTGAACCCGGATTAGTGAAAACTGCACTCTGTCCCTGCTTCACTGTAATTTCCGTTTCAAGTGATGGGACTTCGTCGTCTTGTCCACGGAAAATACGATAAATCCCTCCATACGTTATCGCTTGCTCGGAAATATTCGTAACGACAACTTTTTTACCACCCGAGACAAGGGGATCAAAAGCAACGGCTGTTCTCTTAGAAGATTCCGTTCCATCTGCATTATAGATGATATAATCAAAGACTCTTTGTTGATTACTAGAAGCATCAGTCCTGACCCTCTTGGAATCTGAACTTATATTTGTAAAGGCATAACTCTCTCCTTTGTTTAACGTTGCACGCAAATAAGCGGGTTCCTGGCTATCTACTACAGAAAAATCATCTGTGTATTCAAATAACACAGGTGTGCTTCCTACGACGGTAACAATCGCTTCTCCGCCAGATGGAATATTAGCGAGAGTACCATTGTTATTGAATTTGTCACTATATGCTTTGCCATCTGATTTATATACAACAATGTCATAGAGTGAGGCCACCGACTTCGCATTACTCCGGATTGGATTCCAAAGTGAACCGCCGTTATGAAATTTCACGGATTGTCCCGGTTCAACCGTAATCTTACTCAAGGCTTCGTTAGGCCGATCCTCCACATCAAAAATGGTATAGATGGCACCCATCGTTACAGGTTGTTCGGATACACCTGTAACTACGGCTTTGTTCCCATAAAAAACAACCGGAGCTGTTGAGGTTGATTTTTTGGTGCTGCGCTCCGTACCATCGGGGTAATAAGTTACATAATCAAATAAACGAGATTTGTTATTCGATGAAGCATCACTGTCGAGATATTCCTGACTTTTACCATAGTTCCAGAATGTCACACTTTCCCCTTGGTTCAACGTTACACGGTGATGGGATGGTTCCAGACTGTATTCAAAGGAAAAATCATCCGTGTAACTAAACTCAATCGGAACTTGTCCTACAACGGATACAACGGCGTAACCTTGAGATCGAATGATTGGATTGATATTTTTGTTAAAGCCGTCAGAATGCACAACATTTTCCGAGGTATACAAGGTGTAATCAAACACAGCTCCGTTGGCGCTGCTCGCATTGTTTTTAATTGGGTTGGCTAATGATCCGTTATTCCGGAAAATAACAGATTCTCCGGGATATACGGTCACTCTTGTTATCGCATCTCCGCCAGCTCTCTGAACATCGAAAGTTCTGTATGGTACACCGTATGTCACAGGTGTTGAGGTTACCAGTGTCACCACAGCTGTTCTGCCCGCAGCGATCGTCGGCTTTGTGGTTGAATTGGTCCCGGTCGTACTTTCTGTACCATCGGGAAGATAAACAACGTAATCATGTTTATCTTTAGAGGTTCCATCACTCTGAAGCGCATCCGATTTGGAACTAATATTCGTAAATTGATAACTCTCTCCTTGATTCAAAGTTACTCGTGTATACGCCGGCTCGTCACTCCAGTCACCCGTGTATACTTCATAGGGAAAACCAACGCTAACAGGCTGTGAACCTGCACCTGTAATAATAACTTCATTTCCTCCAGCAACCGAAGGCTTGCCTGTAGTTTGAAAATTTGAACTTACAAGGCTACCATCTTCTTTGTAAACAGCGTAGTCGATCTTCTTATCCTGGGTTGTGGAAGTATCCGCACTTAAAACTCTTGACTGTGATCCTTCATTGAAGAAGCGGTAACTTTCTCCTTTGTACAAAGTAACTCGGTGCATCGCAGGGTTTGTGGACACACCATAGGAAAACTCCGGTCGAACCGTAACGGTGAAAGGATTTTTCCCGCTTGATGTAATGACGATCGTGTAGCCTGAATTTACCGTTATACTTCCGGTAAAGTCTAAATTATCACCTGAAATACTTCCGTCCGGTCTATAATTGGCATAATCGTATGCACTACCTCTTGAGGTTGATGCATTGATACTTAAACTCCTGGCAACGGTCCCGGTATTGGTGAATGTATATGATTCTCCCGGATTCATGACTAGTGTTTCGTTCGCCAAAGCCGCTGCTTGGGTAGTGAACATGTGCTCTCCGTATGTATCATCCGTCACCGTAAACGGGTCTGATTCCTTCATATGTTCTTCACCTTCATTTACATCCTCAGGTTCTTCATAGAAATCGGGATCCCAAACCTCTACATCCGCCTGCCCTAACAGCACTGCATCCTCCGTAGAACGGTTAACATCATCACCCGTGCTCTCGGACGGTATTATTAAGGCTGATGGATCTGAAAGTGCATAACCGCTAGTTGGAAGCATGGTTCCAATAGCAAGCCAGAAAACCAGAAAAATAATAAAGCCTTTTCGTAAATTCATGAGATTTCTTTTCCTCCTTTATATTCATCTTCCAGTTCATCCCTTAAAAGAGATAAAGATGGTCGAATTATAAGTATCGTCATTTTCCTTAATTTAGGTAATAGTTAATTAGTCCTTGATTTTAGGGACTATTTCCCTTTTAAGGGTGTAAATAAAACAAAAAAGCCGCCAGATGGCGACTCTTGAATAGAATAAAACAGATTGTTGCTCTCTTACATATTAAATAATCCTCACTACTACTTTTCCTCTGAATAAATAAACACATAAGTACGCTCATCCGACATCTCTTCCGAGAAAACAAACGCTAACCGATCAAATCCTTTGATATCCTGCACATCTGAAATCTTCCGCTCTGCCATATACCGTACCATCTCACCTCTCGCCATTTTGGCGCGGGTTGCCTTCTCCACCATTTTCCCACCAACCATCTGTCCAAATACACAAGTGATAAAACGGCTTTCTTCTTTCAGAAAAGGCGTGATGTTTTTGCTATACTCTTTGGAAGCCAGATTGAGAATGCAGTTACTTTCCGCCTGAAGCTGATCAGCCAGCTTGCTGCCCCAGAACTGATAAAGGGATTTGAACCCCGGCCCTTGCAGCTTGCCCTGCATCTCCAACCGATACGGGGTAACCCCGGCCAAAGGACGCAACATGCCATAAAATCCGGATAATATGCGCAAATGTTGCTCCAAATACGCCAGCTCTTCCTGCTGAAAAACGCCAGGCGCCATATACTGATACTGAATGCCTTCATAGGCATAGATAGCTGGGGTAAGATTGGCCTTTAGGTTCATATCCCGAATTCGCTCCATGTTCAGTTCCGCGATAGCATCGTTGCACTTCCACAATGTTTTGAGCTCGTCATAGGACAACGTCTGAAGCAGGCTCAGGAGTTGTTCTGACTCATTTATGAATTGCGGCATTTGTGCGCTAGCCATCAGATCAGTGTCGACCTTCATCTTTTTGGCTGGTGATATAATAATTCGCATCGTTTCTAATCCATCCTTAATCTACCGTTATTATGTCGTTATTCATTGTACAGGATTGGATAGGTAAATCCAATGGTGGGGCATATTAACTCTTACAGGACCTCCTAAGAAAAACTCAAATAAACAAGCTATTCCACTAATGGACTCACTTGTTTATCAGAATTCATAAAATATAATTTTTCACGAATGTGGGTCAGGTGTTAATTGCACCCATTGCTCTCCTCTATAAGAGTAGACATACTCCTGTGGATCATCTTTTAATTTCACTACTACAGGATACTTCGGCATTTTACTACGACGAGCTGTGATGCTTATAATATCGTTTTCATTTAATCCTTTCTCAACAGTAAAATACCTTCTTAAACCGTCTTCTAGTTTCTTCATATCATTTTCATAGGAACCATACCATATAATTGAAACTACGCCCGCTAATATTATAAAAATGATTGATCCTTTTAAGAACTTCATTTTATTCACCTACCATTTACATTATAACAATATAAGCTGTGTGATGAACACGGCTTATATACCTATGAAAAGACTCAATAATGAACAAGGCAGCCCCATATTGGACCGGCTTGTTCATTAGAATTCAACATCTTCAATTGTTGAAAAAGTAAGGTATGCATTTTCAAAACGCTAATTAGGGAGACACGTTACCTGTGCTGCTATTTTGCTCTGTTTTGGTCGCCGGCAATTGAATCATTGGTGTATTTGATCCACTTACATATGGAAGAGCTCCATCCCATTTCTTGATGGTTTCATATTCAACGAGTTGACTGGATAAGGATTGTTGCAGCTCTTTATTGGCTTTAGCCTGACCTTCTGCTTCGATCAACAGTTTGTCTGCATTACCTTGCGCTTCCACGCGCTTGCGATCTGCTTCTTTCTTGGCGATCTCCAGTTCAGTCGTTTTACGTTCCAGTTCTTGAGACGCTTCGACACGCTTATCGATTGCTTCCTGAGTCTTGGCATCAGGTTGAGGAACACCTACAGTAACGTTAGATACAATAAAACCTAATTCCTTAACATCATCAGAGAAACGTTGTTGCACGTCTACACCTGCTTCAGATGACTTCTCGCCATAAACATCAATGACTGTAAACTTGGAAATACCTTTACGGGCTGCGTCACGGAAACGTGTTTTGAGATATGTATCCTCGATTTCTTGAATGCTAATGGGCCCAAATGTATTAAAAATAGAAGATACCTTACTTGGTTCGACTTGGTAGTTATAAGCAAAATCGATGGTGATGTTCTTTCCATCAGAAGTAGCAATCTGAATGTCTCTGTATTCAACCGTTTGAATCCGGATCGGATATTTGGTCACTTTATCAAACGCTCCAACAAGCTTCCAGCCTTGACTCAGTGTACTATCTTTTACGCCTCCATTGGGTGAATAGACAACCCCGACATATCCATTCGGAATTCGTGTTAAAAAGAAGGTCATCAGTACGACTCCCAAGATAATAACTAAGGCAACCGCGATCGCTCCTACCCTAAACGTCTTTGAATTTTTCATCACCATTCTCCTCTTGTTTGAATTTATTGTATTTCTTCAGAATTCTACTACCTATTTTATTGAATAGCGGGAACATTAATGACCATAGAATAAATGCTAGGATAAAGATTATAATGATTCCCCCAATAAATGGCATACTCGTCCTCCCTTCTTATAGATGTAACCCAAAGCACAAATTTATAATTAGCAACTAATTATACCCTTCTTTATATATACTTTGTAAATTTATATTTGGTTTCATGGATTTCCAGTACCACTTATATATATGCCCCGCATAGCCTAAATATAAATAAACCCCGGTAGCTCATCTGCATTCAGCAGTGCACAGCCGAGGTTCATCATTACTATTATTTTTAGCAGTGTTACATTACATATCTCAACTTACACTCATCTCGTAAAATCATGCTGCCCAATGGTCAGCAGTGTCGTTCTGCTCTTGCTCCACTCGGACGTAGCAATCTTCGGATTGTAATAAAACAGCGCACCATGTGTTGGGTCAGCGCCATTGAGGGCTTGACGTGCAGCCTTAAACGAGGTTGCGGTTGGCTTCAGATTAAACTGACCATCGTCGACAGCGGTGAACTGACCTTTTTGAAAGATGACTTCAGAGATCGATGACGGGAACTCTCTCGATTGCACCCGGTTTAAGACAACTGCCCCCACAGCGACCTGCCCTTCAAAAGATTCCCCACGTGCTTCCCCATGGATCAACTTCGCCAACTGACGCAGCGTTTCTCCTTCGGCTTTGACCTTTTGGTTCAGTCTGTCCAGCGTCACCGGACCTGCTACACCATCGGCACGCAGTCCCTGCGCTTGTTGGAAATCGCGAACCGCGCTCTGAGTAATCGAACCGTAATAACCTGTTACTCCAGCGTCAAAATAACCAAGCTCGCTCAATTGCTCCTGTAGCTGTACCACGTGTTCACTGCGAATCCCTTGTTCCAGCTTCTGTGCTCCAGCCGAAGGTGCTGCAACGGTAAGTCCAAGTGTCATAGCGCAAGCTCCAAGTAGCATACTGACTCGGCCTGCTCTTTTGTTCGTCTTTCTACCCCTGCGATGGGTGACTTTACGACTCACGGTAATAGGTTTCATATCGTCTGCACTCGTGCGCAGATCATTCGGATCAGAATACCCATATATGATATTCATCCCTGCCTCTTCATCAATTCGCACCATTTCGTACACGCTATGCTGTTCACTCGTCATATGCATTTCGCTCATTGTATTCTTCTTATTCGTCATTTCCTTAACCCTCCATTTTTCTGAATCCAGTTATACGTCTTCCCCCTGAATCCTCTCGGATGGACATCCCGAGTGTCATTATAGGATATCGAAAATAACACGTCTATCGGACCGATGGAGCATGAAAAAATGAGTCCTGCACATATCAAAAAGAGGCATGAGCCCATGGTCGTATCAGGGTCATACCTCTTCTTATATCAACCTTGTTCCGCTTGTCCAGCCGCCATTTTCGTAGGCAAACAGACCCCCACAAAAGTTGCGCTAAAATTTTGTAACGATTATTCGGCGAGTTCCTGCCCTTTCGTTTCCCGACCCCAGAATAGCACGGCAGCTGCTCCAATGAGAATTGTCACGAAGAAAATCGTGAAAATCAGGCTGATCGGAACCGCCCGCTGAACAAGCATACCTACCATAAATGGTGCAAGTACGCCGCCGATCCGACCAACCGATGTAGCTAGTCCAACGCCTGTGGAACGAACCGAAGTCGGATACAATTCAGGGCTATATGCGTACAATCCGCCCCAGGCTCCAAGGTTGAAGAACGATAAACAGATTCCGGCGGCCAAAATGGTCGCTTCGGTTGTAGCCAGTCCAAAGGCAATCGCACTGAACGCAGTCAAAGTAAGGTAAACGACCAGTACAAATTTTCGGCCAAATCGTTCAATGAAATACGCAGCAGTAAAATAACCTGGTAGTTGTGCAATCGTCATGATCAGCACATACTGGAAACTTTTGACCAATGTAAAACCTTTCGCCATCACAACCGAAGGCAACCACAAGAACATGCCATAATACGAGAAAATAACAGTAAACCACAAAATCCATAGCATTAATGTGGTCCGGCGATGCGGTGCAGACCAGACGGTCGCAACCTTCTCACGGAACGTGATTTTATGCAATTTCGTGTGATTCTTGTACCGCGGAGGATCTTGGATGGCACGACGTAAATACAGCGCGTAGAACGCCGGAAGTGCTCCGATGGCAAATGCAATTCTCCACCCATACTCAGGGATGACAAAATTGGCAATCAGCGCCGATACAATCCAGCCCCCTGCCCAGAAGCTTTCCAATAACACAACCGCACGTCCACGTTCCGCTGTAGGCATCGATTCCGAGACCAGCGTAGATGCTACGGGCAACTCGCCACCAAGGCCAATCCCTGCAACGAGACGCAGTGCGCACAAGACTGCAAAACCAGTAGCGAGTGCTGATAGACCGCTTGCAATGGTAAAGATCAGCAACGTCCACATCAGAATCGCTTTTCGTCCAAAACGGTCTGCAAGTGCACCTGCAAGCAAGGCACCCAGTGCCATCCCGATAGAGTTGATACTTGTAAGCACCCCAACTTGTCCGGGACTAAGACTCCACTCCTTCGCGAGTGCAGCTACGATAAAGGAGATCATGCCGACCTCCATCGCATCAAACAGCCAGCTCATACCGGCACTGAACAGCAGCTTGCGCTGCTTGGGGTTCCGCAACACTTCCAATTTACTCATCAGATTATAGCTCCCTTGATCTCTATGTAGTCATTCTGACACTAAACCATTATTATGCAGAATGAACCAGAAATCAATGCAAAATACGAGGTGACGCCAATTACAACAAATATAAATGAACTCGATTTTGCGAATGATCTTTCAGTCGTCTTCTCGTCCCTCAGCCTTTAAGGGAACCTGCAGTCAGACCTGCGACAAAATAACGTTGAAGCAGCAGGAACAGCACAATCATCGGGATCGCTGTCACTAGGACACCAGTCAGCATCATCGGGTAATTCGTCACGTACTCCCCACGGAATTGCATCAGGGCAAGTGGCAAGGTCAGTTTGGACTTGCTAGTGAGCATAAGCATCGGAATAAGCAAGTCATTCCAGACCATCACCAGCAGGAACGTTGCGGTTGCTGCCAGTGAAGGTGCCGCCAGAGGCAGAGCAATCCGGGTAAAGAGTCTCCACTCGTTTGCCCCATCCATACTACCTGCTTCCAAAATTTCTGAATTTAACATACGCATGAAACCCGTCAGCATGAACACGGAAACAGGCATCAACATCGCAGCGGATACGATAATCAAGCCAGTCAGACTATCCGACCAGCCGAGCGTACGTGTGAGGGAATAGATCGGCAACATGCTGACCTGAGACGGCACGATCAAACCTGCTACAAATAGGGCAAACACAATTTTGCCTACGCTACCGCCCCAGCGGACAATGGCATAAGCAATCATGCTACTGAGTAGCAGCTCAATCGCCACTGTTCCCAGTGTTACAATCATACTGTTCCCGAAATATTGCCACATCGGCTGATTACGGAACAACCCCGTCACATTATCCCACGTAAATGGGTCCGGCCAGCTGAACGGACTGGTGAAGAAGTTGCTGCTTGTTTTGAACGAAGATACAAATACGAAATACAGCGGTACAAGGATCAGCAGTGCGTACACAAACAGAATTAGTCGATTGAACCATTTCAAAACCATATAAAATCCCTCCTTCCTCTCAACCTCACACTTATAACGAATCTCTGCATTCAACATCAACATTAATATCAACTAATTCATATTCTCCGAACACAGCTCTCGATTTTCAACCATGGTCTCACGAAAAGAAGCAATCATCTATCCGTTAATAGCTCACCCGGTCGGCACGAAGCGCCTTGAACTGTAATAACGTCAGTAGCGCGAGCAGCACCAGGAAGATCATCGAACCTGCAGAAGCTAGACCAAACGAGTAGCTACCAAAGGCTGTATGATAGATATATGTGGTCAAAATTTCAGTGGCATAGTTCGGACCTCCGTCCGTCATTGTGAAAATAAGATCAAAGGCCTTAAACGACTGGATGGTCGTATAGGCTACCACAATCGTTGCCGAAGGAGCCAGTAACGGCCAGGTTACGGTACGGAATACCTGCCATTTGCTCCCGCCATCCATACGTGCCGCTTCGTACAGTTCTGCTGGAATGCCTTGCAGACCTGCGATGAACACAATCATCATCTGTCCTGCGTGAGCCCAAACCTGTACCGCAGCGATAGAGAAAATCGCAATCTTCGGATCACCGATCCAGTTACGAGCGATGCTACTCATACCCGCCTCGTTTAACCCATAATTAATCAGTCCAATGGACGGATCATACATGAACGCCCAGATCAGACCAACGGATACCGACGACAGAATGGCCGGTAGGAAATACAGCGCCCGAAGTACCACTTTTGTCTTGGTATTACGTACCAAAAGCAGGGCCAGAACAAGTGAAATAAAAGTTTGTGCGATGACAACGGTTAACATAAACTCCACGTTATTGCCGAAGGCTTTGCGAAATACGATGCTGCTGAGACTGTCCTTGTAATTATCCAGCCCTACAAATGCATACGACGGGGATACCCCGTCCCAATCCGTAAAGGAGTAGAACAGCCCCGTCAATGTAGGAAATACGAACAATCCAACGTACAGCAGCAATCCGGGTAACAGAAACAGGGATAGCTGAATACGGTTTTTCATCGTTTATTTCCCGATATGCTGATCAATGATCGCTTGTGCTTGCTGTGCGGCTTCTTCCGGAGAAGTACCGCTTAACACAGCCTGAATGGAGTTGGTTACCGCCTTCTGGTTGTCTCCGTTCAGGATGGTAAACCGTGGCTGGAACACGGTCTTTTTGTTTGCCCATTCTCCCGCAACCTGAAGCTCGGGTGTATCATACTTCACGTCATTTAACGTTACATTCTGTCCTGTCTGGTTGGCGTATGCGCCAGCTACATCCGGCTTGCTCAGAAATTCAAGGAATTTCTTCGCTTCTTCCGGGTGTTTCGATTTGCTGTTTACCGCAAGCATGAATGTGGTCGTGTGCACTCCCTCATATTTCGCCTGATCGGCACTTACCGTAATCGGCGCTAGTAATTTTTGCTCCAGATTCGGATTTTGTTGTTTGTTCTGAGAAAGTTGATACGATCCACTTGCAAGCATCGCTGCTTTCTCTTGGATAAACAGTGCACCTGCTGCCGGGTCTTTCGTACCCAGTGCATTTTGCTGGAAGTATCCTTTATCATTCAGTTCCTTGATTTGAGTCAACGTTTTCACCCAGAACTCATCTGTCAGTTTGGCTTCGCCTGCTTCAACTTTGGTAAAAATGTCGTCACTCGGTGCATTGTTCATCACCATCGTATTCATAAATTGACCCGGACCAATGTCCGCTCCGGCAAAGGCAATCGGAATGATGCCATTGTCTTTCAGCTTCTGGCAAAGAGCGAGAAACCCTTCCCAATCCTTCGGTGGTGTGAGGCCATACTTTTCAAACAGCTTCACATTATAGATCGGGTCGTTATATACAAGCTGGTATGGAATCGCATATTGCTTGCCATCCTTCTGCCCTGCTTCGATCAGTTTCGGATTGTACGCCGACAGGAAGGATGATCCGGTCAGATCCGTGAATAATCCGGCTTTGCTGAATGCTTGGAACTGGGCGCCCGGGAAAGAAGCAAACACATCGCCCGTAGAGCCGTCACTGATTTTGGATTGCACGGTGGATTGGTACTGATCCGAAGGCAACGTCTGCATCTCCACATGGATGTTCGGATTTTCTTTTTCAAACGCGTCAATCATTTTGTTGAATGCTTCGGAATCCTCGCCGCGCCAGTGCATGAAGCTAATGGTCACTTTGCCTGAACCTGAGGAACCGTTCTCTCCGGATGATGCGTTATTTCCACCGCCGCAAGCGGACAGCAGGATGGACATCACCAGCATGCTGAGAAGCGGCAGGATCATTTTTTTGTTTTTTTTCATGAAAGACGGCCTCCTTAGTTGGTATTAACTGAATGCTGTTTCTGTCTTGTTTTCCATTTTTCGCGGATGATGGGCATCACGGCCTTGCCGAAGATTTCGGCTTCTTCCAGGTGCGGATAGCCGGACAAAATGAAAGTCGTTACGCCCAGGTCTCCGTATTCCATCAACCGTTCTGCAACCTGCTCCGCTGTACCCACGATGAGGATAGCTCCCCCGGAACGCACCACCGACAAACCTGTCCACAGGTTCGGTCCAACTACAAATTGCTGCTTCTCGGACAGTTCCCGGAGTTCATTCTGTCTGCGCTGATTGGTGGCATCCGTTTCGGCGAAAGCAGCTTTAGCCTTTTCAATCGCTTCCGGCGGCACTTTGCTGATGATCTCCCATGCGGCTGCCCAGGCCTCTTCTTCCGTATCCCGAATGAGCACCTGTGCACGCATACCATAACGGAGCTGACGATCTTGTCCCGTCTCCTCTTTCACCTGCTCGCGAATAACCTCGATCTCTTCGATCTGTTCCTGAATCCAGTCATGCGGCTCCCCCCACATCAGGAAGGTATCCGCATGTTCAACTGCCACTCGCTTTGCAATTGGAGAACTTCCTCCAAGATAGAATGGAGGGTACGGCTTCTGTACCGTCTCCGGCATGCCTACCGGGCCTTTGAATTTGTAATATTGACCGTTGAATTCAGGATTTGGTTCGCTGGATGCATCTGCACCTGATTGTGTGCCACTTCCGGCGAATTCCGTCAGATTCAAGCCTGTCGACTGCGTCCACGAACGCTTCATGACTTCCATATACTCGCTTGCGCGAACATACCGTTCATCATGCGCATGTGCCAGCGGATCACCGAGTTCTTCCAGATCTCGAACCGAACTGCCTGTAACTACGTTAATCATGGCGCGACCGCCAGAGAGCTGATCCAGTGCCGCACCCATGCGAGCCGCAAGTACGGGTGTCACCAAACCTGGGCGAATCGCGACAAGGGGACGTAATGTCTTGGTGTGACTCATTACCGCCGAGCCGACCACCCATGCGTCCAGACAGGCTCCCCCTGTCGGAATCAGTACGAATTCGAATCCGGCCGTTTCCGCCGTCTGTGCCACCTGCACCAGATAATCCAGACTTGGCTCACGTTCCGGCTCTACACCTACATACTTCCCATCTCCAGCCGTTGGTAAAAACCATCCAAATTTCATCTCTTGCTGTTCGCTCACCATCGTCATTCCCTTCTATGGATAAATAAAGTCTCATGTTGAAAATCAAGTCACGTTCGAGCACATTAGACGCTCCGGTTCCGAATCGTTCTTTCAACCGCTGTTATCCTTGGATTTTTTTGATTCCCTATTTAAAAGGTAAACATCCAATGATAAAGGCGGACGCTTCGCTTCTTCAGAATCGATTTCGTCCCCTGCGCTACGTCGTGCTTGTTCACTTTTTATCTTTCAAAAATCGCTTTACTTCTTTACATTTGTAAGAAGATATAATTACAAATACCGATTAATTAACTTGGTTTAATAGGTATGGACATCATATCAATTGATTTGTCTGTGATCAATGTCATTTCGCGGCAATTTATTTTTGTCATTTTGTGGTCGTTTTTCGAATTCATGTTTACCCGATCTTGAATTTATATAAAACCCACCTGTATAATAGGTTATAAATGAATCTTTTAGATGATATCAACGATACTTAATTATTAAAGAGGTGTTCCTGATGACCGAGCTTGAACGCATGAAGGAGGACCACCACGAGTTTTTGGATATTCTATTTTTCACTCCGTCTGAATTCGAGAAAGCCAGCGGTGCATGGCCGTTACGCATTGGTCGTAACATTGCTAAAAGCAATTATCATATAGGTCCTCGGACTACGCCTTATCATTACTTGTTATTTGTGTTGGAGGGGGAAGGTACATTTATTCAGAACGGACAGCAGTATCCCCTGAGGGCCCGAGATGCCTTCTGTCTGTTTCCGCATGTGACGCATGAGTACTGGACAGATCCCGACCATGCTTTGCAAAAAATATTTATTGCCTTTGACGGAGCATATGCCGCTGAACTGCTTTCCCGCATTGGCTTAAGTCCTGACAATCCGTATCGTTCAGGTGTACTCACACCCGAGACAGCTAGCAGTATGCGGTCGTTTATGGAGGATGTTCGCAAAACACAGGACAGTGCCAGTGACTTGGGGCGACTGATCCGGTTTCTCAGCCTTTTCGACCGCATTGCGCGCTCTCCGGCGACCAAAGACTTGCAACCGGATGTAGCCACCCCTTGGCTTCAGAAAGGCAAAGAATACATTGAACTTCATTTTGCAGGCGGGATATCGGTAGAAGGTGTGTCTGCCCATGCAGGGGTGGACCGAACCCATTTTGCCAAACAGTTTCGCAAAGCCTACGGCTTGTCCCCAGTGCAATATATTCAGCAACTCAAAATGAATCAAGCCAAACTCCTACTCGTGCAGACCACGCTGAGTTTAACGGAAGTGGCTCATTCGGTGGGTTACCCGGATTTATTTTCGTTCTCCAAAGCCTTCAAAAAGCAAGTTGGTCTGCCTCCTAACCGTTATCGGACAACGACAACGGAACAGAAGAGAGATTAGATGAGTTGGTTAAGAGAACCGGCGAGCTAACGGAGCGATTTCCTGTTCCCATGCACTAAAATATCCTGAATAAGGCAAGTCCCTCGCTCAGCGATCGGGACTTGCCTTATTCAGGTTTTCTATAAATTAGAAGAGCTAGATTCAGCTTCTGCTGCCTCTGACGAGTCGAAATCTTTTTTTCATATATCACAAGTTAAAGTACGAAAAAATCTCATCTTGCAATTCCTGAAACTTACCCCCAACATATGTAACTTATGTCCCCGTTGTTACGTTAATTCTAATGAATATATCAAAGGAGTGGTTAATCATGCGTATTTCCAAGCTTTTAATTGTGAGCGTACTAACTCTTGCTATGGCTGGTCTTGGTTCCTCCGTAAACGCGGCTTCCTCCCCCTCATCCGGCTCAACTGTAGATATCAAATCCAATGTGTTGGGCGAAAAATCATTTACAGGTCTGATCATTAAAGGGCACACCTACGTTGATCTCGACGGATTCGTGAGATGCCTTCCGTTCCAGATCAATTCCAAAGCTTTATCCTTTCAATCCGAAACCAAAACGTTTAAGGTCCTCAATGAAGACTTTGCAATGCCTACTCCAGAATTAGAGTTCAAGGTTGGAAGTGAAACGTTCCAGCACGATGGTGAGTCATTTCGGATGAATAGCCCTGTTCTTCTGATTCAAAATCGCATTTATTTTCCGCTAAAAGATGTCGTTTCGGTCTACGATATTCACGTTTCTTATGACTCGCAGACAAAAACCGTTCAGGTTAGTAAGGAATAGAGGCAGACTACGCCTGTTTTAGAAAAGTAGGATATTGCCATACGAGAACAACGAAAACAAATGAAGATGACTTTTATCTAATCGGAGATTCCAGATGTATAGGATGATCACCCGTATAACTGTACTGCTTAATGTGCCCGTCCTTGAAAAGACTATAATGATACTTATTATTAACATCGTCAGCGAATATTACGGAAGCACCATAAGGAGCCTCTGAGCTTTTGAAGGAATAGTTACCCGTTACCTCTATCATTTCTTCAGGCGAATATCCCTTTTGTTGAATTAAGTAGGCCCTGACTTTCTCTTCAGCATCATTCATTTGCACCGGATTACCAAATAAGCTGAGGTACACCCATCCAGATATCACCGCAACGAACGCCAGAGTAGCAAACAAACTGATTTTTACTCTTTTCGACATAGTGAAACCTCCATTTCCACATGCTCTAAATGATATAAAAATCCCTTCTGAGCTGCAAACAACAGGAACGAATACCCGCTGATTTGCCCAGAAGGGATGATCACTAACTTCATGTTGAAGCCTAAACTACTTCGTTTGTGATTGTGATTCTTCTTTCGGTTTCTCGGTCTTGCGGGCCAGCGGAATTCCGTTTTGCTTGGCATACCAGGCCTCATAATGATGCACAGCCACACCTGCAAACGATGAGTGTGAGGCACCGAGTTCAAACACCTTCTGCATCTCTTCGTCCATATTGCTGATGGGTTTGCGGAAAAAGGTCAGGTGATCTCCCTCGTGTGTGTCCGCGAGTTCTGCTCCAATCCAGACCTTCTTGCCCAGATCATCCGCTTCAGCCAGCTCTTCCTTGGACAGATCGTACATCTGCTGCCCGCTGTCCCGATAAGCCATAATCGCAACGGCATCGAAACGGGAGATGACCCAGCGACTGAACGTTTCCTTGCCCCCAGCCGACTGACGGGCATCCAGCCAGAATGGAATCGCTGCGCTCATATACAGTCCTGCAGCCTTTCCGGCTTCCGTCCAGACCTCCATATTGTTCTGCCACTCGGCAATGACACTGCTCTCCTCGTTCTCCCAGCGTTTTAACTGGTACGGCTCGACATCGAGCTGAATGCCTTCAAAGCGTTCATTCTTCGCAGAAGAAGAATTGTATGCCCGAACTCGTTCTATAAAAGCAAGTCCTTCTGCGCGGTTCTCGCGATAAGCCCAGTCGGCATGACCATTCAGCGCGTGCACTTCGATCTCGGCATTGCTCGCAGCCGCAATGAACTTGCGATAAGCCTCGTCGGGCACCTCATCCTGAACTTGCAGGAAAATGGTATCCACGCCCTGTTCCTTGGAGAACGCGATAATCTCAGGTGTCTGCTTGATGATGATTGACGTATCCCACAGCCAGGTTGCCTTGTGTTCCTCATGCGAAAACCATTTGAACAGCCAGGACAGGAGCAGCAGGCAGAACACCACAGCCACAATAGCCCATTTCGCCTTCCCTGCCCACTTGCCCTGTATTCTCATCAGTCGCCTCAGACGAGAACCGCTTCACTTGGTGCAAACACAGGATGTTGTACCGAGTGACCGATCTTGTAAATGTGTGAATGATTGTACGTGCGGAATGCATTACGTGTATCCAGAATAGGTACACCCAGTTCCGCAATATCATAATAAGGCAAGTCGCTGTGGTTGGTGATCAGCACGATGCAATCATACGTTTTGAACTGCTCCAGGTTAAAGGCTTGGCTGTGTACCGTTTCGCCGTGTTTGTCCTTGAATGATTCTGCATGCGGGTCATAATAGTTAACGTTTGCGCCGCTTTCCTTGAACAGCTCGTATACTTCCAGTCCTGGTGATTCACGCAGATCGGCAATATTCGGTTTGTACGACATGCCGAGCAGGAGAATGTTCGATTTGCGAACAGACTTCGCGTATTCATTCAGGATTGTTGAGGTTTTATTCAGTACATAGTACGGCATATTGTCATTGGTGGATTGCGCCAGTTCAATAAATTTGCTATAAAAACGGAATCCTTTGGCCTTCCACGACAGATACATCGGGTCGAGCGGGATGCAGTGTCCGCCAATACCCGGACCTGGATAGAATGGCATAAAGCCAAACGGTTTCGTCGCAGCCGCGTCAATAACCTCCCAAATATCGATGCCCATACGGTCACACATCATCGCCATTTCATTGACAAAGGCAATGTTGACACTGCGGAATGTGTTCTCCAGCAGTTTGGACATTTCCGCTACTTTAGGCGAAGATACCGGAACCACAGTCTCTACATATTTGCTGTACAGCGCAGTGCCTAGTTTCAGACAAGCTTCCGTTGTACCGCCGATGACCTTCGGTGTATTAAATGTGGTGAAACGACCGTTGGATGGGTCCACTCGTTCAGGTGAGAAGCACAGGAAATAGTCTTTGCCCGCCTCATGTCCGATTTTGTCCAGCTCCTGCTGGATCAACTCTTCCGTTGTACCTGGATACGTCGTACTTTCCAGTGTGATCAGCATGCCTGGTTTCATATGCAGTTTAATCTGATCCACAACCGTCTCGATGTAAGAGGTATCCGGGTCCTGATTTTCGCTGAGCGGCGTTGGTACGCAAATACTCAGTGCATCAATGACACGCAGCATGCTGTAGTCTGTTGTTGGCTGGAAACGACCGCTTTGCATTACTTTCTTCAATTCGTCGGACGAAATATCGTGAATATAGGAATCTCCATTGTAGATGCTGTCGACTTTGGAAGCATCCAGGTCAATGCCGATGACGGTGAACCCTTGATTGACCATCTCCACCGCAAGGGGAAGGCCGACGTAACCGAGGCCGACAACGCCCAGTACCGCTTCTTTATTTTCGATCGCGTTCAGTAAAGTGTGAAATTGTTGATTCTCCATGATATTCCCTCCGCGCAATATATTTGATGTTGCTTATATGAGCTGAACTAAGGGGATTTACACGGACACTTCGATGACAGAATAACCTTCTGATCGCTGTTAATGTGTAAAAAATAGTTCAGATCATATTAGATGTGGTTGTATTTAAGCGTTGTGACTCTAATCTACTTATCTTCTAGTGCAGGCAGCGTCTGATCCGGGCGTCCAGCTCCACAGGAGAGAACGGTTTGGTCATATAATCGTCTACCCCGCTACTGAAACATTGGCTGATCGTCTGCTCCACCCGCTGTTCGGTCAACACGACGATTTTAGGCGGTTGCTCCATCTCCAGCTTCTGGATATGGTGAATGAATGGAAGCCCGTCGATGCCATACAGATTTAGCTCCGTCAGCACCAGATCAGGTGTCACTTTCTCGATCAGGTCGAGTGCAGCGAGTCCATCCACTGCTTCATAGGTTTCATATCCCTGCATTTTCAAACGCAGCTGCAAAAATTCTCGAACCGTCGGATCATTATCCACGATCAGAATCCGTTCGGGGTCATCCGCCGTATGTTCCAGCGTATAGATATGAATTTCCGATGAATCCACAAGCTTCGAAGATTCGGCCATATGCTGGATCGTTGCCTTCGAAGGGCGCTCCCCCGGCGGGAAACTGGCCAGTGTGATCTGCGGATCAGCACCAGGAGCACTCTCCTGCAACTCATGCTTGATACGAAGTCCTTCATAGTGAACTTCATCGAGCGTAAGCCCTGGAAGCAGCACAGCAATGGCCTGTGTATGACTATCCTGCCATACCTGGAACGACGTATATCCCGCCTGCTCCAGATGTGTCCTGACCTGCTGCTCCGGCTGAACCTGACCTGCACAGTGAATGAACATTAAGCCACAAGCCTCGGCACCCGTTTCCTTCAATCCCTGTTCTACATTGCGGTACACATTAACGGCAGCCTCACGCTGCAATGTCGCCGTATTTGGCATGTTCTTTTCCACCCTTCTTCATGTTCTATACAAGTTCAACAAGTCGTTTACACAAATACTCCGATGACAGAACAATCTTCCAATCACTGTTATCCCCGGATTTTTTTGATCCCCTTTTCTCAAGGGAAAAATCCAGTGATAAAGGTGAACGCTACGCTTTTTCAGATTATTTCTGTCCTCTCCGTCATCGTGTAAAAATGGAGTTGAACATCTATAATGTTGTTACAGTTAAGCCGCTTTGCTTGCATCCTTGGATTCCTCAGACCAGCTTTGACGTGTCATGGTCCCCCATGAATTGTTGTTTTGCAAAAACTGAATGTGTCCCTGCAATCTCCACAGCACGCCGAGCTGATGATATCCCACAAATTTCAGGGCGGAGTAGACAAGCATTTTGACCAGATCGGACAGCTTGTTATACCGTTTGAATGCAATCTCCTCCAGAATCAATGCCCCTACACTCAGCAGATATCCGCTCACAAAGTTCAGCAGGCCAAACAAAACGAGGATCGGCCACTGGGTCATGTCCAGAAGCACGTATCCAGCCAGAGCGATCAGTCCGGTAATACGGAAATACGGATTCAGTGCTTCGAAAATAACGTTATATGGCATGGTGATTAACCCCATGACCTTATATTTCGGATTGAATAACATACCACGATTTTCCAGCATGTTTTTCAGATTCCCGCGGCCCCAGCGTTTGCGTTGGCTAGACAAAATGCGGTACGAATCTGGCGCTTGTGTCCAGCACACCGCTTCAGGACAGAAGGCGACGCGGTATTTGAGTTTATTTTCCAGCATATAGCGGTGAAGCTTGATAATAATGTTCATGTCCTCACCTGGGTAACCGTCGCGGTATCCACCTACGGCAATAACAGCATCCTTACGGAACATGCCGAATGCGCCAGAGACGATGATCAGACCATTCATGTGGCTCCAGCCGATTCGCCCGCCGAGGAAAGCTTTCAAATACTCGATAGATTGGAACATCGGCCAAATCTTGCGTGGCAAGGATACGTCCTGTACCGCACCGTTTTCGATTTTGCAGCCGTTGGCAATGCGGACATCCCCACCAATCGCAACAGTCTCTTCCGGATTCTCCATATACATGCGTGCCATGCGGATCAAAGCGTCTTTCTCCAGAAGTGAATCGGCATCGATGGAAGAGATCAGTGGATAATGGGACAAATTAATCCCTGCGTTGAGGGAGTCGGCCTTACCACCATTCTCCTTGTCGATGACATACAGATCCGGGAAGTCCGGGTTATGATAGATGCCGCGAATCTTCTGACAGGAGATTTTTCCGCGAATCTGCGTATTCGGCACCGGCTTCAGCCGGTATTCTTCCAGCAACACCTTCAAGGTGGAGTCGTTCGAACCATCATTAATGACAATAACTTCATACGTTGGATAGTTCAGTGTCATGAGGCAGTTTACATTTTCAATAATCGTCAGTTCCTCGTTGTACGCTGGCACCAGCAGGGATACCGAAGGAACCAGTTCCGAGCCGGATAACGTGTTGTACTTGGAGTAATGTGACCTCCGGAAGATCGTCCAGATGTTACGAAATGATAAGGCCAGTATGGAAAAATAAAGCGTATTAACAAACACCACATAATAGATGGCGACCATACCGTAGATTAGCAATAAATCTCTAAGCAGTGTAATCCCCTCCTACTGTTGCAACGCCTGTGCGTTTCTTGGTTGTACGGTTTTCGCCGCGCACCGGGCCAAAATAACGTTCGTACAGCAGTCTTTTTTTGTTATGTGCAATCATCTGCTCTACCGCCTTGTGGTCGGTTCCCGAATGCTGCATCGTGCTCTCGATCTGCTGCATGGCAATCTCGCGCTCTGCACCCGTTCCTTGCACTGCTGCCTGACACAAAGCTTCGAATCCCGGTTCGCCCAGCTTACTCAAACTTTCCGCGCTGTTATAGCGAACTCTCCAGTCTTCATCGCGAAGCGCCTTGCGCAGCAACGGGATGCTGCCTGATGCATGCTTCAAACCAAGTGCCTGTACCACTTCCGCCCGAACTTCCGGATCGGTGTCCTGGATCAGCTTCAGAATCGTCTCATCCTTAAGTGCTGGACTTGCACTGAGATACAGCTTCACTGCTTCGGCACGAACATCCTCATGCTCTGCTCCGACGAGTCTGTGGAGTGCAGGCATTACTTCCGGCACCGCTTGTCCCCACATCGCCACAAGTCCTACTTTGACAAAATCAGGGTTGCGATCCTCAAGCAATTCGATCAGCACACGACTCGTATCCAGGTTTGCTTCCAATAAGATGTCCGCAGCCAGATGATGAATCGATTTTCCTTTCGTTAAAAGCAGTGTAAGCATGTCTTTCAACTCGCCATGCCGGGTTGTACATCTCGCGATCGAACGTCCAATCATGATCGCCATAGGACCCGGCTTCTCATCCTTGAGAAGCTCCATTAAACCTGGAACTGCTTCGGGACAGCGCATGCCTCCGAGACGATATGCTGCATCAATCTGACGTCCGTAACGCAGACGGCCCAGCTCTTTCAGATCGTGTTCGACGAATCCGGCCTCGCGGCACAGTTCGATCAGCTTGTCACGATACTCTCCCTTGAACTGGTCAATCCATTCAATGAGCTTGTCCTGAATAACCCGGCGCTCCAGCGGAGCAAGCTTGCCTGGCGGCAGCTTGAGTGGGCTGTTCTCCGTCAATGCGGTCTGCAGATACGTGAAATAGTCTCGTTGCTTCATTTCATACAAAGCGGTTTTGCGTCGTTTGCCGTTGTGGGACATTTTCATGGCAAACAGCACGATGACGCCTACAATCACAAGTGCAATGCAGGCGATCAAAAACCAATAGGCCAAAGCTAAACTCTGGAACATGTGAAAAAGTCCTCCTTTTATACTCGCTTATGATGTTCTATGCTGATTTATTCGATCTGAAAACTAGGCATTTTTTCGTAGCTCTGCCGCATTTTTTCATAGCTTAACTTAAGTCTTTCGCTATATTCGACCTGCTCCCAAGGTTTCCAGCTGTAGACGGGTAAAGTTTTCAAATCCAGCGTTGATTGCTCGCCCCCAGGCCAGGATACCTGCTTCGTGGAACGATCCGTCAACCACGGAACCAGCGTGATACCTTCAACGGTAGTCGTAGAAAACTCCCGGCCGTTTTTCAGCGGTCCGTATTCAATCGCCTGCAAGGAGCTCGGATCACCGAAGCCAAGAAGCATCCACGGAATTCGTATCTCCACCTGATTGCCGTTATACTGCCAGGCTGTTAACGAATCAGTGTCTGCCTGTCCTGGAGCTGTCGTGCCTCGCTTTAACGTTCCCACGTTCTCCGCCATGAATGGATGCGCTGAGCGGGTATCCGGCGGGGTCATCTTCAGACTGACAGCCAGTTCCCACGGATGGAACGGATCAGCTGACTTCAATTGCTCGTCTGGAATCATGTTATATCCGTCATTGCCATACAGACGCTGGTTGAAATCATAATCCTTGGCAATCTGTACCTGGGACTCGTTATCTTTACCCAATGTGATGACCGTTTCCAGTCCGTCACTTAGCGTTTTGCCTGGCAACATGTTACTTGGCTGACTGCCGCCGGCAAGCGTATCTGTTCCAATGCGAAGCACGGTCTTCTCCGGGTCAAATGGCTGATTCAGTGTCAGGCCCACATACAGGTAAGCTTCATCATGGGTCATTTTCATTTCCTGAATACCGTTCACCTGTCCTTGCCAGACCTGAACTTCTTCATCCTTCAGCTTGTCCCAGTCATCCAGCTTGCCATCTATAGTCAGCTGTTCCTGTTTTCCTGGATCCATGGCCAGCAAACCAAACATCTTTTCGTTGGTTAACACGTTTAGCCAGTATGCCCGGCGATCTGCCGGAATTTCAAGCGGCATCGTGTTCCAGGTTTTTTTGAACCACTCATCCTGCCACATAAACAGAATCGCTCCTGCATACCCTTCGTCATAAATATCCTGCGTAAGCGAAGCGTCAATGTCTCCCTGTTGCACCTCGTTATGCCCGCCTTGATTTCGTCCACCCATACCTAGATGAGATATCCCAAGTGAGGATGGCACACCATACTCTGTAATCATTACAGGCATATCGGAAAACTCGGCTTTGAGCTTGTGCAGATAGCTTTTGTACGTGTTGTACTCGCCTTTTTCATCCTTGATGGTTTGCAGCGTCTTATCGATGTGGAATAGATCCGGATAATAAGGGTACACGTGATAGGCGGCAAAATAACCTCCATCCCATGCTTCCGGCTGAATATGCCGTGCATCTACACTGACCATATCCTCCTCATAGAGCGGCTCACCCGGATGATCCAGCACATCGGTTGTAACCCAGTTGGTAAACGTCATCGGATGTTCCCATCCATACTTTTTCTCCTGAACCGCCGTGTAGTCCAGTAGCTCTGCTAACCAATTTTCAAACGGTGATGCTTCTGCACTCCCGGAAAAGTGAACACCCTTGTACTGCGGCACATCCGCATGCACCTTATTGGTGTTGTTCACCATCCCCGGGTCCCACTCGGTACCTACATGCCAAGCCATCAAGTATTTTCCCGCATTGGTTCTGTACTTGCCGCTGGACTCTCCATTCTTGGCAGGTATGTCTGCATCGCCATATACGGCGGATACTGCTTTTTCAATCTCCTGCTTGAACCTCTGTTCAATATGATCGGCATAGGCATCCTGCTTTTCGATCAATTCCTCCTCGGGTGACCATATGCCTTGTATAAAATATAACGGCTGCTCCCGGCCGCGATTATAATCGACCAGTGCGGAGTAAAAAATCGGCTGGTGGACGGTATAGACCCGAATCACATTCGCGCCCAAATCCTGAATCTGCTCGAACCAGCGCAGGTAATCCTCCTCGGTGAGCGGAAACTCTCCCGGGTAATGTCCCGGCGAAGTGGCCCCCAGGTTCACCCCTTTAACGAACATTTCCTTCCACGTTCCATCCGGCCCGTATTGCATGAACCGGTCTCCATCGGTCTTGAATTTCATTTCCGTGCCGTTCTCCGCTGTATACGTAACAAGCTTTGGCTGCATGTAATGCCATCCGGCAAGTATTCCGCCAGTCACCACCAAGGCGCCTGTCAAAGCTGTCAGTAACCAGCGTCTTCGTCGTTGTCTGCTCATGACTTCTGATTGCTCACCTCTCTAGTATGCATCCTGCTTCCCCATAGATCGGGTTCATGCATTGCACAACCCTATGCAGGAAACATACGATCATTCCGCTTCGGATGTCCGCTTGGTAGAGATGTCAGCGGTGTAGTTCTCACTATAGCGCTAAGCCTCTGCATTGTAACTAGGCTGATGGAAGCAAACATGATATGGAACGTTCTGCCCATACTCAGCCCGTTGAGCCACCCGCCAGCACTCCAAGGCAACAATCCCGTTTGCGGTCTTTTTACATTCGTGATCTGCCGAAAAGCAAAGATGAATGCCCTGCTTATCCTGCACATCTTCACGTAATATTGTTATGTGCAACGCGGATGCAGGCACTCTTCCCCCGAAAAACATATACCCCATTAAACGCGAGTAACATTTTAAAGTTTCGCGTTTTTTACAGTATTAACCATAAAGATGACAAAATTGATACTATAGTCCGATAACGCATCACTGAAAATCCGCGTCCTATCAAGGTTTTCTGAAAAGTACTGAAAATGAAAAAAGGACATCAGTCCCCCTATCTAGGACTCTGTCCATGAACGACACTTTTACAAAAATCAAAATGAACTACCAGTCATCGCCCAGAGGTCACAGATCTCTCACATTAAATGTAAAAAGCCACATCTTATTTCCTATTTCATGTCCCTAGTCTGCTCAGCGTATAATTGTGTCCAATTTGCAAAATAATTCCGGTTGCCGCATTTTGAATTGTCCTTTATGCTTATAAAACAGGAACACTTGTTCCATACTGTAAATAAACTGTAAATGAACAGCTCTCTGCAAGGATCAGACGACAGGAGCAACATCAAGAATTGCAGATAAGGAGAGGAAACATCATGCCCCGCCAAGACAGACGTGTCATCATGCTGGCAGACTGCCAGTCATTTTACGCCAGTGTGGAGAAGTCTGCACATCCTGAGTACAGGGATCGCCCCCTCGTTGTAGCTGGTGACCCGGCGAGGCGTTCAGGTATCATTCTGGCGGCGTGTCCTCTCGCCAAGTCCTACGGTATTACAACCGCAGAACGACTGGGAGAGGCGCTTGCCAAATGTCCAGATGTTGTCGTTATTCGCCCAAGAATGGCCGAATACATCCGCGTATCCCTTCATATTACACGTATTCTCCAGTCCTATACGGATCTCGTGGAGCCCTACAGTATCGATGAGCAATTTCTCGACGTCACGGGAAGCCTCGATCTGTTCGGCAGTCCCGAAACAATTGCACGCAGCATTCAATCCAAAGTGATGGATGAAACAGGTGTTTACATTCGGATCGGCATCAGCGATACCAAGGTCGTCAGCAAAATGGCCTGTGACCTTTATGCCAAAAAGGTCCCTGGCGGCATCTACACCCTGCCAAGGAAGGATATGCCCTCCACGATCTGGGAAAAACCTGTACGCGATATGTTCATGGTTGGTTCACGCATGGCACAGCATCTCTACAAAATGGGCGTTCATACGATTGGTGATCTGGCGAATACACCGCTATCCCGGCTCAAGGAGCGCTGGGGTGTAAATGGTGAAGTGTTATGGCGTATCGCCCGCGGTATAGATGATTCTCCGGTAAAACCCGGAACATACACACACCAGCAGCAGGGGATCGGACATCAGATGACGCTACCACGGGATTACGAGACCTGGGAAGAGATTAAGGTTGTGTTGCTGGAGCTCGCAGAACTAGTCAGCCGACGTTCCCGGGACAAATCACTCATGGGGCATGTCGTTTCGGTCGGGTGTCGCGGACAGGATTACGACCGGCCAACCGGTTTTTCCCGTCAAATGAAGGTGAATGAACCGACCAACATCACAGATGAAGTATATGATGCGGCGGCAGCTCTGTTTCTGCGCCATTGGGACGGATTACCCATAAGACGCATCCATGTGTCGCTGAGCGGACTTGTACCCGATTCAGAAGTACAACTGTCCTGGTTTGACGACCGCGAACGCAAGAGAGAACTGGAGCGAGCCACGGATGATATCAAGCGCAAGTTCGGAGATACCGCTATCATGCGTGCTTCATCTCTGTGCTCGTCCGCTCAGGCGCAGGATCGTTCTCATAAAATTGGAGGTCACTATAGATGAGTAAAAAATTGCAACAAAACGGACTTTTTGAATCCTCACGCATGATGCTTCCCGAACATCGGGAAGCCTATATTCTTCATCAGGAGCAGCTTGCCCCCCGCACTCGTCCCTCCCTGGATGCCCAGGCCGCAGATGAAATGTCCCGTTTGCTGAGCAACTCCATGGTACTTGGCGACCGCGTTACGATCACGCTGTTCCACGAGCATGATGACGTTTCTTATACCGGACGTGTGCTCCGATTGGATCGCCCTGCCCGTACACTCAGACTGCTAACCGATGACGGGAATCGGGATCTTCAGATGAATCTCATTACAGGTGTGACTCCAGCAGGTGAATGGATGGATGAATAAACATGTGCGTGATGTAGCAAAATGAGCATTTCTTCACATATAGACATAGTGGGAACCCATTGATAGATGTAGCAGCTTCACGTTGTGCAGGACCGTATCCCTACTATACTTTAAGAACATAAAAAAGCAGTCGATAAAACCGATGTCTGTGCATTCTGCCTCGTTCAAAAGAAGCAAAATACCCGAAATCCGATTTATCCACTGCCTTAGAAGGGTAACCATTACGTTGCTTTTTTAATATTAGAAAAAACTCCAGTCGAACTCCTTGGACAGACGCTCGAGCAGATGAACGCCAGCGAGGCTGTTGCCTTTGCGATTAAGTGCCGGGCCAACCACACCGATGCCGAATTGTCCCGGAACAAGCGTCAGTATTCCACCAGAAACACCACTTTTGGCGGGCAATCCAACCTCGATGGCAAATTCACCAGAAGCATTGTACATCCCGCAGGTGGTCATAAAGGTTTTGGCGATCTGCACATAACGGCGGGGAATGAGTTCTTCGCTGGTAATCGGATCGGTTCCATCATGAGCGAGAACAAGTGCCATGCGAGCCAGGTCAGCACAGGTAACTTCAATAGAACAATGGCGGAAATAAACTGCCAGCACATCTTCCACATCATCTTTGATGACACCGTTATGTTTGAGGAAATAAGCGAGGGAGCGATTCAGGTGGCCACTTTCGGACTCGGAGCGAAAAACGTCTTCGTTATAACCCAATCGTTCATTGTGTGCTAACTTGCGGAAAAATTCAAGAATACGGCGAGACTTCTCTTCCTTACAATCCCCACCTACAAGTGAGGATACGGTGATCGCCCCCGCATTAATGAGGGGATTAAACGGAATGCCTGGTTCAACCAGTTCGAGCTTGATCATGGAGTCGTAATCATCGCCGGTTGGTTCTTTTCCTACATTAAAGAAGACTGCTTCTTCCCCATGATCCATCAGGGCCAGAATCAGTGTGAACACTTTGGAGATACTTTGCATGGTAAAAGGAACACCGCAATCCCCGGCAGACACATGGTTTCCTTCGGCGTCCATAATATGTATTCCCAGATCATCCTGCGATGCTTTGACCAGCTCCGGAATATAGGAAGCTACTTTCCCCTGTCCCGTATGCAGGCGGCTGGTCTCCAGCCACTCGGGCAACAGGGCATTCAGTCGTTCTATCGTTGAATCACTCATATGTCATCTCCTCCACTTTTATCTATAGAAGTATCTTACACGAGATACTAGCCCTGCAATACAACGGGGCGCTGTACTCAGGCAAGACACCTTATACTCCTTATTCTATCCTATGCATTACCCTGTGGTACGTAAAGTTACACGAATTTCTACAGGGAAAACAAAAAAGCTGCTAGAGTAACAGCTTTTATGGGGACTTTTTTCTATTCTTTGAATTAGGTTGTTCGTGGGTCACGATGGGGCTGTTCCTTCATTTTTCCAAATTCCATGAATCATATTTCAGTCTTGTTTTCCTCGCTGGTTAACAAAATCTTCCGCTCTTTCAGCCATAAGCTCCGAATCAATATTGCTAATGCCAATTCTGGCAAGTTTGTGCACGACCTGAGTCGCGGAATGTGCATTTTCAATAATGGTGTTTACGGCTTCATCAGCATCATCGACAACCCGAATATAACGTTTGAATTCCTCTTCTGTCATATTTTTGGTACCGACGAAAAGTTGATGAAGCAAACCCATCACTGGCATGTGCATCCTTTCATCAGGGGTTTCTGAATTTGTCCAGAACCGGCTGTCAAGAAACAGCATTGAAGTAATTGGAGCCTTATTATACGCGTCATTCTCACGGTAATAGACTTGAGCGGCGTCCTGGAACACTTCCTGGATTGTGCCTCCCCGCCCCTCCGAAAAAATGATACCGCAGGAAGCCAGTGTAAGAAGCACATCTTCCCGTATGCTATTGAGGAAGTATTTCGCAACGTGGGTAGCAAACGGAGTAAACGGCTCGTGGCCATAATGCCAGGTCGGCAGTGCCAAACTGCAATTGAGTGGGCTGAGTTGATCCTTGAGTTCATTTGCTATTTCCCATGCGGGAAGCATCCATTTATGGAGCTTACTTAATAATTCTTCATTAAAGGTCTGCCCATCTTTACCGATAATATTGCTCATGTTTTCCGGGAATACGTCAAACGGTTCCTCCTCCAAACGTTTCATTGCAGATTCAAGGCAGTCTGCAGACCGTCCAGCGTGAAGAGCACCAAGATGTGTTGCTTCCATACAACCAGGTCCACCACCGCTAACGACAATAAAACCAGATTCTGATAGCTTCTGGGCAATTCGTGCTACTTTACGATAGGTTTCGCTTCCTCGTCTCTCCCGATGTCCTCCCATAATTGCAACAGGACGACGGCCTGCCTGTAACTGCGTTGCCAGAAATCCGTTCATTTCGCGTACAACAGATGTATCATGCACAGCCTCCATCATCGCAGCATAAGGATCTGAGACGGTTGTACCTCCTTGTTGATGAAAATATGTAAAACACCGAAAATCTGGCGTGGCTAATAGGCTCCGTGCATCATCCGCATTAAAACCCTTAAGCAACTCAAAGGGAGTATAAAGCTTATCATGAATAGGGTTAAACGGAGGATGCGTAATCCATTCCAATGATTTTATCATAATGCTCTCCTCTTACATGTAATTTAGGGCGGCTCTATCTTATATAGATTGCACAGAAAAAAGCCGCTTTATAAGCGGCTGCAGCATGTTTCAGCATGTACTTTCATGTGTTCTAACGTCTTTATCTGTTAGGACGCAGATTCAACTCCAGAATCTCCCCTGGCAAACCGTCGTAGTCTCCCACCCAAGTCGATTCAAAATTCTGTCTAAGCAAAATCTGACGGGATGCCGCATTGGAAGGATCAATAACGGCATATAGAACCTCAATATCCGCAGCCTGAGCCTGAATAATCAGGCGGGACGCGATAGCCGTGCCCTGACCTTTGCCCCAATGCTCCGGTAGAATCATATACCCCATCTCTGCCCGGCTTGGGTTATCTTCATCCAGAATCAATTTGGCGTAGGCCACACCCGCATCATCCTGCGTGGTCACAAGGTAGTGTCCGCATAAAGAACGAAGATTGTAATCCAGCATGGCATCGAACTGAGTTCTGGCTTCCGCCTCCGGAATCGCACGCTCGGTAATGTGCTTCATGACGTCCTCATTGGAAACGAGTGCATAATAATGTTCAAAGTCCGGTTCTGTGTATTTCACAAAGTTCATGAATATGCCTCCTTGGGATAGATCATTTCAATGTCATCGTGTCGCACCCGTATATCATTTTACAGCGCGTCATCGAGTACAGTTTGCCTTTGATTCACCTAAAGTATAACAGAAGCAAAGGTAGCAATGCACATCTCGGGATGTACGTCCGCGTGGTCACGTATCTACTACACTCGACAGTGGAGATTTGGGGATTTGTGAAGCTTTTTCAAAAAAGTAAAAACGGCCTCGTCGGAGACCGCTTGCCATTCATCTGTTATTAGCTTTTTGTATTCGTTCTTACCCCAATACGATGTCCATTCGCTACGTCTCTGTGATGCTGTGATACGTAGATATGGATCTGTACAGCGGAATAACTACAACTTAACTTGCCCGCGATGACGGGTTGAACTGCATCTGTTTTTTATGGGAATCACGTGCCCGCAGGCTTGTACCTGGAGGTGTGATGATCAGTGCCATCAGCAGTGATACCGCACAGAGCACCGCGATGACGATAAAGGTGAGATGGAAACCACCTAGCAACGCGCTGATGAATGATCCGGCCAGAGCACCAAATCCGAACCCTTGGTAGATCACGCCGTAGTTTTTGCTTTGATTTTTCAAACCGAAGTAATCGGCCACAATCGCTGGGAACACGGTAATGTTACCGCCAAAACAGAAAGCAATCGCTGCCACACAAGCGAAGAAAATCCCAAAGTTTAGCGGCACCAGACTGAGCGTCATGACTGCTACGGCTGTAACCAGTAATGCTCCGGCAATGACCTTCATCCGTCCTACTTTGTCCGACAGCGCACCCAGAATAATTCGGCCCGCCGTGTTAAAAATAGCAACCATCGCAACCGCGTTCGCAGCCGTTGCTACGTTAAGACCTGCGAGCTGTACGCCAATGTCTTTGACAATGCCGATCAGATACAGACCGCTCATACATGCTGTGAAGAAAATACCGAAAAGCATATACGCTTCTTTTGTACGAAGCATTTCTTTGACTGTATACTCATGACGGACTTCTGCTGTTTCGTTAACCGTCCCCTCTTTAGCACTCGCCGGAGACTGTTCACGAACCACCGCTTCACGGATCAGGAATGATCCTGCAACAACGAATACAAGAACGATCACGCCCCAGTACATAAAGGCTTGCACTGGACCAACCGCACTAATTAGCGCGGAGTTCACATATTTAAACAACAGACTGCCGGTACCAAAAGCACCTACCGAAATACCCGAAATCAGACCTTTACGTTCAGGGAACCATTTGATCAGATTGGATAGAGAAGTAATATACGCTGTACCGTCCGCGAAACCGACCACAAAACCGGCCAGCAGATACAGAAGCGTTAACGAGCTAACCTGAGAACTCAAAATAAGTCCCAGCCCGAGCACGATACCGGCTACCCGAATTAGACGCTGGAGACCCCAGCGCTCCTGCAATCGGCCCGCAAACAACGTAGCAAATGCCAGAGCAAAACTTGTAATCGAAAAAGTTATCGCGACCGAGCTGACGTCCCATCCGAAACGATCAGACAACGGTTGATTAAATAAACTCCAAGTGTAGATCGTACCAAGCCCCATCTGTACAATAATCGTACCCAGTACAATAAGCCAGCGATTCATAGGTATAGATGATGTCTTTGTTGAATTCAATGCTGATGAAGCGGATGAAATAGCTGCTTTCATCGTAATCTCCCCTTTGCCGATGTCTGTGACATGCTGAACGTTCTCTGTACCATTCAAACATACTTGAATGCGTTCACAAGACCATCATACATGAAAGGGGATTCATCGAGCCGTTTTGAGCATGAGTTGCATCAGAAGCGGAATGAAATGCCGTTATATGCGCATGAGCTGCCTGAATTCTTTGACCTTGCCACGACTGACCGGAACTTCAGCTTCCAGATCACGCAGACGGAGCAGATACGTATTGTTAAACCACGGCACAATCTCACGAATTTGGGCAAGGTTAACGAGATAGGAACGATGGCACCGGAAGAAGGTATCTTGCGGCAAGCGGCTGTGAAAATCGGAAATGCTAACCGGCATGGTGAACTCTCCGTTTTTGGTATACACCTTGGTGACCTTCTCCTGAGCCTCCGCATAATAGATATCTGCCGAATCGGTAACAATGATGTTGTCGTTGCGTAACAGATTGATCCGTGTTCCCGTCAGATGATCCGCCGTATGTGATGGAGAACTGGAAGATACTGCTCGTTGCTCCAGCCCTTGCTGCGCCTGTCGTGTGCCAAAGCGAACCTGATCTTCTTTGGTGTCATATCCACGCTGAGCCCCATGATCATTCGTTGTTGAATGTCCCTCTGGGCGCCGATATGCCTGGTTCTCACTCTGCGTTCGGCTATCCAAGTTCTCCGTTTGCTCCTGATCGCGTTTGAAGGTCAGCTCCAGCTTGTGCAACATGGCTGCGATCCGCTTCTCGTCATAAGGCTTCAAAATATAATCAAATGCTTCCAGTTCAAAAGCCTCAGCCGCATGCTCCTTATACGCAGTCGTAAATACGATGTAAGGTTTACGTGCAAACTTGCCAATATGATGAGCCAGCATCATACCGTCCAGCGAAGGAATGTTAATATCGAGAAATAGTACATCCACTTCCTGCTCCTGCAAAAACTTAAGCACATCCAGGCCATCTTCCAGACATTCCACAACCTCGATCCGGCTATGCTCCTGAATTAAATAACTCAGTTCCTCACTTGCCGGAATTTCATCTTCTACAATTAGTGCTCGCATTCTTCTTTTGTCTAATCCGTTCAACATGCCTTCATCTAACGCTCTCATCGCTTTATCACCTTGGTATGACATCTCCTTTGGGTACATCAAATAAAATATCTGTTCCTTGCTCTAATCTTCTAATCGTCAGGCCTTGCCCGTAAATCAGCTTCACACGCCGATGCACATTATATAGCCCGATCTGATTGCCCGGCATGCGATCATGGTAGACTTTTTCAATAATATCCGCGCTGATGCCTGCCCCGGTATCACTAACGCTGATTCGCACAAAATCGGGATGGTCCTGTACCCGAATCCGCACAGTTCCAGCACCCTTAACCTTCAGAATGCCGTGTATAATCGCGTTTTCCACGAGCGGCTGAATGACCAGACTGGGAATATGCACCGCCACTTCATCAATCTCATAGACAACTGTGAGTCTGCTGCCAAAGCGTGCTTTTTCAATCTCCACATAATTACGGACTTGCTCCAGCTCTTTATGAATATCAATTAACTCGTCCGACAGCTCCAAGTTATAACGCATGTAACCTGAAAGGTTAACAATCAATTCGCGCGCACGATCTGGCTTGGTGCGTATGGACGAAGCGATAGCGTTCAGCGCATTGAACAAAAAATGAGGATGAATCGTCGTTTGCAAAGCGCGCAGTTCAGCCTTGTTCGCCGCTGCCTTAATCTCCTCTACGCGTGAAACCTCCATCTGCGTGGAGATAATCTGAGAGAGCCCTACAGCCATCGTTTGTAACGGATACGTAATTTTGTAAGCTTTACGATAATAGATTTTGAGTGCGCCCGTTACATCGCCACGTTCCTTCAAGGGAATAATCAGTAGCGAGTGAATATCTGGAGTCTTCTCATCCGTCACATCATTACTTATCGTAATTTCCCCGCTGGAAATCGTCTTCTTAGTCATTTCACTAATAATCTCATTGCCAATATGATACCGTTCCTCACCAAAACCAACATAAGCCAAAACATTCCGTGTATCGGTGATCGCAACCGCATCGGCCTGAATATCTTCTTGAATGATTTTACATATTTTGCGCAGGGAATCCTCATCAATCGAGCGGAAATACGGTAGTGTTTTATTCGCAATCTCCAAAGCCAGTTTGGCCTGACGGCCTGCAATTAACTCCTTTTCCCCCTCCACACTCTGCACCAAAAGTACGATCAGCCCAATGTTCACCTCACCCAAAATCATCGGCAGTGCAATCTTCGAAACGATATCTGCTCCAAGCGGGTCAGGATACGAGTATAAGAGAATCAGCAGCATCGTGAGCGCTTCAATGATCATGCCTGCCCCAATACCGATCATCCAGCGTTTGGATTTTGGGGTGTATTTGTGAATGTAACCTGACACCAGCCCCGCCAGAATACTTGTGATCAGGCACGGAATCGCGGTTATACCATCCATATCGATGAGATAACGATGCACTCCGGACACAAGTCCCGTAATAATGCCCACCGGTGCCCCAAATAAAATTCCACCTGATAAAATCGCAATAATCCGCACATTAACAAGTGAGCCTTCAACGTTGATGCCTGTATATGTACCAAAGATGGCAAACGCACAGAATAACAACGTTACCGCAGCATACTCCTGCCATCTTAACTTGCCCTTCTGCAAAATCTGCCTGAACCGCGGCACCCGCGACAGAAAAAACAAAAATATAATCAGCAGCGCCGCCCGCTCGAACAGCCCCAGCAACATCGTAAACATTTCCAATCCATCTTCCTCCACATCTATCTGAAAAAAATAACAATAACAATTACAGCGCCGGAAAACGCTCATGCATCCCGCAGTGCGACATGTATCCACACTACTTGTATGCAACAGTTTACCCTCCCCCTTGGAGGAAAGCAAAGGATATCCTGTGAAAATCGTAAAAAGGCCAACCGAACATCCGGTTGACCTCGTTCCACTGCATTTGGATCAGCTAAAAGTTGAAGCAAATATTCGTCTAATAAAATAACTTGGTGTACAGCTCCAGGCATGGCAATAACTATTGATCAGATTACTGCCATACGGAGAATATGTCTTGTCGTCGGGATTATATAGCTCCCAGAACGTATCTGCTCCATCCTTTACCATGCCGCCCCAGTATGCTCGAATCTGCGCCAAGGCCTCTTCCTTTTTTCCACATTGCAACAGCGACTCTACGTAATGATGCATCATGTAAGGCGTGTTCATTGGAATTGCTTCCTTATGATTCATCAACCGTTGCAACAATGCCCACGCTGCATCCTTATCCACCACTTCAGCCAGAATCATCCAGACCTGCGATGCCCACGATACCTGACGTCCCTCACCACTGATGAAGAAACCTTGTTCCTCATCCCATAAATAATGAAGGGTAGCCCGTTCCGCCTGCTGAACCTGCATCTGAATCTGTTCCTCTTGCGCGGACAGCCCCAGTTCCCGGGCAATCCATTGCCCTCTTTTCATGCCATAGATCAATATCGCCTGTGCACCTGCCTGTTTATTCAACTGCTCATGCCAATCGAGGAAGCAATACCACGTGTCATCATCCTGCACAACACCACGTGCATCCAGACGTTTCAAGGCAATGTCGATCTGCTCTCTGGCAACAGGCCACAACACCTCTAGTGTCTCTCGATCCTTCGTCGCCTCGTAATAGTCCCATAATGTAGTGATGAAAAATAGGGCATAGTCATACAAGTAGATGTCATCTACGTAAGGCTCCGGTTTTTCGTACAGGCACGCACCTATTTGCCCACCTTCCAGCCTTGATCCGGCAAACAGGTATAAACAGCGCTTCACCAGATCATTACAGCCAAATGTCTCATAGTTGACCAAGGCCTGCAAACGCAGATCACCAATCCACAACCGACGATCCCGTTTCGGCCCATCCTCAAATACCGTTTGCATACAATCCCGAAGAGTACGAATTGATACCAGATCAAGCTGTGCGAGCTCTTCATCGATGTTTTCCGGCAATGGCGGTACAGCATCCATCGATGCGGAAGTCACCGCCCTACAATAAATATCCTTGATCTGGATATCATACCGAATCGATGTGTCCAGTACTTCAATCTTCAGATAACGAAAGGCATATCGACGGTTCAACGTAACTGTGCCAGGTAGCACGTCCACATTAAGCACCTCGTCCTGCAACCAGGAACGACTAAGCCACCCCTCATATGTGGAAAAGTCTTCCGCAACCTCACATGGCATCTCGCCAAATGTCAATTTTAATCTCAAAGGTGCATCTGCATTGCTTCGGACGTTCAGCAGTGACAGCGTTACATAACCGACGAGATGCTGGCCAAAATCCAGTGTTATCTCGTCTCCCTTGCATAGCGTTTGCTTGGGCAAAACAGAAGCCGGGCCCATCGTCTCCATCCGCCATCCTTGAAATGCATGTGAATCTGACATGGAACGAACGATCTGCTCGGGATATACCGTTTGCTCGTGGAGCTTTGGAATCCATTGCTGCGCCTGATCCATCCATGATTCGTTTATGATATGTTCACCCATCTTGGTTTCACTTATAATCTTTTCACTCATGTCAGGTTCCCCTCCTTAACCTTTAACTGCACCAACCGTCATACCACCAACAAAGTATTTTTGTAAAAATAAAAAGACCAGCAACAGCGGCAGTGCACACAGAAAGCAAGCTGCGAACAATACATTCCATTGGGTCGGATTTTGCTGATCCCCCATAAATCCAAGCATCGCTAGAGGTAAAGGTGAATCTCCGGCTCCGGAAATAAAAATCATATTAAAAAAGTAATCGTTCCAGATCCATACCCCCTGCGTAATAATAACGGACACCGTCACTGGAAGGAGCAGCGGAAAAACAACTGTCCAGAAACGCTGGAATAATCCGGCACCATCAATATGTGCAGCCTCCTCCACCTCTTCAGGTACACCACTGCGAATAAATCCGGTATACAGGAAGGTGGAAAACGGCAAGCTGCAGGTTATAAACATAAAAATCGGAGTATACTGGTTCGTCGGAATATGCAGCGCATTAATCATCTGCACGATAGGGATCAGCACCATCTGAGCAGGCACCACGAGCCCGGACAGAAAAAATAAATACATAAACTTGCTGAGCTTTGTTTTCAGCCGGGCCATCGGATATGAGGCCATCGCTGCGAACAGGACAACAAAGATGACCGATACCCCAGTTAACACAACGCTGTTCCATAAAGCATCTAGAAAATGCATACGCTCGAAGGCAGCTTTGTAACTTGCCAGAGACATACCTTGAAACAGGACGAGTGGATTGGTGTTATCTTTCGGATCACGCAATGAAGTCGAAAAAGCAATGATCAATGGAATCAGATTCAACGCTATAATCAGAATGACAGCGAGCTGGGTAAACCCTTTTCCCATCCATTTGCGAGAAGTCATGCCGACACCTCCCGCTTGTTCATTTTCAGTACAAATACCGCCGTAATAACGATAATTACAGCAAAAGATATGACACCAAGCGCTGAAGCCTTACCAAAGAGCTGCTCGGTAAATGCCATTTTATAGATTGAAAAGATTAACGTATTCGTCGCTGTACCTGGGCCGCCATTGGTCATAATAAACGGAAAGTCAAACGCTTTGAGCCCGTTGATCAAGCTAAGGGTTACATTAATGGTGATAGCCGTTGCCAGAAGAGGTATCTTCACATGTCGCAACAACCGCCAAGGACCGCACCCGTCAATTCGACCTGCTTCTAACAGATCATTCGGGACTGTTTGCAGACCGGCCAGGAAAATAATCATCGTAGTCCCGATCGTTTTCCAGATTTCCACAAAAATGATGGAATACAAGGCTGTTGAATAATCACCGAGGAAATTCAGTTCACTCGCAATACCCAGTTTATTCAGAAAGGAAGAAATCAGCCCGTAATCCGGCATGTATACGTAACTCCAGAGAAATCCCACAACGATTGCGCTGAATAGCGTAGGAATATAGGCCAAAGAACGGTAGATTCCGGTTCCTCTTATTTTCATATTTAATAGCAAGGCCATCCCCAAACCGATTAGATTACCCACAATAACCGTAACAAACGTATAGATTAATGTGTTTTTCAACGATACACCAAGCACATCACCGCGAAACAAATCTTTGTAATTGTCCAATCCGATATAGCTAAACGCCTGAGCATATCCGTTATAGTCCGTTATACTGTACTGGAATAACCGCAGAATCGGGAAAATCCAGAATGTAAGGTAAAAAAGTAATGCGGGTACAGCAAACCAGTACATGGACTTTTTCATGACAGTCGAGTTCATCTTGCTCCATCCTCTCCCAGAAGAATGCGGCCAGGGAAGTAGCTGAAAAGCCCTTCCCCATGGCAACAGACAGTTTCATCTAATTCTTGATCAAGTGTTTTCAGACACACTCTAGTTCTTCCACAGCTCTCTAAATTTGCTTTCCATCGCAGTTGCGACCTCTTCAGGTGTTGTCTTTTGTCCAGCGATAATCTCTGCGAATTTGGCTTGCATGACATCCGACACTCCCGCAGGCCACATCTGATTGCTAAAATATACAGAATTGCCTGTTTGTTGATAATTGTCATTTACTTCCTTGAACAATTCCTTCTCCAATGTCACACCTTTGTACACACTGATTGAACTGTTGGAAGCCACAAAAGCTTTGAACAACTCTGACTGTCCGTCAAACAGATAATTCAGCACTTGCTTCGCTGCATCCAGATTGGCTGATTTTGCATTGAGTGCATAACCGGCCGATGTTGCACCAGACACATATACCGGTTTGCCAGAATCATTGCCTGGAAGGGAAGAGAATCCGCGAGTGAAGTCAGCTGCACCTTTGGATGTCATGGAAGCGTAATCCCATGTACCGGTCAATGTCATCGCTGCTTTGCCATCAATGAACAGCTGTGCTGATTGTGCACTGCCGATACCCAGTGAGTTCTTCACGATGTAACCTTTGTCGTACAGATCTTTATACCTTGAGATCGTTTCAATCCACTTTGGATCGGTCAGTGATTTCTCACCTTTTTGCAGCTTTACATCAAAATCCTTATCATCCGGGTATACCATGTTGGCCGCAATCTGGTACATTCCAAATTGGATCACCCACGGATCTTTATCTCCCATAGCAATCGGTGTGATCCCCGCATCCTTCAACTTTTGGCATAATTCCAGAAACGAAGGCCAATCTTTCGGAAATTCGGAGTAACCGACCTGTTGTAGCAGTTCCTTATTGTAATAAGCCCCCAGAAATGCAATACCACCCGATACGCCGTATGGCTTGCCGTCCACAGACATATCATCCTTTGCACCTTGACTGATATTATTCCAGAACTTCAGGTCAGACAGGTCAGCGGCAAATCCTGCTTTGGCAAAATCAACGACTCCACCTGCTGAATTTTTGGGGAAAATCCAGAACATATCCGGCCCCTGTCCAGCTGCCAGTTTCGTTCGTACCGAGGTGTTGTACTGATCATCAGGAAGCTTCTGCACTTCCAACGTGATATTCGGAAACTTTTCCTTGACTAGACGAGGCAACGTTTCGAGTTCGAAGTCCTCCCCTTCCGACGCCTTGTTTCCTGAGAGCATCATCGTCAACGTGATCGGTTTGGCAGAGTCACCGGCTCCCCCATTATTGTCGGAACTTCCCTGTTCCTGACTGGCAGAACTACATGCGCTAAGGAACGTCATTAGCAGCACTAAAGTCAAAGGCCACAGTTGTTTTCTATTTTTCATCTTGTCATTCCCCCGATTCATGTTTATTCTTGCTTTGTGCACATTTTCATCATACGGCGTTCATCAGTACATTTACTTTAGCTTGTGTGGTGCACTATTTTTAGAATTGACATTCGCAGGGGGAGCACGTATGATTCTGTTCAATATCAAAACCAAACTGTTTCTGATCCTCGTTCTTGTGTCGATCATACCCATTATCGTTGTATCCCTGAGTTCCTACCGAAGTTATACGAAGCTGGTGAATGAGCAGACTTCTCTGATTACATCCACAACAATCGGCAATTCGGTCAAAAGTATGGAAGAGATTTTGCAGAACATTGACCGGATTTCGGTCACTCTTCTTCAGCAGTCTTCCAATGCAACCGCTTACAGTACAGTTAGTGATGAACTAACGAAGCTGAACAATACGAATGATCAGTACGACATTTTTATGATACGTAGCAAGCTCAAGCTGATCTTTGAAAATATTTTGCTCGGATACAATTACATTAATGGTCTCTACCTCTTCACACCGGACGGAAAATGGATCAGTTATGGAAGCAGTGGCACGGATTTGCGTTTAGACTACGTTGCTCTTCAAGATCAATGGTATCTCGACACCATTCAGCGTAAAGGTGATTTATATGTTGGTGAGGTGGGCGTTAAGCCTTATATTATCAATGCCAAACAGTCGATTGGTTTCTCCAGAGCCCTTTACGATCCGAACAATCATGAGTTTCTCGGCGTATTCATGCTGGATTGCGGGATGAACATTTTTGACGGACTGAAACGGAATCCTGCGCCAAGTCTCTCCAACCTGTATTTGGCTGACGATCAGGGGAAAATACTATACTCCACGGAAAGCGACCAGATCGGACATCCTCTTCCTGCCAGCTTTAATCCGGCAATGAAGCAAGTGAACAGCAGTTCACAGTATAAAACCATTCAGGATAAAATGATGACCGTTATACAAAAGGTGCCTGGACATAACTGGAATGTCATTGCCAACATCTCTCTTGAACGCTTATACGAGCAGTACAACATCTCTCAAAAGCTATTTTTGTATGTTGCTGTAAGCTGTGCTGTAATCTTTCTACTCTTATCCTTTTTCTTGTCCAACCTGATTACCAAACCGATCATTGAATTAACCAAAATGATGCGTAAGACCAAATCACATCAGTTCGTGAAGATCAGACCGCAAAAAAGCAAACATGTGGATGAAATCGGAATCCTCTATCATGAATTCAATAAAATGATAAAGGATATTGATACCCATATTCGGGAGAGCTATCAAAATAAAATCCTGACACTCGATTCACAGATGAAAGCACTCGAAGCTCAGATTAATTCTCATTTCTTATACAATACACTGGAGTCAATCAACAGTATTGCAGAGATTGAAGAGGTGGAAAGCATTGTCGTTATGACCAAGTCACTCGGCGATATGTTCCGTTACAGCATCAAAACAGATAGTGAACGCGTGACCGTCAGCGAAGAGCTACAGCATGTTGAAAATTATATGGCCATTCAGCAGATCAGGTACGGAGATAAAATCAACTTCGAGCTCTACGTGGAGCCTGAGATCCAAAACCACTATATGCTTAAACTCCTGTTGCAACCGCTCGTGGAAAATGCAATTTATCATGGTCTGGAGAACAAACGTGGCAAGGGTACGATTATGATTACCGGCAAGGTTCAAGATGAACAGATCATCTTTGAAGTATGCGATGACGGCGTAGGCATTGCACCTGAACAAGCAGATGAGCTGAGACAACAACTATTACAGCCGCCAGAATTCATTTCTGTCGGTCAAAGGCTCAAGCAGAGCATTGGCATCAAAAACGTACATTCACGAATTGTTCTGTATTATGGTGACGGATACGGGTTGACCTTCCATAGTGAGGTTCATCGAGGAACCCGAATTACCGTAAAGATTCCAAGTCTTTGAGAGTAGAGGTGACCGCTATGTATACGTTTATCGTTGTGGATGACGAACATTTGATTCGTAAAGGTCTGTTAAAAAAACTGGAGGCATCGGAGCATAAGATGACGCTGGTTGGTGAAGCAGACAATGGAGCCGATGCATTGGAATTAATCGAATCCTTAAGCCCCGATATTGTCTTCACAGATATGCGCATGCCCGAGATGGACGGGCAATGGTTAATTCGAACGGTGAGCCAGCGTTTTCCTCATATCAAACTCATCGTTATCAGTGGCCATACTGATTTTGATTATATGCAGGAGGCCATCTCGGCCAAGGTAGTCAATTACCTGCTTAAACCGTTTAGCCGGGACGAAGTTCAACGTGCACTGCAACAAGCCATACGAACACTTGAACAAGAGCGCGCGCTGAAACAAGAGGTTGTTCAGCTGACTGTGGAGACAGAACAAATGAAAATCGATGCTGACCATCAGACTTTCCTTCATGTTGTGCTGAGTCCACATCTGCCCGCGAAGCGCCCTATATTCCGTTCCCGCGAATTCGCTCTCCTTCTGGAAGCCAAACTTCTGCTTTTTATGATGATCTATAGTCCTAAACCCTTCATCGTGGAGCATCTTCCATCTTTTCCGCACAGTCTCTATATCCCGCATCCTCAATCAGAACAACTTGTTTTTCTGATGATGTGTGATCCAGGCGGCACAGTTGCTGAACTGCAAAAACGTGCCGTTCTATACGCTGAGCGTATCCTTGCAGAAACAACAACAGCGGAATGTTGTATCGGAATCAGTCTTCCCTTATCCGATGTAAGTCGTATTCGTGATGCTCATCATCAGACTATTTTAGCTCTCGACCAACGCTCCATTACCGATTTCGGTAAATGTTATACCTATACAGAGGAGAACAACACCTTGTCTTCCTTGCGCTGGAGCAGGTCACATGAATTACTGTTTTCCATCGAAAGCGGCAGCGTATCCAAAGTGCAAGAGTTAATCGCTGATTTCTTTGCTTTCTTTCTCCAGCAACCTGATGCTTTACTAGCACACCTGAAAGAGCAGTGCCGGGACATTGTGGCTGAAACGAAGCGCTTGCTGCAACATTATTTACAAAGCGGTAGCAGTAGCAACGGAAATGCTTCCTCCAGTCTCGAAGCCGTGCTTGACATTTCATTTGATATGGAATCCATTCGTCAGTATATGGACAAGGTGTTGACAGGGACAGCACTACTGCTTCAAGAATATAATCCCTATCGATCCGATCAGGTTATCGACAACGTCAGAAAATATATCGATATTCATTATGCCAAAGATTTAACGCTGGAATGGGTCTCCTCCCTTTTTTACCTGAACCCAAGTTATCTCAGCTATCTATTTAAAGAAAAACACGGCGAGAACTTCACAGATTACGTTAACCGCCTGCGCATTGAACAAGCTAAACGTGCCTTAACCTTGACCGAGGACAAAGTCTATCGCATTGCCAAGCAGCTTGGTTATGATAATCCAAAGTACTTCTTCCGCGTATTTAAAAAAGTGACCGGACTGACTCCCGAGGAATTCCGGAAACAGTACAAAGTTACTTACAGCACCAAAGAACCAGGTCACGAGTGATGACCTGGTTCTTTGAGGTATGCCTGCTTAATGCAGAGGTTTTAAATCTTTTCATTCACAGAGAATACTAGACTGATCTGGAAACGCTGATCCACAGGGACGCATAGCAAGAACATAGAAAACCAGCCAAAACTTCATCCTTCTTCCACTATCCTTAATTAGCTGAATTGACCAACTTCTCCTTCACAGCGAACACTAGACTAAAACTACAACTGTTCTCCCACCATCCACACTTGGGCTGAATTGACCAACTTCTCTTCCTCAGATAACACTAGTCAACACTACAACCTTTCTTCCGCAGCAAACGTTAGCTAACACAAGTTATTTTTTTAATTTTAATTATGATCACAAAGCTAACGAGCAAAGCCTCCCAGTAAAACTGCTCACCGTATCTCTCCAAATTCTAACGATTTCAGATGAGCTTATTTGAGCGAAATAGAACCTTCTGAAATTGTAACGATCTCCACAGAGCTTATTTCAACAAAAACAGAGGAAACAAGCCCGTTTTAGCGCCAAACAACTCAAATAAGCTTCCCTGGAATCGTTAGAAAATAAAAACGTGTGATATCGCTGAAATAGCGTCTCTGGTGATCGTTAGAAAACCAAGCTCTCCGGTGTCCTCTCAGCATCTTAAGTATTTCCAATCTAACTTCCTCCACATCTATCAAAAAAAAATAACAGAGCCCGATAACCGTCACACATCTCGCATCTCGTACTGTGACGTCACGTCTACACTACTTGTATGTTGCAGTCTTCCCTTCCTATCGGAGGAAAGCAAAAGTGATCCTCTGTCAAAATTCAAAAAAGGCATTTCATCAAGTCACGTATGACTGATGAAACACCCTTCTTTACATTACCATACTCTTTTGAATGTAATGTGCCTTTCAAAAGAACGTTCGTTTACAGTTTAACGGGGATGACAGAAATAGCCTAAAGAAGCGGAGCGTTCGCCTTTATCACCGGATTATACCTTTATAGAGGGTAATTCACAAAAAATCCGGGGATAACAGCGATCAGAAGGGTATTCTGTCCTCGTAGTGCCACGTGTAAACACCCATCTTTCTTTGCAGGATAACATCACATTCAACCTTACCTGAACATGCCCCACAGCTTAATCAAATGAAACGTATTGTTCGGATCAATCTTCTGCGCGATCACAAAAGTGACAAATTGCTCCTCCTGTGCAGGCGAGAAGTTCTCATTCATAATGACTGCCGACGATTTAATGAGCCTGCGCACCTTCGCTTTATCCTGCAGATCGGCCTTGGTTACGCCATCGATCAGCTTTTTAATCCGCTCTTTGACTGCAGGATTCTTCATCTTTAATTTGATCCGCTCCACCAGCTGCGGACTAATTCCATATTGTTGGTAACCCAAAACGTACAGCACCTCCCAAAAAATGAACTCACTTCTTATTCATATGTCGGGAGGGCTTGGTCACTTGTCACTTTTTACAAAACATGCCTTAAAACACATCCAGCGCTTAATCGATCAGATCACCCTTAAACACCTGCTGTTGCTGGAGAAAATCACGCAGGGGAGTATAGTCCACAGACGTCCAGAACGTGGCATCCGCAATCAATGCAGATACATCATCCCGAGCCTGCTCCAGTACAGCAAAATCTGCCACCATATCGGCCAGACGGAATTCAGGCAATCCACTCTGCTTGGTGCCGAAGAAATCTCCCGGCCCCCTCAGATCCAAATCACGCCGGGACACCTCGAACCCATCCTCGGTTTCGGTCATGACCTTCATCCGTTCCTGCCCAACCTCTGTCTTCGGATCAGCAATGAGCACACAATACGACGCATGCGCACCACGACCGACACGGCCGCGAAGCTGATGCAGCTGGGACAACCCAAAACGGTCTGCGTCCATAATCACCATTAGAGTGGCGTTAGGCACATCCACCCCGACTTCTACCACCGTGGTAGAAACCAGTAGCTGAATGTCATTGCTGTAAAATTCACGCATCATTTCTTCTTTTTCCGCAGCTGTCATGCGCCCATGGAGAAGTCCCACTTTGTATTTAGGGAAGTTCTGCTGCATCTGTACATGAAGATCAATCGCATTTTGCACATCAAGCTTTTCCGATTCCTCGATCAGTGGGCAGATCAGATACGCCTGACGCCCTTGATCTACCTCTCTCGAGATAAAACCAAGCACACGTTCCATCATGTCATGCTTCACCCAATACGTGGAGATCGGAATCCGTCCTTTCGGCCGCTCCGAGATCGTCGACACCTCAATATCCCCAAAAGCAGTAATCGCAAGCGTTCGAGGAATAGGTGTTGCGGTCATCGTTAACACATCCGGATTATAGCCTTTACGTCTCAAAACGCTACGCTGATTCACCCCGAAGCGATGCTGCTCGTCCGTCACCACAAGACCCAGCTCCCGGAAAAAGACATCTTCCTGAATCAGGGCGTGTGTACCCACCACAATATCCAGCATCCCCATCTGCAAGGAGGCGATTAAGTCCTTGCGTTTGCGCCCGTTGACACTGCCCGTTAACAGACCCACCGTCACGCCAAAAGGCTCAAACAGCTTCTGCAAAGAACGCATATGCTGCTCTGCCAGAATCTCAGTCGGCACCATAAGTGCCCCCTGAAAGCCGGAGCGCACCGTCGTATAAAGTGCAATGGCTGCGATCACCGTTTTGCCTGAACCTACGTCACCTTGCAGCAATCGATTCATCGCATAAGGTGAACGCATATCATGTAATATTTCAAGTTCCACCTTCTTCTGCGCATCCGTCAACTCAAACGGCAGACTACGTACAAACTCTCGAATCGTCGTATTGTCGGTCGTATGCACCATACCATCCATCCGATTCCGATTCAGCGCACGAAATGCCTGCATTTTAAGTTGGAACAAAAATAACTCCTCATAGACCATGCGCTGTCTGGCCCGCTGACCTTCCTGATTGTCCTGCGGACGGTGAATTCCGGCTATTGCCTGCTTGCGTGGCATCAGATTATATTTTTTAATCAATGCTTGTGGCAAAATCTCGGGGATCATCTCACCGTACTGAACTAACCCCTGATTAATCGTCTTACGCATCCACTGCTGCGTAACCTTGCCCGTGACGGAATAGACCGGTTGCAGTGTCCCTGAACGCCCATCGCCCTTATCCGGGAATTCCGAGTCAGATACGGTAAGCTGCATACGCTTTTGTTCCCATTTCCCTGTAAGCACAATTTCCCGGTTGGGCGTAAGCTGGTCCTTGAGAAAATGGCGGTTAAACCACGTTGCCGTAATCATCCACTCTTCCGTCATAATCTTGCAAGTCAGACGGGACTTTTTGCCGTAACGTTGCAACACAGGAACACCCATAACCTGACCTTGTACCGTAATCTTGTCTCCGTCCTTGACCTCACTAAGCGAGCGTAGACGATAATCTTCATACCGAAACGGATAATACTCCAGCAAGTCTTTCACACTAGAGATGCCAAAGGCGTGAAGCTCTCCCTCTTTGAGAGCACTCACGCCGTTAATTTGCTTCACTGATATTTCTTCCAAGTTCATGATTAATCCCTCATTCCGGAACAGGCCACATAAAGATCGCAATCACACCGGGTCCCACATGACTACCGATAACGGCACCGATATTCGTATAGATCACTTCATTCAGTGTAAAATGACCCTGTAACTGTTCCGCACAAGCCACTGCTGACGCTGGATCAGCCGTATGACCTACCGCCAGATTGACCCGTTTTCCAGCCAGATCCTTCTGGAACAGTTCAATAATACGTGCCATTGCCTTTTTATGACCTCTGACTTTCTCTACGGCGTAGATTACGCCTTCTTCATCGATAGACAAGATCGGTTTGATATTTAACAGCGTTCCCAAGATCGCTGAGGCTTTGCCAATCCGTCCGCCTTTCTGCAAATACTCCAGCGTATCCACCAGAAAAAACAGTTTGCGGGATTGCTGCATCGCCTGAACGGCAGCTGCAATCTCCGCTACGGATTTGCCTTGTTCGGCAAGCTCCGCAGCTTGCACAACCATTAAACCATACCCGTAGGACGCCGATTTTGAATCAATGACCGTAAGATCCGCTTCGCGTTCCAGGAGCGACTTGCCGAGCATCGCCGATTGATACGTACCACTCATGCCCGAAGACAAGTGTATGGATACGATAGGTCTGTCGGGGTTTTCGTCCAGCAAACGCTGGTACACGTTCATAAAATCGGTAGGAGAAGGCTGCGAAGTCGTAGGCAGGACTGCGCTCTGCCTTAACTTATCGTAAAACTGCTCCGACGTCAGCTCCACTCCATCCGCATAGTTTTCTTCCCCGAACAACACGCGCAAGGGAACCACATGTATACCGTATTTACGAACCAGTTCCTCAGGAATATCCGCCGTACTGTCCGTTACAATCGCAACCTTGTGGCTCACAGGCTCTCCTCCTCTTTACATCAAGTGCTATCATGCATGTTTAACAAGTCATTCGTTCAGCGTCTAAAATCGATAGTGATTGGCTTGTGAAACAACCGCAATTAGGACTCTACAGAGAACAGATAATAGTAAACAGGCTGTCCTCCCTGATGTACTTCGATTTCCGCATCAGGATACTGCTCTTCCAGCCATGCAACAAGAGAAGAAGTAATCTCAGCGTCAGCCTCTTCCCCTTCAAGAACCGTAACCACTTCATCTCCGCTCTCCATCATCTGCCCAAGCAGACCTTCGCAAGCATGAAGCATGCTCTCATCTGTCGCAACAATTTTGGAGTTATATATCCCGATATAGTTCCCGGCTTTGATATCCAGTTCATCATACTGTGTATCCCGAACGGCATGTGTCACTTGTCCTGACTGCACCCGGCTAATGGCCTCCAGCATCTGTTCACGGTTCGTTTCCGCAGACTCATCCTCCTGGAAAGCAAAAGCCGCTGCCATCCCTTGTGGAATCGTCTTGCTCGGAATAACAGTAATCCGGCGCTCATCCTCCAGCAATTCACGAGCCTGTTCAGCAGCAAGCACGATGTTGGAGTTATTCGGCAAAATAAAGATTTGATCCGCCGCAATCGAACGAACGGCTTTTACAAAGTCTTCTGTACTTGGGTTCATCGTCTGACCACCAGACATCACCACATCTACACCCAGACTTTTGAAAATTTCCGCAATGCCGTCACCTGAAGAAACCGCAATAAAGCCATATGGTGCCATTTCATCAGCCGGAAGCACCGCTTCTTCCAATGTGCTTGTCTTCTCATGCGGAATTTCAGCAAAGATATCCGGTGAAGCTGCGAGATCCATGCCTGCGCTCAGCAGGTCCCGGTGCTGTTCACGCATATTGAGAATATGAATCTGTGTAATCTCTCCATACTTCAAAGCCAGATTCAATACATCACCAGGTGTCTTGGAATGCACATGCACCTTGATCACTTCATCATCGGCAATGATGATGATCGAATCTCCATTTATTGACAACGCTTTCCGGAACAACTCTTCATCAAATGTAGCTCCTGCATTCTCACCAAGCTCACGATTGATGAAAAACTCCATGTCGTACAGGAATTCAATATCTTCTGTTTCCAATCTTGCCTGAGCCGACAAAGGCATCTCGGGCGTAATTACTTGTGCCGCCTTCGTTGCAACCGGTTCGATTGCAGGCGTTTTCACCGGTGTTGCTACTGAAGAAGCAGATTCTTTTTGCAGTGAGGCACGTGAACTACCGTCTGTTTTCAATAGCACGTCCATAAAACCTTCATAAATATATACAAGACCCTGACCACCCGAATCCACCACACCAACCTGCTTTAAAACAGGCAGTAACTCTGGAGTCATTGCCAGTGCTTCTTTTGCTTTTAATAGAACTTCATTCATTAATTCAGTGATATCATTCGTCCGTCTTGCATAGTAGCTGGCATGTTTAGCCGCTTCTTTCGCTACGGTAAGAATGGTTCCCTCCACAGGCTTAACTACAGCTTTGTATGCTGCGTCAACACCATTTTGCAGGGCGGCTGCGAATTGAATCGTATTCAATTCTTCATAAGGAGCTGCTGAACGGCTGAATCCACGGAACAATTGGGATAAAATAACCCCTGAATTTCCGCGCGCACCCATAAGCAAACCCTTCGACAGTATTGCGGCAGCTTCTCCGATGGAAGCAGAGCTCTTTCTTTTGATCTCTGCAACACCAGCAGTCATTGTCAAATTCATATTTGTTCCCGTGTCACCATCCGGCACAGGGAAAACATTCAGGGAATTGACATGTTCTGCGTGCTGCCCTAGTTGTTCCGCTCCGGCGAGAACCATTGCGGTGAAATCTGTTCCATTTAAAGAACGTATACTCAAGTGAGAATTCCCCTTCCTAGCTTGATACACGAACAACTTGCACCAAGAATCAATTTGGTCTGTTCATGCGCTAACGCGGCTGCGTTATTCTTCGTCCATACCTTGTCCGGCACAGGCATACAATACAACATGTCAGCCGGATAAACGGTCTGGGCGGCCGGCCTACCAATATCCTGCATTCTCTGCAACCCGTTATGCGGGCATAGGGATATGCACCGGTATCAGAAGGCGACATGAATGCCGCATGGAGACTGGTGCCAATGATGGAATGCCGCATCTCACAGCGTTGCCAAAAAAGCAAACCTCCAACCTCTACGTACGGTTTTTTCTCCGGCTTCCCGCGGCAACAGCCTATTCATGGCTGTACTATGGACTATTCAACATTGTACTATATTAGACAAGAGAAATAAATAAAGTTTTTGGATCAGTTGACGAAGCTTTTTTGATTATGATATTATATTTAAGTATTGTTTTATGCAGGTTAAGTAATGGAAATGATCCGGCCACGCCGGCTTGAACAACCCATTAGCTACTGAAGCCTGGTCTTTAGGATCAGGAAAGAACAATTAAGTCCTTATGGAATGACGTTTGTCTCTCCCAAAGGCACTGGTTATTTTAGGATAGGAGGTGTAATCTATGTCTCGCAAATGTTATGTGACAGGTAAGAAACCGGGCACCGGTAACCACGTATCCCACGCTAACAACCGTAACCGTCGTTCTTGGGGCGTAAACGTTCAGAAGGTTCGTATTCTCGTGAACGGCAAACCAAAACGTGTATACGTAAGCACCCGTGCACTGAAAGCCGGTAAAGTGACTCGCGTATAATCACGCAAAGCTACTATAAATCGGGTAAGCAAAAAGCACCTTGTTCCTTGCAGGTGCTTTTTTGGTGTTCCAAAAAGCACATGTCCAACACATAGGAATGGCCGCCGCATGGCACATCATACAGATCTGGTTCTCCAGATGAGCGTGGAGCCAAAACGGCGGTATTCGACTAACTGTGCTGTTAATCAGATCAGTTCTTTTGAAACGTATTCAGGATCGCCTTTACAAACCCTCCCAAAAACTTCGGCAGTTTGAATGTGTAAAATTTCATACTTCACCCTCCCCATCATGCTCATGCATCCGCCGTATCCTATGCTTCAGGCCTTTTTCACCCAAACACGACAAAAAAGGCTACATGAGAAACCTGCTCATGTAACCATATTTATGCGGAACCTGCTGTCCCTATTCCACAATGACAAGCCCGAGATCAGCCCATTTACGTTTGAGTAGGGATGTACTGGTACACAGCGATCATAAAAACACTCATGAGATAATACAGTATGCTGAAAATGACAAAAGTAATCCGATGTCCCTTACGATCAAACTTTCGGAAATACATGATAACTACGGCGACACCAATTAACGACGTGAGCGCATTAAATGGAGCCTGGAGAACTGAAAACAGTGCAAGCACCAGCCCCGTAGTCATGCTTCCCGCCATTGTCAGCAATGTCTCTTTGAAAGTCATGAATTAACCCTCGTAACTGCTACGAATCTCGGCAATTGCAGCAGCGCGGTCTTCACGTCCGAATACGGCACTGCCAGCAACCAGAACATCAGCACCAGCTTCCACAACGAGTGGAGCTGTATCTGCAGCAATACCGCCGTCTACCTCGATATGTACGTCATGACGTCCTCTCTCGTTCAGCCATGTGCGAATCTGCTTGATTTTGTTCATCGTACCGGAAATAAATGCTTGTCCGCCAAAACCAGGATTCACAGTCATGACAAGAACCATGTCTACATCGTCCAGTACTTCCTGAATTGCACTTGCTGGAGTACCAGGATTAAGAGCAACCCCTGCCTTAATTCCCTGCTCTTTAATGAGGTGAATGACACGGTGCAGATGCACGCACGCCTCAGCATGAACTGTAATTACCGCTGCGCCGGCTTTAGCGAACTCTTCCACGTACCGTTCCGGATTTTCAATCATCAGATGAACGTCGAGTGGCAACGTTGTATGAGGTGCAATGGCCTTTACAATAGCAGGACCGAGTGTAATATTAGGGACGAAGTGCCCGTCCATTACGTCAACATGAATCCAATCTCCGCCAGCTGCTTGTGCTTCGGCAACCTCTGCACCCAGCTTGGCAAAATCCGCTGATAATATCGATGGGGCAATTTTAATCATATTAATACCTCCGCTTCTTATCTTTCATTTCAGTCAGGAACTGAACATAATGCTGATATCGACTTTCGGAGATCAAACCTTCCTCCTTGGCCGCCAGCACCTTGCAGGCTGGTTCATGCGTATGCGTACAACCACGGAACTTGCACTGATCAGCAAACTGGGCAAACTCACGGAAACAAGTGGATAATTCCTCCACGCCAATCTCCAAAAAGTCCAGCTGGCTGAATCCCGGTGTATCCGCAACAAATCCGCCATTATCGAGTGGAATGAGTTCCACATGTCTGGTCGTATGTTTCCCGCGCCCGAGACGCATGCTGATTGCACTCGTCTCCAGGGTAAGTCCTGGCATCAATGCATTCAGCATGGAAGATTTTCCAACACCAGACTGACCGGAAAATACACTGATCTTGCCCGCAAGGCGTTCTCTTAGCAACTCACTGCCTTCTCCAGTCCGTGAACTGGTTGATATGACTTCGTAGCCTATCTGCTCGTACATTGCCTTTACTTCAGCCACGATGTCCCGATCCTCAGCTTCTGAATCAATCAGATCCTGTTTCGTCAGCACGATAAGGGCATCGAGTCCGGCTTGCTCAATATGAACAAGAAACTTATCCAGGAGATTCAGATTCATATCAGGCTCTTTGACCGAAAATAACAGGACTGCCAAGCTGACATTCGCCACCGGGGGACGAATTAATTCGGTCTCGCGTTTGTGAATTTCGTCTACCGTTCCTTCCCCGTTCTCTGTCAGCATGTAACTCACTCGGTCACCTACAAGCGGAGAAGTGCCTCGTTTACGAAAAATGCCTCTGGCTCTGCATTGAACGGCGGAACCTTCAGCCGAAGGAACCCCGTTGTCTTCCACTGGCATGACATAGTAATAACCACTTAATGCTTTAACGATGATACCTTCTGGCACAGCTCCGTCGCCCTCCTTCTGATCACTCACATTGTTTCCTTACGTCAGCATAAGCCGTCCTTATGGACGGCCTGATGCGTTGATAACTCCTTTTTTCTTATCCTCTTTATGCTTGCCTGGGCCCTTATCCGTCTTCATTGCCGAAGTGTCGCCTTCCTGATTGTCCCCTTCCCCATCAACAGGGGTGGAGTCAGGTTCTTTTTCCTGGCCATTATCCACGTTGCCCCCATTGTCACCATTCCCCGGATCAGGGGTATTGGCTGGCGGTGCTTGCGTGCTCTGTTCCGGATCGATGGAAGGTACATTCACCGTACCATTCTTCGCTTCACTGTAGGATACGACGTACGTATCCAGAAATTTACCATCACGGTAAACGGACACAGCCCCATTTTCATTCGGTGCAAGCACAAGCGGTATCGTCAAGACTTGAGCAGAATTAATTGTGCGTGTACCCCACTCCTGATTTTTACCGCGAGCATCTTCATAGGTGATGCGAATTTTACTATTTTTACCCACTTCTTTTGGTGATACGTTGATGTTAAACGGATATTCCAGTGCCTGATCCGGATAACCTGTGCTGATAAAAATTGTAATTTTGTCGCCAGGGCTAACATCCGTCCCGGCTTCCACAGGCCATTGCTGGGTTACTTTGCCCTTTTCTACGGTATAACTGGACTCCTCTTGAACCTGTCCAAGCACAAGTCCTTTCTCTTTCAGCATTTGTTCTGCTTCACTGCGCGTATGATTTTTCAAATCAGGCATTTTGACCGTTTCTGCGCCCTTGCTCACCGTTAACTCAATCTCAACAGTTTCAGGATCAAATTCTTCATTTACACCAGGCGTCTGGGAAATGACAGAGCCTGAATCGACTTCATTAGAAAAATCATCTTTACGCTTGATCTGGTCTTCTTTAATACCAAGCGCAGTCAGTTTTTTGACCGCTTCAGTATAAGGCTCCTGCTTGACATCAATCATCTTCACCATTTCTTTTTCCGCGCCAACACTTAGCTGAACCTCGGAGCCTTTTTTGACCACGTCGCCTTCATTCCTGCTCTGATCAAAGACAATGCCTGGCTCTACATTTTCTTTGTACTGTCGGATGACTTCGTTGCTCACCACCAAGCCCTGTTCCTCCAGCATTTGGCGGGCTTTTTCTTCTGTCTGATTGACTACGTTAGGCACCGTTACCTCAGGTACAACAAGCATACCTTTGACATACCATACCACTCCAACCATGGCGATCAAAAGAAGAACAGTCAATGATATGATCAGCGTTGGTTTTTTCCAGTTTTTCTGCTTCGGTTTACCTGCGCTCTGTTCCTGATCTGTTTCCATCACAGGCACCGCTCCAGTAGATTTCATTCCGCGAGGCTCCGGCTTGATGGCCGGCATTACACGGGTCTGATCGATATCATCCTCATCTGGAAAGTCCACCTTAGACTCATTGCGGCGCTCTGGCATAAGACATGTTTCCAGATCATGCTGCATTTCTTTCGCCGATTGATATCGCTCCTGCGGATTTTTACGCATGGATTTCAGAATGACATTTTCCACACTTTGCGGAATGAGCGGATTGAATTTGCGTGGTTCATCAAACTCTTCCTGCAAATGTTTCAAGGCTACACTAATTGGACTTTCCCCAAGAAAAGGAAGCTGTCCTGTAAGCATTTGATAGAGTACAATTCCAAGAGAATATAAGTCCGACTTCTCCCCAGTCACAATACCCTTGGCATGCTCTGGTGAGAAATAATGCACTGAGCCCACGACAGAGCCAGTCTGTGTGATCGTTGTAGAGGTAACAGCACGCGCGATCCCGAAATCTGTTACTTTTACCCGGCCATTCCGGCCAATTAATATGTTATGCGGTTTAATGTCCCGGTGAATAATCTGATTATGGTGCGCGTGATCCAGTGCATCCGCGATCTGGGAAGCAATGTGTACCGCTTCGTCGACCTGCAGAGGCGCACGTTCCTTAATAATTTCATTTAAATTTTTGCCTTCAACGTACTCCATAACAATATAATGCACGTCATCTTCCTGACCCACATCATAGATGCTGACGACATTCGGATGTGACAACGACGCCGCTGATTGTGCCTCTCTCCGAAAACGGCGGATAAACTCTTCATCATGAACAAACTGTTGTCTGAGTACTTTAATTGCCACATTTCGGTTCAAGAGCAAATCTTGAGCTTTGTAAACCAAAGCCATGCCGCCACCGCCGACACGCTCAATGACTTCATAGCGTCCGCCTAGCTGGTGCCCAATCATGACTCACACCCCGTTTCCGCTTCTAGGGCATCTTGTTGCTGAGGTTCAAATAAAGCGACAGTGATATTATCGTCTCCTCCAGCAAGCAGTGCCAGCTGTAGCAGTCGATCGGCACGATCTTCCAGTGGAAGTTCAAGATTACCTGCAACCTGAATAATCTGCTCATTGCTGACCAGGTTACTGAGTCCGTCACTGCAGAGAAGCAGAACTTCCCCTTCTTCCAGTCGCACGGCATCCATATCCACCTTCACTTCGGCATCAGTGCCAAGTGCACGGGTAAGCACATTGCGACGTGGATGATGAGTTACATCCTCCTTGCTAATCTGACCATTTTTGTACAATTCATTCACCAGTGTGTGGTCTTCAGTCAGCTGGAAGACTTCCTTGCCTGCAATTTTGTATGCACGGCTGTCCCCAATATGTCCAATCACACCTTCCGCATCATTTAACAGAGCGGCAACAACTGTTGTCCCCATATTATGATACTTATCGTCCGTGGATGCTGTGCGGAATATGACTTCATTCGCATGAAGAATCGCATCGCTAAGCGCAGCTGACAGGGAAGCATGGGACAAACCTGGCTCAAGTGTTGCCAGATCCTCTACCAGCGTCTCCACTGCAAGGCGACTTGCCGTATCTCCAGCAAGATGTCCACCCATCCCGTCTGCAACGATTCCCAGAATATATCCTGTATCCAGATTCCGAATCCAGGCTGAATCTTCATTCACCGAACGTACTCGTCCGATATGGCTCACATGAACTGTTTTGATCAAAACGCTCTCACCTCAACTCCATATGCTTTGCACGAAGCTGGCCGCAAGCGGCAGCAATATCATGTCCCTGTTCACGGCGAATCGTTACATTAACTCCCTGTTCCGAAAGAATTCTCTGGAAGTTAAAAATATCACTTCTTGATGTTCTAACATATTTGCGTTCAGGCACATGGTTTACCGGAATCAGATTGACATGGCATAACATGTTTTTGAGCACACTTGCCAGTTCTGCCGCATGCTCTGGCTGGTCATTGACACCGCCGATCAATGCGTACTCAAACGTAATTCTTCGGCCCGTCTTAGCCAGATAATAGCGAAGAGACTCCATCACATCATCAAATGGGAAACGACGGTTCACCGGCATCAGTTTCGAACGCAAGGCATCATTTGGTGCATGAATCGAAATAGCCAAATTAATTTGCGTGTCTTCATCTGCAAACTTGTAGATGTTCGGTACAATTCCGCTTGTAGACACCGTGATATGTCGCTGACCAATGTTCAGACCTTTTTCGTGAATCATAATCCGCAAGAACGTCATCGTTGCTTCATAGTTTTCAAAAGGTTCACCCGAACCCATGATCACGATGCTGCTGACACGTTCACCGCGCTCATCCAGAATTTTCTGAGCCTGTACAACCTGAGCCACGATCTCTCCGGCTGTCAGGTTGCGTTTCAGCCCCCCGAGCGTGGATGCACAGAACGTACAGCCAATCCGGCAGCCCACCTGTGTGGTTACACAGATGCTGTTCCCGTAGTTATGTTTCATAATAACCGTTTCAATCGCATGATCATCATGCAGACCAAAAAGGAATTTCACCGTGCCATCCTTGGACTCAAACTTCGTAATTTCCTTAAGGGTTACGAATTCAAACTGCTCTGCCAGCTTCTCACGAAGCGACTTGGAGAGATTTGTCATTTCACTAAAATCATTAACACGTTTCACATAAATCCAGTCAAAGATCTGACCACCGCGAAACGCTGGTTCCCCGTTTTCCACAGCCCATTGCTGCAGTTGCTCCAGGGAAAAATCGTATATAAAAGGTTTCATTTTGTTTTCAACACCTATTCCTTTTTTCTTTTCATTTGCACTTCTTTTGCTTTCCATCGATTTACTGCATTCGTCCTATTCTATCACAAACGGCACTTTACATCCATGTATACCCTGGAGACCGATTCTTCATGCATTATAACATCTCATTGTTACCATCGCATCCTGACATCGTTTTATAAACGAGTTAGTGATCTACCAAGTCGCCTCTCATAAAGAAATCCGCCGAGGGTTTTCCTCGGCGGCCTTCCTTCAGTGCTCTATTAAACGTTTAATTAGCCGTTCTTGTCAACCTTGCGATATAAAAACCGTCACTGTGAGCATATTGCGGCATAATTTGAACACCACCATTCACAGCCCTCCAGTCCCTGGTTCCTGGCTGTGACCATGCCGATGTTTCGATAGCCTTATACTCTGGATGACGATCCAAAAAGTCCGCCACCATATCCTCGTTCTCTGCCGATTCAATGGTACAAGTGCTGTATACCAGAATACCACCTGGTTTGAGCAATGGCGCAACGCAATCCAAAAGTTCTCGTTGCAAACTGGAGATGTCTTCAATGTCGGATGAAGATTTAGTCCACTTCACGTCCGGCTTGCGACGAATGACCCCTAGCCCTGAGCACGGTGCATCCAGCAAAATCCGGTCAAATGATGACTCGGCATAGCGCTGGTTTAAATCAAGTGCATCCCCGGTTACCGCATCAATGCAGCTTAATCCAAGACGTTCAGCCTGATCCAGAATAAGCTCGCGTTTATGAGCATGAACATCGTTAGCTATAATGCGTCCACGGTCCCGCATTTTCTCTGCGATATGAGCTGTCTTGCCGCCTGGAGCTGCACAACAGTCCAGCACGTTTTGTCCCTCTTCCGGCGCTACGGCTTCAGCGACCAGCATAGAACTTTCGTCCTGAACCGAGAAAAGTCCGTCCCGATACCAGGACGTAAGAGCCATATTGCCTCCGCTTCGAACCAGAATACCATCCGGGCTAAGATGCGAAGCTTCAACCACTGCCCCTGTGCTTGCCATCTCCTCCATCAGCTTGTCCCGTGTTGTCATGGTCGTGTTCACACGTACGCTCACTGCTGGAGGTTCATTATTCGCACGGCAGATGGCTTCTGTTGTCTCTTCCCCATATTGAGCAATCCACCGCTCCACCATCCACAGCGGGTGAGAATGCTCCAATGAGATCCGTTCAGCAACCGGCAGATGCGAGGGAACATGCAACTGCTCCTTGTTTCGAATCATATTCCGCAGCACGCCGTTAACCATACCCGAGATTCCCTGATGACCAAGTTTCTTTGCCAGGTTTACTGCTTCGCTGACGACGGCATGTTCCGGAATTCGATCCAGGTAGATCAATTGATACGCACTGATCCGAAGCAAACTACGCACCCAAGGCTGTAACTTTGCTGTTCCTTTGGCAACAAAACGCTCCAGATAATAATCCAGCGTGTTTAGTCTTGCAATCGTTCCATATACCAGTTCCGTAGCGAGTCCTGCATCTGCAGAACTAAGATCTGAATCTTTGAGGCGGCGGTTCAGTTCCAGATTGCTGTATGCCCCATCCTGCTCCACCGCGCTCAATACCTTGACAGCGAGTGCACGAGCAGATGTCTTCGGTTTCTGCACACGATCATGAGTCTGACGACGACTGGCTTGGCTCCCTGCGTTACCGTTGCCTGCTGCCTTACGTTCTTTTCCTGAAGAATGTCCTGATTTTGAAGTACTCATCGCAGCACCATACCAGGTTTCAATGTTCCACCGCGAGCAAAGTCGGCAGCTTGCATTACTTTTCTGCCAGCAGGTTGAACTTCTGTCAGCCACAAAGAACCATTGCCTGTCTTGATTTCTATACCTGATTTGTTCCATTGCAACACGGTTCCAGGCACGGCTTGTCCAGCATTGGAAACAGATGAAGCTTCATTCGCCACCTGATCTGGATTGGCTGCTGCCCAAACTTTAAATACCTGTTCATCCCACATCGTGAATGCACCCGAAAAAGGGACCAGACCACGAATCTGATTAAACAATTCACGGGATGTACGATTCCAGTCCAACTTCTCGTCTTCCCGAGTCAGATTACGAGCATAGGAAGCTTCCTCATCATTCTGTGGAACAGCTGTCGTTTCGCCTGCGATGAGACGCGGCATCTCCGCCTGGAGCAACTTGGAGCCGGCCTCACTCAATTTGGCAAACATCGTGCCGGATGTATCTTCATCCGTGATTGGTACTTCCACACGAGAGATCATATCCCCGGTATCCAGACCTTCTGCCATATACATCAACGTGACCCCTGTGACGGATTCTCCGTTAATGATAGAACGTTGTATCGGAGCTCCTCCGCGATATTTAGGCAGAAGAGACCCGTGTACGTTCACACAGCCGCGAACCGGCATATCTAACACCGCTTTGGGAAGAATCTGTCCAAATGCGGCAGTGACGATCAAATCCGGTTTCCATTCCGCAAGGCGGGCTACCGCTTCCGGATCACGAAGTTTGACAGGCTGAAACACCGGCAGACCGTGGCGTTCAGCTGCGGCCTTGACCGGTGTAGGTGTAAGCACTTTTTTTCTTCCCTGCGGTTTATCCGGCTGTGTTACCACGCCTACCACACGGTATCCTTCCGCCATCAACATATCCAGAGAAGGAACGGCGAATTCAGGTGTTCCCATAAAGACAATATTCAAATCGATCACTCCTTAATTGCGACGCGGTCCAGTTTGCTCTGGGGTAATTTCATATACTTTTTCAGCGATATCTGTGAAGAGCACACCGTCCAAATGGTCAATTTCGTGCTGAAACGCACGGGACAACAGACCGCTACCTGTAATAATCAGTTCATTGCCTTCACGATCCAGTCCTTTCACGGTAACCGTCTCAAAACGACGGACATCTCCGTTAATCCCTGGAATACTTAAGCAACCTTCAGGTCCGAACTGTTCTCCTTCACTGGAAATAATTTCAGGGTTAATCATTTTGATCAGCCCTTGCTCATCTCCTGCATCAATCACAATCAAACGTTTCAGAATGCCGACCTGCGGAGCCGCAAGACCTACCCCTTCTGCGTCGTACATTGTGTCTGCCATATCATCAAGCAACTTTTGTACATTAGGTGTAACTTTGGTAACTTCCTTGGCTCTTTTGTGAAGCACCTCATCTGGTTCTTTAACGATAATACGAATCGACATGTTGTAAGCACCTTCCTAATTCTCATCATAGTTTCTAGACAATATTCTCTATTTCGTTGTTGATATTAATCTATGTTTATACCGCTTGTTCACATCCACATTTTTCGCCTCAAAATGCTGTAAAATGTCTACATTAACATCTGCGGGTCTACATCAAGGCTAATTAGCAGCTTCTGGGCCTGAACATCATCGTCCATGTGCCGGGCCGTTGCCAGAGCCAGACCGATGGCATCCACATCCCCACGCCATTTTATCATACATTGGAATCGGTATCTATTCTTGATCCTTGGAATTGGAGAAGCTACAGGGCCAAGCACATCAAAGGCTTCGTTACTGAAACGATCCAGACTGCCCAGCCATCCGGCAGCATTCGCCTTCTCTTTCAGCAATCGGGTATAGTTTTCAGCTAGTCGAATCAGAACAGGAAGTTGTTCGTGAGAGAACGTCACCAGAATCAGACGGCAGTATGGAGGATACTGTAAATTTCTGCGATGTAACAACTCTTCCTTCACAAAAGATACATAGTCATGCTGGCTTGCATGTCCGATGGAGTAATGCTCTGGCGTATAGGACTGCACAAATACTTCCCCCGGTAATTGATGACGGCCCGCCCGGCCTGCCACTTGTGTCAGCAGTTGGAAGGTTTTCTCGGCAGCACGGAAATCAGGCAAGTTAAGCGCTGAATCCGCGGTGATGACTCCAACGAGCGTCACATCAGGGAAATCGAGCCCCTTGGCAACCATCTGAGTTCCAAGCAACACATCGGCTTTCTTCTCCCGGAACTGTTTTAACAGCTTCTCATGCGCGCCTTTCTCCGTCGTTGTATCCACATCCATACGGATCACCCGTATCCCTGGAAACAGCTTGGCCAGTTCCTCTTCAACCCGTTGTGTTCCTGTACCAAAGTAGCGAATATGCTCACTTCCACAATCCGGGCACGTTTCGGGCGCCGCTTCTGCATACCCGCAATAGTGACAGCGTAAATTGTTGGAACGCTGATGATATGTCAAAGAGATATCACATTCAGGACAGCCCGCCACATATCCACAGCTCCGGCACATCACAAAGGTAGAATATCCGCGCCGATTCAGCAGTAGAACCGTCTGTTCTCCTCGCTCCAGGCGTTCTTCCAACCCTTTGTGTAATGCTCTGCTGAACATGGAACGATTGCCATCCTTCAGTTCTTCACGCATATCGATGATTCGCACAGCTGGCAGATTGTTGCCAAGCGCCCTTGTAGGCATTTCAAGCAAGAGAGGAGCAAAATCATCATTGCTTTGCGAACGCGCAGCATAATAACTTTCCAGCGAAGGCGTGGCCGAACCCAGAACCACCACGGCCTGATGCTGTTGTGCTCTTTTGACAGCCACATCACGCGCATGGTATTTCGGCGTTTCTTCCTGTTTATAGGAGGTCTCATGTTCTTCATCCATAATAATCAGTCCCAGACGGCTGAAGGGAGCGAACACCGCAGAACGCGCACCAATCGCTACCTTCACTTGACCTTCCCGAATTTTACGCCATTCATCATAACGTTCACCGCCGGAAAGACGGCTGTGCATGACCGCAACCTGATCGCCAAAACGTCCTTTGAAACGCTCTACCATCTGTGGAGTAAGGGCAATTTCCGGCACCAGCACGATGGCCTGCCTGTCCTGATTGATACACTGCTGAATCGTCTGCAGATAAACCTCGGTTTTACCACTTCCGGTAACGCCATGTAACAAAAACACACCGTGACGCTGTTCCTGCAAACGCCCGTTGATGCTGCCGAAAACCTTTTGCTGCTCCTCAGTCAGTGCCAGCGGTTCTGTGGGCTTAAAACGTCTGCCCTGATACGGATCACGGAAAACTTCCACGTCCTCTGTCACAACCAAACCTTTTTCCTCAAGCCCTTTAATCGTTGCTGCCGAAACTTGTAGCGTAGACAATACTTCCTTCAAAGGCATTGGTAGCAAATCCTTCATCTCCAGCAAAAAAGAAAGAATTTCCTTCTGCCGTTGAGCCTTTGCCGGGAACGAGGACAACGCTTCTTCCGCTACAGCGATATCCACAGCCAGATTCACAGATTTCATCGTTTTTTTATTCAGCTTATCCTTAATCGCTTGGCTTTCCAATAGTACACCGCTAAGTAGCAGCTTCTTGATCAAGGCTGCATGATTCGGGTACTTGCGGCTTAATTGCTGCAGGGGCACCTGTCCTCGGCTTTTGACAAAACGAATAATATCCTGCTGTACCTTCTCGGTTGTCGATTCCTCTCCCCACACAAACAGAACATCCTCGTTTGAAAATCCATCTCCTGCATATGCATCCAGTGCATCTCCTAGCGAAATGTAGCGCTCCGCTTTTCCTTTCAACGCTGTTGGCACCATCACTTGCAAGGACAAAATCCGATTGCTCGCATATCTCTCGCTCATCCATTCTGCCAGCTCTACCAGATCCTTCGACAGTGGCGGCACGATATCCAGTAGCTCCTGAATAGGCTTGAGTTTAAATGATTCTTCTCCCGTACGGGGAACCAGATCAACGACGAACCCTTGCACGGTGCGATGTCCAAAAGGTACACCTACCCTGCTTCCCACCTCAATCCATTCCTTCATGGAGTCGGGAACCAGATAATCAAAAGGCCGGTCGGTCTGCTTCACAGGCACATCGACAATGACCTTGGCAATCTCCATCTTTTAATTCCTCCCGGCAATGCGCTCCGCCGCAATTTGGAGCAAACGATGTGCCACTTCTTCCTTGGACATCAGCTCAAGCTCCTCAACCAACCCATCGCGGTCATAGATATGCACCGCGTTGGTGTCCGTTCCAAATCCTGCCCCCGAACGGGTGACATCATTGGCTACGATCAGATCACAATTTTTCCGTTCCAGTTTCTCACGTGCATACATTTCGAGCGACTGGGTCTCGGCAGCAAAACCAATCAAATACTGATGGGTCTTCCGTTTGCCCAGCGTCTCCAAAATATCTATATTTTTCACAAGTTCAAGCGACAACGTATCGCCCTTTTTCTTGATTTTTTCCATATAAACTTCTTTCGGGCGATAATCAGCGACGGCGGCTGCTTTAATGACGATATCCGCGCCATCCCACTCCTGAGCTACTGCCTCATACATGTCCTGTGCAGACTGTACAGGTATGATTTCTACATTTTCTGGCGGCTGTGCCTGTGTATTACCCGTAACAAGCTTCACATCAGCCCCAAGATCACGCGCTGCGGCGGCGATGGCAAATCCCATTTTCCCGGATGAATCATTCGTAATATAACGAACCGGATCAATGCGCTCGATCGTACCGCCAGCGGTAACCACAACCTTTTTACCATCTAAAAGCAAATCTTTCCTTGGCATCCGGCTTTGTAACGACTCCTGAATCCCTTCCCGCGCATCACGCTGCGCAAAAAAACGCTCCACCACATCCACAATGGTCTCCGGTTCTTCCAAACGCCCCTTGCCTACATATCCGCAGGCCAGAAGCCCTTCACCCGGCTCAATCATTAACGTGCCCCGTTCAGCCAGCAGATTCATGTTGTGTTTCACCGCCGGATGGTCATACATGTGCACATTCATGGCAGGAGCAATCATCACTGGTGCAGTCGTAGCAAGTAGTGTCGTAGTGAGCATATCGTCAGCCATCCCGTGTGCCATCTTGGCAATGACATTCGCTGTTGCCGGAGCGACCAGCACCAGATCAGCCATGTCTGCGAGATTGATATGAGAAACAACCGCCGGTTCACGTTCATCGAATGTATCTGTATATACTGCGTTTCGGGTCAACGTTTGCAGCGTTAATTCGGTAATAAACTGTGTCGCCGAAGCGGTCATAATGACATGAACATCCGCTCCCTTTTGCACCAGTTTGCTGCATAATGTTGCTGCTTTATAAGCTGCTATGCCCCCTGTTACGCCAAGCACGATTTTTTTACCGTTCAACATGTTCAATATCCCCCGATAATGTTAAGACATCAATACAAGTGTAAATACTAGTTCGGCTTATTCGTAAAAAAATAACAACCTTTCGGTTGTCAAAATGATTAGGCTATCGCCTTATGCAGTTGAAGAGCAGCCCGGAGGCTTACTCTTCTTCTTCGTCCTGCCCTTTGATCACAACAAGATGATCACCATAAATCTCTTCCAAAGCAACGCCAACCTGTTTATGGGATTTTGCATTTCTTAGATCGGACTTCTCACCTTCACGAAGCTGTCTCGCACGGCGGGAAGCAGCAACAACCAGGGAATACTTGCTGTCAACTTTGTTCATCATTTCATCAATTGAAGGATACAGCATATTAACAAAACACCTCTTTGCTTTAGTATAATCACAAGTTGCCGCCGGACAGAACCTTATGTTGCGTGTCCTCACGTACAGGAAGCAGTCCAGAATGAACATCAACCTTAACATGATATGACAACTGCCCCATGAATATCGCTGTACGCGGCGGCAAAAGAGATTATTTATTGATCTTACAATGTTCGGCGATAATGATGCTTTCTATTCGTTTGCAAGCCGAATCAATCTCATCATTAACCACGGCATAGTCATAATGCTCTAGCAGATTGATCTCATCGACTGCTACAGACATCCGGTGATCAATCGTCGCTTGACTTTCCGTGCCCCGTCCTTGAATACGATCCTTCAACTCATCCAAAGAAGGAGGAAGCAGGAAGACAAAAATCCCCTCAGGGAATTTCTCCTTCACTTTAAGTGCACCCTGAACCTCAATCTCCAGAATAATATCTCGGCCTTCGTTGATCGTTCTCTCCACAAAATCACGCGGAGTGCCGTAATAATTGCCTACATACTCTGCATGTTCCAGCAGTTGATCCTCGGCAATCATTCTCAGAAACTCATCATGAGAGTGAAAAAAATAGTTTACTCCATGCTCTTCACCCAAACGTGGCTGACGAGTGGTTGCTGAAACCGAATAAGTCAGATTCGGCACTCGTTGGCGCAACGCACTGCATACTGTACCCTTCCCGACCCCGGATGGGCCGGACAACACTATCAGTAATCCCTTAGACATATTACACTCCATTTTATTCGTCGTTATCATCATCTTTCGAGGAAAGACGATGGGCGACCGTTTCAGGCTGAACTGCAGACAGAATAACATGATCACTATCCGTAATAATTACGGCACGTGTACGTCTTCCATACGTTGCATCAATCAGCATGTGACGATCTCTAGCCTCTTGTATAATTCTCTTGATCGGCGCCGATTCCGGACTCACGATGGATATAATCCGGTTCGCCGATACGATGTTACCGAATCCAATGTTAATGAGTTTGATTGCCATAATCAGGTTCTTCCCCCTATACATGCGACTCTTTTGCCGAAATTTAGCCGTTCATTCGATGTTCGCCGCTTGCTCACGAATCTTCTCCAGCTCCGCTTTCATCTCGACAACACGGTTCACCAGAGCCAAGTGGTTGGCTTTTGATCCAATCGTATTAACCTCGCGATTCATCTCCTGAATCAGGAAGTCCAACTTGCGGCCTACCGAATCCTCGCTTTTCAACAATTCTCTACATTGTCCAAAGTGGCTAAGTAAACGCGTAAGCTCCTCTTCAATGTTGGAACGATCAGCAAAGACTGCGATTTCCATACCCAATTTATGCTCATCAAAAGGGAAAGAGCCGTCCTCCTGCAACTCCGTAAGACGCTGTCTCAACTTATTGCGATAGTCACTCACCACAGTAGGCGCAAGTGCAAGCATCTCGGTGTGTAGTGACTCCAGACGGGTGATCCGTCGCTCCAGATCATTGGCCAGATGAAGACCTTCACGAGCGCGCATCTGCTCCAAACTGGACAGAGCTTCGTTTAATCCAGCCTGCAGAACCTGCTCCCACTCGTCTTTTTGTTCCTCCTGAACGGGGCTTGTCCCATCCGGTTGAACCATGACATCCGGCAGACCCAGCATATCCACAATACTTGGCTTGCCCTGCATTCCAAATTGAGACTCAAGCCGCTCTGCAGCCTGCAGATAGGCCCTGACCGCCTGCTCATTCAGAACAGCGGGGAGAGCCTGGTCTTCCTCTTTTTCTTTCATTACATAAACATCAATCCGCCCACGCTTCAAGCGGCCCTGTACGATCTTTCTCAAACCATCTTCATAATACGTCCACTCTCTCGGCAGACGCATCATCACTTCGCAATAACGATGATTGACTGATTTGATCTCCAATTGTACCTTGTAGCCGCCAAAATGAAAGGCGGATTGACCGTATCCGGTCATACTGAATGACATCGGCATCACATCCGTTTTACTATTGTAATTGATTATTAGGGTTGAAACAAGTAGGACATTGATGCTCCGATTTCTCCCAGACGTATTGAGTCAGTTCTGCCGTCATGCCATAGAACATAAACGGAGTCATCAGATAGATGCCCTTGAAGTGCTCTGTAGCTACATCCAGTAGTTCTTTTGCAATCGTCACTCCCATGGCACGCCCCTCTTCACCTTCTAGTCCTGCCATCCGTGAACGCACTTCATCGGAAAGCTGGATACCTGGAACCTCATTGTGCAAATACTCTGCGTTTCGGCCGCTTGCGAGCGGCATAATACCGACAAAAATAGGAATGTCCAGATGTTTGGTTGCCTCACGCATCGCAACGATCAATTTCGGATCATACACCGGCTGAGTCATAATATAGTCTGCCCCGGAGGCAATTTTCTTCTCAAGCCTTTGTACCGCTTTGTCCAGATGTTTCACGTTCGGGTTGAAGGCCGCTCCAATAACAAAGCCGGCTTTCTGTTTCAACGGTTTACCCGAAAAGGCTACACCATCATTCAGCTGTTTAATCATTCGTATGATTTCAAACGATGTCAGATCGTACACGGAGCTTGAACCGGGCAAGTCACCAAACCTTGCAGGGTCGCCCGTAACGGCAAGCACATGGTTAATGCCGAGTGCATCGAATCCCATCATATGGGACTGAGTTCCGATCAAATTACGGTCACGGCAGGCAATATGCACAAGTGCACGAAGTCCTGTGCGATCCTGCACCAGATGTCCGAGTGCCATATTACTCATACGTGTTACAGCGAGGGAGTTGTCAGCAAGCGTAAGGGCATCCGCTCCAGCCGCCCTAAGTGTTTCGGCACCCTTCATAAATTTTGCAATGTCCAGATCACGCGGGGGATCAAGCTCTACAATGACCGTGTGACGTTGTTTGACCAGATCCACAATCGTTGGCTGGCCTCCGCGTCCTGCGCGTTCATCCACATGTTCATGAAGCACGATACGTGGCGCTGCCTCCGCAGAATCAGGTTCAGCAATCGGCAGTGGTACGTATTCCGCGAGCGCTTGTTTAATCGCAGTAATATGATCCGGCGTTGTACCGCAGCAACCGCCGATAATACGCGCACCAAGATCCGCAAACTGTATTGCAGTCTGACCGAAGTACTCCGGTGTTGCACCGTAACGGAACTGACCATCCACATAGTCCGCCGCACCCGCATTCGGATATACAGACATCGGAACACCGATGCGTCCAGAAACGGTTTCCATCGCGCGCATGATCCCGTTCGGACCAGACCTGCAATTAAAACCGATGACGTCAGCACCCTGTTCGCGCATGATACGAAATGCTTCAGGCATCGTATAACCATCAAGCGTATGACCTACATCCTCTACAGCGAATTGCCCAATCACAGGCAGGTCGCTTAGCTTGCGGGCCTGCAAAAGAGCGATATCCATCTCTTCGATATCATAGAACGTTTCAAGCAGAATGCCATCTACACCTTCGTCCAGTAACGCAAAAATCTGCTGTTGATAGAAGCGTTTCAATTCACTAGTAGACACATTTGTCCGTTTGCCGCCGCGGATAGAACCTACTGCACCCAGAACGTAACCCTCTGCCCCTGCTACTTCTTTCGCGATGCGTACGCCCGCACGGTTCACATCCTCCACCTTGGACTCTAGTCCAAATTTGGACAATTTGTCAAAGTTGGCCGAGTACGTATTGGTCTCGAATATATCCGTGCCTGCATCACGGTAACGGCGATGTACATCAGCCACAACTTCAGGTGAAATCAAGTTCAACTCTTCGTAAGATATCCCTACCGGAAATCCCATTTGATATAGAAATGTCCCCATGGCCCCATCCCCAACAAGAACACGTTGCTTCATCGCTGTACGTAAATCTGCCTTCATCCCATTTCCCCCCGCCTGACTGTGATCGTTTTCATACTAATGTAACACAAAAAATGCTTAAAAACGAAGAAAAACACAGGTATTTACTGCATGTCCGACTCCAGTGGACATTCCTGCGAAATATGTACTGAATTCGTCCTTTATGACCGGACAACTCGTAACAGATTATCTACTTTGGACAAAAAAAGAGGCCCTGCAGGCCTCTTCCGTGTAACCTTCTACTTTTCCCAAGAAATTATGAAGTAAATCCTTTGAAAACAACTTCAGCCGGTCCCGTCATATATACATGGTTATCTGCCTCGTTCCACTCGATGTTCAGATCCCCGCCTTTAAGGCTGATTACAGCTGTTCGATCGGTATGACCATTCAGCACAGAGGATACCAGCGTTGCACAAGCACCTGTTCCGCAAGCCAGTGTCGGACCAGCGCCACGCTCCCATACACGCATGTCTACATATCCGCGGTCACGTACCGTCGCGAATTCAACATTGATTTTTTTCGGGAACATCGGGTGAACCTCAAGCAACGGCCCCCATGTTGTCAAATCGAAATTCACCGCATCATCAACGTAAATGACCGCATGAGGGTTGCCCATAGATACCGCTGTGAATTTGAATGCATGTCCATTCGCTTCGATGTTATGATCGACTACCGGATTCGCGTCTACTGTTGTAGGCACTTGAAGACCATCCAGAATCGGCTCGCCCATGTCTACGCGAACGGTCTCCACTTTGCCGTCCCGGATGTTAAGCGTTACAGGCTGAACGCCCGCCCCAATCGTTTCAATCGTAATCTGCTCACGGTCAACATGCCCATGATCATACACATACTTGGATACACAACGGATCGCGTTGCCACATTGCTCCGCTTCAGAACCGTCCGAGTTCATGATACGCATCTGAAAATCCGCCTTCTCCGAAGGCAGTATATAAACCAGACCGTCTGCTCCGATACCGAAGAATCGATTGCACCATTTTACCGCCAGTTCAGCAGCATCTGCTGGAAGTTCCTTTTCACCAAATACAACGATAAAGTCGTTGCCTAGTCCGTGCATTTTCGTAAATTCCATATCTTGCCCACTCCTTTTGGCAACCTTCCGCCAAAGCTTTATAGTTTATTTATAGCTAGTCTTCATATCATGTGCACAAAGCATACAAAAAAAGCTATCCTGCAAAATATCAAAGCCTGTGCTTTGAATCATTTTGAGGATAGCATATCGAAACGAGATATTAAAAGCTATTGATTTTATGCTGAAAACTTTGTACTTTTCGGTACGAAGCGCCCAGGACCGCCCATGCGGCGACGATTCCGGCGACCACCCCAGACACTGCCAGCCCCCATAAGGAATGTTGGAATGCCCGCGGCTACGATACAAATGGCCCATTCGCGCAGACCGAGAGGTACTGTTTTGAAGATGGGTTGCAACGGCTCCACATACATGACCACCAGCATCAGCACAACCGATGAGATAACAGCCAGAACGAGATATTTATTCTGCAACGGATTGCGGTGGAAGATCGAACGCGAACTACGGCAGTCAAACACATGAATCAACTGGGCAAGCACCAATGTAGCAAAAGCGACGGACTGGGCCTTGAGCAGCTGACCAGGATGATCCGGCGCGGCCTGAAGTGTCAACCAGAAGGCACCGAGCGTGCATAGTCCGATCAACACACCGCGGCTAATGATTTTCCAGCCCAGCCTGCGGGCAAAAATATTTTCCTTTGCTCCGCGAGGTTTGTGCTCCATCAAATCTTTTTCCGCCTGATCAACTCCGAGCGCCATCGCTGGCAAACCATCGGTCACCAGGTTTACCCATAGAATCTGGATTGGCACGAGTGGCAATGGCAACCCCATCATCATCGCAAAGAACATCGTTAAAATCTCGCCGACATTCGAAGCCAGCAAATACCGGATGAACTTGCGAATGTTCTCATAGATGTTGCGACCTTCTTCAATAGCCGCCACAATAGTGGAGAAATTATCATCACTCAAAATGAGAGATGAAGCTTCCTTCGTCACATCGGTTCCCGTGATGCCCATGGCAATCCCGATATCCGCAGCCTTGATAGCAGGTGCATCGTTGACGCCGTCCCCAGTCATCGCGACAACGTGCCCTTTGCGCTGCAACGATTTGACGATACGCAATTTGTGCTCAGGCGAGACTCTGGAGAACACATAGATATCATTGACTGTTTTATCCAGTTGTTCGTCCGTCATGCCAGCAAGTTGCTGTCCGCTTAACGATGCTCCGCCGCGCGGGAGAATACCCAGCTGATGAGCGATCGCTTCCGCTGTTGTTCCATGATCTCCCGTGATCATCACGGTCCGGATCCCCGCTTTGCGGCATGTCGCAATGGCCTCACGAACTTCACGGCGAGGTGGATCGATCATGCCGGCAAGCCCTACAAATACAAGCTGGCTTTCAGCTGCATGCTCGTCAGCAACATGTTCCTTCGGCTTGACTTCACGATAGGCCATACCAAGAACTCGCAGGGCATTACCAGCCATACTTTCGTTGGCAGCCATCACTTTCTGGCGCAGTGTGCCGGTGAACGGAACCACCTTGCCTTCCCACAAAATGTAACTGCAATGCTCAATCAGTACATCAGGCGCCCCTTTGGTATACACCATACGTCCACCTTGATGTTTGATCATAACAGACATCCGTTTTCGCTCGGAGTCGAACGGGAATTCCTGCTCTCGATCATATAATTCCTTGAGTCCTGCAGGAGTAAGACCCATTTTAGAAGCCATGGCTACCAGTGCACCCTCTGTCGGGTCCCCTTTTAACTCCCAGAGCACTTGGTTAGCACTAACTTGATCCTCCTCCTGCTGGCCGTTCTTCCGGCCTTTTTTGCTCTCTTTTTTGGACTCTTTACTCTTTTTCTTGCCGGCTGGATCGTTTAAAATCGTCTCGACAATACTGGCATTGTTACAAAGTGTACTGATCTGTAGCATTCTTCGTAAGGACTGGTCATTTTTCAGCTCGATTATGCGATCATTTTCCAACATGTGACCTTCCGGTGCATAACCGTCTCCGGTCACCTTAATGCTGCGCCCTTCAAGCCACACGTTCGTTACCGTCATTTTGTTCTGAGTCAGTGTACCTGTCTTATCCGAGCAGATCACCGACGCGCAACCTAACGTCTCTACGGATGGCAGTTTACGTACGATGGCCTTACGTTTGATCATCCGCTGTACACCTAGCGCCAGCGCAATCGTAACGATAGCCGGTAACCCCTCCGGTATGGCTGCCACGGCGAGACTGACACCTGCCAGGAACATGCCTACTGCGGGTTGTCCATGCAGAATACCTGCGACTACGACCATTACTGTCAATCCCAGTGCAACAAAAATCAGAATTTTACCTAACTGCTCCAGCCTGTGCTGTAGGGGGGTCTCCTGCTCCTCCGTATTTTGGATCAGATCAGCGATTTTGCCCATTTCGGTGTCCATACCTGTCCGAATGACAACTCCCTTGGCTGTACCGCGTGTGACCATGGTGCCCATAAAACCGATGTTTCTCTGATCCCCTAAAGGAACATCGTCACTAGCTATAGGTCTGCAATGTTTGCTGACAGGCACGGATTCTCCGGTGAGTGCCGACTCCTCGACATCGAGGCTGTTGGTTTCCAGCCAGCGCACATCCGCAGGAATGCGGTCACCACTTTCCACCATGATAACATCTCCCGGCACCAATTGTTTGGCCGCAAGATGTACCTCCTGTCCTGACCTGATTACTTTGGCGGCAGGAGCCGACAACTGCTTCAGTGCCCGAAGGGAACGTTCCGCCCGGAACTCCTGTACAAATCCTAAAATAGCATTTAGAACAATAATAGCTACGATCGTTACCGCATCCAGATACTCTCCGAGCAAACCGGATACCAGCGTTGCTCCCATGAGTACCAGCACCATGAAGTCCTTAAACTGATTCAGTAACAGGGTGATCGGGGATATCCGCTGTCCTTCACTCAGTTCATTAGAACCAGCAATTTTCCGCTTCTCTGCTGCCGCTTCGTCCGTCAACCCTTCCTGCGGGCTCACGCCGAGAGTTTCACGAAGCTCTTCGTCGTTTAATTGATGCCACTTGGTATGTTCCATGCTCCAAAATTCCCTCCCAGTCCTATTTCATCTGCAATGCAAGCTCACATGTTTCACCGGCATGCTGCAAGGGCAGGCTGTACACTGTGCCGGACAAACTACCTGCTCTATATGTATTCGGACAGGTCCGTGAATAGCACCCGGAAGCTGAATCCTTTCCCTCATGGGCAGAATAAGCTAAAATAAAGGTCTGCGAAGATTACTGCGCAACTATGTATTTGGAAAAATGCAGTCAGTCATTCGTTATAACCAAAGTTATTACATATGCTGCGGTTGCCCGTGAACCGTTATAGATGAGGCATGCTGCATGAATCATGCAGATGCTCGATAGAGAGGAAGTGGACAATATGGCACTTGACGGTATTGTAACCCGAGCCATCGTACATGAGTTGCAAGGCTGTATCGGAGGACGTATTAGCAAAATTCATCAGCCTAACGGCCATGATGTGGTGTTTACCCTGCGCGCTCAGCGCGACAACAGCAAACTGCTTGTCTCGGCAAGTCCGACATATCCGCGTGTACATTTTACAGAGAAAACATTTTTGAATCCGACAGAGGCACCGATGTTTTGCATGCTGATGCGGAAGCACTGCGAAGGGGCTATCATTGAAAATATCCGCCAGATCGGGATGGAGCGGATCATTCATATTGATGTACGTCAGCGGGACGAGCTTGGCGATGTTTCAGCCAAACGTATCATCATTGAACTGATGGGACGTCACAGTAATATCATTTTGATTGACCCTGCAACAGATACTATTTTGGACGGGATTCACCATGTCACACCATCCATCAGTAGTTATCGCGTAGTTATGCCCGGTTTTTCCTATACTGCACCGCCAGAGCAACACAAAAGCAATCCGTTAGAGGTAACCCAAGACGAGTTTGAGCAGAAGATTGCTACTGCAGCAAATGTAGATGCAGACGAAAATGAAGCCGGATCACAAACGGACACAGCTAAAACGGCTATAGAAACAAAAGCAGACGCCTCACGCTGGCTCGTCAATGCTTTTAGTGGGATGAGTCCGCTGATTGCAGGTGAGATTGCAACTCGAACCGTTACCGATTCAGATCATATGGAGGCAGGAGCACTTTGGACTGCTTTTGAGTCAGTCATCGAATCTGTCAAAGAACATCAGTACACCCCTGTAACAGGACTGAACGCCAAAGGCAAAATGATCTTTTCCGCTATTCGGCTAGAGAGCATTCAGGATCAGGAAAAAACGTATGATACGATGAGCAAATGTATGGAGGATTACTACGGGGATAAGGCCGAGCGGGATACCGTTAAACAAAGAGTGAGCGATCTGCTCCGGTTCCTGCAGAACGAGCGTAGCAAAAACATTAAAAAGCTCGATAACCTGAACAAAGACTTGCTTGAAGCCGACGACGCGGACAAATACAGACTATGGGGCGAGCTGTTGTTTGCCTCCCTGCACTTGGTCAACAAGGGTGATAAGAATGTACAGCTGACTAACTTCTACGATGAGGATCAGAGCAACATTACGATTCAACTTGATCCATTGCTCACACCATCGGATAATGCACAGCGTTACTTCAAGCGTTACAACAAATATAAGAACAGTCTGGCTGTCATTCACGAGCAACTTGGTAAAACCAAGGATGAAATCGCCTATCTGGATAATCTGCTTCAGCAACTGTCCATCGCCTCCATGAACGATATCGAAGAAATTCGAGACGAACTTGTACAGCAAGGTTATCTGCGAGATCGGAACAAAAAAGGCAAGAAAAAGAAGAAAAATGATCGTCCAACTGTGCATCAGTTCACTTCATCAGAGGGAATTGACATTCTGGTCGGCAAAAACAATCTACAGAACGAGTATGTGACCAATCGTCTGGCATCGGCTAATGATACTTGGCTGCATACGAAGGACATCCCGGGCTCCCATGTCGTTATTCGCAGCACTGATTTTGGTGAAGCTACGCTGGAGGAAGCCGCTCAACTCGCCGCTTATTTCAGCCAAGCGAAGGAATCTAGCAGCGTGCCTGTGGATTACACGTATATTCGTCACGTTCGCAAACCAAGTGGTGCAAAACCCGGATTTGTTATATACGACCATCAGAAAACTCTGTTTGTAACACCAAACGATGAAATAATTAAAAGTTTACCATCCACGATAAAAAATGGATAAGCTAACACTTATCTTATAGGATGAGATGTAACGACAACCTAAAAAATCCCCTTGGCCTTTGCTGGCAGGGGATTTTTTAGGTTGTCGTATACGTTTAGAAAAGTAACACATGTCACTCTATTTATTAATTTCCAGAGGATGTCATCTCCTGCTATGTGCAGCCGCCTGCAGTCTTTCGAGCACATCAAAAGGTACCGTCTTGCTACCCAGATCTCCATGAAAAACAACGCCTTGTCGTTCGCCATGGTAATCTGAACCACCTGTTACAATAAGATCATATTTCCTAGCCATTTCAGCATATCTATGTTCCTCTTCCGGACCATGGTCTGAATGAAATACCTCAATACCGTCCGGAAGGGTTTCTACGATAATCCGGCGTACTAATTCATCATCGTTATAGAGACCCGGATGCGCAATTACCGCAGCACCTCCCGCTACTCTGATCCACTCGCAGGCATCCTTAGGCGTAACCCGCGGTACAGATACGAAGCCAGGCTTGCCTTCGGCAAGATACTTATTAAATGCATCTCGCATGTCGGTAGCGTATCCCTTCTTCACCAACACATCAGCCATATGAGGTCTACCAATGCTCTCATCAGGCTCTAGCGGCCGTCCCAGTCCATCCAGCACTTCCTGCCAGCTTATATCCAATCCTAGTTGCTGGAGCTTGCCAATAATCAGATGATTCCGTTCTTCCCGCGCTTCTCTCAATCCGCGCAACCGTTGCAGAAATAACTCATCCTCCGTATTCACGTAATAACCGAGCACATGAATATCTTTACCACCAGCCCGCGTGCTGATTTCAACTCCAGCTATAACATCAATATCGTACTCTTTTCCCGCTTGCTTGGCTTCGGCTACGCCAGCTACCGTATCATGATCCGTTAAGGCTACTGCAGCCAGTCCTCTCTGTTTTGCAAGCTTCACGTTATCAGCTGGTGGTTGCATACCATCTGAAGCCTGACTATGCGTATGAAGATCACAGCGTCCTTGATGCTGGTCCATTGGCTCCCATTCCTCTCTGATTGAAATTTTACAGCGCATGCACCCTTAAGCCCGTTCTCCCTGCTCGTGCTCCTGTTGACGCAAATACCCCAAAAAGGCAACAGCCGACAAAGGCAACAAAGACGACTTAAGGTGAATGGCATAAAACTGCCGTTTGAATTCAAGCCCGCGAATATCCACAATATGTACAAGCCCCAGAGCCAGCTCATGTTGCACGGACGAAGGAGACAACATCGTAATGCCCACCCCAGCCTCTACAGCCGATTTGACCGCACCTGTACTCCCAAGCTCCATGACTACATTCATGTCACTCGGATCTATTTTTTTCTTTTGCAATTGACCTTCCATCACTTGGCGAGTACCTGAACCTTCCTCACGTAGCACAAAGGGGTAATTCATTACTTCTTCCAAGTTTACTTTTCCTCGTCCTGCCAGATCATGCCCTGCTGGTACAATGAGCTTCAGTTCATCCTGCATCACAGGTTCGACGATCATATCCGGGTGATTTACCGGTGCTTCGATTAATCCAAAATTCAACTGGTGCTTCAAAATCTCATCCATGATCTGGGTGGTGTTCATCACTTTCATCACAATCGAGATATCGGGATACTGTTTGGCAAAGGGCCCCAGCATTCGTGGCAACACATATTCTCCAATGGTCAGACTTGCTCCAAGTTGTAATCTTCCCTGCAATTTCTGCGTAAAAGCAGACATCGCTTCATCTGTCTGACGGACAAGTTCTACACTTCGCTTGGCGTGAGGCAGTAACGTTCTTCCTGCCTCCGACAATTCTATTTTTTTGGTGGAACGATGCAGCAGTTTCGTTCCGAAATAGTCCTCGAGCGATTGGATCTGCATCGTCACAGCCGGTTGAGTCATATGTAACGCCTGCGCAGCTGCGGAAAAACTCCCCTTTTCCGCTACCGTATAAAAAATGTGCAACTGATGAAAATTCATATCTTCGCCCCTCTTCTATTACACTTACTATATTGTATCCGATTTCCAGCCTGGCAACAAAAAAAAGCATGCAGCTTGTCTGCATGCGTTGGTACAAATTATTCTACACATCTCATACATAAATTTTATGATTGCAATCTCAAATCTGTTTCATCATCTATGCTTCCGGCTATTTTTGACCAGCGTCATTCTTCTGGAATGCCTCAGCCAAGAATAATATGACTTCAGATCTCTCAGTTCAATCGTCTCCGACATGCGTCCCAAAAACGTCACTACAATCATTTTGTGGAGTGGATTGCCCGTAATGTCATATTCTCCTTCAAGCTCGGAAAACTCGGCAACCACCACCAGATCATCGTCAATCAGATAAACATCCTGCTCATTGCGGTAATATGGCGTTACCCTGTCCTGCTTCAGACACTCCCATAACCAAGCCGCAATATGGTCATCATCACTACGTGCAGGCTCAATACGGTCTGCATACCGCATCTTTGCATGATGGGTAATGACGATGTCAGCCACTTTCTTGTCTCCGAGAGCCACAAAAAACGGCTCGTAGGTGCTCCAACGTTGCATCACCTTATCACGCATGGGAATCACTCTCCACCAGATAGGACTTTCTATCTATTTATTACCCAATATATTACAACATTAGTCCCGTAACAACAAGGCGTAAGTTTAACTTTTTTTCGCAAAAGTCTATTTAAGCTTATTTTAGAAAAGAGCGACCCAGTGGGCCCCTCCTATGTTTCCTGCTATACTCCGTAAAAACTTGTTTTGTCTGCGGTTTTGCTAGCATACTCGGTTTTGATTTCATTTCGATAGGAGCGCTCGATTTTGCGCACATAGGAAAGCCGCTTTACGTTTTTCATCGTATCGTCAGCCCGTTCTGCATTAACATACATGACAACATAATGCATCCGGCGGGAGATATAATGCACGGTACCATATTTTTCGAGATTGCGGGCCGCTTTCAAATCACTGACCCAAATAATAAATCCTGTTCTTTCCGCAAACACCATCGTTCCCCGCCCTTCTATAAATGGAGACCGGCCCTCGAAAGGCCCGGTCTGTTCAAAGTCTAAAAAACTATAATGTAACTGTCTTCGGGTTTAACTGCATCCACATTTGCCGCCGCTACCACAGCCGCCTTTAGGATTAGGATCGTTGCTTGGCACCTTAATCGTGCTCGATACAGCAAAAGCAATGGTTTCGGACATCTGAAACAGCATCTCATCCAATGCTTGCTCAGCCTGTTTGAAACGAGCTACAGCTTCAAAGGATTCCAGTTCCTTCTCGATCGCTTTCACCTGATCCTTCGCTGCGTGAAAGTCGGGATGAAAATGGCCAAAACGCTGTGTTTCTTCAAAAAGCTCTTTCTTGGCATTTAATCTGCGAATGCCCTCTTGAATCTCAGAACTTGTTTCGACTTGCTGCTTCCAATATAAATAATCCGATACTTCGGCAGATTGGTTAATCATGTCGCCCAGTTCATATGCGCCCGTTAACACTTGGGCCATATCGACCGTGTTTATTTCCGCTACGCTCATGAATTATTCATCCTATCTATATATAAAGTTCTACTTAACGTAGACTTCTTCATCATAGCATATCCATGAAAGGTTAAGAAGAGTTTTTCCTCTAAACTAGACATCATCCGGTAGAATAAGACGCATGGCATCCCAGTCTTCCGCGATAAATGTTCGCCATTCCGTACGCGATGCTGTTTCGTTCGGATCCAGAATACACCAGCCTTCCAGTATCCATTGCTCTTGCTCTTCCACCTGATGCGGAATTAGAACAAACGTATCCGTCCCCTTTTGAATTCCTAATTTCACTTGCCATTCGATGGCTTGCATTGCAATTTGGCGCTCAGTCGACAGGTGATACTTCCTCCATTCCCTGTGCCAATTCTCATGTATATCAGCCTTTCTCTCGTTCCATGCCGATTTTTCAATCATAAAATAGTCAGACTTATCCTCATCGCAGTCCACGGCTATACCAGATATAGACGGTAATTGCATTAATCCTTGAGTCTCACCGTTGTAAAAGAAAGGGGAATTCTGCGTCGATCCTCTGTTTCTCTCCCTTTTCCACTGTTCAGGGTAATCCGGATTCGTAGTAGCAAACACCAGCATATCTTGCTTATCTTGAACATTCTCCCCGACTGTTGCCCAGTCCTTCAACGTAACAAATACTTGGTCAGGCAACTCCCCTTGTCCGTGTCTCTGTATAAAATCAGCGATGTCTTCCCACTTCACTCCACTCGCAACAGCGATTTCCATTCGGTCTTTGGTTAAACGATAGATTGACATCTGGTCGCGTGTGATCCGTTCACAGTATTGCTCAAGTCTCCAGCAGACTTCAGGTGGCACATTCGGCGGCACCATGACTTCAAAGTCGGGTTGCACATAAAATTTGCCGTATTGCATCTCTTCCTGCTCGTGTAGCCTATCTACATGATATACACCACCGTCCGCTCCCCTGCTCAAGAATTCCACTGGATGGATCAACCAGCGAAATGCCAACTCTCCATCCTCATTCTCACCGATCTCACCAAACCCCCAGCCAGCTAAAGCATGCAACCAACTATGAAACCCTGAATTACCTCCTCCGCATAGTACACGGCACCATCGATTCACTCCAGGCGCAAGCACCGCGAGCTGATAGCGAAAATGTTGCATCTCTGATCCAGCCCCCCCATATCGCTCCATGCATACTCTAAATACTTCACCATGCATCTCGAACCAGGACAACTTGATCCACTGTTGCAATTTATCTTGCCTGATTTCGAAGCCTCGATCTGTTTGTTGCACCAAGTTTAAGCAGAGCAACAAGTCCAGCAAAATGACTACATGCACCGGGTATAATGCCTTATGGTCATACGTAATCTCCAACTGTACGAAATCCTCTGGTGACATGATCGTTAATGTGCTTAACTTTTGTACCGTTCTCTTATGTATTGTACCTTTTCCAGTGACAGGTAGACCTTCTTTATTAATCCAAGCAAGAAGATGAAGTAATTCTCCTGCGATATGAGGTTTTCCTTCCTTAATGACACATCTGACAGAACCGACCATCGGTTCAACACTGCGTTCAAGAAGATCTGTATACGCTAAGGTCAACATCGCCAGATGGCACTCAGGGATATAAAAAGAGCATTCTCCCCAGCTTTTATGTACGGATTTAACCCATTGTTTACGGCGCAGCATGGCAAAAGCAAGCTTCGCTTCTGCTCCACTTAATCCCTCCTTAGCCCAAACCTCCGAAGGCAGAAGAGAAAAGAACGTTTGACCGGCATATTTGCGAAAAAGAGCACCAAGCACCCGTTGCTCCGCTGACGTAAGTTCAGACCACAGTGTCAGATCAGCCAACTTTCTCGATTTCATCGATTTTTCCACTTCAAACTCCAGACCAGACATCAGTATTCCCCTTCCCTTCTGCAACATGTTAATGAACCTTGTCCTGCTCATGCACGATCGCATATTCGTAACCTTGCTCTACCAAAAACATCTGGCGATTTAACGCAAAGTCCTGTTCTTTGCTATTTTCAGAAACCAGTGCATAGAAATAAGCTTTGTTCTCACCTGCTTTGGGGCGTAAAATCCTTCCAAGCCGCTGGGCTTCTTCTTGCCTTGAACCAAAACTACCAGAAATTTCGAGGGCTACCGCGGCATCCGGCAAGTCAACCGCAAAATTGGCAACTTTGGATACAACAATCGTACGAATTTCTCCCTTTTTAAAAGCAGAAAACCAGCGAATACGCTCCTGTTGAGACATCGATCCAGAGATTAGAGGTGCATCAATTTCCCGGGCAATCATCTCAAGCTGATCGAGATATTGTCCAATGACAAGTGTCGGTAGGTTTTGATGTCGTTCCAGTAAACGCTTTACAACCTTTAATTTCGCCGGATTTTCAGCTGCCAGGCGAAATTGATGTTTTCCCTCCGCCTGCACATAAGTTGATCTTAATTCAGGAGACAAGGACACCCTCACTTCCTGACACTTTACTTCTGCAATCCAGCCTTGCTGCTCCAGCTCTTTCCATGGCATATCATATAATTTGGGGCCGATCAGTGAGAACACATCCTGTTCGCATCCATCTTCACGAACAAGTGTGGCGGTCAAGCCCAAACGACGAGTGGCCTGAATGTCCGCAGTAGCCCGAAACACCGGAGCAGGCAACAAATGCACTTCATCATAGATGATCAACCCCCACTTTCTCTCATGTAAAAGATGAATGTGAGTGAAATCCGCAGCTTTAGATTTTCGATGAGTCAAAATTTGATATGTTGCCACCGTTACCGGTTTCACCTGCTTTTTCTGCCCCGAATACTCTCCGATCTGTTCCGCATTTAGCGTTGTTTTATCCTGAATTTCCTGTATCCATTGCCGGACAGAGGTTGTATTGGACGTTAAAATAAGGCATTCACATTGCAACCGTTCCAGCACAGCCATGCCAATAATCGTTTTGCCTGCTCCGCAGGGCAGTACCAGAAGTCCGCTACCGCCCACGCCTTCACCGTCTTGAAAAGCATCTACTGCCTTTTGCTGATAAGGGCGCAATGTAAATATAGCTTGTTCTCCCTCTTCGCATCCGCTAGACATACAAGCCGTTGAATCATTAATATTAGGCCTCCAGCCAAATGAAAGTTCGCTCCCTTTCCGATAACCGGCATAATCCAATACAGGGTAACCAAGACGTGTCAGTTCCCTCTTCAACAAACCACGCTTTTCCCCCGATAACACAAGCTCATGTACGCTCGTTCGTTCCATACGGAAAGCTGATATCGATTTGATGTCGCTCAAATCATCCAGCAATTGCTCGTCTTCGCTAGTTAGGCGCATCGTGGAATGGTCTGGCTCGGCATGTAGCTTTAATTTGCCGTATTGCTCCATTATTCTGCACACATCCTGCGTGAGAGCCGCAGACACATTCCAGCGTGACACTTCCTCAAGACTCTTCATCACCCGTTCTGAATTCCAGCCTAGTGCGGCCGCATTCCACAGCGATAACGGGGTGATCCGGTAGGTATGAAACGTCGCAGGTGTCTTTACCAGTTCGGCGTACATACTAAGCTCCGCTCTGGCTGTTTCAAACCCCGGATGCCCCACTTCAAGCAATACCGTGAAATCACGCTGTACAATGCAAGCTCCCTGCGGATTGAACATCTCCATCTTTCCCACATCCATTCCTAATCTATATCATTCGAACAAAGATTCTGACTCGTATACTCCGATAGCAAACTTCATTTGATGCAAAACAAAAAAAGCACCCTGTCCATACCCTTGGTATGTTCAGGATGCCCAACTATAGTTCTCAGCATTCGGTTGCGTAGCCTTTGGCCATTGCCACAAACAGTTTCACGCCCGTCTGCATGGCGTCCTCATCAAAATCAAACATCGGATGGTGATGAGGATATACCGCATTTTTCTCCGGATTACCCGCACCGACAAACATGAAGCAACCCGGCACCTTTTGCAAATAATACGCAAAGTCCTCTGCAGGCATCAGCATCGGAGAGTTCTGCACCCGGTCAGGGCCAAATAACGCCGTTGCTTCATTAAAAAAACGTTCTGTCTCCTGCGCATCATTAACCACCGGCGGATACCCCATGATATATTTCACCTGGGTTTCCGCACCATATGCAGCTCCTGTCTGAGCCACCATAGTAAGTATACGTTCTTTCATCCCGATTCGCGTCTCTTCATCAAACGTTCGTACCGTGCCGCTGAGCTTGCACTGCTCCGCAATCACATTTTGCGCAGAACCCGCCTGCATCGTGCCTATCGTTAGTACTGCCGGACGCAACGGGTCAACGGACCGGCTAACGATAGTCTGAAGCTGCATCACAAGTGCGGAGCCCGCAACGACACTATCAACGGTAGCTTGCGGCATGCCGCCGTGACCGCCTTTTCCTTTGATATCAATGTAAAAGTCATCCGCCGCCGCCATCATTGGTCCTGACGTGCTTGCAACGATGCCAACGGGAAGCGGTGTCCATAGATGAATGCCGTAAATCACGTCTACACCTTCCAATGCTCCGTCTGCAATGACCTGGACAGCACCGCCCGGTAGCAACTCTTCGGCTGGCTGGAACAGAAACCGGATCTCGCCCCGAACTTCCTGCTTATGACGGCTGAAATAAAGCGCGGTTCCCAGCAACATCGAGATATGACCATCGTGGCCGCAAGCATGCATCGCCCCGGGTTGCTGTGAAGCATATTCCACATCCTTCTCGTCCTGCATCGGCAATGCATCCATGTCAGCGCGAAGCATGACTACAGGCCCTGGCCTGTCACCGCGAAGTATTCCAATCACCCCATGGCCACCTATATGACGTTTCACCTCAATGCCAAAGCTCTCCAGCATATCTGCCACAAAAGAGGATGTTTTCTCCTCATGAAAGGAAACTTCAGGATTGCGATGAAGGTGACGCCGCCATTCCACCATATGGATCTGCAGATCTTCCCACCATATTTGATTTGTCATGTAACCCCATCCTTTCGATCATCAGCAGGGCTTGTTCATAGCCCCAAACCTTCCTCTTCAAACCTATTGCAGTATATTGTAGCAGAATTGAACGAAAACCGATACGAAAGGCCTTTGGAAAGCTTGCACGGGAAGGGGAAACATACTATCATGAACTAGAGAAACACACGAGAATTATACTCGGAAGCTTATGAGGAGGATCAAACGCTTATGATTTTTGAGAATACAGGCTTGGATGGCTTGAAAAGCGACTTGGCATACCTGGATGAGAGCGCCGAGAAAGTCGGATTCGTCCGGTGGCAATGGGAATATTACCGTGCTACATATGACTACAAAATCGAAGATGAACAAACCAACTCAGAATACTTTGTACGCATTAATACGCGCGCGGTAGAAGGCAAACTGGAGAAACCCGATACGGTTCTGGCCGTTGAAGCCGTTTATCTGGGCAAAGCTACTTTCCCGCATGGACTTGATTACGACTCTTCCGTTCCGCAGCCAGTCGTGAAGCTGGCCTCCCAAAAATTGCAGCAGCTCAAAGAACTGCTCGAAGCTTAGGCGGGCCAGATTATGAAACAACAAACGGCCCAGACGAGAACGAAGAGAGGCACGCCGGATTTTCAACTGCTAATCCTCACTTTATTGTTGGTGGGCTTTGGACTGGTGATGGTATTCAGCTCCAGTTCCAGCATCGCAATCGCAAGCGAAAGTTTTAACAACGATGCCCTTTACTTCACGAAAAAACAACTTATGTGGGCGATTATCGGTCTGGTTGGCATGTTTTTTGCCATGAATATCCGCTTTAATAAGTACAAAAAGCTCTATGCACCTTTTTTTCTATTCACCACCGCACTACTCTTGATTGTGTTGGTAACGGGTGCCGTTCTGAATGGTGCAAGAAGCTGGATTCGCGTGTTTGGATTTAGTTTGCAACCTGCAGAGTTCGCCAAAATTGCAATTATTTTATATCTGTCTGCACTCATCACCAAAAAAGGCGAACGTTTCCGTGACTTCAAGACCGGATATTTCCCTGTCCTGTTCATCGTCGGATTTATTGCAGGATTGATCATGCTGCAGCCAGACTTCGGTACCTGTTTCATTCTGGTATCTACCTGCGGTCTTGTCATTTATGCTGGCGGAGCTAACATGAAGCACATCCTGGGTTCTATTTTATTGGTTGCGCTTGGTGGCGCACTTGCCTTTGGAGCTAGCGCCCTCTTTTCCTCCATGTCTCCGGACACTCCTGCGCTGAACAGCACAACAACGGTGACAGCGGAGCAGAACTACAAAATTGGACGTATTCAAGCCTTCCTCGATCCAGAGTCTGATATCAATGGCGGAAGTCTCAACCTCTACCGTTCTCTGGTTGCCATCGGGGACGGCGGCATTACAGGTTCGGGTATTGGACAAGGTACTATGAAGTTGCATTATTTGCCAAATGCCTATAATGACTTTATTTTTTCCGTCATCGGAGAAGAGCTCGGTTTCATCGGGAGTGCATTGTTCCTGCTCGTTTATCTGTACTTTATCTGGAGAGGCATTATCGTCTCCCTACGTTGCCCTGATCCTTTTGGAACGCTGGTGGGCATAGGTATCATGGGGCTTATTGCGATCCAGGCCTTCATCAACATTGGTGGGGTAACTCAAACGATACCTGTAACGGGGGTTACACTTCCGTTTATCAGTTATGGGGGGACTTCGCTCTTTGTCATGATGGTGGCGATGGGTATTGTTCTAAGTATTTCACGGACCAATAACCTGGAAGCGATCAAGGAACAAAAAACGAAATCGGTAACGGTGCAGACACGCACCTCCCCGGCACTTCGTTCAAGGGACTCGATTCGCCGAGTTCGTTAATCGAATGAAAAAAGACTTTGCATCTGATGGATGCAAAGTCTTTTTTGTGTTTTTTTTGTATAAAGATAAGGAACAAAACATAGATTTGTTCATTCCTTACGTGGAGTCTAAAGATCTACAGATCGTCGCCTTTGAAAGAGACACCTTCAACCTTCACATTAACTTCGACTACACGTAGTCCGGTCATCGTTTCTACCGCTTCTCGTACATTCTGCTGAAGCATACGGGAAACTTCATGAATCGGAGTTTCGTACAGGACGATGATGCGCAGATCAATGGCTGCTTCCAGCTGGCCGACCTCTACGCCTACGCCCTTCTGTACGTTTTTACCGCTGAGACGCTTCGCCCAGCCCTCTGACAAACCTCCAGACATTGCGGCGATTCCAGGTGTTTCCATTGCAGCCATTCCGGCAATTTTCGCAACCACGTCATCGGCAATCCGGATGTTTCCGCTCTCCATTTGAAGTTGTTCTGCCATGCCACATCCTCCTTCACTTCGTTACTCGTATTTTAAATCCTTTCCACCCTAAAAAGCAAATTTAACTGTAAAAGATGCGTTTACAACCTGCCCCCCTTTGGTTATATTGAAATATGAAATTAATCGCATAAGTACATAACGTGAATTTCAAAACAAAATATGTTAATAACCGAGGTGTTTTTTGTGAGAAACCGGATTTCATCCTTTTTGCTGATTGCTTTTTTTGCGCTCAGTGCCATCGCCCACTTCTTGAAATGGGATTCGATTCTGCAGTTCGTGATATCTGCCATTTCGGTTATTTTTGTGGCCGGTTTTTTAGGTAAAGCGACCGAAAGCGTGGCTCACTACGCCGGTCAACGACTAGGAGGATTCCTAAATGCTACCTTTGGCAATGCAGCCGAACTCATTATTGCGATTTTTCTCGTAAAAGAGGGCTTGTTCGACATGGTCAAAGCCAGTCTGACCGGATCCATTATCGGTAACCTGTTACTCGTGCTGGGACTCAGCATTTTTGCCGGCGGACTAAAGTATAAAACGCAGAATTACAACGTTTCGCTTGCGGGATTGAATGGCTCCCTGATGATCGTTGCCATTATCGCCCTGTTCGTCCCGGCCGTATTCCTGAACACCCACTCTATCACACAGCGGGATACGAATACACTCAGTCTCATTGTGGCTGGTTTGCTTATCCTGGCTTATATTGCTTGGCTTATCTTCTCTATGGTCACGCATAAAAGCTATCTTGCCGATGTAACGGATGATCAGGACGAAGAATTGCCTCATGAACACGCTCCGGCGTGGTCAAAGAAAAAGTCGATCCTCTATCTCGTAATTGCTACCGTTATGGTCGCCTTTGTCAGTGAATGGCTGGTTGGCACACTTGAAGTATTCACTTCAGAGTTTGGATTAAGTGAGCTGTTCGTTGGTGCGTTCCTCGTGGCCATTATCGGTAATGCAGCCGAACACAGTGCAGCCATCATGCTTGCGATGAAAAATAAAATCGGCGCCGCTGTTGAAATTGCCGTAGGTAGCAGTTTACAGATCGCACTATTTGTGGCTCCAGTGCTGATCTTTGTAAGTTACTTTACGGGTCGTACGATGGATATCGTGTTTACCACCATTGAACTGGTCGCCATCGGTGTGTCTGTTTTTATTGCCAAATCGATCACACAGGATGGCTCCACCAACTGGTATGAAGGTCTGCTTCTGCTGGTTGTTTATGTCATTCTAGGTGTCTCATTCTTCCTGGTATAACCAAACTGTTAACTGACGTCATACCAATGCTTCATACATCAAGAGACAGCCGAGGGATTGCTTTCCCGCGACTGTCTTTTTTTACTCCTACTTCACCATCAGACAATGCAATGCATCTTCAAATACAAAAAAAGCATGCAACGGAATGTGCATGCCTTCTATTCTGACCCGCGCGATTGCAGGCTATTGCTCATTCTTTTTGTTCAAAGCTTCATATAAAATCGCCAAGTTCCGCTCAAGCGCGCTAACCATCTGCTTACCTGTACCTTCTGGAAGGAGTCCCGCACGGACAGCAAAATCAACTTCCTTGGAGAACCCATACATCTGTGTATCCAATACTTCCTCATAGAGAGGGCAGTAGCGGGTAGCCAGATTCTCCATCTGTACTTCAATAAGCTTCTGTATTTTATCTGCATCTTCTTGAAGAAGATTGATTGCTTTCAGGTTCAGCTGGTCCTGCAGATCAGATGAAGTCATGCATCATTTCCCCCCTATGTCCCAAAATCGCGTAAAGACGTTCTACCTCTAATATTAGACGAAATGAAGAGCTAATACAAGAACCTGACCAAAATAACCGCACGAGTTGTGAGCTCTGTTACAGCCTTTTCTCCCTTTCTCTAATTCGCTCTAACGGACATTGCGTTCTACTATGATTAAAAACACCCCTGCCCGAAGACAGAGGTGTTCTTAAATAATGTTATTCAGATGCGATGTTTACATTCAGGCCATGCTTTGCAAATACTTCTGACATCGCTGCCTTCGCTTCATCTGCATCCGGGCCATGAACATGCAGTTCATAACTGTGCGTGCTGATCAGCGTTGTAAACAACCCAAGAATACTTTTTACGTCGATATACTTGTTCTCTGAATGAAGCACGATTGAAGAAGTAAACTTGCCTGCTGTTTGAGCAATTTCCACTACAGCCGCGTTATTACTCGACATAGGAATCCCTCCGTCTTTTCACTTTTGGTATCATCTATTAATTACCACTACATGATACCGTGAATCCGCTTTCCTAGCAACTGCAAAATACAGTTCTATTTCAACTGGTCCGGATTCAAACATTCCAGCTCAGGAATGACAAAGATGCCGTCTTTACGAATCAGCACATCATCGAAATAGATTTCGCCGCCGCCGTAGTCTGGACGCTGAATCAATACGAGATCCCAGTGAATGGATGAGCGGTTTCCGTTATCTGTTTCTTCATATGCCTGACCTGGCGTAAAGTGCAGGCTACCTGCAATTTTTTCATCAAACAAAATATCTTTCATCGGATGCAGAATGTGCGGGTTGAAACCAATCGCAAACTCACCGATATGACGCGCACCTTCATCCGAGTCCAGAATTTCATTCAGGCGTTTCGTATCATTGCTGGATGCTTCTACAATTTTACCGTCTTTGAATGTAAACTTGATATTCTCAAACGTAATTCCGTTATACAGCGTCGGTGTATTATAACTAATTGTTCCATTAACGGAATTGCGTACGGGTGCGCTGTATACTTCACCATCCGGAATATTTTTTTGCCCGGAACACTTCTCTGCACCGATATCTTTGATGGAAAAGCTCAGATCCGTACCTGGCCCCGTAATCCGCACTTTATCTGTGCGTTTCATGAGACTCGCGAGTGAGTCTTGCGCTTTGTCCATTTTCGCATAATCCAGGTTACATACGTCAAAATAGAAGTCTTCAAATGCTTCCGTGCTGGTGTTCGCGAGTTGCGCCATGCTTGCGTTAGGGTAACGAAGCACCACCCATTTTGTATGTTTGACACGCTGTTCGCTATGTACCGGATGGGAATACAGGGAGTTGTACAGTTTCATTTTTTCTTCCGGCACATCGGACAGATCATTCACGTTCTCCCCCGCACGGATGCCGATATAACAATCCATTTGTTTCATACGGTTCAGATCAATCTCCGCCCACGTTTTCATCATCTCTTCCGTAGCATTGCGCAGCATCACACGCTGAACGGTTCGATCCGTCAACTGTACAAAAACGTTACCGCCTTTTTTGCCCACTTCTTCAATAATGGCATTGATCAAATCACGTTCTGATCCAATCATCTCAACCAATACATTTTCGCCAGGCTGTACATCAACAGAATAACCTACCAGGTTCGCTGCAAGCTTCTGAATTCTAGGGTCCTTCATTCGATAAATCCTCCTGTCATCTGCCATTCAATGAATTGAACAACGGTAAATTACGTTACTATTGTAGCACGCACAAGACATCCCGTCAGCAGGCAGTCACAGGTTTTATTTATTGATATGATTTAAAGTTCACATCGGTTACCAGTGCTTCTACATTACTTCGGCTACTGTTATCCGTGTATTTCACCTGACTCTCAGAGGAAAGGCGCATCGGTAAGCTGGTTTTGCGATCGACCGTCAGATGATAGACCGTATGCACCTCAGCCTTTTGAATCAACTTCTGCATCGTGTCCTCGCCCTGCTGCCATACCTTTTGCAATTCCTGCTCAAGTTTCTGCTTACTCGCACCTTTCACTTGACTCGTCTTGTGCATGTACTCTGCCCGAATGGAATTCATCTCATCTGTCAGTTGGTCTGTAGCCCAGGTTTTGGCGTCCTCTGGCGCAAGCTCTATCCGCAATATACGTGTTTGGCGGCCTGAACCATATTCGGATTGAATTGTTTTTTTCATACTATCGATCTTTTCTAATTGCGCAATGGGGTTAAAACGGGATAAGGAGCCACGTAATGGTTCATGCTGCGCCGTTAAAGCATTCCATTGTCCTTTTTTACGTTGAAAAGAAGCACTGAATCCGCTCGGTTGACCATTATTTTTCACCGCATTCAAACCTATTCCTGAATCCGCCGCAGTCACGGCACCTGGTAATCGGGTCTGCAACGTCAGCCGGTCATGGTCTTCCAGCTTACCTTCAAATTTAAATTGATTCTCAAACATTCCGCTGTTTTCCCGTCTTAATCCAGCCTGTCCCTCAAACGTCAACGTTTCTTTCCCCGCTATTCCCGATAATGCCAGAGAAAATATTTCTTCCGGCGTCCGATCATGCTGGAGCATCCCGCACCCTGGAACCATTGCCAGCATCAGGCAAAGGATTAGCGATAAAGAAAACGTAGACTGGCGGTTCAACATGTCTATTCCACCTTTCAGTCATTTTCTCCATAGATTGCCCTCACAATATGTGCTTATACTTCCTTACTATGCGACCAGATGAACCACACGGACTTTCATCCACATACCCGTTCAAAAAAAAGAGAGAAACGACTCCGCAACCGGAATGTCTCTCTCATCGTATTCCTTCCTGTTCCTCTATGACAATTCGATTCCGGCCCCCGTTCTTTGCACTGTACAGCGCCATATCTGCACGGTAAAACAGGGACTCTACACTTACTTTCTCATCCATCCAGTTCCATTCAGCAATGCCACTTGACACCGTAACAGACGGCCTCGTCTCGGCCTCAACTCGGGTACGGATTCGTTCCGCATACACAAGCGCTTGTTGAATTCCGATCTGAGGCATGTAGATAGCCAGCTCTTCACCGCCCCACCTTGCGCAAATATCCTCGGCTCGAACCGAACTTGTAACAATGTCACTGACTTGTTTTAATACTTGATCTCCGGTTTGATGACCAAAAGTATCATTCACCTGTTTGAACTGATCGATATCAACGACAACCAATGAGCCGCAGTAATCATGAGCCTGACGTTCGTGAATAATATTATCCAGGTAATGCCTTACATACAGTCCAGTCAACATGTCCAGATTAGCCAACCGGCGCACCTCGGCATGCAGGGTGGCATTGGTTAGGGCAAGACCAAGATGAATCGATAACATTTGTAGCAACCTGTAGTTCTCATAGGAAAAAAAATGCTCCCTCACATGGGCAAGCAGAATAGCACTCTTCACCTGTCCATCTACTCGAATTGGTGCTGCAATCAGAGACATCGCGCCTGTTAATTCCATGAAACTGGAAGTTACCTTATCAAACTGCGTATAGTCAGATATGATTAATGGCTCTTCAGTCTGATACATGTAACCCGCAATGCCAGAATCCGCGGGATACGTTCTATTCCGAATCTCTTTTACATTGGTCGCCATCACCTCAAACCTGTTCGTACTGTCGTTTAATTGCAAAATGCAACAATAGTCGGCCTGAAAGATGTTTTTAAATTCTTGCTCGGAAAACTGATAGATTTCCATCAATTGCAAGCTTTTGTTTAGACGCTGAGTCAGATCATTGATTACACGAAGTTCCTGAATCAACATATGGGATTGCTCATGGAGTTTTGCATTTTCAAAAGCTGTCCCTGCTGTATCCGCCATCATCGCAATCAGTTGTAGATCGGAGTCTTCCATCAATTCCTCGTTCATTTCGATATGAAATACTCCGTATATGCCCTGCTTGCCTTTGAGCGGCAACCCCACCTCAATGATTCGTTTGTCCAACTCGTCAGCCCGGGAGACAATCAGCCTGCCCTCCATAAATGAGCGAACACAGATATCTTCTCCACGCTCCTGAATAAGAAGTGGCTTAATACGAGGATTAAAGCTTCTCTGGTCCTGAGACATATAGAGCATAATGTGTGTGGAAGGATAGAGGTAGTCCATACTGACAAATACTTCGTCCAATATTGCCCCGACATCCATCTTGTCATGCATACGCTGTACGATCTGAAAAAGAATGGATCTTCGGTGTTCCTCCCGAGCGGTTTGTTCATGCGAGTGCAACAAGTCCGTCATAAATATGTATTCAAATCTTCGGTAAAAGCAGGTGCGGTAATGCAATGCCTCAGATCGAACCACAGCTTCTGACGTTTCGGACCGGTGGGATTCAAAGACCAGAGCAACAAACACAGCAAATATATCTTTATTAATTCTTGAAAACAGCGGCTCAGCAATCAGCAGATACTCCCCATGTTTACTAATTCCGTGTCTAGATAACGTCTGTTCCTTCTCAGCACACTCCAAAACCATCGAACGTACATTGATATCCGAATCTGTAATCTGGCCGGAGTCCTCTATGCACTCTCCTTCCGTATTCCAAACACTGTATGCAGCAATTGGCCCACCAGGCACTGAATCTTTCTGGCTTGTCCAATCCTTGAAGGCTTGTCCTAACAAACTGCTTAAATATGAGAAGTCAAAAGGTGTGATATCCATTTTTTGCATCCACAACGCATGGTCATCATGAGATGGAAGCACAGTAAACGATGTGGAATCGCCCGCGCTTCGCAACTTCAGACTGGCAGGTAAACTTCTTAGATGTTCCAACATGTCAGGCGCTCCTTTGCACCGTTTTTGCATCCTGGGGGATGCATTAATCTGCATCAATTATCGCAAATCTGCAAAATATTAGCGAAACCTTGCTACATAAGATGGTTTAAAGTTAAGATACCATCTATTTTACTCTGTTTGAAGCTTTTTTGCACTCATATTTCAGAAAATCGTCCCATTATTTTAGGCCTAATGACCTATCGACAAATTTAGACGTTTTTCTGACTTTATGTATTGCTTGACTTTACTCCTTTCAGAATGTAGAATAAATTGTTGATGAAGACTACTAAAACGGTCTTTAAATTTGGGCATTACCGGTTGTGTCACCCTCATTCTTTTTGTTGCTTTCAGGACAGCGGCTGAACTTTCCTGATCGTTCTATGCGAGGCCAAGCCCGCATCAACAAATTGGAGCGCAAACAGAGCCCTATATGAACTTTAACTAAAAAGGAGCTACTTTAAACATGGCACGTTACACTGGTCCTAAATTTAAATTGAGCCGTCGCCTCGGCATTTCCCTGAGCGGAACAGGCAAAGAATTGAAACGCCCTTTCCCTCCAGGTCAGCACGGAGCTAACCAACGCAGAAAAATGAGCAACTACGGTATGCAGTTGCAAGAAAAACAAAAATTGCGCCACATGTACGGTTTGGGTGAAAAACAATTCCGCACATTGTTCTCCAAAGCGCAAAAAATGCAAGGTATTGCCGGTGAGAACTTCATGTTCTTGCTTGAGTGCCGCCTTGACAACCTCGTTTACCGTCTTGGCTTTGCTAACTCCCGCGCTGGAGCGCGTCAATTGGTAGCACACGGTCACGTAACTGTAAACGGCAAAAAAGTCGATATCGCTTCTTACCAAGTAAGCACTGGCGATGTAATCGGCTTGCGTGAAAGAAGCCGCGGCCTGACTTCCATTAAGGAAGCTTTGGAAAACCGTTCGCATCTTCCAGCATACGTTGAATACAACGATGCAGCTGTAGAAGGTAAATTCATCCGCTTGCCTGAGCGCGCTGAATTGTCCCAAGACATCGATGAAAAACAAATCGTCGAGTTCTACAACCGTTAATCGTTGCATCACAACAAAAAAAGCAACTGTTCGAGATTTTCTCGGCAGTTGTTTTTTTTGTTGTTTTTGTTGTTTTTGTTATCCCTCCCCAAGCACTCTTCATTACTAGCCTCTACATAACGATAATATGTTTATCTTCCTTTTTTGGAGAAGATCCATCGGCACAAAGAATCACGCATAAGTAGAAAGACAACTTAAGGGGGGCTTCACATGTCATTTTTTCGAAATACCAAGCTTGCAGTAAAGCTAGGATTACTGCTCGGATTAGTGCTCCTCTGTTCGATCGGCGCATTAATTGCCTTTAACACCAAAGCCGTATATGACAAAAGTCTACAATATGGTGAAGCTGTAGCGGAACGCTCAGCTAGTGCAGCGACAAGCGAATTCATGACTGACATCAACCAGGTAAAAAATACGCTCGACAGTTTGAGTACCACCCTGCTGGACGCTTCAAAAAATGGGACGTTGACCCGTCAGGATATCGTAAGGCTTCTGGAAGAATACTTGAAGAAGGACGAAAAGGTTTTTGGTTTTTATACCGGATGGGAGCCCAATGCCTTTGACGGCAAGGATGCCGAACATGTGAGTAAGGATAAGTATGATGATGAAACAGGCCGTTTTATCCCTTACGTTATCCGGGATGGAAGCTCCTTGCATTTTGAACCGCTGACTACTTATGAGGGAAACAGTGAAACCAGTAAATACTATCAACAGCCGAAGGCGACCAAGACCATTTATTGGTCCGAGCCCACTACGTACAAGGTCGCCGGTAAAGAGACCTTGCTCGTGTCCATCGTTCTGCCCTTGCTTGACGAAAACAACGCCTTCCTTGGCATCGTTGGCGCCGATTTTACGATTGAAGGTTTCCAGCAAAATATTGCATCACTGAATCCCGATCAAGGCTATGCCATGCTGATCACAAGTGAAGGACACATCGCTGCGCACGGTTCAAGACCAGAACTGACCAAAGAGAATGCAGAGTTCTCTGCCAATACCCAAACACTTATTCATCGCATCCAGTCGAATGATACCAGGTTCTACACTACGGTTGACGATGGCAAACCAGAATTATTTATTGCCGAACCCGCCAAGCTTCAAGGCTCCGATTCTAGCTGGCATCTAGTATCTGCATTACCCAAAAGCGTGATACTCCAGCCTTTTTACGATAGCTTAAAATGGTCTGTACTCATTGCTATATTAGCGGTGCTGTTGCTCGCAGGAGTAGTCACGTTCACGATTATTTCCATTGTAAAGCAGCTGAACAGAGTAAATGTTGTAGCCGGCCAGCTCGCCGAAGGCGATCTAACTCAGACATTACCTGTAAAATCGAAGGATGAATTCGGAGTCATGGCCACTCACATGAATGACATGATGAATACATTGCGCCATACGATTTCTGTTATATCTGAACATGCCTTATCGGTAGGCTCGACTTCGCAACAATTAACCGCCGGTGCAGAGGATACGAGCAAAGCCGCCGAACAGATGGCACTTACCGGAATGGAAGTGGCAAACAAGGCGGAGAAGCAAGTTCAGGAGTTACTTCATTCCTCCCGTTCGATGAACGAAATATCCACGGGCATCGGAAGAATAGCTGAAGCTGCTGCCGAAGTAAGTAGTACATCCAAATCAGTGACGGAACGAACTTCATACGGAACAGGCAAGATGCAGGAAGCTATCCATATGGTGGAGAGTGCAAACACATCTGTCCAATTCTCCATGGCTGCACTGGAACAATTTAAACAGCGCTCGGAAGAGATTGGTCATATAACGGGTATGATTACCGAAGTAAGCCGCCAAACCAATCTTCTCGCCCTCAACGCTTCTATTGAGGCTTCGCGAGCAGGGGAACACGGACGTGGCTTTGGCGTTGTAGCTACCGAGATTCGCAATTTGGCTGAGCAATCCAGACAATCGGCTGCCGACATTGCCACGTTGATCCAATCGGTTCAACAAGAGGTTCATGCTATCGTTGAAAATATGGAAAAAGGAAGCGCTGAGGTGACTCACATTGCCGATGTGATGAACGAGAGCGGTGAGCTATTCTCATCCATCTCATCACAGATCGCCGACGTGAATCAACAAATTGCACAAGTCTCCACTATTGCCAAACAGATGTCAGGTGAGTCGCAACAGGTCGATTCATCACTTGAGCAACTTAAGACGATTGGCCTTGAAACAGCAGCGCACGCAAGCCAGGTTGCATCAGCTTCGGAGAAACAACTTGCATCCATGGAGGAAATCACTGCCGCCTCCGCTTCTTTGGCACACCTCACACAGGAACTGTTGGAACTCATCCAGCGTTTCAGAACTTAATGAGTATAAGATGCTATATTTTTTTTCAAACAATCTTTTTTATATAAACCTTAAGGCTGGCCTGCTTAGATGCAGTTCCAGCCTTTTCCCTTACTTTTGCAACTCATGAAATGTCGTCCGATATCACATGCTATATATCATAATCCATTCCAGATTGGCAAATTTCGACCATTACTTGTATTTCTCAGGCATGCAAACGGGTCTTTTTATGCTATAATTAGTGCTGTTAAAAGGAGGAAGACACTGAATGGTTGATGTTACTAAGAAAAAGCCTGAAGATCCGCCTGTACGCAAACGTAGCTTTGCACGCAGACTAGGTAGCTTCGTTATGTGGATGGTTGTCCTTGGATTTATGGGCGTACTATTCGTTGGCGGTGCTTTAATGGGTTACGTCAGTTCGATCGTCAAAGACGAACCCGTCCGGTCAAGGGCCCTGATTGAACAAAAAGTCAGCGAAAACTCCATCACAGGCTTTGCTTACTTTTCTGACGGCAGTCCGATTGGTCAACTTCGCACGGAAGAAGACAGACGTCCGGTCACCTTTGACCAGATTCCCAAAAAGGTTATTGATGCCGTGATCTCGATTGAAGACAATCATTTTTACGAACATAAAGGTGTAGACATGAGCGGAACACTGCGTGCCGTGAAACAAAAAGTGCTGAAAGAATCAGTACAAACGGGCGGCAGTACGCTTACGCAGCAATTAGCTAGACGTGTATTTCTGAATTTGGACCGCACGGAAGATCGTAAAGTAAAGGAAATTTTGCTTTCCCTTCGACTGGAACGTTTTCTGACCAAAGATGAGATTATGACCGCCTACCTGAACAAGGTGCCTTTCGGCAATGGTTCCAGCGGATACAACGTTTATGGAATCAAAGCAGCCGCCAAGGGATTGTTTAATATCAATGATCTCGAAAAAATAAATATAGCTCAGGCCGCTTATTTGGTTGGATTACCTCAGTCTCCCTCTTCCTACTCCGCCTTTAACGGTAAAGGCGATTTTGTAGAGGATAAATTTGATCGCGCCATCAATCGTCAAAAACTGGTTCTGCGCCGCATGCTGGAACTTGGCAAAATCACGCAATCGGAATACAACAATGCACTTGCCTTTGATATCAAAAGCTCGCTTGCTCCGAAAACCGTTAAAGCCTATAACACTTATCCATACCTTATGATGGAAACGGAACGTCAAGCAGCACAGATTATCATGCAGCAGCTGAATGCCGACAAAACTAAGGCGACAGGCAAAAGTACAGACGCTGAGGCATCGAAAAAGGAAAACAGTGCCCTGCTGGAAGAGGCTCAGTCACAGCTTCGCACAGGCGGATATCGCATCTATACAACAATTAACAAGAACATCTATAAAACGATGCGTACGATTGCCGAAGATAACAGCAACTTCTCGGCAGATGATCCCGTTAAGGGAAAAGAGCAGACTGCAGCGATGCTGATCAATCATAAAACAGGAGCAATCCTCGGCATGATTGAAGGCCGAAGCTTCCAGGATGAACAGATGAACTATGCGACTCAAATGATTCGTCAGCCCGGTTCTACGATGAAACCTATTGCGGCTTATCTGCCAGCTCTGGAGGAAGGTCTTATTCAACCGGCCTCCGTCATCGACGATGCGCCAATTATCCTGAAAGACGGCCCTAGCGGATACCATATCGCCAAGAATGCGAACAACCGTTACCAAGGCTTGGTAACCGCTCGTAGAGCACTGAATTACTCATTGAACATACCCGCTCTGAAGCTTTTCAATGAGGAAGTTGGCATCGACAAAGCCTGGACTTTTGCGAAAAAGCTTGGCATTACGACGATCCAGAAGCAGGATTATCAGGCCCAGACCGGTGTTCTCGGCGGACTTCAATATGGTGTAACGGTGGAGGAACTCACAAGCGCTTATGGCGCAATTGCTAACAAAGGGGTCTACAACGATTCTTATATGATCAGCAAAATTGTGGATTCCAAAGGCAACATTGTATACAAACACGACAGCGAGCCTGTACAGGCATTCTCGCAGCAGACCGCCTATCTTATGACGGATATGTTGCGTACCGTTATAACGGAAGGTACTGCAGATAAAGTACGAGAAAACTACAAGTATAGATCAAGTATACCGATTGTTGGTAAAACAGGTTCAACCCAAAACTACGCCGATGTCTGGTTTGAAGGATATACACCGGATGTTACTCTCGGTGTGTGGGTTGGTTATAAACAACCGATCAATACACTTGAAAACAAATCACAACGCAAACGCGCTCAGCAGCTTTGGGCCAAAATTATGAATGAAGTGATCGAAACACAGAAGGATCTGTTTGTTACTAATTCATTCAAAAAACCTTCTGGTATTGAAACCAGAACAGTCTCAGCATATAGTGGCAAGCTCCCCACTTCCCTGACTGATAAATTTGTTACTGACATTTTCAATAGCAAATTTATTCCGAAGGAACGTGATGATGCTGTCGCTAAAGCGAAGTATATTACCTACAACGGCGTAAATTACATTCCGCGTGATGAGACACCTGCGGATATGTTGAAGGAAAAAACAGTTGTCAAGCGTAAGAAACCAATCTCCGATCTCATTAAAGAATTGCAAAATGCTTTTAAACGGATGAGTCGTCACGAGTCGCTTGCATACTATCTGCCTGAAGATGCAGGTGCTGATCTGCCAACCGAGGTTGATCCACGCACAGATAACGGCAAAGCACCGGATGCACCTGGCAATGTTCGCATCTCCATCTCGGGAGAACGGGCATCCATCACATTCAATGCTACACCTGAAAGTGATGTTGTTGGGTATCGCCTTTATCGTTCAGTCGGTGGTGCCGGATTCCAGAATCAAGGCCAAGTTGTGCTGACAGGTGAGTCCAGATCGTTCTCGGCTTACGCAACAGCTAGCGGCAACTTTGCATTCTATGTTACAGCCGTAGACGTTGCTGGCAAGGAATCTGCGCCAAGTGCGACGGTGAGCAGTGCAGGCGCTGCTACGCCTGATCCGGAAGTGAACCAGCCTATTGAGGTACCTGGTACGGTGGTGACCCCTGGAGAAACCGTCAGTAACAACAATGCACCAACGGTAGCTCCAAGCACACCAGGCCAAGTGAGTATCTCTGCGCTCTCACAAGGGCTTCGTATTCAGTGGGCGCCGAACTCGGAAGCGGACGCCGTACAGAGCTACGCTGTTTTCTATAGCGAGACTGGTTCGGAACCCTTCACCAAGATTGGCACCACTTCGGGTACCAGTATGGTTTATGGTGTACCGTCATCAACGGGAGGCTGGTTCAAGGTATCTGCCAGCAACAGTGTCGGAGAGTCCGCATCCTCGGAAGCGATACACTATCAGCCTTAATACGGGTGACGAACCCGTTGACAAACCAATATCGTAAACGAATGAAAAAGCCGCATGTCCAGTGTGAATACACTGGCATGCGGCTTTGTTTATGTTCATGTCCTTTTTAACTCAACATAATACTCAATCCTCAATGGTGGATAAGTCACCTGTTGGCAGATCAAGTTCCCATGCCTTCAACACTCGGCGCATAATCTTGCCTGAACGAGTCTTCGGCAGCCTTTCTTTGAATTCGATCTCACGAGGTGCTGCGTGAGCGGACAGGCCCTCTTTTACAAACCGATAGATTTCTTCCTTCAGCTCCGGCGTCGCCTCATACCCTTCACGAAGCGCGACAAACGCTTTGATGATCTCGCCGCGTGTAACATCCGGTTTACCGATCACGCCAGCCTCAGCAACCGCTGGGTGCTCTACCAGTTTACTTTCCACTTCAAACGGTCCAATGCGCTCACCAGAAGAGTTGATCACATCGTCGATGCGTCCTTGGAACCAGAAGTATCCGTCTTCGTCCATATACGCCGAATCCCCGGATACATACCAGCCTGTCAGTCTAAAGTACTCCTCATATTTCGCTGGATTATTCCAGATTTTTGCCATCATCGACGGCCAAGGTGTGCGGATCGCCAGATTCCCCATACTGTATGGCGGGAGCTCTTGTCCACGATCATCGATAATAGCTGCTTCAACACCCGGTAAAGGTCGTCCCATGGAACCCGGTTTAATCGGCATACCCGGGTAGTTACAGATTAACTGCGCTCCCGTCTCGGTCATCCACCATGTATCATGTATTCGTTGACCGTACGCTTTCCAGCCCCAACGTACGACCTCCGGATTCAGAGGTTCCCCTACCGACATGACATGACGCAAGCTACTCAAATCATGCTGGGCAATCGTCTCATCCCCTGCACCCATGAGCATACGGAACGCCGTAGGGGCACTGTACCATACACTTACCTTGTTTTTTTCAATTGTGCTGTACCAGTCCTGCGGGCTAAAACGTCCCCCACGAATTACATTCGTTACCCCGTTAAGCCAAGGGGCGAAAATACCATACGACGTGCCTGTTACCCAACCTGGATCGGCAGTGCACCAATATATGTCATCTTCTCGCAGGTCAAGTACAACTTTACCTGTATAATAATGCTGAATCATCGCATTCTGAACATGGTACACACCCTTCGGTTTCCCTGTTGAACCCGAGGTGTAATGAATCAACAGTCCATCCTCACGCGTCAGCCATTCTACTTCCATATCATCCGAAGCCGCAGACATCTCTGCATCAAAATCAATCAGTCCATCCTCAGACTGTGGGCCACCGCCGACAACAAAAATATGTTTCAGCTCTGGTAATTCGGACCGTTTGATCCGTCCAAGAAGCTCAGGCGTGGTCACAAGCGCAACAGCACCACTGTCCTCCAGCCGATCCTTCACTGCCGTTTCCATAAAGGCCTCGAATAAAGGACCCGCTACAGCGCCCACTTTCAAAATTCCCAGCAAACTGAAATACAGCTCAGGACTTCGTGGCATAAAAATAAAAACACGATCTCCTTTAGCTACGCCATATTTATGCAGCACATTACCAAAACGACTCGACTGCTCGCTCAGATCTGCGAAGGTGTAAGCTTCCTCACGGGAAGCATCGCTGTAGAGCAAAGCCGTCTTCCCACCTCTGCCCTCCAGGACATGGCGATCAATCGCCTCATGTGCCATATTCACTTTGCCGCTGGCGTGCCACGTAAAGTGCCTTTCTACCGTTTCCCAATCGAACCGGCTTCTTGCTTCCGTATAATCGCCCAGATTCGATTCAGACACCACCGTTTGCAGCATCTCATTATGTGCTTGACTCATGCTTGCCAGCCTCCTTCAACTCGACATTTCGATTCCCTTCAGGGTTCATTCGTATTGCCTTTGTGTTGACTGAACTTCCAGTTAGCGCTTACATTAGTAGAGAGAACTTCTCGCCATGTACTTGCCTGACCCAACCGTTGCACTCAAACGGTGTTGAATTGTGAACATTTTTTGTCAACGCAATTATAGCAAATTGGATCAAACATCGTCTACGGCTTTTCATTTTTTTGGTTTTTTGCTATAAGTAGGGGGAGAGAGGGGTATGAACCATGGAGCATATCAAGAAGCATCATATACGTTCCATTTTCAAGTCCGACCACCGAATTACGGTTGAGGGGCCCGTGCCCGCAGAACAGATTATGGAATTGACGTTTCACTCCGATCTGGATGCCTTTCGGCGCCCAACAGAGCAACAAGAAGCCATTGCCGAGATTGCTGCCTTACCCGAAGGGCGCATTATAATTGCCCATGAAAATAATATCATCATCGGATACGTTACTTTTCACTACGCAGATGAGTGTGAACGCTGGTCCGAGGGCAACATGACAGACCTGATCGAGCTTGGAGCCATCGAAGTCGCAGACGAGTATCGCTCTCTTGGTGTAGGCCGTGAAATGCTCCTTACTGCGATGCAAGATACGTATATGGAGAACTATATTATTTTCACGACAGAGTATTACTGGCACTGGGACTTGAAGGGTAGCGGACTATCGGTATGGGATTATCGCAAAATGATGGAGCGGCTTATGCAAAACATTGATATGACCTGGTACGCGACAGATGATCCTGAAATCTGCTCCCATCCTGCGAATTGCCTTATGGTTCGGATCGGCAATCAAGTACCCATGACCTCGGAGGAACAGTTTGACCGTGTCCGCTTCCGTCATCGGTTTATGTATTAAAGGAACAAGTGCGAATCGCGAATGGAATACATAAAAGAACCGCCTTGCAGATCATTCTCCATCGTAAACGGAAAATGCATCTGCGAGGCGGTTTATTCGTGTCTCATTGCGGGTAAATCACGTGTTGTAGAATCACATATGTTCAAGCATGTGCTCAACGATACGATGGGAACGCTGGGAAGACTGTACCGTAAACTCGGCAAAATTCACATGTGCAGAACCGTCTGCCTTGTCCGACATGCTGCGTAGCACAACGAAGGGTACACGGTTCATGTGACACACTTGAGCAACCGCTGCCCCTTCCATCTCCGCACAAGCTCCGTCCATCTCTGTGTAAAGCATGTTTACAGTCTCCTTGCTGGCAATAAACTGATCACCCGACAACACCTTGCCAATCCGATATTGAGCGCCCTGCGCCTTGCACGCTTCTTCAGCGAGCGAAATTAACGCAGGCTCCGCCGGGAATGCCGATGTCTCCTGGTACGGTATCACTCCACGTTCGAATCCCAGTGGTGTTACGTCCATGTCGTGCTGTACACATACGGAAGAGATAACCATGTCGCCTATGTTCAATTCGGGATGAACCGCTCCTGCCACACCTGTAAAAATCACCCGATTCACCTGAAAACGATCAATCAGAATCTGCGTAGTTACCGCCGCATTTACTTTCCCTACGCCTGACTTGCATACGACAATCTGCTTGCCAAGCCACTCACCGGCGACATACGTGATGCCTGTCTGCTTCACCGTTTCAAGCTGTTTCATGCCCTGAAGCAGAAGCTCAACTTCCTCATCCATAGCACCCATAATTCCTATCGTTTCACGCATTGTTGTATCCTCCCTGTTTCCCCGTTCTGTATGTGAGATCATGTCATTACCCGAGCCGTTTTAAGCACAAAAGCTCCGTTTCCGGAGCTCCTGTACAATCGAAATCTATGTAGAGAGAATTGAATCTCCCTTTCGCTTACTTCTTAAAATAATCAATTAACCCGCGTGACTTACCGACAAACGAAGAATGGTTTCATGCGGCAAAATCACTCTTGGATTTTCCACATTTTCTTTCTTCATCAGTTTGGTCAGCAAACGCATCGCTACCGCGCCCAGATCATACATCGGTTGAGCAACAGTTGTTAACTGCGGACGCACCATGGAAGCCATACGAATGTTATCCACGCTAATGATGGAGAAGTCATCCGGTACTTTCAAGCCATCGTCCTGAATGCTGTGAATTGCACCAATCGCCATTTCATCTGTTGCAGCAAAGATCGCAGTCGGTTTTTTCTTAAGCCCGAGGAAGTATTTCATCGCTTCCACACCGGATTCATATCGATAGTTACCGATGCGTACCAGATCCTCTTGATACTCAATACCTGCTGCTTCCAGTGCCTTCTTATACCCTTGGAAACGTGCAAAACCGTTAGCCGGATCCTGCAACGTTCCACTGATCATCGCGATCTCTTTGTGACCGTGACGAATGAGTGTGTTGACAGCATCAAACGCAGCTGCTTCATGATCAATATCAACAGAAGGGAATGTGCCCTTCTCATCACTTGTTGCGCACAATACGATTGGAACTGCTGCAGACTGGAACGCTTGAATGTGTTCATCCGTTACCGTACCACCCATGAAGAGCAGTCCATCCACTTGTTTCTCCAGCAGGGTGTTGATAACACGAATTTCTTTTTCTTTCTTTTTGTCCGCATTACACAGAATGATATTGTAGTGGTACATATTCGCAATATCTTCGATTCCGCGGGCAATCTCCGCAAAGGTGGAGTTCGAAATGTCCGGAATAACGACTCCAACTGTCGTTGTCTTTTTGCTCGCCAGACCACGGGCTACCGCATTCGGACGATATCCGAGTCTTTCAATTGCTTCGTATACTTTTTTCCGCGTTTGCGGTTTGACATTAGGGTTATTGTTGACTACCCGTGATACCGTTGCCATGGACACTCCAGCTTCACGTGCCACATCATAAATGGTTACCGTCACAGTACTTCGCTCCATTACCAGTAAATTTTCATTCCATTTTCATTAAGATTTATATTACGACAAATTATTGCATTAATCAATTAAAATAGGCTCTAGGACTCACTTAAAGTGTTAGCAAGCATCTTACTGGTAATCTCTGAATGGGAAGTATGCCATACCGGATTTCCCTTTTTGACCAGAATAACTTGGGGAGATTCGTGCTTAACACCCAGTCTCTCGGTTGCTTCGTTAGATACCGGGCGATCCTCCACCACATAGATGATGCCGTATTTGACGCTTTCATTCGGAGAGTTATGCAGATAATCATTCATCTCCTGATAAGCATGTGCGCTGATCGGACAGCGGGTACTATGCTTGAACAGAAGCAAGGGTTGATCCTCCGTCGCCTGCACAGCGGAGTTTAGCTGTTCAATACTTGTCATTTTAGTCATGTCAGCCATTCGTTATACATCCCCCTTAATCAGCAATAACGCCATGTGGAGCGTTTTCACTCTTCGATATCTTAACAAAAAGTGAGCAAAAAATCCAATTTTCATGAAAACAAGCATTGCACACGTCAAAACTAGACGGCATTTGAGAAATGCGCCTGCCATACAAAACCCGACAACTGTGCCAGTCTGCGCTCCGTATCCTCAATCCACGCTTTGTCTTCCGCTTTGTGTGCGTAGCTCATAATATCTAGCAATAGATTGATTCGTCCCTCTACCGCCTCTTTCATTCGGTATTCCATCTCCTGATCCGTTGCCTCCGGCCAGGCCAGAAGCTGTTCGTGGAGTAGGTCAGCCAGTTCATTCTGTTCCCCAAAAGAGACATCCTGCTTCACAGGCTGTTCACCCAGTTTGCTAATACATTCTGTCAAATCCGGTTTCACCGGCTGCAACACCTCGTATGATACACAGTCTGCACACGCAAAAACAGGTACATTACGAATTTCTACCTTTTTGGCGTATACGACCGTTCTTAATTCCAATTCCATTACATGTCCACATCTGCACGACTTGCGCACAACCATCACCTCATTCGTTCTTTACTCTCTATGTATGTACCATTCGACCTATTTCCGCCTAAATCCTGCTGTAAACTAAAGGTTGCACAAATTACCACTGTCACCAGATGAAGGCTGTCGAATAAAGGCTGGGGTTGAGTTGAAATCGTTCTATCCGGATAAGAACTTGTGCTTAAGCCATGCTTAGATTAGGAAGCCAAGCAGCGAATCTGGTACAATATAAGACACGATCTGCCAAATTCAATATAGAAGGGGTGTTAACATATGAGATTATCAGGTCAAAAAGTCATCGCGCTGGTTGATGAAGAATTTGAAGACCTGGAGCTATGGTATCCGGTATACCGCGTGCGCGAAGAAGGTGCCGAAGTGCATCTGGCTGGAGAGCAAAAAGGAAAAACATATGTCGGTAAATATGGTGTTCCTGCTACCGCTGAATACAGTTTCGATGAACTCAGCAGCTCCGATTATGATGGAATTCTGGTCCCGGGAGGATGGGCTCCAGATAAATTACGACGCTACCCCAAAGTGCTGGAGCTTGTAAAAGAGATGCATGCAGACCGCAAGCCGATCGGGCAAATCTGCCATGCAGGCTGGGTACTCATCTCTGCCAAAATTTTGAATGGAATTACCGTAACCTCTACGCCAGGTATCCGGGATGACATGGAGAATGCAGGTGCGATCTGGAAAGATGAAGCCGTTGTCGTGGATGGGCATATCATCTCCGCTCGTCGTCCACCGGATCTCCCTCCTTATGGAAAAGCATTCTGTGATGCGCTTGCTGCAAAAGCTGCCAAATAAAAGCAAGCGAAAGGAACAAAATCAAAGAAAAAACCGCTATGCAATCGTATGCACAGCGGTTTTTTATATCTTTTGGAAAAAGTGGTACAAAAGTGAATATATTAATTTAAAGGTATTACTCGTCTGCTAATGTGCATTTTCCTTTAGGATGCGTTAGACCCGCTCTGGTCATCAGGACTGCCGCTCGCATCATTAAATATCTGCAAACGCTGTTCAATATCACTGCTCGTTCTGAGAGTAAAACACTTGCGTGCCTCCTCCTTCGCATCAGCAGCCGTAGTATTCAAAACTCTATGCTTCACGCGTAGCAAGGATTGCGGAGACATGCTGAGATGACGAATCCCGAGTTCCAGCCATAACGGAATGGAGCGCTCGTCCCCTGCCATCTCACCACACACACTCACGTCAATCCCTGCCGTATGTGCTGCGTCTACGGTCGCTCGTAGCATACGCAGCACAGCCGGATGATACGGATGATACATATGAGCAATCTGTTCATTCATTCGGTCTACCGCTAGCACATACTGTACCAGATCATTTGTTCCGATACTGAAGAAATCTGCTTCTTCCGCAAGAAGATCTGCAATCATCACGGCAGCAGGGACCTCAATCATGATGCCTACCTGAATGTTTGAATCGTAGGTCAAGCCCCTTTCATCCAGATCAACCATCGCTTCCCGAAGGATTTCGTTGGCTTGTTGCAACTCCTCAACCGAGGAGATCATGGGATACATAATTTTCACATTGCCCGCTGCGCTCGCACGTAGAATGGCCGTTAGTTGCGTTTTGAACAGATCCTTGCGATCCAGACTGATCCGAATGGCTCGGTACCCTAGAAACGGATTATCCTCTTCAGGTAATTCAAAATAATCAAGCTCTTTGTCGCCTCCAATGTCGAGTGTTCGTATGACAACGGGCTGACCTGCTGTTTTCTCCGCAACAAGCCGGTATACTTCATACTGTTCCTGCTCCCCCGGGAAGGTCGCACGATCCATATACAGAAATTCGGTTCGGAACAACCCTACACCCTTGGCACCATGTTTCAATGCCAGATCAAGTTCCTTCACAGAACTGATATTGGAAGCAAGCTGTAATACCGCTCCATCCTTGGTCACCGCATCTACGGTGGCAAGCACCTGCAACTGTTCTTTTTTCTGCATCTCCTTGTTGCGAAGCATCGTGTATCGTTCAATGGTTTTGCGATCTGGCTCTGTGAATACCAGCCCATTATCACCGTCTACGACAAGCATGTCCCCTGTTTCGACCGGCATGCCAAGACTCGCTTCCAATCCGGAAACGAGAGGAATCCCGAGTGCACGTGCCATAATGGCCGAGTGAGATGTCTTACCTCCAATAAGCGTAACAATACCCAAAACATAGCCTGGATTTAAATGCGCCAATTGAGATGGTGACAGCTCTTTAGCAACGAGAATGTAAGGTTGTGTATCTGAAGGCAGCGTAATCTCAGGTGCACCCAGAAGATGTTTAAGCAGGCGGTTACCGACATCCTTGATATCGATTGCCCGCTCCTTCATATACTCATCTTCCAAAAGGTCAAACATGGTGACAAAGTGGTCTATCGCCTCTTTAACCGCCACCTCTGCCGCCTTATACTGACGCTCGATAATGCCGCGTATTTCATTCATGAAGACCGGATCTTCCAGAATGGCCAAATGCGCATCAAAGATGCTGGATTCCTCAGGGCCTACAACTTCTTTAAATTCATTTTTGATATATTCGATCTCATCCTTCGATGTCCGTATCCCCTCGTACAGCCGTTCGAATTCCTGGGCAAGATCCACCGAATCCATCTTCTGGTCCGGTAGATCCCATTCCCAGCTGGGCAGGACAAATGCTTTGCCGATGGCGATGCCTGCAGCTCCATTGATGCCTTGTATCTTCATTCTACCCCTCCAACGTTCCTGTCATAGAGCACCACGGACATGACGGATGCCTGACCTTTCTTCACTTGCTTGAATGGAGCAAAACTCCATGATTTTACACGATCCGGATTCGTAATGACCATCGGAGTCGTGAGTGACGCAGCTTGTTCACGTAATACGGCCAGATCAAACTTGATCAGCAGTTGTCCAGGCTCAACCGTATCCCCTTCTTGCACAAACGCTTCAAAATGCCCTTTCAGCTGCGAGGTGTCGATTCCGATATGAAGCAGAACCTCCAAGCCTTCGCGTGTAGAAATGCCTAGGGCATGCATCGTTGGATACAAATGCATGATCGTTCCAAAGACAGGCGACACCAGTTCTCCTCGCTCCGGTACAAACGCAACCCCGTCTCCAACGAGCTTGGCTGCAAAAATCTGATCTGGCACTTCCTCAATCGGGAGCATTTTCCCCTGCACAGGTGCAGCGAACAGTACCTGTTGCAAATCCCGTTCCAGCAGCTTCGCAATCTCTTCCCGAATTAGTTCGGAATAGGTGCCGAATACAACCTGCACGTTACCTCCGCCGAGCTTGATCAGTCCAGCGGAACCCAGATTCTTCATCGCTCCGGTATCAATCAACCGATCATCGTGAACCGTCAGACGAAGGCGTGTAATACATGCCTCCACCTGCACGATGTTGCTTTTCCCGCCCAATGCTTCGAGAATCAACGGAGCTTGATAAGGGATATTTCCAACCCAATCTTCCAGCATAGACCCTTCTTCTCGCCCTGGTGTCGGGATTTTGAACGTACGAATCGCCCAGCGGAACAGGAAATAATAGACTAGCCCATATAGTATGCCAATCGGAATGAGCTTCCAAGCATTCTCAGACAGATGGAAATTGAGTATGTAATCAATAACACCAGCCGAGTAAGAGAAACCATGCCTTATATCCAGCCAATAACTAAGCCACATGGCCACCCCGGACATCACTGCATGTACGATAAACAGGTACGGCGCCGCGAAAAGAAAAGCAAACTCGATCTGCTCGGACACCCCTGTTAAAAAACAGACCAATGCAGAAGTCAGAAACGTTTTTCTGATTTTAGGTTTTAGATCTTCCCTGGCCTCTTGAATAATGGCAAAAGCAATCGCAGGGATAGCAAACATCATAATCGGGAAAAGTCCAGCCATGAAAAATCCAGCTGACGGATCGCCAGCAAAGAAACGTGGCAAATCCCCTTGCACAATATTGCCACTCGGTGTTTCATAGGTTCCCAACTGGAACCAGAATACGTTATTCAGCAGATGATGAAGCCCAAAAGCAACCAGCACCCTATATAACACACCATAGATAAACAATCCGAAGCCGCCTAAGCTGTATTCCCATGTTGCAATGGAATTCAGACCATGCTGCAAAACAGGAGCAATCCATAACATAAAGCAGGAAAAAAGAGCCGAACAGAGTCCGACGATAAGCAAAACAAACCTTGATCCGCCGAAAAATTGCAAGATTTCCGGCAGTTTAATGCTTTTGAACCGATTATGCATTCCACCGGCTAATGCACCGAGTATAATTCCAATTAATGATGCTGGCTGCACCGTGCCATCCCCGAAATTACGGGTGACCTGATCATAGATAACGATACCAGCCAGCGCTGCAAGTCCAGCTTGACCGGCCTGGTTGGAGAGCCCCAGTGCCACACCGACAGCGAACAAATACGGCAAAAAATAAAAAATACCGTGTCCGGCCACGGTAGACACTTCACCAATAACTCCCAGTCCCCAGGCGTTCCAGGGCAGACTGCCTACGCTGAGCAAAATGGCAGCAGCGGGCAGGACCATTGTAGGCAGCATAACCGCTCTTCCGAGCTGCTGCAAGGATCCGAGCCAATTCATGGCGACCTCTCCTTTCTATCCTAGATGGTAAGCTTTACACAGCATTTTGTCAAAGTAAAAGAGGGGAGTTATATCCCCTTTTTACTGTACATTTAAGATTAGAGTTTGTTTATCTGATAGCTAGCAGTTTAGTTCCAGTAACATATATAGTTCCATCCCTTGAAACGAGCCATTGATCTTGTAAATCATGATTGATGATCATTTTCCAGTTCACTTTGGCTGAAGCAAGGTTCATGGAAACTAAATAGTTTATATTTTTAGCATAGTTTTTGTAATGATAGATTAGATTGCCGTTACGATCAATAATGGGTTCACTGGTAAAATAGGTTTGATTCTCTTTATTAAACGTGGTTACTTTCTTGCTCAGAGCATGATAGATATTTGTTCCAAATACGACGTCACCTTGCTTGCTGATTGAAGGAGCAAGTGAGTTGCTTGTACTTTGGAAACCTCCCTTGACGGTTTTCTTCAGCTTGCCCTGGGCATCAAAAATATGAAGATCATCGTGTCCGACCACATAAATCTGATGATTATCATAAATCGGACTCTGCAGATTCTCCCCGGTATACCGGGTACCTGATATTTTTTTACCCGCTAGGCTGTATTGAATCAATTCACCTGATTTCACTCTGCCGTTCTCTTTAATACTGCTTAAGGAGGACAGTGTCAAAAAAATTCGATCTTTAACAAAGACTGGATCAGATACAACGAAGAAAGGACTTGAATTGATCTCTGTGCCAAGAAGACTGTTAAACTTCTCACTGCCGTCCATATTAACGCCGAGCAATCTCTTCTCTTCTTTAAAATCTTGTCCCTGACTTATAGGTTTATTATTATGTATAACTTGTACATAAGAAGCCGTAAAAATAATAACTCCATCCTTGCTGACATCCACATTATAATTAGCTGTGTAATCCTTGTACCTTTTCTCCCAAATCTGTTCTCCGTCTAATGTATAGTTTGATATGCTCGCCGTTCCAAAATTCTCTGACCCCCTGCCTCGTTCGGGAATATCATCACCAAGAATCACAAGAGAACTGTCTTTGTATAAATACATGTCTGATATGCTATTAATATGTTCCAATCGTTTAGCCCACTTCACTTCGCCTTTTGGTGTGACGGCAGTCAATAACGGATGACCAGAGTAATGTGAGATCACGTAAAGTGTTCCTTTGGAATCCACAACCAATTGTCTTACATAATCTTTAAAGTCCAATCCCCATTTCACTTCCGGCTTCTTGGCAGGTGCGACGAAAAGTGATTGACTTGTCCACACATCCGTTGCATGAATCGCTTCATTCGCTGCGTAAACGGGAGTCTCTAGTCGTAAAATTGCTACACATACGGCAACAAGTAGCAGAATAACTGCCTTTCTAAACCATTTCATCTATATTTCATCCTCCTTATATTTTCAATCTCATTTTACTACGCTGAACATAAAATATCCCGTGATTTTGAATAATCACGGGATATTCATTAAAATCCTAAGTTGAATATGCGATGCCATGAACGAGTTCATGAGGACAACAAGGCCTCTTAGCCACGCCCAGCGCCGCGCAGAACGATGGAATCTTCTACCTTGATACAACGATTGGTGACTGCGGTCATGCCGTTCTCTGCCGCAATCTGGACAGCCTCATCGTTATGAATGCCAAGTTGAAGCCATAATACATTGGCCTTGATCGCAGCAGCTTCACGAGCGACTTCCGCGCAGAACTCCTCACGCCGAAAAACATTAACAATATCTACAGGCTCGGGAATATCTGCGAGCGTGGCATACACCTTCTCGCCAAGAATCTCTCCCTGTGCTTGCGGATTAACAGGGATAATGCGGTATCCTCTGCTCTGCATCGCTTCCGCGACCATATACGAGGTACGGTCTGATTTGTCCGATAAGCCGACAACTGCGATGTTGCCTGCATTGCGCAAAATGTGTCCGATTTCTTCTCGAGTAGGGTTGTTAAATTCCATGTTCAAGCACCATCCTTTTCTGCTTAACGTGTTAATTTACTCTTTTACCCACTGAACCGAGGCGCCAAGCGCCTGCAAATGATCAAAATATTGCGGATATGACTTGGCTACATGGTGTGCATCCCGAATACGGATAGGCTGCTTGGCACGCAGACCCACGACAGTAAGCGCCATAATGACACGGTGGTCATAGTGAGCATTAATCTCTACGCCGCCCTCGACACCTTCCGGACGTCCGTGTACGATTATCTCCGCCTGACGCTCCTCAACGTTCGCTCCGGCCTTGCGCAGTTCATTTAAATAATCCGTAATTCGGTCACATTCCTTGTAACGCAGGTTCTCTACATTATAAAACCGTGACGTTCCTTCCGCAAATACTGCTGCCGCTACCATAGCCAATACCGCGTCCGTAGCCGCATCTCCATCGAATTCAACCGCCTTCAATCGGCCATTTCCTTGAACGTGAACCACATCATTCTCATGAGTGAGCGGCACTTCCATCATACGCAGCACATCAACGATGGCACGCTCCCCTTGCTTGCTCTGCTCCATCAGCCTGAGAATTTTCACATCAGACTGCGTAACTGCTGCGGCAGCAAGTACGGCAGCCGAGCCAGGGTAATCCCCTTGAACAGTATACGTTGTAGGCTTGTAAGCCTGTCCGCCAGGTACACGGAATGACATATAATCGTCGCTTGCATGGATGATGATCCCTGCTTGTGCGAGAACCTCCAGCGTCTGACCGATGACCACTTTTGATTTCAAATCATTCAGAACCTCAATCGTGCTGTCTTCAGCAAGCAAAGGGGTCACAAACAGCAATGCGCTCAAATATTGCGAGCTTACAGAGCCAGATACACGAATATGTCCACCTTTGGCATGACCGCCTTTAATGGTAATCGGCAGACGCCCTTGCTGATGCTCTACCTGAACCCCCATTTGACCAAGTGCATCAATCAAATCATCATGCGGCCGTTTACCCAGTGAATCGGGGTAAGTGTTCACAAATGTAACTTCAGGACACAGTGCGGTAACCCCCATAAGAAAACGAAGTACAGCGCCGGCATTCCCTACGTTTAACTCACGTACATCACGGGGACGGCTTCCAAAACCTTGAATGACGATTTTGCTGTCATCCTCTTCCAACACAGCGCCCAAATCACGGATACATCTGCGCATTGCATCACTGTCCTCGCTATGTGCCGGAAAATGAATCGTACTGGTTCCTTCCGCAAGCGCAGCGGCCAGCAGGTAACGGGTAGTATAGTTTTTGGAGGACAAAGCTCCGATTTCCCCGTTCAAATTAGGGGTAGGGTTAACAATAACGTCCATGGATGATATTCTCCTTCATTGATTGTTTTAGGTGTAATGAGTCTTCAATTGTTTTAGGTGAAGTGAGTCTTCGTAAGGCCAAATTGACATCGCCTGGTTGGCTTAGGTATCATTAGAGGCGTTAAGTCCATATAGAAAAGAGGACCTGAATATGACACAAATCGCAGAAATTCAACCATCCGAGCTGCGCCGCCGTTTACAAGCGGGAGAAAAGCTGCAGATGATAGACGTCCGCGAGGACGAAGAGGTCGCGCAAGGCATGATTGCTGGTGCCAAACATATTCCACTGGGACAGATTCCGGATCGCTTATCGGAGATTGATAAGTCCGGTGAGATCGTGATCATCTGCCGTAGCGGTTATCGCAGTGAACGGGCTTGTGAATACCTGCAACAGCTTGGATACGACGGCTGTACCAATCTGGTCGGCGGTATGCTGGAGTGGCAGCAGGAAGACTAAAGGTAAGGACACTGTATTCACGGCGATCCTTTCAAAGTGTTAAAGTTGGATGGATCACCCATACAGCCTACCATTCCCAAAGCGGGCCGCATGGCCCGTTTTTTTAACTGCCCTCTCTTGTTCAACTTCGACAATAACAAGCTTAGACGCGGTAATGCGCTAAAATTAAATCAGTCACTTCGGCCGCAGACAACGCAGTAGTATCCACCGTGTAATCCGCAAAACGGTATGCATCTTTACGCTCTTCCATAATCGTTCGAATGCGTTCCTCGGCATTTCCTGCAAGCAGTGGACGGTTATCACACCCGCTTACACGTTCCACTATGACCTCAGGGTCTGCTGTTAGAGCAACAACCCAGCCATTCGCTGACATGGATTTACAGTTATCCGGACGAAGTACGACCCCGCCTCCAGTTGCAATGACCTGCCCTTCGTTCTCAAGTACCGTGCACAGCACCCGGTTCTCTACGTCACGAAAGTACGCTTCTCCTTTGTTTGAAAACAATTCAGGTATGGCACAGCCTTCCTCCTGTTCAACCGCGGCATCAACATCGATTAATCGGTATCCCAGCTCATGAGAAAGCATATTAGCAACAGTTGATTTCCCCGTTCCCATCATGCCAATGAGAATAATATTTTTAGACTTGCTCAAGGTGTACACTCCTTTAATTCAAGCATTTCGTGAGCACTTTTGTCCTATCATAACACAGCCCTGCGAACGGGGGAAGGCCATGCCTGTAGCAAGCTCCTTTCGAGCCACAACCGTATATACGGTCCCTCCTCTCCCAATGATCATCATTCATTAATGTTACTAAACAGACTTTTAGATTCTCTCGATTTATGAAAAAAGAGGGACCCGATGGTGATCGGTATAATCCGATCCTCCAAGTCCCTCTTTGCATTGTATGATTTGAAGATTACTCCATCCAGTTGTGGTGGAAGCTTCCTTCTTTGTCGACACGTTTGAACGTGTGTGCGCCGAAGTAGTCACGTTGTGCTTGCAGCAAGTTTGCTGGCAAACGTTCTGTGCGGTAGCTGTCATAGTAGGACAACGCGCTAGAGAAGCCTGGTACCGGAATACCTTGTTTCACCGCAACAGCAACCACTTCACGCCATGCATCCTGGTAAGTTTCCACGATATTTTGGAAGTACGGATCAAGGAGCAGGTTTTTCAGGGCTGCATCTTTGTCGTATGCTTCCTTGATGTTTTGCAGGAATTGTGAACGGATAATGCATCCGCCGCGGAAGATCATCGCAATGTTGCCGTATTTCAGATCCCAGCCATACTCGTCGGATGCGGCACGCATCTGTGCGAAGCCTTGGGCGTAGGATACGATTTTACTTGCGAACAGCGCTTTGCGCACGTTCTCGATGAATGCTTTTTTGTCACCGGAGAATGCTTCTGCCTTAGGTCCGTTCAGGATTTTGCTTGCAGCGATACGCTCGTCTTTCATCGCCGACAAGAAACGGGAGAATACGGATTCCGTGATCATGGACAATGGTACGCCGAGATCCAGCGCGCTCTGGCTTGTCCATTTGCCTGTTCCTTTTTGTCCAGCGGCATCCAGAATGACATCAACCATCGGTTTGCCTGTTTCCGGATCGTATTTGGAGAAAATGTCCGCCGTGATCTCGATCAGGTAGCTGTCGAGTTCGCCTTGGTTCCACTCTGTGAAAATTTCATGCAATTCCTCTACCGATACACTCAGTACCGATTTCAGGAGGTGATAGGCTTCACCGATCAATTGCATGTCACCATACTCAATGCCGTTATGTACCATCTTCACATAGTGTCCGGCACCGTCTGGTCCGATATATGTACAACATGGGTCGTCACCGACTTTAGCTGAAATGGCCGTCAGAATCGGTTCCACCAGTTTATATGCACTTTCTTGTCCGCCTGGCATAATGGAAGGTCCTTTCAGTGCGCCTTCTTCACCACCGGATACGCCTGTACCGATAAAGCGAATACCTTTGTCTTCCAGTTCTTTGCTACGGCGAACCGTGTCAGGGAAATATGCGTTTCCGCCGTCGATGATAATGTCGCCCTCATCCAGGTGAGGCAGCAACTGCTCAATTGTCGCATCTGTAGCTTTACCTGCTTGTACCATGATCAGAATTTTACGCGGGGATTCCAGGGAGGCTACGAATTCTTCAATGGAGAATGTACCTGTCAGGTTTCTGCCTTCTGCTTCTTTCAAGAGGTCATGTGTCTTCTCAGGGGAACGGTTGAATACCGATACCGAAAATCCTCTGCTTTCAATATTAAAGGCCAAATTTTTACCCATGACTGCCAGGCCGATTACGCCGATTTGTTGTTTTGTCATCTGGTCCTCCATCCTTTACTCCAATTAATTTTATTGAAAAAAAATCTCAACAATACACCCATTTTAACGGTTTTATGTATGAAAGTGAACCCCGCTCCCCAGCCAGGCAGCGAGAAAATGCTGTAATCTGCTCAGGTGTTCATCGTATTTTCATAAAATACGTTATTATAGTAATAGCAATGAATCATCATCAGATTTGGAGGAGTTAGCGAATGAGCTATCAGCAACTTTCAAACGAGGAACGGTTTTCACTGGATATCCGAAGAACTTACCTTTTGGGGATGTATATGAATGAATGGGGCATGCCTGAGAGCAGAATCGTACTTTCCAAAACAGAGCGAGGCATTCATGTGGAGATCTACTATTTCCCTGCAACGTTGCAGTCTGAGATCTCCCGGTTTGTCACTGTAGATTTGTCTGAAGCTACCCGCCCTTCAGGGGAACGAGTCGCCGCAGAGTGGATGCTTGCGCTACCTTCCGATTTAGGCGGTGTAAGTGTAGAACGTGTCAACACCTACTTGGCAGATATCATTACGCATCATATCGAAAATGCTCCCGATTCGGATATCCCGCGTGTGATGAAATCAAGTCCGCTAGCACCCACAGAATGGAGTGCAACTGCCTTGTTAATTGACGAGTTGCGGGGAGAAAACGAAGCCCTCGAACTTATTCACATTGGCCAGGAGACAGTCCCTCTGTTGTGGGTCATTCCGATCACCCCGGATGAAGCAGATCTAATCCTGGAACAAGGGATTGAGGAATTTGATACTCATATAGAGAGTTCGGACTATTCCATTATTGATCCTCAGCGTCCGTAGACGAGCGGAAGAGTACAAGTCCAGAGATTCAGAATCCAAAACTAACGCTCTCTCTACATATCAAGGGGCTGCCCCTAGTCCGTTAATGACCTTTGGGAACAGCCCCTTTCAACAAAAATGATGCTCAAACACGCTTGGTCTCATCCTTCCAGCATCAGCAGATGCCCGGACAATCGCTGTAGCGCTTCACGGCAGGCGTTGGCCTTCTCTGTATTGTCGATCTGCACAGCATTATACAGGCGCTCCAGTTCATCATCGATCTCCATACGCAGCAGCAGTAGCCGTTCTTCGCCTTCGCGCGAGAGGAACATTTCTTCCATCTCTTCCGCCGTAGGCGCAGGTTCTTTTTGAAAAATAACCCGTTGCTTGAATCCCGACACTTCCACCAGACGGATGACTTCACCAAACAGAATATTCTCTACCGTCATCTGCTGATCCTTGAAGCGTTTCACCACAGCATGGCCGCGTGTATCCCCAATCAGTTTCTCCAACCACTCTGCGAGCTTGGCATCCTTGATCAGATAATCTCCTGTCATTTTATAATTCCCACTGCGTGTTTGTTGAAAACGGAGCTTTACCAGCTTACGTCCGGTGCGGACTGACAGGATAAAGAAGGATTCGTCCTCGCTCCAATATAGTGAATACCCCTCACGAATTAGGTCTTTGATTAGATTTTGGATATGCCGACGGTTGAACCGCAGCTCCAGATTGCAATATTCAACTTCATAACTCTTGTTCACGGCACTCCCTCCATCTGTACCGGATCTGCTCCGGCCCTCATGTTTCAAGCGCTTGTGTTACATCGGCTTACCCTATTTTATACTTCATTTTATGTAAGGGTACTTGGTTATTTGACTATTTTTCACGGAATACGAATCCGAATTAAAGCTTTCCGCAGATGCACAGGGGCAAGCCCCCGGTAATTCATCGTGATTCGATTCTTTTCTGCTCCAATATGTACAAGTGACAAAATCATGATCATTGTGATGTACAGCCGAGATAACTCACTTCATTTGCACTAATTGACGACTCCCAGGCATTACAATACATCAAAAAAAAGAAGATCCTCAACCCTGATCAGGGTTTATGGATCTCCTTTTTTCTGTCCTTCATCTATCCAACAGGTGCGGTACGGTAAGGCTTGCGTGCCAAAACAAAGTGAACGACGAAAAGTCCTGCCATCACAAGAGCGCTCGCGATAAACGGAGCAGGATGACTGATGTGATCCCACAACAACCCCGACACAATCGGACCAAAAACCATACCCGAACCTTGCAATGTAAGGAAAAATCCCCATATTGCCCCACGTTCCCCTTCTGGAATCAGTGTGGCAACAAATGCATTCCAAGCCGGAAGAATCATCGCATAACTGACGCCGACAAGCATGACAATGCCAAAAACAACAGGAATGGCTGTCACTGTCGCGAAAACAAACAAACTTGCTGCCGCCATCAAAAAACCGATATTCAGGAACGGCTTCGTACCGAACTTGTCCACCATTTTCCCAACAGGAAGCAATGCGATGACGGTAATCCCTCCTCCTGCAATGAGTAGCAGGCTGTACAGATTAGGTGAGATATTCAGATCTGTTCGTGTATACAGCGTAATGACAGGGCTGAGCAGACCAATCACAAATGACTGCATAAAGAGAGCGGGATAGACCAGCGGATTAACGTTGAGCGTGCTGCGCACACGATGTAATGTACGCTTTACGCTCTGTTGCAGCCGAATGAACGGGGTAAGAAGATTCGGCTTGGCTGGATATTTCTGATTTGCAGACATCAGGCCTTCTCCAGCATCTCCCGCTTCTGTTGCTTGTCCCCCTTGAACCACAACACGGCCCGGAAGAATCATAGCAACCAGGATGACCAGAATTGCACATCCCATGAGGATGAGGAAAATTGTTCGGTAATCATGATCGGTCCGCTCCAATAGCCAGTTCATACCAACAGGCCCGAGCCCCGTGCCTCCCAAAGCCGCCATTTCCAGCGCACCCATCGCTGTTCCGTTTTTGTTCTGTGGGCCTGACATCGCAGTTACTCCCGTCATTGCGCAGGGCCACAAGGGTGACGTACCGATTCCGAGAATGAGACAAGCCATAGATAGTCCAACGGCACTTTTGAGAAAAAGAATCATGATAACGGCAATCAAAGTACAGATCAGAGCTGTTACCATCGTGGCGCGGAAACCGATTCGTTCTGCTGCCCAGCCTGAAGGGGCTCTAAACAGATTATCTCCCAGATACTGGAGAGCAAATGCTACGCCGATGACGCCAGCAGACAACCCCAGAATATTATCCATATATACGGGTAGAACGGCGACCAGCAGTGCCCCCTTAATGATCTCCACCAGAAAAAGTGTCAGCCACATCGCGATAAAAAAAGGCGATCTCAGGATCTTGGCTGGTTTGATGTCGGTTTGCATTCTTTTTCCCCTTTCAAGGTTCATTTACCCGTCCTCTACACATAGTGTAACCGGGGACATGACAAGCAAATCTCACCAATTCAAAAATTTGTCGTTCATACCGCTTGCATTCAGTGCTTATTTTGCTATACTCATCTTTGTTTACCATTTTACTTAGGAAGGGTTGTGACAGCACTGATGAATCACCACCGTACGCCGCTGTTTACCGCTTTGAAAAATCACGCGGCACTCAATCCCGTACAGTTTCACATTCCGGGACATAAAAAAGGATTGGGAGCGGATACCGAATTCCGTGAATTTATTGGCGATAACGCCTTCTCCATAGATTTAATCAACATCGCACCACTCGATGACCTGCATCAACCGACAGCTGTCATTCGGGAAGCACAGATGCTTGCCGCAGATGCCTTTGGAGCCGATTATACCTATTTTAGTGTACAGGGTACAAGCAGTGCGATTATGACGATGATTCTATCGGTATGCGGACCTGGGGACAAAATTATCGTACCCCGCAACGTACACAAATCTGTCCTGTCCGCCATTATTTTCTCAGGAGCCAAACCTGTATTTGTTTCTCCTGCACAGGATGTTAACCTTGGCATCGATCACGGTGTAACCATCCAATCGATTCGTCGTGCGCTTGAGCGCCATCCGGATGCAAAAGCTTTATTGGTCATTAATCCAACCTATTACGGTGTATGTACAGACCTGAAGTCCATCGTAGAGCTGGCTCACAGCTATCAAGTGCCCGTTCTGGTGGACGAAGCACACGGGGTACTTATTCATTTCCATGAGGATCTGCCGCTGTCTGCAATGGCTGCTGGAGCTGATATGGCTGCTACAAGTGTGCACAAGCTTGGTGGTTCGATGACACAGAGCTCCGTGCTGAATCTGAACACCAAGAACGGGTTCGTCAACCCACAACGTGTACAGACCATCTTGAGTCTACTGACATCCACATCCACGTCATACGTATTGCTTGCATCGCTGGACACCTCCAGACGTAATCTGGCGCTCCATGGTCACGAGATTGCGCAGAAGGCCATTGACCTGGCGGAGTTTGCAAGGCGTACGATCAATGACATTGATGGCTTGTACTGTTTCGGAAAAGAACTGTTAGGCACAGAAGCCACTTTCAATTATGACCCAACAAAAGTCACGATTCATGTGCGCCATCTCGGCATTACAGGCTACGAAACCGAGAACTGGCTGCGTGAGCATTATAATATTGAAGTAGAGCTTAGCGACATGTACAATATTCTGTGCCTTATCACGCCAGGTGATACAGATGACAGCGTGAATATCTTACTTAATGCGCTACAGGATTTGTCCCGTACTTATTATCAGGTCAATCCGGCGCATGAACTGGTTGTCAAAGTTCCAGACATCCCTCAGCTGATGTTGACCCCGCGTGATGCTTTTTACGGAGATACTGAGGTCATTCCTTTCAAGGAATCCGCTGGACGCATTATCTCCGAATTCATTTATGTGTACCCGCCAGGTATTCCGATCCTGCTTCCGGGCGAGGTAATCACGCAAGAAAACATCGATTATATCATTGATCATGTCGAGGTCGGACTGCCCGTTAAAGGACCCGAAGACCGTAGCGTTACGAACGTCAAAGTCATCGTGGAAGCTGACGCCATTTTCTAGCTGCACTGAAAAGGACCGGGTCTAACACCTGGTCCTTTTTGATTTTCATTTTTTGTGACACTCTGTCTCCGCATCGGCCGACAATCCAAACCAACGACAAAAGACCCCCTGAGATTCAAGGAGTCCTTGTGTCCTATTCCAAAAGAATGACTATTCTTGGGAAGCAGCAACCAGTTCGTTGTATGCCGCTTCAACACGGTTCCACTCTGCTTCGTCTTCAATATTGTAGAGCACCATTTCCTCGTCTTCTTCTTCCATACGCAGGATGATGCCGTCAGCTTCAGGATTGTTGCGTTCCAGCAGAAGTGCATAAACGTGATCTTGCACGTCAAACGTTTCTACCAAAACCATCTCCACGTCTTGACCGTTCTCATCAGTCAATGTGAGAAGGATCTCTTCGTGCTCATGATCGTGATCATGGTCGTGACCGCAACCGCAGTTATCTCCATGCTCGTGTTTGTGATCGCTCATTGTAATACCTCGCTTCATCAATAGAAAATGTGTAACCCTGCATATCGTAACATGTTCACAGAGCCAGGTCAATTTGAGGGATAGCGTTTATTCGCCTTTAGTCATTCAAGGCTGTAATGATTTTTTCGGCGACCAGAACATAGTTGCTGTTTGCATTTTCTTTAATATGAAAACCGACCTGGTATTTGCCAGCACGACTAAAATCATAAGTGAAATCATACGTACGGAACCAGAAGTTATCCTTCTGTGTAGTCAGATCCTGAGCCTGAATATCCTTTACCTGACCGCTCGGGTCCGTTATGGTAACTTTCACGGCAGCCACATCGGTTGTGAGGCTGTCGACCTGTGAGAACACATTAAATTTCAATTTGCCCACATTGACGTTCCCAAACACAGTGTCTCCCTTGAAGAGAAAAATATGTACGTTCGGCTTGATCACCGTTACTCGCTTGTTACTATTGTCCCACCGAGCAATGCCTCCAGCCTCTCTTACAGGTACATAAGTCGTTCCATCAATCAAATAACCACCGTCAGACGCTTCCTTGCCGTTAATGAGCACACGAATCTTCTCGTTCACAGAGTCCGCAAATAATAAAGACCCGCCCAGCAAGGAGAATACCATGACACACAGCAGCACTCTTTTCCATTTCATCCCGTCAATATACCCTCCCTTGCTGTTAGCTTGTTTGTAGATTTATACTGCGAACGGCTCCACAAAGTTGCGCTGTTTTTCATCATTTTTCATTTTTTATCCAAAATATTTACCACGCTCTGGTAAACACAAAAAAAAGGCTACCCTGTTTTCAGGATAACCTATGGTGTCGCATTTTATATATACGCCATTAGACGAAGTATCATGAAGATACGTGGCGAGTGAGGATACAGGGAACCCCTTTGCCAACCGCCCCGCTTTCTCTCATTCGTGCAGCATATTCCGTCCCTCGTAAGCAAGGTGTCTTGCAGCGTTCACATACATCGGATGTGACCAGCTTCATGGATACACGCATCTTGTCACTTTTTAACGCGGGAGCTTTCTTTCCTTTTGCCTTTGCCATCACGGATTCCCCATTTCCCATAATGCTGACTGAATAGTGCATCATATGGGGAAACGCCCAATTGTGTGCCTACCTTAAAAAACGTATTTAAATACTAAAAAGATAACGAATAAAATACCACCGAGAATCAGCCAATTGCTGATCTAATGCGAAGCAAGTATAAGCCAAAAACCTCCGAGTCTTCGGAGGTCTTTGGCTATTGCATTTATTTAATACTAAATGGAACGTTACGAAACCTGTCTGCTTACGCCTGCTCCACTTTAACGTTAACATTACCTTTGATCGCTTTGGAATAAGGGCAATATTCATGTGCAAGTTTCACAAATTTTTGTGCCGTTTCTTCATCCAGACCGAGAATTTTCACTTCTAGCTCAACATCCAGCTTTACACCACCATCTGCCGGGTCCGCTACCAAGGCAACCGTTGCAGATACTGTGCTGCGTTCAATCGTTACATTGTGCTTTTTCAATTGAAATTCCAACGCAGAATTAAAACATGCACTGTATCCTGCTGCAAACAGTTGCTCCGGGTTAGTCGCTGTTGTTACTTGACCTCCAAGTTCAGGGGGTGTAGCTACATCCATCATGAATACGTTATCCGGGGATTGTACGATCCCTTGGCGTCCACCTGTATTAATAACTGTCGTTTCATATAGAGTTTTCATATTAAAATTCTCCTCTTCCGATTTAAAGTTTGTTATATGGTTTGAACATGTTTTCTTTTAACTTGTTTACAAATTGATTGTACACAATTAAATTTGGTTTGTAAATAGTTTTTTGAAATAAACAAATGAAATTAAAAAGAGCCACCTTGTAAGGTAGCTCTCTATATACTGATATCAGCCTAAAACATGCATGCGTTCATCCCATTATTTAGCTACGAAGGACAAGTCGGGCAACTGAATCCTATTTGGTTGTTTCGGATTGCTCCGTTTTTTCACTCTGTTGATTTTGATTACCGGAATTACGATTGAACCCTGAGCCTCCGAATCCACCCCTCATTCCGTTTCCTTTGAGACCATCTCCCAATTTGGTTAGATCAACGGAAGATGCATCAATCAGTTTATCCGCACTCGCCTTTTGCCCTTCCGTAGTGGAAGGAATCGTTCCATCAAGCTGTCCTTGAATGCTCTCGGCACGTAACGTGCCTAATTTAGTCAATTCAGTAACAGCTTCTTTATACTTGTCATATGTCACAAACGCTGTAGCATCATTTTTAACGTAATCCGTGATCAGATTGTTTAACGTCTGAACCGTCTGCTGGAATTTTCCGTTTGCAAAATAACCCTCAACGATCTCCTGCAAGTATTCATGGTACTTCGCTTTGTACTCAGGAACCTCCAGCAACTTGCTTAGAATCGGCCGTTCTTCCATCGTTACGCCTGATAACGGGGTATCAATGGCAAGATTGATCACATCGGATGCGGAACCTGCCTGGAATCCACCAAAAGCCATATTGTAGTCCCATGGCAACATACTGATCTTGCCGTTATTCTCGTATAAATAATAGTTATGCCCCATATTGGATGTGTAACTATCCATGTTCACAACCACATTATGAGCCGCAAAATATTTGAGCACAGCATCCACATCTACATATTTCTCAAGATCGGTGCCGGCATTCAAGTTTTTGAGTGCCTCAACCACACGTTGTTCATCTTCTTCCGTCGTTTTGGTCTTTGCATTATCAAAAATGCCAGCATAACTGGACACTTTATCATCCGTATACACTAAGGATACGCCGTTCGTGCCACCATTCATTCCACCGCCTCTGCCGAACCCCCGACCACCCTCTCCGCGAGTGTTGGCAGTCTGAGAGTTGGCATCACCTGTTCCTTCACCTTGATCGCTTGGTGGCTCCATGCCTTCAGGAGGCTGACGGTCTCCCATCCCTCCAGCATCCCCTTCTGTTGGCGGGTTACCCATTCCCATTGGGTTTCCCATTCCGCCCGCTCCCATATTGCCATCGTTATTGGGCTTGTAGATCTCTCCTTCACCATTCTTCGCACGTGCCAGATATCCGCTGTCTATGTCTTCAACAGCCAAATATAAGCCCCACGCCTTACCGTTGACGTTAATGTTGGCAAAAGAAAACAGCGGTGCATCAACTCCGATATAACTCATGATGTCATAGCTGAGATACTCTTTCATATAACTGGCGTCGGAAATCATATTATTCACGACCATTTTATCAAGACCATTCCAGGTCTGCCCTTTGACGTATTCGTCAAACTTGATTTTGAAACTATACCGATCGGTTGAATCGTCCTGTGCCACTTGCCTCAAACTGGAGTTTCCTTTGGCTCGTATACCTACAGTTTCTATGGTTGTTCCATTGATCGTTACATTGGCCTTGATATAGTTTTCCTCTGTTGCCGTGTCCAGCATTTCCTGCCAGGCATCCTCATCTACATCAATCGAGAAAGACATCACTTCCGTTTTATTAAAGTTTTGTGCGTAATCCACCGTTTTTGTCTGATCTTCTGTGGATGGGTTCTCTGTAGTCGTAGTCGTTGTTGTTAGCAGAGCTCCACTCTCATTGCTACAAGCCGCTAATAACATCGAAGCAATCACTGTAGTTGTCATAACATTTCGCCATTTGTTGTTTATCATGCCATTTCCCGCCTTTTGTTCTCTTTTAAATTCCTGCTACAGAGAAGTTTAAAAGAGAAACCTTAAATGGAACTGAACAGGCAAAAAGAGCCACCTTATAGGCGACTCTTTATAAACATTTCTATTTTTATGGTTCTATTTTATTGTAAAATGTATCATTCGACTTTTTTGCTATCTTTCAATTTACCGTTGCCATCCAGCTCATAGGATTGGTAAATGTCATTAGAGAGCGTTAGAGATTCCAGAATCTTCTCCATAAAGGACGCTGAGGCCTTGTCACTGAGATGGTCGCCATTCCAATAGTAATGAATCATAAGACGATTCTGATTGTATGGATGTTTAATGACATATGCTCCGGAATGTCCAGATGCGTTCATGGCCTCTTTCCAGTCCAAACCGATATCAGTTGCCCGGACCATTATATTTTTTTTCAAAGCTTGAACCATGCCATTTGACTTTGCATTACCAACAAGAATGAGGTTACTACTGCCAATCTCACGTTTCAGCTTCTGCTTCAACTGTTTTCGATCCCGAACTACATCGTACTTCATGCCAAATACATCGAAAATCTGAGTTAACTGGCTGGCCGCTTGTTCCTGTTGTTTCGCCGCTTCTTTGCTTACTTGATCTCCAAGTACAATGGTTAACGGCTCTCCTCGGAAGGACTTTTCCATTAAACGAATCATCACTTCGTAAGGCAGATTGGGAACGTTGTTCACCACTCCTTCATACTGCGGCTGATAGACATCATGCATATATGCTGCAAGTTCCTTCTCAGACATTTGATATTCTTGCTTAAGCTCAAATCCCGGTTTCCTTAAAGCGTTTTCCATGTCCTGACGCTGTTCTTTACCAAGCACATCCTCAATGGTACCAAGTAATCCATCCATTGTAGCGTTTTGGTAGACAAAGCGATGAAAATATTCCTTCATAAACGCATCAAATTTGGGTTCACCAACAGAGCGGTATAATTGATATATGGCCTGTCGACCCTTTTGGTAAAATACATAATCAGCCATTTCTCCTACTTGTTCATTCGTTGAGGCGATTGGCAGATCAATAGGTGATGGATCAAGCTGAATCGATCTGAAACCTCCCAGCTTATTGCCCTGCTTTTCTAAAAAATACACCGTGGAGAACTCGGCAAAACCTTCATCCAGAAAGGATTCCGTTTCTGAGTTGTTCCCGATCAAAGCATGGAACCACTGATGTGCAATCTCATGCACAAACGTGGTATCGTTTTCTGGTAATAACTCCGCAGCACGCTCCGGCATTTGGATTAATCTTGAGTATTCAACGCCAAAACCATCCACATAAGTTTCAATAATCCGAAATTCGGGATACGGATATTTACCATATTTCTCATTGTAAAAAGCGATGACTTTAAATGCATAATCGATGTATTTGTCCACCGCCGCTTTTTTGGCAGGCTCATCACCCGAATAAAAATATTCCACGGTAAGACCATCACGCGTCTCACGTTCTACCTTTAAATTAGGACCAGCAAAAAAAGCAAATTCTCTGGTGTTCGCTGCGCGCGCTGTAACCACTTTCCGTCCTTGTTCAGTACTGTTTTTGGAAGTGATATCTCCCGGCATGACCACCTGATATGACTCAGGCACATTGAACTCAACATCGAAATCTGATGAGGTATAGTAATCACTCTCGAATGAAGTGCTGTACGGTGTCTTGTTCCATTGATGCGTGTTCTCGTCATACACAGACATCACCGGAAACCAATGTGCTCCGTTGACCTGATCCTTGTAATAAGATAATCGTTGCATGCCATAAGGAATGTCGAGCCGATAATCCACTTGGAAGGTAATAGACTGGCCCGGTTGCAAAGGTGCCTTCAATTGTACACGTAATGCCTGATCTTTGTTATCAAAAAGAAGCTTCTCCCCTTGTTTCGTCACTTTCACAATATCCATTCCGCCCAAGAAATCTGATGCTTTCTTTTCCGGGTGTTCTTTGGCTATTTGCTCATTCTGGCCTGTATACATGATCGTTTGTGTTGCTTTGGAACGATTAGCATCTGCATAGGTATGCATGACCAACTCTTGAAGGGTATCTTTGCTCGTATTCAGATAGGTCACGGTCTGGCTACCCTCTATTGTCATGTCTTTTTCGTTCAGACGTGCTTTGATCTGGTACTGAATCGGGGATTGATCTTGAGACATGGCTTGTTGTGAGCGCATGCGAAATGCTTGTTGCATCTGGAACGTGTTCTGTGTTGTCTCAGCTCTGGCAGTTAAGCTGTCCCCCTCCGAGGAGGTGGCATACGTAGTATGGATGAATGAGGATGTTGTGAGCGCCAGCACCAGTGTGCTTAGTACGGCCTTTTTAATCACGTTTTTGTTAGTAGATCGGGTTTTGGAAGCGTGCATTTTCTCTCTCCTTCTGTTGTACGTTCTTAACTACAACAATAAGAGATCAACCTTACGTTGAATTTAGGTTTGGTTTAAATTTTGTTTAAAAATAAAAAAAAGAAGTCCTGCTATGCAAGACTTCTCACATATGATCAGTAGTGCACTCCACTCCCCTGTGTCAACTCCCTGAATATTTACTTTCACTCGATGAATGTCCCAAGAATTCTTTAATTCTACCCTTAATCTCTACTGAGATTTTTTCTTTGCTGACGTAAATAACATCAATTAGTGTACTTAACATCATTTTCTTCTTTTCCATTGTCGCTTCATCAAAAACATCTTGCCAAACCGGAATATACTCCATTAATGTTTCCAGTTCAGACAATTCAATCTTTTTAGAGGATAGTATTCTTTCAGTTTCATTCATTTCATTGGTAGTTTGCGTAATCTCCGATTCCTTCTTCTTGATAAGATCATTAAGCATCTTTGGTTTGAAGGCGCTTTTGCCCATAATTGATTTGGGGACTTCGGCGTTAAGAACAGATAGCTCATTATAATGTTCTTCAAGTATACACTGTAGCTTCTTAATTTTTTTCTCTTCCTCATTTGATATTTTCTTTTTGATCAAAACTATCTCCGAACTAAAATCTATTGTCTCGAGTTGATTTAAGTGACTATTTACTTGCTTCATTACTTGTCTCTCAACCATCTTAGACGAGAAAGTAGCTTGACCGCTACAATCGGTTTTCCCTTGTAATTTTCCGGTGCACCGATAGCTTTTATTTTGATTGTATCTAAGTATTTCTCCATTTGCAGCCTTATATTTATTCACAAATGTTGTTGAAGTTAGCCTTGAGTTACAACACCCGCATCTCGCTATTCCAGTTAAAAGTAAACTTCCTTTTGTGCTCATCGGCACGGAATTATCATTGTTTTGCTTACTTTTGGGATTCTTTTTTTCTCTAATATCTTGAGCTGAATTCCACTCTTCTTCGGATATTATCATTAATTCAGGAATAGGTTCAGAGAATACGGCGTCTCCCGATCCTTTCCTGTATCTCATTATTCCTTTATAGATAGGGTTTTTAAGAATGACATTCACAGTAGCCGCACCCCACTGTTTAGCCTTTCTTGTGGGAATTTCCTCTTCATTCAACAATTTAGCTATCCTTAGTTGTCCGTATCCTTCGTCTAGTACCAGTCGGAACATCCTTTGCACAACCAAAGACTCTTCTTCGTGTATTACTAATTTAAGCAACACCTTGCCCTTTTTATTAAATTTGCCGGAATCAACACTTCTATACCCGTATGGTATACCGCCACCTCTAAATATGCCATCTTCCACCATTTGCATATGCTTTTCGTTCACGCGATTAGAAGTTCTTCTACTTTCTCCGCTCGACTGCCAGAATCTAAGATAGTTCATCACCCTATCTGTATTTTCTTCAATTTTTTGCTGCCCTTCTATTACAGACCACATTTCAATTCCTCTGTTTACAAACCACTCAAGTACAAATGGTGTCTCATCATCTTTTCTGCCTAATCTATCAAACATGAATACTAGCAATACATCGAATAATCCATTTTCAGCATCATCTTTAGCCTGCCTAATTACATCTCGGTTGGAAGCAGATACTTTGAAACCTGAGACTCCTCTTTCAGAATATTCTTTTACTAACTTCCACCCCTCCTGCTTTTCAATCATTCTTCTACAAGCTCGCTGCTGCATTGGTATATCATTTCCATCCAACTGTCCTTTTGTAGATACATGATATAGGGTTGCAACGCGTTTAATTTGCTTCAATTAATTCACCACCATATCTTTTTTCTGTTATATATTTAGAACTCCCTTTTGCTACTTTTACAATTAACTAGTACTTCGATTATAGCATTAAATCAATAAGACATATTAAAGACCACCCCATATTTTGTAGGTAGTCTTCTGGTTCGTACCATATACAGTTATCTTAGATAATTTTTTCATTTCAATTAAGATAAAGCAAAAAACAGCCGTTTAGAGGCTGTCTTGGCTGTGAAATATTGTTTTATGTATAGGACGAGTGGGGATCGAACCCACGACCCTTACCCTGTCAAAGTTACGGGGTCGGGGTAATAGAATACCTTGATACTGACTAATCCAAGGTTTGGAAAGGGTTTGTCCAATCACGAGTTCTCTGATTTGCCCCACATTCTACAACTTGTATCACAGTCCGTCCCCAATTCGTCCCCAGATTGCCCCCAGATTTAATCAAGTAAAACTACGTGTTCTGAAGTTGGAGAAATCACTTTAACTTGAACCGGATTCTTTAACCCTTGCGCAGATACTAAAATTTGCGCAAGGGTTTTTGCTGCAGTAATTGTAATGGTATGATTAATATTGATCTGATGTAATCGCATGTTGCACTTCCTTTGCTTTGATTCATTTCTTAAAACCTAGAGATACATTATGTCGTTGCCCTTGGTTTAACTATTTCCGCAAGTCATGCTATACTAAAACTTGAAATTTTAATGAAGGAGTCCTCTTGGTGGAAGTTACCCGAGGGAGATGCTTACTTCAATTTTGGCTTGATCATCGCCAAATGACTCAAGCCGAATTCTCTCGAAGAACTGGTTGGTCCAAGAGAATGGTATCTTTTATCGCTACAGGAAGAAGTATGATGAATCCTGAGGCGATGTATCTGGCTACACAGATACTTGGCATTCAAATGGAGGAACTCTACGAGTGGAAAGTAACGAAGTAAGTCGCGGTTTTATCCGCGCTCCCGGGTAAAACGAGTACTAGTATAGTACTCATATGTTTTTTCTCCGTCTTCATTTATATCATTCCTTCTATGTACACACACTCATTTGCATCCCCTCACTCTCAGTCTGCTTCTTAATTCTTCCAAATTAATGATATCATGTAATGGTTGTGTAAAATGTCGATGACTGTCGAAAACACTTCTTGCTACCTAGTATCGATTGATGTTGACTTTTTATTGTTTTTATGTTAATGACGACATAAATCTTTATTGTATTAAACCTTTTAAAGCCTTAACCTTTCCTCTGGCTACTGTAACTTTATAATCAGACTCCTTAAAAATTGCTGTTGAACCAAAAATCTGATCGTCGATCCTTTCTACCCAGTACGGGTTGACCAGATTTCCATTATGCGCCGGATACAAGTGTGGCAAAGCTTCTATACAAGCTTTGTATGTGAGGGCAACAGTAAACAGGCCCTTGCTCGTATGAAACCTCGGGACGTAATAATTGGCCTTAGGTTCCCACATATCAATATAGTAGATATCACTCGCCATAAAAAACCTACCGGGAGATAATTCTCCATTATCTAAAATTTCAACTCCAAAAACCTGTCTATCATCTTTTTCTAATTTATTTACTTCTTCTACAATTTCGTTCCAGTGCTTCATGTTCTTCTGATTAATTCCTGTGTGTATATCATCTTTGAAGTACGCGATCCCTCCATATGAACCAGTTAAAACTCGTTCAATATTATCGACATTAACTAAGTTGGCTCCATCAAGAAACCTGAAATTAGGGAATGATAATTCACACGCATTTAAAGTTGTGAGCACAGTAAAATTACCCGTTCTTGTATAAAAAAATGGGACATTGTAATTTTTAGATGGTTTCCACATTTCGATGCCCATAATATCATTTTCATAAAATGAAAAGCGAGGCCCGTATGAGCCATCGCTTTGTACTTCAATACCTATTATTAAACGATCATTCACAAGGATCACTTCTTCTTCAGTTCTTCAGGCATCTTCATCGCTCCAACAATGATTTTCCGCTTTTTGGATGATTTTTTTGCCCCTTTTGCAAGGTTAGTACCAAGCAATCTCGCTATTTTCTGATTCAATTTAACCACCTCCTTCATATTTTGTCCATACTGGAAGAATAAGAATAGCTTGAATAAAGAATGCCAATGTAATTTCTGGTGACATAACTATGAAATTCACAATTACCAGAGCAATTGATATCCATTTAAGCCACTTATCCCATCGGGTTGGGTTAACGTATTCAAACTCATTCGGAGCATAAATTGATACTACAATTAAGGTCACTATATTCAACATTAAAATCACTTCGTGATTCAAACTAATTAAAGGGATCAAAGCAGCAGCAAATCCGGTTACAATGGAACATATGGTTATCGGCAAATGCATTCCGCCAGAAAACTTTCTTAGTAAAGCAAATGAAAACAAAGTAATCAAAGCGCCTAACGTTGTGCCGAACATCAACCCAAGAGTTATAGTAAGCAACAGTCCAGAGTACCAATTGAGTCGAAGTCCCAATTCATACTCCATAACCTCAACAGTACCTGGACCCTCAGGATCAGCTGTTTTTATGCTTACTGCGATATGCCTCGACAGCCTTTCTAATATCACCTCGTTCCCTCCTTACTGAAAAGAAGTAAGATACACTGAAAGTAGCAATTGCTAATAATAACAATCCAGTTGGTTCAGATCTGTACAGCAACACTAATGTAAGGCAAATTGTTATTGCAGAGAACAAAGTACCAATTAAGTAGGAGAGGTTTGTCTTAGACAGATAATTTTCTTTAATAAAAAAATCATGAGGAGGTCTTATAATGAAAGAAAATCCGAAATCGAATATTGAAAAGATAAAGCAAATTAAATATGTAATTAGTATTGAGGACAACTGCAGTAAATAGACCATACTCCCTTCATTCTGTTGAATAATGCCAGAGTGCATAACATCCATCCACTCAAAAACGTGGAAAATCCCCATTTGCAATGCTGCATAAGCAGATATACCAGCTCCAGCAATAAAAGATGAAATATGCAATTTATATTCCATGCCAAAACGTAAAAAAAGTATGAAGAAAATATATTGAAAAGGTAAATCTAATTTAGGCACTTCTAAAGTTATTCGCATCATATATGAGAATGAAGCCATGAAAATAACAAAGAAAAGGATTTTGCCTGCAAACTCTCTAACCGGCAACATATATAGCTTTAGAATTATTAACAGCACAGCATAAGCCTCAAAAATACCGATGAAGATATACAAAAATGTGTTCAAATCTACACCATCCTACTTAAATATCTTATAAAGATATTATAAAGTACGATGTGGCAATTCCATAGCCAAAATCATACAAATAAATACATTTACCAAAATAAGTTTATTACAGGAAGGTTGCTTTTTCCCTGCACCTAACTTCAATTTACCATTAATATTGAGTCCAGTAATCAATGTTAGCTAATGGAGCAATCACCTTTACTTTAGGTCTCTCCTCTTCACGTTCCCAACCTTCCAATATAACGATATTAGATGTGTTTGATCTATCTTCCCAATGAATGTATTGTTCCTTAACCAAAACGTCCAGAGCAACAGATACGTCCGTTTTACTTTTACCTGTCTTCACGGTTAATTCATGGATTGTAGGGAACCGTCTTCGTCCACCTTTATAGTTATATAAGATACGTAGTACCTTGCGTTGAAAATCTGTTAGCATGATATCACCTCGTGATTATTATATGCGAACACACGTTCTTTTATCAACAACAAAAATACCCAGTCACTTTGACTAGGTACATTAATAGTAACACTCATGGGAGAGAGTTTTACTATTATCCCCCATTATTATATTTTGCATTCATCTGATGTTTTCGTACCTTAGATCATGCACTATTTCTTTCTCAATATCGCAACCTTTGTTTCACCTTCACCAGTTAATATCATATCAAAATGATTATGGAACCATTCTGATCTTTTTAGCTTTCTTTTGATTTTAGAGAAAGTTGAATTTTCTCTGTATCCCTCGATCTTAGGATCAAGTCTGAATATATATTCATTTGAAAAATCATAAGCATCAAATACTACTGCTCCGCCTGCGTTAAGGATATGATAGTACTCCTTAAGAATATTTTCTAGATTCTTAAATTTCTCCGAATGCCAAAGAGCGCCTTTTATATCAAAAATTAGATCAACATTAGTTATTCCAATTTTTTTGAGATAATTCCGAGCATTTAAAGCATTATTCTTCTCAGATAAATATCTAAAGTTACCTGATGTTACTACATGATCAATTGGAATAGTTATATCCGTAGCAACCACTTTAGTTTTAGGATACTTTTTAGAAATCTCGTACTCATACTTACCTTTATTAGCGGATGGACTCAACAGTTCAATTGAATCTAAATTCACTCCCTCATCTTCCAATTGCCTTAAAACAGAGTCTAACCATCTTATTTTTACATTATATATGTACGTTGGTTCATACCAATCACTTAATGAACCCCCTGGTAAATATTTAAAGCCAGAATATCTTTTACTTATAACTGAGCTAATAAAAAGGAATGCACCTTCACTTAATAAAGGTACAACTAACCATACCATTATTTTTAAGATGTGAATCTCTATATTTAATTCTTGATTAAAAATGCTTACTACACAAATAAGAAACAATATAACTTCTAAGGAAATTATCCATTTTCTTAGAGAGGCTAAATTTCTTTGCAATTTTGTGGAGAGCACATAGATATTAAATAAATTTATTTTTGACATCATTTAATCTCCCTATCATAAGCGTTTGCAAAAGTAATTCCAATTATTTGAGTTTTTTCATAGTCTGCAAAATCCGGATGAGTCTCAATCAAACCATAGACAACATTGGTTGCTTTTTGTGCGAGGTCATCTTCTTCTAGCTTAGTATCAGAATTAATTCTGACAGTTTTGTTTATATACTCCTCTACGTCATTTTTACGTGTTTGCAGATTGACTATGACAGTGTATGAGAACTGATTATTTTTACTTTGTTCCTTTACTTGATCATTCATTGGGTAATATTTCATTCAGAGTTCTCCTTCCCTAAAATTAAACATAATGTAATACTTCGACAAATTCATACATAATCCTTGTCTCCCCATACAAAAGTCCCCCACAAGGTTTATCCTCGTGAAGGACTTTGAATGAAAGGCCTATGTATGAAGCTTCTGAATCACAACCATAATCTTGTTGTCCTCACACCTACATTCACTTTGAAGACACTACCATTTTTTTAGATTGAATAGGAGTTAAAATGACAGTCCATTTAGCATTTGTAACATCTCGTCCATTTTATTCATGCCTTTTATTATAGTCTCAAATAAAGTTAAGATAATACTTGAAAAAAGCCACAAAAAAATAAAATTCAACATTACCCCCATACAAAATATAAAAATTTTATAACCTAAAGAATCTTTCAACTCAAAAACACTAAGTCTGAATAGCTCGCTTAATGTATACGCAGTGGATGCTATGCTGATGGCTCTTGGTAAAATTAATTGTAGTACTGTAATTGTAATATCTCCCTGCATGTAATATATAAGATATCCAATATCAATAGCCAGCAACATGTTACCTAGGATCGGTATATTTCCAACTACACTACTCTCAAAAAAGCCAAGGCTCAATAATTGAATAGCAATTGCACTTAGTAGCGAGATTAGTAAGAGCATCCCCTTATTCAATTTAAAATCACATTCTCTGAAGACAAATCAATCCCTCCTTTTTTGGATAATACGAATCACTTCATATTTAGTCCCACTTTAATTCAAACTTATCTCTAAAATATCTATTGCCTGCTATCTTTACTGACATATCACTGTACGCTTCCAATACTCCACCATAGTCCATAATGATCATTCGACCAGATTTCACAAGCCAGACTGAGACGCGTATTGGAGATAATGCTGCGACAAAGAACTCATCGTTTTTATCTAAGACTCGATATGTATTCAATGTCCACATCTATACAATTTTATAGAAAAAAACAAATAGATCTGATAGACTATTCTAGGGTTGAATACATATTTGAAGGGAATACATGCATGGAAGAGAAAATAGGTATTATAGTCGGAACAGCATTACAGTCTGTTTTCATTCTAACAATGTTTTATATGGCTCTTCGTTTCTTTAGTAGAATGTTCAGAAATATATATGCCGCAATTAAAGGTCAAAATACTAGTTTGGAACCTTGTCGTTCATGTGGCCATAAAATATCTAAAGAAGCAGCTTTTTGTCCTTATTGTGGTCAATCTTTTGGAGAGATTAATTCATACTCTACCTCTATATTAGGAAATTTATTCTCAGGAGTTGTAGCGCTGGCTGGAGGAATCGGACTTTTATTTTATTTGTTAGACTTATTGAAGAATCAGTAATATAGTTTTCAACACAAAGGAGCCATTAACCACGGCTCCTATTTTTGGGGCCCTAAAATGAGAAGAATTATTATCCAGAAAGTGGTTAGAAGGTTGCAGTTGCAAGCTATAAGTGGAATAGTAAGAAGGATAAATATGTAGGTTCAGGTAAGCTACCAAGTTAAAAGAAGCTCAACTAGGTAATCTCCTAGTTGAGCTTCTTTTAATACCTACTCATGATGCATTCTTTCATTTAAATTTCACCAATCCATTCTTCAATCACCATCTGTTCAAATGAATCAAGTGAATCTTTCTCTATATACTCCGAGGAATTAAATCTAAAGAAATTACGTACCTTTTCTCCAATCTTCAAATCCGTTTTTTCAATCTGGTATACACCCCTATCAAGAATTATCTTCAAGCCTATTTTTTCAAGTTCTTTTGATAGTTGCCTCATATAATATTTTATAAGCTCCCTAATTTTAGTTTTTGGGTGCTTTGACCACAATCTCCAAACAGGAATGATTTCTTCACATACATCCTCTAAACTAAATTGAATATTCTTATAACCTACAAATGGGCATATTTTTGTGGCAATCGTCATTTTTAGATTTTGCTCAAGAACTTCCCTCCCATATTCATTTTTCAGATTAACTTCTGGATCTATAGGTATTATTAATAGTAGGGGATCTGATGTTATATGGTGTTCTTCAATGTCTCCAGTTTCAGAATTCTTCAAACATAGGTCGATTTCGTTTCCATTCACTTTAATTCCACTTACCTCAAAAGGTAAATGATCACTCGCAGTATTTTTAACAATTCCAGCTATAGTGTTTAATACTTCTTCATAAGAACTCTGATTTTCATGCAAAACAGAATAAAACAACTTTGATTTATTCTGTTCTCCAATCCCACCCATATATTCAAATATCTCTTTATCATTTAAAGATAAATATCCGAATGCTTGTTTAACATCTCTATTAGTAGGATCATACTTAATATCCAACAATTTACATTCCAATAAAATCAATTCTCTCGTCTCAATATTCTCATAAATTAATTCTGGTACAACATTAGCGTTTATGGATGTATTGATTTGTTTCTGTATTTTATCTTTTGTTAATTTAGGAACCTGTAACAAAAATGATATAAATTTAATCCTATACCCTTTTTGATAAAAGTATGGGTATACTTCTGAAGTTATTGGATAATCCATTCCCATATGAATAAAGAGGTTTAAGTGATGCAATGATGTAAATTTATTCATTCTTTGCACTTCCTTCGATCGAAGCCTTCATAAAGCTTTCATATGTTTGGTCACCTATATATACATCTACTTCTGGATTAAGATACCTTTGGATATTTGTTACCAATCTATGAATAGTGTTACCACAAGTCCCTCTTGGAAGTATAGCGATAAATTCTTCCCTGGACAGCTCCAGATTCACCTTTTGCCATAGATTAATATCTGTACCATATATATGAACTTTATTTTTATTAATCCAAATTGGTTTACCAAGTATTTTAAATGGCTCGTTCCCATTTTGGAAAGTTGACTCCACAAAATTGGAAAAAACTTGTTTTTTTAACGGCGTTGGAAATTTAAATACTACAGGGCTTCCTTGAAATTTGACACCAGTCTCTCTATCATGATATACATCAAAATTTAACCATGTTTTTGTTTCTAGAGATTCAGTTATCAATTTATAGTCATTAATTGTTTCTCTAATTTGACTTCTATGATCAAAAAAACTATCTGACCTATTTGTTACTTTACCATTCCTATAAAAGTCGTGTCCTCCTTTCCCTACGCGACTAGGAAAACGTAATAAACCAACAGCACAGAAGGCTGAAAAAAACGATCTGACACCTTCAATTTTTCTTTCCAGATCTGCCAGCTCCTCAACTAAATCAATAGAAGTGACAACTTGATCATCAAATATGCCTTCGTCTACATACTCGGAAAAATCAAGAAATTCCCCGTCTGAATACCCTTTACTAAATATATTATTGAATTCGAATTTCATTTTTATATATCTATGTGGTGAATGCTGAGATCTGATTTTCTCCCGAAATAAGTCAAACATCTTTCCGGATATCCATAAACTATCTAACAATGGTGTATTTTTAAGAAGCGAGTTTGTATAGTAATCTGATTTCTGAGCAGTGTCAATTGAATGCATCACAGCAAAACGGTTATTAACTTTCTCTATAAAACCGACCACTTCGTTTTCTCTAAAAACTTGAAGCATTTCTTCATCAATTTCTTTTGTATTACAATCTTTTAACTGAAATATTTTAGTTAATTCCATTTCACTTTCTAGCATGTTAGTTTCAAATATGTAGGACTTTAGCAATGTATTCACGGTTTTCCGTTCATTAGCTTGCAATTTGACAACAGAAGAATAATTATCAAGATACTCAAATACTTTATCACGATTTTTAAAACGCGTTTTCAAATCCACACCACCATTACAAATTATTCTTAAAAAAAAATGACCTCCACCACCGGTGAAGGTCATTGTGCGCTCAATTGCGCGGGGCGCTAAGACCCAGAAAACCACTCATTTCAAAAGCTGCGCTCAATTGCGCGGGGTGCAAGGACCCAAAGTACAGTATTTCTATTCCTCACTAACATTATACGATCTTCACAGAGATTTTTCAAGGGATTTCTCAAATTTTTCCTCGAGTTCAGCGTATTTCTCTTTCAATGCTTCAAGCTGAGCCTTAGTTGCATCGTGACTTAATTTCTCATCAGATAAATCACGCTCAATATCACACTGCTTCTTGAACTTTTCTGGAAGATAATTTTTTGTAATACATATATCGATTTCGTCTAACTTCGTCGGACTTACTTTACTCTTATTTTTATTTGGAAGCTCATGCTGAAACAGTACGCGCCTTTTGTCTATAACTTGAATTGAGTCAATACAAACCCCGCAGTCATGTTTCAAACCATCCGCAACTGTTACATCAACAGTAAAATCACTACCATCATTAAAACGAGAGGTAGAAATTGGAGCGACCAACATCCAACCACTATTCTGGTTATAAGATCCATCATAAAGAACAACACATGGATGTGGGAATGTCAATTCCCTGTTGAAATGCCCAAATAACTCAACTTCGACAACGTGGCCTCGAGCTAAATGATCGTTGAACCATTTGCTATTAGTTCTACCTTCTTTATCTTGAACATATTTCTCAAGTCCATTCATCCACTTGATTCCATAATCGAGTTTGAAATCAATGGAACATTTGTACAATCTTTGTAAAAGAAGATTAATTTCAATTAGTGTTTCGGGATCAGTTTTAACCCGAGGCATGGGATTGCTCCCCTTGATAGCATTTAATTTTTGTTTGAAATTATTATTCAATCAAATTCACCTTTCTCTTGATTATTACCCTTGGTAGGCTATAAAACAAAATATGATACAGTTCTACAATACTAGATTAAAAACTACATTCTATAGTAAATTATTCCTATACTATTGTAAATAGTTTCAAAATCTACTATATAAAAAAGTTATTGCAAATAAAAAAAGCCCTGTCAGAATCAATCCTGACAGGGCTTTTTTTATTTGAGTTAGTTTTTCCTTACTTTTTCTTTGCGGTAGCTAACAACTATCAGCCTCCAAAATTCATAGCTACCTTTTTTATCAGTTATATAATCCTTGTAATACTCATAAGCTTCTTCTGCCCATTTAGGACATTCCATGTTCTCCTTCGCCTTCTGAGTAGCAATCCACTTAGCTTGAGATTCAACAGTCGCCTTCAATTCATCCATTTGCTTCTTCTCTTCTGCTGTCATAGGTTCGTCACCCCCTTTCTTTATGCGTTCAACTTCCGATTTTACGTCCGGAATGAAACTTTTTTCTGCTGCTGCCTTGGTGTTCCCTTGCCCGAAAAAGTTTGTACCTGGACACGTCTTACTTGATTCGCCCTTTTTATAATCCCCGATCCACGCTCCAGAAGCAGTATACCAGGCATGATATACGATATGGGATGTATCGACAGGTATGTTTAGTTTGAGCGCGAGACATGCGTACAAGTGTATTACAGCTTGTCTTTGGGAGTCAGTCATAGTATCGCCGCCCAGATCAAAGTTTCCTACGATCTCAACGCACAGCGCGCCAGTATTCGCACCTTTAATCCCAGCTGGTGTTTTATTCAGATCACGATCCAAACTGATAGCAATCCGTCCATCCTCCAGCACAGTTATATTCTGCCCTGTACCAGACCATCCCTGAGATAAATGGTACGACCTCATACCCTCAAGACATTTCCATACATCTTGTTTAGCTACTCCACTGACCATCTGACGAGTAGAGTAGTTAGGCGATGCTGTATGGTGTACTTGAAGCTTGTCTATTTTTCTGGTGATGGACTGCTTATCGAGCCACCCTTTAAATTCGGATGGCTCCATCAACAAGAAATTTCCCTTGGTGATCATGACTGTATAGTTCCTTTCTTCGCCTGTTTAAGTGCTTCATTCCCGTAAACAGAAAATGCACCTACCAAGATGCCTTGAATAAGCGATTCTGGAGACCATCCGAGCAACCAGCATGTCATTAGAATAGCGAATACCGTAATGATAAAAATTATAGTCCAGTCCGGAATCCTTGGAATACGTTTTATCGCAATTCCAAGTACCCAGCATGCAGCCAATACAATAAACAATTTAGGATCAATCAGTGAAAACACAGTGCTCCAATCCATATTTACGCGCCTCCTGTTTTCAAAATAAGAACAATCGCTCCAATAGCAATTCCGATTAATGTTGTAGCAATAGTTCTCCACAACCACGTCTGCGCATTCTCAATCTTATCCAACCTGTGATGGGCCGATTTGGTGGATTGCATAGCTTCGCGTGCCAGATCCCGTGTAGCCTCCAATGTAGCTGCCATTGCCGGCACTCCTTCAAGTGTCTTTTCCATCCGGGCCAATTGAACTTGGATACCCATAAGAACTTTTGTAGTCTCTTCCACAACACCGTTCACCTCGCTTATAGTTGTGTCAGTCAATGTAATCCCCCATCTCTCTGTTAAGGAAATATTTCCTGCCCTATTCTACTTGTGCCGATTTATCTTTTTGTTCCTGGACCTCAATTGCTGCACGCGCATTTCCAATCTCCAAATCCAAAGCTGCGAGAATTTCTTTTTGATTATCTGGGTGTGCACTAAGTACAGAACTAATTACCTGAGTCAATTCTTCAACCGGTTTATTCAAATCCATTTCAACATGGAGTACATGTGTGATCTTTGGCAAAGCGTTTCCTCCTCTCTATACGAAAATAAGCCCTTTCCAATTAAGGAATAGGGATTCATGTATTTATTATCATTTATGTTTAATGCGTATTGGCTACGGATTTAAACACGCAAAAAAGAGCCTGTACATAACAGGCCCTAATTACTGTATGAATTTCTTGAAGTCTAGTTCGTAGACTGCATAATCATCTTCACCACTATATTGAACGACAATTTCCAAAGGCGATGTATAATCAACCAGATTTGGATCGGCAGGGAAAGATGCATTGTGCTTTTCAGTATCATATTCAATGCCGTTCTCATCCACTTCTTTGTCGTAAGTAGCTGGAAATGATGGCCGGAATACAAAAATATTATCTCCCTGCCGAGCCTCAATATATCCATTTGAATTAATTTTATCTCTAGGTATCCGCCATTTTATTTCGATGTGCAATTTTTCCCCTTGTAGTATAGGGAACACATCTTGTAAATCTCTGTTCCAATCATGAGACATTAGCGGATACCCAGTTGTTCTATTAGTCCAATATACTTCTTTTTTGATTTCATATTCCGGACTTTGAAACAAAACAATCGGTGGGTGATTATTCATTTCAGTTAAATGATTCTCAATTAAAGGCAAAGTGTATCGCTGTTCCAATCCTTGTAAATCTCTTTCCTTCATTGCCAATGATGATGTAATGAATCCCCCTATTTCATTGTCATCCAGCTTAAAAATTTCTTTATACTTTTTTTCTGATGAGCTATCAAAGATTTCTATTATTTCCGTCATTAACCCTTCAGCAAAATTAGGGAGACTGTGAATGATAGAATTCCCTACTATTATTACAATTATGGTAATAACCATTCCTAGAATAACCCAATCTCTTTTTCGCAACATCCAACTTATTTCGCTGTTAAAAGAGCTTCATCAATTAATTTTATTTCCGCTTCGTATTTTGCGATTTCAGCATCATATTCGGACAACTTTTGTTCTGCTTGAGCAATTATATTTGGATCATTAGTTTTTTTTGCTTCTTCAAGTCCAGCAACCACTTGATCTCTGCCTTTTTTTGTGGGTGTTAAAATTTTATCTATGGTACTTTTCTTTAAATCTTCCAAACTTGATTTTGTATAACCGGCGTATTTCTTCGTATCCGTTTTAGAGTTTGTGTTTGCTGGAGTCACATTTGCTGCTGTGCTCGTTTCATCATCTGTTGTAATTGTAATTGTCCTACCATCCACTTTTACTTCAGCCCCTAACGCTTCAGACAAGGCGCGAGCTGGAACGTTAGCTTTACTATCAATGACAGCTCCCTTGTCCGACAATTTTTTCCCATCAACTACAATTGTGTACTCTCCTGTAACCTTTTTTCCGACCATGCTTTTAACTGTGTCAGCAAACGCCCCTGATGTTGTCGAAAAAACAACGCCAATGATGATGCCGCCAGCAATATATGAAACTTTCTGCACAAATTTCTTCATGACTGTACCTCCGTATGGATCATTTTTCCTAATATGATACATTACGGTGTCGATGTCGTAAAGGTTCCACCACCTGTATTTGGCAGGTTAGCATTGTTACCATGGTTATGATGAGCGGTAGTAACGTTGTGCCTATGGTTGTTGTATGTTGTATTTAAAGAATCAATTTGCGATTGAAGAGAATTAATTGCCGCCTGAAGTCCAGAAATGTCTGTTAAATTCAATCCGTATACAGACCCGCTTCTTAAATATGCAGCCCCACCGAATGTAACAGCCCCTTGCAAGCGAATAGGATTACCTGTGTTGTTTGATCCAAGCCACAAATCGTTACTGAAGATAGTTAATTGACCTGAGTTTTGATAGGAATTTATTTCACCCGCAAATCCTCCTCCAGATCCAAAAAAAGAAATGGCTGCTATGTCATTGTCAGAAGATGTATTAATTCTTATTCGGTTTCTGTTGTCAGAATCGAATGTCCTAAATCCAACTGAATCAATTTCTACACGTCTTCCGCTAACTGCTGTACGTATTAATGAACCAGTAATCGTTCCGCCATTAATATTTGTACCCGTGACAGTAGATGCAGTTATAGAGCCTGAGAAGTTCGCACCTACAGCCGACATAATACCTCCTGAGGTGACGGTAAACATTCCGTTACCTACGTTTATGGAGGACCCAACGATGGCCCCATCTTTGAAATTGGAGTATAGGATGTTGGCATAGTTAGCCGTTAGGCTATTGGCTATTACATCACCTTTCATATTCACCCTGAGTGGAGCCGTATTAAATGAAGAAGCTCCTGCAGAAATACCATTCGTATTAATCTGAACAATGTCTTCCCCGTTACCTATCAACATGGATACAAAGTTACCAAGTTGGCCTATGACTTGTTCGGCTAAAACACCTCTCGCTGTAATAGCGGCTCTTATGGTATTCCACCCATCTGTAGAAATTCCGATCCCCTTTGATGTCAACCTGACTTGTTCCAAGGGATTCGTCTTCTCCTGCGCCAGAATTCCACCTTCCGATGGATAGATCAGTTCTGTTTTACTGTTGTTGATGTCAATAACAGCCTGCTTCGCAAATGATTCAAAAACATCCGTCCGGATCTTCCCGTTTGAAAATATATTACTGGTAATGTTCTTGTTACGCTCCAGGTCACTGATAATATCATCATAATCTCTCAAGTTAAGATTGGAGATCGTTGGTTCAGCGTGCTTGTCCAGGTTGTACGGATACTCAGTTAATTCCGTGATACGTGCTTTCAGCCGGTTCATTCCCATATCCGGGTCAATGCACATAACATCGTCGCCTAAATGGGGTCTAGGTTCCGTATTGTCGATCTTAAACAGGTCTGCCGTGGATATGGTTGCCTCCAGAGATACAACCTCTTGTTCAAGCAGAGCCTTTCGTGTAGCCTTCAGCAAGTCCTCTGCCTCTTCAATATCCTGCTCAATAATTTCTCCATCGTAAAATGGAACTGAATCACTTGCCCAATACTCCGCAAATGGAGATATGAGATAATTGACTGCCAGTTTTCCGTTTACGATGGCTCCGGGCACGCTAGAAAGTAAACTACGCTCCAGATCTGTTAACAGTGAAGCATCCATTCCAATAAATGAACGTCCATCTTTCATCTGAGCATACATTCGGGTAACGAGTGATTCTCCTTTATCCTTGAAGGAACTGGAGACGATATTCTTTTTGAGCCGGTACTGTAGACCATGATCTGAACCAATCCGTTTTCTAAGGTTAATTACGAAGTTATCCGGTTCGACCTCGCACTCATACATATCAATGATCTTGTTCAGGGCTTCCAGACAGGTTCCACGTCCGAAGTCCTTCACATCATGCAAATCAAAGGTGTCATGTATAACGAACGAGAATCTTCCGCCTGTAGCGGTTGTTATTAATTGTGTAAGCTCATTTATGTGCACTCCATAAGCTTCGTCAATGTAGGAGGCATAAGGAAACTTGAATTCATTCAGTTTGAACATTACATGATTGCAATAAATAGAAGCCGTAAGTTTCCGGCCTTCACGGGATCTACTCCGGGACTGGATAACATAAAATTGGCCACGCTCATCTTGAACGTGGCCTTTGATTGCTATTTTTTCTCGATAATCAGCCGAAGTCATTGGGACCATGAATGTTAACTCGTAGTCGCTGTTAATTCTTCGTCGGCGTTGGATGTCTGTACTGTCTATCAGCGTACCCACACGCCGCAGGTTTTTATCAAATACTTTCATTGTTGGATTAGGCATATCTCACCTCAATTAATACAGGAATTTATCTCTATGTGTAACTCTCATAAGGACTGTCCTGCCTGTTTCAATATCAGTCCAGGTCAAGTTGTTTTCTCCTAGATTCAAATAAAAGAAATCTCCGTCGTACAAATGCGATACATTCTGTCCGTTACGAGTAATTTTGAATTTATCAGTGTCAATAATGATCTGATCACCCGGGTTAAACACGTCTTCGAATTCTATATAATCCACATGGTAGCGCGTAGCTTCAGCGAATAATCTCGCCTCGCCGGACATTTGAGAACTGAAACGTATCTCACGTATAAAGTCTGCTTGAAGCCGAGCTTCCCCAGACATCGGCAAAGCTTCAAGAACATATTCACGTACAAAATCCGCTTCTACTCGCGCCTCTCCTGACATTTCAGAGGACAGAGACATTACCATTGAATATTCCAACTCATATTCTTCACCATCACGTTTTGTGTACATCTGCGCTCCACCAGATAAATGAGTCGACAAGTCGATAATGTTTATCCCGCCACCTGTGTTAAACTCAATTTCGTTAAATTCTCCACCGAACAAGACGAACACCCCCGATTAGATTAAGTCTCATATTTCTGGGCTGTAATCTGCTCAAATTCATCTGGAGTGATAACTCCAAAAGATACGTACTGTCTAAGTTGAGGTTCCTTTGCCCATTTCTTTTCATAATAGTATTGGAGTCTTTCATAATCAGATTTAAACATTCGCCTCGTCTCCCTTCGCTTGTTCGATATTCAACAAACGCAACTCAATGCCAACGATCTGCGCTCCCAAAGCTTCATTCTGCGCCTTTAAATCAACTGACTCTAATTCCCTCATGACAATCTGTTCACCAAGAATCTCATTCTGACGCTTCAGTTCAAGAGCCTCCAGTTCACGTTGAACAAGCTGTTCCCCTATCTTATCCATTTCTGTAGGTTCATCCGGATGTGGCTTTGTCAGCTCGTCAATCTCTTCCTGGCTCAGTCCTTCAATCCAAAGGTCAGGAAAAGTTTCCTGCGGTTCAACCAGCACAGTATCCTTGTACGCTTCCCATGCTACCAAGTCAAATCGTGGATGAAACAGGCCGGCCGGAACAGGCACGCCGATCAGATACCCGGCAATCTCTTGTTCCGCTTCTTCCTCGTCCTCCGGCGCTTCGGGCTGCTGTGCCTGATCGGGATCAAATACCACAGGCTCCGGCTCGGCATAAAAAGGGACGACACCACTAAAGGCATCGTCCACTAATTCGTCCTCCAGATAGAGTCCGTCTGTATTTACTTTAGGTACGGCTTTCATGGTAAACCTCCTTTATTGTTCGGCTTGGAAAGTGATTCCGTCCAAACTTATATAATTTCCAGTGTTCGTAGTAAAGACACTACCATCAGCAGTAATCCTAATTTCGTATGACTCCCCTGCACCAGCTACCCTAAATATGAGTTGATATGCCGGACGATATTTAGCAGGGAGTATGAAAATTCGGGAATTAGCTGGAGCGGTTGCAATCAATCCCCTTAGATGAACAATTCCAAAACCATCTTTGATATATCCAACTTTTTGATAGTCCACATACTGCGATGCCCCATTTAAAAGTGTTGGAGTTATCCATGCAGGAGCATCCTTTTCGGCCTTTTTCGACTCCAAAACGGATATCCGTGTCGTGTTCTCTTGCAGCGTTTTGACAGTATCCAGTAGCAGAGCCTTTTCATTCTCCGCATACGTCCCGGTAATGTCCACCGCTGGATACTTGTCTAACATCAGGTATGTGACGCTGTAGGACAGGATTGAGTTGAAGTTTTTAGAGTCTTTGTATAGGCGCTGTGCTCCCCAACTATCAGCATTGGTAGAGATTGACCAATCATATACTTGTCGGCTATTTGCGTATATGTTCATGAATTTACTTACCTTGTACGCAAGTTTAGTCGCGGCTGCCTGACTATTAATATAATAATTGTTGTCAGGGGTGAGTAAAGTAGGTTTGACGCTTTCGCGTAGCACAATCCCCGTACCTACTTCAATCTGATTATCCCCCTCAACAAACGTCAACTGTCCCTCAGACGTGATCGGCTCCACGACTGGCGTAGCAAGCTGGTATAGGAGTTGGTATGGCGTCCAATTTGGCGCTGGGGTTGTTGGAAGTGTCGTTGTGCCCGAAGAACCATCAATTATGCCCAATTGAGAGGTATTAACAGGCGAGCCCGTTCCTGTATACCTTCTAAACCACCCTTTTGTTCCAGTTCCATTGTATCTTGATGGTTCGGTAGACCAACTTTCATGCTGGGACATAACCCACCCCATGAAATACGCCTTAATCTCGTCTGCTGTAGGTGTGTATGAGTCTCCCCACCCACTATCAGCAGATTTAATGGATAATCTAAAAGAGTTGCCATAAATGTAACCAGCATCACCAGCAGGTAAATCGCTTATCTCACCTGACTTTATAAGCGAGCCATTGTACTTGGTCATAACCGTTTTGCGATAGATGTCGGCGCCTGAATCAGCCAAAGCATTAACTCCTACTGTTTTAGCACCTGAGTTATTCCCTACGTATATCCAGTTTAATGATCCGTCCAATAAAACCTTGTGCCACTTCGCCAGTTTAAAATACTGACCGTCTCGCTCAAATACACTATCAGGGTTTGCTCCAGTGTCTGGATTGGCGTGTAACTCTGTTTGGAGAGCAAGCATGGAGTCCTCACGCGGTTTGAATGGCTTGGCGGTAGAGCCAATGTTGAGCATCGGATTGATAGCTCTATAAGTACCTGGAGAGGTAACGATATCACCTGTACCTACTGTTGCTTGCGTAGCGTTGCTGACTACAATCCGTACGATTTTACAAGTTGGCGGCACAGTAAATGTTTGTGTAGACAGAGCGTTGCCTGTAAAAGCCAAGATAACAATATTGGTTAAATCAACTACTCGTATGTTAGCGCCCGTGATCGTGTATACCTGTCCACTTACAGGCACAAGATCATATTGCATGTACTCTTGCGTTGTGCTTGCGGCTGTTATGGTCGCATCATATGGAGCATCAATGCGATTGTTACTGCTACTTACCCACTCATAAAATGGTGGCAGTAGATTAGTCCCATACCTGATCACATATGGGTTAAGTACCCCATAGATACCGATCTGACTTTGATAGTTAAGCAATGTCTTGCCCTGCAAGCCAGCAAGTTTAAACGCCGCATCCTGATTAGCATTGACGACATGTACTCCTGGTTGGAGTGTTATGGATACACGTTCAGGAGTTCCCAATCGGTCAGCCAGCTCCGTTATGTTATCTCGGGCAGCATCCCAATCCGCCGCGGCAAAGTTTCTGGCGACTCTCGTTCCCGCTGTCCAGGATCGGGCAACACCCTGATAACCTCGAATACATCCTTTCAGGACATTCCCATCCACCGATGTATAAGTAATTGTTTCGGCTGTATCGCCATTGCCGATTGTGGCAATACCCTCGCCTGTCAGTAGCACAGCTACATTAGCTACTGTAATGTCAGTTTGTGTGGATGTAATCGCTTCTGGCAACTCTGTTTTCGGTGAGTTGACCACTGCTGGATACATTTTTTTCATATGATCACCTATGCCTCATCAATTTTCAACTGACCAGCCAAATACCTGATTAAATCATTGGTTAATGCTGGCCTTGGCGTTTTAATCGCTCCGTGGTACCACAAGTTACCGCCTGTAATCGCATCTCTTATACCTATGTGTGTGATTAACCCCCACTCCGCTGTAGCGATAGGGAATACTACATCAACCGTATTTTGTGTCCCTGCCCTCCGTTCAGCAACCAAAGGTTCTCCAAATATAACTTCGCGTCTTGCGTACCCTCCTCCAGTTACTTCCTGCCCTGTATCAGCATCTGTAGGATTAGAGGTGTAAAGCGCAATATACACTTTTGGAGGAGCGGTGAAACTGATTCCTCGTAAGGCTGCGTTGATAGATAATTTTTTCCAATGATTTGATTTTGACAATAAGATTTCAGCCAATGTTAACCCTCCTAATCGATTTGATATTCATTTGCGATTCTAAACTTACGTATAACGCTTGTTCCTTGATTAGTTAGTACAATAATTGGACTTGCTTTTTCATCTCCTGAGGAAGTAATAGAAACGGTTTGAGGGGAAGTAGTAATTACAGTTTCTTTCAAGTGTTCTTCACTTACTGGAAATGGATTCTGCCCCATTTTGAAAGGGATTGTCAGTTCCCCATCAAAAATTATCTTTTCGATATCCATTGTTCCAGCGTATCTCCCGATGTATCTTCTTCCTGGTAAATCCTCAAACGTTAAAACAATATTCCCTCTTTTAGCATTAAAAAGAGCCGCCACTTGGGCGACTCTCCTATGATAATCAAGTGTTGCATCATCAGCCATAATGACACATTCCAGATTTATTACTCTCGGTCCGTAGGTACTTCCGAAATCAATTTCTCCGTCACGGCCTGCAATCTCAACGCTGTAATCTTTCGTTGGGGGCAATACTGGAATGTTATGTTTCTTCAAACCAAGTCCGATTGATCGAAAGGACTTACCGTCAACTGTAGCGTCAATCATCAGCCTTTACCTCCCCTTGCCTGAATCCTACGTACCAGATTATCGCGTTCGGTCCAAAAGACTCTTGCTGTTGATTCGTCCGCAATATAAGTATCTCCTGAATTTATTTCGATATGGTTACCGCTTCGCTCCGAATTTACTCCGTATGACGCATCAGGAACAGAAAATTCAGGCATTGAGAATGAAAGATTATGCATACGAAGATTAAGGAGTTTGAATAGCGAGTCCTGTTGCCGGTCATTCAAGAATATCTCTCCCCCATGCGCAATTACTGGAACCGCAGCCCCCCGAGGTCCTTTCACAACTCCCCCTTCACTAAAGTGTTGGAGTTTGCCTGTATCTTTATCGATTCCATATTTCTTACGAATGGCATCGTTTTGTTCTTGGAGTAGCTTCATTGTCGCAGCGTCACCACGGGCTTTAGCGAGATCCCATGCATCTTTGTTAGCGTTATACGTGTACAGATCAATGTCTTTTTGATAGTAAGGGTCTTTCGATGCCGTCCCCGGTGCCAATCCCCCTCCTGAGACATCAATACCCCCAACTACAGCGCCTGCCGATGCGATCCTATCCAGGCGAGACTGATACTCCAAAATAAATGCATCCAGCATTCCGAGTATCGTTTCATTCTTCTCGCTTTCCTTCAAAATTTGGATGTTTTTCAGGTTCTCCGCTGAGATCTCGGTGTTGGAAGAGAACTCATCGAATGCCGCTGATAGATCATCGTAATGAGTTTTTGCACTCTGAATCTTATCGTCAAAATCTTTTTCACGATTCGTTTTCTCTTCTTGCAAGGCTGTTTTTTGATCTTCAAGAGCCTGCCTAGCAAGTTTCCGCCCATGTTCCCGATCTAAGTCTTCAATATCCTTCTGAACCTGTTTACGTTCAGCGATGCCCTCAGGGCCTACAGCAGATTTAAGTAATTCAAGACGAGCTACCTTTTCGGCACGTTGTCTCTCGTAGTCATCCTGATCATTGTTTCTCTCCATGGCTTGGATGAGTTCATCGATAGCCTTGATCTTTGCTTCTTGAGCCGAGGTGAAAGCATCCTTCTCTGCTTGGATTCGTTTGATCTCCTCATCCCGCGCTTTGTCCAGAAGCTTCTTCTGTTTTGTAACGGATTCAGATACGGCCTTAGTCATCTCATCCATGAGTTTCTTCTTCAGGTCGTATACTTTCTCGTCCGCATCCATCCGTAATTCACTGCCTACCAGATACGATGCCTGAAGCTTCATATACTCAGTAAGCTCTTGTTCGGTGGTCATCTCTCCGATGGCTTTCAAATGGTTGATCCGCTTCTCAGCTGCAGAATAGTATTCCTTGTCCAAGTCGTTGCGTTGCTTATAGATTTTCTGTTCAAGGTCCCACAATTGTTCTGCCGATAGGGTCTTGTCGGCCTGCATCTTGAGATATTCTTGAAGTTCCCACTTCATGATATCTACTTTCTGACCGCCAGCCATTTCCATCTTCATTGCTTCCTTGGTCATCCACTTTTCTGAAAACTCATAACGAGAAGCAAGCAACTTTTTGGAAGCATCTTGATACAATTTTTCAGCTTCTGTTCGTTGTTCTGCCTTTAGCGTTGTATCATTCCGCATACGGTTGTATGCCTCTGCCTGCATTTGATAAATCTCAACCTCGGACTTACCCTGACGTTCCATTTGGTCCGTTTGCTTATCGATCCAATTCGTAGAATTCTTGAATTTTAGATCTGTAACCTTGTTCGTCAGATCGTACACTTGTTTAGCAGATTCAACCCGTTGTTCTTCTGTTAATGCGGTATTTTTCAGCTGTCCTTGGAAAAATTGAAGTTGCGTCTTGGTCATTTCCATTTCGGAACGACCTTGCTGCCTCATGCGCTCAACTCGTGCTTCCATGTTCTCTTTTGCTGTATCGAACTGGTCACTGGCGAACTGATCCTTCATGTCTTCTTTTTCGGCCTGCACATCGCCAATTTTTTCAGTCAGGCTCCGTCTCTTATTAATTAACTCATCCGATTTCAATCCAGACTGTTCAATCATCTGCCGTTGTTCCTGCATGAGTGCCTGGATTTCTGTTTTCAATTTCAGTTGCAACTCGTACTCGGTTTTATACTCTTTAGTATCTTTTTTCATATTCTTCTGACGAGCCTCAGATTGTTTTAGCGCCAACTCTTTATCCGAGATTTTCATATCCTTGATGCCGAGCTTACTTTCCAATTCCGATACATCGATGTTGTACAATTCATCACTAATGCGGAGCAATTCTTTTTCAGCAGTGTTTTTAGAATCAGTTAACTGCTTCTGCGTTGGTGGAGTTACCTTTTGAGGAGCATATGTTGCCATTACTTTATCTACGTAACCCACATCACCATACACTTTACTGTTGTAGACTTTTTTATATTTGTCTGAATATGCTTGCATATCTGCCTTGTTATACCCGCCCGACTTCATAAACCAGTCAATAATCCCTGACCCCATGTTATATCCACCAAGGGCCATCTTCACATCTCCGCCTGATTTTTTAAGAAGTTCAGCCAGTATTTTTGCGCCGGCATTAATGCTTTGTTCTGGAGTGGCTCCGTTCATGCCATTAACCTGCATAACATTCTTAATGCCCGTGGCTCCGGATGAAGACTCTCGCTCCATTACGGCAGCAATTAGAAACGGATCAATATTGAATTTACTTGCTGCCGCATTTACCTCGGATGCGTACTTTCCTGCATACTTCACGCTATTATTCGCTTGAGACATGTTCGTTGTTCCCGGATAAGCATTATCAATGGACATACCGGGAACACGAGCGGCTCCGTTATACTTTGGCGCCCAAAAATCGCTATTTAAATCCTGAACCTTCAGACCAGAGTTACCCATTTGAATAAATTTGCTATCGCCCATGTAGATACCTACGTGAGAATTGTCTTTCCCGGTCGTGTTGAAAAATACCAGGTCTCCAGCCTGCAAGTTGTTTTTAGTTACAGCAAGTCCAGATTTAGCCTGTTCTGCGGCAGTACGAGGAAGTTGAACGCCAATTGTTTCGAACATCTCCTGAACAAACTGCGAACAGTCCGAATAGGCCCGTTGTTTAAACTCATCAAACGAACCATTAAAGTTTCCGGGGATTTGTTTATATTTCATAACACCAGAATTCGCTAAGTTGATAGCGTTAGTCAACATGGAAGTGATACTGGATGAAGGCCCTCCACCGGTTGTAATCTCTGATTGAGAAGAAACGAGTTGCGAAGGATCATTATAGCCTTGCTCATATAGCTTCTGTTCCTCCAATAAGGCTGTACGCTTTTGAGCGAGAATGTCCAAGTACTCCTTTGAAGACTTTGCAACACGTTTTTGTTGAGAATCTAACTTTTCAAGAGACTTGTTATACCCTTCAATGGCTTTCTGGAGGTCAGTCATGATCTCAACTGTTTCTTTACGTGCTTTATTGTTGTCTTCTACGCCTAGTGTGTCATCATTTAGGAGTTTGGTCATGGCTTCGATCTGTTCATTACTTAATTGTAGTTGACCCGCATACTCACTCACAATTTTATTTAACTGGTCTAATTTATCTCGTTTCTCCTGAGTGACTTCGTTTGATTTCTGCTGAAGTAAATTAGCCATACCTTGTGTCATTAAGTTGTTTTTACCAAGTTCTGCGGCTTTCTTCTCTTCTGAAGCTATTCCACTTTCAATCTCTGCAAGTTTTTGTTTAGCTTCTGCGAAACTCGTAATAGCCGAGAATTCCGATCCATACAGCGTAATTCTTCTCATACTTTCCAACGCAACGGATCTGGTCGCATCTCGTTCAGCCTTCAGATCATCAATAGCTTTCTTGATTTTAGCTTGTCTTAATTTCTCGATAATTTGACCCTCAAATATCCATCCATCTGTTGTCTTCCGGATCTGGGAAGCTAGTTCTGGATATTTCATTATTAACTCTGCCACGGAAGATGCGCTTAAAGATTGTCCTTTGGAAAGTGTGTCTGCCACTTGATTCAGTTCAGAAACCGAAGAAATGCTCGCCTGTACAGACTCTCGTAATATTTTTGTTTGTTCTATTAATTTTTCTTTCAATTCATCTATGGTATCAGATACTTTTCCATTGATTCCCGCCAACGCATCATTTGCTTTAGTTGCTTCAATTGTCTCTAATGACATTTCACTTAATTGTGAAGTGGTCTCATTTGAAGATGAATTCAATTCCATTTGTTTTGAGACAAGTGAATTCATTTGGGATTCTAATTCTTCTAATAGTCGATTTCTATTGAAACTTGGGCCGATAGTATTGATGCTATTTTTCACGCCATCTATTTTCTTTTGGGTTTCCGCTATAGCCTGTTCATTTGCGACCATTTGAGCTTCAAAAGACTTCTTTTGGTCTTCCAAGTTTTTTTTACGCAAATCTATTTGCTCACTTGTTTTTCCTTTCAAAATGTCGATCTGCTTTTGAGTTGCCTCTTCGGTGTACCCAGCTGCTTCAAGTTGAGCAACGCCCTCTTCTCCGATCGTCATCACAAGAGCTTTGTGTACTTCGTCAAGTTGTCGTGTAGCTTGCTCTTGTTTACTTGAAGACATCGTACCGCTATCTATCATCTGTTTAAGAGAGCTATGTGCTTTCACCATTTTAGGGAGTAAATCAATCTGGCGCTGATATTGACTAATCATTTGTTGACCAGCAGAATCGCTATCTTTCAAACTCTGTATTCTTTCTCGTTCTGCTTTTTCAGCCTCACCGCTTTTGAATGCAAATAATGCAATTGCCCCTACTAACAGAGACAATCCTGCGGTAGCCGCTGCCATTGTGACTGTCGAAACGGCCTGAGCCTTGCTGAGTGCACTTGTGGCAACGGTAGCGGCTCCTGTTGCTACTGTCTGTGCCTCTCTGGCAGCCGTTTGCTGAACCGTTGATACGATTACCCCTTCACTAGATACGATGTTAACTGTATTAGCCGCACTATTGGCTGCTGATGCCGCTGTTGCACCCACATTCGTGGCTGTTTCCTTGGCTTTCACCGCATTCAACACTTCAATTGCAGCTACTACAGACATGATCGGACCACGCAATGCTTTGTATGCCAAGAGTAGCCCGGTTAATCCTGCTGTTGCAGCATAAACGCCTGTTGGTATTTTCGTTAATCCAATTAATAGTTGGTCAATACCATCCAAAACGTCCTTAATCATTTGACGCAATCCATCTTCCCCAGCTGTGTTGAATATTTCAAGCAAAGATGTCCGTGTCTGGGCGGCTTTACGCTGAATTGTGTCCATTTGAACAGTTAAATATTGCATCGTGGAACCAGTTGAACCAACAGAAGCAGCAGTTCCCAATAAGATATCCCCCACGTTAAGCGATGCGGCAAGTTTTGCATACTGGTAAACCCCTCTGGAGATATCTGCATAAGACTGAGTAAGGTCATAGTTCTTGTCTGTTACCTGGATGGAGAGATCCAACAGAATATCTTCTGCCTTCCTCCACTGTTCAACCCCGTCTACTACCTCTTTGGTTTTAACACCAAGACGTTCAATCTCATCCACTGCTTTATCTGTCCTAATTGTACCTAGAACTGTTTTCCACATGTTACCGAGGTTTTCCCCGGACAATGCAGTGTTACGCACACCGGAGGAAATAAGCCCATTCATCACATCGAAGGATACACCCGTTTCTGCTGCAATTTTACCAGTACGCTGAAATGCCGCTCCAAGATCACGAGCCGGTGCCATCGTATCATGAGCAACCTTGGACCAAGAATCCAGAACACGGTTACCGATGACCATAGCTTCATTTGCATTTGTAATGTGAACCCCGTATTGGGACATTACTGACTCCATGGACTTGGTTGCATCTTCAAGTTCAACCATATCCACCGTGGATAACTTAGTTGATTGGCGAACCAGTTCTTGGACAACGTTGACATCCTTGTACATCCGACCCCAGAGCCGAGCTGATTCTGTTACATCCAAAATGTTTGATCCAAGTTCGTGCGCCGTTTGAATGAAAGCTTTAGTTTCACGGTTTAATTTCTGAGTATCCATAACCATCTTGTTCGTTCCATCCTCGAAATGAACAAAATAGTGTTCGTTGGTCTGCACGTAACCAGCCATGTTGGATTCAATGTCTACCAGACCTTCTTTCATTGCCTGGGTGACCTCGTGCATCGCCTTATACATAGTATGGAATACGACTGCATGAGTAGCCATGTCTCCTAATCTACCGATCCAGCTTTTAGAGACAGCGTCCATTGTGGACCCCATCCGTTTAGTTTGCTGTTCAGTTTGAGATAAGGCTTGTCTGATTCGTTGTTCTTCTTGCAGTACCTTTTCCCTGAGCGCTTCTTCTTTCCGTTGTCGGTCAGTGATAGCCATACGGATTTTTTGTTCCTCTTGGAGTACGCGCTCTCTGGTACGATCATCCGTACCAGCCCCCGTTGCCCTTGCAGCCTCCTGCCCGGATTTAACAGATCGATTTTGGAGAATCTGCATCTTTTGTTGATGTTCACGTTCAGATTGCTCAATCTGCTGATTACGCCGTTTGAATCAATGCTTGTTGTGCCTGCATCTTAGCATCAATCAAGCGATTAGTTTGTTCCAACTGTTGAGCCTTCGCGCCAAGTAAGGCCGTTTGAGCGAGTTTCTGCTTATGTTGAGCTTCAACTTCTGCCAGTATCTTTTGGCGGCGTTGATCCGCAGTTAAGGCCATCTTATCCATTGCTGATGATATATTCTTGTATGACTTCTCAGCCGTAGATAACTCGGCATTCAGCGCCTTGAACGCATCAGCATTACCTTTAGCACCCGTGTCAATGTTTTTAAATGATTGTAGAACTGTTCCAGTCTCTAATTTTATCCGTGCAGCAACGACATCTCTATTCGTACCCTCTGCCATATTTCCCCCTTTCTATCTTGGCTGAAAGAAACCAAGATCAGATAAAAATTTCGCCTTCTTCGGTTTCTTGTTCTCAATTTTTCCGCCGTGGATAGCAATCTCGAACTCACGAGAACGTTGCTTTTCTTTCATCAGTGCTCTGATTTTAGGAATGGTCATATTAGGCCACTCTGTATCAGATATTCCGTTACTGATGCAGAGCGCCCACAGTCCCATCCAGTCCGTGCCCGGATTTTCGTTTTCTCCATCCTCTGAATCTTCGTCCTCATACTCATCTGATTCGGGATCTGGCGGAAAAGACTCCTTATAGAAATCGATCCAAAACGTTATCCAAAGCCTGGATGCCCTCCATGTCCACTTGCTCATACTCTTCATCCGTTAAACCCTCAACAAAAATCATATTGAAAGCTTCTCGGTACGCCTGTTCGATAGCCGGACAATCGATATCAGGAATAGCTTGTTCCCCTACTTGCATCGCTTCAATCACATCACGTCCAATGACATAGCTGAACCTCATGCCTTGGAGATTCTTTGCATGCTGCCGCACTTCCCGGATTAATTTGATCGTCCCAATTTTGATTGTTTTATTGATTCCCTCAGCCAACCTCACCGAGCTTCCGATATTCAAAGTCTGATCCAATGTTTTATCTTCTTGTCCTTCAACTACTTGTTCAACTTCACTCATGTTCATTCTCCTTTGAATTGAAATATGGTTTTTACCAAAAAAAGAACCCCACCGATTACCGGTAGGGTTTCAAATGTTGGTTTAGATTCCGAACTTGATTGTCATTGCATAACCATTCGGATTATCCGGTGTGCGATCCGGCTCCATGACTTGCAAATCCACGGTAGAGGTATTTGGTTTTTTACGTTCCTGAGAAACGTCAAGTGTGCCGCCTCCCAAAGCCTTGAAGATTGTGAGTTGACATTGGATTTCTTTGTTTGTTTTATCATCAATTAATTTAAAGCGATGTGTAAATTTGAATGCGGTTGGACGACGAGTTCCACTAAAAGATGTTTCTGTCCCTTGTTCATCCCAAACATAAGTAACAAGCAGTTCTTTCCCGTTATTTGCAGCTGTTGATTCGATTAAACCTTCTGCTGTAATCGTATACTGTTGGTCTGTAGGTGTGGATGCTACTCGGGTAAGCGCTGTTAGTGCATCTGTATCAGGATCTTTCAGATATACTTCGTCACTGCCCTCGACTAAGTTATCTCCAAAGGCGAGTTTGTAACCGCCCGCTTTGAGAAAAGCTGTTTCTGTCTCATCAAAAGTGATAGCTTTTTTCTCTGTTTTTCCTCCCTGAGACATATCAGCAATAGCTGCTGAGTATCGAGGTACTTCAATACTTACTTTGTCTTGCAGATCCCCTGCGGTATAGTGGAATGCATATCCGCTGTCACCGCCCATAACTGCCTGCCAGTCAAATTGCAGTTGTAGGGTGACTTTGGTCACCTTGTCCTCGACATATTTAATTGATCCATCCAAATTACGGGCTACAATTGTGCCTACGCCATCAAAAACTAATGGTCTCATGTATTTTATCCTCCTCAGGTATAGAGTTGATTAGACAAGCTCCCAGAGCCTTGCATCAATCTCTTCAATCCGCTTGTATTCCTTCGTGCCTTCATATCCTTCAACCGGTGTTCTGCCATCCATCAATCCGAGTTTTTGAGCAAGACGAATCTTTTCTCGAACCAACTTTTCCAGCTCAGGAAATTCTTCCTTAGCTTCCGGTTTGATATCTGTTACTTCCGTTTGTTTTTCAGACATACTCTCACCTCAATTCACTCGGAGATAGTCCACATCAAATATGGCTTTATATCCTTTTACGCCTTGTATTCCTGTTGCAAAATCAGCATCATACGTTAGCACGCAAAGGTATGTGGCCCAGCCCGGCATCGTAATCCGTTTATCGTGAAGTACACGGAATGCTCTTTCAAAAATCTCTTTCGCCGCATAACCTGTTCCTGCATAAAAATCCAAGCAGAATTTACCCTCGAAAACTAAATGATTGGGAGAAAATCGGCCCGGCATGACATATTGGCAAATATGAGGAACCGTTTCATTGCTTATCGTGATTTCAGGTTCCATACCCTTTGTAAACCGCATCACTACTTCGTCGGAAGGTGAAGAGGATTCGAGAGACAACATTTCCATTAATCCCGTGTCGCCTTTCAGCGCATGCTGAATAGCATCCAACAATCGTAAACTCAATCCTTCACCTCCCTAAAATAGCGATGATATGGAAACTCAGTAAGGACACGACTAATCCCCTGTAAAATACGATCACGATTGGATTCAAGAGCAATACGCATAAAATAAGTAGGAGGAGTGGCTTTGAACGAAGGATCAAGATCCCCTCGTTCTGCCAACTCCTCCAAATCTACGCCTGCATATGCACCTTTAGATTGTTTTACTGTTCCGTCAATAGCTCTGTACTTTCCTCTGCCCCGGCCTACGACTACCCGGCTTCCCTTTGACCTCAGTTTGTTCCATGCTTCACTGTTCATATAGCTTATTAAACCCGGGTTCTGGCTTGGACCAGCCATAAGTGACCCTTTACCGAACTGCTCAAGCCATGCCTGCCAATAGTCTGTGGTAATGTCGCCTGATATCATCTGGTTCGCCAGCACAGTCATGTGCATTGCCAGGCTTTCTCTGACAGCCGGATAATACCTGATACCTGTCTTAGCAGTAAGCATAATGATTTTCGTCAGGCCTGTGATTTCAACAGCTAGCTTATTTTCCAAGTCCTTCGCTGCACGTTCAGCATCATATCCCGCAATCATCGTCGGTCCTCACATAATTGGATGAACAATAGGTTTGGATACTTGATTCTATCCAATACATCCACTTGATACTTCTTTCCAGCGATTATGATGCGATCAGGTTGCGTCAGTTCCGGATCACTCGGTTCCTTAACATCGACGTTGGTTTGTAAGAGAAGGACCAGTGTTGTTGTAGGCAATAGTCCGGGGTCTTCCTGCTTGAGTTGCGCTGAAACATGTTGTGCAAAACCAACGACATCTGATGTGATAGAAACAAACACAGGTTTACCCTTCGGATTGTCGTAATCGTCATACTCATGTGTGTACCTTTGAACCTGAATTGCTGCATTTGTTTTGATTAAAGAACAGTATTTATCTTTCGTTGCGGTGAGTCGTAAGGTCTGAACCAAAAACGTTATATCATTTTGAATAATGTCCCCCGGTGCCACCGTTGACTTGGGTGAAAAAAGACCGTTATAGACATACTCTTTACCAAGGATCGTAGTAGCCTTTGTTTCTCTGGAAAGAATGACTTTATCCGGTTCCCCATTCACTGTACAGGGAGAATGTCTGTGTGCGAAATCTTTAAACATTAGAAATGCCGCCTTTCCTTCTCCCTTGTGGGACCAGACAACATCAATAACGGAGCGTCCGGAGTTTCTTGGGAGGTGGAAATTAATCCAATGAACTCATTGGCTTCATCAACCAATTGTGATGCTCGCGACTCCCAGTTAACTGCCTGATTTTCGAAAGAAAAATCGAAGTCTTTCATCGTCTTTTTGATCTTTGCCGCCATGGATGGAGCTAGTATGGCGGCAACCATACAAACGGCTGCCGCATATACATAGATTTCATCCACGCCAGTCAATTCATCATAATTTGGAACAGCCGTAATAATCCGCGCTTCTCCTATCGGTAAAACAGAAAGAGCATCTATGTCAGTGTTGGATACAACATCCTCACCGACTCCTAGACGCCCTCTTATTTCTTCGTGATATGTTTCTGTCGTAAGTATCTTATTCACCACCAGCGTCACCGCCAGTTGCGGCAATCGCCTCTTTCAGCTCATCAATACCCATTTTTGTATAGCCAGGGATTTTCATTTCCTTCGCAACAGATTTCAATTCTTTCAGTTCATCATCCGAATCACTATTTTGGATGTCAGATTGCAGTTCATCAATCTGCGCCAAAAGTTCAGCCTCGCGCTTCTTTGATTCGTCCAACTCTTCCTGAAGCATTAATTCTCGTTCCGATGGGGTGTGCGTAGAAATTGAATCGACTTCAACGATCTCTGCCAGTAACTCACCAGTTGCTGCATTGCGAACTTGCTTTTTAGCAATCTCAACAAGTCCATCAGGGGCATCTTTTACGATGTCCCCTGCGTTGTATTCACCAACAGCATCAACCAAAATTTTCACAGTAGTCATAGGTTATCCCTCCCTCACGCCACTGTAGCAAAAATGTGCCAGTTTACGTATTTCAAACGTGGCAGCACAGTTGCCCCGTTAATTACTTGCCATTGGTCAGGGTCGCCTTGAATCAGTTTAGCGAGTGCGAATTTTCCGGTGTGACCAGTAAAGATGTCTTCGTAGTTGTTCGGGCTCGTCACTAGGTCCATGATAGAACCTGTCATGCCTTGACCAATGATGATTACAGCGTTGTCAGGGATAAACGGGTAGAACGTTCCTGTATCGTCAATGTATCCACCATCATACACTTCGTATTGAAGACCATTCAGGTTTTGACTGACGATTTCTGAAAGCGAACCATCCGTTACAATATCTTTGCCGTAGGTGAATTTGATCAGATCGCGGATTTTTTCGTTTTGCTTCAAGTAACTGTCCACTTTTTTATTAGCTACAACTTTAACTCCTCTTGCTCCACTCCCCCGGAATCTAAGAAGCCATTCATCAAGATTTTTCAAAGGATCAGCAGTTGCGATATTGTTCCAAAGGACATCAGCTGTAGGCTTGTTATTTGCCGGAACGCCGTAGTCGATTGTCCGAGAAGGTTTATTCGCAGTTGCTGGAACAACAAGGCTGCCTGTAAGTGATTGCCAACGCATCCACTCGAATCGAGTTTCAAGACGTTGGTTGAGATTCACCATTTTTTCAATCATATATTCTTCGCCCCAAGTTTGCTCAAGACTGTTTCCAGGCTTGCGAAGGGTAGCGATTTTTTCTCGATCAATGATCGCTTTTTCACGCCATTCCTGATTGGTGAACTCCATTTGTTTCACAACAGGAGCGGAATGGATCGGTGAAGGATCATTGAGTCCAGTAGGTGGAGTCATGCCGGTATCATCGTAGGTAACGTCATATTTAATGGTCAGCCCGAGTTCTGGTTTGAAATCCACACCATTTGTCAGGATTTGAGCACCTCGAAAACTGTTAATATCTGTCCGAATGTTCTGAACGACTTCCGTAAGGAAGTACGGGTCGAGTACGTTTGCCATTTATGTTGTTCCCCCTTATACAAAGTAGCAAAGCTTCAGCGCTGTTTTAGCCGCTGTATCAATGCCTGTCAGTTTTGACTCAGTAAATATTCCGGCAATCCACGCAGATGCGCCGATGTCAGAGAGAGTTGTATCGCAATCATTGTCAAGAATGCACAAGGCTACTTCAGAACCATCGTTTGCAGACGCTTTATATGCCACTGCCTTGTCCTTGTCTGCTCCGGCTGCGGTGATCTTGCCGATAACAGTCCCCTTTTTCAGAACGCCCTGTCCCTTCTTGAGCAAAATGCCTCCAGGGAGTTTGGCCTGAAGGTCTGTTGAGGCAAGAACTTCGATGAATTCTTGAGTGTAGACCGTACCAGGACCAGGGGCACCATTGTATTGAGATTGGATCATATTACTTATCCTCCTTCAGCAGATTACCTCTGCCGGTGTTTTTCAGCGCGGCAATCGCAGCCTCTTTAGCATCGGCCTGAAGTTGTTCGGTTGTTTTTTGGCCTGCATTGGCCTGTGCGTTTGCCGGTTGCTTTCCATCCACTGCGCCTTCTGGAAGATTAATATCTCCTGTTTGAGTATGGCGACCACCGCCACCCAATGCAGCCTGTGCTTGCGCTTCATAACTGGCGCCTATCTTTTCAATTTCAGATACCGGCAGATGTGACAAAGCCGTCTTCATTGCCTCAACATTAAAGGCATCACCCAACGCACGGACACCAGCTCCACATGCTTGTTCAGTTACCTTGACTTTGTATGCTGCGCCATCTACAGCCTGAGCACTCAACGCTGTAATCTTTGCCGGGATATCAGTATCACTTTCAACACCCAATACTGCCCGAACTTGTCCGAGTACGCCATTCGCTGCCGCCAATGCATTAGCTTGAGTTTGTGCTGCTGCCAAAGCAGCTTTTTGTTCTTCGTTCACAGTGTCATCTCCTTTGGCTTGTGTTTCAGCCTCATTGTTTTTTTCTTGCCTGATCACAAATCCGTCAAGACCTGATTTTCCGCTAAAAGAATAAAAGACGCGTCCGCCACTCGGTAGTGACTTCACATCTTCAGATAAAGCCTCCCATTTTACAGATGATTGCGTTTCAGCAATGCTACTCATACCCACTACTCCAGCACCTGGATAAGCACCGTCAAAGACAAGGGAATTTTCCATTAGTTCGCCATCGTTAATGTCAACCGTACAAAGTTTAGAATCGTACTCTCTTCCACGAATATGAGGACAACTTCCACCGAAATATTCTTGTCCACAAATGGAACATGTCTGGCTACTTACCGTGAAACCAATTGAAGTATCAAAGATCGTTCCAGCGTCAATTCCTTCCGCTATCTGATCTATCTTGATATCTCCGACTTCTTGCCCCAGCTTCATGTAATGATCTGCATATAAGGCCAATTCATCCCCATCCATTTGCAGCCGACTGTCGAATGTTCTACCTAGTGGTATAGTCATAATTCCTAAATTTGACCAGGAATGATCCAACAACAATGAAACACCCTCTCTGGCTTGAACGGCCATCTTTCGAAGGAAATTAGGTGTTAACCGATAGAATCGACGTGGAATGATCTGGTCTCCCACAAGTTTAGCGGGGAATACATAAGTTTCATCCTCGGTAAGAGGAACGCGAGCTAATTGATTTATTCTTGCCAGTTGTTCGGGACTTGGCTTTGCCACTTACTTCTTCACCTCCTTGATATAGTAAACTTGCCAACTCACTCATTCTGTGGAGTGACAGAAGGCTGTGTTTGAGTAGTAGAGCGCTTATTCTCCAGTTCTGTAATTAACTCACGCGGAATGTTAGGATCAAGACCCATGATCCATCTAGCCTCTGTAGCAGCTTCCTTAGATGTGATGTAACGTTCCTTTTCTGCAAGCACATAGTTGTTCAGCTTAGCCCTTAAATCTCGTTCACGCTCCATTTCAGAACGCAAATCAATTGGAGCGTAATCTGCTTCCACAATTGTTTGAACACCACGTACTCTAGCAGCCATAGAAAAAGCCCGCTTCCAGAAACGCTTGGTTACGTTCCGGGCGGACTCTACAGACTTGATATATATTTGTGTATCCACAGAACTATATGTTTCCGTGGAACCTTGATGCCTTGAAAGCAAGGTAAGCAACGTTTTCAATCCAGTTGCCATCTGAGTGTCGATGATATCAATCAATTTCTTGATATCAATCATCGGGCCTGAGTTGCCACCCTTCAGGTACTCCACTTTTACACTATCCCAATGGATCATGGCATCGTCTGGATTCAAAGAGTTGAAATGCCCCATTATTTCAGTCATACGTTCAGTTAACCACTGCTGTTGACCAGTTGGGTTGTTTTTGTACTGATTAGGCATGTTTTTCAGTAGTATTTCCTCAACCACCGATATATCAAGTCTCGGATATCCTTGGTTGTGTACTACCGCCTTTAAATCCTGTAACACTTGCAGATGGAAAAAAACTGCCTGAAGTACCGGGAGGATAGGGGTTCTTCCATACGGATCATCCACCATCGGATCAAATTCCTCATAAATGAAGGTCGGTGTATCGATCTTCTTATACTGACCGAACCATTCCTCGCCGGATCGAGGACGTGGGTTCTTCACATACTGCCAAGGAACCAACCTATCTGTTCCATTCTCCCTCCGAAACCAAATCGTCGCTGGATCAACCGGAATAATATCAATCACATCATTACACCGTTCATTCAAAACAACTTCTCCTGCACAAGCTCCGCGAACCATGATCATCATACGCTGGATTGTGTCTAGTTTATCCAATGATCTTCCGTGTAGATAACCCGGTGAAGGAAGCGGAGAGTCTAGCATATTTTTGATGGAGTCCAAAGCCTTCTGTCCGCTTTTGTCGTCACTGCCACTCTGCTTCTTGGCTGTAAACGAAAGTGCCGTATCTCCCATACGCAAGAAGTTGTATAGTGCATGAGATATGTCTGGATGAACAGAAATAAGAATCTCAAGCAATTCTTCCGCTGTGTGATTTTGAAGCTTTGTTAGATCAATATTGTGTGCACTCTGATATTTTTTCGGTAGCCAATTGAAAATATCCCATCCGTTTGATGATCTTGGCGTGGTCATTCTACCAATACCCATCATCTGACGCTTTACGGCGGCCGGAAGAACTGAATTCGCAAATGAATAAATAGCTTTATGATACCATTTCAATGTTTCACCTCCAGACATATAAAAAAGAAGGTAGGAAAATTTTCCTTACCCTCTTTTTCTTCATACTTCTATGGATTTATAATATCATTAGTTTTGTACTAGGTTACTACGGATTTATAATCATTTTATTATCAAATAAATTAAACTCAAAGTAGTTTTCCTCTTCAATCAAGAACAACTTTTCCAATAAGTAAATCGAGCTTTCAAAGCTTCTTAACAAAGAATCTTTTTGTTTTTGCGACATTTCTCCAATAAAATCAGGATCAAAAAATACATTTTCTGTATACTCAATAATCAGAAAGTTCAGATAGTTTAATAATTCCTTCTCGGGAAGGATCCTTATCTGCTCAAAGTATTCTTTATAAATTGCTTCATCTGCCAATAGATACGAAATAAGTATATGAGTTTTACCCTCAGCAGGAAAAACATTAAGAAAGATTGATGGCATTTTTTCAATTCCGAGACCGTGAATATCGTTAAGAGTTTTACCATTTAAGTCATGCTTTACAGTAAAAGAAGAACTGGCGGAAAAACGCACTTCGTAATTTAAAGTATATCTGATAGTTTTTACAACGTTGTATTCCCCCATTAAGAAGTGTTCTCTGAAATAACTATAATCCAACTGATGATCTCTCACATCAAGCTGTGCAACTCTATAAGGATAAACTGAATCGGGGTTCACCATAGCGCTAGGTATCTCTTTAAAAAGATTTTTAGTTGTTTGTAACTGTCTAATCTTTTTATGATGTTCAATTGAATGAGCTCTGAACGCAAAAAGAAAGTCTTGGATAGGACTGCCTATGTATCCTTTCACCTCGATATCTCGAAAAAGTTCGGTGTCATGTTTGTCGCAAAAACCAAAAAAGGTACTGGCTTTATTCTTACTAATCTTTTCGAGGGTGGATTGTGAACCATCTCTAGTTCCCTTTGTTTCTATTTTAAATACATGTCCATTCTTTGAAATTCTATTCAATATTCTATTGTTTTGAATTGAGTGAGCACTTTTTATATCACCCTCGCATTCCTCTTTTATAAAACCTAGACAAGTTTTAAAGTCAGTAGTTTCCCAGAATTGCTTTATAATATGATTAATTCTTGCATCAGTGTAAGTTGAATCAATTTTACTTTTTTGTTTGTGGTTTCTTGCCTTTTCAAAACAGCAAAATTTAAATTTATTGCCAGAGTCGCATGGACATAATTCGTAAGGTTCTATTTTTACATAATTTATATTGCTAGATGTTATGATCACTTCTATCACCTCAAGATAGATTTTAAAAATCATTATTCGATATTAAGTACGATTTCCCCTGATACTTTATTAAGATTAAATACTAGAAAACTGGTATTTCTCAAATAAAAAAGGCGATCAATCAGGAACGACTAAGACTAGAGAATGAATCACCCAGATCATATATAGTTTTACATTTTTTCGTTTCATTTTCTAGCTCTCTATCCTACAGATAATTTTAAAAGGAGCATTGGGTAGTAATGGATCTCAAATTTCTAGCAATTCCCTTATCTGATCTGGAGTAAATTTAACAGTACCTATTTTTTCTGAAAATCCTTCTGCGAACAAACTGTATTCAAAAATCAATCTTTCATTGTTCATCCCTAATTTTATTAATGATTCTCTTTCTGTCCACCTAGGAACCGGGTCTAGCCTTGTTATCTCTAGATAAGTATTTGGATGGATGCAATCATCGTTACCTCCAGTGAAAAAGAGTCCTGTTTCTTCAGTCTTTTGGTTGGTTTGTATAACTCTTTTTAAATTGATCACTGTATAACTATTGAAACGATCTTCCTTAGAATAGTTACATCCGTTTAGGACTTTCACTCTTAATGAGGGATAATTAGCCATATATTTCCCAACATTTTTTATTCCAATAAGAACATGGAACTTTTGATTATTATTCATTATGCTAATTGGGTGCCTAACTAGTTTAGTGAAGATCTCTAAATGAGGTTTGCGCCTTTTTCCGAATGCGTCTTCCAGCATAAAATGTTCCATCATTATAAAATTATCTCCCGCTCTAGTGTAATAAATATTTTCTGTACACATTGCCCTATGAGGAGGGAGATCGCTTGCAGGGACGTAGGACACTATAAATCCTTTGTCACACTCTGAATCGTCGTTTAAGTATATCTCTCTATTAATGACTCCTGTATTAACTGGATCCAAAGCATCGCTAATAAGACTATTTAGGTCAGTTAAGAACCTTTTAAGCCCAGCTATTGGCTTTTCTTCACTGGCTACATCTGGCCCCGTATTCCCTTCTTTTCTTGCGTCTATTCCCCACACAATAACTCCACCACTGGCATTAGAAAAGCCAGATAGTGCCTTAGCATATGTGGTCTTATCTTCTCTTTTTAATCCATCCACAAGAGGATTTGCTTTTCTTTTGAAATCCAAAAAGAGATTCTCTTCTGTAGTTCCGATCATATTTTTTATTCCGTTATAACCACCATCAACAATTTGTTTGAACAACAACTGTGCATTATCCAAAGTACTCACCATCCATTTTTTTATATTTCCGATATTATCAGAAAAGAAAGTAGGAAAGAAGTGACAATTTTATTTTAATTATTGGGACTTCTACATCAGAGCCTACCCAGTTAATACGCAGAGATTAAAACTAATATTTTATCTTTTAGTGGCACACTAACAGACTGAGGTTCTCCCAGCAAATATTATCCAAAGGTGAGAACATATATCTTATATGTCAAATGACTCTAACCCCCTTTTTTCATGTTCTTCTTACTTTAAAATTATATTTCCTCTTTACTGGTCACAGTCTAATTTCTTGTAGCGCTGATAACCGTCGACCATATGCCCAGTACGTTCATTCCAGGCGATTGACTCCACATAACCGAACTCCTCTATGCTAAGGCGAAGCTTTTCATACTCGGGATCACCTTGTTGCAGGTCAAGGCGAGGGTTATAGGCTACTGCATTAATCTGATCGATTGGCACGATTCTGATGTTCATGTCTCACCTCATAGTTATTAAAATGAAAAAGGATGCTATATAAGCACCCCTACATCATTACATTTTTTGTCGTAAACGAAATCTATCCAAAAGCTCGATACGATGCTTGTCGTCTCTATTCATACCATATAAAACATGAACTTCTGACTCAGAAACCTCAATAAAGACTAACTCAACAATTGAGTTCTTAAAGGTGTCCTCCAATTCAGAATCAATAATGTACTGAAGAATGTAAAAAAAAGAATCCATCCATTGCTTTAAGTTCGGATAATATTTTTTATCTGAGGATTGATTCTTTCTAACTAATTCTGTTATACCTGTAATTCCTCTATAAACAGTTATCGAACCTTTATAATTTATTTCAATGATTAGATGAGCTATTTTTTTATTCTTGATAGCAATCAATTCATTTACGTGTGCAACAACAAGTTGAAAATATAACAGTTTTCTTTGACGCTCAAGTTCATTAGCAGTACGAGTTGTTTCTGTAGTCTGATCTTTAATAGCTTTAGTCTGCAGTGCGAGATCTTGCTTTTGTAATAATATCGTGTAGATCAACCCAACGAAAGCAAGACCAGAGAACAACGCATTGACTCCCCCGAACATGTCTCCAAACGTCCCTGCACCAAATTCGGATTCTTTGTAAATCATTGGTATGAAAATCCACGTAAAAATCCAACATACTAACACTCCAAAAGCAGCAATCCAAAATATTGATCCGCTCTTTTTCATATTTCCACTCCTCATCTATTTCTGATAGAACATCTTCCAGTATCAGACAATAAATGAGGCTGGTCAAGGCTCGTATTTGAGTTGAGTTGGTTTCACCTGTGGTTTGGCTCAAATACGTTCGTACGCTCACTAAGCGCCTGTTCTCCGCTCTCCCAATGGGTGCCCCCTGCAAACGGACGTTCTCATGCTGAGAAGCTTAAACAGGCTCATATCTTGTCATATGAGAGCAAAAGAAAAAGCACCCCGAAGGATGCTCTTTCTTAATTCTATTTTGTTTCGTCTTCTGGGAGCTCAAATGATGAGATATGTGCTGGATCTATGTAAACTCTAGTTCCAAACAAACAAAAGCTCCCCTTATTCGGTTCGATAAAACTTAGAAACTTTTTTAAATCCATAATTGTCTCGTACTCTTTACCGCTATCCATAATAACTTTTATCTTTTGTGGCCAATTATCGTTTTCCATCTTACCACCTCCCTTCGACATAATGAAAGTTACCCTTCGCCTAGGATCCGATTGCACTTTTGATATATGCTCCTATTACACCGCCTATTATTGCGGAAAGTGCTATTTTAGTTAAATCCCAATAAATTTGCCGCTGTCGTTCACTGAGCTTCCGTTCGAGAATCAACAGCTTCAGTTCCACTGATGACTTAGTGTCATCAATTTCTTTATTTATAAATTTGATGATCTCCGGACTTGCGAATTTAGTGAAGATGTTCAAACTTGTCAAATGTCTCTCATGCTCCTTAAATTCAGACAGAATAAACTCATTGAGTTTAACCCGAAGAGTAGATATATCTTTTTTTCTAACTTCAGTCTGAGAAATTTCCTGAATTAAGTATATTAATTCTTTCTTTAACTCCTCAGTTAAAATGGCAAATGTACTTGTGATCGCAAACGTACTTCTTAGGACATTGTTACTTGCAAGTTCAGCTATTTTTTGACTTGGTGCATTCTTGATCCTGCCGGTTATAGATTCTAATGAATAATCTATAACATCACTAATTTTCAAAGCGCTCCCCCCAGTCTTTCATAATTCGACATCAGGATAGTTTTTCCTCCAAAAGAAAAGGCACTACTATGGGTGCCCAATTTTTATTCGTTGATCTTGTAAAATTTCATCAAGTTGTTCTTTAAGCTATCCACCATATTTTAAGTAGCTAGATTGGCTTATCGCTCTTAAATTTTTTGTGAATCAAAACCACTTACCTTGAGCAATTTTAGTTTATTTTCGTCTGAACCTGCCTCTATGTAAAAAAGTTTAACCTCATCATCAGTAGTCTCCACAATTAACAAATCCCTAAGTATTTTCTTTTGTTTATCGTCAAGATCATAATCTTCTATAAATTTAAGAATGAAATAAAATAGTTCAAGATATAATTTCACCGCCCTACTGTCTTTCCAGAATATATAATTCACGTTTGTCATATATTTAATTGCGTCAGCCCCTTTTTGCGAATCATAGTATATATCTTGTTTCCTATTTCTCTTCGTATTGATCAGCTCATTAACTACACTCATAGCCATCTGAAGATTTAACAACTTCTTTTGACCCTCCAATTGATTAGCAGATTTCTCGCTTTCCAATCTCTGTAACCTTAATTCATCAGTTTGCATCTCAATAGCTTTTCTCTGAAGTTCTAGCTCAACGGTTTGCATAACTGTAGAGTTTCTCGTCTCCTTTAGCTCTTCTCTTTGAACCGAGATGGTATAGATAAGCCCTGCAAAAGCAAGCCCCGAGAATAACGAATTGACAGCTCCAAACATGTCTCCAAACGTCCCTCGGTAACTTGCGTTAATCCAAGTACTTATAGCCCACCATGAGAATAACCAAGCTCCAAAAATCACTAAAAAAATCAATGCAATATACTTCTTCTTCATCAAATCACTCCCAATCTATTTCTGCCGCAATATCTTCCAGTATCAGATAATAAAAGACGGTGGTCAAGAGAGATATTTGTGTTGAGTTGGTTTCACCGTTTCGGTGACTATCATATGTATGCGTACGCTCACTCAGTCGCTGTTCTCCGCTCTTCAATTGACTGATCTCCGTAAACATACGTTCTCATATAAACAAGCTTAGAATGTCTCACATTCTATCAGATGAGAGCAAAAGAAAAAGCACCACAATGGATGCTATGTTAAAATGTATTTTCCGTCTTCCTTCATAACTCGCCCTTTATCGATCAAACGACTGACATGACCTTTGGTAACATTTAGTCCTATATTTAATTCCAATGATAGTTCAGACAAGGAAATACCGTTTATTCTTTTTTGAAGAATATCGACTATTGCTTCTTCCGTAGCTAAATCATAATAATAATTTTTTATAAATTTTTCGGAATTGATTATCTTATTAGAGCTCATTTCATTGTTTTGTTTTGCATTTTCAAGTTTAAGCATAGCCTCATTAAGAGTTTGTTTGAGATGATCATTTGCTGTGTTACTTTCTTTTACCTGTTCTAGCAAATCCACAACTTCTATAAGCTCATGTTGAACCTTTTTATTTTGAAGTAGATTCATAAAATTGTTCTCGTCAACAAAATCACTCGGAGCATAAAGGACGTTGTGCTTGAATAACAAAACCAAAAAGAATGCTGTTACCAATCCAACTGGGAATAACATAACAAACCATATAAATGTACTTTGTATCTCTAAAGGCAAGCCTAGCAACACTCCAGTTCCTGCTATTTCAGCAATTCCCGCGAAAATTGCAATTATTGTAAGTGGATTCTGAACTTTGCTTTTATTGTTCATATTTCTGAGCACCCCCGAACAATAATAACTGGATTTCCAAAATGATACAATATACGACAATAAATTATTTCTTAGTACAAACAGGTCTACTACAAAACTGCTTTACTCCATCCCATCTTCCCCGTACACGACCTTTGCATTTCTCCGGCTGCTTACTAGGATGAACACGTATTTTCTTCCGTCGTCTGCTAATCACTTCAATTCTTCCAATAAAAAAGCCGATCCAGTGAAAGATCGACTTTGGCTGTGGTATGTATAATAAAGTTTTTTGTTCTCAAAGTACTCTCGGGAACAGTTGAAGATGATCCACTCGCATTTCCTCGTTATTTTTCTTAGGCACTCGTCTTTACATTCGCCTTTTTCTTTGAAGCAGATAATTTCTCTTTCATAACAAGCAACATCTCAACCAATTCGTCTCTAGCGATCAACCTTACCCCGTTTGATTTAGCAAGTCGATATGCTTGTTCTGTATAATTACTATTTGTAACAACCCATGCTCCATTTGCTCTGTAATGTGCCTTGGCTCCCTGAACCTCTTGAATAGCTTTTAATCCAACATTCTTTTTATAACGTTTAGCTTGAACAACGATCCTCTTCCCATCTTTTGAGATAACCAGATCGGCACCATAATCACCTGCAGCTTTCGTAACCTCTGCCTTAAACCCTTGTGAACGAAACAGATGTCCAAGATAATGTTCAAACTGTACTCCATCCATTTTATCTATCTCGGCAATCCCTGATCTCTTAAGTCGTTCAGCGCGGTTTTGTTGAATGATGATCATTAAAACAATAATCCCAACAACACCAAGAAATCCAACGACAAGTGAAGCTTGCCAAGATTTTGTTAAAGAATAGGTTCCAAAAACACCTCCCAACATTGCCATACCAGCTAAGCCTTGGAACAACTCTTCTTCCTGTTTCGCCTTACTTTTCCTTCTAGCCATAACTCTGCCCCCAAGCGTGTGAAATTTACTATTACACCTTTCGACAATTGGGACTAATTTCCTGCAATAAATATAAAAAGCGAGAGACGATCCGTCATAAGATGTAGTGAATTTACGCATCTCGTTCTCGCCTTATCTACATAAATGCTTTTACGAATTATAAAGATTTTATAGATTCTATAGATTGTATAACACTTCTTGCTATAGGTATCAGATAACTATCTAAATCAAAATTACCCAAATCATATAAATTAACTTCTCTGTCAACATGAGCCCCACCATTCTTATTTGCTTGAGAACGAATAAGACTCATAATTGATGTTGAAGTAACAATTGGTATTCGAACTGTTTCATTATTATCATAGTTACTTATATTGATCTCACATGATTCACGACACCTCTTACATTGAAAATATAACATTGTCTGTGCAGTTGATGAAACGCTCATATTGTAATGCTCTTTCTTAACAGAATGATGCTGATTACATTTAGAACAGAAGATATTTTTAGGAAATGGAATACGGATAGTTACTTTACAAATTTTTTGTTCTAACCACTTGTCCATTGGAATTTTTGAACTATCAGAGAACATGTTGTGAACATTAATTATCTTTATACCTTCTAAAATTTTAAAGTCGTCGCTTAATACAGGAAGTTTTAAATCATCACTTATAGCTGATTTAATTAAAGGAATTTCATCGCACAACATAAGTCTCAGTTGTACAGCAATAACCTTTAGAAATGCCTTTCTACCTTCCATCTGAATTAGTTGAATGCTTCCATTGATAATATCAATACTTTCTTTTAATTGCTCTTCAAGTCCTTTTTTGCTCCTTTTAAAAACAACTGATTTTATTCTCATAATTCACCCCTTCTTAAACCTCATCATTAAATAATAATAGCATTAAACAAATAGCTCGGTAGAAATATTAAGATTAATTAATGACATCTTTTAGTCATGAAAAGTATGGAATCGGGCATATACGGAACATCCTTATTCACCTTTTCACTGCTATACCTCCTATTGTCGGAAGCATTATAGCTTGAGGTGCTCCCAACATATATTCACCAAAAGTGAGTACATATGCGTCTGCTCTGTCCGGTGATTTTAATCCTCGTTTTTTCATGTCCTTCTTACTTTCAAGGAGTATCTTTCCCTTACTGGTCATAGACCATTTTCTTGTGGTCAACTGAGATGTCAATACATCATCATCAGGTAGTTGTAATACAGCAGGGTCGCCGTTCATATAATTGCTCATATTCTGTTCCAATTGTCCTTTAATGGAAGCCCACATTTCTGCACCTAAATTTCCGTAATGATCATCCAATGAAGATGAACCGTTGTTTATCGGGATGACTTCATAAGGAAGCCCCTCTTCAGCAATGACCTCATTCAGCCTATCCGTCACTCCACCACCCACGCCGGTATCATCTATTCTGATTCTCGTATGGACCACTCCTGGATACTGCGGAAGCAATTCCCTTATCAAGTTCAACACCCAGCCAGCAGTAACCATCGTATCTTTTTTGAAATGATGATGCTGCCCAACTGTTACTGGCCCTAAGCCTGCATATATGGATGTTTCATCATCTCCAAAACGAGCAACGTCACAGCCAATGGTTAAGATCTCACCAACCGGAGACAACCTGACTTCTTTTGCTGCGAATTCAGCTACTTCCAGCGCAATAAATGTTTCAGATTCCCCTCGCGGGAACTCACCTTCAACCCGGACACGCCAAACATCAGATCCTTTTCCGTACTTTCTTTCAAGCATAGCTATATTCTCTTTGCTTGTCCGAGGACTGTTCAAACAGGATACTTTATGTGTATTGTAATCAGCACGATCTCGGTTGTGAGAATCATAGAATACTCCGCTGGTTCGGGTTGGGTTACCGCACATGAGTAACTTATTAAATTCTCCTGAGAGCGTACCCAGTATTGCTTCCATAATACGATCTTCAACACCTGATGCTTCGTCCACAATAAACAACATGTAGTCCTCGTGAAAGCCCTGCATGTTCTCTGGTTTGGTAGCTGTCCTGGCTGTAGCAAACCATCGTTCCTCATAATTTCGCATGTAAATCTTCGTTTTGGTCCACTTGAGTATCCGTTTTAGTAAAGGGCTTTTCTCTTGCCATTTGCTTATCTCAGCCCATAATACATCGTGAAGCTGTTGACGTGTCGGAGCTGTACATATGACCTTTGGAAAAGGGAAGCACGAGAGAAACCAAAGTGCCACCGCCGCCTCAAGCCCCGTCTTTCCTACACCTTGACCAGATCGTACAGACACTCGCGGGTTCCCAGCAATGTCCATCAACACTTCAGCTTGCCATTCGTCCGGCGTAAATTTCAACAGCTCCACGCAAAAAAGAACCGGGTTCTTCCGGTACTCAGGAATTCGTTTTTTGAATGCAGCAAAGCGGCGTTTCGTTTGTGGAGACTCTTTACTCACCTGACTCCACCGCCTTTATCCAGTCTTCAATCAGATCGTCTTCAGTATCTCCATCACCATTTTTCAGTTTCTCGATCTCCAGGCGGGTTTTATCAACTTTGGCCTGCATCTGATCCAACTTCAATCTGCGTTCGTCATCCTCATGAGATATTGCCATGAACTGTTTTATAGCCCCTCTGATCTCCCTCATAACTATTGCTTCAGATTTGATGTAATTTGCGTACTTATCCCCTGCGAATTGAATTTCCCATTCTTGTTCGTCACCATATTCACCAGGTCTCTCGCGCTTTAATTCTTTTGTTATGTCATCCTTGTCTTTAACAAAGAAAATGCGTTGCGCCCAAACAATCCTCTGGAATCCCTTTGTAATGTCGTACCAAATAATATCCACAGGGTCCATCTGTTGTGCCATATCAAGTATTTCAAGATACTCGGGATCTTGCGGCTCAAATTTACGGAACAAACCATGCGTTACTGCCTTTGAGTTACCTGGAGGGCCACCTTTCCCACCCCGGTTACCTTTAGCGTTTTGATTCCCTCGGGGAGCTCCTGGTCTGTTATTTATTTTGTCTTCCCATTGATCCAATGACTTCCACTTACGGACGGATTCAGGTGTAACACCTAACTTTTCCGCTATCTCTTTCGGTTTCATTAACGAACCGCTATCTTTCCATATTTTGAACGCTTTCTTCCGATTCGGATTCTGTTTCCTGCTCACAAAATTATCACCACTTTCAAGTAATTGAGTTGGAATTCCTATTTAAGGTCAGTATTGGTCAAACGTTACGATTGAAAATAAGCCTGCACGAGAATCGGAGGCTTCGTTATTGTTTAATATCCACTAAATAATGTAATTTGACTGAAACATAAAGGTAATTCTGTTTCACTCATTTTGGGCATAAAAAAATGGATTGCTTCATCTAATGTCTCTATCTCAATCAGATGAGTGCAATAAATGACTAATTATGTTTCACTCATTTTATCTTAATCTCAGAATTGCTCTGTCCATCATGTCTTGAGTCAGCCCAATATAGTCTAAAGTCTCTCTCGGATCACTGTGACCGAACATTTCCATTAGTAACGCTAGGTTCTCTGGATCGTCCATGTATAGGCGGTATGCCCATGTCTTCCGTAGCGTATGGCAACCAATCTCTTTTAGACCAAACTCCTTGGCTGCTTTGTTCAAGAATCGGTATGCTGTTGTCCGATCTATCGGTTGGTTCCGCATGCGGCTGACAGTTTTAATTTGTCTACTTGGAAATAGGAAATCCGTATCCTTCATGTTGGCAATATACCTGTCCAAATCCTGACGTATACTTGGATGGATAATGAATTTCTTGGCATGTTTGTTTTTCTGTTCAACGAGGTTGACGTGTGTTCCTTTCACATCGATCACCCGTAGCCGACATAAGTCCGATACCCGTAACCCACTATAAATTCCAATGCAGAAAAATAAGTAATTCCGTATACTTTGAATCCAGAAGTACTCTTTCATGCCGTCAATCACCCGCTCATCGCGGATAGGCTGAACCTTCTTCACTCAATCACCTTCTTTGAATCCTCATACTTCTTCCAGCAACGCGGCACAATACACAACTGGACAACCCCTGTCCATGTTCCCAAACAGCACCCCCGACATTTCTCGGGTTGCTTGTCAGAAATCCTCGGGATAGCCGGTTCGTTTCTGCTGTAAAAATGACCTTCCATACTCTTCCTCCAATACAAAAAGGCCGCTCCTAAGAGCGACCTTTTATTTACGTTATTATATGGATTTAAGATAACATGCTTTTGTTTCGCATTCACTGCGAATTTTGGGTTCATAAAGATAATTATCGTAGAAGATATTTGTAACTCCGAGTTATTTGGATCTAGATACTGCATCTCAAATATTATTTTCCAATATAGATTCTTTTTGATAAAGTATATCCGAGATTTCCCCATAGGAAATATGAAATGACACCAATTATTATACTGAAAAAGTAAAAATTTGAGTAAATTCCTGTCAAAATGAATATTATGGAGAACGCTAATGTTATGGCGCTTAAACTCAGCAGTACTTTATTTGTAGGGAATCGCGTATTTTTTTTTGATAATGGGAAGAATGCTGGATAAAATCCGACCAAAAATCCAAGAGCACAAATTGGTAACATCGGATTCACTAGCCTTATAAAGATACTGTTTGGAAACTCACTAGATAAATATATTTGATAACGAATAGAATAATGTAGAACGAATAATAAAATAACAATAAAAATTATAATTTTAAAAAGATTAAATACATTTTTTGATATATTTAACATCTCCTTTACAGTAATCCATTGACTTATTATACCATATTTTGTTATCTTTTAAAAGGAATAAAAAGTAAATTTAGGGAGAGATGAAATTGAAAACCTTTAAAAAGATTAGTAAAGCAGCAAAACTCTTAACTACAGCCGTGTTAATGTCCACTATCATGGCTGGTAGTGCGATCGCGGCGCCTCAAGTTGACACTACTGCTAGCGCACCTATTGTTTCGGTACAAGAATTGAACAATGCTCCTATCAATAAGAAAATGAAAAGAGTCTATACCACTGACCAAATCCCAACTGTTGCTGAAGTAAACGAGGCTCTGAAAACTCTAAATGTTTCCGATGCCAATCCGCATCAAATCATTGATCTTGGTAATGGTTTTACTATCGAGGCTGGTGGTTCAAACTTTGTACAACCCTCAGATAAAATTGAAGCACAAGTGGTACAAAACAAAACCGCTTCCGGTTACTTCAGGGTCAATGCAGCTTTAGGAGTTAAGCTTTATGATATTTCCGTGTCAGCATCATATTCTTATGACGACAAAACCAATGATATAAAATCTGTACAAAATCCTATTAGTGCAAATGCATCTGGTGGTTTAGGTTGGGTAGGAGAAATTACTCAAAAGAAATCGTACAAAATCGATAGCAAGGCATGGGACCTCATTGCTGATGCAAATTATAGCTACATAAAGGTAATTGGTAATTATTCCGGACACATTGAAGTTCGTTTCACCGGAACAGGAAACTGGTACATGCATGACACTTATATTGGTGATATACATTATTGAGCGTGAATGATAAAAAGGCTCTGTCAATATTTAGCTGACAGAGCCTTTTTACTGCTTAACTATGACGTGAGCATTCTTAATCCAATCTCTCCTTCTTTGTTCCTTCCGCGACCGTAATCAATTTTTACAAAGTCTAACGTGCGGTTGAATTTAAGACTATTCGCAATATTAGCAATAGCTCTGCGCCTCTTATCTGCAAATGTAGTCGCCGCTATACCTGGCACATCCTTTCGATATCCTTTCTCCATATACTCCTGCGCTTTCAAGTATTTCTTACCTTCCAAAAATAGCAATCTAGCTGCTACTCCTTCATGTGGGTCTCTTAGATTATTTATTGCAAATCGGACATTGTTGGATATTGCTACGTAAAGTTTGTAGTTAGCGTGCCGCTTGTCCTTCATGATGACCGAATTTGCTGTTACATCCGCTGTCAGTTCATGTCCTGATTCACGCTTCGCAACCGATCCCTCCGCAGACAACAACTCGTATGCTGACATCCCGTTTTCCATCTGCTGAAGCGAAAATTCATAGTTTTTTATGATGTCCACCATGTCTACATATTTTCCGAGTAACCATTTGGTTTTGCGGATATCTACTTCATCCACATCAGAGAAAAAGTTTAGTTGAATGATTTTATTCGTGTCTTCGACATCTTCTCTGTTTACCACTACAACTACATCATCGTTATTCATACTTTACCTCCTCCAGAAGATCAGGAAAATTTTCCTTATCCCATTTGTGCCACTCTATCATTCTGTATCCGCTCCTTCCTTGGGAGCCAACCCCGGGTTTTCGTAGACATTTCCGATGATTTCGCACTCTGCTGAGATGTAATCTGCATCTTCGTATAATGGGTCATTGCCGATCCAGAATGTATAAGAGCTAAAGTCGATAACTGCATTGTGGTAAGTCATTTGGGTATTCTCTGGTGTCTCGTAAAGATCAGGAACCTTCATGATGTCTTTTTGATACATTGCTTTTCCGTTCATATCTGGAATCCCAACAGGCCACATCAATTCAAAGTCACTCAGCCGGAGACGGTGGAACCCTTTGCCATCCATAACCATGTACACACCGATAACCTTCGTTTCAAAGTTGATGCTTTCCACACTCTCCGGCTGAATCATAACACTCAACGGTTTGTACCATGCACGCGGTGCTTTTATATCCATCTTGTATATCCTCCTATTTGGGGAGACCAGACCTTATCCGGCCCCCGTTTCACTGGGTTTATTCGTTCGTTTCGGTGGCCTGACGGCCCTTGTACCATTCTTTCGCTTCGTCCAGTGTCAATTCTCTGCCGTCCTCTTCTCTCATGCAGAAGCCATCGTCATAGTTCTCCTGAATCTCTTTTTGACCGTATCCGCCAACCTTGCAGTTTAAAAACTGGCTAATCTCGTTTTCTTGTTTGTCCCACCAATGCACGTCTATCCCTCCTATATGTCCAGTACAGCCAATAGAGCGGCCTTACATATTGCTTCTGGAGCGTTTAATTCATATATATCCGCTCCCTTTATGTTGCATATATATCCGCCGCTGTGATTAGTCTCAATAGCTGAACGGTGACCACTTGAGGCGAAAACTTCCCACGCATCATTCATGTCTGTTGACCAGTTTCGATTAACAAAATACCCTATAGGCACACTACCTCTTGGCGGCATCATAGCGTAAGCATGAGCTTCACTCATGTTCGGAGGTATCAACACCTCTCCATGCTCAACCGCGCCGTCATAGTCATGCGTAGGGCCTGCTATGCGCCGCCATCCGAAAATATGTTCAGCCACCATCACGTTCAGATCGATTCCAGGTTCAGCATTCTCGACTTGCTCCCGGGTCAACGCTGTTTGTGTCATCTATATATCCTCCCTAACCTATTTTCGTTTGAAGCTGAAACTTGATATGGCAAGGAACATAATCAACCACATCAGCAGCGCTGTTCCAGGATTTCCGTCCATCCATTCAAAGAATGTCATGTGTTATATCCTCCTTAGTAGGGAGAGGCCGGAGCCTCAACCCCTGAATATTAATTCTCAAGTTCAATTCCGCAATATGGGCAATGAATGATTTGATGTTCTCCGCCATCGGCTGTAATCATCAGCCAGCTATCTTCAGGATTACTGTATCTGATCACCGTTCTGGTTTTTTCTGTTCCTTCGCAATTATGGATGTCACTCATGGTTCCCCTCTCCTTCCTGACCCACCGACATCGCCAAATACTGTTCTAAAATGTCCTGTGCTGGTATATAGGAGTCGCGTTGGAGATAGTACAGAACGTCTTGCATAGCTTTCCGAACCGCTGCAGCTTGCTTTCGTTCAGCTTCAAGCTCCTTATGAAGCTGAACCGCTTCTTTTGTCCGTTCTGCTTCAAAGTGTTTGTATGCATTTGCCTGAGACAACTCACCCTCTAAAATGGCCTTTTCTGTCTTAATTTCTTTTATGTGATTTTCTTTCTCTTCAAGCTCCTTGCGGAGCCGCATGTTATCGACATTATGGCTTGCGTTCTTGACCGCTTCACTTGTGAGGGAACGACGCAATGACTGCGCTTCGCTCTCGCTTTGTTCGACTTGTTCCAGTAGATATGATATATACTCAGGCGCATTGATTAACAAATGGTTGTCTTCTTGCTTCAAGAACCCAGCCAACGCTTGTTTGATTTCTTCCTGCTTACTCATGACTGTTCTTCCTCCCCTTCGTCCTCATAATCTATCTCCCTACAACCTTCACATTCATCAAATCCGTAACTATCTTGATATTCATCTCCGCAACTTGGGCACAGTTTAAGCATCTGCGAGTACCTCCTAATCTCGTATCCGTTCGAAATCCCCGTAAAACTCACGCACAGGCTGCCACTCCAACTCTCCCCATCCGTCCGTATGCTGGTAGTAGACATTGCCATCAGCGCACTCTGCATAAGCAAACACTTGGATGTCAGGACGGCCTACCAGATGATAAAAGTGTTCCAACCGCTTCGTTATTCTCACTTGTACCATCTGTATATCCCTCCTTGGTAAGAGGCCGTATGGCCTCACAGCTTATTTGTTTGACGGTGGCATGTATCCAACCATGTTTTTCTTGATGAACACACTGAGCGATACCGTTGGTACATCTCGGTAGTAACACCATGCTTCAAAATCGTTGGTGGTGGCCATTTCGATGTCTCCTGTAGACTCATTTTTCACAACGTATACAATGTCATTTACGGGCATTGTGTTATCTCTCCTTTGGTGGGCCTAGCCCAGATATGTGGTATGTGGTGGGAAGAGGCTATGCCCCTTCCTCTCAAAATAGTGTTAATTGCTCTATTGCCTCTTTCTCGATAACCGGTACAGGTTCCGCTGCCTGCTCGATCTGCCTATCTTCTCTTTTCCACGTGTGACCTTTATCTTTCCACTTTTCCTTTGTCCAGCCGTAGAAATGATCAGCATGCCATTCCATGAATTCTTTCTTTACCTCGTCATTCTTCCAGATCCACGGGCGCCATTGACTGTATGGGTCTTTTAATGGCTTGTTAATCATCCACCAACCAGGGTTTCCTAACTGATATTCACGTTCGATGGCATCGTACAATCCGCCAGTTAAGGTATGATGAATATTCCCGTAGTGAAATGGGTTTTTCTTTTTCCCCCGATCCTTGCTGATGCAGTCGTACACCAATACTTTGGTTGAATCATATATGGATGGGACTATCTTATATGCGACCAGCTCACCGACTGCAAAATTTGGATGTTTCTGCATTGCCAACACTTTGCCATCTGCTCCGATCCAGTCCGTAGGTGGTTTGGAAACGACCGATTTATCTATTAGTTCCAGTTGACTCAATGCGTTCACCGTCCTTTAACTGGATCAGTCTTGCATTCGTTCCACCACAATATGGGCAAGCAGGTTCTTCGATTTCGTTGTTTACTTCCTGCCGGATCGCGTAACCAAGACCACACTCACATTCGTAAATATCCCAACGTGTATTCATGTCTCTTCCCCTTCCTCTTTGGTATCCCTCATGCAACACCGAAATAGCGTTTAACCGCTTCTCCGGCCCATCTACCCATTGGAACAGCCACCGCGTTTCCGATCTGGCGATAAGCGTCATTGTCCGTCCCGGCGAACTGAAACCAATCCGGGAAGCCTTGCAGCCGGGCATACTCTCGAACTGAGTATGGCCTGATAGACTGTCCATCATTGACCAGACGCGTTGATCTATCCTTTGCGTAATGAGCCACGCACGTTGGCGCCCTACCTTCCAAGTCTGTGACGATAGGTAAATCCCTGTATTCACCGTTCAGACGCTTTTGAACGTAATCTGGAGCGTATACCTCGCTGCCTACGTCAATGATGTCCCGCATGCTTACCGGGCTTGATTCGGGGTATGGCAAGTCGTTTATTGGTCGCTTGCTGCCGATCACAATCAGTCGTTTACGCTCCTGTGGCAGCCACATATTCGCATTCACCGGGCACTCAACCCGGACGTAATAGTTTGGCAACCGGGTCAAGCACTCCATTACGACCTGAAATTTCTTCATGCCCGGTACGTTCTCCACGATGTACATTTCCGGTTGTGCCAGTGCAACATGCCGGAAGAAGTGGAGAAACAGATCATCACCCGTCCGGGTACCGTGTATATCTGCAATGGTGCTGTATTTGGTGCAAGGGAATGTCCCGATGTATACATCCGCATCCTGTTGGTCCAAGACAGTTATTTTGGTAATGTCCGATTCGTTGACTGCGTGCCCGAAGTTCAGGCGCAGCGTGTCGCAGGCTGTCCTGTCGATTTCAAACGACTCTACCACTTGTATTCCAGCTTCCATCATGCCGAGGTCCATGCCGCCCGCGCCGCTGAAATAGCTCTTTGCTGTGATCATGTGTATCTTGTCTCCCTTCCTCTGTTATCCCAAATTATTTCCTTGCTTTTTTCGGTTTACATTTTGGTTTCTCCGATTGAGGGAATGAGAGCAACATGTACACTTCCCCAATCACATTACCTTGCTCATCCGTGATTATTTCCCATGGTATATCCGAGAAAAATGGGTCTCTGTTTATTTCATCCCCTTTCATATAAATCACTTCCAATCGTTGTTATATGAATTTCATTAATTTTAATCATCGAAATGACCGTACCCAAACGGCACTTGATGCTTTTCCTCTACACGTACAATATCGTTGATCAGCGCTTCGAATACTGCAATCTGATTTGCATCCATCATCTCTATCAAACGAACTTCTTTGGCCTTCAACGAACGGCCTGCCGCTGACGAGATAACCTCTTTAACCGGCTTAAACAATTCCTCGCGGTTACGTTTCTCCTGTTCAACTTTCTGCCGCGCCTCTTGCTTTCGGTTGTATTCCTCCCAATCTTGTTCATCAAACCAGAAGTGATCTCCGTATTTATCACGGAAGGCCGAAATCCAAAACTGGAGCAGTTCTTCATTCGTTTGTATCCGATCATGACAGGGCCAGCAGAGCCGAAGTCCGTTTGTCTTAACTCCGCGTCCCTTCCTGCCTCGCGGATAGACATGGTGAGTTGTCGTTGCTTCTGCTATCTTGCAGCATTCACAAATCCCGTTTGATTCTTCAATAAGCTGAGCTATGACTTCTTTCGGGAAATCGCCGCGCTCCTTCGAACCTGGCCTGGATTGGTGATGGGCTAAAATGTCCTTCTTCCATTCCGGTACAGGCTTTTTGTCTTTCTTGCTCCGCCCGAAGCTGCTCACTTTCTTTTCTTTTACTTTCTTCTCCGGTTTCCAGAATGTCTGATGGGCCATTACTCATCCGCCTTTCCCTTCGCATTTCCTGTGCTTATGCTTATATTTTGAACCTAATTTACTACGAATCCACTACGGATTTAGGGGTTCAAGTAATCCGACTTGTTCCAAAACAGCGTAATGAGCTTGTCTTTCCTGAGCAGTAGCCTGTACCCCGTTAACTGTGTATCCAACATAAAAAGCAATAGCTTGTTGCACTTCGACAGGTTGTTCATCGAAATTGTTCAAATCTACAGTACTCATATCCAAACCTCCATACAAAGCCGAAAGTTGACTCTGTTTTTCTTCAAACTTTGATTTTATATCGAGAGGCAACTCACTAATCACTGTATCCCAAGTGTTTATCAATTCTCTGTTAGAAGAACTTAAATGTTTAACCTGCGCATACCGTTCAGATAAAGCTGTGGAGAATTCATCTTTCTCAGCTTCAGTCACAGAGCACACCTCCCAATTGACTATTAAGTTCAAGTAGAATGTTCCTTAGATGAGGTAAGGAAATGTTTCCTTTGCCCTTGGGTTCAGGGCTTTGTCCATTCATGCCTCCACCTCAGTTTCTGGAAGCTCCATCGTATCTCCCTCTTGCCTAAACTCGACTTGATTTGGATCGTATGTTGGTTCCCAATGACCGTTTTCTTGTAAGATGCGTACAACGTCTTCAGCGTAAGTTTCGTCTGTATTTACGACCAGGTACATGTTAAACCCAACTTTCCCCTCCGAAACTCGACCATACTGAATTTTATGAAACAAGCGCAGTAAGTCTTCTTTCTCCTGTTGGTTAAGATGCTTATTAATGTCCTCGTTTTTGATTACGGTATGTTTGATTTTCATTTTGCTTTCTCCCTTCATCTACACGTTTTTTAAGTGCATTCACCGCTCGTTTACGCGCTGATTTTTCCTTCTTGTATTGTGCAAGAGGAATGAATTCCCCGCGCTTTTTAACAAGTATATCTATTGGTAAAGTCGGATATTTAGCTTGGAACAATTTCAGTTTGACTCGGAATGTGGAGGTCTCCACTCCTTTTATATCTACCACCCGCTGACTGTCGTCCAACTCCGTTACTAAAAAGTCAGCGATATAGGTGATCTTCGGCTTTTCCTGTAATACAAACTTAGGATGACATTCAAAGTCTTTTATTTCTCCGTACTTCCGCTGCTGGAGAAGCAACTGATAATATTCTCCCTCTTTTATGCTGTCGAAGCTTATTCCGGTTACATCAAGGTTATACTTTTCAATAATCCATTCCGTAAATAACGTTCCGTCTTCAGTAACGATCACTTTTTTTGCGTTATACTTACTCATTAGACTTCTTCCGTCCTATAAGGGAGTACCATGTGGAGTGATCTCTCGTCACTTTCATCCAGGATATAAATTGGCTTCAACTTACCAGGAAAAATAAGTGTTACCTTCTCCCCATCTAATGCTTTAATAGCATCTATGAAATATTTGGAATTAAGAGCAACAGCGAAATTTTCACCTTTAAATGACAATGGAACTAAACTCTCATTTGCCTTCCCAGATTCTCTTCCTTTGCCGCGAATGCTCACTTCATCTTCTGTGATGCTGATAATGATCTGGTTATGCTTGTCTTCCTTGGCGAGTGTGTAAATGAGATCGAGGCAGCTCAATAATTCTCTTTTTCCGACGCCTACTTCCGTAACGCCATCTGGCACGATTGACATCCGGCCAACATCCGGGAACGCCCCCTCCAATACTCTGGAGTAAAAAGTGAATCGGTCTGTTCTCGCAAATACGTGTATCACTTCTCCTGTGGATGATTTTGAAAATCCAAATTCCAGATTGTCTTTATCCAATACGATCTTTTGCAACTCGCCTAATGCCTTGGCTTCAATGACAGCTCCACCCAAGTTACCCACTTCAGTGTACTGCTCCGTTTTTGCAAGTCTGTGCCGATCAGTTGCTTCAATTCCAAAGGCTCCATCCTTGATGTATACATGTGCTCCAGCGAGGATTGCCGCATTCTTGCCTGTTGGATCGGCAGCATACGTTGCTTTTCGGAACAGCCGTTTAAGCTCTTTACCTGTTGTTTCAAATAACTCGCTGTCATCAATGTCAGGCACTCTTGGAAACTCTTCTGGATCAATAACACCCATGTCAATTTCCTTCTTACGCGATATGATAATCACGTTATTTCCCTTCTTCTCTATGCTGACATCACCACTGAGTTTTTTAATTACCTCAAGGGAGATTTTAGGGAGGGCGATTTGACCAGGAACCTCAACCTGAACCTGTTCACTGAAGATGTAAGACTGTATCGTTGTTCTTGTGTCTGTACCAGTGACCTTGACTCCATCCACTCCAGCTTCAATCAAGAAACAGTCCAGAATCGGCATAATGTTCTTGCTTGCAATGGCTTTACTTGCATCTTCCAAGGCTTCAGCCAGCAGTTCGCTATCAACGACTATTTTCATATGGACGATTCTCCTCCTGTGGTTTCTTCTTCGCATTTGGATTACAAGCAGGACAAGGAGCCGTCATCATCATTGCACCAACAAATTGATATTTCACTGTTTTACCACCACATGTTTTACACATTCAACTATCCCCTCCGTCTATTTCTTCCGCCTACCGATATTGTTTTTACAAATGGTTCTATCCGTTCAATAATCCGCTCCGCCTTCTTCTCATGTTGCTTTCTGTCCATCTCCTTGGCATCCTTTACGTTAGCCAAGTGATGTCTTAATTCGTTTATAGTCAAATTGGAAGTATAGATGATCGGCAGCCGCTCCATACGCCGCTGAAGTATAGGCCCAATCACTTCATCCCTTGTCCAAATGGTCAAGGTCTCGGCTCCAATGTCATCAAGTATCAGTACAGATGCTGTCCTTAGAGAATCAAGCTTGCTCTCAACTGTTTCTGTCTTGGAACCAATAGCATCCTTAACTTCAAGTAGGAAATCTGGCACATAAACCATAAGAACATCTATGTCACATTTGGCTAGTTCTTGAGCAATTGCTCCAGCGATCCGGCTTTTACCCACACCCATCGGGCCGTAAAGATATAACCCTTCTGTCGTTTGCCCTGGAACGAATGTGCTACAGAACTTCACCGCAGCTGTAATGGCAGCCAAGCGTTGCGGATCAGGTTCGATGTCGTCAAAGGTCGCGTCCAGAATATGAGCCGGTATATAGTGGCTTTTGATCTTCTGACCAATCCCCTGCTGTCTCTCGTAGGACTTTAACAAATTGCATTTCCTGAGCCTGAATACCAACTCGTCCGGTTTGTTAGGGTTAGGTTCTTCAACGCTCCTGTGCCCTTTCTGGACGTTCTGGCAGTCTTTTAAACCAGGACACGTCTCACATGAATCACATTGAGCAAGATGCTCTGATACATCTCTGTATCTTCTTGGACTTGTAAGGTCGCCCGAACGATCAGGGTACACCTGTCTGAGCCGCTGTATCTCAGGGTGGTTTTCAATCTGCTGGATAGCCGCTTGTCGCCTTTCGGCAAAATCAGGAGGAACTAGCGCCTTTAATTCTTCTTCAAAGCTACCCATACACTCATCCTCCTTGTTTCGCTCTTAATTCAGCCAACATTTTCTGTAGATCGCCTTCTGTATACTGCGTATCGGTCTGCGAAACATCCGCTTCAACTGGTTTTTGTTCTTCTTCGCCAACTTGTTCCATCCGCAAAGTCCGAGAGTCATGCAGGGCTTCGATTACTTTGACGCAGTATCGAATGCTACCGATCTCATGCCGTGTGTACTTTGGTTTAAAGTTATCAAAGGATTTGTCTATCCCATCCAGGACAGTTGACAACGGTATACCGGCAGCATGCATTTCAGAAATAGCCAAATCATCGGCAACTGATATTTCAAGCCCCTTGCCTCGTCGTTGAAGATACTTATTGGCAATCGCATTGCGATAATCCAATTCATCCGATGATATTTCAACCTGTCCAGAGTCGGTATCTGTTTCAGGAGTGGCAGGAACGGAACCTTGCCGGGAAGACGGTATCCCCTCATCTTTTGAATTGTTATCAGCCTCGGGCGATAGACAACAACTACTATCTTTTTCTTGTTCTAAATCTAGTTCTATATCTGTTCCGTTACGAGGCGTTACTGTAACGTTACCTGTAGCGTTTCTTGTAACGTTACTTTTCTGCTCCGATTTTCGTTTTCCGGGTTCAAGAAGCTTCTGTCTTTCTCTAAAGGATTGCACTCGCTTGTTTGTTTGCGCACGAACCTTGTCCATTCCATCTACGTTTTGATGCTTTTCCCAATTTGGAAGGAAGTAAGCCCCGCTTTCAGAAACTTCTAACATTCCGAATCTTTCAAATATAGATAAGGCCATTTTTATTACAGGTAAAGGACGTTTAATAGCAGACAACAACATTTCTTCTGTATACGGGATGTTTTCGGTCAACATGATGTAACCTCCCATATTCGCTTGCCCTGTCATTGTCAGTAGTTTGATCCATATAACAATAATCGTGTCAGCTTCTGGCATATCTTCGATAAGTTCAATCTTCCTATCGCTAAACATGTCCGCACTGAGTTTGATCCATTTTATTTCAGCCATGATTAACCTCGCATTATCAGCCCTACCTCTTACTGCTGGCAGGATTGTCGTACTCAGCCAGCAGAACTTTCAGGCTGTATTTTAATGAGTTTATAACTTGGTCATTACTTTCCACTGCATTGTGCCAGCGAACCTTGTCTGCTTCAGCGTCAGCCTCCTGAATGCGAAGTTTGATGATAGCCAGTTCAGCACGTTGCGCTTTATCTTTTCCGGCAGCCAGGTACGCTTCGGCATAAACTCGCTTGCGTTCAGCATAGAGACGTTTATAGTCCCTCACCGCCTCCGCAGCTCTCCGGCCCAATAAAACTTGTACCTCTGTCAAATACTCAATCTTCCGTGCCAGTGTAGCCGGGTAATCGTGACTGCACTGTTCTGCTAAACTGTATAGTTCGCCTAGCGTATATTGTTTTTGTAGAGACAATGCAGTCACTCCTAAATTGATTTTTAATAATCGTTACCGTAGTACAGATCCACTTGATCCTTATCAATCAACAATTTGGAACCGTGAGCATAAATTTTGAACAAATCTTTTCCAGGTCCAACAAGACCGTACATAATTTTTTTCGCATTGATTTCTTTATCATCAATCTTCAAACAAGATACCGTAGCATCATCCCTAATAAGTATGGCGTACCTACATTGGTATTTTTCTGTATCCGGTTCAGGGTCAAGGTGTACCCATGTGCTTGAGTAACTACTGTCACCAATGTGCAAACTGAACTCTTCACCATCACGCTCTTCGTATTCACTTTCACTTTCTTTCCACTTTTCGATCAGTTCAGATAGCTTATACTCAGGTTTGACGTCAGCAAGCAACTCGTCCATCTGGTGTTTAAGTTTTTCTACACCCTGAGTGTGTGTAATAACATCCAACTTTTCTTTGATGACTTGAAGAACTAATGTGTTGTACGAAGGTAAATCAAGGCGGCTAATATCTACATTGAGATTTGCTTTAACCGCCTCTTTAAGACTCTTACCAAATTCGCTGTAGCTACTGAATGCATCATCCACAATAGACTCCAGAGTTTTCTCGATTTTTTTTCGCACAATTTGCTCAACAATGCCTTCTTCTTTAATTGATTGCATAGCTTCATTTACCATATTGTTCAAATTCATGTAACTCGCCCCTATTTTCAATTTTTAGATTCCGTGTTATACTTCCGTTGAATTGTTTATTAATTGATCGTGTTGGTAGCACGATTAACTCAAGGACTCATTTGATACTGTTGTTGCGGTAGACTCTTCTGCAATAGTAGTTACAAAAGAGTCCTTCTTCTTTTGGATCAGGATATTTCTGGCCTGAGAACACCTCGCGATCACAGTGCTTACACAAACCAATCACTGTCCCTTCAACCTTGTAGCCGCATGGCTCCTTCCAGATAAGACCTTCATATTCTGCATTCTTATCAATTGACCGTTCCAATTTCTCAAGATCATTACAAAGCTCTTTGATTTTCTTTTTTATAATTTTAATATTAAGTTCCATTGAGAGAGCATCGATTGCGTCATCACACAAATCCCTGATTTGTCTTCTCAGTACTCTGGTTTGCAATAACTTCTGAGCTTGTATCATCATTTCTTTTTAGCAATGTTTCGTTTGATAATTGCATGTTGTAAAGGTTTGTGCGACCACTTGTAAGCCAAGTCATCCAGAGTCATAAATTTGTATCCCATCGGTTTCAACTCCTATCAGATGTAGTCTTCCGGACGAAACTCCTTGATGAACTCAACCGAATCCTCAAAATCAATGCGACGTACATGGCTGTACTTCGCTACTTCGAACCGTTCCTTCAACTTGCTCCAGATCATACGGCGGTAACGTCCGACCACATCTTTAAATTTCTCGTCAGTTTCTTTGTATCGATCCTTTGCTAACGCATTTGATTTAATGCGAACCGAAGATTGAAGTTGATAACATTCATTATCCGTGAGCGTGACGCTGTCACGTACCTCCTGAACCATCATCTGTACTTCCTCTACCTTTTCAGTTACATCCATTTGCATTTGTCTGATGCCATCTACCAGACCGCGAATGGCCTGTCCCTGAGCCTCAGTCAGCTGCATCTGTCTTTCTACTACCGACAAGAAATCAGGCTGGCTTGGATTAATCAATGTCATGTGTGTCTACCACCTTTCTAGAATTAATTGCTGGTCGGATCTGGTCAATGAAGGACTGGAGCATATCAAGACCTTCTGAAAGCCGTTTCTTCTCGGAACTACTTGCATTCGATACCGCGCCCAACATGAATGATGAAATACCTACTTTTTGAAGGAACTGTTTTACGTGAATACTGATTTGAATCGTATTACTATCAGCCTCAAAACGAAGCTTCTTCATCTGAGCTGCCGCATGCTGATCATCGAAGTTATCAGGCTGCTGAAGTTTCAATGTCTCCAACTCTTCTTTCGTTCGTTGATAGCCGGCTTTGAGTTCCTCCGCCTTAAGACGTTCCGCTTCTACCCCAACTTCAAGTTTGTCCTTCCAGTATTGGTCACGCTCTTTAAGTTGCCTCGCTGCCTCTTGCTCTTTTTGTTCTAGCAATACCCCTGTTTCTTCGTCCCTGCGCTCAACAGCCGCCGTTATTGCCTCATCCAGTTGGTCTGCTGGAATTGCATCCTTATATCGCCGTTCAATATCTAATTTCTCTTGTTCAGCTTGCTCGGCACGCTTCTCAGCCGCTTCAAGCCGTTCTTTTGTCTCTGTAAAAGCTTTATGTGTGGAAATTATCCCTGCGTCAAGTTGCTGAATAATCTCCGGCGTTGCATTTTCCATGATGTACTTGGCCTTGTCGTAAGTTCTGCCCGATCCAAAGCCTGCTTGATCAGCTACTATGTCACGAACCTGTCCAGCAGGTTGTTCAGGAAGATTTTCCTTGCCTCCAGCCATTCGTTCTTTTGCCTTGATACGCTCGACTTCTTCAAGGCGTTTTGCCCATTCGACTCGCTCCGAGAACGTGAATTCCTTTCGATGTTCATTTTCGGAAATTTCTAATCGGAGCTGGTGTTCATAATCTTCAATTTCCATAACGCGTACCGGCACTTTCTTACGCTCCAGATACTGATGAGCACGCAATCGGCGTTCTCCAGCTATTAATTGATAATCTGGTGTTACAAGGATGGGATTGATAAGTCCGTTTTGTTCGATGTCCTTTGCCAGTTCCTCAATACCACTGAAGTCTTTACGGATTCGGTCACTGACTTTGATTTTATTTATCTCGATTAACAAAATCATTCCCCTTTCTAAAGGCTTATTAATTTAAATGTCGAATGTTTAACAAGTAACATACTTTGTAAAGGAGAGTGTTTTTTTGTCTATCCACCCTATTAAAGAATATTTGGATTTTAAAGTTGAGGCATTGAGTAAAGCTTCTTCGCTATTCAACCAAGGAGATTGCATTGTAAGCATCATTACAACCTTCGGAAAGATTGAAGGTGTTTTAAAACCTACTAAAAAATACAATTCGGAAGATTTAAATTACCTAATGGAAGTAGCGGTTTCAGAACACTCTTCTTACTTGGAGGAACAGCACTCCGATGAGATTTTACAATACAACTTCATCACTTTGAACAGAGCAGTTATTTCGCCATTTTCGGGTTGTAACTCCATTGAGTATGAACAATTAGTTGTGTACACTGATCAGATCGTCGCCTTTAGTCTTTTGAAAGATGGGCCGAAATAAAAGCGATACAGTATCTAAAAGTTCTTATCCTATCTTCTGGATGTTTAGGACTGTAGTCAGTGAAACACTTTCGAATTAACTCAATAATTATATCCAATGGGATATCCCACGAAGATACCTCTCTAATTGTTTCTAAATCATCAGTAGTTGGAGTTTTGCACGATAGTTCTATAAACACATCAAGTATTTTCTGTTCCTTGTCATCCATTGATTTAAGCGACCCACTTGCACATTTTGAACAACACCTTGTTACAATCTCAGAACGTTCCTGCCAGAATTTTTGAGCGTAACTTTTCGTCTGATCTACATTACTGTCTTGCATGACCAAGACTGTTTTTGCTTGTACATAAACATCTTCGTCTGTTAAACGTTCTCTATGATATTTCCTTTTAAGTTCGTAGGGTTGATATAGCCCTACGGATATTTTTGTTACACCTGGTCTTCTAGAAAGCTCATGAACCAATTCCTCGGTGCTAATTTCGCTTAAGATAAGCTCTTCCCCGGCATTCTGTAAGACTGGTTGACCTTCCAACAACACTGTTGCTTGATCAACTACATCAGCTTGAATAAATGGGGCTAATTCATCAATTGGTTTGTTCATGTTATACCTCCTCTCAACTTCCTTTCTTGTAATTCGCGGCACGTTGCTCAGCTCTCCAAGCTTCTAAGTCAGAAAGCCTGAGTTTAATCGCTGGTCTCTTAGAGCCGGTTACTCCATAACGTTCATGAGGAATGCTACCTTCCTGACACATGCGATAAATCAGTTTCTCAGAAACACCTATGTGAGTTGCTGCTTCTGACACATCCAATGTCTTATCAATTAAGCCAGCAAACTCAGCTCGAAGCCGATTTTCGAATTCGGTTACTTGTTCAGACACAATAGTTCTGATAGCACTATCAAAAGCATTCCATGTTCTATCCATACTGTGTTTCCTTTCTTCAAAGTTGTGTTATACTGAGCGAGTATATATATTATTTTTTTACTAAATCATCCAATGTACAATTAAGAGCGTTGGATAGTTTAACTAAGGTTTCTGTGTATGGACCTTGTTTTTTCTTTCCAATGTTGTATAGTGCCGATACCGTCACCCCACTTTCCTTAGATAGGCGGTAAATGGTCCACCCTTTCGCCTCTATCAGTCGTTGAATGTTCACTTCAATTGTTTCTCCCACTACTCTCACCTCCTGAAAACATGTTATAACTCTATGGTGTTATATTCAACCAACATTATAACTCAAAAGAGTTAACAAAACCCCTATTCTCTTTCATTTGCTTCATCTCGCTTGACTTATCTCCCTTTTATGTTTTATTATAACTTTATAGAGTTATAACTATTAAGAGATATAACATTAGGAGGCATTCAAGTGGATTTAGCGGATAAAATCTTAGAGTTAATGAGTGAACAAGGAATTACTAAATATAGACTCTCTAAAGAAACTGGTGTCTCCTATACAGGTCTTACTAAAATTCTTTCTAGACAAACAAAACATCCTCAAGTCGACTCACTTCAAGCAATTGCAAGTTTCTTCAATAAACCGACTGATTATTTTCTAGAGCAAGAACATGATCAACATGATCAAGTTCCTGAGTGGGCGACGCCTAAAGACCTGGCCGACATAAAAAAAATTCTTGAAGAAGATCAACCAGTTTTATTTGATGGGGTTCCAATTACAGAGGAAAATCGTCAGAGAGCTATGGACATTCTCACCGGGCTGCTTTGGGAAGCGAAAGAGTTAAATAAGAAAACCTATGGACGTAAGAAAAAGGCCGCTCCTAAAGAAGAAGAGTAGGTGAACTCTTTGGATGACATCATTCACAAGCTTGTTCGCAGATTCAAAACAAACGATCCTTTCGTTATAGCGAAAGGACTTAACATAATTATTAGACATGCAGAATTTGATAAAGGCACCAGGGGATTTTACTACAGAAGATTACGAAGGAGATTTATTGTTATTGATAATGGTCTATCTGAGGAATGGCAACGGGTAGTATGCGCACATGAACTTGGACATGATCGTCTCCATTCAGGTTTAAGTCAATTTTGGATTGATGAACACACATTTTTCAACACAGGGAAATACGAAAGACAAGCCAATATTTTTGCTGTGAAGCTCCTTACTCACTCAACAGAGCAAGAACTGGGAGAAAGCGAAGAAGCTTATCTCTTACGGTGCGGAGTTCCAAAACAATTACACAACCTGAAAATGTAACTTTGCGCTTTCCAGCCGCAAGGCTGTTTACCATACACAAAAAAAGAACATATGTTCTAAACGGAGGAGAAAAAGGTGGCAAAGGGAAGTATAGAAAAAAGAGGGAGAAATACATGGAGGCTTACGGTTGATTTAGGGCTGAGAGCAGACAACACGCGGAATCGCCCTCGAAAAACTATCACAATCGAAGATGAGGCTCTATTAAAAACGACAAAACGATTAAGCGACTACCTTGACAATGAATTAGCTAAATTTAAAATCGAAGTGGAGGCCGGGGCTTATATTGCTCCTGAAAAAACGAGGTTTAGTGACTTTATTAAAGTCTGGCACGAGAAGTATGCTAATGACCCAAATAACCTTTCCATAACAACCCTAAATGTTTATGATAACATCATCGAATCTAGATTGATTCCCGCCTTTGGCAATGATCGAATTGACCAGATTTCAACATTAAAGATAATTTCATTTTTCCATGAGATGGAGAAGCCTGGAATGAGAAAACCTCCTAATAGTAAAAGACCACTCAGCGAAAAACAAAAAGCTAAACTACTTGAGCCGCTCGATGCCAGTACTTTAGCCATCTTCCATCGAGTTCTCAAAAATATATTTTCGCGTGCAGTGGAATGGAAAATGATTAAGGAAAACCCCATGGAAGGCGTTAAAAAACCAGTTGCTAAAAATACAAAAGAAAAATTAATAAAACAAAGGGACAACCCTCAGTACTATGACGAAGTGGAAGCTCAAGAGGTAGTCGATGCCTTATATAAAGAAACGAGAAAATGGCGGTTGCTAGTCTTGGGGTCGATGATGGGAGGATTCCGAAGAGGGGAATTAATTGGATTAGAGTGGCCGGAAGTTTTCTTCAAAAATAACGTAATTAGAGTAGAAAACAATATTCCATTCACAGTGAAAGGTGAGCCTGTCGAAAAAGAACCGAAATCCAAGGCTTCGTATAGAGATGTAGACATGCCTGACTGGTACATGGAGGAGTTAAGCCTTTATGAAAAAGAGTGGCAAGAAGAGAAAGATTTTTTAGAAGATAAATGGCTCGGTGGTGATAGGAAATATGTATTTCATAACGGAACTGGAAAGCCTTATTATTTCCAACATCCTTCAAGATGGTGGAAAAGATTTTGCAAAAGACATGGGATTCGGTATATTAAGTTTCATGGATTAAGACACAGTTCTGGCACCTTACTACTTGAAGATGAAGAAGAAGCTAATTTCGACTCGATCCTAATCGTTATACAAAGAAGATTAGGGCACGCTAGACTCTCCACAACTTCCGACACTTATGTCCATGTAACTAAAAAAGTAAAGACTAGAATAGCTGGAAAACTAAATAAGTTCAATCCTTCAGAATCACGAAAATGATAAAAAAAGTGTTCGTCCCCAATCCGTCCCCAATCGGGTATTCTTCGCTCAATTACAAGTGTCTTAAAAAAGAAAAAAACCTTGCTACACAAGGTTTTCGTGCTATAGGACGAGTGGGGATCGAACCCACGACCCTTACCCTGTCAAGATAATGCTCTCCCGCTGAGCTATCGCCCTTCATTAACTAGATTATATACAGTTACAATTAATGACTCATTTTGCCACCTCATATCTAAATCAAACTCGAATGAGGTAACAGTATCATACCAAGTAAACGCGTTCATTGTCAATCATTAAATTGGTTTTAAATCATCCATATTGGAGCACAATAATGGAAAGATTACGATATTCTGCATGAGGAGAATGTATAATGATGATGAATAAAAATACTGGCCAATCGCTTAATCCACGCCATAACAATAAACAACTTAATAAATACTGGAAGCTCACTGCTACTCATGTTGCTGTTTTGCTCCTTCTCGCCTGTACCTTAACCGGTTGCAGGCTGGAACGGGACGAGCATACGGTACAATTTCAGCAATTGCAACAACCGAATGAACAAAATGAATCGTTGCCTGTCTGGATGGACGTCTACTCCAAATCCGTAAATCAAGAGGTATACTCCCCTCAGGGAAAAAATGAGTTTTTGCCTTAAATAGCAGAGTCAGATCAAGAGCCTTGTCCAGAAACATTTATCCGCTTGTATTGATATATTTAAGTCAGTTCAAAATCCAATCAACCATGTCCTTAACCTTACCCATCAGGAGTATATACTCACTCTTCTTCATCCCATTTGCGTGAGTATGCCTTCTTGGTCACATAGTATAACAAAGCGATCATGCCCGCCGACATAAGCAACGTAATAGTCATAATAGCCGCCATTCCCATAACTCTCCCCCTCCTTCAAAGCCCCAATATGTACCAAACCTAACTATACAGGAAAAGCATTTTTTTGTATAATGCAGTCTGAACTTGTGCGCATGGAGCAGAAAGAAGGAATCGAATTTGGCAGCAGAGATAAGTTATGTCACGACAGAAGAAGAATTGAAGCAAGCTCTTGAGATTCGCCGTCAGGTTTTTGTCATTGAGCAACAAGTGCCCGAAGAACTTGAAATAGATCAATACGATGTTATCAGTCCTGATGTGCATCATGTATTGCTTCATACTGATGGGCAGGCTGTCGCAACAGGTCGTCTGATCTATTACAGCAAAGATACGGCCAAAATGCAGCGCATTGCTGTTCTGGAGTCCTACCGTTCGTTCGGGTATGGACGTGTGCTCTTGTTAGCGATGGAGGAGCTTGCTCGTGAGCTTGGATTAACCTATTCGCTCCTGGATGCCCAGTGTCAGGCGCAAAAATTTTACGATAAACTCGGTTATGAAGTGGTTTCGGAGGAACCCTTTTACGATGCCGATATCCTGCATGTCCGTATGAGAAAAAGCTTGTAGGCCAGCACAACTCAACAACACAGGCGCTACATACATTACACAGCTATTCTCGGAATGTGGAATGTTGCAAAGAATGCATACTTCTCGCGAGTTTGGACAGGCTAACAGGGTAAACCTATTCCCATTTGGTCATAGAAGGAGAGTGTGACATGATGGATCAGACAACACGCGAAACATTCACAGCAGTACAAAAGAATGGTGACGGTGACTTGACCGCCTTCCAGACATCGACAGGCCGTATTCTGGATTATCAGCAAGCGCTGAACGAAGTAAAATCCGGGGCAATCGCTGGTGTGAATGTATTCAAAGGCAAAGACGGAGAAATGTATATTCGCGGCGATGCCGACGGCGACCCGACTAACAACCTTGACCAGCTTCCGAATTTCTGATAAATGTATTCACGATATAACGCCAATCCTTATGGATTGGCGTTTTTGCTGTAACTTCTGCAGAAGTCTGCTACACCTGGGCATACTATTCGCCCTCAACGGAATCAGTAATCCGTAAAATATTTTACTGCATTGCCAGCAGGTTGAGTTTTCCGTACGGGCTTGGGTTCCTGCTCCCAGGCCTGCAAAATCTGTATACTTTCCAGTGTAGATGGTTGAGGCCAGGAGATATATCCTTTCTGTTCAAGCGCTAGCAGTGACTCTCGAATGTGCGCCGGGTTGCGCCCTGTCTTGGTTTCCAGTTCATCCATACGTGGAATTCGCCGCTGCTGACCTGCATAGTTGACCATAATACGAAGTATTTTACGTTCAAAGTCGTTCAGCATACTTCAGTTCTCCCTTCCGATTCCGATCCGTTACAGGGCGCCATGCCAGAATATTTTGCTCCAGAAAAGTCCGGGGTACCCCTTCCATGCCATCAGATGCCCGAATTACTCCGCCTCGCATGCTGTTGATTCGGATCTGCCGTTGCGTAATCTGTCCCACACGATCCATGTACACAAGCTCCACCATCTGGCCAACATACTTCCCTAGCATGATCATTCCTCCAATAAGAACATCTGTTTGTATTCACTATTATATGCGAACATAAGTTCTTTATTCAATAACAAAAAAAGGAATTTTAAAAAATAAAAAAACCAGACATACTCCGCACAACGGAAGTCTGGTTCTTCAGGGGAAGATCGAATATTAGTGACGATCGGATTCAGAAAATTGCACTGTTTTTAACTGTTGCGTATTCGGATTAAAATCCACATTAACATAAACCGCAAATTGCTTGCCGTCTTTGGCTCGAACCCACAGCTTGAACTGCTCTCTGGACTGATTCGCGCTAAGCGACGAACGGCCGATATGTTTGTAATCCAGAATGTCGACATTGTACTTCGTTTGGGTTTCCTTCACGGCGATGATGCCCCATTTCGCATAATCCGGAATGTTGCTGCTTGCTGCCGAAATGGTCGTTGAGATGCCTGCGAAACCTAGAACAAGCGTTAATATCGTTATCATAAGCACTCTCATGCATTTCACTCCTTGGGAGAATGTGTTTGCTGATATCGTGCCCGTTCGGATTACATTTTACACCCAGATTCGCAAAATCCAGACCGCTGGCAACAGCCAAAATGGAACAACTGGCATCAGTTTAACCAATGGATCTACCTCGGAAGTATTACTGAAGCTCATCCCCCAATCCCCGGAAAGAAAATGTTGCTCTGCCTGGGACTCTTCTGTAGGCTCTAAACCATACTTCTCCATAAGTATTTGCCTTGTCTGTTCATCCACCTTAACATCATTCCCTACACCGCTTGCCGCCACATGTGCACTGTTTATGTAAGTTAACATCATTAAACTCACTATTGAACATACGATATGTATCCATCTAAATCTCATATGTATTCCTTCCTTTCTACTTCGAATCCATGACCAAAGATCAGCGCAACACTCTGAACAACTTGTCTGATTGTACATAATAATTGTGAAAATGGAAATACCAAACGGTGAACCATTCAACACGTTCTTCAAGCATTCGTGACAGATACGTGCATGACCCTTTAGACCCATTTCATAGTGAATCTGTTTAAAACATCCATATCCCGTGTAATGGGCTTTGACTGACCAAGCTGAATCCAACGTCCGCCCGAGTCTATTTTCACCCCATATTCGAGGAGGTTATATCTGTATGTTCAAACGTCTGGATGAAATTTTGATTGAAATTCCCAACGTCGAAAAGCCTGATCCCAATGCAGCAGCAGCTATACAGGAATTGCTTGGTGGTAAATTTGGAGAAATGTCCACACTGAACAACTACCTCTACCAATCCTTTAATTTTCGCTCCAAAGAAAAACTGAAACCATTCTACGACCTCGTCATGAGCATTACGGCCGAAGAATTAGGACATGTTGAGTTGGTATCCCATGGAATTAACCATTGTCTCCGAGGATCAACCGAATATAAAGAACCTGATCAGACACCGCTGGGTTCCGTCAAGGATGCAAGGCTATCGTATCATTTTCTGGCAGGTGCACAAGGCGCAATGCCTTTTGATTCGATGGGCAATCCTTGGACAGGCGCCAATGTCTTCAACAGCGGCAATCTGGTAGAGGATTTGTTGCATAATTTCTTCCTCGAATGTGGGGCCCGTACACACAAGATGAAAGTATACGAAATGACCGATCATCCCGCGGCTCGCGAAGTTGTCGGTTTCCTGCTCGTGCGTGGAGGTGTGCACGTGGTGGCATATGCCAAAGCGATTGAAATCGCGACAGGTGTCAATGTAACCAAACTGATTCCGATCCCTTCTCTGGATAACAAAGCCTTCAACGAGGCTCGTAAATACGAAGAAAAAGGCGTACACACCAAGCTGTACACTTACAGCGACAAAGACTTCAATGCTATCGACCAGATCTGGAAAGGCACGCATCCCGAAGATGGACAACCTCTGGAAGTCATTCAGGGCATTCCTCAGGGTTTTCCGATCCCCGAAGCTCCGGCGGTGGAAGAAGAGTTTGCGCCAGGCATCTCACACGAGGACTTCAAGGAGATCGCGCGTCGTCTGAAAATGGCGGGGAATATTGCGGATTAAGAAACGGGTTGTAGTTGGCCTACATGAAAAAAAGCCCTCAAACTCTACTGTTTGAATGCAGTAAAGGTCTGAGGGCCTTTAGAATTAAATAAATAAATTGAGAATATGTAGTTAACTCCTTAACCAAATCGCAATTTTCAGGTAAACGCACCTTTCCCACGACTATAACTGGTTCAGCATAGGTACGATAACGTCATCCAGTTCCTCAATTATCTCGCTATCCGTGGGACATTCTATGATTCTTTCTAAATCAGGTTTTAACATACGCAGACATTCTAAAGGTAATCGAGGGATTATCCCAGTCAGCATAAAATACTCCCAAGTACAGTCTCTTGTTTGAAATACATATTGAATATGAGGAATAAATTCATCTCCGAATCTTAAAGCAAGTCCTCCACGGGCTTCGAAATCGGCCAATTCCCATCCTGTAACCACTCCATAAGTTCAGGTAAAATATCTCTCAGTTCATCATTACTCCGTTTGGCAAGCTTCTTTACAGATTTGATATTAAATTTATCTTTAGGTAACATCGTTCTGATCTGCATTCGTTATGCCTCCTCAGGAAACTGCCCACTTTTGAAAATGCAAAAGTATTTCCTTTACCCCCAAGATTCTGAATTAGATCAACTATAGACTAACGTTACATTTCCATCCGCTAGCACTTCTTTTAACTGTTGAAAATAAGAATCATTTGAACACCATTCATGATTTACATTCTGAAGAACAAGCACGAATGGTGCTATAGCTCCAAATCCACCACAAAGGGAGTCCGCTAAACTATCCAAGTTAAATCCATAATATCCCCCTGGACCGTTAATAGCCTCACCTAAGGCACAAAAAAAGAAGAGGAGTCCTCGATGTTAGTCGCATCCATTTGATATATGCCATTCTGCCGCTCCTGAGAATGAAGCTGGGTTCCTCGATATAATCGGGCGACTTCTAGCCATCCGATTCGTTGTTCTAGAGATAGTCCTACCCATTCGTTCGTTTTAGCTAGAGGTTTTCTTCGCATATTCCAAATGAGCATACTCTCTTCTGTTGCCATTTGGGACAAATCCCCAACCAGTTCAAACTGTGTTAAAACTTCATTAAATTCTGTAAATCGATTATATGAAAGAGGTTCTCTAAGTACAAAATAATATGATCCTATTGAATTCTCTTCGTGATCAAGAATAGTAATCTCTATATTGTTAATACTAAATTTTTTCTCCTTACAATACGCTACAAACTCAACGTTATATCGAAAATGAATTAACATTATTTTATGAAAGTTCTCATCACCGACGGTTTCAATAAGGTTGCCAGTCAACCCAACCAGATCTAAGGATATTCCAATGGTCAAACCACTCTCATCATCAACTAAAGAATACCGATTGATCATCTAGTTTATAAGCTCCTTTAAATTTGCGTAAAGATTCACGTCTAACTCTTAACTTCTAGTAAAACATATGCCCCCTAGAATTTCATCGGATAAACCAGATTCCAATGTCTATTCTAAGAGGTACACTTTAGGCAATAACTTAATGCTGCAGATTCTACATAATGGGACTTAGCCCACTCTATTATCACATTTTGATCGAAATTAATAACCTTAATTTCGAAAACATTAAGTCAATCTCAAAAATATTGTAATGATGTCGAGCAGGAAGCTGCCGCCTTGCACCAGGTACGACGTATCGCCGTCGCGGCTGAGGCCGAAAGGATCAACGTACGAAATACGTATGCATAACGGTTCAGCGATTGCGCCGCGCTGATCGTTTTCGTTACTACACCACGGTTCACGAAACGGCGGATTTCCGGGTTTTACTAGCGCGCCCTCATGTAGTAAAGGCTGTTCGGGTTGGTCATCACGCCATCACGAATGAATAAGCTTAGCAACCCTTAGCCATGCAGATTTACTTGGCACTAAACGGGGAGAGAAAAACCTTGAGGGTGTTAATCCCCAAGGTTTTAGCGTTAGTTATCAATTTCAGCTTTCATTTTGTAAAATAAATCTAAGTGGTACTTTTCTCTCTCCATTAATCCGACATGATGGTCGAAATCAAACGCGATTTCTTTATAACCAAGGATCGTTGAAATTTGTTCGTTATTGGGTTCACCTATAAAATTGAAGTACCAAGAATTTGGAATTTTTTGATCAATGACTTCGAACCATTCATACGGAAACCATACTGGGTCAAGATTTAAATCGGAGTCCGGATGATCAACTTTCAATAAGTAAAACATGTAATTATCCCAATGGCCGATCGAATACACATTAAATGTTTCCCCAATAATTAATGACTCACATTGATAATTTATTGGGTAACCTGCCTTAGTGGATAATGAATCACTTTTATTTGATATACATTTTATTTTCATATAGTACCTCTCTAGGAATTACCTATCCTTAAATTTGAAATCATCATACTGCCTAGTTTTAACATTATACACCCAATGAATTTCTACTCCATTAATTTTCCTACTCATCTTAACCCAACCATCCGCATGATTCCATCTCCTATCCTGCATTAACGAAGGCATTTTAAGTACTGTACCTTTCGTAGGATCAGACATGGCCTTTTGCATTGCTTTTAACTCGGTATCACTCGCAGGAGTAGTTCTGCCAGTTGAACCTTTACCTAAAGGTTTAAAACCCGGTACCCAAGTACAATTCGTATTATGCACCCAAATCGCAAGGTCACTAACAAAGTACGTATGGAAATCATAAACCGTCATATTGTAAACCGTGACGTACTTTTGGACCAGTTCGATGCTGTCTATCTTGAGTGTATTCCCATCGCTCTGAACAAGCAATTCTCCAACCTTGAGATCTTTGACAAACGTCCATCCTTTACCTTTCACATAGAACGGATGATTAAAGGTCGATTCAATCACTTGGTCGCCTACATAGATTTTGTAAATCTCATTCGTTTCATGGTTAAAAGTAGCCGTAACCCCTTTATAAGCTACCTCACCAGTCTCTTCATTCTTGGAAAGAACCTTATCTCCGACCTGAATGTCTTCAATATTCTTCTCTCCTTCATCTGTTTGAACCTTAGTCCCAGCAACAAAGCAATTACAACCTGATGCAGGAGCTTTCGTTTTACCTGCAGTTTTTCCACTACCTTTAGGAACATTACTCGTAACAAAACCCATTGCAAGTGTCGCAGCATATTCCGCTGCTTTCCCTTTAATCAATTCATTTACTAACTGTTCAGTTGCCCAGCTAATATTACCCGCAGATTTAGAATAAGAACTTTTACCCAATGCCATGTCATACAAGTAATTAAATCGATTTCTGCTAAGGTATGAATCGAAGTCATAACGATCTCGAATGGTATTTTTATGCAGGTTAAATAGTGAAATATTGATTCTAGCTTCCTTCAGCAGATATCTCAGCTCTGTAGCGTAGGAAGGCTCTGCCATATGACCACTTGGATCAACATATCTTAACGGATTATTTTTCACATACGCATACAAATTCAAACTTAGCGGGTCATCCAGCTCACCATCAAACGTATCTTCATTAATAAACCTGCCCGTATTTGGATCGTACCACCTTGCTCGCAAATATTGCAACTGCGTCGTATCATCCCATAGTTCTCCGGAGTACAAGAACGGATTATGGACCTTCTCCTCTTTCGACTCCAGATTACCCCACACGTCATACTGATACTTGTTCAGTAATACGCCATTGACATCCCGCAGCTCGGTAATATCTCCGTGCCCATTGCTCTGAACATACGCTTTGCTACCATCTGCATAGATAATCGCTTCCAGCTTGGCACCGCGAATATAGTTCGCTTTGAGTTCTGGCGTGCCGTTGCGCACTTCAGCTTCGGCAATAATCTGAGCGCCATCATCATAATAGTAACGCGTAGTGACACCATTCTCTGTACGCTCGACAAGCAGGTTATCACCGTTGTACTGGTATCCCACTTTTGCCGTACCTGTGGTCACTTGAGTCAGACGATTACGGTCATCATACTGATACTCGCTATTTACAGCGTTGACTTCCTTATCCGACTGCATGGTCAGGCGGTTGCCTTGTTTATCATAGGTGTACTGCTCGTTATTGCCACTTGACGTGACCATCCGATCGAGTTGGTCATACGTAAAGTCGTCCTGTACGCCTTGCTGTACACGCTTCGTTATGTTTTTGTTGTTATCATAACTGTAGTTGTACACACCAAGTGTAGCTTGATCTCGCACTTGCTCAAGTCCCACCAGATCCAGACCGTTATACGTTTTGCGATCATTTACTCCATTTAGTGATTGGGACGATTTAAAGAGACCATTCAGATAATGCGTGTACTGCGCGTCTGGCGCGTTCTTCGCTGTTCCTACCGATGTCATTCGGTCCATCGCGTCATACGTGTAGTAAACCGTGTTGCCAAATGGTCCTTTCATCTCGGTCTGGTTGCCGTTCAGATCATAGGTGAACTCTGCAGTAAGTCCATCCGGATAGGTCATTTTTGTCAATTGCTCGGTTGCTGGGTCATATTGATACCCCGTCGTACCCGTGCGATCTGTCATGCTCGTACGTTTCCCTAAGGCATCAACAGTATAGCTGATCGTTTCGTCCGAGCTCACTTTACGGAGCAAGTTACCACGCAGATCATACTCATATGTGAATGTATTTCCATTGCGATCCACATATTTCGTCAAGTTACCGCCAGGTGTATAGTAGCTTTTCGTGATATTACCTGACTTGTCTTTTGTCTGAAGGCGACGATTCAGCTGATCATACGTATTTTCTTTCACGTTACCTGCCGGATCAATTGTCTTAGTTAGATTAGCTGCCAAGTCGTAGCTATATTGTGTCTGTTCTCCATTGGCGCTGGTCACTTCGCGGAGCTGGCCCATGACATCATAACTGAATGCAGTCACATTGCCATTACCATCGGTTTGCTCCAGCGTTTGACCGCTGATGTTATCGTATTTGTTTTTCTCCAATACTCGGAGGACCTGATCCAGCTGCGTTTTCTCTTCCGTTTTGATGCCTTTGCCCCACTTATCATAGGTCGCAATCTGCATATAGCCTTCAGCATCCGTACTTGTTGCTGTACGAGCTACATCATCGTATTTCATGGATATGGATGTACCGTCAGCTCCGGTGGTCATCACCACACGGTTCCAGTTATCGTACGTATTACGAGTACGGTTGCCCAGGGCATCGTCTGTCCAGGCAGCCCGGCTATACGGATCATATCCTTTACGTTGTGAGACTACATAGCCGTTTCCTGAGAAGTAACCATTCTCAATCGCCTGACCCAGTGAACTCCATTTCTGTAACCGTTGCTGCCCTGACTCGTCCGTCACTTTGATCGTATTGTTGATATCATCGTAATCCGCACGGAGCTTTGTTCCATCCGTTTGCGTTACCTCAATGGTACGCCCTATAGCATCCATGCGATACTTGGTTGTACGCTGCTCTGCATCTGTAGAAGAGATCAAGTCACCGGTGGTCATGTCATATTCAGACGATGTGCTGACCGGCGTTGTTTGACCATCCACATCGGTCACCATCATGCTCAGACGCGTTGGAAACGCATTTTGATAACGACCATCATATTCAAGTGTCGCATTTCGTTCTTGTTTGCCGTCCGAAATGCGCTGGGTTAACAGGTTACCATAGGCATCATAGGTGTAATCTGCCTGTGTCAACAGTTCACCGCCGGCACTATCTTTACGATTCACAATTTGCTTAATGTTACCGAGGTTATCCCGTGAAAGAACTGTATATTTCTTGTTGGTCGCATCCACCATGTCGGTGACACTCGTTAACCAGTGTCTAGTGTCATCATACGTACTGGTCGTGGTGCGTCCCGTTGCATCCGTTACCGACGTAATATTGCCGTAATCATCCACCTGTACGGTGGTCGTTAAGACATCTTTGGCCTGGTTATCGGTTACCGTCGTTACCGTCGGTGTTGATGCAGCATAACTACGTCCTTTGACCGTTTTACCGTAGGTATTGGTTGTTGTCTGGGTTTTTCCCTCTGCACTAACCAGGGTCCGATCCAGATAAAACTGGGCTGGTGTGTCATTGGTAATAAAATCTTTACGGTAGTTGTATTGCGTATTAGTTAATCCATTACTTACCGAGACAGCAAACGTTGTATCCTGTGAGAATGTAGCTCCCAAATCGGACGTATAGCTATACGTCTGACGGTTGAAATCTTCTGTTGATCCATTTTCATACGTAATCTGATCTTTACGAGACAAGACACGGTAGGCATCATTGAAGGACTCTTCACCAAGATAACGCTTAACCGGCCCGTTTTCATAATCATAGAACGTTTTGGCACCCGTATTATGCTGAACTGATGTCAGAAGCGCATACGGGTTGAGTGCCGCACGTTCCGGGCTAAAGCCAGGCAAGTTAAACTTGGCATCCGCCAGTTTATAAGAATACGTCGTTTTTCGTCCTAGCGGATCAATGACCGAATCAAGCAGTTCCATACCGTTTTTTGTCTGTTTATTATATGTGACTGTACGGTTCCCCTGCACAATCGTTACAGCTGACGATGTATAACTGATACGAATCGTATTGCCTATAGCATCCTTCACTTGGGTTAACAGTTTGCTGTTATACACCGAATTGTTTTCATAGAAAAATTGAACCGTATTTTTTTGTCCGTCGGAGATCTGAAGCAGACGCCCACCCGCAGAGAAATATTGCTTGATTAATCCATCCGCAGAAGTCATCACCAGTGAAGACGTTTCTCCATTTACACTAACCGTCGTATCCGGACTAACTGTGATGCCTTCCCAGTCGTACCCTTTTAGCGTATTACCTGCAATTTCGTAGCGACCGCCATCGGCCAGCACCATAAACGTTTTGTTATTCTCCGTTTCGGTGTAAGGCAGTTTCCATGACCACCCCTTACCCAGTGGTGCTCGTTTGTCCGCAGCGGCAGGAATTGTTTTGTTATAGTAGGTGACATCTGTGTTATTGCCCACTTGATATGCCCGAATCTCGGCATTAGGCTGGGAAGCAATATAATAGTTGTAGCCATCATTGATTCCGTTCTGGAACTGTACATTGGCATGATTATTAATCTCGGTCTTGATACTGCTCGCATCGGACCAGTAGTCTGTACCATCTGTAGCCTGCGTAGTTGATTCTGCCGCTCCCTCCGTAATCTCGGTTTCTACCCACGGGAGCTCATTCACATTGTAGGCTTTGCGTTGCTTGCCTCCGCCACCCAGAAGCACCCAAGAATCGAACCTTCTGCCTGATGTGCTCGCGGGCTTGATAACTGTACCCGAATAAAGTTGGGAGTAATTGCGTGTGTCTGACGATGGTATGGATACAGAACCGTCATATTTCGCTTCCCATGACTTGGTACATACAAAATTGGCTACCGATTTATTCGGTGATGGACAAGCTTTCGTATTGGTTACAGATGACCGCGTCAGCGTAATGGTCTGGCCTTGAACCGTAGCTGTCTTGGTTTGCGGACAAGGGCTCTCTGACCCGGTTTGTACCCAGTTTCCTTTGGCATCATATTTACCAGGAATGGAATTTACGCAGGTTTGAGTAGGGGCCGTAATCGTTCGAGCAGGTTTATACTCTCCTGAAACCACAGAAGGGCTCCCCTGTTTATTGAGTGTTCCGCTAAAAACACCATTGTTGTAACTCACACTTGAAGCAAAACTGTTGACATTTGTTGAATATCGGGTTGTTTGCTCTGTACGCGACTCCGCGGGTACGGGGTATACAATGGGTTGCTTGGCTGCTTGTTTGGCCTCCGCCTCGGTAGCATACGTACCTAGAAGTTTCGTTTTTCTTTCCTGAATTTCGGTTTCGAGATCGATCACACCATCGCCGTCGTTGTCCATCTGATACCACATGTTTTCGCTATATTTCACATGGTATTTCGGGATTTTCTTTTTGCGAATGGCACTATACGTCACAAAATATTTGTAGACAGGATACTCGTATGTGTTAAAGCCTACTTCCTTATCATAGAACTGCGCTTCGGACGAGTTATACTGCCGTTGTAAGGAGAATCCCATACCACCACGTCCTGGCAGCGTTGCATCCACATGCTCCAGGATTAAGGAACCACTTAAATTAGAGATGGCTTCTCCATTTTCACCTACGGAATAGGGCGCCTCGTTAAATGAATTCTTGTTGAACACCGGCGCTTTCTCGGAAATATGTTTACCCGGATCAGGCACACTGGTTGACGCAGCCAAAGGCTGGATAACATCTGAAGCTGTACTATGGCTCGCTTCATCTGCTGGTGCAGTGTTATTCTCTTGATTCCCCGTAACGGAATCCGGGGCTGTCGTTGATTCTGACTGTTGGCCCTTCTCTTGAGTTGGTTCCTCCCCGGCAGGCTGGCTTGTTTCAGGAGCACTACTCTCTGAATCTGTTACAGGCTGTTCGACCGCTTCGGATTTCTCTTTGTCGGCCTCCTCATCTTCTGTCTGCGGTTGAGCAGGATCGGTGCCTCCATAAACCTCTTCGGTTACAGCAAACGTATCATATCGTTGCATGATACTGGACTGGTCAGCCTCAACACTCACAATCGACAATTCGTTGTTAAGAGAACCTTCTGCATAGACATCACTGGTTACGCTTTGAGATTCATTGATTTCTTTCGGATAAAGGGTATTCAGTGCTTCTTCAAATCCCATTTGACTATCTCTCATTTTGAAAAAGGCTGAGAGGATTTGATTCAAGTTATATCCCTGATCCAGGTAACCTTGAATAAAACCTTCCGTTGTACCGAATTCGCTGATCATCACTTGAACCAGATCCGTAGTCTGACTCTGTTCTTCCTCCGCGTATGTAGTCGCCGGTATCCAGTTGCCAAAAAGACCTAGCAGGACTGAAAAGATAAGAATAATATTCATAAACTTCTTCATTTTAGAATGTTTCAACTAAGTTTCTCTCCGTTCAATAAGTAGTAGCTACAATGTGCTGATCGTCTATGGATTGACCACCGTTGTTTTTTTCAAATTCCCATTTTTGTCGTATTCATAACTTATTCTCTTGCCGGATTCATAGATAATGCTCGTAAGCTGGCCTGAAGAATTATAGACGTAAGTATATTTTCCAATCCCTCTTTTTTTCACCGTATTACTTGCTTCGGACTCTTGACCTGACGTGGCTTTTGCTTTGATATAAAAGTTGTATTCTTTCGTTGCGTCGAGATTGTTGATAATAAAGTTTTTTTCTTTGGTACTACCGATTATCACGTTGTTCTGGTAGATGTTGTATCCATCTTCAAGCTCATTCTGTGCTTTGGGTTGATCCCATGACAATTGAACAGAAGAAGAGTTTACGACTTTAAGTTTAAGATTTTCAGGCTTATCTAACATCATGATTTCTTCTTTGGGTTGATCGTTAATCGTTATAAGCTGAGGAGAGGTTAATGCTTTTCCGTCATTATACTCCGATGGGTATCTTAAATCCTGTCCCCAGATATAGATTTGAGAAGTTTTACTAACCGCACCACTGATGTTTCCATCCCCTGCTGCTACAGAATCTATGTCCAGCAAACCAGGCACTTGGGTAGGGAACAAGCGTTCTTCCTTAGTTCCGTCTCCTAACTGTCCGTAAATATTTCTCCCCCAAGCCCAAACGGTCCCATCCATTTTAAGAGCAAGCACATGTGTTTTACCTAAGGCCATTTGTTTAACTGGACCCAAGCCAGCAATAATTTTGGGAACGATTCTATTCTCATGAGTTCCATCTCCTAGTTGCCCGAAAAAATTATCTCCCCACATCCATACATTATTGTTCACATCAATTACAGCAATGGTATTTATAAAGCTACTGTTATAATTGCGAAAGAAAGTAGAATAGACATGCTTAATCTTTGTTGGAAATTCAATTTGGACAGGATCAAAACTGAGGTTAGTATTTCCATTTTGTAATGCTCCCCAACCCCATAATGTACCATCCTCTTGAAGTGCATATGTTGTCATATAGCCAGCAGCTATTTCTGTAACTTTCTCCAGATTGGGTACTAATGTTGGTATATCACGTTTTTTTAGACGCTCTCCCAAGCCTAATTGTCCTACAGAATTTATGCCCCAAGTCCAGACGGTTCCTTCCTCGGTCAGAACGGCATAAAAGTTCTTCCCTTCTGCTACCGTTTTTACATTATTCAATGAAGAAAAACCAGACTCCAAACCGGAATTAGTTTTCTGCCAGCTCAATACTTTACCTTGCTTTGTAATCCCATAACTACTGTTTGTCCCTGCAGAGATGCCAACCATATCTGTTGCTGAAGGAATAGCTTTCAGGTCATCGAATTCTGCATCAGACTCTCGTCCCAATTGACCACTATTCTCTCCTGCTGACCAGATGGTTCCGTCTCTACCTAATACCAAAAAATGTCTCTGCCCAATAGCTATCTGATTAACTGGCTTTTCGACTTTTTTGCTCTCTGCTTGAACTAAACTTGTAACACCCAAAGTAGAAAGTAGACTTAGAGATATTAATAATTTAACTGCTACTTTAATTTTCATTATTTAGAATGTTCACCCTTACTATAGTATTATCGTTTACTTTCTGTAATGCGATATGTTCTCTTCACACTGATCATCCTCGCTCCTTTTCATCTATTAGTTGTCAAATAGCTTTATCATTATCGTTTATTCATCTGCAATAATAAATAGGCTTATTTTGTATTTAATTGTCTTTTTTTGTCGAACAAAATCCTGATTTGATATATAAAATCTTATATATGTATAATTGTCCAATTATGATTGGTTTTTTATAACTCCAACAATTTAATGCAACACATATAATAATTATTCATATGATATGTGCTATATATAAAAATCGAGTTATTTTAGACAATGGTTTCAAAATAAAAATATCCTTTACACAGATAATTTCTGGTAAAGGATCGGTTATTAGACGAGTTACAATTACATCCATCTCAGATGTAAAAAACTAATTTTGATATAGTCCCATATGATATATGCATCATCTTGTTATCTTCCCAACAATAAATCATTGCACATTTAAGTTGATTAACACTTGAAATAATAATCTATTCATCACTTCCTTTTCCCACGCCACCAATACCTTCCCCACACGCCCACCACACCACATAACAGCAACGCACAGTATGCCCAAGCAAACAGCATGGCAAGCCCTAACCCGATGTTGGCATCCAAACGTTCATCGGTGATGTAGGTATACAATGCAAACGTAAGAGGTACGGCGCCGATGATAAAAAATCCAATAAACCAGCCAACCAAGTTTCGAGGGGGGTAACCTTTGTCATGCCCCATCAGTTTACGAATTCCCAGCAATAACAACGATAAAATTAAAATAAAACCGAGACAGGTAAGTAGTATTTTAGTCAGATCTGACATGTCAATTGCCTCCTAGTAGATAGACTGTTTGTCAATAAAACTTCACTGCTTCTCGTAAACATATTATACATTTCAGTCCAATCTATACCTATCATTACCCAAAGGAGGTTTCTTTTTGTGTTTAATGCTCCTATTTTTACTGTTCGTATCATTTTACTGGCCTCTCGGTCCTTTAATAACAAAAAAATACCCCGGTATACATACCAGGGTAGATTCACTATTCTATCGAAGTTTCAGGAAGAACGATGTGAATTGAAAGTGATGGTTTATCAAAATTCACCGTTGCACCTATGGATTCACTGATAAATCTGAGGTTCACATATAATGTGTTGCCTCCAAGAAAAGGTGTTTGTGATAAGGCAAATGATTTCCCATTCACAAATGCTGTCTTTTTATTCTCGCTTAATTTTATAACTGTAGCACCGTCTTGACTGCTTGCCGTCACTGTTTTGTTGATATTGTCCCAACTTACCTTCATATCATATTTCTCGAATATTTCACGAAAAGGAACCATAGATACTCCTGAGTATGCAACAATCGCATCAAAATCCAGCTTCTCTTCGTTTACGTAGATAGTCGCCCGAGGTGCCTCTCCTGCTGCAAAAATACTCGTTGAACATATAGACATGATTAAAAGGATAAGACCAAACGCAAATAATTTCTTTTTCATATGTTTCCCTCACTTTCTTCACAAATTTTCGTCAGCTATTATTGTAACGATATTATCACCACTTCTAGTAATAGATGCATGATCTGTAAGAGGAGCACTGAAAGCGCTACTAGGCACTGCAACATCATTGACTTCTATGCTAGAGGATGATGCTACGCCATATCACTTTGTTCTTCGCATTTCTCTTTGATCTAATTAATGTATTTTTATTCAATTTCCTGACAAAATGATAATACTACTTTTCTCCTTAATATCAATATGTACATATACAAAAAAAACTCGAAACTGAAGTTATTACTTCGTCTCGAGCCTTTTGTATGATAATTGAATTGTTGCTGTAATTACTTATTACTAACGAAAACATTCTTAAATTCGCTCCGTGAACTATGCACCAAACTGCGCATAGTGCAGTCGACTGTAGATGCCGCCCGAAGCCAGCAGTTCCTCATGACGTCCCTGTTCCGTGATGCCTTGCTCGGCCACGACCACGATGCGGTCTGCGTTTTTGATCGTCGCCAGCCTGTGGGCAATGACCAGTGTCGTACGTCCTTCGGACAGCTCCGCGAGGGATTGCTGAATCGCTGCTTCCGTTTCCGTGTCGAGCGCAGATGTCGCTTCATCCAGAATGAGAATCGGTGGATTCTTCAGGAACATGCGAGCAATGGATAACCGTTGCTTCTGTCCCCCGGACAGCTTCACGCCGCGTTCACCAATCAGTGTATCCAGCCCTTCCGGCATGGACAGAATCAAGGATTCCATCTGGGCCCGACGAGCCGCCATCCAGATTTCCTCTTCTGAGGCATCCAGTTTGCCGTACGCAATATTTTCCCGAATCGTACCATCGAAGAGGAATACATCCTGCTGCACGATCCCGATCTGGCTGCGTAAGGAATCCAGTGTCATGTGCTGAATATCCTGACCATCAATCGTGATGCGCCCTTCCAGCACATCATAGAATCGTGGCAGTAAACTGCAAAGTGTTGTTTTCCCCGCACCCGACGGACCGACCAGAGCGACCGTTTCACCGGCACGAACACTTAGATCAATACCTTGAAGTACAGGCTCTTGATCCGAATAACCAAAAGTTACTTGCTCGTAACGGATATCTCCGCGCAAATGGGATACCGCAACGGCATTAGCATGGTCTTTGACCTCTGGCTCCATATCGAGCAGGTCCGTATAACGTTTGAAACCTGCAATGCCTTTAGGATAAGTCTCGATAACCGAATTAATCTTCTGGATCGGCGTCAGGAACACATTCGATAACATGATAAAGGCAATAAACTCACCATAGGTCATACTGCCGTTAATCACAAACCACGTTCCGCATACGAGTACAAACAACGATACCAGCTTCATCAGTACATAACTAATTGATGAGTTCCAGGCCATAATTTTGTACGCGACCAGCTTGGTTTGACGGAAACGACCGTTGTTTACCGCGAATTGCGCTTTTTCATACTCTTCATTGGCAAAAGCCTGAACCACGCGAATACCCGTAATATTGTTTTCTACACGCGCGTTAAAATCGGCAATATCCCCGAACATTCGGCTGAAGGCCTTGGACATTTTGTTCCCGAAATACAAAGAAAGATAGATAATAAGTGGCACAATGATAAACGTCAGAATGGCCAGATTACCGTTAATACTCATCATGATGCTGAATGCACCTACAAGTGTCATCACCGCGATAAATACGTCCTCGGGACCGTGGTGGGCAATCTCACCGATATCCATCAGATCATTTGTCATACGGGATACCAGATGTCCTGTCTTCGTATTGTCAAAATATCGGAAGGACAACTTCTGCACATGATTGAACAGACTTTTACGCATATCCGTCTCGATATTAATCCCTAGCTTGTGTCCCCAATACGTTACAACGTAATTCAGGAATGAATTCAGCAAGTAAATGCCCAACAGTCCTAGACACGCCCATAAAATCCAGTCCCACCGTCCACCTGGTAGCAGATCGTCCACAACCCGGTTCACAGCTAGCGGAAAAGCCAGCTCCAGCAACGCGACCAGAATTGCACAGGTAAAATCCAGAATGAACAGTTTTTTGTACGGCCTGTAATAGGCAAAAAAACGACGAAGCATGAACCTAGTTCCCCCTTACGGCAATCCTCCGTCAATATGATGATTACCTTCTATTTCGTCCTGCTTAAAAGATACAGGAAGTATGGTGCACCCAGAATTGCAACCAGAATCCCGGCTGGAATCTCTGAAGGTTGCAAAATGACACGTCCCAGCGTATCCGCGACCAGAACGAGCAATGACCCGACCAGTGCAGATGCAGGTAGCAAAAATTGATGTTTTGGCCCAACCAGACGGCGCGCCAGATGAGGCCCGATCAGACCAACAAAACCGATACCGCCACTTACAGATACACAGGCTCCTGCGAGAATGGCTGCCGCAGCAAGCAAAATCATTCGCTCACGCTCTACGGGAGCACCAAGCCCGCTTGCTGTCTGATCCCCCAGGTTTAATACATTCAACACACGAGCCTTCGCCAGCACCAGAGGTACAAGCACAAGAATAAAAGGTAGCAGTGCAATAACAAATTTCCAGTTGGAGCCCCAAATGCTGCCCGCAAGCCAGGTGGCTACAAATTGGTATTTCTCCGGACTAAGCCGCAGCGTTAACACGATCATAGCTGAACTGATACCGGCTGCAACTCCAATTCCCGTTAGTAGCATACGGGTCGGCAAGATGCCCTCCCCTTTTTTGTAGGAAAGGATATAGATCAGAAATGCTGCAAAGCTCGCCCCAACCAGCGCAAGAATGGGGAGCAGAAAGATCGGTGCGGCTGTTGTCGTTGGGAAAAAAGAAACAAACAGCATGACCATAAGACCCGCTCCTGCATTAATACCAAGAATTCCCGGATCAGCAAGTGCGTTGCGCGATATCCCTTGCAGGATACAACCCGACAATGCCAGCCCCGCTCCAATCAGAACAGCAATCACTATGCGAGGCAGCCGGAATTCAAACAGGATCAGTTCCTGCTTCGGTGTGCCGCTGCCAAACAGTGTCCGTAAAACCTCCAGCGGTGAAAGCTTGGTAAATCCGGTATTCATACTGATGATAAAAGCTGTAATAATCAAGAGACCGAGCACAACAAGAACAACGATACCTTTCGTTTTCTTTTTGCGCTCTGCGCCAACCATAGTTGAGGAACCCATCTTACAGCGTCCTCCTTTCTTTCCGCGCCAGATACAGGAAGAACGGCACCCCGATGAGGGCTACCAATGCGCCAATCGGCGTTTCGTAAGGCGGGTTAATCATACGTGCAGCCAGGTCCGAAAATACAAGCAACAGGCTGCCCATCACGGCAGAACAAGGAATAATCCAGCGATAATCGACTCCAACCAGCTTCCGCGTAAGATGGGGAATGATGAGACCGACAAATCCGACCGCCCCCACCACAGATACCGCCGTACCCGCCAGAATAAGTACTACAATCAGTCCGACCAGCTTGATCAGGCCGGTACGCTGTCCCAATCCAACTGCGATGTCCTCCCCAAGACTGAGCAGCGTAATTGAACGTGAGATGATCATGCCAACTATGAGTGCTGCGAGCACCCAAGGAAACATCACTTCAAGCTGAGACCACTTCGTTCCGGCTACCCCTCCGGCAGTCCAGAACGCCAAGTCTTGTCCGATTCTGAAGTAGAGCGCAATGCCCTCACTCAGCGCAGACAGCATAGCGGATACTGCGGCCCCGGCTAGCACAAGACGAAGCGGTGTCAGACCTGATCGGGATGCCGCACCGAAACCATACACAAGCAGCACGCCAAGTCCTGCTCCCAAGAAGGAATACATAATAATGTACATGTACGGCAAACCCGGGAAAAAGGCAAAACAGATCGCCAGTGCAAATCCGGCACCCGCATTCAGGCCAAGCAGTCCCGAATCGGCGAGTGGATTCCGGGTCATACCTTGCATAATCGCACCGGCAACAGCGAAGCAAGCCCCAACCATCGCTCCGCCCAGAATACGCGGCAACCGAATCTCCCATATGATCTGATGGGGTGTCAAGTCAGGGTTAAAGTTAAATACCGCCTGCCAGACTACGCCGAGCTGAATATCCGCAGCACCAAATGAAATGGACAACGCCATGCCCAGAGCAAGTAGAAGAATACCGCCTGTTAGAATGAGAGTTGCTGCCCATGGACGTGTGTGGATTTTCGCTGTAGGTGACTCCTCATTTGATTGCGTGGAAGAACTGTTCAAGTTCATACTTGACCACCTGTGTTATGAGTGAAGCATATTACCCTTATGTACATAACAATCACCTCTCCAAAAATACCGCTTCTATTGATATTGATTCTCATTCCCATAGAACATTGTAAGGGAATCCTTCCAGTCTGGCAATGGACAAAAAGGACAACTTTCTTGCAGATATGAATATTCCCCGCATGAATATGCATAAAAAAGGCCACACCAGAGCTTCATCACTCCTGTGTGGCGCTCATTTCATAACTTTACATACGATAGCCTTACATATCCTTATTAATTCCAATATTGGCTTCTCGCCGTTCGTTGTAAAGTTTCATCATGAATTAACACCAACCGGCCATCGGCTGACATCTGCACATCCGTCTCGATTCCCGTTGCACCCAGCTCTAGCGCTCGCTCAAACGCAATCATCGTGTTTTCCGGGCATGCCGCAGATGCACCTCGGTGGGCAATAATTTCAATGTTGTTCAACTCAGACCCTCCTGCGTTCAAAGTGGATTCTATGAATTTTCACTATATACACCATTTGTCATACACGTATTAAGAGAGCGTTTAATTGTATACTGGCTTGTTCATTCAGCACGGGTCTAACATTTAAAGGGCTGGGGGTTCACTCATTTTTGCGAACTCAATCTAAAATCCAACATAATATAATATCAGTCGTAGACAACTGCACTCCGCTGTAAGGAGGTTGCCCTTTGAAACCGTTGAAATCACGAACAAGGAAGCACTCAATCTCTTCCAGATCTTGCCCTGCCCAAAAGTACTCATCGCAACATCTAGCGAAGAATAGATCAGAACCCGGATCGAAAATCAGCACGTCAAGACCTCCCGGATCACGACAAACAATTCCGCGCGCTTCTGTTCGAGGACTCTCTTTACCTGACAGAACAAGTAATCAGTCCAATGTTATCGAACCCAAACAAAATAAACTGGATCAACTGGCCTTTGTTGCGGCTATCCTTGCACTGATTGCTTCCGCTATCGGACTATACATTGCCTGGAAAACACTACTTCTGCCCAGCGATACTACGGAAATCGTCGTATAGTTTCCAAGTAGATGGCTCTATCTCATTGCTATGGGATGGAGGTCTTTTTTTTAACGCAAGCAAAAAAACCGTTCCCCTGAAACGCCGGCAGCCGCCGGCGTCTCTTTGGAAAGGCCATTTTCTCGAATGATGCCATGAGTCAGCATGCACCCTGTTATAGAATGGTCTGAATTACAGTACGAACGTGCGGGAGATGATAACCAGCAGGATAAACAACACCAGGATTGCGCCTGTTGATGTCCATACACCACCACCGAAACCTCCACAGTAGCCATAACCTGCTCCTTTGAGATCGCTCATGAGTGACACTCCCCTCTTCATCAAAGTACACTATAGACTATGTCCGCAAGCGTTATTTGCTTGGGCAGATGAGGAAGTTTTTCTCTTGAAGCAGCAGGTTACTTCTTTCAATTTCTATAGCCTTTACTTTCCGCTGAGTTCAGACCATTTCTGAGTTAATTCCTTGGGGATGTAGGCGGCCATCTGAGCAAGCAATTCGGCTGGATCAGACTCAAGACTCCACAAACTGAGATGTGAGGTGTTGGAGAAGCCTTCATGCACACTGTGCTCCACCATTTTCATGAGTGGTTCATAATAACCGTTAACATTCAAGAGGCCAACAGGTTTGCGATGAATGCCGATCTGTGCCCAGCACAGTACCTCGAACAATTCTTCGAACGTGCCCATACCGCCCGGAAGTGCAATAAATCCATCGGATAACTGTGCCATGGTTGCCTTCCGTTCATGCATCGTCCCCACTTCAATCAGTTGAGTAAGCCCGCCGTGAACCACCTCGCCCCGGAATAACCCCGTAGGCATAACCCCAATCACTTCTCCGCCTGCCGCAAGAGCCGCATCCGCAACTGCCCCCATCAAACCCATACAAGAGCCGCCATAGACCAAGGCATATCCGCTGCCCGCAATCTGTTCCCCCAAAAGGGTAGCGTTCTTCATATAATCGGGATGATTCCCCGGGTTAGACCCTGCAAAAACACATATCCGTTTCAAGTGGTTTCACTCCTTTTTGAGATCTATCTCCTTAGTATACAATATAAGTATCAGCGCTATGTTACAGCACGTTAACAGAACTCATGCACAGCGTTATACGAAGTTTAAAAAAAGAGAAAAAATACCCGGCCGTTTGCAGCCGGCCGGGTTCCCAAATCCATACACATCATTTAGAAGGGGTTGTTACTACCTACTATAAGGTCGAAACATTAACTCCATATGATCGCAATATGAAAACCATATTAAATTTTCAACCAGGCTATCGTATGCCACGCCGCGAACGTACCACAAACATGTGCTTGTCCTTGCGAAGCAGACGGCCGTCTTCAAGCTCCACCTGATCCTCGTCATGTCTTACAATCGTGGTGGATAACGCCACAATTTTGGCGCGCCGCCAGATCATAATCTGTGACTTGAAATAAATCGCATTTTCAAACTGTACTGCCTTTTTCATCACATATCCGATCTTGTGCACTTCGGAACGTGCTTTCTTCAGAGGCAGGCTTTCGTCCGGAAGAGGTTTGATCATTGCAATATTGTCAAACGATACTTTGATCCGTTTCGGTCCGATTCGAACACATTCCGTTTCTTCATCCCACTCTACCAGCGTTCCCTTCAGAGGCTCGCGAATTCCTGTTGCCCGGTATACTGCTACTTTTCGTCCAATCCAATGTCGCAATGTGCTCGCCTCCAATCTATCTATATCCGTTGAACCAAAGATATTTACACAGACACTCCAATGACAGAAGAACCTGGAGAGTAGCGGTTATCCCCAGATTTTTTGATTTCCTTTTCCAAAGGGGAAAATCCGGTGATAAAGGCGAAGCGTATGCTTCCGATGCTAGCTTTCTTTCAGAAAGCTTTTAGCTCCGCTTTTTCAGGTTTTTTCTGTCCTCTCCGTTCCTTGTGTAAATGATTTGTTCAACATATCTAGTTTTCAGGTATTGTCCAATCGATCGGTTTAATACCTTTGGAGACGAGAAATTCATTAGCTTTGGAAAAAGGCCGGCTGCCAAGGAAGCCGCGATGTGCAGCTAAAGGGCTAGGATGCGTTGATTCCAGCACCAGATGTTTGTCTCTGTTAATAAAAGCACCCTTCTTCTGAGCGTGACTTCCCCATAGCATGTACACCATAGGCTCATTGCGCTCATTCAGCTCACGAATGACGGCATCCGTGAACGTCTGCCAACCCAAGGCCTGATGAGAATTAGGCTGACTCTCCCGAACCGTCAGAACCGCATTTAGCAACAATACACCCTGCTCTGCCCAGTGAATAAGTGAACCATGCTTTGGAACAGGCACACCCAGATCGGCCTGAAGTTCCTTATATATATTTTTCAGTGAAGGCGGTACGCGCACCCCCGGTCTGACCGAGAAACTTAATCCATGCGCCTGGCCCGCCCCGTGATAAGGATCTTGACCAATTATAACGGCTTTCACCCGATGATACGGGGTTAGCTTCAACGCTGAGAACAAATCTTCCTTGGGTGGGTAGACCGTCTGTGTTTTGTATTCCGCTGCGAGCGCATAACGAATATTGTTAAAATACTCCGCTTCGGTTTCTTGCTGTAACACCTCGTCCCAATCATTTCCAAACATAATATTTAGGCTCCTTTCCCCTGATGAATACATATCCGTGTAGCCCGTTTGGAAGGGCTCTTCCCTGCAAGAGTCACATGTCCAGCGACTCATAGACTATCCATCATTTTAACATAACCGCAGTCGACAGACCAGAAGTGTACGATGGAGGGAAAGGAAACCGTCCAGATTAATAAACGAAACACCTAAAAGGAACGAAACAGAATACGCTCCGCTTCGTCCCTTTCATATTCATCTATACCCCCGTAGTCCCGTATAAATCAGCTTAAATGTGTCTTTGATGCATTCCGGTATGATTTTGATACATCGCAGATTCAATACTCCGATGCTTAACATTACACTTCATACAGACAATCCATCGTAAAACCTACCGATGTTATACGTGTGCGGGCATCTGTTTCACCTGTTTTTGTTCCGCCTGCCGGTCGACCAGCACCCGACTAATTCTACTTAAGCCTTCCTTCAGAACAGAACGAGGGCAGGCCAGATTCAAGCGAATGCAACCTTCGCCGTTTGCCACAAACATCCCCCCGTCCTCCAGCAATACGCCGGCTTGCTCTGCAAAGAACAGAGGCAGGCTGACATTTTTCGGTGCATATGGCGTAATATCAATCCAGGCCAAGTACGTTGCCTCGGGAATGTGAAAAACGGCTTGCGGCAGATTTGTTTTTAGAAAATCATCAACGTACGCAAAGTTATCATCCAGGTAAAGCTTTAACTGTTTAAGCCATTCATCGCCATGTTCATAAGCTGCTTGAGTTGCCGCAATACTTAGCGGATTTTTGAAGCCGTAATGGCGTGTCTGCCAGATCTCCCTTAGTGCTTTATTGGGAATAATGACATTGGAGAACATCAGACCCGCCATGTTGAACGTTTTGCTGGGAGACATACAAGTTATAATCCGGTCGGTATCCGGGAACAGTTTGGCGAGTGGGGTATGTGTTTTTCCCGTACGCAGCAGATCACAATGAATTTCATCCGATATGATCCATATCTCATTATTCAAACAGATTTCGCCTACCCGCTTCAGTTCCTCCGTGCTCCAGATGCGTCCAGATGGATTATGCGGATTACAGAAAATGCATACCCGAACTTTCTCGTCTCTGGCTTTCGCTTCAAAATCGTCAAAGTCAATCGTATAATGCCCTTCTTCATGTAACATGTCCGAACACACCAGTTCAAGCTGGTTATGATCTGCTGCCGATTTGAAAAATCCATAGGACGGCGTCAGAATCAGTACCTTTTCGTCCGGTTTGCAGATATACTCCACCAGTTCATACAGCGCAGGAATAATGCCATTGGACGTTTCTAGATGTTCCTTCGGGAAGGACCAGTTGTAATATCGTTTCATCCAGCTCGCTACCGCTTCGTAGTAAGCCGGGTCAAAAACTTGCGAATACCCCATAATGCGGCGATCCAGACGATCTTTCACGGCATCCAAAATCTCGGGAGGTGTAGCGAACTCCATATCAGCAATCCACATGCGGATGAACTCCTCATCCTTAAACGGAAATTTCATCTCACTCGTTGCGTTAAAAATATATTGGCGGAAACCATCCGTATTCATAGCGTTGGTTCCGGTGCGGTCAATGATCTCATCAAAATTATAGGATGTGTTCACCTTGTTCATCTTGTTCATGGGGTTAACTCCTCTGTCTTTTCGTTTCATCATTTATGGATGTTGAATCTATCCGTTCTTCGGTTCATTACTTCTAACCCTATTGTTCCATGCCGCCAGAGTTGTATCAAATGCAAGAGAATCTACTCAGAAGAAACAAATTGCTTTTCATGTTTCCTCAGAATAGGCTTTTTACTGAAAAAATGATATATTTCTGATAGGTCTTGGGTTTTAAGAAAGACTTTCAGCCTATTCGTCTATTCTCAGGAAACACTTCTGATCATTCAACTCGATAAGGAGCACCCCAATGAACAACATCAACCAGGAAGTCGGCAAAAAAATACGAAACTTCCGCAAATGGCGCGGGCTCACCGTACAACAACTGGCAGACCAGATTTTCAAGAGTAAAGGTACTCTTTCCAAATATGAGAGCGGTGATATTACGCTGGATCTCGTCACACTACACCAGATTGCAGATGCGCTAAATATTCAGGTCGAGCAGCTGCTCTACCAAGAACCGAGGCATGCGTCTCCGCTGATGAACACGGTCCAGTCCAGCTTCTTCAAAAACTCCACCCGCTTCTATTCGTACTTCTACGACGGCAGGAACAACAGCCTCATTCGTTGCGTGATTGACATGATGGCTCAGTCGGATGCCAACCGCTACCGTACGGTGATGTATATGAATGTGAAGGATTTTGACAATTATCAGGAATGTGAAAATATGTACTGGGGTCATACCGAGCATTATGATACGCTGACTACACTCATTTTGAAAAATCAGGCTACGCCGCTGGAGAATTTGTATATTAATATTTTGGCATCCTTCCAGGAATCGGAGAAAAAATGGGGACTTATGGCTGGTGTTTCATTCAGGCCGTTTATGCCTATAGCACTGAAAATGCTTTTCTCCCGCATACCGTTGCCGGAAACGCCAGAGCTTTACAACGAGCTGAAAATCTCCAAGGAAGATCTGCGCACGCTTAAAATTTATAACATGCTTGCGGTAACTTAAACGGGGACCCGAATAAAATAAAAAAGACACTTGCCAAGCTGTTTTACTTACCAGCCCAAGCAAGTGTCTCTTCTTGTTATCTAAAGATATTTTTTCTACAGATGTTTATTGAAGCCTTCTTTTCACAGCCGCACCCCGGGTTACCGCTCCTTAATGTTTAATCAGATCCAACGTTTCATCAAACTGTTGCTTCTGCTCCTCAATCTTGTGTTCATTACCAATCACACACCGATGCTGTTGCTCCAGAATGGCCGAAACAAATTCGGCAAACCCGATAATATCGCTCTCTTTTGTGCCAAGCACCTCATCGCGCTCTTGTTGCAGATCAGCTTCCGTCACATTGGACAGATAACATTCCAGCGAGAATGCTCCTTCACTGTAAGGCGTTCTTGGCGTATCCAGATCCTGAATCGCACCGATGATATACCGTGTCATCTCCCGTTCATCTGCACGGAAATCGTTCAGATACTGCGGAATTTCCTCGTATACTTTGTAGGTTTTATCCAGATTCGGATCGCGGTAGGAAGCCAGAAAACTGTCGCCATTCCGTCTGAACCCGGACATACATCCGTAAGCGCCACCTTTGGCACGGATATTGTTCCACAGATAGTCCAGTGACAAGATGCCTTGTAATACACGCAGTGAGCCTGTATAAGTGTACCCTTTGTCGATATAATTCCCGGTTTGCACCACATATTGAACCTCGGATGGAGAACGGAAACCTTCGTTATGTGTTGCAGGCGCAAACGTAAAAGCTTCCTTCGCCACTTCATGTGTGAACAGCTTGGCTTTTAGAGCAGACACCTGCTCTTCCAGACCTTCGTATCCTTTATCGTCTGCCGTGTAGCTGACAAGAAGGTTCTCCGGTCTGAAAATGTAACCCATCAGCTCTTGCAGGCTGGAGGACAGCTCTTCTTTTTTGGCATCAAAGTTTGCCTGTAGATTCTCAAGCCATTGATAATAAGCAATCCCGCCAACCGTCTCCCGGAAATCAGCAACGGCCGAATGTTTAGAGGACGATCTGGCAATTCCTGCGGAATGACCACTGTTGATCAGACTGCGCTGCAAATTACCTTTCACCTGCGAAATAATCTCGAAAAGTCGCTTGGAGTTGTCAAAACTGGACGTAAATACGATCTCCTTGATCATATCAAAAGCAAATCCCAGTTTGTCATAAAGCACCTTTGCATTGAACTCATACGTTGCTCTGAAATCATGAAGCTGATGCGCATTCGCATACGAACCAACCCCGCTGTTGATGCCACCGGAATGGATATGAATTTCATTCGATAACTCGTTAAACAAGTAGTTTTGTGTGTCCACGTAACCAAGTACATTTTTAAGCAATCCCACATAAGGCAACAAGCGGCGCGGTACTTCCTTGATATCAAACAACAGTCTCAGATAACCAATACCGTTCGTATACAAGTTATGATGCAAAATGGTTGTGCCATCCACGTTGTTCAGCGTTTGGTACAGTTTAGACGCCTTCGTATCAATATCCTCAATGGACAACGTCGGGATCACCTGCTGCTGTTCCTTGGTGGAAGGGGTATTCTGGTACTCGGCAAGCGCTTCGGTGCGCTTAATCATATCCTGCACCTCTTCTGGACGAAGTCCCGCCTGCACCGACTTCAACCGCTCCTTTAGCGCCTCTTCCTTGCGTGCGTTCAAGCCTTTGTCCGGTGTGAGCGCAACAAATGATGTATGTGTATTTTGTAATAAATACTTCTCAACTAGTTGTTCGAAATAACCGTCTTTCATTTTGGACCGAAGTTCTGCAAATACATCATTCGCCTCAAAATACGTGAAAGGCGATTCCTTATCGTACAGCCAGCTTTGGAGGGAGGAAAGTCCGTAGATCAGTCCTTTCGGCATCCGGCCAAAGTCCGCTTCCCGGTGGTTAAACTCATAAGAATTGATGCCGGCAAGCAGTGCTTTCGGGTCAAAACCTTCTTTTACAACGCGCTCCAGCACTTCCTTGATCGTGCCGAGAAATTCGTCCTTGCTGGACAAGTTGCTTTTCTTGAGTCCCACCGTGAACACGGGCTGATACAAGCTATCATCATAAGATCCATAAACATCCTTCGCGATGCCTTTATCCAGCAAGGCTTGCTTCAGCACAGCTCCAGGTGCATTCAGCAGTGCATATAACAAAATCTGAAACGCAATGTTCAGTTCCTTATCCAGACTTGTGCCAATCACCGCATTATAGGTCAAAAAGCTGTTGTCTACTTCGGATTCCGTGCTTCCCGCAGCGTACGACTTCACCGTATCCACCCGTTTCGGGAAAGCAGATTGCAGTTTAATCTCGGAGTCAATCTCGATCCGATCATAGTTGCTCAGGTAATGTTCGTCGAGCCATTGCAGTTTCTCTTCCATATCCATATCCCCGTACAGATAGATGTAACTGTTAGACGGATGGTAGTATCGTTTGTGGAAATCAAGCAATCCTTCATAAGTGAGATCCAGAATCGCCTCCGGGAAGCCCCCGGACTCACAGGAATACGTCGTATCCGGGAAAAGAGAATTCAACACCTCGCGTCGAACCAGCCGTTCCGGCGAAGAAAAGGCACCCTTCATCTCGTTATACACCACGCCGTTGTATGTCAGCTCGTCATCTTCAGAAGTCAGGTTGTAATTCCAACCTTCCTGCAAAAATATTTTTTCATTCTCATAAATATTCGTATTTAATACCGCATCCAGATACACATCCATCAAGTTATGGAAGTCATGATCGTTGCGACTGGCAACGGGGTAGACGGTTTTATCAGGATACGTCATCGCATTGAGGAATGTATTGAGTGAACCTTTGAGCAGCTCCACAAAAGAATCTTTAGCCGGGAACTTTTTCGAGCCACATAGCACGGAGTGTTCCAGAATATGAGCTACCCCTGTATCATCTTCAGGAGGTGTGCGAAAACCGATGTTGAACACCTTGTTATCATCACTATTGGACAACAGTACGATATGAGCACCCGATTTTTGATGTTCCAGCAGGTACGCATCGGATTTCAGTTCTTCTATTCTACGCTCCTGTAATACCTTGTATGGCTTAAGCTGTTTCAACATAAACTTGAGTCCTCCGTCCATAGATTGTTGTGTTGGTTGATGGGAAAGGTAATATATGCCTATCGATAGTATACACCATTGTGACCTCTCTTCATAAAAAGACAGCCGAATCCACTTTCTGATATGTATTATGTGGGGGTTATGTTTATGAGCTACGGGCTTATAAAGAACCTGCATGAGATGAAATCATATTTCTAGAAGCAAAAAGTGCAGAAAAAAATCACATAAGCTCTTGATTAACAAGGCTCATGTGATTTTTTCTTTAAGATGCCGAGGACCGGGATCGAACCGGTACGATAGTCACCTACCGCCGGATTTAAAGCCTGAATTAGTCCTCCTCGGAAACCCCTAGCATAACCCTTCTAATCATACAAATCAAAGATATATTTGCCGTACTCTAACTTCTCCGTTCAGGAAATTTGTATATAGCCATGTTAGAATATGAACGCAGAAACCATGTCGGTATCATGATCTATAACGATCTTTGCTACTGACAACGCCCCTACTATCCTTAGCTACATAACCCCCACATGTACTTTTTGAATATTATTCGCAATTCAAGAACCACTCCATCCCTTACCTGTTATAGCCCACTTAATTGTTTGTAAGAAATGTATAAAATAATCTCTGTAAGACCATTGTTTATAATTTTGTATCATTTTTATTCGATAATCTACGCTAGGGTGGGAGTGCCAACTATTATATTTTGAAAAATATCTTTGAAACCATATTTTGTTTGAGTTCTCAGTCTCCTCTTCGTATTTCAACCTTTCTAATAGATTTAGCATTCCCTCTCGCATATCACCTGATAACATACAACTTTTTCTATCCGCACGCAGTTCTCCAATCTGAAACCAATATCCCTGTTTACTATGAAGAAAATATAAGAGAATAATGAGAGACACTATCAGCAACAGGGGGAGAACAATTAGTAAAACTATTGCCAAGAATGGGAACAGATTGCTAATTAGATCAATTAACGAAGCGTAGAGTATGGTAGCAAATAAAGAAACATAGATTGTTCCTAAAGAAAATAATATGTCGTTAGAACGATAGTCCTTATTACGAATGTGCATTAGCTCATGAGCTATTAATGCTCTAAGCTCATCATATGATAAATTTTCAGACGCAAATGATGAGATAAGCACAAAGGAAACCCCTTTTCTAAAACGTGGTTTTAATATGGCGTATCCCCCTGTATTATCACTTGGATACACGCAAAGAATTACATTTAAAACACCAATTTCTTGGCTTAGTTCTTGTAATATCTGCACAGCCCTATCATCTTGTTCTCCAGGAAGGAAATGTATATATCTTTTGAGCCACGCTTTATAAGGGAACATTCTTTCATATATATTTTGAAGATACTTTACCATTCTGACTAAGTAATTTCTCTCAAACTGTTCTACACTTGTTTTTTCAGTTGATTTTATCTCCTTTTCCCCTAGAATCACTTTTTCTAACTCATTTGTAGTCTGAATCCAAGAACCAGTCCATTTAAAGCCAACTGAAAATGAAACAATTATTATCAGTGCATGTTGAATCCAATTATATTGAGACTGGAAAAGGAAGAATAAAACAACCGCCGGTGATACCTGAAGCCATATTAATAAGACAATCGCGAACCATTCAATTTTCTTATCTCGATTCTTCCTATCATTGATTCCCATTAATAAATGAACCATATGACTAATCCCCAAAAAATTTCCTGCTAAAAAGCTAATAGAATATAGTAATCCCATATTTGCCTCCTCCCCTAGATGCAAAATAATCAAAAACATATAACTTTGTGTAATCTCTATAAATTTTTTAACAATTGAAATACCTTCTACTTAAGCAAGAGCATAAACTATATGAACATGGTTGACAAATTACTAGCTACATTCTTAAGAACTAATTATGAACTTTATTGAACTAACAAAAAACAAATAATTCCTTAAATTTCCTTTCAGATTCCTCAATAGCAACTTTAAAAGTTATCCACACTGGCTCTCTCGATGCCGCTATTGTTTATCCAAGAGAAATATTCCAAGTCTTTAATGCAGAGGTTAAAATAGTACCGCGTAGTGAAAGCGTACTTCATTTCGAGGACACTAGAGACCTCGAATTTCTAAAAAAGACACCGTTAGCAAAACATCTAAAAAGAAACAAGGGTTCCAGCTCTAACGAGCTGAAACCCTTGTTCTTAATATGCCGAGGACCGGGATCGAACCGGTACGGTAGTCACCTACCGCAGGATTTTAAGTCCTGTGCGTCTGCCAATTCCGCCACCCCGGCGTATGTAATATTTTCTTGGCGACAAGAAATATCTTACCATGAATAAATTAATAATGCAACTCTTTTTCCTAAAAAAAATGAAACAGGCACTGCAAGCGCTAGCTCACAGTGCCTAGAAAGTCCGAGTTGCGGTCCCGGACTTCCGATAAACCATCTATATTAAGGGAGGTGTGAGATAAGAATACCTCCCCAACATTAAAGGAACCTAAAATCAGCCTTAAATTAAACTAAAAAAGCAAAATAGGCTTCACAAGCTCGATTTGCTCCTCATTACACTCTACAAAAACCAGAATGTGACCCTGCAGTAGCCAGTCCTCATACTGACGTGCGTCTTCTTGCGGAATGCCTGCTTCTGTCAGCGTTAAGACCAGATCATCCGTCTCACTTCCGATCTCATTGCCAGCTAATCTTCGTACTGCTTTTCCGATCGATGCGGTCTGATCCATTCGTTTTCCTAACCCGGCTAATATGCCTTTCAACGCTCCAAACGCGCCATCCGTTCCGGCACCTTTTAACGGTTTGGGTAGCCCCGTCTTCTCGCTGATCATCTCCAAATCCAATTGCTCTTTGGCCACAGCCCCCATATATTGATCTTGGATGCCTTCCTTCTTTAAGGAATTTAACATTATAATCGCTTCGTGCTCCGAACGAGCAAGCCCAACAAACAGCTTCGTCATGCATTCCCCTCCTCTTCCTCATACTTTATATAACCCTGTAGCTTATGATCAGTAACGTATTTCCATCCGCTAAGTCAATTCACCTAGAACAGCTTGATCATTTCTCTACTGGAAATCTATACCTAGTTCTGATAGACTAGATAAAGAAGACAAATTAACCATTGAAAACACAGTCATACGGATGAACATCTTATAAATCAGGAGCAATGACTTATGAAAAAAGAGGTAGAAATTGCCATTCGGCGCAATCAACAGATTATGGTTCGGAATACAAGCGGACAGACCGTAACCGGTTTTCCAGAACGCTCAGCAGACAGTTCTATTCTCTCCTTACGAACTGTACAGGGAAATGTGTGGATTCCGTTTGATGAAGTCGAACAAGTCACTCGCCTGTTAACCCTTCGCTCTCACCATCTGGGTACGATGCAACTCGTGTAGACACTTTCCAGCAAGCATATTCAATCCAGTTACTCTCATTACAAGAGAACTTAGACACACGCTAATAGATAAAGATAGACTGTAGACGAGAAATTTTAATGTTCTATGTCCTACTACAGTCAACTTATAGTTAAAAACCAGACGCCTCTAACGTCTGGTTTTTCTTATGATGCCTTTTTATATCTCCCCTAGGCAAAAAACACTTTGAATCCTTCCATTGCTGCAACATGTATTGGATTACTTCACAACAAATTTGACGCGCGTACCATCCGGATATGTACTTAGTTGATTGCCCACCCATGAGCCTGCACCGCGATTATCCTTTGGCGTAATGTACTGGATATCCGCATTTTTACCGCCTTCTGCACACATTGCCATAGGCCACTCATCCCGATCCTTGCCTTTTTTGACCGGCACACCTTTCAGTGACAGTTCCCTGTTCTCTTCAGCGCCTTTCCGGTCAATCGTACAGACATCGGAATGCCCCGCTTGAATCGCCTTTCGGATATGGTTTGCTGTTTCGGGATACCGCTCAGCGGGAAAAGTGATTGTATGATCTACACTCTTATCGGTTGTTTTGAACGGAGACGGGATGTCCAGCGGCCACTCTCCTCCAGCCATGGCGTACAGAGCAATCACGATGGCACCTACTAATGTCAATAGTTTGCTTTTGAATCCTCGGCTCCCTCTCTTGCTTCTTCTGCTGCGTTTCTTACTCATGATGTGCCTCCCCCATGTAACACTAACATCCATAGCATTATAACAGAACGCCAGTTCGTAAAACAATCCATTTCACATAACTATTCAACATAATCATTCAACATAAAAAACAGCCGGATTCATCCGGCTGCTCTCTGCACTATCTTATCCTGCGTTAAAAATACTCTGTGTACTTAGAAAAGGCACGGTCACTTGAAACTCGGTTCCTTTTCCTTCAGCACTATCTACAGTAATAGTACCGTTCATTAATTCCAATAGTTCTTTGCAGATGGTTAATCCAAGTCCACTGCCTCCGAACCTTCTTGCATGTGAAATATCAGATTGCGTAAAGGCATCAAACAGTTGGTCCATCTGATGAGCCGGAATGCCGATCCCTGTGTCCCGTACAGAGAAAGCCAACATGGTCATCTCATGCGATTGCTGCTTGACATCCACGAGAAGCTGCACTTCTCCTTGCTCCGTAAACTTGATGGCATTGCTCAGCAAATTATCCAGCACCTGTCGTAGCCTCAATGGATCGCCCCAGAGCACATCAGGAACATTCAAATCAGCATGGCAAACGAAACGAATTTGTTTATTGTTGGCTGCCACCTCATGCGTCTTCACGATTTGCTGAATCAGCTTCAATGGCTGGAATTCAATATGCTCCACTCCCATTTTGCCTCTGCCGAGCTTCGCCATATCCAGACTATTATTTACAATGTTCAGGAGCGCCTCTCCGGATTGACGTGCCAGATCCAGGTATTCTTTTTGCTCTTCGGTAACATCGCCCATTCCCGCAAGCTCGATCATGCCCATAATGCCGTTTAACGGTGTACGAAGCTCATGATTCAACTTGCCGATGAATTCCAGCTGGCCTCTGCTTGTTTTCTCAGCCATAGACGCTGCCGTCTTCAGCTGCTGCTCTGCATATTTACGTTCAGAGATATCATATTGAATACCGACAAAATAAATACACTTACCGGATTCATTAAAAATGGGATCGATATTCAGCTCATTCCAGAATTTCTGACCGCTTTTTGTATAGTTTAAAATGTCAACCTTAATGGATTGTTGTCGACTTATTGCTTCCCGAATGCGTGAAACGGTTTCGGGATCTGTATCTGTCCCCTGTAAAAATCGGCAATTCCGTCCGATCGACTCTTCGTACGTATAGCCGGTTAACCAGGTAAAATGTTCGTTAACATACATGAGCGGAAGCTCAGGCGAGGTAGCGTCAACTACCGTAACGGAGGATTTTAATTTCGAGATAATAAATTCCCATTGCATGGGAAGTTGATTATATAAACTCATGCCTGTGTCTCCCCCATCTCACATCCTTAACTCCAGATGGTATGTGTTGATATTAAACAATCTATTTTATTGTACCACAGTTATTCAAACAATGTAGTTCTTGGGTAATAGTTCTTAATCATATCAATCTTTATCCATTCGCAATAACCTGCCTAATCTCAAAAATATACAGATAAAGTTTATTCATCATCGTCCGTATGCCGATTGTCTACATTTTTTCCAGGCGCACACCTTAAAGGCGGGGCCGTTAATGGCCCGACGAGGAAGGAAGATCGACGATGAAAACTCTTTTTTTTATATTTATGGTGTTGTGCATAATCAATCTATGCTTCCCCAAATTTGGCTGGTATCTTCGTTATGGCTGGATTGTGCAAGGTGAGACGGAACCCAGCAAATCTTACATGACTATGGTGCGAATGTCTAGTCTGTTTATGTTGCTTGCTGCATTTACTCTTGCTATGGCGTAATACAACAATAAATTTGTAAAAAGACCAGTTGCCTCCTGCGTAGCTGGTTTTTCGTATTGCACTGACGGGAATATGATAACTTTGTTTGTGGTGTTACTGCAGCATGCACCGTAAAATAAATATATAGATGTATCGTTGCAGAAAGGACACAATGGTATGAACATCGCATTTTATCCATTCTGGGCTGCCAGAACACTGCTCACGCTTATACAAGTGATCTCAATCACAACCTTGACCTGCCTGATCTACAGACAAACGGAATCGATTGGATATGCACTGCTACTCCTGTGCGTTTACCTGATAGCTTATGCGGCAGCAAAATTCACATTCCATAAGTTGATGAAACACTTTATGTTTTCGAGACTCCTGATCGGTATTCCTGTGACCAAAACATTGTTGCTCATCGGCATCGCGTCCTCTCTTCCCTACCTGAGATTACTTATTGCAGTTATGTTTATGGGGGCTGCACTTCTCGCTATATTCAACTGCTGGGAAGCATTGGTTCTGAAGAAACTCCAGTCAAGACTGATGAGAGGCGAAGATATAGCTAAGGCGAGCAGCCTGCTCTCATTTTCAAATTATACGGTAGCTGGTATTGGACTCGTCATGACGATCATCGCGATCCTGTATTTAGGGCGAGCGCAGGTACTTTGGGCGGCTGTGGCCCTTTCACTCGCTGCACTCGCTCTGATCGTGACCGTTCATCACTTAACTCATAAACTCTCCAGTACTTCGATAAGTCTGGATACCAGACGACCTTTGCATAAATAAAAAAAAGACGAGCATGGTCAAAACTGCTCGTCTTAGGTTACCAGGCTGCTTCTCTTCAAGCAGCTTATTCGTTTTTCTTTTTCCGAAATGTATCCTGAACTTCTCACATCTCACCCGCTGTCTAATCCAATCGGTAATCTGTTAGCGGTTTGCCTTTCTTGTAATACAAATTAGGGGATAATATATTGAAAAAAATATGCACATCCGGAAGTTCAGCCTTCTCTAGAATAGACTGCATAGACGCTGCAATTCGATCATGTATCTCCTGATCACGCTGAAACATCAAAATCTCTATGGACGCCGGGGATGGCGTTAGAGCTTGTACATCATGGCGTTCTGCTTTCATTCGTTCCTGCGGAATATGAGTAATTAAGGACATTTGTTCGGTAATTTGAGGCACAACTTCCTCCAGTTTAGAACCCGTAAATCCTTTAAATCGTATAAACGGCATTGCGATCCCTTCAATCTCTGTTAGTAGTCTCCTTATGTGATTTTAAGCACATTGTTTTCACTTGTCAAATTCCTTCACGACTTATTCGCTGTAAAACAAGAGCAAAGCCCCACCAAAGTCTTGGTGGAGCTGATGCGCGCACGCCTGACCGTTAATTACAGCCAGAAAGATTTTGTGATGATAACGAGCAAAATGAAGAGAACGAGGATTGCGCTAGTCGAAGTCCACGCTCCGCCGAATCCACCAACATTGCCACAACCGTATCCAACATGACTCATTTGATTGGCCTCCTTTGAATTTCAAGGTATGCCATAACATATGCGTATTTTCCTCCAGTGACCGGGCGAATGTCCAAGTCTCATGGCCCAATCCTCCGTAGAGCCTGACTGCCAACCATAACGATCTTTCCTGCTGGGCTAGTGTTGAAAGCTACATCAAAACAAAAGCCGATCACCCCCCCATCACTTAAGGTATGACTCGGCTTACTAAACTTCATGTATTCATCGTCATATGTAACTAACCTTTAATTCCTTCGATTTGATCAAAAATGGCTTGTCCATCATAACTAGAGTCTCGTTCTATATCTTTCTTAAGTAATACGAGATCGGTCATACTGGTGCTATTTCCACCAAGAACACTAAATGCCCCCAGAATCCATAAAAAAGGATAAAACACTAAGGATAGGCCTTTTTTCATTGCTCTTCCTTCCCCTCTCTAATCGTTACTTAAATTTGGAATTACTTCCCTTTAGTAATACGTAAAAAAATGGATAAGGGTTTCATTTTAATGGAATTCATTCTAAACCGTCCAGAAGTGCCGCAGCCTCCTCATGGTCCGGATCTATTTGAATTACACGGCGAGCGTAGACAAGCGCTTCCTGTTCCAGTTCCAACTCATAACAACACACAGCCAAGTCATACAATACCGCTATCTGTTGTGCATCAGATTCAGCAATTAGCGCGTCCGTGTCCGCAGTCAGTAATTCCTCCAGGAATATTTTGGCCTCTTCGTACATGAACATCTCCAACAATAACTGACCTGATACGAGTGCAACCTGATCCCGGTGTTCCATGGCATAATAGGAGGACCACATCCGTCTGATGCCTGCTTGAAGGTCGAACATCTCCTCATCGCTCGCATCCGCCAAAAGATCTTTGAAACGAGGGAACGCAACCATCAGAAACTCGGCATCATACCCGCCCAATCGCCAAAAAGCCAGAAGCTGTTTCAGCTCCATCTGTTCTACCTTAAGTTCTGCCCATTCTTTTAAACTAAAGAAATCGTCTGGACCAAATCGTTCCACAAAGCGATGATAAGCCAGCCTTGTATTTACGTAACGGTTTGGCTCTTCCAGCATTAAAATCATGCCAACGTTCAGATCCTTATAATGATGTGCCGTAAAAAACGTTGAGGCACCCTGCTGTTCCATTACAACCTTGATTGCATGATAATTGGCCGACAACGAAAAACTGCCATGAAACGCAAATTCAGGCGGCTCTGCATATTTCCAATAATCCAGCCGATGATCCCCTTTATCCGCCGTAATTAACACATAACCCGACCGGGAAAGCTTGCTTAATCGTTCGAGACAGCCTAGTCCTGTAGAGGGAAGCAGAATATGCGAATCTTCTAGCTCAGCACGGTACAGCGAGAGCAGCTCGGCGTATGGGTAGGTCTCTTCCATATACTCGGGTGCGGCACGATAGTTATATTTCAATGTCATATTTTCCAGAATCTCGTCAGGTTTCTGCTCCGCTACATGCTGTGGAAGTTCTACAAGCAGATCACACTCAAACACTCGCCCCTCCCCGATGTAGATCAAATCCTGCGGAATGCTATCGAAGAAGTAATTGGCAATGAGAAGCAGCGGTTGTTGCAGATCCCCTTGCCTTATTGTTTTTTCGGACATAACCAGATTCAGTACAGTATCGCGCACCGCATCAAAACGAGCAAAATCCAGTACTCCCTGCTCTATGTATGTTTGCATCGAAGGATGCTCTTTCCAGGCCGTCACATTCTCCATAGCTAGGTCTGTCATCACATACCGAAAAGGCGGCAGCTCCATGCCCGCAATTTCCTTCAACGCACACAGCTTGTTGAGCACCTGATGAGCCAGCCTGCCTGCTCCTGCACCAAGTTCAACGATGGTAACCATCTCATGCTGTTCACCTTTGGTCGCCAAATCCTGCAAAAAGCTAAATATCATTTCAGCATAGGCTGTTGCAATAAACGGATTGCTTGTAATATATTGTGGTACCTGGTGATTCTCCCACGCTTCCAGTCCCATCTGTTCATAATAAGCTCTCTGCCAATCCCAAACTGGCGCTTCACTAAACCGGACATACCGGCCTTCTTTCTTCATCATCACTTGTATCAAACTCGCTTTCTATCTATTTGTTAGGACCAAGTCATCTGATTCTATAAAAAAACTATTATATCATATCCTTCTGATTCTACTTTCTATACTCTGTTCATTCTTCCCCGAATGAAGAGCGATATTCAAACCTGCTTTAGCAAAAAAAACCCGCTTCATGAGAAGCAGGCACAACGTCAATAAAATAATATTCATAGAATTCACATCAAAAAAACAGCTTGATCTAACTTCTTTATTTTTATCATCCAACAAACCATTTAGTCAGAGTACAGAGCACCGTCAAAATTCTCAGGGCCAACACGAACAGTACCAAGCAAGTTAGAACTAATAAATGCTGTGTACGTTAATTGTGGGGTGATTGGTGGGTTAAAATCATCTGCTGAGAATGTGATGACCTGCGGTGCAAGCACACTCAAACTAAATGTTGAAGTCGCAGAGTATATAACGGGGTCAGTTGAAAGCGTACCTCTAACAATGGTAATTGTAACCCCAACAAGTGCAAGAGGAAGTTGTACCGTAACGGTTCCTTTCATCTGAACACGCGGGTTAGCACCAATATTTTCTGCAACAAGACCGATTTGACCAAATAGTTGTGGCGTGTTAATTACAAGAATCGGTATTGCAATAGAGTTCGCCAAACTCGCATTCTGCGACGTTCTTGCATCAATAAATTGACTCATGAAATCTACCTCCTAGGTGTGGGAATACGATAGTATATGTGAGAATTGTTATGTGGCATGGACATACATACCCTTGGCAAAAAAAAGTTGTATGACTAGAAGAGTATTGCAGCTAGTGGACTCCGTCAATCCAACGTATCGCACAACACTAATCCGCTATAAACTATGAATTTCGTCACTATGAAAACAGAAAAAAACCCTTGCATCGCAAGGGTTCTGAAATATGGGCCCTACAGGACTCGAACCTGTGACCAATCGGTTATGAGCCGACCGCTCTAACCAACTGAGCTAAGGGCCCTGAACAAATAATATATAACAGTGCAGATGATCGCTGTAAACCATCCAGTAAAGCTATATTGCGGGGGCAGGATTTGAACCTGCGGCCTTCGGGTTATGAGCCCGACGAGCTACCGGGCTGCTCCACCCCGCGTCGTTAAAATTAATAAACAGCGACTTAATTAATATACACTATTACTCCATTACAAGTCAAGGGGTAATCTCAGGGAATAAATCGTACACCATACCGACCTTTACGTGAACGATACACTTCAACTTCTTCAGGCTCATTGTGTCCGTAAATCCAGCCATCCTGCTCCAGTCTTTTTGCCAGGCAGCCTGCTTGAAATTTCGTTGTATACAGCTTGCTGAAATATACCCATTTCATCCTGCTCGTCCTTTCCAAAGGGTTCATATACTGCTGTTAATTGTAGAATACCCCAATTTCGTAAAATTAGCCGCGGGAGATCATAAATCTCCAGCGGCCATTTTAAGGTAAAGACAATAAGTCAGTGAATGTTACCGTTGTTGACTGAATTGACTAATGTGTTGAAGTGTTTCTTTCATGGAAAGATAACTTATTGGAATGTCGCTTTAGGGTCTTTTTTCAACTTCGCCAGCATCTCGTTTCCTTTAGCTGCCCATTCACCCAACGCTTCCTTCGGTGTCTTTTTATTGTCCAGCACTTGAGTAAAGTATTCCATCCCTTTATCGCTTACCTGCCACAATCCAGGCATCTTCTGATACAATTTATCAAGATTGGTATTCGTTGGCGGTACCGGCTTTAATGTGTAGAACGCCTGAATATTGTAGTCCAGACCGTCTTTTGGTTTAATAAAGCTTTTCCGGGATACCAATTCATAGCTACTGCGCGCCTTGATCTTTGCCCAATCCTCGCTATTCATATACTTGATCAGTTCCCAGGCATCATCCGGGTTCTGAGCGGAACTGTTGATCGCCATCAAGCTGCTCAGGTAGATGTTACCCCCGATTTCAGGAGCTTCCGGATGAACCGGAGGGGTAACTACATCCCACTCTATTTTCGTAAAATCTTTCATTTTATCTGCATTTTTATTCGCTTCGATTAATTGATTGATGTAATTGTAATCCCCGATCGCCATCGCTGTTTTACCACTCATGAACAAGTCGCCTTGAAACGGATTGTAACGTCCTTCCGTTTGCTGATCCTGCGGCTCGTCACCTTTCGGGATGACTTTGTCAATCGCCAGCTTGCTGACAGTACTCCACACTTTCTCCCACTGCGGAGAGTCTACGGTCATTTTCTCTGCCTTGTCGTCAAAAACTTTCAACTGCAGCGAATTATAATACTGCTGCATGGAGTAATACGGAGAGCCGCCGTTATATGTGCTGAACGCCATTCCAAAGACATGGTCTTTACCTTCGCCTTTCGTAAGGCGAGTGGCCAGATTAAATATATCGTCCCATGTCATGTTATCCGTTGGCGGTTCAACACCCGCTTTTTCAAACAACCCTTTGTTATAGAACAAAGCAGAAGAAGAGAATGTCGGTGTCAGCGCATAAATGTTCTGATCCCCCAGATCCTTGATCCCTTCTAGCACACTTGGCACGATATCGCTCGTGTCAAATTTGTCTTCCTGAATCAATGGATCAAGCTGTTTAACCATGTTCTCCTGAATTAACGATTTGATCGTAGAGGTATCCGCTACAACCACGTCCACCGGATTATCTCCCGTCATAATTTTCTTCAAGCTCTCTATGGTATCTGGCGCTTCCTGCTGTTCTTCCGCATTTCCAAAGCCATACATGCTCTGCTCAATCGCAGGCACGATTTCAATCGTCACATTTTTGTGTGTAAGCTCAAAAGCATCCGTAAATTGCTGACGGAAGTAGCTGTCATCCTGTCCCCCCCAGAGTGTCGCTACGCGCAGCACGCGCTGTTCATTATCTGTATTCTCACTAGCTGTACATCCTGCAATGAGTGGCAATGCCAGCGTTGCTGTTGCCATGATGGCCAGCACACGTTTTCCCCATAACCTGTTTTTCATCTCCCATTTCCCCCTCTTAAATTATCTTGGCGGTGTAATGACAATTCGTTCACCGTCGAATTCCAAGGTAGCCCTACTGTCGATGGACAAGGCTTCCAGATACTCTTTCGGCACCTGAAGGCGGCCGGCACGATCAATAATGACAAAAGCTTCATGAACGTCAGGAGCACCTGCTTCAGACAGTCCCTGATCATCATCCAGATTCGGATTTCGTTTCACAAATTCAGTGCTCGTCAGACCATCCCGAATCGCAACGATTCGGTCGACCTTGCCAGCAAGCGTCAAATCATGGGTAACGATGACAATCGTGACACCCAGTTCCTTATTCATTTTGCGAAAAATGTTCATGATCGTATCACAAGTCTCGGAATCGACGGAACCTGTAGGTTCATCCGCCAGCAAAATCTTGGGCCGATTGGACAAGGAGATCGCAATCGCTACACGTTGCTGCTCCCCGCCCGACAGCTGATGCAGTTTGTTATGCATACGATCCTTCAGACCGACCCATTCCAGTAGCTGCATGGCGTATTTACGATCACGTTTGCCACCCAGAATCATGGGCGTTTCCACATTTTCCAGTGCGGTGAGATAAGGCAGCAAATTACGACCGTTATTTTGCCAGATGAATCCGACGGTATGACGTTTGTATTCCACTAGTTGAGCATCCGTCATTTTAAGCAGATCCCAATCTCCAACCACCGCCGTGCCAGCGGTAGGGCGATCCAGGCCGCCAAGGATGTTAAGCAGCGTTGATTTACCACTACCGCTGTTGCCGATGATCGCCATCATTTCGCCTTGATTGACGGTCAGATTGAGACCTTGAAGGGCAACGACTTCCACATCGCTGGATTTAAAAATTTTGACAAGTCCTTCGCATTGGATCACGTTTACCTCTCCTCTCCCATTTTGACCGCCTGATGAACTCTGAGCCTGCGAATCTGCCAGAGCAGCATCGATGCTCCGATGATCAGCATGACTACGGTTACGCCATACAGTTGAAGCATATCCTGCTGTTCAAAGACGATGCGGAATGGCGGAACCTGTGCAGACACGTTATCCGTCGTTTGCAGGAATGGCAGGAAGAGCCTGCTTGAAACCTGACCAATGCTAATCCCCAGCAGGATTGAAAGCCCCGCCGTGAATACCTGCTCCAGCAATAACATACCGCTGAGCTGTGCTCTGGATAGACCCATTGCCCGCAGGACACCAAACTGCACCACACGTCCCGAGAGGTTAAAGAACCAGTACAGCACGTATCCGATTAACGAGATGATTACCGATACCAGGAAACCCAAACTCAGAATGCCAAACACCCCGCCCCTGGATGGATGTTTGCCCTGGGTGACCAGTTCGGTTCGCACATCGCGGACAGAGGATAGCTCAATGCCTTCTGCAGCGAGTTTCTCCATTAATGGAGCTACCTTGGCATCCGGTTTCATTTTTAACCATACTTCGTAGGGGATTAGTGGCACCTGATCGTAAATATAATCCAGATTAGCCACGAAAAATGGCATCTGATCCGGGTATTGCGAAGGCCAGTATGGAATAATGCCAAAAACAACAAATTCTATCGCTTGACCCTGTACCCCCATGGAGACCATGTCTCCCGTTTTGAGCTTGAACTTGTCGGCAAATTTCGAAGAGATCAGTACAGCCCCTTCATATTTACCAAGCAAATCAAGATATTTGTAAGGATGTGCAGGGAATAGATCGTTACGGAACCAGGCTACTTTGGCAAAGTCTACATTATCGATACCGACGAGCATCCCTTGTCCGCCGGATTTACCCGAGACAATAATGTTGCCTTTCGTTTGCAGTACACGTGCAGCATGCTCCACACCGTTTAATTGGCGGAACACCTCAAATGGGGGCTCGGAGTATATGATTTTGGTTGGTTGCGATGAACCGCCGCCGCCACCTCCGGGAGCTCCACCACCGCCATTTCCTCCACCAGCACCACCACCGGCCCCTCCGTTGCCTCCACCTTGCTGCCCGCCGCCTGATCCGCCGCCCTGTCCAGAACCTCCCGGTTTCACCTCGGGGGTTCCTTCCCATACCGTTTGCATAATAACATCCGAGCCATAACGGTAAAGCGTACGTTCTGTTGAATTCAAATCAATGGTTCGCGCTGCGGCCGAGTTATACACTCCAAGGCCGAGCGTCAGCACTAACAGAATCATGAGCGGATAATAGGATGAAGATGAACGGGATAACTGTGTCAACGTCAGATACATTGGAACTGGCAATAACTTGCGTCCGATCAACTGTATCAGTTTCAAAATCCATGGGAACAAACGCAGGAAAAACAGTCCAAGCGCAAAGATCGCCAGCGCAGGTACAAAGAACAGAAACGGCTGCACCTGTAACTGATCCGTCGTCATCCCCGTCTGGAACGTCAGCATCTGACGTTCATAAAACAGATAGTATCCGTATCCCGCCAGACCGAGCAGTCCCACATCAAGGAACCATCGTTGCCACAGCGGCGCACGATCGGTACGTGCCTGGCGCCTTTTAGCGGATACAATCGTTGCCCGTGCATACGTAATTGCCGGAATCAGTGATGCAATAATGGCAACCAGTACCGCCGCCACGCCAAGCAGAATCGCTTCTTTGGAGACGCCAATCGGAATGGATTTCCGATCTACAAAGGATAAGAATCCACTTGCCGAGCCGATACTCTTCGCCATGAACCATCCGAGTAGCGGCCCAACCACCAATGCAATCGCGCCCAGGAAAATGCCTTCAAGCAGATAGAGCGAAAAGATTTGCCGAGCCGAGGCTCCGCGGCTGCGAAGAACAGCGATGTCACTTTCCTGCTTTTGCAAGGATTGTCTGGCATTCATCGCGATAAAATAAAAGACCATTGCAATCATCGGTGCAGCCAGCGTAAACAACATCGTCTGCAGCTGCAGACTCTGGCTACGGAATTGTTTGAGCAGATCACCGAAGGTAATATCAACCTTGGTATCTTTCAGCCGCTGATAGAGATCAATATCCAGCCGTTCCAACACAGAGCTGAGGCCCGATAACTGGCTCGTTTGAACATCTTTCAGATCAAACGCATAGTACCAGCGTGAATTCTGTAGTGGAATCCCCTTTTCTTTGAGCAATACGTCGTTAAAAACCGATTCATTCACATAAAGTCCATTCATCATGCCGTCGAAGCCTTGAACCCAATAAGGATTATTCGGATTGTCGGCCTTGAAGGAACCCGTAATTTTCACACGCAACGTGATATTCAGACCACTGTAGATCGGATATTCCAAAATATCTCCCACATGAAGATCATTTCGGTACATCCCTTCTTCCAGCATCACAGCTTCGATGATGTCGTCCTTGACCTGATTCCCAGGTTTGACACCCGCCGAGTAATTCACCTGATCATCCAGTCCACTCATCGTCCCCAGTGTCATACTCCGCACACGGCTTGCATCCACTTTGGTCGGATCTTCAGGACTGACCTCTGTACTGCGAATGGATCTCGAATTCACATACGTATGAAATGGAAATCCAATGTCGCGAGGAACATCCTCGCGAATGTAGCGATTCACTTCATCCAGTCCTCTGGTATCAGTCTTTGCACCCCCGGGTGCCTGGTAACTCATCAACAGCGATCCTGCTGGTAAACCTTCACTGTTATCCTGCAGCGTCTGCGCGACAACCCGTTTCAACGCACCATCGGCATACATTGGAATACTGACGGTGAACGCTACCGCCACAATCAAGCCGATTAATGTGCTGAAAGTCATCCAGCGTGTGTTCCACATTTTGCGGAACAGCAGCCGAAGCAATGGCAGCCCCATTAGCGTCCCACAACTTTCTGACCAACCGTCAGACCTTTCAGAATCTCGACATCGGTTGATGTCTGCTGTCCAACCTCAACGTCCACTTCACGCTTGCTGCCATCATTCTCGATCACCTGTACATAGGTTCTTGAACCGATGGAGCGCAGAGCAGATACAGGAATGACAATTGCGTTCTCGGTGCGCTGGGTTACGATCGAAACCGTTAAAGGCGTACCGCGTTCTACATTTTTCGGCATCTTTGCCAAGGTAACAAGAACATATTGATCAAGCGTTTCCTTCGTTGGAGGTGTGCCTCCTTGGCCTTGGCCTGATCCATTTCCATTATTGTTACTGGAAGCATCGGCTGTAGGCATTGCTTTGATCTTACCAGCCACTTTGCCAGCACCGTTAATGTCAACTTCAGCCTTCATGCCAGAAGTAAATTTCTCCAGATCCTCCTTGGCAAATGTAGCCGCCACAACCAGGTTGGACGTATCCGCAATGGTCGCAACCGGATCATACGCTTTGACCGATGCGCCCTTCTCTACTTGAACCGCAATCACGGTACCTCCGAATGGAGCCGTCAGCGTGGATTGTCCCAGCTTTTCTTCCAGATCAGCAAGCTCCTGACGAAGTTCTTCAAAAGCAATGGTTGCTTCTTCAAACTCCACGGGATCCATCTCATCCTTCTTACGTAGCGTTTCCTTCATCTGTACTTCCGATTTGCGAATCTGAAGCCGCTTGCCGCGAATCTCCTTCTCCACACTGGTTACGTCGAGGACAGCAAGAACCTGTCCTTTCTTCACTTTATCCCCCGTTTTTACATTCAACTCCTGAATGTGCATGCCATCCAGCGTAAAATATACTTTTTCTTCACGCTGACTCATCATTTTGCCACTACCGCTCACCTTTTTCTCCAGCGTCTCCGTACGGACTTCATATTCCGGTTTTTTGGAGATCGTAGGCGGCGTTATTGGTGGAAGCACCTCTTCCTCCGATTCAGATGGCAGCAATGAACAGCCTGACATCGTTGCAGCGAGTATTGCACCAAGTACAATAAGCGCCGTGCGTTTCCCCCTCTTCGGAACGGCACCTTTACGTGAGAAATCTGCCGTCCGCCATTTCATAAACATGGTCCGCAACCTCCAAAATTGTAGGATCGTGTGTAGTCATACATATCGTTACTTGTTCTACTTCAATGATATTGCGGAACACAGCCATAACCTGTGCACCCATTTTGGAATCCAGCTCCGCCGTTGGTTCATCCGCAAGCAGCAACCGAGGCCTGTGTGCAATCGCTTTAGCGATGGCCACCCGTTGCTGCTCCCCCCCGGACATTTCAAAAGGCCGGTGCTTCACCCGTTTGCTCAGTCCGACCAAGTCCAGACAGTGACCTACTCTGTCCTTCCATTCCGACCGCGGTACATCCGCCATACGGAGCGAAAGCTCTACATTTTCCCAAGCAGATAATAACGGCATAAGTGCATACGCTTGAAAAATAAACCCAATCTCTCTGCGCCGCAAAGCGGTTCGCCGTTGATCTCCCCAATCCTGAAGAGGCTGTCCGGAGAATAGAATCTCTCCACTGGAAGGCTGGTCAAGTCCGCCAAGCATGTTCAGCAATGTTGTTTTACCTGAGCCAGACCGTCCTTTCAGCATAACAAGCTGCTGCGGCTTTACTTCCATATCAATGCCTTTGAGCACATGAATGATACGACTGCCTGTCTGAAAGCTGCGATGAACGTTGCGTACCTCCAGCACGGGTCCATCATACGGAGGCAACAATTCCTTTCTTGGCTTCGCTTTGGTCTTCTCCGGTTTGTCCTCTATGGCTATAGCCGTTGCAGACTCCTCCATAGCAGACACCTCATCTGACGTGAGCGTTTCCGCGCTTAGAGACCTGTGCTCCGTTATGTACGAAGGTTCTTCCGATGTAGCCCTTTCCCCCAGCTTAGGTTGTTCCTGCTCGCGTTCATCACCCGATTGGCTCTTGGCAGTTCTTTTCCTTGAAAATAACTTTTTCATGCCAGCAATCACGCTCATCCTCTCTTGTTATACCGCGCATTTCCTTCATGCGCCCTAAAACTAGAAATCTGTTCCATGCTACACTGAATTATAAACGACTGCTCTCCACTAAAAGTTACAAGCTTTTTACAACGTCAGCGTGAAAAAGTTAATATTTTGATGAACATAACGAAAAAGCACCCCAAGTTACGGGATGCCTCTTGATTATTCGATAGTTTTGCTGTCATTACGGGAATCATTACAATTTTGATACCGTTTGCTGCATAGCAGTCTATTGTAGATGGGATGATATTATTTACCAAATGAAGAAGGATCTTCACGCCATAAATGAAGAAGGATTTTCGCGCCATGATCGAAGCAGCGCAAAATCACTCTCTTGAATGGTTCCTTGAGCCAACGCAACATCCATCAGCGCTGTATAATTGGACAGCGTTTGTAGCGGTATGCCAGCTTCCTCGAATGCTTTCACGCCTTTATCCAGCTGATAGCTGAAAATGGCAAGAACTGCGAGTGGTGTCGCTCCTGCTACGCGTACAGCTTCTGCCGCTTTAATCGAACTTCCTCCGGTCGAAATCAAATCCTCGATCACGACTACTTTCTGCCCTTCGCTGATTAAACCTTCAATCAGATTTTCCTTGCCATGACCTTTCGCTTTATCTCGAATATAGGCCATCGGCAGATTCAGCTTCTGAGCTACCCATGCAGCGTGTGGAATACCCGCGGTTGCTGTACCTGCAATCACCTCAGCATCTGGATATTGATCACGAATGATTGCGGCAAATGCTTCGGCAATATCGTTACGAATCTCAGGATAAGACATCGTCAAACGATTATCACAATAGATTGGTGATTTGATGCCGGATGTCCAGGTGAATGGTTGCTGCGGACGCAGTGCCACCGCTTTGATTTTTAACAACTGAGAAGCAATATGGTTTGGAATTTGGCTAAGTTCGATCATACGTTCAACATCTCCTTCAAAATGGTCTCTGCCGCTTCACGCGGGTTTGGTGCACCGGTAATGGGTCTGCCCACAACGATGTAATGACTGCCTCTGCCAATGGCCTCACCTGGTGTCAGGACACGTGTCTGGTCACCGAGACCACTGCCTGCTGGACGAATGCCGGGGGTTACCGTGCGAAATCCACTGCCACACGCTGCCCGGATTGCTGGCACTTCGAGCGGAGAAGCCACCACACCATCCAGCCCGGCCTCCTGAGCCAGCCCGGCATAACGAACTACCGCTTGCTCTACACTCCCAGGGATACCGATCTCGTTATTCATCGTTTCCAGACTGGTGCTGGTCAATTGTGTCACAGCGATAATCTCAGGTCTTCTCAGCGAAGGATCTGCAGCAAGGGCAGCTTCCGCACCTTCACGTGCTGCACGCATCATGCTGGCCCCACCCGCCGCATGTACATTAAACATGTCCACTCCAAGACGTGTGATGCTTTCGGCTCCGCCACGCACGGTGTTCGGAATATCATGCATTTTCACGTCAAGAAACACGGAGTACCCTCTCGCTTTAAGCTCCCGAATAAAGCCCGGACCCGCTGCATAGAACAACTGCATGCCGACCTTGAGATAACAGGGAATACCCTCAAGAGCTTGTACCAGTTTCTGTGCCTCATTTGCTCCCGGGTAATCGAGTGCAACCATCAGACGTCCAGCCATTTCATTGAAATTCGGGTGATTCATATCCCAGCGCCCCTTCCGCATGCTCATTTTTTTCCGTTTTTGCCCGATATAAAGGACATCCCGCCAGCCCGCGGGCTGACTGATGTCCTTCATCAAGTGACTATTCATTATACAAAGGCTGGCATAGCCTCCGAGGAGAAGTTGATCGTTTGTAGCATGATCAATAGCGCACGAATGGTATCCAGCGAAGTCATACATACCACACCGTTCTCAACCGCTTCACGGCGGATACGGAATCCGTCACGTTGTGGCGTTTTACCTTTAGTCAGGGTATTGAACACAAAGTTCGCTTCACCGCTACGGATCATATCGAGAATGTTAGGTGAGCCTTCGCTCAATTTGTTCACAACGGTTACCGGAATGTTAGCCGCTTGAAGCGCAGCTGCCGTTCCGCCAGTTGCCATGATTTTATAACCCAGTCTGTAGAAACCTTCGAGCAGAGGTACTGCTTCGTCTTTATCTTTGTCTGCGACAGTAACAACGATTGCACCCGTAGCCGGAATTTTCATTCCTGCTCCGATCAGACCTTTGAACAGGGCTTTCGCATAGTTCGGGTCACGTCCCATAACTTCACCCGTCGATTTCATCTCAGGTCCCAGAGTTGGCTCAACACGACGCAGCTTCGCGAAGGAGAACACAGGCACTTTTACTGACACGTGATCCGTTTCAGGCCACAGACCATCGACATAACCCAGATCTTTCAGCTTCACACCCAAGATCGCTTGTGTTGCCAGGTTCGCCATTGGAATGTTGGTTACTTTACTCAGGAAAGGAACCGTCCGGGAAGAACGCGGGTTAACCTCGATAACATAAACCTGGCCCTCGTGAATAACAAACTGGATGTTTACCAGACCAACTGTTTTCAATTCTTTTGCAATTTTGATTGTAATCTCTACAATTTTCTCTTTCAGATCTGCAGACAGATGCTGCGGCGGATATACCGCGATGGAGTCACCGGAGTGTACCCCTGCGCGTTCGATATGCTCCATGATACCCGGAACCAATACCGTTTCACCGTCACAGATGGCGTCTACTTCTACCTCTTTACCCAGCATGTAACGGTCGATTAGAACCGGATGCTCCGGATTGATTTTTACCGCTTGCTCCATGTAAGTCAACAGTTCCGCATCGGAGTATACGATCTCCATCGCACGACCGCCCAGGACATACGAAGGACGAACAAGCACAGGGTATCCGAGTGATTGTGCTGTTTCCACAGCATCATCTACAGAAGTTACTGTTTTACCTTTTGGCTGTGCAATCTCCAGACGGGAGAGCAGACGCTCGAACTTTTTGCGATCCTCTGCTTCATCGATGCTTTCCAGATCCGTACCGAGGATCGTTACTCCTGCATTGCGTAGCGGTGCTGCCAGGTTGATCGCTGTTTGACCACCAAACTGCACGATAACCCCTACCGGTTGCTCTTGCTCGATAACGTTCATGACATCCTCGAAGAACAGTGGTTCGAAGTACAAGCGGTCAGATGTATTAAAGTCTGTGGAAACCGTCTCCGGGTTGTTATTGATAATAACCGCCTCGTATCCGGCTTTCTGCAAAGCCCATACCGCATGTACTGTCGAGTAGTCGAACTCGATCCCTTGACCGATGCGGATTGGACCCGAACCAAGCACCACCACTTTTTTCTTGTCCGAAGGCAATACTTCATTTTCTGTCTCATACGTCGAGTAGTAGTAAGGCGTTGTTGCTTCGAATTCGGCCGCACAGGTATCTACCATTTTGTAAACCGGACGAAGGTTCTCCTGTTCACGACGTGCTCTGACTTCTGCTTCGGTCGTCAATGTACCTCCAGGCTGACCTTCGGCACGCAACTCAGCGATAGCACGGTCCGTAAAGCCAAAACGTTTCGCTTGATAGAGAGTTTCGGAAGTCAATTCGGATTCTGCGCGAACGCGGTCTTCGAACTTAATGAGCCCTTCGATTTTATCCAGGAACCACCAGTCGATCTTGGTCAGATCCTGCAGTTGTTGCAACGTATAACCTCTGCGGAAAGCTTCCGCGATCAGGAACATACGCTCATCGTCCGCTTTCATCAGACGTTCGTTCAGCGTCGTTTCATCCAGTGTTTCTGCACCTTTCAGGTACAGACGGTGTACACCAATCTCCAGGGAACGAACCGCTTTGTGAATGGACTCTTCGAACGTACGTCCAATCGCCATAACTTCGCCTGTTGCTTTCATCTGTGTACCCAGTTTGCGGTTCGCGGATGTAAACTTGTCGAACGGCCAGCGTGGAATTTTGCTTACGATATAGTCAAGTGTCGGCTCAAAACAAGCGTAGGTTTGGCCTGTAACCGGGTTAACAATCTCATCCAGCGTGTAACCCATCGCGATTTTGGCAGCCATTTTCGCAATCGGGTAACCTGTAGCTTTGGAAGCTAGTGCGGATGAACGGCTTACACGCGGGTTAACCTCGATAACATAATATTGGAAGCTATGTGGATCAAGTGCGAACTGTACGTTACATCCTCCCTCGATGTTCAGGGCACGGATGATTTTCAGGGAAGCGGAACGAAGCATTTGGTATTCACGGTCAGACAACGTTTGGCTTGGCGCCACAACGATACTGTCACCTGTATGAACGCCTACCGGGTCAAAGTTTTCCATGTTGCAGACTACGATGCAGTTATCGTTCTTGTCACGCATAACCTCGTACTCGACTTCTTTCATGCCGGCGATGCTTTTCTCTACCAGACATTGACCAATCGGACTGTAACGAAGTCCTGCTGCTACGGTTTCGCGTAACTCTTCTTCGTTTGCACAAATTCCGCCGCCTGTTCCGCCAAGGGTGTAGGCCGGACGAACGATGATTGGATAACCGATTTCACCAGCGAATTGCAGGGACTCTTCCAGCGTTGTAACGATAACACTCTCTGGTACGGGCTGTTCCAGTTCACGCATCAGATCACGGAACAGATCACGGTCTTCCGCTTTTTCGATGGAAGTCAGTTGTGTTCCGAGCAATTTCACGTTTTCACGCTCAAGCACTCCCGCTCGTGCGAGTTCTACGGCCATGTTCAGACCTGTTTGGCCGCCCAGTGTTGGCAACAAACCGTCCGGACGTTCCTGACGAATGATTTGGGTTACAAAATCAAGCGTAATTGGCTCAATGTACACTTTGTCAGCCATATTGGTATCCGTCATGATTGTTGCAGGGTTGCTGTTAATGAGTACAACTTCCACGCCTTCTTCTTTCAGAGCCTGGCAAGCTTGCGTACCGGCATAGTCGAACTCGGCCGCTTGACCGATGACGATTGGACCGGAACCAATCACCAGGATTTTTTTGAGATCTTTGTTAATTGGCATGTTATTGCGCTCCTTTCACTGCGGCTGCCAATACGGCTTGACGCGGCTTTTGCGGGTTAGTGATCTTGTACTCACGAATCATCTCGATGAAACGGTCAAACAAATAGCTGTTATCATAAGGTCCTGGCGCTGCTTCCGGGTGATACTGCACGGAGAAGGCAGGATATTTTTTATGTTTCAGACCTTCGATGGTCTTGTCGTTATTGTTGATATGGGTAACTTCAAGATCAGTGCTTTTCACAGACTCTTCGTTTACCGTGTAACCGTGGTTTTGGGATGTGATGAAGCAGCGTCCGCTCTCCAGTTCTTTAACCGGGTGATTGCCTCCGCGGTGTCCAAACTTGAGTTTTTCCGTGTCTGCGCCTGCTGCCAGGGCGAACAACTGGTGACCAAGGCAGATGCCGAAGATCGGATATTCACCGAGCAACTCGCTGATCATGTTCACGGCATGAGGAACGTCTTTCGGGTCCCCAGGGCCGTTGGACAACTGAATACCATCCGGGTTCAGTCTTCGAATTTCGTCAGCCGTTACGTCGTGCGGTACGACAACAACGTCACAGTTACGTTTGCTCAGTTCACGCAAAATCCCTGTTTTCGCACCGTAGTCGACCAGAACGATACGTTCTGCTGTTCCCGGGCTGTTGTACACATGCTCTGTAGACGTCATAGGCACCTGATTACGCAATTGCTCAATCGTAGTGTCCGACATCATCTCCAGCAGTTCTTCGACAGGTTTCGATCCTGTTGTGAGAATTCCCTTCATTGTACCGTGGTGACGAATCCGGCGAGTCAACATCCGTGTATCAATCTCGCTGATCCCTACGATCCCGTATTCTTTCAGCAGATTATCCACGCTGTACTCTGCACGCCAGTTGCTCGGCGTTGGCTCATGGCGTCGTACTACGAAACCGTGTACGTACGGACGAATCGACTCAAAGTCATCCCGGGTAATCCCGTAGTTACCGATCAATGGATACGTCATCGTTACGATCTGGCCACAGTATGAAGGATCTGATAGTACCTCTTGATAGCCTGTAATTCCCGTATTAAAAACGACCTCTCCTGTCGTTTCACCTTCCGCGCCAAATGCTTTTCCGGTGAACAGCGTGCCGTCTTCCAACAATAATCTTGCCTGTCCCTGCATCCCATTTCACTCCCTCTGTGTTTATCAAAGTTAAATGCTCTTGGGTTGAACGTGGAGTTACGTTAGCGTGGGACTCCGTGGACAGAAAACCCTTCGATCGCTGTTATCCCCGGATTACTTTGGTTCCATTTTTCAAATGGGGTAATCCGGGGATAAAGGCGAGCGCTTCGCTTCTCCGGGTCTTTTCTGTCCACTTCGTAGCTAAGGTCGTGCTCAAAGTTCAAAAAAGTACATTTAACTATGTTTGTTTTGTATGTTGGGCTCTCGGCATCATTTTGCCTTGAGTTTGTTTAAAGAAAAGAAATTACTGATTACTCTGGTATTTCAATGAAAATTTTATGTTATGAGAACTAATGTGCATATTTAACGATGTATTACGTCAGCATGTTGCTGTTTTATTGCTCTAACGTGTTATTCCATACACTTTTGCCATCCACCCATGTTTGTACCGGCCAGCCTTTCAGCTTCCAGCCTGTGAACGGTGTGTTTCTACCTTTTGTTGCGAACGTTGCCGGGTCAACCGCTTTTTCCCGATTCAGATCAATCATCGTCAGGTCGGCAGGTGCTCCTGCTTCCAGCTTGCCCGTATCCAGTCTGAATACGCGAGCCGGATCGGCCGTCATACGTTTGACCAGGAAATCTAACGTCCACAATCCCGTTTTAACAAACTTGGTGTACAGCAGCGGGAAGGCCGTTTCGAATCCAACAATGCCAAATGGTGCGAGCTCCATGCCTTTGGCTTTCTCTTCTTCGCTATGCGGTGCATGGTCAGTCACAATCATGTCGAGCGTTCCATCCAGCAAACCTTCGATACAAGCCTGCACATCACGCGGTGAGCGTAGCGGCGGGTTCATCTTCCAATTGGCATCCATGCCTGGAATATCTTCATCGGATAGAACAAGGTGGTGTGGGCATACCTCAGCAGTCACCTTGATGCCGATCGATTTCGCCAGACGAATCAGACGAACCGATTGTTCTGTACTGACATGGCACACATGATAGTGTACACCTGTTGCTTCTGCGAGCAAGATATCACGTCCGACGTGAATCGCTTCAGATTCATTCGGAATACCTTTGATGCCATGGCGCTTGGAGAATTCACCTTCGGTGACATATCCGCCAACTACCAGAGAATCATCCTCACAGTGTGCAATCACGGGCATATCCATGCTTGCTGCAAGGCTCATCGCATCCTTCATCATTTGCGCGTTCTGTACACCAACGCCGTCATCCGTGAAGCCAATCGCACCCGCTGCCTTTAATGCGGCAAAGTCAGTCAATTCGCGGCCTAGTTCGTTTTTGGTAATCGCCGCATAGGGCAAGACTTTAACCAGATCTGCTTCCTTCGCTTTATTCAGTACCAGTTCCACAACCTCAGGCGTATCCGTTACCGGTCTTGTGTTAGGCATACAGGCGATCGTTGTAAAACCACCTTGCGCAGCGGAACGAGCTCCTGTTTCGATCGTCTCTTTGTGTTCGAATCCAGGCTCACGCAAGTGCACGTGCATATCGATTAATCCAGGGATCACCAGCTTGCCTGATGCATCCGTCACCTCTTGCGCTGACTTCTCGGCGTTCCGTACGATTTCATCTTCCGGGCCAGCGATCGTTTTAATTTTACCTTCTTCTATAAGAATGGTTTTCCGTTCAAGTTCCCCTTGTTGATTCAAGACGTTTGCGTTTTTTATCACCTGTACCATAATTGTCCTCCGCTTCGTTTCTGTCCAGCAGGGTAGATCCGCTAGATGAATGTTTTATCGTCTACTCTCTCCGTTGGTGTGCAAGAACATCGTCTCGCCAGCCTATGACTCTATGCTAGGCCCTGTTACAGCTTCATCGCACGTTCCATAACCGCCATGCGGATCGGAACTCCGTTTGCCATCTGTGGGAAAATCCGTGATGCTTCACTCTCGACAACCGCATCATCGACTTCAACGTTACGGTTCACAGGAGCAGGGTGCATAATAATCGTGCTTGGCTTCAGGCGTGACGCCCGTTCTTCCGTCAATCCGTAGTGTTCGCGATAATCCTCAGCTGAAGTGATCAGGCCATGTTGATGACGTTCCAATTGAACCCTGAGCATCATGACTACATCAGCATCCAGCGCTTCTTCAAGACCTACATAAGGTGCGTGCTGTGCAAGCTCCGGCGCCTGCATCGTTTGCGGTGCGCAGAAACGTACATCTGCACCAAACTTTTGCAGTGCCCACAAGTTAGAGCGTGCTACCCGGCTATGCATGATATCTCCGATGATCGAGACACGTAAACCTTTCAGTTCACCAAATGCCTTCCTCATCGTGTAGAGATCAAGGAGCGCTTGCGTCGGATGCTCGTTATTGCCATCTCCCGCATTCACTAGCGGTACACTTACCTTCTGAGCCAGTTGCTGCAAGACCCCTGCCGGTTTTAAGCGAATGACCCCTGCATCAATGCCCATGGATTCAAGTGTTCGAACTGTGTCGTAGATCGACTCGCCCTTCTCCACACTGGATGCAGCTGCCGTGAAGTTCAGCACCTGAGCGCCAAGACGTTTCTCTGCCATTTCAAAAGAGAAGCGGGTGCGGGTACTATTCTCGAAGAACATGTTCGCTACAAAGCGGGACTCAAGAATCGGAACGAGTTTCTCCTTCTGTGCTTCCCAGTGGGCTGCGCGGTTCAGAATCGACTCGATCTCATCACGGCTAGTATCTTTTAATCCAAGCAAGCTCCGGTCTCTCAACGCTGTCTGTGTAATCATCATGCCTGCTCCCCTCGGTTCTGTATGATTTTGACCTCATCCTGTCCGTCCGTCTCCATGAGTGCAACCTCGATCTCTTCTGATTTGGATGTCGGCACGTTTTTGCCGATAAAATCAGGTCTGATCGGTAGTTCCCGGTGTCCGCGGTCTGCAAGTACCGCCAGTTGTATGTTCTGTGGTCTTCCGCAGTCCATCAGCGCATCCATCGCGGCTCGTATTGTGCGTCCGGTGTACAACACATCATCGAACAAAATCACTTTTTTGTTATGAATGGAAAGTGATTCAGGTGTCATAATCAACAGTTCCTTGCGATTCGTCTGGTTATCTTCCAGTCGGTCATCACGATACAGGGTTACATCAAGTTCTCCCCAGGGAACTTTGGCGCCTTCAATCTCTTCGATCTTGGCGGCGATTCGTTCGGCCAGATACACTCCGCGGGTGCGGATTCCAACCAGCACGCAATCGTCGATGCCTTTGTTCTTCTCCAATATTTCATGGGCAATCCTTGTCAATGCGCGGCGGATCGCCGTTTCATCCATAATGACATGTGTCTCTGTGCTCATGCGTTCAGCCTCCTCAGGATTTTCCTTCGAAACCATGGCCCCGTGACGAGGAGAACAAAAAAGACTCCTTGCCGTGTTTATTGGCAAGGAGTCTCCGAACTTCAGACGTCGCTGAAGAAAGTTTACTCTCGGGATGCATCATTATATCTGCCGCAGCAAATAAACGATGAATCGTTCACGTTACCTTGCCAGTCTCACGGGACTGATTTAAAGGTGCTATTCATGTCGTGCATATGAGGAACCTCACAGAGTTCTATCTCATTATGCCCGTTTGTCTTCATGAATTATGACAGAAAGACAACCCTCTGTCAACACCTCACCATCGCAGGTGCAAATCCTCTGCTTCGTCTAATTAGAATCAGCATTTAGGCGAAAAAACATCCATGTCACATCACATGTCATTCGTCGTTTATAATTATACAACAAACCTGCATATTTATCCATAGACAATTACAACCTGTTTCTAATCCAAATAACACCACCTGTCACTATTTTCAAATGCCTATCTTGAATCTATGTAGAAAACGAATCAGTCTCCTTTCAATTGGGGAAAGTTTATACACACACTCATTTATTAAATCTGCCTTTTTTCCGATATACATATAGCTTAGGGAGTAAACAACATAAGGAAGGTATTCCTCCCCCTCCAATGTTATAGCTCCCTTCATTACTCTGAAGGAGGACATCATGCGTCACATATGGCATATTTACAAGTCAGACTGGCTACACATTTTCAAAGTACCCACAGGTATATTTCTAATCATTGCAATCATATTACTGCCGGGAGTATACGACTGGGTGAATGTCAAATCCGTCTGGGATCCGTACAGTAATACACAAGGCATCAAAATCGCCGTCACTAGTGAAGACAAGGGTGCCACGGTTACGGGTACTACCATTAATATTGGCGATGAGTTAACGCATAGTTTAAGTCAAAACCACAAGCTGGGATGGACATTTGTGAATCAGGCCGAGGCTAGCCGCGGTGTTCAAACCGGCGAGTATTACGCCAGTCTGCTCATTCCTGCTGATTTTTCATCGCGGATCACGGGCATAGTCGATGGAAAACTGGATCGGCCGGAGGTCATATATACTGTCAATGAAAAGGTTAATGCCATTGCCCCCAAAATAACCGGTTCGGGCGTATCCGCCATTACAACGCAGATTAATGAAAATTTCACCGAAGCCGTCAGCGAAGCTGTACTTACCAAGCTAAAGGAGGCTGGCGTAGAGATTAATGCACAGTTGCCAACGCTACGCAAAATGGAAAGTGGCATCTTTATGCTGGAGAAAAATCTTCCCACAATCCAGTCAGCAGGTCAGAAAGTGCTCGAAGTTGACGAAGCCATGCCGGAGATTGTGAAGCAGGCACAAAAAATTGTGGAATTGGAAAAGCGACTGCCTGAAATCAACGAAGCTGCTGGATATGTGCTGAAAGTACAGCAGTATTGGCCTCAGATCAAAGCCGCTGCTTCAGAGGTGGTGGCCCTTCAGGATCGAATTCCTGAAATTCAGCAAGCTGTCGCACGTATTCAAGAGGTGGATGCCAATTTTGGACAAGTTTCCGGAGTTATTCAAGCTGCTCTGGATAAGACGAATAAAGCGCTTGATATCGTATCTTCTGCTGAACAGAACCTTGATAAGGTGTCCGAAATTTCGGATAATGCAGTGCAGTTTGCTGAGGGATTGAGTCAATTTGCAGGTGCCACTAAGGAAGCCTTCCAGTCAATTACGCCAACCCTTCGGCAAAATCTGCTGTTAGTTCAGCAAATGACAAACGCATCTGCCGATGTGTTCGAGCAATTAAAAGGAACCGATTGGAATAAGTTGCCTAGCGCTGATGATATCGACCGTCTTACATCTCGTCTTGGCACTGCGGTAAAAATCGTGGACAGTATGTCCGGCCTGTTTGGCAAAATTGATGCTATACTGCCGTCTCATCCCTTGGCTTCAAGGATAGAGCAATTGCAAACGATATCCGGACAGCTTCAGCAACAAATAAAACTGGCCGGAATCATCGGCAAAGCCTTGCGGGAAAATACGGTTCCTCCAGCAGATATTGTTGCCCGTTTAAATGAACTGAGCAGCAACATTAGCACCGGGATAGATCGTTTTCTAAGCACCTTTGACAGCCAGGTTGTTCCTGCACTCACGGCTGCTGCCGATCAGCTCAATCCGGTTCTATCTACGTCAGTAAATACGCTGCAAGCAGCAAAAGAGCGTCTTCCCGACATTGCAGCCATTCTTGCTACAGCGAAGGAAGGTATTCAATTTGGTCAGACCGAGCTGGAAAAAATCCAGGGGGATCTCCCCAACATTCAGGCTAAGGTACATGAGATCTCACAAACGCTTGACACCAAGAGTGAATCCTTTATTCGTGCTTTGAATGCAGTGTCCTCCCTTATTCAGCGCGATCTGCCAAAGCTGGAGAATAAATTAAACGCAGCTGCCGATTTTGTTCGTAATGATCTACCTCAGGCTGAGAAACAAATTGGCAAGGCATCCAGCTTTGTGCAGCAACAGCTTCCCGATGTGCAACAAGGCGTACATCGCGTAGCTGCTCTTGTTCGTGAGGATTTGCCCGAGCTGGAAAGTGCAATCCGCAAGGCTGCAGAGAAACTAAGAGAAGTCGAAGGCAATAATCAGTTTGCCGAGCTTGCCAAGTTGCTGCGGGGGGATATCGAAGAGGAGAGTGCATTCCTCGCTAGTCCGGTACAGATTAAAGAGCGACACCTGTATCCCATTCCGAATTACGGTTCAGCGATGTCACCGTTCTATGCCGTATTATCACTATGGGTAGGTTCGACATTGTTAATTTCCCTGCTGCGTGCGGAAGCAGAAAACCCGGAAGGGACATACCGCGGATATGAACTGTATTTCGGCCGTCTAGCTACTTTCTTAACTGTGGGTGCATTGCAAGCGATATGTGTTACAGCAGGAGACATTTGGATTCTGGGAACGTATGTCGCAGATAAGTGGTGGTTTATTTTATTCGCGATGCTGGTGAGTGCAGTGTTCGTCACGATCACATATACCCTCCTATCTGTATTCGGCAATACTGGCAAAGGCATTGCCATTATCTTCATGGTGTTTCAGTTCTCCAGTTCGGGCGGTACTTTCCCGATCAGCATGACTTCGCCCTTTTTCCAGGCGTTAAATCCATTCATGCCGTTCACTTACGCTATCAGTCTGCTACGCGAAGCGGTCGGCGGTATTCTATGGTCAACAGCCATTAAAGACATTCTGTGGTTATGTCTGTTCATTGCGCTTAGTCTGATTGTTGCTCTTTTGTTAAAACGCCCATTAAGCAGCTTGACGAAACGTTCTGCTGAAAATGCGAAAAAGACAAAAATCATTGCTTGATTTGATGTATTTAGCAGTACCTGGGCTTCGCTAAAAAAGGCCTCTTGAACGTAAGTTCAAGAAGCCTTTTTGTGTACTAAGCAGGATATCCTCAAGTGCTGTGCCAAGTTTCTCATTCGATTCTTTTTCAAGGGAAATCATCGCTGCGCAGAACGTTGCTGTTCCAGCTGTTCATAAGATTGTTTAATCGTCGACAGGGTTTCGAAATGACGATAGATGTTGTTACCCACCGTGACGAACAGGGATGCTACGAGCAGTCCAATCAGTATTTTTTTACCAAAACCGGAGCGCAGGCTACTGATAAACATGCCACCAAGCAGATAAAAAGCAAACAAATAATGTCCTGCATACAGGTACATATCATATTGGTACACAGCCAGCCCGAATCCTACAACGAGATGAAGCAGAATAGCAAATATAATGTACGGCATTAACGTCCACACACTACGTTCGCGTACACCACGAATGAACCCTGCCAGCGCAAGCAACAAAAGAAATATACCTGTCATCTGAACGTAAAGCGGATTAGAGCGGGAAAGATCTGTGACAAATGCGACCATACCCGGATCAAGCAAGTGCACTTGTGGGGATAACATGGGATTGATGGTCAGCAATACTAACGCTTTAAAATGTGCCGCCCACTGGAACGGTGTCGCGTAACTCGTGCCCCCATTTTGAATTCCTAACAACCAGTTGCTTATCCAGCTTCGGCCGCCAAATGCAACATACTGAATGGCTGTTAACACCACAATCATCAGCACGGCGAGTGACATGATGCCGATATATTTTTTCCAACCTGCCTTACTACGCCATGCCTGCATATTAAAGAAGACAGCTCCGGCAAACGGTACAATATTGGTTGAAGTTAATCCAAAATTAATTGTCGCAAGTAGCGCATTCGGGACATAACGGACCTCCTTCTGCACACGCGAATACTGCAAGTATAAAACGGACAGAAGAATAACAAACTGCACATACGGATACGAGTCCGGGATAAATGCCGTAAACATTAAATATGAGCTGAACCCAAACAGCAACGCGAACAACAAAGGTGTATGTGAGGATTTCTTTTCATTTTGGCTTAGAAACACAAAGACCAGAGCAACGGAGCCCGCATTCACAAGGGATTGTAAAATCAGAAAAAACCAATTGCCCCCCAGCAGCTTGGAAATAGCTCCGAGCGTTACCGCCAAATAAGAAATTAAGGGATGAATAACAGATGAGCTGTTGTCCCCGTAATACATCGAAGGATCAAAATTAAACAGGTTAAGGGGAAATATGGCTGTATTAAACGGTGTGTATTTTCCCAGCATCTCTGCGTTTTGACTGATATATAGAATATAAGAACCATTCATCAAACCATAAAAAAGAGCAAAACCGGCGAACAAAACAAAAGCAATCCAAGTCATTCTACGGTCATAAAATATGTAGTCTAAAAATTTCATGCGTTCACATCCAATGTTTAATGATAAAGATTAGAAATATAAAATCCGTTCTAGAGTACAAGCAAGCATAGTCCGCCCACGATACAGACAACGCCGATCCACCGCATTGGCCCTACCGTCTCCTTAAAAACCCACCTTGCAATAATAAGGGTCCAGACGTAGGTTAAAGCGTTCGCAGGCAACACTACCGTTAGAGGCAGAAACTTGAGTAACACAATGTTAAGCAGTGCACCCGTTCCATAAAAACCAAGTCCGATCAGCACATGTAGTCGTTTACGACTCGTTGCGTAAAATTTCAACCCAGCCCCGCCCGTTGCTCCGCATAGGGTCATCACGATTAACACAGCAATCATCCAACTATCGATCCACACTGGTTAACGTCACCCCGATTCCCAGGAGCACAACAGCCGCAAGCTTTTGTACCGTAATTTCTTCACCAAGCAAGAAATATCCATAGATTAATGCAAAAACATAACTGGCACACATCAGCGGGTAGGCTACCGAGAGCTTTTCGCGCGCGAATGCCTTAATCATCAAAATGGCTCCCATGCCGTAACATAGAAAACCCACACCCATGTAAATCCACTCCGTCAATCCCCACTTCCAGAACAACTGCCCAGTCGCCGTCAGGAAAGCAGAAGCTAGCATCAACCATTTGCCGGCGTGGCGTGAACCTATTTCCCCCACGTTAACGCCTCCATCTCAGGAACACGTTTGTTTACAAAATACCGCTGACGCACAAGCTGCATGACGGGAAGATCCGATAAAGAATCGGAGTACGAACAGGATTGCTCATAATCAATTTCCATGTTTTTCTCAGCCAAATAAGCTTGAATCCGGCGTACCTTTTCTTCTCCCTTACAATTGGCACCTTCAATGGTGCAGGTATAACCATTTTCATGCCGAACAAGTTCGGTTCCGATCACATGATCGACCCAAGGGAAATTTTTGAAATACTTCATATACGCATGCGGAGAAGCCGTTACGAGCAACACATGATATCCAGCTTCCTTCCGATGTTGCATCTCTACACTGGCCTCCGTAAATATGGAAGTTCGCAGGTGGGTATCGAAAAAATGCTCCAGGTCTCTTTCAGACATACGTTTGATTTCCTGAAAATAGGAACGTTTAACCTGCTCAACCGTCATAAAGCCCACTTTGAATAGGAAGGTATGAAATGCAATGACAGGCAGACGCCAGACTTGCCAAGGATAACGTCGCACACTATAAAATACAAATTGAAACATGGAGTCACTGCGTATAATCGTTTTATCAATATCAAAGATCGCAACCTTCGTTCGTTTCACCCTGATCCCCCTCTGTATTAAATCTCTCTATGATTATTCGAAAATGGTAAAGATCGTTATGACACTAACCACGTATAAAATCACTGTGATCAAGATAGGCTTGTCCTCGAATAAAACACGGTCTGGTGAACCGCCTTGATTTTTCATATGGATCAGATACAAATACCTGAACATGCCATAGATGACCAGCGGAATCGTCCACATCAGATGAATGGTTCGATCCGACGTAAAGGTAAACAGAGAATAACTAATGATCGTTGCTGTCGTCACGATGGTGTTGAACTGATCCAGCAAAGTGATGGAATAGTTATCCAATACCTTACGATGTGATCCTGTGTTTCCTTCCAGCAACGTAAGTTCGTTTCTCCGTTTGCCAATCGCCAGAAACAGCGATAACAACATTGTACAAATCAGAAACCACGGAGTGAACGGTACATGAATCAATACACCCCCAGCAATTGCACGAAGCACAAAGCCAGCCGCAATGGTCATCATATCCAGAATAACAAGATGTTTCAGTACAAAAGAATAAGATACATTCAGCAGGAAATAAACAATACACAACACACCGAATAACGGATTCATCACAAAAGCAACCCCCAGGGAAAACACAAGGAGAGCCATACCGAATAATATCGCATGTGTAGGATTAACCTGCCCTGAAGCGATTGGACGGAACTGCTTGGTCGGATGCAACCTGTCCCGTTCCCGATCTACATAGTCGTTCAGTATATACACACATCCTGCAACAAGGCTAAATAACAGAAAGCCAATCACTGTTGAAACAATCGTTTCCGTTCGGATTTCCTCAAATGAAAATAACAATGCTGCAAACAACAGCAAATTTTTGGTCCACTGTTTGGGCCTTAGCAATTTAAACAAACCAGAAATGGTTCCAGCATGGCTTACAGCAGAAGACGCGGTATCGTGCCTTGATGAAAACAATAGCAATTACTCCCTTCAACAACAATCTAACGGATTAGTCTATACAAATAACGTAAAGACTTAATAATAAGTTGCTTGGTTATTTTTGTAAAGAGGATAAAGGATATATTTTGACAAAAAAAGAGACCGTTTCCGGTCTCTTTTTACCCATTGTAGTCTATATTAACGCATATTTGAATTAAAATTCAAACTCCACGTCACTCAGACGACGCTTGATTTCAGCGATAACACGTTTCTCTTCTTCTTCGCCACTCGCAATGAACGTAACGGAGAAACGAACAAAGTTACCTGCATCATCCCAAGGTACGGATGAAATCAGCTTCTCACGAATCAGGAATTGGGAGAAGTCTTCTCCTGACTCGAAGCGACGTCCACCGACAACGCCTTTTGGCGCTTCAACATAAAGGAAGAAGGAACCTTTCGGTTTCTCCGCCTGGAAACCCAGCTCATTGAGTGCTGCGACCAGCATATCGTGACGACGGGAATACTTCTCTGCAATTTTCTCCGTGATTTCAGGGTGATTCAATCCGTAAGCCGCTGCCTTCTGGATCGCGATGAATTGACCCGAATCGTTGTTGTCCTTGACATCACTGAATGCTTTGACAACGAGAGGATTACCGGCTACGAAGCCAATTCTCCATCCTGTCATATTGTACGATTTGGAGAGGGAATGTAGCTCCACACCTACATCTTTAGCACCCGGTACAGACAGGAAGCTGAAAGGTTTTTTGCCATCATACGTCAATGCTGCATATGGAGCATCGTGCACAACAACAACATTGTATTTTTTCGCCCATTCAACGACCTCTGTGAAAAACTCCACTGTAGCACTTGCACCAGTCGGGTTATTTGGATAGTTCAGATAGAGCAATTTTGCACGTTTAGCAATGTCTTCGGGAATCGCTGTCAGGTCAGGCAAGAAGTTGTTCTCTTTGGTCAATTGAACGTTGAATACTTCTCCACCCAAATATTTTGTGTGTGTACCCATTACCGGATAACCAGGCACAGTCATAATCGTTACATCACCTGGATTAATGAAGCAAGAAGGTAACATTGCCAAAGCCGGTTTGGAACCGATGGAGTGTACGATCTCCGTATCCGCATCAATGCCATCCACGTTAAATACGTTTTTCAGGTAAGCAGCTGCGGCTGTCTTGAATTCAGGAATACCATTATCGGCGTACCCGCGGTTCTCCGGCTTAGACGCTTCTGCAGCGAGTGCAGCAACGATGCCTGCGTCAGCCATCTCGTCCGGTTCACCAACCCCAAGGTCAATTAGCTCGACATCGGGAAAATCTTTTTTTGCCGAAGCTTTCGCACGTTTGATTTTCTCGAATTTATAGATGTTCGTGTCTTTACCATAGTTGGAGCCGCCAATACGGTCGGCAAAATTAGTTTGGATATACGTTTCCTGATATTTATCGATACTCATAATGTGTTCATCTCCTCATTTTGACGCAAATTTCTCATGTTTTAATATGAAGCATTTGAGCAGTCAACACCATGGACAAAATATCCGAACATTTGTACTTTCTTCAAACGTCAACGGCTTCGTAGCGATGCCAGTACATCCTCCATATCCTGCGGGATCGGCGCGTTGAATTCCATGTATTCTCCTGTGGAAGGATGCACAAAACCAAGTGTCGCTGCGTGCAGAGCCTGTCCATTCATTTTGATGCCCTTGTTCCGCCCATATGTCGGATCACCGACAAGGGGATGACCGATAAATTTCATGTGCACCCGAATCTGATGGGTACGTCCTGTTTCGAGCTTTAACTCAAGCAAGGTATAATCGTTGATGCGCTCCGTCACTGTAAAATGAGTCACGGCATGTTTGCTGTTGCGTTCGGTGACCGTGTACATTTTACGATCATTCGTGTCCCGTCCGATCGGTGCATCAATGGTACCTTGATCATGACTGAGATGCCCATGAACGAGCGCAATATAACGTCTGTTCACACTGTGCTCCTTCAACTGGGCAGCCAGTGAAGCATGCGCCCGATCGTTTTTGGCCGCCATAATCAAGCCTGACGTATCCTTGTCAATCCGATGTACGATCCCTGGACGCAGTTCTCCGTTAATACCGGAAAGGTCCTTGCAATGGTACATTAGAGCGTTCACAAGTGTACCAGATGTATGCCCCGGTGCAGGATGTACAACCAATCCACGTTGTTTGTTAATAACAATCAGGTCACTATCTTCATAGACCACTTCAAGAGGGATATCTTCCGCAATAATCTCCACCGCAGCAGGCTCGGGAATCTGTAATACGATCCGATCTCCTTCTGACAGCTTGGCGTTGGACTTCACCAGAGCACCATTGACCGTAACTGCCCCATCTGCAATCCATAGCTGGACTTGCGAGCGAGACACGTTGTCTACAGCATCTGTAATATATTTATCCACGCGTTCCTTCTTATGTTCAGCGGCAACGATCCATTCCATACGTTCCTCATCGTTATTGCGTTGTTCCTCATTCGAATTACTCATGATGCTCATTCCCTTCAATCTTCGCGGCCGCTTTTTCACGACGTCCTTCCAATAATGTCTCCACAATAATCAAGGCTACCCCGATACAGATGGCCGAGTCAGCAATGTTGAAAATCGGAAACGTGTAACTCCCAAAATTAAGTTGCACAAAGTCTACAACTTCCCCCGTCAACGCACGGTCAAGGAAGTTACCTATCGCTCCTCCAAGCACTAGGCTAAGCGCTACTGGTAGCAATTTGTGCGGGGTATCTTTTACTTTTTGCAAATACCAAATCAAGGCGACAACCACAATGATGGTCACCACAATAAAGAACCAGCGTTGATCCTGCAGGATACCAAACGCTGCACCTGAATTTCGATGGGAAGTGATGACAAAAAAATTGCCAATGACCGGAATTTCTTCTCTAAGCTCCATCCGGGTAGCAATCAGGTACTTCGTACCCTGATCCACTAGAAATACGATAAAAGCAAGGATATAATACACCACGTTTGTTGTCACTCCGTTCTTGTCTTTTCCAGCGATACCAAGCATTCGCCAGACTTATTTATTGTAGCACAGCTGTTCAGAGATCGTCCATGACGTGGCAATCTAACGAAGCAATATTGGCTCTGGCGGATTGGAAAAACCGATAACATTTTCCTTCTGTAATCCTGCTCCAAAAGGCACATCCTAGAATGGAGATAAAACCGGATTCCAAATGGAATAGAAAGGGGAAAGCCATGTCACAATTTACAGCCGAGCAAATGCAATCATTGCGTTCCCAGCTCTTGTCGGATAAACGGGATATCGAACGCCGGTTGTCAGAGAACGAGCACTATGGCCTCGGAGACTCATTAAAACTACAAACAGGTGAATTGTCACCGATTGATAATCATCCTGGTGATCTTGCCACGGAGGTATATGAGCGAGAAAAGGATATCTCCTTGCTGGAGCATGATGAATTTCAACTCGAACGTATTGATTCCGCCTTGCACTCAATTGAAGAAGGTCATTACGGTACATGTGCTGTATGCCAGCAACCGATCCCTTACGAGCGTATGGAGGCCGTTCCATATACAAAGTACTGTAAAAAGCATCAACCGGAAACCGTTGTTTCCGAAAATCGGCCTGTGGAGGAAGAATTCCTCGCCCCATCATTTGGACGTACCAGTCTGGACGAGCGGGATGATCAGAATGGCTTTGACGGGGAGGACGCCTGGCAGATCGTAGAGAGTTGGGGTACCTCGAATACCCCGGCAATGGCGGAAAACGGTGACATCGACAGCTATGATGTGATGGCTATTGAAGCTACCGAAGAGCTTGACGGCTTTGTCGAGGCTTACGAAAGCTTTGTCGCAACGGATATATATGGTCACGATGTCTCCATTGTACGTAACCGCCAATATCGACAGTACCTGGAGAAAGGCGAAGGCTCGGGATTGCTTGAACCAGACTCAGAGGATGACGATACGTATTGAGGGTTACCGGTGAGCTATCTAAAGGCCTTATTTTTCAATACGTATTCATATCAAGTTGCCTTTGTACAATTCGTACAATATCAGCAATATAATCTCCAACGATAGGAAGGTTTAATGCACCAAGAACCTGTAACACATAGATAATGGTGGCCGCGAAAAAAGTAAATCCGATGGCAATTCCTACACCTCTGGCTGCACCAGACAAGAGATTTAGCCCGATTAGCTTCCACGGCCGATTTAACAATTCCGTATACTGTGCAATACGTGAACGCTCCAGCTCATTGGCAAGACGGTTGGTTAACGTATGTAATTCTTCAATTTTATCATGCGGTGTGTCCACCTTAGCTATTTCCGCTGTTTCTATTGCACTTGACTCGGCTGACTTATCCTGTTTGCTCATGTTTCGCTCCAATCCTTGCATCAATATAGATCCTACGAATGTGTTACTTTTTGGAGAACTGCTCAAATACAATTCTTGCCTTATCGGTGAAAAAACAAACAAAAACAAATGAGCCCAGCTTTCAGGAATTGCTTCCTTAGCTGTGGCTCATTTATTTTAACCTTATTTATTCTTGTTCATTACGCTTCAATATAGATTCCGATGCCTTTGCCTCCGGCTTCTACTTGCTCCATGCCATCCACCTTACCAAATGTCACGTCGGTCACGAGTACATTTTCACGCAGAACATCGTCAAATGCTTCAATAGCTACTTGAAGATCGGCATCCACATCCAGCGTCAGGCGTACTCTTTTCTCGATTGGCAGATCCAGACGTTTACGAGTATCCTGTACCGCACGAACCACTTCACGAACCCAGCCTTCTTGCTCCAGCGCCGTTGTGATTTCTGTGTTCAGGGCTACCGTCAAACCATAACCGGATGCAGAAGCAAAGCCCGATTTAGCCTGTTTCTCGACGAGCAACTCCTCATCCGTCACCTGTAGCTCCTCCCCTTCCGGAGAAACGACATTGAATGCACCTTCCGCTACCACTTTACGGGTTTCATCCGCCGTCATGGCTTTGAACAAGTTTTGCAGGAAACCTACGTTTTTGCCGTACTTTTTACCCGCCACTTTAAGATTCAGCTTGAGTGTAAAATCAACAAACTCGGCATCGTTATGCTCTGTACGAATTCCTTTGACGTTGATCTCTTCCTTGATGATCTCTTCATAACTTGCCAGATCAAAGCCTTTGTCAAGGGATACGATCAACTCGGACAATGGCTGACGCGTTTTGATACCTGTCTCGTTACGAACGTTACGCGCAAGTTCAACCACGCGGCGAGCTGTTTCCATATCTTGCTCCAAAGCCGCATCGATTAATGCTTCATTCGCTACAGGATAGTCATCCATATGCACACTTTCCCCAGTTGTCAGGTTGAGGTAAATATCCTCAGCCAGCAATGGAGTAAATGGTGCTACCAGCTTCGCCGTAGTCACGAGCACTTCGGTAAGGGTACGATACGCATCCAGTTTATCCTCTGTCAAACCACTTCCCCAGAAGCGATCACGGGAACGACGGATGTACCAGTTACTGAGCTCATCCACAAAGGCTTCGATCGCTTTGGAAGAGTTCAGGTAGTCGTTCACGGACAATGCTTTTTCTACCACAAGGATCAAGCTGTTCAATCTGGACAGAATCCAGCGATCCAATTTGTGAGCAGACACCTGGAATGGATGTTCCTGTGGATCGAATCCATCGATCGTTGCGTACAGCGTCAGGAATGCATGAGTGTTCACCAGCGTATCCACCATTTTGGACTTCGCTTCTCCTACGATACCTTTGGAGAAACGTTTGCTGTTCCACGGTGCACTGTCAGACAACAACGCCCAGCGGAATGCATCCGTACCGTATTCCTCGATGACTTCCCATGGATCGATAACATTGCCTTTGGATTTGGACATCTTTTGGCCATTTTCGTCCAGTACGTGTCCTGTTGCCATAACGGCTTTATAAGGCGCTTTGCCTGTCAAAAGCGTAGATACCGCGAGCAGGCTGTAGAACCAACCACGCGTTTGGTCAATTCCTTCACAGATCATATCTGCAGGATATTGCTGCTCAAACACTTCTTTATTTTCAAAAGGATAATGCTGTTGCGCAAACGGCATGGAGCCGCTGTCGAACCATACATCGATGACTTCAGGCGTACGCTTCATTTCGTATTTGCCGCACGAACTCAGCACCTTCACTTCATCTACATATGGCTTATGCAACTCCAGATTTTCCGGCACATCGCCTACAGCGCGTGCACGTAACTCGGCAATGCTGTGCGGGGCAAACTGTTCACCGGTCTCTTCACACACCCAGATGTTTAGCGGTGTTCCCCAGTAACGGTCACGGCTGATGTTCCAGTCCACGAGATCTTCGAGGAACTTCCCAAAACGGCCTTCACGCACATGCCCCGGATACCATTCCACTTCACTGTTGTTGGCGATCAACTGATCCTTGATTGCTGTTGTTTGGATAAACCAGCTGTCCATCGCATAGTAGAGAAGTGGAGTATCACACCGCCAGCAGAACGGGTAGCTGTGCTCATATTTCTCTTTGCTGAACAGACGGCCATGCTCAGACAAGTATCTCACAATGTCGATATCGCAGTCCTTCACAAAACGACCTGCAAAATCAGTTACTTGTGCTACAAACTTGCCTTCCAGATCGACCATGTTCACAAAACTGATGCCATTCTCACGGCAGACACGATAGTCATCTTCACCATGAGCAGGAGCCATGTGAACAATACCCGTACCACTTGCGTCGGTTACGAATCCTGCACCCAGGATGATGTTGGTTTTCTCGGCCTCTACGTAGTTAAATGGCGGGCTGTACGTTTTACCGACCAGATCTGCACCTTTCAGTGCACCAACGATCTCGTATTCCCCTTTGCTGTCTTTCATCACTTTTTCTATCAGGTTAGTCGCCATGATATATACTTCATCATTTTGACGTACACGGGAGTAATCCATTTCCGGATTCACGGCAAGTGCAACGTGAGAAGGCAATGTCCAAGGGGTCGTTGTCCAGGCCAGTACGAATTCACCGCTGTCCTCCAGCTTGAATTTTGCCGTCGCGCTTAGATCTTTAACGTCCTTGTACCCTTGTGCTACTTCATGCGAGCTTAATGTTGTCTGGCAAGAAGGACAGTATGGGCTTACGCGGTGACCTCGATACAAGAGACCTTTTTCATGAATCGTTGCAAGGATGTTCCACACACTCTCGATATAGTTGTTATCGAGTGTGATATACGGGTTATCCATATCCGTCCAGTATCCGATGCCTTCTGTCAAATCACGCCATTGCTGCTCGTATTCAAATACACTGGCCTTACATTCATTGATAAATTTCTCAACACCATAATCTTCGATTTCCCACTTGTGGGAGATACCCAATTTTTTCTGTACGCCAAGCTCTACAGGTAAGCCGTGTGTATCCCATCCCGCTTTACGCACAACGCGGTAACCCTTCATCGTGTTGTACCGTCCAACAAAGTCTTTAATTACACGACCAAGCACGTGACCGATGTGTGGTTTACCATTCGCTGTAGGTGGGCCTTCATAAAATACGAAGTTTGGCTTGCCTTCCCGGTTCTCAATGGAGCGTTTAAACGTATTCTCCGTTTTCCATTTATCTAACACACGCAGTTCTCTGGCACGTGCTTTTTCTTTGACATCCACTCGTTGCATGCTGTTCAACTTCCTTCCTTTGTTAAGATGAATCGAATGTAAAACATACACCATCGTAGCTCATAGATTCCGCTATCGCTAACCGTTAACCGTTTTGGACACAAAAAAACCTCGTCCCTGGAAAGGGACGAGGTTCTGCTCGCGTTACCACCCTAATTCTGTTCATCACAAACCACATTCAGGTTCCCCCGAGTATGCTCTGTCATCAACAACGCTTAAGCCCCGCTAAACTGAAGCAGGGTACCGTTATAACGTACGGTTTACGGTTCAGCTTACACACGGCAATGCATTCACCGCTTCAGCGTCACTTCTCCGGGGAGATATTCGGCTATAACTCATCCGTTGGTTTGCACCAGACACCAACTCTCTGAGGGATGAGATCATAACGTACTGAGCCCGTCATGGAATCACTATTCAATATGAATATAGTTATAGCTTCTTTGCCCGCAAAAGTCAACCGGGAGGCAGACTAATAAATCTCTTTCATCTCCCGCTCACGGTCACGCACTTCCTGCTCACGGCTCTCCAGCGCTTCCCAACCATCCTGTGTCAACAGTTCAAGCTGAGCTTCAACCAGTGTACGGAAACGCGCACGATAGATGGATGCCTGCTTCTTCAGCTCTTCCACTTCCAAAGCAATCTTACGGGACTTGCCAAGTGCTTCGTTAACGATTCGGTCTGCATTCTTCTCTGCTTCCTTCACGATTAACTGAGCTTCCTTCTTCGCGTTATTCTTCACATCGTCAGCAGCTTCCTGTGCAATGATGATCGTTTTGCTAAGAGTCTCCTCGATGGTAGCAAAATGATCCAGCTTCTCCTGAACGGACAGCAACTGATTGCTCAGCTCCTTGTTCTCGCGGATGACGCCTTCGTAGTCTTTGATGACTTGATCCAGGAATTCATTGACTTCATCCTCGTCATACCCACGCAAGCGTCGGGAGAATTCCTTGTTATGTATGTCCAGCGGCGTTAATGGCATGCTGTCCACCTCCTGTAAAAATTCCTTCCCACAATAGAGAAGGTTTGCAGCGTATGGGTCCCACCCAAGGGGCCGTAAGAAAGAAACCTGAACTGGCAACTTTTCACGGAATAGCAGAATCTGCTCTCACGATCTGCAGAAATCCACATCTTGTACTTTAATGTATATCGGAAACACCGGATATTTTTTTACCTTTACGTTTAACATTTCGACAAGAATTCGGATTATCCTGCAATAATATCAAGCAAATTTACCGATCTTTACCCGGCAACGTCCCTTTTTGGTCATCCCTTCCTGTTCAAGCACCTTAAAACGACCAAATCCTTGAATGGAAACCACATCTCCTGCCTTAAGCGGCTTTGAAGGGTCTTCCACCACTTTCCAGTTCACTTTACAGCGTCCTGCTTTAATTGGAATCAGTATTTTGCTACGGCTTAATCGGTGCACATCTGCACAGATACCATCCAGTCGCATCGAAGCAACGGTAATATCTATAGTGTCCAATTTCGTCGCAGACCATTTCATCTGATTCAATGGCAGTAGCTCTGTGAATACGTGTAACCGATGCACCTGATTCAATTGAAGCGATAAAAAAGCGCCGGTCTCTGCTGCCACTACAGTATGGCAGCCATCCTCCAGCACTTGAATATCTCCAATCTTGCCTCGTTTCAACCCGAGACCGAGCAGGGAACCCATATAGTCCCCATGCTCCAGTTCCGAGATTTTCTGATCGTCAGACGTAATGCTGAGGACCTGCATCCCCATATCTTCTTCATCCAGATAACGATAATCAGGAGCAATCAATGCACGTTTGCGTTCAGCAGCCTCATATCCGCCATCGAAACGAACCTGAACGTCTTGGCTACGATTGACCAAGGATTGCAGAATAAATACCTGTCTTGGATCAAGGAAATCGGTGAGCTTCATATCATGAAGCTTGCTCGCCCGTTCAACCCAATCGGTGGCTTTATCTACAAAGTCCCGCTCATCATGGCTAAAATGTTCGTACATATTACCGCTCATCTATGTCACCCTAACTTAAAATGTCAAATACTGAACTATAGAGAGTAACCCAACCAGCGCCAGTCGAAGAACAAGCAACGCCACAATCGGGGAAATATCCAGCACACCGAACAGAGGCGGAATAAACCGGCGGAAAGGACTTAAGTAAGGCTCTACGAATTTGCCTAACAATTCACCGATGAAGCTCTCCCGTGCATTGGGAAGCCATGACATCAATATGTAGACAATAACCATGTAAAAATAAATCTGGTATAGCGTACCCAATATCCCTTCAATCATCTGATACAAAAAAGGCTCACCTCATTCTGTTATAATCTTGCTCGCTGTCAGCCAGTATCTCCGTAATGGTTCCTTGAATTTCAACCGTATCTGGCGTACAGAGAAAAATGTTGCCGCCAATTTTAGATATACCGCCGCCTAATGCATATACCGTACCGCTTAGAAAATCAATCACACGTAAAGCCTGATCCTGACGGATTCGCTGCAGATTCACAACAACGGTACGATGCGACCGCAGATGGTCGGCAATCTCCTGTGCTTCGTCATAAGAACGAGGCTCATAAAGGACAACTTTTACATTTTTCTGGGAATGAATGCTAACCACATTATTACCCCTTTGGTTTCTACGTTTATCAAGTGCAGAGGTTTCATTTTCCTGCTGTTCAGGCTCGTGTTCTTCCTGTGCAGCAAGGCGCTCCCGTTCCACAATCTCTTCCTCTTCTTGAAGTCCCAGGAAATTCATAAATTTATTCATTACGCCCACCGTGTTCCCTCCTCTTTTCCTACGAGAATTGATCCAAGCCGCACCCAGGTTGCTCCTTCTTCAATGGCCACTTCGAAATCGTTGGACATGCCCATGGACAGCTCGGTAATCGGCTGTGCTGTCAATGCTTGTCCATTCAAATCATCTCTCAGTTCACGCAACCCACGAAATACAGGACGCGTCAACTCTGGATCTTCCTCATGAGGCGCCATTGTCATCAGACCAATGACCTTAAGGTTGTTGAACGATTGAATATCTTTCAGAAAAGAACTTGCCTGTTCAGGCTGCAAACCATACTTGCTCTCTTCACCCGAAATGTTGACTTGCATAAACGTATTCACCTGAATTCCCAGCGAAGCGGCTTTTTTGTCCAGTTCCTTCGCCAGTGACAAACGATCCAGTGAATGGATGTAAGCAAACTTGCCGATGACGTCTTTCACCTTGTTTGTCTGCAAATGACCAATAAAGTGCCACGTGCCCTTCTGTCCAAAGGCTTCCCACTTCGCCTGTGCATCCTGCCAGCGATTTTCTCCAATATGCTCAAGACCATGATCCAGCACAGCGCCCGTTGTTTGCAATGAGACATATTTCGTGACCGCAATCACATTCACATCTTCAAAAGGGCGGTTGCTGCGCTTACACGCATCCTCAATCTTCTGATTCACTTGTTGTATACGTTCCTCTAATGACACAGAGGTCACCTCTCTTCCAGCCCAATCCAGCTCGCCATTCTTCCCGTTACTCCATTTTCCTTACGATAGGAGAAAAATAGTTCGGGATGACAACTTGTACACCATGTTGTACATTCGATATGATCCGGCAATATTCCTGCTTTCATCATAATGTGTCGATTACATTCTTTCAAGTTTAACATCGTTTTTCCGTTCGCAACAGGTGTATATATGCGCTTTGAAGCAGTATGCTTGTATTCATCATTACCCTGAGGTTCATCCAGCCAAACCCGAACATGCTGCATAACAGCCTCGTCCACTTCATAACAGCAATCCCCAATGGAGGGGCCAATAGCCGCTCGAATGTCCTCTCTCCGGCTTCCATACTCCCGCTCCATCGTTTCCACCATAGAGACGGCAATACCCGCCACAGTTCCTTTCCATCCTGCATGAGCAAGACCTACAGCCTGATTCACCGGATCATAGAAATATAAGGGAACGCAGTCAGCATAAAACGAAGTCAGCAGTACTCCAGGCACGTTGGTCACCAGACCATCCGTATCCTGAAATGCGGATTGACGATCCAGCAGTCCTCTGCCTTTGTCTTTAGCTGTAATGACAGCCACCGCTTTACCGTGCACCTGTTCTCCACAAGTCCATGCTTCCAGCGGGAAAGCAAGCTTCTCCGTCATGAGACGGCGATTATGGAGCACTGCCTTCGCATCATCCCCAACGTGATACGCACAATTAAGGGTAGCGTAGGGTTCTTGACCAACGCCGCCATGTCTAGTTGTAAATCCGACCGTTAACCGCTTAAACAACTGTTTCCAAGGTTCAATATATAATAACAGCGGATCTTGATCACCATAATACGTTTTCTCTTCTATATCCTTTATGACATCTTTGTCCAATACAAAGGGTTCCATTCCTCATCACCTCACAACTTCCAGTTTACCAAATGCGGATGCATTCTGTCTCGTTTATATCGTTCTTCGTTGACTCCGATCCAGCCGTTCCAATCGCTCTATGCGCTCCGTGCGGCCGTGTTGCTGCTCATCATATAACCGAGCTTCCCGCTCACGCTCATCATAAGCCTGTTCCTTCACTTCATCCATTTTAACCAAAATGACATCCGAGCCAATCTTTACGATATTTCTCCAAGGTATAATCAGATCTGTTCCTCCTCCAAACAACCCCATAAAACGGCTATATCCTGGAACAACGATGGCTTCAATTCGCCCCTGCTTAAGATCCAGTTCCAGGTCACTGATCTGGCCGAGACGTTTGCCATCCGTAATATTTATGACATCCTTTGTTTGAAAATCGGAGATCTTCATGCCTCGTGACGTTGACTCATTCGTGTTCACTCTCATTTTACCCGCCCCCTGTTTACAGCTCATCTGCCCGTTCAGCATGCCTCTATAACAATATATGTTCTGTAGGCGAAAAATGTCCTGTTTTTCGCTTGTTTATTACAACAGCCAACTCGGGCAGCACTACACTGGAATAGGGTGCTTCCCTTTTTTTTGCATAAAAAAGACGATCAATGGAATGATTCTCCGACTGATCGCCTTTCTTGTTTAATGTCATCCTACGACTTCACATGTTTCTGCATCTGCTGTATAGCTGATTTCTCCAGACGTGAAACCTGAGCCTGAGATATCCCGATTTCATCTGCAACTTCCATCTGGGTCTTCCCTTCAAAAAAGCGCATCGACAAAATCATCTTTTCCCGTTGACCGAGACGGTGCATCGCTTCCCGCAATGCAATCTCCTCAATCCAGGACACATCCTTGTTTTTGTCATCACTGATCTGATCCATCACATAAATCGGGTCACCCCCATCGTGATAAATCGGCTCAAACAGAGATACCGGATCTTGAATGGCATCCAGTGCAAAAACGACATCTTCCTTCGGCACATTCAGTACCTCCGAAATTTCAAATATCGTCGGTTCGCGTGAATTTTTATTCGTCAGGCTGTCACGAACCTGAAGCGCCTTATAGGCAATATCCCGTAAAGAGCGGGATACACGAATCGGATTATTGTCACGCAGATACCTGCGAATCTCACCGATAATCATCGGTACTGCATAGGTCGAAAATTTGACATTCTGGGATAAATCAAAATTATCAATGGCTTTCATCAGGCCGATACATCCAACCTGGAACAGATCATCGACAAACTCCCCCCGATTGTTAAAACGCTGAATGACACTGAGTACCAGACGCAGATTGCCATTCACCAATTTCTCTCTTGCTGAGCGATCATGGTGCTGCTGAAGGGAATGAAATAATTCCCGCATTTCAATATTGGTGAGAACAGGCAACTTTGCGGTGTCCACGCCACAAATCTCGACTTTGTTTCGGGTCATCGTGATTTACCTCCCAAGGAGAAACATTAATGTACATTATCTCCGGGGCAGGCTTTTTTATTCGTCGTTGGCACCCTTGCCAGTAATACCCATTCTTCTTTTCCCACTGGATCAGACCATTTTGTTGAACTCTTTTCGAAGCCTCTTAATGATTCTTTTTTCAAGCCTTGAGATATAGGATTGGGAGATTCCAAGCAGATCTGCCACATCTTTTTGCGTCTTTTCCTCACCATCCGTCAAGCCAAAACGAAGCTCCATAATCATTCGCTCGCGATCGGTCAGTTTTTCCAGCGCCTTATGCAGTAACTTGCGATCTACTTGTTCCTCAATATTTCGATAGATTGTATCGTTCTCTGTACCGAGTACATCGGATAATAAAAGCTCATTTCCATCCCAGTCAATGTTCAGTGGTTCATCAAAAGAAACTTCAGTACGAATTTTACTGTTACGCCGTAAATACATCAAAATTTCATTTTCGATACAACGCGAAGCATAAGTCGCGAGTTTTATTTTCTTTTCCGGATCAAATGTATTTACAGCTTTGATTAGTCCAATTGCACCTATAGATACGAGATCCTCGATGTTAATACCTGTGTTCTCGAACTTACGTGCAATGTATACCACCAGACGCAGGTTACGCTCAATTAACATGGCACGGATCGCCGAATCTCCTGAAGATAACTTCTGTAGCAAGTACTCTTCTTCTTCCCGTGTCAATGGAGGTGGTAGTGCCTCACTTCCCCCAATGTAATAGATCTCTTCACTTTTCAACCCAAACAGGAATAACAGACGATAATATTGTAGCTGGGCAACCAATTTCCATTTCACAAGCATGTAGGTTCCTCCTATACCACATTCAGCGGCTTTTCTGTGGGTTCTGCGGATTGAGCCTTAGACTGCGCAGAAGCAGCTTCTTGCACCAGTTCAGGATGAATCACGGCCTGATATTTCCCATCCGAAGACAAAACGCCCCCATCCAGTCCAATCAGAACTTTTGTCGTCACATAATCTGTTCCGTCCATCGTCACTTTAACCCGATCAGGCTTGACCGCCATCATAAATGCTGTTCCTTTATTAATCCCCCGATAAGGAACCAAGCGCAGACGATCCTGCCAACGAAAATGTTTCTGATCCAGCTCCATAATGAGGTTTTCCGGTGATTCGTGTTTCAATCTACTGTTCCATGAGTCAGGCAACATCGTTTGCCACAATGAAACCTCCATAACCATCACCGGCATCCGTGACAAAGGGTCTGTAAGCTGATTCCCTGTATCCAGAAGGCCTGTACAAGACACAATAACCTCATCAATGCAAACCTCGACTTGACCAAGGTAAGTGGTCATGCGATCTGATTTACGTTTGGCTCCTTGCACAATTTTGAATAAAATGAGCACCGCGAAGAATACAATGAAAATGAACCAGAACGCAATCTTCAGATCAAACGACATGCCGCCAGATGCTGTGAACCAGATGCCATTGAACAATTCTCCCGAACTCTGAAGCATATAATGCACACCCAGAATGCCTCCAGCCGCCACGAAATTAATGACGTAAAATGTACCTAGCGTCCTTAGAAAAGCTTGCAGTCCCTTATATCCAAACGCGATACTCAACATCACAAGAGAAAAACCAAACTTGATCAAAAACGTAAACAGGAAATCAAACTGTGGTACAAACATCATCACAACGTATAACGCCCCGACGATGGCCGATAACAGCCATCTCCACCAGACCAGCTTCGTTTGGCGCATCCAGGCCGTCAGTCCGATGAGCGCTCCATCCATGCATAGATTTGTTAGAAAGATCAGATCGACATACACAACCACGCTCTTCACCTGCCTGGCATCGAACCTATCGAAATGAAAGGTTACAACGAATCTCACATGCTTTTAGATTGAATCGATCTCACGTGGCTTTGATTAAAACAATCATACATGCTTTGGATTGCATCGACCCAAATCCTTCGGATTGATTCGGCCTAAGTGCTTCGGATTGATTCGACTTAAGTGCTTCGGATTGATTCGACTTAAGTGCTTCATCCTCTCGATATTCATGAGCATATTCCCAAGTATACGTACCCTCCTGTTCAAAGTCTGTCTAAATGTGGGAGCTTGTCTTCAACTATTTTTGTCGGAATGACGCAGCCGAGTTGTTCAGAATTTGTTCATTCCTGTATGTTAAGCTATATAAAAAAACAGCAAAAAACCCGGTAGCTGCAAAAGCAACACCGGGTTTTCCAAGTATTATACTGCCTGATTATTCGTTGTTATTGTTGCGGGAACGATTACGTAAAAATGTCGGAATGTCCAACTGATCATTGCTTGGCTGATTTCCGAATGGACGAAGATTCGGTGAACGTGTCTCTGCCGCCTCTGATGCTGTAGCAGGTTTGCGTGCCGGTGGAGCAGAAGGTTTATCCTCAAATCCAGTGGCGATGACCGTAACCTTAATCTCCTCTTTCAGATCTTCATCAATAATCGCACCAAAGATCATATTCACTTCCGGATCAGAAGCCGACGTTACGATCTCTGCTGCTTCATTCACTTCATACAGGGACAGATTAACGCCACCTGTAATGTTCATGATTACGCCGCGTGCGCCTTCAATGGAAGTTTCAAGCAAAGGACTCATGATGGCTTTGCGTGCTGCTTCAGCCGCACGGTTCTCACCCGTCGATTCGCCGATCCCCATAAGCGCAGATCCACGCTCATGCATGATCGTTTTGACATCTGCAAAGTCAAGGTTGATCAAACCGGGTACTGCGATCAAATCGGAGATACCCTGTACCGCTTGACGCAATACATTATCCGCTTGACGGAATGCTTCCAGCATCGGCGTCTTTTTATCTACGATCTCAAGCAAACGGTCATTCGGGATCACGATTAATGTATCCACTTTTTCCTTAAGTGCTTCAATGCCTTGTTCTGCATGGCTGGAACGCTTGCGGCCTTCAAAAGTGAAGGGGCGCGTCACTACACCCACAGTAAGGGCACCGCACTCTTTGGCAATTTCAGCGATCACAGGAGCTGCACCTGTACCCGTACCACCGCCCATACCGGCTGTAACAAAGACCATGTCTGCACCTTTCAACGTGTTCATGATCAGGTCACGGGACTCTTCAGCTGCTTTTTTACCTACATCCGGATTGGCACCTGCACCAAGACCACGAGTTAATTTATCACCGATTTGCAATTTATGCTCGGATTTGGCCAGGTGTAATGCCTGGGCATCCGTGTTCACCGTAATAAATTCAACACCTTGTACACCATTTTCAATCATTCGGTTTACAGCGTTGCTTCCGCCGCCGCCTACCCCGATGACTTTAATCTGAGCCAAGCTCTCCATCTCAAAATCAAATTCCAACATATTATTCCATCTCCCCCTCAATGTGCATGGATGGCCCGTCCAATTTTTGATTTGAACCGAATCAATTTCATATATCGACGAACGAAAGCGTTTATTTTAGTACCAGCGCATTCAGACGGCTTCAAGAATGTATGAAATGGATCCAACCTGTTATATAAATTCACTGAACATATTCTTCAGTCGTTCGAACAGACCGGGTTTTTGCTCCGATTCCTGTGCCGTATTTGGCTTCGGACGGTTCGTCGGTTTCTTGCTATTAGTGTTGTTGTTGTTACCGCCATTGCTACTCGAGGGCCTGATACGCAAACTGCGAATAACATTGTGTAAAATACCAACGCCGCTGGTATATCCAGGATCACGCACACCAATGTAATCCGGAACGGCAACACGGACCGAAGCAGCAAGTTCATGCTGTGCCACTTGCAGAACACCAGGCATAGAGACCGTACCTCCCGTTAGTATATAACCGCCAGGAAGCTCGTTGTAACCAAGGCGTTTGACCTCCGTTCCGATCATCTGGAATATCTCCTGAACCCTAGGCTCAATAATAGCCGTCAGATCTTCCTGAGAAAACTCCTTGTCCACGTTGCTACCGATGCGCGTCACTTTGAACATCACATCTGCTGCAGCATCATCAAGCCAGGCACAACCATATTTCAACTTAACTTTCTCCGCCTGATCCGTCAAAGTACGCAAACCATAAGCAATATCATTGGTTACAAATTCCCCGCCGATTGGCAGAGTTGAAGTCGCAACCAGACTATCCTCTTCAAAAATAGCAATGGTTGTTGCTCCTGCTCCGATATCCACGAGCACAGAGCCCATCGTTTTCTCATCCTTGGACAGGGCGAGTTGACCTGCCCCGAGTGACATGAGGACCAGGTCGCTCACTTTTAATCCCGCTTTTTCCACGCAGCGCAACAGATTATGTATCGCGGTTTTAGCACCCGTAATGATGGTTGCTTCAACTTCCAGGCGAACACCAATCATACCACGCGGGTCTTGTATGCCTTCCAAGCCGTCTACAACATATTGCTTGGCGACAACATCAATAATTTCCCGTTCGGGCGGAACCGCAATGACTTCGGCTGCTTTCAACACCCGCTCCATGTCTTCTTCTCCGATCTCACGATCCTCGTTCGATACTGCCACCACACCGTGACTGCTCATCAGTCCGATGTGATTGCCCGAGATTCCAACATATACTTCGGATATTTGAATACCTACCATACGTTCTGCATGATCGACTGCATTGCGAATCGACTGCACCGTCTGATCGATATCTACGATTACACCTTTGCGAATTCCTTCCGAGTCGGCAGATCCAACTCCAATAATATTAAAGGTTCCATTGTTAATTTCCCCAATAATAGCGCGAATTTTGGATGTACCGATGTCCAAACTAACAATGATGTCATTGTTGCTCAAGTCTGTGGCACCTCCTGACTCCAATAGTAAAATACGTTCGGGTTCAAACACTCATTAAAACATATTCAACACAGTTTAGGCTTTCCCTCTTTTTTCTACAATTTTTTTGGGTGCCAAGTTCTGGATGTGAAACATAAAACCTTGAAGAAAAAAGAAGGAGGCAACTCATGTGCCGTAAGTTCAAGTGTACCATTTTTTCTTCATCTCAGAAAGAACAAGTTTCACACATAAACCGGTGCTAAAGCCCGATCCTGTCTAGACTTTCACCAAAAAACCGCTAATCAGCAACATGCGTCATTGCCCTGCTCCCGGCTCGGCGTCATCCTCAGGATTATCCGGTATAAACGGGACATACGTATCCGCCTCAAGCATCGTAATTTTACCAGGTCGTTCGGTCTCGATCACCTGATTCAAATACTCCACTTTATCCGTTAACAGCGATATCGTTGTGATCACTTCAAACTGTGACTTGGTGTACATGCGAATCTGATCCGGAAAAGAAGGTGTCGGATTCGGAATAATTTCAGATATGTCCGTTGTCAGTTCATTTGGAATTTGAGCCAGCGCCTCACTAAGCTTTGCTTTGAGCGGATCATTGGGTTTCCATTGTGTCAGAATCGGCTTCTCTACGGCAACACCGATCGTTGGCGGAACACTCAGGCTTGTCCCGTTAGACAATATGGCTTTAAGCGCCCCGGTTGTGTCCAGTTCATAAGCGACTGTGGGAAACTCCTGAACCTTGATATGAATCGTACCCGGAAATTGCTTTTCCACAGTAACTGTTGAGACAGCTTTAATCGTTTTAAGACGTTCTATGATTTCAGTAGCACTTGTTCCAAAAAACTGGTCGCCTTCCCTCAAACCACTCTTTTCAAGTAAATCCGCAGTGGCCGTGTATACATTACCCGTAATTTCGATCGCTGATATGCGGCTTACAGAAGAACGAAAGAATAATACAGCCAGCAATACAATAAATAATAATAATAGGATAATTACAATCTTACGGCTTGTGTTTCCTTTTGGGCGATTCTCCTTGAGAACCGGAATTTGACTTTTAGGCATAATAACGCTCCACAAAGCCTCAGGCCCCCTCCTCTTCCAAGAAGGGGACGCCAAGGACGTTAATTGGCAAAATCCAACTGTTTCGAAACAGTCGACTGTCTCTCCACTGAGGCTCCAAGACTCTGGAATAACTTTTCGATCTGATCATATCCCCTGTCAATGTGATGCACTTGCTCCACAATGGTTTTACCTTGAGCCGCCAGACCTGCAATAACTAAAGCTGCACCCGCACGAAGATCTGTCGCCTCTACAGTAGCCCCATATAGTCTCGGAACTCCACGGATAAAAGCTGCATTCAGGTCAACGGAAATATCCGCTCCCATGACATTCAGTTCATCCACGTGTTTAAATCTTCCTTCGAACACGGTTTCCTTCATCACACTGAATCCATCTGCCAAACTGAGTAGCACCATGATCTGTGATTGAAGATCCGTTGGAAACGATGGATATGGGGAAGTCACTATACGATCCACTGATTTTGCGCGGGTCATACAACTCACAGTCATTATATCATTGCATACTGTGATTTGAACACCAGTGCGCTTTAACACATGTATAAGCGAAGTAAGATGTGCCGGATTGCAGTGCGTAAGCGTAACATTGCCTCGGGTTGCAGCAGCAGCAATCATAACGGTTCCAGCGACAATCCGGTCAGGTATGATTTCATAGGTACAAGGTTGCAACTTCTCAACACCATTTATTGTGATTGTATCCGTGCCGGCACCCATAATTCGTGCCCCCATCGCATTCAGAAAATGCTGCAAATCCTGAATTTCAGGCTCTCTCGCTGCGTTGAAAATTGTCGTTGTTCCTTCTGCAAGTACAGCAGCCATCATGATGTTTTCAGTGGCTCCAACACTCGGAAAATCCAGATGAATATCCGCACCTGTCAGATTAGCTCCATGACAGATAATTTGCTGATCTTGTTCTTCAATCTGTGCTCCGAGTGCTTCCAGCCCCCGGAGATGAAGATCAATTTTACGTTCTCCGATCGCACAGCCACCGGGCTGATATACAGATACTCTCCCAAACCTCGCAAGCAATGGCCCCATCAGAAAAATGGAAGACCGCATTTGCTTCATAAGATCTTCTGGCACATCATGTGACCGGACGAGCGACGTATTGATCGTCACTGTTCCCTGCTCATGCCGACATGTGCATCCAAGTCGTTCCAGGATATACAGCATTACTTCGATGTCCAGCAAGTGTGGAACGTTGTGCAGCGTAATTTCTCCGTCTGCGAGCAAACTTGCGGCCATAATCGGTAAAGCGGCATTTTTTGCTCCATGGATGCGTATGGATCCTGATAGGGGTCTCCCACCTTCAATCACCAATTTGTCCAATGTATCACCTCCGGGGTTTACGCTCACCCACTGCGATAACATACGGTACCCGGTGGATACCGCCATGAGATGATATAGTGCTCTGAATAGACTGTATAAGGGTGATGACGTCCTCTGCTGTCGCTTGGCCTGATTGAACAATGATATGGATATCCATTGTTCCCAGTCAATTTCAGCGAATTGAATTATCCGTGACACATCCGATCCATAAGGCTCCGCAATCCATCCCTCGGTTCGACCAGTCATTACCAGCAATGCCGTGTGGGTAACTCACGGTCTTCACCCTAGTTGCACCTTTGCCGATATGATGCTGTACTACGGTATCATGGAACGATTGTCACGATTTATACCGTATCTTATGTCAGTCCCGTCTGGTGTGTGACAATCGCCCATGAATGCCTCCATACACCCTATTATCGTTTTGCAACAAGACGCTTGATTTCGTTTACAAGCACTTTTGCCGCATCTGGTTTACCTAATTTTCGAGAAGCCTCTGCCATCTGCTTACGCCCTGATTCGTCATTCATAATGCCTGCGATTGCTTCATACAGGCCCTTGCCTGTAAGCTCTCTCTCCAGCATCGTGAGTGAGGCTCCTCCTTTTTCAAGGGTACGCGCGTTGGCCTCCTGATGATTGTTGGTTACGTTAGGTGATGGAATCAGAATCGATGGAATACCAAGAGATGTAATCTCCGCAAGGAACGAGGCTCCTGCGCGGTTCACAATCAAAGAGGTACAAGCGAGTACTTCAGGCATGTTATGTACATATGGAAGTACATGCAGATGATTAGGCATCGTTCCCAAAGAACTACGGATCGCTTCACGGGTTTCATCAAAATAGGTCTCGCCTGTAACGTAAACGACATGTACATCATCCAGCTTTTCCAGCATTGGTGCCATTTCAATCATCGCCTGATTAATCGCTTTAGCCCCACGGCTACCTCCGACGACAAGCACAACACGGCTGTCCATCGGAACACCCAATGTAGCGAATCCACGATCCCGACTGGCTTGAGCTACCGTTGTCGCTCGAGGGTTACCTGTGTAGATTACTTTTTTAGCTCCAGAGAATGATTTTTCAGATCCTTCAAAACTGACAGCAACCGTATCCACATAACGCATAAGGAACTTGTTCGTCAGACCTGGAATCGCATTTTGTTCATGAATCACGCTTGGGATTCCCAGCTTGGCCGCCGCATATACAACAGGCCCGCAGACATAACCACCTGTACCGATAACAACGTCCGGCTTGAATTCTTTCAGCATTTTTTTGGATTTCCTTACCCCTTGAACGAATCGCATGATCGTTTTCACATTTTCAAAGGATAACTTACGCCGAAAGCCGGTAATGTCAATCGATTTAAAAGGAATATCTTCCTGAGGAACCAGCTTACTTTCAAGTCCTCGTGTACCGCCAATGTATAAAAACGTCGAGTCGGCATTTTCCGCCTCACATTGTCTTGCTATGGCTACGGCCGGATAGATATGCCCACCCGTACCGCCACCACTAAGAACGACTCGCATCGTATAAGTCACCTCGCATAACGGGATAAATTCAATAATATGCCCAGTGCGGTGAGCATGAGTGTCAGTGATGAACCTCCATAACTGATCAGCGGCAATGTAATTCCTGTGACAGGCATGAGTCCAATGACTACACCGATATTAATAATGACCTGCACAGCAACCATACCGATAATCCCCACAGCTAGCAGGCTACCAAAGGAGTCTGGAACCGTCATTGCTACACGCATTCCTCTCCACACCAGCACGAGAAACAATAATAATACAATCATTCCACCAATAAAACCGAGTTCTTCCGCCAAAATACTAAATATAAAGTCCGTCTGCGGCTCAGGCACGTAACTGTACTTCTGCCTACTCATCCCTAGCCCGAGACCAGCCAGTCCACCTGGACCGATGGCATAGAGCGATTGAATGATCTGATAACCTGCACCTAGCGGATCAGACCACGGATCAAGAAAAGCTGTAATCCGTTGCAACCGATAAGGTGCCGCCGCAACAAGCGCCGCGAATCCTGCAACTCCACCAAGCGCAAGCAGTGCAAGATGTTTCATTCGTGCTCCGGTTGTGAAAATGATAAGCATGGATGCCCCCATCATCACCGTGCCTGTACCTAAATCGGGCTGCAACATAATTATGCCAAAAGCAAGCCCCATCAGCCCAAGCGGAGGCAACAGCCCCGTTGTAAAAGTTTTAATTTTACCGGGATCTTTGCTCAGCCAATGAGCCAAAAACAAAATCATACCCAGTTTCATGAACTCGGAGGGCTGGATACCGAAAGAGCCAATCCCCAGCCAGCTACGTGCACCGCCGCGAACGACACCGATTCCCGGAATTAATACAGCAATGAGCATAATAAAACAGATAATTAAAATCGGTTTGGCATACTTTCGCCATACCCTATAATCCACATTCGCTGTCACAAACATGGCTACTAGCCCAAGCACGGCGAATAAAATCTGCCTTTTCACAAAATAAAATGAATCGCCATAGTTGCGGAACGCAAGTACTGAGCCTGCGCTATACACCATAATGATGCCGATGGCAAGCAGAGCCAAAATACAAATCAGGAGCCAAATATCCGGCGCCGGTCGCGTCTGTTTCATCAGGAGGCCACCCCTTGCATGGAAGTAGGGGCTTTTCCACCCCCCTACTTACAAGTTATGCGCCGCCTCTTTAAAAATGCGTCCCCGTTCTTCATAAGAGGCAAACATGTCCCAGCTTGCACACGCAGGGGATAACAAAACAACATCCCCTGGTTCAGCCAGACTTGCCGCTTCCTGAACGGCAACCGTCAACGTACGGGCAGCGTCCTCCTCATTATCGACGACCTTAATATGCTTTAGTCCCGCCAGTTCTGCGACTTTAGCAATTTTAGCACGGTTTTCACCAAGAACCACCAGTGCTTTGACACGCTCCTCCAAAACCGGCAACAGTTCCATCATATCCGAACCACGGTCTAGTCCGCCTGCAATCAATACAACAGGTTCTTTAAAGGAATTCAGTGCCATGACCGTCGCTTTGGAATTGGTAGCTTTCGAATTGTTGTAATAAACTGAGCCATTATGCTTGAGCACATACTCCAGTCGATGTTCAACACCTCTGAAATCAGCTAGCGGAGCAGCCAGCTGAGACGTGTCAGCACCCGCTGCGATTGCAATAGCTACTGCAGCCAGCGCATTGCCCACATTAAAACGTCCAGGTATACCAATGTCCTCCACATCGATGATTACCGCTCGATGGCCTGCACCATCCGAATAGATCACCTGACGCTTTACATCATCCTCTTCTCCGTCGACATAAGGCGGATCTACATACACGCCTGTTTCCAGGTTTTCCGTCAACGAGAATGGAATTAACCTCGCCTTGATATAAGGAATGAGCTCACGACATACCGCATCATCCCAATTGAGAACAGCAACGTCATCTGGCTGCTGATTGGCAAACAGCTTTGCCTTGGAAGCCACGTAATCTTCCATGCCCCCATGATAATCCAGATGGGTCTCTGCCACGTTCAGAAGCGCAGCGATACGCGGACGAAACTCTACCGTGCCTTTGAGCTGGAAACTGCTTAGTTCGACCACCATCCAGTTATCAGGGGTAGCCTGCTCTGCAGCTTCACAGAGAGGGGTTCCAATATTACCAGCAACAATGGGATTCAAGCCTGCTTGTTCCAGCATATTCCCTACCCAAGTTGTGGTCGTTGTTTTTCCGTTAGAACCGGTAATACCGATCATAGGTGCCCCGCAAAGGTGATATGCTACCTCTACCTCGGTCACCACCTCAATCCCTAATTCAAGTGCTTGTTGCACAGGAGCAACATGATACGGAATACCAGGGTTTTTGACGACCAGCTTCACATCACTATGAATAAGGTCATCCGGATGGCCCCCGCATACAACAGAAATTCCCAAAGCCTCCAATTCGGAGGCTTCGGGACACTGTTCCCTGTCTTTTTTATCATTTACGATAACGTTAGCCCCTGCGTGATGCAGCACCTTGGCAACTTGTACGCCGCTCTTCGCAAGTCCGAGCACGACGACTTGTTGTCCACGATATGTTTCTGGATGATTCATCATTTACAACCCCTTGTTGAGATAAAGTCCAAGAGCGGCCAAAATAGCACCTACCGCCCAAAAGGTAATGACAACCCGCCATTCTGACCAGCCACTAAGCTCGAAATGATGGTGAATCGGGCTCATTTTAAATACACGTTTACCACGGGTTTTGAAGGATACTACCTGGATCACAACGGAAAGAACCTCGATTACGAAAATACCGCCGATGACCAAAAACAGGAGTTCCGTCTTCGTAACGATGGCAATTGCACCAATGGCACCGCCGATGCCAAGTGAACCCGTATCGCCCATAAACACCTTGGCCGGATGCGCATTGTAAACCAGGAATCCGAGAACAGCCCCAATCATGGCGGCTGCACACACTGCGGCCGGCATTGACGTTGCCTGCATGGCTACAATAGCAAACGCGCCAAAAGCGATCGCACTGACACCGGAGAGAAGACCATCCAGACCATCCGTGAAATTAACCGCGTTGGTAATGGCCAACATCATAAACACAACAAACGGATAATAAAACCATCCCGTCCAGTCAAACGAAACCGAAGTTCCCGGGATAGAAATCGCGGTGCTATGTCCATTTTGAATAAGTAAATAACACATGACGGCACTGAAGAACAGTTGACCCAGCATTTTTTGTCTGGCAGTCAGTCCAAGCGAACGCTTGAAAACAATTTTGATATAGTCATCCAAGAAACCAATGAGACCAAATCCAAGCGTAGCGACAAGCAACACATAAAAGTCTGTGTTTTTGACCGCTGAGAATTTAAGAAACGCCAAAGTGAACGCAAGTAAAATAACGACTCCGCCCATCGTTGGTGTTCCGCTTTTTTTCAAATGGCTCTGAGGCCCGTCTTCCCTGACCTGCTGTCCGAACTTCATCCGCCGCAGGAGCGGAATAAGTAGCGGTGCGGCAATCACCGCCAAAATAAATGAAACGCCGATTGTTAACAGTAATACCTGAAAATCCATGGGTTCACCCCTCTAGTCTACTCGATTCTGTAATGGTGCCGTCTGCAGTGTTTGAACTACATCCTCCAGTTTCATGCCTCGCGAGGCTTTAAACAAAACTGCATCCTTCGGATGAAGATTCTCCAGCAGATAACGGGTCAATTCTTCTTTATTATCAAAAGCATGCACAGATTCAGTTGCCATATGCTTCTTTGCTCCCTCAGCAATATGCAAGGATAATGGACCGTATACCAGCACTTTATCCAATTTATCAGGAGTAATATACATCCCGATCTCATGATGAAGTTGCTGCTCCTCCGAACCTAACTCCAGCATATCTCCCAGTACAGCCACTTTCATCCGATATCCTTTTAACCCTTCTAACACATCTATAGCAGCCTTCATGGAAGTCGGGCTTGCATTATATGCATCATTGAGGAGAGTAAGTCCGCTGACCGCCTGGGTGACCTCGATACGCATACCTGTCAATTTTAGCTGTGACAAGCCTGTTGCCATATTTTCCTCAGTCACCCCAAAATGACGTGCTACGGCCATGGCGGCCAAACAGTTTATTACATTGTGCGTACCCAGCAAGGGAAGGTTATAAGCTTTGTCGCCAGACTGCTTGGTTGTAAACACCATCCCGTGCTGTGCATTCATCAGCCCAGTTGGATAATCGTCATTATCCGTTTGTAATCCAAACCTAAACCGCTGCATGCCTTCAGGTTGCTTCGTTGCAGGCTCTTCAAGCACCTGCGCGATTAAAGGCTCGTCTCCGTTGTATATGAGTAATCCGCCAGGTTTCATACCAGCAGCAATTTCAGCCTTAGCTCTGGCAATTTCAAGTCTTGAGCCAAGCTGAAGCAAATGGGATTCGCCAATGTTCGTGATGATTGCTACATCCGGCTGAGCAATGACAGATAGGTCATAGATTTCACCGCGACCGCTCATGCCCATTTCCAAAATAATGATTTCCGTATCCGGAGTCATACTCAATACCGTTAGTGGCAGACCGATATGATTGTTGAAATTCCCCTGCGTCTTATGCACCTTGAATGTGGTAGAGAGAAGCGCGTCTACAATATCTTTGGTTGTTGTTTTACCGTTACTGCCTGTAATACCAACGACAGATGCCTTGTTCTCGTGAAGATAAGCCGATGCAAGTGCCTGTAATGCAGTCAGGGTATCGTCCACCAAAATAACAGCTCCCTGCGGCGGAGAACCATGATTCTTTTGCCACAACGCACCCGCAGCATCTTGCTCCAGACAAGCTTGCACAAACTCATGTCCATCAAACCGTTCACCCACCAAGGGGATAAACAAACTGCCTGCCACTGGTTTGCGTGAATCCGTAAATACCCCTTCGGCAATAACTTCACTATAGACCGCGGCATCACTTAGTGTGCCACCACACATGTCGGCGATTTGCGCCAATGTTCGTTTTATCAATTGGATTTGCCCCTTATCGCTTCTTTGGCTATGATCCGGTCATCGAAATCGGTCTTGGTTGTTCCGATAATTTGATAAGTCTCGTGACCCTTGCCCGCAATCAATACTACATCGGCCGGGCTTGCCATTTCAATAGCTTCATGAATGGCCTGACGCCGATCCACGATCATTGTGTAACGCTCAGACGGAACGGACTCTTCCAGCAAACCTTGCTCAATGTCTTTTAGAATCAGATCGGGATCTTCCGTCCTCGGGTTGTCAGAAGTCACTAATACAAAGTCACTGTACTTCGCAGCAATTTTACCCATTAACGGGCGTTTTGTGCGATCCCGGTCACCCCCGCACCCAAATACGCAGATGACACGGCCTTCCGCAAACTCATTGACTGTACGCAGTACATTCTCAAGTCCATCTGGTGTATGGGCATAATCGACGATAACCGCGAATGCCTGACCTTCATTGACAGCTTCCACCCTGCCATCCACACCCGGTACGGTTTCCAGACTGCGCTTGATTTCTTCCAGTGGAATACCTTCCACGAGCGTTGCCGAGATGGCCGCCATCGCATTGTACACGTTGAACTTGCCTACCATACGTAGTTCAATGTCTGTGCTACCCGCAAAGGTATCTACATGAAAGGTCGTTCCCTGAGCTGTGATTGAAATTGCAGAGGCACGAACATCCGCGTGTTCTCCCATGCCGTATGTAATAACCTCAGCAGCCGTCACAGAGATATAATAATCCGCAGCCGGATCATCCGCATTGATCACTGCATACTTCCGCTCGGAAGCATCTTCGGCATAACCGTTACCCAGACGAGCGAAGAACAAGCCCTTAGCTGCGCGATACTCCTCCATGGAATGATGGTAATCAAGATGATCCTGCGACAGGTTTGTAAATACTGCTGTACGGAAATCCGTGCCTTTCACCCGCCCTTGCTCCAATGCATGAGAAGAAACTTCCATCACGCAGCATTCCGTACCAGCCTGAACCATATCATGCAAACTACGCTGCAAATCCAGAGCTTCGGGTGTTGTTCCCGACATCGGGTAAGTGCGTCCATCATACCGCATCTGAATGGTGCCGATCAGCCCGGTTTTTTGACCGTAATCGCTCATAATTTTTTCAATCAAATAAGTCGTTGTTGTTTTGCCGTTCGTTCCTGTTACTCCGATCATTTTCATCTTGTGGCTTGGCGATTCAAAAAAGAAGTCAGATAGAACCGCCATCGCAAAGCGACTGTCTTTCACAATCAACTGCGGTACAGACAAGTCAAGCTGCCGTTCCACAACGAGAGCAGACGCCCCGGCCTGCACTGCTTTATCTGCATAGTCATGTCCATCGACCGTATGTCCCGGAAGACAGATAAACAGATCACCCGGTTTGACTTGCCGGGAATCTGTCTGAAGGTTGTGACATTCTGTATGGGGGTCGCCCACGAGACGGGCGGTAATCAATTTGGATTTAAACTGTTTTAAAAGCACATGAATAACCTCACTTTTCCAAATATACTTCTGTATCCACAGATTCCTATAGTATTAATATCGACCAGATCACCAAATAATGAAACGCGATCCCCTGAATTTTGTTGCGGTCGGAGTATGAAACTCCGTTTGAGTCATTATAAGAGCGCTACTTGAAACTTCACTCGAGAGCTTTATTCATGCTTCGTATGATCATGCCCTTCATCTTTCAGGACATTGCCCATATAGATACGAATCGTTGAACCTTGCTCTACTCTTGCTCCTGGTTTAGGTGCCTGATTAATTACGTACTTGCCACTTCCCGACTTCGCCAGCATAAAATTCATGTTGAGATCCTCGTACAAATCCTCCACCGTAGCCCCGGTAAGATCAGGAACCGTCACAATTTTGGTCTCACCATATTTGTACTCTTTGGCGAGTTGGTCCTTACGCACAGGCACATTCATATAATGGAGCGAATCTTCCAAAATATTTTGTACGATCGGGGCTGCAACGACACCGCCAAACTGAATCCCCTTTGGATTGTCTACAGCGGTGTATACCACGATCTGCGGATCGTCAGCCGGAGCAAATCCAATAAACGAAACGATGTGTTCACTCGACGAGTAACGACCATTAATAACCTTCTGGGCCGTACCTGTCTTACCTCCAACCCGATAGCCATCGATAAATGCCGGACGCCCTGTACCTTTGGCAACCACACTTTCGAGCGCCTCTCGTACTTGTTTGGACGTGTCCTCCGAGATGACTTGACGAACGAGTTCGGGCTTTACTTCTTCCAGCACCTCTCCGGTTTCCGGATGCACCCAGGCTTTCGTGACGTAAGGTTTATACAGCTTGCCACCGTTGATGGCAGCCGATACCGCTGCTACTTGCTGAATAGGAGTTACGGATACACCTTGCCCAAAGGCGGTCGTTGCAAGTTCAACAGGACCTACGTTTGCTAATTTGAAAAGAATACCACTTGCTTCTCCGCTGAGATCAATTCCGGTTTTGGTACCAAAACCGAAATTTTTAATGTAGGAGAACAACGATTCCTTACCAAGCTTCTGCCCCAAAGCAACAAATCCGGGGTTGCAGGAGTTCTCTACCACCTGAAGGAAAGTCTGGCTTCCATGTCCGCCTTTTTTCCAACAGCGCAAGCGTGCTCCGCCGACTTCTACAAATCCGGGATCAAAAAATTGATCCCGTTGCAGGTTTACCTTTTTTTCTTGCAACGCAGCAGCCAGTGTAATAATTTTGAACGTTGAACCTGGTTCATAGGTCATCCAGATGGGCAAGTTCCGGTTATAAATCTCTGAAGGATATTGCTGATAATCTGCCGGCTCGTAGCCAGGTCTGCTAGACATCCCTAGAATTTCGCCTGTTTTGGGATTCATTGCAATAGCCAGAGCGGAATTAGCCTGAAACTTAACCATCGCCTGATCCAATTCCCGTTCCATAATCGATTGAATGGATTTATCAATGGTCAGCTTGAGGTTGAGCCCGTCCTTCGGTTCCACATACTTCTCAGATGAGCCCGGCATGAGCCTTCCGGCCGCATCGGACAAGTAGGATACACTGCCATTTAAACCATTCAGCTTGTCGTCATATCTTTTTTCAACACCGGTCAGTCCCTGATTATCAATCCCTGTAAATCCGAGAATATGAGCAGCCAGATCATCATACGGATAAAAACGTTTGTTATCCTCGGCAACAACGATACCCGGGAGCTTCAAATCACGGATGCGCTGAGCTTTCTCCATCGTAATTTTGCGGCCACCGGGTTGTAGTCGTACAATCAATTCTCGTTTCTTGATGGTTGCCAGTACTTTCTCTTCTGTCATACCTAGTAGCGGTGCCAGCGCCCTGGCTGTGGTCTCCGCTTCTTTAACTTGAGCCGGTATCGCCATGATTGTTGGGGTTGTCACATTGTAAGCTAGAGAGGTCCCGTTTCGATCCAGAATCTCTCCCCTTTTAGCTGTGTATGGAATGTTACGACGCCAGGATTCTTCCGCTTTGGCCGATAGTTCCGGCCCTTTCCCCAACTGAACATAAGCAAGCCTGATGACTAAGGCCGAAAATAACATAACCAGAATTAACAAACTCCACAGCAACCTGCGGCGCAGATTTACACTTGTTCCCTTCACGAAAAGATCCCCCCACTCGTCCCAAAATCATGAACTGTCTCATTCATGAATATTCAGGACAACCGGGGGTTAGAACAAGCTGTCTATGCATTCTATGGCAGGGAAGCCCCTTCAGTGGCTGATTTACCAGATGCCTCGTCTTGACCCTTTTGCTTGTCAGACTGGATCTGATTTGAGGCACTTCCCGGCGGATCATCCCCATCCGTTTTACCCTCATCAGCTGTTTTTGTATTCTTGTCCTGGTTTTTCGCATTCGGATCAGAAGAATCTGGAGCTTCATCAGCTATACCGGTTACCGCTGCCTTCGCTGTCTGTAGGGTTAACTGCACCGTCCGTTGCTCACCCGACACCTGCTCCTTCTGTTTCACGACGTATCCCTCACCCTTGACTGTTACGCCTACCTTCATCAGTGAGAGAACCTCCAACGCATCACGAAGAGATTCACCCGTCAGATCTGGAATCTTCATTTTACTGCTCTCTTCCGTCAGTAGGTAGACTCGTTGGCCTGGATTCATCGAAGCACCTGCTTGTGGATACTGGCGAATCACATTTTCACCCTGACCAAGCGTGACATAAGCAATTCCGGAGCTGAGAAGCTGGCTTCTGGCCTGCTTAGCCGTTTTACCACTCAAGTCTGGAGCCTTAGCCTGTACAACAGGAGCTTCTTTTGACTTTTTGTCTGTCGTTTTGGCTGTATCTTTCGGTATGCCCATATATTGCAACGTCTGGCTTACAACCTTCTTGAACACCGGAGCGGCTGCAGTTCCTCCGCCAATGTTTGTGCCATCTGGCTGGTCAATCACAATCAACATCGCAATCTTCGGATTGTTGACCGGTGCGAATCCAATAAACGAAACGACGTCTTTGTTTTTGCTATACTGACCGTTGATAACTTTTCGCGCTGTACCTGTCTTGCCTGCAACCCGGTATCCTTCAATATAGGCATTACGTCCTGTGCCGATCGTCTGATCTGCTACGACCTGCTCCAGATACCCGCCAACAAGCTTGGCCGATTCTTTAGAGATGACCTGTCGAATTACTTTGGGTTTGATCGCTTCCGTTGTGCCATCATTCGGATTTATGATCTCCTTCACGAGATGAGGCTGGAGCAATTTACCGCCGTTTGCAATGGCCGAGATGGCAGATAACTGCTGGATCGGCGTCACTTGTACGAGACCGTGACCATATGCAGCGGTAGCAATCTCTGATTTGTATACCAAGGGTTTGATTGGCGAAGCCGCTTCACTTGGCAGGTCAATGCCTGTCTTTTTACCAAAACCAAACTGATCGATATAGTGACGCAACCGCTCTCCCCCGAGCATGTTGTACCCCAGATTAACAAAAGCGATGTTACTGGAGCGTTTGACACCTTCAAGGTAAGAGATTCTTCCGTACGTATGTCCGTTATCACTAATCGGGAAACCGCCGATGTATATGCGCTTGGATTCAAACGTTGCATTCGGATCAAACAGTTTTTCCTCCACGGCTCCCGCAAGTGTCACAATTTTGAACGTGGAACCTGGTTCATAGATCGACTGCGTTGCATGGTTGATAAAATTTTTCTGATCCGGCGTGCTCGCATACGTATTCGGATTAAAGGTCGGCCAGTTTGCCATTCCCAGAATCTCCATCGTATTTGGGTCGGCTGCAATAACGGTCATACTCAGCGGGTTATATTTCGCAATTGTCTCTTTCATTGCACTTTCAATGTAAAACTGGATGGTATCATCAATCGTCAGCTTCAGGTTTTTACCGTTCTTCGGAGGTAAATAGTTATCCTGTGAATTCGGAAGCTTGATGCCCTTGGCATCCTTCTGGTAATTCAGGAAACCATCCGTGCCTGTCAGCACGTCATCATACGAGACTTCAAGCCCGTTGACAGCTTTGCCGTCACGACTCATATAACCCAGCACATGAGAGGCCAAGGACTCTTCCGGATAAAAACGTTTGGATTCCTGCGTCATGACGATCGCATTTTTTGCCTTGTGTTCATCCTGAAGCTCTTCGCGCAACTCATTAACCTTTTCTGCAAGTGCAGGACTAATTTTGTATCCCTCACTGCGTACTTCACGTTGCTGAAAAAAATCACCATCTTTATTCTTTGCAGTAACAAGAGCCCGCATCTCACTCTCATTTTTGTTGAGCAATGCGGACAATTTTGTCGTCACTTCGTCCTCAATACCTAGTTGATTAATCAAAAGCGGATTAACTGAAACGGTATACGCTGGCGAATCCGTAGCAAGCACATTCCCGTTTCGATCCGTAATCGTTCCGCGAGCAGCCTTGATCGTCTGTTCCCTTTCGATAAGACCCGCCGCACGCTCCTGCCATTTGTCACCATTTACCACCTGAATGAAAAATATACGGGTTACGAGTACAAGAAAAAAGAGGGTAATGAATCCCCCTATTAACAACGTGCGCATTTTTATTCTTTTTACCATCGAAACACCTCTTTACTTGCCACTGGTTGCATTCGAGGATGATTCAGTACCTGTCGATGTATTCGTTGTTGAGCGTGGTACAAAAATGACATCCTTATCGGAAGCTTCCACGTAACCCAGTCTTTTTGCATTCTCGACAACCTGATTATTCAATGTTTCTCTCTCCACCTGTAAATCGGCAATGGTCTTCTCAGCCTCTTTAATTTTTACAATGGTCGACTGAGCCTGCTTGTTCAGTTCATAAATATGAGCGTAACGAGACATCAGGGCACCACCCACAATAATGACGGCTAAGAGTGTGATCAGGTATAAAAACTTTTCGCGCCCTGGCAGACCTGTGCGACGTGTCACAACTTTCGTTGTTTCCTTGTACCTTTGCTGCGTTACACGTTCCTGGGCTTTTTCTTTGACCGCTAGATTGCCACGTGTATATGCCATGTGAAGGCTCCTCCTCCTCTTTTGTTCTACAATTTCTCAGCTACACGCAGCTTGGCTGATCGCGCACGAGAGTTCTCGGTCAGTTCCGCTTCTGTTGGAATCAGCGGTTTTCGGTTGACGAGACGTAAAGTCCCTTTATTACCGCATACACATAACGGAAAGTCAGGTGGACATGTACATTTTTCAAGATAGCTGCTGAAGATCTGTTTACATATCCGGTCCTCAAGGGAGTGGAAGGTGATAACAGATACGCGCCCCCCTGGCGCTAAACAACGAACAGCCTGATGCAGTCCTTCTTCAAAAGCCCCCAGTTCATCATTCACAGCAATACGCAGCGCCTGAAAACTTCGCTTCGCGGGATGACCACCCGTACGGCGGGCCGCTGCAGGAATACCTTCTTTGATCAATTCCACAAGTTCACCTGTCGTTTCGATCTCAGACTGACTACGTCGACCCACAATAACACGAGCAATCCGTTTGGAAAACTTCTCTTCACCATAGCGATACAGAATTCGCGCAATCTCTTCTTCCGGCCATTCGTTCACTATCTCTTTGGCTGTCAGAAGTGCATCCTGATCCATACGCATATCAAGCGGTGCATCGTGATTGTAACTGAATCCACGTTCTCCTTCGTCAAACTGTGGTGATGACACACCGAGGTCATACAAAATTCCGTCAACCTGTGGTAGGCCATCCTTCATAGGAACATCAAGATCTTTGAGAACCTGCTCCAAATCTCTAAAATTGGTTTTCACCAATGTAATCTGGTTTTCATAAGCAGCGAGTTTCTCGCGTGCATTGTCCAAAGCCCAATCATCCTGATCAAGTGCGATCAGACGTCCCCCCGGACCTAGCTTGGATGCAATCACGGAACTGTGTCCCGCCCCTCCTAAAGTGCAGTCCACGTATATACCGTCCTGCTTGATGTTTAATCCCTCTGTTGCCTCTTCTTTGAGTACGGTGATGTGGTGAAACAACCTGCACCCCTCCTTACTTTTTATAAGTCAAAATTGAAATCGACCAGCTTTTCGGCAATGTCGTTGAATGCTTCTTCGGATTGATTGAAATAACTTTCCCATATGCCTTTGCTCCAAATCTCCACCCGGTTCGACACGCCAAGAACAACGCAATCTTTGTCCAATTTGGCATACTCTCTCAGGTTACCCGGCAGATTTACCCTGCCCTGTTTATCCAGTTCACATTCAGTTGCACCTGAGAAAAAAAAACGGGTAAACGCACGTGCGTCGGATTTCATCAGCGGCAGTGCTTTGAGCTTCTGTTCCATGACCCCCCACTCCTCCATGGGGTACACGAAAAGACACTGGTCCAAACCTCGTGTGGCAACGAAAGTGGATCCAAGAGATTCGCGGAATTTAGCCGGAATAATGACCCGACCTTTATCATCAATGCTATGTTGAAACTCGCCCATAAACATTGCCGCACTCACTCCTCACCCATTTCCCCCACTTTGCCCCACTTTCCACCACCTAAGCATAATAGATTCGGTTAAAAAAATCAAAACCCTTCTTGACTTTTCTGTTTTTTTATTTGATTTCACCGAAAAAAACGCCTTCGATCCTGTCATTCAGGACCAAAGACGTTTCCCGTTTACGGGCGATCGTATGTGCACCCGTACATGAGCCATATCGTCAATACACCATTCTACTACTTTTGAAACAGTTTATCCGTTTGTAATTATTGGATAACCCTTTAAAATTTCCAACTATCGAGGTACTTTTCTTGCTCAGCGGACAAAGAATCAATGGCAATGTTCAGGCTCTCCAGCTTGTAACTCGCCACTTGCTGGTCAATTTCGTAAGGAACGTTCACTACGTTTTTACCAAGAGATTCATAATTTTCACTCACATAACGCAAACCTAGTGCTTGCAATGCAAACGTAGTGTCCATGATCTCGGCCGGATGTCCGTCAGCCGCTCCCAGATTTACCAAGCGTCCCTCCGCGAGCAGATACATTTTACGACCATCTTTGAAACGGTACTCCTCAATGTTGCGACGAACGGTACGAATAGACTCGGAACGTTTGGCAAGCTCCGGTTTGTTAACCTCAACGTCGAAGTGACCTGCGTTACTCAGAATAGCTCCGTCTTTCATCACATCGTAATGTTCACCCGTAATAACATCCTTGTTGCCTGTCACCGCGATAAAGAAATCACCCAACTTTGCTGCTTCCAGCATCGTCATAACCCGGAAACCATCCATATGTGCTTCCACGGCTTTGATCGGGTCTATTTCAGTTACAATGACATTGGCACCCAAACCTTTTGCGCGCATGGCCACCCCTTTACCACACCAGCCATAGCCAGCTACAACAACATTTTTACCTGCAACCACCAGATTCGTTGTCCGAATGATACCGTCAAAAGCAGATTGCCCCGTGCCATAGCGGTTATCAAACAAATACTTGCAATATGCGTCATTTACCGCAACCATCGGAAATTTCAGTTGTCCTTCTTTCGCTAATGCCTTCAAACGGATAATGCCTGTTGTCGTTTCTTCTGCGCCACCGCGAATCGTAGCTGCAAGATCAGGACGTTCGGAAGCAATAATGGTTGCGAAATCCCCACCATCATCAATAATGAGATCAGGTTTCGCTTCAAGTGCACGGAGTTGCAGTGCTTTGAACTCAGCTGGCTCAGGATTATATTTCGCATAAACAGTCACACCGTCTTCTACCAAAGCCGCACATACATCATCTTGAGTAGACAGTGGATTACTATGTGTGATCGTCACTTCAGCACCACCAGCCTGAATGACTTTTGCCAGATATGCTGTTTTAGCTTCCAGGTGAAGACAAATCGATACCTTTAGACCTTTAAAAGGCAAATCCTGTTCAAATTGACGACGAATCCGGTTTAAAACCGGCATATGCGCCTCAACCCAATCAATTTTCAAATGGCCCTCGGCAGCAAGTCCCATATCTTTGACGATGCTGTTTTGTAATGAAGATGTGGTCACTTTATCTCCTCCTCAAATGTGTTTCTTCTATTATAAAGATCAATATAATCTGGATGGATACTTATAAGGATATAACCTTGTGTTCGCCCCGGAAGTCAGCAGATGCTTTAATCAATTCCTCAATCCATTCAGTTCCATAACGATTCAGGTAAAAGAGTGCATTATGTACTCGTTCCTGGGGTTTGCCCATTGGGAACAGAGCATTCTGAATACCGTTCCAATGCCTCAAACTCACTTGATGTTTATCCTCAATTGCCTTGCGAGTCTGACGCTCCAAATACTGAATCTGTTCATTCATTTTGGCTAAGTTCGCTTCACCAATCCGGTTCAATCCGGGATGCACTTCTGCAACCTGATCCAGTAGCGGACGATAGAGCGTCACAAACTGCTCACGGATCTGCGTAAATCGTTCATCAACCTGGAAGGTTTCCTGCTTCGTTAGCCATTGTGCTTTCTTTTCTTCCAGTTGGTTTTGTACATCCTGGAAAGAAAGTCCGTATTGTTTCATATATTTGTGTTGCACTTCCTCCATAATCGTGAAGGATAGACGAGGCAGTAATATCGGCATTTGTAGACCAAAAGTACGGAACGCCTCACGTGTAAGACCCCAATATGCAATTTCTCCATGCCCTAAGATTACTGCAGCCACAGGCAACAATGAATCTTGCATCAAAGGACGGGTGAGTACGTTGTTACTAAAACGCTCAGGGTGATCTTCCAATTCTTGTAACAAACGTTCTTCTGTAAAGGATACTAACCCCTTACGATCCTGATACAAGTTATCTTTCAGCATCAAAAGCAAACGGGCGCCTTCATGAATATAAAAGAGATTGGCCCCATCTTCCGCCACTTCTGCTGATGTCGAATAACCCGCTTGTTCTACCGATGATGCCCCTTGTAAATAGGCTTCCCGCAACGAATCATTCTTCCGGATCAAACGCTCGAATACGGGCTTTTCTAACTTACGCAATTCAGGATCGGCAGCATCCATGAGTACCAGGCCAGTCTTTGCAAACAAGGCCGATATCATTCGTGCAAACGCATCACTAAGATTCGCACTCAACTGATGGATTTCTGTAATCAGCTTTATTAATCCCGGCTTATGAATGGTATCAGGCAATAATTGTTCTACTTGATTCAACACCGTTTCCCACTGATCCCACTTTACTTCCACATAACTTACCGAATCCTTACCTTTAAAATGCCCTTGCAGTTTGACTTTATGAATCTGTCCTTGCTTATCAGGCAAATACGTATGATTTACCTCATCCCAGTCATGGTCTTCTCCCGCAATCCAGAACACTGGAATTACAGGACGTTTCAATTGCTGTTCGGCTTCACGCGCAGCTGCGACCACACTGGCTGCTTTGTATATCACAAACAATGGTCCAGTGAACAAGCCACTCTGTTGTCCACCTGTAACGACGAGTGCATCCTCTTCAACAAGGCGGGTAATCGCAGCATGAACCTTGCCATGATCATTTACTCGCTTATTATATAAACGTAAATACGCCGCCAGTTCATGACGGTCAACACGTGTATGCTCCGATTGTTTCAGCCATTCAGCACGCGCGTGGAGGCCGTTTTCCCAGCGAATGTCATATTCATAAAGGCTTCGCGCAGCATCTGTCGTACAGAGATAATCCTCTGCAAGCTTTGATCCGCTGCGGAGCGCCTCGGTGATCCCTTTCATGAGGTCTGCCTCCTATTCTGCTTCTAAAGAGCCTTCCTTGATTGTACCGAATTCAGTAGCTCTTCGTCAAAACAAAGTCACAAATATATGAAAAAAAACCGCCGATTTAAATCGGCGGTTATGATGTATATAATAGCATATTCATTTTCGAAACTATTATACGTAAGGTTCTGCAACCCAGTGTCCTTTGGAAACCTCAATCAATTGAGCATTTTCCAAATTATACGGGTCATTTTTAGGACCGCCCGAAGCATTCTGGATTGGTCCAGATTGTTCATCTGGCAATAAAATGCGGCGTTTATTTGCTTCTACTTCCGGATCTGGAACAGGGATCGCAGAAAGCAATGTTTTGGTATATGGATGAATCGGATTGGAATACAGCTCTTCACTCTCAGCCAATTCTACCACTTTCCCCATATACATAACCGCAACACGGTCACTGATATGTTTAACCATGGACAAGTCATGGGCGATAAAGAGATACGTCAATCCGAGACGTTGCTGCAACTCCTCAAGTAATTTAACGACCTGAGCTTGAATGGATACATCCAGTGCGGAAAGCGGCTCATCACAGATGATAAATTTAGGATCAACAGCAAGAGCACGCGCAATCCCGATCCGCTGTCTTTGTCCACCGGAAAATTCATGCGGATAACGCAAAGCGTGACTTGGGTTAAGACCTACGAGGTCCAATAGCTCCTCTACACGTCTCTTACGCTCTTTAGAGCTTGTGGCCAGCCCGTGAATGTCCAAAGACTCTCCGATAATATCCATAACGTTAAAACGCGGGTTCAGTGAGGCATATGGATCTTGGAAAATCATCTGCATGTCTTTACGCATTTCTTTCATTTTGCGTGGAGACAATTTGTAAATATCCGTACCATTGAAGTTCACACTTCCGCCAGTTGGCTCATAAAGGCGCAGAATGGTGCGTCCAGTCGTCGATTTCCCGCAACCTGACTCACCTACAACACCAAGTGTTTCTCCTTCAAAGATGTCGAAGCTCACATCATTTACAGCTTTAAGGATGTTACCTTTGCCAAGGTTAAAGTATTGTTTCAGGTTTTTCACTTGAACCAAAGGTTTGTTACTTCCTTTGACAATACCAACCGGAGCAGGCTTTTCTTTTTTCGGCTCGTCCAGACGCGGGAGAGCGTTCAACAACTTAATCGTATAAGGATGCTGTGGGTTACTGAAGATTTCAGCTGTTGTCCCTGTTTCGACAACTTCGCCTTCCTTCATAACAACCACACGGTCACACATGCCCGCTACAACACCAAGGTCATGCGTAATCAGCATGATGGATGTTCCAAGCTTTTTCTGCATATCCTTCATAACATCCAGAATTTGAGCCTGAATGGTAACGTCAAGTGCTGTTGTCGGCTCATCCGCAATCAGCAAAGATGGACGGCAAGCAAGTGCAATTGCAATCATTGCACGCTGACGCATACCACCAGAGAATTGGTGCGGATAATGATTCATGCGAATCGCTGCATTTTTGATACCTACAAGTTCAAGCATCTCAAGAGCAGCTTTGTTCGCTGCTTGCTTTGACATGTTTTGGTGTTTACGCAATACCTCTGTAATCTGTTTACCGATTTTAATCGTAGGATTCAGAGAAGTCATTGGATCCTGGAAGATCATACCGATATCTTTACCACGAATGGCTTCCATTTGCTTATCTGTCTTATTCAGCAAATCCTGACCGTGAAACGTAATATCTCCGCTCTTAACCTTCGAAGGCGGGGAAGGGATCAATTTCATGATCGTCTGGGCGGTAACACTCTTACCACTACCGGATTCACCTACGATCCCCAGCGTTTCTCCTTTACCAATTTCGAAACTCACATTTTTAACGGCATCAAATTCACCAGAGCGCGTCGAAAACGATACACTTAAGTCTTTGACTGTTAAAATCGGCTCCATAATCCCACCTCCTCTTTCTATTTACGTAATTTCGGATCAAGTGCGTCCCGCAGTCCATCACCGAGCAAATTAAATGCAAGCATTGTAATAACCATCAAGCCAGCCGGGAACCACATCCGCCATGGATACAGCGTCCAGCCTGTAAGTGCATCGTTAATCATGGATCCAAGAGAAGATCTTGGTGCCGATACACCCAGACCGAGGAAGCTCAAGAACGCTTCTGCAAAGATCGCATTCGGAATAGACAATGTCAAGGTGACGATAATCGGTCCAACTGCATTTGGCAACAAGTGACGGAACAATTGACGTCCAGTACTTGCACCCATCGATCTAGCAGCAAGGATAAAGTCTCTATTTTTCAGTTGCATAATCTCACCACGTACAATCCAGGACATACTAATCCAGCCTGTAATGGTAAGCGCAATAATAATCGTTGTAAGACTCGGCTCCAAAACAACCAGCAACAGGATAACTACCAGCATGTAAGGCAAAGAGTACAAAATCTCGGAAAACTTATTCATAATTCCGTCAACTCGTCCACCATAGTAACCCATGATCGCACCATAGATAACCCCGATCACAAGGTCAATCAACGCCGCAGCAAGACCTACTGTCAAGGATACACGTGCGCCGACCCATGTTCTTACCCATACATCACGGCCCAGATCATCCGTACCGAACCAGTGTTCCGCACTGGGAGCAGCGTTTGAATTAAGCAAGTCATTAGAATAATAATTATACTTCGTAAACAAAGAAGTGGGTCCGATTATAGCAAACAGTACAACAAGCACAAGCACACCAAGGCTAATCATTGCCGCTTTATTTGTTGCAAGTCTGTACATTGCGTCTCTAAAAAGGGAAATACTTTCTTTAGGCTTCACCGCTGCCTGACTGTTCAGGTCAGTGTTCGCCGTTCCATTATTGTTATTATTCGTGCCAGACAACGTTATGCCCCCTTCCGGCTTTCCAGTTTAATTCTTGGATCAATCAATACGTAAGCGATATCTGTAAGGAAACGTGCCAACATCAAGAGAATACCGTAGAAAATAGTAATCCCCATAATCATGGTGTAGTCACGGTTTGTGATACTTTCCACAAACACTTTCCCGATACCGCCAATGTTAAAGATTTGCTCAATAACAACAGAACCTGTAATAACGTTAGCGGTCATTGGACCTACATACGTAACAACTGGCAAAATACCGTTCCGTACAACGTGCTTAAACATGATGGCAGGCCATTTCAAACCTTTAGCTTTGGCGGTTTTAATGTAGTCTGCATGTAAAACTTCCAGCATGCTTGAACGCGTTAGACGTGCGATAAAGGCAATTGGTGATGCAGATAGAGCGGCAACCGGAAGCACATAGTCAAGTGGACCATCAAAGCCCATAACATTGAACCATCCGAGTTTGAAAGCAAACACATACTGTAATAAGGATGCCAGCAAGAAGCTTGGTACGGCGATCCCGATAACAGCTAGAACCATCGTTACATCATCAATTAGCTTGCGATGATACACTGCTGCAAGCAATCCCAACAGCACACCCACGATAATGGAGATAATGATCGCAAAAACACCAATTTTTAACGATGCTGTAAATGTCTTCGTAATCATGTCTGTGACACCTTGGTTGAGATAGTTCATCGAAACCCCAAAGTCGCCTTGTACAATATCACCAATGTATTTGAAGTATTGTACATACATCGGCTTGTCCAGACCATATTTTTCTTCAAGAAGGGCCCGAATCTCAGGTGATACTCTTTTCTCCGATGTAAAAGGGTCACCAGGAATGGCTTTCATCAGGAAGAAAGTCATCGATGCGAGTATGAAAAGCGATAGCAGCATAAATAGCAGTTTTTTCAAAACGTACTTAACCAACCCTTGCACACCTCCACAAACAATATTTTGTATACAAATCGATTGTAGAATCAGACCGCAATAAAGTCCAATCCATTTATCGGAAATTTCAAGAATTATAAGGAAAATCGGTTCACATACAAAAAAATCGGGATATATATGGAATTCCACATATATATCCCGAAGCAATCATATTAGACTTCAGAACAAACTTACTTCTCTTCCAGATATGCACGAGTGAAGTCAATTGCTCCACTGAAATCAAGTTGTACACCTTTCAGGTAAGGCTTAGTCAAAGATACGTTAGTGTAGTAGTAAATTGGCATTACGCCCATTTCATCTTGAATCAGAACTTTTTCTGCATCAGCAAAGGCAGCCATACGTTTAGCTACATCTGTTGTTTTCACAGTATCTTCGAGGTCTTTATCATACTGTGCATTGCTGAATTTAGAGTCGTTGTTTGTGTTTCCAGTTTTCCACATTTCCAAGAAGTTGAACGGATCGTTGTAGTCCGCAGACCAGCCCGCACGAGCAATTTGGAAGTTTTGTTTCTGACGGTTATCCAGGAAGACTTTCCACTCTTGGTTTTCTGTTTTCACATCAACACCAAGATTCTTTTTCCACATATCAGCGATCGCCAAAGCGATTTTCGCGTGACCGTCACTTGTGTTGTAGATCAAAGTGATTGCAGGCAGAGTAGTGTAACCTTCTTCTTTCATACCTTCAGCAAGCAAAGCTTTAGCTTCATCCACATTTTCAGTGAAGTAATCATCTTTGTGTTCCGTACGGAATTCTTCTTTTTCACCACGGATACCAGGAGGTACAAAACCGAATGCTGGAATTTGTCCGCCTTGTGTTACTTTATCAACAATCAGTTGACGCTCAATAGACATTGCAAATGCTTTACGGATTTTAGCGTTGTTAAACGGTGCTTCGTTTACGTTGAACTGGTAGTAGTAAGTACTTGCAATACCAGTAGCTTTAAACTCGTTTGGCAATTCAGCTTTCAAAGAAGGAATTTGGTCAGACGGGATCTCACCGTTAGGTGCACCTGTGTAGTCCAATTGTCCTGATTTGTAAGCTTGCAGTTCAGAAGCACTGCTGTTTGTCAGAGACATATCGATTTCAGACAGTTTAATGTCAGATGCTGCATGGTAACCATCGTTTTTCTTCACAACAATTTTTTGACCTTTAGCGTACTGATCCATTACGAATGGTCCGTTAACGATCATGTTTTTGAAGTCAGAGAAGAATTTATCGTTAGTGTCAGCAGATTTGTGTACTGGATAGTACGTATAGAATGCTGTCAGACCCAAGAAATAAGGCGTTGGGTTTTCCAACGTTACTTCAAGTGTGTGCTCATCCGTAGCTTTCACACCTACTTGGGAGAAATCAGTGATTTTAGTACCTTTGAATTTTGCATCTTTGCTCATGTTAAAGCCTTCAGCACCCTTGATGTAGTACAGTTGGTATGCGTAAGGAGAAGCTGTTTCCGGTTTCAAAGCACGTTCCCAAGAACGAACGAAATCTTCAGCTGTTACAGGATCACCATTGCTCCATTTTGCTTCTGGGTTCAAGGTGAACACGTATTTCAAACCATCTTCAGAAATGTCCCACTTCGTAGCAACACCTGGAGCTTCTTTGCCGTCAGCATCGATGCGTACCAGACCTTCATACAAGAATTTCAAAACTGTGTTAGTTTGGCTGTCTTTGGCTTGAGCCGGGTCAAACGTAGGAGGTTCAGCTGACAAGTTAATTTTCAGAACTTGATCTTTGGCAAGACCCTTTTCTCCGCTTGCAGAATTGTTATCTGTTGTGGTACCTGTGCCTTCATTTTTCGATCCGCACGCTGCAAGTACGGTACCGAACGCCAAGATCAGCGTCAAAAGGACTAATAGACTTTTCCTTTTCATCTAACTTTTCCCCCTAAATTGATGTGGTTTATGTTTATAGATTATACAACCACCGGTCAAAAAAATCTACATTACTTTTTCAGAAAGTAATGTTTTTTTCAGTTTTCGACAAAATCGCCACATCTTTTCGGGATTTTGCGTTATGTAACCTCACATCTGGTTCATAATGTATCTAAATAATCCAAATAAAGTAAACAAAATATATCCAAAACTCATCATCACAAACGACATGCGCCATACGGCCCGGAACATTCTTCCCCCATCGACCTTTCCTTTTAGTCGATTTTGCGCACCTCCGATAAAACCAAGCGCTATTAGTATGAGTATTAATGTCAGATAAAAACCAAAATTCGAATCAAATGTTAAGTTGAATAACGCAGACACGGAGAAAATAAGGAAAAATGTAGTGACATCCATAGCTGCTCGCAATGCAATCGACTTATCTTTCTTCCATACCATCATGCCCCAATACATAAGTAAAAAAGGAAAAAAGGGCAGTATACTCAATACGATAAAAAATCCCATTAACTCACCCCTTCTGATTGCATACCTTGGATCAAATGAAAAAGCATTTCATGTGTAGGTACCTTCAGATTGAACTCCTTTGCCATTCTTATAATCGATCCGTTAATTGATTCCACCTCTGTTTTGCGTTTATGTAGCACATCTGCCAGCATAGAGGATGTATTGGAAGCAGTGTCGCGGCATACCCCCTGAATCTGATCCCACAAATCCCCTTCCAATCGCACGTTCATAGCTCCATACACGGTCATAGCCTCATCATACAACTGGTGCATAATGCCAACTCGTTCCTTCATGTGAAGCAATTCACCATTTGGGATTCTCCAAATTGCCGTAAGCGGGTTGATAACCGCATTAATGAGCAGTTTTCTGTATATCAGCTTATCGATTTCATTCGACACTGTACAGTCAAATCCTGCCTGTTGCACAACCCTGGCTAAAGTAAATATTTGTTGTTCATCTGTTATTCCCACATTTGTTTTCGTCAAACTCTTGCTCAAGCCCAGAAGTGTTTTTCCATAACCGGCCCGGTCCACCTCAAATTCAGTACGTTTAGCCCCTTCCGTTGTAATCGCACTACACAGCAATGCACTCGGCAAAGCGGCCTGGAGCTTCTCCAGATGACCAAGACCATTTTGATAACAAGCAATCTTTAATGGCTGCCGTGTCTCTAACGTTAACGTTGCTGTCTGTTCAATAAAATTATCAACATGAGTTTGCTTCACAGTGAGTAGCATCCAGTCTCCAGGTGTCTTGTTCCAGTGATTCGCCAGTTGGGATACAGGGTAAGCTTGAATCTCTTCTGGCCTGATGTAAATTTCCGCATCCTTCTCGGTAATCCTAATTCCATCTTGTTTAAGCTGATTGGCCTGCACTGATGTTCTAGTCCAAAACCGTACACTTTCACCTGATGCTTGCAACTTCCCTCCATATAGAAGTCCTAGCGAACCTGCTCCTATTACATCTATAATCATCTGATCCCCCTGTTCCGGTCATTTCATATACCTTTTGAATGAACCCGAAAAATCTTCTTCTATAATAGTACAAAATGCACACAACTAAAAACCCGTCATACCAACCGTATGATTACGGAGGTTTGGCGGGTAAATATTACAAGGTTACTTTAATTTTGAATATCGCTACTCAATCCGTTCCAGATTTCCGTTAGCATCCATTTTGAACCTTGTCTTGAGTTCTTCTTCTTCTTCGGATAAAAAGGCAAGCCTGCGCGCACGATCCATAATCTGGATCAATGCTTTGTAATCATCGTTCACCACACGATAATCGGTCTGAACCTCATTAACTTCCTTAGAAAGTCGGTCGTTCTCACAACGTAATTCCAGCAGTTCGTCTTCCTTCTCACGCAATTCCTTTTCGAGCATTTTAAGCTGACGATTACTCTCCTGTGCGCTTCCTTTCCACTGCCTTAGGAAACGGATGACCGCATCCATAGATAAGGTTTCATCTGACACTCCTTCCGTCTTAAAGAGACCTTCCTCGGCGTCTAATGTTGCCAGTGCAGCAACCTGTGGACCAAGCATCGCCGGCTGTTTTCTAAGATAGCTCCGCTTTTGCCTTTGTGCTTTAGCATTGCTGATCGCTGATTCATACTTTTTACGTACACAGCTGTTCCAACGAAATCCACATGCGGCCGAAGTTCTGCCTATTTTTTCGCCCACTTCTTCAAAAGCGGCTAGCTGCGTACTGCCTTCCCGAATATGACGCAATGTAACCTCCGCCAAAATCAAATCATCCTCTGTGCTCCAAGCATCCTGTCTCACTGCAGTCATGCTATAATACCCTCCTAACACCATCCTGAAATAACCGTCCCCATAACCGGTAACCCGTTATGTGAATTAGGTATAAAAGTTGCTTTACTCAATCTTATGCCTCTCATAGAGTTCATAGAATTGATTTCATACTAAAATGTATTTCCACATTCAGGTCCCCTCATACGTGATCGGCATAATTTTGGACACTTTAATCCTAAGCTGGCAAAAAAAGAATTCGCTTTCATACCCAAATTTGTTTACACGTTTTTCCTTTGTCGGTATAATATTATGTAGACAATCTATGAACGTACATAAGAGAGGAGGATTTACCGTGGCACGCATGTTTCGGGTACTCGGGTTCTTCACGCTTGCGATTGGCCTGATGGCTTTTGCAGGAGACTTGGTCGAAATGGCTTTGCTTTTCTTCCTGCAGACTGCGTTTTTTGTCCTTTTGGGATACTTGAAGTTTACAGAACGTACGTATATATTGCTCTTCTGGGGTTATATGATCGTAACGTTCACAGGGTTCAGCTACTGGACTGTATTTCAAATGGGACTGCCGCTCTAATCCGCCAGCAGCATCAAAGCAATCCGGCTCTTGTCGGATTGTTTTTTTGTTGTCAGATTACATATGAAGATATAATGGTATGTAACCACTAAGGATATTCTTCGTATGGATTTCATATATTGTTTGGGAGAGTTCTCATCCGCAGGATTTTACAAGGCTTAAAGAAAGGAGAATGATTGTGAAACATCGATATGGCCTAATCGCCATCTTGCTCATTATCATATTGTTCGTGCAATCCGCCTCATCATACGTTTATGGAGAGACTTCACCCGAAGACACGCAAGCCATTCTTCAAAAAACGTTATCTATTGTAGAGATTGATCATGAGATTAAACGTATTCGTGAACAGCAGACGCAATTAGCCAAGCAACATGAGACATTATCTGCCCAACTATTACAGCAGGAAAAGGAAATACATATCCAGCAAGACCGGGCCGGGACTGTTGTAAGATCCTATTACACAGGAGAGCGTGACAGCCTGCTCATGACAGTGCTTGGAGCAAGATCATTTAAAGATTTGTTTGTTCTATATGATTACTATCAAATCATCATTGGTAAAGATCAAGCTGTTTTGGACAAGTATCAGACCCGCTATAATGAATTGCAACATACGTCCGATCGAATCCGCCAAACCTCTATGGAGCTTACCGAGATGAAAATTAATCTGGAAAACCAGCGAACAAGGGTCGCCTTACTGCAAAAAGAAGTGGATAAGCAAATAACCGCCAGCGGTGACGCGGCAGCTATTCAAAAATTAATGAATGAATTAACGTTGTATTGGGAAAACGTAGGCATATACGAGGTAAAACGTTATTTCAAGGCATTGGCGTCAGCCATGCAAAACTTGCCTGATTTTGTACAAAAGCAAAACGGAGCCATTTCTACCACAGGGACAACGTATACCATTCGCATTGGTCAAGACGAATTAAATACATTTTTGCGTTCACAAAATGAAATTTTCAATGATTTTGCTTTCACATTTGATCAAGATAAAATTACAGCTTCGGGTAAGCGCGATCAATTACAATTAAGGATTGAAGGACACTATACAGTCGAGAACGAACCGCAAAATTCAATTCGTTTTCATGTGGATAAGCTGGTATTCAATCAGCTTGAATTGCCTGACACAACACGTAGAATGTTAGAGAAAGAGTTTGATCTCGGTTTTTATCCGCAAAAAATTCTGTCCTTTGTCAGAGCTACGGATGTTTCCACAGATGAAGGGGTTTTGGAAGTGAAATTAGCAATTTCATTTTAGGGCTTAACCGTTTTTCTGATGCTGCTCACATACTGGGCAGCACTGATCTCCCCTTCGAGAACCTGTTGAACCCTTTTGTAAAAACGATCGATCATCGTTTTGTTTTCAATCCATTGTACCGGAGATTCTTTGGCGAACCAGGGTTGATTTAAAGCCATATTATACCGACTTCCGACATCCTCGACTTGCTCCTCAATCTCCTGTTGTCTTGCAGGCAAACGTTTGGTTTGTTTATACCATTTATTCTGTGTGACTGCAGAAGACATGCCTTCGATCCACCGACTTGCTGCATCCGTTTCCACAGTTCCTGCTGTAATGACCAGACTTCTGGATTCTACCGCCCGCAAAGCCTGCAACGAAACAGGTGATTTAATTGTTCCCCGACCTTCGGCAAGCTCATCTGCATGTAAAATACGAGATAATGTAGATACAAACATCGGAGTTTGCACCTTATAATCCGAAGCAGACAATACCGGATCTACAGACATAGTCACAATATGGGGTTGAAGCTCGCCGAGTAAACTTACCCCCTGTTGAAATTCATTTGTCATGGAGGTAAGTTGCATTCTTAGAATCTGGTCGGGACTCATTCCCGGCGGCAAGTAACTCAACCACGCACTTGCTTCGTAAATATCATCTATATTCAACGAAATCAAAGGTGTGCTCTTTGTTTGAGATTCCTTGATCAACTTGGACCATTGCTCCCTGTTCTCTGGAAATCCCTGTAACCCAGCCTCATTCAAGTATGAGGGTATTACTCCCATTACATAAGGATCTACATCAAAGGGCATTGCCCATTGATATCCATTCCACTCTGTCATTCCTCGTAACTCAGCAACTGAATCGCCTAGAGCTTTGGAAAGCGTTGTCGCATTCAAAGGAAGCAAATATCCTTTTTTGGCATAATGTTGCACTTGCTCACTATCCAATAAAATAATATCTCCGTTCTCCCCCAAGGAAAACTCTCGATCCAGCACCTCTTCATATTCCTTCTGTTCCACATTGCGGAGATTAACCTCAACGTAAATAGAAGCCGCTACTTCTTCAGCCACTTTCTGAAAAGACGCAAACTCCTCTTCTGACATGGATACCAATACATCGAGAGGGGCACTTGTATCCTCATTACGGGATGAAACACCCGTGTATGTATCTTTCTCTTGATTTCGTCCCTGATTATGCTGCGAACCTCTAAAATCAAAGCTAGGTGAAAGGATTGTTAGCGAAAGCAACAAAACTGCAAATAAAACAACCTGGTGTCTACGCTTCATTCACTCTCCCCCTTGAAATAACTTATTTTATATTTTCTCGCAACCATTATTGTAACAAATATGTAGTGCTCTTGTCCTACCCTGCCAAAAAACACTTTTCTTGTATTTTGCATATTAAGAGCATATCCAGTTCTGTATAACATTTGATTTTAATTTTTTCAGCAAAAAAAAAAGCCGACTTCAAAAGTCGGCTTGCTTTAAAACATTTTCCGGGAAATAAACCCAGCTATAAAGCGATTAAAAGCTTGTTATAACAAGTCTGCCGCAAGCTGTGCCAGCTTGGAACGTTCTCCTTTTTCAAGCATAATGTGCCCACTGATTCCCTCTTGTTTGAAACGCTCGACAATGTAGGTCAATCCGTTGCTTGCGGAATCCAGGTAAGGGTGGTCAATCTGCTCAGGGTCACCCATCAAAATAATCTTACTACCTTCCCCCACCCGGGATACGATTGTTTTTACTTCATGCCGAGACAAGTTCTGAGCTTCATCAATAATGATGAATTGCCCGGGAATCGATCTTCCGCGGATATACGTCAGTGCTTCAACTTGGATACTGCCGAGACCCATCAGTATTTTATCTATATCTCCGGCCTTTTTCGTATCAAATAAAAATTCGAGATTATCATAAATCGGTTGCATCCACGGACGAAGCTTCTCTTCCTTCTCCCCTGGCAAATACCCGATGTCCTTACCCATCGGTACGACGGGACGCGCGATCAGCAGCTTTTTGTATTTGTGATCATCCTCTACCTTCAGCAATCCTGCTGCCAAGGCGAGAAGTGTTTTACCTGTACCTGCTTTGCCGGTTATCGTCACAAGCGGAATATCGTCGTTCAACAGAAGCTCCAATGCCATCCGTTGTTGTGCATTTCGGGCGCTAATCCCCCAGACATTATCATTGCTGAGGAACAATGGCTCCAGTTTTGTACCTTCGGTATTCACTTTAAGCAAAGCGGATTTGTTCGTACCCATCTCATCCTTCAGAATGACAAATTCATTCGGATAGAGAGAGTAGGACAGTTGTAACGGTTTGATCGGCAAGAAACGATATGTGTAAAACTCATCAATGACAGACGGGTGAACTTTCAGCGCTGTATATCCAGGGTACAACTCGCTAAGTCCGGCAGTCCGATCCGATAAGTAATCCTGTGTGTTCAGTCCAAGTACGTCCGCCTTGATCCGTACCAGAACGTCTTTACTGACAAGAACAACTTGTCGCTCCACCACTTCTTTTTCATTCTCTTCAATCTGATAATTCAGCGCGACGGCCAAGATTCGATTGTCATTGGACACTTCCCCGAACATTTCCTGAACTCTCACAAAACTGCGGTGATTAAGCTCAACTTTTAGATTGCCTCCATTCGCAAGAGGTACGCCACTGTGCAAGTGACCCAATTCCCTGAGTCCATCCAGCAGTCTGGACACATTGCGTGCGTTACGGCCGATCTCATCAGCATTTCTTTTTTTGGAGTCAATCTCCTCCAGTACAACCGCGGGAATGATTACCTCATGTTCTTCAAAGGCAAATATGGCATTGGGGTCATGCAGAAGCACGTTGGTATCCAATACAAAAATCTTTTTCATTCAATCCCCTCCAAAGCGGCGTCGTTAAAGGCATGGGCTGGAACGTGTTCTCGGGAATGACGAAGTTGCTCTTACGAGCCTTCCGTTTCCCCTCATTCCCGAGTTCATCTTGATCATGTGATCTTCAGCAGCGGCATGGACAATCATGCTCCCATACATAAATGTATTCGACTAGGGCAAAATAATTGTCAACCATTCTGAAAAACTCCAAGAAAGGATGAACATTTATGAAAATGGGGATATGCACGTTGCTTCTCATCTTTGTTCTTACCGGCTGTAATGCTTCTACACGTAACGCTTCACAGGAACCGCACGAGATGCATCCAAGAAGTTACGGAGGAAACATAACAACCCAGCAAGAAGACCGAATGAATCCTTCACGCTTAGACCACTTCAACGAAAATACGGGCGAGGTACATGATCTCAATGTTGCCGACGATACAGAAATGGGTCGAATGACAAATAAAAAACGAGTGAGTCACCTCAAAGCACTTGCCAAGCAAGTTGAGGGTGTGCAAGATGCTAACTGCGTTATACTTGGCAACACAGCGGTTGTCGGCATTGATGTCGATGGTGATCTTGAACGGGCACGCGTTGGCACCATTAAATATGCCGTTGCAGAAGCTTTGCGCAAAGATCCGGAAGGTGTGGATTCCATCGTAACCGCTGATGCTGATGTCACGGAGCGTATCAAAGAAATTGGTGAGCATATTCGTAAGGGCCATCCCATTTCCGGTTTCGCTTCGGAACTAGCCGACATGGTGGGCCGTATCATTCCGCAGCTTCCGAAAGACGTCAAGGTTCGTCAAAATCCGGATGAACCTGCTCAGGATCAGTACATGCAGCAACACACATCGGAAAAAAGACAACAAAAAGCCCAGTGATCTCTCACTAGGCTTTTTTCATGGCCGCAAAGACTTGCTCATCAAGCTTCTCTGCAGCACGCTGGTCGTATATTTTGACAAATTGAGGCACAGAGGACAGTTGAGCGCCGTAGAACAGGGCATTCCTCACCGCTTCAATCCGAATGTCGAAACAGCACATATTAAAGGGTACGTCCTGCAATGGATTTTGTCGCACGGAAGCACGTCCATTGACTGCATACACCATCTCTTCACCAAAAACAGTAATCGTAATCAGCGGATTGTGTATCATGTTATTTACAAGACGTGAACGATGATCAATCGCCAAACGAAAAGTTGATGCATTTTCAGCATAAATCCAGGAGATTGCTGTAGAAGTCGGACCTCCAGATTCCACATCCACGGTGTTAAGCAGCACAAAGGTCTCGTCTTTAAATTGCTGTAAAAGAGAATCTGTTAACTGTGTGACGGCTTCGGACATTCAACCAGCCCCCTAACCTTCTTTATGCCATTCTCATCTTGGTTGGTATTATTATAGCACACCGCGAACCGAGCTTCCAATCCCCAAAACGTGAGCTATTCTTTCGGAGATGACGCCGTCACTTTACCTGAAAGTGTATCTTGCAGGGCCTGTTTGGCATTGGCCAATTCTGTGTCATTAATATATACATAAGGGCTTCTCCACTCCCCCGTAACTGGAGTAAAGTGTACATCAGCAGTGGAAATATTCCAGTAGGTTGCTATAAAGTTTTTCATTTGTTCGGATTCCACATCCGTAGTCATGTTTTGATCTACCGCACTAATCACTTTGCCTATCTTGGTAATTCCCCCAAGCGATTTCATCTGATCCAGCATGGCATTCATTACTTGGCTCTGGCGTTTATTGCGATCAAAATCATTGGACTCCGCCGTCTTTGGCTTACAGTTGGACTTACGATAGCGAACAAAATCAAGTGCTTCTTTTCCGTCCAAGTGCTGAGCTCCTGCTTTCAGATTAATATCTGTATTGTCAGCCGTATCTCGGTAACACATGTTTTTATCCACCGTAACGTCTACTCCACCGACAGCGTTTATCGCGTCGCGGAAAGCCTGAAAATTCAGAACCGTTGTATAGTTAATATCTACGCCTAGGTACTTACCCATCATTTCTTTCATCTGATCCTCTGCCTTTTTGCCAGAGGTCTTCTCTTGTGTCTTGAATCGCGGATAATAAGCGTTCAGTTTGTTCGACTTGTACCCATCGAGTTGGATACGCGTGTCACGCGGTAATGATACCACGGTGGCAGTCTTTGTATTCGGATTAAGTGCAGCAACCATCACAACATCTGATAAAAACGTACCTGTTTCGGGACGATTATCTGTACCAAGCAGCAACATCGTAAGTGGTTTGGTTGAAGCCGACATGCCCGGAGGAACGGGTTTATCTATTCCTGTATTCGCAACTTGGTTGTATAGCCAGTACACATATCCCCCACCGACCAGAATACCGATCACAAGCAGGCTGAGGAACACCCTGACGAATCCGCGCATACGTTTCTTCTTCGGCGCCTTCCCCTTACTGCTCTTGTTGCCTGAATTACCGGATGCATTCGAAGGTTGTCTTCGTGGAGGCAATCCGTTTGAGTTTGAAGTCATGTTCTCAACACCTTTATCACATCTGTTTGGTCTACATAAAACACAACCGCTTTCCCAAGGGAAAACGGATGTGTTTATGCATAGACAGCATTATGAGTTTCGAGCGGAAGTTTCCGCTTTTTTCTTTTGACGACCTTCAACGAAATAACGCACGCGCACTAACAGCATCAGACCTACGGCTACCAACAAACATTGAATGATGGGCAACTTATCGATCTGAAAAATAAGAAGCATGAACGTACCCATCGCCATCAAGATATACAACACAATTTCCTTACCGATTGGCAATTTCTGACGTACCCGAAAGACCTTGTTATACACGTAAGTAATCAGTACAAAGATGACGATATAGGCGATGATCGGGTGTGATGCAAACCATGCTTGCATGTTAAGGCATCTCCTTTCATGATCATGCTGTACAAAATTCAATCATTGGATGGACTTTACTGCTTCACAATGAGATTCTTAGGCGCTCGTTCGACCGTTCCGGGTTCGGATCGTTCTTTTGATCGCTGTTGTCCCCGAATTTCTATGAACACTCTATCAAGTGTTGAAATTCGGGGACAAAGGCGAGCGCTTCGCTTCTGCAGAATCGATTCCTCTCCCTCCACTACCAGTGGCGAGAGACAGGAATCGTTCCATCGTGCAATTATGTCCCTTCAAACATTGGCTTTTGTACCTCTTAGGGTAGTGGGTATTACGCGTTATTTTGAGCCATTTTGCGTTGTTTTTCTGCACGCTCACGCTCGGATTTGTTCAAAAGCTTCTTACGAAGACGAATAGATTTCGGCGTGATTTCACAGTACTCATCATCGTTCAAATATTCAAGCGCTTGTTCCAACGAGAAGATAATCGGAGTTTTAATTTTAACCGTATCATCTTTACCAGAAGAACGAACGTTAGTCAGTTGTTTTTCTTTACAGATGTTAACAACGATATCATTGTCACGTGTATGCTCACCAACAATCATACCTTCGTAAATTTCTGTTCCTGGCTCAAGGAATAGTGTACCACGGTCCTCAACGCCGATCATTCCATAGAACGTAGATGTGCCCGTTTCTGTTGAGATCAGAACACCTTGGTGACGTCCACCCACTTGACCGGATACCACTGGAGCGTAGCTGTCAAACGCATGGTTCATTACGCCATAACCACGAGTCAATGTCAGGAAGTTGGTGCTGTATCCAATCAGACCACGTGCAGGAATCAGGAATTCCAGACGGACTTGACCAGTACCATTGTTGATCATGTTAACCATCTCTGCTTTGCGAGCGCCCAGGCTCTCCATTACAGAACCCATGCTTTCTTCAGGGATATCAATCAACAAGCGCTCAACTGGCTCCATTTTTTTACCATCAATTTCTTTGATAATAACTTCTGGTTTGGATACTTGAAGCTCATATCCTTCACGACGCATATTTTCAATCAGGATACCGAGGTGAAGCTCACCACGTCCGGAAACGATAAATGCATCCGGGCTCTCTGTTTCTTCAACACGAAGAGATACGTCAGTCTCCAATTCTTTCAACAAACGCTCGCGCAGTTTACGGGAAGTTACCCATTTACCTTCGCGGCCTGCGAATGGACTGTTGTTTACGAGGAATGTCATTTGCAGTGTTGGCTCGTCAATTTTCAGAACCGGCAAAGCTTCAGGTTTGTTCGGGTCAGCAATCGTTTCTCCGATGTTGATATCCTTAATACCCGCGATCGCAACGATGTCACCTGCGCCAGCTTCCTCTGTCTCCACACGTTTCAGACCTTGGAAACCAAACAGTTTCTCGATACGAGCTGTTTTGCTTTTGCCATCACGCATAATAACAGTAACGGATTGGCCTTGGCGGATCACACCACGGTTTACACGACCGATAGCGATACGTCCGAGGTATTCATTGTAGTCCATCAGCGTAACGAGGAATTGCAGTGGCTCTTCAACGTTCTCTGTTGGATGAGGGATATGACTTACGATGGTATCGTAGATCGCCATCATATTGTCATCTTGTTTGGCAGGATCGTCTTCCATGCTGGATGTTCCGTTCAATGCGGAAGCATATACAACAGGGAATTCGAGTTGTTGATCGTTGGCACCCAGTTCGATGAACAGGTCAAGTACTTCATCAATAACCTCAGCTGGACGAGCCGCTGGACGGTCAATTTTGTTTACAATTACGATTGGAGTCAGGTTGTGCTCCAGTGCTTTACGAAGTACGAACTTCGTTTGTGGCATACAGCCCTCGTAAGCATCAACAACGAGCAATACGCCGTCAACCATCTTCATAATACGTTCCACTTCACCACCGAAGTCGGCGTGTCCTGGTGTATCCACAATATTGATCAAGTAATCTTTATACGTTATAGCTGTGTTTTTAGCCAAAATCGTAATACCGCGTTCACGCTCCAAATCGTTGGAGTCCATTGCGCGCTCCTGTACAGTCTCGTGGTCACGGAATGTACCGGATTGCTGGAGCAACTTGTCGACGAGTGTCGTTTTCCCGTGGTCGACGTGGGCAATAATCGCAATATTGCGAATGTGTTCTCTTGAATGCATGGTTTGTATCCATATCCTTTCCAATTTCAATTCTTATCTACTAAACTTCCCGCAAATTCGCAGGTTACTCACAAAATAAGCGTCGGTGATAACCCGACGCATGTCTTTATCCCTTATATTATAGTTTATCATAGGTAAAAATCAAGATATTTCGCTCGAAACTCCATTGGTTAAGACCGGAGATGTTTACCATCCCCTGCCTCGACCTATACGCCCTCGCCCGGCAAGCAACCAGACTCCACCCAAAATGAGCAGAACAGCGAGTACATAAATGATGCCTGTCTGTAGTAACGTAAACGCCAACAATACGATGGACACCGCCCCCATAATTAGGGCAGCAGGATAGACAAATTCGGGTCTTTGCCGCTCAACTGCACCATATCCAATCAAGCCGACAGCTATTCCAAGCAACAGGATTGGCCACAAATTTCTCATTAGCCCGGCTCCCCATATGTTCGTTATGCTGAACAGTACACCATACACCGTGAGAACTCCTGCAGGAATCAACGACCAGGACGGCGTAATTCGGGCATAAAACAATGCATAAAGAGCAATACCTGGCAGTAATAGCAACAGAGGCCAGAAATTTCGACCAATAAAACCAAACACTCCTAATTTACCAAGCAAAATGACAAGACCAGCAACTACAATAAATAATCCGATTGCTCTTTCATTCTTCATTATAATCACCTCTTGTTTCATTAATTATGTAATTTCCTACTGTGCTGGCTCCCAGCACTTAACACATTTTTTTATTCCAAGGACAAGTTTAGACCCGATGTTTACAGTGTATCTGATGTCTGCGCAAAAAACTATACTGATGTCGAAAATGAGCCTTCCTAACTTAAGCGAAATAAACATTATGCCTCCAACCTTAATCTGTATTCCCCTTAGAGAGACCATATATAATATCGGATAAACTTACGATGCGAAGATTCTTTCCCTCCTTAATGCTTCATGCCTTATCCTTTACACCTTTACCGTTCACATGCGAAAAAACGCAGACTCTTCTTGGCGGAACGCCTCAGGCGTATTAAAAACAGAAAAGGTATCCCTTATGGGACACCTCTCAAACAAAAAGTTTATTTCAACTCATGTTGACATCTAAGCATTTCGGCGAACGAATCTATGTGCCCCTCCCGCCGCTATAACCAGACAAGCTAAAGCTGCTGGCAACATCGCATGAGCCTGTGTTGCCATTCCGCCCAGCCACTCCCCTAGCTTTGGGTCTCTCATCAACATTTCTCCTGCGGTAAACGCAAGTATTCCTGACCCCGCAAACACCAGAATCGGAAAGCGTTTGAGCAGTCCCACAATGATACCACTACCCCATACTACAATAGGAATACTAATAGCAATCCCGATAACAATTAGAGCCAGATCTCCATCCGCCAAAGCAGCTATCGCTAATACATTATCCAGACTCATCACAAAATCAGCAACTAATATTGTCTGAATCGCTTTCCATGTTGTAGATGCATTACGGATATGTACTTCATCATCGTTTTGAAGCAACAGCTTCAGCGCAATCCAGAACAATAACAACCCGCCTGCCGCCTGAATAAAAGGAATCCCCAGCAGCAGTACAGCTGCGAAAGTAAGTACGCAACGTAGAAGTACTGCACCAAGCGCTCCCCACCATACCGCTTTTTTACGTTGAGCCGGAGGTAAATCTTTACTCGCCATTGCAATGACAACCGCGTTATCCCCACTCAATACCAGATTGATCATTAATATTTGTGTTAACAGCCATAGCGTATCCATCTCCTCATCCCCCCACTCTAACTTGTATGTGAAAGACGTACATGCTATTCTTAGTGTTTAAAGAATATATAAGGAGTGACATATCAGATGGAGCTATTTAGTCCAACATTCTGGCTGTCCTTGTTGAATGTTGTCTTTATTGATCTGATCCTGGCTGGTGATAATGCCATCGTCATTGGTCTTGCAGCCAGAAATCTCCATCCTTCCGTGCAAAAAAAGGCGATCCTGTTCGGCTCAGGCGGCGCACTTCTCATTCGGATTGTAGCCACCGTCGTTGTATTATGGTTGCTCAAAGTGCCCTGGCTCCTACTCGTTGGAGGCCTGCTCCTGGTCTGGATTGCCTATAAACTGCTGGCAGATCAGGGAGAGGAGCACAATGACATTCAAGCCGATACTTCCCTCTGGGCCGCTGTTCGAACAATCGTCATTGCGGATGCAGCCATGGGACTAGACAATGTGATTGCCGTAGCGGGGGCTGCACAACAACATCTGGTACTTGTTATCCTCGGATTGCTGATCAGTGTCCCGATTATCGTTTGGGGTAGTACCTTGTTCATCAAACTGATGAACCACTTTCCCTGGATTATCTATGTTGGCGCTATGGTACTAGGTTATACTGCTGCAAATATGATTACTGAAGAGAAACGGATTATGCCTTTTTTCACGGAGCATCCGGCAATACGCATCCTGTTCATCGTTGTAGTGATTGGAGGTGTTGTTTTTCTTGGTTACCGTAAACGAACTACAAGTAATAAAGCCCAAGCTAAACAGCAACGTTCCTATTCATAAATGAGACAGGGAAATGGAAGAAATACAAGCAATACATTTACGAAATAACGTCTCATGCAAAGAACAGGACTACCCCCTTCTCAAATGGGTTAGTCCTGTTCTTTTTGTGTTCTATTTACATTTCATTTGTTATGTCTACCTCTAATTTGGCTTGCCCACAAATACCCACCACATTTAAAACCAGTCATCCTTCATTTCACTGTTCTCCGGCTTCCCTGTCAATACTGAAGCTTCCCCGGCATACAAAGTTATCGTTTCTGTCTGTTCTACCGCTTGATCCAGCCATTCCGGCAGATGGCTCATCGTTGCTTCGATTTTGTCCACAATCCGCAGATTCGGATTGGTGGATGGTGATTTTGGAACAAACAAAGTACAGCAATCTTCATAAGGCAAAATCGAGATATCATACGTTCCAATCTGTTTGGAAAGTGAAATAATCTCCTGCTTGTCCATCATGACCAGCGGTCTCAGCAGAGGCAAATCTGTAGCGCGGCCGATGACATTCATGCTCGGAAGGGTTTGGCTTGCCACCTGACCCAGACTATCACCAGTAATAAGCGCCAGTGCACGTTCGCGTTCTGCCAGCTTGGTGGCAATTCGCAGCATGGAACGCCGCATTAAGGTAATAATCAGATTATCCTGACCCAACTGGGTGAATGCGGTCTGAATCTCTGTAAATGGAACCAGGTGTAATTTGATCGAACCCGCGTGATCTGCAAGCGCACGGGCAAGATCAATCACCTTTTCTTTGGCACGCTGACTGGTAAAAGGATAACTATAAAAATGCACACACTCGACTTCGAGTCCCCGGCGCATAGAAGACCACGCAGCTACAGGACTGTCTATCCCCCCGGATAAGAGAACCATCGCCTTGCCATTTGTTCCGAGCGGGAACCCGCCTGTGGCAGGAATGACTTCACTGAAAATGTAAGTGCCTTGTTCGCGGATTTCTACACGTAGCTCGATATCAGGGTCACGAACATCGACCTTCAACTGTTGAAATTTGCGTAGAATCGGTGAACCGACCAAATGATTTGTTTCATGAGATGAATGCGGGAAAGCCTTCCACACTCGACGCGCGTTTACCTTGAAGGTCGTGACTTCACCGAATTCTTCAGCTCGTTCATCCATAAAAGCAACCGCAGTATGAACAATTTCATCAATCTCGGAAGCCGTTACTTTCACAGGACTGATGGATGCTACACCAAATACACGTTTGAGCACGGGAATAAGCTGGGTGTGGGATTCACCGCCAAGATCCACGTAGACTCGGCCATATTCTTTACGCAAACTTGCACCCGGATAAGGCTTTAGCAACGCCTTGACTTGAGTGATGATCGTTTTCTCAAATCGCGCACGATTTTTTCCTTTTAACATAAACTCTCCAAAACGGAGAAGCAGCATATCATAATTCAACATTTAATTTACATCCGCCTTTCGAGTGGCCGTAATTGTGCCACCATCTGATGCAGTGCCTTTTCCAGCATGACTGCATCCTCTTCTGTATGTTCGTCACCGAAACTAATTCGCAATCCCCCGGCGGCACAGGCAACATCTCTTCCCATGGCAAGCAGCACCCGGCTTGGCTCAGCCGAACGCGAGGAGCATGCCGACTGGGTAGACACCGTACAGCCAAGTTGCTCTAGGGTATGCAATGCTACTTCTGCTTTCATAGCAGGATAGGAAAAATGTACAATATGTGGCGCTCCGTCATGCGTACTGTTGAGCTCGAGCTCCGGGATAGCAGCAATCGTCTTCATCACCCGGTCTCGAAGTATGCGAATTCGACTCGAAAAATCAATCTGCCTTTCTGCTGCGATCCGCATCGCCTTGGCCATACCCACAATCAGAGCCGTATTCTCTGTGCCTGCCCTGAGCCCATGCTCCTGTGAGCCACCAGATAGCAGTGGTGTAAGCTCTACGCCACTTCTCACATAGAGGAGCCCTGCACCTTTCGGCCCACGGATTTTATGAGCGGACAAGCTGTACAGATCCGCTTTCCATTTGGCTGGTGCAACGTGCACTTTTCCGAAACCTTGTACGCCATCTACATGAAAAAGGACTCTTGGCGCGTTTTTTTTGAGCAGCGTACCAATCTCTTCTACCGGATGAATCGCACCCGTCTCATTGTTCACATGCATCAGACTAACAAGCACAGTGTCTGAACGAACAGCTTTCAGTATCTGCTCAGCAGTAACGACACCTCTTGAATCTACAGGGACAAAGGTTACATCCCATCCCCATTGCTGTAACTGCAACACACTCTCATACACAGACGCGTGCTCCGTTGCCGTAGTTATAATATGTTTTCCCCGTGAACTATACCGAAGTGCAGCCCCCTTAATCGCGAGGTTATTACTCTCCGTTGCTCCGGATGTAAATACGATTTCATCTGCTTTTACACTGATTGTGGCTGCACAGCCTGTCCGCGCTCGGCGTAGTAATTGATCTGCACGTTCACCGTATCCATGAATCGACGACGCATTTCCGAACTGTGTTTCCATAATTTCCGCCATCGTGCGAACCACATCGGGATATGGAGGAGTCGTTGCAGCATAATCAAAATATTTCAAAACAAGGTGCACCTTCCTTATTCGTTCGTTCATTAACCTATAGTGAGCATTGTACCACGATCTCCGTACAACACAAAAAAAGACCAACTGAAAGCAGGCAATAAAGGCCTGCCTTTTAAGCTGGATCTCTTTGTTTCGGACATGCTCAGAAGATGTCCATTTTAGATCGAATATTTGGAACGAGCCCGTTCCACTTTCGTAATATAATTCTGCGTTTCCACAGGCAACAAATGGAGCATGCTCATCAGTTCATTATCATTGGTAACGCCCAGTCTGGACAACCGTCCTGGGCCCGCATTATAGGCAGCCAAAGCCATTTTCTCCTGTCCGCCAAAGCGCTGGAGCTGAAGCGATAAATATTTGGTGCCCGCATCAATATTTTGACCCGGGTCGAAGGAGTCACTCACACCAAGTCCAGCAGCGGTACCATCCATTAATTGCATCAGACCCTTCGCACCTGCCGAAGAGACAACATTCGGATTAAATCCTGATTCCGTATCGATGACCGCTTTGATTAAAGATTCAGGTACGCCGTACTTCGCACTGGCCTGTGAGATCAGTGATTCGAAATCGGTAGGCACGGATTTGCCGGAATCAGCTTGTCCTGCATTATTCGAAGCAAGTAACGACTCCAGACTGCCCGCTCGCGAAGAACTTACTGTATTCAAATCCGGACTGTAAGTACTGCCAAGCTGTAGCCACAACAAACCGTCGTTGGATCGCTTAGAGGTTGAAGCCTGATTTTCCGCGTCGCTCAGACTACGAGTATCCGCATTTAACAATCCATCCATCACATTGGAAAAGTCAGTCGTCGAACCAGTTGGCACAGCTGATCCGTTCGTTTGATTGTTGATATTAGACAATTGCAACTCCAATAATTGCCGCGAATTGCGTGGATCAATTTGCATGAGTTATATCCACTCCCGTTTCATTCAAGCTAGATGACTTTATTCTACATGGTTTTACAGACAGGTTCCATCATTTTCATAAAAAATAGCTGATTAGACGTTAAAAATATGCACAAATGTGAAAAAGCCTTCTGATTCACCATAAGGAAGTGAATGCAGAAGGCTTTATTATTGTCCTGAGATCTGAGGATAACTCTCTCATCCCATGAACAAATGTCCGCTTTTTATCGAGCAAAAGGAATCATAAAAAAGTAACTCAACGTTGCAACGATACCCAATCCGATCGACCAGGCTCCTGCTGTTTTACGGCCATTCACATAAGCGAAATAGCCGAGCACGGCCGCTGCCGGACCAAGTACAATCGACCACATGAACAATGATGCGATACCAAAGGCAAGGCCCATATAACCTGCAACACGGCCTGAAGACTCCATTACACGGTCTGCCTCATGTTTCTGCGGTACTGCATCTGAATGCACGCGGTCGCTCTCCCTGGTTCTTACGGTTGCTCGCGGCGTAATTTCCGCACCGTATTCCTCACGATATGCTTTTCTTGGATAATCCACACGCTGGCGCTGTTGTTGACCCTGTGATTCTGTGTTGTAACGATCCAAATGTTCGTCATTGAAATCATCATTCTTCACGTGGAAGCACCTCCGTTAATGGATTGGATGACTGCTTACTTGGGTCTGAATGTGTGACAGCATGTTGCTGAAGAGGTACGCGCGTGATCATGATGATCGGAGTCAAAAGTCTCTCCGGCAAATTCCTCATGCAGACGACGGGTAGCGTGCTGGTCAATGTCAATCATGATGGCATCGGCCTGGCAAAAGTTGTTTTCTCCCCAAAAATGACAGTTGGAAACACTGCATTTGACAATTGGTTTGTCATGGCTCATTTTTTATCACCTCGACATCTAATGTTCCCACGCGCCAAATCCGATATTCTTCGCCAAAATGCCAGATGATAACATGTCTAAGGATATGTATTTATCTAAAGATCTTCAGGTCGAAACAAACGTTCCATCTTTGAATCCCAACAAAAAAACCGCCACAAGGGCGGTCTATGAGTTACGAATTATTAGGCGTGGTTACGTTGGCTTTGCATGCGACGCTGGGTCAGATAATCACTCTCGTAATAGGCCAAGTCGTCACGCAGTTCTTCATAAGTCTTGGAAATTTCCAAAATGACGTCGCGTACAGCACGAATCGGCTTATCACGGAAACGGATGGCATCCTGACCTGTGTAAGCATATCTTCCGTCCTCAGAGTAGCACTCATTTTTCGGATAGAAAAAGCTGTTCACACTTTGGTGATACGTATTATAAAGAGCCTTTTCGGCAAATTCGACATCAAAGTTGGCACGACGCAGCACAACGCCAAGTTTTTCGTAAGAAACTTCAGAAAAAACGAGCAAATGACGGAGATCTGAAAGGAAACCTTTGTAGAAGGCGGTTGATTCCTCCGTCTGGTTCTGATCCAGTTCAGGCAAAGCATTTTCATTCAAAAACTTTTCGATCCGATCGATCGCCGGTTTTAACTTTTCTCTGGTTGACTCACATGTTTTTTGTACATTGGCTGCTGACATAAAGGTAGCTCCCCCTTAAATAAGTCCTTACATTTTTACATCCAGGTCGGCCAAATCTTGTTTGTTTCCTGACCTTTTGAATACTCAGATATAATCCTACCATAAAAAGTTGACGAGCGGTATCCCTTAATCGTGCTTTCCATTCCTGTCATGATACTTGCTTCGGAGCAAGCAATGATTCGAAACTCTTTTGTATAAAAATATGGGCTTCTCCTAACGATAACTACATCCGTGACAACGACGATGCGTTCATGCACGCCGTATGGTCATTGTCCAAAATGAACGAGGAGGTTCTGTCTTATGTCCAGACCAAGGTGGATCAACTGGGCTCTCGCAGCAAGTGCCGGCGCCTTAGCCCTGACCTTACTGCTCCCAACATCCAACCGTACCGTACCTAAACCAAGCGCTATGCAGGAGAATCCTCAGAAGGAACATGCCAGCAAGCAACGTCTGAAAGTTCAGGATATCAAAGCCACCGATCTGCTGACCCGTGTAGATGCCAAACAGCACCTCGGGATCATACTGGATAAAACGAACACGATGACAGATGCACAGGTGACGCGTTACATGAAAGATCTTCAAGATTCACACGGGCACATGCGGTCTATTCAATTAATGAATATGGATGACTCATCGAGTAAACGATTTGATCGTGCGTTCAAAGAAGGCAGTAAATTGGAACAACAAAAATTGTCTCATGCCATGAATTTGGCCAAAAAAGCGGTACACAAGCGTCAAAGCTTCGAGTCCTCTTCGTTTCCACTTGGAAAAGAAAAATACTTTGTCATGGGACAACCCTCCAAGGATGGCAAACGGGCCATCATCGCTCTATTTAGTCAAAGCGTATTAAATGCCGTGGAGGAGCATCAGCGCAAAAATTTGCGCATGATTCCGTATCCGCGTGAAGGAAAATTCAAAATCGAATCGGTTCATCCTGACACATTAAACGAAATCACGGTAAAAACCGGGCATGATAACGCGAATGCAAGCCATTTTTACGAAAATGAAATCGTCATTCGTTTCCGGCAAGATCCCGGTGAACGGGATCTGCGCATCATTCGTTCTGACTTGAAAACGCAGTCTGCTCGCAAGCTCGGTTACACGTATGTTTTTCGATCTGAAACGATGAATTATAAACAATTGCGGGACTATTTCGGAAGTAAATGGAATCCGCTATATATGGAACCCCACTATATGTACTTAACCAATGAAACGGCCGCTGAACAACCAGATGTACCTATCCCTAACGATGTATTGTTCTCGGATTATCAGTGGAATCTGCCTGCCATTGAGACAAATCGCGGGTGGAATATTACGAAGGGCAACAAAGATGTTATCGTAGCCGTGGTAGATACAGGCGTTGACGTGAACCACCCGGATCTCAAAGGAAAATTGCTCGAGGGATACAATGTCGTGAATCCGGGCAACAAACCGCTTGATGATGTCGGTCATGGCACCCATGTTGCCGGTATCATCGGGGCGATTGTCAACAATAACGAAGGTGTAGCCGGCATGAGCTGGTACAACAAGGTGCTTCCTGTCAAAGTACTGGACAACTCGGGATCAGGTACAACGTATGCCGTTGCCGAGGGCATCATTTGGGCAGCCGATCATGGCGCCAAAGTCATTAACATGAGTCTCGGTAACTACGCGGACGCTCAATTTCTCCATGATGCGATTAAATACGCTTTTGACCGGGATATTGTGCTTATCGCTGCAACCGGCAACGATAATACCGAGCGTCCAGGATACCCTGCTGCTTATCCGGAAGTTTTTGCTGTCTCTGCTACAGATCCGGATATGAATAAAGCCTCTTACTCCAACTATGGCGACTATGTGGATGTCATGGCTCCTGGATCAAGTATCGCCAGTACGTACCCGGACAATCAGTACGCGGCTCTGTCAGGAACATCCATGGCCAGTCCGCACGTTGCTGCACTTGCCGGATTAATTCGCTCGCTAAATCCGGATCTGACCAATACCGAAGTCATGGATCTGATGCGGCAAAGTGTCATTGACCTGGGGGAACCCGGCCATGACAAGTACTACGGTTATGGGCAGATTGATGTATACAAAGCGTTGCAAGCCGCATCGGGAAGCAGTGCTCCGTTGCAGTTCTGGCCTCAGCATGTCAGACAGCAGATGGATAACACGATGAAAAAATATATCCAATAATAACTTATCGGATAATCCTAACTTTTGGAATAAGCGTTAATCTCCAGGTTACCCGGACATCAGAGTGGACTGTGTACGTTTTTCTACTCAAATTATGATTATATCAAAAACAAAAGCAGCTGCGCCCCGGGGCGTATGCTGCTTTTTGGCTTGCTTCTTTTCCCCGGGGCGTTAACTGCGACTAGCGTTTGCGGGAAGTCGAGCGGGCTTTGCTTGATTTTTTCACGGATTTTTTCTTATGGCTCGATACATACATTGGACCTTCTTCTCTGATAACAACAGGGTACATATGATGAGGTATTGGAACACAGTGGTGTTGCTTCACAACTTCAATCGGGTGGATTACAGGCACGATCTGTGGAATGTAATAATCCTGAACAACCTGGATCGGGTCACATACAATCGGTGAAACCTCTGGACAACAATGGTTCATTTCAAACCAACTCCCTTTCAAGTGATACTATAACCTATTGCAGTGAACCCGATGTGGTATGGATGGATGTCCATATCCTTAAAAATTAAATGAGCGGCAGCCTGTCCGCCGTTGCCCCGGCATGCTTCGATGAGACCCTCTCGATGACAGCACACAGAATTTGAAGCCCTTTCTTCAGCGCTTCGCTACTCGTCACAGTGAAACATATCCGTAGACTCGTCGTGTCGCTTTCCGCTACATAACAGGCTGAACCAGGCAGAAAAGACACGCCAGCAGCGAGAGACTGCCGATGCAGTTCATGCATGTCCATAATCCCCTGTAATTCGAGCCATAAATTAAGCCCTCCCTCAGGAAGACGCCATTGCATCTCCTTCGTTGCATACTGCTCCAGCACCTCTGAGGCAGCACACAAGCGTGAGTACAGTTCTTCTCGGAGCTGATAAACATAAGAATCATACTGTTCCTTGATATAAGCCTGAAGTGCTTTCTGTGTTAATAAAGGACTTCCCAGATCAGCCGTAGACTTTGCGGCCACAAGCCGGGTTAGCACACTCCCATCGGCTATAGCACAAGCTACACGGCAACCTGGGGAGAGTACTTTGCTGAAGCTTTTAATGTAGACCACATGCCCTGCACTATCCATGGACTTGATCGAAGCCGGTGGCGGCTCACGAAAGTATAGATCTGCAAAAGGATCATCTTCTAAAATAAGGCAGTGATAACTTTGGGCGATATTAAGCAATTGGGCCCGTCTCTTAGTGCTCATCGTCACACCTGTCGGATTGTGATATGTAGGAATGGTATAGATTAACTTGGGCGGATATTTATCACACAAGCGGGTAAGCAGATCGATACGCATACCTTCGTTGTCCATAGGAACGGTAATGATTTTGGCTCCCCGACTCGTGAACACATCGATAGCTCCTGTGTACGTTGGTGCCTCCATATATACAACATCTCCAGGACCGATAAATGTACGAGCTACCAGATCAATTCCCTGCTGTGCTCCGCTTGTAATTAACATTCTTTCGGGCGCGACTTGAAGTCCGCGGGAAGCAAAATGTGCTGCAAAGGTCTGTCTAAGTTCCCAATCCCCCTGAAATGATCCATAAGCCGCCATGCGCTTTGCATGATCTGATGAAAGGTGGTAGGCGCTATCGATAATATCACGTGTAGGTAATAACTCTGGTTGAATCGCTGACATATGAAGTTCATAACGGACTTGGGGAGACGCGTCAAAATGTCTCCACAATTGTGCTCTGGGCAAATAATCAACCAATGTCATCTGCCAGTTCAACGAACCACCCGCATCGCTGATGCTCATCTGATTGTGGGTAATTGCTTCCCTGGAGGTTTGACCGGAAGGCTCTATCCCCCTTACATAACAGCCCTTGCCCTGAGAGCAACGAACGAGTTGTATGGCCTCCAGTTCTGCATAAGCTTTCGTTACCGTTACCAAACTAACGCCTAAATCAGCGGTCATTTTACGAACAGATGGCAACCTCGTTCCCGGTTCAATCAAACCTGAGCGAATACGATCTGCAATCGTCAGAGCAATCTGCATATATAATTTGGTACTGCTTCCCCGTTTAAGCTCGATATGCATATCTATTTATCACCTCTAACTGTTATGATCGTTGTTTTACTGTTATAGTGTGCTACGTCTAATATAGGTTATAATATCAGTATAACAGTGAATAACAGGAGATGAGAATAATATGAGTACACCTTGGTCTAAAATGGCACAAAATACCCCGTCCTCTGTCGTTCGCGACATGTTGCAGGCTGCTCAGGCACCTGGAATGATATCACTTGCTGGTGGATTGCCAGCACAGACTTCATTTCCACTGGAAGCTATACGCCTGGCGTATGAAAAAGTATTTATGAGCGGATCAGCCGCTCTTCAATATGCGGAAACGGAAGGTTACCGGCCTCTTCGTGTCAAAATCGCCGAGCGCCTGGAATCAAAAGGACTTCAAGCCTCACCTGATCATATGCTTTTGACTACTGGATCACAGCAATCTATTGACCTCATCTGCCGAATCCTTTTAGATCCCGGTGATCGCGTGCTGGTGGAATCACCCACTTATCTAGCTGCCTTGCAAGTCATTCAATCCTATCAAGGAGTCTCTCATGGAGTCGCTTGTGATGATCACGGCATGTTGCCTGAATCACTTGAGGAACAGCTTCAGTTGCATCGTCCTAAACTCGTCTACATTAACCCTACGTTCTCCAATCCGACCGGCAAAGTCTGGTCACGGGAAAGAAGACAACAAGCCGTAGATTTGTGCCGCAAATATGGTGTACTTATTCTGGAAGATGACCCTTACGGCGAAATCCGCTTTAAACCGGAACAGCTGGACGTACCCGCTCTCGCTGCACTCGATGCCGCTTCTTATGAAGGACCATCTAACGTGATTTACACCAGCACCTTTTCCAAAACAGTAGCCCCAGGTCTTCGTACAGGCTGGATTCTGGCTGCTCCCGACATTATCAAAATCGCTGCCAGAGCCAAACAAGGCGCAGATTTGCATTCGAGTAGCATCGATCAGCGTGCACTCCATGCTTTGCTTGAGACCTTTGATTTGGATGGCCACATACGCCACATCTCTCAGGACTATGAAGAGCGCATGAAAAAGCTAACCACACTCATGGCTTCTAAATCTTGGGATGGCATTACATGGAACTCCCCACAAGGCGGAATGTTCCTATGGCTACAATTACCTGAAGGTATGCTCGCCAGCAATCTATTTACTTATGGGATTCAGGAAAAAGTGTGCATCGTGCCTGGAGATTCCTTCTATGCCGGCACGCCAGAGCTTAACCGGATGCGTATTAACTTCACTCATACTGACCCTGAGCTTCTTCCTGAGGCCGTCCAGCGAATGGATCGCGCGATTCAGCGCTGGCATGCTTCCAATCAATCAGACCATGTCGTTACCATGTAACTGATCGGTAAAGCATGAAAACCTGTAATCATCTGTAATTGATCACCATAACAGTTGACCGCTTATTCCATATATGGGATAGGCGGTTTTTTCTAACAAAAAAATAAGGCGGCAAATTCGTTAAACCGAATCTGCTGCCTTATTTTATATAACCTGTCCCGTCGTGAACAGGAGCATTTCATTTCGAAAGTTGTTGTTGTTGCAGTTAGGAAAGCTTACCGTAAGCCGGGTTCTGTGCTCTTCGTGGTTCAAACGGGAACTACCCTCCCACCAGAAGCGACAATCATCTATCTAGGCCATACATTGCTGCACAGCTCAAGCGACCAACCTAGACACACCTCGGGCTAAGGCTGTCTCCTCCAAAGAGGCGACCGTGTCCCATTAGGTCTTGCTCCAGATGGGGTTTACCAGGAACGAAGTCACCAGCGTTCCTCGGGGTCTCTTACACCTCGGTTCCATCCTTGCCTGTGCCGGGAAACCCGGCCATCGGCGGTCCATTTCTGTGGCACTATCCTTCAACTCGCGCTGACTGGACGTTATCCAGCATCCTGCCCTGTGGAGCCCGGACTTTCCTCTCGTGGCAACAAAGGCCACCAGCGATTGTCTGTCAAGCTTTCCGAACAACATTACATAGTATACAGGCATTTGCTGTCCCACACAAGCTAAATATTAATGGGAATTAGGCTAGATGTTCTCTTTTATACAAAGCGAAATACTTCAGTATCCACCTGGGATGCAGTAACCTGTGTCTCGTATCGCTGATCCGCTAGTCGGCCACGAAGCCAATCCGCTGTTTTAGGTTTCATGATTTTCTCCGTGTTATGACCCGGATCAATAATGCACATCCCTGCCATCAGCGCATCATGCGCTGTGTGGTAATCAATATCTCCGGTTACAATGACATCCGCACCCTTGAATCGCGCAGTAAGCACATAACGGCTGCCTGAGCCGCCTAGCACAGCCACCTTTTTGATCTTTTTGTTCAGATCACCGACAACGCGCACATGAGGCACATTTAATTCGGCTTTCACGACCTCTACCAGTTCACCGAGAGTTTTAGATTCCCGAAGCGGACCAAGACGTCCTAGGCCAAGTGTGCGCCCTTTCAAATCCATTGCATAAAGGTCATATGCCACTTCTTCATAGGGATGCGCTTTTAACATCGCCTGAATGACCTTGCCCCGCAAACTTTGAGGTACAACCGTTTCAATCCGCATCTCTTCCACACGTTCCATCTGTCCCTGTGATCCGATAAAAGGCTGAGTCCCTTCACCAGGTACAAATGTACCTGTTCCTTCGGTGCTAAAACTGCATTTATTATATTGACCGATGCTACCTGCTCCAGCTTCCAAAATCGCATGAAGCACCTGCTCATGATGTTTCCTAGGCACGAATACCGCCAGCTTGTACAACTGATCTGTGTGCACATCCTCGAGCGATTCCTTGCTCTCAATGCCAAGCGCCTCGGCCATCCAGTCATTGATACCACCTTCAGCAATGTCGAGATTCGTGTGACTGATGTAAACCGCGATATCATGCTTGATCAGCTTTTCATACAATTTGCCCATAGGCGTATCGGTGCTGAGTGTTTTTACGGGACGAAAAATAATCGCATGATGTGCAATAATCAGATTGGCTCCGATCCGGATCGCTTCATCCACAACCTCGTTTGTGACATCCAGCGCTACAAGCACATGGGTAATGTCCTTTTGCAGACTTCCCAGTTGCAAGCCAATACGGTCGTCGGGTACTGCCAGATGTTTAGGAGCAAGTTGCTCCATCCATTGAATTACGGTTTGACCTTTGGCAAACATGCCAATACCTCCTTCAAACTCGTGATAAGCTGTTCCACCTCTGCTGCTTTGTCCCTGGAAGAATCCTGATCGGACTTGGAGATGGACTGTACCACACTCTGTAATTTAAGTATCTCACTTTCCCATTTGGCAAAAAATACGTCTGTTGCACGGTCCACCAAGTAGGGCCCCATACGCAGTAGCAAATCTTCCGTCAACTCCACGTTACCCCGTAACGGGCGAGCACGATATACCTCTTCATTCGTGATTGGGCTGCTTGCTTGCGGCATTGCGGTAATAATTTCATAAATCTTGCCATCCTCTTCAAGAAGTTGCTCAGCCACGACAACCCAATGATGCTGGAGTAGCCAGCGTCGCAAAATATCTTCGCCTACATTGGGTTGCAGAATCAGAAGCTGTACACCTTCCAGTTTGGAGATCCCCCGGTCTAAAATGGAAGCGATCAGTGCGCCGCCCATGCCAGCAATGGTAATGACATCAACTTCTCCAGCAGTAATGACATCGAGACCATCTCCACGGCGTACCGTGATTTGCGGTTGAAGTCCGGCATCACTGACCTGTTTAGAAGCCGCATCATAAGGCCCCGGATTAACTTCCCCAGCTATTGCACTCACCGCTTTTCCGCTACGGATTGCAGCGACGGGTAGTAAAGCATGGTCTGATCCAATATCCGCCAGCCGGCTACCTTCAGGAATTTGGTCATGTATTTGTTGTAATCGATTCGAAAGTTTCATGGGACACCTACACCATTCATTTAATTTATTGATTTGCATTGCGTAAAGAAAAGCGATAAAATAAAATCCAATCAAACATTTCAAGGATGAATTTCCAAAAGAAAGAAATCTAACCGTTCAAATTAAAACGAAAGGAGACCCCGCCGCCGCCAAAGCGTCTCGCAGAAAGTCTCCTACAGTTTAATTATTCGAGGAAATCCTTAAGTCGTTTGCTTCGACTCGGGTGACGCAATTTACGAAGAGCTTTGGCTTCAATCTGACGAATACGCTCACGAGTAACACCAAACACTTTACCAACTTCTTCAAGCGTTCTCGTACGTCCATCATCCAGACCAAAACGCAGACGAAGAACATTTTCTTCACGTTCCGTCAACGTGTCCAGAACATCTTCAAGTTGCTCTTTCAAAAGCTCATAGGCAGCAGCATCTGCTGGAGCCAATGCTTCCTGGTCCTCGATGAAATCGCCCAGATGGGAATCGTCTTCTTCACCAATTGGTGTTTCCAAGGAAACCGGTTCTTGAGCAATTTTTGTAATCTCACGCACTTTTTCTACGCTTAGATCCATCTCCGCAGCGATTTCTTCCGGAGTCGGTTCGCGTCCAAGTTCCTGCAATAGTTGACGGGATACCCGAATCAGCTTATTAATGGTTTCTACCATGTGCACAGGGATACGGATCGTACGTGCTTGGTCAGCAATTGCACGTGTAATCGCCTGACGAATCCACCATGTCGCATACGTACTGAACTTGTAACCCTTTTTATGGTCAAACTTCTCTACGGCTTTAATCAGACCCATGTTACCTTCCTGAATCAGATCAAGGAACAGCATGCCGCGTCCTACATAACGTTTCGCAATACTTACAACGAGACGAAGGTTCGCTTCAGCCAGACGGCGCTTCGCTTCTTCATCCCCGTTTTCGATCCGTTTTGCGAGTTGCACCTCGTCATCTGCTGACAACAAAGGTACACGTCCGATCTCCTTCAGGTACATCCGTACAGGGTCATTAATTTTGATCCCAGGTGGCAAGCTCAGATCATCATCAAAGTGGAATTCATCGTCGCCATCTCTGCCGCCATTTTCGGAATCCTCGCTAGGGCGAAGGGTTACCTCTTCATCATTTTCGTTAACAACATCAATACCGAGGTCACTGAGTTGTTCGTAAAACTCATCCATTTGCTCTGCATCCTGCTCAAACGGAGAAAGTTTCTCGATAATTTCCTTATAGTTGAGTGAAGCTCTTTTCTTACCTGATTCAATCAATTGATCTTTAACCTGATCCAGTGTCAATTCTGTTTCTAGTTCAGTATGCTGATCATTCGCCATAACTCGACTCCCTCCTCCCTAGAAACATCCAAGTCATCCAGACGTTCACTGTCTCTCTAGGGCAATCATCTCAAGTGCAATTTGTGCCGCGCGTACAGAATCACCTGCCCGCTCTGCAGCAATCATTTCTTCCTTTTTTAAATCGTACTGTTTTTTGCGCGGATACTTCAACACTTCCCTGATGCAATCATCGAGCACTTGGACGCTCCATTCACCTGGGCCATCCATCATCGAGATTGAGCTGACCGTCTTTTCCAGACGATCATCATGCAACGAAGACATAAAACGGCTTGTATCCGGCGGTTTGCCCTGTGCATAATAGGCATATAGATAAGCAGCAATTGCTGCATGATCATCCATGTTAAAAGCTTCGCCAAGATGTTCATTTACATACTGAGCCGCTTCATCATCCTGTAACATCCAGGCAATCAGTTTGCGCTCAGCAGCATGGTATGCCGGCAACAGATTGGGTGTAGGCACCTGCCTATTTTGTTGCCTACCATTATTCCACCTTTTCGGGTTATTATCCCCATAATCCTCGTTATTTTTCATCGCTTCCCGTTCCTCGTTACATTCTTGCTTCAATGTTTCAAAGGATACATCGACTTCAGCAGCAAGTTCACGAAGATACACTTCACGCTCTGTTGGTGAGGACAAGGGAGCAATTAATTTCACTGCTTCTTTGGAATAAGCGATTTGTCCGCCGCCTTCTAGCAGTATATGGTTTTTTTTGAGGTTTATAAGCTTAAATTTTGTAGTTGTTACGGCGCCATCAACAATCTGGTGACGGAATCGTTCACCGCCGTGCTTGCGAATAAAATCATCTGGATCAAGTCCCTCAGGAATGAGTGCCACCTTAACCTGCAATCCAGCCTCCTCCAAAATGGGGAAGTTTTTCATTGCGGCAGCCTGTCCGGCTCGGTCGCCGTCATAACAAAGGATAACCTCATCACACATGCCTTTGATCATCAAAGCCTGATTCTCCGTAAGCGCCGTTCCCATGGCTGCGACACCATTCTGAACGTCCTGATCCCACGCAGAGATCACATCACCGTAGCCTTCAAACAAAATGACCTGTCTCTGTTTCCGTATTGCATTTTTAGCTTGGTGCAGATTGTAGAGAACACGACCTTTGTTGAACAATCTGGTTTCTGGCGAGTTCAAATATTTCGGCTGTCCATCTCCCAAAATCCGCCCTGCAAATGCAATCGGCTTGCCACTTCTGCCATGGATCGGAAACATGATTCGATCTCTGAACTTGTCCACATATCCGTGACCTTCACTTCGCTCTGACAGAAGTCCGCCTCGTTCCATCTCTTCCAGCGGATAGTTGCGTTTTTCCAGAAATTGCACGAGCGTGTCCCAGCGATTTGGTGCATAACCAATCTGGAACTGATCAATCAATTTGTCACCAATTCCGCGTGAGCGTAAATATTCCATGGCCACTTTGCCATGCTCTGTATTTTTCAACAAAAAATGATACAGCTTCGCGGTAAGCTCATAAGCTTCCAGAAGACGTGCCGTCTCCGGATTTACATGAGCAGATTCACGCCCCTGCCAGTCACCCATGGAGATATGACTTTCTTCTGCCATTGTTTTGACAGCCTCGGGAAAGGATAACCCTTCGATTTCCATCCTAAATTTGATGGCATTTCCGCCCGTGCCGCAACCGTAGCAATAGAAAATCTGTTTCTCGGGTGTAACGGTGAACGAAGGCGTCTTCTCGGAATGAAAAGGGCAGAGGCCTTTCATGTATTTCCCCTGCTTGGTCAGATGCACAAATCGGCTTACCGTATCGACGATATCATGTTGTTGCAATACCGATTCAATAATACTTTCGGGTATTCCGCCTTGTCCGGTACTCATCTCGGCCACCTTCATCTCTTCTAACACGTAAATATAATTCGATAAACTTACACATTCTCCTGCAAATCTTTCAAAAGTTTTGTCAGTTTATGTTGAAAAATTTCTCGATCCTGCTCTGTAAAGGGTTTTGGGCCTTTCCCATAATGCCCTCTGCGCCTGGCTTTGGCCGCAGTGTGGCGGGAATCAAGCATAAAATCAATATCTCGATCGTTAAATTCTCGGCCTCTAAAAGATAAAACATAACAACGTTTGCCAAGAGCCAACGCCGCTAATCCATAATCCTGCGTAATAACCACATCATATGGCTTAATATGATTCGCAATGTACAGATCTGCGCTCTGATCACTGCGATCCACTTGCACGGTTCGTACTCCTTCTCCCCCCTGCAACAAATGATCAAAGGAAGAAACAAGCAATACAGGAACCTGAAAGAGACGTGCGGTATTGGCGATCTCCGTCTTGACCGGGCAAGCATCTCCATCAACAACGATGTGACGTATATTCAATTCACTCAAACCTATACCACCCGGTTTCATAAAATATCTGCATATTGTAATATACGACCTCAGTCATTGAAAATCCTTCTGTGTCTAATGGAGAAAAAACAGAGGCTAAAAATACGGAGCGGTTGTCCAAATCATTGAGCAACCCGTTCCGTATATTTATACCCTCATATTTCGTTCTTTAATACTGTATTTATGTTTTGCTGAATTGTACAAAGATAATCATTGAACTGCCGTACTTATCCAACCAGTTTGGAGAAATCAGCAAAGCCTTTCAAATCTTGATCTATGGCAGCAAGAAGGGCCAGTCGATTCGCACGCACCGCTTCATCTTCGGCCATGACCATAACAGAGTCAAAGAACACCGTGATGGCTTCCTTCCATGCTGAAGCGATAGCCAAAGCTTCTGAAGCGTTATGCTTGGACAATGCATCGCGATAGTTTTCCTTCGTTTGATTCCAGGCATCAAACAGCTGACGCTCTCCATCCTCTACAAACAATTCAGGATGTACCGAAGCGTTTGATGCTTTGCTAGCCAAGTTTCCTACACGGTTGAACGATTCCAGTGTTGTTTTGAATTCTTCCGCTGCCAGCACGGCTTTCATCAACGCTTCACCTTTAGGAACGATTGCACTGATATCATCGAATCCGGAAGCAATCACTGCATCAACAACGTCATAACGAACCGTTTCGGACAGCAATTTTTTCACACGCAATGCGAAGAAGTCCTGTAAATCTTTACGCACCTCTGCATCTGCACGTTTCAACAGATTCATCTGAGCGTGAACTTCAAGTGCCGCGCCGAAGACATCGGACAATGCCAGTGGAAGCTGATGATCCAGCAAAATTTGTACAATACCTGCTGCCTGGCGGCGAAGTGCGTACGGATCCTGAGAACCTGTAGGAATAATGTTAATAGAGAAACATCCTACAATTGTATCTATCTTATCTGCCGCACTAACAATCGCACCCACAAGAGATGCAGGAGATTGATCACCGGCGAAACGAGGTTGATAATGCTCGAATACAGCCTTAGCAACTTCTTCTTTTTCCCCAGCTTTCCGAGCATAATCCTCACCCATCACACCTTGCAATTCAGGGAATTCACCAACCATCAGCGTAACCAGATCGAACTTGCAGATATCTGCGGACCGGCTAACCGATTCAGCCACATCACCAGATACTTGCAATTTCGTAGCCAGGCTGTCAGCAATTTTACGAATGCGGCGAACCTTATCTCCCACCGTGCCAAGTTCTTCTTGGAAGACGATGCTTTCAAGCTTGGACAATGCGTCCTTGATCTCCAGCTTTTGGTCTTCCTCGTAGAAGAATTTTGCATCTGACAGACGTGCACGCAGCACCTTCTCGTTACCTTTAGCGATAACATCAAGCGAATCACTGCCGCCATTGCGAACCGTAACAAAATACGGCAACAACTGACCTCCCTGGTCCAATACCGGGAAGTAACGTTGGTGCTCACGCATGGAGGTAATCAAAACTTCCTGCGGAATGTTCAAAAAGGAGGAATCAAATGTGCCAAACAATACGGTTGGCGTTTCGACAAGGAACAATACCTCTTCAAGCAAATCTTCTTTGATTGCAATATTCCAGTTTTTCTCGGCAGCAAGCGCCTCAATCTGGGATACAATCATCTGCTCACGTTCGGAAATATCTGCAATGACATGCTGAGCACGAAGCACGTCCACGTAAGCCGAAGGCTCGGATACCACTGCTTCATTGCCCAGGAAACGATGCCCACGCGTTACGTTACCCGCTTTTACACCCGTTATTTCAAGATCAATCACTTCCGTGCCAAACAATGCAACAATCCATCGGATAGGACGAACAAATTTGAAATCAAAGGACGCCCATCGCATAAATTTCGGGAAAGTCATGGCGTGTAATACGGATAACAAACCTTCGCCAATTACGGATGCTGTATCTACACCTTTGCTACTTTTCGTTGCATAAATGTATTCAACACCGTTCAGTTCTTTGAAAGTAAATTGATCAGGCTCAACACCTTGACTGCGTGCAAATCCGAGTGCTGCTTTGCTCCAGTTAACGCTGTCATCAAGCGCTATTTTGCGGGAAGGCCCTTTTACCTCTTCTTCCACATCTTCCTGTTTGTCAGCTACGTTCTGAATCAAAATAGCTAGACGGCGTGGTGTCGCGTAAGCTTGCACTTCACCATAGGCAATACGGGATGAATCAAGCCATTTCACAATGCGTTCCTGAAGTTGTGCGATAGCTGCGCGCATAAAACGAGCAGGCACTTCTTCCAGACCAATCTCAAACAACAGATCCTTAGACATTCTCGGCTCCCCCTTTCTTGATCAGCGGGAAGCCCAGCTTCTCGCGCTCTTCTACATATGTTGCTGCTACTTGACGAGCGAGGTTGCGGACACGGGTAATGTACCCTGTGCGTTCTGTAACACTGATCGCGCCTCGCGCATCCAGCAAGTTGAACGTATGGGAACACTTCAACACATAGTCATATGCCGGGAATACTAGGTGCTGTGCCATCGCTTTGTTCGCTTCTTCTTCATACATATTAAAAAGGGTAAATAGCATTTTTACGTCAGAGATTTCAAATGTATATTTGGAATGCTCATATTCAGGTTGACGGAATACGTCGCCATAGGCAATACCTTCAACCCACTCAAGGTCAAATACATTTTCTTTTTCCTGTATGTAAGAAGCAAGACGCTCCATACCATACGTGATTTCCACTGCTACTGGATTCGTTTCGATTCCGCCGACCTGCTGGAAATACGTAAATTGCGTGATCTCCATCCCATCCAGCCAAACTTCCCAGCCAAGACCTGCGCAGCCAAGCGAAGGGTTCTCCCAGTTGTCTTCAACAAACCGGATATCATGCTTGAGCGGATCAATCCCTAGACGATTCAAACTTTCCAGGTAGATTTCTTGGATATTATCCGGAGAAGGCTTGATAATGACCTGGAACTGGTGATGTTGATACAACCGGTTAGGGTTCTCGCCATAACGTCCATCGGATGGACGGCGGGAAGGCTCAACATAAGCCACTTTCCAAGGCTCTGGTCCAAGTGAACGCAAAAAGGTCATCGGGTTCATCGTGCCTGCCCCTTTTTCCGTGTCATATGGCTGAACGATAATACAGTTATGCTCGGCCCAGAATTGTTGCAGCGTCAAGATCATCTGCTGAAAATTCATAATCATGCTCCTTTTCGGGTAGTTTGTTAGCAAGCATAGGAGGTGTACAGGCAATAATAAATAGCCCTCGCCCCACTACGCCTGATGTACAGACGTAGGGACGAGAGCTATTCCCGCGGTTCCACCCTACTTGGCCTGAGTCAAACAAATCCTTGTCTAATCTCGGCCCACTTTTCCGTGTCCATTCATGCTCCCGAGTGCCTTGTTCACAAACCGATTCAATCAGGCTCTCACCGTCCCTGACTCGCTTATCATTGATACACAAGCTAATTCACTCAGCTCATATGTGTATCAATCATATTCTAAATCGAGTTTCCTACTTTCTCGTTCAATGCATGTCTCCAAAAAGAGAATTTATATTTCATGATATATAAAATAAAGTATGAAGTCAACAACTATTTTCAGGCGTGATCACAGCTCAAATCCCGTACTTTTCCATTTGATCCAGGAAAGAACGGGATTTGAGATGAAGACCTAGCTGGTGATCCATGAAAGCCCGCATAACCTTTTTAATTTCATTACGCGTAGATTCACTTACCGATATATTTCCCAAGCGCTGTAGATCCAGCTGCACAAACAAGCGAAGCAACTTTAAAGCCTTTGGACTAACGGACATCGCTGGCGGGTCAAAATGTTTACATGCCCTGCACAAGACACCGCCAAGCCTTGGACTAATAAATAATTGCTCATCGGGACGCTCATGGCTGCACGAGATACACTCATCCAACTGTGGTCCGTACCCCGCTGCCTGTAATATTTTCATCTCATACAGACTTATAATGACTAAAGAATCTTTATCTTCTTTCAAAGCCTGCAAACAAGCTTTTAATTGCTTGAACCAAAACGCCCCTGTCTCTTCATCCTGAAGCACTCGATCGAGAAGTTCACATGCATAGGAAGCATAAGCAGCCTTAATCAAATCTTCCCTGAGCTCATGATTGGATTCGATAATTTCTCCAGCATTCAGTGTACCGAGGCCGGTGTTGCGAAAATAAACATATTGACCATAAGTAAAGGGCTGCACCAGTGCAGCATGGCGACTCTTGGGCTTTTTGGCCCCCCGAACGAGTACACCTGCTTTTCCGCCACTTTCGGTGCAAAGCGTTATTATTTTATTTCCCTCACCATAGTCCATGCTGCGGATGACAATGCCTTCCACCCTATATAACATGCCTCGTCACCTAACCATTCCTGAATCAGCTCTTTATTCTTTAGCTTCTTCATCTTCACTCACTTCCCTTGCAGTATCTGACTCCTGTCCTGACGAGTTACACGTCTCGGTATATAACAAATAGGATTCCACATCCCCTGTCATTGAAAATACCTTCCATGAAAAATCCCGCATCGGAAATTCATCCTCTCTTCGGAAATGACGTCTGGTTATACCCGATAGGATGGAGTCCTGCAAAGAAAACTATGTGTTGCAATTAATGGATAAATTTTTTGCCCTGATATCACATCTTGTTGTAACGACTACTCTCGTCCGAAGCCGAGGTCACGCAACACGCGATCCTGATTTCTCCAGTCTTTTTTCACCTTAACCCACAGATCCATGAAAATTCTGGAGCCCAGCAGATTTTGAATATCTTGACGAGCGCGCTTACCTACTTCTTTGAGCAACGCCCCTTGCTTGCCGATAATGATCCCCTTTTGTGAATCACGCTCTACAAAGATGACGGCGGATATATATACGACACCATTATCCTGAACTTTCATGTCTTCAATCGTTACGGCGATGGAGTGAGGCACTTCTTCGCGTGTCATTTGCAAAATTTTCTCACGAATCAGCTCTGCACAAACGAACTGCTCAGGGTGATCCGTCACTTGGTCTTCCGGGTAGTACTGAGGACCTTCCGGCAAATACTTACCGATTTGTTCCAGCAACGTGCTCACATTGCTACCAAGCATAGCAGACACAGGCACGATTTCCGCAAAATCATGCAGTTTGCGATATTCCTCAATCAATGGCAGCAACGCCTCCGGAGCAATTTTGTCAATTTTATTCATGACCAAAATGACAGGTGTACGCACACTTTTCAATTGTTCGGCAATATATCGGTCCCCGCCACCCATACCTTCAGATGCATCGATCAGGAACAAGGCAGCTTCAACCTCACCAAGTGTGTTCAAAGCTGTTTCATTCATATAATCCCCAAGTTTGGATTGACGTTTGTGAATACCCGGTGTGTCCAGGAAAACAATTTGTTGTTCTTCGGATGTGTACACCCCGTGAATTTTGTTACGCGTCGTTTGCGGTTTGTCCGACATAATCGCAATTTTCTGACCAATCACCTGATTCATCAAAGTAGACTTACCAACGTTAGGACGTCCAATAATGGCAATGAATCCGGATTTAAATGCTTGTTTTTTCATATGTTCCTCCTCAGGCGCCTAGGCCTGGAATTTTATTTTTTGGCAGAGTTCAGGTCTGAGGGACCAAATGCCCATGGCAGCAATTCAGCAACTGTTGTTTCTAACAAGTCACCTTTTAAATTACCCAAAATGACTTTCATGTCTGGTTCACACAATTCATACATCACTTGACGGCATACACCACAAGGGGCAATCGGCCCTTCGGTATCTCCTACGATCGCCATTGCTTTGAAACTGCGCGGCTTATGTCCTCCGGCAATAGCACTGAACATCGCGGTACGCTCAGCACAATTCCCCGGTGTATATGCCGCATTTTCAATGTTGCATCCATGATGCACATGTCCTTCGCTATCCAGCAAAGCTGCGCCTACTCCAAAATGGGAATATGGCGTGTACGCCTTTGTGCGTGCCTTTATTGCTTCCTGCATTAACAAGCCATTATCCATTTATTTTTCTCTCCCTTAGGGTGTGTATAAAGATGCGCTCTTAGAGTTAAGTTGATTAAAACCGTTTGATTACAGTGGGCACTCCGATGACAGAATAACCTTTCGATCGCTGTTATCCTCGGATTTTTTCCAATCACTTTTTCCAAAGTGAAAATCCGATGATAGCTTATGCTTCCGATGTAGCTTTCCCTTGGAAAGCTTTCAGGCGAGCGCTTCGCTTCTTCATGTTTTTTCTGTCCTCTCTGTTATTGTGTAATCTTTGGGGAAACAACTTAAAGGCAGAGGCACACTTTATTGGTGGTGTGCAATTAAAACTTTTAAACCTTAAGATTACACTGGTCACTCCGATGACAGAATAACCTTCCGATTACCGTTATCCAAACACCAGCTTTAACCAGGACAAAACTGGTTTGAGGAAAACAATACATCCTATGATGACAGCGAACACCGCAGCCAGTAAAACTGCCCCAGCCGCGGTGTCTTTTGCTGCTTTTGCGAGCGGATGAATATCAGGCTGGGCCAAGTCAACAGCGGCTTCTACGGCTGTGTTCATCAATTCAGTAACCAGCACCATAAATACAGCTGCCAACACAAACATCCAGTCCGTTCTGGAGATGTGGAAAAAAAATCCGGCTGCACACATCAAAATGGCTACCCCTGTGTGAACTCTAACATTCCGTTGCGTACGCAAGCCGTAAGCAATTCCTTCCAGAGCGTTGAGAAATACAAGACCCCAGGAGCGCCTCTTCATTATCGTGTCAACCCGGCTTGAGCAAGAACAGCTTCCTGTTTCCCCATCATCTCTGCCTCACTTGTTTCATCTTGATGGTCATAACCAAGCAGGTGCAAGAAGCCGTGAACAAACAGGAAACCAAGCTCACGCTCAAATGAGTGTCCATACTCTTCACTCTGCATTATCGTCCGTGGAACAGAAATAATGATGTCACCAAGGACATCCGGCATTTCTTCCATCTCCTCGTCCTCATCAAGCTCATAAATGATGTCTAGCTCTTCATCCACCGATTCGTTCATCGCAAAAGACAATACGTCTGTAGGACGGTCTATGCCACGATAATCACGGTTCAGTTCGTGAATCTGCTCATCATCAACAAACGTGAGCGCGACTTCTCCTTCCGTTATGCCCTCAGCTTCACCTGCGAGAGTCAACAATTGCTCCAGCATCGCGATCATCGGTTCTGTAATTTCTTTATCCTGTTGTTCATTATTCCATGCGAGATTAAGACTCATTCTTTCATAACTCCTGTCTGCTCGTAATATTGATTAACCGGCTTCAGGTGCCGGGGGTTTAGGTTTCTTGATCTCTTCCGGATACTCGATTCTGGAGTGGAAAATGCCCATGACCGTTTCCTTTAACGTTTTGGCCACGATATCCAGCTCACGCATCGTAAGGTCACAATCGTTAAACTGATGATCATCCAGGCGACCTTTGATAATTTTTTCAATCATGGACTCTACCTGTTCCACCGTTGGCTTGCGTAACGAACGAACGGCCGCTTCAACACTGTCGGCAATCCCTACAATAGCAGACTCCTTCGATTGCGCCTTCGGTCCCGGATAACGAAAATCTTCTTCCGTGAAATCCGGTTCAATCCCCGCTTCTTCCGCCTGACGCAACGCCTTGTGGTAGAAGTAATGGAGGAATGTTGTACCATGATGTTGTTCGGCAATATCCCGTATCGGCTTGGGTAGCTTGTAGTCCTTCTGCATCTCAACGCCATCCCGCGCATGCGCAACGATAATGGACTTACTTAGTTTGGGATCAATCGAATCATGCGGATTCTCCATGTTGTTTTGGTTCTCAATAAAATAGATCGGCCGCTTGGTCTTCCCGATATCATGATAATATGACCCTACTCGACAGAGCAATCCATTTGCACCAATAGCCTCAGCGGCCGCTTCGGATAGATTGCCAACCATAACGCTATGGTGATACGTGCCCGGTGTCTCTGTAAGCAGCTTGCGAAGCAACGGATGGTTTGGATTCGAAAGTTCAACCAGTTTAAGTGCGGATAGAATGCCAAACGACGTTTCAAAAAACGGCATCAGCCCGATAACCAAAATAGCTGTCAGTACCCCGCCTGCAAATGCGTATCCAATGCCGTACAGTGTTGTTGTTCTGTTCCAGTCCCCTGTATCAATTAAAGCCAGTGTAAAGACAGCCAGAGATCCGAACAGACAGACCATGATAGCCCCTTTTAAGATCGTTGACCGCTGACTCGCTCGGTGCGTTGCAAAAATCGCCACAAACGAAACGACAACTGCAAAGAAGCCAAGTTCAAAGTCAAAAAGCTGACCCTGGTGTGTATTCAAAATAATGCTGGACAGTATACCGATAAGAATCGAGCATACAAATGCAAGTGATGTATCCAGTAATAGGGCAATCAGCATCGCTCCAACAGCCACCGGTGCTAGAAAACCGATAAATGGACGTTCATTGGTCTGAATCAAGGCTGTCACGTGCATTACAACAATTGAAATAATAAAGATGAGAACAAGCATAAGCAGCTGGGCATTATTATATTTGAAATGTGTTCCACTGCCTTGCTGAATAAACATCAAAATCGCTGCCGACAGCATACAGGAAAACAAAAGCAATCCCAGCTGCGGCCAGTAGTTGACCTCATTTTTCAGCAAATCATTCTCATTAAGCAGTGCATACATTTCCGGGGTAATCATCTCCCCTTTAGATACAAGCGTGTCCCCCTGCTTGATAAACACCGTCGGTGTATTTTCACGGGCTTGGACCTTTGCTTCCTTGGTTCCCTCTTCATCATAAAAACGGTTAGCCGTTACCACCAGACGCGTAAGTTCCTGTACCACTTCACGCTGCGTACGTTTGCTAAGCGAACTTGCACTAACCATCTCCGCCACTTTTGCCCGTGCAGTTGTAGCCTCACTAACCTGGTCTGTCATCAATCTCGCTACAATGTCTCGTGCAACAGGTTTCATTTCCTGAATATCATCTGAAGTCAGACGTGAGATTTTGATATACGTTTCTTCAGGAATACGGTAACTTTGTTCCTGCACGACGTTTCGAATCTCTTCCAGTAAAGTGTCGGAGTATGTACCTGTTTTCCGATTGTTATTAATATAGTTAGACACAAAGTCTTTCTGACGTTGCGGGATCTCATCCCGATAGATATCAATCTTATCCTGACTTGAGATCTGGTCGTCCTGATTCAAACGGTCAATGCGATCCAGTAGCGTAGTCATCAGGTTTTCGTTACGCATCTGCACGATCTGATATATTGGCTGCACACGTTCGGCCGCTTCTTCCTGTGCCTTCAGTGTAGCCTTGTTATTCGGAATCTGCATTGGCGCAACAATGTCTACCTCACTGCGAGTACCTTCCTGAATATCGTAGCGCTCAGGTAACAGTTTGGAAGAAAGACTCACGTAAAAGAGGATCACTAAAAACAAAAAGAGAAGATAGCGCGCCCACACGCTATACTTCCATCCTGTCGCTCTATTTTGAAAAGATTTGCCTTTTGACATTTCTTTCGAGGTCACTTTAGACAATCCCTTTCTATGCTTGATTTTCTGCGGCGTGGTTGTAAGCCACAATGATTTTTTGGACGAGGGAGTGACGCACGACATCCTGTTCGGCGAAATGTACAAATCCAATTTCCTGAACTTCACCCAGGATCGTACTCGCTTCCACAAGTCCTGATTTTTTGCCACGCGGTAAATCAATCTGTGTCACATCTCCGGTGATGACCATCTTGGAACCAAACCCAAGACGGGTTAAAAACATTTTCATCTGTTCAGGCGTTGTGTTCTGTGCCTCATCCAGAATGATAAAGGAATCATCCAGCGTACGACCACGCATATAGGCCAAGGGAGCGATTTCAATTAATCCGCGTTCCAGAGCCTTAGCCGTCTGTTCTTGTCCCATAACGTCGTATAGAGCGTCATACAGCGGTCTCAGGTACGGATCTACTTTCTCCTGCAGATCACCTGGCAGGAAACCCAGGCTTTCGCCCGCTTCAACTGCAGGCCTTGTAAGCACGATACGTTTGACACTGCCCTCTTTAAGAGCGGCAACAGCCAGCACAACAGCCAGATACGTTTTACCGGTTCCGGCTGGACCAATCCCGAATACAATATCCCGTTTTTTAATCGTGGTTACGTAATGTTTCTGTCCAATCGTTTTTACACGAATTGGTTTACCACGGTATGTCGTCGTAATTTCACCTTTAAACAGATCCAGTAGCTGATCCGCACGCAAATCTTTAGCAAGCTCTATCGCATATTGGACATCTCTTTCAGTCAACACATACCCATTGCGAATCAATTGCAGTAATACATCAAATAGTTGTTCAAGTGATTCCACCTGTTGCACAGTACCAAAGATATTAATCTCTGCTTCGCGTGAAGCGACCTGGGCTGGAATCTCGGATTCAATCAGTTTCAGAAAAATATCTTGGGGTCCAAACAGAGATTGCCCCTCTCCCGCACTTTGGAGCGAGATTTGTATACTGCGTGTTTGCTCTGACAAATATCCTCATTCTCCTTGACTATGGACTAACGGAAGTTCTTCCGCGATGCTTTCTTCCACTTCAAATAATACTTTCATATAAACTTTACCATTCTCTTTCTTCTCATGCAAAATTTTTTCACTTAAAATTTTTGTGCCTTTACCGTTTTTGGCTAAAATATCATTTCGCGCCCCTTCTAATCCTTTCGTTTTAGCCCAATCCACACCTTGCTCTTCCTGATGGAAATTCGTTTCCATATCCTTCTCCGTCATCCATCCCATCGGCAAGGTGAATGAACGCCAGGTCAGAGGTTTGTGATACGTATCCGTGTCATATGAACTAAAAGGAGTTTTTCCGTACCCCCATAATTGAATCGCCCAATCTCCCAGCACCACGTAAAATCGCTCTTTACTTTCTCCGGTCATCGTCTGATGTTTCTGAATCAGCGGAACCTGTATATCATATTCCCGCCAGACCATGCCCCGGACCTCGCCTTTGGCAACAATCGTTTTTGTATTTTCCTCGTCACCCAGGATGCCCGAAATCAGCACTTGTCCTTTCTTGACACGTGTGTTCTTCTGTACTACGGGGCGTCCCTGTTCAGCATAGATCTGAGTTACCACCGCGTCGGATTTACTGATGAGATGCCTTGGATTCAGTAAAGGCTCTCGCTTAGGCTGTGCGGACTCAACGACCTGAATCGTAACCCTTGTCCCCTCTTTCGTTACGCCAATCCAGGTCACATCAGGCAGTGCCAGCGCCAGCTGTCTGGAGAGCTTGTCCTGACTTTTCATTCGGAACCCCCATTGAAAGGGGTAGATGCCTTCTTTTTTAGCCGCGGCCAGTACTTCGTCTGTCGGAATCGTTACATTCCCTTTCACTTCTACATTCCAGATCATAGACGATAGGGCAAATAGTGCCGCCACAAAGAACAGCATGCCCCCTACAAAAAACTTTCTGCGAAACAGACGAGCGAGAAAAAAAGGAAAACCGCTGCGGTGCATAATTTTCACTCTGCAGCCTGTCCCCTTTACAACAGGACGCAGTCTGAAAAAATGCGGAAGCAAAATGCTCATCTCCGCCTGGCGTCCATCCTGTGCACGTAGATCCCATACACTCAGTCTCTGCTCTGTTATTGCATTAATTAATGTCTCGATATCTCCGCCTGTAACTTTGATCCGCACGGCTCCCCGCAATTTATACAGACTAGGCTGCTTCATCCGTTTCCCTCCACTCCATTCATATGAATATCCAGAATCGTACCTTCGATAGCTACTTCATCCGGCAAAATGTTACGTATGACCAAAGCACTGCCTTTGATCTCCAATTGACCTTGTGACAGAGCCAGTACGATGCGATCCGGCGTGAAATGGATAACACCGCGATGATTCTCTATATACAGTTGCTTGCTGCCGATCAGGGTTAACCGTGGCATATCATAAAGCACATCCTGCGGCAAATCCAGCACCTCGCTGGTCCATCTGCGCAGCTTGCGGCTGATCCGGGTCATTCGAAGGTCTTCCCCCTTCCTCTACAGTTCAACTTATGCGCAAATTCAGGAAATTATGAAGAATTGGTGAGCGGTTACGTACATATTTTGCTGAAAATACAGGCATACGAAAAAAAGCCTTCTCCGGAGGCATTTTGCTCCCCAGAAAAGGCTTCGTTCTATCTTTTACATACTTCCTGACTTATCACCGTCTACAGCTTACCTCTCGTTCCAAAAGGTTGCTTCGAACGCGGAGGACCGAGCACCTCTGCCCATAGCACTCCAGTTCGGATATCCTCCGGACGAATACGGGATGTGCCTGAGTTAATATTGTCTGTATCTTCCAGACTTGGACTTGATACAACTGGAGCACTTGCTGACGAAATTCGGTTCAGTCTTTTCTGTACCGCACGTTGCTGCTCCTCCATCAATCTCATCTGCTCATCTACCGAGCTCCGCATATTATCCAAAGCGTAATTGCCTGTATCATCAGACGCTTGACGTGATGACGCAGCAGGCTCTGTTTGTGACGGATCATATCTTTCGTCATACCTTTGATCATCATAACGCTCCTCGTCATAGCGCTGATCATACTGTTCTTCATAACGACGGTCATCCGATGCCGACTGCTGTGGAGTAGCATTTCCTGAACGACGATTGGCGTCATCACCACCGCCAAATGTCGGCATTCCGTTACCTGGACGCTTCTGATTGGGGTTTGCTGACTTCCCAAGCTTTCCAAGGACTGAAAAGAGGGCAAAAGCAATAACCGCTACAACATATAGATTATTAAAGATCCATTCGAATAGGCTCATATGCATTCACCGCCTATCTTCCGTTTTTGGAATCACCTTGATCGCTGGAATTCGAACCTTCGGCTGGTTTTCCCAACGTGTTGCGCATTTGAGTATCGGCTTCAATATTTTTAAGATTCATGTAATCCATTACACCAATTTTACCGTTGCGGAGCGCTTCAGCCATCGCAAGTGGTACTTGGGATTCAGATTCAACGACACGCGCTCTCATCTCAACAACGCGCGCTTTCATCTCTTGTTCTTGTGCTACGGCCATCGCACGGCGCTCTTCCGCTTTTGCTTGCGCAATACGTTTATCTGCTTCAGCCTGCTCAGTTTGCAAGAAGGCACCAATGTTCTTACCTACGTCTACGTCCGCGATATCAATAGACAGGATTTCGAACGCAGTTCCAGAATCCAGTCCTTTGGATAAAACAGTACGTGAAATAAGATCTGGATTTTCAAGAACCTCTTTGTGAGAGTTAGAAGAACCGTTTGTACTTACGATACCTTCACCTACACGTGCAATAATGGTTTCTTCTCCAGCACCACCGACGAGACGATCAATATTTGCTCGTACTGTAATTCTCGCTCTTACGTTGACTTCAATACCGTCTTTTGCGACAGCAGATACAACCGGAGTTTCAATAACACGCGGGTTAACACTCATCTGAACAGCTTGTAATACGTCACGACCCGCCAGGTCAATGGCTGCAGCACGTTCGAATTCGAGTGGAATATTGGCACGTTGCGCAGCAATCAGCGCATTAACAACACGGTCAACGTTACCCCCAGCGAGGAAGTGACTCTCCAACTGATTCATTGTTAATCGAAGACCCGCTTTCGTTGCTTTGATCAACGGGTTAACGATCCGGCTTGGTGTTACACGTCTCAATCTCATCGCCACCAGCGTAATGATACCAACACGTACGCCGGATGCAATAGCCGAGATCCAGAGCATAACCGGGAAAAAGCTGAAAAATACGCTCAGTACGATAATAGCCAGCACCGCGATGAGCAAAATCGTGATCATTGGATCCATAGATTAAATTCCTCCGTTTGCAATATGTTTTTTGGGAAAAGAGAGCATCAGAACTGACACTGATTAATCCGCTGCTGAAACATCACTTCACCATATTGCCCGCAGCTTGGCAAAAGGTTATGTACTTCGCCGAAGCGATATCATCACTCCGGCAAACGCAGAATTACACCGGCAAAGCCTGTTGTACAACAATCCGGGTTCCTTCTGCTTTGATCACAATAATTGGCGTATCTACAGGAATAAATCCACCATCTGTGACCACATCAATTCGCTCACCATCAATCATCGCTGTTCCTGATGGGCGAAGTGGTGTAAGACTGATTCCCTGCATTCCGATCAGTTCTTTACGCTCCGTTGCAGAGGAATATCCTTGATCGGCAGATAAACGGTCACTTAGTATAAACCGGTTCCATATGCCTCTGTCTTTGAACACAACAGCGATAATCGCTACAACGACAAGTGCGGCTACAAAAGCAATCCCAAGAGAGATAAACGCATCACTTGTGTCGTACGCCGCCCGAACTACACCGGCCACGAGCGCGATTGAACCCAGAATACCGAGAATCCCCATGCTGGGAATAAACATCTCCAGAATCATCATAATCAGCCCGACCGTAAATAATACCCATGTTTCCGCTCCGGCAAACCCCGCAATATAATTGCCAGAGAAATAAAGCACAAAACATACAATCCCTACAATTCCCGGAACGCCAAATCCAGGCACAATCAATTCAATGATGACACCAGCAATACCAAGGAACAGAAGTATGGTCATCACAATTGGATTGGTCAAAAAGGTGGAAATATTCTCTGCAGCAGAGCGTTCCAATTTGAACACATCTCCTTGACTATATCCAAGCCATGCCGCTGCTTCCTCAGGCGTGTTGCTGATATGGTCTGCATAACCCACTTTTAGCGCTTCCTCAGCGGAGAGAGCAATAATTTCACCTTTTTGTTTGGTTTTATTGATCTCCGGCATCTCTACCACCATATTGACGTCAGTCATGCCAGCTGCGATCTCGCCATCACGGCCGCTCTTCTCTGCAGCTCCTTGCATTTTGCTCTTCCAGAATGCAACCAGCTTGGGATCGTCAACATGTTTGCCTGTGCTGTCTACCATGGCCGCAGCGCCAATCATGCTGCCTGGTGACATTACGATCTTATCCGCATTCAGCGCAAGAAAACTTCCTGCGGATGCAGCATCGCCCCGGACAAACGCCAACGTTTCAATAGGAGCATCTTTAATCATTGTACCTAGCGCTTCTGCTGTATCCACACGGCCTCCCGGCGTGTTGATATCAAGAATGATCAAACCAGCATTCATTTTCTCTGCTTCTTTGAATCCGCGCTCCATGAATTTGCCTAATCCCTGCTCGATTGGTTTATCCACCGGAATAATATATACGGCGCCGCTTTTCTCAGCTGCATGCGCTGAAGGTATTCCAATCCAGACAGGAAGTAAAAGCGTCAGCAGCATCAAGAGCATTAGTGACCCCGTAAGCTTCTTCCGGCGCTTTCCCTTCACATTAGTCCCCCCTTTTCCAATAATGTTATACTGTCCAGCTTATGGTATTTATTACGTACAATGCAACATTACGTTTCAAAAACTTAAGATTATATTTGAATACTCCGGCAAATGCAAGAAATATATACCCAAAATCAAGTTTATAATCCAATATTTTATAAATCTCAAGCATTTTCGATGAGCAAGACACGCCATAATAAGTGCCGCTACTTCGATCTTATGTGATCTTTTATTTGCCAGCATGTTGTGCTAAACGTGCTCTCTAAAGAGGTATCTCGCAATTTCATATGGAGATGAATAGAGTATGAACAGGAGAAGAGTATCGAATAAATCATGAAAAAACACCCCCTGACAAGTCAGGAGGTGTTTATTGAATTTGCTTTATTGCAGAAATTGTTGAACTGCTTGATTAACCAGTTTGCCGTCCGCTTTGCCTTTGACTTTCGGCATAAGGGCCGCCATCACTTTCCCCATCTCGGCTTTCGAAGAAGCACCGGTTTCCTGGATGGTCTGCTGTACAATTACTTTAATTTCTTCTTCGGTAAGCTGTGCAGGAAGATACTGGATAAGTATTTCAATTTCCGCTTCGGCATTTGCCGCGAGTTCTTCGCGACCTGCTTTGCCAAATTCTTGGAGGGCATCTTTGCGCTGTTTGATTTCACGACTCAGGATATCAAGCACTTCGTTGTCATCCAAATCTCTTTTCAAATCTATTTCAAGATTCTTGATCGTCGAACGAATCAACCGAATGGTGGAGAGTCTGAACTTGTCCTTACTCTTCATCGCTTGCTTCATATCTTCGTTCAATCGTTCGCTAAGATTCATGTAGTTAAAATCCTCCTAAAACTTTCTCTTACGAGCAGCCTCGGACTTTTTCTTGCGCTTTACGCTTGGCTTCTCATAATGCTTACGTTTCTTCACCTCAGCCAATACGCCATCTTTAGCGATGGAACGTTTAAAGCGACGAAGTGCAGCATCAATAGTCTCGTTTTTGCGAACTTTAGTTTCAGACACCAGTTTTCCCTCCCTCCGACCAGACCGTCCAAGAGCAATAACACGGTTCATCATCTTTCATTATAGGCGAAAGGCAATAAAAGTGTCAACCTTAACGTGATCCCTTAATATTAGCTGAGCTACAGCATTTTTTCAAGTGCAAAAACAAATTTACAACTTGAGTAACGTCATACGACCTTTTTATTGGTGTGAATCAGACAAACTTGTAAGCGCACCAAGTCTGGTTCCGCCCAGCAAATGGTAGTGCAAGTGGTGCACCGTCTGCTCGCCATCTTGGCCGCAATTGTTAATCAGGCGGTATCCCGATTGCTGCACACCGAGCCGATTGGCAGCCTCCTGTGCAGCCATATGAATTTCTCCGATCAAGGGCAGATCCTCTGCGGTTACATCATTCATGGAAGCGATATGTTTCTTCGGAACAATCAACACATGGGTCGGTGCCGCAGGATGAATATCGTGAAATACGACTACATGATCGTTTTCCAGTACTTTGTTGGAGGGAATGGTGCCCTCTACAATTTTGCAAAATAAGCAATCCATCGTACAATCCCTCCTTCCTTTGAGTTCAAATTATGTATACCCCTATATCATACTAAAAGTAAAATCGTACGTCCAATGCTTGACCGATGACTCCTTTCTGCTCTCTGATTGTCTGTAAAGGAAAAAGCCACACCTAGAGGCAAGGTGTCCCATTGCCGAGGTATGACCGTGATTGGATGATGATTTCTTTGATACGAATTAATAGGGATTTAAACCATTTTAATAGTACGGCAATAAGGTTAGTGCCGTCAGGGCAAACAAAGGCAGAACCAGCCTGTTAAAACGTCTGCGGCCATATCCGTAATAAGGGTAAGGAGCGGGGTACCCGTATCCAGGATAAAACCCACGAGCTGGCGTCGCCGGATAATGAACCATAGGCATCATATTGGGCGCTGCATTTGCATGACCTCCCATGACTTCATTGCCAACCGGAACAGCCAAATAAATCATCTCATCATCCACATTCTCTACAATGCCATCATAGTATGAACCATCATTCATCTGGATACAGACATAACGATGAATGTGATCCTTACATAGTTTTTTAGCCGCTACCTTATCCATGCCTAATCGCCTCCCAATTCAGTTCTTCTTCACCCTTCATCGTATTCAACTCTGGGCGAATTGACACTGTGTTCAAGACGTTTTGAACAAGAATGCAAAAAAAGAAGCCCCTCGTGAGCGGCCTTCCGAAGAAGTCCGGCTACGCGGACATCTATACAGGAAGCTTCCTGAACAGATGTCCGACGGGGGGCTTAAAACAAGTTTGTCGGCTTAACTGTAGTATAACAGCAGGTTGAACCTGTATCTGTGACGAAACTCACTTGTTATCGCGTGATATCAAAAAAAGAAATATTTTTACAAATAAATCATTTATACACATCCTGGACTCATAGGCTTTCCATCACAACCCTGGAACCTGTACCCGCATCACCAGCCGGAATCACGACCAGTTTGCGTTGCAAACGCGCACGCAGTTCAGGAACGTGACTGATAATGCCCACAGCCAGTCGATCGTCATGCAATTTTTCCAGTGAAGTAATAACCGTATCCAGCAGTTCCGGGTCCAATGTGCCGAACCCTTCATCCAGGAAGAAAAATTGTAGCGGATATTGCCCGCGCAGCTGAATCTGGGCGGATAGTGCCAGCGCCAGCGACAACGAGGTCAGGAACGTTTCTCCACCAGACAAGGTTGATACCGGACGTTTCACACCACCGTTGGCATCGTCACAGATCACAAAGCCGCCGCCCGAATCCACTTCAAGGGAATACCTCTGCTTGGTAAGGAAGCGCAGACGCTGGGAAGCCGCATGACTTACCTGCATCAGTTGCTCTTCGGCAATGTACTCGACAAACGTATTCCCCCGGAACGCGGTCTGCAACTTGCTAAGCAACTCGCCCTGGTGACTGATCTCCAGCCGTTTCGTCTCCAGCTCCGTCCAGCGAACATGACGTTGCTGCACATCCTCCAGATCCCGTTCGGCACGTGCTTTCACCTGCAGGGCAGTTTCATCCTCATATCTGGCCTGTTTCAAACGTTCTGTGCAAGCGATCCACTGTTCTTCAGTCACAACCGCCCCATCCAGTTTTTGCTCCAATTCGCGTAGCTGAGAAGCAAGTTCACGCTCTCGCTCACGATGATGCTGTATTTCTTTCTGTAGCAGTTCTGCTTCCTCTGCAGCCAGCGCCGCCTGTGTGACAGCGATATCTGTCTCGAACGCGGATTGCTCCAAGAGTAGCCGCCAGCGCTCCTGTGCCAACTCCAGATGTTCTGCAGCTGATGCGGCGGCCTGCCCGGCCATTACGTCACGTTTCACCGATTCCTGCTTCTGTGCATCCGCTTGTTTGAATCGCTCTGCAGCTAGCTCGGCAGTCTTGCGCAATCCATCCAGGCGATCCTGTGTCTCGCGGATCAGATCTTCTACCCTTTGCTCTCCTACCCACTGGCGCAAACGTTCTTCTTTCTGGGCCAGTTGTTTGCTACCGCCTTGCCATTCGGTCTGCCACTGGATCAGTTGCTTGTCGAGTTCCACCAGCTTCTGCTGCAATGACTGGACAAGCCGCTCTTTCTCCTCAAGGAACGTCACGCTTTTGGCCAGACGTTCCTTGATGTCTTCGGCGCGTGCATCGCGCTCCTGCATCGCTTGATAGAGGCCTGCGGCCTCCTCCTGGGCGATGTGAGGCATTTCCGCGGTCCAGCGGCTCTGCAACGCAGCCGCAGCGGCTTCGCTCTCGGCCAGCTTGCGCTCCGCCTGGGCGAGCCCGGCACGGCCGGCCTCTTGCGCAGCTGCCGCTTCCATGCGGCGCTGCTGCGCGCCAGAAGCCGCCTGCTGCAACGCGGCGGCTTCGCCCTGCAGCGGCGCTGCTGCGGCAGCCAGCGCCTGCGCGGCTTTGCGCAGCGCAGCAGCACGCGCCGCCCAGCCCGCCGGAGATCGCCCATCCTCGGGCGATCCGGCAGGCTCGGGCTCCGCTGCCGCAGGCGCGGCCTCGGCTGCGGCCGTGGCATCGCCGGCCGCGGCGCCAAGCTGCGTCAGCAGGCTGCGACGTTCGTGCAGCTGCTGGCGCAGCCCAAAGCGCAGCTCCTGCAGCTCCGCGTGCAGGCTGCGCAGCAGTTCCAGGTCCGCATCGTCTGCGTGCGGACCTTCTCCCGGCGGCGCAGCCGGGAGCGGGTGGTGTGCGGAGCCGCACACCGGGCATGGCTCGCCGTCCCGCAATTCGGCGCGTAAGGCAGCGGAAAGCCGATGCATCTCCTGCTCACGCATCGAACGGCGTAGCTGCTCCTCCGCACGGGCCAGCAAGCGCTGTTCACTGTTCATATCCTGCTCACAGGCAAGCAAGGCCTCAAGACCTGCTGACGCCTGTTCCACCAATTGCTCGCGTTGTTCGGTCAGGCGTCCCTCTTCCGCAGCTGCCACTCCCAGCTTGGCAGCCCCTTGTTCTGCAGACTGTTGATAGGTCTGCATGTCCGCTTTCTGCTGTTTCACCTGCTCAAACGCTGTATCGATCCGATGTTTCAGCTCGAGCGCGGCTTGCAGTCGTCTGCGTTCCTCAGATTTCACTTCATTCGGTTTGAGACTTTCCTGTAATTCCTCACGCCGTTTGCGTCCACGCATTTGCAGTTCCTGCTCTTTTTCCAGCTGTTGTCTAAAGTTTGCCTGTTCGGCCTGCCCTTTCTCCATCAACTGTGCTAGCCGTGAGCAATCCGCCTGCAAAACATCACGTTCGCGTTGCAGCTCTTTGGCCTGTTCCAATTGATCCAGACGCAGGAGCAATTTGGGCTCTTCGGCTCCAAGCTGCACCCGAGCCTCTTCTGCCTTTTCGGCTTCCTGCAAAGCCACATGTTCATGCTCCGACGCCAGTTTCGTAGCAGTTTCTGCTTCCATCCGTCGCTGCTTGTGGGCTTCTGATGCGTCTTGAACCGACTGAAGGGCAGGTAGCATCTTCTCTGCTGCTCCCGACCGTTTCAAACGCTCCTCATCCGCTTCAATCTGTTCCGCCTTGGCGTGGAGTTGTTGCTGTTCTTGCAATCGCACTTGTTGTTCCTTATTCAGCTCACGAATCCGGCCGAACTGTTCTGCTTCCTTCACCGCCGAATCCAGCTCTTTCCGTGAGGATTCTGCGTGCTGAACCGCTGCCTTAAGCAACTGTTTTGTTTCTTCAAGCATTTCTTTACTCGCATTGCCAAGTCCCTGCTGCTCCGCAGCAAGGGATTGATGAGCCATATCATTATCCTTGACCCGCCGACTTAATTTAATCGCGAGCTGATCTCCATACTTCTCCAGATGAAAGAGCCGCTGCAGCATCTGCCTCCGCTCACTGCCTTTCAGGGAAAGAAATTCGGCAAATTTCCCTTGCGGTAATACTACCGCTCTCGTAAAATCATCCATTTTCAGGCCAATCACATCTTCAACGCACCGATTAACTTCTGCCAGCTTGTCAGCTAACACTTGATCTTCTCCATCAATCGTTTCAATAAACTTGCTGACCGTATTACTGACGGACACTTCATTGTTACGCTTAAAGCGCCGCTCGACCCGAAATCTACGGGTTCCAGCCGCCGAAGCAAGCTCAAACGTGAAAGCAACCGATAGCGAATCTTCAGCATGATTCATGATACCCTGTGTACCATTGACTGCCCGCTCCACCTTGCCATACATGGCGAGGGTGATCGCATCAAGCAAGGAAGACTTCCCGCTGCCGGTAGGTCCGAAAATACCAAACAAACCTGTTTCCGTAAGTACCGTAAAATCAATCTCCTGCATCTCACGATAACTTTGCAGCCCGGCGACTTTCAATATAATCGGTCTCATCGACCTTCGACCTCCTCACGCACGCCTGGCTCATCTTCATCCACTAACTCCAGAAACAGTTGTACCAAGCTATCTTCTGGTAGCGCTCCACCGGTTTGGCGCTGATAAAACTTGCGAAAAAGCTCATGCACAGGCAGTTCTGAACGTTGTTCCGTGAACCCTGCGGCCTCCATCTCCGGATACACCGGGCGAATATGGATAATGCCCTCATGAGCTTTACGTAACTGCTGAATTTCTTTTAGAGACATTGCATCCTCCAGCCAGACTTCCATGTCGATGTATGCCTGTGAGTCACGCCCTTCGTCCAGCCAACGGTACACTTCCGCCAGACCGCCTCTCGCCTTCCAACGAACGAGTGGGTTGCCTGAGGTAAGCAACACTTCTTCTACTTGTGCAGCTCCACCTGGCGTAAGGTCCACCATCGTAATGGATTTGCTCTGCCCTGCTTCCGAGAAGCTGTACGCCAGGGGAGACCCACTATACCGAATCACACCGTCTCCTTTGACGGCTTGCGCACGATGGAGATGTCCCAGAGCTGTGTATTGAGCACCAGTGGACAGGGAAGAAGGATCTACAGTGTACGCTCCCCCCACCTGAATAGGCCGTTCAGAATCGCTCTCTACTCCGCCCAATACATAGATATGACTCATAGCGAGATTGACTGTATCCGGACGAAAGGAAGACGCCAGACGTTGCATTAACATCCCTACTCTGCGGCTGTATGCTTGACGCAGTACATTTTCGTCACCATCTGTGGTTAATAGCTCATTTAATCTCGCTTCCGAGGGGTAGGGCAAAGCCGCAATATGCGCCGTCTCCCCGGTTCGACGGGTATGAATAGCAACAGCCTCTGACACAGGTGTACCCACTAATGTAATTCCCTGTCTGTTCACAAGGGGAGTTACCGAGGCTACACGTTCGGGTTGATCATGGTTACCTGCAATGACAACAAGTGGCCTGCCACTTTCAGTCAAACGTGCCGCCGCCTCATAAAACAGCTGTTCCGCCGACGCAGGCGGATTCACCGAATCATACACATCTCCAGCCATCAAAATGGCATCAGCCTGCTGATCGTCCGCTAGTTTGACGAGTTCATCAATGAAATCCTCCTGTTCGCGGAGCCGGCTTCGTCCCTCCAGCGTTTTCCCCAGATGCCAGTCTCCCGTATGCAAGATACGCATCGTCCGTTCCACCTCTCTCTACTACGTCTTCTATCATTTCATCCCTCATTCGTCACTCATTGAACAAAAGATATTCAACACTCAGAAACTCCAAGCCCCTTTATAACTTAACCGCATGACCGCCATCGAAAAAATAAAGCCATGTGTGGTCGACTTGGCGACCCAATATATCTTCAATTGCCCGTTCGTACAGCCGCAGCTGGAACCGGTAGTTTTCAACCAGAGGTTCAACTCCTCCGCGATGTTCAAGCACTCGATCCGTCTTGTAATCTAGCAGAACAAGTTCTCCATCAACCTCATAAAGACAATCAATAATCCCCCTGACAAGCACCGTTTCATCCTGTAGCACAGCCTGTACTCTATCGTTTTCACTGTGTATCTCCTGCTCCTCGTTTGGCCGTAATCCACGAATCCATTCCGCAGGAGATTGATGTGCCGGGAGACCATACGTGAACGGGATTTCCCTTCGAATCCACGCCGCACGCAACATTTCCATTCCTGGTTGTGTATCAAAAAAGGTAATCAGTTCACTTCGTTCAATCGCCTCTGCTTGATAAGGAAGCAATATTTGAATCGCCAGCAGGCGCGAAATCGTCTCATCAACAACTGCTTCATCCACAACAGATCCGTCAACAGGGAGATGCTGCATCAGCGTATGGTACACCGTTCCCCGTTCTGTTCCTGTCAGCTGCCGCTCTCCCATGAATTTGGGACGACGCAAATGTAGTTTGAACGAAGATTGTGTCGCTGGGCTTGTCTTACTATCATCGCTTCCAGACCAATTGCTATTACTGCCTCCAGTCCAAGCTTGTTCCTGCAGTTCTTCCATGACGGGGTACGAAGCATCCTCCTGTGTCGATACCAGACTCTTGATTTCGGTCACCGAAGTGCTCGCCGCCACTTGTGTAGCTGATTCATATGGATACGTCCAGGAAAGCCGCTTATCGATCTCACGCACAAACGCATTTTGAGCATCAACATCCAAAGCCTCTTCACTGTTTGCTTTTAGATTCACTAGTTCATCCGTCTTCTGATTTGCGGTAACCGAATCAATCTCTGAAAGTGGATTGGATTGTACGCCTTCGGGATGCCCGACCACTTCTACCGATGGGTTTAATCTGACGGGTCTCACGGCCTGCAAAGCAGCCAATCGTTCTCTCCGCAATTCAGTTAATACATCCTCTTCACGCTCTACAAGGTCGGCGTGTTGCTGAAGAGATACCCGATCCGCAGCAACCACAGATATGCTCCAGCGAGATTCATCACTCGCAAGGCAAGCCGCATAAGAATCACGATCACCTGCAAGCTCACGCAACACCTCGGCGTCCCGGTGCCTGATCAAAGCGGGCCCGATCCAATCCAGATAATTTCGTCCCGCAGCAAGCAGATAATCGGGTAGCGCAAGCTCTGGACTGTCTTTAACCTGTGACCAGGTCTGTGCTTTTTTGGCAGCGTCCTTCACGGTGCCTACCAGCACCATTTTTTCTTTTGGCCGGGTTAAAGCCACATAAAGCACACGCATTTCTTCCGCAAGCAGTTCAAACTGAGCCCGGCGACGTATAGCCAGATTGGCTAATGTAGGATAGGCCACCCTGTTGTCACGGTCCACGAACCTTGGGCCAAAACCAAGTTCCTTGTGCATCAGAAACGGTGCATGCAGATCTTGCTGATTAAACATTTTGGAGATACCGCCAACAAACACAATCGGGAACTCCAATCCTTTGCTTCGATGGATTGTCATAATACGTACGGCATTATCCTGTTCCCCTGAACCACTGGCTACGGTGCCCAGGTCTCCGCCATTTTCCCGTAGTCTTGAGACATATGTCAGGAAGCGGAACAGCCCGCGGTTTGCAGTTGCTTCCTCATATTGACGCGCGCGATCATACAGAGCCTTCAGATTACTTTGACGCTGCTGACCGCCAGGAAGTCCGCCAACCCAATCCAAATATCCGGTCTCCCGGTAAATCCGCCAGATCAGCTCACTTAAACTGCCTTGCCTTGCCTCAAGTCTCCACTGTTCCAGCTGACGCATGAAATGAATGAGTTTCTGTTGCAACTGCGAGTGCGCGAGTTCGTTTCCTTCTTTTCCGCCCATAAAGCCTGCATCTTGTTCAAACGTTTCCGTGTGCAGATCAGCTCCCGAATCAACTTCCATCTCCGCGGTAACGGCTGATTGGCGCTGAGCCTGTTCGATTTCTGACCAGCCTTCTGGCCACTGCATCTGGATCAAATCGTCAACATCCGAATCCCGTCCGGACTCAGAACGTTGACCAGTCCCATCGTGGGCATTTCTCCACTCTCCTGCGGCAGAAACAACCGCATCATAGAAGGACTGTCTTTTATCCCCCAGTCGAATCTGAGCAAGCCCTTCTTCATCTAAACCAACAATGGGAGAGCGAAGGACGGAGGCCAGAGGAATATCCTGTCTTGGATTGTCCACAAGCTGCAACAGAGATAACATCACTTCCACTTCCGTAGCTTGAAAATACCCCTTGCTCTGCTCTCCACCTGCAGGGATGCCCTGCTGTCTGAATTCCTCAATCATCAGCGGTGCCCACATCAGCGTGGAACGCAACAAAATAACAATGTCTCCGTAACGTGCCGGACGCATCGTTTGCAAAGCCTTGTCATACACGCTCAATGCAGGCTTGTCTGTCTCTCCGACCATCTCTCGGATACGCGCTGCGATGGCTCGCGCTTCCAATTGAGCCGTTTCGAGTTCGGCATTCTCCAGTTCTGCAGCAGCGGCTACATCCACACCGTCTTCCGCACCTTCGGACACATCCGTGCCGCCGCCTTGGCGATCGATTAACATAAGCTCAGGTGTGTAAGCTTCGCTTCCAAGTGTCTCTGACGGGAAGGAAGCGCCGTAAGCCAGCTGAGCCCGTTCATCATAAGCGATCTCGGCGACCCCTTCATTCATCAACTGTCTGAATATGACGTTGACGGAATGCACCACTTCGGCACGACTGCGGAAATTGCGGGCAAGGTCAATTCGTTTCCCCGTTCCCGTTGCTATCCCCTTTCTTGTACCATTCTCTTCGTCATCACCTGTATCCACATGAACACTCGGAGTGTAGTTACGGTATTTGTTCATGAACAGGCCGGGTTCAGCCAAGCGGAAACGGTAAATGCTCTGTTTAACATCACCAACCATAAATCGGTTACCTGGATTCTCTCTGGAGATCAACCTGACGATATCCTCCTGAACCGTATTGGTATCCTGATATTCATCCAGCAGTACTTCATCAAAACGCGCACGATATTCCATCGCCGCATCCGAAGGCATGGAATGTTCAGGGGTCGAATCCTCATGGCGCAAAATGTGCAGACAATAGTGCTCCAGATCGTTAAAATCAACTTGTCCGCGTTCCTGCTTCGCCTGAAGATACCGTTCGCCAAAGGTGCTGACTAGGCGGGAAAGCTCCTGCATCAACGGTGCAGCCTGTTCCAGCTCCTGCCAAAAAGAGAATGCACTCCTGCCAAAAAGTGAACCTTTCAGATCGGCAACAGCCTTTTTAGCCGTTTCCCGCAACTCCTTCACCTGTTCCTGCAAACCAGGGTCGGTCTGATCTTTTTTACAAGGTTTCAATTTGCCAAATGCAACTGGCTGGAATACCTCAGGCAACCTTTCCCAAGGCATGACTTCAACAGCGGATAAAAGCTCTTCAACCATCGCCAAATCCTCTTTGAGTGTCTCCGCATAAGGTGCAGGACCCTCCGGTTGCAACGAAATCTGAATTCCTTGCCGCAGCAAACCTGCCGCCCCGCCCAAAGCGAGAGCCGCATCCCGTAAAATGCTCTGCACCCATGTCGATTGCCCCAGTGCCTCTACGCTTTCCACCTGAAAAGCTTCAGCCATTTCCATCAACCAGTGATCTGGCCAGGAATGACTTCGCGAGAAATCATATAAACGCTGCACCAGCCGGTGCATCGCATCATCATTTCGCTCTCCGCTGAACCAGTCCACCAGTTCGCGGAACGTACTGCCCTCGTCTTCTTCGCCATACTTCTCCTCGAACAACTCCTCCAGCAATTCCTGACGGAGCATCTCAGCCTCATTTTCATTCAGAATACGAAAAGCCGGATTTAGCGGAATCTGCTGATAATACCTGCGAATGACTTCCATACAGAAGGAGTGCAGCGTTGTAATGGATGCCCGTCCGAGCAACGACAACTGCCTGCGCAAATGCTCCTCCTCCGGTTGCTCCTCAAGCGCACGTTCCAGCGCTTCCCGAATACGCTGTTTCATCTCGGCCGCAGCTGCCTTCGTAAACGTGGCTACCAGCAAGCGGTCCACGCTGAATCCTTGGGAAGGGTCTGCAATTTTTCGGATAATCCGCTCCACCAGAACAGCTGTTTTTCCTGATCCTGCAGCTGCGGCGACCAGAATATCTTCTCCACGCTCGGAAATGGCGCTCCATTGATCATCACTCCAGAAGCTGCCTTCCGGTTTAGGCATATGCATCATAACGATTCCCCTTCCTTGCTGTGAGACAACATATCCCAAACTTGCTGTTTGCCCGGTTTGGAAAGCAGTTTATAGTCGTTCCCCTCAATATTTTCATCAAACTGACAGAGTGATTTATATGAACAGAACGTACAGGCGATCTCCTGCTGTATCCGGTACGGTTCAATGGCTGTATCTCCATCTGTAATGCGAGTTCCAATCTCGCGAATATTACCACGAACAGCAGCAAGCAACGTATCCCATTGTTCTGGCGTCGCTACAGCAGCACTGCTGTAAAAACTGCCATCTGCTTTTAATGCCACTGGAATAATTGCGGAATGTCCTTTATCAAGGGTATTATCCATTTGAGCAACGGCATCACGGTCAGCGAGTAGCAGACCTTTCATTTTAAAGCGTTTCAGAAGTTCCTGTCCTGCCTGTTCCGATGTCATACCGTTTGCCGATTGCAGTAGTGGGTTATGCACATGGAAATAAAGGGTACCTCCTGGCATCGCCGTCTCCCCTAACCACTCCTCAGCAGCGCTAAGCAACACTTCCAGATAGGTGAGCATTTGCAACGATAGTCCGTAGTAAACTTCATGAAGCTTGAGATCGGTCTGACTGGATTTGTAGTCAATTACTCTTAACAACAGACCGTTCTCTCCTTCAGCGACATCCACTCGGTCGATCCGGCCGACAATCTCCAGTACACACCCATTCTCCAGTTCAAAACGTAGTGGCGGCAAAGGTTTCCCTGGACCAAAATCCAGCTCCAACCCGATTGGTTCAAAACTGCCGCGTCTGGACTGCTCACCCAAAATAACAGATGCCCGGCTGACGATATCTTTTAATTTGCGGAAAATATACCCATAACGCTTTGTGCTAAGCAAAATTTCCCCTTGGAGCTGCGGAGCGATCTGCTCCACCGTCTGCTCGGCTTCCTGGCGGCATTGATCCGGTGTCAGACTGCCCCAGCTACGATTTTCCTCACGCAGGCGCATCGCTAGTTGACTCAGTGCAGCATGGAACAACTGCCCGATATCCGGAGCCTGAAGGCGATATAATTGCCGCTCCTTCAGCTTCAGCCCATGTGATGCGAAATGAGAGAATGGACAGGCTACAAACCGTTCCATCCGTGAAACACTCGTTCTTACCTCCGTCCCGTACAACCTGCGGCTGGTTGCCGTTTCCAGTCTCCGCGCACGGTTACGATAAAAGACAGAACCCAGCAATCGCTCCAGCACAGGACGGCTCGCTTCCCGGTTTACATGCCAATTATAGACTGCCCACCATATTTCAGGAATGTCTTCTCCCCTACGCCATCTTCGCAATTGTCCAATCAGCATGGAAAGGCTTTGTTCCGGATGAATCGCGTAAGAGAGGTGCACGGATTCCAAATTCGAGACGGGCGGCTGGGCAAGCAAGGGTTGCTCCTGCAAGCCAAACATTTTGCGTACATGGCGCACAATCTCGGAAGGGAGTAGTGATTTACCTTCATCATCTGCGACAGGAAAGCTCAGCCATAACTGCTTGCTGGCAGCGGTCAGAGCGGTATAGATGAGAAAACGTTCATCCAGCATGAGTCTCGTTGCACCAGGACCCAGCCCCATGCCTCTCTCTGTCAGCAACAATCTTTCCTGCTCCGTGAGTACTCCGTTGTCCTGAGGGATCGCTGGCAGTTCCCCATCAACCGCACCAAGAATAAATACATATTTCATGTCACGCAGACGTGTACGATCCATCGAACCAAACAACACCTGGTCAAGGGCCGGGGGAACAAGCCCCAGCTTGAGTTCCGTCAGTCCCGTCTCCATCATACCCGCAAACAAAGTGATATCCAGACGTTCATTGCCCATCATATCAACCATCTGGTCAAGAAGATCCAATACGGCTCCCCACATTTGACGATGCTCTCTAGAACGTTCCGGGTCACCCTGTGCCTTGGCTTCAGCAGACATCTGATCCAGCTTATGTGCAATGTCAGCATCCTCTAGCAGTCTAAATAATGCCTCGCACTGAGCAGTAGCCGTTTTTGCTTTTTTCATTCGTTTCTCAAACGGGCCGAGTGCTGACGTAATCAAGGTTCGGCAGCTTTCCATCAACGATAACACTGCGTCGCGTCCACGGCTACTTCCTTCATGACCCTGATTCTCCAAAGACAGACTCGGTACATACTTCCACGGCTTACCATCGGTCCAGCGATATCCATGGATACCGCAAGCGAGCACATAGTTCTCCAGTTGATCCATATCCTCACGCGTGATTGAACCATCCAGCGGAAGCAACATATCCGTCTTGACACAGCGGAAAACATCCTCATAACGCCAGTTGCGGCGAACGATATCCAGTGCCGAACGGATAAATTCGGATAATGGATGGTGTAACTCACTTCGTCTTCTGTCCAGAAAGACCGGAACATCATAATCCTTGAATAACGGCTCTGCAATATCAGCATAGGTCTCCAATCCACGAACCAATACCGCCATATCCCGATATCTTGCCCCTTCTTCTTGCGTCAGGCGACGCATCTCGCGTAGCGCGCCCTCCAGCTCTGCCCGGCGATTCTCTGCAGCGATCAAACGTATACCCGAATCCTCGCCCTGACTTCTCCAGCGAACTCGCCGATCAAAACCGGACTCTAGATGGGCAAGTCCCGGCCGCTCCTTGAATCTCGGCAAGACTTCATCATGAAGGACGATTGTCCCGGCAGACACACCCAAATGTTCAGCCATTCCTTTGAGACGCGCGTAAGCACTTGCCGTTGGATAAAATAATTCCAGTTCTCCAGGCATCATCCCTTGTTCGTATGCACGGTCAAGCGTCAGGGAAATCGTTACAGACGAAGCTTGTAACATGAGCTGTCCTATTACACTCATCTCCTGAGGAGTGAATCCATGGAATCCGTCAATCCACACCTCGGCCCCCTGCAACCATGTACTTTCTGGCAAACGACCTGTCAGTTCATTCAGTGTATCTTCATCATCTATATATAAATCAGCCAATTCCATCTCATAATCATGGTAGATTAGATTCAAATCGTGAAGCTTGTCTTCCAAGATAGGTGAAGCCGATGCGATGCTCCATGTTGCAAGCCCTTCTTCGAGTGCCGAAGCATGAACTTCATAACGTTTAAACTCACTATACAAATTAGTCAATTCCCCTATAAAGCCAAGCTGGCTTCCCGAAGCAGCAAACAGTCTCAGTTCTTCTTTCCTACGCTGAATGACTTTATATAAAAGCATCTTCTTGCCCTCGGCTCCGATCGGAACGCGAGCAGAACCGCCAGCTTCCTGCATGACACGATAAGCCAGACGACGAAATCCAAGTACTTCGGCACGCATCGTACCTTTGATGTCTCCCGAAGATACCAGTGCCTGCTCTGTCCGGAACGAGCTTTGTTCGGGAACGAGCAGAATTAGTGGTTTTCCTTGAGGCTCCTGCCTAAGCAGAGATGTGATTTCTCGGGTAATCAGTGTGCTTTTACCACTGCCTGCCCGGCCAATAACAAAGCGTACGGACATGTGTCATCCTCCAAACTGCACGTACAAGATTTTAATTTCCAGTATACCATACCTTCTCCGCTTCGGAACATACGTTTGCCATGATCCACCAAATAAGAACACAATATGGCTATAAAAAAAAGCCACCGCCTGTTCGATACAGCCAGCAGCTTCTTGTGGATTGACGTTATCACCAAATTCTGTGACAGATACGCCTAGTAGTTGTTTTCAAGCTTACCATTTCGTTAAATGAATTCATGCTCTACAGCCTTCTGCAAGGCCTCGAAAAAATCCCGGTTTCTCTGGCTATATCCCGGCTTGTTCAAAATCTCGAATGTACGTTCAATCCCCTTTTGCACTAATGCCTGATCATTGGTTAGCAATCCGTAGCTTAAAATCGTTACGCAACAGTTAAAAAGATCTCCCGTAGGCCATTGGTGTGGTCGTTTGGTCAAATATTCATCAACAGCAAAACCTTGCTCTATGCGCGGCAACAAATACTTGCTTTCAGCTTCTTTGAATCTGTCTGCTGTTTGCCGAGCAGCTTCTTGTATATTTTCAGAGGAAACAAGAACAGAATGTTTTTGCTGTGTATACTTTTCAACACTATTGCCGAAGCCGACTGGAACATTGGAGATCAACCTTATTTGATGCTTGTCGAGAAATGTACGTAAACGTTCAGTGGCAGCTTCATAACGGCAGGCCATGATTGTAAACACAGCATACGGAGGTTTTGAATGAGTCAGATGACTATGTAAGCTCCAAACAATGCCCGGCTTGACATTTTTTCTGAAAGTATAGTCGGTGGGGCTGGAATCAGCCTCTCTATATTCCTCATACCCTTCTGCCGCAATGATTTGCCGCAATTCAGCATAAAATTGTTTTCGAACACCATCTTTTAAATTACGCATGTCAATGTACGCCTGCTACGTCTATAATTACGCGTTTCAAATAACCTACCCGTAACCATAGCGAGCAGACCTCCTCCTTTTTCGAAATTAAATCCTGCCGTTGCTAACCTAGTCTTTAATGAGTCAGGACAAGGACTGAACACTGTTCCTTTTCGGCCAATAAGATAAGCTGTTCGCCAAGATCGAGCTTTTCCTCATAAACAAAATACCCTATAAGATGGACTTTTTAAAGTGTCTATCTCATAGGGTAGATGTCATTCTAAAAACAGAGTATTCTTAATTTTTTTTGCTTCTCACTTCAAAAATAGCGAACTTCAGGTAATGCCCTTCATCTACGTCCAAAATTTGCGGGTGATCCTTACCGGCCGCTTTCCAGTCAATTAAACGCAGTACTTTACCTGCATCTTCAGCTGCATCCGCAATGGTTTCCAGGAAGAGGTCAGGACGCATGTGGTAGGAACAGCTTGCGGTTACCAAATATCCACCCTCGTTGACCAGTTTCATGCCCTGCAAGTTGATGTCCTTGTAGCCGCGGCATGCCCCTTTGACTGCTGATTTTGTTTTGGCGAAGGCAGGTGGATCAAGGATAACGACATCAAACGTTTTTCCAGCACTGGACAATGCTTTGGAGGTATCTACCTTTTGCTCCGCAGCTTTTGCTCGTGCATTGCGCTCATCAAGTCCTTTGACTTGCTCACGTAGATATTGAAAAGCATCTGCTACAACGAACTCAACCCGATCCGTGAAACCATTTAGCTCCACATTGGTTCGTGCACTCTCGATCGCATGCTCGGAAATATCGAGACAGGTTACTTTCTTCGCTCCGAATTTGCAAGCATTCAGGGTAAAGCTACCGGTATGAGAGAAACATTCCAGCACGGTGGCACCGTCCCAATAAGGGAAAGTAACCACTTTACCACCTTTGTTCACAGGCAACAGCTGTTCTGTTCCTTCATGCTCGACCTGTTGCACGGTGATGCCGCTTTTGTATCCCCAGCCTTTCATCAATGGTTCAATAGCAGCCCGGTTTTCACGCTGGTCGAAGAAATACCCTGTTTTCTGTCCTTCCACGATGTCCACCTTGATAAGTAGCCCATTCTCGGTCACAGTCACATGACGCGGGCATTCCCCGTAGAGCGGTCCTTTGATCTGCTCCAGACCTTCCAGTTCACGAATGGAGACATCACTGCGCTCATATATACCTTCCGGCTGCATCACTTCAATGAGAGCCTGCACGATGGCTTCACGGCAACGATCCATACCCAGTGTAAGGATCTGCACAACTAAAATGCTACCAAAACGATCAACGATCAATCCAGGCAGAAAATCGGCTTCGCCATAAACAAGACGGTAGGCTTCGCCATCCTGGATAAAGCGTTCACGGTGACGCAGACAATCATGGAAACGAGCCGCAAAAAAGGCGGTATCCATCTGTTCAAACTCCAAAGGCTGGTATGAGACTACACGAACGGTAATCTGGGAAGCCGGATTATAATAACCTGTCGCCAAATAGCGACCTTGGTGATTAAGTACATTGACGATATCGCCCGGTTCCGGGTTGCCGTCTACGGATGCAATTTCATTATTGAAAATCCAGGGATGTGCATGTTCCAACCGCTTTTTGCGGCTTCGTTCCAATGTAACGGATGGCAAGATTGATCCACTTCTTTCGTAAGTTAGTTGAACAGATAGGTTTTGGCGGCAAAGGCCGCTCCGGGGACGAATTGATTCTATGATCGCTGTTGTCCTCGGATTTTTTGGATTCCCTTCTTCAAAGGGAAAATCCGGTGACAAAGGCGAACGCTTCGCTTCCTTGGATTCGATTTCGTCCCCTCCGCTACGTTTGCCGAATCACCGTATCTTTTAAATTGGGGGCTGGCAGTTTTATGACGCTCCGGGAACGAATGGATTCTATGATCTCTGTTGTCCTCGGATTTTTTGGATTCCCTTCTCCAAAGGGAAAATCCGATGTCAAGCCTATGCTTCCGATGTAGCTTTCTTTCAGAAAGCTCTCAGGCGAGCGCTTCGCTTCTTCGAATTCAATTTCGTCCCCTCCGCTACGTTTGCCGAATCACCATATCTTTTGCATAAGGGCTGATAGGTTTCAATTCCTCTTGTGCTTGTCATGCTTGTCTCTGCTTCCTCATAGGATAAGTGATAAGGAATGGGACGGGAGGAATGATTCGGAATGTTCAGAGAAGTAATTCTGCCTCTGTTGTACGGGCTGATTATCTTTTTTGGCGGTATGAAGCTGATGGAGACAGCGCTGCAACGCATGGCGGGGCCGATGCTGGCAGGCTGGTTAAACCGCGCCACTTCTGCCCCATGGAAGGGCATGGCCTTCAGTGCAGGCGCAACCGCTCTGCTACAGAGCAGCACTGCCGTAACGGTACTCACCATAGGACTAGCTAACGCGCGTTTAATTACCTACGGACGCACACTCGGCATTATCTTGGGAACCAATATTGGAACTTGCTTAACGACAGAGCTTGTCGGTCTTCAGATCGGACGTGCCGCACTGCCTTTGTTGCTTATATCTCTAACAGGCTGGGCTGTTTTTGTTGTCCTTGGTGAACGCAACCAAAATGCCCACGAACGCATCCGACGTACTTTGGCCAATATCCAATTCAGTTTCCTTGCGGCAGCAGGATTTGCTCTTGTCATGACAGGTATACAAGTCATGCAGTCCATCGCCGTTCCACTTCGGAGCATGGGCGTGTTCCAATGGTTTCTGGAGCGGTCAGCGGGCAGCCTCTGGTGGGGTTTTCTTGCCGGTGCATGCCTGACAGCGCTGATTCACAGCAGCGCCGCAGTTATCAGCATGGCGATTACGCTCGCAGCGACAGGCGTGCTACCTGTAGAGATCGGCATCGCCATTGTGATCGGGTCTAACGTAGGGACCTGCATCACCGCTGTTATTGCTGCCGCGGGGGGAGCTTCCGCAGGCAAATTCGTGGCAGCCTCCCATGTTGTACTCAACATAGCGGGAGCGCTACTTTTTATGCCGCTGATCGGCCAGCTGCATGCAGCGTCGGCCTGGTTGTCAGCGGATCACGGGGCACAGATTGCGCATGCCCAGACCCTTTTTAACATCATCAGTTCATTGCTGGCTTTACCGTTCTGTTACTTGCCCATCTGGCACAAAAAAACACCTGTGCTCGCCCCGTCAACAAAGAAACCTGTTGTTTAATAAAGTCATTACGATATCCGCTTTATTGGCGACAGAATGTCTAAGTAAGTAGACCATCATTCAAACGAGATGTCGTGCTGTTTTACACGTTAATGCCCAGTTTGTTCAAGCCAATGCGCAAAATGTCATCGTTGTTATCGTATCCACTCTGCTGCTGTTTGGACCATGCTTCTTCGGGAGAGTACCAATCCACGCCTTTAATCTCTTCGATCTGAGGCTGGAGGTCACCGCTCTGTGCTTCAACGAGATAATAGTGCACTTCTTTGTCCACTGGACCAAACTCGGCATGCTGGTACGTATAAGCAATGATATTAATAGGCTCCACAATACGGCCTACCATACCCGTTTCTTCCAAAATCTCACGAAGCGCCGTCTGTTCGATCGTTTCTCCAGCTTCCATTTTGCCTTTTGCAAGTGTCGTTTTACCATAACGGTCTACGATGAGCTGGATTTGAACCTGGCCATCCTCACCTGTTCTGTAGACAACGCCGCCTGCCGAAATTTCTTTTTTGTTCATGATGTTTTCCCCCATCTGACTTCAATTTCTTTTCTTGGCAAAGAAGGACCTCATCTCCCCGGGTATTTTCCCCAAGGAAATGAAATCCTTGTACATAGCGCCTGAATTACATCGCGGCGGGTTTCACATTTTCTTCCAGTACACGAACCAGCGTACCTTGGCTTTCATTCGCACCGGCTTCGGTCAACTTCACGCGGCACACCTTACCTACCATATCCGGCGTTCCATCGAACACCAGTTGAATGTAGTTGTCACTGTATCCGTGCAACTTGCCACTGCCTTCGCGGCCTTTTGCTTCACCTTCAGGAATAACCTCGAGCACTTGTCCAACGAATTTCTCAGCATACTCCAGTTGCATCTGCTCAGACAGTTCAATCAATTCATGCACCCGTGCATTTTTGATTTCCTCATCCACTTGATCCTCCATGCGCGCTGCCGGAGTCCCTGTACGTTTGGAATACGGGAATACGTGCATTTCCGAGAAACCGATTTTACGCATCAACTCGTAACCGTTACGATACATCTCATCTGTTTCGCCCGGGAAACCAACGATAACATCGGTCGTGATTGCAACATCCGGCATGGCCTCACGTATACGCAACATTTTGTTATAGAACTCTTCCGTTGTATACTTGCGGCGCATACGTTTCAGAACGGTGTCATCACCTGCCTGCAACGGAATATGGAAATGACGAACCAGTTTATCCGAACGCTTGATCACATCCAGCATCCGGTCATCAATCTGACTTGCTTCAATCGAACTGATCCGGATACGTTCCAGACCTTCCACTTTGTCCAAATCCCACAGTAGGTCGGTCAGATCATAGTTTTCCATGTCATCTCCGTACCCGCCTGTATGAATACCTGTCAGGACAATCTCCTTGTAACCCGCTTGTACGAGCTGATGTGCCTGCTGAACAATGCTGTTTGCCTCACGGCTACGTGAAAGACCACGGGACCACGGAATGATGCAGAAGGTACAGAAGTTGTTGCAACCATCCTGAATTTTGAGGAACGCACGCGTACGGTCCGCGAAATCCGGTACATCCATTTCTTCAAAAACACGTGTTTTCATAATGTTACGCACCGCGTTAACCGGCTGACGGGATTCCTGAATTTCATTGACGTATGGCAAAATTTTATCCCGATCCTGGGTTCCGATGACCAGGTCCACACCAGGGATATCCAGTATCTCGGCAGGAGATGTCTGTGCATAACATCCGGTTACCGCTACTATCGCATCCGGATTGCGACGGATGGCACGGCGGATAATTTGACGACTCTTTTTATCACCCGTATTCGTTACGGTACACGTATTAATCAAATAGACATCGGCAGTCTGTTCGTCGAAGTCTACCTGTTCGTAGCCCTCGTTTTTGAACAATTGCCAGATCGCTTCTGTATCATAAAAGTTAACTTTGCAGCCCAAGGTGTAAAACGCCACGGATGGCATAATTACATTCCCCCCATTTCTCCAGATTCATATAAAACACAAGTTAGTGCAACCATACCAGCCGTCTCGGCTCGCAAAATGCGCTTGCCCAGTCCAACAGATATCGCACCTGCCTCATCGGCCTGAGCTGTTTCCTTCTCGGAAAATCCGCCCTCAGGTCCAACAACAATCAACACATTCGCCCCTGCATCAGGAGCAAGCTGTTCCACAAACGGCTTCAGAACATCTCTAATCTGTTTGCCGTCTTCTTTTTCATAACAATAACATACCAGATCGTAGTCCCCAAAAGAAGATAACAGCCCTTTCCAGGAAAGCGGCTGCTCAACGGTTGGAATGCGGTTACGATGGCTCTGTTCAGCAGCTTCCTTGGCGATTTTCCGCCAACGCTCCAGACGTTTGCCTTCCTTCTTGGCATCATATTGCACAATCGTACGTTCGGATAGAAAGGGCACAAAGGATACGGCGCCGATCTCCGTACATCTCTGAATGACCGTCTCCATCTTGTCCCCTTTGGGCAAGCTTTGTGCTACCGTTACATTCAACCTTGCTTCGCGATCCATAACCAGCGGTTCCAGAATAGTCGCTTTTACTTCCCCAGTTTCAATACGATCGATGGCGACCAATGCTTCTCTGGAGCTTCCGTCACTGACAATCAGCTTGTCCCCGGGTTTGCTGCGCATGACTTTGCCGATATGACGGGCATCGTCGCCTGTTATCACCACTGCATGTTCACTGAACTGCTCTGCAGATACAAAATATCGCTGCATATGTTGTCCACCCATTCTTTCCTGTTATGACTGGAATTCTTCCTGCTGGAAGCAGGCAAGAATCCAATCGCCACAGATGATCATACAACTTTTATGTGCTTATGACCAGCATTACGGTTCGATTACTGACCATTTGTGAACTTATATTTAAAGATATAATTCAATAACTAGACCAACCAAATCCCGGTACATGTCGTTGGCAAACAAATATAGCGGTTGAATTGTGACTGCCTGTAATGGCGGAATAATTAAGATCAATAGGAAAACAATGATGGACCATTGTTCCACACCTTGCAACTTGCGGCTGATTGAAGGCGGCAACACATCTTCAAGAATACGGTAACCGTCCAGCGGTGGTAGCGGGATGAGATTAAACATAAACAGGAAAAAGTTCGTGACACTGAACATCGGCAAAAATGTCATCACAGCTGTGACTACCCGCTCATTTTCAATGTTCCCCAGCACGCCTGATCCAAATAATATTCCATAGATCACTGCCCCGATAATAGCCAGTAGCAGATTGCTCAGTGGGCCCACTACAGAAACAATCGTTCCCATGAGTCTCGGTTTGTCAAAATTCGCACGGTTTACAGGTACGGGACGTGCCCATCCAAAACCTGCAATGACAAGCAAAAGCACCCCGAGCAGGTCAAAGTGCGCCACCGGATTCAAGGTGACCCTTCCAAGCAACTTGGCTGTCGGATCACCGAATTTGTTCGCAAAATACGCATGCGAAAATTCATGAACCGTAAATGCAATCAGAATAGTCACCAGGAAGAACGGCAGTTGATCCAGCGGCAGACGGAAAATCCGATCCAAGAAATCCATAGACTACCTCTTTCTGGCTTCAAAGGCTAGCCAGTCCTCTTCACGCTCGATCGCACGAACTTCAAATCCCGATGCCACCAGCGCATCATGTACAACTTGCTCCTTGTTCTTCCATATGCCCGAAACGATATAAATGCCACCAGACTCCAGTGCATTATACACATCATCAACGAATAGCAAAATAATTTCAGCCAAGATGTTGGCTACAATAATTTGGACTGGCAACTTGACACCAAGAGCAGGGTCTTGGCTTCCAAGCACAGACAACAGGTCACTTTCTTTGACCGTAATCTGCTGCTGCATCTTGTTCAGTTCCACGTTTTCCATCGCACTTGTTACTGCAACCGGATCAAGATCAAGTGCGAGTACATGCTTTGCACCCAGATGTACCGCGCCGATGGCCAAGATACCGGAACCCGTGCCCACATCAATGATTTCCTCGCCACCCTGAATGACCTTCTCCAATGTACGTAAACAGAGCGTTGTGGTTGGATGTGTCCCCGTACCAAAAGCCATTCCTGGGTCTAGTTCGATCATTTTCTCATCTGGGCTCTCCGGCGTATAATCCTCCCACGTTGGCTTGATCGTCAGACGATCGGATATGCGCACAGGCTTGAAGTATTGCTTCCAAGCCGTTGCCCAGTCATTTTCATCCACCGTACGTGTTTCGTAACGAATCTCCCCGGCATCAATGCCAAACTCGGACAATTCTTCAATTCTCGGGTTTACTTCTGCCTGCAAAGCAACCATATCTGTGCCTTCGGAGAAATATCCTTTGATGACTGCAAAACCTTCGGGAATATCATTAAGCGGAACGTCATATAACTCGCCATACGTCGTATCCCGTTTTTTATTTAAAGTACCAGATTCTTCAATCGAAACCCCTCCAGCACCCGCTTCATGCAAAAAATTCGAAATCATCTCCACAGCTTCTTCTGTGGTATGTATTGTTAGTTCATGCCATAACATACGTGGTTTTGCCTCCTCATTATTCAAACATCCCAACTATTGTACTACACATGCAAGCCGGAGCACAAAGCATACTCACAAAAGAAAACAAAACAGGATATCCGCGGTCAAATCGCTCGAATATCCTGTCCCGTTTTTTGGTACTTGTCGTTCCTTCTCATGAGAACAACTAATAAAAACGTCCACCGTTCTGTGTGATCATCTCTGCAGCTTGCGGTAAAGAATCGTGAGAAACGGATACCGTCAGCAAAATGCCCTGACTTATATTTCGCGCTACATCTTCTGGTTCTGGTGTATGGTCATACACCTGTCCTCCCGATAACATCTCGGTCTCATCACTGATTAGAGCGAGTACATTCAGCTCGCCGCTGAAGCCGCCAACAACCGCTGTTGGTGAATGCTCTTCTCCCTTAATATGATTTGACTCAGCTGTCCCTGCATGCTCACGCAGACTCTCGATGCGTAGCTGGTTCGGATGTAACAACTCCAGAGCTCTGCGTGCAGATTCAGCTTCAGACCAACTCGTAAATACAGCCTCTAGTGTGACCGCCAAGCGATCTTCAGTCATGAATTTCTCTTCCCTGACGACGATCTGCCGCCTCGCTGCGGCGCAAAGCTTCGATATCCTCGTGATCGGCCGCTTCCGCGCTGAACTCCACATCCTCATTTTTCGCAGACTGCAGACGTTTCATCTTTTCCGTTTTTGTTAAAATTTCACCTGGTCGTTGTCGATTAGCCATGTTGTTCTTCCTCCCTTAGTATTTTTTCTGTCCTCTCCGTTGCTGTGTAAATGATCTTATTGCTCAAATCAGATCATTCCACCGGCTTGTTCAATAATCGACATCGCTCGGTGATGCACCTCTTCATCCACAACGACAGTTAATAGGATGTCCCTACCTGTAGGGCCTCCTTGTCCGCCATCACTCATTCCGCTTGCAGCAGGGTCTGCCGCAGCCATAATGCCTGAGCTGGCACTCATTTGCATCGCATCAGGTATCCATGATGAGTAACTGCCGGAGATACCCGGTTTATAGGAGGCTCCGCTTGGTCCCACACCCGCATAACGGCTAAAACGATTAACAGACAAGTCTTCCACTCGCAGCGCCTCCAATTTTTTGACCGCTCCCTGTGCCTGCTCAGGGCTATGAAAATAGGCCAAAATATTTTTCTCCGTCATTCGCTTCACCTGCTTCCTGTAATTCTGTCAATCTGTATCTATTTCACAGATCGTTCCCGCCATGCTATCTTTCCGCAACGAAGCCCAGAATATACCGAATTTCTAACATGTGGAGACACTTGGGAACACTGCGAAGCAAACTAATTCACAAAAAAAGACACCATCGATCATCAAAGATCATCGATGGTGTTCTCATAACTACTTCATATATGAATCAGTCGCCGCGAAAGGCGCGTTTTACTCGATCAAAGAACGATTGCTCATGCTCATGGGTTTGTTCGCCATCCAGTGCAGCAATTTGACGAAGCAGATCTTTCTGTTCGTCATTCAGCTTACTTGGTGTAACCACGACAACCTTCACATGCTGATCTCCTTGTCCCATACCGCGCAGGCGTGGCACGCCTTTGCCTTTGAGACGGAAATACGTTCCGGTTTGTGTACCCGCCGGAATTTTCAGCTTCACTTTTTCGGTCAGTGTCGGGATTTCAATCTCGTCTCCGAGCGCGGCTTGAGCAAACGTCAACGGAATTTCACAGTAGATATCATCGCCTTCGCGCTCGAAGAAGTCATGGGACTTCACACGAATAACAATGTACAGGTCACCTGCAGGACCACCGCGCAGACCGCCTTCACCCTCACCTGTCATACGCAACTGTGCACCGTCATCCACACCAGCTGGAATGCGAACATTGATTTTGCGCTGTTTGCGAACTTTACCGCTACCGCTACACGTTGTACATTTTTCTTTGATAATCTGTCCGGTACCGCTACAGTTCGAACAAGCGCGGCGATTGACCATACGACCAAATGGTGTATTCTGAACGACTTCCTGTTGTCCACTACCCTTGCAGACCGTGCATGTTTCCGGCTTCGTTCCTGGTTTGGCACCTGAACCGTGACAAGTATCGCAGCCTTCCGTACGCGGAATAGTAATATCCGTTTCCTTGCCAAATACAGCTTCCTTGAACTCAATCGTCATGGTGTACTGCAAATCGTTCCCCCGCTGCGGAGCGTTCGGGTCACGGCGCCCGCCACCACCGCCAAAGAACATATCAAAGATGTCGCCGAAGCCGCCGCCACCAAAGTCTCCACCGCCAAATCCACCTTGATTCGGATCGATGTGACCATATTGGTCGTACTGAGCACGCTTCTGGCTGTCACTTACGACATCATAAGCTTCTTTTACTTCTTTAAACTTGGCCTCCGCATCTGCCGCCTTGTTCACGTCAGGGTGATACTGACGGGCCAGCTTACGGTAAGCTTTTTTGATTTCCTCGTCGCTTGCATTTTTGCTTACGCCGAGCACCTCATAATAATCACGTTTTTCAGCCACTCTTCCACCCCCATAACATTCACCTTATCGCACATCGTGACAAAAGGAAAGTCAAAGCACGGGAGCCCCGGCTATGACTTTCCCTTTAATCCGAACGTCACCGATGTTTTAACTCGCAGACTATGGCGAATTAATTATTTTTTATCTTCGTCCACAACTTCGTAATCAGCGTCTACGACGTTGTCACGTTTAGCAGAACCTTGTTGCTCTTCGGCACCTTGAGTCGCTTGTGCATCAGCTTGAGCTTGCTCATACAATTTAACAGACAACTGTTGAACAATCTCGGTCAGTTCTTCTGTAGCGGCTTTGATGTCTTCCAGATTGTCGGAAGCCAGTACGCCTTGCAATTTTTCTTTGGCAGCATTTGCTTTTTCTACTTCGCCTGCATCTGCTTTTTCACCAAGATCTTTAATTGTTTTGTCTACAGAGTAAATCAATTGGTCCGCACTATTTTTCGCTTCCACAAGCTCTTTACGTTTTCTATCTTCCTCGGCATGAAGTTCAGCATCTTTCATCATTTGCTCAACTTCCGCATCGCTCAGACCGCTGGAAGAAGTAATTGTAATTTTTTGCGTTTTGTTTGTACCTTTGTCTGTTGCAGACACGTTAACGATACCGTTGGCATCGATATCGAAGCTAACTTCGATTTGCGGCACACCGCGTGGCGCTGGCGGGATATCTCCCAGCATGAAGCGACCAAGCGTTTTGTTGCCAGCTGCCATCTCGCGCTCACCTTGCAGGACGTGAATCTCAACGCTAGGTTGATTATCTGCATAAGTGGAGAATACTTGAGATTTGCTTGTAGGGATCGTCGTGTTACGCTCGATCATTTTCGTAAATACGCCACCAGCAGTTTCGATACCCAGGGACAGCGGAGTTACGTCCAGCAATACGACGTCTTTCACGTCACCTGTCAGTACGCCCGCTTGTACAGCTGCACCCAATGCAACAACTTCGTCCGGGTTAACGCCTTTGTGCGGCTCTTTACCTGTCAGTTTTTTGATCGCTTCCTGTACGGCAGGAATACGAGTGGAACCACCAACCAATACGATTTTGTCGATATCGTTAGGTGTCATGCCCGCATCGCTCAATGCACGGCGAGTTGGTTCAAGCGTACGCTCAACCAGACCAGCAGAAAGCTCTTCGAATTTCGCACGGCTCAGGTTTAATTCCAAGTGCTGGGGAACGCCGTCAGCAACCGTGATGAACGGCAGGGAAATCGTTGTAGTCAATACGCCGGAAAGCTCTTTTTTCGCTTTTTCCGCTGCATCTTTCAAACGTTGTACCGCTGCTTTATCTTTGCTCAGATCAATACCTTGATCTTTTTTGAATTCATTTACGAGATAGTCGATAATTACTTGGTCAAAGTCGTCACCGCCCAGTTGGTTGTCGCCACTAGTCGCTTTAACTTCGAAGAAACCATCGCCCAGTTCCAAGATGGATACGTCGAACGTACCGCCACCCAAGTCATACACGAGAATCGTTTGATCTTCGGATTTTTCCATACCGTAAGCCAAAGCTGCCGCTGTTGGCTCGTTGACGATACGAAGTACTTCCAGACCTGCGATTTTGCCTGCGTCTTTCGTCGCTTGACGTTGACTGTCATTGAAGTAAGCTGGAACGGTGATAACCGCTTGAGTTACCGTTTGCCCCAGATATGCCTCTGCATCAGCTTTCAGTTTTTGCAGGATGATCGCAGAGATTTCTTGTGGGGAATAATCTTTGCTGTCGATCGTTTCTTTGTGGGATGTACCCATGTGACGCTTAATGGAAATGATCGTACGATCCGGGTTCGTGATCGCTTGACGTTTCGCTGTTTCACCAACGACACGCTCGCCATCTTTTTTGAAACCTACAACGGAAGGAGTAGTACGCGCACCCTCCGGGTTTGGAATAACTACAGCCTCGCCGCCTTCCATAACGGCTACGCATGAGTTGGTTGTTCCTAAGTCAATACCGATTACTTTGCTCATCCGAAAATTTCCTCCTCGACAATTTAAAATGAATAGGCACTTGCCAGCCTTATTGTGTTAGTCAGTGAACTGTTCTATGTGTATAAAACCTGTATATTAATCTTCGCCATTTAGTACACTTAGATTAAGAACTAACCTTAACCATAGCCGGACGAAGCACTTTATCTTTCAGCATGTAGCCTTTTTGAACCTCTTCCACAACGATGCCTTCTTCATGCTCATCGCTCTCCACTTGCATAATCGCTTGGTGGAATTCAGGATTAAACGGTTGTCCAACGGTTTCCATTGGAGTCAGTCCTTCATTTGTCAGCACGCCTTCCAATTGACGCAAGATCATTTGAAATCCTTTGGCAAAAGATTCAGTTTCCGTACCTTCCGGTACAGTAGCCATAGCACGCTCGAAATTGTCCATAACCGGAACCAGTTCGGTGATCAGCTTCATCGAAGCGTATTTGGCAAGCTCTTCTTTTTCCTTCTGCGTGCGACGACGGAAGTTATCAAAATCAGCTTGCGCACGTACAAAACGTTGCTGTGTTTCCTCAGCCTCTGCTTTCAAACGTGACAACTCATTTTGCTCCTGATCTGTTATCTCCTCAGCCTGTGCTTCTGCAGCTGCGGCCTCATTGACCGGTTCCTGCTCAGCGGCTGTTACTTCTTGTTCTTCTGTGAATGATTGCTCCTCTTTCAAGATGTTCACCTCCTTATAAGAATGAATCGTAATTCCCGTTCCCGTTGCTTATTTGAAGCGAGTCGTCAGCATCGTTGTAAGATCACGGGATAATGTATTTAGAATATGGATGACACGTGCATAATCCATGCGGGTTGGTCCCAGAATTCCAATGGAACCAAGTGCCTCGCCGTCCAACGAATACGACGCTGTAATCAAGCTACAGTTCGCAAAGGCCTCATGATCATTCTCTGTGCCTATTCGCACCTGAATTCCAGACCCGCCGGGCACTGGCATCATCAATTTCATTAATGTTGGTGTCTCATCTAACAAGTCTAGAATGTCCTTAACCTTTTCTACATCTCTGAACTCAGGTTGTGTCAACATATTAGTAGCACCGCTGAGGAATAGACGATTGTCATGCTCATTGTCAAACGCGCTATTAAGTACCTGCATAACTTCCTCATAACGCGTAATGTGACGCTCCATCTCTTGCCCCAGCTCGGTATAAAGACGTGACTTCAGCTTGTAGATCGGTACGCCTACCAATTTGCTGTTTAACAGACGAACCACATTCTCCATCTCGGCAACCGAAATCTCGGGCGGGATCTGAACTGTCTTGTTTTCCACCTGACCGGTGTTCGTCACAATAATAGCTACAGCTTCATTCTCATTCAGCGGAAGCAACTGGAAGTGACGCAGCGAGGTGTGGAAGACCTCAGGTCCAAGCAGAATCGAAGTATAATTGGTCATATGAGACAAAATGTTGGAGGCATGCTGAATAACCTGTTCCATAACATTCAGCTTCTCTGCAAAAAACGACTTTAAATCATCCAGTTCCTGCGGCTCCACCTGATTCCAGGGAACCAAATGGTCGACATAATATCGATAACCCTTATGAGAAGGAATGCGTCCAGCTGAAGTATGCGGCTGTTCGAGAAAACCCATCTCTTCGAGGTCGGCCATTTCATTACGAATCGTCGCCGGACTGTATCCAACATCTCCTCTTTTGGAAATGCTTCGGGACCCTACGGGCTCAGCTGAACGGATATAGTCATCCACTATAGCGTTCAGAATCATTCGTTGACGCTCTGTTAACATGGTGAGTATTCCCTCCTTCTGACTGTACTGCCCCATGTCGTTAGCACTCCAGTTAGATGAGTGCTAATCGGTAATACAAAAATACCAAACTGACATGATCATTGTCAAGTCAGTTTGCGGAATGGAACCATCTATTTATAGTATAGGCGAATAACCTTCACTTATAACGTATACTATGCACCTTAATGCTGGATTTCTCGATCCGAGGGATAATGTCTCAGACTGAATCGTGCCCCACCTAACGGTGAATCACTATACACCAAATCTGCATGGAGACGCGTCGCCAGTTGCTTGCTAATGGTTAACCCTAATCCTGTCACACCATTATTTCCTGTATAAAAACGACGGAAAATATGTTGCCCATCATGCTCATTCAATCCTGGTCCATCATCATCGACATGAAAAATCCAGTCCGCGTGATCATCGGCAGAGAGTTCCAATGTTAATATCACTTGCGTTTCGGTATGGCGCACAGCATTTTGCAGCAAGTTTAGCAGAATCTGAAACAATTGCTCCCCTGCTGTTTCCACGATGAACGAATTTGCTTCCGCTGTCAAATGTATTCCTCGCTGAAGCGCAGTTGGCATGAGCAGATACACTGCTTCTTCGGCCATGTTTTTCAGATCAATGACTGTCACAGGCCATTCCTCATCCACCGTTTCCAGTCTGGAGAGCTGAATCAGCTTTCCAACCATATCAATGAGACGTTGCGACTGGGTAGCAATGATTTCAAGCCCCTGATCCGTGGATACGACCTGATCCTGAATGGCATACACGTAGCCCTGAATGGACATCAATGGTGTCTTAAGTTCATGTGATACATTTTGCAAGAACTCCAGCTGATGCCGATGATGGTCATCTATTCTGTTACTCATTAATTGAAAGGTCTGAATCAATTCGCCGATTTCTGTATGGTCAGCCTGTAGGAATTGCTCTTTGTCTGGCATGTTTGGTTCATATTTGTTAACAGCCTCTTTCAACCGATTGAGTGGCTGTACCGTTCGCCATATGGCGAATAATCCTATCAACAGAATGACAACAAAACTTGCGGCAATCGACAGAAGGGTGGTCCGAAACAGCGGAATGTACATCGCCCTGAGTGACGATAACGGAGAATACAAGATCACTCGAAACTGTTTATGTGACAGCTCTGCCTCACTGTAGAGTACCTTTTTTCCATTTAAAATCATATAACCTTCGTGTGTACCCGGAAAACCCTCCAATTTCATCCCTACACGACCTGCGCTGCTCGAGGCGACTATTTTATCATCTCCATCGATGACAAAATAGTCCGCATAAAAGAGAATATCTTTAATAAAAAAACGAAAACTGTCATTGTCCAGATCCTCCAGATCATCTACACGAATGATCTTAACAGCCTTCTTCGTTTGTCCATTTAATTGTTGCTTAACCTGATTGAGCAAAATATCATCAAAGAGGTGTATAAAAAACAGTACCGTAAACGCCACTGTAACCAGCATACTTGCAAACAAAGCGAGCAGCATTTTGCTGCGTATCGTCTTCATCGTGTATGTACAGCTGCTTTATAGCCGAACCCCCACACGGTATCAATGGTCAATGTAGCTTGAACCTGCGCAAGTTTTTTACGAATCCGTTTCACGAGATCATCCACTACACGCACTTCGCCGTAAAAATCATAATTCCAAACCTGCTGAATCAACTGTTCCCGGCTGAAGGGGCGGTCCAGGTGTTGGGAAAGAAATAACAGAAGCTCATATTCCCTTCCGGTTAGACCCAATTCTTCCCCACTAACATTGACACGTCGGAATTCTTCTGAAATCTGCACGTTACCTATGCTAAAATACCCTTCCTTCGGCTGATGCCGCTCCGTTTCTTTTAGTTCAACCCCTTGTGATAAGCGACTGCTGTGTATCAAACGAAGCATGCCTTTCACTCTCGCAACCAGTTCACGAGGATTGAAAGGTTTGCTCAGAAAATCGTTACATCCCAGTTCCAGCCCATTTAAACGATCGATTTCCTCTCCTCGAGCCGAGACCATAATAATGGGAATTTCAGTGAAGGTTCTCAGTTCCGTCAGGAGTGTAAGCCCGTCAACCCCTGGCATCATAATGTCGAGAATCAAACAGTCTGGCTTTTTCAAGCGCACTTCCCCGACCAGCTCTCTGCCGTGCGCAAAAGAGGTCACTTCATATTGTTCCTTTTTCAAATAACCTGCAATGAGTTGCAGAATATACGGATCATCATCCACTACAAAAATATGCGGCATCGACGTTCACCTCGGCATGAATATAACACTTCTGATATGTTTTTTATTAAATAGGTCACTACTAATGTAACAGAGTCTGTACCCGAATTTCAAAACTCTCGTGAACGGCTAAAGTATCGTTACAAACGTATCGTTAAAAACACCCGGCTTAACATGGAAAAGACGGAGTTCCCCATAAGAGAGCTCCGCCTGTATTGCGCCGTTTATCAAATGTCACTGATGCGTTAAATTATTGGACTGGATCTAATACAGTGAGGGCATCAGAGCACAATTTCTTATTTATGGAATGAGCTTGATTTTGCGGCCTCGTTTTTATTTGTAGCATTTGTTTTGGCTGGTGCTTTGGTTGCAGACGCTGTTGTTTTATGCGTTGTAGCCGTTGCTGTTTTGTGTGCTGTTGCCACTGGTGTTTTGTGCGTAGTCACGGTCGCTGTTTTATGTGTTGCTGTTTTTGGAGTTGTAGCAGTTGTTTTTTTCATTCCAGTTTTTGGCGTGGTTGTTTTGTTTACAGTCGTTTTAGCTACTGGCGTTTTGGTTCCTGTTGCTTTTGTGTGCTGCGATTTTGTGAGCAGTTTTTTTCGCTTTGTGTGCCGTTTGTTTTGCTTGATGTGCAGTAGCCTTTGCTGTTGCAGAAGCTTTATGTGAAGCCTGTTTAGCTTTATGAGCCGCAGCTTTGGCTTTATGTGTCGTTGCTTTTGCTTTATGTGTTACTGTTTTTGCTTTATGAGCAACCTTTCTGCCCTTGTGATGCATTGCGGTTGTTTTATGAGAAGCTCTTTTTGCTTTGTGAGTTACTTTTGATTTGTGCACAGCCTTTTTCGCTTTATGCTTCGCCACTTTTGCTTTATGAGTAGCCTTCTTGGCTTTATGTGTTACTGCGCTCGCTTTGTGAGTTGTTGTTTCCTTCTTGGTTGTAGATGTTGTTTTGGTAGGGGCCGTTTTAGCTCCTGTCGTTTTTGTCGGCGCAACAGTGGATTTGGCTGCTGGAGTGGTTGTTGATTTTGTTGTAGATTGGCTCGTTGAGTTAGCCGATGCTCCAGCTTTTTGTGTTTCAGACGGTTTTACGGAATTTACAACAGGCGTTGCGGCAAAAGCACTACCTGCTCCACCAATTACACTCATCGCTGTTACCAAAGCTGCTACATGTTTTGTCCATTTTTTCATGATCGGTCACCTCATTCTTAAGATTGAGCTATCTGCATACTCCCTGCTTCGTACGTTGAAAACCTTGTTTTTAGCCATGTTCTTCAACTGTTCCACTGTGAAGTTTTTTTGCAGATCGCTTATGTAAGTTCATCTTAACAAGAGGATGTGTGAGAATAATGGAATAAGTGTGTGAAAAGTATATGAAAAAACGAGCATAAAAAAAAGACCACAAGCCCTTTGAAACCTTAGGTTTCTTGGGTTGTGATCTTTATCTTTATCTTTATCTTTATCTTTTTATTCTTATAAGCGTATACTACGCTGACACATTCAGTTCTTTCAGAACCGCAATCTCGTCACAGCAATCCTGCTTGCTGCAATGAACGCAGTCCGTCCATACTTTCTCAGGGAAGATTTCTTTTTCCACAACAGCAAAGCCATTTTTCAGAAAAAAGGAAACTTCATACGTGAGTGCCATCACCTTTGGAATCTGTTGTCTCTCCGCCTCTTCTACAAGCCGGTCAAGTAGACGGGAACCGATGCCCAGCCCTTTATACCCTTCTGAAATGCCCAGCGATCTTACTTCCACCAGATCATTGCCCAGTCGACATAATGAGCCGCAGCCTACGACCACTCCATCCACCTCAGCCACAATAAAATGCTCCAGCTGCCGATGCAGTACTTCCCGTGAACGCGGAAGCATGATCCCACGCTCTGCATATCCCTTAATCATTTCAAACAGTGGTTCAACATCTTCCGGTACAGCTTTCCTGCATATAACCGACATCCAGCTCTCCTCCTATAACGACGCTTTCCGAGGAAAGCTAGCTTCGTAGTTGTGAAATTGACACGCCCTGTAAAACAATATGAATAAATATACAACAGAGCGTATAGAATTTCAAGCTACGAATTTAGCGATATCGAGCCGATAAACTCGGCAAAAACGTCATTGCCGAACAGAATACCTTGTTCACTCAGTTTAAAGCCGTCTGCTGTCCGCTCAAGCAATCCTGCATGCAACATTTTGCCCAGCGGTTTTGCAAATACATCCTCCATGGATTCCCCAAACTGGTTGTGGAATCTCGAAGATGAAGCTCCCTCTAGCATACGGAGTCCTACCATTAGATAATCCTCCATCGCTTCCGCGCGGCCAATCTCGAAATGATCCAAACGTGGCAGTCCTGCACGCGAGGCTTCCACATAAGGATTAATCCCCTTTATGTTCATATGGCGTTCACGGCCTACGTACCCGTGTGCACCCGCACCAAGTCCGTAATAATCCTCATTACGCCAATAGGTGATATTATGACGGCTCTCGAAGCCTGGTTTGGCAAAGTTACTGATCTCATACTGTTCATAACCCGCTTCTTTCATGCGCTTCATTAATAGAAGATACATCTGCAACTCATCATCTTCATGCGGGAGAGGCAGTTGATTTTTTTGATACAGGGTATGGAAAAGTGTATTTTCTTCTACCTTCAGGCTATAGATCGAATAGTGTTTCAGATCCAGTTCCAGCGCTTTGTCGATACTTTCATTCAACATCTCCACCGTCTGGTTTGGCAATCCAAACATCAGGTCAATCGACAGGTTATCCAGTCCCGCCTTGCGTGCATTTTCCAGGCTCCGGTATACATCATCCGTATTATGAATCCGGCCAATGCCCGTCAGCAGATCATTCTGAAAAGCCTGTACGCCAAAGCTGACACGGTTTACACCGCCTTCTTTCATCGCGGCCAGCTTCTCGGCATCCGTCGTTCCCGGGTTGGCTTCCATCGAAAATTCAATATCGTCTGCCCAATTCGGAAAATAGGTTTTGACCGAACGCAGGAAATAAGCCATCTCGTCCGGTTTCAACGCGGTTGGCGTTCCGCCGCCGACAAAGATCGTTTTAATTTCCCCTGGCGGATTCGCCTTGACGGTATGCTCCATCTCCCGTTCCAGCGCCTCCAAGTATTGCATTACGGGCTGATCTTTCAGAACATAAGAATTAAAGTCACAGTAAAAACATTTATTTGTACAAAATGGAATGTGAAGGTACACCGCTTGGGGCGCACCTGTTTTCTGGTTGTGTGCTGCAAGCGTCACGGTAAAGTCCCCCTTGATTTGAAAAAAGGAAAGCCAGTTGGCTTCCCTTTCAGCTAAAATGGTGATTTATATAAAGTGATCTAACAATTTACACATTCCACTCCAATGACAGAATAACCTTCCAATCGCTGTTATCCCCAGATTTTTTTGATTCCCTTTCCCAAAAGGGAAAAATCCGGTGATAAAGGCGAACGCTCCGCTTTTTCAGGTTTTTTCTGTCCTCTCCGTTAATGTGTAAAAATAGTTCACTTTATATAGTTTGATTACGAGTAATTCGATACGCACAATCTGTGCTGTACCTAAAATTAAATTATTAGAATGCATTTTTAATACACACAGTCTGTGCTGTACCCAAAATTAAATTATTAATCATCAATTTTCAGTACCGCCATAAATGCCTCTTGTGGCACCTCTACGTTACCGACCTGCTTCATCCGCTTCTTACCTTCCTTCTGCTTCTCAAGCAGTTTCCGTTTCCGCGAGATGTCACCGCCGTAACACTTGGCAAGTACGTTTTTACGCATCGCTTTAACTGTTTCACGAGCCACAACCTTGGTTCCCACGGATGCTTGAATTGGTACTTCAAACATTTGCCGCGGAATCAGTTCGCGCAGTTTTTCACAGATGATACGGCCGCGATTGTATGCACGATCTCTGTGAACAATGAAGGACAAGGCATCGACTTGTTCGCCGTTAAGCAGGATGTCCATTTTCACCAGATTGGACTGGCGGTAACCGGACAGCTCATAGTCAAACGAAGCATAACCTTTGGTGCTTGATTTCAATTGGTCGAAGAAGTCATATACGATCTCGGACAACGGGATCTCATATGTAATCGTAACCCGTGTGGTGTCCATATATTCCATATTGATAAATTCGCCACGTTTATTTTGGCACAGCTCCATAATTGTTCCCACGTAATCATTCGGCACGATGATTGAAGCCTTAACATACGGCTCTTCAACGTAATCAATCCGGCCTACCTCTGGATAGTTGGATGGGTTATCAATTTGAATCTGCTCGCCGTTAGTTAGCGTTACGTGGTAAATTACGCTTGGAGCCGTTGTAATCAGCGGAATGTTAAACTCACGCTCAATCCGCTCCTGAATAACGTCCATATGCAACAGTCCCAGGAATCCGCAACGGAATCCAAAGCCTAGCGCGCTGGATGTCTCAGGCTCAAAGCTGAGCGATGCATCGTTCAGCTGCAGCTTTTCCAATGCTTCACGTAGGTCAACATAGTCCGATGTCTCAATCGGATACAGACCGCAGTATACCATTGGATTGATTTTACGGTAACCCGGAAGTGGTTCAGGTGTTGGATTTTTCGCATCAGTAACCGTATCCCCGACTTGTGTATCGCCGACATGACGGATACCCGCAACGATGAACCCTACATCCCCGACGTTCAGCTCGTCCACAATGGTCATGCGCGGCTTGAAGGCTCCCACTTCGATCACTTCAAACGATTTGTTTGTTGCCATCATTTTGATTTTGGAACCCGCCTTGATTTTACCGTCAATAACACGCACATACACGATAACCCCTTTGTAAGGGTCATAGTGCGAGTCAAAAATCAGCGCTTTAAGCGGCTGATCCGGATCACCCACAGGTGCGGGCACACTCTGTACCACTTGCTCCAAAATTTCTTTGATCCCGATGCCGGCTTTGGCCGAAGCCAATACAGCGTTGCTGGTATCCAGTCCGATAACATCTTCAACTTCCTGCTTTACCCGTTCCGGGTCAGCACTTGGCAAGTCGATTTTGTTGATAACCGGCAAAATCTCCAGATTATTATCCAGCGCAAGATATACGTTAGCCAGTGTTTGCGCTTCGATCCCTTGAGCCGCGTCAACGACAAGAAGCGCCCCTTCACATGCAGCAAGACTACGTGAAACCTCATACGTAAAGTCTACGTGTCCCGGCGTATCAATGAGATTCAGTAGGTACTCTTCACCGTCGTCCGCTTTGTAATTCAGGGCAACTGCTTGCAGTTTAATGGTGATTCCGCGTTCGCGTTCCAGATCCATCTGATCCAGTACTTGTTCCTGCATTTCACGTGATGTCAGCGCACCTGTGTACTCCAAGATCCGGTCCGCAAGTGTTGATTTACCGTGATCTATATGTGCAATAATTGAAAAGTTACGAATTTTACGTTGTCTTTCCCGAATGTCAGTCATTCCTTACCCCCAGAAACAGCCTAGTGTCAATCACTTCATTATAACAGTTGCTTCAAGGTGCATCAATCCCATGATGATTTAACTTTTATAATAAAGTTACTTGAAGCTTGCTTCGAAGGGTTAGTTTTCCGTTAATCCGCCCGCTTCTATTCATCTACTCCGCCAAAAAGAGAGACAACCCACTTGATGCCGCTGTTTGACAAGTTTTGTAGCAACCCTGCCGTTTTTTCCGCCAGCACATCTACAGGGGCCTTGTGCTGGTCCGCCCCAAGCACCTGGCTCGGGGTCTGGACAGGAACGAACGGCTTTTTAACCTCAGTCTGCACAGGCTCGGTGGATACCGTTTTATTTTCCTCACGTGCGGTTTCTGTGGTCGCCACTACGGGGACACTTTCATCAGGGTTGTTATTCTGAAAACCACTGCCTGCCAGCTGCATGCCCAGCAAGACACCAAGTAACATAAGCACACTGACAGACAGCATTTTTTTGCCAAATCTGGACATCTCGCAAATCTCCTTTCTTCTATAGATAGCTGATTTATCCGCCCTTGGATGCCGGTTTTGCACTTGCTTTATCTACGTTCTGTTCGTTCCAATATACTTCCGCGATCATATCCGCCAGAATTTTGGATGTTCGTTTCAGCTCGGCTGCCGTATTGTCAATTCCACCGATTTCGATGAGAATGCTGTTCGGGGAAAGCGTCTGATTGTATTCTCCATTGTTGCCTCCTCCGCCATTCTTCCCCCACACCCCACGGGATACCCCCGGGTACTTCGCTTCCAGCTTTTTGTGGATTTTTGCGGCAAAGGCTTCATTTTTACGCCAATTTGGATTTTCATGCCCGATAATGAAATATACCTTGGCGTAACTCTGATCACCGATGGTTGTTGTCGTTTTTTTATGTCGCTGGGAATCGCGGTGAATATCAATTAAATATGTCAGGTCGTCATTCTGAGCAAGCGCCGCTTTGACAGTCTGTCTGGAATATTTATAGGAAAAGTTCCAATTGTAATCTTTGATTTTCGTTTGGTAATCTTCCTTCGCATGCTCTACACCCACACCCAGCTTCTCCAAGCTATCCGATAGATAGGTTCCCACTTGAAAAACATTACCTGTCGGTTTACCGGAAGATGGATTATCGCTATCCGTGCCTAGCAGTGGATTATATCCTTCACGCGGATGCGAGTGATAGATCAGGACGGATTTTTTAGCAATAGCCGGATTTCCCTTGTCTTGCCCATTCCCTTTTGCTGGTGGATCTTCATCGACTGTACTCTTTCCCGGGTCATCTTCACCGGAAACGTCTGGATCATCCTGACCCGGAGGAACATGCAGTTCACTTCCTGGCTTACCTTCACCTGATGAAGCTGTTTCTGTCAGGCCTGGACCCGGCTGATAATCTTCAGGTGCTTCTGCCTTGGTATTGCCTGAGCCTGGTCTAAGTAGAACGGGCTGATTCGCTCCCATACCTGGCATTTCGCGTGCGATTAAACTTTTTGGATCTTGAGGATTCACATTGGTGAGCAATTGAAACACAAAAGAAGTCAGATTTTCACCGGAAATCGCAGTGTTCTGTTCCTTCTGCGTAAGATGAGGTACCTCCATACCCAACATGTCCACAAAAAAGCGACTTGAGACGGAACCTGCAAATCCTTTCATCGAAGAAACAGGGGAACTATTCAACCTTTTCTCCGCCATGCCTCCAAGCCCGAGTGCAACAAAAAAGAGGGCAGATATGATCATAAGCAGCAACAGTGTACGGCCCATGGCCAGCACGTGCAGACATCTTTTTTTCCACTTGCCAATGTTCCATGCCAATATCTTGTTCATTCTTATGTCTCCTTCCCTTGCAGAACAACTCTTATACTTCAACTCTATGAGAGTATTCAATTTGATAGAACAGGAAGTAGAAAGATGAAGACAACAAAAAAAAGAAAGTCCGATAGATTCGGACCTCCTTCTCCGTTCCGTATTAGGGGTTACGCTCTAGTGTGTATAAGCCGCAACGTTACCAGGGTTTACCGCTTCGTGAAGAGCCGCATTAAGTCCGGTTGCAATGACATTGGCGATGCCTTCAATGAACTCATCAATTTCTTTCGGGGTGACGATCAGGTCATGTCCGAGCGGTTCAAGCACTTCTTTTACCAGACTCAAACGGTCCTCTTCACCGATGTCATCAAGCATACCCATGATTTGTTTTGTCTGATCAGTTTCCTGACGAAAGTGAGAACGCATCATTTCGATGACGTTGTTCACGATGGTCGAAGCATAACATACCGTTGGCACACCGATGGCAATGCAGGGAACACCCAGAATTTCTTTTGTTAATCCACGACGTTTGTTACCAATACCAGATCCAGGATGAATCCCGATATCAGCCACCTGAATGGTTGTATTCACTCGTTCAAGAGAGCGTGAAGCGAGCGCATCAATGGCGATAATGGCATCAGGACGGGTACGCTCAACAATGCCCTGCACAATGTCACTTGACTCAATTCCTGTTGTACCAAGCACACCCGGAGCGATAGCACTGACCTCACGATATCCAGGCGCCACCTGATCCGGTACCAGTTCAAAATACTGCCGGGTAACCATCAAATTCTCTACCACCAACGGACCAAGAGAATCTGGAGTTACATTCAGGTTGCCGAGACCTACGATCAGCACCTTGGAATCTTTGCCGATACCCGCCTTGGTCATAAACGCTTCCATTTCTCGTGTAAATTCAGCGGCTACCCGTTCCTGCAGTTCAGTATCTCCGTTGCGAAGGGAAGGCACCTCAAGTGTGACATAATGGCCTTTTACACGCCCTATGGCTTTCGCTGCTTCATCATTCAACACATCAATCCGTGTAATCGTAATGCCATCTTTTTTATCAACATCCTCACGTAATCCGGGAATCGTCTGTCTTTGGCTGCCTTGTGCCATTTCTTTGGAGTCGATAGCCAAATCGGTGCGTACGGTATAATTTTGCAAATCCAGTGTCATCTGTGTCCCTGCCTCCCTTATTGCATTTGAGCATATTGTGTGGGAAAAAGGCGGGCTTTATGCAACATACCAAACAACGATGCAAAATCTGTTGCAATTTACATGCTAGCGTGATAGAATATTTTAAGTTGTGAAACGTTTGTATTCATGCGAATGCCTTACAGGAGGTGAATGTAATGCCAAACATCAAATCCGCTGTTAAACGCGTAAAAACGAGCGACAAGCGCCGCGCACTCAACGCTTCTCAGAAGTCTGCACTCCGCACAGCTGTTAAAGCTGCTGATGCTGCTCTGGTAAGCAACGAAGTTGAAACTGCTAAAGCTGCGATTCAAGCTGCTTCCAAAAAGCTGGACAAGGCTGTAACTAAAGGTCTGGTTCACAAAAATGCAGCTGCACGCAAAAAGTCTCGCTTGGCGAAAAAACTGAACGCTCTTTCCGCACAAGCGTAAGAAGCGTTACTTATACGAACCAATGGAAAAATCCTGAACAGCATGGGCTTTCAGGATTTTTTAGCATCTGTTCCGCCAAGTAAAAGAACATACCATAAAAAAACAACCTGAACATCTCTGATCTATGTTGAAATCAACATATGGAGGACTCTCAGGTTGTTTTTTTGTTTTAGCCTAGTGCTATGCTCCGAGTCTTAACAAAAATAACTCCAAGCCAAGAACTTTATCCACAGCTCCTGTTTTCATCTGATAATCCAGCTCACTCAAGTGACTCAGAATCTTCCTCAACCGGTCAGCATCGAATTTCCGAGCCTGTTCCCCGGCAATTTTGATCGCGTACGGATGCAAGCCAAGTTGACTGGCGATCTGCTGCTGCGAGTAACTTTGTTGCCCGAGTTCCTTGACCTGAATCATAATTCGGAACTGCCGCGCAATCAGCGCTGCAATTTTGATCGGTTCTTCACGTTGCTTCAAAAGTTCATAAAAGAGTGCAAGTGCTTTTTCCAACCTCAGGTTAGCCAATTCCTCCACAAGTGCAAATACATTCTGCTCCGTGCTGCGAGCCACCAGTGACTCAATATCTGCACGGCGAATCGTTCCTCCGTTTCCTGCAAACAAACAAAGCTTATCCACTTCGGCAGATAAACCTTGCAGTCCCGTTCCAGCATAACTGATTAGCGTATCTGCTGCCCCAGCTTCAAAGGTTACCTCTCTCTGTTTCGCGAGTTTAACAATCCATTGAATCAATTCTTCTCCATTTAGCGGCGCAAAGGCGAGAACAATCGCTTGTTTCTTAGCCGCCTTCACCAGCTTTTTCCGCTCATCCAGCTTGTCCCCTTGTGCTAAAAAAACGATCGTGCTGTAATCAGCGGGATTATCCATATATGTAATCAAGCGATCCACCTGATGCTCTATTTTGGACTCTTTCCCGGCCGTAAACAAGCTAGTGTCCCTTACGATAATTAATTTTCGAGGAACTAGAAAAGGAACTGTTTCTGCTTCTTCCACAATAGCCTCAATCGGTGTTTCGGAGAGATCATAGGGAATAACCGCAAAATCCTGGTGCTCTTCTTCAATAACATGCGTTTTTAACATCTCTGTGAACTGCTGTATCTGGTACTTCTCCGTTCCATACAGCACATAGATTGGCGCAGTTTCTCCGCTGCGTATTGCCTTTGTTGCGCTTTTTACATCCATCCACCGTGCCTCCTTATCCCTTTTATCCTACCAGAAAATACACAAGACAACAAAGGGACCTTCATCCATGTATGGATAAAGGCCCACTGTTCTGCATCTATATAAACGCAGGCACAGCCATTCTAGAAATAGCCGGCGTGCGGTCATACGACGTCAGTTGTTGGATCAGAGATAGGACGTTCTTTAGTTATATCCACTATATGCTTGTTCATTGGAAAAGGTTCACTCTAATTGCCCTGCAGGAACCTTATACTCAGAACTATTTCGCAGATGATACATTAGATGATGTACCAACTTTGAAAGTATCCTTTGTTGTCGCTCCGTCTTTGTCTATTTCATAATTAAATTGCAGGCTGTCTTTGGACCAGCTTCCCGACTTTAACGTACCCTCTACATTTCGTTGCTCAATCAGATTCAGAGCATCCGGATCATTCGCAGATTTCGCATAAATACTTAACTGGTCGCCGAGCAGCATAACAATATAAGAACCGTCAGGTGATTTCCATTCTTTCGCTCCCGTCGGTGCAGCGGTTCCCTGTTCAGGAGCCATCAGTCCCTGCTGACTTCCTGTAGCACCCGATTCCGTTCCAGTTCCTGCATTGTCAGCTTCACTTCCCTGAGCTGGAGTATCCTGGTTCGGAATGATCGTTTGAGCGGAAAATGTCTCATCGAGCTGATCGTTTGAATCGGCCGCACTTCTTTCATCTTTGTCATTAGGAGGGGAGAAGGCACCACCTTCACTTGTGTCCGGCTTTTTCTGCTCCGTTCCCTGGTTTGGCCCCATGCTCTTCTGATTATTACTAGTGTCAGAAGAAGGAGTTGACTTCATCTCTTGCTTGCCTTTGTCCTGAGAAGACGGCTCCTCTGTAGCAGGTTTGGCTGGCTCTTGATCACCTGAACCACCTGGAGTTTTCAACTCTGTTCCGTTGCTCTCTTCAGGTTGATCCGCATTCGGTTGCATAGAACCTTCCGTCACCGGATCATTTGACGAGTCAGGTGCAATCGTGCTGCCCTCTATTTGGTTCGTTGTATCTGCTTGATCGTTATTCACTTCCATGCTCCGTGCTGACTGCTGTGCACTGTTGCTATCTTGCGATGCGCCAGAGCTCATCAGCATCGAATCTGCATTCTCGATCTGTTCTGGCTGATAACCCCAGATGGCAAATCCCAATACAACAGCCGCGGCCGCAGCACCCACAGACATCCGTCCCACCATCGAATTAAACCATTTCGTTTTCGATTTCTGCTCACTTGAATTTGAGCGCTTTAGACTTTCAAATGCCGCAGGGACAGGACTCATTTCTTGCACGGCACTGCTTTGTTCTTTACGTGCTTCGTCAATCGCATCCAATTGAGGCATAATCGCATCAACCAGACTGAACTTCGGGCTTACTTGCGGCAAATCTTCCAGTTCCCTGGACAGAGCTCTGAGCATACTAAAATTTTCGGCGCACTCCGGACACTTGGCCACATGCTGTAGCATCTGCGTCGTTTCCGCCTCGCCCAGATCATGATCCAGATACCGGTGCATCCATTCCACCACCTCTTCGCATTTCATCCTGTCACACCACCTTTCTGATACTCCTGTAGTAGATTTTGTAACTGTTGTCTGGCTCTAAATAAGTAAGACTTTACCGTATTTAGCGGAAGATCGAGACAATCCGCAATTTCGTTATAGGATAAATCTTGCAAATATCTTAGAACAATGACGGTCCGATGATGCTCTGGCAGCTTGTTAATCGCATCCTGAATGTCCTTGGCTACATAAGTGGACATCACTTCAAATTCTACATCCTGCTTATCCTGAAAAACCATTTCATGCTCATCGATGGACACGGATGGCTTGGTTCTTCTGAACTTGTCAATGCAGATATTTGTTACGATACGTTGCACCCAAGTTTTAAACTGGGCTTTTTCTTCATAAGAATTAATCTTGGTGTAAATGCGGATCAACGCTTCCTGCGCAGCATCCAACGCGTCCTGTTCATTATTTAGAATGTAATATGCGGTTCGATAAACGTGCTGTTCAATCTCCCGCAATAGGGTAATTAGAGCGTCGCGATCGCCCGATTGAGCGGCTCTGATGAGTTCCGGCTCTACCACAAAGGATCCCCCTCTCCCTGCAACCTTACTGACGTAATCATCGATAAAATTGTTGCAAAGTTAAGTATATTTTAATTTTTCATCACAAAATAACGGCATATGTATAAGGGCCGCCGAATCTTATCTTAGAATAACAGAAAATGCAAACGTAGTCATCAAACGTCTCACATCACGGATTCCAGTACTTACACGACTCAAAACAAATGCAATGACATACATTATGGTTAAGTACTTTTATAGAACCAAAAAATAAAAAAGTCGAAATTTGTCCAAAACTTAAGCTTTTTTTAATGCAATTTTCATGAAAATGTTGTATTGTAAATTTACATTCATAAGACGAGGTGATGAGCATGCCAGCTCTAGCAAGAATTCAACAATTAAAAGAACAAATGCCAAAGGAATATCAAAGTATTTCCCACTTTGTGGAGCACGCTTTGGAATCCATCGATACTCTGGTTGAGGAACATCGTAAATATGTAGCTGCACAGGCGTTATACGGCGATAAAATCGTCGGATCGGAAGAACGCTTGTACAGGGAAACGGTACTGGATGTCAGAGCACAGCTACTGGCGACACTCGAAAAAACCGTTGAAGACATTTTGCACAAAGGTGACAAACATTGGAATAAACATTTCAAGGACGGCGTAGAGTAATTCAATACTTTCATTTATATTCAGAAATCAGAACGGATATGAAAAAGGGTCTCCTTACCATTATTCTTCTTTGAAGAGGATAGTGGGTGAGGGGCTTTTTTATTCTTATAACTAAAATAATGGCCAATTTCGCTCTAAGTATTACTGCGAGGATAAACTCTCCCTGTTATTGTTGAAGATACATCCATTGTAGTAGATGTTCTGCCTTTTCCTGTATCTGCTCGGGAACATCTGTCTTCTCCAGCTGCGGGAATCGCCCTTCGTACCTGGAAAGATATTCGCTCACAGACCATCGTACTGCCCAGTTGCTATCGATAGCATACGGAATCCAAAAGAATACTTCCAACTCATCACTATCTTGTAACAATCCATAAGCATACCAACCACGTACCCCTCCTTCTTGCTCTTTACACAGCAGTTCCCAAAACATGCCCCTTTCCTCACTATCTTTGGGCTTTCCCAGAGCATGAACTGCTATTTTCCTAATGATGGAGCACGGGTCTGTGGAATGTGTCCATAGTTCCATTCTACTTAATTCTCCTTGCTGGATAGAACGAGAGAATTCTACCCCCCTTTCGATTTCATCCATAGTTATAATAGCGGACTTGAGATGATCTGATTTTATTCGGGATGCGTGATAATTTTTTTCCTTCGTTTGCAAACTTGAATTCAGGGCATATATAGCCCTACCTACATGTATTCTGGGCGCACTGTTCTCATGATCCACAACCAGAACCGCATTTCTCACCAAAACACTTCGTAACTCAACTTCATCTAGTTTGGAATACTTCGAAAACAAATAGGCAGCAACACCCGCTATGAGCGTTGCTGCACCGGAAGTCCCCCCGTAATACGAAACCTCTCCCACAGTTGTTGTTGATTCACAAAAAGGCACAGTCAAATGAAGCCGTGGTGCTAAAATATCTGGTCTAAAGTGTCCATCTCCATTCCTGCCAAAGGGTTCATCTGGATAAGGGACATGCATATGACGATTCTTGGTCCCACGGTCGTGATACCCCCCCACTGTGAAATAGTCCATTGGAGGCATAATATTTCCTAAACGTGTGTTTCCGTTTGAACACACCACAAGAATTTCTTGCTTGACTGCAGATTGTAATGCTTGCACCGCGGAATACTCATGACTTCTTTTCAAAAGAACCAGGTTATCCGAAGCATGCCAACCTGTGCACAAAATAATTCTGATATTCCAGCCTTGCTGCTCCAATATCCAATCCACCCCTACTTTTAAACGCTCACCTTCCCCGTCTATAAACGCACCATGGTCAAGCACAATAAAATGAGCAGCGGGAGATATTCCTATATGTGTTTCCCCATTTATCTCGAATGGCTCATGGGATAACGCCAGTAGAGTTTTTAAACCATGTACTCCAAGTTCCGCATCTTCCCCACCCGAAAAAGCGCTGCTACCGGATTGCACAGCAATATCATCTTTACATTGCACAGACAAATCATGATTCACAGTAATATACTTGAGCCGATCACCTAAATGACGAATAGCTGGATGTGGCCTTATTTGATCCATAATAATTACACCGACATGTTGACCCGAAGTTTGAAATTCAGGCGGTTCAGGAAAACCCAGTCTGGCCCACGTTGGATCAGGAATTTTATTTTCAATAGTCATCCTAATCGTCCCCTTCATTTTCATTCTGTATCAGCTTACACCGCACACTTATCTCCCCATCTTTCACTTTCATCTGTACCTCGCCCATCTGGTCCGTCCGATAAATCTGGGAACCTACTGCTTCCAAACGTTTCATTACGTCTGGGTTGGGATGACCATAGGTATTGTTAACCCCTGCAGAGATCAGTGCAGATTTGGCATTCCAGTACTGAAGCCATGCTTCTGAGGATGATGTCTTGCTACCATGGTGGGCGACCTTCAGTACATCTATAGCTTGTAGTCGCGGTACGGTAACTACCGTTGAAGAACGATGATCTCTGCCATTGTCCGCTACACTCCTCATCCATTCAGGCACAACTATATTCGTCTCGCTGTCCGTAACAGTTCTCCCCGATTTTTGAACGTCCTGCTGAAAAGAGGTCGCCAGCGAACCGTCCTGAATGTCATACAACACATTCTGTTCCGTTGCCGCCTCCATATCTCCGGTAAATAACATTGACGAGCCTGCCATCTCTAGCAAAAAAACAACCGACCCACCGTTCTGATTCTCATGAACAGGCACTTCTCCTGTTGGATTAGGTCCACTCCGCTCTGGTGAGATAAAATATAAAGCCGTTTCTGAATCGGGCTTATAGGTCATGCCCTGATGAACAGCGAATAGCGGAATATGGCGTTGCACCGCTGTTTCCAGCAACTGATCAAATTTCTCCTTTCCACTCGTCGTTCCATTAAAGATGAAGCGTTTCACTGGAATTTGCTCCAGCACAGCCTGAAGGCCACCGGCATGATCCTGATCCGCATGAGTCACAATAACCGCATCAAGCTGGTGAATACCTCTCTTTTTCAATAAAGGAACAACAACTTTAGCTCCCACCTCATACGGGTCACGCCTCGTTTTCCAAGAGTGTTCGTTGCTACCAAAATTAACGGTACCTCCGCCATCTACAAGGATATGTCTGCCTCCTGGTGTTGTAATCAATGTACTGTCTCCCTGACCAATGTCCAAAAATTGCACTACACCTGTTCCCGCTGGGCGCGGCGTCTGATATGCCCACCATAAACCTGCCGCAAAACTGACTGCAAGCACACCACATAACCATCGCTTTGTTCGGCTCATGTGTATTTCGCTATAGAAGGCCGCACCTCTGGATGTAAATGCGCTTGCATACTCAGGCCAGGCGATACTGGCGCCGAGAGTAGAGAGTGATCCTGGAGTTGAGGCAACTTTTTGAGCATGCCAGGCATGAGCGGCTGGAAGTTGCAAACGATCGTTCCCTTTCGCTGTGTTAAGTGATTGCGTGTCTACAGACCGTGAAGAATGGAAGCCCAGTGCCAGTGTAGCGCCTTTTTGTACAGCACCTCTTGCTGATAGATCAAGCGGCGTTGTATCCTCTTCCGCAACATGAATATGTTTTGGCATGTCACCGCCGCTGCGCTGATGGAGCAAATATAGTAACACATACAGAATGACATAATAGGCTGCGATCCATAGTAGAGATGGTGTTGGCCAGATCATCACAAAACCTGGCAAACTGTTCATCCATTCCACACTAAGAAAGGTCAGCTTGTTCAGTTGAATCGCCATCCATGCCAGTAATTTCGCAAGCGGAAGCCACACGAATGATAAAATCATCGCAACCGTACCTAAGGGAAGCACTACAGCACTAATCAAAGACACCAGCAAAAAATTGGCTACAAAAGAAAGCAACGAGAACTGATTGAAGTACAGAATCGTCACTGGAAAAGAAATCAGCTGCGCTGTCACTGTAACTGAAGCCGTGGCTGCCAAAGATTTGGGCCACTTGTCAAACAAGCTGTTGATAAGCGGCATGTAAATCATCAGTCCAGCCGTCACCAGAAATGAGAGTTGAAAGCTGACATTTAATAAAAAATAGGGATTCCACCAAAGCATCAGCAAAGCCGCTGCACTGATGATCTGAATTCCATCTCTGGCAAGTCCGCGCTTCGCCATATACAGACCAATCATAGACATCATACCTGCCCGAATGACCGATGGAGAACCGCCCGAGAGCAGTACATATGCTGGAACGAGAACCAACACAATCGTTAGAGCCGTCTCTCTTGTTAATCTCAGCCATGATAGAAGCATGAGCAATGAAGTCACATACACTGCAACATGTGTACCTGAGATGGCGAGGATATGGGTTAATCCGAGCTGTGAGAATTGACTGTACGTACCTGGATCAATATCCTTCGCCATTCCGATGATCAGACCTTTCATGTAACCGGCATGCGGCTCGGGAAACAACCGATTTACCGCCGAACCGAGCAGTAGTCTTGCCGAATCTGTCCACCGTAGGATGTTTATTTTCCCCAGCCCTTCAGGGGACGAAGCATGAACCGAACTGGCCCCCTTCACTTTGACCATCCAATGGATATACTGCGTCCTTAGATAGCTACGATAGTCAAATCCCCCAAAATTTCTGGCTTCGCCAGGAAGAACTACCGAGCCTGACAGTTTCAGCTTATCTCCTCGCTTCCAAGATGCTGCTGTATGCTGTTCCTGCTCTTCCATTAATCGGACTTGTACAATGACTCGTTCATTGATTTTCCCTTGATTCCCGACTTCCTTATCTATCCCCTCGTACAGCCTAAGAGAAGAAATTTGCATCTCAAAACCTGCCCGATCCCCATCGACCTGCACATCCGATACAAGTTCCCCTTCAACCTGGACATCTAACCCATCAATGACGTCAGTAGATCGATGTAAGTATGCTGGCAATGTACTGTAATTACGAGAATCATTCCATTCCCATTGTATTAAACCACCAGCAAAAGCAATAACTAAAAGAAGAATCGACCAGCCGCGAATATTCATGAAACGAATTAAGAGCGGAAGAGATGCCATCGCACCGACTACTCCCCAAAATAAAGTCCATCCCGTCAATAAACATGCCATGCCACTACCGCACAACCAAAAGGTTGTAAAGCGAAGCAATGGTCTGCCTTTCATTCCATCCCTCTCCCCTCTACTCATCTCCAAGGCAATAAATACACAAAAAAACCCCCGAAGCCCATTCAGGCTTGCCGGAGGTTCTTCCCCATACGTATGAAACTAAATAATATTGAAAATGAAAGATATCCCAAGTGTACTATGTTCTGACCTGATCTGAATCATTTAACCTGTTCTATATAAGTTGGATTAAAGATTTCACACAGTCCACTGTAAATGAATAGTTCCATTTATATAGTTAATTGCTTACGATCATCATCGTCTCCCGTGGCGGCTGGTAATTGTCCAGTTTGCGGAACGAAATGCCTTTCTGTTGCATCATATTTGTTACTTTACTCGTATCTTTGGGATATGAGCGATGGAATACAATCTCCGTAACGCCACTGTTCGCCAGCATGTTTGCACATGTCCAGCAAGGCTCATCGGTTACATATACAGAGGAACCTTCGCGGTCAATTCGATCTGTAAATAAAAGCAAATTCTGCTCCGCATGGATGGTACGAATACAGCGCTGCTTTTTAACCATTTCCTCCTGGCCGTCCGTGACTACCAGTTCGTATTCTTCCGATATCATACAGCCTGCCTCGGAGCAATCCGCCACTCCCATCGGTGCCCCGTTATAGGCAGTACCCAGTAACTTTTTCCCTTGAACCAGCACAGCTCCTACATGCCGGCGCGGACAACGGGAACGAGTCGATACCATATAAGCAATGTCCATAAAATACGTATCCCAGTCCTTGCGAAGCTCTGTTGCACTCATGCCGTTTTCTCCTCTCGCCTTGAACCTATTACTATTATATTATGCTGAACTTTTAACGAATCTGTACATAGGGAGCCATCTTCTCCAGCATCTTCATGCCTATGCCCTTCACCTTGGTAAGATCACTAACTTTGGCAAAAGGCCCATGCGCATTGCGATAATCTACAATGGCCTGAGCTTTCTTCTGTCCAATCCCCGGAAGCTCCGTGAGTTTGGTGACAGGTGCCATATTCACATCGATCTTGCCGTGATCTGCTGTCTCAATGGTTGTTTCGTCAGCCGGTTTAGATGTTGCCTCAGCTTCAGGTACAGATGAACGGCTTTCATTCACTTGGGCCTGTGGTTGAGCCGGTAAATTACCTTGATTGCTTGACACAATAGGAGCAACACTAGGCTCCCGAACCTTCGACTCCTGTGCTGGAGCTACGTTGTCTGCTTGCCGCTCGCTCACATCAACTTTAGGCGCAACATTAGCTACATTCTCGGGAACCAAATCAGCCGACTGTATAGCAGAAAAATTCTGCTCACTTGTCGGCTGATTGGAGCCGAGCTGCATCGGTTCCCAGCCGCTAGGTGGCTGTTCACTTTTGCCCGACCATAATATCAGTACACATCCAACCACTGCTGCAGCAATGGACATTGCTTTGTTCCATCTCATCATCCGCACACTCCCTCATATTCAAAATAAAAATCATTTCGAACACGGGCGGTGCTTCCGAACCGTTTTATGCTTTCACTTATTTAAGTTACCTATTTTCATGTCATATGGACCAGTGTCTCACGCATACAATAGAGGGAAGAAACTGCGCCATTACCGTAAAGCATGAAAGGAGGCCTGAACCAATGAAGGTTGGATTTATCGGAACCGGCAGCATGGGCAGTCTGTTGATCTATGCCCTGATCCAATCCGGTGCACTCGAACCCCGTCAGATTGCTGCAAGCAATCGAACTCCATCCAAAGTACGTCAGCTTTCCCTCCGTTACCCAGGGCTACATGAATCACAAAACAATCGGGAAACAGTCATTCGCAGCAACATCATCTTCCTGTGCGTGAAACCGCTGGAATTCAGACATGTCATTGATGATATCCTGCCTGTTGTGAATTCCAATCACATAATTGTCTCGATCACCAGCCCCGTGCAGCTGCGCCATCTGGAATCTTCACTTCCTTGCAAAGTCTCCAAGGTTATCCCCAGTGTTACACACCAGGTCGGCAGCGGAGCAAGCCTATTCATCCATGGTGAACGTATGACTGCCGAAGATCGCTCACTGCTCGAAGGCCTTATGAGTCATATCGGCAAACCTTATCAAGTGGATGAAGCCTGCACTCGAATCACATCTGACTTCTCCAGCTGCGGCCCTGCATTCATATCCTTCTTTTTGGAGCAATGGATTGAAAGTGCTGTTCGCTTGACAGGTATCAAACGCGCCGACGCCTGCGCCCTTGCCGGTGAGATGCTTCTAGGTACAGGCAAACTGCTCACCGAGGGAGGTTATACTCCACAAGAACTTCAAGCCCGTGTCGCCGTACCTGGCGGAATAACCGCTCAGGCACTTGCGCTGCTAAGAAACAACCTCGATGGTGTTTTTGATAGTCTGATCCATACAACACATGAAAAATACGATGAAGATTTAGTCAAACTGGATGAGGTATTTCGTGCCAGCGAGATTAACCGGCAACAATATTAACCAGTTTGCCTGGAACGGCAATGACTTTGCGAATAGTCTTGCCTTCCAGCGCCTGTTTCACAGGTGCAAGTTCCATCGTGTAGTCCTGCATTCCCTGTGCATCCAGATCCTTCGCGATCGTCGCACGAGTTACAATTTTGCCGTTCACTTGAACTACGATTTCCACTTCTGCATCCACAGTCATGGACTCATCGTATGCAGGCCAAGCTACGTAAGAGATTCCACCCTCGTGTCCAAGACGATTCCACAGTTCCTCTGCCATATGCGGCGCCAGAGGTGACAGCAATTGAACAAAGTTCTCCATCGCTTCACGAGGCAGCGTCTCTGCTTTGTACGCATCGTTGATGAAGATCATCAATTGGCTGATCGCCGTGTTGAAGCGCAGATGCTCCAGGTCTTCAGTGACTTTTTTGATCGTTTTGTGTGCTGTCCGTTTGAACTCGTCGGTTCCGCCGTCAGCCTTAATTTTCTCATTGATCGCACCAGTATCTTCGTTAATGAACAGGCGCCATACGCGTGACAGGAAACGATACATTCCCTCTACCCCGTTTGCGTTCCAAGGTTTAGTCGCTTCCAGAGGGCCCATAAACATTTCATAGAGACGCAGTGTATCTGCACCGAATTCGTTCACAATTTCATCCGGATTGATGACGTTACCGCGAGATTTACTCATTTTTTCATTGTTAGTACCCAGGATCATACCTTGGTTAACCAGCTTATGGAACGGCTCTTTCGTGTGTACGACACCCAGATCATACAGCACTTTGTGCCAGAAACGAGCATACAACAAGTGCAGTACTGCATGTTCTGCTCCACCGATGTACAGGTCAACTGGCAACCATTGCTGTTGTTTCTCCTGTGAGATCAGTTCTTTGTCGTTGTGCGGATCGATAAACCGCAGGTAATACCAACAGCTTCCCGCCCATTGTGGCATCGTGTTGGTTTCGCGGCGGGCTTTCATGCCCGTTTCCGGATCAACCGTATTTACCCAATCCGTCACGTTTGCCAGTGGGGATTCCCCTGTACCTGAAGGTTTAATCTGGTCAATGTCAGGCAGCAACAGTGGCAATTGATCTTCTGGTACAGTCTTCATCGTCCCGTCTTCCAGATGCAGAATCGGAATCGGCTCTCCCCAATAACGTTGACGGCTGAACAGCCAGTCGCGCAGACGGTACGTTGTTTTTCCTTGTCCTTTGCCGTTCTCTTCGAGCCAAGCGATCATTTTCGCCGCAGCTTCTTCATTATTCAAACCGTTCAGGAAATCGGAGTTCACATGCGCGCCGTCACCTGTATACGCCTCTTTTGTAACATCTCCGCCTTCGATAACTTCAATAATATTCAGATCAAACTGCTTCGCGAATTCCCAGTCACGTGCATCGTGTCCTGGAACAGCCATAACAGCTCCTGTACCATAGCCAGCAAGTACATAGTCAGCAATCCAGATCGGCAACTTCGCTCCGTTAACCGGATTGATCGCGTATGCACCTGTGAATACACCTGTTTTGTCTTTCGCCAAGTCCGTACGTTCCAGATCACTCTTACGCGCAGCCTGCTCCTGATAAGCTTTCACTGCCTCGCGCTGTTCTTCGGATGTAATTGCGTCAACCAATTCATGCTCTGGAGCCAGAACGGCAAAACTTGCACCGAACAATGTATCTGCGCGGGTTGTGAATACTTTGATCACTTCTTCACGGCCTTCGATGGCAAAAACCACTTCGGCGCCGGTCGATTTACCGATCCAGTTGCGTTGCATATCCTTGATGCTTTCCGACCAGTCCAGCTCTTCCAGATCTTCCAGCAAACGCTCCGCGTATTCCGTAATTTTCAGTACCCATTGACGCATCGGTTTACGTACAACCGGGTGTCCGCCACGTTCACTCTTACCGTCAATAACCTCTTCGTTCGCCAGAACCGTGCCCAATGCTTCACACCAGTTAACCGGCACTTCATCGACATAGGCCAAACCTTTATTGTACAGCTGAATAAAGATCCACTGTGTCCATTTGTAATACTCAGGGTCTGTTGTACTGATCTCACGATCCCAGTCATATGAGAATCCGAGAGATTTGATCTGACGACGGAAATTGTCAATGTTGCGGAATGTGATATGACGCGGGTGTTCCCCCGTATCCAGTGCGTGCTGCTCTGCTGGCAGACCGAAAGCGTCCCAGCCCATTGGATGTAGCACATTATATCCTCGCATCCGTTTGTAACGGGATACGATATCCGTTGCAGTATATCCTTCCGGGTGACCTACGTGCAGTCCTGAACCGGACGGATAAGGGAACATATCCAGTGCATAAAACTTCGGCTTGGACGGGTCCTCACCTGTTTTAAACGTTTTGTTGTCATCCCAATATTGTTGCCAGCTTTTCTCCATCACTTGCGGCTGATAGCCGTGCTTCGGCTGATGATTCTCACTCATCTATAATTCCTCCTTCAGGTTATACGCGCTTTATAACAACAAAAAAACCTCAGCATCCCGTAGCGTTTGCAGCGCTAGGGACGAGAGGTTGAATTCCCGTGGTACCACCCTAGTTAGCGGACGAACGTGCTTCGTCATCCACTCCCTTTAGACCTGTAACGGCGGTTAACCGATGCGGATTTCCAGTTATGCACACAAGGCATAGAACTTTGTAATCACCGCATTTCTCCAAGGCGAGTTCGCAAAATACTGTCAATCGGCTTGCACCAACCGCCGACTCTCTGTCATGTACAGCATCTACTACTGATCCTTATCATCGAAATATGTATACAATATAGGAAGCATTATATAAAAATGCAAGCCCAAAGTCAATATGACATGTCACATTCTCTTTCACACCAATCAGACTTTACTGTCCTTAATATGCCATGTCAGCTGGCCTTACTCACATTTTTCTAAACCGTTCAATGCCTTCCTGCAAATTAACCATCGTAGATTCGATATGCTCCTTGTTATCATACTGACGGTAATCACATTCAATTCGGAGCGCAAGATCAAAATACAAATCGTATAAACTTCTGCGCTTCCGCTCATTCTCTGTCTCAACCTCACGTCCATATCCTTTGAGAAAACCCGGAGTATAGTTAAAATGACTGAAATAATGCTCCATGAGCGGATCGCCCCATAATGAGCGTTCAAAATCAATAATTGCCGTAATTTGTTCATCCTTTACCAGCACATTACCATCCCACAGATCCCAGCTGATCAGGGCAGGCTCTGCCACCTCGTCCAGTGCATCTGATCTCTCATCAATCAAACGTCTCAGCTCATTGTAATCCATGCCGATATCAACTCCTGCCTCTTCACCATCTGCAAGCATATCATGCATGAGCATCAAGAAAGCTTCTCTCCACGTCGCACGTTGTCTGTCCTTTCCGGAAAAATAACCAAACCGCTCTCCCTTAATCTGGTTAATTCGCTGGTTGTACCAGCCTAACTGCCGTTCAACCGCTTCCTGAGTTTCGGCTGTGAACTGTGCTTTCACCTGGTTGTATGGAACCCCGGGCATAAACTCCATAATGAAATACTGCGCGGGAGCCATGAGTAGTGAAGCATCATATGCAAGTACCAGAGGCACAGGAACATCCTTTAATTCAGCAACAAGCTGGAGTGCTTCCACTTCAGCCGTCATTAGATCCTGTTCACAACGCATCAGATTGGTCGTAGCCGCAGGTGCGATTTTAAGGACAACTTTCCGTCCATCGTCAAGCAAAATTTTATAAGCATGGTTTGCCCAGCCATCAATCATTTCCTCGTAATCCTGAATCGTTACAGCCAGGTGATGCTTAATGATCTGATCCAGCTGTTCTTTGGACAATCTCGTTTTATATGTACTTTCCATCTCTACAAATCCCCCTGTGATTGGAATGTGGTTCGCCCGTTTGGAAAACGCTTTCCGTTTTTCATTCATTATGTCTCTCTTTGCTTCAAGCGGCAATACTTTTTATCATATCTGTTCAAAAAAAACTGCCTCAAGCAACATACTTACACGTTGCTCAAGGACAGTTTCATAACCTTACATATCAATTAGTTAAGCATCGCTCGTTATAATTTTCTCATTAAACATTCATTTTATAGCCACGTAGAACAAACGCTGTGCGTTATCTCCAGCTTCTTTCCACTCAAAGTCTGCATACACCTTCACATCCCGGAAGCCCGCTTTGCTTAATTCAAGCTTCATCCAGTCTGGATCATAAGCCCGTTGCATATGAATCTCCTCAAATCGCTGATACGTATCCCTGTTGCCCTCATCCAATCTAGAAAAAATGCTCAGATGATGCTCGATCTCACACCGCTCCTGATCCAAATCACACGTCCAGATATATGAGACCGAGCGCTCATCTAACACAAAAGGCTGTTCCTCATCATACCGAATCAATGTATTTGGATGGTGTACATCAAACAGAAATGTACCTCCGGGCTTCAGCATTTCATACGTCCGCTCGAAAGTTCGAATAACATCTTCTGATTCTAGCAAATAGTTCACACAATCGCAGAACGAAATAACCGAGTCTACAGGCTCAGGCACTCTCCAATCCCGCATATCCTGCTGTACCCAGCGTACACTGCCTTCCCTGTACAGACGGTGTCCCTGAGGTGTCGCTTCCATTTTGCTACGCGCAACAGACAACATATCTGCGGAGAGATCAATACCCGTCACTTCAAAGCCAGAGTTCACCAGCGGGATCGTAATGGATCCCGTTCCACAGCCAAGCTCAGCCACACTTTTGGGCATGCCATGCTGTTCCCAGGCTGTTCTTGCAAACCTTATCCAGTCCGGATAAGGCATATCTTCCATTAATTCATCGTAAACGTAGGCAAATTTCCGGTAAGACATGTCGGCACCGCACTTTCAATTTCATTTTCCTCATCGGATTGGATTAAAACTCAAACAAAAAGCAGGGCTTCCGGTGTTTACCCAGTCTGGCCCTGCCTTACTTAAACCGCTACATAAAGCATCGGCTCAATGATACATGCAATATTTCATTCTAAATGAATGCTCTAGCTCAAACCATCCATGCTGTATTCGGCTCGCTACGCCTGTATTTACTTCTCTTCCTGCTGAGGTTTTGGCGCAGATTCGGACAAGTACGTCCAGTTTTCCTTTTGTACCACCAAGCCGTCTTTCATCAGCTTACCGAGAGCACGTTTGAACGCGGATTTACTGATGCCAAAACGTTGCTTGATAATGTCCGGCGGTGTCGCATCCGAATAAGGCATGCCGCCCATAGGGCGCTCTTTCATAAAAGCAAGTAGCTTATCTGCGTCTTCGTTGCGACCAACTTCTTTTCGCTGCGTCATAGCGAGGTTTACACGGCCGTCTTCACGCACCAGCGTAACCCGGCATTTCACCTTTTCACCCAAACGAAGCATATGACTGCGCTCCGAAGAATGGATCATGCCAATCGCTCCAAAACCAAGCACACCCCCATCAACGAGTACAAATGTACCCATCTGAAGTGGCTTATACACCAGCGCTTCCACCCACTCATTCAACCATGTGGTTGGCGCGTGGAAGGCTAGCGGAGCAAGTTCACGTTCTCCGGCCAATTTGGCACGCAGACGTCCTTGCTTGTCATGCTCCATGATTACGAACACTTCATCCCCAACTTGGGGACGCAGTTCTTCAAGTTCAGGCAACTCACGGATGGGAAGCAACAACTGGCGACCGAGACCCATTTCCAGGAAGCAGCCGAGGCGCGGATGCACATCAGCTACGACCAGTTTAGCCATTTCACCCAGCGTGAGGTAAGGCTTTTTCATCGTAACAGCAAGACGGTCTTCTGTATCAAAGAATACAAAAACCTCCAGCGTTTCACCAATCTTGATATCCCGAGTCAGCTCGGTGTAATGAAGTAATACATCTTCCGATCCTGTCGTCAAAAAATAGCCAAATGGAGACACTTCACGTGAAACCGGTAGCGAGACGACTGTTCCTGCAATCAAACTCATACTGTTTCCACCACTTTGGCATCAGACCAGAGACGCTCGATATTGTAATACTCACGCTCATCACGGTGGAATACGTGAACCACGACATCACCAAGATCCATCAGCACCCAGCGTGCAGAATCCATGCCTTCAATGCCTTTAATTGTCGCGCCAGCTGCGTGAGCCTGTTTACGAATCTCTGTAGCAATCGCCTGTACTTGTGTATCCGAGTTACCGTGGCAGATCACAAAATAATCGGCAACCAGTGAAATATTGTTCAGGTCAAGCGCTACAATGTTTGATGCCTTTTTATCGTCAGCGGCGGTAACCACCATGTTCATAAGTTCTTTCGATGATACTGTCATGAACCAACCTCCATAATCTATAATTGTGTAATCAAGTCATTACGTGAGAGCACCGTAAGCGGATAGATGACACGGCGCTGGGAGAGCAATAAGCTGATCGTCGAATCAAAACCGGCAATCAAGCCTTCCTCGAGACTGCGCTGTGCCTGCTCACGAATGTAATCTACACCCGGGAAATCACGTCCCGGCTCAATATAATCGGCAAGGCATACCACTTTGTCCAGCAGACTCATTCCTACCCTACCAGAAGTATGCCACCGAATAGCGTTAATAATCTCGGAATCGGACACACCATAATCCCGTTCAGCTACAAAGGCACCCACTTCCGAATGCCAAAGCTGCTTATCATGATGTAAAAGTTCTATATTTAGTCCGTTATCACGAATAACGGCTTCCATCTCGGCTACCGGCCAATATTTGGCTACGTCATGTAAAATCGCCGCTATATCCGCTTTTGCCGGATCAGCACCGTACTTTTCAGCCAAGACAACGGCTGATTCCATAACACCCTGCGTATGTTTCCAGCGTTTGGCTGGCATCTGTGCAGAGACAGCCTCGATTAACTCCTCACGGCTTAGTGCCATATAAACCGCTCCTTACAATGTATTGATGAACTGCATCCGGGATCATAAACCGCACCGAATGCCCCTTCGCCAGTCGTCTGCGTATCGCCGTAGATGAAATATCAACCAGTGGCATTTCAGCCAGCAGAACCCGTCCCTGCAATGCCTCTGGAAGATCATCCAGATGAAGTTGAAAACCTGGTCGTCCAACCCCGATAAAAGTTAATCTGGATGCCAGCTCTTCAATCTCTTCCCATTTGGGAAGATAGTTCACCATATCCGCCCCAATGATAAAATAAAACTCATGCTCAGGGAAACGGCGCCACAACTCACGCATGGTGTCAATTGTATAAGAAACGCCGCCAAGCTCCATTTCGATACCCAGTACCTCATACTGCGGAGCTTGCTTCACAGCTGCCTCAGTCATTGCCAGGCGTTGTTGCCCCGTCGCACCTGCACTGGGTTTGTGAGGCGGGACATGGGACGGCATAAACCAGATTTCATCCAGTGCATGCGAATCCCTTGCCGCTTCCGCTGCCAGCAGATGCCCCATGTGGATCGGATCAAACGTACCGCCCATGATGCCGATCTTCACCCGCGCCACGCTCCTTATCTTGGAAGTTCGATTTGTTTATTGTCGCGTGATTCTTTGTAGAGGATAATTGTGCTACCAATCACTTGTACGAGTTCACTGCCTGTTTCACGAGCGACCTCTGTAGCGATTTCATTTTTATCATCGAGGTTATTGTTGAGCACTTGGACTTTCATCAGTTCGCGCTTTTCAATCGCCTCTTCGATGTGGCGGAACAAATGCTCATTCGTGCCCCCCTTGCCAATCTGAAACACAGGGGTCAGATGATGTGCTTGTGACCGCAAAAAGCGCTTTTGTTTACCAGTTAACATGAATACTTCATACTCCTTATGTTGAGCAGGCCCTGCATGTAGCGCGAGGCTGTTTTTCAGGGCCTAGCCGTTCAATTATTATTTTTCAAAACTATCCAGTACCGCACGTCTCATCGTGTCGACAGGAGCGGGGATGCCAAGCCAGTGTTCGAATGCGACGGCCCCTTGATAAACAAACATCCCTAGTCCGCCATGCACGTTGCATCCGCGCAAACGGGACTCACGGAGCAGACGGGTCTCGAGCGGGTTGTAAATCAGATCGCTGACAGCTGCCCCTTCGCGAATCCATGCAGGATCAACTGGAACATCATCCACATGTGGATGCATGCCCGCTGCTGTCGTATTAATAACGATATCTGCCGTTGCTAGTACCGCCTGAGCATCCTGCATCCCGTTGCCAGAGATGTCTCCCAGACCATGATTTCGCAGATCCGTAGCAAGAGTAAGTGCTCTGTCAGCCGTGCGGTTCAGGATGCTGATCTGTTCAGGCTTTTCCAGTGCAAGCGCATAGATAACACCTCTTGCCGCGCCGCCTGCGCCTAGAACAGCGATCCGTTTCCCTTCAAGCTGGGGAACAGCCTCTTCTTTCAACGAGCGCACATATCCAATTCCGTCAGTATTGTACCCTGTCAGCTTGCCATTGTCATTCACGATCGTATTTACCGCTCCGATCAAACGAGCACTGTCATCGATCACATCGAGGTATTGCATCACCTGCTCCTTATGCGGAATCGTGACATTAACACCACGATAACCCAAGGCAACAATACCACGAATCGCAGCTTCGAGCTGATCAGGCTGCACATGCAGCGGCATGTACATTCCGTGCACACCAGCCGCTTGCAAAGCAGCATTATGCATGGCCGGAGATTTGGAATGAGCAATCGGGTCACCCATTACACCCAGCAGTACAGGAAGTGAAGAATTGAACTTATTTTCTGCTGACATCAATACGCCTCCGATCTGATCCGTTGTTCGAATTCGTTCTGGCATCCAAACTAGATCAGGGAAGGACGAATCAGCACCCGAATGCCTTTTGGAGCATGGACAGCCACTAAAGCACCGTTATCTCCGTTAACTTTGATCCAGCCCAGACCAGAGATGAATATGTCTGACTGACTGCCACGTTTAATCCGGAATTCATGTCTCGTCCATTCCGGCATCTCAGCGGCGTTCTCCCGTGTTGGTGGAGCGAGCAATTCCCCTAAATGTTCACGGTATAGATCATCTGCCCGATCCAGCTTCGTCCGGTGGATGTTCATAGCAGTGCTGATAAAACAAGTGAACGATTGGCGATCCCCTTCAATAAAATCAAACCGGGCCATACCACCGAAGAATAGTGTCTGGCCGGAATTCAATTGATACACCGCAGGTTTAAGCGGTTTTTCTGGCATAATTGCAGCCAGATCCTTACGGGATACAATTTCACTGAAGCGCCAAGGATACACAATTCCCGGCGTATCAATAATATATTTTCCATCGTCTAGCGGAATGTTCACCATATCCAGTGTCGTTCCCGGATAACGCGAGGTTGTCAGTTCCTGTTCCAGATCGCTGTAGTCTCGGATCAGACGGTTGATCAGTGTCGATTTACCGACATTGGTTCCACCGACAACGTACACATCCCGATCTCCACGGTGCGTGCCTACGAGCTCAAGCAGACGGTCAAAGCCTTGGTTTTGCTTCGCACTGCAGAGCACTACATCTACTGTCCGCAGGCCTTGTTCTTTGGCTTGCTTTTGCACCCAGTTCCGAACTTTGTTCCAGTTGGTGACTTTAGGAAGCAAGTCCGTTTTGTTCACGGCAAGCAGTACCGGATTGTTTCCAACAAAGCGTTGCAAGCCAGAGATAATACTGCCATCAAAATCAAACAAATCAACGATATGAATGACGAGTGCATCCTTATCCCCGATTTTGCTGAGCAGAGCCAGGAATTCGTCCTGATCCACCGTTACAGATGATGACTCATTATAATTTTTGATACGGAAACAGCGCTGGCAGATGACCGGTTCACGGTCAAGTGCTTTTTCTGGAAGATATCCGGGCAAATCCGGATTTTCCGTTTGCAAATTCACGCCGCATCCACTGCATCTTACGGCAATGTTGCCGTTATGCGGTTCTGTCATTTCTTTTTTTCCTCCTCAAGCCATAAGCCTTTCTTACGCAAATTCGACAGAGCAATCCGTTCTACTCTCCGGTTAAAGCGAGTCATGAAACCCTCATCCCCGATGGAAATGGGCAGTACCAGAACCGTATAGAGTCCAAGTCTGTTCCCACCATAAACATCGGTCAGCATCTGGTCCCCTACAACAATCGTTTTTTCGGGAGCAAGCTCCATCATCTTCATTGCTTTACGAAACGGTACATTCGATGGTTTGCGTGCACTATGCACAAACTGGATATCCAGCGGAGTGGCAAACAGGGACACCCGATTCAGATTGTTATTGGACACAATCATCAGCTTGAATCCCACCTCTTTTACACGCGCGAACCATTCGATCAATTCCGGTGTAGCATCAGGTGCTTTGGCTCCAACAAGCGTATTATCCAGGTCAGTTATGATTCCACGATACCCTTGAGCGTACAGTTCGTCCAAATCAATATCAAAAACTGTGTCTACACGCAGCTTGGGCATTAACATTTTAAACAAAGAAGTCACCTCAGTTTCATACGACACACTATATCACAAATCTGTCTTTCCTGAAAACGAAAACACCCTATATCACGTTAAAAAAAGGAAAAACGGGACGGGCATGATCTATGCCCGTTCCGCTTTCAGTTCCTTCCGCAGCTTCAAAGCTGCCTCATAGACAACCTTCCAATCATCGGCGGTTACGGTTGCCGGACTGTAGCGGGTCTGTTCAAACTTCATTAATAGCTCTTCAAAAGTCGTCTGGGCAGATGGTCTAAGCTGACTCCAGCGAGTTACAGACTCACGAAGCGTTTCGTCCCCACTGCGCGTCAGACCTCGTCTTCTCGCATAACGAATCCAGCGTTCTGTCTCAGCCAGCACCTTCTGTTCAGGTGTCAGCGGTCTGCCGGTCCGCAGGCGAAGTAACAAGAATCGCAACGAAAGGCGGTTGCGCCAGAACATATAGGCTACCCACAGTGCGATAACAGCAACGGCAATCCAGATCACAAAGCTTGGAATCATATTTGTAGTCTGCTCAGGCGTTGGTGCTTGTTTTTCTTCTTGAACCGGTTCTTCCTCTGGTTGATCTTCCGGCTGATCAGCCGGCTGAACCTCAGGTGATTCGGTCAGTAGCGGCATATCAAAACCCGGGGTTGCTTCAACCGGAATCCATCCGTACTCACCAAAATACACTTCTGCCCACGAATGAGCGTCCGCATTCGTAACCGTGTAGGTCGTTTCAATGGGGGCACCCGGCTGACGAGGAGCCTGCATGTCCGAGTTCAGCGACATCTGTCCGGGCGCATAACCTTTTACCCATCTGGCTGGAATACCTTCCGCCCTTGCCATCATCACAAGCGCGGTGGAAAAGTAATCACAATACCCTTCACGAATATCAAACAAGAAACCTTCAACAAAATCATTGCTCACTTTCCGGGATAGATCCGGATTGTTGGTGTAATTGAAGTTTTGTTGTAAATAGTCTTGCAGTAATGCTACTTTTTCATACGGTGTTTTTGCAGACGCTGTAACCTCGGCAGCGAGATCCTTCACCCTTTCGGGGAATCGGGAAGGTAGTTGTAAATACTTGTCCTCTGCCGGATTGCTTGTATACAGAGCATCTGCTGATTTGGTGCGTAACTCATCTTCCACGATAATCGGTACTTCGGATACAACCGTATAGTTTTTGGGATATTGCGGCTGCTGACGCGATGTGACCACGTGCAACTCCGCCCGCTCTGTATTCCAAAGCATACGATCCGCTCTTTCTTCGCCATTCACCGAGCTCACTTGTGATATGGAATAAGCACCAAACAAAATGGGATATACCGTGTCATTCAGCATCGTTACTTTCTGCGTGACTTTTTTCGTTTTTACTTTGCCAGCCTCTTCATTTTCCAGCGTTTGACTGGCTGACACATTCTCCATAGAAGAACGTCCAGGCTCATCCCAGCCCGTACCTGTATACTCAGAACGCGTTTCCCCTCGCCAGTAGCTTCGGTCACTGGTCGTAATGGACATGACGGGGGTGTAATCAAAGTTAAATCCCCCACCAAGCTGACTGTCCTCGCGGCTGTATCCTGACTCCGTCGCGGTAGGAAGATCCAGTACTCCATTCCCGGATTGGTTTGCGGATGTTCCCGTGTAATTCCTCCAAGCGGTGTACGGATCGGTCAAGGTTGGCGGAATTTCCGGCATGTTCACACTGGCAACAATAATTAATGAGAAAATGATAGCAATATTCGCCAGTATTTTATAAGGATACCGAATCATTCGTTTCCAGCCCTGCGGGTACTGTAACTGATAATTACGGAAATGCTGACATACGAGCCACCCCATACCTGCAAACATCACCCAAGCGATCTCAACCCAGAGCGGAATTTGAGTAAAAGAATCCAGGATGCCTAGAGATATGATATTCACTCCCAGAAACACAAGAATGCGGCGGGTTGAGTTTACAAGGCGAAGCGCTGCCTCCAACATCACCCACGCACACAAGGAAAACCAGACGTACGGAGGCATGTGCAAGATCAATTGCTCAACACGCTCTGTTAGCGTTCCGTAAGGGATGTAAACCATGTAATCAATCAACGTTTTATGCAAAATATATAAGAGAACAACGGCCTTGATTATCGTTCGATACAGCATTCTAAAGGGAAGAATGACCTCCAAAATACTTACAGCCGCCAGAGTCCACAGCACCAGCGAAGTCGTCTCGGTGTACCATGACTCCTGGGTGAACGATATCCATTGCAGCGCAATGAGAAATATCCAGAGCAAACTTGCCGCATGATACCAGGATCTTTTCAATCCCAGACTTTCATTTCTTATGGCATTCATACCGAACCTCCCCCCATAACCGTCGGAAGCTCCTGCAGATGAGCAACGGTGAATGATCTCGTGCCCCTGCCACGTAGCATGGCATTCCATTCCTTACTTTGGCGGGATTCGTTGGAATCAATCAAAATGTGACATGGAGTCATGCCACGTGTATCTGCCCAACGAAGCAACTCAATTATTTTTTCATCTTTTTGGGGAGAAATGACAACAAAATAAGCTCCCTGTGGGAACTGACGCGCTATTTTCTCAACTCCAGGCAACAAGGTAGCATCCTTTCCGTTATCCTGGATATCCACGAGATGATGCATCATCTTCTGCCGTTCAATCAGACTTTCACTTGGAGGCATGAAGGATGACTTATCAGCCAGGGTTAACAACCCCATCCCCATGCGTTCCCTACTGCCATAGTCTAGCAGAGAAGCTGTAGTAGAAACGGCCAGTTCGAATGCTTCACCGTGCGGATAGCTCCTGCCGAGCGCATCCAAAACCAGGATGGTTTTAGGCACAGACTCATGTTCAAATTCTTTAGACTTCCAGTTGCCTGTTTTGGCTGTGGCATTCCAGTGAATGCGAGAAAGTCGGTCCCCGTAAACGTAGTCACGCACACCGTTGATCTGGGTTGTTTCCCTGCGTGAACGTGTCAAGGCTGTTTGTGGTCCAGACAAGCGTGACTTGCGATCATAAAGCTGCCAATAAGGAATAAATACCGTACGAGGTAAAACACGAAATTCACCGCTGGCCTTGAATGTTCCACGATGTTCGATCAATCCAAAAATATCCTCGCTAGCACATTCCGTTTCCGAGAAAACATATTTCCCCCGCTCAAGCGGCGGAGTTTGGAAGGACAGTTCACCCGTTCCCCTCATACTCGGGATCAGACTCTCCTTAAATGACCACGATTCCCCATTGTGCCGATGTAACATCTCACGCACAACCACATAAGGAAGCGGAAGAAATCCCGGAATGGTCAAGTTCAGCTTCACCCGCACCTGATCACCGGCATGAAGCAGTTCTTCATGATCCTGTCCCGAGGAGAGCCTCCGTACGCCCTGAGCCCGTTTCACACCGCTGAATCCAGCAATGGCAAGATACAGGCAAAGCAGCGTTACCATGGACAATAGCATAAGTGAGGTCTTTCCTCCTTGAAATAAAACGTATGCAAGGCAGCACATCCACACCACGGCGATGCCCCATACGCGAGGGTGGCGTAAGCCTCGATTGACTGTAGTCAAAAGCGGTCTCATCAACTATTGCCCCATCGATACAGGCACACGAACCTGCTGTAATACAGCGTTCAGAACGGCCTCTGAGCTCATGCTGTCCAATCTGGATTCGGGACGAAGTACAATACGATGAGAGATGACATACGGAGCCATCGTTTTCACATCATCCGGTAGCACGTAGTCTCTTTCTTGCAGGAAGGCAAAAGCTTTTACGGCCATCATAAAGGAAATCGCAGCCCTTGGGCTCGCTCCTAATAAAACAGACGGGTGCGTGCGCGTGTGGCGAACAACATCCAACAGATAATCCATCACAGGATCTCCGATGAACACTTCTTTAATCTCTTGCTGGATAGCCGAGATCTGGTCCATGTGAGTCACGGATTCAAGCCGATCTACCGGTTGGCCCGACTGATGTTGCTTCAGCAACGTCTTTTCAATATCCTTGTCGGGATAACCGAGACTGATTTTTAACATAAAGCGGTCGAGTTGCGCTTCGGGTAACGTATACGTCCCCTCGAAGTCAATCGGATTCTGCGTAGCACAGAGCATAAAAGGATGCGGGAGATCGTACGTGTCGCCGTCTACGGTTACACTGCGCTCCTCCATGACCTCCAGCAATGCAGATTGCGTTTTCGTCGTTGCACGGTTAATCTCGTCTGCGAGCAAAATATTGGTCATAACCGGACCCGGTCTGAAATAAAAACGCTCATCCTTCGGATGGAAAACAGAAACTCCCGTAATATCACTTGGCAGGATATCAGGATTACATTGAATACGCCGGTATTCCCCGCGCATGGATTTCGATAGTGCTTTGATCAGCTGTGTTTTGCCCGTTCCCGGTACGTCTTCAATCAGAACGTGTCCACCTGCTAGCAAAGCTGTGAGTAAAAGTTGAATTTCAAAGGACTTCCCCATAATGCAGGACTCCAGATTTGAACGAACTGCAGAGATGATTTGGATCGACTCTTTGCGCACAGGCATGTGGTCTAACCTCCTAAAAAAGCATACAGATTTCCTTTTATTGTACATGATCCAACGTCACGAGTACACTCGAAGGAACTCACAATTTGTTTCCAGTCGTCTGATTCACCGCAATTAACGCATGAATACGACAAAAAAAAGGCCGCGGATCACATCGATCCGAAGCCTCTGCTTATCACAGCATATATTTTAAAATTTAACCTTTTGGGCGAACAACCAGTGCCGCGAGAAAAGAAAAGATAATCGCCGACGATATCCCTGCCGCGGTGAGGTCAAAAATACCGGTGATCACGCCAATCCATCCCTCTTTTTCCAGTTCAGTTAAAGCTCCGTGCACCAAAGAATTCCCAAAGCTTGTAATAGGTACCGATGCCCCTGCGCCAGCGAATTTCACCAGAGGGTCGTACAAGCCAAAGGCATCTGCTACCGCACCAGCCACCACCAGCGTACTCATCGTATGCGCGGGTGTCAGCTTCACGCCATCCATCAACAGCTGTCCGATTACACAGATCAGACCACCTACGATAAAAGCCCATAGAAATTGCATATCTCTTAACCCTCCTGTTCAATGGCGACAGCATGTGCAATACAAGGAATGCTTTCACCCTGCTGATATGAGAGTGGAGACAGGAGCGCTCCTGTCGCAACCACAAGCACACGCTTCAGATCCCCTTTTTGCATCCGGTTCAGGATGTGACCATAAGTAACGGTAGCAGAACATCCGCAGCCGCTCCCTCCGGCAACGACTTGAGGCTGATTCTCCCGATCATAGATCATGAGTCCGCAATCGTTAAACACGGTCTGCTCCATCGGAATCCCTTCTTTATGCAAAAGTTCTTTCGTTATAGGCAAACCTACGGAAGCCAGATCACCTGTAACGATGAGATCATAATATCCTGGCTCCAGCCCGGTATCTCTAAAATGAGAAATAATCGTATCGGCGGCTGCCGGTGCCATCGCTGCACCCATATTAAAAGGATCTTTGATGCCGAGATCCATAATCCGGCCAATCGTGGCTTTTGCTACATATGGGCCTTGTCCTGTGCGGGAAATGACACCACAACCGGAACCCGTGACGGTGTATTGAGCATATGGCGGCTTCTGGGAACCGTATTCCGTTGGATATCGAAACTGCTTTTCCACCGTACAGTTGTGACTTACCGTTCCAGCGAGCACGTAATCGCCGGCACCGGAATCAACAATCATAGACGCCAGGGCTAACGTTTCCATTGAGGTTGAGCAGGCTCCAAATACACCGAGATAGGGTGCACCCAGTTGCCTTGCCGAAAATGAACTGCTTATAATCTGGTTCATCAGATCCCCGCCGACAAAATAATGCAGTTCTTCCTTCGTAATATTGGCGTTCACCAATGCAAGCTGGGATGCCTGTTCCAACAGTTTGCGTTCTGCTTTTTCCCATGTTTTTTCACCGATCTCCAAGTTATCATATACGTAATCAAAATCAGAAGATAACGGCCCTTTGCCTTCATCTGGACCTACAACGGTAGCTCTGCCTATAATTCGCGGCTGATGATCATACTCCCAGGTCTGGCGGCCCAGCCTTTTCATAGATGTCCACCTCCGAAGCCCAAAAATGCATACACAATTCCAATGATGAAAGCCGCAACGACCCCAAAAACAATGACGGAACCGGCAAGCTTGAACATATTCGCTCCAACACCGAGCACCAGCCCCTCTGCACGATGCTCCAAGGCAGCAGAACACATGGAATTCGCGAATCCCGTCACCGGTACAGCTGTGCCAGCGCCCGCCCACTGCGCGATTTTGTCGTATACACCAAGACAAGTCAGGATCACGGAGATCAGAATCATAACCGCGACAGTAGGACTTGAAGCCTCCTTGGATGTCATGTCCATCCCAGCCATGAACGCTTCCTGTATGGCTTGTCCAATCAAACAGACGGTTCCCCCCACAAAGAAAGCCTTGATGCAGTTTTTCAGAATCGGGCGTGACGGCTCATGTTTTTTGGCGACCTTTTTATATTCCTTTTCATCCATCGAGAGCGATGAGGTTTTCTTTTTTCCGGTTGCAGATTGTTCTGGCAAGCTCAGGACCTCCTTTATGTGAATGGTTTGCAGTTATAGCTGAATGGCGATTGTGGAGCACTTCTATACATTGTTTGTTATTATCGGCAAGGTTATGTATCCGGCGAGAAACAGCAGATGTTTCCAAAATGAAAGAGTTGGGGAAGTTGTATAGTATCACGCCGCTTAATTGTAGTTCACAACCTGTTTGGTCTATAAATAAAGAAGAATGATGACGAGCAAAATAAAGAGTACAATGAACAGCACCTTCTCATTACCTTCTTCAGGAGGCTTCATCTTGTATCCCGGCTCCTTCCTACGCTTGAACGTCGTTTAACAGGACAGCCTGATTACAGAAGAATATGGCTCCCTTTTATAATCATATTCATGAAGGCGACTTCAAGATTGAGACAACAGCGGAATAGAAAAACGGAAAATCCAGACTAACCACGCAAAATCATGCCTTAAAAACGTAACATAAACATGGACATTCACTTGTGCAAGGTTCATACTATAATGTGACCAGTGGTTAATAACGAGTCCTTTGCACGAAAAAAGGACACCAGGCCAGCAACCGTTTTACTGTGACCTGACATACATATCAACAGAGGAGTTGTTAACACATGAATGAAAAAACGTTGGACATGTTTCGGACATTAACGGAGTTCCCTTCCGCCTCCGGCTTCGAGCGTGAACTGCGCGGCTGGATGAAAGAGCAATTGTCCGCATATACCGATGAATTTGTACAAGATCGCCTGGGCAGTCTCTTTGGTGTTCTGCGCGGAGATGAAACTGGCCCTAAAGTCATGGTGGCCGGACATTTTGATGAAGTTGGCTTCATGACAACAGGCATAACGGAAACGGGGATGATCAAATTCCGTCCACTCGGTGGGTGGTGGAGTCAAGCTGTGCTTTCACAGCGTCTTCAGATTATTACTCCTGAACGCCGGATTACAGGCGTTGTCGGCTCCACGCCTACGCACTTGCTGGATGAATCCCAGCGCAGCAAACCGGTAGACCTGAATTCAATGTACCTGGATATTGGCGCAGATGACCGTGCGGAAGCTGAATCGTGGGGGATTCATCCGGGAATGCAGATCGTACCGATCTGTGAATTCACACCGATGGCCAACCCTAAGAAAATTATGGCCAAAGCCTGGGATAACCGTTATGGTGTTGGTCTAGCTCTTGAACTGGTGGAAGAACTGCACAAAGAGAAACTGCCCAATATCCTCTATTCCGGTGCAACGGTTCAGGAAGAACTCGGACTTCGCGGAGCACGTACAGCAGCCAACCTCATTCAGCCGGACATTTTCTTTGCTCTGGACTGTAGTGCGGCTAATGACATGACGGGTGATAAACAATCCTTTGGTCATATCGGTCAAGGCGCATTGCTTCGTATCTTTGACCCAGGCATGTTCACGCACCGTGGAATGGTGGAGTATGTTAAGGACACTGCTGCTTCCAATAAGATCAAGACGCAATACTTCATCTCGCCGGGCGGTACGGACGCAGGTCAGGTTCACTTGAGTGGTATTGGTGTACCTTCTACCGTAATTGGCATTTGCGGCCGATATATTCATACCTCTTCTTCCATTATTCATACGGATGATTACGATGCTGCTAAAGAATTGATTGTGAAGCTCGTGAAAGGTCTCGATCGTTCAACGATGGAAACCATTATTAATAACGCCTGATTCAGGCATAAATCAACGGTTTAAAGCTTTAAACTATAGAGATACCTCATTGAATCTTTTTCGGGGTATCTCTTTTTCTATTATTTACATAAATATAGGGTTCGTTTGAACATGTTGAGCATGAGATACATAAGATATGATAATGGAAGGTTAGTTAACTAAAGACGAAGAACCAACACATCAAACAGCGGGGGACCTTTGTATGGCAATGGGAAGGAACGGAAAATCAAATAAAGGTTCCAGAAAAACTAATGCCGCAAATACCCTTCTGAGTGGCAATTTAAAAGGAAAGAAACTTGAATTGATCGTTGCCGCGTTATTGGTTAGCGGGAAATTAAGAGTGGATGCGGTCACGCTGTTTAGAGAAGCCACTTTAGTTGTAGAATTAGTGGGCCAATATAAAACACTCCAAAAGATTGAACCCTCTAATTCAGATAAACTAGTGCAATTCTTGGATGAGACGGGCCGAGATATGACCCTGAACGATGTCATTCAGGCTTTTCAGCAACGTATAAATTCCTAAAAGCCAAGCAAGAAAAGAGGTGGCTGTGATGTCTGAATTTGATGGAGTCGGATTTGCCGAGCTGTTAATTGTTCTTATTCTTGTCGTTTTATTTGCGTTTGGCACTACAGATATTGATACGCTCAGCAGTACACCTACAAAAGCTTGAACTTGCCGTTGCTTGACATGGTACCTAAACTGCAATTTTTAAGACGGTGCGCTCTTAGTAAATTCATCAAGTTAAGCTCTTGATTTCAGAACGCCAGTCCATAAATAATGGGCTGGCGTTTGTGGTTGTACTACAGAAATAAAGGCGAGAATGCAAACCATGCCAAAATCAGTGTCAGGATTACGCAGACATTTTCTACAACTGCTCCATGCTTGGTTCCCGTACTCATCAGATTTGCTCGAATACGTAGCTTTAATGGTGGCAGCGGTCGAATCCCCCTATTGGTCAAGGAATCGGCAAGCAGATGTAGAGCATAAGCGGAACCTCCAGCAACCCAAATTTCTGGGCCTTGTTGCTGCGTTGTACTGAAGAGCAAACCCGTCCAAACAGCTGTTCCGTACAAGGTATGCGTTAATCCCCTGTGTGTAAGTGTCGTGCACAACATAAGCAGGCTGCCAGCAATCAGATTCCACGGAGCAAAAGCATGACCATAAAAGACCAAGCCCAGTCCAATGGCAAACATCAGTACTTTACGCAGTGATCGCGACGGCAGGAACGACACAAGCCCGATTAAAACAGCGAGTAGCAGATTCCACGGTTTGGCGGGAACGTAAAAATACACAAACACAGCCGCAGGCAAAAGAATCGTCTGTAACAGTCGAATCAAACTGCTCGGCAATGCTTTCGATACCAGCAATGAATTAGGCTCATCAATATCTGGCAACAACGAGCCTATTAATGCAACAGTTACAGCTGGAGCAGTAACCTGCATTCCAAGGAGTTGCAACACTGAAAGTGACACGCCTGTACCGATAATCAGGTGGGATCTTCCCATCATGATGCAAAAACGTCCTTTCGAGAAAATAGGGAACGTCACCGACCCCAATCTGATCATACCTCGAAAGAAAAACAAGAACAATAGTTCGTATTTCTTATTTCTGAAAAAAAATTTTTATTCGTGATGCTCATCACACTTAATTTACTATGAATGATCTATCGTAATTAGTGAAATAAATCACATCCAAGCTTGGTAGTCATTGTATAATTCAAATATAAGCCATTAAAAATGTTGGTAAATGCACAGGTTTACACAAGGAGGCATTCACATGAGCGGAAATAAAGAAAAATTAGTTGTCATTGGTAATGGAATGGCCGGAATCAGCACTGTAGAGCAAATTCTAAAATTAACTTCGCGCTTTGATATTACGGTTTTTGGTACAGAACCTTATCCCAATTACAATCGTATTATGTTGTCCTATGTCCTGGAAGGCAGTAAAACGCTGGATGACATTGTCCTTAACGATCTTCACTGGTACAAGGACTATGGCATTACGCTGCATACAGGCACAACCGTTGCCCGCATTGATGCGGAGACTCGTGAAGTTGTAACAGAAGATGGGCACCGTACTCCGTACGACAAAGTTATTATCGCAACAGGTTCAAGTTCTTTTATCCTCCCTGTACCCGGACATGACAAGCAAGGTGTCGTTGGGTTCCGTGATATCGCCGATTGCAATATCATGCTGGAAGCAGCAAAAGCATACAAAACAGCGGCTGTCATCGGGGGCGGACTGCTGGGTCTGGAGGCTGCTAAAGGACTTGTCCAACTCGGCATGGATGTTACCGTTGTGCATTTGATGGATGATCTGATGGAGCGTCAACTCGATCCACAGGCTTCTGCCATGTTGAAAGCGGAACTGGAGCGTCAGGGAATTAAATTCAAAATGGGAGCACAAACCTCCGAACTCCTGGGTGGAGACCGGGTTGAAGGCATTCGTTTTGCCGACGAATCTGTGTTGAATGTTGATTTTGTGGTCATGGCGGTTGGTATTAAACCGAATATAGCTGTAGCTCGCGAGAGCGGTATCGAAGTCAACCGAGGCATTGTCGTGGATGACTACATGCAGACTTCACTGAAGGATGTTTACTCTGTCGGAGAATGTAATGAACATCGCGGTGTGTGTTATGGACTTGTGGCGCCACTGTTTGAACAAGGAATGATTCTTGCGAAACATATTTGCGGAGTCGAAACAGCTCCGTATGAAGGCTCGGTTGTATCCACCAAATTGAAAATTTCGGGTGTAGACGTCTTCTCTACTGGCGAATTCATTGACAGCCCTGAACATACCGTGATTTCACAGAAAGACGACTGGAAACGTACTTACAAAAAAATCCTGCTTCGTGACAATACAATGGTAGGTGCCGTACTCTTTGGTGACATTACGGATTCCGCCGAACTGCAGAAACTGATCAGGAACCAGACTGAAATGACCGATGAATTGTATGGTTCACTTATGGGTACAGGCTGCGGCGGTCATAAAAAAACGGCGTCTGTTGAAACGATGCCTGAAGATGAAATCGTATGTGGATGTAACGGCGTAACCAAAGGTGCCATCATGGATGTCATTACAAACCAGGGTCTAACTACAGTTGACGAGATTAAAGCCTGTACAGGTGCAACCCGCTCTTGCGGAGGATGTAAGCCGGTAGTCGAACAGATTTTGCAATATGTGCTAGGAGATAACTTCACTGCCGGAGCCAAACAGGGAATCTGCAGCTGTACAACTCTCGGGCGGGATGAGATTGTAGCTGAAATCCGGGAAAAAGGCTTGCAAACGAGCAAGGAAGTCATGAATGTACTTGGCTGGAGCCTGCCTGAGGGTTGCTCGAAATGCCGTCCGGCCATCAACTACTATCTGGGCATGATCTATCCGGACACACACGAGGATGAAAAAGAATCACGTTTTGTTAACGAACGTATGAACGCCAACATTCAAAAAGACGGAACATACACCGTTGTACCTCGGATGTACGGCGGGGTAACGACACCAGCCGATCTGAAAAAGATCGCCGATGTTTCGGTTAAATATGATATCAAAGCGGTTAAAGTGACGGGCGGTCAACGACTGGATCTCATCGGTGTCAAAAAAGAAGATTTGACTAAAGTTTGGGCTGAACTGGATATGCCTTCGGGTTATGCCTATGCAAAATCGCTTCGTACTGTTAAAACGTGTGTTGGCTCCCAGTTCTGCCGCTTCGGTACACAAGATTCCATGGCCATGGGTGCACGAATCGAACGTAAATTTGAACGTCTTGATCTGCCAGCCAAATTCAAATATGCCGTGAACGGCTGTCCTCGGAACTGTGCAGAAGCATGCACGAAGGATATCGGGATCGTCGGGAATGACGGCGGCTGGGAAATCTTCATCGGTGGTAATGGCGGGATCAAAGCAAGACTTGCTGACTCGCTGTGCAAAGTGAAAACCGATGATGAACTGATTGAGTTGTGCGGAGCCATCATGCAGTATTACCGGGAGACAGGTAACTATCTGGAGCGTACATCGGAATGGGTAGAACGCATGGGTCTGGAGCACATTCGCTCGGTTGTTGTGGATAATGTGGAGGAACGTAAAGCGTTGATGGAACGGATCGAGTTTGCCCTCGCACAGGTGGAAGAACCATGGCAAAAAGCGATTCGTGATGAAGAAGGACAGAGCAAAATGTTCCATAGCATTGAAGTTACGTCACGTCCATAAACCAACTTATATTATATAGGATTCAAGTAGAGAAACCAATGGATACCAAAGGAGTGGTTTACGATGACAACCAAACAAACAGGTACGTATTTCCCGGCTGGATTTATAGATGAATTTCTGCCACGCATTGGCAGAGTTGTCGAGATCGAAGATCTTCAGCTTGCGGTATTCCGTGCTTCGGATGGCACCATCTTTGCTGTTGATAACCATAACCCCCACCCTAAGGGTGGACCGCTGGCGGAGGGCATAGTCTCTGGGCACTACCTCTATGATCCGCTGTACGACTGGAAAATTGATTTGACGACAGGTCAGGTGCAGGCACCAGACACCGGTCAAGTGCAGATGTATCCGGTCAAGGTCGAGAATGACCAGGTCTGGATTGCTGTATAACCTCTGCTCTGCTGTACAATGGAGATTGAGATTGAAGTTGACTAATGGGGGAAACTGTGATGTATACACCAAGTGTTGAAGGAATTATTGAGGCTGCCGTCAAAAAGAGAGATCAGATGAATGCAAGTTTGCCACGTTACATGGTCGCTGCCTTAATGGCAGGTGCCTATGTGGGGCTCGGCATTATCCTGATTTTTAGTATCGGAGCTCCGCTGCTTGCCGCACACTCACCACTGCAAACGATGCTGATGGGTATGTCCTTCGGACTCGCCCTGACGCTGGTGATCTTTGCCGGGTCAGAGCTGTTCACAGGGAACAACATGTTTTTTACGATGAGTACACTCGCCGGACGTACCACAGTGAATGATACGCTAAAAAACTGGGGACTTGTTTTTCTGGGCAACCTGATCGGCGCCGTCCTGCTTAGCCTGCTGATTGTAGGTAGCGGTCTGTTCAAAGCAGCCACCCCGGAGCATCTTCTGTTCGTCGTTTCTGCCAAAAAAATGAGTGCTCCAGTAACTGAGCTTTTCTTCCGCGGCATTCTCTGTAACTGGCTGGTATGTCTGGCCATCTGGATGTCTGCTCGCTCCAAAGAAGATATCGCCAAACTGGTTCTCATCTGGTGGTGTCTGTATGCCTTTATCGCAAGCGGTTATGAGCACAGTGTAGCCAACATGACCCTCCTGTCCCTGGCATGGCTGTTGCCTAACCACCCGGATACGATCTCGCTGGCTGGCTGGTTCCACAATATGATTCCGGTCACACTTGGTAACATCATTGGTGGCGCCCTGTTTGTCGGTATGGCCTACTGGTACACTTCACCGGTACGCAAAAAAGCATAATAAAAGCCACAGGAAACTGAATCTGATTCAGCATTCCTGTGGCTTTTTGATATTCCCTTTACAAATTTACATAGGATGTATAGATCGTTAATCTTCGGTTAACATAACCACAGTATAGTCGGTGTATCGACCACCATAACTAGCAAAGGATGATCACATCTATGGGAATCCATACGTACTTCCGATCACTGAACGATCTTGAACGTATCATTCGAACTCCTGGCAAATTCAAATTCGAAGAACATTGTGTATCCGCCCACTCGTGGAAAGTCGTACAGTATGCCAAAACACTTGCCGACATCGAGGAACAGCAAGGCGTGAGCATTGATTGGAAAAAGTTATACGAGATCACCAGTAGCCATGATTATGGCGAAATTTTTATTGGTGATATCAAAACACCGGTCAAACACTACTCGCTGGAGCTTCGTTCCATGTTGCAACAGGTGGAAGAAGGCATGGTATCACACTTTATTAATGAGAATATTCCGCCTGAGTTTCAAGATATTTTCCGCAGACAACTGCGCGAAGGTAAAGACAACTCCGTTGAAGGGCTTATCCTTGAAGTAGCTGATAAAATGGATCAAGTGTATGAAGCATTTGCAGAGCTGCAACGCGGCAATACGGAAAAAGAATTCATTGTCATGTACCGCTACGCATTGATCAAGATCAAAAATATCGACCTCCACTGTGTTCGTTATTTCCTCAATCACATTCTGCCCGATATTATCGAAGAAGGTAACCGCTCCCCGTTTGATATCCGCAAAATTACTGAAGAAGCATTGTCCCAATAATCGGCCCTGCCCACCGGATGAATTGGATCCATGGACAGAGCTTTTTTTGTTGCTCCGATATGCTGGATCGTGTCACCCTCTTTAGTCATGCCGCTTCTGATTTTCACGATTGCATCGTTTAGATAAAATAGCCCTCATCTGAACTCATTGTATAACGTCTGATATATACAGATCGTTACACGAGATCGGATGAGGACTCTCTAGCCCTACTCTACTGTATCACTACTAGATGAATCGTTAATCATGCGCAAGTCCGCCCACATCGGGAGGTGACGTAATATCACTGCTCTGTTCCAGGGATTTGATCATTTTCAAACGTGATGTGACGATTGCAATCAGAATAACGAACAGGCCTGCAATGATAAACAGCAACGCTATACCTCTGCCCGGCCCGGTTCCAATGATCTGACCCACGGAGGATGCCAGCGCTCCCCCCTCCACCAGCAATGGGTTAAACACATGGTCCGCCAGAAATCCAGCCAAACTGTACGCGATAATGAAACCAAGCTGGGACAGTATACCGATAATTCCCCACACTCTGCCCTGCTTTTCATTGGCAATATTGTTCCGCACCAACACATCTGCACTCATATTAACAAATGGCAGGGAGGACAGGAACAGAAAACCCGCAAAGATAATAAAGTAAATGTTCGTCGATACACCCAGTAAGGAGAACGCCAGACCACACATGACCAAACCTGCAACCAGCACACTCGCATATTTCTTCGTCATGGTGAAAATACCGATACACAAGCTGCTGATCAGCATACCGATCGCACTAACGGACTGAAACGTTCCCAGTGTTTTGGCATCAGTAAACGAGAGTAGCATAGGGCCAATGAGTGTTTCCAGGAACCCGAGATAGAAGGTAACCAGGGAAATGATAATAACGAGTAGCAACACGCCTTTGTTGGTGACAACCTCTCTCCAGCCCTCCTGAATATCCGTCATCCAGTTGCGATCGTCCTTTTCCTCTCGCTCCACCTTCATGCTCTTGCGAATAACGAGTACGGCCAGAATGGCAATCAGGAACGTCGCAATGTTAATGATCATAATAACTTCAATCGTTGTTACACTTAGCAAAATACCCGCGATAATCGGTGAAAATAAAAACTTGGAGGATTCCGCAAGCTGCACCAGGCCACTCCCTTTAGAGAATTGGTCCTTATCCAGCAAGTCGGTTGCTGACGCTTTATATGCCGGACTTTGCAGCGCCGAGAACACCGAGCTGAACGCCACACCCACATAGATATGCCATAGCTGTATATCACCCGTGAGCATGATCGACAGAATAAAGACCAGACCAGCCGCAGAGCCAAGGTCACCGATAATCATCATCGTACGGCGGTCAAATCGGTCAGCCATCACCCCACCGATCGGGCGAAGCAAGATGTTGGGCAAAAACGTAAATAGCGTAATCAGCGCAACGCTGGTTGCCGTGTTGGTTTTTTCGAAGGCATATACCCCCAGAGAGAACGCGGTCAGTCCGATACCAATCATCGAGATCAGTTGACCAAACCAGACAATCAGAAATTTACCAAATGATTTGTGAGCAGTTTGTTCCATGGTTACAACTCCTTTACTTGTTAAGCTTGATGCGGGAAATATAGTTCCGTTACATAGGCAAAACTTCCATGTTCAGCACCCAGAACCCGTTCCATAATCTGACTGAATGCTCTAACCTTCTTCTGAAACTCTTCTTCCTGCCAATGAAAAATGCCCTGATCCAGCAAAAACTGCGAGGAAACGAGTAAAAACTCAATGCTTTCCTGAGGAGCAGGGGTATGAAATACCCCCTCCTGAATGCCCTGTTCCACGACTTCTGCCAGAATGGGGCTGAGACGAAGAACCGTTTCAACCAGACTTTTTTGATGCATTTCTACATTTTGCACGCTGTGCAATTGCTCGATCACGCCAAGCTTGCGATCATCAGGCTGATTCTGGGTCATAATGATGCGGAAAATTTTATCATGCGCGCTGAGCTCGGGATCTACCACGACACGTCTTGCCGCAGCTTCGCCACTCATAATAAAACGCATAACGATGGCATGCATAACCTCCTCTTTGGACTGGAAGTAGTAATAGAATGTGCCTTTGGCAATATCACAAGCATGGAGGATATCCATAATCGTTGCTTTGGTGTACCCTTTGGTCACGAACAGAATTTCGGCCGCATCCAAAATTTCATTTCTGCGTTCCTCCGGATTTTTCATCAATCTCATATTCTGTCCTCCATCACCTCTCGACCGACTGTCGGTCTATTTTAGTCATGAAGCTCTAAGTTTAGAACCCCATTTCCGTCAACCATTGTGCTAACCGACTTTCCCTCGCCTTCAAATCCTGTCTGTCCCGGTCATACTTTCCGATGTTTTTATCTGCTACCAGATTGCCGTCCATCATAAACAGCACTCGTTCCGAGCGGGCTGCAACTTTGACGTCATGTGTCACGAGCAAAATCGTCGTTCCTGTGGCATTAATATCGCCAAGAATGTCCATGATCTCATGTGTTGATTTTGAATTCAGTGCCCCGGTAGGTTCATCTCCGAACAAAATATCCGGATTGTTGATCAAAGCCCGGCATATCGCGATCCGTTGCAGTTGCCCCCCTGAGGCTTGGGTAATGTTATGCTCAGCCAGTTCGTCGATTCCCATTTTTTTCATTAATGACATTGCACGGTTGTTAATCGTGTCCCGGTTGCTGTTTTTGGCCAGATAAGCAGAAAGGATGATGTTGTCGAGCAGGTTTAAATTTTTGAGCAGATGAATGTTCTGAAAAATAAAACCCATTTTGGTCAAGCGTAGACTCGCCAGATCTTTTTCAGGGAAAGCCGATATTTGTTTACCGTTGAAAAACACACTGCCCGTGCTGATCTGATCCATGCCGCTGATGTTATAGAGCAGGGTCGATTTACCCGAACCGGACGGGCCCATAATGGAGACAAACTCTCCTTTTTTGAGTTGCAGATTAATATCTTTCAGAATGCGCTGTTCTTCATTCTCGCCAATCGCTACGGATTTATTCACATCTTTAGCTTCTAGTATTGTTGTCATCTTCGTCATGCCTCCCTATTCCACTATCATTTTCGAAATGCTCGTTTCCCGAATCGACTGAATGCTGATCCAGGCTGTAATAATGATCGTTCCTGCCAGTAGCAATGGACAGAGTACATACGCCTGTACCGGATCAATCACAAATACAATCTTTGAAGCGCCAAAGGAGGACATAATGCCACTAACCAGCATTGGACCCAGTGTATTGGATAAGATTGTGCCTGCGGCTACACCTACAATCAGGATGACCAATGACATCACGACATACTTCAATTTGATCTTGGATAACGCAAAGCCGATGCTTCGCAATACAGCAATATCGTTGTTATCTTTGGCAACCATCATCTGCAGGAACAGAGAGGTAATCAAAATAGAAATGAATACGCCAATGGCCAGTGCAAGTGTGGTCACCAGCTTTAATTGCTGAATCGTACCACCAAGCGTTTGATTCAAGTATCCTTGAAGATCCGTTACGCGCGCTGGCGAGAAGTCTTTCTCATATGTTGCAATTTTGGCAGCCATCACACCGCGGTCTTTCAGATCCAAACTGACTACATACCAGAGCACACTGTCTTTGTTGTAAGGCAAAAGCGCCTTTGCTGTTTTTCCGCCATTCGTCACATCCTGATAGATGCCGCTGACCGTCATCACTTGGTCTTGACCGCCCACTTGCAAGGTCAGCTGATCCCCCGTTTTGAGTTTGAGTTCACTGCTGTTGGCGTCAGAGAGAGCAATTTCCCGATCTGTTGCTGGTGCGTTCCCGCTAAGATAGGACAAAGGAAAGATGCTGAAATCTCCGCTCTCCACGCTGAGATTATCGTAACTGCCTTCCGCATTACGAATCTTGAACTGGCTCGTTACGAGAGGTGAATATTTCTTAACGTCTGCGTCATTTCCAATTTGATTCACCAGTTGAGCATAACGTTGCTCTACATCATCGGTATGCCTAAGATCGATTCGAATATCACTTTGCCCTACACCCATATAAGATATGAAGCTTGGAGCCTGCAGTGTGTTCAAAAAGTTAAGCGGTACGATCATAATAAATGAACTGACGATGAATACGAATAATAACAAACGGAACATTTTGACACGTTGCATCACGTCTTTTAACCCAAGAAAAACAGGCACGGAAGACCAGCGATTACGTGACAGGTTTAAACGGTTGCGAACGATCTGCGTATCCCCCAAACTTCCGGTGCGAAGGGCTTCCACAGCAGAGATCGAACGAAAACGGCGAAGCACTGCCCGGCAGAACAGGACAACCATGGTGAAAATCAAACCTGCTGCGAGCAGAGGCACGGCGAAATGCAGTAATGTAGCCGGTGCTTTCCCCATATACAGCATAATGTTAGATACAAAAAGCTGGTTCACTCCGAGGGAAGCGATGTAACCCAAAACGGAAGCCAAACCTGCCATAAACACATATTTGACCAAATAGAGCCGCTTGATATCTTTCTCTGCGATACCAATGGCTTTCATCACGCTGATCTCGCGGTAATCTTCCTCAATAGTCGCAAGCATGGTAAAACGAATACACAGCATCGCAATCAGAATCAGCACCAGGCTGACCAAAATAATAACGGCTGCGATAATTCCGTCCGTCATCCCATTGAGAAGCTGGAACAAACCGTAGGTCACCACCGGGCCAGCGTTAGGGAGCCCTGCATTTTGATAGGCTTGGGTGAACTCACTTGTCTTGGCAGGATCATGCAGTCGGAACTCAATGAGATATTCCATCTCTCCGACCCCTTGCTTCAATTGCCCCATATCATTCGGGCTTACGATAAAACGCTTCGAATGCACAACAGATGGATTCATCTGTGCATCACGCACAAAATCAACAATGGTGTATGAACGCTCAAAAGCCCCATTATTGATCCGAACCTGGTCACCGATATTTAATTTATTTTGCTGTAAATAATACACAGGTACAGCAATCTCGCCATCACGAACCTGGATAATCTCACTATTCAGATTCAGTAAATAGTCGAATTGCTGATTTTGTGTAACGAAGTCAATATCCATGACGGTATTTTTCTCGGACTCTGCACCAAGGTAAAGGTTAGCTCCATTGATGTTAACCATCTCAACTATCTGATGTTGCTCAACCATTGCATTTCCTTCAGCCCATGTGTTTACTTTGGTCTGATCCAGTTCTCCAGAGTGCATTTGCACAAAATGAGGTGTCTTCGATTCAGAGAACAGATACTGAATGGAACTTGTCAGTTCCATGATCATTCGAGAACCGGCAGATACCAGCAAAGCGGCGAGCAGGACAAAAATAAACAGTGCAGCCGTAATTCCTTTTTTCCTCATTAAGTCGTTTCTCAGCATTCTCAGCAGCATAAACTAACATGGCTCCTCTCATCTATCTACTATGTTCAGTCGTTCTACTTCTGGAGTCATAAAGCTTGTCAGATAATGCGCCACTGTTGAAGGGTGGTGCATGATAAACATATGCGTCCCCTCTCGAATGGTCTGAAGCTTCATCGGTACATCAAAATATCTTTCCCATTTGAGTGCTGACTGAAGGGGAACGGCGTTGTCCCGTTCTCCCCACAGAAACAGCACTGGCAGTGAAAGAGGCTGACATTCAAGTGTCGCTGCGGATTCCAGCATTCGAAAATCTGCCCGAATTACAGGCATGAAATACTGCAAAAGTTCTTTTTCGTGGATGAGCTCTTTAGGTAGACCGTCATAAGAGAAAAGGTGATCAATGAGATGCTCATCAGACATCTGGTCATATCGCTTCAATCCACATTCAGCAGGCGTATTGCAGGCGGATAACACAAGACGCAACGTCTTGGCTACATCCGGAAGCTCCTGATGTAACCGCTGAGCCACATAATAAGCTGTAATGCCGCCCAAGCTGTGCCCAAACAACATTGCACCAGGTTGAATTATAGGCAACAATTCGTTCGTAAAGAGCTCTACAAGTTGCTGCATTTGTTCCAGAGGCTCTTCCGAATTCATCCCGTGACCGGGAGGTGTATATGCCCATATTTCCGTATCCGGAAGGTAAGATACTAAAGGATAAAAACTCCGGGAGTGTCCACCCAGATAAGGAAAACAGATCACCTGCCTGTTCTCCCTGCCCTTCTGCAGTCGTTCAAGATAAGTCTGTGCCATCACTCCATCACCACCATTAATTGCTTTATTTCGCGTCTAGAACATATGCAGGAAATGTCTGGAGCGTTGTGTCCACTTTTTTGCGCTTAAAGACGATATGAATGATAATTGCCGAGATTACGAAAAAGAAAAATTGCATGATCTGCACTTGCGGATTGAAGTAGTACAGATCGATCTGACTTCCTGTAGCGACAAGCCAAAAAGCCAGAAGGTAAAACAATAGCGTGCCTTTGGTAGCATTGAAGATGTAGCTCTGAAATACGATAAACGCCATAAGCTGCACCACGTAGTATATGTATGTGGTTGAGGTGCCAAAGGATGAAATCAGATAACCCGGAAGCACCCATAGTCCAAACAGGAATCCTGTAATCAGACCACTTGTTACATTGTTTTTCAACTTGCCTTGCAGGAAGGGAAGTAAGAATCCAATCCAGCCAAATAAACCGCCGATGAGCCCCGTTTCCTTGAACAAGTTCAAAATGCCAAGCCAGATCATTTCCGGTACACTATATGTCAGATCGGGAACCGGTATGCCGAATAGCAGGGAACCAAAATGCATGGATGAAGCAAATACGATGGAAATGCCGATAATCACAGGAATCCAGAACAGATCTTTTTTTCGCGGAACCAGCTTCAAGAACATGCCTTTCAGCGCGTCTTTGCCTCCCATTAAATAACATGTAATTAATCCGGCAATCGAAGGAGAGTACAGAGCAACGATAGCTAACGGATGCATCAGATGAAGTTCACCGGTGATGGGTACAATAAAATCAGGAAAGAACATGAACAAGCTGGCAATACCATAACAAGTACCGAAGGACATCGCCAGAAACAGATACATATACTTATTGGAAGGACTGGCTGCCGGGCTGGACACTGGACGAACAGATGACTGATTGGCTGTAATCATCGTGCCACCTCCTTGGCAGCAAGCTTTCTCTCAATGAGATCATGCAAACGGTTAATGGTACTGAAATTGGCCAAGTCCAGATCATCATTTCCGATCTCAATCTGGAATCTGCGCTCTACAAAATCCACTAAACGCATGGCAAAGAGTGAGTTGACAAATCTCATTTCAAAATAGTTGTCGTTGTCGCTGATTTGAGCGTCCTCATGTTCCATAGTAAGATTGTTTCCGATAAAATCTCGAATTTCCTGACGATAATCCACTGCTCTTCCCCCTTGTTATTGATGTTGTCTTTCAGGCACACAAACTTCAATATAGTCCGGAAACTCCACGACCTGCTTCAGATCATGAGAAAAAACGATCTTCCCGTCAGCATCTGCTGACAGCTGCGTAAAACCAGCAAAACGATAGCTGATATTCATCATCCGGTTTCTACCGGTATCTCTGAAATCAGCAAGCATCTGCTTACCCTGTTGCCTCGCTTCACGCATGATATAAGTGAGCAAAACACTTCCTGCCCCCCTTGACATGACACGGCACGACATCAGCAGCATGTTCAGTCTCCATATATCCGGCTGCTTATGAATAAGCGCGAGCCCGATCTTTCCATACGTTCCGTACTTGTCTTCAAGTTCACACACCAATAGCAAGTAATTCTGTGAAGTCATCAACTGATGTAGTTCCTCATAACTGTAAGTGATCCCAGTAGCATTCAACTGATTGGTACGAACCGTGAGCTCTTCCGCTCGCTGAAGATCATCCTCTGTCGCTTCATAGATGGTAAACTTCATACCAAGTGAAGCCAGAAACTTCTCCGAAGGACCCTCATACTGTTCTTCGGCCTGTTTACGAAGTGTATCTGCCTGATACATCTGTCTTCTGCGGGAAGAGTCTGCTGTAATAAAGCGAGGCATCAGTCTCGGATCACTCAGCATCGTCTCATAGTGATCTGCATGAAGAACCTGAACATCCGCATGTACACTTTTCACTTCTTCCAGTTCAAACGGCTGGTCGTCCACAAACAAGATGGCATCCATTCCGATATTGATGTTCTGCTGAATACGCTGGATGGAAATGGACTTCGCATCCCAGTGAATCTCGGGGTATAAAAAATACTCGGCAATGCCCAATTCGGTAAGTTTGGCCCAAGCCAGCTCCGCGTCATTTTTACTGGCAATGGAGTGCAGTATTCCGCGACGGTCTAATTGTTCTATCACCTCCTTTATGCGCGGCTTCAGCTGTACATCCCCGGATTCAAGCAAGACTCCGTCCCAGATCGTGTGATCCAGATCCCATACGATACATTTAATATCTTTCAACCGCTCCATGGACATGCCTCCCTGTCGTTAATAGGCATAGAACCCTTGCCCCGTCTTGCGTCCCCAGTTTCCTGCATCCACCATTTTCTGCAATAGCGGACAACAGCGGAATTTGGGATCCTGATAACTGTCGTAAAGCACTTTAAGCGAATGCACGACGGTATCCAGACCGATCAGATCTGCTGTTTCCAGCGGGCCCATCTGATAACTAAAACCCTTTTTCATAATGGCATCGACCTGCTCAGCTGTAGCAATACCATCCTGCACAATAAAGGCTGCTTCATTCATTAACAAATGGGAGAGTCGGTTCGATACAAAACCTGGCAGATCCTCGATGACGACCGGACTTTTGCCGAGAGACTCCAGAAACGCTACCATCTCTTGCTCTGTCTCAGGTGTTGTATGATGCCCTTTGATCACCTCCACCATCGATTTAACCGGAACCGGATTCATCAAATGTACACCTATGGCGCGTCTTGGATCAGGTAAAAAGGAGGCCAGCTTGGTTACTGAAATACAGCTTGTGTTCAACGCGTAAAGAGCATCCGGACGGGCCTTTTGACTCAAACGCGCATAAACTTCCTTTTTGGACTCTATATTTTCGGTCACATTTTCAATAATGACGCCAGCCTCTTCCACACCTTCGTCCTGAATTTGGAACGAAATTCGATCCATAATGACATCGAGCGGAACCTCACCGTATCCTTGTTTCAAGAAACAGGCTGAACGGTATTCACGACGTATGACATCAGGGGCCTGAGCAATGGCGGACTCTGAATGATCCTGCAAAATGACCCGATACCCCGCTCTGGCAACATCCAATGCTGTAGCACATCCCATTACGCCTGCGCCAATAATTGCAATGAGCTGATTATGCATACCTAACCTCTCTTCCTGTTGATCTGGTCTTATACAAGTTCATCGTAGAGCTCTTTCATCTCCGCAATCGCCGCAGGCACACGCTCACTGAACCAGGCCACATCCTTCATGTCCAGCATAATGTTCGGATACATGCGAGAGAGTGTCGATACAAGAATGCCATGTTCCGTGAGCTTGCCATTCAACAAAATATCAAAGGACATCAATTCGAACGTATAATCGGCCGTACTGCTAAGCTCTTCGGTGCAGCAATGATAGGAAGCGCAACCCGCCGGACCTTGAACAACAAGGGGTAGCCCTGCCTTCGTTGCTTCCCTTGTGAGAATGTCATGAATCATCTCGGCGTGAAGATTCATACGATTCATGGCTTCTCCTCCGTTGCGGCCCAACATTTCGAGCGTTGCTTTCACCGCGGCTGTGCCTAATGGATAACCGTTAAACGTTCCCGCATGAATCACTTTTTTGTCTACCAGCAGCTTCATGATATCGGCTCGGCCAACTAGAGCAGACACGGGAACACCGCCGCCAGCAATCGCTTTGCCCAGCGTGGTCAGGTCAGGCGTAACACCAAACATCTGCTGAGCCCCGCCAAGTCCCATACGAAACCCTGTAATGATCTCGTCAAAAATAAGCACAACCTGATGATGATCACACAGTTGTCTGACCTTCTGCAGATAACCTGGAGCCGGCATGACTCCGCCTCCGTTAACACATACCGGCTCCATGATTACAGCAGCAATGTCATCACCATGTTCAACAAACAATTCTTCCAAACGGGCAGCATCATTCCAAGGTAGCAGATAGGATTGGGACTCCATAACATCCCTTGCCCTTCCCTGCGTTCCCTTCATGTCGCCAGGGTAGTCCGAAGGTACGGGCAATCCTGTCCGGGGCGTTTTACCGCCCATAATGTTATCTGAATTGCCATGATAATGACCTTCAAAACGAACAAAGCGATTTTTGCCTGTCCAGGCGCGGGCAAGGCGCAGTGCATTTTGCACAATTTCTGTACCCGATAATCCAAACCGAATCATCTCAGCCGAAGGTACATATTGGTGGATTAACTCCAATGCCTCAGCGTCCAGATCACAATGGCTTACCGACAGAACACGATCAATCGTATCCTTCAGGCATTCGTTATATTCCTCGTTACCGTGCCCTACTATAAGTGCACCAAAGCGAGCATAGAGATCCAGATACTCACGGCCGTTCATATCGGTTACCCTGCTTCGGGAAGCATGGGCAAAGTGTAGCGGTGTCTCCTCCCAGGGAAGGTGGAAATTATAGTGCACACCGCCAGGAAGGTGTTGTTTCACTCGCTGGTTATACGCCATCATATTTGTAGTAATCATCGCGCTTCGCCTCCCCGGTATGTTTGAATCCCTGCCGCATACATTGCCAGAAGCTTCGACTGATCCTGCGAATCATCCAGCGAATAGGCAGTAATTGAGGTGTCGTACTCGGCAATCATATTTTTTACACTCTGGCCTGGGCCGACATCCATCCAAATGTTCGCACCCAACCGCCCTATTTGCGCTAAAGCCTGAATCCAGTGAATCGGCTGTAACAGCTGAGCTGTCAGTAACCTTGGGATATCCTCTGCTGCTCGGATGAACTCTCCGTTCACTGTGGAACATATCGCAAATGCAGGTTCGGAAAAGGAAAGCTTAGATACCATCGCTTCCATCTCAGGCAGGATAAATTGCATCAGTTCACTATGATAGGGCGCATCTGCTTTCATAGGCATCATGCGGAAGGGAATAAATTCCCCTCCAGCTTGGTCCACGAGATCATCCAGCAAACGCAAACCTCCCGCCTCACCTGCAACAACGAATTGGTTAGGTGAGTTATACCCTGAGATCGTCACGTAATGAACCTCTCGAATATTGGCAACGATGTTTTCGAGTTCCGCTTGGCCCATATCAACGACAATTCCCGCTCTGCCCTTCTGCTCCTGTATTGCACGATGCATCAATGCCCCCCGTGAAGCCGCGAAGCGGACTGCATCTGCAAACTTTAATGCACCAGCAGCCACCAAAGCAGTGATCTCTCCCAGGCTGTGACCAATCGCATAATCTGGATTCATTCCAGTCCGGCGAACGAAGGAATCAAACAACGCATAACTTGCTGTAAGTACAGCGGGCTGAGCATATTCGGACTGTGTCAGTTGCTCCAGGGAGCCGGCCAGAATCAAATCTCTGAGATCAAACCCAATAACCTCACTCGCTTCGGCAAAAATCAACCGGACTTCCGTTTCTCTCTCTAAGAGATCACTGCACATTCCGATATATTGGCTACCTTGCCCTGGAAATAATGCGCAGATCTTCATAGCCCACCGCCACGCTTGTAATAGGTTTTAAGCCCATAGTGTGAGATCATCTCCTGCTGCATCTGGGAGGAGCCTTCAATAATCTCCAGGATCTTAGCCTCCTTGTACAGTCTGGACACCGGATATTCACTGCTGATTCCATTGGCTCCGTGAACCTGGAGCGCATCATTTGCCACTTCTACTGCAATTTTGGATGTAAAATATTTAGCAATCGTTGTTTCCATGACAGCCTGCGGGTCCTTGGCTTCTCTAAGCTCGGCTGCCCGCAAACATAGTGCCCTTGCTGCATGGACTTTCGTTACTGCATCACCAATCATGCCGCGGATGAGCTGGAAATGACTGAGTTTCTGCTCAAATTGCTTTCGCTTGCGTGAATAGGTCACCATGGAGTCAAGAGCCTCCTGCGCTATAGCGAGTCCCGCCCAAGCGATGCTATATCTGCCCTGATCAAGCGCACTACTTACGATGTACTCAAAGCCTTCGTGCATTCGCCCAATCAGATGGCTTTTGGGCACACGAACTTCATCAAGATCAATTTCAGCAATTCCTGTTTCGCCGCCAACCATTACACCCTCGATGGCTTGCGTCTGAACACCGTCAAACTGGCGTTCAACCCAGAATGCTGTACTCCTCCCCTCTTGCGAGGCAACAATAATGAACACATCCGCTATGTCTCCAAAGGTAATCCACTTTTTCTTTCCATTAAGTACATAACAGTCCGCTTCTTCCCGCCAAGTTGTCTTTACGTTTTTGGCATCCGACCCAACCTCGGGCTCTGTCAGTCCAAACGCTCCGATCCATTCTCCACGGACCAACTTGGGTAGCCACGACGACTTTTGATCTGGCGATCCGAAACGCACCAAAGTTTCGCTCACCAGTGAAGTATGTACCGTCAATAAGCTTCGAACGGCCGGAAGTGCTTTACCAAACACTTCCGTTAACAGTCCGTATGCTTTAGGGCCAAGACCCATTCCTCCATACTCATGTGGAATCGATGCAGCTAAATACCCTCTTTCGGCCATAGCATGAATTAACGGACGGGGGATAAACTGTTGCTCCTGAATTTGCCGGGCATAAGGGCGAATCTCACGTGTAGCAAACAACTCGGCTTCATGGAGAATCTCTTGCTCCTGTTTCGAATCCAGTTCAATCATTCGACTGCCTCCCCTTGAAGAAGCGATTCATGAAGATACGAAGCGAATTCTGCAATCGTCTTGTATTCAAACAACGCTACAGGACTAATATCCACCTGCAGATGTTTACGTGTACGATTTATAATTTTGAGTGCCTGAACAGAAGAAACCCCTATTTTCAAGAAATTCGTTTCTTCATCAATCTCATCAGGTTCCTGTTTCAGTGCGGCAGCGATTTCGCCTTTAATAAACCCTTCAATCTCTTCTCTTGTCATATCAAGACCTCCGTTCCCTGATTCACCTCTACCCAATGTACATGCGGCTCGAATGGATGTGCTGGTAAATGCACGATCCGGCCCGTTCCGTCGGGATGCAACTGTTCCCAATCCAGTGAAGCACCACGCACGTAGAGCTGTCCCAGCAACAAGGCTAATTGTTTTTCCATAGTAAGCGTTGTCGCTGCAGACAAGTGGATATAACTCTCTTTGCCTGTAGCTCCTGCAGGTTCGACCCCATCCCAAGTAGCCAGCATCACAACAATATCTGCACTCGCCATCGGGCAGCTTGTATCCTGAATACTTCCGGATGTTATTTTGATTGTCTGCTTATCTGGAGTCTGGGTGGAATCCGCCTTATCCTTCATCTGGAGCTGGGATACCATTTGTTCTCCGCCGTCAATGCCACGAATCTCCTGGATGGAAGGTACGACACGCATGAGGGATTTGAGCAGGTTCACCCAATACTCCCGACCAGCCAGATCCCACTTATTTCCCCCAACAATGATGTTGACACGGGCGGCCCGGCTTCTTGTTTTGAAGCCAAATTCCATACTTTCCTGGCTCCACTCTCGGATGCCATTTACTGTGACAGCCGCACGGTAACGATAATGTTTTCGATACCTGTTCCGCGTGAAGCACAGATCTGTCAATTGCAGATCCTGATGTTCTTCAATATAGTGTTTGGTGTTATGAATCAGCTTCTGCAACGCCTGCTCTGACTTGGCAGAGAAGGTTAACAATTGATCCCGTTCCGAGTCCTGTCCCCAAACTGCTGGTGCGTTCCACTCCTCCAGCACAATATGGGCATTCGTGCCGCCAAGACCAAATGAACTGATACCCGCTTTACGTGTTTTCCCTTCGGGTACCGTCCAGTCTTTATGCTCATTAACAATATAAAAAGGAGACTGTTCCAGACGAAGAGCTGGATTAGGGCTATTCATATGCAGACTTGGGGCAAGCTCCTTGTGCTGCATACTAAGCAAAACTTTAGCCAGACTAGCTCCGCTGGATGCTGCGAATAAATGTCCTATATTGGTTTTGACCGAGCCTAGACCGATAGAGGTGCCTTCGCCGTATCCCTTCTCCTGAAACAAACGGAGTAACGCATTGACCTCAATCGGATCTCCAATTCTGGTTCCTGATCCATGCGCCTCGATATACGAGATTTCTTTTGGATTCAGATTGGCATCGTTATATGCAGCTCGTAGCACTTCATATTGCCCCTGAGGATTAGGTGCCATAATACCTAAAGAGTACCCATCGTTATTTACCGCTGTGCCACGGATCACGCCATAGATATGTTTATTCGCGCGAACTGCCTCTGTTAGCGGCTCCAGGTATACAACTACTGCACCCTCTCCAATAACCGAACCGTCCGCCTCCTGATCGAATACTTTGGTGTGTTTTGTAGATGAACAGATTCCTGCATTACGTGATAACTGATGCACATGAGGTGTTGCCAAAATGCTCGCTCCGCCTACAACTGCGCCAGAGATACGTTTGTCCTGAATCGCTGCCACTGCTTGCGTCAAGGCGACGAGAAAGGAAGAACAAGCAGTATCAATGGCCAGCGCCGGGCCCGTGAAATTGTACAGGTGTGAGATGGATGCCGCTGCAATATTGGACATATTGCCAACCATCGCATGGGAGTGCACCTCGAATCCCTTGCTACGATTCATGTAGTCCACAACGAGATCAAAGTAGGAACTGGGATTGACTCCAACATATACACCAACATCTCGTTTATCCTCCTGATCCACGATCATGCCTGCATCCTCGAGCGCCTCATAGGCAACCTCCAGCAATTTTCGATGCTGCGGATCCATAAATGTAGCTTGTTCCGATGGAATCTCGAAAAATTCATGGTCAAAGGTATCCGGGTGCTTTAGTTCGCCAATCCAATCATCCCAGTCCGGCCGTTTGGAGCGTACAGCTCGTTCCGGACTCACCTGATCCACACTGTCCAATCCTAGAACGAGATTGCTCCAGAACTCCTCTTGTGTATCTGCATCAGGAAGACGAAGGGACAAACCTGTTATTGCAATCGCTCGGTGTACATTCAACTGATTATCCAGGCGTATTTCATTTTTGAGTGACCTGTTCTCTTCAGGAAGTTCCTGAAGATACTCGACCATTTCCTGTACCGTTCTGCCAAAGACGAGTACTTCCTGTCCCAGTTCACGTCCCATGTGTGCAGACAGCTTATCAAGTAATTGGTAGGCAAGAATGGAGTTCCCCCCTAGTGCCAGAAACGGAATATCCGTCGCTACTTTCCCCACAGGTAACTGTAAAACCTCAGCCCAAGCCCCACGCACAGTCCGCTCCAAAGTTAACGGATGAACGCTCTCCGCAATGGACTGTGACTGGTTTTGAAGAAGCATGGCTTCAATGGTTTCGATATCCTTGTTGAATGCACCGCTCTCATACTCGTTTCTCAGCATAAAACGTTGTACTTTGCCACTGGTCGTTTTCGGGATAACCTTAATCGGAAGAACATGAGTAATCTCAATTCCTAGACCAGCTCTCATCCGATCGATTAAGTCCTGCCTTATTTCCAGGAACAGCGGTGTACTCGATTTGAATTTCACAAATACAAGCAGCTCTTCTGTTTGGGACATGTTGTTGAAATGTCCCACGACCGTTAGATTGCCTCTTGGAATATTGCCATTTTGATATAAAATTTCTTCCAAATCATGTGCGTAATGATTTTGACCACGGATAAAGACGATATCCTTGATTCGTCCGCTTACAACCAGGGAACCTTCCGCCATAAAACCGAGATCCCCCGTCTTCAGCCATCCGTCCACGAATAGCTCCCGATTGACTTCTGGCAGATTGTAATATCCGGAGGTTACCGATTCCCCGCGAATCTGGATTTCACCCACCGTGCGCTCATCGACAACTTCGCCGTACTCATCGGCTATTCGAATCTGGATTCCCGTCATCGGATAACCTTCATGCACAAACTCAATCAGATCTGCCGGATCATGAACAGCGGCATCCACCGGAATCGCTTTTCCTTGTTGCACAAGCGCTTTACGTGATATTTGTTCGATGCGCGGCTCCTCTTTCAACCTCCAGGTACACACACCCACAGTTGCCTCAGCCATGCCGTAAGCAGGAAACATCATATTCGTGCGGTAACCACAGGCACTGAATTTTTGAGCAAATCGTTCAATGACTTTGGTTGATATGGGCTCGGCACCGTTTAAGGCCATGCGTAGCGAAGACAAATCAAGCGAAGCCAGTTTGGAATCAGGGATCTTTTGAACCATCCATTCAAAGCCAAAGTTTGTGCAACAAAACCATTTTCCTTGATGTTCCGTAATTTTGCGCAGGAACAAGTAAGGTGATCGTACAAAGGTATACGGGGACATAACCATTAAATTAGCAGCGCTTAGTACAGTTGTTAGGTGTTGCCCGAACATTCCCATGTCATGCGTATGAGGTAGCCAGGTAAACACGTTATCTCCTTCTTCAGCACCTAGGAAGGTCTTGCATGCAATACTGTTCGCAATAATATTACGATTGGTTAACTGTACCCCCTTAGGGATACCCGTACTTCCTGACGAAAACTGTAGAAAAACGACCTCTTCAGGAGCAGTCAGACTTATTTCGGCAAGTTTATAACTTGTCTGAAGCTTGCTGACGCTAATGCAGTTCAATCCCTCAAAAATCGGACTCTCCGCAATCTGTTCGTATTTTGGCAAAAATGCTTCTTCTACGACTACCACAGGTTTCCCGAGGATTCCCCATATTTTCGTGAATTTCTCCAGACCAGCTGAACCCGGCTCCCATGAGGCAGGAGGACTGACCGGGGCGACAATAATGCCGCCCAGGATACAAGCCCAAAATGTACGATAAAACTGCTGTGAATGATCAATCTCCAATATAACGACTTGTCCCTTAGTTAACCCGCTCTCAAGTAGCCCTTGAAGATACAGACGTCCTTGCTTCAGCAGCTCAGGATACGATTCAAACTGTTCTTCGCCGGATGAACTGATATAAGTGATTCCCTTATCCGGATGTTTGTCAGCGATATACATAAGAAGTTCAGCAACTGTTGCATAATGCTCCGGCACAATCAACTCCGGCCCTCGTTGTATGGATTTACTGGACATGTTGCACCTCCGCTGCCTCATTATGAACTTTCACTTTTACATTCTCGTAACTGCCGAATTGCTCCTCAATCTGCTGTTTTAAGCGCTCCGTATCCAGACCTGTATGACACCCCAGGTGCACGTACACAGAGTTTTCATCGTATCGAATCACCCATTCCATGTATGCGAGGCTCGGATTAGAACCTGAGTCATAGATCTGTTCCAACTCTGGAATGGTCTCCTCGTTGGAGATAAAACCCTGGAAGTTGAACAAAATAAGTTTCCTTGGCTCCTGACCCGTCTGTCTGTAGGCTGTAGCCAATTGTTTTTGAATTTTTACATATGGGGATTTCATGACCGAGTCATCTGTCAGTGCCATAAAGTTAATGCTGTGTCGTTTTGTGAAATCCAGGTGTTGCATCAGATCTTCCTGAGCAAAATCGGCATGCACAAGAATCGGAATCAGGTCGAGGAATTCACCTACGTGATCATAATACGTTTCTTGTCCATACTCTCGTCCGTAATGAACAAGCGCAACAGGCAACTCTTTCGTATTCAGATAAGATGCGATAATGCCGGCAAAGGATTTGAAATAGTTCCACCAGGACTCATTAAGATCTTGGTCTGTAATATCCGTACGCGGTATTTCAACCGTCATCGCTGAAGGCGCTGAGCCGCCTGCGGTGATTAACAGTTCTTTCATAACGCTACGGTTAGCATGATGCCAAGCCTGAATGGAATACCGCTCCTCGAGTTCATGCTCAGTGATGTTAACAGGCCCCCGAGACAGCATGTTTACATAATCCTCATATTTGCGTATCTCCAATGGACCTTCTGTATCGATCATTCCATGTTGCTGATTACGGGCAATTGCCGACTCAAGTTGTTGCTTAATGATCTCGGCGCTCATGCCATCAAAGGCAAGGTGATCGAAACTCCAAATCAGTTTGTGCTTACTAGCTCCTGTTCGCAGAATACATAGACGCCATGGCAATCCATCAAGTGTATGCTGCTTGTGTAATAGCGACTGAATCAGTCGGTGCTCTATTTTTTCCAGCGTATCAAGGGCGTAGTGACGAACATCAAGATATGGAATGAGTTGTTGTAGCATATCTGCTGCCAATGATAGATCACACTGATGCCACTGTAACGTGTCCTCCTCATATATAATGCTGTGTAGCAACTGATGACGGGCAATGACCCCGAGAATCAATCTTTTCACAGTCAATTCATTTAAATTCCCCTCCAATATGGTTGTAAAACCGCTTGCTCGTGCAGTTGTAGAAGCATGTGCTCTTTGAATTGGAGATAGTGGGAAGCGACCGATAACAGGTGTTCCCGCCATGAAACTTGAAACCTGATTACAATTATTCAAGACATGTAATACCAGGCTGTCCAGTTGTTTCTCATGAAGTGAAATGTCTTGGGGAACTACGATAGGGGACTGAATTTGCAGGCTTTCTTCGAATAAAATGGATGGGGAGTTCACTGCCTCCACCGAATTCGCTAACGCTCTAACTGTAGGATATTGGAATAATTCGCTCACACTGATGGCAATTCCTTCTTTTGACAAAATTTGCGTAAGTGCGATACCTTTAAGTGAATGTCCACCGTTATGGAAGAAATGATCGGTTACGCCAAAACTAGGATTACTCAGTACCTTTCTCATCGCTACAAGGATTTTTCGCTCTATCTCCGTCAGAACAGAATCTGTCGCTGTAGGAACGGACTGTGCTTCTGCCAGATCGGCTAAAGCCTTCCGATCCACCTTGCCGTTAGCATTAATAGGCAGATAATCCATTCGCCAGATCTGTGCAGGCACCATATATTCCGGTAGTCGCTTGTGCAACTCCGTTCGGACATCATCAACCGTTCGTGCAGCGCTGGCTTCACATGTATAAAATGCAGTGACATATAAACTTCCAGAAGCATCTGTAGCTGTCATCACAAAAGCATCCCTGATTCCCGGAAGCTGCTCCAAACAATTGTGGATCTCCGATAACTCAATTCGGAAGCCCCTGATTTTCACTTGAAAATCAGATCTTTCAATAAAGATCAATCTGCCATCATGCAGACGCTTGACGATATCGCCCGTCCGGTACATCCGTTCGCCTTTGCGGAAAGGATCAGCTATAAAATGTTTTGAGGTCAGCTCTTCCCGGTTCAAATATCCAATGCCTACCGCATCCCCGCTAATATATAATTCGCCTGGCACATTGGCAGGAACAGGATTCATATCCTCATCCAGAACATATAGAGCTGTATTGGACAACGGATAACCTATAGGCAGAGAGTCGGTATAAGGCTCTGTTTGCTCCAGTAAATAATAGGAGGCAAAGAAAGTCGCTTCCGTCGGTCCGTATCCATTTAACAGTACGCCTGGTCCGACACATGCCATTGCTTTATTTGCGTGGCTCACGGATGCCGCTTCGCCCCCAAACATCACTCTGCGAACATGCTTCAGGCATGCTGCATCCCAATCCACCAGCATATTAAACAACGAGGTTGTAATGAAAAATACAGATATTTGCTGCTGACGAATCACTGCCGCCAGACGTGCCATATCGAGAATGATCTCTTTTGGAATAAGTACCAGGGTAGCCCCATTAATTAAGGAAGCAAAAATATCAAAGATCGAACCGTCAAACGCATAATTGGAAACTTGTAATACCCGGTCCTCAGGCACCACCGTCACGAAATTGCTTTTCTTCATCACTTTAATGACATTACGGTGACTCATTACCGTACCTTTTGGCGTTCCGGTCGAGCCTGACGTATAGATGATATATGCCGGATCGACTGCAACATTCTTTATCTGCTGGACTATAGGCTCTACAGACTCTCCTGAAATAAACGCACCCAGTTCTACAGACGGAATCATGACACGTGGAACCGCTGATTTCCATGCCGAGGCATACGACTCTTCGGTCAAGAGTATAGACGCATTGCAATCTTGTAAAATAAACTCAATGCGAGCTGGCGGTGATGCCGGATCAATTGGTACATATTGACAACCTGTTGTTAGTGTAGCAAGGATACTGATCATCTGGATCGGTCCGCGGTCCAGGATCAAAGCAATACTTGAGCCTGATGCCACGTCTTGTCCGAGTATGCGAGATGCAAGCTTCTGAACCTGTGCATACACATCAGCATAACTCCACTCCTCGTTCCCCCACACCAAGGCAGTCTTCTGTGGATATAATTGAACCTGTTCCTCAAACAACTCGGGAATCGTTGCTTCCCGCGGATAGTCCATGTGATTGTCGTTGACACCGAACAACAGCCATTCATCCTCTTCAGGCACAGTAAGCTTGATCTGACGAACCTTCTCAACCTCCCCTGTGACCATCTGAGTTAAGACGTACCGGAACTTGTCCATCATCATTTCCATGGATCGTGCGTGGAACAAATCAGAACGATATTCCAGTTCAAGCGTATACTGTTGGTGGTGTTCAACGACCGTCCAGGTCTGATCAAACTTGGCGTCCACCTTGCCATCCATCCAGGACTCAACTTGTAGTGTCCCTGCTTCAAGCTCATCCGTACCCATATTAATGTAATTAAGAACAATATCGAAAAGTGGATTACGGCTCCCATCACCCATCAGGCCAAGCTTCTCGACCAACGCTTCATAAGGATATTGTTGATGTTCATAGCAGGATAACAGCTTGCCACGAATTTCGTTCAGGTAAAGCTCAACAGGCTGATCCTTGTCTAATATTGTACGAATGGCGAGCATGTTTACAAACATACCCATGACGTGATTCAGTTCTGGCTTCTCTCTTCCGGCTACAGCTGTACCCACGACCAGATCATGCTGTCCCGTATATTTCGAGATCAACACATTTAAAGCCGCCATGAACAACATGTAAGGAGTAAGCCCCTGTTTTGCACAAAAATCATTAATCTGTTCACTTAACTGTTCTCCAAGCTCACTGCTAATTCTGCCCCCTTGGTTAGAGAATTCTCCACGTCTCGGGAAATCTGTAAGCAATTCGACAGACGCAGGCACATCCTTGAATTCTTCAAGCCAAAACGCCTCATCGTCGGCAACATGCCCGTTTGATGTAGATTGATCAAGCCATTCAGCATAGTCCTTATACTGAATCGAGAATGATTCTAAAGATTCTCCACTATATAACCGGGCAAACTCTTGCATAAGAATCGCGATGGAACTCTGATCAGAAATAATATGATGCATATCTATGAACAGAATATGTTCGTCATCGGACAGGCGGGCAAGTTTTACACGAACCAGTGGTGCTTGGGTCAGATCAAATGGTTGTGTCCATTGCATCAATTGCTGCTCCGGCTCTTCTTTTTCAAGTTCCAGCAACTCCACCACACTTGGAACCTGATCCTCAATGACCTGATACAGTTCGCCTTCCAGCATTTCAAATCGCGTACGAAACGCCTCATGCCGCTGCACGAGAGCATCCATCACCGCTGCAAAATGTGCCGTATCCAGCTCTCCCCGCAACCGGTACGAACTTGCGAGATTGTATGCTGTGCTCTGGCCTTGCATCCATTCATGTACCACGAACATTCTTCGTTGCGCAGAAGTGGTCTTGTATCGGTCTTTGTATGCTGCTGGTAAAATGCTGTCTACTGATCCCGAATGATCCAATCCTGTTTCTTGTTGCTGATCAATCCATGCAACCATACGGGCAAGGACGGAATAATCGAAGACATCCTCTAGTCCCATAGCAACTCCGAATGTTTCCTTGACCCGGGACGCCAGAGTGATAGCCTTTAGGGAATGTCCACCAAGCTGGAAGAAATCATCCTCGGAGTTCGCTGATTCACAGCCAAGCAACTCTTGCCAGAGCTGAGCAGTGGTGTCGTATATTTCATGCACACTCAAACGGACCCTACTCTTGCCTGTGTTCCCCTGTGCTGGTAATGAAGTCTGAGAAGCCGCAGTCTGAGGCACACCCGCAAGCAGGTATAGCGGGACATCATGCTTATGAACGATTGGATCGAACGAATAAGTCGGGAGAGATATCTTTTGCCCAGTGCTCTGTCCGTTAATGTGTGCCCAATTCAGTTCAATACCTCTGCACCAGCAATATCCTAGTGATTTCATGAAATAGATATCGGCTTCAAGCGAGCTGGAACGGTCTCCCGTAAGAGAGATCACCTGTGCATCCTTCCATATATCGTTGTCAACAAGCTCTCCGTTCTGTAGCGGACAGGCTGTAACCCAAAGTATCTTTTCCGCAGATTGTACAAGATTCCTCGACGTGCCGATCGTACTCATTTCCTCAGACAAGGCACCTTCTTGGGTCTGCCAATCTTCATGGCTATATAACAGACGCACCGCATGAGCTAACTCAAGCGTATTGCTAATGACCTGTCTGACCAGTTCACCGACACCTTCTCCACAGATTCCATCCGGTTTAACCCCTGACTCAACCAACGTTGCAAACAGAGCGTACTGCACCACAAAGCAATACATGAATTTCAGGCGTGAATCCCGAATCGGCCTGCCTATACTTTGACGAATTGCATACTGTTCCTTGGATTCAAAAACGTTCAGTACTTCTTCAAAGTGTTGCCTGAATCGTTCAGACACTAGACTGCGATACCTGGAAGCATAAAGTTCACGAATCACGTGTGGTTCCCATAAAACATCCCCGAGGATGTAGAACATTACTTTAGGCTTATTCCCCTGGTTCACACTCGCTTGTGCTTCATGTTCCTCCGCCTGATCTTGCGAAGGAACGTAGCCATCCACAACGACAAGAGCTTTACGATGGTTAAATCGGCTTCTTCCCTCTTGCAAAGTCCAAGCAGCGCTTGGCACCTGTTCCGGCATTTTTTCGAGTGCTTGTAAAACTGAATGATACGTGCGATCCAGAGCGGATTCGCTCTTGGCCGAGAACGGAAGTAAGTGTACAGGCTGATACACACTTTGACTCTCTCGTACAGGCGGTTGCTCCAAAATAATGTGAGCATTCGTGCCGCCAATCCCGAAGGAACTTACCGCTGCGCGCAAAACCTGCTCCTGATCTTTGAAGTGTTGCGGCTCCTGATTAATGTAGAAAGGACTGCGTTCCAGTTCCAGCATAGGATTGCTTCTTTCCATATAAATCTGCGGCGGAACGGTTCGGTGATGCAACGTTAGAACGGTTTTGATAAATCCGGCAACGCCCGCTGCAGCGTCCAGATGACCGATGTTTGCTTTGACCGAACCGAGGGCGCAATAATTACGTTTATCCGTTCCCCATGACTGTCTAAGCGCTTCGATCTCGATGGGATCACCAAGCTTGGTGCCTGTCCCATGTGCCTCCACATAATTGATTTCCTGTGGAGACACCCCCGAGCGGTCAAGTGCGGTTTGAATGACCTTCACCTGTCCGGTAACACTTGGCGCAGTATATCCGATTTTATCCAATCCATCATTGTTAATCGCCGAGCCTTTGATCACGGCAAAGACCTGATCCCCATCGCGCAAAGCATCGGAAAGCGGCTTCAGCACAACCATGCCGCACCCGTTTCCGGAAACCGTACCTGAGGCCTGTTCGTCGAACGCCCTGCAATGCCCGTCCTTGGAATAGATCATGCCTTCATGCCAGTGATACCCTTCTTTGAGCGGATAAGAGATAGACACTCCCCCTGCGAGAGCCACGTCACATTCTCCCCGGATCAGTGATTCTGCTGCCTGATGAATCGCGACGAGCGAGGTCGAGCATGCCGTCTGCACAGCCATACTTGGCCCTCTTAGATTCAGCTTGTGAGATATACGTGTCGTAATATAATCCTTCTCATTCAGCGTCATCGCTTCAAAAGCTTGCAACAGATCACCTGAACGACCCAGGAATTGCACCATCCAAGGCAAACTCAATCCGCTTCCGGCAAATAAACCGATGGAGCCTGAGTACCGATATGGATCACAGCCTGCATGTTCAAGTGCCTCCCAGGAGCACTGATGAAGCAGCCGAATCTGCGGATCCATCATATTGGACTCCTGGTACGGGTATTCGAAAAATCCAGAATCAAAAAATTCGGTATCTTGCAAAACGCCTTTGGCTCGCACATATTCAGGATGTTTGTACTCTTCCGGTCGCACTCCGGCTGCCGCTAATTCTTCTTCAGTCAGTCGGGTAATACCATCCTTTCCTGCCATCAGATTGTCCCAGAACTCCTCTATATTCTTCGATCCGGGAAAATGTCCGGCCATACCTATAACAGCGATATCCGATGGGGAAGTGCTTCTGTTTCTGCTGTTCACATCGGCATTTGTTTTGATGTTTATTGCCTGTTCTTGGCGACTACGCTGATCATTCACTAGTTCATGGACGGCTCTGTCCATAATTACTCTTTCTTGCGTTATGAAAGGATCAGGTTTGGCCGTAATGCTCGTGCTCGCGATAACTTCCTTGGATACATGTTCTTGCTCATGTTCGTTCTGAACAGGGACATCCACCGAAGTTAACATCTGTTCAGACATCAGATGATCAACCAGCGAAGTAATCGAAGAGTGTTCAAACAACTGCACAAGAGGGATATTTTTTCCCAGATATGCGTTTAACCGGTTATTAATCAAGATCAGTCCTAGCGAGTTACCGCCAATATCAAAAAAGTGCTCTTGTACTCCGACATGCTCCCGGTTCAGCATCTCTTTCCATGTTTCAACCAGCATCTGTTCCAGCTCTTGGCGAGTCTGTTCTCTTCCCACTGGGGAAGAGGAACCCGCAATTAAAGACGGAGCTGGCTTCTCAATTACTTCAATCGCTTCACTTACGCCAGAGTCAGTCCATTGAAGGGCATTCCGATTCAGTTTGCCATTCGGCAGAACCGGTAACTTCTCAAGACGAATGATGCGTGAAGGCATCATATACTGTGGCAATCTCTGTTTGAGCCAAGACCTGAGAAACGTGTCCTGCTCTTCCATATTCGATCCACTTACGTCAGGCTTCAAGCTGTAGTAGAGAACCAGTTGCAACTGCTCAGGCTGGTTTCCTTCGACCTTTACGACGGCTTCTCTTAAGCGTTCATAGTTCATAGCCATTTGCTCGATCTCGTTTAATTCGATCCGGTACCCTCTGATCTTCACTTGTTGATCCAAACGTCCTGCCAGTTCAACCTCCCCGTCCTGCAACACACGAGCCATGTCTCCTGTCCGGTACATCCGTCCACCCAAAACCTTCGCATTGTCAATGAACTTGGCGGTCGTTTCCATCATATTGTTCAGGTAACCTCGCGCCACCCCGCGGCCTGCGATGCAGAGTTCCCCATAATTTCCGGGAGGCAGGAATTCACCCTGTTCATCCACGATATAAAGCTCCGTATTAGCAATGGGTTTGCCAATCGTAATGAGTCCAGATTCCTGCAGCTCTTTGGTCGTTGACCAAATCGTCGTTTCGGTAGGACCATACATATTAAAGACACGGGCAGATGAATATTTTTTAATATCGGTCAGAAGTCCTGCCGGAACACTTTCTCCACCGGTAAGGACACACCGAAGATGAGGAAGTACCTTGGTAAATTCCGAATTTTCAACAAACGCTTTGATCCGAGACACCGTACTGAGAATATGCGTTACGCCATGTTGCCTTATCCGGCGCGCGGCAAGAACGGGATCAAGCTGTTCCTGCTCGTCTGCCAAATATAGAGAATACCCTGTACATAATGGTGCCCACACTTCAAATCCGAAAATATCAAAAGACACCGTTGTTACGCTAATCATTCGGTCTGTTTCATATGCAAAAATGTTTCGGTGCCTGATGTCTTCCACAAAATTGACCATCGCTTCATGCGCAATCATCACCCCTTTAGGCCTTCCGGTGGAACCGGAGGTGAAGATGACACAAGACAAGTCAGCAGGCAGGACGTCCACGTTCGGATTAATGGCTGAACGTTCGTCAGCAAAATCAGGCTCATAAACGATGCGTTCCCCTTCAAAGGCCACGACATCGACCTCATTAGAAGTGCACAGTAGCAACTTCATCTTGCTATCTTGCATCATGTCCAGAATACGTTGCGGTGGAAATGCCGGATCTATGGGCAGGTAGGCTGCACCCGCTTTAAGTACTGCAATCAACATAATAATGAGAGTTTCATTCCGGCCGGTTAATATGCCCACAGGCTCATCTCTGCGTACCCCTCGATCAAGCAGCTTCCAAGCCAACGCATTCGCTCGCTCATTAAGCTCAAGGTAGGTCAGTTCCTTGCCCGAAGAAACAATAAGTGCAATCTTGTCTGGTGTACGCTCTGCCTGTAGTTCAAACAAACGATGCAAGCTCAGGGACTGATCATAATGTAAAATGGGTCCCGCTAACCGCTGAACCTCAGCTCCCGAAACATGCTGGACTCGTTCATACATTTTACCTAGAGGTGCACCCGGCTGTTGCACAACCTGCTCACATAGTTCAATGAAGTCCTGAATCAACCACTCAACTGTTTCCACCCGGAACAGGTCTAACGCATATTCAATGTATCCTTCGATGACTTGCTGTTCCCTGTTTTCCTGACATGTCAGCAACAGATCATAGGTTGAGACTCCGGTCTCCACAGGAATAGAACTGAATTGAAGTCCATGAAGTTCAAGATCATGCAGCTCCATGTTCTGATAATCAAAACACACATCAAAGATCGCATTACGGTTCAGTTCCCGCTTAAGTCCAAGCTGCGTTACAAGCTCATTGAATGGATACTCCTGATGCGCAAAAGCATCAAGTGTATGCTGTTTCAGCTCTTGTAAAAAGGCAGTGTACGCACGATCTGATGCCGGATAATTCCGCATCGCAATCATATTGACAAACATTCCGACGGTTTCTTTCCATTCTTCCTGTAACCTACCGGCTACAGGAGTCCCGACTACGATATCCTGCTGACCTGTTCGACTCGCTAACAGAAGATTCCATACACTTAGCATCACCATATACATGGAAACTTCTGTGGATGAAGCCAGCTTGTGCAAGCGCTCCGTTAACGAGTGGCTCAGCGTGAAGTGAACTCGTTCACCTTGCATCGACCGTTGCAATGGACGGTCATGATCAAGCGGAAGCTGCAGTTCAGGCAGTGTTGGACCCAAACGTTCCAGCCAGTATGTTTGATGCGGCTGATATTCTTGTGTGGCAAGACGCTGCTGTTGCCAGACCGCATAATCTTTGTAATGTAACCGGACAGTGCGTTCTTCCCCAAAATACAGTGCATTGAAGTCACGTGTAATCAGCTCAACCGAAGTACCGTCCGCAATAATATGATGGATATCAAAGAACAACAGATGCTTGCGCGCTCCTGTTCTAATCAGGTTCACCCGCATGAGCGGCGCCTGATGAAGCACAAAAGGACGAATCAGCGTCTGAATCAAAGCAGAAATCTCTTGTGCATCGGTTAAATACTGCTCGGTAAAGCTGAAATCCAAAGGAACGGATGGATGAACAATCTGCACCACTTGATCTCCGCGTATTTCAAACGTCGTTCGAAGTGCTTCATGACATTGCACCAGCTTTTCCAATGCAGCCTCTACTCTGGCATGATCCAGGTCTCCTTCGATCAGGGTAGCCGACGGCAAATTATACGCCGTGCTATTCGGATCCAGCATCGATTGAGTGAACATACGCATCTGCGCAGACGAGATCGGATAAGCATCCATCATCGGTGCAGCCTCAATCATGTTCTGCTTCTGTACTTGCGGCTCAACCATTGCAAAGAGATGTTCCGCCAGTTGGGCTGGTGTAGCATGGTTAAACACATCCGCAACCTCTGCCTGAATTCCGATGGAAGAGCGGATCGATGCGGACAAACTGACTGCTTTGAGCGAGTCTCCACCAACGGCGAAGAAATTAACATGCTCTTCCAGGTCATTTATGCCAAAAATCGTCTCATACGCCTCCAGAACAACCCGTTTCATGGCTTCCAGACTACCTGCATAACCTCCCGCAATGGAAAGGGTTGTGTTGTTATATCGTTCACTCGACTGAGGTGTATGTTGACTGCCGCTTTTTCCTTCCAACATTGAACCACCCATGAGCGACTGACCAATTGGATAATGTTGCTTATCAAAACGATAGGTTGGCAAGGAGCATTTGCGGCGCACGTTCTGTCCCTTGAATACCTTCCACTTCGGCTCAATGCCCTCGCACCATAACTCGGCGATTCTGCGGGTGGTATACAGCACGTCCGGTTCTGTTTCTCTAACGTGACGCAGCATATTCAATACAGTTTGTGTTTCCTTCGACTGAATGTGCTGTCTCACAAACGAGCTTAATGTCCGTCCTGCCCCAACCTCTATGAATACCGCTTGTTCTTCTTTTAACATTTCAGCCAAGTTTGCTTCAAACAACACTGGCTCTAAAATATGCCTTGCCCAGTAGTTCGGACTTACGATCTCATCCGGCAATGCCCATGTTCCGCTTGTATTCGAAAGCAATGGAATCTGCGGGCTATGCAACGAATAACTCGACAGACTGTGTTCAAATTCCATCGCAGCATCCTTCATCATCGGTGTATGGAAGGCATGGGAAGTTTTCACACGAACGCATTTCCAGCCGAGTCTTCCAGCCTTTTCTTCCATTCTGTCAATCGCCTCTGCTGTCCCGCCAATGACACTGGAGCCTGTTGTGTTGACCAAAGCCAGCCACATATCTTCTTCCAATTGGGACTTCACCAGCTGTGAGTCCTCCATGATGGCAAGCATGACACCTGGCGGTTGCTGCTGCATTAAACGTCCCCGTAGTCTTACGATCTGTACAGCATCAGCAAGATCAAATACACCTGCAACCACAGCTGCCGTCAGTTCTCCGATGCTATGTCCGATCATGCCGTCTGGCCGGATACCCATATCGATCAAGGATTGAGCCATAGCATAACTGGTCATAAATAGTGCAAATTGGCTGTACTCCGTCTGGTTAATTCGCTCTGGGTGCTGATCACCGTATACAACAGACAGAATCTCTCCCCGTTCTTGTTCAGGAAGCATATCCAGAATCTGCTGTACATGCTTCTTGAACAGCGGTGCAATGCCAGACTGTTCTGTCGATTTGTACAATGCCACACCCATGCCCTGATACTGACTGCCCTGCCCAGGGAACATAAAATAAACCGGGCGCCGACCTTGCGGCGAATGAACTGTTTTTGCCTTCTCCAGCTGGCGCATCAATTGCTCGGGGTCATCTTTCCAGCTTTTATCCAGAACCAGTGCCTTACGATAAGCAAAACCTGTTCGACCGGTCTGCAATGTCCATGCTGCGTCCGAGATGGATAGCTCTGGATGCTGTGCGAGATGCTCCATAATTTGTTCAGCTGTGCGGCTCAGCGAGAACTCTGTTTTGGCTGAAAAAAGCAATACATTGACATCATCATCCGGACTGCACTTGTCCATCTTTGGAGCCTCCTCCAATACCATGTGAGCATTTGTGCCTCCCACACCAAATGAATTAATCCCTGCACGCAGAACACCAGCTTCACCTGGTTTCCAGTCCACCCCCTGCGAGTTGACCTTGAAGGGCGTGCTTGCAAAATCAATCTTCGGATTCGGCTGTTCATAATTGGCGGTACCCGGTATATATCCTTGATCAAGGCTGAGTGCAACCTTAATCAAACCAACGACGCCAGCCGCTGTATCCATATGGCCCACGTTGCCTTTTACTGAGCCAAGATAACAGAACTGCTTTTTCTCGGAGTCAAAAGCACGTGTCAACGATTCAACTTCAATCGGATCACCCAGAAGTGTGCCTGTGCCATGCGCCTCAATGTAACTAACCGTTTCAGGATCAACTCCGGCTGCCTGATACGCATCCTGAATGACTTCCGCCTGACCACTTACACTTGGCGCAAGGAAGCTAAGCTTCTCCTGACCGTCATTATTAATGGCTGAACCTTTAATAACACCGTAAATATGATCTGTATCTCGCAATGCATCGCTTAACCGCTTCAACACCACAATTCCCATCCCATTCGAGAACACCGTGCCGCTTGCAGCTGCATCAAATGGACGGCAATGGCCATCCGAGGAAAACATCATGCCATCCTCGTACACATAACCGCCTTCGTTCGGCAGTTCAACCGTAATTCCACCAGCCACAGCCACATCACATTCTCCAACGATTAGAGATTGGCATGCCAGGTGCGGAGTGACCAAAGACGTTGAACATCCCGTAAGAGCTGTATAAGCAGGACCTCTAAGGTTCAACTTATAGGCCATGCGTGTAGCCAAAAAATGATTGGTGCTGAGTGTAAATGCTTCATATTTGCTACTGTATCCCGCATCCCCGAACAGCACTTGGCGGTACCATTCAAAGTCATCCGATCCACCGAGGAACACGCCGACTTTGCCTGCTTCATCGGGTCTGCACCCTGCATCCTCGAACGCTTCCCATATTCCTTGGTACATCAGTCTGAACTGAGGGGACATCATTTTAACTTCGCCAGGTGTATAGTCGAAAAAGCCCGCATCAAACTCCTCAATCCCGTTGACTCGCCCTTTGGCTTTGACATAACGAGGGGAACGCAGCAATGCCTCGTCCACACCGAGTGTCCTCAGTTCCTCATCACTGTAAAAATGAATGCTCTCCTCTTGTGCCATCAGATTACGCCAGAATGTATGAATGTCCTCTGCCCCTGGTACATTGACAGACATTCCTACAATGGCAATATCCTCACGCAGAATACCCGCTTTCCGCCCAAAACGTTCTTCTCGCAACATCGGTATCTGTGCAGCTTCCTGTTTCTGTCCTATTGCCGCGAACTGCCGCAGTGTAGGACACTCAAAAAAACGGGGCACTGGGAAGTCCACCTCAGTACGATGCTTTAATCGATTATGAGCCTGTATAACGGAAAATGAATTGCCACCTAGTTCGAAGAAATGATCATCTCTTCCGACCCTCTCCACACCGAGCACTTCTGCCCATACCGCTGCAATCTGCCGCTCTAATTCCGTGGCAGGAGCAACGTAAGCCGTACTTGAAGTGTGGATATGCGTGGTATCTGCAATTAGCGCATTGCGATCAATTTTTCCGCTACTATTGAGTGGGAACTCTGATTTATGTACAAAAACAGATGGAATCATATAGGCCGGCAGAGATTTGGACAAATGTTCTCTCAACTCAGCTACGGGCAATTCCTGTTCCGATAGATAGTAGGCATACAGTAAGCCGGACCCTGTCTCGGATGATTTCATGACAACAACGGTTTGAATGACTCCCGGGTAGGATGAAAGGGTATTTTCGATCTCACCTGTCTCTAACCGGGCACCCTGAATTTTGACTTGAAAATCAATGCGTCCCAGGTACTCAATCGTTCCGCTTGGCAGGGATCGAACCATGTCCCCCGTGCGATACATCATTCTGAAATGCTCAGGGTCCTTCTCTTCGTCAAAGAAAGGGTTAGGAACGAATTTCTCCCTTGTCATTTCCTCCAGGTTCAAATATCCTCTTGCAAGACCTACACCGCTTAGACATAGTTCCCCCGGAATACCCAAAGGCTGTAATTCATCCCGGCTTCCAACCACATACCATCTGGACTCGTTCAATGGGGAACCAATGGGTATGTTTCCATGCCCTTCATAGGTACTCAATGGATAATGGGAGACCCATATCGTACATTCCGTAGGACCGTATACATTATCCAGGCTTGCCCGTATATTCAGTTGGTTGAATTTTTTAATGATATCGGGTGTGACGGCCTCTCCGCCTACAAATACCCATTTCAGCGTGTCCAGTCCTGAGAGATCAGAACGAAGTTCCATCGTCTCGAGAAAAAGACGGAATAGCGTCGGCACAAAGTTGATATGAGTCACCTGATGTTCAGCTACTGTAGTCAATATCTGGTCCGGGTTCTTCTCCTCGCCTGGCGGCAGAATACTTAATGCTCCCTCACCCATAAACCAACCAAACAATTCTGTACAGGATACATCAAAGGTATACGCTGTTTTTAACATATACACATCACTTGCTTGTACTGGAAAACGACGTTCCAAATCAAGCAATGTATTGACCACACTATGATTTTCAATCATAACCCCTTTAGGTTTGCCCGTTGATCCTGACGTGTACATAATGTAGGCGAGACTGTAAGGATCTAGAGGCTCTTCGAGATTGGAGCTGTCTCCCGTGTATACCATCCCATCTTCTGTGTAGATATAGTGAGCCGGAAGCGAGTCATCCTCTGCTTCTGGCCGGATGGCAATAACGGTGGATATATTCGCATCGGTTAAAATATAGGCTTTTCTGGATACCGGATAGGAGGGATCTAGCGGAACAAATGCACATCCGGCCTTCAGAACAGCCAGCAAGGCAATGACCAGATCGGAAGAACGTGGCATTTGTACGCCAACCGCCTCATTATCGGTCTTTTTCCGTGCGATGATCTGTTTTGCCAATTGATTGGCTTTTGCATTAACTTGTGCATAGGTCTGTTTTTCTTTACCTTCGAGTAGGGCGACTCGTTCTGGGTGCTTTGTTACTTTTGTATGGAAAACATCGATGATATGCTGCGGAGTGTAGGGAAAATAAGAAGTTTGGTTAAAATCCTGCAGCAACTGCTCCTGCTCATCCTGCATCAGCAGACTGTATTCACCTATGCTCTTCTCTGGCTCTGTTACCAGTTGTTGCATGAGATATACGAAACGCTGACCCATTCGTTCAATAGAGTCTGCACGAAACACAGTCGGTTTATATTGCAATTTCAGTTGCGTACCTTGAGGTGTGCTATTCAATACAACCATCAGATCGCCTGGAAAGGTGACCTTATCCTGTTCCACAAGCTGGCTCCCCGGTAGATCCTCCTCATATGAGTCGTACACAAAAGAGATATCAAATACCGAAGGTGAACCTGGTTGTACCTGTAACATGCTGTCTCTCACGATTAAGTTATTGGGATAGCCAATGTGCTTATACGTATCGATCCAGGCTGCAGTAACTTGCTCAAGCAGAGATCCAAACTTTGTTTCGAGGTCAATCTGGAACCGCATGGGCAACATATGTACAAAACAGCCTATCGTTTCTTCCAGTTCAAAACCCGGACGATGGGAATACGGAGAAGCAAACGTGATATCCTCCTTGCCTGCATACTTATTCAGAAGGATACTGAATGCACCCATGAAAAACATAAATACAGTAACCTCATGGTCCTTTGACATCTGTGTAATGGCATCCATCAACGGTTTGGGAATATCAAAACGCAGCTCGTGCCCCACACCTGTCTGCGAACCGCCAGCAGGATAGTCATGTTGCAGTGCCAAAGGCTCCGCGCCGTTCATTTTGGATAACCAGAACTCACGCTCTCGGTTATATTTGTTCTCCTGTAACTTCAAGTTTTCTGCTTCAATATAAGAGATAAAACCTTGATCCTGTTTTACTTGCAAAGGTAGATCCTGCAGAATGCAGGTGTACGTATGAAGAAGCTTATTTTTTAAAAGTTCCAGAGACATACCGTCACAGATTAAATGGTGAATACATAAAGTAAGAACATGCGTGTTCTCGTCCATATGTACAAGCATGATTCGAAATAAAGGGCCCTGCTCCAATATGAAGGGAGCCTGAATACATTCTTCAATGTATTCCTCCAGTTGTTGTTCCCTGCCATCCTGATGTGCCTGACTCAGATCCCGCAAAATCAGTGAGTACTCCAGATCATCATGGATCGCCAGAACCGGTCTGTCCTGTTGTATCTCAATATGCGTGCGAAGCACGACTTGTTCATGCATAAGCAATTCAATGGAACGTCGAAAGGCTTCAAGTTGAAGCCTTTCTAATTGTATCGAAGCTGAGATGTTATAAGAAGATGGATCATTCACTTGGCAATCGAAATAGATTCCCTTTTGTGTTTCGGAGAGTTCCACGGTTTTACGTACCATCACGACCACACCTCATTCATTAATTGAGATTCAAGCTGTGTTGTCATAAATCCAGTCCCTGTCTAGCTCATTACCCAGATGCCACCAGCCCATATGGATAGAACGGTGATAAACGTTTGATAGACAACATCCATTATCAAATTGCCGATACTGTCTCCATCTGCCTTGCGATTCTTGATCATGACATAAGTATGTGACCACAGACCACTTAAACCATATATGTACATCGTAACCAATACACCAACCCAGAAGTTCCCTTGAAACCAGATCGCCATAATGCCCATAACGCCAAGTCCGACTTGCGAGAATCCATATTTGACCTGAAACGGCCCTCCTGGCCAACCTAGCATTTTGGCTGTCTGTTCTGCTCTAGCAATGTTAACGACGTAACCAATAACACCTACAAGTCCAAATGTAACCACAAACTGATGAAGCAATAACACTCTGCTAATCTCGCTCATTTCGCCAGGGAAACCAAGCATCCAAAGATGAATTGTTCCTGAAATAAGCCCAAATAACCATAGAACCAAAAACCACATCGCTGTTTCACTCCTGCCAATTTGTTATTTTGGAATCATTTGTAACTAAATGAATTAATTTGTAGATACCCACATTATATAATCGCTTTTACATTTGTCAATTCGTACATAATTTTCTATTTTGTCGAAGTTTTTACCATTTCCCTTCTCTTATACGCAATGATTCTATCATGCTTAGTTCTATATAACTTGAAATTTTTGGGACTTATATACCATTTTTACATATATTCAACCAATATATGTTTCTTTTTTAACACTCCAAAAGAACCACCTCTCATTTATCCCATAGTTGAAATAATTTAATTACCACTGGTTGATTCCTTTTACCCATATATTCAGACTACTTTAGTCGTCTTTATAGATAATAAAATTTGACAACATTTTATTATGTAACTATTATAGTTACATAGATATACATTTTCGTTTTACACATCCACAGCTACTCCTTGGAAGTTGTATTACCCTAATACTCTATAGGGGGCTGTACATACACGATTGTTAAACAATGACTATGAAGCTGCTAATGATGCAAACTACATTTTAGGAGGAAACAAAATGAAATTGTTAGTTACAGGTGCTACAGGTAAACTTGGTTCACTGGTTGTGGAGGCGTTGTTGAAGACAACCGCTGCAACAGACTTGGCTGTTAGTGTTCGTTCACCAGAAAAAGCAGAAGTATTGCTCTCGCAGGGTGTAGACGTTCGTCAAGGGGATTTCGATCAACCGGAAACTTTGGAGAAAGCTTTTGCCGGTGTAGACCGCCTGTTACTGATCTCCACAGACGGTGATAACGAGACACGTATCCGTCAGCATCAGACTGCTGTTCAAGCGGCCAAAAAAGCAGGTGTCGGTTATATCGCTTATACAAGTGTAGTCAACGCCGAGCATAACCCGCTCTCCCTTGCTGAGGTACACCGCAAGACAGAACAAGCAATTCGTGAGTCTGGCATCCCTTATACATTCCTGCGTAACAATTGGTACCTTGAAAATGAAGCTGGCAGTGTACAGGCGGTAACACATGGTGCTCCTTGGGTTCATGCCACGAATGACAGCCAGGTTGGCTGGGCAACTCGACGTGATTATGCTGAAGCAGCTGCTGCTGTACTTGCAGGCGAAGGACATGAGAACAAGGTCTATGAATTGTCTGGTAAACTGCGCACACAAGCTGAGCTTGCTGCCATTGCTGGTGAAGTGTTGGGGCAGGAGATTAACGTACAAAACGTCGACGATGCAGCTTATGCGGACATCATGAAAGGTGCAGGTTTGCCTGATTTTGTTGTATCCATGCTGGTTGAAATGCAAAGCGCGCTCCGCCAAGGTGCTCTAGCTGTAGAGAGTGATGCACTTGAAACATTGCTTGGACGTCCGGCTCAACCGTTAAGTGAAGGTTTTAAAGCTATTTTGGGTAAATAAATTCGTCATGATTGCCCTCACGGCAACATACAGGATATAGAAAAAGGGTTGTTCCATACGTCACATGATGACGGGGAACAACCCTTTTCGTATACATTATTATGGAGCTCTTCAAACAAAACTTACACATTTTTTAACCTAACGAATTGATTAACCTTGCTCAATATAATGCGCAGGAATCACATCAGCCAGCCAAATACTCTCGTTGCCATGGTAAAAAAGAATACCTTCACGTGCGGCCTGCCCAGCCTGAATGCGCAGGATAACAGGCTGATCATCTCGCCTTTGTCCAACTTGACGTGCCGTATCCATATCAGCCGATAGATGCACATACTGCCGTTGCCGTGGTTGCAAACCGTGCTCCATGATGGAGGACACAGCACGTACGGGTGTGCCGTGATACAACAATTCGGGAGGTTGTGTAGCTATTTTGGATATTTTTTGCGGCGTAGAATGACCATAAAGTGCACGAATTCGGCCAGTATTGATCTCGTGCCGCTTTTTATTGGAAACCGCAATCATATGTTGCAGATCATCTTCTGTTACATTACGCCACCCCGGGCTTTCGTGCAAAGCGACGAGCAGTTGTGAAATCTCTACCCATCCCTCTTCATCCAGCTCAAGCTCGTATTCCCATGGCGCATGTCTCAATGCATAGGAAAGCTCTTTGCTTAATTTCATGTAGTCGATGTCTCTCACCTTCTCTCATCTATCCTTGTTGCTGTACTGCCGCCAAAATCTCTTGAATATTACTTGCCAGTGCCTCGTCATCCTCCTGCGTAAACTGGATATGTCCATTAATACCGCGATGAATAATCGTATTCATCACCGGATGAACCTCTTCATTGGATGCAACACGAATCAGATCGTCAGCAAAATCGACCGCCTGTTGTTCACTGTAATTAAACGGCTTGATCAACATCCGAATGCTCAGCGCATGAGCATGGGGTTCGGCCAGACGGTCACGATGCGTAATGCTGTACACCGCACCAAAACCAAAAGCGGCAAGCACTTGACGTTGCAGTTCTGTCGTTTTTGCGAGTGGTGTGCCAATCAGTTCGCAGACCTGTTCTACCATCTGTTCCAGTTCATGGGCTGCTGCGCCCAAAATAACATCATTCTGATCATCCTTGTTCATAAAATCATTCATATCCATATTCTCCGTTCTATCCTTTATTCCATATCGGGGACGGCAGATGTTTGAAAGCCTCTTGATGGATACCCGCACGATTCAGCGCTTTTCGCAAGCGAGTAGCAACTTCCATAAAATAAATTTCAGGTACCCGTTCCCCTGCAAGCTGCTTCAATAGATAATCATTTTCCAGACCTCGATACAGTGGATGCAAATCTTCGACTAATATTTTCTTCATATCTTCACTCGTAATACTAGCCGTCATGCTACATTCATTGACGAGTGTCTGCAGCGTATCTTCTACAGCCTGCTCGTCATAGGACGGGTGAGATACGAGATACTGCAGATCATATAGATCCTTGAACCTCGGCCTCACAATCGTCTGATGCAACTTCCAAGCGACTTGAGTGGACAGCGGAACCGTGTAGGGAACCACAAAAGGCTCACCTCTTAACGGTTGGTAGTTTAACTCCACAGACTCTGCATCCAGCTTCAGATTAAATGAGATATCAAGAAAAAGCTCATCTTCATACCGATTCCCTTCACTGGACTCACTCTGGATCGCATAGGCGATATCGGTATTCACCGTTGGAAAGTCATCATCCATTGCGTAATCAATTTCACGCCAGAATGCATTCTCCCGAAAGCTGCGAAAATGGACTCCATCATTCAGATCAAGTTCAGTCACCTGAATCATCCAATCCGTAAAAATCTGCTTGGCCTGATCCGCATGTTCAATCGTGCCTTTATACAAAAAGTCGATATCCTCAGCATAGCGCAGCCTTGGATTCTCCAAGTACTGTCTCGTTAACAGGCTACCTTTCAAAATAAAGGATGAATGGACTAACGTAGCCCGTTTCAATAGCGCTTCCAAAACAATAAGTAATCTCTCGTCTTCATTGAAGCGATGTATGGGTATCTCATTCCCGTTTCTGGTCACAACTTTTCCTCCAATCTTATCTTAAACACATCAAGCTGGTTCAATCAGATCCAGCCCCGATCCAACTCTTCCCGACTATCATATATACACAGCTCATATTGTTGCTTGAGCAGTTCAATTTGATTGCTTTGCAAAATGTTATGAATTTTCTCAACGCTACGATAAAAATGATCTGCATGCTTATACTCACGCACAGTTACAAACCTTATACTGCCATTCTTATGGAGCGAATTACGGGAGATATGCCCCTCTGTCCCCGCACATATATGCTTCAGCCTATTCACATCTTCGACTTGAACCTTACCATGCCACTCAAAATAAGGTCTGGACTCAGGCACTATCGGTTGTTTGAAAAACCGTTCCTCCTTAGCCGGTATCTCTACTTTTGTACGTACCACAGTGAACCCGTTATTCCTAAATGTTATTGAAATCTCTTCAATGACACGCTGTACATCCTGAAAATCCTCGCTATGGACAATGCCCGTAATCATGGGTTGATGGATGTGCTCTCCCTGATCGAGCTCGATCAGGACCGGTTTCACATTCTCTTCGTTACAGATACGGATAAAGGCTTGCTTTTCTTGCTGGCTCAGGTCACTTAGGGTAACATGAAATTCAAACTCCATTCGTTCACAACCCTCTTTCTTCCAACGTGCTTATACTAAATTAACTCTACCTTTATTATAGTAAAACCCAAAATAGTAAAAAAACCAAATCTTCTCCGCAGATAGAGTCGATTTGGTCTCCTTTAAACACCAGCTATACGCAACGCAGTCTTACTCCACTTTATTGAAACTCACCACGGTCAGGCCGTCTCATGTTGGTTCTTCGGCTCCGGCTCATAGACTTGAGTATGCTCATTTTCCTCATGCATCCACTCCACCATACCTGGTTTGCGAACCTTCCACACCAAGGCCTGAATGCGAAGTGATCTTCTCACCCAAAACAGAGAGGTACAACGCTTCTCCGAACGCACCATAAGTCCCCAATGAATGACCCGGGCAAGCCACGGATTGACATATTCATTGTGCTTGCGCACGGATGGCAATTCATCCTGGAACAAACGTTGCTTCACATCCATAGGCGGCTGACCACAAGTCCAGTAATGAAGCAAGGCAGACAAACTATAGATATCTGACATGGGTCCCTGAACTGCTTTCTCGGAATAAAATTCAAGCGGCGAATACCCTTTAGAGGTAAAAATCGCCTGTTTTGCTCCAGTCTGCATCGGCCAGCGCACAGCTGCACCAAAGTCCAGCAATTTGGGCGTGCCATCCTCCATCACCATGACATTGGAAGGTTTGACATCCCGGTGGAGAATGCCTTGTTTATGAATGTAATCCAGCGTATCCACGAGCGGCAGTAGCGTATCGGTAATAAACTCGGGTTGCAGCGCATGGTTACGCTCCTGTAAATAATCGGTCAAGATCATGCCGGCGCAATATTCTGTGATCAGATATCCCGTATCATTGGCCTCAAAATGATCCACATATGTAATAATGTGAGGATGATTAAGAGATGACAACAACTCACCCTCCTGAAGAAATACAGATAACAGTTCATGGAATTGTCCGCCGTATCCTCGGGATGCACAAAATACACTGCGCTTGTCTGACTGACGTGCAGCAATCCGATGGGGGAAAAATTCCTTTATAGCGACTTTGGCACCTGTATGCCGATTCCGCCCAACATACACAATCGCTAATTCACTACTAGTTAATACCTGTCTTACCTGATATGTATCATTCAAAATGACATTGCGTTGCAAAGCCATATTCCAGTTATTTTTTCTCATCCCAAACCTCTTTTCAAGCTTGTCGATCGGAAGACTTGCCGCATAACGACGAATTTGATCCTTGAACTCATCGGAAATAAATCCAACCAGACAGTCGAATCATTGCTAACCATCTTTATAAACCGAACATCACCGTTTGAAACATTTTTTTGCAAAAAGTGCAGTTTCGTTCAAGCTTCCGTTTTCTATATAAGAGATGAAATCACTCTCCTATACATAGTATCGACAAAAGGGGCAGTTTCGTTAATTTGTTCATAAAAATGCGAACTGCCCCATGTTCCTATGCTAAGCGCCTCTAATAGTGCTTATTTAAAAATTGCTGAATCTCCTCATTCATCTCTCTTAGTACATCCTGAGAAGGGAAGTGGCCTGTATCATATTTGATCGCCTGAACATTCGGAATAATTTTCTGAGCACGGTCAATACACTTATCTCCTGGGAAAAAGACATCCTTCTCACCCACCAGAAGTAATGTAGGCGAGGTATAATTTTCAAGTTCTTCCCGCTCTGCAAGTTTGGGCAAATCCTGCTCCAGGCTGACATATTTGAATATTTTGCCGATCAAGTTTTTATCTGCTTCCTTCATACAATGGCATGACAGGTTATCCGTAATCTTTTGCAAAGAAGCTGGCGAAGAAGTCATACGATACTTAACGAGTGGAAGTGTAATATCATGAGCCGTTTTCATTCTGGAGTTGACCGCAAGACCCGCCGGAGCTACCAGCACCGAGCATGCAATACGCTCCGGAATATACGTAGCCAATCTCAGAATGATGCCGCCGCCAAATGAAGGACCGATGAACGCACTTTGTTCAATGTTGTAATGATCCAGCAGATCGGATACCCACATCGCCAAGCTGTCAAAACGAGCCGAAATACTCGTTTCCTCGCTGTACCCGGGATGACCAATCGTATCCGGCGCGATAATCCGATAGGATTGAAATAAGGAAGAGAACCAGGACAACGTCATCGGATTCACACAATTGCCACCTTGAAGAATAAATAACGGCTTGCCATCTTCCGGTCCAGTCAGCAACACATGTGTTTTCCCAAAACGTGTCTCCACATACTCTCTTGTAAATCCTTCACCCAGCTCACTCAAATAAATTTCGTATTCTTCCAGAATACTGCTCTTGCCTTCTTCACTTTTATAAATGGAACTCATGTCTGCCTCCTGCAATGTGTACTCATCTCACCTGTTCCAGTGATCAATTCCGGATATTCCCGGCCCAAAAAGATAAAGAGGGCCTGTTAAAATGACAGGCTCCTCCATATGTGCGACTTATCATATGCTGATGATTATAGAATGGAAATTGGAAATTGTAAATATCGTTTCTAATAGACATGCATATCTTTTTTTAATTGAAATGAAAGTATTACTTCCGGCCATAATCCGCCTTGATCTCGCCCCACTGCTTCGTCTGCCATTTGAGCACTTTATTGGTATAGGTATTCGTTCGAAGCCACTGCTCTGCCCGGTCAATCATCAACCAGATTTCTTCCGTCGAGTTGTCACGCGGCAGTGTTGTCGCAACTTTTTTTTGTTTCAGCCATTTCATCGCATTGACCGAATCGGTGTAAACGGTTTTGTTACTACCTTCTTTTTTGAGATAAGCCAGAGCATGCACAATCGCCAGAAACTCTCCCAAATTGTTGGTGCCTTTCGAGATCGGGCCGACGGAAAAAAGCACCTCACCTGTGCGGGTATCCACACCTTTGTATTCAACCGGCCCTGGGTTGCCTCGTGTGCCTACATCAACAGAGATGCTATCATAGTCCACTTCCTCTGATGTCTCCATCCCGGCACTTCTGCCGCTACTGCCTGACTTCGACTTGGACTTGGAAGCGCCACCTGCACTTGAACCCCAGTTCCCTTTCCAGCCAGCACGATACGCTGCTTCAGCGGCTTCCCTGGATTCATATGATTTATATTTGGCTCCGGCATATTGATCCGTCTGAGCCTTACATTCCGCCCAAGTGCTGTATACGCCCGGTTTCTTTCCTTCCCATACCACGTAATATTTCTGTTTCGCCATGCGTAACCGCTCCTTTGTTTACTGCATCAATATCCTATTGTAAACGAAGAAGTAGTTAAAATGAAAGTTCATTATTGGTCTCAGCATCAGAACAGAGGAATAAACAGAACGGTTGAATATGGTATATTCCCTCGCATCCCGGAACAGTCTAATAATCAGCGTTCAATTAGGAAAAGAAAGGATGTCTTGCATGGATTGGATCTGGAAATCCGTCTTGCTTGTTCTCGTTGGTATGATCCTGCTACGCATCGCAGGGCGTAAATCTATCTCACAGATGAGTGTGGCAACAACCGTTATTATGATCTCGATCGGGACAACCATCGTACAGCCGATTGCCAATCATGAACTGGGCAAAGCGATTGGCTCCGCTGCCGTATTTATTGTAACTTTGCTCGTTGTGGAGCAATTACAGATGAAATCCAATCTGTTCGAACGTATGATGAGCGGCAGCTCCAGAGTAGTTGTTGAGAATGGGGAAATCATTATTCCGAATCTGAAACGAATGCGGTATACGATAGATCAGCTCGAGATGCATCTAAGACAGGCGGGTATCCGAAGTGTAAATGACCTGGAAACGGCCACCGTTGAACCGAATGGCCAGCTTGGCTATGTTCTGAAACCGGAAGCGCGCCCCGTCACTGTAAAAGATCTGGAGCAATTGTTGCAAAGCTATGGCTTGGCTCGATCCAGTGGCGGGATGTCCTTGTTTGAACAACGGCCCGAAGAGAAGCAGAGTAAGGGTTCGGCAAACCGTGGAAGTGAAGATGAAGATTCGGCTAATATTTTTGAAGAGGTCAGCAGCGGGAAGCATTCACATCGAGTAGACTCCAGGCTGGAATAGATGTAAAAAAAGAAAAAGCCGACGTCCTTCAGGACTACGGCGCGAACGAAAGAATTCTATAGTTACATCTCCGAATTCCGGATTATCGTGTGCTCAAATAGGCAATTCCCAAACCTCCGGTGACCGGATTCTGGTAAATCTCACATTCCACCTCAAATACCTCGCCAATGATCTCACGAGTCAAAATATCGGCAGGAGTGCCATGAGCAACAACTTGCCCTTGCTTGACAACATAGAGATAATCACAGTAGGCTGCCGCAAGTTCAAGATCATGCAGCGCTGCCAAAATGCCGATGTCCAGTCCGCGAACAATATTCAATATTTGTAGCTGGTACTTGATATCCAGATGATTGGTCGGCTCGTCCAGAATCAGAAATTCCGGTTGCTGCGCAAGTACACGAGCCAGAATGACACGCTGCTTCTCCCCGCCGGACAGAGACGTATAATTGCGGCCTGCATGTCCGGTCAGCTGTACTTTTTCCAGTGCCATCTCCACAATCTGCTCGTCCTTTGCATTATCGGTCTCCAGCAACTTTTTGTGCGGTGTACGCCCCATCATAACCATCTCACGAACGGTAAAATCAAAGCTTAATTCGTTAAACTGACCTACAACCCCCATCTGCCTGGCCGTGACTTTGGGACTTGATTTCAGAATATCGGTATCTCCCAGCATAACGCTGCCCTGCTTCGGTTTAATGACTTTATAAATGCTTTTGAGCAACGTCGATTTGCCGCAGCCGTTCGGTCCAATTAGCCCGACGAATTGTTTCTCTCTCACCTGAAGGGAGATATCACGCACGATATCCGTATCCTGCACGGAAAAAAATATGTTATCGACCGTTAGTTGCATGTTATTTTCCTCCAAAGCCATAGCCTTTTTTGACAAGCATGTACATAAACATCGGTGCACCAATCATCGCCGTAATAATTCCGATGGGCAGTTCAACGCTCGAGATTAGCGATCTCGCAATGACGTCTGTCCAAATCAGGAATATCGCGCCAAACAATACCGAAACAGGCATCACTTTACGATGGTCCGAACCGACGATCCCTCTCACGATATGAGGAATGATTAATCCGACAAAACCGATCATGCCGCAGCTAGCAACCATCACACCCGTCACGAGTGCAGTTAATATCATATACAGTCTGCGATATACACTCAGGTTAATACCCAAAGTAACTGCAGCTTCATCCCCCAGTAACATCGTGTTTAACACACGGGACTGCAACAGGAAAAACAATATGGCGGTAAGCACGACTATGCCTATTAGTGGCAGCTTGTTCCACCCGGAAGCGGCAAGACTGCCCATCGTCCAGAATGTGACTGTTTTGATGCCCTCTGCATTATTCGCAAAATAGATAATGAAGTTGGAAAACGCACTGCATAGTGCATTAATAACCATACCCGCCAGCACCAGCTTGACTGACGTCATTTTGCCCCGGATTCCGGCCAGTGTCAGAACAAGCAAAGATGCACCCATAGCTCCGGCAAACGCCCAAAAGGCAACGCCAGTCTGTCCTAGCCAGCTAATTGCACCAAAACCGATAAGAATCGCAAAGGTAGCCCCGAGCGAGGCTCCTGAGGAAATGCCAAGGATGTAAGGGTCCGCCAGTGGATTCTGCACAGCCGCCTGCATAACGGCACCACATAAGGCGAGCCCCGCACCGATAAACATTGCCATTAATACACGCGGGAAGCGAATCTGCCAGATAATATCCGTGAAGGAGCCTGCTGCAAGCGGCTTTCCTCCCCACTCCATTCCCGTTATTTTGGCTAAAAGAATGCGGTAGGACTCTCCGAGCGGAATACGAACTTGTCCAATAGAGACGGCAAACCCTGCTGAAATTAGTACCATCACGATTAATGCTGCAATAAGTAGGGTAAAACCTGTTTTACTGTGAATTAGGGATTCTTTTTTCCCCAAGTGCTGTGTGCCAGCCTGAATCGTCTGTGCCATTTCTTCCCCCATGAATTCTATTAAAATTGTGCGAAACTTAAATTAGCTATTTACAAAGTATTTTCCCGGATTATAATTGAGAATGATTATCTTTGTCAATTAATATACAAACAAAAAGGGGTTATTACCATGTTGAAACGCTCGTCCAGAACCACTTTATTCGCTGCGCTAACTCTGTTATTACTGTTGCTGTCAGCATGTTCATCTAATACGTCCACACCATCCACAGCCGAAAATACGGCTTCCCAAACAGGGACAACCGAAGCTGCCGCACCTGCGGGAACGGCTAATCAAACGACCTATCCGCTTACCGTCGAAAACTTCTCTATGTCTGGTGAAGGCGGAGAATGGAAACCCAAAGCACAGGTGTTTGATAAGGCACCCGAGCGTGTTGTTGCCAATACTCAATCCGCTGCCGAAATGCTGATCAAGCTGGGCCTGACGGATAAAATGGTTGGGGTTGCTGCACTTTATGGCGCGGTAACACCCGATGTAGCGGACGAATTCGCCAAGATTCCAGTGTTGTCCGAGAATTACGTGGGCAAGGAGCTTGTTGTTGGCGCCAGCCCGGATCTGGTCTTTGGACGAGGTGATCTGTTTGCAGACGCTGACTGGGGTGTGGGAAGCGTAGACGGACTGAATGAGATGAACATCCGTACCTTCATGCAAACGACCAATCACAAGGGAACGCTCGAAAACCTCTACAGCGATATTACGCAGCTTGGTCTTATCTTTGATGTACAGGAAAAAGCCACACAATTTATCGACAGCCTGAAAACACGGACGGAGGCGATCAAAGCCAGTGTCGCTGATCAGCCGGAGCACAGCTTCGCGTATATCGTACCCGCTACAGAAGACAGCATTACCGTAAGCAGCATGCAGAACGATACGTATCAGCTTGATGCACTCAGCCTGTTGAAGCTGAAAAATGCATTTGATGGCATACAAGGTGACGTCAGCGTAGAACAGTTGATTACAGCGAATCCGGATTACCTGCTGCTCTCGGCTTACAGCGGATCACCCGATATCAACAAGCTGATTCAAAATCTATATGCCAACCCTGCGCTGCAAAGCATGAAGGCCATTCAGAACAAACAAATCTACGTGACCGATTTCAGCCAGTTCTGGGGATACGGATATCAAATTATTGACGGTGTTGAAAAAATGGAAAAAGAAATGAAGGCTAATCCGATCCAATAAATTTGGCATCTCTACTGCACAAGTCAATTACATCATGCATGGACGGACCCGGGAACAAGAGAGGCTTCTTCCCCTGTTCCTGGGCCTATGCTTGACATTAGTTTGATATCAAATTATATTACAATTATGAAAACAAGAGATGCTGTTTCACTTATATCCAAAATTAAAGAGAAAACCAGTCGATTTATTTTGACCGAAATGGCCGAACAGGGCATCCACGATCTGGCTACATCCCATGGAGATATCATCTACGCCCTCTATAATCATCAGCATATGACCATGGCGGAGATTGCAAAGAACATTCGCAAAGATAAATCAACGGTAACCGCACTTGTGGACAAGTTGGTACGAACCGGATACGTCGCCAAAGAGCGAGATGCAGCCGATTCACGCATCGTTCATGTCGCTTTGACTACCAAAGGCGAAGCATTACAACCTATCTTTGAGGATATCTCACAGCGATTGCTGGACACCTTTTATGCAAATGTTACAGACGTTGAGAAAAAAGAACTGCTTCGCATATTGATCAAAATTCACGATAACTTTTAATTTTTTTTGGATTAATAGTTTGATATCAAACTAATTATCAAGGAGGATTTTATATGACAGATTACACCCAATTTTTACCTGAACATGAAGTGCAGCACATTGGAAAATACGAGCTTTACGTTGAAGTTTATAAGGGAAATCAAGCATTAACCACAAAAACGATGGGCACATCTCCTCCGCTTTTATTTGTTCACGGGGCATACACAGGCAGCTGGATGTGGAGTAAGTACCTCCCCCACTTTGTCGAGCATGGATGGACTTGTTATGCAATGAATCTCAGAAGCCACTTTAGAAGCCGGGTGATGGACATGACTCAAATTTCGGTGGAGGATTATTTGGAAGACATTCGTGAGGTGCTGTCCCTGCTTGATGAACCTCCTATATTGGTGGGCTTCAGCATGGGCGGTATACTCAGTCAAAAGATTGCAGAGACCGCTGAGTTGGCAGGTCTGATTATCATCGACACCAGTATTAGCAAAGAAGTTCATGATGCCCTACCCTACCCTGAAACGGATCGAATTGAACCAGGAATAATCATGTCAGCACCTTTACGTGAGGAGAACGAAACGATTGATGAAACCGTAGAGGATATCGAATTTCAACGGCACTATCTGCAAATGGAGTCGGCAAAAGCATTCCGAACCTTTTCCGTCCTCTGCGGGGCAAAAGGAATATCTATTGACGGGAATCTGATTACTTGTCCCAGTCTGGTGATTAAAGCTGTGTTGTCAGAAGACGAGCATCAAAGAGGACAATTCACCGCGAAGCAGCTAGGAGCCAGTTATGCCGGGCTTTGGGATACAACACATACGGGGTTGCTTGTGGGTCAGCGATATAAGGAAGCCGTCAATTTAATACTCGAGTGGTTGAACAGACATTACCAGTAAATTCTCTACTTCCACAAGATTGAACTGAAACCGAATATGCGGGTCTATTTCGTCCATATAAATCACATCTTTGAATAGTTAAGATTTGTCTAATAATAACCTTAAATCTATTTGAAAATCCTCCTCAATACCTTTAGTAAGTTATGTAATACAACATTCATTATTTATATAATAAGCACAGTCGCAATAATTAATTACTAAAGTAGAGGAAAGGAAAAGAGAAATGGAAGAAATACACGCAACAAGATTTCAAACTTATGTGGATCAGGCCATTGACCGCGCCATCATCGAAAAAAGAATCGTAGGAACGGTTGTACGGGTTGCATTCGAAGGAGAAGTTATCTACAGCCGGGCGGCTGGTTATGCAGACAGGTAGGAAAAGCGTACCATGACGGAAAATGCCTTGTTTCGACTTGCTTCCGTAACTAAACCCATTGTGTCGACAGCGGCTCTGGCATTGGTATCCCAGGGAAAGCTGAATCTGCATGATCCGGTGATTCACTGGCTGCCTGCATTCCGGCCCAAGCTTCCTCATGGTCAGGAAGCTCAAATCACAATTCAGCAGTTGATGACACACACCGCAGGTTTGACCTATCGCTTCTTCCAGGAAGACCAAGGCACTTATGAACGTGCAGGGGTCTCGGATGGTATGGATTTATCTGAAATTAGTCTGGAGGAGAATCTCCAAAGGCTTGCTTCTGTTCCTCTTTTGTATGAGCCAGGAAACATGTGGAGATATTCCATCGCGACAGATGTACTCGGAGCCGTTATTGAAAAGGTAACCGGAATGTCATTAAGAGAAGCTGTCCAATTGTTGGTTACCCATCCTCTTCACATGACCGACACTGATTTTGTTGCCGTCGATTCGAATCGGTTGACCGCTGCATATGCCGATGGTTCTGATGAGCCTCGTCTTCTCCATAATGAGTTAGAGCAGGTTCCTTTTATTGAAGGTACTGCCGGTTTCCAGCTTGCCCCTAACCGTGCGAATAACACTTCTGTCTATGCATCAGGCGGAGCGGGTATGGTTGGGAGTGCCGGAGATTTTCTTACTTTACTTGAGACATTGCGACAAGGAGGACAGCCTATTCTTACGGAAGCTGTTGCCACCAAGATGGCTGTGAATCAAATCGGTGAACTCGAGATGCCGTATTGGCCGGGAAGAGGGTTTGGGCTTGGGTTTACGATACTCAAAGACCCTGTTGCAGCTGGTACACCCGAATCTCCGGGGACGTGGCGGATGGGTGGAACCTACGGTCATTCCTGGTTTGTTGATCCCAAAGAAGAACTTAGTGTTGCAGCATTCACCAATACGGCACTTGAAGGAATGTCAGGCCAATTCACTACCGATATCTGTGATGCGATCTATGCAGGCATTCGGGAGAGCAAAAAGACTGCAAAAATATAAAGAGCATCAATATAAAGAGCGTAAATACCCGCCCAATCAGCATTGGACGGGTCTATTCAATAACGAAGCTAGGTTCTGCTAGTTGTTGCTACCCGAGTTTCTCTTCTTAAAAAGATAAATCCCGGCAACCAGGATAAACCAAACTGGCGTGACAAATAACGCCATCCGTGTATCCTCAGCCAGTGCCAATACCACCAGCACAAACGCGAGAAAAGCTAAAATCAAAACGTTTGAAAACGGATAAAGCGGCAGTTTGAAGCGGCTGCGAGTTGCCAGTTCGGGCTGCGTATGACGATATTTGAAATGACAGATCACCATGATTCCCCAGACAAATATAAAACATACCGTTGATACGCTGGTAATCAGTGTGAATACCCCTTCCGGCATGATGTAGTTCAGCACAATCGCAATAAAGATGACAATCGTGGAGAAAAATAGCGCATTGGCTGGAACCTTCCTTTTATTTACACGCGCAAACGAATCAGGGGCGTTCTGATCTTTCGCCATGGAGTAGATCATCCGGCTTGTACTGAAAATCGCACTGTTACATGCGGATGCCGCGGAGGTCAACACTACGAAATTCACCACACCAGCAGCCGCCGCAATCCCCACTGCGGCAAATACCTGCACAAACGGGCTTTCGGTTGGCAAAATCGCACTCCAAGGATAGATGCTCATAATAATGAACAAAGCACCCACGTAGAAAAGCAGTACCCGAATCGGAATCTGATTAATAGCTTTTGGAATGACCTTTTCGGGATTCTCCGTCTCTCCTGCGGTCAATCCGACGAGTTCCATCCCCACAAATGCAAAAACGACCATCTGAAACGAGATAATGAAGCCATGCATTCCATTCGGAAACCAGCCCCCGTGACTCCACAGGTTAGTAAAGCTTGCTGAGCCCTGGTTGGTTGTAAAACCTGTAAAGATCATATACAGCCCCACCACGATCAACGCCAGAATAGCGAGCACTTTAATGAGAGCAAACCAGAATTCCATCTCCCCGAACAGCTTGACCGTCGCCAGATTCATTACAAGTAAAATAACCAGCGCAATTAATCCCGGCATCCATTGAGGAATATTGGGAAACCAGAACTGTGTATATAAACCAACAGCCGTAATATCAGCCATCGCGATGGATATCCAGCAGAACCAATAGGTCCAGCCCGTAATAAACGCCGCCATATTTCCCAGGTAATCACGCACGAAATCCACAAAGGAATGATATTGCAAATTGCTCAGCAGCAGCTCTCCAAGCGCCCTCATGATCAGGAATAAGACAATGCCTGTAATGATGTACGCCAGCAGAATGGATGGACCGGTTAGCTGGATCGTTTTGCCCGCCCCGAGAAACAACCCCGTTCCGATCGCCCCTCCAATTGCCATCAGCTGTACATGTCTGTTTTTCAGACCCCTTGTTAATGTTTCTTGCTGCATGGTACACCACCACTCTCTTTCTGTGCTTTCTCTCTCTCTGATGCAAAATAATATACCATCTAATATATAATAATCTCCCCTGAATACCTATCATTCTTTTTGATTATTTTTATTTTGATTATTTCTATAATGAATCCGATTTCGAAGCGTATAGGACTTCAATTTTTATCGAGGTCCATGAAATGCAAACAAGCTACCGCCTGTATGACACAGACAGTAGCTTGAAATTGCCTTACCTTTTTCAGTTTCTTGGGGGAATCAATCCCCTCCCTCGTACCACAGCTCCAGCGGCAAACCGACCAGGGATTTGCCAATCCACTCTCTGGCAATGTTGTTGGAGGGACCCATGGCGATGCCTGCGCGGGCATCACGGAAGAGGCGTTCAAACACGCCTTTTTTATAACCATAACCTCCGGTAACATCCAGCGCTGCTTTGGTCGCTTTGTTAGCTACTTCCGCAGCATGAATTTTGAACTCAACCAGCGGCAGGAACAGCTCGACTTGCGGTCTTCCCTGTGCCTGAAGTTCATCCAGCTGCTTCGCAAGAGATAACTGCCACGGCTTCAGGCTGGAGATCAGCACCTTCACTTCAGCCAACTGTTGGCGGATGATCTGGTAATCAGCCAAACGCTTGTTAAAGTCGCGATGAACCATGCCCTTCACATATTCGGACGCAGCCTCAAGTGCTGCCTCGGCAACTCCAAGCCAAGTGGAGCCTAGACCGATCAGATATACGGGGGATACACCACTTTCCAGAATTTCGCGTCCCTGTCCCTCCGTACCGAGCTTATCCTGGGCTGCAATCCGGACGCCTTCGTACGTGATCGGGCCACTATGGTTCCCCCGAACCCCGAGTGCATCCCATACCCCCGAAGTAATGCCTTCCAGTTGTCCATCGACAAGGAAAAAGCTCACATCTGTCGGCGTTTGTGCTCCTGGCGTGCGGGTCTGGGTTACATAAAAATCAGCTTGTCCCGAGCTTGTCGTGAACGACTTTTCCGCATTCAGAATGTAATCCTCTCCGTCCCGGGAAGCCTCGCTGAAATTAAACCACCAGTGACCTCCCGAAGCACGTTCGCTAGTAGAGTACGTACCAATCGCCCCATTGCGTACCGGCTTTAGCCAGCGCTCCTTCTGATCCTCATTTCCATAGAGAGCTATCGTCTGAACGGCTCCGACATGCATGACATACACCAGTGAAGTTGAAGGGCATCCCTTGGCAATTTCTTCTGCCGCAATCGCAAAGGCAACATGATCCAGTCCGCGTCCATCAAAGCGCTCGGGAATCAGCACGCCATTCCACCCGGTCTCGGCAAGCACGGCCAGATTCTCACGCGGGAACCGTCCCTCACGGTCAATCAGCTCTGCACGTGGTTTAATGACTTCGTCGACAATGCCCCGAATTTCAGCTCTCAATTGCTCATAGTCAGGCAGGGTGTGAATCGTGTTTGATTGAATACTCATTGCGTCATCTCTCCTCTAATTAAAACAGAAACTCATCCCTCAAAAACACGGATACAGATTGCCAATCTAATCCAATCCAATTCAATTGATTCCATTCCGTCTATCAAAAACCGATGGTTTGCTCAGGTAGCCGTAACCCGGCTCAGCGCAGCCTCCTTCTCTTTAACCAGCGGCATGACCTGCTCACCGAAAGCCTGAATATCCTCATCGTAATGAAGAAAGCCGATCAGAACGAGGTCTACTCCAATCTTTTTCAATTCGATGATACGGTCGGCCACCTGCTCCGGGGTACCAATCAAACCTGTTTTGAACCCGTCATTATATTGCACCAGGTCGTCGAAATTGGAATTCGCCCACATTCCCTCCTGTTCAGGGGACGCTTTGCCTGCAAATTGGACCTGACTGCGGAAGCCCTCCACCGCCTCGGGGTCAGCATATCGAATAATCTGACGCAGTACCTCCACCGCTTCTTCTTCCGTATCCCGCACGATGGCAAATGCATTGACTCCGAATCGCAGCTTGCGGTTATAAGACGCAGCCCGCTCAGTCACATCTTCGATCTGGGTACGGAAACCATCGATGGTATTCCCGTTCATGAAATACCAATCCGAGACTCGTGCAGCCATGTCGCGTGCAGCCGCTGAATTTCCTCCTTGAAACACAGGGGGAATTACAGTCGGTTTGGGTTTGTGCGGCGCTTCATGAATACGGTAAAAGTCACCCTGGTGATTGGCATTGTCTTGCGTCCACAGCTCCTTCAGCACACGGATGAACTCTTCGGAGCGACGATAACGCTCGTTATGGTCCAGCCACGGTTCTCCGAATCCATGAAACTCTCCCTTGAACCAGCCGCTGACAATATTTACGGCAACCCGTCCCTGGCTGATATGATCGATTGTCGTGATCGCTTTGGCTACCGGACCGGGATGCCATAATCCTGGCAATATGGCTGCTATCAGCTTCAAACGTTCTGTAACCACCGCGAGCGCAGAGGCCAGAGCAATGGCTTCCAGTTGATTTTCAGCCCCATAGCTGGCCATAAATCTGGTTTGCAATAACGCATAATCAAAGCCCGCTTCTTCTGCGATTCTGGCATACCTTGCGTTATCCTCAAATGACCAGCCTGTTTTTTGCGGGATGCTGGAGATAACCAGACCGCCACTTACATTCGGAACCCAATACGCAAATTGCATGGACATGTTGAATCACCTCTTCAATGGAATGATTTATAGTCAAGGGCCAAGGCCCTCTCTACCAGAGCGGAATGCAGCAAAAAAGACACCTTCAACCTATACATGTGAGGTGCCTTTAGTTCGTCTAATCGGCCAGAATATGATGTTTTCAATAGAGATATCCTAAAAAGCAGATAGCATCATTTGGAAGCCGCAGGCGCTTTTACCACATGATCAGGAAGAGTGTTATTGGCAATCATCTCGCCAAAAGGACTGATAAATGACCGCTCACCGTTGTTCCCGTATTGTGCGTAATTCAGCTTCGGAAACAACAGCTCGGCAGTACGGTAGGCTTCTTCCAGATGCGGATACCCCGACATGATAAAGGTTTCAATGCCCAATGCCTCGTACTCCCTCATTCGTTCTGCAACCTGGTCGGGATCGCCTACAAGCGCTGTACCGGCACCGCCTCTGACCAGCCCAATGCCTGCCCACAGATTCGGGCTGATCTCCAGATTGGAACGATCCCCTTTATGCAGACTTGCCATCCGTTGTTGACCGACGGAATCCATACGAGCATAGATCTTCTGGGCGGAAGCAATGGTCTCTTCATCCAGATGAGCGATCAGATCATTCGCGGCCTGCCAGGCTTCTTCTGCGGTTGGACGAACAATGACATGAAGCCGGATACCAAAGCGCAAACTTCTTCCCTTTCTGGAAGCAAGCTCTCGCATTCGGTTGATCTTGGCCTCTACCTGGTCAGGCGGCTCACCCCAAGTCAGGTATACATCCACGTGCTCGGCTGCCACCTCCATGGCAGCATCAGAGGAGCCTCCAAAATAAAGCGGAGGATAAGGCTTCTGAATGGTCGGATACAGAACCGCTCCGCCGTGGACCTTTAAATATTTGCCGTCAAAATCGACTTCTTCGCCAGCCAGTTCCTTGCGCCATATGGTTAGAAATTCGTCTGTCAATGCGTAGCGCTCATCATGGTCCAGGAATACCCCGTCTCCCTCAAGCTCGATCGGGTCACCTCCGGCTACGACATTGATCAGCAGTCTTCCTTTGGAAAAGCGATCCAATGTACTTGCCATTCGCGCCGCCGTAGTAGGCAGCATCAGCCCCGGACGCGCAGCGACCAAAAATTTCAGTTTGTCCGTTACCGATACCAGCGAGGAAGCAACGATCCAGGCGTCTTCACATGATTTCCCTGTAGGCAGCAGCACTCCTGCAAACCCAAGCTCATCGGCGGCTTGTGCTACCTGCTTGCAATAGTGATACGTCACTGCCCTGGCGCCTTCTCGGGTGCCCAGAAATCTTCCGTCCCCATGTGTCGGGATAAACCAAAACAATTCCATTTTTTTCTCTCCTCCTGCTCATATGATGGCTACTCTGCTCTAGCTTTTCTCTTGAATCAGCTTCCAGACAGGAGCTGTTAACGACAATTTGTCATGTCGAACGTAATGGGATGCAAGCCCACGGATCGGATCACCTGCATAAAATTTTTCATACAACAGATGTCTTGCACCGAGCGGACTGCCGATGAGATCCCAGGCCAGCTTGAACAGCTCCACTTTTTTCTCGGCACTTACCGCAGCCCCTTCAAAATACAAATGCATAAGTTCGGAAATCGGACCGTAGAAGTCCTCAATTCCCGAAGGGGTCTGAACAAAGCCACCTGCGCCAACTTGTTGAAGTATCTCGACAGCCCGTGGATAATATTTGGTTCCCAAATTCCGCGCCGTCTCCACATACGTTAGATCAGGAACGAGCACGCCTGCCGCATCGGGCACGGCTTTGGCCTCCGCCGCAATAATCAGCGCCTTGATCACGTCAATCTGTGTCAGCAGCTCCCCCAGTTTCTCTTGAATATGCAGAAATCCGGTGACGCCAATCGACTCGGCTACTGCAAACGCCACCCCTGTCACAAATTCTAGCTTGGCTACAAAGCGCACAACATTTTGGTGAAAAGCCAGTCCATTGGCCGTACGGTTCCCGCGAAGCTTCAGCACCTTGTCCGAATCTCCATAGAGAAGCACCCTTTCCCACGGAATCAGGACATCATCGAAAAAAAGGACGGCATCCATCTCATCGTATCGTGCACTGAGCGGATGGTTGCGTTCTCTGGCATCCGCAAACGATTCCCTGCACACAATATGTAGTCCTGGTGAATTCGCGGGTACGATTAAGACATGAGCATGTTTCTGATGCCGGGTCTGAAATTGCAGGAACGAAAAGATGAGAAAATCATGTGTATACGGAGCACCTGTCGCGATCATTTTGGCTCCCCTGACCACAATGCCTTCCGACGTTTCTTTCACCACATGGAGAAATCGTTCTGCGATCCGCTCATCATCCAGCCCGCTGGAACGATCAATCTGGGGATCAATGATGGCTGTCGTCAGAAAGAGGTCGCGGTCTCTGGCCTCGTGGTAATAGGTACTGATTTTGTCCACGAAGCGCCGGTCCAGCTCGGATAATTCATGCCGGGCCGCGTACCACCCGGTGACTAAGGAACGGGCGTAGTCGGATAACCGGCTCATCATGCCACTGGTACTGGAAGACCAGACTGCAAAGGACTGACTGCGCTTGTTCAGCTCGGCTGCTGAGTACGGAATGAGAAATGAGCTGTGTGCATATCGCTCCTGTCCATCGGGAGCAAAGCCTACTTGCTCCCGTTGAAGAGGATCATCCAGCATGTTAAACAGCTGCCTTATGGTAGACAATGTGCCTTTGAAAGCAGCATGCTCGGAAATATTCCTGACCTGCTTCCCTTCGAGCCAGACACGCCGTCCGTCCTCCAGACTGGATATGAAAGTGTCTCCCCTCAAAATGTCACCCCTTAATCAAATTTTATTTTTCCGATTGATTTGCTATGTTTTATTGTTTATCATAGCTAATATCCATTGGAGCGCAACAATCAATCATCGGAATTTTGACGGTTACCGAACACAAATACCGGATCTGTTGGGAAACGTCAAAATAAACTACAATTTGGCTTCATCTGGAGGTAGCTGAATCGTAAGCTCATTCCCATGGACGCATTAAATCCGGCTTTAGACGGTGTTGTTTAACCAACAATTCATCCAAATTTGTTGTATTCGAGGTGATATAAGGTGAATGAATCCCGAAGCATGGACCGAAGAATTCACAGAACCCGTGTCATGATCTCCGAAGCTTTTTTGACCATTATGACCAAGCAAAATTACTCGGATATCAGTGTCGTAGACATTGCAGAACAAGCCAACATCAACCGCTCAACGTTCTATGCCCACTTTATAGACAAGGAGGATTTGCTGGATACCATCGTAAATGAGAAATTTCAGTTGCTGGACGATGTGCTCAAGGAACGTTGTGCTGCCATAGATGAGGTTCCCTCATTTGCCGAGCCTGACCCGATCTTTGCGGTCTTGTTTGAGCACATCTTTGAGCATGATGAGTTCTACCGGGTCATGCTGCTGATCAATCCTGTTGGTAATTTCAGTACCAGGTTGAATGAGGTCATTAAAGCTCATTTTTTTCAACGAATAACCCGAATCGGACTCAATCAAAAGGTACAGGTGCCATTGGACATTTTACTGGATCATCTCAGCTTCTCCACCAGCGGAATCATTCATAAATGGCTGGAAAACAACAAAGTTTACTCTCCGCATCATATGGCTCTGCAGCTTACCCGTCTTGCCCGACTAGGCGTGTACACCGCGATGGGTGCGCATGCTTAAGAGATACGCCCCCCCGGAGCGTACCCGTGACTCATTGATTGCTCTCTTTGATCCTTGCGTTACATGGCGTAAACCCACGTGCGTATTACGATTACATCTTCGTTCTTTTTTAAAGCAGATCAATGACCGATACATCCAATCCGCTTCATCTGATCCACCTGTGTATCAATCCGCTCCAGCGTCTCAGGGGTTTTATTCCGGAGTAGTATTCATGGGAAAAGCTCCTGACGCAGTGAGTCTGTTTCATTGCTTTCGTATACGAAAAAAGGACCGCCCTCCCTCATAATGAAAGGCCGCCCTTCTTATTTATTTTTGCACCACCACAAGCCACATCTATTTCTGCTTATAGAACTCATGGTACAGCTTCATCAACGCCCGCTTCTCGATCCGCGAAACATAACTGCGTGAAATGCCAAGCTCCTTGGCAATCTCGCGCTGCGTGCGCTCTTCTCCACCAGCCTCCAGGCCAAAGCGGCCAATGACGACTTCTTTCTCCCGATCATCCAGTATGTCGAGATTACGATAAATTTTGCTTTTTTCAATTTTAAGCTGCACACGGTCTACCACATCATCGGCCTCGGTGCCGAGGATATCAATTAATGTAATTTCATTTCCTTCTTTATCCGTCCCAATGGGGTCATGCAGGGATACGTCTTTACGTGTTTTCTTCAGAGATCTTAAGTGCATTAAGATTTCGTTTTCAATACATCTCGCAGCAAAAGTCGCCAGCTTTGTGCCTTTGCCTTGCTGAAAGCTTTCGATGGCTTTGATCAATCCAATCGTTCCAATGGAAATTAGGTCCTCCTGATCTTCGCCGGTATTGTCAAACTTTTTGATGTTGTGTACGTGAAACAAGGTTAATATATGAATTATCTTGCAATGTAAATTTATTGCCTAAGTAGCCAATGCACGATATGGAAAAGCGATTCTTATCCTTTTCATGAGTTATAATAATTTCGTCAATTAACTTGTCAACAATAAACCTTTTATCTTCATTGGATAAATTCAACTCCATGAATTTTTTATATTCTTTAGCCAAATTTATGAGTTGCTCTTGCGTTACCTCATGTTTATTTCTTGCATTTAGTTTAGATTGGATTTTGTCATGTTCGCTCTGTATTTTGGCCTTCTCCTTATCTAATTGGCTAATATCCATATCCAGTTCTTCTTCGTTTATAATTCCCTTTCGAAACATAAGCTTAATCTTAGTACGTTCATCTTCTTTGCTTTTTAATTGTCGGGCATATTCGGCAACAAGATCTTTTAAATTATCATCTGGTGAATTAGATGTAGACTTTAGTCTGGATATGATTTCATCTGGATTATTCAAGAGTTTGATTATAATATTCCATACAAAATCATCAAGTATATCTGTACGCAAAGTTGGAACGGGACATTTATGAACTGATTCTCCAAACTTTCTTGGATATTTTCCCGAACAGCGATATATGGGGTAAGTCACTTTTTCGCCTTGTTTTTTTGAGTTGTATGTTGTCGACTCCCATCTTCTACCACAGTGACCACAACGCATAAGGGATTTGAGAAGATATGCGTGTTTGACATTTCGACCTTTGCGGGTCAAATTTTTACCTCTTTGGATTTGAGCTAAATTAAACAATTCTTCATTAATTATAAATGGAACATTAACTTGAATCCATTCCGTTTCAGCTCTAATCTTGTATGTTTTTTTCGTTCTCCCCTTGGCGGTCTTTTGCCCTTTTAACTTTCTGGTTTCACGCTTATTGTAAAAATATTTACCAATATAAATTTGAGAAGTGAGTATTCTAGATATCGAACTTGCATTCCAGGCTTTACTTTCTGCTCTCTTTGGGATAGCGCCAAGCTTAGAAAGTTCTTCTCCTATCTCTCTTAAAGTTTTTCCATCATGTACATACCATTGATATATCAGATGAACAAACTTTGCTTCTTCTTGGTTTATAGTTAGTTCTCCATTAAAAAGGTTGTATCCATATGGAGCTACTCGCATCGGCATAATTTTTCCTTCTTTTTCTACTGCTCTAATTCTTCCTCGTACTGTTCTTTTTTTGATTAACTGCAACTCATATTGAGCAATGGATGACATCATATTGAAAAACAGTTGCCCTTCAGGTGTTGTAAGGTATTCAGTATCTACAAATATAAGTTCTACATCATTCTTTTCAAGCTCACGACATATTATCAACTTATCAGTTAAATCCCTTGTAAGTCTGTCGGGATGAGTTACAATCAATTTCTTTATCTTTTTATCTTTTACATCTTGCATTAACTCATTTAATGCTGGTCTATCTATGTCTTCCCCAGTAAAGCCAGATTCAACATATTCCTTAATCTCTTCCCTTGAGATGTTTAAGCTCTTAGCTTTCTTGTAACATAGCTCAAGCTGTCCCTCTAAACTTGTTCCTTCAGATGCTTGCATTCCGGTGGACACACGTGGATAGACTGCGACATGTCTCAATACTGACTCACCTCCATACAGAGTAAAATAGAATGACAAAAGGTGGCTATTCGCCACCCTCATCGATTTGTTGATTCTGAAACATTTTGTCGATAATGTAATCAATGGCTTGATGTAGTGGTTCATCGTTATAGTATGTATTTTGCATAATTTCTTCATTTGGAACATACACAATCTCAACCTCTTTTTTGATGGCTATTTTGCATCCCTCCCCCTTTTGAGAAACTTTATTCAAAGGAGAGATCGTCCTATTCCTAATTTGTTTGCATAACTTTATTTCAGCCTATCCACACTACCCAGATCACTTCTAACTAACTCTCTCAATTTAACGAACTCTTTAACTTCTATATGTATTACTTTTCTTGGTCTTGCTTTAAAATAATCGCCATTCTCTCATAAGTGAAATTTCTATTGATCGTTATTGTTCCACCATGTGGATGCTCTGTAGTTATTGAGAAAGATCCCGTATAGCTTAAGTCTTCAGGATTCTCATATTCTTCTATTGTTGTTCTTCCCAAAGTGACGTCTTCAGACTGGAGTAGAAAAAGAGAGTTACCTACCTGATGGAATCTTCCTGTGTCAGACTTGGAGTAAGGTAAGCCTATATGTTTAAGTGCCGCGCCCTTTGAATCAAATCGCCGGAATGTTTGTTGTTTCGTTGGATCAGTAGTATTTACTACGGTAAATAGATAGTGAGGAAAGCTAGTTGCTTTAGCGCAATTCTTTGCATTTGTTAACACTTGTATGTTATTCAAGCTATAACCTTCTTTTTCATCAATTCTATCTATAGTTGGTCTTAAAGAAGGTTTGTAATCATTTTTCATGTACTCTTCCGTGTGATCTTTCCACGATAACCAGAATTCTTGCTTTTCATGTAGGACAGCTAAAAAAGTTTCCTCTTCATTCTCCCATTCACACTCTACGTGCTTATACATTCCAGTGTTATATCTACAATTGGTTATTCGGCTGTAGATGCTCCCATGAAGTAGAAATGCGCTGAATTTTTCATCATGTGTAATTATGCCTTCTTTGCAGCATTTTTCTGCAAATGCTAGTGCGCGCAACTTGTAGTCCACGTAATTGTGTTGACCATATGTATCGATCCACTCTTCTAATATTTCATCTGCAACGAGACGTTTCGCCAAATATGTTCTCTTCCTTTCTGAATGAATTATCAAATTTATAAAAACTCACCATTTAGCCGATATATAAAGTAGGAGGTGAGATAATGAATAACAAAACATTTGTAATTAGAACCAATGAACTACCTGAAGAAATGAAAGAATGGGACTGGAAAGAAGTTGAGTATCCAGAGTTTCAAACATATCCAGAAGTTCCATGCGTGGCTGTTATAGCAAGCGTTACATACGGACTTGTCGTTCCTTATCAGGTGGCTATGACATCAAATTTACGCAACTATTTCTATTCTTTTAGAGACACAGTAGGTGTTATGGCTCACAACAATAGCGATGTCGTATTCTATGTTGAGGAGAAAAGCGAAACCAAAAGAAAAGAAATGAAGAAGTCGTTGCAAGACTTGTTTAATATTCACTATGTTGTTTAATATTGATTAAGTATAAGAGTAACCCTCTTATACTTTTTTTCTTATAAATTCTTTATTTCGAGTAAACCTTTATAACATTTAAATTCACTTATTTCAACTTGATTATAAATTAAAAATAGGATCATTGTTTATTTAACCTAATCCTTATGTTTTTTGTTGGTCCATATGAAAATAACTCTTATGTAAGAAACATTTATTCCAATGAAGTATCTGGAAGAAAGCACACTCCCATAGTAGAATTAATCGTAAGTAATTATGTACATAAAATAAAATAAAATAAAATAAGGGAAGTGAAGAGATGAGTAAATTAAAAAAAGTTGGTTATGTAAGTTTAGGTGTGATACTTGGTGCGTCATTGACAGTATCAGTTCCTGCTTTAGCTGCTACAGTTAAGACAATTCAAGCCAAGATTAATAGTTCAGTTTCAGTTGTAGTGGATGGTAAAAAGATGACCACGCAACCAATCAATTATCAAAACTTAAACTATTTGCCTGTTGGTGAGATTGGTAGAGCATTAGACGCTGATGTGAGTTTCGATAAGAACAAGAATGTGATTAACATTGAGAGTAAAGAAAATAGTGCTGCTGGAGACTCAAATGGTGGCAATAGCTCTTCAACTCTGGTAAGTACTGATAAACTTGTTAAACTGGATTCCACAGCTTTAAAACTGAACTTAAACAATAAAGAGTATGGTTTAGCTAGTAGCACTTCAATTTATCTCGTCGGGAAAATTCCGTATATTGTATTTAATTCTGATGTCATTGATCTGATAATATCAATTGCTTCAAATGATTACTTCATTTATGAAACAAATAATGACAATCCTGATTTTGTGACAGCAAACCACTACGCTAACGAATACAAATACCTTGAAGTGATTGAAAAACAAAAATCATATAAACTTAAAAGTTCTGAGAGTAACAAAACATATGACATTGCATTAAATAATCAGTCCAGTATAGGTGTACTTTACAATAAGGATTCAAAGAATTATCTTGTCCCACTTAATGATGTATTCAATAAATTGGAACTGAAAATGGAAGCTGTGTATGAACCACAACAAGAAAAGGTTTTTCTAAAATTTAAATAGCTGCTAATATACACCAATCCATATTCGATGAATAAACAAAAGCGGCTGTATCATTTAAGATAAAGTAAGATACAGCCTCTTTTTGTTATGCTCCTACAAATGTTTTCATATACAAACTAGCATTAATTCGTCCCAATTGCTGAGAAGATAGCTCAATCGTATGCCATCCGGGTGATTGAATCCAAGATGTAATGTCAACATTATTCTCAGCAGAAGAATATATGCCCCCTCTTGTTATCCCATTAATAATTACTCTGACTCCTGTTGCGGAAGCTCCCTCATAGATACCATATTCAATATCATGAGAATGAGAGGGCATATCAATCCTGTGAGAGTGTGGAGGCATTGTAATGTCATGAGCATGTTCTGGGACAGTAAACTCATGATCATGAGGTTGCAAGCTTAAAGCGTGTGAGTGGCGACCTGAAGCTACCCATGTTCTTGTGAAACCATTGACATCTTTAAATTGTGTTCCTTCAGGCCAACCATGGTTATGTCCACCTTCTAATATATATGTACCCTCTGTTTGAGTTGACCCAGAAACATTTTTTGGCTTAGTTGACGTTGCAATAAAACTTTTGATCTCAGTCGTTGTCAACAGAATCCGCTCAGACTCCGTAGTCGTCAAATTAATCCTAGCACTAGCCGCACCTTTGCTATATGCTCTAAATCTCTCCAGTGTAAAATTCAATTGAAACTGGTCAAATCTTAATGTACTAGGCGAAATATAAAATTTCAATTTAAGTGGATGCGTACTATCTACGTTGTCTGCGATTTGGATTGTATCCGTTTGTACTATACCATTTTCATCAACTGTTACTGTCCCAAGTGGGCCAATTACCTTAAACCCATATACACCCGACTTATACTCGCCTATCTGCACTCGGATGTTATTACTCTTATCTCTCACAGTTAACAAATTACCTTCAATGGTAAAGGTTCCTTCATCATCTGAGATTACAAGTTTGTTTCCAAGAATATAATGTCCCATCGTGTGTTTATAATCTTCATATTTTAGCAAAGGATTCTTATCAACAATCTCATACGATTCTTCAAGAAAAACTCCTTTATTTTTGTCAATTCCAAACATTTTAAACTTGCCTCCAACTGATTCATCAGAAATATTATTATATATCGTCTTGAACGTTTTAACGTGATCCATTTTCCCACGAATCTGCTTTTCTATTTTTGTTGCTTCTTCGCCCTTAACTCCTACAGTCGCATATATGTATCCATCTTCGTTTTTAATAGGGTATTCGTATATGTTAAAATTCTCTGTACTATTCAGATTATACAAGGCTAATCGTTTACCTTTAACATCTTGGATTCTCGCAATAGCAGTAATGTCGATATATCCAACCTCTTTATCAAGTAACGTAGATGGATAATGCGCCTCAACTTCTTCGCCAATCGTCCGTAAGATCTTCTGTAGACGCTCGACACTAAAATCATTTCCACTAATAAATTCACTAATAACTCTATCGCAAATATCGGAGTTCCCCGAAGTGAACACTACTAGGTTGTTACTTACTCTGTGTATTTTTGTTGCGTTATCATTCATCCAGTAGGCCTTTCCATTAAAAAATGTACATTCTCTGGAATCTGCCGCAATGTAAACCTTCTGCTTATTCATTAAAATAGAACAATTGCTCACCAAATCATCCTCCCTATTCTATTTACTCGAAGCTAATTTCTACTGCTTTTAATTCAAGCATGTCATAGACTTTCCCGTTGTATTCAAGTGTTCCACCATTAGTTTTCAAGTCAATAATTTCCTTGAAAATATCACCTTTGCCAAATACAGCATCAACAGGGTACTTAATATTACCTTTCTCAAATTTAAATGTGATAAACACTCGTTCAGTTTGTTGATTTTTCATATTCACAAATCTCCATTTCATTATGTATTATTCTCAACTCTCACTATCTACTGTAAATCTATATCCAAACTTGAATCAGTTTTTCTTCTCCTTGCACTCCTTCGATCACTTCCAGCCCAGCCATAACCAGCTCATCAACTTGTACCACGCATATCTAACCTTCCACGTATCTCATCCCCTCCTCTTCACAGTTACTAAGACTCCAAGAGTCTGCCTTGGAATTCGTTAACCTTGTACTATTAATATATCCATATATCAATTATTTGTAAAGTATTATTTTAGTTTAATTGAATATTTGTTTTCTCTTCTACTATAATGACATATCAGATTCGATTCTCTTCCTCACTTCCTTGATTAATTTATAGGAACTTGGAACACAACTCACCACGATGGTATAAACTAACCCTCAACAATGCAAGGCTGATTCTTCCTATAGATTTATTATGATTTAGAGGAACATCCTTTGCCTTCTCATTGTGGTTCGTTGTGACTCTCCTATAACATCGGCAACATTCTTCAACAGGCCGTATTGTCCCGTTGCCCTATTTCCTCCATGTCCTGCTTTCCAATATTCCTTCAAGAATGCTCCCTGTCTTCCCTTCTTAACCGGATCAGCTTCCGCTTCCCCTCTACGTTCCGTGTTCTCAGCGATTAACATATATTCGGCTTGCCATTCATCCACGTCTACGATTCCAACCGGAACATTCGTTCTACATCTGTAAGAATTCTGACAGGCTCAAGCTCTGCAAAATTTTGTGTACCTGCAATCAAAATTACACTTGCCCTCCTCTTTATCATGTGATATAAATTAATTAAGTGTTATTTTTGCACAATTAATTATCAACCAAAGAGGAGTGTATATTATCAAACTACTGATAGACCAGAAGGAGTTTAGTTGTAAGCCAAGTTTTAAAGAAATAGGTGGTATCAGTAATCGACTACTACAGAATTCGGTTGATGTTGAACCATCACAGTTAGCAAATGAGATTGTACAAGGTAAGTCATTCGTTCCTGCCTACATAACAACAAAAGCAAATGGATTACTAACACGTACCAAAGAATGTTGGACTTCTCAGCAAGTTATCTGTATGGACTTTGACAATGGATATTATGATAAGATACTCAAGCAGAAAGTTAAGGATGTACGTATTACATGGGAAGAAGCACAGGAAGAGTTTAAATTATTAGCAATGTTCATGTACAAAACTTTCAGTCACACAGATGATTGGCCTAAGTTTAGAGTAGTCTTTGCTTACAATGAACCATTCACAGATATCCGCTTATTGAATGCCCATACTGATCAATTATTTAAAAAGTATTCATATGCTGATGAATCAACCTTCCAAGTTGAGCGGCTATTCTTTGGTGGGACTGACCTCTATGTGTTTGATTATGAAAATAGGCTTCAGATTAATCATGACCTACTTGTAGAGGGGGGATATTATGACCCCAATTACTATAGTAATAATATAGATATAATTCAGGCTACAATATCCCCCCCTACTTCATTAGATACAGTAAATACATACATGAGCAATATAGATATGATAAAGAGCTTAAACACAAATATAATACCTAGAATGAAAACTACTTACAAACCAATAACTGTATCATCACATAAGGAAGTATATGATTATCTAAAGAAGATTAATCTATATGAATATATAGGAATAGCAAGCAAACAGTTTCATGATATATTCCATAACGAATCGTCACCATCAGCTAATATATACCAAGATCCCAAAACAGGTTACTGGTGGTATAAATGTTGGAGTAGCAGTCATCCATTCACAGGTACTATTATTGAAGTAACAGAAAGATTGACCAAACTAAACAAGCCTAAATCACTCCGATATCTAATGGATTGCTTCAACATCACAATTCAGAAATCAGAATGGCACGTTGAAATGGAGAACTTAATCCAGCAAAATCTAGAGTTACTAAACGATGAGGAATTCATAAAAGAAGCATATCCCAATTTGAATTCATTACTTCGAACACCACTATACTATTCAGTGTTAAGAGAGATTCACTTGATTGCGCTAGAGAATATTTCGACACTGATCCACATTAAGGATTCTGAAGAAGCTGTATTCTATGCTTCGATAAACTACATAATGAAGCGTCTAGATAGATGGTGTGATTTTGATCGTTACAAGAATAGTAAGGAACGCCGAATCAGAACCATTTTGTCGTTGCTGGTTTACTTACAATTACTAAATCGGATCGATATAGAACGATTGCCATTTGAATATGTGAATAGAGCCAAATTAGAAGCACAGAAAAAGCATTATCAGAACATGATTACGTTTTGGACAATTCCATCTATGGCAGCTACACACATGAATGACGTTGAAATGTTAGCCAAGCAATTTAAGGACTTGGGTATGACAGTAGGCAACTTTGATCGACAGATGGTATTGAAAACGTTAGGAGAAGAAGAAGCAAACCGAATATTTCCCATGAGAAAGAACGAACAACTATCTAGGCTAAATGAGTACGTATGCGAACAATTAGAAAAAGCTTGTCTAAAATACATAACAGAGTATGGATGGGTAACTGAACATAGAATCATAGAAAATACATACTTAGAAATTGAAGATGTTGAAGCAGAAATGAGAAAGCGTGATAAACGAATTAAGGATTCCATTGTTATTGAAGAAGACAAGTTTAAATGGTTGTATGAGTTAAAACGAAGACAGCTCAAGAAAATTATTGGTGGCCTGATGATCAAATATAGCCTAGGTAAGCAGAAACTGAATAATAAACTGATGGAACAACGAGATATCCCCCTACACTATAATGAAATTGGCAATCCAAGTTATCCAGTTGTTTATTTTACAATAAAATAGACTTAAAAAAATTCCCCAATCATAAACGGTTGGGGAACCTTCTGACGATTTAAAAACCGACTTTATAAATTTCAGAAGCAAAATTGTTTGATTATCTTTTCAGCTAATTTCCTTAAAATTTCTGTCCAATAACTATCTTTTGATTCTGGATGAAAAATTTCAATATTCGGTATATTAAGCTTGTATCTAGTGTCACCCTTACCATGGACAATACTGTTTCTGTATTCATAAAGTTCTGCGGAAAAAATTTTAATATCATCACTATCTATAACATTGTAATTATTTGCATACGCTATAACTTCATCAACATCATCAATTTTATTAAGTAAGTTCAGTAATAACTTAGGTTCACCTTTGTTATATAAATTGGTCATCTCTCTAATTAGAGTATCAATATCTTCACTATTATTGTAAAAAGCTACAGCCTGTTGTATTTCAGATTTTTGATTAATTATGAAAAAATACTCGATAATTCTATAATAATAAATAGGATCATCAAATTCTCTTGCTTTATTATAAAAAGCTATCGGCTCAGAATATTTTGCTGGATTATATAAATAAACATCAAACTCTTCCTTAGGTTCATCAGGATCGTTATAAATTTCATTATAGCCTTCATATCTAAAGGGTATTATATGAGGGTATTCCCCTCTATAGTCAATCTCAGGGGCATGAAAAGAAGCTACTATGAATAGTGATTGTTGTAATGTTTTCTCTAGTTCAGTTTTTCTACATCCATAAATTTTAATTGTAATTAAGGTGTCCCAATCATCTTCAAACCAATCACTATATGAAAACCTAGCAAACATTATTTTGTACATTGAGCTTGGCTCGGATATTTCTATTTTAACCTCGCCAATATCAAACACTGTTTCAAATGAGGGCGTCTCATGTAATAGAGAATCATAAGTCAGCAGGAATTCAGAATAATTAGTTGACCGTGAGTAAAATCCACAATCATTATAAAATTCCAAATCAGAATTTCTATACTCTAAACACTTTTGATCTATTCCTTTAATCACTCTTCTATAATTTACATTTTCATCAGAGTCTGAGATGAGTTCAGACCAATCTAAAACAATTTGTATATTGGTCTCTTTATGTTTTAGTGTAAACTCATCCTTATCTAACCTAAGAATATCAAACTCTTCGAGCAAATCTGGTATAACACGTTTATAATCTTCTTTTAAATCAAACATCATCTCTAATGATATCATGGCAATACACCCCTATATGAGTTATTCATCATCCACATCATGTATCTTCGTAATTTCACTCAATTCCTTAATGTCCAATACATTCATCAGCCTGAGCAGAAAGTGACCATCAGGCGTTGTTTCTCCACGTTCCCACTTTTGATATGTTCGAGATGACGCTCCTATTGCTTCAGCAACTTGTTTTTGAGTCATTCCTATTACCACACGTCTATCTTTGATTACTTCATAATCGAAATCCATTAGTAGTGGGCCAGTGTAGAGGTCATACCAAATATCAGATTCATCTTCAGCTTCGCCATATACATTAAGTCCCCACACTTTTGTTGTAGGTGCAATCTCTACATATAGGAATCCTTTTTGTCGATCATTAACATCTACCCATATCCTCTTGGCGTTCTTAATCCTCACACCAATCCATTTAAGTATCGGTTGATTATTGCGATCACATGGGAATATACCCGACATTTTTAATATGTTACCGTGTCTTTCAATGTAATTCCCAATATACATATCATCAATCTGATAAATAACCGGTTTCAATCCAGTCTTTTCTCTGACAATGTTATAGTCTACAATGAGGTGTTTAGGCGTTTTCTCGTCTAATCCAATTTTTTGAGCTAGCTCAAGGTAATGCAACCAAGTGTAAATTGATTCGAATTCTCCCACATATCCAGTTTGCCTAATGGTGTAGTTAAAGATAGTAACTGTATCAAGCTTGTAGTCATAGTATAGCTTCTCTAGTGTATTGTAAAACCGCTCAAGTTCTTCTTCGTAATTGTTACGAGAATATTCAAGCACGCGACTAACAAAATCATAAACTGTGCCAAGATCATCTAAGTTTCTTTTCTGTGACTTGTGAAAATAGAATGGAATTCTTCGTATGAATACTTCTTTATTCACTGGCTGAAACAAATACTTGTTCATTTTATTGAATCCCAAATATGAAAACACTTCTAATCCAGCTACCTCATGCCTGGATAAGTAATCCACCAGCTTTTCCACTTTGCTCTCGTCCTCTATGTACTGTCTAATAAGTGCTTTAAGTTGTTTCTCCTCATCTACTGTTACATTCATCGTATCCCCTCCTCTTTGGTATATCCACATTATAGTATGAAGAATATGGGGGATGACAGGTCATTCGTATGAAATAACCGCCCCTCTAAGAATCTACAAATTTTCTAGCACACGATCATCTACATCGCCCTAATAATGCGAAATAATATTCGTTCGACTCTGATTTCCATCATATTCTACATGCTCAGTCTTCTACTTCCCTCACTCTTTCAATTCATTCAAAAGAATAGAATAGAATAATTGGGCGATAATATAACCAAGTAATAAATATTCATTTTTAAGGTGGTCATTATGAGATATAAGAAAAGGTATGAATATAAGATCATTTCACGTTATCCAGACGAAAACCTAGCAGTTCCAGAAGAAATTATAGAGACGCAAATCCTCAATTGGATGGAGCATGTTCTACTGAGTTATTCCAGTGAGAACCAAATAGAAAACAGTCAAAATTCGGAGGATTGATTTTTTTGATGAGAGTACTCAAAGATCATGAAAAGCTAACCAGGGAAGATATTGTAACCTTGATCGATAAGATTAAAGCTATTGTTTATACACGAGTATCATCTGATATACAAGTGGATAACTACTCACTTGAATCACAGACACAAATATGCATAAAGGAAGCAAAAGAGAAGTTTGATATCAACGAAGATGAGATTATTGTTTTACGAGAAGAGGCAGAGTCTGGAGATAATCCTAACCGTCCAATGCTGGATTACATCTTATTTCTCCTTGAAAAAGGAATAGGGAACAAAGTCATCTTCTTGCATCCTGATAGACTGAGTAGACACTTGCATTTACAACAACAAATTACACATAAGATTTGGGAGCTCGGATGCGAACTTCATTTTGTAGAGTTTGACTTGCAAAAAGACAATGCCGAATCGATGTTGAATTATAACATCCAAGGCTCCATTGCTCAATACAATAAAGCTAAGATTCTCGCAAATACAAAACGCGGAAGAAGAGCTATGGTCGCTGACAACAAAATACCGGGAATGAACCGCATCTATGGATATACCTATGATAAAGACTTACATACATTAGTGGAAAATAAACTTGAAAAAGAAGGGTATTTAATTATGGTAAAACTGGTGTTAGGAGGTTCAACTTGTTCAGAAGTTGCTGAATATTTGGCTACTAGAAAATATCCCCCTCCCAAAGGAGATAAATGGTATCAGACAACAATTAGTCGTATATTAAGGAATGAATCATACATGGGAACCTTTTACTATGGGAAGACAGAAATTGTGCGCTCATATGGGAAGAAAAAACAATCATCAAAGCCCAGAGATGAATGGCATAAAATTGATATTCCTCCATATATAAATGAAATAACATTTGATAATTTACAGAAAGTCCTTGATAGCAATACTAAGAACGGCGGTATGCCATCAGAATATAACTTATTGAGGAGTATTGTAAGATGTGGAAGGTGTGGAGCAGCCGTTTCGGCTGGTGTTACAAGTGTAACCCAAAGTAGGGCTCTTAAGTACTATTCATGTACGCGAAAAGCAACAAAATCATTCAGTTTTGAAACTGGTGAATCCAATTCCACTTGCAGAGGAGCTAATTTTCGTGTCGATATAATTGACTCTATTGTATGGAATGAACTGTCTAAGTTAATCATCAATCCTGAAAAATTGATTAAAAAATTATTAGAACGCTTATCAGACAAAAGTAAAATTGATGAGATGGAAACTAGAAGAGACTCTATTATTAAAGAAATTACCAACAAAGAAAAGTCTAAAGAAAGATATATTGACCTTTATGCAACTGGCTTTATCATAACCAAAGAAGAATTATCAAGTAAACTGCTATCAGTTGAGAAAGAACTTGCTGCATTGCAACAAGAACTATCATCATTGAACGAAAACTTAGGTCTGAACAGTGGACAAAATGATGTACAATTGAGATTACTGTTGCTGGAGAAATATCAAAAAATCATCAAGAATGAATTGCAAATGATAGACATGAGAAAAATAGTTGGCATCCTTGTCAATAAAATAGTCTTACATGATGACAAACATATTGAGATATTCTACAAATTCACCGCTGAGAGCCATTTAATTAGCAGTGATACCTACTTCTCTGATTCAGACAACTTTGATAAGCTTAAGTGGGTAGTTGAACCCCCCCCCTCCTAAATGGGAGAACATTGAACACCTCTACCCAAGCATGTTGAAAATGTATAATGAAGATTTACTCAGTTTTGAACAAATTGCAGAAGCCACTAAAACCGATTGGTGGACTGTTAAAAATATGTTCAAGGCCAAAGGTGCAGAATTACTATCCACTAAAGAAAGAGGGATCAGAAGACGATCTCGTGACTTTGAGAAGATATATAATCTTCACTATGTTGATGGACTGGCTTTTACCAAAATATATAAAGAATATGGCTTGAGTCCAACCTACTGTAAACAGGTACTCAGAGAAAATATGAGCACATTAAAAAAATGAAAAAACACGATTTAGTCCTCTGGAATGAATAGTGTATTCCCCCTCCCCTACGGAGGGTTATTTTGTGTAAATGGAATGGCATTATGTTGTCGTTTTTATCCAATAGAATTTCGCTCGTTCAAATTCAACTCTAGTGTCGAAGTAGATGTGCTAGGGGCATATTCTGTAAAATAGTCACCTTTTTGGATTTGAAATATCCCCCCATGTATCTATGTATCGTCAAAACAATAACTTGATGACCCATTGATAAGTGCTAGCGGATTATTTTCCAGAAATTATTACTTTCTAGGTGTAAATCTCCCCCCCCTATGTATAATGTTATCATATGCTCTAAACTCCAACTAAGCTCATGCAGGAAAAGAATCAATTCCAAAACAACAAAAAGCCTCGCAAGAATATCTAGGCTAATCATTACTTTTATAGTCTATCCATCTTAGCAAGCATCTTCTCTCTTGTTGGGTTAGTGTACAGCAACGTAGTATGTATGTTACTGTGCCCAGCTTGATTGGCTACCTCATGCACTGACATATCATTCTCTAATGCATGGGAACAGAAGAAGTGACGCAAATCGTGTGGCGTGATATCTTTGCCTATGATACCTGAATAATGCTTAAACAGTTTATTGATTACTGTTCTATCTAGTTTGCTTCCACGGTTACTGACAAACAAGTATTCTCCTTTGATACCCTTCTCTTCTCTTTCCTTGATCCAGCTTTGCAACGCTGTTCTTGCTTTGCTCCCTATATTCACATTCCGCTGTTTCTTCCCTTTACCCTCTGACACAATCAATTCCCTGGATGTTAGATTGAATTCATTCATCCCAATGTTTAAGCATTCACTAATACGTAGACCACAATAGGCCAGTACTGAAACGATAGCATAGTTACGCTTAGATTCACTCTCTAATACCAGTTGTCTGAATTTCTCTACATCAGCAAGCCCAACTGTAGCCAATGAAGCATATTGTTTCTGTAGCTTTAGCATATCCTTCTTGTTTATCACCTGTTCAGTTTGGACATTCGTTTCAATGAGATAATCATTGAACTTAATCAATGCACTTATCTTAGCGTTGATCGATGTGGGACTGTTCTTCTTAATCGTTTTCAAGTAGCTTATGTAATCTTTAACATTCTCTCTATGTACTTTCTTAAACTCGACTCCCTTACTTTCCTCAAACCATTTAATATATCCTCTAACATTTAGCATGTAGCTTTTAATTGTGTTGGTGCTTAGTTCCTCGGTTATTAGCTGCTGCTCAAACAATTGAATCATTAGCTCACTCCCTATCAATTATGTTGCATTACCTAAAGGCGTATATCAACTAAATTATGTTGCATTACATGCTATTATTCTACCCTTATACATCACGAAATGCAACATAATTAATATTATGCTGCAAAAAAAATCGCTACCTGTTTGGGATTGAGACAATGAATATATTTGAAAATTAATTGCTACCAACTTAGTCTAGGTGAGGTTGCTGAACTATTCATAGGCTGTATCAATAAAACGCACGGATCGTGATTTCAATCGCCCACGACACATAAACTACTAATTTACTTAGTCATTTCAACGTTTTAGCTACTTTGACAGGTCAATTTATTCTATATCGTAAACGCAATCGTAGAATACCAACAACACCCTAAAAAGCTAGTCATAGCAACTATTCTAAACAATTAGTAAATTTTGTTATTTTATGATTAGGGTCTCAAAAAACATAGGTGGGACAAGGGATTTCAGCACTTTTCAAAAATTCAATCGCAGGGTAACAGCATTATCTAAAATGATGACTTATTTATAGATAATTTCAAGAGACATGTTAAATAATTTGTTTATTTTTAGATCTCTTTTTTTATATGTAAAATAACCTGTCGGTTTAACTATAGAATACACATTCACTCTTAGTTCTGAAAAATTGAACAGTCATTTTTTATGCAACAGGAAATTTTTGTAGGTGAAAGCAATCATGTAATATATAATAATAGTCAGTATTTCACTACATATAACAGAGGAGCATTATAATGAAAGACAAATTAAAAGGTTTAGTAATCGGCATTCTTATTGGTTCAACTATAACTGGAGCAACAGCATTTGCAGGTACACCAATCAAAGCAGCTATCCAAAAACTGAATCTGTATGTAGACGGGACAAAGAAGTCTAATGTCAGTGCCATTACATACAACAACACTACATATGTGCCAGTAAGAAGTATGAGCACTGCGTTAGGAAAAAATGTAACGCTTCGAGAGGACAACTTATATATCGGAAAAACTCCTAAATTAAATATTACGGAAAAAGAAGCAGTTAAACTTGTTAAAAACAAGTACGGCTATAACAATTCAAAATTAATCGTCGAGGTTGATAACGAAATGGACAATCAATATGTAGTTCACGTCTACGAAATAGTTATCGATGATGAGAAAACTGGTGAGGGTCATACCGCAACATACGGCTGGTATTATGTCGATAAAACAAGTGGGAAAGTTTCTTCAATGATCTGATTAAAAAAAGGGCTCTTTATTGAGCCCAGTCCTCGTAAAACTTGCCTTTTAACAAGTCTATACCCCATACTTTTCTTCTAAATATCTATCATATGCCTGCTCAGCAAGATCTTCCTCAATCAAACTACGATGCATCTCAGCAATTTCGTCGGAATAATCATCTATGGTAATTTCATATCTAGCATCCTCAAACATATCTCTAAGATCTTCGTTGTATTCAACAAAAAATTCATAAGATAGTTCATAACCAATCTGTAATTTCAACAGAAGTTCCTGTACTTCCTCACTGGAGAGACTGATTTCGTAATGCATAAATTGATTTCTTATTTTGTTTAAATACTGAACAACTGTCTCGAAATCTTCTGATATATCATAGTCACATAAGTATTTGGCTCTCCTGATTCCCTCATTCAATGTAATAGTTTTGAGAAGTGGATTTGCCTCAAAAACATTAGATAACCCTTTTGATAGCATTATCTTTCTTGCCGTCATATATTTATCGAGATCTGCAAATATAAGATATTCATCGTAATCCTTTAAAAACAGCTTAAAAAGTATTTCTATTCCATGATTTAACGACATTACAGCATCTTTTAAGTTGTGTACTTTTCCATCTTCTAGCATCTTAATCTTTTGCATTGTGAGAAAAGCAGACTTAAATGAATCTACTCCATTTTCGGCCAATCCCATGATCAACATTAAGATCACTCCCAAAGAGTTTTATAACATAACTTGCTTCAACTATCCAGAATACCTATTCACAGTAATCGTATAATGGTATATCTCAATATCATCTTCAATACCCCCTCTTCATTGAGCAGCCAACAAACCAGCTACCCCACCCAACTCTTCTTGACTGTGTACTGTGTCACCGCTAACATTCTTACGAAACAAAAGTGCATCATCATCTTAAATTTTGACATTTAGAATTAATTCTCTCCTTATGAAGGACATTTTATTTTGTTATATCAAGTACATACTTTTCAGTCACTTTTCCAGTCGATATTAAAAGATTGTTTCGGCCATTTTTCAGTGCCTCTGTCAAGTTAACTACAAAGTGCTTTTTTATGTAGTATTCCGAATAAAACTGGGCCATTTCTCTTTGTGGATGATCGTTGTAAAGCACTTTGTCATTTAACACAACTAATAGTGGATCAGCACTATTCACGTATCTGCCATAGATGAACATATCAACTTTATCTCCTCTGTACTTCGTTAAATCAACCCTTGGGTTAGCTTGATCATCTAAGTTCACTTCCTCATCGTATCCGCCTCCCACATCATTAATCATTATTCCTAGATTCATACCGTAGAAAAATGTGTGCGAGTTGCCGAAGACATTTTCTACTTTATACCTCAAGTTATTTGGTAACTGAAGTAAGACAGAGACAAACAAAATAGCAATAATGCCACCAACAATCTTTTTTTTCATTTTTATCCCTTTCTATTGATGCTAAAAGAATTGTTTTATAGCGTTTTAAAGTAATTTATTAATTGATATATCTTTTTAAGATACGGAATAAAGACCTGAATATTGGCATACACTTGCTCCTTCGAGATGGTTACTCCTGTTGGATGACCAGCATCATTGCGATAGTTTCTGATCATTTCAAAAACTCCAAGTAATACATTATTTAACCCATCACTGATATCTTTCGGGATACTCGATTGGATCGTCGTAAGACTTCTTGTCAATTCATCGAATTGTCTCTTAATCATCCTATTTGCGAATTTATCATAAATCTGCTTACGCTTTGCTTCATCATGAAATGAGTTAATAAATGAATCAATGAGTAAAAGTAGAGCCTTTTCAGAAGCGCAGCCAAGCATAATCGTAGAGGATAACAAAAGATTAATTCGATACGCCTTTAGACATTCAGTCATATATGTAATAATTAGTTCGTCAATTTCAGGAATATCTTGTTTTATGCTACTTAAGTATCCTGAGGGGTCATGTGGCATAGGCATTTCTGAGTCTACAACCGAATGCCCGTAATCTGTAAGTTTAAGCCATGGCCATTCAGAATTACTTGCATTAATTCCAATCATTAATACGCCTTCAACTATTAAGTTCCATATAATCTCTCTGACGCGATCTTCATCGTTACCATCTAATACATATTCCCTCCCAAAATGTCCACTGTTGTTGTTCCCTATATTTAAGATTAGGCCTTTACTTACTGCAAGTTGTGCTACATCACTACATACTCTGACATACTGGCTTTGTGGTACACTCTTAAAAACTTCTAACACAAGCCCTCTAATTTGATCAAGGGATACATCCATTTTTTGTAACCGACTCATTTGACTAATCTCCTTATAAAAGTATTATTTCACTATGATAACCTCGAATTTTAAATTGAAATAACAGTACATAATCCGCTGGTCCCTATCAATACACTTACTTTGCTACCACAATTATACAACAACAAGTAGTCAGTCTACCTATGTTTTCCGAAATAAATGTAGCTTTAGTTATCAATTTAACTACCACTCAGTCAACAATAAAAAAAAGCACCCACAAGGATGCTTCACCATTAACCAAAACTAAAGTTTGAATTTTCTACTGACTTCACTGCTGACGAAAGATAAAGCGTATTGCTCCCCGTATCTCTTCCAATGGAAAAACAATCAACTGAAAGGATGAAGCCCATTATACCTACTTTCTCGTCAACTGTTGCCAATCGTGAAGCTTCATAACCTTCAATTCCATCAATTGAATTAGAGTAAACTTGACGCAGATAGTATTCTCTTTCTGGATTATCAGAGTCATTCTTATACCCATTTATCACAGTGTCTTTCTCGATCATAATACTGGAACCATCTAAGAAAGTAATGTTAACCATATTCATCACCTCCTTCCAATAGAAAATGAATGGACTTCACTACTTGCTTTCCATGATTTCAATTTGTTTCTCTACCTCTTCTAATAGCGGTTTAGCTGCGGTAATAATGTATTGGACTGATTCATCAATTATAGGTACTATTTCATCGTTTACAAATTTGTCTGATAGTTTTTTATAAGTAGAAATACTGTGTAATCCAACTGAATTTTTACTCAAGTCGAGAAGTGCTGTTTGAATTGGAGCAAATTGCATAGGAATGGCGTCTATAGCTGTATTCAAAGATTCGTATCCTCTTAAATACTCCCATAGTCCGTTCAGCATGACCTTGTGTTCTTTAACGTTAAATAGTGGACTGGCAACAATCAACTTTCCTGTAAACGATTCTTTGGTATAATACTTATTCTCTGAATTATAATGTGTGGTTACAGTTTTCAACTCATGTCTCAGCATATGTAATAGCTTAATACGTTGATTCTGTTCTTCTTCCAACTCTTTCTCTTTCGCTTTCTTCATCGTCACCTTGACACTAAATAGCACGGCTCCTACAGGCACTACAACACCAGTAAACAGTGTCATTGGTACTCCACAATCCCATACAGACTGTATCCACTCTACCATTCTTTCACTCCCTATGTATGATAGGAATATTATACCACTAACAACGTTCTATAGTGATAATGATATATTCTTATCCACTTGTTATTTACTTTTACTCAGCAATTCGATGAAATGTCTTAAGTATATCTTTAATTGATATTAACGCGTTAGAATCGCATTCACTGTAATACACTGTCTCATGTATAAGTGTTTCGAAGTATGGGGATAGTAACTTCGCCTGTATCATACTTCTAGAAAAATTCATTATCCTGAATATACAAGGAGTTAACTATGGAGATTTTTTCAGCAAGACTCAAATTCCTCAGAGAAAGAAATGCATTATACACGTACCAAATTGCTGATAAACTAAGGCTCTCAACTTTAAGCTACGAAGATCTTGAAAATGGACAACGTAAACCAGATGTAGATATGCTTTCTAAACTTCCAGACATATTGGGAGAAAGTGTAGATTTTCTAATTGGTGTAACAGACTATGATAAATTATGCGCTCACTTCAAGCTGCAATATATGCGTAGTGTAGTGGGTTACGTTGTCAGTGAACAAAGAATTAAGGAACTGGAAGAAATATTTTCTGAAAGCCGTGATAAATTAACACAATATCAAATAGATGCACATACTAATATCACTAAAGAATATATAAGTGACATGCTGAAAATCAAAGCTGAACAAAGAGAATTCAGAGACAGATTGTATACTCGCTTAGAAAAAATCCCTTTTATCTCCAAAAAGACACTTCGTAACATCGATAATGAAGTTGCTGAAACAATCAATAGAATTTCTTCAAACCTCAGTGAATATTATCCCCCACTAACTAGCATTGACTGGAGACTTTCCTACCTTAAGAGCTCCTACCCGCCTAAACTCGATTGATTTCATTTTGAATTAAACATAAATACACTAAATGCTAATAGACAGCAGCTACAACCATATAACATGAGAGGATGATTAAACTTATAAAGAAATCACTAAAATTGACTATTCCAGCAAGGATACACTTAGAATGAATCAAATTTTGCTCCCCAAAATGGTGAGACAAGTTTCACTCGAATACGATTGAAGTCCATTATCAACTCTAGGACATCATGTCCCAAAGTCCCAATGGAAGTTGACGTTGCTTCAAAACAAAAAAGACAGTGCAATTTTGCACCATCCTCATCAATCTATTCATTCTTCATAAATAACCGTTTCTGTTTCCTGATCAATGTTAACTCGCTACGTATCTGCAAACGCCGTTCTATTGTTGTATCTGACCTAGAGCCTTCCTTAACTAAGTCGCTATAGAACACATCCAAGTCAAATGCACATGTCTTTTGCTTTACTTCAGGCTGCATCTTAATGTTATATTCTCTTGGCCTAGGCTGCTTATTTCCTAAAACAATCTCTTTCTTAACCTTATAATGAGGAACATCACGGTATTCCAAATTCATTATTGTCTCAAACAAGGTTTCTTCGTAATACATTAAATCGTTCCCCCTCCTATACCACCGGAGCATCAAGAATCTCTGTGTATAATGTCTCCAGGGCAAAGGATTGTGGTTTATGATTCATGTTAGCATCGATAACCTTCATTAGTATTGTCCAATGTGGGTGTGACTGCCTTGCACGATCCAGTAAAGCTAATGTGAGCAAAGCACATGGTGAAGGAGATTTAAAGAATACATCTATGACTTCTCGTTGCATCTGATATTTATTAAGCGTCCAGTAAGATTGTTCCTGTTCAGATAACCTGTAATACTCTTCTTCGTAACGCTTATTACGTTTATCCTTAATCAAACCCTTAATGTATAGTATAGGATTCATGGTTTATCCCTCTAATTTCAATTTTTTACGTGGTCAGGTGGGAATGAAAGAGTCATTTCATCAAATGTGGTATAATCGTGTAGTATCATTCATATATATTGCTCTTTCTTCATCTGGGGAGATGGTATTTACAGAGAGAGCAATATATATGATATTTAAACCATTGTTAAATGAATTCACAAAAATATTATGTTGCTTGTTCCATCACATTCTCTATTTAATATCATTAAACAAGTTGCATTACTGCACGTTCAAAACGGATATTCTTATCAAACTTTTTTGCAGTAATCAGATCATTTACGTTAACTCCCCATTGTTTCATACGTTCTACTTCGTGAGGCACAATACTTTCCTTGAAGTAGACACGCAATGCTTGCAATGGATTGAGTAAGTACATATCCAAGAAAGAATCATCAGATATTGAATTGAGTGCAAGTTGCTCTTTTCTTATGTCATATAACACAAGATTAGTTGCACTACTGTTACCATAGCGTTCATTATTTGCAGGGTGATCAATTACACGTTGGATAAAGTCAGTGATCAACTCAGGCGTTGTAAGGATTGCCTTCATATTAGCAATAAGGACGATTGCTGTTGAACTGATTTCAAGAGTAGCGATTGCAGATTCAATAGTTGTCATAGTGTTGATCCCCTTTACTTGTGTAGTTGTGGATGATTTGATAATCAGTGTCATTATGTATTAACTCCTTTTGGTTTGGATTGCGTTGTGCTTCACTCGATACTCTCATTCTATATCGAATTTCATTAAATGTAAATAGTTTAACTAAATTAATTTATCGTTTTTAGATATACTATATATAATAAGAAATGCGTGTTACAATACTGACTATAGTACTACAACTACACAATGAGGTGTTAAAGTGTCCAAGATCGACATTAATCTAAATTCCATCCTTGAAGAATTGAATATAAGTAAGAACAAACTTGCTGTTGAAGCTAAGTTAAGACCCAACCTAATTACTGAAATGTCAGAAGGTAAAACAAAGGCAATTAAGCTTGAAACACTTCAGAGACTTCTTGATACTCTAAACACCATTTCTAAAGATGTTTATGGTAAAGATAGTAAAGTTTATGGTGTGTCTGATTTGATTAAATACACCCCCAACATTATAAGAGTTCACAGTGGCAAAGATTAATTACTCAATCTTTCTCAGTATTAAATAGCATAATCAGCAAAATGAAAAACAGCGAGAACACACTCCCGCTGTTTCTTTTTGTCTATTGGGTAAAATTAATCTTTCTTAAAAAATAAAGAGATGCATCTGCATCTCAGTTGAACTTTCTATTGATTTTTATCGGGCCAATCCGAACCATAACCTATTTTGCCACAATCCGCACAGATAAAGTCCCCTGTAGAAGCACCTTTAAAGTATTCTTTAATAAGGCGTGAGTGAAAACATGGTTTATCCCCATTTTTTTCAGAAAGTCTCCTGCTGACTTCATCGGAGTCGTCTGCTTGAATATTCATAGAAATCACCCCACATATTTAATTATATTTAAATTCTACATTCTTAAAATGAGTTTTGCAAGGAACCTCTTTGTTTTACTACTTAATTACTCTAGAAATTGACAATATAAATCAGAATTTCATTAAGAGTTAACTTACGTACTGTACTTGCCCATAATCGCTTCAAATATTTGTAAGTTAAAAAAACTGACAGTATCCCTATGCGACTCTGAGCCGTGTTTTAATTTGCTCTAATGTCGCTCCGCGCTGAGCTTGGTTGTAGATAAATTCAATCATGTCATGCTTTTTCTGAATACGGTAGCGATGTAACCCATCGATCAGGTTTCCCTGGCTACGATACGCACAACACAACGCGGCAAACATAAGCAGTGTCAAATACCGATCTATGGCCTGAGCCGAACGAACCTGGTAACGATCCATGGCTAGCTGAACTTTGGCTGTGCGAAAATAGGTTTCAATCGCCCAACGTTTGCTGTAATAGCTCAATATTTCTTCATTATTCAGGGAAACATCTGTACGTAGAAAAGCTTTCATCTGCTTGGGATCAAAGCCTTCTCCCTCAGTCCAACACAGGAGCAAAACGGCGTTTTCGACCAAGTTAAGCTTACCTTCATAACGATATACTCGGTAAGTGGAGGAGCCGATGGTCACCAGATCGGTATCCGTTTTTGAGATGTATGAAGCAAAGCTTTGGAGCGATTGCCGGATGCCTTGCGGATAAAAAATGCGGTTTGTTTTCAAGCCACTAATGACATGAAAGCCGCGCTCCGCACAGGTTTGAAGTATCGAAGCAGATGGATACCACGAATCCATCAGGACATAGGTTTGGCAGGAAGAAAGAGGGACAGCCCGAATCATGTCACCAGCCAGTTCAATTTTACTTTTTCCTTGCGGATCGTAACGCGCTGTGGCAAAAGGAAATACATGATCCCCTGAGCGAAGCAGCGTTTGAACCACAGCGTGCCCGTAAACATGTCGCCGCTGGAGGTGAGAATATTGAAAAGAAGCCCCTTGAATCGGGTGTGTGGCCTGTGACGAAGGCTTGGTTTTTTCACACACGGTATCATCGAGAATAACAAACATGGGGCTACGTTCTCGCCGAGCGAACGCCTGAATTTGCTGAAAAGCGGCACGTTGAACGATGTGTTCCAGATAAGAAGCCTCCCAGTTTCCGTGAGTTAAGAAATGACTCAGCGTCCGGCGATCCCGCTCTTGCAAGCTTTCCCGGTGAATATCCGTCAACGTTCCTGTATATCCAGTTGAAAGCATCCCATCCACGAAATGTTTGATGTGGTGAAGTGCAGGTTTGGAGAAATAAAACGGAAGTTTCCACTCATTCCAACGATTGTTCCAATAGTTTTGTTGTGATAAAGTAGACGTATGAGACATATCTTGTTCTCCTCTGCGTGGGGTGGTTGGTGGTACTTCTATTTTACGCAGGGAGTCAAGTGTGTCTCTATTTACATTTCATGGAACTAATTTTGAGCAAGTACAGTTACGTACTTATCAATAATTCTTCTAAGCATTATTTATTTAATGTGAAAAATTCATCAATATATTTAATATATGTATCAATCACATCAAAACAAAAATTCTTTAATAAGAAAAACTTTTGTGCATCTGCATCAGTTAATTTAATTATTGGTGAAAGATGTACATTCTTTTCTCCTAACACTTCATTTATAACTTCCATAAGTGAGTACTCTATTGTAGGATCTGGAGATATTATAGAGATTAATTCGGCTCTCTTACTCTCTTCCTCCCATATATTACCGTCATTATGCACAATACAATTCCTAATTTTATTTAAATCTAAAATCCGATCTCTATTTGCCCCTGTAGGTAAAACTGCTCCAGCTTCCTCTTTCATGAATAACTCAAATCTTTCAAGGAGAGACAAGTGTGTATTCTTATTTCGATTATAAGTTACATTCTTTTGTTCAGAAATATAACCAACAATTTCATACAAGCATTTTTCAAATGTCGAACAGATAGTAATAAATAAAGAAGAACGAGAAATATGTGGAAATATATTTAAAATTTCAACGTTTTTGATAATGGGTTTAATATACTCTCTTTCTTCTTTTCCATTAATAAGAAGTGTTCCCGTTTGAATTTCAACAATATCAGCATTCGAAATAAAGCCTTCTGTTGTTTTAGCATATGAATCTAATTTCATTAATGCATACTTTAAATGCTCAAGGCTAGAAAAATTGATTTTTAAACTCATAAAACAACCACCTTAATGTTTATTTTAATTGTAGCATTTAGATTACAATATATGCTTGTTTTAGATAAAGTTCAACTTTTAAGTCAATTGGTCAATGTTACGTCCAAAATAGAAAACACAAAAAGGTTGACGCAATGTCAACCCCAATAGGCTACCCTATACCGTATATCAAACCTAAATTGTCCATATTCAGAAAGCCAACTTTATATCTTGAATAGGCGTACGAACCATCGGGTTGCCTACCTACGTTATAATGCTCACAGATCTTATAGTATTCTTCTCTCTCTAGTTTTCCATGCTTGATATACAAATCTCTTGCCATTTTAAGCATTCCACTATTCCTAATGTTTGTGACAGTTAGTTGTGGCAAGTTGTACCACTCAGCAATTTTAGTCAACCTAGACTGGACAAGATACTTTGTCGTTGGCTCATCAAGACTTTGCTTAATTTTCGAGCTTACAGCAGATCTGACTATATAATCATTATCAATCAATTCGTTTGAATCAATTTTGATGTTCGATTTAAGAACACCATTATTTTTAATGTATCTCTCTTCTTGATTTGCAATCCTAAGAATATTGTATAGGTAGTCTGATACCGCTATATCCCTGATTTCTCTACCCTTACGACCATCATTGAAGAGCATTATTTTATATCTTATTTCGTCATTTTCTCGTATTTGAGTAATATGCTCCATCTTCATATTAAGCAGCTCACTATTTTCTTTGCCCATGATACCTTCAAATATAGCCTGTACTATAGCTTTATCCTGAAAGTTTAAACATCCATCAACAACATTTCCTATATCTTCTTCGCTGAAGAGTGTAGGATTGCTGTCATCTAAAAACTGAATATAAAGTCTATTTCCTTTTACAGCATCAAGCGGATTTATATTGTCCTTACGTAAATCCTGCTCAATAGCCCAACGAATATAATTCTGAATGATGCTCACTGTGCTTCTGACAGTAGCAAGTTTAGTGGACTGCAATAGGAGCAATACTTGTTTGATTTCATTTAAATTAAAATCATATAAGTCCATTTCTAACCGTTCTTCGATAGCCGATGCTCTACGAAGTACTCTAGAATATGCTTCTTTTGTATTCTCATTCTGTCTTTGCAGGAATCGCTCTTTCTGCGACTCGTTGTATAGATGATCATCATATATCTTATTCACTGTTATTCCCCTCTGAGCTTAGATTCAAAGTGATTAATTATTTGATTACGGATACGTTTGTTTCCTGTGAGTGATTTCTTGGCATTTAGAAGTATCTCAAGTTCTTTATAGTCAGAAATAATACAGTTCACATATTGTTCTATCTGATCTAATCCTATATCAAGATCTTTCATGAACTTAGATAAAACAATGTATCCTATAAACATCAATGGATGGCTCATAATTGGAGTTTTACGCTTATCAGCGTCAATTGAAAACTCTTCTGGATAACTTCCAACCAAATAAGTAAAGAAATCATTGAGATAATTTGAAGTTTTAATTACGTCTAATTGTCTGTCGAAATGATACATGCGGTCAATTGAGAAACTCATGATATCAAAAGTAGTCAACTCACCAGCCAAATCATTTACTGTCGTTGCTGAAGCAATCTGCTTTCCAATTTCTGATTTCCTCTGGAGAATGGCAACCACCTTGTCCGACATTCTTTCCTGTGCAAGCTCATCTCTTCTTTCCTTCTTCAATACGTTAATTGTATTGATCTGACCAAAATACTTTTGAGCTGTCTCATGGTCATATGACCTAATAGAAAGTATCATGTCTAAATCTAAATTAGGATTCATCTGTAAAGCTGCTATAGCACCCTGTAAGCGGTGGAAACCATCGAGTATAGATATAACTGCCCCATCGTTAATAGTTAGTGTTCTAGAGTCCTCATAGTACGCCACAGGATCAACTTCTGTCGAGAATACATTAAGTGTAATCATATCTTCAAAGTAGTGATTAGCAGCCATTTTAGATGCAATCCTCTTAACACTCGCCTTATTGACAATTGGTGTTTTGACGACTCCTTCAGACTGGTTAACTGCATATTTAGCACCACGTTGAGTTTCGTAATCGTACACAATTAATTGACTCTCAGACATCCTCACTAAATCTGTAATAGCAATTTTAGTTATGTAGCTGTCATATTTAAGCATGGTAGTGTCTGAAAATGAAATAGGTAATTCCATTCTTTTCTGAAGTATAGATTTAAGGTTATCCTGAGCATCTCTTATCTCACGTTTACCGAAAAGTTGGTTTGGATCTAATTGCTCCTTACCTGTCACATTAAATAAAGCTTGGCATACACCGTACAATATTGAAGCATCAATTTGTGTAATGTATTGTGAAACATACTCTGCTTTTTTCAATAGTGAGTCGATTACTTCTACAGAAATATTCAGTTCAATAAGCTGATATTTAAATTGATACTTTAGTTTCTTCGAATCGCTTATTTCTTCAAGTTGTGTAATGATTAATTTCTCAATTTCTGATCTGTCTATTTTCATATGCATGAACTCCTTCCATACATATAATATGGTATCACAATTAAACTAAAATAACATGGTTAAGTAAAATTTTGCGATTCAATTGATGACACTGTTTCAATGAACATTACACTTCCGAAATTCGGAACTCGTTCTTAAAGTTAGGGTGTCATCAAGTGACACCCAGAGACACGATTATATAGAGCTAGGAGTGGCTGTGTTTGATTTTTAGGAGCTAGATGAACAATTATAAGGCAAATAAAAAACAGCCGTGTGAGGGCTGCCTAGAAGTTTATTGTTGGTATCTGTGGTTTAAGCGGTGCAAGAACTGATGCTATAAAGCCTGATAAATGTTCAAATGAGTATCCAATAAGATCGCCCACACCTTGATAGCTATAGTCTGTCTTGTAAGCAATGTAAAATAAGATAAGAAATGCAGAACCGCCGAAAAGAATAAGCTTGTCCTTTAAAGATAATGATCCCATGTAAAAACTTCCCTTATTATATAGGAATATTATACCATGTAACTATAGTATGTTTGCAAATCACAAGTATTTAAACTTACGATTTAATAATCGCTCTTATTACATATAGAGTTTAGTCCTACACTATATGTACAGTGGATGTTTTCTTAATTGCTTTTCGTGTTTTATTTGATCCCCTAACCAACTTTTCGAGAGTCAATTTCCCTTTAAGAATAAGAGTTGCTCCATCTTCAATCTTACCTTGTTTTGCGTGTACATCATGTTGACGATATGCGCCACAAGGCGCAGATTGTGTTCAATGAGCAGATTGCGCGAATGGGCATTACCTTCAGCCATGAGGCGCAGGTGTTTGGCTTCGTCATCCTCAGCGAGCGGCTGGGGAAACGCATTGTTTTTGACATACGAAACGAGTAACGTTAATTCTTTGATGAACAGGGCTATTGCGGTAAACAATCCGGGCACAGATGACACCTCCTGCAGTTTTACAACGATCTGGCCTGAGCACATAAGGGAACAGGGTCGATCTATTGTATGTGGGCAGAGGCCTAGAAGTGCACGTACCATTAAATCTGCATCTAAATAAACACTTTACACACTCACCGTAACAATTGAACCCACTCTCTCCAGCAGCAAAAACTCTTTCTCTACACTTTCAATAAAATATTTCCTTTCACCAAACAAAATCACATCATGTTGTACCAGCGGAACTTCGCTTTTAAAATAGATCACGTTATCCGTTTCCCGAAATGCCCCTTTGTAATAAAACATTGTAATCGGTCCCTCCTCTTTCACGAAACTACTATGTATGTCTCATCCTATACTATACTATTTACCCTTCTGATCTGAATCGGTTACACCCAAAATACACAAAGCCTCAGGCACTATGAAATACAGGCCTGAGGCTGATGCTCATCCCATCGCTCCCCCTTAACGCTATACTCTTATTAAAGAATAGTGTGGATGGAACTTTGAGATGATTACTTTTGGATGGAAGCTTCTGTACTATTTAAAAATGCGTTGCGCGAACTGATAGAGACCGCTGTTCCAAACCTTTGGCTCATGTCCGCCTACATCCTGATACCAAACGTGCGGAACGTTCATACTGCTGAGACCATTTTTAAAGTTCTGGCTCACCCACAGCAGACCGTCACTTCCTCCACAGGAAATCCAGAGCAATTTCAGTTTGCTGGCTGCCTGTCCAGGGTTTGTAATCAATTGGTTCACAGGCTTCGTATTCGGTGCTGCCGAGAAGGCGCCAACATAAGCGAACGTATCCAGATTCTTCAATCCGAAGTTGAGAGATTGTCCGCCACCCATGGACAGACCAGCAAGTGCACGGCTGTTCTTGTCTTTATACACTGGATAGTTTGCCTCGATATGCGGAATGAGATCCTTCAGCAAATCTTGCTCGAATCGTTCAAACGCAGCAACCTTATCCGGTGCATAAATATCCCCCACCGGGCGGTCATCCTTCATCGCACGGCCATTCGGCATAACCACGATCATCTGGGACAGTTTTCCTTCCGAATACAGGTTGTCCAGAATATTCTTCGGTTTCATCGCGTTAACCCACTCGTACTCATCCCCGCCAATACCATGCAGGAGGTACAGCACGTTGTATTTCTTATTCGGTGAATATCCAGGCGGCGTGTATACCATCGCTTTCCGTGCGTTGCCAACCGTCGTAGAATAATAGGTAATGAGGTTCGTATTCCCATGTGGAATGTTATTCCGATAGCCATCATACCCCGGTGGTGCCGGTACAACCGGCGTAGAGTTTAGAGTATTGTTCACCCCATTGTTGGAAGCATTGGTAGATTCATATGCAGTGTTCTGAGCAGAAAGTTCGCTAGATTCCGTGGCAGACGCCATCGTTGGAGCAAGCATAGCAACAACCATAGAAAGACTTAAAAGGATAGAAATACGTTTCTTCATTCACTTTTCTCCTCTCAATTGGGTTAATCATAGGCAATACCTCTGTCATGAAAGCCCTTACAAATAAATCCACCACCTCCCTTCCGTCACACGCACTGGGGATAGAATACGTTGAAATTTGTAGATTTAACTTGATTTCTCTCTTTCAAAATTACTTATATAGTATATTTAAACTTATTTATCCATTTTTTGCAACTATATTCGACACATTGTATCTACACATAATCTTTCTTTATATTAAGCAAAGAATCCACGCTTCTCTTTTCTAACAAAACCACACTATAAAAAATGTAAATTACTGTTGTTAAATTGAATATTTTACCTTATTATAATCTCAAACAAGGAGGTGTCTATACCAAATTACAATATTTTCTCGTTTTCTCTTGTCTACAGGCATTTAGTTCACCAAGTCAGGCGGCATGATTGATTGTTCTGCAAACCAACTATTTCTTGGGAGGGAAATGATTGTGAACAAACTTCGCTCATCTATTCAAAAGACATGGGCCTCATTTTTGGTTTTCACGTTATTGCTGCCTTTACTTGTCGGTCTTTGGCCTACCAGTGCCTACTCTGCTTCTAACAACGAGGGAAAACTATACATAACGGCCGACAACGAATTCTCACTTTTTGTTAACGGTAAACAAGCAGGTAAAGGGGATGACTGGACCAAAGCCTATGCATTCCCTGTTTCCATTCAACCTGGCACAAATGTTATTGCGGTTCAAGCCAAGGACTGGGGTTCGTATGCCGGACTGCTGGCAGATCTCAGTTATGAAGATGAAAATCTGGTTACTGACTTCAACTGGAAAGTATCTGAACGATACGTTGAGGGTTGGGAACAACCAAGATTCGATGATACATCCTGGGCGCGCGCTTCAGATTTTGGACGTTATGGCATTGATCCATGGCAACAAATCCAAGGCATGCCGGAAGAGACAAGTGCACGTTGGATCTGGGCAGGCAAAACAAATGTGGATGCCCCTGTTACGGAAGCTTATTTCCGCATCACGTTTACCATTTCGGAAGACGGCCTGGGGGTCAGTAATCCGATTACATCCTCCGGCCAGTTTGAGCAGGTGGATTATCAATTAAAACCGACACAACCTATGCCATCTTCCATCGTGCAGAAACTACCCGTCGTTAATTCCGTCTTCGAAACGGTGGAAGATAAAGGTTCAATCGAACTGAATTCCCGAGAAGCCGCTTCGATTGGAAACCTGCTTTCTCCTGGCCAGATATTTCTGGATGAATCCTCCGCCAGGGCAATCAAAGTTGCGAGCACCAGCAAAAGTAAAGATGGATTAATGGTAGATTACACCACGCCTGGTGTAGATGAACTGTTTGATTACTATGATATTCCTGAGCAGGAAGTTTCTTTGGAAGAACGAAATATTGTCATGCCTGATCTGGATATGGTGCTGGAAAGCAATGAACGGCCTGACGCCTCCTCTCTATCAGATGATCAGATAAATGTGGATCAAGAGATCAAACATTTCAACATTGACAACACAATTCAGCAAGACGCTAATATCTCGAATCCAGATCTTCAGACCAATGAAGCCCTGACAGCCGTTGATCCTACGAAGCTGGTTGAACACACCTTAGATCAGAGCGTTGAAACTCCGATTCATGAAATTGACGAAACCTTGCTCCATCAGGGTGAAGAAGGTCCAGTAGGTCTGGATCAAACCAATTCCGCAGACCTCACTGATGCAAACGCCATCGATATGAATGAGCTTATTCGCACCGCCGGGGCAGGGGATTTTGCAACTTGCAAAAAGTCAGGCAACGAGTTTGTCTGCGACTTCAAAAAAGTGCTTGTGAATCAACAGAATGCAAACGGTAACAAAGTTTACGTTGAAGCAGGCGGCAAACTTACATTGATCGCACCCAAGGTAACAGGAAAATATGGTTTCTGGGGAAAATACGATCTGAAATTTACAGCAGGCGAGAAAGCAAACGTCTACATTAAAGGCGATGCCAAATTCAAAAAAGAAGTTAAAGTGCCGATTATGGGCTTCAATATCGGTGCAGGCAGTCTGGGCTCCGTATCCGTTGGGGTATTCCTTGTCATCGGTATTGATGGCAATGTCACATTTGAATTCCAAGTGGATCAGGGGTATACCGTCACTCTAGGTGTAAAAGGTAAAACACGGGCCTATATTCCTGTACAAATCAAGCCTTACAGCAATGTGAGCCGTTATCTTACCGTCACACATAAAATTGAAGGACAAGTTACGGCTTGGGCAGGAGCCAAAGCTGAAGTGAGTTTGAAAATTGCAGGCAAGAAAATATTAGAGGTCAGTGTGTTCGCAGGCATTGAGGCCACAGGAAAGTGGACAAGTAGCAACAGTGTGCCAAGCACCATGTCCCTTACCATTGATGCGCTCGTGAAGGGGGAAGGAGCTGTATTTAATAAATCCTTCAAACTCTTTGAGCTACGCTGGAATCTCGTGAGACTGGTGAAAAACCCTACCAATCCGGGAACCGGGCAGAACCTGGCGAGAAATGCAACCATAACCGCCTCCTCCACCTATCCGGGGTACTCAACAGCCCGAATCAATGACGGCGACCGTAACACGGCGCTTGGGGAAAGTTATAGCTGGGCCAATAATCGTAATTCATCATTACCGCAATATGTCGTTCTTGATCTGCCTGCATCCAGTTCCATTCAGCGGATCGATCTATATACAACCAAAGGTTATGTCCTTGCCAACTACGACCTGCAATACTGGAATGGTTCAAGCTGGGTAAACCTGGTTCAAGTCACAGGCAACCAGGAGACGACACGATCACATACCTTTACAGCAGTTAACACCTCCAAGGTCCGTGTCGTCGCTAGCAGAGGACCTTCACATCAGCCAACCTATGTCCGAATTAACGAGCTTGAAATCTATTAAAATGCAGTAAAATGAAATAAACCTCAGCTTTCTTGTTTTCAACAAGAGGCTGAGGTTTATCTTTTGTTATTTCGTACACACAGTAATTTAAGGAACCGGCAGTCGGTTAGTGAGCATTAGCAGGATAAATACCCTCTGCACCTTCCGGTAAAGATTTCTTATCCTGCTTAAACAAGCTGAGTAACAATCCAAGCAAGCCAAGTGCTGCAATGACTGCAGCATAGATTGGCACTGATATCAGTCCTGTATGTGTAATGGCGAATCCGCCGAGATAAGCCCCCGCCGCATTCCCCAGATTAAATGCAGAGTGACTGGATGTCGTTGCTAGCAGCGGAGCCTCACGTGTCATATTCATAATACGAAGCTGAAGTCCTGGCATAATACCAAAAGCTGCGACACCCCAGAAGAAGATCGTGATTACCGCCAACACCGGATTGTGCAGTGTCAGCGTTAATGCAGCGAGTAGCGCAGCAAGAATACCGAAGTTCACAATCAGTGAAGGCATAAGCTTCCAGTCCGCCAGACGGCCACCAACCATATTCCCTAGTGTGACACCGAAGCCAAAGAGCACCAGAATCCAGGTTACACTCTTCTCCGCAAAGCCGCTAATATCAACCAGCATCGGCGTAATGTAGGTGAAAACTGCAAACAAACTTCCGCAACCCATTGCTCCGATAAGGAGCACAAGCAATACCTGTGGACGGATCAGATTGCGGAACTGTTGTCCCAGGTTAGCTGGTGTTCCTTGCGGAATAACCGGAATAAAACGAATAATACCAAGCAATGAAACAATGCCGAGAATGGTAATCGCGCCAAAAGAAGAACGCCAGCCAAGCTGTTGACCGATAAATGTCCCAAACGGAACACCGATAATATTAGCGATGGTCAGTCCCGCAAGCACTACCGATACCGCTCCTGCCCTCCGGTCCGGTGTTACAAGCTTGGTAGCCATGATTGAACCTACACCAAGGAACGTGCCGTGAGCAAATGCCGTCAGGATACGTGCCGAGATGAGTAGCCCATACGTAGGCGCTATAACAGACAAAGCGTTACCTACTATGAAAATGCACATCAGCAGCACCAATAGTTTTTTCTGCGGAATCTTGTGTGTGAACACGGTTAATATAGGAGCGCCTACGGCTACGCCGAGTGCATATCCCGTAATTAATTGTCCCGCCTGTGGAATGCTTACGTTCAGATCCGTTGCCACATTAGGCAATAAACCCATAATGATGAATTCGGTCATGCCAATGGCGAATGCCCCAATCGTCAAGCACAACAGCGACAAAGGAAACGGTTTACGTTTGCCAGACTTTGAAGTCTGTGACTTACTCGTGGATGCTGCCGATTCACCCCGTTCATCTGTTGAATGGTCTAATGAATGTTCTGTCTTACTCATGATGTTTCCCCTTCTCCTGTCCCTCATATATCTATTGTTTTACGCCATGCTCTTTCTCTACATGTTCTATGATTTTCTCTGCGCGGTGTTGCCCAAAGCTTTTAACCATAATGTCTCATTTAATTGAGCAAACGTATCTCTCATTGCCAGCTTGTCCCGCCACTGGGATGGAATCCCACTTCGCCCGTAATACGCACCCGCAATCTGTCCATAGACAGCACCGGTTGTATCTGCATCATCTCCCAGATTAACGGCAAGCAACACGCCATCTGAAAAACCGGATGACTTGTTGAACGCCCACAGCGCGGCTTCCAGAGAACGAACCACATACCCGCTGCCTTGAATTTCGGGCGGTTCTTTACGCTCGTATGACCCCATAACCACTGCTTCGATGGCAGGTGAAAAAGAACTCCCTTTCTCCGTCCGCCAGCGCTTCATCGTCTCTGGAGATAACATTGTCGCCTTGTCTGCTCCATGGAATCCCGCCACAAGAATGGCTGCCAGCACTTCGCAAGCCTCTACACTTTCCGTCGCTGCATGTGTTGTTCGCGAACTCAGCCCTGCGTAACGAACCGCCTCCGACGGTTGAAGCGCATAAGCCATGGCAACTGGAGCAAGTCTCATGATGGAGCCATTGCCAGCAGTCATGGGGTCCGTTGATCCACTGTAGGCTTCACCGGTTCGAGCAAATCGTTCAAGCGCGCTTCGCGTAGCTCCACCAATATCAAAACAATCTCCGGTACTGCTCATATAACCGATCTTATACCAATTCGTATAGCGGCGCATTTGATCAGCGGGATCGAAATTGGGCTGACGCACAAGACTTTCCGCCAAACATAGAGCCATAGAGGTATCGTCCGTCCATTCTCCCGCTTTTAATCCAAACACTCCGCCGCCCACCATATCTGTAAGAGGTTCGAAGGTTCCTGGACTGCTGAATTCAACGGTTGTTCCGAGCGCATCTCCCACTGCAAGCCCGATCAAACTACCCTCAAAACGATCTTTTTGCAGCATGTTCTCTTCCTCCTTCACATCACTTATCGCGTTACAAGCTCATTCTCTTATTTTCCCACATGCGCTGATCTGCCGTAAAGCAAATTAAACAAAACATGCCGATTCATTTCTTCTATTATAAACGTGTCGAAAGCTGTTGGATGGTCAAATCCGATCCATTTTCAACAATTTTTTTTTATTTTTTTCGTGCTGAAAAAACCGTTCATCCATTACACCGCTTACATGCAAAGGGCTTAACGATTTGCAAGGTTTTATATTTTCAGAAAACAAGTCACACATATGAAAATTTACAATGTAAACATTCATGACACACTTGACCCTCTTCTTCGTCCTGTGGTACGGTTTTATTAGATCTAACGCATATTTTTTCCCAGATTAATATTCATTTTCAGCTTTTCGCGTCAACTAATGTTCCGCAGGTTAATGAATATACGGGAATTGATTTGCAGAAAATTTACGAAATAAAATGTTTTATTTCCAATCCCAACACAAATTCTGAAAACAGGAGGAACAAATGTATGATTAAGGCACTGATTTTTGACTTCGACGGAACGATTATTGACACAGAGACAGCGTGGTATATTGCATTTCGGGATGCGTACAAAGAACACGGTGTTGATCTGACACTTGATATGTACTCCGGGTGCATTGGTACCAGTCTCAAAACCTTTAATCCGTACGAATACCTGATCACAGATTTGAACCTTCCGATTGATCGGGATGAGTTCAGGGAATCGGTTCAATTGCAGCATGCTGCATTGATGAACAAAGAGAAGGTTCGCCCAGGTATACATGAATATTTGGAACAAGCAAGCAAAGCCGGCATAAAGCTCGCTGTAGCTTCCAGTTCCAAACGTGAATGGGTAGAGCAACACCTGGAGCAACTGAAATTAAAAGACTATTTCGAAGTGATCCGCACGGCAGATGATGTTGCCAACGTAAAGCCCGATCCGGAACTATACAATCAAGCACTGGAAGCCCTTGGAGTAACTGCAGACGAGGCCGTAGCCATTGAGGATTCACCTAACGGCGCGCGTGCAGCTGCTGCTGCTGGAATGCATTGCGTTGTTATATCGAACACCATCACTGGAACGTTGGCATTCGATATGCCTCACCAGCGGCTATCCTGCCTGACCGACCTGCCATTTAACGATTTGATCTCGAAGCCACTCGTCACCACTGCCTAAGGCTGAACGAATTTCGTCATCCAATCTTAAAGGGGGAGTTCACACATGAAAGCTGTACATTTTGGTGCGGGCAATATAGGCCGTGGGTTTATCGGTCATATGTTGTCCGCTTCCGACTATGACGTCTGCTTTGTCGCACGTAACCCAAAGAAAATATCATTGCTTCAGAAGAGGCGGGAGTATCCGATCACCCTTGCCAATAAGGAACAAGACACAACCATTGTAAACAACGTAACCGCAATTAACGTAAACGAGCAACATCGTGTCGCGGAAGAGATCGCATCCGCTGATCTCATTACGACAGCAGTAGGTGTATCTGCCCTAGGGGATATCGCCGAGCCGATTGCAAAAGGCATCTATCTGCGCATGAAAGCCAATAATCACAATCCTCTGCATATTATCGCTTGTGAAAATGCGATCGGCGGGAGCACCCGGCTGAAAAAGCGTATCTATCCTTTTCTGGATGAGTCCACCCGGGCCAAAGCCGAACGTTATGTTTCCTTCCCCAATGCAGCTGTGGACCGGATTGTTCCGGCTCAGAACCACGAAGACCCGCTGCAGGTCACGGTTGAACCTTTTTATGAATGGGTCGTTCACCGCCCGGCACTGCTGGATGGTTTTAAAGAAATCGAAGGCGTTCACTATGTTGATTCACTGGAGCCTTATATCGAGCGCAAAATGTTTACGGTCAACACGGGTCATTGTGTCGCCGCATACTTCGGTTATCTCGCAGGCTTGAAGACTATTCGGCAGGTCATGAGCAACACGCATCTTCGCGCCAAGGTGCGTCATGTCATGGAAGAGACGGGAGCCATACTGATTCGTAAACACGGTTTCAACGCGGAAACACACCAAAAATATATCGATACGATATTGGGACGGTTCGCCAACCCCAATCTCACCGACCAAGTAACCCGGGTTGCACGTTCTCCACTTCGCAAGCTTTCACCTCATGACCGGCTTGTTCGTCCAGCGATGCAGGCCAGTGAATTCGGAATGGCTGTTCCTCACTTAACCTCTGCGATGGCGGCCGCAATGCTGTTTGATGACAAACGCGATGAGGAAGCCATGAAGATGCAACGTTTCATTCATGAAGACGGCCTCTCTCCTTTTATCCGCGAGCGCATGGGCATTCCCGAAGACCATGTCCTTCATCAGCAGATCATAACCCGTTATGAAGAGCTTCAAGGGCACAAGGTACCGACGTTACTCACTTGAACTTGAGTCAAGGCTGAGAATCAACCAAGGCCGTTGACCAACAGCAACATTAATAACACGGCAAACAGCCGGGAGGAACGTGTGCTGATCCTGTTCTTTCCGGCTCTGCCAGTGTTTCTTTTTTCGAACACCACAAGCTGTAACATCTGCTCATCCTGCTCTCCATCAACACCAAAACAGCGCATCCCCTCTTTTCAGGAGACACGCTGTCCACAATTTCGCTTTATTCATTCATAATCGAGTTCACTGATGCATACACCATAGGCAGGAAACCTTCGGAAGGTTCACCAACCGGCGCATCAATGTGGAAAATGAACCCATTGCCGTCCAGTTCCTTGACGATGAAATATTGCGTTTTTTTCCCATTCTGAGACATCATAAACAGTCTTGCATCTTTCATCGGCCCATTGCTGAGCTGTTCAGGGGTTAATTCTTTGACTTCCCCCACCTCGGACAACTCTTCCTTCGCGTCCATCTTCAAATAATCCAGATTAAAGTCCGAAGGCAACTTCTCGATCTCTACCTTATACCCCGGATCAATCTTCATTGTTAACTCATGGTCTTCTGCATCAAAAGCCATCGGCTCAAAGATATATAGTGAATATCCTTTAGCCTGCGCCAGAGTTACTGGCCGCTTCTCCGTAATTCCCTCCACCGTCACTTCCAGCTCTGACGTTTGTGGACGGTCTGATGTAACGATGTCCCCTGGCCCAGTACCCGTCTTACCGTCATCCGCAGATGCGATTTTAGTAATCTCGGTAAGTACCAGCTGTTTGGTTGATGCATCCACCGTTTTTTCTATATATTTGAAACGAACCGAATCCTCATCATCGATATCGTCCAGTAACTTTTGCATATCCTCGCTCACCTGAAAAGACATCGCTTTATCATTCACACGAATCTCAACCGTGTGCGGGTCAGCCCAGCCCGTCAGTATTCCCTCTGCTTCAATAACGTTACTTTCCTCCGGCTTTTGTTCCGGCGCTGGTGACGTTTCCTTTGTATTGTTCACAGATGGTTGAAGTGCAGGTGCACTGCTTCCACAAGCCACAAGCGAGAATCCCATAAGCAGAACCACTAATGTAGTGCTGACCTTTGCCCTATTCCTTTTTCGCATATGAACACCTCCGTTAGCTTAAACGCAATGCTGCTTGTCCATGTTGCTACATCCATGGAACCAACGATACTTCACACGATCACTCCGGGTAGCGGCGGAACCTTGCAATCGCTGTTTTGTGCAAAGACTGTTCGTTCTATTTATATAGCTTCGTATACTATTTACTTACACGGGAATCAGGCAACTCAATCACGCATAAACGGTATTCAAAGCCCAACTCTCCAGCCTAGCCCGCCTGATCCAGCTTGACCAATTGCTCATGCGCGGCGTTGAATGCTTGCGTCTGCAAGTTGAATTGTTTACGTACTTCCGCAAGCTTGGCGTATTCTTCATTACGTGTGCGGATGGCACGTTTAATTTTAACAAGATTCGGCTTAACACTTGCTCGCATAAGCCCATACAGTTGTTCTTCAGCATTCAAACTATGCTCATATGAAACTACAAATAGCTCATAGGTTTTGGCTCTGGCCTCATATTGATCCAGCACTTTATCTGCATGAGCAAGCGTCTCTTCCTTCTCAATGGTCAGCTCCTTCAGAGAACGGCGCAGTGCATCGATTTTCTCTCCTGTATCTTCCATAACTTTACTCGTCTGTTCAAGCAATGCTCGTCGTTCCCGAATGTCAGCCTCTGCTTGATCCAGCAGTGCTTCGATATTGCTGTTCTTTTTCTTCCCTTTGCTTAAAATAGTCTTGTATAATTCCATATCTTCTGCTTCATAACGTGTCAAAGTCTTCAGACTTTTGTCGATCTCCTGACCGCTCTCCACCAAACGATTCACCTGATTGGCCGCAGGCTCCTGCGGCTCTCCACACCCGCTGAGCAGAAGCATCAGCAATAAACTGCATACTGCAAGGGTCATTTTTTTGCTCGTGATTAACATGTGTTCTCCTTCTCTTGCCATCTATCGTTTACAGACGGGTATCTCCACTAAAATTGGCGACCCAGTGTGCGTTCGGATCATATACTTCGAATTCATAACCCCGTTCTTCCAGCAGCTTCATAATGCGCGGCAGCGCCTGTACAGTCTGTTCCCGTTCGTGCATTAAAATAACTTCCTTATCCCTGTGCACACTGTTGCTCACTCGGGCTACGATTTTATCCGGCTGACCGGGAAGATTCCAGTCCAGGGAATCTGTGGTCCAGTCCCACATTTTGAAGCCTGCCGCAGCAATGTCCCCCCTGAATGCTTCGCCAATCTGCGGACTGCTCCCGTAGGGAGCACGGATGAGATGCGGTCTGTATCCGATCAGTTTTTCGACCATTTTCTGTTCCTTTTTGAACTCGTTCACAAAGTTCGCCGAGCTTCCGCTCTTATAGAGCTTATTGTAGTTATGTGTCATGCTGTGCAACCCAGGATAACTACCTTCCTTCACCAAACGTTTCACCGCATCCGGATGCTCATTCAACTGCCGTCCAATCATGAAAAACGTCGCTTTCGCTTCATGTTGCTTTAAAATATCCAGCAATTGATCTGTATATTGACTTGGCCCATCGTCAAATGTTATGTACACCACTTTTCGAACCTGCCCCATAAATCGTGCCGGCTCCTCCTTCGCCTCCGGTGTGACCTGAATCATCCCCAGCTTGGCAGGTTGTTCAATGACAGCAATTGGCGGTGGTGCCATTACCGTTTTCATCCAATGAGTCATACCGATAAACACATATGTCAAGCCCGCAACAAACACAAGCAAGAGCATGATTGCCACGCTCAATCTGCCGTAGCGGATTTTCCTTCTTTTATGAGTTTGTTTTCGACTGACACTGCGAATCGCATTTCCATAGTCTCGCGTTGTTTCTTGTTGTACTCTCACGACCTAGCCACTTCCCAACTGTCTTTTTTTCCCGATGAATGGAATATTATATCGATTCACGTCTCTATATAGAAGATTAATAGAAAAACCGTGCCTGTGAATGACAGAATAGTTACAAGCTCGGTTACAATCTGCTTATCTCTTTTCCATGTTTGTCTAACCACGGATGTGCAACTGAATTTATTCGTTGTTAAAAGCAAAACGTGTCTCATGGCCGAGATGCTGCTTCCAATTTTTTCAGCGTTCATACAACACTTATATATATCAAGATATCTGCTGAGTAGTGAAGTATCTTTACTTGCTATTGATCTTCCCTGCACTGACCTTCTCCTGTATAATGAGGTGATTTAGGTTATCTATTTACAAGAAGGAGCTACACCTATGACAAGCATGAACCGTGCCGGCAGATCCATCTATTTGTTATTTGTTGTCGGCATTATTGCCATTTCTTTCTCTTCTATTTTTGTACGCTGGTCTGACGCAGATGTTGCGGTCATTGCCATGTATCGCCTGTTTTTAACCAATGTGCTCATGCTGCCTTTCGTTTGGCCGCACAGGCATGAAATGCTTCGTCTGAATGTCCGGCAGTGGATCTTGTTACTCGCTTCCGGTGTGATGCTTGCATTGCACTTCCTGCTCTGGATGGGATCACTGCGATTAACCAGTGTCGCCAGTTCTACCGTCATCCTTGCTCTGGAACCGATTCTGATTCTAGCCGGATCGGTGTGGCTGTTCAAAGCCAAAATCAACCGCATGATGCTCATCGGTATGGGGATCGCGCTGTTCGGGTCGATCATTATTGGTGCAGGAGATTTTCAGGTGGCGGGTACTGCTTTGCAGGGGGATATTTTATCATTACTTGGCACGATGGCAGTAGCTGTGCATATGTTGCTGGGTCAATTTTTGCGAACAGGGCTCAGTGCATTCTCGTATAATTTCTGGGTGTTTCTTGTCGCTGCCTGTACGTTCGCGGTGTACAATCTGTTCATGGGGCATCCGTTCGGCGGTTACGCGGCTTCGGAGTGGGGAATCTTCCTGCTGCTTGCCATCGTTCCTACCATCTTTGGACATTACCTCTTCAACTGGTTGTTGCAATATATGAACGCGACCACGGTATCTATGGGTGTGCTCGGAGAGCCTGTATTCTCATCCATGCTGGCCTGGGTACTGCTGGGGGAAGCACTGAGTACACTTCAAATGTCGGCAGGTGTCGTGATCCTGTTCGGGGTGTGGATCTTCATTCGGTATGGCAAAACCAAACCCCAGCCCATTCCAGCTGATGCGCCCATCGCCGCTCCTGCTCCTGTTGAACCGAAGACGGTGTAAAAAAACTCATTACATATGAAGGCGGTGTGTTGTTATGAAAAATATAGTATCCATGCGCTGGCTGCTCGCCAGAATGTACGAATCCGATGTTGCCATCGTAGATTGCCGTTTCCTGCTCGGTCAACCCGATGCCGGACGTGAAACCTATGAAGCCGGACATATTCCGGGGGCTGTCTACCTTGATCTGGAAAAGGACCTTTCTGCTCCGGTCACCGAGCACGGCGGACGCCATCCGCTCCCTGATCCGGCTGCACTCGCAAGCCGCCTCGCTAAAGCAGGCATCGGCTCCAATAGTCGCATCATTGCCTATGATGACCAAGGCTGCATGAATGCATCACGTTTATGGTGGCTGCTTCGCTACTTGGGACATGAGCAAGTCTATGTTATGGATGAGAGTTTCTCCGCTTGGCAGAATGCCAAGTTCCCGGTGACAACGGACGTGCCGGTACAGATTCCGTCTTCGTTTGACGTAAAGTTACAGCCGCAGATGCTCGCTAGTGTAGAGGATGTGCAACAAGCTTCGGCAAGCGGTAGCGCCGTACTCATCGACTCCCGCGATGCCCGCCGTTATGCGGGGCTGGAGGAACCGATCGATGCCAAGGCCGGACATATTCCGGGGGCCGTGAACTATTTTTGGAAAGATGTGCTTAATGCGGATGGTCGCTGGTCTGGTGTTGAAGCATTAGAGGAGCGGTTCGTGAAGCTGGGGAAAGACGATGGGATTATCGTGTACTGCGGCTCCGGTGTCTCCGCCTGCCCGAACGTGATTGCGCTCGAAGAAGCGGGATTCACAAATGTGAAGCTGTATTCCGGGAGCTGGAGCGACTGGATTAGTTATGAGGGGAATGCGGTGGCGACGGGGGAAGAGTAGTTCGGAGGACAAGTCTATCGCATCTCGAAGACAAATACACCGCCTTGCAGGCCGATGCCTGAAGCGGTGTATTTTCAGTACCTGAACGTTTCCCAAGAAAAACGCGATGGACATCCGTCCACCACGATTGAATAATGAAATCGATTATTGCTTTTTACTTAACGATACGTTTGCTGTTAACGTCTTGTCGATCGTCGTCCAGTTTACATAAGCACCTAGTATTTCATTGATAACAGAGACCGGAACTACGGTTTCGCCATTTAAAAGCTTTGGTACTTTACTATTGAACACCAGTTTATCGTTAATTGAATACACATCTGAACCAATTTGAGCACTTATATTTTTCGTGCCTAATTTGATTTGCGTTGTACGCGACTTATTATCCCACACTACTGTACCGCCCAATAGCTCCGAAATCCTTCGAATCGGTACGTAAAACTCATCGTTATGAACAACCGGTTTGATTGTCGTACCCCCTACATTCATTACAACGTCAACATATTCAAGGAAATCGGTCTTTCGGATGAGTCCATGAACTCCTTTCGTTCGGTCTACGACCTGGGATACTTCATAATCCGTTGCCGCCGATAGGTATGCATAAGCTACACTTCTATCCATATCCAGCTTATCGGATAAAAATTGAATCGATTCGCGCACCGATTCTTTCATTGCTTCATCCAAATAATTTACATATATACGTCGTCAGATTTTGAATGGAGATAAAAGGAGGGAATCAATGTATAAATACAACAAGTTTTCTTTAAGCTTGTCAAAACAACTATCTTTTAAAATATGCTATTCTATTTAGTACTATAGAAACGAAAACTTCCAAGAGCAAAACATTCATAGATGAATGTTTTGTTCTTGGAAATTGAACAAACACTGCTATTAATTTTTACACAACTTCTGAATCCAAATTTGTGAGACTTGAAAGGAATCAAACTGTTACACCTTTGTTCGCAACTACTTGATAAGAGTTATGAAGTAGATTTACTACTTCTTGATTTTGGTGCAGACCCATAGCAAATTAATGTATATGGTGAAACTCCACTAATCGAGAGTTCAGGGTAGTCATTGATAGATAGCAACAATTGAACTCATTTCATATTACTAATTATTCTCAAAATATTTAAAAAATCTAATTGTTTCATTATAATCATCTTCGTCAGAATAAATATTTAACATTTTGCCTAACTCAATCGCAAAATCTACATATCCATTAGCTTTTGCAGTTATGATGTTCTGACTAACTGTATATGTTTCGGCATTGATTATTCCATTTCCAGTAAATTCCCTACCTTCTAAAACCCCTGCTTGTTTAACAAGTTCAACTCCTGAGCAAATGGCACCAATATATTTCCGGTTAATGTCTAACCTCTTGATAAGTGATGTTAGCTGGTGATTGCCTTCTACGGCGCCAATAGCTCCTCCTGGAATAAGCAATATTTCTACTTCGTCACAATCAATTTCTTTTATATCCACATGGGGTTTAACAACGAATCCCTCATAAGAATTCACCATCTCGGAATTTAAACCCACTGTTATAATTTCTCCTTGAGTTTTCATTAAATAAGTTGCCAACATTATTTCAAAATTGACAAAGCCGTCGTAAATTAAGACATGAGTATTAATGCTTACACCTGCTTTCATGTATTTTGAATTGAAGTTTCTCTTTTTAACTCTTTAGAACGGTTATAAGCACCAACAATCCATAGAGCCAGATTAAAGAAGGCCAAAACTATCACAATTGTCCCATCCCAAAAGTATAAAGACTGCCAAGAATGATTTGCTAGATTATCAATAGCTTTAGATACCGCTATCAAAAAGCCTGGAATAGAAAAGAATGAAAAGAGCAATATTGCCGAAAATATTCCTATTAAATAAATAAATGAAAATACTCTTGAAATAGCTTGTTCATTCTGTTTCAATTTACTCCATTCTATACGAGCACTTGTACTGTAGATTTTTTTCAAATAAAGAACTGCTTGTCCCAATAGATTCGAAGAATTTGTAATAGTGATTAAAACATAATAGAGATCGGTTCTGAAGAAAATGAGAAGATGCCATAAAAACTTATATATTTGTATGAGGACTATCAGTCTCATGTATCCCACAATTAATAAATCCTGTTGATAGATGTACTGGAACACGAGTGCAAGTAAAAGGATCACTGAGTCCCAAGCCATACCCGCTAGAAATGGCAAATATCTTTTTTTCCTTTCGATTGACCACAAAGAGTTCATGTTGGCTTCAATAACCATCCAAAACCATCTTATACTAATTTTAAAATTAACTGGTACCCCGAGTGATACTGCTGCAAAATAATGAGCAGATTCATGCAGAATCGTTAAACTCCATGATATTAAAAATAAAATAAGCAAACTTAAACCAACTGACTCATTAAAAATAAAATAATCCTGATAAGACGGAAGAAAATTAGGATTGTACGCAAAAATAATTACAGATGCAATAAAAGAAGTTAAATAAATGAGAACAGCAAACTTGTTAAAGAAAAATCTACCAACTTTTTTTCTTATTCTGCCTTCATTCTTACTAGCCTTAAGAGCTACCAAGACTTCATCATTAAATTTATGAATTAGGTTTAACTCTAATAACGTTTCCACAAAATCAATAATATCTACCTCAACATCGTGATTCTTTTTTAATAAATTCGATATTTCATCCAGTGTATTTATGCCATCCATTAGTTCTATAGCTAGAACACCTTCAATGGGGATTCGAATATAAATACTTTGTTCAGAATCACCAATTGTATACTCATCTCCGTCTTTTTGTACTGTCAAGTGATTAGCATAGACCTTCGATGATAAATTAACAGAAATCATATATGTACCTCACTGTTCGCAATATCAATCAATCTCTCAAGACTAACCACTCCTTTTAAATTCCTACTACTTCCGCATGTTGGACATTCATCAAGTTTTGACCAACTTTCGGATTTGAGGATATCCATTTTAGCTGTATCGTACACATGCGTTGTCGACGGAATCATACTTTGTGTATAATTAGTTAGCAATTTTAATACCTCAGCCGACAAAAAACCCGATAGTAATGCAACATGAGGTGCTACTGCAGAGTTAGTTTCTTCATATCTAGTTTCGTACAGAGCCTTCAATTGATGTTCAAAGTGCTTGTCTACCCTTAAACTTCTTATTAAGAAACAATCGTAGCACCCACAATCGGGTAAAATAGTTTCCCAAATAATTTTTGTATTACTTATTCCTCCTTGAACAATCGGTACTTTATGATGAACACACGCTGCATTTACCCAACGACTCGCAACAATCCCCGGTGAATCTATTCCGTTTATAACCAAGTCACTTCCACTAATAATATCTAATATATCATCTGGAGAGGTTACTTTTAAGTTGTGAACATTTACTATAATATCTTTATTTATTTGTTTAAGCCTCTTCTCCGTTTCAAGGGATTTGAAATTTCCTATACTATCCTCCGTGTAAAGAAACTGCCGGTTTAGATTACTTAGTTCTACTGTATCATAATCTACTCCTATTACTTGGCCAACACCTAAACCGACTAATGAAGCAGCGGTGAGACTTGCCCCCCCTAACCCTAAAACTACTACTTTTGAATTTTTTAACTTAGATTGGTGACTATATTTCCCTTGTTTTAAATCACTGAAGTTAGAAAAAAAGGTTAAATTAGCTCTGTATCTGTCTAATTCAGATAATGTTAGTCCCTCTACACTGGCATCAAAATCCTCAATAACGCCGATACTATCAAGTGCCTCAAGTCCATCCATTACTTCTCTCTTTGAAAGACCACATTTTGATATCAGATCTTCTAGAGTATTTTGTCCATTTAACATCATTATAAATCGGAGAATTACTCCATCCTTATCTTCAATTTCAAATACTTCTCTCTCAAATCCTAATCTAATATTATCTCCTGATCTTACTATTGGATTCATTACATTTTTGAATTTTGGACGCATAAAATAAGTTCTCCTTTATCAACAGGGCCGCTGCAATGCAGCGGCCCTGTTACATATAATACATTGCTTATTAGTTGTGGTGGTTAATCAGGGGTACCAATACTTCTACTTTCTTCACGTTGATTTTCATGCTCGTCTCACCTCCTACTTTTTACTGCTACTTAAGTTAGTTGTGGTGGTTGATCAGCGGTACCAATACTTCTACTTTCTTCACGTTGATTTTCATGCTCGTCTCACCTCCTACTTTTTTACTGTTACTTAAGTTAGTTGTGGTGGTTGATCAGCGGTACCAATACTTCTACTTTCTTCACGTTGATTTTCATGCTCGTCTCACCTCTTTATATGTAAATAATTAAGGGAATTTTTCCCTTAGATATTTATACCATTTAATAAAAATTATTGGAATAGTAGTTATTTACTATGATTATTTTCGTTATTATGAATCTTCTGTCGAAATATAATATTAAAGTAATATAAACTCATATTATCGATATTTTGTTAGTCTCAGACCCGGTTATATACTTGAACTTATTACATATAAAGGCAGTGTTTATTGTAATGAGAAATATTGTATCCATGCGCTGACTGCTTACCAGAATGCATGAACCGGATGTGGTCTTTGCCGATTACCGATTCTTGCTCGGTCAGCCGGAGACTGGTAGAAAAACCTATGAAGTTGGACATATTCCAGGATCTATCTATCTCGATTTGGAAAAAGATCTGTCTTCTCCTGTGTCTGCGCACGGCGGACGCCATCCACTCCCTGATCCGGCTGCACTCGCAAGCCGCCTCGCTAAAGCAGGCATCGGCTCCAATAGTCGCATCATTGCCTATGATGACCAAGGCTGCATGAATGCATCACGTTTATGGTGGCTGCTTCGCTACTTGGGACATGAGCAAGTCTATGTTATGGATGAGAGTTTCTCCGCTTGGCAGAATGCCAAGTTCCCGGTGACAACGGACGTGCCGGTACAGATTCCGTCTTCGTTTGACGTAAAGTTACAGCCGCAGATGCTCGCTAGTGTAGAGGATGTGCAACAAGCTTCGGCAAGCGGTAGCGCCGTACTCATCGACTCCCGCGATGCCCGCCGTTATGCGGGGCTGGAGGAACCGATCGATGCCAAGGCCGGACATATTCCGGGGGCCGTGAACTATTTTTGGAAAGATGTGCTTAATGCGGATGGTCGCTGGTCTGGTGTTGAAGCATTAGAGGAGCGGTTCGTGAAGCTGGGGAAAGACGATGGGATTATCGTGTACTGCGGCTCCGGTGTCTCCGCCTGCCCGAACGTGATTGCGCTCGAAGAAGCGGGATTCACAAATGTGAAGCTGTATTCCGGGAGCTGGAGCGACTGGATCAGTTATGAGGGGAATGCAGTGGCGACGGGGGAAGAAATTTAGGATTCCGATACATTGTAGATGGTTTGAAATAACTAAGCAAAAATGTCGCCTTGGTCTAAGGACTCATGGCGGCATTTTATCGCGTTTAGTAGGAGAATTTTTCGCTTAAGATATTGAGGCGATATTGCTTGTTACGACTAGGTCCCACGTCGAGCACCAATCTGAGAAAGAGACCGTCCAAACTTTTCCTTCTTGGTATTATCCCCTTATTCTCTTATAATGAATAATTTAGCAACCAATATACAATTTTAAGGAGATGGAGTATGAAAGAGAGTAAGGTACGCTTTACCACAAAGTTTCTGATCGTAGTAGCTATGATTTTATTTAGTGGGTTGCTACCGATTACAGGTGGAAAAGCAGAAGCAGCACAAGAGCGGTACAAATCGGAATTCAAATTTGAATTCAAATATGAGGAAGAAACATCCAGAGTTATACCTCAGGTTCGTGTAACGAAGTTTTATTTTGATGACGGTCGTGTGGAGACTGAACTTCATGAATTTCCAAAGCAGGCACGTGCTGTATCGAAAAATGCTCAATATTTGGAGAACGCTCGCAAAAAAGATGATCCAGCACTGAAACAAACATTTTATCCAGGCTGCTTTTCGAGTTTTGGCACACATGTGATGAATACAGAGAAAGGTCCGCTAGCTTTTACGATTTATTGTGATTCAACGACAGACAAACAACCAGATGCAAAAGGCGAAAAGAAGTCAGTAAGCAATCATGTTATCTATAAATATGATCTCGAGCGCAACCTTCTAAGCGTGTTGAATCAAGTACAAACGTTCGGGGAAAGCCGGCCTCCGTTCCGAATCTATTATGACTTTGGAGGCTATACGTTGCAGGAAGGTAACGGAGAAATAAACTATGAAAAACGAAATCTCCGAATCTATTCGCTACTCAGTAACAAGCTGCTGGCGCGTATTGCTGGATATCCACAGGAAATCGACCAAACCTTAAGATACACCGAGTACACAAAAACATCTAATTACAATACATATGGAAATAATAATTTCTCGGTAGAAACATTCATTTTGAATTCAGACGGAACCCGAACCAAAAGCAAGATTCCCGCACCACTACCAAAAAATGTTTTTTATGAGGAAAAAATCGGTTCAATAACTTATGTATCCTATAAAAATCCAAAAAGCGAAAATCATATGGTAGGTTATCGAACTTCTGCAAGTGCAGCAATCAAGCCATTATCTCGCGCAGATGCTTCAAGTTCTATAAGATTCAGTAAGCACAAACGTTATGTTCTGATTCGTCAGCAAACAGACAAAGAAAAAACAATAAGAATCGTCGATACAAAAACGGCAAAAGTTGTATCCGAAATTTCGGATATCGGCGTTGGAATATATAAGGAGATAAGCAATTCAATTCTTTTATTCCAAGCCGAAAAGAAAGATTACTACCTTCATGTGCCAACAGGAATTGTTACCCGTAACATGGAAAATTCTCAATTGGTACAAGCCGATACAGGTGGGTACACGGGTGACCAATCGAAACTGATCTCCATGCAAGCCCCACCACAAATGCTCGTAAATGGCAAACCGATGCACTATGCTGGCCAAGGCCCCTTCCTGACGAAGGACAACCGCTGGTACGTGGAAGTGAATGATTTTGCAAAGGCAGCGGATGCTACAGTGTCCAAAACTTCCAGTGGATTGACGATCAATCGTGGCAATTATAAAATGACCGTCTCCAAAACCGATAAAACGGTATTAACCTGGGCTGGGCAGACCTTCGTACCGTTGGAGACGCTGAACGAAAAATTGGGCATGGCTGGAGGTTTCTTGAATTCCCTTTTAGGTAAAGGCTACGAATACAAAGTGCTCCATGTTTTTTCCAAGGATCTGAAAGAAGCAGATGTTATCGCTCGCCCTGATCTGTACGAGGCCATCGAAAATGATTCAGGGAATTATTATTCAATGGAAAATGGTAAACCTGCCGCAAGGCCTTTGTCGGAAGCCAACAGATATTATTATGATGGAACTAATCTCATCTTCAAAGATGGCTTACTCGTAAATGTAGCTTCTATATACAATGCGGGTGGCCGTACGTTGCGAAATATTCTGTTCGATATCAATAAATTGAAGCATGTCATTGCCGTCTATGGAACGCCGAATGCAACCATGACTAGAGGACAAATGGTACGCTGGTACGAGGTGGATGGTAACGTGCTGGTATTCGAAGGTAACTCTGATTTGAAGGGTGCTTATTATATTTCACGATAAACACGAGGTGATATTCGGAGCTCCAAGCCCGTTTCCAAATAAGGAATCGGGCTTTTTTTATTTAGGCTGAAAGAATCCCGAGTCCTGCGGAATCCGGTGGCGACGGGGAAAAAGTAGGTACAGAACGCAAATCTACAGTACCTCAAGACAAACACACTCTGAATGAAGGGCATTTCAACTTTCACGGTTGTCTACTCATGCGTGAAGTAATGCTCTAAACGGGATTTTGTTGCCGGATGAGGCATATAGATCATCATTCGCTGATCTGGTTCATTGGGGAATTGAAGGGTGACATGCTCAAATTCAATCACTCCAAACGCGGGGTGCAAAAGCTTCTTGTAGCCGTCAAGGGAGACTGGCACTTCATGATACTGCCACATCCTTGTAAAATCAGTACTTGTCCTCTTCAGATCTTCAATTAACTTGTCGAAGGAATCATCGTTCAGATAACGCGCTCTTGACGTTCTGAACTCAGCAATCATTCTTCGTGAGACACTTTCCCAGTCCTCCGATCCTTCTTTCCAAATAGAATCCGTAAATTGGCGCCACATCAAATTATAATCATGCGGGGGTGACACCCTATGAATCATAAATACAGCATCTGCCGCTTTATTCCAAGCTAAAAAGTCCCACTTTTTCCCGATGACATAGGCCGGATTAGGATTCAATTCATTCAGCATTTCCTGAATGGATGGGCTGATTCTCTCTTCAATGATCGTTGATTGAGGAGGCAGTGATTCTCCAGCAAGCAGAAAGAGATGTCTTCGCTCATTGGGTGTCAGCTTGAGTGCTGAAGCCAAGCTTTCCAGTACACCTACCGACGGACGAATATCACGACCTTGTTCAAGGCGAGTGTACCATGAGAGTCCTATATTAGCGATCCCGGCGACCTCCTCTCGCCGCAAGCCTCGTGTGCGACGACGATTGCCAGGCAAAAGGCCAACATCAAGGGGAGAAACGGAGGAGCGTAAATCTCTTAAGAAATTACCTAGCGCTAAACGGCGCTCACTGTCGTTCAAGTAAACCTCCCCCTTATCCTATCACTCACAATCCTACCATTAAGCAGGTTCTCGTGACCATTTAGTAGTCAAATTATACTGAAGGTAGTTGATGAGATCAACAATTCCAGGCAAGGAGAATGAATATGACAACCATTGCAGGACAAATGTTGGCTAACAAGGTAGTAATGATTACAGGTGCGGGGCGAGGTATTGGAGCTGAGGCAGCAAGGCTGTTTGTACAGCAAGGGGCTTCTGTGATGCTCGTCGCGAGGACAGAGTCTGAGTTGCGTAAAGTCAGGAATGAGATTGTGACATCGGGTGGAGATGCTACATATTTTACAGCTGATCTGTCAGATGCAAGCAATGTTGAAGAAGCTATTAAAGCTACAGTGGAACGATATGGCCGTCTTGATGCCGCTTTTAATAACGCAGGTATCGGAGTCACGGTATCATCGCTGGTGGATGAAAGAGAAGAAGACTTCGACCTAATCCAGTCCGTAAATTATAAAGCAGTCTGGATGTGCATGAAAGCCCAGATTAAAGTGATGATGGAGACTTCAGGGTCAGGTTCTATTGTTAACACCAGCAGCGTGGGTAGTCTGAAGGGGAATCCGGGCTTGGGAGCTTACGGGGCATCTAAACGAGCGGTAAACAGCCTGACTCAAACAGCTGCGGTCGAATACGGGCCAGCGGGTATCCGTGTCAATGCGATTGCCCCAGGAACCACCATGACCGATATGATTCAGCAGTGGGTTTCTATTAATCCCGATATCATTGAACAGATTCGTGCAAAGACACCTCTCAGACGTCCGGCTGAACCTATTGAGATTGCTAACGCAGCCGCTTGGTTGCTTAGTGATTATTCATCTTTTGTTACTGGGGTCGTTTTACCTGTGGACGGTGGACTTAGTGTATAAGATCCGGTGGTCTGGGTCGAAACGTCTGAATGGATGTAGACATATCTTCGATCACAATCGCAAGCGGGTTATGGGAAGAATAAAAATTTTGATGATATTTTGAGAAAAGTCTTTCTGGACTAAACTGAGAGAGAGTTAATACGCTCCCAGTTAGTCCTTTTTTGATTCATGATAACAGAAAAAAACGCGATGGACATCCGTCCACCACGATTGAATAATGAAATCGATTATTGCTTTTTACTTAACGATACGTTTGCCGTTAACGTCTTGTCGATCGTCGTCCAGTTTACATAAGCACCTAGTATTTCATTGATAACAGAAACCGGAACTACGGTTTCGCCATTTAAAAGCTTTGGCACTTTACTATTGAACACCAGTTTATCGTTAATTGAATACACATCTGAACCAATTTGAGCACTTATATTTTTCGTGCCTAATTTGATTTGCGTTGTACGCGACTTATTATCCCACGCTATTGTACCGCCCAATAGCTCCGAAATCCTTCGAATCGGTACGTAAAACTCATCGTTATGAACAACCGGTTTGATTGTCGTACCCCTTACATTCATTGCAACGTCAACATATTCAAGAAAATCGGTCTTTCGGATGAGTCCATGAACCCCTTTCGTTCGGTCTACGACCTGGGATACTTCATAATCCGTTGCCGCCGATAGGTATGCATAAGCTACACTTCTATCCATATCCAGCTTATCGGATAAAAATTGAATTGATTCGCGCACCGATTCTTTCATTGCTTCATCCAAATCAGGGTCCAGTCCAATCGGAATCCAATAATCCTCTGTTTCGGCAAAGGGTTGCGTGAACTCTCCACGATGCGGGATTGATAGGTCACCTTTCTTTAACACCGTTAACCGAACTGTCCCTCTTAAGGAAGCTTCCAATGCAGTTAACGCTACTTCCCCATCTCCTTGAGCAAAGTGTGGATCTCCAGTATAGAATAACCCGCCTTTAACTTGAATCGGATAATAAATAGTTGCACCAACACCTAACTCATTAATATCCATATTGCCTCCTGTTTCAATAGGCGGGATCGAACTCACAACTTCACTGGTATTTGGCGCAACCCCCATAACACCTAGAAACGGGTTAATCGGGAAACGCACATTCTTGCCGGCTTTTGTTGGTAATACACCATACCAATTGCCGTTGATTTCTTCAATAGGCGTAAATATAGATACATTATTATACAATTCCGGTTTTGTTGCGCTGGCTCCCTCTTGTGGGCCTGTATTTTCTGGAAATTCGCCAGGAAGGGCGCCTTTACCATGGCGGTTAGAAATGACACCATAGGGAACTCGAGTTTGCAACGAGAGGACTTCTACTTTAAGAACATCTCCTGGCATCGCTCCCTCAACGGCTACTGGCCCAGTGATGATATGAGGTCCGTCTTTTACATAATCATGCTGAATCGCAGACGCCGCAATTGCCTTCGCATCATCTAACACTCCATCGGGGGAGATGCCATATTTGCCGAAGTACTCCACTGGATTTCTTCCTTGATCCTCGATCAGTCCCTCATGCGATACCGTATCAAATGTTACAGCACTTCCTGATGGTACAGTAAGAATCGGAGAGCTATCTCGATTAGGCAGTGATCCCCAGCGAACGTTCTCAATCGCAGACGTTACATAATAATCACCTTCTACCTTATCGATGGTTGTCGGTTGCAACGGCATACTAAAGCCCACTGAAGGTAGAGCAATTGTAAACATACCTAAAATCCCTACTGAAACCCCAATTTTCCTAATCGTTCGGTTAATAAACATTACGTCCCCTCCTACGTTATGCAACAATATGTAAGATTATATAACATAAATAAAAGGTAACATATAAATCTATTTAAAACAATATTTTCTTGTTAACAAAAATAACAAAAAAGAGCTAGAATCCGAGGATATACTTATAAAAATATAAACAAACGTTAATATACATAACATAAAAAATCATGTAAAACTTAAATAGGTTTCCTAAACTTGATGAACATTCTTCAGATATCTGAACAAACAAAATGAAGTAAGTTAGATCAGTTATGAGGGGAATGCGGTGGGTGCCCGTATTTTATTTTGTTATCTATTAAACGTGGTAAAAAAGGATTTAGACCTGCTAAACTTATTGAGGGGTACCTCCTCAATCCATTAAGAAGAGGTGAACAACGATGACGGAGTCATATCATGGAATACATTCGAATTTGCAATTTCCAAGTAGCATCTTTAATATCGACCGCAAGGATGTTCCAACACTTCTGGAAGCTACGAGCGTCAAGCAACAGGAGACCAATGCAGCAAAAATGACTGGTTCAGAGTATGCACTTCATCTCCTCATTGCTGTAGAAGCTGCCAAGCAACTAGTAGCAGAATGGACTGAAGCAGTACAGCGATGGTCACCGCCGCTTATCCTTGATCTGTCGATATGCTCGATTGACTGCGCTGTTGAACTTCTTCAAAACCCTGAGCGGCGACTGCTTCGCTTCTGATTTTATTCCGAAGATGTTCCGGAGGACTGGAGAGAGGGGCACAGTGACCGTTTTTTCGATCTTACGGTGACCATTGACGCCGAATCACTGATTATTCAACATACTGCGGGACCGAGAAGATAAAACCTAAAGCCTCCGCTGGAGGAGGCTTCAGGTGCCACTGATCACTAACAATCGTAGTTCACTTTATTTCGAGACATTCGTTAAGCAGGATGCGAATCAGCCACGTTGCCGTCTTCCTTAAGCCAGCTAGCTCTCTAAATGCCCCGTTAAACATTTATTCATCTTCATTCACTATTCTCCCAGATGGCAGGATTATTAATGACCTGACTCTCCCCACGCATAATGGAATCGTAGCTATCCTTTCCAGATGTATACCAGTCTACAATAATTAACTTGCCTTTCAGATCTTGTACCAGGAATTCAGTAGACTCCGCATATTCACCTACATCCTTTATAATACGTGCATTCATTTTTAGATAGTAAACTTTTTGCTCTCCTTCAACAATGTCTACTTTTTCAGCATCCATCTTGACCTCTTTTACTTGATTATAGGTTAGGTTATTCTTCCGAAACAGATTATATTGTGATTTGATCTTCTTTTCCGTATAAAGTTTGAGGTTCGGGTTATCCATATATCTGCTACCGTCAAATTCCAGACCGTTCCATATAGCTTTGTAATATTCGGATAGAGCCTCTGCAGAGAGTTCATAAGCCTTCTCAGAATCCAAAGCAGATAAACTTAGATTGTTGATCGTGCCCCTCCCTGTCTGAGTAGCAGGACTTCCATGTTCCCCTTTGTTCACACTGCGATCAGACTGTTCACATGCACTAGTGAGCCACATCGTTACGAACAATAAAACAAGGTAAGTGTGCTTCATAATAGTCCTCCAAGGCTCAATTTTCAATTAATCAATATTTTATTAAATTTTATATAATTAATATAATTATTTACATTTTCACCTTCGAAGGATATACTCTAATATGAATGAATATCTTAATCATTCCTATATTAGGAGGTATGTAAGATGAAGCGTTGGCTATCTTTATCTCTAAGTTTTTGTCTGGTTTTTCTGATGTCAGCTCCACTTGTGGAAGGTAAAACGAATCAAATTGGCTCTAGCGGACTGTATGAAGTAAGCACGGGGGTTGCCTTGTATGCAAATATTCAAGGAGTGAAAACATCACTTCCTACCGTTGTATTCATTAGCGGATATGGTGATGATTCTTCCATCTGGTCTGATCTTCAATCCGTAATATCCAAAAAGACCTTAACCGTATCTTATGATCGTGCTGGACTCGGCCTTAGTGACGATACTACCAAAGATAAAACAACAAAACAACAGGTGAAAGAGTTACATAAGTTGCTTCGAAAAGCTAATATTCCAGGTCCATATGTACTGGTAGGACACAGTATTGGCGGATTGAATGTTCGAGGATTTGCTGATCGTTATACCAATGAAGTTGCAGGAGCTGTGCTGATCGACGCTTCTCACGAAAAGCAAGAGGAAGCTGTTCTGGCAACCTTGCCGCCCGAATTTATTGAAATGTATCAATCACAGTTTACTGCGGAGGGGAATTATGCAGAAGTAACCAAGAGCTTTAAATATATCGAAAAACTGCGTTCGAAGGATGCTTTGCGAAACTTACCATTGACCGTAATCTCCGCAACAGAACACGGCATGGGTCCAGAAATGGAAATTAAATGGGCTGAAATGCAACAAGATTTAGCATCATTGTCTAATCTGGCTACTCATGTCACTGCACAAGGCTCCGGACACTATGTATATTTGGAACAACCTCTGCTAGTTCAGCAAGAAATTATCTCTATACTAGAATAAAAGCATTTATGTACTGGGGCACTATCGAAAAACCAATTTATCGTGAAAAGATAGCCGTTAAATTGATGTTTAATGATCTCATCTAAATGGTCCCTGTAGAAAATCATGTAGCTCGCGGTTAGCGGGCTTTTTGACGTTTCTGTAAAAAGTAAATAAATCAGCCCTATCAGAAGTACCCGAGGAAGAATAGTATTTCGCTTGCACAACAGCACAAAGAAAACATTATATTGCTATCGGACCGTGCTCCCAATTCGGTATTTCATAGTTACACACCACGATTGCCTCCTGTAGGACATATGTCTCTTTTTCTCCGAAAACGATTAAAAAAACTTTATAATCCACTGCAAATGATCGATATACATCAAATGAACATCCGCTTATCCCATGTTTTTAACCTGAAATCGGATCTCAGGCATGCGGCACGGGAGAACAGAATTATACATATAACAGGTTGTTAGGAAAAAGAGAAAGTTCTGTCTGATGAACAGACAAAAGCTAACAAAGGAGAAGAAGATATGAAGGGACGAACGAGCCACACACGAAACAAACGCAGTATCTGCGTGAACTTGCTGTTATCTATGCTATTGTTGATCAGCAGTGTTCCGCTATGGCCAAGCAAGGCAGCAAACGCTGCAGCAGAAGGGTCATATCTTTTATCACTGAACAGACCGGTGTATAGTTCCTCATCCCTTGGCGGAAATACAGCCGATCATGCGGTGGATGGCAACAAAAATACCCGATGGGAAAGTGTCTGGCAGCAAGACCCTCAGTGGATTTATGTTGACTTGGGTGCAGTTGCTTCCATCTCGGACATCTCGATTGAGTGGGAAAATGCTTATGCCTCCGCCTTCGACCTTGAGGTGTCCAACGATGAGGTGAACTGGACGCAAGTATACTCTACAACGAAGGGTCAAGGCGGTATGACGGAAGTTGAGGTTTCCGCCAATGCACGATATGTACGTTTGTTCAGTCATGAACGGGCGCAGCAAGCCTACGGTGTATCTCTGTACGCGTTCAATGTGTATGGAACGGGCGGAGCAAACCCACCTCCAAAACCGGTTGCTGCCAACCTTGCCCTTGGTAAATCGGTCATGGCGTCATCGGAAGAGATTGACGAACCTAGTCGATCTGCCGAAGACAAGGCCAAAATGGAAAAGCGCAATTACGAAGCGCGCAATGTGACGGATGGTGACCCAGGTACACGCTGGTCTTCCATATACAAGGATCAGGAATGGATTGTTGTGGACCTTGGTCAACCTCATGAAATCGGAGGAATTTCGCTGCAATGGGAAAATGCGTTTGGACGCGCATACGACATTCAGGTATCGAGCGATGCAGAGCACTGGACTACGTTGGTTCGGGAGTTACACAGTAACGGCGGACGAGATGACATTCCTGTATATGCAGAAGCCAGATATGTAAAGTTCGCAGGGCTTGGCCGAGGTACAACCAATGGCTATTCTCTCTATGCGTTTGATGTATATGAGTATATTCAAGGTGATGAAAAACCGGTCTACACCATTCCGGCTATCCCGGAGATGAGCTCAGTGCAGGTTGGGGCCGGAAGTTATGCCATTAACGATATCACCATGTTGCAACCGAAAAACCCGAAAAATCGCACAGCCGACATCACTGCCCCGATTCCATCTAATGACTGGTGGCAGTCAATTCTTGTTTCGGATTTAGGAGATGGAAACAGTCTGGTTACACTCCCGTTCAAAAATCGTTACACCAAGCAGGGACTTCATATTTTGAATCCTGGTGCAGGATACCTCTCTGCTGACGGCAATTCGATGGATGCAGATGGTGAAGCAGACCTTATCCTGACAACAAGCAATATGAATCCGTCCAAGGTGAATACCAAGGTAGCCGGATACGGAGATTACTCCGCAAACATCATCATGAGTGACGACGACACGGCGAAGGTCAATACAACCTTTGTCAAAGGCTCCCCTTTCCTGTACAACACGTTCGAGAACCCGGACACGATCCTGCTCCGTTCACCGAACATCACACGTCTCTTTGATGATCAAAACCGTGAGATTGTGCTCAAGGACGGGGAATCATGGACCGGAGATCATATCGGTATAGAAGTCACCAATCAAGACAGGGCTCCTTCGCCCCAAACCTTTACAAGAAACTACGGCCTTTATGCACCAGAGGGTACCACACTTATAAAGCTTGGCAATACACTTAAGATCAAGCTGGGATCAAACGAAAATTATTTATCGCTGGCTACCCTGCCGTCTGCATCAGAGTTAGCATACTATTACCGGCATGCCTATGCTTTTGTGACGGATACGAAGGTTGATTACAACTACAACGAGAGCAATTCCCAAGTTACAACGACCTTCAGCTCCGTTACACAAACAAAGCGTGTTAACTTTTCCACCAGTACATTAATGGCTTTGTTCCCGCACCAGTGGAAAATTGCCACAACTCCACTCACGGAGCTCACTTATCCTTCCATTCGTGGGATGATGAAAGTAAGCGAAGGCAACAGCTTTACGACACAGGATCGTTTTTATGGCATTATTCCGCAATTTGTGGAGCCGGATGATCCGACATACTCACGCGCGCAATTAATCAGCTACCTGGATCAGCTCGATGCAGATACGTCAGGCAATGTAATGAGCGAAGATCCCTACTGGCAGGGAAAAAAGCTTCATCCGCTTGCACTGGGTGTGCTCATTAGCGACCAGCTTGGGGATATCGAACGTCGGGACCACTACCTGTCCCTGTTAAGAAACATTTTGACAGACTGGTACACTTACTCACCGGATGAACGTCTGCACTCCTATTATTTTTATTACTCGGAGCAATGGGGAACGATCTTCCCTTATGGAAGCGGGTTCGGGGTCAACACCGGGCTAACGGATCATCATTTCACCTATGGCTATTACGTCTTCGCATCTGCGGTGCTGGCTATGTATGATCCATCGTTTGTAGAAGATTATGGCGATATGGTTGAGCTGCTAATCCGGGATTACGCCAATCCTTCGCGCACAGACAATCAATTCCCATGGATGCGTAATTTTGATCCCTATTCAGGCCATTCCTGGGCGGGCGGTTATGCCGACAATCGCAGCGGAAACAATCAGGAAGCGGCAGGCGAAGCCCTGTTCAGCTGGGTCGGGCAATATATGTGGGGCGAAGTAACAGGGAATAAAGCCTATCGCGATACAGGCATCTGGGGCTTCGTCACCGAGGAAAAAGCCGCCGAGCAATATTGGTTCAATTACGATGGGGATAACTGGCTGGAAGGATACAAACACGCTACCGTAGGGCATGTATACGGCAGTGCTTACCTGTATGGCACGTACTTCTCCAACGACGCAGAGCATATTTACGGCATTCACTGGCTGCCACCAGCGGAGTGGATGACCTATTATGGACGTGATCCAAAGAATACTGCCGCACTATACAACGGTCTGATCAAGGATCTGGGTGGTCAGCAGGAGCGCACATGGCAGCACATCATCTGGCCTTTCCAATCCATTGGGGACCCGGAGGCTGCTCTTGCAAAGTGGAATACGAAAGACATGCAGCAAAACGAGGTCTTTAACGCCTATTGGTTCATGCATAGTATGGCATCCACGGGAACACGTACAATGGATATTTGGGCTGATTCTCCGGCCGCAACGGTCTACGAAAAGGATGGCGTCTACACAGCGCAAATCTGGAATCCGTCCGATACCGCCAAAACGGTTCGATTCTATAATGCCAGCGGGGCTTTGGGTTCAGCTACCGTCTATGCTAAAGCTCAAGTAAAGGTCAATCCATTGGAGCATACGGTAGTCAAGCAGCCGGATGCTTCACAAGGCGTCACTTATCTGGATCGTAGCACATGGACGATTACCGCCTCCTCCAGTTCTGAAGCAGTGGAACACATGATTGACGGAGATTTGGCTACCCGCTGGTCATCTGGACAAACGCAACAGCCTGGAGACTGGCTCCATATCGATCTGGGCAGCGAGCAGATGATGGATACTCTCTTTATGAACTCCGGCAATAACTGGGGTGATTATGCCCACGGGTATGAAGTTTACGTTTCGAAAGACAATGAGAACTGGAGCAAGCCGATTGCACAGGGAACAGGAACATCGCCGAGCTTGTCCGTTGATTTGGGGATGCAGACTGTGCGTTATATCAAAATTGTTTTGACTGCTCCAGCAGACAGTTGGTGGTCCGTCTCGGAACTCAAGCTCGCCCGATTCGGGAAATTGGCCCAAACACCTGAGCATCCAAATCCGGCTCCAGCCCCGTTGCCCGATCGGTCAACCTGGATCGTGACCGCTTCTTCCACACAAGGAACCGATGTCACAGCTTACATGCTGGATGGAAAACGAGACACATTATGGACGAACGGACGAAAGCAAACGGAGGGACAGTGGGTTACGATTGATCTTGGACAAACGAGTGCTTTTGACGCGGTAGAGCTGGACCCGGGGAACGCGAAGGATGACTATCCGCGGCAATATCGCATTTTCGTTTCCGATGACGGGCAAAACTGGGGAACATCCATTGCTGGAGGCGAAGGAGCGTCAGGACGTCTTTCTATCTCCTTCCCTGAGCAGCAGGCACGTTATGTAAAGATCGTACAGACGGGGGAATCCGATCAATGGTGGTCGGTCTCTGAGCTGTTTGTTAATCACTATGGAACAGGAAAACAAAAACGTCTGCTTCCAGATGGCTGGTCCGTCACAGCGTCTTCCGGTGAGGAGGCTGCCACGGTGCTGGATGGCTCGAACCAAACACGCTGGACTACCGGTCAGACACAATCAGGCGGTGAGTGGCTTCAGCTGGATCTGGGCCATTCACAGATTGTGAACCGGATTGTATTGGATAGTGCTCACAGCAGTGACGATTATGCTCGTGGTTACGAAGTATACACCTCTCTGGATGGCACGGACTGGGGTAAAGCTGTGGTAGCGGGTGAAGGGAAAAATGCCGTGCTCTCTATTGCTTTCGCTTCCCGTGAGGCTCGCTATATCAAAATAGTCCAGACCGGAACGGATTCCCACTGGTGGTCTATAGCTGAAATCACAGTTTACACTGCCGATCAGACACCATGGATACCCGAGGAAGAGGATGAACTGCTACCTACCGAACTGGATCGGACGTCTTGGACTGGTACAGCTTCCACGTCTGAAGACGTTGGTGCACTGCTGGATGATGATCTGAACTCACGCTGGACCTCTGGATCCGGACAACAAGCAGACCAGTGGATTCAGATCGATCTGGGAAGCATCCAAAATTTCAGCCGTCTAACCATGGACTCAGGCAGCAGCAACAATGACTATGCCCGCAATTTCACAATCGTCACTTCAACAGATGGCGAGCAATGGGATTCGGTTTCAGAAGCTGCGGGAACAGATCCTTTGATCTCCGTGATGTTCGCGAACCAGAAGGCACGATATGTCAAAATTGCTTTGACTACGGACAATGCTGAGTGGTGGTGGTCTATTGCCGAATTAAAGCTGTACCACTGATTCGCTTGACTAATGAAAGTAATTTAGAGATATAAATATCTTTCCATGTGACCATCTCTCTCCCTTCATTTTGCGGGCCAGGGGTGGTTTTTTTATATTAACCCGCTTCTAAATCTAGCAGAAGACCCCTTTCGTGAGTGTAAGCTCCCCGTTCTTTTTATCAGGTGGAGAAAATATCCTGTTCAAATCATGCGTAACCGTTGAAAATAGTTTAGATACATTACAATAATTCCATTATGACGGGCTTTATAGTTTTAGTTTAAGGAAGGGAGACTCTCTCCATTGGAAGCAAGCATAGATATACAAGAACAGCTGCTAGTCTGGAATTGGGCGACGTTAAACCTCATGGATGTGCGGTATATTACTATTGAAGCCGGTGATCGTGTTGCTCCTTATTTCTTTCCAGCGAGTGCCTTTCTGTACGTAACTCATGGCAGTGCAACTGTAACTTTAGACGGAACTGAGCATGTCTCAAAACCTTTTTATATATTACATGGAGGCAAAGGCGCACGTCTGGATATTACCCTCACAGAGGATACCTTTCATTATTATCTGATTCTTTATAAAGCTTACTTGCCAAAATCTGCTGAACGGCATGTCCTCCGACAGATGGAGCAACAGGCGCCATTCCGTCTTCAATATGGCTTTGTTCCTCTTCATCCCGCCATCCTTTACAAACTGGCCGAACAAATGCTGAGCGAATGGCATACTTCAAAGCGTTTAGAGCATCTTCATGTCAAAGCACTGTTTTATCAATTCGTATATGATTTGCTTAAACAACTGGATCAGCAGCAAGTTACAACAACATCCCCCAACTTGACGTCTCAGCTCATACATTACATCCAGGAATACTATGCTGAACCCTTGACCAGGGAAACACTCGCACAAACCTTTCACTATAGCGGGCCCTACCTTTCGAAATGCTTCAAGCGTGAAACTGGCACAAGTATTATTGACTATTTGATACGTGTTCGGATTATGAAAGCAGAAGAACTTCTGCTCAGAACAAACTTGTCTCTACATGAAATTGCTTCAACCGTCGGATATCCAGATGTATCCTACTTTATTCGAATGTTCAAAAAACAAACCGGTATTACGCCAAAACAATTTAAAAGCGAGGGATTTTCCTCAGCAAAAAACGCCGATCATCCTATTATAAAGCTTGGATCATCCATTGCCCCCCGTAAACTTCGTCGTTATATTGATAACAGTAATGATAATCATTATCAAAAAGACGGAAAAGGAGATTTACGGATGTATAAACGAAAATTACCCGTCGGCATTACATTGCTGTTGTGCCTGACTCTTTTAGTTACCGCATGCGCCAAACCAGCAAGCACAGCTTCAACGAGTGGCAGCACATCAAGTCCGGCGGTTGGCACAAATACGACATCTAGCACGGCAACAAGCAACAATTCGGAGTTAGTAACTTACACTGCAATTAACGGCGACGTGCAGATCCCCAAAAATCCTCAACGTGTAGTTATGGTGGCTGGGGCATTTACAGGGCACTTGTTAGCCCTTGGGCTTAAACCCGTTGGAGCTGGGGACGAATCTTTCAACAGTTATACTGAAGGAAAGCTTGATGATGTCGTAAATATTGGAAATGACGTTCCATACGAGAAAATAATGGAGCTACAGCCGGATTTAATCGTGGTCTGGAATGATGCAGAAACGATTGAAAAATTGTCCAAAATTGCTCCGACCATTGCCGTGGAATACGGAGTTCCTTTTCGCAAGCAATTGATTGAATTTGGCAAAATGACGGGCAGAGAAGAACAGGCCAACGCGTGGATTGCAGACTGGGATACCAAAATTGCTAAATACAAACCGCTGGTGAGACAAGCTGTTGGTGATCGTTCTGTATCAATCTTTGATTCATGAAGTGCCAAAGAGTTTTATGCTTATGGCAGCTTTGGCCGAGGTGGAGATATTATCTATGGAGAGTTTGATCTGAAAGCACCCCCTATAATTCAAAAAGAGGCCATTGACAGTGGAAAAGGCTGGGTCAAGCTCTCTCTGGAATTATTACCTCAATATGCAGGGGATTACATTTTTATTAGTGGCTGGACTGGTGAGGAAAATGTTGCTCCGATATTTGAAGGTAAGGTGTGGGAGAACCTTCCTGCTGTCAAGAACAATCGTGTTTATCGTGAAAATAGCCGAGGCTTCGTATTCAGTGATCCCATTTCACTGGAAGCCCAGCTTCAATTTGTCGTAGACAGCTTAACAAATTCGAAATGAAACCCATGAAGCTCTATTGCCGATTTTAACCTTCTGATCGAATCATAAAATAATGGCTCAATTTTACGGACACATAAATAGGGACCTCAAGCCTTTTTAGCGAGAGATCCCTTTTTCTGCAATGAATTACTTTTTGATTTTACCATCATATCCAAGCTTATAAATCGTGCCTTTCTCAAAAGAAAGGAATGCAAGACCATCGCCTACTGTACCTATAAATCGATCATTTGCGTCTAAAGAACGCAGCTTGCTCTTCTTGCCTGTATAACGATTATAAAGATACAAATCACTCTTATTATTGCCATTCTTGTCTGCCGAAAAACTTCGATAATAAAACTTATTATTTATATATGCTATGGGATCAATTGATCCTTTTGTGGTAAATGTTTTCTTCCTATTTCCGTTTTTATCCGAAAAGACACCGATAGAACTAGAATTATAACGTCCGCCTATGTTCTCTGAAAAAAACAAAACATTTCCATAAAATTCAAATGGCCAAACAGCTTTTGAAGATAATGCCTTCATTCCTGCACCATCTAGACTCATACGATAAAACTTGTCATTTTCCATGTTTGCATAGTAGATGTAGCCGTTGTTTATTTTAAAATTATAGAAAGGAGATTTAGATAATATCGTTTGTTCGTTTGAGCCATCTGTTCTCATTGAGCCGAAAGACAACGCATCAGGTGTTTCCGCGGTCCTTTCATCTTTAACAAAATAAATCGTATTGCCCACTACAGTAAATCTACCGAAATTCCCCTCTTTATTTAAATACGTAAATTCTGAACCATCTTTCTTAATTTTAGCTATATGATTATTCCAGTCGTCTGTGTCTTCTTCAATAAGAAAATATATCCACTCTCCAACCCATTTTACATCTGAAACTCGCTTTGACAAAATAGATTCTGTTTTGCTTTTATTACCTGTGAATGTTGTAACATTGATGCCCATCAAATCTCCATCATCTTCATAACCATACCATACTAAAGATTTTCCCGAATCTTCAGCACTGTATGCAGGTACAACGCCAAACAACATAATCACACTTAATAACGCTATCAACCATTTTCTTCTCATGTTCTTCTCCCTAAAATATGTATTTTCCCTCATGGGTTATTGTAAATGGAATTCAAAAATAGAACAATCATTTACTCTACATTTGGCATGCTCTCCGTTACAACCTAATCACAATCCCCACTTGTAAAGAACCTCTCGCCAACTTAGCAAGAGGTTCTGTTTTGTGTCCTGGAATCGAAAAGTTGTAAAAGATTTCATTAAGTGATGGTCAGGCCACCACTTGCATATCCCGCAATCGTTGAAGCCACATCAATTCCGGCGGTTACTGAAGCAGAGAAGACCATAAGCAGACGGTCACCGGCGGCTACCGGAATACTCAGACCTGAGGTCAATCCGCTGGCAATTGTGCCTAATGATAAAATGCCAGTCAGCGCTGGTGCCAAGGTTACAACTGCTCCTGGTACAGCAGTAAAGGTATTATTCGGTGTAGTGGAACGGAATAATTGTGCAGTGATCGTTACTGTAGATCCTACCAAACTAAGTGCAGCTGTTGTACTAAAATAAGCAGCCAATGAGGTAATTGTCCCCGCGCGGGATGCCGAGAACGCAAAGTTCAATAAGGTTCCTGCAGCGCCTGTGAGATCAATGATTCCTCCATTAATCGTCACTCCAGACGCATTATTACCAAAGCCAACCAAGCTAGAGGTGTTCAACAGCCCGCCCAGCACAGTAGTCAACGAAGTCGGTAACCCAGATGCGTAAGGGATAATAGCGCCAGAACCCGTTGCTCCGGTCGCGCCTGTTACTCCTGCAAGACCTGTCGCTCCCGTTGCACCGGTCACTCCTGCCAGACCTGTTGCTCCCGTTGCACCCGTTACTCCTGCCAGACCTGTTGCTCCGGTCGCACCCGTTACTCCTGCAAGACCTGTCGCTCCCGTTGCACCGGTTACTCCCGCCAGACCTGTTGCTCCAGTTGCACCGGTTACTCCCGCCAGACCTGTTGCTCCGGTCGCACCCGTTACTCCCGCCAGACCTGTTGCTCCGGTCGCACCGGTTACTCCCGCCAGACCCGTTGCTCCGGTCGCACCCGTCACTCCGGTTGCACCGGTTACTCCCGCCAGACCTGTTGCTCCAGTCGCACCGGTTACTCCCGCCAGACCCGTTGCTCCGGTCGCACCCGTTACTCCCGCCAGACCTGTTGCTCCGGTCGCACCCGTTACTCCCGCCAGACCTGTTGCTCCGGTCGCACCGGTTACTCCTGCCAGACCCGTTGCTCCGGTCGCACCCGTTACTCCCGCCAGACCTGTCGCTCCGGTCGCACCGGTTACTCCCGCCAGACCCGTTGCTCCGGTCGCACCCGTTGCCCCAGTAACTCCGCTTGCTGGACCTGTTGCCCCCGTAGCTCCGGTTGCACCTGTAGCGCCTGTGACTCCAGTGATACCAGGCACTTCACCCAACAACTCAGAAGAAACCAAACGATGTGCTGTTACCAAAGAGCCTGTGCTGCTTTTCCCCCATACGGAGACTTGAATAGGATCATTAAACGTCGCTGTGGTAGTAAACGTGAATTCGAAGGCATCCAGATTAGCAAAGTAATTGTTCGTTATCACTTGATTTGGTGCGACTTCCAAAGATTCGCTGACATACAATACTCTCAACCCGCCACTCATGTAATACCCTTGTATTAGAACAGATGAGGCACTAACTTCACTTCGGTTATCGATTCTAACCGTTACGGATTGAGTCGGTCTTACACCACTAACAGCGTTATTTTCGATCGGCCCTGTCGATAAAAAGCTCATCGCTACATTCCCTTCTTTCGAAAAAAGTCTTATTTTCTACAAATCTTGAACTGTTTTTTCGTGTTCCACTACCCGGTGTGCCACCACCAATTGACCTGAAGAATCTTTGCCCCATACTGAGATTCCGACTTCTCCCAAACGTTCATCACTTACTCCAAACACAAATTCAAAAGCATCTAGATCTGCAAAATAATTTCGGGTCACTGCTTCATTAGGTGCAATACTGATCAATTCACTTACATACAGCGTTCTTGTTGTACTCAGCACATACCCCTGAATAGATACATTTACCGCATCTGTAGTAGCCCGGCTCACCAATCTGACCGTTACCTGTTGCGTCGGCCTAACCCCGGAAACAGCATTGTTTTCGATCGGTCCAGTTGATAATATAGCCATTTTCCCATCCCACCTTTTGTGAACCTCTTACTCTAGCATTACTTGGCATCATGGATCACATATTAGTCATATTCATTCACTTCATTAGCGGTGTGGACCATAGCCAGGGGACAGTTCACCATTATCAAGTAATAAGTACCTTTAACACTTAGAATTTCATCCGTACTAAGCTTGTAAATATGTATAATCCGGATGTATTTCAACGCAAAAATGACCGTTCCTCACGAAATGAAGGAGCTACGGCCACCGTTGTATAGATCATATTGGTATCACTCTAAAAATTGAATAAACTTACTGCTTCAATTCGGCCAAATGCCCCCTTAATATGTTGCAATTAAAGCAATCAACCTTTCACCCAACTTTTTCTTACAAATTTTGATAGAAAATGATTGTATTGTGGCAGAATTGTGATATGATATCGTCAACTACAAAAAAACATTTTAAAACAAAAATGAAAAATAATTACATAAAAATAAGTCACAACTCTGCTTTTCGTCTTTTAAAACCATTTTATTGAAAGCGATTACATTACACAACAGGACAAATTATATACTTTTAACACACACAAGTTCGTACTCCCCCCTATTACCGGGTTACTGCTGTCAACTTGCTACAGTAGATGGCTATCCTCTGTACAAGTTGTATGGCTTAAGCCATAGATCACAATCATGAACGATACTATCGATCTCATCTTTGAAAGGAGGTGTGATAAAGAACATTTACTCATCATTCTTCTTTTTCTTCTCACTGTACCTCTCTCATCCAACAGCTCTGTTCAACCATTCAGCGTAAAACTCAATAACACTATTCCATACTAATTCAATGGAGGCGAACGTATGAAAATCCGTAAACCATTAGCTCTGCTGATGTCACTAATTCTGGTTTTTTCCATTCTACCCGCTGAGTCCAGCTACGCAGCGAATAATGCCGTTGCCAAAACGCCTGTGAATGCCAATCCGCTCGTGGATCACAAGTTAGGAGCTGACCCTTACGTGCTCGTTCACAATAATCGGGTCTACGTATATATGACAGGTGATACCTTTCTCTACAACAACGACGGCTCCGTCCGCGAAAATAACTACGGCTCCATCGGCAGAATCAGCGTGATCTCCTCGGCTGACATGGTGAACTGGACCGACCATGGCTACATTCCGGTAGCCGGTGCGAATAATGCCAACAATGGACAAGGCATTGCCAGATGGGCAAGCCAGTCCTGGGCGCCAGCGATGGCCAAGAAAACGATCGCAGGCAAAGATAAATTTTTCCTGTATTTCGCTAATTCAGGTGCAGGAATCGGTGTTCTGACTGCTGATTCTCCCATCGGCCCTTGGTCTGATCCACTCGGACGTGCGCTTGTCACACATGGAACGCCTGGCATGTCGGGCGTAACTTGGCTCTTTGACCCGGCTGTGCTTGTTGATGATGATGGCTCCGCTTATCTGTATGCAGGCGGCGGCATTCCGAACGAAAATAACGCAGCCTCCATTGCGAATCCAAAAACCGCGCGTGTCATCCGTCTCGGTGCCGATATGACCAGTGTAGTCGGTAGTGCCACAACGATTGATGCGCCTTATATGTTCGAAGATTCGGGTATTCATAAGTACAACGGCAAATATTACTATTCGTATTGCATCAACTTTGCCGGAAACCATCCGGCAGCCTATCCAAAAGGTGAAATCGGTTATATGGTAAGTGACAGCCCGATGGGGCCTTTCACATACAAAGGACACTTCCTCAAAAATCCGGGTACCTTCTTCGGTGTAGGTGGCAACAACCACCATGCCGTGTTCCAGTTCAATAATCAGTGGTATGTAGCGTACCATGCACAGACGGTAAGCAAAGCCTTCCTCGGGGATGGCAAAGGATACCGTTCTACCCACATCAACAGACTGACGCATAACGCAGACGGATCGATTCAGGAAGTACAGGGTAACATGACCGGTGTTCCTCAGACAGCTAATCTTAATCCGTATAACAGAGTGGAAGCCGAGACGATTGCTTGGCAAGCTGGCATCAATACACAACCGACTCAAGCCAGCGGCGGACCGACAGCCAACCAAAATGTGACGAATATCAATAACGGGGACTGGGTTGCTGTAAGTAATGTAGATTTCGGTTCAGCAGGGGCTTCGAAATTCAAGGCCAACGTGGCTTCTACCGGAAATGGTAACATCGAACTCCGCCTTGGCAGTCCGACAGGTACACTCATCGGCACGCTTAACGTCACTTCAACGGGTGGCGTACAGAACTGGCGTGAGCTCGAAACCAATATCACCAATACAACAGGACGTCATCACCTGTATCTGGTGTTTACAGGCTCAGGTAACGGGAATCTGTTCAATCTGGATTACTGGCAGTTTACCTCCGGTTCTGGAGGTAACCCCAACCCAAATCCGAACCCGAATCCCAATCCAAACGTTACTCGCGTTGAAACAGAGAGCATGACCCTTGCCGGTCAATATGCCGGGCTGATCAGTTCTCCTTTTAACGGTGTAGCGCTCTATGCGAACAATGATTCTGCGTCTTACAATCAATACTTTGCTAACCCCACACATCAGTTCTCTCTTCGCGGGGCTTCCAACAACAATAGTACAGCCCGTGTTGATCTCGTTATTGGCGGGGTAACCGCTGGTTCCTTCTTTTTTACCGGCACTGAACCTACCGTGCAAACTTTGCCAAATATCACACACGGCACAGGGAATCAGGAAATCAAACTGGTTGTGACTACAGATAACGGTACCTGGGATGCTTACATCGATTATCTTGAAATTTCGTAATTAGTTCATCATTTTTCTATCGATTTTGACATTCCAGGAGGAATAGTTATGTGGAAAAAAATCGGGGTGCTCCTGCTCACACTTCCTCTGCTGTTAACATCATTGCCATTGCCCCCGCAGTCTGCCTCTGCGGCAACGTTTAACAATCCGGTCATTTATGCAGATGTGCCGGACAGCGATGTCATACGCGTGGGTAATACCTTTTACATGACCAGTACAACCATGCATATGAACCCGGGCGTTCCTGTTATGAAGTCAACGGATCTGGTCAACTGGAGCATTGTGAACTATGTATATGACACCCTTGGCAACGGTGATGCACAGAACCTGAATAACGGTCAGAACGAATACGGGCGCGGATCTTGGGCCAGTAGCCTTCGCTACAATAATGGCACCTATTACGTCGCATTCGGTTCGCTTTCCACAGGAAGGACTTACATCTATCAGACCAGCAACATCGAAACCGGATCATGGACGCCATACACGTTGAACAGTTATTACCATGATCCCTCCCTTCTCTTTGACGGGAATCGCACATTTCTTGTCCATGGCAGTGATAACATCAGCATCGTCGAGTTGACAGCGGATGCCAAGGCTGTGAAATCCGGCGGTCTGAATCAAGTATTAATTCCGAATGCTAGCAATATTGCCGGCTCCAACATGATTGTAAAAGCAGAAGGCGCACACATTCAAAAGATTAATGGCATGTATTACGTCTTCCTGATTGCCTGGCCTTCAGGTGATGGACGAATCCAGCTCGCCTATCGTGCGAACTCATTGACAGGGCCATATACCGGCAAAGTGGTACTCAGAGATTCAGGTATTGCGCAAGGAGGTATCGTGGATACCGCATCTGGTGCTTGGTATGGCTTCCTGTTTCGCGACCGAGGAGCCGTTGGACGCATTCCATATCTAGTACCGGTAACCTGGTCGGATAACTGGCCTGTATTCGGGGTGAATGGCAAAGTTCCATTGACGATGAACATGCCTGTGGAAGGACAGCCAGCCGCTAAAATCTTCGGTTCAGATGAGTTTAATGCGGCTTCCGGTACATCCACTCTCTCGAAGTTCTGGCAGTGGAATCATAATCCCGACCCGTCAAAATGGTCCTTGAGCCAGCGTCCCGGCTTCATGCGGCTGACCACAGGCAAGCTTAGCAAAAATATACTGGAGGCTCGCAATACGCTGACACAACGCACGTTTGGGCCAAAAAGTACAGGCATTACCGCCTTGGAAACGGCAGGTATGAAGGATGGCGATTATGCCGGCCTAGCCGCTTTTCAGGCCCGATACGGCTTTGTAGGCGTCAAGATGACAGGCAATACCAAGTCAATTGTTATGGCAAACGCCAGTTCCGGCACGATGACCGAAGTGGCAAGTGTGCCCCTGAACCAGAACAAAATTTATTTGCGGGTCATCTGCGACTTCACCAATCAGACCGATAAAGCCTATTTCGCCTATAGTCTGAATGGAACGAACTGGACAACCATTGGCAATACGCTGCAGATGTCATATACGTTGCCACACTTTATGGGTTATCGCTTTGCATTGTTTAACTACGCGACCAAATCTACCGGAGGCTATGCTGATTTTGACTTCTTCCGTGTGGAGTAAGCGTGATGAAGTACTGTTGATCTTTAGGATCAGTGTTTCGACTTAAAGTACACTTGTAATAAAACTATGGCCTGGAACTCCGCTATGTGCGGAACCAGGTCATTTTCATTGTTTTTATAAAAATATCTCACTTGAACGCTTTAATATATTGAATATACGCTTCAGCACTTTGGTCAATCTCTTCATCACTTGCCTGAAATGAGGCACCAAAGACAGCATAATGCGGCAGTGCCGTAACGCCCACATGATTCATACTTGCCTTGAATGGTGCAGTCAGCTCTTCGACACTAAAACCTACCGGCTCTCCTTTTCCGTAATTATCCTGCTGATCCCCAATGGTTATTGCCAGTCCCATCCGCTTTCCATGCAATCGATTGCCCTTCGATCCATAAGCCCATCCATGCGTGAACACATCATCCAGCCATTTTTTGAGCAGCGGCGGGTAACTATACCAATAGAACGGAAATTGAAAAATAATGTGATCATGTGACTCCAGTAGCTCCTGTTCGCGAGCAATGTCGATGTTCCAGTCAGGATAAGCTTCGTATAATTCGTGAATATTCACCTCATCTGCGTGTTGTTCCAGCTCCTTTTTCCAGCGGCGATTTACTCTTGAAGTTGTCATATTCGGATGTGCCAGAATAACCAGTGTTTTCATTGCAGGCCTTCCTCTCTCCAAAACAGGTTGATTTCTTTCCTTGATTACGGATCATTATCCGCCACGTCAGACCAAAAGAAAATACACACAATGAAGTAAGATACTTACCTCAAGGTGTGTATGGACTTCGGCTTTACAGTTATGAGAAAATAAATAGTTATCCCTGTGAACACGTAAATATAAAACGAGGTGATATGAATGAAAGAATATCGTTTGGGCATTGAAGCTACACTCGAAATCATTGGCGGCAAGTGGAAAGCCATTATCATCTGTTTATTAATGTCTGGTGTCAAAAGAACTGGAGAACTGGAGCGCAGCATGCCCGGCATTTCCCAAAAAGTACTGATTCAACAATTACGCGAATTGGAACGCGATGGTCTTGTCACAAGACAGGTTTATGAGCAAATGCCGCCCAAGGTCGAGTATCGGCTTACGGAATATGGTGTCACAGCGAATACGATTGTGGATGTGATGTGTACCTGGGGAAGAGATAATATTGCGCTCAGGCAGCAACGCGGAGAAGACATTGTGTTGTTATCTGATGAACAAACCGAGCTCGAAGAATGAAGCATCTCTCATCCAACCTTCATCTTCCATATCCCACCTATATAGTAGAATAACATTATAATTATTAATTTTGATGCAGGTTGGATTAATCCTTTAATATAGCTCAATTGATATGACTTATCAACCGAAGTATTCAAGAAGATTGAGTTTATCCTATCTATATCATCAGGAGGTTTTTACGTATGAAAAACTATATTGTATTTGGTGCCAGTAAAGGATTGGGGGACGCATTTGTCCGCGGGGTGCCCCAGGCAGGAGATAAAGTATGGGTTGTATCCCGTAGCAATCCAGAAAGTCTGCAACTGGAGGACGGTGTACAGAGAGTATGGATTCAGGCCGATCTCTCGGAGCTTCAGGCTGCCAAACAGATTGCAGAGCAGCTTCGTAACGAAACGTTGGATGTGCTTATTTATAACGTAGGTATTTGGGAAAAGGAAGGATTTGAGGAACACTACACCTTCGATCAGGATAAGCCTTCCGATATTCAAGAGCTGATCCATTTGAATATAACGTCCACCATTGTATGTATTCAAGCTCTACTACCTCAGCTTCGCAAGTCTGAAGCAGGTAAGATCATTCTCATCGGCTCCACAGCAGGTTTAAGCAATGCGGGTAGCACTCAGGTTTCTTTTGTTGCCTCCAAGTTTGCAATCCGTGGTATTACAGAAGCGCTTAGAGAACATACCCGGGAGGATCGCATAGCCGTTACTTGCATTAATCCGGGAGAGCTGGCAGCTGAAATTCCCTATGCAGAAGGAATGGAACGCGCACTATCCGAGTATGGCGGGACACGCATTCCGCTTCAAGACATGGTTTCAATTGTCCGGTGTATCGTCAGCCTGTCCAATGCTGCCTGTGTAAAAGAGATTAACGTACCTGCTCTTACCGATATGAACACGTAGTAAAAAAGGATAGATTTTATTTTATTGTAATGAATTCGCGTTGCTTCACATTAAATATCGGGATAGATGCTCGATCGCCATCGATTGTATTCGTTGTTGCTCAGGTATATGTTCATAGATGATATGTGACTTCTCCTGCTGGATGAGCTGTTCCCGTATAGCTGCAATGCGACCTTTATTAAAGTCAATAAAGCGGAAATCCACCTGCCGAAGCTGCTCAAGATCTGCCATTCTAGCAAAAGACGTTGCTTTGATGGCTGTGTTAATCTCTTTCAACTCCAAGACTTCCAGCGCACGGGCTGTCCATAAGCACTCGATATCCTGAAGCGACTTCATGTAAACCAGTTCAATCTGTTTGAGCCGGGGCATCTGCGAGAAATCACAACATTGTTCCAGCTTCGGCAAGGATACATGCAAATACTCAAGTCCGTGCATCTGCTCCAGTCCCTGAATACTCGTCAGCTTCCGCACCGAGCTAAGCTTAAGCATAGAAATGGTGGACTGTGCCAGTACCCCAAGCTCGCTCTTTAATTCACAATGATCAAGGGACAGATACTGTAGTTTCCGCAATTCTGTTAAAATCTCGAGACAGTCCACCTCACAGTTCAGGATGACGGTCTCCAGGCTTTGACATTTGCTTATCGCGGTCAGGCCGTTACATTTACCGTGCAGTTCAAGATACGTTAACTGTGGATAGTGCTCGATAAAACTCAGATCGATCGCTTTGGCGGGTGAATTCACTCTCAGAAATACCAGTTGCTTCAACGCTCCGAGTATTGTCAGATCCTGCACCTGTGCACAGTCCAGCTGTAAGGCGGACACATGTTTCAACTGCGCTAAACGTCCAAGGAAGTTTGATGGATATTTCGCTTTAATATCCGCATTTGATATGTGGAGAATCAGATCAGGCCTGGCTGCAAAAACGTTCATATCCAATTCGGTCAAATCCTCATACGTATCCACGCCAACACGAAAATGCACCGTCCCTCTGCGGCGCAAATGCTGCACAGCCTGGTTCATTTTTTCTTCGTTCCAGGGCATTCCCTGTATCGAAGCATGCCAAAATCGAGTCATTACCCTTCCCCCTGTTCTGGTTCAGTCCTGTTCACATCACGCATTATCAATCCCGCTCATTTCATTATAAACAACCTTCCCTAAATGAACCACTATATGCGAACTAGCGTTTCCTTACCGTATTCTTAATTTTTTTTAATTCGACAAAAATATACACAAATCTATATTATATGCCGACATATAACTCAGAAGTTTTGAACTTCGTATTAAGAATCCGGGGAGATGGAACATGTCAAACATTCTTAAAAAGTGGGGGAAAAAAGGGGCTCGTACATCCAGTATGGCGAACACACTGGCTCTTGTGCTACTCATCATCATTGTTGTCGTATTTGCTGTACTCGGAACATTCATGTTCACAAGTACACGTAACATTCTGGTTCAACAGCAGGAGTCCATGCTCCAGACCAAAACACAAGCGATTGTCAGTGAGTTCGATGCACTGTTTAAAGAAAAAGGCTCACTGGTCAAACAAATGTCCACTAACAAATTATTCAGGCAATACATAGAAACAACGAAGTCATCTTCAGAAGCAGCCACTTCTACTTATGCTGCTGAAACAAGAGATACACTTGCTAAAATTGTGGAAGCAGAACCTTCATTCGCTGATGCATGGATTGCGGGCATGGACGGAAAAGGCTTCTGGCTACAAAACGACGGTGTCGTTTCCGCACCGGATTTTGATATTCAGGCACGTCCTTACTACCAGCCAGTGAAAGATGCAGACGGACTTTACTATTCTGATCCGTACATTGATGTATCTGCAGGCAAAGTACTCATGGGTATTTTTTATCCAATCAAGGATGATAACAACAACATGATCGGTTTTGCTGCAGCGGATATTGCCTTTGAAGATATTCCGAGCATAATGGAGAGTTACTCTCTAGGTAGCACCGGGTATTCCATTTTGTTATCCAAGAGCGGTGAAATCCTGTACCATCCGGATAAGAACAAAGTGTTAAAGGAAAATATCAAGAACGCTACAGGTGATATGGGAGAAGTCGGCAAAAAAATGATTGCTGGTGAATCCGGTATTCAGCTGATGAACGACAATGGGGAACGTCGTTACATCGGATATGCTACAAGCAAGGATACAGGCTGGTCCGTAGGTCTCACCATTTCGGAGAAAGAAGTTTTATCAGAACTTAGGACATTCACATGGCTTACCCTTGGCGGGTTCACTGCAGCTGCAATTCTTCTGGTCATTATCAGTTATATTACTCTTCGTCGTCTATTGCGCACCATCCCGCAGCTGCTGAGTAAGATCAAACAGATTGAGCAAGGTGATTTAACCGTTGAATTGGATATCAAATCCAATAATGAGATTGGACAAATTGCGAATGGCCTGAATTCCATGGTGAAGAAGATTCAAGGCATGTTGCAAATTGTTGGCAATTCAGCTCAAGTGCTGAATCATTCATCCAATGACTTGCAGTCGATATCCTCCAGAACCGCTGTAACCATGAACGATACGTCTACGGCGATCAATGAAATTGCGAATGCAACCAATTATCAATCGATTGAAACGGAGAACATTTTACGTAAAACAGGCTCATTATCAAGCCAAATTGATGAAATTGCCGATGATGCACAAGCGATGGGGTCCATGGTGCAAACCTCTGTTGAACAAAGCAGTCAAGGACTTGCGGTTGTGGAGCAACTGTCCAAATGGTCAGCGGAGAACCACAGTTCCACTCAATCCATCTCCTCCATTATTCAGGAGATCGATCAGAGTCGGAATGAGATTTCCAGTTTTGTGGATACGGTAAAACAAATCGCATCTCAGACCAATCTGCTTGCGCTTAATGCTTCTATTGAAGCTGCACGCGCCGGGGAACATGGCCGAGGATTCGCTGTCGTTGCAGAAGAAGTTCGCAAGCTGGCAGAACAAACCGCTCTGGCTACAGAGGAGATTAACAAAAAAGTAAGTGTCATCGAAGAAAAAACATCCTTGTCTGTAGAACACACGATGCGAGGAATGAAAATTGCCGATGAGAACACCAAATCTGTAGAAGACACGAAGCAGGTTTTCTACAACATCAACAAAGATTTGGAAGAACTAAAGCTGCGTATGGCACAGATCACAAACAGCACCTCTAGTGTGCATCAGCACAAAGATGAGATTTTCCAGGCGCTGGAGATTATCTCCTCCACTACGGAAGAGAACTCTGCCTCAACGGAAGAAGTCAGCGCAAGCACACAGGAGCAGCTGGAAAGTATTCAACAAGTGGCCGATCTGTCCAATCAGTTGAATCGACTGTCTGCTAAACTGCAGGAAGAACTGAGTCATTTTAAAGTGCAATAAGCTGTACCGCCCTCCTGCTCTTCTCTTTTGTACGCGATCCATTTATTATTAAATACATGCGTACGAAGAGCACTGGAGGATGATGGATTGATCATGAGATTTGCAAAACGAATGGATCACTTTAGTGAAGGCATCTTCACCAAATTGCTGGAAATAAAGCGCCGCCGGCTGGAGAACGGGCAACCCGTCATCGATCTTAGCGTCGGAACACCCAATATCCCGCCCGCTCCACACATCATGAAAGCACTCGGTGAAGCCGCCGCTGATCCGGCCAATTACATCTATGCTGTAAACGACCAGAAGGAACTGCTTCAGGCGGCAAGTGACTGGTACAGACGGCGATATCAAGTCGAGCTGAACCCGGCGACAGAAATCTGCTCGCTGCTCGGCTCGCAGGAAGGACTTGCACACATTTCCCTTTCTATTGTCGACGAAGGGGATCTTGTTCTGGTACCTGATCCCTGTTATCCGGTGTTTGCAGATGGCCCTCTTCTGGCCGGGGCTGAGCTATATTATATGCCGCAAAAAGAGGAACATCATTATGTTATTCAATTACAAGACATCCCTGAGGCCATAGCCGAACGGGCTAAGTTCATGCTTGTATCGTATCCGAACAATCCAACAACAGCGATGGCTCCCGACTCCTTTTATGAGGATTTGATCGCTTTTGCCAAAAAGTACGATATTATCGTATTGCATGATAACGCGTATAGCGAGCTTGTGTTTGACCAACAAACCTGCGGTAGTTTCATGGCCTTTCCCGGTGCCATGGATGTAGGCATTGAATTTAACTCCCTATCCAAAACCTATGGACTAGCTGGAGCACGAATCGGTTTTTGTATGGGAAATTCGAAAGTTGTTTCCATGCTTAAAAAGCTGAAATCCAATATGGATTACGGCATGTTTATCCCGATTCAGAAGGCGGCAATAGCGGCCATTTCAGGTGACCAAAGTGATGTAGAGCGGGTAAGATCCATCTATGAAGAACGACGGGATATGCTGTGTGAAGGTTTTGCCAAGCTGGGATGGCCGATCAGCAAACCCGAAGCTACGATGTTCATTTGGACACGCATTCCCGCACATTACGATACGTCTGAGCAATTTGCTACTGATCTCGTCACACGGGCAGGTGTCATTGTTACACCAGGTAGCGCCTTTGGGCCTTCAGGCGAAGGATATGTCAGACTTGCTCTCGTTCAGGATATGGATCAACTGCAACAAGCTCTTCACTACGTAGAAGCGAGCGGTATGCTGATTCCTGACAAGTTAAGCAGGTAGATTGTAGTTTTTAGGATGTAGTGTGGCATGTGATACAGATTTGTTTTGAAACAAAAGTAAAAGCACCAAACCCTTCTGATTCGGGTTTGGTGCTTTTTTACTTCAACCTTCATTTTACTGCTTTGCGCCAGTTCGATCGGTACATCAGATACAGGAAGTATGGTGTACCGATAATCGCGATGAGAATGCCTGACGGTATTTCCGTTGGAGCCATCACGGTTCTGCCAATCGTATCTGCGAGCACCAGCATTACGGCTCCGGCTAGCGCGGACAGAAACATCGACTGTCTCAGTTTGTGCCCTGTCAGCAACCGAACCATATGTGGTGCAATCAGACCGATAAATCCAACCGTTCCAACACAAGCGACCGCTCCAGCCGCGAGCAGTACGCCCACAGTCATTGCCAATAAGCGAGTACGACGTACATTCACCCCAAGCCCGGAAGCGCTATTGTCGTCAAAGACAAGCAGTTCAAACTTGCGAGCAAGCCACCAGGCCACTGGTACCAAAATCAACAGGAATACAGCGATTACTTTGACCTGATCCCATGTACGGGCATACGTGCTGCCTGTCAGCCAGATATAACCGCTGCTGCCGTACACGGCACCGCGTACGATCAGAATCTGTATACCTGCGCCAGCAATGGCTGACATGGCAATCCCCAGCAATACAACGGCGGAAGGATTCAAGCCTTTTTTCCAAGAAAGAGAGAATACAACTGCAGCCGCAATGGCGGCACCTGCGATAGCGGCAACAGGCAACACATACATCGGCAACCCGGGCCATAGAATGAACACCATCATGGCACCAAGCCCTGCGCCGGAAGATACACCTACAATCGATGCGTCTGCCAGTGGATTACGAACGGCCATCTGGATCAGCACCCCGCTAATGGCGAGAGCCGCCCCTGCCCCTGCAGCCACCAAAGTACGCGGGATACGAAGCTGAACGATGCCAGAAAACAACCCATCTGACTGGAACAAACTCGATAACAGATCGCCTAGTGGAATACGCATTCCACCGAACATCGTACTGAGCAACAGCAATAGGACCGTAATGGCAGAAAACAGAATTGCGATCGGCGTGAAGGCAAAACGTCGTACACGTCCGCCTGTACTCATCGATGTCGTCATGCCAGCACCATTTCCTGTTTTCATGCGAGTCAGCACCAGCCAGATAAGCCATGGTGCACCAATAATCGCCATCACAGCACCGGTTGGCAATTCCATACTGGAGTTGTGTATCATTTTGGCAAGAACATCTGCACCTACCAGCAACGCTGCCCCCCAGATGAAAACACCCGGAATCAAAAGCCGATTGGAGCGAACACCACTCAGACGAACCAGATGTGGAGCAACCAGACCTACAAAACCGATAGGCCCGATTACACTTACGATCACGGCAGCCAGAATAACGGCAATGATCAGCCCGGCTGTTCGAGCAAGTCCAACTCTCTGACCCAAAGAAGAGGCGGTTGATTCATCCAGCTCCAACATATCCCACTGTTTGGACAGAACTAGAGCCAGAAGCGTTACGCCTGTGACCCAAGGCCAGACATAGTTCACACCTGTCCAGTCATTTTGGACAAGAGTCCCTGAACCCCAGAGAAATAAGCCTTGCGTTTCCATGGAGAAAAAAATATGCAAGGCACTTGTAAATGAACCTAGCACCATGGACACGATCATACCCGATAACGCTAGTCGTACCGGCGTTGACGTACGCCCACCGCCCATAAAATAAGCTGCGAACGCTGCAACCAATCCGCCCATAGCAGCGAAAAGAAACGGGGACTGGCTGAGTATAGATGGAAAAAGAATGGCACCAAGCACCACAACAAAATACGCTCCGGCATTAATCCCGAGTGTATCCGAAGCCGCAAGCGGGTTACGAGTGATCGTTTGTAACAACGCGCCGGCAACAGCCAGTGCACCCCCGGCCAGAATACCGATTACGGTGCGCGGCATCCGCAAATCCCATACCATGTTATGTTCGAGTGTGTCTTGTCTGTTTGTAAGCGCGCCCCAAACGTCATGCAACGAAATGGCCGCTTCCCCATAACACAGACTTACAAAAAAAAGCACGATAAGGGCGGTTAGACCGCCCCCATAGATGCTTATCATACGCCAGCTCGTGGCAGGCTTCGTTCCTTGTTGAGTCAGACTCATTTGGTAATCGCCTCAACCACGCCGTCTACCAACACCTTGGAAGATATCGGGCCGCCAAATGTCCATGTCGTACTTCCCAGTTGATAGATGCGCTTTTCCTTCACAAAGTTCAGACCTTTCCAAACGGAATTATCCTTCATCGCTGTGCCGAATACATCATCGTCTGGCTGTGTAATATAGATAAAATTGCTATCTTGCACGGTTGATAAGGATTCAATCCCAACTGTAGAGAAACCGTAGTTTTCAAGTTTGTCCGGCTGCCAGTCATTCACCATGCCAATTTTGTTCAACGTACCCACTACAACCGAGTTGTCACTGAACATGCGCAGGGAAGCTGCATTTTGATACGTGAATGCCTGTGTTAGTGCAAAGTGGAAGTTTTCTTTTCCGGCAGCTGCCAGCTTTTCTTTCGCTTCCACATAATGCTGATCCAAGTTGCTGAGTACTTCTTTTGCTTTATCTTCTTTGCCCAAAGCGGTTGCAATCGTATTAAAAATGGTCGTCATCTTGTCATAGTTGTAACCATCACCGTTATATGGATCAAACTCCAGTGTTGGAGCAATAGCCTTCAACTGCTCATATACGTTTGAATTGTTATCGGCATTAGCAATGATTAGATCCGGCTTCAGTGCTGCAATAGCCTCCATATTCGGCTCACTGCGTGTTCCGATATCCGTAACACTGTCATCCAGAGCAGCTTGATCGGTTACATAAACTTTATAATTGGCATTATCTGCGTTACCCACAGGTTGAACCCCTAAAGCAACAACATCCTCTGTATATGTCCATTCCAGTGTCACGACACGTTTAGCGGGCTTGTCCAATGTAAATTCCCCACGATTATCTTGGACAGTAACCGGTCCAGCAGACTCTTCAGCAGGAGCACCGCCTGAAACCGTATTTTTAGTTGGTTCTGTTGTTGTGGCATTTTTACCACATCCCGCCAGAACTAAAACAAATGCCATCATGATGAATAGTGCATGTAACCCTTTTCTCATATCTCTAATCTCCTCTATGTTTGTATGTATTTATATGATAACAATTATCATTATCACCTATGAACTTCTTTTTTGTCAACGTCGTCTCATAATTTTCACATTCTTAATTACCAATAGAAAAAGGAAAGACATGCCCCTTGAGGCTGCCTTTCCTTGTCTTTATTGCATCTTTATATCATCAGTTTTTATGTTGATCTGCTTATTCTTAGCTTGATGCTTGTGCGGGTTGAACCTCAGCTTAGATTAACTGCATTGTCGTGATACAGGTCTGATCCGTTTTGTATGTAGATAATTGTGTTTCAGCCACCTTCCCGCCGTGAACAATACGGATTGAATACGTTCTGTCACGCGGTACCCACAAATCCATAAATCCATTGGCACCGGACTTCAACAGTTCATCTTTCATCAAGGTGTTGCCTTCGGAATCATGAATCGTCACACTGAATTGTTCATTCGCCATCTCTCCTCGGCAACCCGTTAAACTGTGAATCTCACAGGGATGTGTCTGTTCTACATAAGGAGCAATGGAAAGAAAAAATTCGTCTTCCGGCAAATCGTAGGACGTTTCCTGGTTTCCCGCATCTGTCACGGTTAACGTTGTCGCACTGATTGAAGCAGACTTCAGTGTTTCCCGGCCTGTACTGATCTCTTCAACCAGCTTTCGGATATCCGGTGCATCCGCTAGTTCGGTCTTCTTTTGGCCCGCCGTATTCGCGATCAAGTATGTTCCAAGTATGATTACAAGTGCCACACTAGCAATAATCCATAACGATTTTTTCATTTGGCAACTCCCTTCTTATTGTTTTAATTATATAAGAAAAGGAGGGATCCCGGACGAATTCAACGGATCATTTCACCATATATTCACATTTTTGGTTCTTTGATCGAGTTCGAGAATTAGTTACTAAATATACAGCATTTAAACGAACAAGTGCTCATACTATTTGATCTGTGATTTCGCAATCCCCCTCTAACTTGCCAACATAACTTGAAACATAAAAAAACCTTGCCAGCCACACCAAGAACTTCTCGGGTGGCTGGCAAGGCTTATTGACTTTCATCCAATGAATCTCACAATCTCTCCTATTCCTGACAAACACATACGCCTGTCTATCTGTTGGAAATAGCTTTGTTTTTCTCAAAGAACCGGGCATTGTGAGAAGACACACCCGCCATATCGGATGCTGCGGGTTCAAGATACATCTTGGCACTGTTAACTGCAAGCACTGCATCGTTAAAGGCTCCTGCAATCAGTCGCACTTTGCTTCCGTAAGTGATAAAGTCACCGGCTCCAAACACACCTGGAATGCTGGTACGCATGCGCTGATCAACGGTCACTCCATAATCCTCCCGTTCCAGTCCCCACTGTACGAGATTACCGAAGTCACGATCGTAACCATGACTCACAATCACTTCATCTACATCAAGTTGCTTTATTTCCTTGGTTTCCATGTGTTCTAGTTCAACACGGTTTATCTGATCACCCTCACCATACAAATGAGAGATCCTGTAGGGCGTTAAGACCTGAGCATGAGCTTTCATCTGAGCGACTGGCGTTTCATGTGCGGCGAACTCATGTCGCCGATGTACCACAATGACTTCATTCGCAATTTTAGCTATTTCATTGGCCCAGTCAATGGCTGAATCGCCACCTCCCGAGATCAGAACCCGCTTACCCCTAAAACGGGAAAGATCTGTAACCGTGTAATGCAGATTGGTCAGTTCATATCGGCTCACACCCTCAATGTCGAGCTTTTGGACCTGTGTCATTCCCCGACCTGCACATAAAAGGATGGTGCGTGTGTAATGCTGCTCTCCCGTCTTGGTTGTCAGCACGAATATCCCATCTTCACGACGATGCATCTGATCAATCTGTTGGCCGAATACGATAGTAGGGTCGAATGTTCTCGCTTGTACCTCCAATGATTTAATCAGCTTCTCACAACGTACAGGCTCGATTCCCCCCACATCCCAGATCAACTTCTCTGGATAGGTACGCATAAATCCGCCGAGTTCCTGTTTGGCTTCAATGATTTTAGTACGCATGGCTCTCATTCCGCTGTAGAATGCAGAGTACATTCCAGCAGGCCCACCGCCTACGATCGTAATATCATAAATGTCCTGTTGCTTCTCTGACGTCATTAAGGCACCAACTTTCCAACAACATAGTCCATTAATTTAACCGAACCAATGGGACCCACACCAGATACGAATTCACTTGTTTTCAGAGGGAAAACATGATCATTCTTCACAGCCTTCAGATTCGCCCATACCTGGCTTGCCTTCAGATCTTCCATGGATTTCTTCGTGTCATAACCTACGAGGGTTCTGTCTTCCAAGAAGATATAATCCGGATTCAACTCCGGCAAAAATTCCAGAGAGAACTGACTGAACCAATCGGTAGAATCTTTAATGGCCTCCGGACTGTTCAGACCGAGGGTTTCATAGAAAAAGACACTGCTGCTTCCCCCTTTGGGACCCATGAAACGGTAACGATTGTGCTCCACACGCAGGACTAATACTGTCTTGTCCCCCAGAGCAGCTGCAATCTTATCTTTGGCCTGTGCAGCCTTCTGGTCAAATTCGGCCAGTACCTTAGCAGATTCCTCCGTTTTATCGAAGATGTCCGCTAATTTCGGCATTGCCCGTTCCATTTCACTATTGGCATCCAGTGCCACAGTCGGAGCAATTTTAGATAATTCATCATATACGCCCTGTTCCATACCTTCGCCGGCTGTAAGAATCATATCCGGAGATAACGCAAGCAACTGCTCGTAATTATATTGATACTGTTCTACTTCGATCGTCTGAACACCGTGTTCTTTAAAATATGCCGGTCGATATTCCGCTTCGACTTCGGGCGTATACAATACGATCTGTGGTGTAACTCCCATCTCAATTAAATACTCAGCATAGATGGAATCAAACACAACCAGATTTTGAGGATGGGTAGGGATGGTCACCTCTCCAAACTGATCTTTCACCACTTTGGTTCCACTGCTATTCGGTTCAACTTTTGTTGTACTTGTTGCTTCCTCACTCCGAGTTCCTGATATACCCGCTGTTGTCTCCTCTTCGGTTCCGCTGGAACATGCCGCCAGCAAAATGCAGATCACCACCAGCATGATACCGAACCCTCTGAAACGTCGTAACATGATATGCTTCGCCCCTTATATGTATTGATAATGATAATTATTATCAAATATTATCAAATAAGAAGTGTTTCATCCATAGCATATCGTGCCTAACCCCATGGATTATTGTGCTCGATCTGGAGCAGTTTCTGTCAGATGGCTGACGATCTGATTCAGAATCAGCTGCTGGCCGGCAATGCCATGACCGTCGATCCACAGATGGGTGTCTATGAACGTCACACGGTTAATTTTTACCGCCTTTAGTTGGCTCCATTGTGGACTCGCCAACAATTTTCTCATATTGTCGTCCGCGCTGAAATGCTGCATGATTCGTTTCTCCACAAACAGATAATCCGGATCGGCTTGTACCAGCAACTCAAGCGAGCAAGGATTGAACCAGGCTGTACCTTGTTCGAGTGCTTGTGGAAGTGCTAATCCAAGCTGACCATATAACAACTGTGATATCCCGTATGAATGCCCACCCAAGTAACGATAACCAAACGCTTCCACCCTTAGCAGCATAACTGTCGAGGCGGATTGAACGATAGGTTGTAGCTGCTGTTGTGTTTCGCTGATCTGTTGTTGCAGTTGCAACTGAAGTCCCTGAGCTTCCTTTTCCATATGAAACCAGACTGCCAATTGATCTAGCAAAGCCTCTATGTTCTGATGGAGTCCCGTGATGAGCGGTGCGATCGTGCGCAGCTCTTTTTTAACCTTTTCCGTCATACTGTTGCCCACAATAATCTCCGGCTAGGGTTTGTCGAACAAGTTCTAAGTCCACATCATATTGCGTAACCTCAAGCAGCCTCACCCCATATTCTATAAATTGCTCACGTTGATGTGGAGACAGCAGGATCGGAGTGACCATCACGGCATAAGGAATTACCCCCAGATGAATCATTATCTCTGCACAGATTGGAGAGAGCACTACGAATCTACGATGCTTCAAAGTTTGTCTATATTGTTTTGGTGATACCCCTGTTAGTTGTTTAAAGCGGCGGCTGAAATAATGGGCATCCTCAAACCCGGACTTTTTAGCAATATGTTGTGAAGTCGCTGAAGTTAATAACAGTTCTTCCTGAGCGCGATAGATGCGATAATGAGCCAGATAATCCAGCGGTGACTTGCCAAATTGTTCACTGAATTTGCGGGAATAGTGCCATGGGGTGATGCCGGCGATCTGTGCCAGCTGTCCGCGCGTAATCACCTGACCATAATGCTCTCTCATATAATCGTTGGAACGGAGTACACCGTTTTCCGAATTGAGCTCACTATCTCCCTTTTGCTGATATAGATTATTTAAAAGTTCATATAACAAGTGCTGATTTCCAACCCGTTCACTCCGAATATCCGTGTTTTCTTCACTCAATTGCTGAATAATACTAGCGAGGCTTCCTCCTGACAGCTGCATCTTCTGATAGGCTTCGCCTGACGGTACCTGCCAATCAAATTTCTCTACTTCCCGCCGATTATCAAATACAGCGTAGGTATCGAACTGAACATGCCAGCCTGCCAGATCCATATCGCCTCCGTCCATGACCTCCAACACAGATTTCTCTTCAATCGCAATTAATTCTCCGAAAGAGGCGTGAACCCTTTGACCATTTATATTCCATGTCGCTTTCCCATCTATAATAAATATCAAGCTGTGACTTGCAAAGTAGTGCCGCTCCCCGGTTGATATCCATGTATTGGTTAATGCCTTTGTTGATCTCCACTGAGCGATCCATTCCATGTTCTGAGGCATATCCTTATCCTTTCTACGTTCATACTCTTGAAAAAAAAGCCCGCACACTTGCAAGCCCAGTCCTGACTCTACGTTTCTATTGGTCTAATTCGCCATATTCACAGCCACCATCATATCGATTTGAACTCATCCTACCTGAATAGCAGGCTCTGTGCAATGCTGTGTGGGAATTGGATTACAACGCGAAAAAAGCCGTGCAGGAAGCACGACTCTTTTATCCACTCTACTCATGTAGCTAAACTTATCTAAGACAACGCCAACATTGCATTCATATCTTCTTCTGCCGTCGTAATCAGTTTCAAGCCAAACAGATCCACAAGCACATTCAATACACCTTCCGAAATAAATTCAGGTGGTTTTGGTCCGATTCGGATATCCTGGATACCGAGGCTGAACAGGCCGAGCAGAATTGCTACCGCTTTTTGCTCAAACCATGACAGCACGATGCTTACAGGAAGCTCGTTCACCGTGCAGCCAAAAGCATCAGCCAAAGCCATTGCGATTTTCACCGTTGAACCGGAGTTGTTGCATTGTCCGAGGTCAATATACCGCGGAATGCCCGTGTCTCCCACCGTACCGTAATCCACATCATTGAAACGGAACTTGCCGCAAGAGGTGGTGAGAATGACGGTATCATTCGGTAGCGACGTAGCGAGTTCACGGTAATAGTTACCGCCCTTACCCGGTGCGTCACAGCCTGCAATGACAAAGAACCGACGGATATGTCCGTCTTTGACGGCCTGGATAATCTCTGGTGCAAGCCCAATCACGGTCTCATGGTGATAACCTGTCGTTAATACTTGCTCGGATTGGATGTTCGCCACTGGCAGTGACAACGCTCGCTCAATAAGAGGTGAGAAATTCTCGCCTTCAATCTTTGTTACTCCCTCAAGACCAGCGACTTCATAGGAGAAGAAACGATCTGCATAGGTGCCTTTGATCGGCATGACACAGTTCGTTGTGGCCAGAATGGCACCCGGGAATTCTTCAAACAGCCTACGCTGATCGTACCAGGCTTTACCGATATTCCCTTTAAGGTGAGCATATTTCTTTAATGCCGGGTAACCATGCGCAGGTAGCATTTCGGAATGCGTGTAGATGTTGATGCGTTTGCCTTCTGTCTGACGCAGCAATTCTTCGAGGGCGTACAGATTGTGACCCGTCACGACGATACAATGACCTTCAATCTGATTTTGGCTCACCGTGATCGGCTGAGGAATACCGAATCGATCGGTATGCGCACGGTCCAATACATCCATGATTCGAATGGCGGCATTTCCGACTTTCATCGCCATCTCCAGATGTTCCTGCTGATTAAAGTTTGAGTTCGTAAGCGTCATATATAAAGCTTCGTGTGTGATCCGATCCACCTCAGGATCGGTATAACCAAGCTGGCGTGCGTGTGTAGCATAAGCCGCAATCCCTTTCAGGGCAAAGATCATCGTATCCTGCAAGCTCGCAATGGTTTCATTTTTACCGCATACCCCAATCACTTTACATCCACCACTCGGCGTCTGTTCACATTGATAACAAAACATATACATCTCCTCCAGACCAAATGAACTCTTCGTTACGAACTAGCCTAACAGAGCTGGAGGCACACAATTGTGATCTGACACACAGTTTTGTAAACCAATACCTATATTTTCCCTTTTAAAACTTATATCAGACTATCATCCAACCAATTACCAGTACCACGCATAAGTATCACTGGAATTATGAATAATGACATTGACAGCTAACGCTGTTCAAGCCTATCCTCCAACTACATATCCAATGTTGATAAAACAATATCAATAGGCGATTCTAGTTTTTGTCCGTTCGGGTAATACACATATAAATCACATGCCAAGGAGCTGGTCGATTGCAACATTACAGGCGCAGTGCAGAGGAAGTATTGCAGGAGGTACAAAGTTCCGAAAGAGGGCTTTCCACCTCCGAAGCAGCGAAGAGATTAGAATCCGTAGGATATAACGAGTTAAAAGGAAAAGACGCAACACCGATCTGGAAACTGTTTCTTGAAAATTTTAAAGATCCGATGGTCATCGTGCTTCTCATCGCAGCTGCTGTGCAGGTTGTGCTTGGACATCTGATCGAATCTCTAATTATTTTTCTCGTCATTTTGCTAAACGCTGTCATTAGTGTTGTGCAAACCAAGAAGGCGGAAAGCTCGCTTGATGCCCTTCGGCAGATGTCTGCCCCTGAAGCCAAGGTTATTCGAGATGGTCAGAAACAGACGCTTCCTGCGCGGGAGCTCGTACCTGGCGACATCGTATTGCTTGATGCCGGGGATTACGTGCCCGCAGACGGACGCATTCTGGAATCCGGCAGTCTCAAGATCAATGAAGGTATGTTAACTGGCGAATCCGAAGCTGCCGAAAAACATGCGGATGTGATATCAGAAGAGGCTGGAATTGGGGATCGGCGCAACATGGCGTTCAGTGGCTCCCTGGTTGTATACGGTCGTGGCACGATTGTCATTACAGGTACGGCATTGAAAACCGAAATCGGAAAAATCGCCGAACTGATTGAAAATGCGGAAGCCAAGGAAACACCGCTACAGCGCAAGCTGGAATCGTTCAGCAAAAAGCTGGGCTTTTTCATCCTGGGCCTGTCGATTCTCATTTTTGCCATTGAGGCGGGACGGGTGTGGCTGACAGAAGGCACCGAGAATATCGGCCCGTCGCTTATCAATGCGTTGATGTTTGCTGTAGCCGTGGCAGTGGCTGCCATACCTGAAGCACTCTCCTCCATCGTCACCATCGTACTATCACTGGGTACCAGCAAGATGGCCAAGCAACATGCGATCATTCGCAGATTGCCCGCGGTGGAAGCGTTGGGATCGGCCAGCATTATTTGCACGGATAAAACCGGTACACTCACTCAGAATAAAATGACCGTTGTGGATTATTACATTCCTCACGGTACAAAAGACGAGTTTCCCGATAACCCTGCCGAATGGTCGGAAGAAGAACGTCGGTTGTTACATATTGCCGTACTCTGCAATGATTCGAACATCAATCAGGAGGGCAAGGAGCTTGGCGATCCCACCGAAGTTGCACTCATTGCGTTTAGCAACAGTGTGAACAAGGATTACAACGAAATCCGGGATCGGTTTCCACGGGAAGCCGAGCTTCCGTTTGACTCGGATCGCAAGCTGATGAGCACCGTGCATACCTTTGAGGGGCAGACTGCTTTGTTGACCAAAGGCGGCCCGGATGTGTTGTTCAGTTGCTGCAGTCATGTATTTATCCACGGTGAGGCACAACCGCTGACCCCTGAGATTCGTGCTCAATTTGAAGAAAAAAACGAGGCATTCTCCAAACGCGCATTCCGGGTGCTAGCCTACGCATACAAACGTTTTGATGACAAAAAAGAGGTCACGCCTGAGGACGAATCCGATCTTACCTTAGTTGGTCTGACCGCGATGATTGATCCGCCGCGTGAAGCGGTATATGGCTCCATTGAAGAGTCCAAAAAAGCAGGCATTCGCACCATCATGATTACGGGTGACCACAAAACAACAGCTCAGGCCATTGGCATCGACATTGGGCTGGCTGACAAAGATGATCTTGCCATCACAGGTGCTGAGCTGGACAAAATGTCGGATGAAGAGCTGGATCGGCAGCTCGAACACATCTCCGTCTATGCAAGGGTTTCCCCTGAAAATAAAATTCGGATCGTGCGTGCATGGCAACGTAAAGGCAAAATTGCAGCCATGACCGGAGATGGTGTCAACGACGCTCCTGCACTGAAGCAGGCCGATATCGGCGTAGCCATGGGAAGTGGAACGGATGTCGCCAAAGATGCGGCGGCGATGATCCTGACTGACGATAATTTTGTATCCATTGTGAATGCGGTCAGCGTTGGACGGATGGTATTTGATAATATTAAAAAGGCTATCGCCTATCTGTTCGCCGGTAATCTCGGCGCCATTATCGCCATCCTCTTCGCACTGGTTGTCGGCTGGGTTAATCCATTCACAGCGCTACAACTGCTGTTTATCAACCTGGTCAACGACTCCTTGCCAGCTATTGCACTCGGCACGGAGAAAGCCGAACCGGATGTGATGCGGCGCAAGCCGCGTGACATTAACGAAGGTATTTTTGCAGGCGGAACGTTGCAGGCTGTCATTATCCGCGGGGTTCTCATTGGCGTCGCCGTTATCGTGTCACAGTATATCGGACTCGGTATCTCGGAAGAGATGAGTGTCGCGATGGCGTTTACTACACTGATCCTGGCGCGCAGTCTGCAAACCTTTGCGGCACGTTCCAACACCCAGACTATCTTCCAGGTCGGTTTCCTGACCAACAAGCTGGTGCTTGGTTCGATTGTGGTCTGTCTCTGCCTCTACGGTATTACGCTGATTCCGGGTGTTCGCGGCATCTTTGCCATTCCTGATACCTTCGGCTGGGATGAGCTCCTGATCGCAGGCGGGCTTGCGCTTGGCGCGGTGATCCTGATGGATGTCATCAAATGGATTCGCAATCGCGGCAAACAAACCGCCGCGGCTTAGTTGATACAAGATGTACCGATGGACATCGCGGTGTGCATTATAGATTGGATAAACAAACAGCGCCCCTTTTGGAAGGGCGCCTGTTTGTTTATCCGGGTTATTTTTTCATACCATATAGATCGATTGTTTGGTGCTTCTTGGGTCTTTCTTCTATTCCAGTACCTTCTACTAACCCTGCTTGATGCCAAAGGCAATCCATCGTCCGTCGATATCCTCGATTACAAATTCTTTGTTGTTATAATCAGAATGATGGAAGGAACGAACAATCGTTACACCCGCATCGATCAACTCTTGTTCAAGCTCTTCCTGCTGTTTCGTAATGAAATAGGCGTCGTATCCGTAGCCATACAGCTCTCGATTCGGGATTACCTTCTGTCCATTGCTTTGGGTTAAAATAATCTCGGTAGAATCACGGTACAGGCACACATGCGGCTCTGCGACGTCCAAGTATTCCACGACACGAAATTTTAGTTTTTCTTCATAAAATGTAGCCGTTCTCCTCATATCAAGGGTTGGGAACACACTGTGGGACTCTAATAATGCTGGCTTCATAATAATCTAATCTCCTTCTTCATTCTAATCAATCTTAAGCCGCTTACGCCTGTTATGTAGTCGCTCGAAAAAAAAATATGACACTATTGCCATATTAACATTAGAGGAGTAAAATAGAATATTGTTTTGTCTCCCTCGTATATAATGCTAATACCAAAATCTATTCATATTATATGATAACTCTTTACAAGACAGGAATGGTTATGTGAAAGAAAAAATTTTAATGCCGCTCTGGACGTGCTGCCTCTTCATCGTGGTGATGAACACGACCATGTTTAACGTTTCGTTGCCTGTCATTATCCGTGATCTTCAGATCACTTCTGACCTCGGTTCTTGGGTTATCTCCAGTTATTCCATCGGATATGCTCTGTCTACCGTGATATATAGCCGCTTGTCCGACCGAATTCCGGTACGTAAGCTGGTCACGGTCGGGCTGTTAATTCTTGGCTGCTCGTCCGTGCTCGGGCTGTTCGCACACAACTTTGCCTTGCTGCTCACGACGCGAATTCTGCAATCCGCCGGAGCGGGGGTTATGGCTGGCCTCGGTCTAGTCATTGCGAGTCGTTATATTCCAGTGGAACGGCGCGGGGCTGCCCTGGCGCTCATCTCATCCGGTAGCGCGATGGCCTTTGGCCTTGGTCCGATTGTCGGCGGACTGATCAGCGAGTACATGGGCTGGAACGGTTTGTTTGCGATTACGGTGCTGGTGCTGCTTGCCCTGCCGGTGTTGCTCTATTTTTTACCGCGGGAGACCGTGAACAAAGAACAGCCATTTGACCTTACGGGTGCACTGCTCACCATCATGAATGCAACTACCCTGCTCGTGGCCATTACACAGCGGTCATGGATCTGGCTGGTCGTTGGCGTAGCCTCTCTTGTTGTACATATTCTGTATATTCGCAGAGCAAGATTACCTTTTGTGAACCCACAGGTGTTTCGAACGCCGGGTTTCACTCGGCTTATTCTCATTGGTTTCTGCATACTCGTGGTCAATCTCGGAAATCTGTTCCTGATGCCGTTAGTGCTAGCCGATCTGTATCATCGTTCTGCCCTTGCCATCGGCTTGCTCATTGCCCCGGGAGCGATCATCTCGGCATTTTGTACCCGTTATGTCGGTCGCTGGATCGATCGTTATGGCAATATGCGCTTTATGTTGATAGGACAATGTATGCTCGCCGCGGTACTCGTGTTGTTTATGCTTGGACTTGACCAGTCCGCCCTGATCATTACAGGCGGTTATGTGTTCTTCTCGCCAGCACTGTCAGCCTCCATGGCCTCCCTGAATAACGAAGCCTCACGTGTACTGCCAAGAAACCAGATTGGTTCAGGGATGGGATTGTTGCAGCTGATCCAGTTCTTTGGCGGTTCGGTGTCTGTAGCCGTGTGCGGTTTGCTTCTGCACGCCATACCCGGCGTAACGGTACAAGAAGCTTATCACGTGGTGTATGGCTGCCTGCTGGCCGTATGTCTCATTTCGCTTGGATTGACACTATGGCACAGCAAAGCGGCTTCACTTGCAAAGCGCAATTTAACCTCTGTACCCTCCGGTCGCTAATGAAGCATGCATCTGTCTTTGGAACGTCCTGTAGAAAAATCTTACGTCGAACTTATATAGAAGTCGAAAAAGGCCCGCACCTGTTTGCGAGCCTTTTTGCTGCTTTTACATATCTATTTTTATCGACTATCTTTAAAGGCTAACCTTATTCTTGCGCTTGTGGTGGCCGCACCTGAAGAAGCGATGCAAATGAACGAAAATTGGCAACAAGCGGCTTCACATTTTCCTCCATTAACTGCTGCGCCTCTTCCCTCGTCTCGGCCTCACTCTCCGCATCTTCACGCACCATCGCCAGTTCATGCTCCATCACCAGTACAGAAGGCGTGTCTCGGCTCTCACGATAATCAAGCAAATAGTTGTTACCACTGCTGACACTCCACGCAATCGGAATAATTTGCCGCGGATCAGGATTGACCTCATCCACTAATGTCGTATTATTCGAGATAAACTGATCATCCAGTGCATGAAAACGTATCTCCCAATCTTCCGTCTCTGTGCCCTGGATCAGATCAAAAGAAGCGTCGCCGTGCAGCTGAATAAAGTCAAGGTACTCCTGCGGAAAAACAATACCATAATGAGACTGAATACGCGTCACACTTGCACGATCATTCTGGTCACTCATTCCTGTTCGTCCTCTCTAAGCTTGATCAATTTCAAATGAACTCACCCAGCTAACTTCAACTCACCCGCGCTGCCAGTACCTTTCACTTCGCTTCGAGTACCGCTTTCCAAGCCTCAGCAATATGAACTGGCGATTTACTGCTTTTCTTTCCGCTACCTTCCTTCGTCCAGAGCGGAGGAAAATAAGCAAACACTTGGCCATTGTCCAGTTGCGCCATATCTTCCTGCCAGCCTTTCCAGCGAAACGTTTCGTAAAATAATTGCAGATCCCCCTCAGCCAGCCAGGTCATGAACTCGGAGTACGAAAGCTCCGTGTCCTCCCACTCCAAGGCATCCGGTGCAAAATAATAAATCTGTCCCGAGCCATTAAACTTCCCGGTATCCAGTGCAAAAAAGCCTCCAGCCACATCATAGGCCACGACCATCATGCCCGGCAATGCCTCTACAGCAGGTTCGTCACTCAAGCCATTCCAGCTGGCCAGACTGCCATATACACTCTCACCGCCTGCGCCCAGCAACGTAATCCATCCATGATCCACCGCCATGCCCTCCGTCTCATAGGCGACAGCTCCGATATAAGAACGAGTGCTCACTTGGAGCTGGTGCAGCGTATTCTTGCCTATTTCCGGCTGTACCGGAGCATAGGTATATGTATTTCCCCCCTGATCCAAAAGCGCTTTGAGCTCCGGCCAGGCATGATTTTCCTGATCCATTAATTCATCAGCAGACAGATGTTTCATCATTCGACGTCTCCTCTCCATTTCATGACTTTTCCAAGCATATCATGGCTTAATCTACCATTCAAATCTGATATAATTAGCTTTCAGATTGTAATTAAAGGAGGGATATCCTTGTTTCGTTTAATCCTGCTCCCTGCTCTAATCCTCACGTTGTTCACATCTTCGGGCTGCCAGGATCGAGCCTTCTCTATTCCTCAACAACCAGATGTCCAGACCGAAACGAATGATCTGACCATCTATTATATTTCACCACAGGGAAACGATAAGAATCCTGGAACCATCCATTCTCCATGGAAGACGATTCAGTATGCAACGGATCATGCTTCTCCCGGTAGTACGATCTATCTGCGCCAGGGTGTCTACACCCAAAAAGTCAAAATAACCCGTAGCGGGCTTTCTTCAGGCAAACCTACGCTAATCTCCAGTTATCCTGGAGAGAAAGCGATTCTCGATGGCAAGCCGTTATCTGTACGCGGTGTCGAAGGCATGGTCGAACTGGACAATGTCAGCCATGTTACGATCTCAAATCTGGAGATTCGTGGCTTCTCCACCACTGAGACGGGGCAAGTCCCTGTCGGCATTTACGTACATGGAGCAGGAGAGAACGTGCAACTTCTCGGCAATCAAATTCATGCCATAGCTAGCCGGGCAACGCCAAAAGGCGATGAACTGCAAGGCAGAGATGCACACGGAATCGCCATCTATGGCACAGAGCATCCACAGGCCCTACGCAATATTATCATTAAAGATAATGAACTGTATGACCTCGTGCTAGGTTCCAGCGAATCACTTGCGGTTAACGGCAATGTCGACACCTTTGCCATTATGAATAATACCATCCATGATACAGACAACATCGGCATTGATCTGATCGGATATGAGGGCATTTCAGAGGATGACACGTATGACCTTGCGAGAAACGGTATCGTTCGCGGCAACACCATCTACAACATCACATCCACTAAAAATCCGTCTTACGGGCTTCCACTTCCGAATAAAAGTAATTCAGCCGGAGGCATCTATGTAGACGGCGGCACTCGTCACATTATAGACCGCAATAAATTGTACCTGAATGATATCGGAATCGAGATAGCCTCGGAGCACGCCGGCCGTTCTACCAGCAACATCACCGTTCGTGATAACCTGATCTATCTCAATCGACTAACAGGCATCGCCATGGGGGGGTACGACGAAGAGCGAGGTGCAACGGAAAACAGCCAAATTTTATATAATACCATCGCAAACAATGATACGTTAAACGCGGGTAATGGACAGCTTCTGATCCAGTCTCATACAAGAAACAATACCTTCAAGCAAAACATCGTTACCGCTGGCAAATCCGGTGTGCTGATGTATAACGAGTACACAAGCAACACAAGCAATGTGTTTGATCACAACATATATTTCGTTAACGATGAAGCGGACGATGCCCTTTGGGTTTGGAAAAATAAAACGTATTCCGGTTGGACTGCGTACCAACAAGGATCAGGCAATGATGCACACTCACGCTATGTAAACCCGGCGTTTGTGAACAGCTCAAAGGGAGATTATCGCCTGCAAACAGGCTCTCCAGCCAAAGCTTACGGCTATCTGGCCCCAAGATAGACATTGTCTTCCTTTTTTAACCATCGTCTGTACTAATTAATAAACGGATCAAGCAAGCAAAGGTTCTCTGCCTGCTGATCCGTTTTTATGATGCGTGATTCTATTAACGCTGAATCAAATGAGCCGCATGGGTTACCCGATTTCGCCCGCCCGTCTTGGATGCATAGAGCGCATCATCTGCCTTTTGAAACACAGACAGCTCCGTATCTGCTCCCGAGATCGTTGCCGCGCCAATGCTCACCGTAACGTGATATTCCCCCCAATCCGCAGAAGCAACGTGTGACCGGTATCGTTCTGCGATGCTGATGGCTTGTTCCTCTCCGCAATTCGCTAGAATGATCACAAACTCCTCACCGCCGTAACGTGCCACCACATCGACCTCACGCGAGATGGATAGCAACAACGTAGCCAAATTACCCAGTACCAGATCACCGATAGGATGTCCGTAGGTGTCGTTAATGCTTTTGAAGTGGTCAATATCCATCACAAGCAGGGAAAATTCACGCTGTTCCTCATAATAGAGAGATAGATGATAAGCCATTTTTTCTTGGAAAAACCGACGATTCTTGAGACCTGTCAGCAAGTCCGTAGACGCCATCAATTCCAATTGTTCATTGACTTTAATCAGCGCCTGCTCTTTAATTTTGTATTCTTCATGCAGACGCTCCAGCTCTTGGTTTGCTTCTTGTGTTGCCTGATATAAGTCCTGCAGCTTGGTCTTGGTATTTAAAATGTCCTTTTCATGCTCAATCCGTTTACGCATAATGACGACTACGCAGTCCACAACATGTTGCCCGTCCCGCATCTGACGCACCCCGTTGAGCAGCACCGGGACGTCCTCCTGGTCACGCTTGCGAAATGAAAAATACATCTCGGCCACATGACCATACAGCTGAATATACGGATAGAAATACGTATGAAAAAACACTTTATTGGTGACCGACATCATGGATTCGATATGTTTGCCTATCAATTCATCCCGTTCACGCCCAATCATGTGCAGTAACGTTTGATTTACCGACAAAATCACGCCCGAATCCGATATCGAAAAATACCCGCAAGGTGCCGTATCTAATTGAATGTCCATCTTAAACAGCCTTTCTTCTGTATGTTAAGCACTCGCCAGATATTCTTTAATTAATCGAATCGTCTCGGCCGGTTCACTCAGATGAGGATAATGCCCCTTGGCATTCATCTGCTGTAAACTGCTGTTCTTCAGGTGGGAGTGTAGATAGTCTCCGACCTCTACGGGAGCGATACTATCATCTGAGCATTGCAGAATCAAGGTAGGCACAGACACCGAATCCAGTTCGATCCGACAATCGGACAGGAATGTCACTTCGGCAAATTGCCGGGCGATATGCGGATCACGGGAACAAAAGCTCTTCTCCAGCTCTTCCGTCAGATCCTTCCGTTCCGGGTTCTGCATTACAATAGGAGCCAGATAACTTGCCCAGCCGATAAAGTTCAATTGCATCATCTCCAACAGTTCATCAATATCCCGCCGTTCAAATCCACCGAAATAATGAGGCATATCGTTCAAATAGCGCGGAGAAGGCCCCAACATGACGATATTTTTGAAAAGATGCGGTGCCTGAATGGAGGCAAGCATGCCAATCATGCTACTGACGGAATGGCCGACAAAGATCACATCCCGAAGCTCCAGCACTTCCATAATTTCAAGTACATCCTGGGCATAGCCATGGAGATCATTATATTTAAGAGCATCATAATATTTAATTTGGGACTCCCCGGAACCAACATAATCAAAGAGAACAACCCGGTACTGTTCAAAAAAAGCTGGCACGATATGTCGCCACATCTCCTGATCACACCCAAAGCCATGTGCAAACATAATCGTCTGACTGCCTGTTCCCATAACATTTACATTGTTACGTACAAGGACATCAACCGTCATCTCACTCACCTCTCTTAAAGCTTTTCACAAATTTTCTATTAGGATATTATATCGTAAAATGCTGGGAATTGAATAAGCACTATTAACCTATTTCCTTTATATAACAATCCTTGATGATAAATATTTTACAGTCAGAATGAATCATGGAGTTTAATCATCAGCCCATCCGATATAAAATAATACTATATCTTTGTCAGGAGGAACGAAACCATGCAGCAACTAAAGCAAGCTTTAACTCGTTTCATAGAACAACAAGATCAATATAACGAAGCTTACGGACTTTTCCAAAATCACGACATGCGACCTCGGGTGCTTCCGGTTCAGCCGGAAGTGGACAAGCGTATTTCCCTTTCGCCTGAACTCCAATACTTTTATAGTCACTATGAGATGGTAGATGCTCAAGCCGAAGGAACAATGAAAATGAAGAGCGCAGCTGTGGAAATCGGAGATGCAGCCCTGTTCTTTTTCGCGGCTCCAGAACATCTTCATCGCCAACAGCTGGGGTTTCGCTGGATCGGTATGCAGGAACCTTTCGAAGAATCCGATTCCTGGCCGCCACATCATATTGTCATTGCCAATGTCAACGATGATCCGATCATCGTTGACGCAGCAGCTCCCGCTTCTCCTGTCTATGCTGCCTTTGAGGGTGGAGAACCACAACGAGTTGCGGATTCCCTGGCAGACTTTTTCGATGCTCTTGCCATCTTGATTGAAAGCGCACGTTCGCTGGGGGGAGAAGTGAAAGACGAAGAAACCTATGAGACCAAACCAGAGTACCTTTCAGAGGTACAGCCCAAATTAGAGGAACTGCTTGGAGAAAAACAGACGGTGCATCTATTGGAGTATCTATCTATGTGATACATAGAAGTAGATCGGGGGCGTCTCTTTGATTAGTCATGAGGAATGAACAAACTCCCTAACAGCAACAGGTTTTATTTTTCACCTGCATACGGTATAGGGAGTTTATGCAATGTACGGACAACGTCTTCACGCATAGTCTTGATATGGGCACCATGTCTATCACAGAGGAATGTTCCCTGATGTTTAGCAGCACCCGTCTACTAGACGATCATGCTTTGCTGTGAAGTGTTATTAAATAACCATCCGGGTCAACAAATGTAAAGGTTCGTCCGAATGGCCCATCGATTGGAGCAGATGTTATCTTCACGCCTGCTTTGACAAGCTTATCGTGGATTTCCTGTGCATCAGGGGCATACAACCACAGAGCGACACCAAGCCCGGGCTGCGTCCCTGAAGCAAGGTCTACTCCTGGCATAAGGTCACGAAGTGCAAATGCGATGGGCTTTGTTTCAAAAACGACTGCATGAGGCGGTCCAGCTTGTGAACGGACCAGGCCAAGAAAATTTTGATAAAATGTGGCTGAGCTTTCAAGATCGTTCACCTGAAGTGAAATAAAATCGGGTCCAATGACTGACATAACGATAAATCCTCCTCTGAATGGGGTTAATGTGTATGTCTTGAGTATAAAGGCCCTCTCTTGCCAACAGTATGTCAGTAGCATTTTTTCATTTTCTCAAATTTTTTTAATCCTTAGGAGGATGGGTGCATGATCTACGTTGCTTTGCTGCGGGGCATTAATGTAGGCGGCAATAACAAAATCGGCATGAAGCAGCTCAAGGAAACCTTTGAACAAGCAGGGATGCACAAGGTGGTAACGTACATCAATTCTGGCAATATCATCTTTGCTGATTATGAGGACCGAAGCGACGCCCATGCCGAATTATCCGCACTTTTGGAACAGGCCATTGCTGCGGATTTCGGCTTGCAGATTAAAGTACTAGTCCGGGACATGGATGAGATGACATCGGTCATGCAGGCACTGCCTTCCCATTGGACCAATGATGATCAGGCCAAAAGTGATGTTCTCTTTTTGTGGGAGGAAATTAACGATATCGATATTCTGGGGAAACTGCCTCTCAAACCGGGTATAGGCGAGCTTGTTTATGTGCCCGGAGCCCTCCTGTATTCGGTGGGTCGAGATGAAGCAACGAGGAGCGGCTTGAATAAATTGGCAGGCTCTAAAATTTATTCCTACATGACTGTCAGGAACGTGAATACCACACGTAAAATTTATGCCCTGATGCAAGCTGCAGAAAAAGAAAGCTGAAACTTGAGCCTGAATTCTGCTCCCGTGCAAAAAAAACACTGCTTGTAGCAGCCCCGGGAACCAGCGTTAAAATCCTCCATAAATAAAATAAAAAATAAAATCTCATGATCATGAGATTTTATTTTTTGTGAATATTCAGTTATCCTTGTTCCAAATTAGATAACGCTTTGTTTTTCTCCAGAAACCGGACATTGTGAGAGGAGACATTTGCCATATGCGGAGCAGATGGGTCCAGATATCGTTTGGCACTGTTCACTGCAAGTATCGCATCACTAAAAGCCCCTGCAATAAGCCGCACCTTGCTTTCAAAAGTAATGAAGTCACCTGCGCCAAATACGCCGGGGATGTTTGTACGCATTTGTACGTCAACCTGAGCACCGTACTCGGATTTTTCCAGCCCCCATTCAACGAGTCTGCCAGAATCACGATCATAGCCATGACTTACAAGCACTTCATCCACTTCAATTTGTGCCGCCTCTCCGGTGACTAAGTGAATTAGTTCAACATGCTCTATACGGTCACCTAGCCCACATAAACGGGATATCTTATATGGCTTCATAACATGGACCCTGTCCTTCAGTTGGGCTACAAACTGTTCATGTGCTGTAAACTCATTTTGCCTGTGCGTTATAGTCACTTCTACTGCAACTTTGGCAATCTCATGTGCCCAATCCACGGCTGAATTTCCTCCGCCCGAGATCAACACACGTTTATCGGAAAATCGGGACAACTCCGTCACTGTATAGTGCAGATTGGTAAGCTCATATCGGCTAGCTCCTTCGATATCAAGCCTCTGTACCTGGGTCATGCCTCTGCCGGCACATAGAAGGATCGTACGTGTGTAGTGCAGTTCTCCAGTTCGAGTGGAAAGGACAAACAGTCCATCCTCCCTTTTATACATTTGATCCACCTGTTGACCAAATACAATCGTTGGTTCAAACGTTCGTGCCTGAACCTCCAATGAATGGATCAGCTTCTCACAACGAATAGGCTCAAAGCCCCCAACATCCCAGACCAGCTTCTCGGGGTAAGTACGCATGAATCCACCCAGTTCTTGCTTGGCTTCAATGATTTTGGTTCGCATATCCCTCATACCGCTGTAAAATGCAGCATACATGCCGGCCGGTCCACCACCAACAATGGTTATATCGTATATATCCGGTTTTGCTGTCATCCTATTGACCCAACTTTTCGACAACATAGTCCATTAACTTGACCGAACCGATGGGACCTACACCGGAGGTAAAAGCACTTGTTTCTAACGGAAAAACATGATTATTTTTAACAGCTTTCAGATTCGCCCAGATTTTGCTTTGTTTCAAATTCTCCATCGATTCCTTGGTGTCATACCCTTTGAGCGTTCTATCTTCCAAGAAAATATAATCCGGATTCATCTCAGGCAAAAACTCCAGCGAGAAGGGATTAAACCAAACGTCGGCATCCTTAATCGCCTCAGGGCTTTTTAAACCCAACAGGTCATAGAAAAATAGGCTGCTGTTTCCGCCCTTCGGACCCATGTAACGGTAACGATTTTGTTCGACCCGGAGCACAAGCACCGTTTTATCTCCTATAGCCGTTGCAATTTTCTCCTTTGCCTGCTTCGCTTGTTCATCAAACTTGGCTAAAATCTGCTCGCTCTCTTTTGTTTTCTCAAATATAGCGGCCAGTTTGGGCATGGCGCGATCCATTTCACTATTGGCATCCAGTGCCACTGTAGGAGCTACTTTGGATAACTCATTATATATGCCTTGCTCCATGCCTTCTCCTGCGGTGAGAATGAGATCTGGCGACAGATCCAGCAATTGCATGCCTTTTTGATTGAACACAAAAACCGCTTTCTGACACATCCCAATGTCGCCTTTATGTTTGTTCTCTCTTTTATTACGCCGCTGGAGGTCCATGATTTTGTACTGGCCCAATATCGAATGTACCTTGGCACCTTGAAAGAAGAACTCACCGCTTTGTTCGCTAATCATAAAGGAATCCGTCCGAGCCCGGAAGAAGCAACACTGGCTTTTGTGACCTTGATGGATGGTCTGGATGTGCAACTGGTATACGAGACAAGACAGTCATACGAGCAGGCTTTGGCAATTACGTGGAATGTATTCTGGGCAGGTGTCCAGAGCTAAAAAGAGTAAATCCCATCAACATCATTGCATGAATTCATAAGAAAAGGCCTTTCGTAGCCATGTTTTGACGTGACTGACGAAAGGCCCTGTTTAAAACAGTTCAAAACTACATCAACGGATTAGCTTCTGCTATCTACATATAAAGTAAAGTGTATAACCAAAGGCTCCTGTCATTTTTCATCCAGTCGAAATCAGTCAATCTGAATGCGTTTGTGTGCCTGTTCATCGCCCGGACGTTTTGGAATGTCCAGCTTCAGTACCCCATTTTCGAGCCGTGCCTTAATATGGTTCTCATCAATATGGTCCACGTAGAAACGGCGGACGAATTCCCCGGCACGACGCTCTTGCCGAATGATTCGATGATCGTCATCCTTTTGCTCAACCAGTTCATTACGTTTGGCGCGGATAACGAGTTCATTGCCTTGCACCTGAATATCGATGTCTTCTTTGGCAAAGCCAGGCAATTCGGCTTCGACCAGATATCGGCCATCTTCCTCCCGAATGTCGGTGCGGAATGGCTGCATCCCCGTTCCAAACGACGAGAGGAATGAGGTGTCAACCATGTCATGGAAGGATTTCAGCATCTGTCCGAACGGGTCATCATTTCTTCTGCGAAATGGAATCAGATCAAACATGAACATCATCTCCTTAAATGTGGTTGGGTGTGGTTGTTGCTTACATCTATTATTGTATTCATGACGTTACAAAGGTTCAAAGCCGATAAAAAGCGATATAAGGCAATGATCTGCGATTTTGGCTAAATAGAATAAAATAGATCGTTTTATCATTTATTTTGACTAACTTTGACCTTCTGACTTTATCTGACCAATCATTGATGCTCCGCCGCATCTTGCTGCGTATTGATCTTCTGTGCAGACGTTGCTACTCCTTGCCTTTTGCTTGCTCCCTTAAACTGTAATATGGCTAAACAAAAAGCTATACCTACAGCGACAACACCCGCCCAATTCAATGACAGAACCGATGAACGGCTAATTACAAGCCCGCCCAACCCGGAACCCAATGCAAAGCCAAATTGGATAAATGACGTATTCAAACTTAGCGCAATGTCCGGACTACGGGGCGCGAGGGTCACCAGATATAATTGCTGGGCAGGGGAGATACTCCATGTGGCCAACATAAATATCATCAGCACCAGGATCAGCAAGATCAGGTGTGTGCCCGTCACAGCAAATAACAGAAGCGTCACCCCTTGCAGCACTAACCCGAGAAAAACGGTGAACTTCGATCCCCTGGCATCCGCCAATTGTCCGCCCAATTTGGAACCGATAAAGCTGCATATGCCTGCCAGGAATAGAATCAGGCTAATTTCGGTCATCGATAGAGACGAGGTCGTTTGCAAAAACGGCGTAATATACGTGAACAAGGTTGCATAGCCGCCCACATATAACAGTGACATCATCAATGCGATTATAATTAATTTATTTTTCAGCAACGAGAGTTGCATGTTCAAGGTTACCTTCTCTTGCTCGCGGATGGAAGGAACCTTGCGATAAATAATCAGAAATGGAACAACACTGAGGAGACCAATGACCATAAATAACATTCTCCAGCCAAACATTTCACTGAAAAATGTACCGATCGGCACGCCAAGCACGAGCGAGCTGCTTAGCCCCATCAGAATAATTCCGATCGCATTACCTCGCTTTTCATTCTCCACAAGCCTTGTCGCTGCCGCCATCGAAACGACCGTTGTCATGCCGCCGCTTGCTCCCTGAATGATGCGTATCCAGATCATCGCCTCATATGAGAGGTCCAACATCATGATGCCATTGCTGGCAATAAATACCCCAAAGGTGAATAGCAGCAGTTTCCTGCGATCAACATTGATGGTTGAAGCGATCAGAATGGGGGCAATAATAGCTGCTGCAAGGGCAAAAACCGTGACTAACATGCCCGCTTCCGCCGTAGATACACCAAGATCGGCCGCCATCATCTCAATAATTCCGGTGATAATGTATTCAATGGTGCCGATCAGAAATACAGCCAGTGCCATAATATAAATCGTGCCTTTATTTTTCAACCGTTCTCACTCCATCTTGTATTATGTTCGTTTTGCATTTAAGTGTTCTATATAGGTCACTTCAACTTATATCGTTACCTACATGTGATAGGAATCTGAATCTCGATGTACTGAGCATCCTGTTCAGGGGACAAGGGCAAATAGTATTCTCTGCCCGGCTCATTCTCTTTGATCTGGTAGTTGTTTTTCTCGATCCACCGTGCTAGATGCACACAGGCTGCACCATCAAATGTAGAATGTGAATGAAACGCCATAGAGGCAACCATCGGTTCAGGTGGCAGGTTTCTCAGCTGAAACGGCTCAGCAACTGTCGGAGGCTCACCCGTTAAGTAATAACCGACTTCGAACTCGAATTCATCCTCTTTTCCATCCACATCTCGCCACAACACGACTTGCGGGCCCTGAATCCATTGACGGATATCTCTGGTCAGCAAAGAATCCAGATGACGTAGCAGCTCCGGAATGCGCTCTTCTCCCCCGTTTGCCTTAAAGAACATGAAGGTCTGAGCAGCCTCGGCTTTAATTCGGATCTCCTGGCCTGTCTCCCATTCTCCTTCGTTCCCCATAAGCTGGATACGTTCCTCAATACGAACAAGTCTGGCTTGTTCCGTGTCAATCATTTGCTGAATCTCACTTCGTTTCAGTCTCAACATGCCCTGAATCTGATCATGTGATATGTCTTCCTCTAGCAGCTGCCCGATCTGCGGCAGTGTGAAGCCCAATTCCTTATAGATCAGAATCCGGTTAAGTTCGAGCAACTGATCTGCGGAATAATATCGGTAGCCCGTGTCCTCGTCTACTTTACGCGGCTTGAGGATACCGATCTGGTCGTAATAGCGCAGCGTTTTTAAAGAAAGCTTGCTGAGTTTGGCAAACGTACTGATTTTGAACAATATATCATCTCCAATCCATTAGCTTAACGTGAGTATACAGTCTCCCGTGCAGGGGAAAGTCAAGGGTAGCATGGTAGATAAGTTGAGTTATGTAATCGATTCTAAAGACAACAGAAAAAGGACAGGAGCAATGTTCCCCCGTCCTTGCTTCTCATTTTAAGTTAATTGCCGTCATTTTTCTCAACTTAATTTGTGTAGTTCTTCATTTACTCCCAGAAGAAACGGCCTGCAAGCACTTTTTCGTTCAACAGTTTGTACGTCTCTTCAGGCAATTCTTGCTTCATCTTCGCATTCACCGCTTCTTTGCCCTGATTATATTGGGAGGACATGCCGATCTCGGCAGTTGTGTTATTCGCATCCAGACGCATGATCGGTGCTTTGGCATTTTTCGTCCATGGCGTCCATGCAGCAAGTGCAGACGTTCCGCCCGTATTTGGCTTGCCCGTATACAGGAACTGTTTCAGGTAAGCTGCCATCGCAGCAGACAGTTGCTCACGTCCCGGCTTGTTGGCATCACTGAAATAACCTTCAGGGAAGTAAGCCGCAATCCCCGCTGCTTTTCCTGTATAGAAGTCCATATCGGCACCATGCGGAGCCCCTAACAGGGTACGCAAACGTTCAGAGATAACGCCAGGCTGGGTTCCCCATGCAAAACGATACGCATATACTGGCGGCTGACCTGCCGCACTCGTTAATTTTTCGGCAACTCGCTCCGCATTAAAGCCTGCATAAGCCTCGCTGCCATATTTGATAGCAGCGGCATATTGTGCTGCTTTCGTCTGATCAGTAAATAATGTTCCATCATTAATGGATGGTGCAAAATTAGGATCACCGAATGCAAAAGCGGAGAATTCCGTTTCCAGGCTACCTAGCAATACAGGCACTTTCGTATATTTGCCACTGTTGATGGCATCAAAACCTTCTTTTGGAATGACCGTACCATCACGGAATAGGTGCGGGAACGGCTGCATACGGATGGCCGTTCCGCCAAATACAGTCACCAGTTTATCCGCAGGCAATGCACGCATATAAGTTTCCAACTGTGCAGGTGTTTGCTTGTTGATCCAAGCTTTGGCTTCGTCGGCATTAGCAGCTTTACCTTCCTGCACAAGCAATTTCACAATAGCATCCTCGGATTTCTGCTGTCCATCTTCAGGTGAAGCCGTCGTCAAACCGCCGCTGAACGCAATCGCTTTTTGATACAATCCTTTGCCAAGCGGGGAAATGAGCGTTGCGAGAACGTCACGCGCCCCGGCAGATTGACCCGCAAGTGTCACGTTTCCTGTATCGCCGCCAAAACCTGTAATGTTATCCTGAACCCACTCTAATGCACGGAAAGCATCAAGCAAGCCAAAGTTACCGGAATCATCCAGAGCATTGCCTGTTTTCAGCGCGGCATTCTGGAAGAAACCAAGTGCTCCCAAACGGTAGTTCACCGAGATAATGATGCTGTTTGTATTCCGTGCAAGTTCTTCTCCCTGAAAATCCTTGCCTGATCCGGTCATATTACCACCGCCATGCAGGAATACCATGACCGGCAGTTTGGTGCTGGTTGTATTCGGACGCCAGATGTTCAGATATAAGGAGTCCTCACTCCCCGCTGTCGTTTTACCGGAAATTTGCAGGCTGTTTGCCGCGAACTCTTTGGCTTCTCTTGTGCCTGTCCAAGCCTTCGGCTCTTGTGGTGCTTTCCAGCGTAGTTCGCCTACCGGAGGTGCTGCGTATGGAACACCAAGCCAGCCAAGCGTGCCGTATTGATCATAGGCTTTACCATCAATGGCACCGTATTTTGTTTGCTGCAACGTTTGAGGTTTAAACGCTCCCGCCTGTTTATGTTTGGACCAGAGCTGTTCCAACGTGCCTGAACCATTTTTGAGCTGAGCCTGCAAAGCCTGTGCCGTCGCTTCAGCCATCAAACGGTTGGTCAGTTGTGCCGTCCCCTTTCCTTGAAGGGATTTGATACCGTGGCTTGCCGCAAACGCGGAAGCCTCTCCTGATGTATAATCCGTGCCTGCTTCATAACCAAGAGCCTTGAGTAACAACGCTGCATATTCCTCTGCTGTCAGTGGAGCATTAGGAGCAAAGCGTTCCGTATCCGTGACCATACCAGCCAAATAAGGATGTTGCTTCAAGTATCCAACGACGGGCTGCAATACCTTGCCTGCCTGAGCGGCATCCGTATACGTTTCGGTTCCTTGATAGGCCAGCGCTTCTTTTTCCAAACCAGATAAACGCAAGTAAAGCACTGCGGCCTGAATACGTGTAGCATGTTTACTCAGGTAAGCCGCGTTCACGCCTTGCCCATTCCCGCGAATAAGCTCTGCTTTTACCAGTTTATCCATAGCCGGGGACAGGGATGGGGCTGTATTCCCTGCTGCATAAGCGGGTAGACCCGATACACACATGCTTAGAATCGCTGCTACTGCAATAGAACGTTTCAATTTTTTCATTGGTTATTCTCCTCGTTGTCTAGTCGTGTATGATGGAAAAATAGGTTCGAAATATTGCACCTCTCGGTACAGTATCCCAAGGTTTGCATCATTCTATTTTTTGATCGGGGATGAATGGAAGAGCGGCCCTCCTTTCTGCTGGCATGAACTGCTGCAACCCTTCGGTTATGACATTCAGGCGGATTTTTATATAAAAAAACCTGAATCAAAGGCACACAGACTTTGGATCACATCGTCTGTTGCCCTCAATTCAGGTTTTGCCTGCAATACGTAACAACCCTGAGAATAATGAGGTGTGGTATGGAATTAGCTCACTATAGTAAAAACGCAATCAATCGCCTGATCTTTCCGAACGATGCGAATGAACTGGAACAGGTCTTGCCCTGAGATCGGTTACAATCCTGTTATTACCGTGATATTAGCATATAATGAAAGCGCTAGCAATATCTTTTTAGAAAACACCTCATCACTACTTACGGTACGCATCTTACACTATAAAAAAATCATAAATGCATCAGCAAGGATGCATTTATGGTTTTACGTTCATGGTATTGCGTTGAGATCAGGCTGTGTTATAGCTGATCTCTCAGTTTTTGCTATGGCAGCTTTAACGGCTACTGAAGGTTTTTCACTTGCTCAATCAAGCTGTCCAGACCTTTATCCGCCAGATACGGCCCATAGTTCCAGTAGTTTCTGGACACGTTGATAATTCGATTATGTTTGATCGCGGGAATGCTCTGATACACCGGCTCCTCAAACAGTTCCATCATCTGATCCATCTCTTCATCTTCCATCTGAGTGAAGAAGTAGTCGGCAGGCTTGTCTGCCAGTTTTTCCAAGGACAGCACAGTGCCGCCATCCGAATAGATTTTATACTGCTCAGGCATGGAGAATCCAAAATCCTCATAGATCAGCTTGCCCAGCGTACCACCTTCACCGCCAAGCAATACCTCTTTATTGTAGATCACAAACGACATCGCTGTTGTACCCGGTTTAATATTGATGTTCAATTCACTGCGAATGCTCTTCAGTTTCGCTTCAAACTTTGCAATCCATTGCTCGGCTTCATCCTTACGATCCATAATATCGCCCATCGTTCTCAGTGTATTAATGACATCCGGATCGCCGCCCCAGGCCACCGTAATGGTTGGTGCGATTTTCGCATACGTATCTACAATTTCCTTGCTTGTGTAGTCCGGTACAATGATCACATCCGGTTCCAGACCTGAGATCATTTCAACGTTGCCGTTGCCTGATCCGATATCCGGTACACCAGCCATTTCTTCTGGATACAGTTCAAGTGTCTCCGTATTGACTCCAGCCGGTTTCACACCCAAAGGCAATAGATATCCACCATATGTAATGACCACAGGTTTGGAAGGCTTCGCTGGAATCTCAACCTGTCTTCCTGTAGCATCCGTATACGTTCGACTAGACTCCTGTACCGGTTCCGCACTCGTTGCAGGCTGTGGCTGTTCAGTTCCCGCCCCGCATGCTGCGAGCAGTAGCGATAAACTAAATAATAAACTAACCGCCAATGTAGGCTTAAAACGAAGGTTCAACTCATCCACGCTCCATGTGTTGTATTGATAATGATTATCGTTATTACCAATATAACGATGGATGTCCTTGTCAGCAATGAACGATTCAGACCTCTTGTTCGTACGATTTGAACCTTTGATTCGATGACTGTGCATTTTATACTGTGCCGGTGTCTCACCTGTTGTGCGCTTGAAAATACGGCTAAAGTAGTACAAATCCTTGTACCCAACGCTTTCAGCCACCTCCCGGATCTGTGCTTCTGTCTCGGTAAGCAAATGTTTCGCTTGTTTGATCCGAGTCTGAACGACATGATCCATCGGACTGCATCCGTACTTGCGTTTGAATACCCTGGCCAGATAATGCGTGCTGTAATGAAAATGCGCAGCCATGTTTTCCATGGAGATGGAATGAGCATAGTGCTCCTGAATGTAGGCTTCAATCTGCTCCGCAAGCTCCAGCGATTCGACCTGATGCTGAGCCGCCATCTTCCACTGGCGAAATTGCTCGTACACCAATTGATAGAACAATCCCGTCACCTGCAACCGATCCAGTTCATCACTAGAGTTCCAAGACTCCGCCATTTTTTCCACAATCGTAAGAATCGTTAACGGATATGATGCTGCAAAATAATAGGGTTCTCCGCCCTGAAACGAATTCACGCCTCGCATAATTTCATCTTCCGATAAATCAAGACGACACGCAGCCGGTTGCGGCTTGTATAGCAGTAAATAAAAATCTAACGGTTGCTTCATACAACGAATCCGCAATGACGTACCTTTTTCACCGTGTAGAATGAGTGTCTGGTCCGATGTGAATCTGTTTAGCCCGAATTGAATGTCCGCCTCGCCTTTATTTATAATCAAAAAAGCATGAGCCGGCAAAATATATGTCGATAACTCTTGTTCTGAATGCAATGCGCTATGGCGGATATCGATCAGTTTTATTTGATTGTTATTCCACCACCGAATGGCTTCTGACCATTCTTTCATGTTGAACCACCTCAAAACTATCATTGGACTTTTGTTCATGATTGTCCGATTTCATCCTTACCATACAGGAGTGTTTCGTGTTTTGTCCAGTTCGTCTATTATGTAACCTTTGACTTATAATCGTAATTTTTACAATTAATTAACTTAAAGCTAACGCTCGTTTATCAATTGCCCTATACACTGGGTTCTGGATACAACTATACATATTTATTAGGAGGATGTTCATGTTAAATCGCTTCAGTACCCGTGCAGCCAAAATGATGCTCGCGGTGACCACCATTGTTACGGCTACGCTGGGAGGCAGTAGTGCAGCTTGGGCTGTGGAAGACGGTACTTCAACAACTTCTGGTTCCCCTATCAAAAATGTAATCATTCTCATTCCTGACGGTATGGCTAATGATGCTACCGCACTGGCTCGCTGGTACAAGGGCTCTTCTCTGACCATTGATTCCATGGCAAGCGGCATGGTTCGTACACACTCTGCGGATGCGCCGATTGCGGATTCGGCTCCTGCAGGAACAGCCTTTGCAACAGGACATAAATCTCATACCGGTTTTGTCGGCGTATTGCCGGACAAGGCCACCATGCCTGGACAAAAACCGATTGCAAAAGGTGATGAAAGAAAACCTGTCGCTTCGGTATTGGAAGCTTCCAAACTTGCGGGTAAAGCAACGGGTATTGTAGCTACCTCCGAAATTATGCATGCAACACCGGCAGACTTCTCTGCCCATTATCCTGACCGTAAAAACTACGATGCACTCAGCAAACAACAAGTCTTCAATGGCATCGATGTGGTACTGGGCGGCGGCAGTAAGTATCTGGAACCGGCTGGACGCAAAGACGGTAACAATCTCGTTGCCTCCATTAAAGCACTCGGCTACGATTATGTAACTACACCTGCGGCGATGAAAGCATCAACTTCCAACAAATTGTGGGGCATGTTCTCTCCGGCAGGCATGTCATACAACATGGATCGTGATCCAGCCAAGCAACCAAGTCTTGCTCAGATGACCTCCAAAGCGATTGAAGTTCTCTCCAAAGACGAGGATGGTTTCTTCCTGATGGTCGAAGGCAGCAAGGTAGACTGGGCTGCTCATGCCAATGATCCGATTGGTATTATCAGTGATGTGCTCGCTTTTGATGATGCGGTAAAAGTAGCAATGGACTTCGCCAAAGCCGATGGGCAAACTGCTGTTGTAGCCGTATCTGACCATCAAAATGGTGGACTTACGATTGGTAATGCATCTACAACAGGCACGTATGACAAAGAGCCGTTGTCTACTTTTATCGGACCTTTGAAAAAGGCTAAATTGACAGGTGAAGGTGTAGAAGCGAAACTGGATGCGAAACGTACCAACATCAAAGCAGTCATGAAACAATACTACGGCATTTCCGATCTGACTTCCGAAGAGGTTTCTGCAATTAAAGCTGCCGAGCCAGGTAGCCTGAACTATGTCGTAGGCCCAATGATCAGCAAACGTGCGGGTATCGGCTGGACAACTGGCGGGCACACGGGCGGAGACGTTGTACTATATACGTATGCTCCAAATAATGATCGTCCATTCGGTGTCATTGATAATACAGATGTAGCCAAATACATGGCACGTGTCCTCAATCTGGATCTGGACAGTGTAAGCAAGCAACTGTTCGTCCCTGCCAAACAGGCGTTTACAGCCAAAGGTGCCACAACCAAACTGGATCTGACGGATGTTAAAAATCCGAAGATTATCGTAACAAAAGACAACACCAAGCTTGAACTGCAAATCTACAAAAATGTTGCGCTTGTAAACGGCAAAAAGACAGCCCTTGAAGGTGTAATCGTGTATAACGGAGTAGATGCTTTTGTACCGCAAGGTGCTGTGGATCTGATTCAATAAAAGAGGCCTACCTCATAAACAAACCCCCAAACACTGCGAGACGAACTCGCTATGTTTGGGGGTTTTTCTGATGATTGGATGATAGATAGAATGATTGAATGTGCGAGTCTTCTTGCTTACTGATTCATAGTCAGTCAATCGATTTATTTTGAAAACGTCAGAATGCCATATTGGGAAGTGTTCTTCCAGCTGTCATTGGTGAGATCATTCCATTTTGCCGTACTTTTGTTATTGTTTCCTTGGTTATCATTAATTTGAAGTTCAAATCCCATGACTTGGCCTTCTTTCGGCAGGAGAGACTGCAAACGGATCTTAGCCTCCACCTGATATCCTTTGGACGTTTTCTTCACAGCACTTTGGAGCCGTCCTGGCGAAGCACTGCCCGCAAACGTTGCTACGTTATCTGCACTAATCCGGAACTGGGCATCATCATATTGATAAAACGGCGTACGCTGATGATTTTCATCCAGGAAAATCTCAACCGAATCCTGATCCCACGGATCGGTGGCATTGGTTATAATTTGCGGATCGGTGACATCAATGAACAGATATAGATCCTGACCAGACCACATCGCACGGGCCTCAGCAGATGCTCCTCCGCTCTGGTTCAGTGGTGTAATGTTGAATGGAGCAACCTTATTCCATTTCGCATCCTTCTCACCATCTATCGTTACTGTTCCTTGCAGGGCTTTCGCAGATTTAGGCATACCTGCAAACTGAACAACGCCATATTTGCTGGTGTCTTGATCCTGGGATAATGTGCGGTCATTCCAGTACAGAACCTGCTGCCCTCCTGAACTATTGTTTCCACCATCCGTCACCCGTACATCAAGCCCAACTTCACGTGCAAGTGCCCCTTGTGCATTAGTCAATGGTATGGATAATTCAACCTGATAACCGTCCGCTGCTTCACGAACGCGATACGTATTTGGCTTAGCTCCTGTCACTTTGCCTTCACGGCTTATGGTGATATGTCGATCATCTGCCTCATACACCGGAGTTTTGCCATTGTTCAAATCAACGAACAGCTCCACTTTGTCTTTGGCATGTTTGGTCGTATCCTTTACGTCAACCAGAACATACAAATTATTTTTATCCCATAACGTACGGAACGCCGCCGAACCTGAATTGCCTTTTAAAGCTGTGGAAACAGCCTTGTTCCAGAGTGGATCTTGTTTTGCCGCCTTCGTATTTGGTGTACCGGACAACGTAACCGCCCGGTTCGTCAGAATAGGCAGGCTTGATTCATCTGCCAACCCCCAATAGGCCGGTTTGGATTGCAGAGCACTATCGAACAAAAAGGCTTGATTGTTATACGATTTCTCATCCTGTAATCCCCATAAGGTCACCGATGAGATGACATCGCTATGTTTTTCATACAGGTCAAACAGCTCTTTATAACGATATGCCTGCTTCACAGCAACGTCCTGAGGCAAAGTCTCACCATAAGGAATACCGCTATCGACATCCAGCTCGGTAATCTGAATATCCAAACCTAGACCAGCAAACAGATTGATTGTTTTCTCAATCTCATCAATTGGCGGAGATTCAAGATTATAGTGGGATTGCAGACCCACACCGTCAATCAGCCCTTTTTCTTTCAACTTTTTCACCAGTTGATACATATGCTCTCTTTTTTCAGGAATTTCGGTGAAATACTCGTTGTAGTATAATTTCGCATCCGGGTCGGCGGCACGTGCAAACTCAAACGTTTTCTCGACATAATCCGGGCCGATCAGCTCGTAGAACGGGCTTTTGCGCAATCCGTTTGCATCCCCGTTGCTGTCCGCAATCGCTTCATTCACAACGTCCCAGGCGTAGATTTTACCTTTATATCGTTTCATGACGGTATCCACGTAGTTCTGGACCCGACTGAGCAGTAGCTCCCTGCTCGCAGGGTTGCCCTGGTCATCCTTGAACATCCACTCTGCGGCATCAATATGCCAGAGCAAGGCATGTCCACGCAAACCCATTTGATTTTTCTGTGCAAAGTCCACATATTCATCCGAGGCTTGGAAGTCATACACGCCTTGGGAAGGGGACACAAACTTCGGTTTCATCTCATACGTCGCGGTCAAACTGTTAAAGTGTTTGGTTAACAATTGACCGTAAGCTCCTTCAAGCTGCCAGCGATATACCGCGGCCCCAATCGGAAATTCAGTCTGGTACAGATCTTGCAAGGAAGGAATATCGGACTCAATAGCCAGTGGTGCGGCTTCCTCAATCGTTACATCATCCACATAAAAGGATAAGGTATCTACCGTATCATCGGAGATATATGGTGTTTCAATAAAGAAATTCATCTCCTCAGGGTTATCGCTGTATTGGTACGTAGCCGTAACCTTATGCCATTGTTTCCAGTCGTCTTTGGGAATCGTGACCTTGTCCAGCATGTTCCAGCTCTCTGCCCCATTCTTCTTATAGGCTGTTAGCTGAATCGTCTGATCTGAAGCCGGTTTCTCCGTAAGCCTGACATAAAACGAGATGTTATACGTAGAATTAGGCTTCAACAAGCCTTTCATTTTCAGCATTGGCCCATGAAAGGAGCGCTGACGATTCGAGACAAGCATACTCCGAGTACCTTGATGCGCGGCCTGCTCTGAAACCGTCAAACTTTCGCTGCCAACACGCTGAAGCCAGCCTTGAAGCGTTCCATCCTCAAAATCGGTATGAAGCACCTTGAGATTCTGCTCGGAAACTGCCGCAGCCCCAGAACTTGCTCCCTGTTCAATCTGTTGTTCTTGTGCAAAAGCAGCCTGCTGAAAAGGAACCGTTGTCATCACCAGCATCGTTGCCAGCAGGGTTGAACTCACTTTTTTGAACGTCTTGGTCTTGGTCTTCGTCTTCATTTCATTCCTCCTCTCATTTAACTTGTATTATACACATGAAAATAACGCTTACATATATATATTTGTAAATTTTTTCAATTACTTCGGAAAAAGCGGCTATCTTCTTGTATAATAAACAAGAACCGACACTACACAACTCCGAAGGAGAGAACCCACATGTTAATCAAACTTAACTGGATTACCCTGCGCGTGCGTAATCTGGAAGCATCCATTCACTTCTATCACAATTTGCTAGGACTTACCGTTCAGCGCAGATTCGAAAGCCGCGGGCGGCAGATTGCCATGCTTGGTCTGGGTGAGACGAGTGAGACCTCACTAGAGTTAATTGAAGGTAGTGAGCAGGTACTGAAGCCCGAGGCTGGCATCTCCATCGGTTACGAAGTCTCATCACTGGAAGCAGTTATGGAGCGTCTAACGGAAATGAAAATCCCCATCCTGCGTGAACCTGTGCAGCCGAACCCACGTCTGCGTTTTATGTACATTGCTGACCCGGATGGGTTCGAGGTACAGCTGGCCGAGCATCTGAAATAAGCCATACATGTGAGCTCACTCACATGACTGGAGCAAGCACAGCTTGCTTATAGCTTCATGCGGCGCATCAGTGGCACGCCTATGCTGTTCAACAAGCAGTCTAGTAATGCCCAGCACCATCGTCTGCGGAATGAGAGATGCCGGTCGTATACGGCGGAATATTCAAAATCCGCTATCGCGCCGCGATTACGTTTAAACTGCGCTGCACCAGCACTCTCATGCAACAACTTCCCGTTCGCACGAGCTTGTCCAATGAGGCATGCCGACAGCATACGGTACAGACCGACAGACTGGGGAATATCTGTGTCATAACCGAACAGCGGAGTGGTCATCACCCCATTACGGCAGAAGTAACCCATTACCGCATCCAGACGCCCTTCCTTTCGCAAACCGTGCAAGGTTAACGCGCCGGTTTCCATGGCTCCAGCAATAAAACGCTCGTTGAACTGCGGGTTGTCATAGGAGTACTTTTCCAAATAAAGCATCCGGTATAGCTCCACAATTCGCGGGATATCCGCTTCGGTAAGATCAGCATCAGAAACCAGTTCATAGCCATGCTTGTCCATCATTGCCTGATCCCTTTTCAGCAACCAACGAGACTTGGCGTTGCCGAAATTCGGATCATCGGCCTGATACAGATATATCTGCCTGCTCGGTATAGAGCGGCATCCCGCTTCCCGAAGCCCTGTTATCAGGTTCGAGTGCAGTGCGGAACTTAAAGAGCGAAAGATCACCGTATGCCCCGAATAATGTTCTTTTACTGTCTCAAGCAAATGTGTGGCCTGCTCAGCAGTCATGGCAGGATACAGATTCGTAGATAACAGCCAGTTGTTGATATGTACAACCTTGTTGATCCAGGATTTTTTCATGCCCCAGCCTATTAAACGGAGTAGCATGGAGAGTCCTTTTTCCAGCATCGGCTTCTGTAACATGGTTAGTTCCTGCTTGGCGTACCGCACGTAGTGAGTGTACGGGGAACAGACATAAGCATTATCATATTCCTCTTCATTCACGGTCAAAGGCAGCACAAGATCATCTATCCGGGCAAGGAGCAACGTGGTGTTTACGTTAGTCATGTATTCTGTAGTTCCCTGCATCATCATCGGTTCTAAATATGCCCGTGCGTACCTCGCATCCTCCGTATCGGGCCAATCCATGGTATGAAGCGAATGTCGATCGTATAATCGAACGCGAGTCTCCTCATTAGCTTTACTCATGAACGTTCTCCGATTTGGTCACAAATGTGGCAATCCGTTCTCCCGGTTGCAGATTCGGCCGATCATAGTAATAAACCATGCCGAACTGATAGGTCATCTGCTTCGCCACGATATAAAATCGTTGCTCTTCGAATTCATTTTCCAGGCAGAAGACTGTACCATTCCTTTCAAAACCATACATCACCGAATTTAACTGAACGATCTCTTCTTCAGTAGCCAGTCGAAACCTTTCCACGTTAAATATCGTCCCGGGGCACAGAATGAACTCTACCTCACTAAAGGTAATCTCCACATTGTGATAATACGAAAAGTCAAAACTGCCCGCCAACACCAACTGCTGTCCCCGATGCTGTATAGGCTCCGTAATGTAAAAATGCTCGATGTTGCCTTCCTTCAGTTCCTGTTGCAACTGCTCCAGCTTTTTGTTCTGCTCATGGGAAGAGTCATGCACCATTTCGAATCAACCCTTTCTGGTCAAAAATGCTGCAAGATGCCGATATGTAGGCCCATCTACTCTTGTGTTTACTTCTTCCAGATCCATCTCCAGCCAATAATCCGCCTCCATCAATTCAGCCATATCCAGCTTTGTAATCTCGGCACATTTTGCATGCTCAGCTGCTACAATCATCGGCTCGGGACGATCATCCCAATTAAAACCATTCACCACTGCATGTATCAGTACTTCTGAATCCAGCAACCGAATTTTCTCACAGGCTGCATCGGAAGACTCCTCGTAAATAATGTCATCCACAATCTGTTGCTCTTCGGCCGTCAAAATCAAACGTATGGCTCCAGGTGTATCTAGCAACATCTCCGCCAGGTTTGGATTGCGACCTCTTGCCAAGATCCAAGCTGTAGCCAGAATGCCGTTAGGAGAATCGAGTCTAGCCCCATGTTCAAGCAATAGACTGATTGCTTCAGGCTGGTTGAACCTTACGGCTTTTTTCAAAGCAGTGTCTCCGAGTTTGTCTTCCACTTCCAGTTCGGGTTTGGCTTGCAGCAGACAGCGAATGCCCTCAAGAGGCGCACGATTAGTCAAGAAGAGCATAAGGGGTGTTCGTCCGCGTTCATCCCGTTCATTGACATCCAATGAGGATGAAGCTATAACATCACATAAGTGCTCTACGTCTTTGATTTTACTAATATCTGTCCAATTCAAGATGATCTCTCCTTTACTATTTTCTATGTCTACACCTACTCTATCTAAAAATATAGGTCGCTACAAGAGACCTTTGAACGCCAAAAAAGCCCGTAAAGCGCGTAATTACGCATGGACGGGCCTATTGGAATAAACCTAATATGTCGGTTAAGAATCTCTTGCAAGACGGAAGTCAGACTTAAGCTGATATCGTATTAATTGGAACAACCTTTGCCGCATGGGATGAATCTATCTCGGATTTGTTATCTGGTCTCGAAGCATGATGATCGGACACGAGATCACCGAGATTCACAATAAGCTTCTCCAGTTCGGTAAAGCTTGCCACCATATTTTGTGTCAGATTCCGTTGCTCTTCCATACTCGCCAGAATTTCTTCCGTTGCAGCGCTGGATTGTTGCGTTACACTGGAAATTTCGGATACTTCATTAACGACCCGAGTCGAGGATTCCTTCATCGTTGCTGAACTTGTTTCAATTTCTGTGGCCTGAGTCAGCACATTCTGTGAATTGGTATTAATGGATTGGAATACCCGCTCCGTTGTCAGAACACTTTCTGCTCCAACCTGCAACAACTGACGAACCCCTTCAAATCGGCTTGTCAATGCTTGTGTCTGTGTTCTCAGACTCGTGAGGATCGAGGTAATCTCACTCGCTGATTGGCCTGAGCTCTCAGCCAGCTTGCGGACTTCCTCCGAAACGACAGCAAATCCGCGTCCATGCTCACCTGCCCGTGCTGCTTCAATAGCTGCATTCAGCGCGAGCAGATTGGTTTGAGTGGCGATATCCGAGATACTGTTCAGCATCAATGTCATCGATTCACTCTGATCATTGAATTTCTTCATATCATCAGCTGTCGTGTTTATTGTCTCGTACAATTCATGCATCTGTTCGTTCAGGTGACCCATCTGCGCACTACCCGTCTGTGTGCTTGAAGCCATACTTGCGGACAGCTCTTTCATCTGCTCAGAATATGACGCTACGTTCTTAATATGGCGGTCGGACTGAGATAACGATTCGGAGATCTCGGCAATACTGGTCGCCTGAAACTCGACACCTCTTGCAACTTCGCTGAATCCGACCGTAACTTCGTTGGTGATGGCGCCGGTCTCATCCACTTTTTGTTTCAATTGCTCTGTATAGCGGGACAACCCTGCAACAGCTTCTTTCACCCGTTCCAACATGATTTCCACACGGGTACGTGACTCTTCCACTTGCGCCCCCCGTGCTTCACTGTCCATGAACAATCGTTTGTTTACCCTTGACACGGTGATCATAATAATTCCGGTTACGATATACATACTGAAATTAATCAAGTCAGCAAAGAGTTGCTCGATACTCGCAGATGACACAAGGACCAATTGAACCGTGAAAAAGGCAAGCATCACCGAAAAGGCAGTGTTATAGTGCTTGCTATTCGGATACAGCAGGAGCGGTGAGACAATTAGTATGCCTTGCACGGCATTCATCGCGTCACGGCTGACATAAATTCCACTCGCGATAATCGCTACGGTAACGAACCACGGGATGACATGAATACCCTTTTTCAAAACATTGCATACGGTAACTGCTAAGGTGACCACAATGGAGAGTAGCGTGGATAGCCATAGATCGGGAACGATAATGGTGATCCCTGCACTTATGGCCGTTATGGCCCACATCATGTAACTTACTAGTTTGTTTCTCTGCCAAGTAATCTCATCGATACGATTCATGCTTACCCCGTCCTTTATGTAAGTTAAAAAATTTAACATATGTAGGCCACTGTAAGTTTATTCTCAGTCCATAGTCCTGCTTATACGTAGTTCTGTAACCCCTGCGCCTATAGCATAGTACATATTAACTTCATAAACGTGCAGTCAGCGCCACTTTATGTATATCGGTAATTTATGTCTAAAATTAATATGTCTTAATAAATATATATTTTCACGACATGTCCACCTTAATGAAGCGGTTCAATGCGTCCTTGAGACGTAAAAAAGTCCGGCAACACGTCTTATTTACGCGTTACCGGGCTCCTAAGTAAACTTTTAGTTGTTCTGAATTTCCCGTACATCTTTAGCTGCTTGATGATCGGACACCAATAAGCTCAAATCCACGATTAGCATCTCCAACTCCCCAAAGCTTTCCACCATATTCTGTGTCAGATTGCGCTGTTCTTCCATGCTCGCTAGGATTTCTTCTGTTGCTGCGCTGGACTGCTGTGTTACACTGGAAATTTCCGAAACCTCATTCACTACCCGTGTTGAGGAAGTCTTCATTGTGGTTGAACTTGTCTCCATATCGGTTGCATGAGTAAGGACGTCCTGTGAGCTATGATGAATGGACTGGAACACTTCCCCTGCTGTCTGCACGCTGTTCCTTCCACGCTGTAGAGATTGGCGAATCCCTTCAAATCTCATGGTTAATGCTTGGGTCTGCGTTCTCAGTCCCGTGAGGATTGTTGTAATTTCATTGGCCGATTGGCCAGAACTTTCAGCAAGTTTGCGGACCTCTTCCGATACTACAGCGAATCCACGTCCATGCTCTCCTGCACGAGCAGCTTCAATAGCCGCATTTAAAGCCAGCAGATTGGTTTGTGTGGCGATATCGGAGATGCTGTTCAGCATCAACGTCATCGATTCACTTTGTTCGTTAAACTTCTGCATATCATCAGCGGTTATATGAATGGCGTTATCCAATTCGCTCATCTGCATATTCAATTGATCCATCTGAGCACTACCCGACTGGGTGCTTGTGGCCATGTCTGCAGATAGCTCTTTCACCTGTTGGGAATAAGACGCCACATCTTGAATCTGGCGGTCAGACAGAGCAAGAGACTCTGAAATCTCGGCGATACTTGTTGCCTGGAACTCCACTCCTTTGGCAACTTCTCCAAAACCAAGTGTCACTTCATTGGTTATGGACCCTGTAGCATCCACCTTTTGTTTGAGTTGTTCAGTATAGTGGGAAAGTCCAACGACGGACTTTTTCACTCGTTCCAGCATTTCTTCTACACGCTTCCGTGAATGTTCTACCTCATTCCATCTATGCTCACTCTCTTGAAATAACTTCTGATTCAACGTAGATACAAGGACTAAAATCACACCTGCTACTGTAAAAAGCACCACATTCATTATATTTTCTATAAACTGCTCTCGGGTTGAAACCGGAACGATGAAAAGCTGTAAAATGTTGTTTGCAAGCAAAACCGAGAAACCGGTAAGGAATACTCGCTTATCAGGATAAATTAATAATAGACTCGTAATAACTATCGCTATAAACGGGTCTACAGTCCCCCAAGTAGCAAAAATGCCACAGGCACTAATCAGTGTAACATTAATCCACGGAATAAGATGAATATGCTTCTTTTTGGCGTTGGCATACATAAGCCAAATACCATACACAATTACTAGAGCGTTAGAAAAGAATAATTTAGGATCTGTAAAAGCGATAACTATTCCGAAAGTCACGACAATCCACAACATCACTGTAATCATTTTATTTCTTTTCCAGATAATTTCGTCCAACCGATTCATAAGTACCCCGCCTTTGATGTAGTTTAACCAGATGTAAGCTGTAATGAGTGTGTGATGAAGTGACGGGTCATGATTCATTGCAAAGAAATCACCCTGCCATAATATAGTGTATAAAGGCTTCATAAACATGTACACAGCGCTACGTTAGTATATATCGGCTGTAAATCATGTAATTGAAATAGGAACTACAAAATAATATCGTTGCATATTATCATAAACAAAATAAAAAGCCTGCCCATGCGTAGTTACGCATAAAGCAGACTCTGTCATACCTCTATTAGAAACCTTTAATATGCCTTCCGGCTGTTACTTGCCAAATACCAGTGTTGTATTCGATGATCCGGCATATTTCGTAACAAACTCACGTGCATAGGCTGCGCTTTCAACCTGATAGCTGTAATTATTGCTTGGTCTCCAGTTGGTTTTTGGTGAAACCGGGCTGTTCAGAGCAGGTGTGCTACCTGTATCCGTAAATTCGCCTTTACCTTTGTCGTCCAGAATGCCGCCTTTTTCAGCTCCTGCACCAAAGTAGTTGTTTTCGGAATAAATACGGGCTTTTTCTCCGATCGTGATCGCTTGATTGAAGTTATTGGCGTAATTGTTTTTGATGTGGAAAAAACCATAACGCATAAGTCCCGGGCCACGTACATACAAGTTTTCGAAATAGTTATTGGACATGGTCACATGAGGCACACCGTTATAGCTGCTGTTACCGTCATTCGGGTGTCCTAGAATAATGCCATATTTGTGATTCGCAAATTTGGAGTTACTGATCGTGATATAATCTGCGCGGTCACCGATATACAAGAGCTTATCCAGATCACTGCCACTCGAACTATAGTTATGACCCGAGAAAGTAACATGGTCGATCCAATAGTTGGAGCCGGAAGTGATGTACATCTGAATATCATCGTTGGCATTGATGTTCGCAGAGTGATTAAAGGTCAGATTCTGAAAGATCACATTGCTTGACCCCGAAGTGGATCTGAAGTGAATGTTCGTTAATGTATGTCTGTCAAAAGAACCTACCAATGTTTTGTTGGAACCAAATTCAACTTTTTGCAAACTGGATGAAGAAATATTCTGTTCCACAACGACAATCTTGGCTGTAGAGCCTGCCATGTGTGTTCTCAGATCATTCAGATTGCTGACATACACGACCTGACCGTTCCTGCCTCCAGTTGTCGCCGCCTTGGATACACCGTTCTCATTCTTCGCATTACCTGCAAAACCAGTCAAACCATTGGTGCCCGTGTTGGGGAAGTTAGCCGCACCATATGTAGCAGGGGCTGTTGAAACCGTTAACAACAATAAAGTGACTGCGAGTAAAAGCAATGAAAACTTCTTCAAAATATCACCATCCTTTGTAATTTGTACCTTCAAACAACTCGATTATAGCTTGTAACCTGCATTGTGACAATAGCATCATTGCAAAAAGACAATTATTTTATCTTTTTCGCAACAGCAGGTCAGATATGGTGAAAAACAGAAAGATGAGCACATGTCACATATACAACATGAACTCATCCCGTCTCTTCTAATGCATCTATTTAATTTTGATTTCAAATTGATCCTTTGCAGCGTCCTCTTCCTTTTCGTATACCTTACCGGGTTTTCCACGCATTTTCAGTATGATCGATTCGGGTTCGTCAAGAAAATTGCTACTGAACGAATAAATCATGCCATCCCCTGTTCCTCTGCCTCCATTTCTGGATAAAGTTGTCTGATCCCCATTTTTGGAGGTCGTTACAATCTCCAACGGCTGAATGATATCACTAATAAACGACTCCTTCTCATAATCTAGCTGTTGTTTGGGATCATAATCAAGTCTTACCTGTGTAACCAATGGCGATATCTCCACGTCCGCTATCAACACTTCGTACTCCCCAAACTTGAACATTTGATTCACAGGAATAATTTCCGTTTTAGGGATTGAAAATTTCGGATCCAATGCAACGATAACATTCATTTTTTGGGAAAATTCGTACTTTCGTTCCTGCGAATTGTCCTCTTGTTCTTTTTCTTTTTCCTTAACTTTCCCATCTTCAAGGCGATCAGAAACGGCGGAGGAAAGTTGGAATTCAAAATTTAATTTTTCCGGAAGAGGCCTGCTCCGATTTCGGTCAAAAGTGGTTCTGCCCCGAAGAACATGATTCTGGTCTGAGAAACGGATACCGTTAATGCTACCGTTATCAATCACATGTCCTGTCGATGCATCCATTAATTTCGTGTTCTCTATGGAATATACACCACTCGGTGTATCCGTCTGAGCAGAGTATAAGAGAATCACTCGATTCTCATCCGCCATCAACGCATCCAGCGTAAACGTGTATTTCCCCATCGTCACCGTCTGATCTAAAGGCTGAACATAATTATGGTTGAGGGCCGAGGTAAGGGTGGCACTCTCCTGATCTCTCCGCAGCAATTCTCGAAAAGGCTCCAATTTCCCCCAATGAACTTCAGACTCGGAAGAGGTCAACCGCTGTTGACCGAAGTCTCCAAGTGATGCGAACAGAATAACCGCCACGGCAAGGGATACAGCGGATAACACCGTGATCCATTTTCCACGTCTGCTTTTAATTGATCTACTTGCTCTGGCTTCCGCCAAGCCATGTTGTATGGCAGCAGTCGTATCTGCCGAATCCCATTCTTTGCGTTTCTTGTTAATCTCATATGCATCTGCCAGCAATGCTTTTTCCTCCGGGCTAGTGGTCATGCCAATCCCTCCTGCTCTTCATCAGCTTTCGTAATTGTTCAAGACCCTTATGCTGCCATGTCTTGATCGTGCCTTCCGGTTTGCCAAGAATCGAAGCAATATCTGTAAGTGTCATATCGTTGTAGTACTTGAGCAACAATACATGCCGATATTTTGGTTTTATTTTCAGCAAAAGGGATTGCATGGCTATACGATTATCTCGGGCACTAATCATCCACGAAGCCGGAATATTATTCTCCATGCTTTCATCAGGCTGAGGTATAGTTCGCTTGCGGCGGCGCTGTTCGTCAATACAGACATAAATTAAAATTCGAATGATCCATGATTTAAATGCCTTCTCGTTTTTTAGCGTACGACGTTTAATCCAGGCCCTGCAGGTCATCTCTTGTATCGCTTCCAGTGAATCCTGCCGATTCCGTAAATAGCTATAGGCAATGGATAATAACGTATCTTGATGCTCCGTAACGGAATTAATAAACGCTGATTCATCGTGCACATGTATCCAGTCCATCTGCTTCATCCCTGTCTCGCTATCCACCCCGTTCCCCCCTTTTCTCTCTCTGTGGTATAAGACGGATGAACCGACCAAACCGTTTTCATTATTTTTTATACGAAAAAAAAGCTCCCCATCCATAGATAGGAGCTGCTATTCCTGCACTCGTAATCGAATTACATCGAATTACATCTACTTACAGATTACCCGTAACTTCAATCCCGTCAGCTGAAACCAGCACGTTCCGAATCCAGGTTGTCAACGAATCTAGGAACACCCGCAGTTCCGGTTCAGCAACTTCAACCTGTTCCAGCTCAGTCAACATCCCCACCCATACCTCTTTCACTATCGGATTATCCCAACAGGGATCAAACGACTGCAACTCTTCTCCGCTTCGCGGGTCCGTTAAAGGGAACGCACGATTGATTGCTGGACGAATATGCTTGAAATCCTCATCATAGATAAACAGCATATCCTCATGTCTTATCTCATGCATCTCTTCGTTCAGATATAGGGGAGATAAGGTAAACCCGATGTTCCTCTCAGGGCCTTCATACTGATAAAGGAGCACCGGAATTTTACTTTTTGATCTTCTTGCCACAACGTTCACTCCTTTGCCCGTTCAACATCTTTATAATTACAATTCATACCATTCAAATACTCCTGGATACTGATTCGTCACACCTTCCATCTGCTCCATCCAGGCTCGTCCTTCCTCCCCCCAGATATGGAACAGGCAGTAGATGTATTTTTCACCCTCCGCTACTTCATGCAAATTGTTCGCTTCCTCCAGCCATACTTCCAAAGCTTTGGGCCAAGATTCATCATCACGCAAAAGAACAAAACCATCGGTGTGTTGTTCTACGCTGTACATCCTGTTATGTGTCAGTGAAGCCGCCAGTCGCAACATGATCTCGGTCAACCTGCCGTGCTCCTGCTCCTTCGTTCTGATCCCATACTCCCAACCCATAACGTGATTCCTCCCTCTAACATCGTTTACCGGGCTTCACTTCGCTGCACTGCGTATCCGGATTGCTGTAGTTCATCCATTGCAACGAACACATCACGCTTTGGATTTAAATCTCGGATCAGATCAGCACTAATCGGTGCATCGTTATATATTTCAGTCACCGCAGTCAGAGACATCCCCTGTATATCGTAGTAATCTTTTGCCCAATCGATGTATGATTCCGGTGTTTCCTCGATATAACCGAGCAGAAATGCTACCCCACCCTCAGCATCCGATTCGTCCTCCTGAGCCATAGCAAGTCCAATCCAACGGCCTGCTTTCCACTCGGGACTGTGCCCTTCCTGCCAGATACAGAAGGTCACATCCTCTCGAGCCAGCGTTTCCTCGTGTTGATCTAACAGATGTATAAACTCCTCAGGTACCTCATCGTACATTCCCGGATAGATTTCACCATCCTCACGGTTATGCGGACTAAGCGGGGATTCATGATCAAACCCTTTGAGTAGCGTGCCCGTATTCGTAAACAGTGCATGCAGATGGTCCCCTGCCCCGTTATCTACACTTCCCCATGCAATATCTGGCCAGAGTGTGTTTCTGTGATAACGGTGTACGCGAAGCCATTCCTCCTCTGACAGAATGATGTCGAGTGCCGCAAGCGCTCTTATCCGCTGGTGCAAAATAGAAGTATTCATGATCGGTGTCCCGCTCCAATGATGCATATCCATCTCTCCTAAAAATGATCTAGGTATGTAATTAAATTAATACATGCAAGACCATGCTACAGTCGGATCAAATCCTGTAACCTGTTCTTCCCTTGGCCGCTAGGTTGGATCGTAACCGATATCCGATTTTCCTTTTTAAACACCGTGCAAGCATAATTTCCAGACTTTAGTTGTAAGAAAACCCCTTGGGATAATTCATCCGGCTCCAGTTCACCGCCACTGACATCATCTGCTGCCCCTAAGTAAACTGTGCCTGAAGGAACCTGAAAATAATATACCTGTCTCGGCTCTGCTTCACTCCCGGTTTCCAAAACAATTTCTTGCACATTCCAGTGCACTTCATACGTTCCGTCCTCACCCAGATTCAGAAAGAGACAATGACCTGCGTTGACCTCCTCCAGTTCATCATCCGGGATCGACCACCAGTCAGGTGTATCCTGAACACGATGCTCTAATGACGCCAGATCATAACAACATAATGTGGCTGTATCCGTATCCATCTGAAATGTTCCTTGCATGTTCATCCACTCCTTCATTTTTTTATTATAACAAGCCCGCCCCATACATAAAATCGAACTCCCGAACCATCTCTGTAACGTTGCTCTTCATTTCTGGCTAACAACTGACGATATATCCATAACGGAATTTTTTTGAACTTGATGGAGGAATCTATGCCAATTAATAATAGGAAAGAACCTTTTCGTTATACTCTGAAAGAACCTATGCACTTCGAAATCTATATCCTGAGCATTAATGGCATGGACGGTCCTTCCAAGCCTATTGAGGCCGAATTACGTGATATCAGTCGTTCGGGCTGTCAGCTTGCTTTTCCTCTGTCCCTCCCTGTAGAAGATAACGATATTCGCATTGGCATCAACTTGAAGCTGTTTGAAGACTTATTATATATTGAGGGCACACTTCGCTGGGGGATGGAACATAACATGGTATGGCGTTACGGTGTGCAACTTGAAGTTGAAAAAGAGCACCAGGATCGTCTATCCCGTGAAATGCGCATGCTCGCAGGACAAGGTAAAATAATCGTCAAATAACCATCTAACTATGTTTCCTTTAAAATAAAGCTGATTCAGATTGCACAGGCCTCTCTACAATATACATAGAGAAATCTTCATAATTAAAACGAAAAAAGCAGTTGCTCCTCTGGATATATTCCAGGAAGCAACTGCTTTTGTTATATTGAATTATGCTTTTGCCGTGAACAACAGTTCTTGTTCCTTAACGGTTGTGCGACCAGCAGACTCAATCGAAGTATATTGATGCATATTCGTGATGATTACAGGTGTAATCGTGGTATAACCCGCTTTTTCGATCTCTTCACGGTCGAATTCCATCAAAACATCACCCACAGATACCTTAGCCCCTGCCTGAACTTTAGGAGAGAAGAACTGGCCTTTCAGCTTCACCGTATCAATCCCGATGTGGATCAGCATTTCAGCACCCGTATCACTTACGAGACCAATGGCATGTCCACTCTTCGATAAGGAGAATACGGTTCCGTTGATTGGAGAAACAACACGGCCTTCCGCCGGCTGGATTGCAAAACCTTTACCCATAATTTCTTCCGCGAACGCAGGGTCAGGTACTTCACTAAGCGGTCTGACTTCACCCGTGATCGGGCTGAATACTTGCTCATCTTGTGCTTTTGTTTCTTCTGTTACCACAGGAGCTGATTCTTTCGCAGGTACTGTAGCTGCTGAAGTTGAAGCTGCTTGTGGCGCATCCTCTTCTTGGAATCCAAGGATATAAGTCAGGATCGCTGCAGCTACGATGGCAATCACGCCGCCAGCCAGTGCAAACAGCAATGTGCTAATTGCCGGGCTAATGAATGCCGCAATGCTTGGTAGACCTGCAAGTCCTGTAATTACATACGATCTTACATTAAAGATACCCATAAACGCACCAGCAACTGCTCCCCCAATAAGGGCTGCAATAAATGGTTTTTTGAACTTCATGTTAATCCCGTACATGGCCGGTTCTGTAATACCCATGACTGCTGTAAGGCCTGTGGAATAGGCCAAAGATTTTGTTTTACTGTTTTTCGATCTTAAACCTACACCAAATGCTGCGCCACCTTGTGCAAGGTTGGCTGCAAACATCAGCGGAATGATAAAGTCGTAACCCAATGTTGTCATAGAACCAACTACGATTGGTAGCAAAGCATAGTGCATACCCGTAATGATTAACAGTGACATTGTACCGCCAATCAGAATACTTGCAAAGATGGACATGTTCTCGAACAACCATGAGATACCACCGGACAAGCCATTACCAAGTACTGTACCCAACGGTCCAACCGTCATCAATGTTACAGGAACCATGATTAAAAGTGTAACTGTCGGAACAACAAGGAGCTTCAGCGAAGCGTGTGTAATCCGATCGATCGCTTTCTCCACATATGAAGCAATCCAGACTGCAAGAATAATTGGAATTACAGTTGATGAATAACTTGCCGCAATAACCTTAATTCCGATGAATGTGGTGTCCCCGGCAGCCAGAAGTGCTGTAATCGTCGGGTGCATAATACCGGCTGCAAGCGCTGCAGCGATAAACATGTTACTGCCCAGTTTACGTGCTGCACTAATCGCCAAGATGATTGGCAGGAAGTAGAAAGCACCATCACCAATTGCAGATAGAATTGTGTATGTCGAGCTTTTATCAGACAACCATCCCACAGCTACGAGGATAGCTACAATCCCTTTAATCATACCCGCACCCGTGATTGCCGGCAGGATTGGTGTGAATACGCCTGAGATGAAGTCAAACAGGGCACTTATCACATTTTTCTTTTGCTTTTCTCCGCTAGCCGCACCTGACGATGCATCTGCGTTCGGGGATTTGGACATGTTGCCTACTAATGCGTTGTACACCACAGGTACATCGTTACCGATGATCACCTGGAATTGGCCGCCGTTTTCCATTACGCCCATAACGCCCGGTGTATTTTTCAGCGTTGCTTTGTCCGCTTTTTTGTTGTCATTCAAGTTAAATCTGAGTCTTGTCATACAGTGGGTCACTTGATCAATGTTCTCTTCGCCACCAACAAGCTTCAGAATATCTTTGGACAATTGTTGTTTATCCATTGTGTTTTTCTCCTTTTATGTGTATTGAAGGTTTAAAAAAAACCTAAACACTGGACCATGACAAAGCAGAATAGCTTATCATGATTCAACGTTTAGGTTTTGCCTTTTTTGTAGTAACAATCCCAAATTATTCGATTGTTTGTTCATTTCGGACAATACGTTCGATATGAATCGTTAGATACAACACTTCTTCCTTCGACAAGACCCGGTTATAGATTTTACGTGTATAATCGTTAATCTTGACTGCACAAGCATGTGCTTCCGGATATTGTTTGCTCACCAGATCATGAAGCGGATTATCCTCTTCCTTGTCTTCAATCGCTGTACCTTGCAATACGCGTTGAGCAAAGAACTTTAAATGGGTCAGGAATCGATAATAACTAAGTGAATCTTCGTCGAGCTCGATCACGAAACTGCGCCGAACGATATTCAGAATATCCTTCACAATATTCGTAATGCTGATCGTTTCTCTCATCTCACCATTCATCTGGGCGTTAACCAGATGCATCGCGATAAATGCACATTCGTCCTCGGGAAGAAGAACACCTAACGTTTCTTCAATAATCTGCAATGCCTTGAGACCGATCGCATATTCCTTCCGGTACATACGCTTGATCTCCCAAAATAATGCATTGCGGATCTGCAATCCTTGACGATGTCGGTCAATAGCAAAATGAATATGATCCGTCAGTGAAATGTAGATGCTTTCATGAAGCTTCTCTCCCAGTACCGTCTCAGCGTAACGAATAATCTCATCCGAGCACTCCACATATTCAACCGGAATATCAGACAGAAGCGTCTTCAATTTCTGAGAAACTTCTTTACTTTCGAGCGAAAATATTTTTTCGACGAGACTCTCATCGATGAGTTCACCAGTATGCTTTTTGAAGGCAATTCCACGCCCCATAACGACCAGTTCGTTACCTCCCGGGTCAATTACAGTGACTACATTGTTGTTAAGTACCTTCTCAATTTTCATTTCTTCACATCACCTTGCACCGTCAAAGTAGTAAAAGGCAAAACCAAAACAGGTCATGAAGTATGCCTGCCTCTGGTTTTGCCTGATTGAACAGTAACAATCCAGTATTCTTTAGCCTTGGGCCTATCTTACCATATTACAGCGCATGTGACAACGTTTTTCTGAAAGCGGTTAATGTGCGTTAATGCGACATAAAAGGCACTCATACAACAATGACTTTGGAATTATGATTTTGCATTATTATCGACAAGACTTGCGCCATTTGAACTAATAACTTCTTTGTACCAGTGGAACGATTTCTTCTTATAACGCTCCAGTGTACCAGAACCATCATTATTACGGTCTACATAAATGAAACCATAACGTTTTTTCATCTCTGCTGTAGATGCACTTACCAAGTCAATGCAGCCCCATGACGTGTATCCCATGACATCGACACCATCTTCAATTGCTTCTCCAACTTGCACCAGATGATCGTTCAAGTATTGAATGCGATAGTCATCATGAACCGTTTTATTGCCGTTCTCATCTGTAATCAGTTCATCTACGGCGCCCAAACCATTTTCGACAATAAACAACGGTTTTTGATAACGGTCCCAGTATTTATTGAGGGTTACGCGCAAGCCCTGAGGGTCAATCTGCCAGCCCCACTCACTTGCTTTCAAGTATGGGTTTTGCACGCCTGCAAACAGGTTTCCTTTGCCCTCTTTACGTTTCTCAGGATCTCCGGTCTCACAGATACTCACATAATAGCTGAATGAGATGAAATCTACGGTGTGCTTGAGAATTTCCGCGTCCCCTTCTTCAAACTTAATGTTGATGTTATTCGCTTTGAAATAACGATTAATGTATTTTGGATAATAACCCCGTGCATGGATATCAGCGAAAATATCATTACGTTGCTCTGCGTGCATCGCTGCAACAACGTCGTCCGGATTCGGTGTGAGCGGATATGTCGGCATGCTCAGCACCATGCACCCGATTTTTGCTTCCGGCATAATCTCATGACCCAGTTTGACAGCAAGCGCACTCGCTATCAATTCATGATGAATCGCCTGGTACAGATCTTGCTTGGACAATTCGGATTTCGGTGTATAGATACCACCACTCATGAATGGCTCTTCCAGAATGGAGTTGATCTCATTGAACGTCAACCAGTATTTCACTTTGCCTTTGAAACGGTTAAACAGCACAGTAACATAGCGTTCGTAAAACTCAATCATTTTACGATTAACCCATCCATCATAGGTTTTGGACAAATGTAGCGGCGTCTCATAGTGAGAGATCGTTACGAGCGGTTCAATGCCATACTTGTGACATTCATCAAACAGGTCATCATAGAATTGAAGGCCTTTCTCGTTCGGCTCCAGTTCGTCCCCTTTGGGAAAAATGCGAGACCACGCAATCGATGTACGGAACACCTTAAAGCCCATCTCGGCAAACAATTTAACATCCTCTTTATAGCGGTTGTAAAAATCAATACCGATCAATTTCAAGTTATCTTCGGTAGGGCCTTCGGTTCTTGGTGTTGTAATGCCATGTGGCATAACGTCCTGTACAGACAAACCTTTGCCATCCGCATTATACGCTCCCTCAAGCTGGTTGGCCGCTACCGCGCCGCCCCACAGAAAATCCTTCGGAAATGGTGTAGTCATTTTGCTTCATCCTCTCAACATTGAATATTTATATAAATTGAACTAAAGATTTTACACAATCCACTCCGATGACAGAATAACCTTCTAATCGCTGTTATCCCCAGATTTTTTCGATCCCCTTTTCCTAAGGGGAAAATCCGGTGATAAAGGCGAGGCGTATGCTTCCGACGTAGCTTTCTTTCAGAAAGCTTTTAGCCCCGCTTTTCCAGGTTTTTTCTGTCCTCTCCGTTAACGTGTAAAAAAATCTTTCAACTTATATAAATTTTATTTTCTATCCATTCCAAGCTTTATTTTGTGGCCACTTGCTCTAGACGCTGCATGATCTGCTCAAGCTGTGCACCTGTTACGGTTTGCTTCGTATCAAACTTTCCTTTGCTCACACCCGTCATTACACCAGCACGGGCACTATTCTGAATCGCCGCATGTGCCCAATGCTTACTGTCGACATCGCCAAACACCAGCTCCACTGAATCTGTAGCAGGCTTCCAATCCTTATTCGTCAGGATCTGATCTACAATAACTGCCATCTGTGCACGTGTTACTTCGCTCTCAGGAGCAAACATTTGATTGCCAATGCCTTTCATCAGTCCCGCCTTGGTCACCTTCACAATAGCTTGAGTAGCCCAGTCGGGAGCGCTGTCCACATAAGGATATGTTGTTTCAGTTACTGCTGGAAGTTGCAGAGCATCAGCTAAAACGACTGCGATCTGCGCGCGTGTTACAGGTTCAGAGGATTGTACACCATGCTCTGATGAACCTCCGGTCTGCTCTCCAGCTGTACCTTTATGAAGTTTGAACAGACTCGCGATAACCTCTTTATTGTTGAAAGCAGGTACCCATGACCAATGTTTCAAACCTCCATAGAATCTGTGACTATCCATGTATGCATCATCGTATAACGTTAAATGCGCCTGTTTAGCTCCCATTTCCGTCAATGCCTGATAAGCAAGCGAGCTAGTCCGACTATCTGTTGTTGGATCATTTTGAGCGTGCATAATCCACATTGGCACATCCACAATACCCTTCAGTTCTTGCTTGAATGCGTCAACAGAACCCGTATAATCCGCAACGGTATCTTTGGCTGCAACGATAATTGCTCCAGCGAACAGGTCAGGATACTGCATCAGGAAGCGGAATGCACCTCCACCACCACTGGATACACCAGAAAGATAGATCCGGTCAGGGTCTACTTCACCTTCGGCAACAAGCTTTTGGATCAACTCAACCTGAGCTTCAAAATATGCCTTCATTATGGGTAGCTGCTCTGCATTGTTGTAAATTTTGAAGCTGTAATTCTCAGGATATTGCACCGCCAGTACAGAAGTATCATACCCTGATTCTGTCCAGACTACTGCACCGCGATTCGCAGTTAGATGATTACGTCCATCCGTTCCAACTTCACCACCGCCGTGAAGCCATACCATGAGCGGTTTCGCTTCCTTGGAAGGACTGCGTTTCAGGTTATAAGCTAGCGTCACACCGTTGCTGGCTGTGAATTGTGCTTTTTCAAACTCATCCACCGTACGGGTTTTCACCTGAGTAACACTTTTTTTATCAAAAGAAAGCTCTGGATACGTTTTGCTGGTTACGGAAAACTCGGATTTCAGACCTCCGGGATATTTGAAAGGTTTCACGGTCATATGGATCGTATGATCCTTCATAGACAACGTGATGCCATCATCTTCATAGTTGTCTTGCACAATTTCTCCTGCGGCATTTAACGGATAACCGTCATAATTTCCTGTAATCTCGAAGTCTGATGCCTTCAGATTTTTGTATTTTTCCACATCTGTAACCGTAATATCGAAGGATTCGACCATCTCTCCCGGATCGCCGACATACGTATTTGCCTGAATTTGCGTCACTTGTGCGCTTGCTGCACCTGTTGTCCCAGGCCAGATTACACTTAAACTCAAGGTCAGAGCTAACATATAAGAAACGTGTTTAATGCCTTTATTCCATTTGTTCAAAAGAACCCCTCCAGCTCATATGATGTTATGATTCCAAAGTAAAGAGCGGACAAACGCCAACCAAAAAGGTTGTATGAAGCGAAAGCTCATATCACACTTTTAAGTCAGGTTTTGCCCGCTCCTGTGCGGTAACAATCCTAGAATGTCATCACTGAATATCTCTATATTTCAGGTGTCTATTGCGGATGTATATATCTTTCAGAACGAAAGAATTACAGTTGCTCACCGTTGCTCGCAATGACGTTTTTGTACCAATCAAATGAATCTTTTTTGGAGCGTGCAAGTGTTCCGTTGCCTTCATCATCCAGATCCACGTAGATAAAGCCATAACGTTTGGACATCTCGGAAGTCGACATACTCACGAGGTCAATCGGGCCCCATGCAGTAAAACCAATCAGCTCAACGCCATCTTTGATAGCCTCTTTCATCTGTTCGATGTGCTTTTTGAGGTAGTCGACACGGTATGAGTCATGGATAGATCCATCCTCTTCCACTTTGTCATACGCGCCCAGACCGTTCTCTACGATAAAGAGTGGTTTTTGATAACGATCCCAGAAGTTGTTCAACGTTACGCGCAGACCGATCGGGTCGATCTCCCAGCCCCAGTCGGATGCTTCCAGATAAGGGTTTTTCACGCCGCCTGTCAGGTTACCCGCTGTCTCAGTCGCATCCGCAGAAGCCGATTTGGTCACGGACATGTAATAACTGAAGGAAATGAAATCAACCGTGTTGTTCAGCAGAATCTCATCATCGCCCGCTTCTTTTTGAATAACAATGTTATTCTCATCGAAATAACGCGCCATGTAGTTCGGGTATTTACCACGAGCGTGCATGTCTGTGAAGAAGAGGTTGAGCTGATTCTCATGCTGAGCCAGTTGTACGTCTACTGGATTACAAGTCGCTGGATAGGTTTCCATACGTGCAAGCATACAGCCCACTTGGGAGCCAGGGATAATCTCATGTGCAAGCTTCGTCACCATCGCACTTGCTACAAATTGATGATGCAAGGCCTGATATGTGGTTTGCAGCTTATTGTCCACTTTATCAATTAGAATGCCGCCACCAGTGTACGGACTGAAAACCATCACGTTAATCTCGTTAAATGTCAGCCAGTATTTCACCTTATTTTTATAACGGTTGAATACCGTTTCAGCGTAACGAACATAATGTCCGATCACTTCACGGCTTGCCCAGCCATTGTATTTTTGCGTCAAGCCAAGCGGAGTCTCGTAGTGGGACAGTGTTACGAGCGGTTCAATGCCGTATTTATGCAATTCGTCAAACACTTCATCATAGAATTTCAAACCTGCTTCATTTGGCTCTTGGTCATAACCGTTCGGGAAAATACGTGCCCAGTGAATGGACAAGCGGAATACTTTGAAGCCCATTTCAGCGAACAGTGCGATATCTTCTCTAAAACGGTGGTAGAAATCAATACCAAAACGTTTCGGGAAACGTTCTTCAATTTTGCCAGCGAGAATCTCTTCGATTCGGGAAGAGGAAATTTCCATGGCATGTCCACCCGTGCGCTTTTCTTTTGGCACATGAGCGATCATATCCGCTGTGGAGAGACCTTTTCCGTCCTTATCGAATGCGCCTTCCAGTTGGTTCGCAGCCGTAGCGCCGCCCCACAGGAAGTTTTCAGGGAATCCTTTTTTTGCCGTGGTCATCATAACAACCTCTTTTCGAAATAATTTTTGGTTTTCCTTAGGCAAGAACAACTCCAAAACAGAGCAGAAAACAAGAAAAACCTAAACTCAGGGTAAAATAGCACCAAAAAAAGGGGCTTTCATTTCACCATCAGTTTAGGTTTTGCCTGTCTTCACAGTTACAATCCATCAAAAGATGTTATAACATATTCTGTTGTTTTGCTCTTGTGATGTAAGCGTAACACATTTATTTTGTAAAATCAAATTCGCTAGAAACGTACGGTCTAGTTCCTCTTTAAAATCACCTAACAACGTATCAATAATGGATAATATCTTATTTCTAACATCATTTCCAAAACTATTTCTAACGTGGCATTCGCAAAATAGCTGCCCGTAGGGCATTGGACCCTTCCTCCGTTCCCAGATAACTTGCAGGACTTTGGTCCCCCAGAGCTGGAACCTTTTTATCTATCCACTTCAACGCGGAATCTCTCATTTCACACAAAAGCACCCGGCTTATATCTTCTGGAATACCTTTTAATCGCGCCTCTTCTTTCCATTCATCGGGCAATTGAGCATACCAGTCATCAAAAAGTTCAACGAAGGTATCCCAGTGCTCCTGTTTAAATGCAGACAAATACATATCTTGCATACTCATGTAACATTTCTCCTTCTCATAAAGATATGTAACCCCCTGGTCCTATCTCAGAGAATTCATCCTTAAGCCGCTTGTAGTCGCTGTTATAACTAGTAGACTTAATTTTAAATGATTTTCAGGGAGAGAACAATCAAGGAGGAACACATCATGACCGAAGAAGAAAATACATCTGGCTGGGACGCCATCGACCAGGCTATGCAGCAATTGTACGGAGAACAGGAACCTAAACATTATGGCACAGCCATTCCATATATGCTTGGCGGACCTGACCCGCTGGACGGGATAAGTGCCTATGCGGTAGATACGCCGATGCCTCATTGGCATTTTGTAACCTACGGTTTCTCGGAGCTTTACGGCAAAGAAAGCGATGATGCATCCAGAAGTGGGTATGGTTTTGAACTTACATTTCGCCTTACACGCTGTGAGAAGGAATCCGAGCCGCCGGCCTGGGCACTAAATCTATTACAAAATATGGGGCGATACGTCTTTAACAGCGGTAATCTGTTTCAGCCCGGAGATTATCTGGATGCCAACGGCCCGATCTGCCTGAACTCCGATACACTCTTGACTGCACTTGCATTCATAGAAGATCCGGATTTACCTGAACTGAGTACACCGAATGGTTCTGTTCGATTTATTCAAATGGTCGGTATGACCTGCCGTGAACTGGAGATGATTCAGAGCTGGAACACCCGCGGTTTCCTGGCTGCCTGTGAGAGCTATATGCCTAAATATGTAACCGATCTGATGAGGAATTCATATGCAGATATCCCTTCGGTTATTCAAGCGACGGAGCGGGGCATTGAGGAAGACGGATCAAGCACCGCCTTTTTGTTCATCCAACAATTGAGCTGGGAGTCTCCGCGCAAAAAACTGCTACAGAAAAACATCCCTGCCAAGCTTCAGCTGGGTGCCCAACAGGCAACCCTTCTGGGTAGCATCCTTCGTAGCCGAATCGCCAAAAAAGCAACGTTGTCCCTGATCGGGCCAGAGTTCAATATTGTCTTTGAAGCTGGTGATCATCCCTCTCTGGTGGAAACGGAGCGAGAGGTCAGGCTGACTGTGAATCAGCAAGCACTGAACGAAATTGTAGGGCAACTTCGCCCACAAGCCAGTTCCTTTCAGGTCCTTTCACTGGACAAGCTCCTCATTGAGATTGTACCCACACAGATTAAAGATCAGGAAGGGAATGTGATCAAAACGATCGGCTAATCAACGCAATACAGTAAGGAGAAATGACATGTCTGTCCATACATCGGCCTCACGGCCATTGAAATACGGTACGGGAGTTCATTCTGGAACCCCTGCTTCCTTTCAATATTTAGCTCAAAGCGGAATAGACCGACTATGCAAAATCAACCATTTTCTAATTCAATCGTTCCGCCGCAGTATTTCGGATATCAAAGAGAATTTGACAGCTACATATCTGTTCCTGCTAACAGACGTTAACGGCGTGCTGCTGTCTATGGACTACAGCTCTAATCTGGAACCACATGTAACGCAATCCCCCATTCAACCAGGACTGAGTTTTTCAGCCCAGAGCTGTGGTGTTAATGCCATCTCCCGAACAATGGAGGACAATACGCCTGTATTTTTGCTACCTGAGCAGCATGAAAGTCCTTTTTTTCAAAGCTGGCACTGTTATGCTATTCCTCTGTATATAGGGTCACAGCATTTCGGCTATCTGGATGTCTCTACCATAAACGCTGATATGCAGCGTGAACTCATGGCCATAGCCAAGCTGATCCCGGCTTATATGCAGAATAGTTACCGGAGCCAAGTCACGGCAAATCCGCACAAACAGCCCCAAGTCGAATTCACAGACCGGCAGTTAACCATTCTAGAAATGATATCCCGCGGATGGACGGTGAAGGCGATTGCACTGCAACTCAAAATCAAGGAATGTACGGTCAATTATCATAAAAAAGTCATTTTCAACAAATTAGGCGTACAATCCAGCACAGAAGCTGTTTCAATGGCTAGCCAATTGTCTTATTTATAAAAGAAGGAGACCCCTATAGTTTCCTATAGGTGGCAATAGAGAACACCTGTGCTACAATTTTAGTACGCACAACAGAAAGAGAGAATCACACACACATCTCAGGAGGGTATTATGTCTATTATGAAAAAAACTTCTTTATTCGCTATGCTCATCATGATGATGATCGTAGTCGCTGCCTGCGGAGACAAAGCAGATAACAATGCAAAATCAAACGAATCCGCTACTACTAAAACAACAACAGGCGCAGATGCTGGCACAGCGAAAACGGATGATGCTGACAAATCAGAAGCATCCAGCGATGACAGCAAAGAAACCGACAACTCATCCAAAGTAGAGCTGGGAACAACACAAAAAGGCTCCTACACCAATGACTATTTCGGCGTATCGCTGAAGTTCCCCGAGGCATGGGAGTACCAGGATGCCGAGGGCATGAACCAACTGACAAGCGCTTCCTCTGAAGCGATTGCCGGTGATGACGAAAAGAAGAAAAAACAAATGGAATTGTCCCAAACCAAAACACTGAACCTGCTCATGGCATCCCAACTCCCGCTTGATGGCGGTCAGGTAGGCCCTTCTGCAATGGCCATTGCCGAGAAAGTCAGCTTGCTGCAAGGCATTCGCACAGGGGAAGATTACCTGAAAGCAACCAAGAAGTTCATGGAAGACAGCAACTTCCCTTATGAATACAAGGACTTTACCAAAGAAACCATCGGTGGCAAAGAGATGGATCTGATGCAGATCACGATGGATGCAGGGGACGGAAGCAAAATCACTCAGGAATATTACAGCACCATTATTGAGGGGTATGCATTCAACTTCATCTTCACTTATCTCGATGAAAAAACAAAATCCGAGATCGACAACATTAAAAAGTCGGTTCAATTCAAATAAAACTAGAACCCCGGCAACGATCTGAAACAGATCACGTCGGGGTTCTTTGTTCTTTTTTTACATAACTAAACAAAACCGTTTAACCAGACAGGGCAACCCAATGTCCATCCTTCACTTCGACCCAGCGCGAATGCTCCAGATCATATCGGTCTCCTGTACCACCGGTTTCCTTTTCTTGATCTACCAAAGCGATACGGGGCTTATTCTTCTCCACCGCCGGATCAGGAACGGGAATTGCCGATAGTAATGCTTTCGTATACGGGTGCTGCGGATTCGCATACAGTTCTTCACTCTCGGCCAGCTCCACAATTTTGCCGTTATACATGACAGCGACCCGATCACTGATGTGTTTGACCATCGACAGATCATGCGCGATGAACAAATACGTCAGACCCAGGCGTTGTTGCAACTCTTCAAGCAACTGCACAATTTGCGCCTGAATAGAGACATCGAGTGCCGACAACGGCTCATCACAAACGATAAACTCCGGCTCTACCGCCAGCGCTCTTGCAATACCTATTCGCTGACGTTGCCCACCCGAGAACTCATGTGGATATCGCTGTGCATGTGATGAATCAAGTCCCACCATCTCCAGCAGTTCTTCCACTCGCTTCTGTCGCTCAGCCGCATTACCTGCCAGCTGATGGATATCAAGCGCCTCGCCAATAATGTCCATAATTCTCATTTTGGGATTCAGTGAGGCATATGGATCTTGGAAAATGATCTGCATATGTCGTCGCATCGTTTTCATCTCACCAGGCGAGAGTCGTTGCAATGGAATGCCCTTGAACAGCACATCTCCTCCCGTTGGCTCGTGCAGACGCAGAATCGCTCGTCCCGTGGTAGATTTTCCGCTACCTGACTCACCCACAACGCCGAGTGTCTCCCCCTGACGGATATGAAAACTGATATCATTCACCGCTTTTAACGTATTGCCCTTGCCGAGGTTAAAATACTGTTTGAGAGATTTGACTTCCAGTAATGGCTGATCGTCCTCCAGGTCTTTGGTTACCTGAGAGAGCAATTTCGGTTTCTTCTTCTCATCCAGTCGAGGTAACGCGTTTAACAGACGTACGGTATACGGATGTTTTGGACTCTCGAAAATTTCCTCAGTAGTACCCGTCTCCACGATCTCTCCTTCTTTCATTACAACCACCCGGTCACACATGCCGGCAACCACACCCAGATCATGTGTAATAAGAATAATCGACGTACCCATCTGCTCCTGCATATCCTTCATCAAGTTCAATATCTGTGCCTGAATCGTTACATCCAAAGCCGTAGTCGGCTCATCGGCGATTAATAGTTCAGGACGGCAAGCAAGGGCGATACCAATCATCACCCGCTGACGCATGCCACCGGAAAATTCATGTGGATACTGATTATAACGGATAGCGCTTTGTTTGATACCTACTCGTTCCATCATGGCGATGGCTTGTTTTTTCGCTTCCCTTTTCGATAACTTCTGATGTTTGATCAAACTTTCCGAGATTTGTTGACCAATCTTGATCGTTGGATTAAGCGAGCTCATGGGATCTTGGAAGATCATGCCGATGTCACGGCCACGAATATGCTCCATCTCTTTTTGTGATTTCCCGGCAAGATCGACACCTTTAAATCGGATTTCACCCGATTTCATCTGTGAAGGGGGAGAGGCAAGCAGCCTCATAATAGAGCGTGCGGTTACGCTTTTACCACTGCCTGATTCCCCGACGATGCCCAGCGTTTCCCCTTTCTGCAGTTCAAAGCTGACCTGCTTGACCGCCTGAAACTCACTATCACCCGTGTAAAAAGAGACGGACAAATCATTTACTCTCAGCAAAGGTTCCACGACGTGCACCATTCCTTTCATACCTGTTCTATCTTTTCATATGTAATCAATTCCATACCTTGACATTTAAACACACCCTACATAATATATACTATATTGATCGGAATAATGCAATTTAAACTTCAGTGAAAGGAGGATTACCGTTTGACAGCTGAAGTGGAAAGTCATCACACCTCCCGTCCGGTGAATCATTTAAGTTTTATTTATGGAAAAATGCTGCTTCATCCCATCTATCGATATGTATTGATCGTTCTCGGATTACCGATTAACCTGATCGTATATATGGTCTGGCGTTCCAAACGCAAAGAAGATGACTGGTCAGCTGTAAAGCAGCAGGCCGAACAGGAAATGCACACGTCTTCTTACCGGGATACCCTACGATTGGAACTGGAAGAACAACTGAGGCGCAAGCATCGTTTTTTCAAGCAAGAGGTCAGCGAGGCAGCATTCAGACAACAGGCTGAGAGCTGGCTTGAGGAAACGTTTCAGAAAGAACTGCTCGAACGAACGTCCCGAAAGCTAGAAGAAAAGGGAAGGCATCGTCTCGCAATTCAAGATGCATTCGGTCTATTGATAGCGAAGCCTTGGTTTCTAGCCTTATCCATCATCCCTGGCTGTCTAATGTATCTGACTCTATTGGTGTATGGCAATGCTTATCTAAAGTACATATTTGAAAGAGTGCTCATGACCATCTTTGTCATTCTGGGTGTAGCAACGCTAGTATTTACGATTCTGTACTTGTCTCCGTTCAACCCGGCGGCCAACATTCTCGGCGTAACGGCAACACAAGAACAGATTGCAGCCTTTAATCATGTGTACGGCCTGGATCAGCCTTATCTGACACAACTATGGAACAATATCAAGGGTGTTGCCTTGTTTGATCTTGGAAAGTCATTTGCGGGAAACGAGAACGTGACGGCAACGATTGCTCGAAAGTTTCCGATTACGCTGACACTCGCCCTCATTTCACTTTTGTTCGCCGTTGTCATCGCTTTGCCTATTGGCATTATCTCGGCGCTCAAGCCTAACTCATGGTTTGATTACACATTTATGTTCATCGCTCTCATTGGACTGTCTATTCCGAACTTCTGGCAAGGGCTGATCTTCATTCTGAATTTCTCGATTAAAATGCAGTGGCTTCCCGCTACCTTTAATCCACAGAACTGGCTATCCATGATTATGCCGGTCATTGTGCTAGGCACGGGACTCACGGCTGCGGTTGCACGAATGACCCGTTCATCCACACTGGAGGTCATTCATGAGGATTATGTCATGACCGCCCGGGCCAAGGGTCTAAGTGAGCGGCAAGTGATGCTGAAGCACGCGGTGCGTAACGCGCTGATTCCTATCATTACTGTCGTGGGTCTTCAATTCGGAGCTATGCTTGGCGGGGCCGCTGTAACAGAGAAGGTATTTAATATCAGCGGACTGGGAAGTTACATCGTGGATAAGCAATTCATACCCGATATTCCGAGTATTATGGGCGGAGTAATCTACACAGCGATCACGATTTCCATTGTGAATGTTGTGGTTGACCTGTTCTACGCGTTTATCGATCCAAGGGTTCGTTCCAAAATGAAACAATATTAAAGCAGGTGTATTATGACAAAATCAAGCTCCCTTACGCAGGAAATGCGTTTCCGGCTCAAGTCTTCGCATGAATACAGTCAAGCCAGCTTCGCATGGATCACTTCGGTTCTGCTGACCCTGTTATTGCTACTGAACAGTTATGACTGGAGCGGGCAGGCGTTCAAGCCTTTTATAGCTGGAGTTACCGGCATTTATCTGTTCTTTACGCTCATTCAGAGTCTGCTCCTGATTCAAATCAGACAGGACTTAATACATAACGGAGTTATACGTGTTCTTACACGTAGACTCGCATGGGTCCAGTTGCTGGCTGCTTTGGCAGGTAATATTTTCATTGTAACGGCTGCCTTCCACCTGATTCGAAAACGAAAAAGTATTGAATATACATTTGCTGTATACGCACTGTTAACCCAGTTATTCGTGATCGGTGTATCGGCTCTGAATGTGTTCAAGCCTTATGTTGCGGATACCTTTCTGCCTTCGATGGCGGCGCTGTTATGTATTCTCGTCATGAATTTGATCGTATTGATCATTGTATCAAGGTATGATGCAACCTCTCCTCTACCTCGCTGGATGATGGCTGTAGGTGCAGTGATGATCGTTAGCGTGATTACGGGCAACGTTTTCGCGTTGCTGCTGGGGATCTCGATCTTTCGCCGGCTCCGTAGACAAGGGATGCATGGAACGAATTTCTGGAATGATTTGTGGGAACGTCTTGCTCCCAATATGACAGCCATGTCCGGGCTCTTTTTCATCATCTTCCTGTTCTCGATCTCCATCTGCAGTTTCTTTACCTTCGACTACAGCATGGCGGTGGAAAATAACTATTCGGTCCTGCTTCAGTCACCTTCTCTGGCCTACCCGCTAGGAACGGATGATTTCGGTCGGTGTCTATTTTCCCGAATCGTGTTTGGTGCACGGATTTCCTTGATCGTCGGTTTGATGTCAACCCTGATTCCGGTTGTGATTGGCGGTGTGCTGGGTGCCTTTTCGGGTTTCTACGGAAGACATACGGATAATCTGATCATGCGGTTGCTGGATATCCTGTACGCCATTCCGGGCATCTTGCTCGCCATCGCGATTATCGCGGCTTTCGGTGCTAACACGGTAAATCTGATCTTGGCTCTGAGTCTCGGTTCGATTCCCACTTATGCCCGAACGATGCGGGCCAGTGTACTCTATGTATCGACCTTTGAGTTTGTTGAAGCGGCGCGTGCCTTGGGATATACCAATCGTACGATTATTTTCAAACACATTATTCCCAACTCGCTCGCACCGATGATTATCAAATCCACACTGACGATTGGTGGAGCTGTCATTGCAACCAGCAGTTTGAGTTATCTCGGGCTGGGTGTAGAACCACATATTCCGGAATGGGGCAACATTCTGAAGCTGGGTAGCACCTATCTGGAGACTCATTCGTATCTAGCGATTTATCCGGGACTGGCGATTATTCTGCTTGTTCTTTCGTTTAACTTTCTCGGTGACGGACTGCGAGATGCCCTTGATCCCAAGCTTGAGAAGGCGTGACGATGGATTTTAATTTACATGATTTTTAAAAGTTGAACTATTCTTTTACACAGAAACGGAGAGGACAGAAAAAACCTGGAAAAGCGAAGCGCTCGCCTTTATCACCGGATTTTCCCCTTTCGAAAAGGGAATCAAAAAAATCTGGGGATAACAGCGATTGAAAGGTTATTCTGTCATCGGAGTGCTCCGTGTAAACCCTTAGTTCAATTTCCATAGAAAAAATCATACATCACATCTATTAAAACACAATGGAGGTATTCCCATGAAAAAACGTACACTTCTCGCCTTGCTGCTGATTCTCGTGCTGGTGATCTCCGGCTGCAGTGTGAAAACCAAAACCGAATCGCAGGAGCAGAACCAACCTTCCGATACAACGGAGACCGCACCAAAAGCGGTGGACATCGAATTGCTCGCCATGAGCTCTTCCGAAAATGATGTCAACATCATCCGTGACCAGCTGACCAAGAATGGCTTTAATGTAAAACTGAATCTGCAGCCGGACTACGGCAGCTTTAAGTCCCAGCAGGACGCAGGCAACTATGATATCGCATTGTCCAGCTGGACAACGGTAACGGGCAATCCGGACTATGCCGTTCGCTCTCTTTTCAAAACAGGCGGGGATTACAGCATTCTGGCAGATCAAGAGATCGATAAACTAATCGATCAGGCCGCTACGCAGACACCTGATGAGTACAAAGAAACCTATAAAAAGTTGGAAGACCGTTTAGTTACCGACCAAGCATACATCGCTCCACTTTACATCTCCCTGAAAAGTCAGGCTGTGAACAAAGACATTCTGAATGTCGATACCGTTCGTCTGTCCAAATCCCGTGCCATGGCATGGGAACCGATCGAGTTCAAGGACAGCTCCAAAAACAGTAAAGATCCGTTGATTTTGACACAAACTGCATCCGTGCTGACTTCCCTTGATCCAATTAAAGGAAACGACGGCTCCATCAACCAAATCAATACCAATATGTATGTTCGTCTCGTAAACCTGACGGATGACGATCAACTGACAGCGGATGGCTCGCTTTCACGTAATTTCACGATTGCAGATGGTAATTCCGAGTACTATTTTGTCCTTCGTGACGATATCAACTTTGCTAAAATCGAGAACAAAAAGGCTGTCGATACCGGAGAGCGTGTAGGCGCAGATGACGTCATCTTCTCCCTCGACCGTGCCAAAAATAAAGATTCCGTTCCGGATCACCGCACGTACAGTCTGCATGAACATATCAAACAAGCCGAACTCGTTACCGACCTGAGCGCATTGGAGTCAGTGAAACAATCCGGGGGTAGCGGAACCGTGCTGGAAGCTCTGAATCAAGGACTCGACAGCGATATCAAGGAACTGGTTAGCGACAAAAAACAAGCGAATAACGGTGCAGGCAAATACCAAGTGGTTAAAGTGACCACGACTGAACCGTTCCCGCAAGTGCTGAATTATTTGGCGCACCAATCGGCTGGTATCGTATCCAAGAAACAAGTCGAAAGCATCAATACGTATGATGTCGCGTCCTTCGATGTGAACAAAGATATTCCTTATGGCGATCAGAACACGGTGACCGAGGGTGCCAACTATAACAACACACTTTATACAAGCGGACCTTATATCCTTTCTTATAAAAATGACTACGAAGGCGTGTTCCTGAAAAACCCTGGATACCGCAAAGGTTCCGACTTCGCAGGCAAGATTGATCAGGTAAATGTACGCTTCATTGCCGATGCTGACAGTGCTCTCTCTGCGCTTCGCAGCAGTGAAATCCACCTGTATTACGGTGTGCCTGAGACGAAATACGACATTATCCAGAATGACAGCAAATTGCAGTTGCAAAGCATTCCAAGCAATGCCGTATCGTATCTGCTGTTCAACACAGCCAATCGCGAAGTGGCCAAGAGCAGTGATCTGAGAAAAGCAGTGCTGTATTCCATCAATCAGGATGAGATTCTGCAATTCTACAAAAACAACAAACTGAAGGCTTACTCTACCGTCAGCCCGCTTGTGCAAACCGGGAATGAACTCAAGGCTGATCCAGCCAAAGTGAAAGAATTCCTGAGCAAGTATAACGCGTCAAAATAAACCTCTGAACGAAAAGGCTGTCACCAGGATCATGCAGATCCATCGGTGACAGCCTTTTTTCTGTTATTTCATTCCGGCACTTGGCAATCTGCCAAAATGTCTGGATAATGCCGCATACTATCCGCTTCTGTAATTTTGCGAATCACTCTACACGGTACCCCCGCTGCAAGCGAATGCGGTGGAATGTCACGCGTAACCACGCTTCCCGCTCCAATGACACATCCGTCTCCAATCGTGACGCCTCCGCATACGGTCACATTCGCGGACAACCAAACATCATTACCGATGGTAACCGATTTGGCATAACAGAGTGATTTCAGCTCACCATGTTGATTCAGCATCTGTCTCCGTTCACTCGCAATCAAAGGGTGAACAGGCGTAACGATAGTAACATTGGGACCAAAGCTGGTGTAGTCTCCAATCGTCACTCGTGCATCATCCTGTATGGTCAGATTGTAATTTGCAAAAAAGTGATGGCCGATCCGGGTATGCACCCCATAGTGAAAGAAAATCGGACCCTGCATAAATCCGCCTTCCCCCAATTCCCCCAGTAACTGTTGTAATATCTGCCCTCTTTCCTCCGTCTGTTCTTCAAAGGTTTGGCTATAACGCTGACTGAGATGATGAGCCTTCCTTTTGATTTCCTTCAGTTCCGGATCAGCCGGACTGAATAACATGCCCTTCATGATTCTCTCTTCTTCACGCATCGCGATTCCCCCTCATTTATAGACTATTCCTGCAAATCCATGATCGCCTGAATCGTTCGCAATACACCATTTTCATCATTGGATTTCGTAATGAACCGTGCGGCACGTTTGGTATTCTCGCATGCATTGCTCACAGCAAAGCTGTACTTGGCAACAGCCATAAGTTCTACATCATTTTCTCCATCACCGAAGGATATCGTTTCGCGCGAAGTTACGCCCAGCATCTCCTGCAATGTTTTGACCGTTTCACCTTTGTGCGTATGCAGCGCCGTAATATCCAGCCACCTGGGTTCAGAATCAACAATATAGATTTGCCCTTCCATCGTCTTTTCCACATGTTTTCGCAATGCTGTACAACGTCCCTGGGTATCGAACACCGTAATTTTAATAAAAGAAGTGCTGATGCCTGCAAACGAGTACGTTTTGATGACCTGTTCATACGAGCTTTTCACAACGTCATACATCTCATCCGAAATGGAAGCATGCACATAAGCGGCATCGCTTGCACAAACGATAATGGTCATTTGGGGATCAAATGACTTAATTTCCTGAATGGCTTGCAATGCTAGTGCAGGCTCCATGCTAAACTCCCGAACCACCTGCCCGTCCTTCTTGATTCTGGCTGCACTGTCCCCAAGAATCCAAACACCTCTGCCATGTTCGCCGAATAATTTCTCTACCCTTTCGCACTGTTTTCCGGTACACGCTACAAAAGTAATGCCTTTACGTTTCATTCCCTCATGAACCTCGTTGAATAACTCCATATCAAATGATCCTTGACTGTTTAGAAAAGTTCCGTCCAGATCGGTTACAACCAGTTTAATCATGATGTGTTCCTCCAGTTGATTGATAAGTGATGTTGGCAAACGTCTTAATGCGTCTTAAAGAACCTCTGAAGCTCGTGAAAATTCCCAAAATCAACTTTATAAGATATGTTTATAAACAATATTTATAAAGTGTGCGGAGAGTTCTCATTGCCGTAATAGAATCCTATCCCGTGTAACTGGTTCCATGTCAACAAGAAATTTTCCAAAGAAATTTGTGGACTCATGTCAGCAAAAAAATCCACAGAACTTGTTCTGCGGATCATAAGACTTCAGATAGTATGGAGGATTTCAAAGCTTGAAGAACCACACCTCTCAACCCTGCATCAAAGTCATCCTGAAACGAGTTCTGGTATACAATCTCAGGCAGTGTCGGCGACATATGCTCCTTTACATATTGTTTCCACGCCGCATCGAGCACCTCTGTCTCCACTCGCTCCTGATAGATCACAATCTGATGAGGGGCAATAACAGCATTAACCGTTTGTATAACCCGGCACACATGACCCGTATAGTCCTCGTTGCTCATTTCCTGTTTCCAGTCAGGTGAGTATGGAAGATACTTGATCTCACCGAACATCCCGTTTTTGCCACGGATGATTTGTCCATTCAGCACCATGCCCATACCAGGTGGGTAACGATTTGGAAAATAAATGCCCGCTACATCCTGCCCCTTTGTATGCATATGTTGTGTGTAGTAGCCGCTAACCGCTGCATTGACATCATTCTCGACTATTACAGGTAACTGGAATTCACGTTCAATTTCCCGAATCAGATGGGAATGAATAAGCTCATCATGGCTACTTACCGTGATATCCCCGTCGACAGCCTGACCCGGGATACCTATTCCGATCATATGGATGGAAGGATGTGCCGCAATGAAACGTGTTATAAGTTGCAATACATGCTGTTTATCGAATACAGGTAGCATGTTCTCTTCCTTCAGCACAATCTCATTCTCGAGATTGATTACCGTAGCCGAAACTAACCCCTGACCTTTCATTTCTTTCATGGACAACACCAGCGCAAATCTATAATTGTAATTATATCGGTATGCTTGGGCAGGGCGACCACCGTTCGAGGGAACGATTTGATCTGGAATCAGCTCTCCGCCATCACATAACTCCTGAATTAGAGCGTTAATGGTAACTACACTAAGATTCGTTAATGAGGCAAGCTGAGGTTTCGTCGCGGTTTCCTGTTGTTGCATGACTTCACGCACATTATTCATATTGATGTGTTTCATCATTGTAGCGTTTGCCTTTTTCATAACCCTCTCGTTTCTACTCCGGTTCAACAGACCAAAGCAATCGTATTGATGTTATTACATTCCATATCATAACATTATACATCGCTTTGCACATAATGCTCATTCAAACAGGTCATCTATGGATCGCACAGGCTGCACGTCCATCGACTGTTTGCACAAAACCATGTTTGCGTAAACACCTGCCCAGATGATAATAGCCATGATTACATAAGCCATCTCTCTCAACTCCTTATTTTTGTTTTACTTGTATATGAGTAATTTTAGACACTTAATAAATAAACTTTATAAAGTGTATTCTATAAGTATGCAGACTTGATAAATTATTGTCAACACGGAACCGCAAGCTTATCGTTGCCTTAGGTAATTTATGGACATTTCCTAACTGGTCCAACATAGACGGAAGTATACAGCAACATTTATTTTGCGTATCCCCTTTGTGTTTCTGGCAGCAATGTTACGATCTGGATACCCAGCCCCCAAGCAAAATAGAACAGATGAATGGGGGTTACGCTTTGGATAAAGTACACTTGTGCAAAGATCCATACGAGCAGAGCATATCCTGTATATAAGGAAAAAGTCCAAGCCCAGTGACGATCGGAGTAAAGGTTCAGCTTTTCCGCTAACGACCAATGAGACCGTTTCAACAAAGCTATGCAAACCACTATAGGAACAACTCCAAGAACCAGCAACAATATCATTCCAGGAATGAAAAAATGGGAAAAAGGCGAGTTTTCCAGCAATGAAACAGGCATATTCAGCAGGCTTCCCGATGGATCAATCATCAGCATCAATCCTCCGACAATTGCTCCAACCCCCAGCAAGCCATGCATTGTTGCAAGCAGGTATGATTTGTTTGCTGGCTTTGTCATCCTAAATCACTCCCTCGTATCTTATTTGTACATTCATTCACACATTCTATCGCTTAAAACATATAAATAGCACTCGCTATACTCATTTTCTCACAAACAAAGAGATAAACCTGTGCTCCTTTTCACTAGCAGATCCATACCAATCCTTATGGAAAAACTTGATAAAAGAACGTATGTTCGGTATAATGTTTTTATACACTGAATGAGCGAGGCATAATACGATGGACGACAAATTTATTAAGGAATTACGTAAGATCAGCCGCGACGACAGACGCCGCTCCGAGTTCATGATTCAGGGCATGAAGGAAACATTACAGGAACGTAAAGAAGAAGGTTTATTGAAGCGATGGATGCGGCGGCGAAAGACGAAGAAAAACATCTCTGAGCGATTTAGTTCTGATACCCCTTCAAGTCATAAATAGATTAAGTGCAAAATAAAAGAGGAGGCTATATAAGCCTCCTTGATTCACTACATATATTTTAGAATGTTAAAGTAGTTCTTAATTGAAGTATGGTCAGATGCACCTCTAAGGCAGGATCGCAAATGAACGAACAGGGAACCCGGAAGCCTTCTCCGCTTTGGGTACGATGTTGAAGATGACGGCTCCTTTAGCAGGAACCTGATCCAGATTCGTTAACAATTCGACCTGATATGTATCCTGTGCAAGCACATAATACTCCGCCAGAAGGGCACCGTTCTTCTGATAATCGACCGCGGCATCTGTATCAAACGTTTCGTGACCAATCGCTTGAATATTACGTTCTTCGAACAAGAACTTCAATGCGGCAACAGACCATCCGGGTGCGTGGCTATTCCCATCGGCATCCTTGTTGTCAAAGTCTTCATGGTTCGGCCAGCGTTTGCTCCAATCGGTTCGCAGAGCTACGAAGCTGCCTGCTTCGATCTTGCCATGCTCCCTCTCGAAATCGAGGATATGCTCCACTTCCAAAGTAAAATCGGGATTGTTCTTCACTGCAACAGACTGATCGATTACGACGAGCGGTAACACAAGTTCTTTAAGTCCCAATTCGTCCAAGTAACGCGTACCACGCACAAAATGAATCGGTGCATCCAGATGGGTGCCGTACTGGCCGGGGAACTTGAAGCTTTGAGCGAAGAAACCTTGATCGTGGTTAAACAGGGTGTCAAACTCCGCAGCAGCAAAAGCAGAAAAATGCGGCGAAGCCGGGCCGAAGGTATGGGTCAGATCTACCCACTTCTTTTCTTTCAACAACTGAATGGCTTGAATAAGTTCGTTCGTCATCCGTTTCACCTCATATGCAGAATAGGATAAATTTCCCCTATTATATATCAACGTTGCACATTGGTGAAGAAGCTGAGTTAATTTGTTAGTAGGTACATGCCTTGCCTATCCTAGGAAGCGAATTCTTTACAGGAATAGCCGGTTCATTTCTGCTATAAAAGTGACCTTCCATACTCTTCCCTCCAATACAAAAAGGCCGCTCACATGAGTGACCTTCTTATTTACGTTATTATAACGATTTAAAATAACTTGCTATAACTTCGTATTTACTTCACATTTTAAAGATGTGTTTACCCACTATTATCGCAAACAACATCCACTTCACTGTTAGAAGGAGTTCTTGCATTTTTTGAGCATACGGAGCCAAGAACTTGTTAACACATATCAAACCCCTTTTTTATTTCGTAAATTTTATTTATTTTGGAAATTTGTTTCTCATTTCTCTTTATAGAGTAGGAATGATCTCTTTAAAAAAGAATGGGGGATTATATTGAAAACGGATAATGACTTGAATCGTCGTTTTATCACGTATATGGCCAATCTTATATACTACAACTCTATTAATTTTGACAAAAAGAGACGAATGAACGACAGCCGATTCCAGCTAACTTTAGATACCGATGAGAAGATAGATTCTGCCTTACTTGCAGTTTTTGACTCAGAATCTGTGCCACCAAATTTAAAAGATCACATTGCGGATCACTCGCTTTATCAAGCTTATGAATCCCTCTCAGCACAACAACAACAGATTTTATCTTTTGCTTACGTACTAGGACTAAATGACAAGGAAATAGCCAGAATATTGGGAGTATCCCAGCAAAATGTCTCGAAACACTGCTTAAAAACTCTAAATAAATTGAGCAACTTAATAACGGAAGGGATGAGTTATGATGGAGGGTGACATTGCTGCTATTATTGCTAATTTAGGTTTCCCGATTACAATTACTTTTGTTTCTACTTATTCGATTTGAAAAAAATATCTGATCTAAGCGATGCTATTAATGGCTTAAAGAATGAAATACAAAAAAATGTAAAGAGGTGATTTTATGTTGGCCGAACTTTTAGTACAAGCACAGCAACACCGTGATCAGGAGGCGACATTACATATTCTAGAATCTTTCACACCAAAGATTAAAGCCTCCTTACGACAAGTACCTAGGGATCATCGAGAGGATCTAAAACAGGAACTCTATGTCAAAATGATTGAGGTCATACAAATTTTTAATATTAGATAAAATTTGGAGAGTGGTTGTAAAAAAAGAAACTCATTTCTCTTTATATAGATGTGAAGGCCAATACGGCATTGCAGAAAACTTGGGAATGGTGTTCTGGCTATGATTCCTCCCTATTGTTCTTCTACCAAACTAATTCAAGGAGTGATTATTATGGCTAATCAATCTTTAGGTAGTGGCGGAGCTGACCTTATCAAATCACATGAGGGTTTTTCCTTGAAATTCTATGGAGATCCATATGGGTATCCAACAGTTGGATGGGGACATTTGATAACAAAGACTAAAACATATACTAAAAATACAACGGGTAATCCAAATGATTCTCTTCTAACCCAAGCACAAGCAAATGCTCTATCAACTTCTTTGGGGCTGAATTACACTTCTCCAATTTCTCAGTCTCAGGCAAATACATTTTTCACCAATGATACAGCAAGTGCTGTAGCAGCAGTAAATAATTTGACACTTCCTAAAGGCATGTATTTTTCACAATCCCAATTTGATGCACTCGTTTCGCTTGTTTTTAATGGAGGCGCTGGGGTGTTAAACACCAATGATGTAAAAAAACTCCTTGAATATAACCAAGTATATCCATCATTTTATGGCCCGCTTTCAAAAGATGAGATTGATCAATGTTCAAAATTGGTCAGCAAAGCATTTTCATATGATCGAAATTTACAAAGACGAAGAAATGAGGAAGCAACTTTATTTTGTAAAGGTCAGTGGTATACTCACAAATATCCTGTATATACACTATAGTTTAACCGTTTTACGATATAAACAAGAATGTCAGCCTTTAAAGCTGACATTCTTTATTTCTCCGAAATTTTTTTAAGCTCAAAAATAGTTGCCTCTGATAACAAGATAAGCCTCTCATTATTAACAACAAAAAAACTTAAACTTACAGGTATACTCATTTTTGTAGAGGGGTTACTTACATCTATAGCTTTTACTACATCATTTTCATTTAAGTCTGGAATATCTATTTTATATGATCTATAAAAGGAATCTTTATTATTGCATGTCGCTGTAATCTCATATACTGGGTTTCTTAGTTCAGTTTGATACTGACTGTAGTTTTTAATTCCTTTTGATGAAAATAAGTCTTTTTTGACAAGGATTTCATCCCCAATAAATTTTTGACCTGTTGGATATTCAGAGGCATCATTAAATGAATTTGCAAATCCTAAAAGCTTCTCAACTTTCCAAGTTCCATAGAAATAAATTTCAGTTTCACTATCCAAACTTGTACGCTCTACAGAACAGTAATCACTATTTTGCTGCGTTATTACTTGTTTACTGGGAGACTCGCCCGAACCTTGCGTATCGGTTGCAGGCTTAACTGGTCCACCACATCCTGAAAGCAAGATGAAACTCAACACCATCAATACACCCAGTACTTTTTTCAATCCTAAAATCTCCTTTCGTCTACCTAGCAGAAATTATATCAGAGCAAATGAACCTAAAAATGACATAATATTAACATTATTTACGTTTAAAGTTAATTTTATGTTTTATGACCGCAATCATTAAAATGCTCAAACAGTACGGATCGTTCATGATGCAGTAGCAATGAAACTTCGCCATTCACACTGTTTCTCAAATTTAGTTTCTTTATCTCGGCATAAGTAAACCTATTTCCCCTTCATCATTTCGTCCTCTTCCATAATCAATTGTTACAAAATCCAATGTCCTGTTGAATTTCAAACTATTAGCTGGTTCCTCTTCACTGAAAAATATGTGCTCCCCATGTTGCATTGATTCTTTGTACAAATAATATGGTTTGAAAAATACATATAACCAAACAAAAAAGACAAAAAGCCGCTCTCCTGTTTGGAGAACGGCGATTGAACTATAGGCTGAAGAACGTTAATTACTCTGATATTTAAACCAACGTCCATCTTCGGCTCACTCGAACATCTCACCCATTCCAGACTAATCCGCAGTAATGACCAGCTTGCCCCGCGTATGATGAGATTCACTTTTTTCATGTGCATCACGTAACCCCTGCTCAGTAAGCGGATACGTTTCATCAATGATCGATTTCAGTTTTCCGGTAGCCGCAAGTTCGGCCAACTGTTCCAGTTGATCTCCCTTCGGTTCCATCATGAACACGTTCCCCGTCACGCCAGCGTCCTTCGCGAGTTGCTCGTCCGGCTGTTCCACAAGGGATACCAGACGTCCTCCAGCCTTTAACACCTTGAAGCTGTCTCGCTGGATGTCACCGCCCATCGTATCCAGTACGACATCGTAGCCTGAGAGTATCTGCGAGAAATTCTGTTCTTTATAGTTAATGAAATGATCCACACCCAACGAGCGAAGCAGTTCTTCGTTTGCCCCACTCGCCGTGGAAGCCACTTCAGCGCCCAACGATTTGGCAATTTGAATGGCATATGTGCCCACTCCACCCGCACCGGCATGAATGAGCACCTTTTGTCCTTTGCCCAAACGGCCATGATCAACAAGTGCCTGCCAAGCTGTCATCGCGGCAAGTGGAATCGCCGCTGCTTCCTCAAAGCTGAGTTGCTCAGGAATGCGGGCCACGATATCCGCATCGACAGCCACATATTCCGCATAGGTTCCGAATTGACGTGGACGGGCGAATACACGATCCCCTTCTCTGAAACGAGTTACGTTCGAACCCGTTTCAACCACGGTACCTGCCACGTCACCGCCCAGAATCATCGGCAGCTGATCCGCTGCTTCTTTCAAGTGACCTTGTCTTATTTTGAAGTCAACCGGATTAACAGACGTTGCATGTGTACGGATCAATACCTGATTCACACCACATGCCGGCTTATCTACTTCCTTTTCCTTTAATTGTTCAGGTCCGCCAAATGCTTCAATGACAATTGCTTTCATTAAAAATCCCAGCCTTTCCATTAGATTATCATTATGCGCTCTCCCTTCATTACCCCTTCCCATTGGTCACTTGACCTATTCATTCAAAATTCATAACTATCCGGGATTCATAATCCAGTTCAACAATCGTGATATAATGTCGATTATCGATTATGCTAAACCTTAATCCATTATTTAATCCAAAAATTGAAAAAAGCGAGGTAACCATATGGAGGTTGAAGTGAATACATTACATGCATTTTCGGACAAGGCTCTTGGTGGAAACCCCGCAGGGGTTGTTTTACAAGCAGCGCATTTGTCTGAATCCCAGATGCAGGAGGTTGCCAGACAAGTGGGATTTTCAGAGACTGCGTTTGTTATGTCATCGGATCAGGCTGATTTCAAAGTGCGTTTCTTCACTCCAAGTGACGAAGTTGATCTCTGCGGGCATGCCACGGTTGCTTTATTTTATCTAATGAAGACACAGCATCTGGTTGATGTTGGTACATATACACTGGAGACACTAGCCGGAATTCTTAGAGTCGTTATTGAAATCAATGGAGAAGTCTATCTGTCTCAGACGTTGCCGGAGTTTGGGGAGCTTGTCGATCGACAGCAGATTGCCAATTCGTTACGTATTTCTACCGAAGAATTGCATTCTGAACTGCCTGTACAGATTGTGTCTACCGGACTACCCGATATCATGATAGCCGTTAAAAATATTGATGTTCTAACCAAAATCGATCCTGACTTCCAGCGTATCACGGAAATAAGCAGGGCTCATCATGCCATCGGTTATCACGTGTTTACACTCGAATCAAATGTTGTGGACGTTCTGGCAGAATGCCGTAATTTTGCACCGCTGTATGATATACCGGAAGAGAGCGCAACGGGCACATCCAATGGCGCCATGCTCTGTTATTTATATATTTACAACCAGCTTACAGCTCCTCTTCATCACACGTACACAATTAGACAGGGGTACACTATGAACTGCCCCTCCGAGATCCGAGCCAGATTAACTTTGAACAGCTTCAATAAAATTACTCGGATTCAGGTTGGCGGTAGCGCAATTCATATCAAAAACATTATTATTCACCTCCCTTAAAGGGAGGTGTTATCCGTATAAGGATAGTGAACTATGTATTTCATGCAATATCATATCCTTCATTTATTGAATTTTTTGTAAAAATCGCAACACCGCTGCCTCCAATTGACTCAAGCCCGGCTGCTCTATCGGAAAATGGCCTGCTCCCTCCAAAATGACACACTCCTTCTTCACAGCCAGACGATCAAAAAAGGGTTGACTGAACTGTAAAGGAGTCATCGGATCTATTTCAGGATGAACCAGCAAAACCGGGCATTGACTGAATTGATCCGGGCTCACTTCTGGCGTTTTATTAAGGAAAGTTCTTAACAATTCCAGCGGCACAGACGTAGCCGCCGCCTGTGGATCATTCATAATGAGACGGGTCAGGTTCTTGTTGTTCGTAATCAGATCCATTCGAGAAACCCGTTTAACCGAGATTCGTACAGCATCTAATACGCCAGGGAAAAGATCCATCATGCGTTTACCCACACGACTGACGAACCGATTCGGAGCAATCTGATCGCGCATATCTCGATCACTCGTATCTACAAATGTTGTTGCGATTAATCCCTTCACATGTTTGTTCCTCACACTGGCATGATAGGCCAACATTCCTCCAATGCTACTACCTAATACAACGAAAGGTTTGCCGTCTTTCTCATACTCTCTCTCCATCAGGGCATCTAACAGCGTGATCCATAACTCATAGTTCATTCGCGTGCCATGCAGTGCGTAGCTTAGACCGTACGGCGGCAGATCAGGTGATATCACTTCGTATCCATGTTGCTGCAACATTCGTGCATAGGGAGCGAGTAACCTGCCATTCCCCCCGGCGCCATGAATAAACAGTATTTTGATAGGTGATTCTGGCACGGGTAAACGGTCAATATGAAGATGGATTCCATGGCTTTCCCACCACTCCTCCTCAGGGAAGGTGTTTTCATCCAACCTGACTTCCTCGGGAAAAAATGACTGATACTGCTTCCAATATAAATGGGTTGTTCCATAGGATGGCAAGGTTTCTCGCATATGTACGCTCCTTTTTCTATATAAAAAAGCCGTACGATGTACGACTTTTAGACTCATCTATGATCATACTTATTTTGATGCCACATTTCATTTAATCCGGGAACTGCACGTTACCCGGTACGATGTATGCACCGCCTGATCCATCATTCGGCAGAGCCGGAATGGTGTCATACACCACTTTACCACGAATATCGGTGATCCGAATACTTAATTCTTCCTTGCCCAATCCCGTGCCAAGGAAATGGTTATAATCTTGCTTTTCCAGATTAAGCCATGAGCCGTTCTTCTGCTTCACTTCAAACTTCAGTACCGGATATTTATGATGACGGACTTGAATCGCTGCCCACCACTGACTGCTGCCTTCCTTGATCCGATAAGATACATTCCCTTCAATCGGCGCTTTAACTACCTTCCAGCTTATATTAATCTTCCCTGTTTGAGGGTCTCCAATCTGGTTGAACGCATTCGGTGAGAGATCGAGTGCTCCACTGGCTCCTTCCGGATATAAATCCGTTACATAAACCACGGTTTTTCCTTTGGGCCCTTGTACTTCAAGATAGGCCCCTGCTAAAGCAGCTTTGACACCATTATAATTCAGTTGATAGGGATTGAGTGCGGTAATCTTCATATCTGCTGGAATCGGATCTAGCAATACAGCACCGCCTGAATAACCCGAGCCCGTGTACGTAGCATACCCTTGATATGTATCATTCCAAGCAGCAGATGCAGGTAAAGCAAACAAGACAAGGCCGAGCAGTATGCCTGTGGCAGACCACCTGAAACGCTGAAATCTACTTTTCTTGCTCATTGTGTTATTCCTCCCTATCATTTTGGCTTTGATTCTTAAATATAGATCTTCATTGTCATAGACAAGGAATAACATTATTTTACATAAATTTTAAAATATTTAAATCCCCTTTCAAAAAATCACATCTAAAGTCCTGCTTTATCAAGCATAAAAAAGCGCCGCACTTGAGAGAACATTCATTCTCCCGCAACGTGCGACGCACTTTTCTTACCCTTATCCCGTTTCCTTTCGTTTCTCCCGATTCCGGAATCGTTCAAACCTCGCATACAGGCGAGGGGATTCTTTGGTCAGAATTGGTCCAAGTACCGCTAGAATCAACACGTATAATACAGCGAAGGACTGAATGGAAGCCATCAGACCTCCGGCCTTGCCGATGTTAGCCATGATGATCGAGAACTCGCCCCGAGATACCAGTGTAAAGCCGACATTTAACGAAGCCTTATTGGATACTCCAGCCATTTTGCCTGCAATCATACCTGCACCGAAATTACTAAGAATGGTCAGAACAACGGCAATGAGTGTCATCCCTACAGCTCCACCGAGGGAGGATGGCTCAATGGTCAGGCCAAAGCTGAAGAAAAACAGGGCACCAAAAAAGTCTTTGAACGGCATAATCTGCTGCTCAATTCGGCTGACATGTCTGGATTCACCAAGCACAAGACCAATCATTAACGCGCCAATCGCCTCAGCTACATGTAAAGTTTCTGAAAATCCTGCTACGAGGAAGAGCAATGTCATAATCGTAAGCAGGAATAACTCCGAGGACTTAATGTTCAACGCTTTGTCGATATATTTAATACTCTTCCTGCCTATAATCAGGAACAGTACAATAAACAGCAACGCCGATAGAGATACCAGCAACACACTTCCCAATGAAGTTGCTCCGCTGAGCACAAGCCCGGTCAGAATGGAAATATGAATGGCAATAAACAAGTCATCAAACATAATCATGCCCATAATAATTTCTGTCTCCGGATTCGCGGTACGTTTCAAATCCACGAGTACTTTGGCTACAATAGCCGTGGATGAACTGGTCATGATCCCGCATACGACCATCGTTTCCTGAAGTGGCAGATTCATGAACCAGCCCAGTAGCAAGCCTGAAACAAAATTGAGAGCCACATAGAATATGCCACCGGTGAGGATGGCTTTCCCCGATTTTAATAACCGTGAGACCGAGAATTCCAATCCCAGATAAAACAATAAAAATAAAATACCCAGCCTGCCCATAAATTCAATAAAAGACGAGCTTTCGATAAATCGTAAATCCACAATGCCAAACTGTGGTGCATGCGGTCCAACGGCCATACCGACCAGAATGTAAAATGGAATAACCGAAAATCGTAGTCGTGCAGATATTAATCCCGTAAGTGTAATCAGCGCAATGGCAACCCCCACTTCAAATATGAGCATATCCATACGCTACATCCGCCCATCGGTCAACCATTGTTTGAGCTGCTTAAGCTGGTCACGTTCACCGGCAACAACAATTGTCGCCCCACTCGTGAACACATACTCTGGCCCAGGGTTGAATTGTTTCTGTTTCTCTTTGTCAACCGTCGCCAGGATCGCCACACCGGTAACCTGACGGATGTTCATCTCTCCAATCGTCTTACCGATGCAAGCCGCATGGGGTTCGATGCGCAACCACTCAATCAGCAACCCTTCCAGCATAACTTCCCGTTCGTTCTGGAACTGAGGTTTATACGTCATTCCACCGACTATAGCTGCTACGGCTCTTGCCTCATCATCGTCGAGGGTCACGAGAGAGACCATATCTCCGAGATCTTCCGCTTGATCTCCAGATTCCATATGGAACAAATCACGCCGCTCATCATTATGAACCACGATGACAAGATGCTCCCCGCTGCGAGTATGCAACCAGTATTTACGTCCAATGCCTGGGAGATCCGTTTCTTTAAAGTGCATGATTCGTACCTCCCTGAGTCAAGCCTTGTAGCGGATTTTGTTTCGCCTCATCAGTCTGCACCAGCTCTGAGCTTTGTTCAAAAGCCCATTGAATGTCCGCTATACGAATCCTCATGGAACCCGAGGGCGTAGAGATGGCTCGCAGTTCTCCTTTTTCCCCAAGCAGCAGTTGACGTCCCACAGGAGAAAGGAATGAAATCAGCCCTTCGTCCGGGTCTGCTTCCTCTGGCATAACAATCGTTAACTTATCCGACGTATGAAAATCAGCATATTCAAGTTCAATCTGACTACCAATCAGCACAACGGAACTTAACAGCTCATCCGGTCCAGCAAGTAATTGCTCTACTCGGTCTGTATAGGCTGTCAATTGTTTGTCGAGCTGTACACGCTCAGGATTGCGCACGTCAAAATAAGCGTCAAGAAAAGTTCTTTTCTCTTCGCCCAAAATCAACAGCTGACTCACCAGCATTTCTCTGCAATTGTCAAGTGGAGTCCTACGGTTCATAGTAGATCTCACCTCCTATGCACGCCTTGTTCTCCACGTTGATTCGCTTGTTGTTACCCATCATCATCTTGTTGTCCTCCTTCTTATAATAAAAGGGCCCGAATTACGAGCCCCTCTTACCATCTTACCAAAATGAAATTATTAATCCAATCTATTCCGCTAACGTGGGTTTTAATTCTATACTTTGGGTATATTATCCAACATTTCACGATATTCTTTACATATGATGATAGATCTATAGAACATTTTAATAACCTCATAAAAAACATTTTATGGATTTTTGTCTCGTATTTTTATTTCCTTTCCTGTATATTTAACTACAAACTTTTATGCAAATTGTACAAATAGGTATCTACAGACTTTAACACGATAAAGGAGTGCATTGAAAAAGTGTCCACGATTACTAAAGAAAGTTCAACGTCATCCCAAGTTACTACTGCCGCAGCATATGTTCATTCCGTCTATGAATCCGTTATCGCGAGAAACCCGAACGAGAATGAATTCCATCAGGCTGTCAAAGAAATCCTGGATTCACTGATCCCTGTTATCGAAGCACATCCCAAATACAGAAACCACAGTCTGCTAGAGCAACTTGTTGAGCCGGAACGGGTCATTACTTTCCGTGTGCCTTGGGTCGATGATCAAGGCAAGGTTCAAGTCAATCGCGGTTTCCGTGTACAATTCAACAGTGCGATTGGCCCATACAAAGGTGGACTGCGTTTCCACCCATCCGTCTACTCGGGCATTATCAAGTTTCTGGGCTTTGAACAAATTTTCAAGAATGCACTGACTGGCCTGCCAATCGGTGGCGGTAAAGGCGGTTCTGACTTTGATCCAAAAGGAAAATCGGATCAGGAAGTGATGCGTTTCACGCAAAGTTTCATGACAGAACTGTACAAATACATCGGTCCGGACGCAGATGTACCTGCGGGCGATATTGGTGTAGGCGCGCGGGAGATCGGTTACATGTTTGGTCAGTACAAACGGATTCGCGGCGGGCATGAAGCAGGTGTACTAACAGGCAAAGGCTTGTTATACGGCGGAAGTCTTGCACGCAAAGAAGCAACGGGTTATGGCTGCGTATACTTCGTTAATGAAATGCTTGCTTCCAAAGGGCTTAGCTTCAAGGACAGCACCGTTGTTGTTTCCGGTTCCGGCAATGTATCCATCTATGCCATCGAGAAAGCGCAGGAGCTTGGTGCTCGCGTTGTGGCATGTAGCGACTCCGGCGGTTACATACATGATCCACAAGGCATTAACCTGGATACGGTAAAACGCCTGAAAGAAGTTGAGCGTCTACGGATCAGCGAATACGTCAAAGAACACCCACATGCGACGTATACCGAAGGTTTTGAGGGTATCTGGTCTATCCCGTGTGATATCGCTCTTCCATGTGCAACACAGAATGAGATCGACGAGCAAGCTGCGACCCTTCTGGTTCAAGGTGGCGTTAAGGCAATTGGTGAAGGCGCAAATATGCCGTCCACGCTGGCTGCTATTGATGTATTCCTTGGTGCTAACGTGCTGTTTGGCCCTGCAAAAGCTGCGAACGCCGGCGGTGTAGCCGTGTCCGCTCTTGAAATGTCACAGAACAGCATGCGGTTGTCCTGGACATTTGAAGAAGTTGATGCCAAACTGCATGACATTATGAAAAACATTTATAAGAGCTGTGTAGAAGCGGCTGAAGAATACGGCTGCGAAGGCAACTTGCTTGCTGGAGCAAACATTGCCGGTTTCCTCAAAGTAGCGGATTCCATGATCGCTCAAGGCGTCGTATAATTCCTTTTTTGCCGCATTTTTCAATGATTCATACCAAAAGAAGCCTTATCTTCTCATGCCATGACCGTCTAGCGGCCTTGGAGAGAAGAGGCTTCTTTTTTTTATCGTGCAATATACTCAACTATTGAAGGTCCCGATCCCTTGATAATCTCTAGACATGAACACATCTACTTCATCTTCATCATCCACCGTAAAGCCAAACCGTTCGTATAAACGCCTAGCCGGACTTCCTTGCAACACGTTTAACGTCACACGTCTGCCCTTGACTGATTCCTGTTCAAACAACATGTTAAGCACCTTTGTGCCCAGTTTCCTGCCCTGATAATCCGGATCAATGTAGAAGTGCTCCAGCAAAAACTCTCCATTTCCCGGTTTTAATGACACACATCCAATTAATCTACCTTCCAGTTCCAACACTTGTGTATGTTCCGGCTGGAACGTATTTCGGAAACGCTCCCTCACCCGAATCTCATCATAGCGCCCCAGACGCGTCAAATCATCATACAGCACCAAGGCTCGTAAATTGGCTAGTTGCTCCCGATCTTCCTGGGTAGCCTGACGTATCTTGAATTCCTCCATCTTCTGCTACCTCCATTCGTGGTCTCCCCATATTTTCTCATACTCATTATACTCTTTTCAAAGGTGAGATCGAATTCCAATTCAAAAAGGATAATCAGGGGCGCGGTTATCTAAACGGCTCCCTTTTATTTGATCTTCAGCTAGTTGGGATCTTCTTAGAGAATAAAACAGATTCTTCAATATTGGAGGAAACAAAGAATTTTGCAGGAAATCATTGACCAATGGTAGAATAATCCATATTATTACCTATAAAGAGTAAAAAGTATAAAAAATGGATTTTTATCGATGGAGGTGGGATCATCCTTGAAAATCAAAAATCAACAAACTATCCGTTCTCAGTTGTTAAATTACATAGATAATAATCAGTTACTTATATATCATTTTGCTGAGAATTCTGGTATAAATTCTGGAACTCTTAGTCGTTTCATCAACGGTTCGCAGCCAGTTCCGATTAATGCACTAGATAAAATGACATTAACGATGGGTTTAACCGAAGGCACTTTCTATGATTTGTATGCTGATGAGCTGCTACTCGATCCATCAACAGATTGGAGAAGACTACGGCCGTTCCTGATTAGGTGCTCGCGGTTAAACAAGTTATCTTGCATTGAAAAAGTTGTTGATTTTATGCTAGAGAAGTCTTACTATATCTCCTCTTTATTTGATTTTGCCGAATCTCTTTATGAAGAAGGTAATATCTCTGCTTCACTCATCATTTATAGGAGAGTATCTGAAGGAGAACGGTACCAACATGCTGAACGATTGGCCATATGCCAGTATAGGATTTTCAAGGCTTCTTTAGGTGATGACCAGCAATACAACTACGAGCTTGCTCTTATATTTGAACCGTTTGTTACAAGGTTGAGTGAAATAGAACAACTTGATGCCCTGAAAGATCTAGCCAACTTGTATGTATCCTTACAGAAGTGGGAGAAGGCAAAGCATCTAAGCTCTGAAATGGGCAGGATAGCTAGAATACTATATGACCTAAAACATAAAAGGAAAGGGAATGAACTTAATCGAACAGAACCCAGAAAAGCTTTGTTTGGATATATTCTATATGCCCATGTAATATTAGGGACAGTTGCTGAAGAGGATCAGAACTATGAGGAAGCATTCTTTCATTTAGATAAATTTGAGGACCACAGTTGGATCGTTGAAACTGATGAAGAGGCTGAACAAACGAAAAAACAATTTCTAATTTGGGCAAGTGCTAACCGACTTCTTTATCGAGTGATGACAGGGGAAACTGGCCTTATCGATAGTTATGTCAATTCCTTAGCAAATAATGATAACGAACTACTTATAGGACTATTCAAGGTTGTTAAGGCAGCACTAAAATATTCTTATAACATAGACCACATCATAGATCGTTATCAAGACATGATTCATAATCAGATCAATTCTCAAAAAAAGGTGGGATCATACACTTCCCAAGTTATTAACGATGGATTCGTTATCTTCCTGGCTGATTTAGCCGAATATTATAAAAATTCCAATAGACCTAGTTTTGGTATACTCTATGTGTTAGATAGTTTGGCAATCTCTGCTAAGATAAATAATGATCGTTACTTGGTCAGATGCTTTTGTTTGTTTGAAGGCATGAGACAATTAGCCACAGATGATGATCTAGATAGATTCAAAGCAATTTTAAGGGAGGTAGAGTGAGGGATATGAAGAAGTTGACTGTCATTTCTTTTGTTGTAGCTCTAGCCATTTTAGTATTTGCACCACTTAATCAGGTATCGGCCGATAACAATGATCCTACACCACCAACAGATGCAAACCCTGTTAAAGCGAATGGACATGGGGCTGGCGGCTGGTAAAAAAGGATAACAATCCTCAGAACCTCCTGACTGGAGGTTTTTTATTATGATTTTTTGTATATCTACAAGATCAGGAAATTTAAATAGAAATCGGTAGAATTAGTATAGAGGTGATTGATTTGTCAAGTAACTCTATCAAAGAGCAGTTGGAGCATGAACGATCCGTTTTATATGAATTAGTGAGTTCCTACGGGATAGGTCATCCACTGGTGATCAAACAATCTGAAGTTTTAGATGAATTAATAAATAAACACAGTAAGGCACAAATACCTACATCTACAAAAAATGAAGATGAATAAGTAGCATGGAACCTATTTAATATTGATTACATATGCAGGTCATATCATTTGTACCACCAGAGCCCCTATTCTGTGGTGGTACGTTTAGACAATTCACTCCGAAGGAATGGATGGGATCAAGCACTACGAAATTTTTTAGTGTAATTACTCAAATTGCATACAACTTTCTAATCGAAAAATCTATTAAATTTCTTACCTTGCATAAATCTTAATATTCATTTGAAGTGCCTTCCTTCCAATGGTAAAGTGAACAGGACATGATTTTATCGATACATTTGAGATCAGCAGGTTTTTATATGATAAGGAAGTGTGTATGTTGTCTAACCATTCTATAATCCACATTGAACATCCTCATCTGCAAGCAGACTGCGAGCAATGTTACGGATTATGTTGTGTGGCCTTGCCTTATGGCAAATCCTCTGACTTTGCTTTTGACAAGTCCAGCGGTACACCTTGCCCCAATCTGCGGGAGGACTACCGATGTGGTATCCACACCCAGCTTCGACAGAAGGGCTTCAAAGGTTGCACCGTGTATGACTGTTTTGGTGCAGGTCAGAAGCTGTCACAAGTGACGTATGCGGACAGAAGCTGGCGTACCCATCCCGAAACGGCCCGTGAAATGTATGATTGCCTGCCTGTACTGCGTCAAATTCATGAGCTGATCAGTTATATGAGAGAGGTTATGATGCGGCACGATACGTCTTCGCTACATGCCTCACTGGAGAAAGCCTATCCTGACGTAGCGCGTCTTAGTGATCTGGAACCAGCTGCAATGCTGCAACTGGATATCACAAGCCATCGGGCAAACGTGAATACCCTGCTCATTCAGGCTAGTGAGATCGTACGTAGCAGTGCTCCAGCAACAACGAAAGCAAAAGGAAAGCCCAAAGGCAATAAACGCAATAGCATGGATTTTCTGGGGGCTAATCTGCAAGGAGCAGACCTGCGAGGTGCAAGCTTCCGGGGCGCACTTATGATTGCAGCGAACCTGCGCAACGCCGATGTACGAAACGCCGATTGGATTGGTGCAGATTTGCGGGATACAGACCTTGGGGGAGCCGATCTACGCGGCGGAATTTTCCTGACACAGTCTCAGCTGAACGCTGCTATGGGAAGTGCGGATACCTTGTTGCCTGACCATTTGAGTAAACCCTCCCATTGGCGCTAAAAAAAGGGCACAATGAAAAACAGCTAGTCCTTCCACCGAAGGACTAGCTGTTTTTCTAAGACTATTTACCGAACTAACTAAGATTACAGCAGATCACGACGGAGATCCGCAGCGGATTTTGGAGAAAGGTGACCCAGCGGGATATCAAATACCGTCTTCGCGCCTTTGTGTCCTTCCTTGCTCAAACGCTGTGCCGCACGTGCATATGCCACAAGTACACTTGCGGTGAACTCGGGATTGCTGTCGAGCTTCAGACCAAATTCGATAATTTGTTTTTGTCCGTTACCTGTAATTCCACTGCGAATAACGAAGCCACCATGTGGCATACCTGCATGCTCGGATTTCAGTTCTTCTTCACTAATGAAGGTAACTGTCGTATCGTAGTCCGAGAAATAGTTCGGCATATTCACAATCGTTTCACGAATCTCATCCTGGTTCGCACCTTCTTCTGCCACCACATAACACTGACGCAGATGCTTCTCACGTGTGGACAATTCTGGTGTTTCACCTGAACGAATGCTGTTAATCACTTCTTCTACAGGAACCGTATATTGCACACCCGCTTTCACGCCAGCCACACGACGAATGGCATCGGAGTGACCCTGACTAACCCCTTTGCCCCAAAATGTATACTCTTTCCCTTCCGGGAGAATAGATTGTGCCAGCAGACGATTCATCGAGAACAAGCCTGGGTCCCAGCCTGTTGAGACCACGCTTACATGTCCGCCTTGCTCAGCCGCCGCATTCACAGCTTCAAAGAACTCAGGAATCTTTGCGTGGGTGTCAAAGCTATCTACCGTGTTAAACAGCTTGGCGATCACAGGTGTCTGTTCCGGCAAATCCGTCGCAGAACCCCCGCACAAGATCATAACATCGATTTTGCCTATGTACTGCTCAGCCGCAGAGATATGCTCAAAGCGAACTTCTGTACCTTCAGCCACCATTTGCTCCGGATTACGACGTGTAAATACAGCAACCAGCTCTAGATCATCATTCTGGGTTATTGCTTTTTCGACACCTTTACCCAAGTTACCGTAACCTACGATACCAACTTTAATCATGTTAATCCTCTCCCTGTCTGAATCTTTTGTCTATAAGTCTATCTAAGAATATAACATAACATGTAACTTGTCAGGTTTCCAGATGTAAATCAAAAATACCTTGCAGAGGGACAGCTTTAACGCTGTACCACCACAAGGTATGGCTAAATAAACAATTTCATGAATAAAGATTCTATTTTGATTTTACGACTCAGACCAGGTTAACGTGAGTTCAACGACACCTTCCTGACTTGCCAGTGCTCCTCCGATCATAGACCATTCCTGCTTCGTATCCGGGTCAGTCCCTTGAATAACAATATTTTTTTCATCAATCAGCTGTCCGGAGTCTGTCAGTTTCTTCTCTGCAAAATAATCCTTGTACAGCTTCGATACCGTCTTCATATCCTGTTCCGTAGTAAAAATCATCATTGCCGACTTCTTCCCTTCATTTTCTCCGGATGTCGCTGTCGTAATTTTTGCATCGTCCGGTAACGGGAAATCTTTAGGCAAGTATTCCGGCATGCCTTCCACCGCACTACTTTCACTTTTACTTGCGGATGATTCCGAAGTTTCCGGCGTGGATGCGGCTTCTGTATCTGTACCTGTCGCTGCTTCGCTTGTGTTTTCCGTGACAGCTGGCTCAGCGGTTCCAGATGTTGCCCCACTATTTACCTTTTCAGATTCACCTTTGGGTTCGTCAGCAGTACTGCTGCACGCACTTAATGCCACCATCATAGCCAGCGCTGCGCAGGCCAGTAAAACTTTTTTCTTCTTCGCCATCAAAATCACTCCTTCTGGTTGTTTTATGTTGTGATTCTTCGAAAACATATTCGTACATCAGAAGTACGCTTCTGTATGCAACTTACACATCCCTCCTTCGTTTAGTCGAACTCCCGTGTCTGCTGAATAACAGGCACAGCGGCTACGGTATGTCAATCCAGATGACTGACAACGATAACACCGTCAGGGATAACAGACAGCTTATTGCAAGTATGGATAGGAATCGGGTGATGACTTTGAACTTTTTCATACATCCTTCCTCCTTCTGTATCCATAAATCATCAACTTATAATATATGTATGCTTCAATCGTACCCAAGAAATGGCGGGATTGAAACAATCCGGAGTCCAGTCCTTTCCCCAACCAAAGTCCAGTTCCTTTCCCCTACCTCTTAGACGCAACATGATGTAAAAAAAACCGCCTGCATCCCCTTTTTCGGGATACAAACGGTTGTCAGGTTCTGCTTGCTTGCTAAGTGTGTGTTCTCACAGCTTCAGCTTAATGCCTACCGGGCAATGATCACTGCCCATAACATGACAGTCAATATAAGCTTCGGCTATACTTGGTGCAAGCTGATTGGATACAATAAAATAATCAATGCGCCATCCCACGTTCCGCTCTCTGACCTTTGGCATATACGACCACCAGCTGTACACATCGGTTTGATCTGGATGCAAATGACGGAAACTGTCCACATATCCTGATGCAAGCAGGTCGGTCATCTTGGCGCGCTCCTCATCTGTAAATCCGGAGTTACCCATATTCGGTTTCGGATTCTTCAAGTCAATCTCTTGGTGAGCCACGTTCAGATCCCCACAGATGATTACGGGTTTCGTCTGCTCCAGTTGCAGGACATAGGACCGGAAGCGGTCTTCCCACTCCAGACGGTAAGGCAGCCGGGTCAGATCACGTTTGGCATTAGGTGTATATACATTAATCAGATAAAAGGCATCATACTCCAGCGTAATCATTCGGCCTTCCGGCTCACTGTCCTCTTCCATACCATAGAACACAGACAATGGCTTGATGCGGCTGAATACAGCCGTACCGGAGTATCCTTTTTTGATCGCATAGTTCCAGTACTGATAGACGTCTTCGCCCAAATCCATCTCGATCTGTCCAGCCTGTAATTTGGTTTCCTGAAGACAGAAAATATCGGCCTCGCTTTGTTGATAATAATCCATGAATCCTTTATTCACACAGGCTCGAAGTCCATTCACATTCCAGGACACCAGCTTCATATTCTCATCTCCTCACATCTCTCCAATATAACATGAGCCTAATTCACGGAACAAGACATCACATGTTGGGCACGAGGACTGAGATGGAAATGAGCATTGGAGATGGAGATGCAAGACACGGGCTAGTTGTCACTCTGCAGCTTCGAGAAAACAGCGAGATCAACGTATCTGCCCTTCTCAAACTCATGCTGCCGCAACAGACCTTCCTGCTGGAATCCCAGTTTATGCAGTAGACGAATGGATGCCTCATTCCCCGGGTCCACCTTCGCTTCAATTTTGTTCAGTTGCATCTGGTTGAATCCAAATTCCAGGACAGCACGAGTAACCTCAGTCATTACACCTTTGCCCCAGCACGATGAGAGCAGATCATAACCGATCTCTGCGCGATGATGTTGCTCTTCATACCCCAGATATCCGCACGTTCCAATAACTCGATGAGACTGCTTATCTTCGATCATCCAGCGTAAACCCGTCTGTTGATTGAAAATCTTCTTATACCAGCTCATCTCATCTAATGCATCCTGTTCGGATTCGAAGGGTGTGAAGGGCATATATTCGACGACAGTCTCATCTGAGTACAGTGCCAGCAGATCCCCACTGTCACTGTCTGTTGCTGCACGGAGCACAAATCGCTCAGTTTCTATTTGCGGAAACGTGTCAAATGTAAATAATGTATTCATACGTAATCTCCTTTACATGCAAAATCTCTTCCATTTATGTATGTTATAGTCCCTGTGTTATTTTACTACGTCAACTAGATGTAACCAAGTCATATAATAGAATGATCACCATGCGTTAAGAGGAGTGAAGAAGACCACCCCCTAACTAATCGGGAATGGCCGCGAGTGATTTATAACTTGAGTTGTTAACGCATCGTTTTCACAAGTGATGCTATGTCTTGTTCGCCATAACCAGCATCTATCGCTTTACGAAACAAGTTTTGCAAGAATAACGGAAACTCGTTATTCATATTCTTCTCACGCGCCTGTTCCATGAGCAGACCCACGGTTACCATGGACATTTGAAGAGAACTTTGTGGATTTTCGTATTTGGAATGTTGAATGACCTCACCTTCGTATTGAAGAATCGAGCCAACCATAGGCGAGACTCCGGCAATCATAGAACCAAAATCATCAATACGCAAACCATCGGACTCCAGAATCCGTGATGCGTGGAAGAATCCAAGATATGACCCAAACAGGTAAGACAGGAATGCCAGGTCGATTGAAGCAGCCGCACTAACCTGTTCTCCGTAATAAGGAACATGACCTGCTAGTGCACCGAGAACCGGCTTTACTTGATCAAAAGCTTCCATCGATCCGGAAGTGAAAATGGTTGCATGAGCTCCCCCGATCTGGGGAGGGGCAGCCGCTATTGCTCCATCTATATATGAAGCACCATGGGTGTTTGCCCAGATTTCCTGCTTTTGAGCCTGTTCAGGGCTTCCTGTAGTAAGTTGAATGAGCACTCGCCCCGACAAGGCCGCATGCACGCCTTCTACATCCAGTACTTCATATGAAGTCTTGTAATCAGACACACAGATAATGGATATTTGACTAGCGCGAATCGCTTCAGCTGCCGTAGATGTGAGTACTGCTCCTTTTTCAACGATGGAATCTGCCTTTGTCGCTGTGCGATTCCATACGGTCACCTGATATCCCTTTTCCAGTAATGTTTGAGCAATAGCTCCCCCCATCGCTCCTAAACCAATAACCGTTACTTCATTCATTATTATTCCTCCCAAAAGTTCTATATCACGAATCGAAGGCAACTCGTCTTGACTTCGAAATTAAGCATAATAGATAATAGTGACAAGTAATGGCATGATTATAAATTAATTTTAGGGAGCAAATACATGCACAAAGCACAAAGGCTTGTTCAGTTAATCATGTTAGTGAATGAACGCAGAACGTTTACCGTACAAGAACTGGCTGATGAATGCGGAGTATCACGTCGAACCATGATTCGAGATTTGGCGGAATTAAGCGAACTGGGCATCCCCCTTTATTCCGAAGTTGGTCCTCACGGTGGTTATCGTGTTTTACGTGAAAAGGTGCTCCCGCCAATCAGTTTTTCCGAGCATGAAGCTATGGCTTTGTTTTTTGCCGCTCAATCGTTGCAGAACTATAAATCTCTACCTTTTAACAATGAAGTACAAAGTGCGTTACGCAAGTTTTTCCATTATTTATCCAGTGACCTCAAACATAAAATTGAACGGATGCAGCAAAGACTCATATTCTGGGTACCACCGCATGAACTCGATGTTCCCTACTTAAAGGAACTATTGGAGGCCGCATTGGAACAGAGAATCGTACAAATCCAGTATCAAGCGAACGAAACACGGAATCGACTAATTCAACCTCTTGGTTTGTATACAATGAATGGTTTATGGTATTGTCAGGCCTACTGTTTTCGCGCAGCAGATTATCGTGTATTTCGTGTTGATCGAATTAGCGGACTGCAATGTGAAGTGGATCAAAGCCAAAAAGTCGACCTGAACGAAGCGAATATTCAAGAATGGATCATACGTGAGGATCTGGAAGCACCACTGGAGCTTAAAGTCTCCCTGTCGCCAGAAGGCGTGCGAAGATGTCAATCGGATGTGTGGTTATCACAATTTTTGAAAATCAACGAGGACGGCTCAGGAACAATTCATGCTCATATGGGCACAAGCTACACCCCTTGGGTGGTCAGTTTCTTTCTTGGCTTGGGGATAGATGCCCATGTGACGCATCCCCCACAGGTCCGTGATCAAATTCGCTCCAAGTTAAAAGAGATGGCTACACAATATGGAGAATGAAAAACAGCCTGCTATAAGCAAGCTGTTCCTCGTTCATCATGTTGCTACCGAAGAGATCATACTCTAGTTCACCTTTACCAGACTCCATTGTTGATTGGCTCCACCGTTATCCTCCCATTGAATCGTAGAAGCCCCTGCACTCATCGATCCTTGGTTGATATCAACGGTCAGGCCGCTGTTACGATTCGCCAAAACGACATATCCGCCTACATCAATCGGCAGCCACTGCTGGTTATAACCTCCGTTTGCCTGCCACTGAATCAGCGATGCTCCGCCCTGTGTGGAGCCGGAATTGACATCAAGCAACAATCCACTGCCAACGTTCCGAATGTTGTAATATCCGTTGCCTGCCGGCTCCAGCTTCCATTGCTGATTGGCTGCCCCGTTATCACTCCACTGAATAATCGTCGCTCCGCCAGCGGATGAAGCACCATTCACATCCAGTACAAGGCCGCTGTTACGGTTAACAAGCTTGTAAATAGCCCCTGCTTCATATCCTGTGCTACCGCTGTAGGCTGCGCCAGAGATCACATAAGTGGTTACCGAATTCGCTTTAGCCGTCGTTGTAAACTTTTTGTTTTGAACCGGTATGTTCGTAAGCTGTTGTAATTTCTCCGTTGCCGAAGTGCGGTACACTTGTACGGACGAGCCTACGCTTGAGAAGCGACTCAAATCATAGGTTACCGAAGTATCGGTGGATTCCGAGTTTGTCGTAACCAGTACCACTTTGCCGGATGCCGCATCATATGCAGCAAGCGTATTCGCATCGCTCATGCCGATGATTTTATAACCCGGACGGATAAATTTGCTGTAATTCCCCATAACATAGTATTTCTGATTAACCGTATAAGTGGTCGTTTTTGTATTGTTCAGCACGTTTTTGAAAAATCCCCAGCCTTCCGCACTATCTACGGCCTGCCAGTACACCCAAGCCGTAGCACCCATGTTACGCATATCCTTCAGAATGATACGTGACATGGTAAGACCGCTTGCATCCCCATCTCCGTATTCGGATGTCCATAGATGTTTTCCTGCAGATGCTGCCGTATTACGCATAGCCGTTCGGTTGTTGCCATTATACGTATGTGTGTTAATCTGGCTGATCGCTGATTTAACGGCAGTGCTGTAGCTTTTATAGGAAGTGTTGGTATCATCCAGATTGTTTTCTTCCGGTGCACTCAGCTTGGTGGTAAGTCCTTTGGCAATCAAAGAAGCCTGAACCTGACTTAGAATCGTATTCTGCTCAGCAAGGCCGAAGTGCATGCCCTCCTGATCATTCCCTTGCTTCCACCAGTTCGAGATCGGTTCATTCAGTGGGGTAACCGTATCGAATGTAATGCCCCAATGATCCCGGAAATGCTTCACAACCTCCGTCAAATAATCAGCAAAATCATCATAATAATCCGGCTTGAGGTTATTACCGCCATTCGGCGCACCCGAGACACCGCCACTGATCGTCATCCAGTAAGGTGCCGAGTTAGCAAAAGCTTCAATGATGTTGACTCCCTGTGCCTTGGCAGCTTGCAGCATGTAACGCTGATTTGCGTCGGCAGTCCAATCGTACACGCCTGGAGAAGGTTGAAAACCAGGAACCGCTTTGCGGTATTCAAGGACATTGGATGAAGGGGCATCCCCGCCTCCGATGTTATATCTCAGAATATTCATGCCAATTCCTGTCGCAGGATTAAACATTTTCTCCACATATTCATCCCGATTTGAATATTCACCAACGACTTTGCCCCACCAAGCCAGCGATGTTCCCCAACCTTCCACCGTCTGATATTGTTTGGATGGATCAGCCACAGCCGTATAAGCTCCAGCAGCCGATACTTCGGACCCTGAACCCAAGCTTCCAACCAGCAGTGTTCCACTTAATAGCACCGCACTCATTCGTTTCAACCACTTCATCTACTTCACTCCTTATACATTTTTTAGATAAGTCATCGGGTAAAAACATTCGGGTACCATCCTGACTATTAAAATCGAAATCGTCTGCTGAGTCTTGAAACTTGCCAATAGCTATGGAGTGATCTCGCGGAAAGTTGCATCGGATTTATCCAGAGCCGTGACAACAGGTTGCAAACGTAACACTTGATCGTAATGTCTCAGATACAGATTCGGATTGTTAAATAGGGTATACGAAGACCAGTTTGCATTCGCCAGCCCGTTAACCCGTTTGAACGTCGCATCATTGCGGAACGCAGCACTGCCGTCATTTTTCACCAGCGCAACATTGCCATTATTATTGCGCAGGAAATAACCAGGGTAATTCATCGCTTCAAACGAGATGCCCGTCGCATTCGCCAGACCAGGAACGATGCGAAACTGAGCATCCTCTGCTGGACTCACGCTGGCATCAATCCGAGCTTGATAGTTATAATGGCGAATCAAACTGCCCGGTACGTTAAACGATTCCAGTTTGCGAATATTACCCGGCTGACCGGACTCTTTCAGCACGGTCATATGGCGAACCATTCCGGACAGGCCCGTGATCTCTTGTTTGGCACTCCAGCTCTGAAAGTTGTCCGCCGAATCGCTGTAATAATATTTGTGATCTGCATACCCATCAAAATAAATTCGCCAGGAACCGTTATCCAGTTGGATCAATGCCGGCCCTTCTACCCAGGAACCCCAGCCGGCCCAATTCCCTGTGCCTTTAAATGTATATGGCCCTTTCAGCGAGTTGGATGTGGCATATTCAATGTATTTAGTCGTTTCGTTCTTCGTGAACGCGTGATAGGTCGAGCCTGTCTTTACTACAAAAGTGTCAATATAATTAGGAGCAAGTCCTGATAGCACCGCAGGTGCAGACCACGTTGTGGATGCCAGATTGCTTCCGTATGCGGTGATGACATGCGGCTTGAAGTTCCCATAGTTGCCAGGTGAGAGAGAGACGATGATGTTCACACTGCCATTCGTGTCTTTGAACCATTCCGGTGCCCAGGTATGAGCAATCGGGGTTGAAGCAGACAACGTAATATTGCGGACAAACGTCCAATTCATCTTGTCCTGGCTGGATGCGATGCCAATCGTATTGCCTGACCAGTTGGTGGTGTAGACCACATAATACAAACCATCTGTGTGTTTCATGATGCTGGGATCGCGAATCAAGTCCGCCGCGGGTGGGGTATACGCTGGACCTTTCAGCAAACCGTAGTGTTTCGCGTTATATGACTCATAGATATACATGTTGGACTCGCTTGTGTTCGTAAAGGCCGTCATCGTATACACACTGGTTGTTGCTTTCACCGTATTCGGGAATGTGATCGTGAATATCATTAACAATCCTAAGGTGAGTAGGAGTACAACTCTATGTCTGTGCCATCGCTGTGTCCTGCCTTTCCTTTTGCTTAACATGAACCCAACTCCTTATCCTGCATAAGATCATATCGGACTGCCTTCTGACTGAACGAAGCGTGTGCTTAAACGTACTTCCTTTTGCCAAGAAGCCCTTACGGTATCTGCTCCCGTCCCATTTACATGAAACATCACCCCCTTTACAGATATATTCGCCTTATGTATACGCTTACAAAAATGTATATTTCTCTCCCTCTTTGATCATAGAGATTAAGCCTTGCTACTTTTCTTTCTTTAAAAATATGCATAAATCCCCTCATTCTCATATAGAACCAGTTTGAATCAAGAGTCGCTATCTATACCAAACTCTCCTATGATTCAGGTATATATAAGAATGAGGGGCAATTTCCTACAGTCTAAGGCTGTTGCTAACACCTATGGCTATCGTTATCTAATATTATTTATACTTGCTCTATTGCATACATCTTAGATGCATGGCTGGCTCTTAATAGATTTCTAATTTTAAATTCTATTCTTACTTCTATTTCCACTTCTATATTTTCCTTTTATTTTCTACATGTTATTTTTAGTTGCTATTTACTATTTCCCCGCCATGACCCACGGATATCGTGACATCTCATCCAGCAACAATCGTACCCGTTCGGGTGTTCTGCCTTCTTCATCAAAAATGAGTAGTTCATTCTCTTCCTTCAGCCGGGCAACCGGAATTTTATAATCCTCCTGTGGTCCAATCTGCCAGTATCGACCAAGATGATGACCATTCACATGGATCGTTCCCTTGCTCATGCCCGTCATGCGAAGCATCAGGTTGACCTTGTGATGTTCGGCTGTGACAGGTTTGGCAAAACGCCAACGATACCATACCGGCTGACCGTATGAAGCGCCCGGTGAAGTCACTGCTGGCGTATCCCCGGAGAGACCATATGACTCCCAAGACGTTGGAAGCAGCGCATCCGTACCAGCCATTCGCCAATCCTGAAGTTCCCCCTCATGCCGATAAGTAATCAGCTCAAGTCGATTGAGTTGTGACCGACTATATGGCATCTCAAGCGTATTTACAACTCCAGGCTTCACGTAGCCGGATAGATCCAGCGTCTGGAACGCAAACCAGTCCTGATAAGCAGGCATCGGAATTTCAATGCCGTTAATACGCAAACCTTTGCTCGGAGCACCCACAAGTATAGCCCGATCCATACCATCCAGGGTAAAACTTCGACGAAGCACGGTTCCTCCCGGAATGGAGTTCACTTCATCCAAATGTATAGTTCCTATTTCTGTAACTGTCTCTGACTCCATCTGCCAATCGCGGCGAATATCCTGCACTTGCCCACCAAGGTATACCGTTCCTGCTACACCCTTGTGTTCTCCAAGATAAGGAGAAAAGTTCAGTCGGCCCATATGCTGTACAAACATTTGCAACGTATTCTGCCCCTGAGTTACCTGAATGGGGACAGCCGCCGCTCCAACCTGGCGCACTAGCGCTTGCTCTACACCGTTTACGATAATTCTCGCGGTATCCTGTATTTTGGGTAGCACGAGATTCATCATTCCACCCACCGCACTATCAAAATCACATTCGTACAGCAGATAGCCAAAGTCCTGACCATACTCGGAAAAATCGATAGGATGCCCGCTCGAAGAGCGCTGCTTTGCGGTTAATGTAACACGGGAGTAGTCAGGAGATTTAGACAACACCGGAGCCAATGGCTCTGCAGGAATCATCCAAGCAGGCTGATCTTCAACTGCAATGGATGCCGATTCAGGCTGTACCTCCACTTTTTGAGTAAAAAACTCACGTCCTGTCCGTGTCTGTTCGCCATCTTGCCAGTCACCCAGCAACATCATTGTACGCTCGGGATCAGAGATCATGCCTTTCACTTGCCCGGACGCCGTGACATCCACATCGTCAAAACCGATAGCATAACGCAAGCTTTGGTGATCGGGAGCTTCCACTCGCCATGTGCGATTCATCGTGTCACGATCCAGAATGATGAATCGCATGGCGGTGCCATTAGCTTCGAAACGCACCATACCTGGCTCTTGAAAATGAAACAGGTCAAAACGATATGCATTTCTCTCCGCATCCTGTTCAATCAGCACTTGCACCGTGCTTTCTTTCAGGATCAATCCTCCTGCCATCGCGTCCTGTTTTTCATCCAGTTCCAACTCAACCACCGAGCGTTGTCCACGGTCTGCTGTAATGAACAACGTCAGTTCTCCATTAATCATCTCATTACCGGTTATTAGCGCTCCTGCGGTAAGGTACACTTGTTCAGCAATTTGCACGCGATCCAGCAATGGAACAATCTGTCCCGGATGAATCGATATCGGCAACGTACGGCCTTCTTTAAGCGTAACGCTCACCGTCTCACGCTCTTCCTTGTGACTCTCCACGAACCAGATTTTTTCTTGCCCCGTCTGTCTCCCGCGTACGGATATGCCACCGGGATGGCGAACCTGAATCTGTTGAGTAGCAATTTCCTCAGATTCCATCAGCAGTGATGCAAATGCACGTACAAAATAAGATAGGTTTTTCGTCACTGCATATTTCGGTGTCACGCGTCCATACTCACTTAGCGGAGCATCGTAATCATACGATGTGATCATGAAAATATCACTGTCACCCAGCGTTCTTCCACCATATCCGCCGAAATTGGTTCCCCCATAGAACATGTAATAACTGATCCCCGTATATCCGGCTCGCAAAATTTCCATGATTCTTCGGTCTAGTAGAGACGCCGTCTTCTGGATTGCCGAAGGCCCTCCCCAATGTTCAAACCAGCCGGTCCAGAATTCAGTAACGATCTTCGGTGTATCAGGCTGTTTCGAACGCAAGCTCGCATAATGTCCATCTGCGCCAGACCAGAAGTTCGCGCCCTCGATGGTACCTTCTGCTCCACCGACACAAGTAATCAGCGGGACGTCTATCCCTCGTTCCAGTATCCCGTCCCTAAGTGTGGTCATATGTGCGCTTGCCGCCTCATCATCCATCAGATAACCGTACTCATTTTCAACCTGGACGAGGATAACCGTACCTCCGGCAGACAATTGACGCTTACGAATAACAGGGATGATCTGATCTAAGTAGAGCTGCACATAATGAAGGTACGTTTCGTTATTTTCACGGAATTTCACACCCTCCTTCGTACCCAACCAGTATGGAAATCCGCCAAAATCCCACTCCGCGCAAATGAACGGACCCGGCCGTGCAATAACCCACATACCTAGCTCTGCACACAGATCAAGAAATGCACCGCAGTCGTTATCTCCCTCGAAAGACCATTGCCCCTCTTCCGGTTCGTGCACATTCCATGCAAAATAGGTATCAATGCAGTTCATGCCTGCAAGCTTGGCCTTCATCAAGACATCACGCCATTCTTCCTTCGGCATACGGAAATAATGAATGGTGGCGCTGTTCAGGAAGAACCGTTCACCGTTAAGATAAAAGCTGCGCGCATCATACGTCAGCTCCGTTTGAATATCATTATTGTTGCCAAGCTTGTTATTCTGTTGTTCCTGAAACAAAAGGGATGTTGGTTCTGTCAACGCGATCCCCTCCTTCTCTTTTTATAGATAAAGAACGCTCTCAATTGAAGTACATATTTACACAGAACACTCCGATGCCAGAATAACTTACAGATCGCTGTTATCCTGTGCCATTACTCTGCAGAGGGCAGAACACCTTCAAGCACGACAGTAGTAATGGAGTTATCTGCGGTTGGCACTTCAATGCCGTTGGCGTATACGGGGATATCCTCCAGCTTCTGCATATTGAGTTCAGGTGATGTCTGGTACACCTGGGCCGAGCCTGTTTTGGCAATATCCCAGCCGATCAGGTCAAATGCTTTGTTTTCCGCAGACAGCTCGTTCCGAACCACCAGCACAAGCCGCTGTGCCTTGGCATCATAAGCCGCAAGTGTTCTGCCTTCATCCGTCGGAATAATGACGGCACCTGGACGAATGTACTTCGTGAACTGAGCCATGCCGTAATATTGCTTGGTCATCTCGTATTGTTCATCTCCGTTAAAATTCGCGTGAATAAATCCCCAGTTGTTATTCGCTCCTTCGTCTTCAACAGCCTGCCAGTATACCCAAGCGGACGGTTGCATGATTTTGAGATCAAACATGATTCGGTCTGCCAGCTCCTGTACCGAGGTCATGTCCTCATGATTATGCGGCTCGCTGCCGCCGGTGCCATATTCGGACATCCACAGCTTTTTGCCGAGTTTATCAGCCAGAGCACGCAGTTCTCCCATTTTGCTACCGTTATATGAATGGGTATTGATCTGCTTCACCGCATCAATCGTATCCTGGTCATACAGGCTGAAATTAAATACGGTCTCATCGATGCTGTTGTCGTCTGCGGCACTGATTGCCGTGCCATCCAGTCCTTTGCTTTGGAGCGAGGCAGCCGTTTTCTTAATAATCTCGGCCTGTTTCTCCGTACTGAAATGACTGCCCTCCTGCTGATTCCCCTTTTTCCACCAGTTAGCAGAAGGTTCATTCAGCGGATCAAGGGTGCGAAATGTAATGCCCCACGTATCCCGATAATGCTTCACCACTTCAGTCAAATAGTCGGCGAACGCATCATACTGATCTTCACGCAGGTTATTACCGCCATCCTCGGCACCAGTGACTGAGCCACTAATCGTCATCCAATACGGAGGTGAGTTGGAGAAGGCCTCTGTGATGTTGACTCCGCGTTTGATCGCACCCTGCATTACGGAACGCTGACCCGCATCCGCTTCCCAATCCCACTTGCCCGGCTCAGGCTGAAAACCTGGAACGTCACCGCCTGGACGAAGCGCATTCATCTCCGGGTTCTCTTCCCCGCCAATATTGTAACGAACGATGTTAAGCCCCAGACCTTTGGCAGGGTCAAATATCAGATCCATAACCTCATCCACCTTCGTCTGATCCTTCCAGCCGCCGAGGTCATTCGCCCACCAAGCCAGCGACGTACCCCAGCCTTCAAAATGATCATACGACTGCTCCAGCTTGAGATGCACCGGGTCTTCCTGAAATACTAGTGTTTCAGGTGATGAATTCATATAATGATTGATAGCCATTCCTCCTACCGCCACCAAGGCAAGCAAGGCTGTACCTGCGAATACCAACCCTCGTCTGCCCCTGAAACGCTGTGCATTATGTGCCATCATGATTTCCTTCTTTCATGATCCATTGATCTTCTAAGTTGATGTTGGCCATTGTGTGAAATTGTTCGAGTTATCCGGGTCTTTTTTTGAAACCCATTTCATGAAATCGGTTTCATTAAGTCGAAAACTAAAACCCGTTCCACAGGATGAAAAGGGTCTCATTTACGCCCTCATTATATTTCACGCTTCAAAGAAATGTCAACGCTTTCTTTTTTTGAAAAGCCGGCCCACTACCGGGCGGCAGTTCCTGTACTTTGGCGGATGATCAGCCTAGGTTCCAATACATTCTGTTTCTTCGGTTTGCCTTGGTTTATCAGGTCATGTAACACATCTACGGCCTGTTTGCCCAATTGATACGTATTCTGGGATATCGTTGTCAGTTCAGGAATCACGGCGCTCGCTAGCGGTGTATCATCAAAACCGATGATCGAAATGTCTTTCGGGATCGACAAACCATGCTCAATCGTTGATTTAATTGCACCAATGGCATTATTGTCGTTCACACAGATCACTGCCGTTGGCGGATTGTCCTGCTCCAGAAGTTTGGACATTTCCCGCTTGCCGTCGTCAATGGAGAAACCGCCTAACAGCTGGCGTTCTTTCGGTATTTCAAGCCCATGTTCACGTAGTTTCTTCTGTACGGCTTTCACCTTGACCATCGTGGTAGATAACTCCTTCATTCCCCCGACAAAAGCAATCTCCCGATGCCCCAGCTCAAGTAGATGCTCTGCAGCCATAGCTGCCCCAGCTCCCTCGTCTGTGTATACCCGGTGAAGTCCACTCTTGGCAATGTTACCGTTGACCAGCACAATGGGCATATGTCTGCTCATATCCATCAATTCCTGAGCCATGTTATCCGGACAGACCTGCAAGTTGATACGTCCGCCGAGAAAGATAATGCCATCCACCCGTTTCTCCCGCAAAATGGAGAGATATTCAGACTCCCGGTTAGAGTCCCCTGCTGTGTTACATAAGAAGAACGTATACCCGAGTCCACGTGCTTCATTCTCTGCCCCCCAGAACACTTCAGGGAAAAAAGGGTTGGTGATATCCGGCAAGATGATGGCAATGGTGCCCGTCTCTTTCTTGATCAGGCTGCGTGCCTGTGCGTTCGGTTGAAACTGATGTTTCTCGATAATCGACATGATCTTCTCTCGCGTGCTGGCACGAACCGGAGCCGTATCATTCAACACCCGGGAGACAGTTGATACCGATACGTTAGCTTCTTTTGCAATATCATATATGGTGATCGATGTCATAGGGGGGAAACCTTCCTTTTTTCTCTATTTACCTGCTTATCATAACAGATAAGATATCACGAATGAAATGCATTTCATTCCACAAGATGCTATATAAGTTGAACTAAAGAATTTACACAAGCCACTCCGATGACAGAATAACCTTCCAATCGCTGTTATCCCCAGATTTTTTTGATTCCCCTTTCTAAAGGGGAAAATCCAGTGATAAAGGCGAAGCTTATGCTTTCGAAGTAGCTTTCTTTCAGAAAGCTTTTAGCTCCGCTTTTTCAGGTTTTTTCTGTCCTCTTCGTTAATGTGTAAAAGAATAGTTCAACTTATATGGCGTGTGAAAATAAACAGCCTGCTATCGGCATTCACCACTTGTGTGCCGTTGCTCAGTTGAACCAAGGGCATATCCCAATGGGTATGCCCGCTGAACACAAGCGTCTCCGGCCCGGCCTCCAGGGCCTGCCGGATGAGCGGTTCACCCCTAAGCCCAAGCTCGGCGATGCCCGGGCTTTGGTGCAAAAGCAAGCAATCCGGTTGCTGCTTCAGCAGCTTGCGCACGGATTGCAAGTACGGCTCTGCCGGCTGCCGGTTCGGCTTGTCCGGCCGGCCGATGATGCCGCCAAGGCCCGCGATGCGCAGCTGGCGCGCCTTGGCGGCATGGGGCGCAAGGCCACCCGGTGGGCGGCCAGCGCTGATGATCGCAGCTGGGCCATCCATGCAATGGATGCCCTCGCTGCCGTGTAACCGATGAGCGTCTGCGTCATCGGTTACATCATGGTTGCCGTGAACGCCGGCAACCCAGCCGAAGGCTGCCCTGAAGGCAAGCCAAACGGGAACCGGATTGCCGCTCGCTCCCCTTTTCCCGCGCAGGGCATACATATCTCCACATAACAGCACACCCGTCTTCTGGGGATCGAGCTCAGGCCACTCCAACTCCATTAGTAGACGAATATAAGCAGGCAACATCTCACCCAAAAGCTTGTCCACAGACTCCATGTCAGATGCAGCACCAGACTTCTTCTCCGTTACAGGTACAATTCCCTGCAAATCTGACGTGACAATGAGTGCGTCTATGCCTTCTGGCAAACCATCTAATGTCCCATGATAGATCGGAAGCTGAGCTTGAATGACCTCGCCGCCAGGAATCGCATTCCAATATGCATAATGTTCAATAGGATCTTCATTCAGTTGCCGTATTTCCAAAGGGCATCTCCCCTTTCCCTATATATTATTTTACATTCTAATCGGCAATTATGGTCCATATATTAAATTGTAAGCGAATTCATTGGGAAACAAAGGAGTGTGACGACGCCATGATCATTCAAGTGAGTCCGCAAGCAGAAGCACGACTTATGGAGCAACTGGGCGACCGGCCCGGCTTTTTCAAATTGTTTTATGATACCGATGGTTGCGGATGTGATGGAATTACGGTACTTCTGATCTTAAATGAACGAGACAGTGATGACGTGCCTATTGAGGCAGGTTCGCTTCCGTTTGTGATTAATAAAGAGCAACAGATTCACTTTGAATCCTGTTTACGTCTGCAATCCGAAAATAACTTCCCTTCCTTCCGGCTAAGCAGTGATTCGATGATTTACGGAAGTAACGTAAAGGTACATGATCTGCGGGATGTAGCTAATGTAACGTCTGAATCTATGGATTGGTCTATTAAATAATCACTTTGCATGGATGAAGATTAGAAACAGAACCTCCCTCTCCCACAATGTTGCGGAAAGAGAGGTTTTGTTGGTAAATCTACTTTATTAACCAAATTCCAGAGCAAGCAAGTTCTTTATTTTATTATGTTGATTGATAACCAAACCCTTCTACGACTTGTAACGTTTAATTTACAAGCTTCCTAAACATCTGTACGACCAAAGAAAAGAGGACTACTAATGAGAAAACGTCATACCCTGTACCAAGCTATTTTCGTACTCATAATCTCAGTCATGTTTAGTTCAGGATGCAGTAGCGGTGAAAGTAGCACTAAAGTCCCTCCACCAGCAATTAAGCCTGGGAAAACGCAGACTCGCGAGTACCTTTCGATTACTAACACCGAATACGTTAATGGGGCGGATTCCACGGATGGAATGAAAATGAATGTGTATACATACGACTTACAGTCCAAAGCTCTCAACAAAATGTCTGACTTGCCATATAACTCTCAATATCCTTTGACCGTGGTTTCTTTGGCCGAGGACACCACCTATTATTCAGGAGAAGGCCAAAATAAAGGGGACGAATTATTCGCTTATGATATGAAAACACGGCAAGTGCAGCAATTAAGCTCTAATTTATTTGCAATAAATGCGATCATCCCGAATGTTACTGGAAATACCTTAATGATGGCTGCTGTGCAAAAAGGAGAACGCCCTGTCAAAGTCATGTTTCTGGATAAAGACACACATGAAATTTCGATATTGAATGAGCAAGATTCAGATACAACCACATGGGACATCGCCTATGATCCAGAAACAGAAAAAGCATACGCTATCCAATACTCTGAGGAAGAACAATACGAGCAGATGGAAAAGTCAAATCAGACCCAAAAACCGATGGTTCCACCGAGTCATGCCATTATTGAGATTGATCCCGTAACGAATCAAACTCGTGCAATCATCAAACTCAAAGATGAACAGATTCTCACTTTATCCGCCAGAAGAAACCAGCTTCTCATCGCAACTGCCAAATACATCAATAAAATGCCCATCGGATACAGTCTAGTGGATCTGAAGACAGGACAACGAAAGGAACTTCATCTGCCGATCAAGGCCGGTAGTGAATTATTTTTGGACAAAAGCGGTAGCGGGTTCTATTTTCTCGGGGAAAAAGGCAATGGAAGTACTGAGCGAGGTGTTTATTATTATGATATGAAAACGGACAAGGTTGAGACTGTTTTCCTGCAAAAAGAAGGGTTCATCAATAACTTCACCCTGGTATCGGAGTTTGTAAAAAAATGAGATTGATCCCTTGGTATTGTTACAATTCCTATGGTACGAGAATAAAAAAACCTCCCAATCTACTTTAGTATAGATAGGAGGTTTAATCGTTTGATGACAAAGTTATTGAAGAATTAAGTTAGGTTCGCTTCATTCAATCCTTACGAACTCGTTTTAAAACGTGCCGACTCTACGGCCAACTGTTTGGTCAAAGCATCGATGGTCTGCACCAGCTCGGCCAAATGCTCGGTCATTCCAGACTGCTCCTCCATGGTGGCGGTGACTTCTTCAATGGATGCGGATACTTCCTCGCCCGAAGCAGACAAGTTCTGTGACGCGCCAAGGACTTCGTCCTTATCCCGTTCAATGGACTCGATCTCGGAGGCGATCGCCTGCACCTGATTCATCATATTTTGCATATTTCGCGTCGCAAAATTAAAGGTTTCCTTGGTTTGCATCACACTGCTCTTGTGTTGCTCGGCAATGGCCTCAATGGCCTGTACGCTCTGGTTATTCTGCTCGACATGTTCAATCGTCTGCATAACGATGCGATGAATATCTTCGGATTGTGCCGTTGTCTGTTCTGCCAGCTTGCGTATTTCGGAAGCCACCACGGCAAATCCACGGCCCTGCTCTCCTGCCCGTGCCGCTTCAATAGACGCATTCAGCGCAAGCAGTTTGGTCTGATTTGCAATCTCGGCAATGGTGCTTGTGATCTGCTGAATGCCGGATGAGCTCGCTGCAAGTTGAACCGTAATCTTCGAGATGTTATTTACCTCTGCTTCATTCCGATCATTAACGGCGATGAGGGCATCGATCACTTCATGATTATCTCGGAATGCATCGGTAATTTCATCCGCCTGAGCCATGACAGACTGGGACATCCCGTTGACATTTACAATTTTGCTACCCACGTTCATAAATTGATCAACGATCGCCTCTGTATCGTTAGCCTGCGACTCCATTGCACGGGATATTTCAAGTGCAGTGGCCGTGGTATCGGTAATCGATGCAGCTGTCTGCTGTGCAGACTTATCCAGTTCCGCAGTACTTTTATTTAAAACACCAATGGAAGCGTTCATGCTGGCGATTAGCTGTCTGTTCCCTTCAGCCATCGTGTTGAAGCTATCCGCCAGTTCGCTGAACTCCCCGCTGTATTTTTCCTTCGCCTGTACCGTCAAGTCTCCCCCCGCAAGCTGTTTAAACAGTGCGGTAATGGATGTAACCGGTCTTGTCATCACCCGTGAGAGCAGAATGCCTACAATGATTGAGAAGGCAATGGAACTGAATAGAACAATATACATTTTATTCGCCATGCTTGTTAGAGGTTGATTGACGTCTACGTAGGAATCCTCAACAATAATCGTCCAGTCTGATTGCGGAATTTTGGAATAAAACACCACTTTCTCGTCTGTGCTCACCTCGCCCTGTTGTAATTCATTACTTGGAGGCAAATCTACAAGAGACTTGTATTCCCCGGTTTCCAGCGGTTTCCCTGCCAGATTTGCATCTGCCGAGTGATACATCACTTTACCCACCCGATCCAGAACAATCACTTTACCTTCATCATTAATCTTGACGTTCTGCAATTGGTTCACAAAAAATGACGTAGATATCGTGGCAATAAGCACTCCGTTTACTTGCTGATTCTCATCATACATCGGAGAGGCAAAAACGGTGCCCAGTGTACCCAACGTTTTGGAAATAATACCTTCACTGATGACCTGACGCCCTTGTATCGCTTCCTTAAAATAGCCCCGATCCGCGCGATCTCCGCCTACGGTCTTCGGGTCGTTCGCTGCAACTACCGTGCCATTCTTATCAATCAGCATAAGCACAACGGCGCCCTCAATGCCTTCCAAGCTTTGGGCTAAGATATCATTAGATTCATTGATTAGAGTTTGGTTTTCCTCAAAAAAGGAATTTGCTTCCTGTCCTTCATTTGCACTCCGTATGGAAAGCAATTGTTCAAAGGCCTTATGTTTGGTCATGAGAAATGCCGCTTGCTTAGACAACTGCAGAGAGGTAAACAATCCTGCCCCAATCCGATCCGAATTGGCATGAATTTCATCTTTACTTTTATCCTGTGTAATACCTTCAGCTATCTTATAACACAGCACAGCCGTTACGGTCAGTACGATACACACGAGAAGACTGATCATTAATGGTAATTTGACCCGAAAAGACATATTTCTTAGTCGCTGTCCTGCTTTTGCAAAAAACATGAATACCTCCACCATCCATCCCAATTTTGTATGAACCCATATAATATTTGATAATTTAATATCGGTAGGGAGCCAATAATCTGACAGTGTATGGAGCATTTGCACAAAAAAAATTTTAATGATCTAAATTTATTACAAATTGGAATGAAGGGTAGCGAACTCAATGAACAACGCTCTCTTTTATTTAAAAAGAAAATAAGCTCCTGCCAGCGATTGGCAAGAGCTTATTTGAGGGTTGCTATGACTTCGCAATACGCTGACCAATACGTGGAAACAGGCTAAATGCGTTTTCGTAAAACACCTTCTCATGATGCTGCTCCGGCACAAGCCTGCGGACAAATTCAGCATACAAATCGATGGGAGCCAGCGGCCAGTCGGTGCCAAACAGCATTTTCTCATAGTGATCCGAATAAACCAAAGCCCGGCGGAAGTGATCCATAAACAGCGGTTCGTTCATAAAGCGTTCGAAGTGAGGACGATCGCCCACCACAAGCCCAGATAAATCGGCGTATACATTAGGGTTCTTGGCTACGACCTCAGCAGCGTCCATCACCCAGGGATCACCGAGATGACAGATCATGAAGTTTACACCTCGTTGTTGCAAGGCAAGCTCGTCCACCGTCAGTGGATGGGAATATTTGAGTAGCCCGTTCATGGAGTAGGTGTCTCCCGTATGGATAACCACAGGCAGATTGTATTTTGCAGCCAGCTCATAGACCGGGGTATAGATTTTGTCATACACATAGTGGTGATAATATCCAGCATACAGCTTGATTCCAGCAACCTCGGGCGATTGTAATCTGGCTTCAATCCGGTCCAGCTCGTCTTGAGCTTGTCGACCCACCAGTCTGTTTGGATTAATCCCAATACACTCCATTAGAAACGATGGAATCTGATCTTCCAGATCCAGCCCCATCGGGTTAGGGGAACTGGAATCCGGAAAAGCTCCCTTCGTCTGCTCACTCACCCCCATACCGATGCCAAGAATGACGTCATTCCGGTCAAACTCCGCCTTGAGACCCGCCGCACTGTAGTCTACTTTGGACAGGTCAATTGCGGTACGGTGAAAGCTGTCGATATCCGATAGATGGATGTGAATATCAATGATGGGCATCGGAGGCCTCCTCTTCGCTTGTTGATGTTACAAAGTTCAGTTTTAACAAATCATGTATATCCATCGTATGAAGCGGGATCGGCCCCAGAACAAGATAAGTCGGCTCCGTCCAGACGGTTTCGCCATCTTGTATCGTAAGCTCGTGTGTTACGTTATGTCCTGTTACCAGGTTATTGGCAAACGCCCAGGCATTCTGATTCGGGTAACGATTCACCGCATGTAGCATGTTTTGGCGTGAGAGCGAGCCTGTCCGAAAAATATCTTTTAAAGGCAAGCCAATGTCTACTTTGCCGAGCGGAAAACGATCTTGATCCGGTTGTTCAATCCAACCTTCCGTATACATATCCGAAGGTTTAAAGAAACGACCTTCTGTAAGAGCATAATTCGCTCGTGTCAGACCAGACTTATTAGTCACAGACAGCAAGGTACAGAGCACAGGAACGCCAGGTAACATCAGATAATGCTGATGAATGGTCATTCCCCGGTTCGCCTCATGGTTCTCGATGCGAGTAGTCACCTTCAAACCTTTCCATACATTCCCGAATTGATCCTTCTGCTCTGACCAGGATATACTCGTTTGCTCCAGTTGACGGCTAAATCCGTTCATGCCCGGAATATCGACAGCCATCCCGCCATACCACGGATTCCACCACGAACGGGCGGCAGGTTCAGGATATGAACTATCCAGCCATTCCTCGCCCTGAACTTGCAGAGAGTGCACAATCCCCCCGAATGCAGGATCAGCCGTAATCGATAACACGCCATTGTTTACGGTATATAACGTCCCTGATCCTTCTGATCCCTCTTCAATTTTCTGCTGGACTTCGGACCTTGACTGTGGAAACCAGAGGGCTGTTCGCTCCTGAATGCGATCTTCTCCACGATATACACCCCGGACTTTCCAACCACCGCTGTGCTCTCGTTGGTCTGGACGGTCTGGGAACTCAGAACGCTGTAGGTCACGGAGATTCTTTACTGTTCCGATGTCCTTGAGCGAAAACTCCAGCTTTGCTGAGTCCAGATGTTCTGCCGCATCAAACGCTAGCGTACCAGCCTTAACCTCCGATTCACCACCCTGTTGTACGTAAAGCTCCAGCGTACCAGCAAGAGGAACAAGCTTACGTTCGACTAACTCAGCCTGAAGCACCTCCGCAGCAAATGGATTGCCATCATTCAACGTCACTTCCAGATGACTGTCCAGCATCGGAATAACCCCATTAGGTTGTTTACGGGCGAATGCGCGGAAATCCGTCCACTTGGCAAACGTGTTGAGCGCAAATACCGTTTCCTTCGTAGCTACGGAAGCTCCCGCTTCCAAACGTCCCAGCTCATGCTGTAATGCCAGCGTATATTCGGGCTTAATCAGCTTCAGTGAAGGGTCCCAATAGATGCCGCACGCACCATACTCTTCCTTGCAAAACAGCCAGTTCTCCGTAATCTGCCCACTATCCCAGTGGTTTGGATCACCGGCATAATCATCCCCCATATCTATAAAACGACCCTGATAAGGCAGAATGAGCCGATTGCCGAAGAAACCGAAGTGATCCATCAGGAACAGCTCTTCTTCCCATGCCGTATCACGTGTATTCACAACCTCGTGAGAGAACGTAGCTATTCCGTTAGCGGACAGTTTGGCAACTGTCTTCAGCAGCAATCCCGGGAAATTTTCCAATTCATAGACCGCTTCCATAACCTGATGATTACCATCAGCCACAATCTGTACTTCTTTGGCTTCTTTCAGGGACAATTCCTCCGAATACGGTTTTCCCAGCTTCGGATAATTCCACCAGAAGGAGTGACGCGACCCGGGGTATTCGATCCACATGACGTTATCATGTTTGTTCATATGGAGGGAGTACGCGCCGTTCACCGCAATCCACTGGCCGTTCGCCTCACCGCCATACTTGCCTTCAATGCCCTTCATCAGTACAGACAGTTTTCTTGTAAAAATAATCTCCGATCCCCCCGCCGGAACAGCGGTAATCTCCACATCCTGTGCATATATGCCATATGAACGCAGGGTAAACGGAACGGACACGGATCTTTTGCCTTTTGCAGATACTCTGAAGCGCAAGGTACGCTCTGTCCAATCTAGAAAAGCATCTGTCGGTAGTTCCATAACAAATTCTGTTTCCGCATCCACATTGTTTTCCACGTTCAGGATTAACTCTGCCGGAATACCCGGATATAGTTCCTTCACGGGGAGAACTGGTGTAATCTTCGCAGGGAATTTAGGTTGAAGGCCAAGACGGAACTGAGTTTTCCTCCCGCCAATAAGCCAAGCACTACAGATGACAGGATGTGTTTTATTCTTGTTCTGTTCTTCGCTAACCGGATCGAGGTAAAACTCTCCCTCTACCGTGATGGCTTCGCCTGGCTGCAACGTTTGCACGACATCCATGGCAAAACGGATGTTTTTGTCGTCCTGCCCTTTGATCTCGAACTCAAGATCGAAATTGGATTTATTTTGGATATGATAACGCACGGGATAACTCGAACCAAACACCAGATCATGATGATCTACTTCGGTATGGATGCTGTAGTCCGGCGTGTCGAGAGCGGCCAAGCCGCGGCCTGTTTTTTCAAAAGTTGCCCGCAGGGAGAGTTCCCCTTTATGCCACGTATAATCAAGGAAATCGAAGCCCCGCTCCTGCCGTCCATCCGGCTCGATCACCAGCTCACGGGTGCTGTCAGCATACCAATCCAATGTTTCAAAGTAGGGTGCCAGCGCCTCGGTCTGCAATACGGTCGGGATAAAATTCATCAGATGTACGCTATCGTCTTTTTTCTCCCAGAAGAAACCGCATTTCTTGTACATCGGCACCGCCTTCGTATTGCCCGGCCATGTGAACAGATCCAGGCGCGGCCATCCGGCCTCGACCGTTTTCTCCACTGCCTTTAGGATCAGATTGCGACCAATCTTGTAACCATGGTAGTCCGGGCGTACGTTAAGCAGGGGTACATACAGTGCATTCTCGTCAAAACGGTAATGGGCAAAGCTGCAAAAGCCAACGACCTCTTCCTCATGAACCGCCAGAAACACATGTAAATGAGATGAGTTCTCCATCTCCTGGCGAATGCTATCCTCTGTCCTCTGCCTTGTGCCGCCTCCCCAGCTCTCATTACTTCGATTCCACATGTCTGCCAAGCTGGCGGCATAAGAAATGTTGTATTCAACAATACGAATCTGGTCGATGATCGTTTGTGATTGTACGTTCATGTTCCATTCTCCTTCTCTATATGTATAGGATGGTCTTCGTGAACACTAACTGGCCTTCGTCTGATCGCTATTGAACTAATCGAGGCTGTATCTAGCAAATCTAGCGATAGTCTTATCATACTATATTTGGAAACATTTTCAGAGCATCTTCGTCTCCTAGATTCATATTGGCTCTAGAACGATTATAAGTAAATAAGAAACCTTAGACCGTTATCGTTCGTATGTACCTAGGGGCTGTCTTTGGCTTATGTATAGGCTAACATATACGGTAGTGATAAGGATAAATTGCCTTGACTATGAGTTTTGACAAGCGCTGTTCGCCCTTGGTACTCTGAGGAGAGCAATGTCTACTTATATCAAAAATAGATAGATTCGTGGAGGGAAAGCATGACGGAGTGGATTACGCAATTCATACTGTTTTTTAAGGATTTGTCATACGCAGGACTGGTAATTGCCTTGTCCTTTGAATTTGTCCCTGCTGAACTTGTTCTGCCCATGGCGGGATACTGGGTATATCTCGGGGATATGAAGCTGTGGTTAGCTATTCTGGCAGGAACCGTTGGCGGCACATTTGGCCCATTGACGTTATATGCACTCGGACGTTATGGCGGCAGACCGATGGTTGAGAAGTACGGCAAGTATTTCCTCATTCGCCCTCATCATGTAGAGGCATCCGATACGTTTTTCGAAAAATACGGTAGCGGAGTCGCTTTCTATGGACGCTTCGTACCCGGCATTCGAACCGTGATCTCCATCCCTTGCGGTATGGCGAAGATGAACGTATTCAAATTCAGTATTTTTACCTTCCTGGCCATGCTTCCGATCACATCAATTTACGTCTACCTCGGATACAAACTGGGCTCACAATGGGAAGAAGTCGGCGAAGTTGTTAAACCGTATGTCATCCCGGCAGGCATGATCTTTCTGATTGGTTTTGGACTGTACATGCTGTTGAAACGTTGGAAAAAAAGACCGGCTTAGACAAGTGAGAGGCTTGTTGAAGTAAGGAAGGGCGTTGGGACGTTACGGTTAGCTTAACCTTCAACTTGTTAAATTAATAGTAGAGCCCCGGCGATTGTGGAAATCGACGGGGCCTTTGTTTTAAAAAAAAGAAGCATCTCCGCTATAAGTAGATCTCTTCTTATGTAACATTGGATACTGAACCAAAAATATTTTGCATATGAGCTTTTCAGATAAACCAAAAAACGACTATGTAATAGATACTAATAAATCGTTTACCAATTGTTCTTCAAACAATTGTATTTCCTTTAATTTGTTTGAGATTTTCAGAAAAACTTTCATATCATTAGTAATGGAATATTTCATTGATAAATTTTTTAACAACAAGCTCTCATTACAGAGGGATTTAGACTTGCTTGATAAGCTTTCATAACTCCCGGTTTTCAAATACCCTTTAGAATTCAAATAATCTATTCTTTTATTGAAAACGTTCTTGTGCTCCCATATTATTCTATATAATCTCATATCCTTACTGAGAAGGATGTCGTCGGAAAATCGATTTATCAATTCATCATATATGGCTAATCCGAAAACAGAGTTTTCACTACCTCTATGTGTGAGGAAAGAATTTGTGGATTGAAGGAAGTCCTCCAGATATATTCTAAAAATATCCATGTCAAAATTCAAATTAAAATGATAGACGTACTTGGTAGTTTTACTTGTTAATTCTGGAGTTATATTTTTTATAAATTTAATCGTTGAGTCTGGATCTTCTGTGAATGACAAAACAAACTCTTCATATGAAACGGAATACTGACCAAATATCATGTCTTGGTTGTATCCAAGATAATACAGCACTCTATCCTTATCATTGTAACCATATATTAAATTATCATGATGGAAATGTTCTTGCATATAACTTTTTTTATTAGACCAGTAATATTCATCGATGCCGACTTCTAAATAATAATTCAAGTCAATATTCTCTATTACTATATCCAGAATACTTTTTTCGAAGGTTCTGATAATACGTCCATCCATATTGGCAGACGCAAGAAAAGGGATATTAGGGTATTTTCCGTTGTGAGAATAGAAATCGATTTTAAAGTCTCCTACGGGGTTTTGCCTATTGTTAAAAGTATAAAGCTGAGTGTAGTTTGTATAATACCAACCTAAAAAAGCTTCGTCCTTCTCTAATATTGCTAGCGGGTATGCATGATTTAAAAAGGTTTGAATAGAGGGAGTTTGAATCTCTAATTTTTTCTCCATGTTGTGCTCACTCTCCTTTATACTATTATTCCTAATCATGTATGCATAAATAATGTTTGTCAACTTTTCTATAATAAAAATCACAGTCCTATTTTTTGAGTTTATCAACTAAAAACTCTCTTCTACACAAAGGTAAAAGAGAGCGTTCAAACCATGTTTGCTTGTTATTAACTCAGCTTAGAACTAGTTCATTTCCTAACTTAAACCGATTTTTCTAGATCAGTTCCCTTCTTCTTTTCAAATACACATACAACACCACACCAGATGCCGCACAGATGACCGCACATAAGCCAATAAATCCATATCCCGCCTGAAGTCCGCGCAGCAAGCCGAGCTGCGTGGTGGCACCGTACATGTTTTTCACGCCTTCAATGACCCAGCCAATCACATAGTTGCCGATGACACTGCCGACTCCCATGAGGGTCACCGTGAAGGTAATCGCCGTATCACTGCCGTTCGGATATCTGCGAGCGATAAAGGCCATCACCGTTGGATAGATCATCGCAATGCCTGCGCCCGATATTGCAAAGAAGATTGCCAGGCTCTCCCCACCTGCAAGCGCCACAAACGTACATACCGCCGAAAAACCAGAGAACAAAATCAAAGAGAGTACAAATCCGATGCGATCCGTCAACGGCCCAAGCAGCAAACGGCCCAGTGAGAACGTAAGGAAAAATGCAGACAATAGACCCGAGGCTTTAACCGTATCCCACGTATAGGCTTTCTCCAAAAAGTTAACGAGCCAGCCCCCAACCGCCAGTTCCGATACCACGCCAAAAGAAAGAATAAGCACCATCAGCCACAGGGCCGGATCACGTGTTAATGTCTTGAGTGAGGTTCGATCCTCATGGGCAAGATCATCTCCAGGGAATGTACTGCGCAGTGCCGCAATGATCGGCAGCAGGCAGAGTGACAACATGACCAGATACATGCCGCGCCAGTCCAGCAGGTGCCCAAATACCGTCAGCGACATCACGCCTGTCGCCAGCAATGGCGCCACCGTCGAACTCAGTCCATAGAAGAAATGGGACAGGTTCATCATCGTGCCTGTATTTTTCACAAAAATCCGCGCCCCGAGTATCGCCAGCGCAATCTCCAGCATCCCGTTGCCGATATACATGAAGAAGTACGATGACGCAAAGAGCGGATACGTATGCGATACATAGATGAACACACCCGACAGAATCATCGAGGCAAACGAAATGATGCTGACCGCCTTGATGCCCCATTTGCGAACCAGTATAGCCGTGAAGGAGCAGGCGATCAGATATCCCAGAGCGTTGAGGGACAACAACGTCCCGAGCTGTTTCTCATCCAGATTGAAGTCAAACTGAATACGTGGAATGGCTGGGCCTTTAATATTTTCCGATATACCAAATACAATAAATCCAAGAAAGATCGTTGCCAGCTGCATGGCGTACAGCTTGTTAAACTTTCGTTTGCTATCTTGTGTACCTGCTTGCTGATTCAAAATAAGTTCCTCCATTGTGTCCAGAAAAATGGTTACACGCTGTACCTCCGATTGCAGTGCCATCTTCCGCCCGCTGTTATCCCTGTATTTTTATGAATTTCTCTCTAACGGTGAAAATACAGTGATAAAGGCGTTCTCCAGATTGGCTCTGCCCTCTCCGCTCTCGTGTAAAAAATTTTGCTTAACTTCACTTCATAATAAGTGGTTCCTACCACTGCTTCTCAACTACCTGAATACGGTAGGTCAGGCTTTCCAACGTTACGGCTACCAGGCCGGTAACATACTCACGCCGGGTGTCGCGGCGAATCATCAGCTCTGGCATATGCTCCTGTGGAATGTGGTGATCTCGGCAGCTTTGGATCAGGTCATCTCGCATCGCCGGGTCCATCGTGTCGCCCGTCACCACAATGGCTGCCGGGTTAATGATGGCAATGATGGAGACCAGCGTCTGTACGACGAGTTCCTGCAATCCATCTGTTGTTTTCAACATGCGTAGCTGCTCTTCCCGTGACACGCCAAAGGGTAGAAAGGATACCTCACCCCCAAATTGCGTATTCCCGGTGAGTGGCCGACCATCGATAATAAAACCAGCCCCCGGAAAATGGTTTTCAGGGAACGTCACCACCGCAAAGTTCTTCTCTTCCTCAAACTGCTGTTCATTGTACAGTCCGTACACCGTCAGATTCATATCGTTGCCAATGACCACTTCGATGTCTTCATATTGCTCTTTGAGTCTTAACCCCAGCGGCTGATGCATCAGCTCCGGTACATCACAGATACCGATCACACCATTGTGCGCAACCCCTGGTATCCCGATTCCGATAGCCTGCACATTGTGATGCTGCTCGATCAGCTCAGCAATAAGTTCCTCCACCACTGTGACATTAATCTCTTCTAAAATCAGGGTCTGTTCGTCCGCCATCTCTCCGTTCAGGTTGGCATATGTATGTGTGATCGAATGAATGCCACCTTCCGTACGGATAATCAGACACAGAACACTCGCGTAGTCCGCATTAAACTGATATCGACTCGCTGGTCTCCCCCCGCTCGACTCATCCGGACCGAGATCAATGATCTCTCCTGTCTGTAGCAGTTCATTTAGTATCGTTCCGCATGTCGCCACGCTGAGTTTGGTCAGGTTTGCGATGGAAGCCTTCGTACCTACGCCCATCGACCGGAGTGTGTTTTTCACAATTTCAACGTTAATCCGTTTGACCTGTTGGGTATTGTGGGATGTGGGTAACATCGTTGGTTGTGTGCCTCCTTTCGTTTGTATGTTAAAGGGTGATCGCGTATTCAAGAAAGTATTGGAGAGGAGTTTTTAAAAGTATTTTAATAATTGAAGTTTAGGGGGATTGGTGTGGAAAGTCAATGCTTATTTGGAACAAGATTGAGCTAACAAAGAAAGAAGAAATAGCATGTACGTTTCATTATATTTCACATAATTGTTACGAAATGATAAAATTACGCTTAAGTGTCAAGGAGGTGGATTTATATGAGTTGGTTCTATTGGCCGGAATTTATCATTTTAACTATATGTCTTATCTTGGTTTTATTCGGAATCTACTATGTGTTTCGTAAGGTGTCGGGGCTCTCAAAAAGAGTTTCTAACTTGGAAAATAAAATGAATACTATAAAGAAAAATGATTAGTTAATACTCAGGTTTGCGATGGAAGCCTCCATGCCAACGTCCATTGAAATACTTATATGGGGGAATGACTTGGGATCGCTTATAAAAATTAAAAGGACAGTACAAGATCATCCCTAGAATGATCCTGTACTGTCCTTTTCGTTCGTTCATACGGTTATGTAGACTGGCTCATGTGATGGGCCAAGATGCTTTTCTCCAGCCTGACTTCAAATAACTTGCGGTTCAGATCCTGTTCCATCGCGTGAAGGTGATACGCCGCCTGTTTCACCGTGTCCATATGCAACACCCCTGCCCGCTTCGCGATAATGTCCATGGCATCCAGGATGAGTTTGTTACACGTGACCAGTTGATCGACGTAATCGTCTTCTTGTTTTACGAGTTGTGCGTACTGCGAGGCGAATTCTTCGCTGTGGGTACTTGTCATGTCACCACTCCTAAAATTGGTACGCATAAGAGTACCAGATATGCAAAAAGTATATGGTACGCTCATGCGTAACGTCAAGACCATATGGAAATTTCAGGAGTGATTTATGATGGCGAAAAAGGTTGTTATCAATATTCACAAACTCACAGAGAAACATAATATTTCGTTACGAGAACTAGCACGGTTGGCTGATATTCGCCACGCAGCTTTGAGTGAGTTGCAGTCCGGGAAACGGGAGAATATCAACTTTGCTCATATTGAGCGGATTGCAGAAGCATTGGATATTGATGATATTAGGGAGATTATTGAGATTCAGGATATATAAAATATCTTATCATAACATTTTCTTTTGGATGATAAACGAAAAATTCATTCTCGATTTTCTTCACATTGTTTACTTTAGCTAGTATGTGTCGTTCATTATCGTACATGAATAGAAAATAAAGCTTCTCTAACTCTTGGGTAATACTGTCACTACTAATCTTTTCAAGTTTATATTGTTTTCTATCAGGTTTCATAAAATAATGAAGAATAGATAGACATATTTTCAAAACTATAAAATTATAAAATATTAGAGAAAATATCATTCCTACGGTTATTACAAAGTACTGATTAATATAAGAAAGTATCATAACTTTGATTGAATCAATCACAACATAAGGAACTAATAACAGACTAAGATAAAAAGTTACTATGATCCCGGTTAAAAATTTTTTATTCATAGCTTTCCAGAATGTGCGAATCCAAAATACTAATATTAAAAGTAAACAAAAAACAAAAAAAGATACCCAAATCCATTGAAAAATAATATTCGAAATGAACGGTTTATCAAACATAAAAATAGTTGATAAAATAGCAGCCATCATAATAGTAGAAAGAAATATTGCACTTTGAAAACGATCCCATAGGTTTGCTATCCTTAAATCTAATAATTCATCTATCAGACTTCGACTTTCAGATTTGATGAACCATTTTATAATATAGAGGATGATGGTAAGAGCAGGTATTATACTGAGTAAATCCGATAAATTTTTCCCTGTTAGATTAAACATTTTGTACGACTCCTTTGTTACATTTTTAGAGGATATAAAAACTAATTTAAATTCAACTTCACCTGTATATACCTTTCCTTCAAATACTTAATCATTCGATCTTCTGTCACCAGACAACTAATTTTCATCCCGTTTATGCTTGCCAAGCTTAGAAAGCCAGTTATGTGATCCAAGGAAGAGATAACGATCATCAACCAATAAAATCTTGGAATGAATGGGAGGGATATAATTAAGTGATTACCTGTTGAAACAAATCAATCTAACAGAGAAAAATGGGAGAAAATCAAAAATATTACTATTATGAGTCCAGGACAAAGTAATCCCAGTGATGGTGTGACCAATATTGATCCTAGCACTTGGGAAACTGGGTACAACAGTATAGATAAATTTTATGTTTCCGGAGTTACCAATCAAAAACAATGGACATATGCATCAGGACAGTACACTGGGTGCTCCCCAACTGCGGCTTCAAACATCGTAATGTGGTACGCAAAAAGTTATCCTTCTCTGAATCCCACAAACAACCAGAGAGATATTGTCATGTCTCTAAGAAAAAAAATGGGGACTACACAAACGAGTTCGGGTGAGGGTTTAACTGATTTTTATAATATCGATGATGGCCTGCAATCCTATTTCAGAAAAAACGGAAGACCCAATGCTGAAGTACAAAACGGTCTTCTTCCTGATTATGACGTATGGAAAATGAGAATCAAGTATAAGGGCGGGCATTCTACACTTCAAAGTTATTGGAGTCAAAATTATTTTGGTAATCATACCGTTACCGTTGTGGGGTACAAAGAATTTGTAAGAGGAACCTTTCAATCCAATTCTAAATATCTTGTTGTAAAAAATAATTGGGCAAGCGATATTGCTTCTGATTTTTACGTCAAGTACGGTACCTGGAACACTAATATAGTTACCTGGGTTGTAAATCCCTAATCAATAACTCAAAGGAGATCAAGAATGCTGAAAAAAAAACAAATATTAATAGGTATTTGTACATTAGTTGGCTTATTACTACTCAGTGAGATTATCCTTTGGACTTCGGGAAAAGTTGGATTAATAAATATGGCAAATAGGATCATCTCTGGTGCTCCAAATATTGAAATAGAAGGCAAAAGACTATCTTATCAAGGTACAATTCATTCTAGCCTTTCTGATCTAGACGAATATACTTCAAGTGATGAAGGCGAAGCTCTTTATAAAGCCAAAGGTACACCACCAAACCCACCATGGATTTATGTAAAAAAGGATTCAAATACATTTTTTCGTTATAAAATTCCACATGTCCCTTGGCGCATGTAATCTTGATAGTATCTAAACATCATTCCCCTCTTACACTCTTGATTTTTTTAGTATAAAGTGCCTCTCATGGGGCTCATTCTTCTATGATCTTCCATCCCCTCTTATTTGACACCCCCTCCAAAAAGGTCTATCCTAATAACGAATCATCCATTCACTATTAAGGAGTCGTTCCCGATGGTGCAGGCCAAGAAAGACGAAGTCAGGAAAGAGATTGAATACGCGGCGCTCAAGGTATTTTTTGAGAAGGGGTATGCGGATGCCAAGATGAACGATATTGCGAATGAAATCAATATATCGGTCGGCAATATCTATACCTATTTCAAGAACAAGAAGGAGCTTTTCTACGCCGTTGTTCCGCCGGATTTGGTGGATTATTTGAAAAAGGTACTAGTGGAGACGATTCACTTTGATAACCAGAGCGCGTTTGAGAAAACGAATAGCGAGCGGCGATCTGTCCTAATGCAAGAGCAGGTAGATGTGCTGCGGAAGTATCGGAATCAGATCATCATTATTTTTGAAAAGAACAAAGACACCATCTACACCAACGCCAAGAACGAGCTGGTTGAGCTTATGATTGAAACGAAGAAGGCCTATCTCAAAAATCAATACAAACACTATGAGATCGGCACCGAGGAGAACTTGATTCTGCTGAACATTCTGGCACATAACGTCATTGACATGAATCTGGATTTATTGAAACGAGACATGAGCGAGGACAGCCGCAAGCAGATCTTTGAAGCGTTGTATATATACCGACTTTACGGCATGAAAAGCTTGAACGAATAAGGAATACTGCTGGATCACTACAAAGCAAAATTCCACTTTTACCATAGATCACTACGCGTCGCACAGCGTGCAGATCAGCTCCACTCACATGGTTTGCACGCAAAAAATAAGCATAGGCAAGTCGATCTATTTTTTTAACCCAAAAATGAATTATAAATTCACTTTTAGACCACAAGAATACTTTCATAGAGAAACCAAATAGTACAGAACCGCATCACTCAACTGATTCAGCATGTAACATCATGCAACACCACCTACACCCAAGGAGGAACATATTATGAACACCGCTTACGCTTTGAAAAACGTGCATCTGATCCATGGCGACGCCAGCCGTAATCCGCAGCCCAACATGACGATTCTCATCAACGAACAAGGACTTATCGAGAATATCGCCCCAGATCAGGAGCTGAATATCCCTAGTCACTACACAACAATCGACCTTACCGGAAAATATGTGATGCCTGGGCTGATTAATGCACATGTGCATCTGTTTGCCGATGGCAAACCGCTCACCCTCTCCGTCAGTGAAGGATTGCTGGATTTTGCTTATCATCGGATTTTGAATACCCGATTCGGTCGAAATATTTTGAAAAAACGCATGAAACGTAATGCCCTAACCGCACTCCACGCGGGTGTAACAACCATGCGCAGTGTCGGGGAATTCTTTTATACCGATGTGCAGCTGCGGGATGAGATTAACCGTGGGGAGTGGGTCGGTCCGAATCTGCTGGTGTCAGGATTTTTCCTGAGTGTGACGGGTGGACATGGTGCTCCTTACTTGGCGCTGGTGGGTGACTCGCCTTGGGAGATGCGCAAAAATACACGGATTAATGTGAAGAACGGTGTGGACTGGATCAAAATCTGTGTGACGGGCGGCGTAACGGATGCCAAGATGGTTGGGGAAGCTGGACGACTGCAGATGACGGTGGACGAGGTCGCGGCGGTCTGCGATGAAGCGCATAAGATTGGAATGAAGGTTGCCGCTCATGTGGAGAGCACGGAAGGTGTGCGCGTTGCACTTCAAGGGGGCGTGGATACGATTGAGCATGGGGCTGAGATGGATGACGAGATTATTCGTTTGTATAAAAATAACCCGAAAGCCCTTCATGGTTACACCGCATTAATCCCTACGCTGCAAGCCGCTTATCCATCTGCTTCGCTTGATCCAAGTGTGACCAAGTTAAGTGCGACGGTCAAAGAAAACGCCAGACTGGTCTACGATTCCATGCTCAAAGGGGTGAAACAGGCCATCGACAACGGCATCACTATTGGAATCGGAAACGATGCGGCCATGTCCTACGTGACCCACTACGATATGTGGAGAGAGTTGGATCATTATATGCGACAAACGAATCTGACTAATAAAGATGTCATCGACATGGTCACTCGCAACAATGCTAAAATTCTCGGGATCGACGACGTGACAGGTACGTTGGATATCGGCAAACAGGCCGACTTGATTGTTCTGGATCACAATCCGCTAGAGCAGATTGAAGCCTTATCCAGCATGTCGATGGTCATGGTTAAAGGTAATCTGATTCAGAACTCATCCGTTAATCGCATCCAACAGGTAGATGATGTTCTTAATGCCATCTCGCATCATTTTTCATTGGATTATTGACGCTATTTACGAAAAAACTTGTACTTTCTGAGAAACCTTGGTTAAATATGAGATGTCACGATAATAATTTAGAAAAAATTTCCTCATTTTAAACTCAGGAGAAGATTATATGTCAGATAAACTTACTTTAAAAAGAGAATTATCGTTGTCTCATGTCGTGACCATGGGTTTATCCTGGATGTCCCCCATGATTTTCTTCACCAGCTTTGGCGTTCTTCATGAAGGGGCAAAGGGTATGTTGCTTGCTGCATATATACTTGCATTTATCGCCATTCTATTCACCGCGCTTAGTTATGCCCAGATGTCCAAGGCATTCCCTGTGTCAGGCTCGGCTTACACCTATGTAACAAAGTCCATGAACCCCTTCATCGGCTTCCTCGTTGGATGGGCGGTACTGCTCGATTATCTCTTCTCCTGTATCATCGCGGTACTCATGTTTGGCATTAATCTTCATGCCCAGTTCACCTCAATTCCCTCTTTTGTCTGGATTGTGTTGTGTACCCTTGTCGTAATGATCATTAATATTGTGGGGATCAAAACTTCGGCTAACGTCAGCAAAGTATTTGTACTAATGCAGATTGTTTTCATTGCCGGCTTCTGCGCCCTGCTTGTATATAAAGCGCTTCAAAATGGATTAACTGCCGGCTGGAACCCGTTAGCCGTGAAGGAAGGCGTACCGTTTTCGACTATTCTCGCCGGGGCTTCACTGGTCTGCTTTTCTTTCCTCGGTTTTGATTCCATTACCACAATGACTGAGGAAACCAAACTTCCCAAGAAAACCATTCCCCGCGCCATTCTGATTATTGTGCTGATGGCAGGTGTGATGTACTTCATCACGGCTTATCTGATTCAGCAGATGTACCCGTCCATTAAATCAAGCAATGTGGATGCTGCCGGCTTTGAACTGATGCAAGTGATTGGTGGTCCCGTACTTTCCTCCATCTTCACGTTTGTGATCATTTTCTCCGTACTTGCCCAAGGCATGTCCTCTATGACAACCGTGACCCGCTTGATGTTTGTAATGGGAAGAACGTCTTTGTTACCACGTGTATTTGCATCTATTCACCCGAAATACCGCACGCCGGCGTTCAACATTACACTCATGAGCGTCATTTCATTATCCGCCATATTCATTAGTCTGGAGACGGCGATCAAATTCGTTAATTTTGGCGCATTAACTGCTTTTCTGTTCGTTAATCTGTCGGTCATTTTCCACTATATTATTCATGAAAAGCAGCGCGCTTTGCGGGATTTGTTCATACGTTTGCTTTGTCCGTTAGTCGGCGCAGGATTTGTACTTTATCTCATCATGTTACTCGACCTTTCCTCATTGATGCTGGGTGCAGGATGGCTGACAGCAGGATTAATCTACTACACCATCAAGCGAGTGAAATCAGCCAGCGTGAGTGTCGCCAAGGTGGATGAAGCGGTCTAAACAGATTAGAGTTAGCGTTGGGAGTATTAATTAATCAATCATTCAACCCTTTTCCCTCCATAATAGGCTGCATACATTTTTCAATGCGGGATGTCTTGGTCTTGGATTGTTTTGGCTGTGAAAAGTGATACAGATACGCCCGCTGGCGGCCAGGGGTTAGTGCTTCAAATGCTTCCTGAAATGCAGGATTGGCATCGAATTGTTGTTGCAGTTCCTCGGGAACCGCGAATTGTTCTACTTCCTTTTTTTCCACTTTCAATCCGGCTTGTTCCACTTCGATCGCTTCACGAATGTAAGCTTTCAGGATTTCTTCCTGTTCGATAATCTGCTCCAGGTTAGTGAAACGAATCTGGCGACCTCCCTGCACATTATTCGTTTGCTGAATCAGAATACCATGGGGGTCTTTGAGCAGAGAGCCTTTGAGAAACATGATCGCACAATACTCCTTGAAGCCATGAATCAGTACGACGTTTTTCCCATTTACCGTGTAGCACGGGTGCATCCATTTGTAATCTTCGGTCAGATCACAGTTCAGGATGATCTCTCTCAGCTTTACCGTTTCTTCCTTCCACGTTTTGATTTTGCTTAGATATGCATCTACTTTGGGATTGGTATTTTGCGTAGTCACAGGAATCTTCCTCTCAACCAATTAAGTTATGTTTTATTCAATCCAATCTAATTCAACTCATTTTGTACGGACTATCTTTTATCCTATTTTACCTTTATTTATCGGTTTGTTTGTGCGGTTTTTCAAGAGATTACATAGCACTACTTCAGAAGCACTTATCCAACATGTATTGGCTTCTTGCCTTCAATTTAAACCTAAATGGATAACCCAGTGAGTCCATCCAGAGAAATAGAGTATAACAAGCGCAGCCGTCTATTATTTTATACAAAAAAAGAACCTATAAATAGTCTATAGGCTCTATATTGCGGTAGTTTGTTATTGAATTTTGTTTTAATACTATACCTGTCGTTCCCCTAGTCATTAGCATCAGCATTTGCCTTTGTATTTGTACTGTATTCGCATATCCCTGCCTATGATCGATTCCACACATTTAATTTAACTCTCCATGTCTTTTTATAAGACTTCTACGTGTAATGCGCTATATGTCTCATTCTATACATGAGTAGGTACAAGGTAAGTTAATCAATTTCCCAGATTGCCCTTCAACCGATCCAGCTGTAAAAAATGATGTTTGTAGTGCATGTCGGTCAACCCAAACCACTCCTCAGCGTTAAGCGCGCCAAACCTTGGGTGAGATACTTTCCTGCTTGTAGACACGGACACTTCGTCAAGAACTGACGCTACACGCCTCATCTGCTGCACCACCTGTTGCAGTCCCTCCACCAATTGCTGCTTGCTTTCAGGTGGCTGCGGTGTATATTGCAGAGAAGCTGGTACTTTAACACGGATTGGAGGAAATTGCCCCGCCTCGAACAACGTTCTGCCAAGCTCTGTTTTTTCCGCATCAGCATGTACCGTGTTCTCGTTATTAGCGAGGCAATGCTCACTGTTACGCAAATGCATGAACAGCGCGGATTGTATCAGATGCATATACATCTGTCCAATAGACCACTCTTCTTCATTTTCCTTTTGAAGCAAATCCTCCATATCCAATGTATTCAGTGCTGCCACATATTTCTCTACGGACGTCTCAAAAGATTTCAGCACTTCACTCGTATGTCTTATCGTTCTCATCGTTCAAACAACTCCTCTTCATTCTGAATAGCTCCAGTATATAGAGGGGCTCCTGACAAGAATATGTCAGTAGTGTTTCAGGATGTTGCTTGCGATTTCTCGCATACGATTCCGTAGAAACTCCGGCTTGATTACCTCGATATCTCCACCCAGTCCTAATAAATGATGCAGTATTTCTTCGGGATGGCGGACACGAAAATTAAAATGAACACCCTCTTCCTGCTCCCGGACGTCCTCTATATAAAAATGAAGTAACTCTCTGATCTTGTCAGCCACTTGGACTTTTGCAAGAATGAGTACATGTTCGTCCCGATCATCCCGTGGCTGATAACGGTTCAGATCGAAATCCGGGGCCAGCAGAAATGTATCCTCCAGCAAAGAGAGCTCGGACATGCGGGACAAACGGAAATGACGAAGGTCCTGCCGTAGATCACATTTTGCGACCAGCATCCAATGCTCCCGCACAAGGCTGAGTCCATATGGAGAGACGACACGCTGCGTTGAGCGTTTACCATCCGTTTCGGGCAAATTTTTCATATAGGTAAAGCTGATTTTACGCTGTTCCAGAATTGCATGACGTATGTCGTGAAGATACGTTTTGACGTAGGTTGTAGTGTCCGGATCGGCAGGATAAAGCACCCGCATCGTTTCTTGAAAACGCGCTGACGCTTTACGCACATTTTCAGGTAAAATGGCTTCAATTTTGCGATGTGCAGACTTGGCTTGAATACCATAGGCAGCATCCCATCTCTGCTCGATAAATTGGGCGCCCATGAGCAGGGACACCGCTTCCTCTGCTGTAAAACTGACTGGAGGAAGAAAATATCCTTCCATCAGTGAATATCCGTGACCTGGGGCTCCTGCAATGGGAACACCAGCCTCGCTTAATGCCTGGATATCCCGATATATCGTGCGTACACTCGTCTCGAATTGAGAAGCCAGATCCTCTGCCCTGATCAGCTTCGTTCGTTGTAATTCAAGCGTGATTGCGAGCTGCCGCTCCGTTTTGTTCATGTTTCAGGCCCCCACTGTTTCAACATCCATCGTTAACCCATTTTATCATAAGACCCGTTCTTTAGTTTGGTGTATGCATTATAAGTCACACTGTACTTAAAACGATTGGGTTTCTGCTTAAATCAGCCCGTACTTCCTCATAAATTTTTTCCGCCCCAATATATTGATTAGAGTGGAATTTATGATGAAGGGTGTGAAAAAAATGGCTTTTATTGAAAGGTACGTCATTAATGATACCGGGGCGATAACTTTTACAGGAAATACGCTGGGGCTAAGTCGATCCAATACCGTTGGTGTTCCGGGTACAGTAGACAGTATTGGTGCTTATATTATCACGGATACCAGCATACAATTTGGCTCTTATCCCCCTGGAACAACTAATCTTTTTCAAAACAATAGCTCCGCTGCCATTCTGAATCTGCCTGCAGGCAGCACTGTTCTCTATGCCGAGTTAATCTGGGGCGGAACGTATATTGATAATCAGGAGGACAATTCGGCGTTTATTAACAAAGATGTCATTCTAACAACGCCTGTCGGTGTAACCACCGTCTCTCCCGATCCAGCCACAGCTAGAGAAGTTTTACTATCAACGGCATCTGGATTTCCACGAACCTTCGCTTACGTAAGATCATCCGACGTTACCGATTTGATTCGGGCCGGAGGTGCGGGTACATATGTCACAAGTGGTGTTGTAGGGACACTGTCTATACCGGACCCTAATTCCAATCATGCGGGTTGGACTCTTGGCGTTATTTATCGTAATATCTCTCTTCCCCTGCGTAATCTATCGATTCGAGTAGGAGCCGAGGTTATTCTCGCCACATCAGGTCCTGTTACTACACCGATCGAGGGCTTTGCGACCCCCTTTTCTGGTCCCTTGGCAGGCAGAGCCTTACTCGGAGCACAAGAGGGAGATGCAAGAATAACAGGAGATCAAGCCCTGTTTGGTCCTACGGTGTCAAATTTCACGGCGTTATCCGGTCCTAACAATTTTGCAACCAATTTCTTCGCTTCCCAGATCAACGGAGACACCGGGGCACTCGACACCACGGGCACCTTTGGCAATCGGAATCAGATTAACGGTACACCGGGTACAGATATCGTTGGTGGACGTCAAGGCTGGGATATTACAAACGTAGATGTGAGCAGCACATTAAGAAATACTCAGACTTCAGCTTTATTGCGTCTGACCACATCGGGTGACGGTTATTTGGTTGATTCCTTTGCGCTGCAAATCGATATTAATACACCTGTGATCACCGCTACGAAAACAGCAAGTGAAGAGGACGCCATTGTTGGAGACATTATTACGTATTCAGTTCTTGTAGAGAACACCTCCGCTTCGAATGCTACGGACGTAGTTGTGTTCGACAATGTTCCAGGGGGAAGCACGTTTATCCCTGACAGTGTGACAATTAACGGTGTCTCGCAGCCAGGAACGGAGCCTATAACCGGAATTTTTGTCGGCCCACTTCCGGCAGGCACCTCGGTTGTTGTTACATTTCAGGTACAGGTAACCTCATTGCCTACGCCGCCTCGTCTGTTTGACCAGGCGAAAGTAGGTTATACAGCACCTACCGTTCTGGATGGCCCAATCATCTCCAATGAGGCTCCATCTAACGCAGTAACGATTCCTGTCTTTCAACCGGACATCACGATTGTGAAAAGCGCAGATACAGCCAATGCACTCGTTGGCAGTACAGTGACATATACACTAGTCGTAACAAATGTTGGAAATATTGATGCATTCAGCACAGTAATAGACCCGATTCCGGAAGGCTCCAGCTTTGTACCGGGCAGTGTTACAGTTAACGGGACCGTGCAGCCTGCGGCTGATCCCGTTTCTGGGATTGACATTGGAAATGTAGCTATTGGTGGTACAGTCACCATCACATTTCAGGTACTGGTGGCTGGGCTGTTTCGGGGATTCGACCTAACGAATCAGGGTACGGTCAACTATACTTCCCAACTGCCTGATGGGCGGGTGATCACAGACACATCCGTATCCAATATCGTAACGGTGACGGTATCCACTCCACTGGTCAGTGTTACCAAAACAGCCAATGTCATTGATGCTGTGGTCGGAGATACCCTGACATACACCGTTGTTATCACTAATTCAGACACTGTTCCGATTGACAACGTTGTATTTGCGGATGCCATTCCAGCCGGATCGGTATTTATTCCCGGCAGTGTAACCATTGATGGAATCGTTCAGCCGACAACAGATCCGGCCGCAGGAGTTAGTCTTGGGACCATTGATCCTGGTGTATCTGTCACCGTCACATTCAGCACTGACGTTATTACCTTACCCGAGCCCCCCGAGCTGGCTGATCAGGCACAGGTTACTTTTACGAGTGGACCATTCCAGCAGGCATCCTTCTCTGATCCTTTGGTGATCCCTGTATATCAGCCGATCATTACAACAACCAAAACCTCTGATCCGACCTTTTCAACTGTGGGTCAGACGGTGACGTACCAATTCAATGTCACAAATTCCGGCAACATTGCAACAGACTCAACACTGACGGATGTAATACCGCCTGATGCCGCGTTTGTGCCGGGGACCGTGATATCCAATGGCATTCCATTGCCTGCGGCTGACCCTAATGTTGGCATTCCGTTAGGAACGCTGGCTCCGGAGGAATCCCTGTTCGTTACGTTTCAGATCATCGTAAATACACTGCCTGCCAATCAGCAGTTAACCAATCAGGCAGTAACGGATTATACATTTAGTCCACCGGATGGCCGGGTCATTCCGGGAAGCTCCCCCTCCAATGAGATCATCCTTCCGATATCTGCCCCGGACCCGATTGTAACCAAAAGCGCAGATGTCATTGATGCTGTGGACGGAGATGTGATCACTTACACCATCATTATCGATAATATTGAAAGCTTCACGGTCAATGACGTTATATTTGCCGACTCGATCTCAGCCGGCTCCGTGCTTGTGCCAGATAGTGTAACCTTGAACGGGACAGTCATTCCGGGAGCAGACCCTTCCACTGGCATTAATATCGGGAGCATTCCCGGCAATAGTCAGGTTGTTGTGACCTTCCAGGTCAGTGTTACCGATCTGCCCGTGCCTCTGCCCAATCCTTTTAACTTGACAGACCAAGCGAGCATCCATTTTATTGTCGGAACAACCGCTGTAGAGAACTTGTCCAATATCGTAACCATCCCCGTGTATAGTCCAATAATTACTATCGATAAATCCGCTTCCGAATCCATTGCGATTGTGGGAGACACGATTACTTACTCTTTACTTATCACCAATACGGGGAATCTGAATGCAGATGTCATATTGTTCGACCCGCTTCCGCCGGGAGAGACATTTGTGCAAAACAGTGTGTTCATTAACGGTAATCGTTGGAGCGGAACCAGTCCCTTGACAGGCATTATTCTAGGCACGATTTCTCGTGAATTTCCTGTAAATGTAACATTCCAGGCTGCAGTCACTTCACTTCCTGATCCTCCTGTACTCAACAATCAAACCAGAGCTGACTATGTTGCCCTCCTGCCGGACGGTCGCATTCTCAGTGACAGTATATTATCCAATATCGTCTCCATCCCGGTTACGGCTGATGATATTATATCTGTTGTGAAATCAACGCCTACTGAGCGTGTTCAGATTGGGGAAACCGTTACCTATACGATGTTGATCCAAAATAATGTAGCAACGCCAATTACCGATGTTGTGCTTACGGACCCGATTCCAGCCGGTACCACATTTGTTCCAGGAAGTGTTACCGTAGATGGCACGGTTATTCCCGATGCCGATCCCGCTGCAGGCATAGCGATCAGCTCAATCATTCAAAATGACTCAGCAGCCGTCACTTTTCAAGTTATCGTTAATGAACTTGTTCTTAATGAGCCTGTGCCTGTCCTTGTAACCAACCAGGCCCAAGTTCAAATTACCACAGGAAATTTCACAGATACCGTGGTGTCCAATGCAGTGACAACACCTGTAGATATCCCGGTCATCACGATTGTCAAAGCGGCAAGCTCTCAGAATGTACAGTTTGGAGATACGGTTCAGTATCTGTTTACCGTCAGTAATTCAGGGCAGATTCCTGCTCAGGTGACCTTGTTCGATACACTGTCTTCCAATACGGCCTTTGTAGAGGGCAGTGCCGAATCCAATGGCAGCCGTTTGCCTTCAGCAAACCCGGTTACTGGCATTCCTTTGGGAACGATTGCTCCGGGGCAGCAGATTGAAGCCGCCTTTTCGGTGAGCCTTACCTCCATACCTCCAAGTCTGGAGATTATAAATCAAGCGACCGTAAGCTTTACTTTCCTTACTGCAGATGGAAGAACACTCACTGACAACTCACAATCGAATCCCGTCATCCTTTATGTAAACAGCCCTAATGTATCCATTAACAAAACAACGAACAGGCCGGATGCCTTACCTGGTGATGTCATTACCTATACCATACTTATACGCAATAACAATCAATCTCTTATAAGTTCCGTTGTATTAACTGATCCAATTCCCCCGGGGACAGCCCTGGTAACGGGCAGTGTTGTCGTTAACGGAGTAGCAGCACCGTCAGGAAGCCCTGCGAATGGAATCAATCTCGGCATTATTCCACCCGGGGGCACTGCTACCGTGTCCTTCCAAGTCAGCGTGAACACCAACACGACGCTTTCACCGATTACCAATCAGGCAAACCTTCGCTATATGTTGGGACAGACGGTTTTTACGATCCAATCCAATCCTGTCAACGTACTGGTGACTTCCCATTCAACAACACAGATTACGCTTCAAAAAACGGCGGACAAAACTTCGGTTGTTGTGGGCGATGCCATCACATATCAGGCCGCTGTTACCAATACAGGAAACACAATCGTTCAGGTTACGATCACCGATCCGATTCCAATCGGAACTCGTTTTGTTGAAGGAAGTGTACGATTGAATGGACAGCTGCTTGCTGGTGCCAATCCGGCAGCAGGCATCTTCATCGCATCCCTTCAACCTGGGAGGGTAGCTTATGTGACGTTCCAGGCCATCGTGATCAATCAGCCTGTGAGCGGTAATATCATTAATCAATTTACAGCTGTATTTCAGGCCCAAGGCCAGACCACAACAGGGTCACAGCAATCCAATACAGTGGTTATATCCAGCCGATTGCCTCAGCTTACGATTGTCAAAAGTGCCAACAAATCGGAAGTCGAGGTCAACACTCATCTGCGTTACAAAATTCTCATTCAGAACGAAAGTTCTTTATCTGCAACGGAGGTAACGTTAAGGGATATCATTCAAGCAGAGTCTGTTTTTATTGCGGGAAGTGTGGTGGTAAACGGTCAGCTCAAGCCGGATGCGGATATTACCAAAGGGCTGTCACTGGAAACCATTCCACCAAAAGGAACTGTTGACGTTCAATTTAATGTGTTGATTTATCGTATACCTGAGAACTACAGGCTGGTAAATCAGGCTTCACTGCATTTCTATATTGCTCTGCCCGATGGTAGCCTCCTGCCTTCATTTCTGTCCTCCAATAAAACGGATGTGGAAATTACAGAACATGAAGAATAGGGTCTTGAAGGAAAAATGCTGCTTTAGTCTCTCCCTGCCAAAAAAACGAAGAGAGCCACTCCATCAGGAGTAGCCCTCTACCATTGAGATAGTTTTATGAAGAACTTATACTCTACTTTTCACTGACATTCAATCTAACCGAATCTACCGCTGATATAATCCTGTGTGCGCGGATCGGCAGGTTCGGCGAACATGCTCTTGGTAGCCGAGTATTCCACAACTTCACCGTTCAGAAAAAACGCGGTCTGCTGGGAGACACGCGCTGCTTGCTGCATGTTGTGGGTAACCATCACGATGGTGTAACTTTCCTTCAGCTCATGTGTCAGTTCCTCAATCTTGAATGTGGAGACCGGATCAAGAGAGGCCGTCGCTTCATCCATCAGCAAAATATCCGGTTCGACCGCTAGAGCACGAGCGATGCATAGACGCTGTTGCTGTCCACCTGACAAACTAAGCGCTGAGCGCTTCAGGTTGTCCTTGACTTCGTCCCAGAGAGCGGCGGAACGCAGACTGCGTTCAACGATCTCATCGAGCTTTTTTTTGCCATGAATCCCGTGCTGTCTCGGTCCGAAAGCAATGTTGTCATAGATGGATTTCGGAAAAGGGTTCGGTGACTGGAAGACCATACCGATCTTCTTGCGGAGTGTCTCTACATGTACATCACCACTGTAAATATCGGTTCCACCAACAGCTACGGTTCCCTCAATTCGTGTGCCGGGTATCCGGTCATTCATACGGTTCAGCGTGCGCAACAAGGTAGATTTGCCACAGCCGGATGGACCGATAAATGCCGTAATGGCGCGTTCCGGAATTTCAATAGATACTTCTTTCAGTGCCTGAAAGGTACCGTAAAATAAGTTCAGCTTCTTCGTTTCAATAATCGATTGCACCATGTGCCCTCCTGGCGATGAATTGGAATATACTATTTTTATAGCAGACATAACAGGTTTGCCCGCATAGACTTTGGCTTTACGTTACACTTGATTTTTACGCGAATTAAACCACAGCGGCACACGGAATAAAATATTGATAAGCAGCACGACAAAGATCAGCACCGCCGTAGATTTCTGGGCAATCTGCTCTGCATCCGGCACAATGGCCTCGGACTGGATATACCACAGATGCACGGCCAGCGTTCCGCCTGGCGATAACAGATTGAAATCCCACATCTCGCCGGACGTGGATACACCCGCAGTGAGAATAATAACGGCACTTTCGCCAAAAGCACGGCCTGCGGTCAGACAGATGCCTGTCATGATTCCGTTCAGCGCAACCGGAAGAACCACCTGCCGAATCGTCTGCAGATGCGTCGCACCCAGTGCAAACGAACCGTTACGAAGCTCGGTTGGTACCGCACGAACCGATTCCTCTGTCACCCGGGTCAACACGGGCAAGTTCAGGAAGGCAAGACTGACCGCAGCGCCAAGAATCGTCAGACCGATCTCGAAATACTCTACAAACAGTGCAATCCCAAACAAACCAAAAATAATCGATGGCACGGACGACAGCCCTTCCACGCATATACGCACAACCTCAATCAGTTTGTTGTTTGGTGCAAATTCAGCCAAGTAAATGCCTGCCGCAAGACCGATCGGAATCGAGATGAGAAGAGACAGAATCAGTACGTAAAAAGAGTTAAATAGTGCCGGGCCAATCCCTCCGCCCTCTTCAATCTCACTCGGTACACCGTACAGGAAATCCCAGCTGAGCATCGGCAACCCTTTTTGCAACAACAGGAACAACAATCCCACAATAAACAAAATAACGATGATACCTACGCCCCACACTGTCCCCGTAAACAGCCGATCCATCCATGCCGAGGACGCTCGCCGTTTGCCAAAGGAATACGCAGTAGCCGGATTAACCTCTCTTTTCACACTCACAGGTGACGTCCCCCTCTCTTCTGTAGCATTCTCACGGCAACGATCATCAGGATGGAGATCGCCAGCAAAATAAAGCCCATCATGTATAAACCATGATTCCAGATCGAATCGAACTCCACGCTGGAGATTTGCATCACAATGTTACTGGTCAGCACGGCGGTTGGCGTAAACAGACTGGTCGGCAGCTGCGCCGTATTACCAATAACCATCACCACCGCCATCGTCTCACCAATGGCACGTGTCATGCCCAGAATGACTGCATACATAATGCCTCCTCTTGCCGCAGGAAGCACAACCCGGGTAATCGTTTGAAACCGATTCGTACCGAGTGCATACGCCGCATCCCGGTATTTGTTCGGCACGGCGGAGATCGCATCATCACTAATTCGGCTAATCGTGGGCAGTACCATAATCGTGAGCACAATAGAGGCTGCCAGCAGACCATCTGCCAGATCACGTCCGCTCAAGTCTCTAAGCCATGGGATCAATACCGTCAAACCAAGATAACCGTATACGACGGACGGGATACCCACCAGCAGATCGAGCACCGGACGCAACAGGCGACGAAGCCATTTTGGTGTCATTTCCGCCAGAAATACAGCAATGATTACCGATATTGGAATCGCCATGAGCATCGTAAGTCCAGTGAGAGCAAACGTACCCAGAATAAAGGTCAGCGCACCATAGTGCTCATTTTCCGGGTCCCAGTTCGTAGAGAAAAAGAATTCCTTCAGTGAGACGTCTGCAAAAGTGAGTACACCTGTGCGAAGCATAAGCACCAGAATACAGAACAGAACGAGGCAGACAAAGGTCGCACTGCTAATGCAAAGGATGCGAAACATACGGTTAGACCACCGAAGGCGTGCTTTACGGTCAAAGCGTCTTCCCTTCTCGGGCGCTTTCCCAAGGCTTGGGCCAAGCTCATTCGGAGCCGGGCTGTTCGCCGGTGGATTCATTTCCATCATAGAGGACTCTTCCTTTCACATAGAGAAGCCAGCTTGGCGACCACGCGCGGAAGCTGGCTATCCCTTTCGTATGAAATGCAGGTGCAGGTTGAAGTCTGATTCAGATCAGACCGAACGTTTTACTTAACGGCTGCGAGCGGAATGAATTTCAGCTTTTTCAGGGAACCGTTCTGGAATTTGTTGCTTTGGATGTATTCGATGAATGCTTTCGTTGCACCCGTTGGTTGACCTTTCGTCATGTAGTATCCGATACCCCATACTTTGTACGTTTTGTTCAGCACGTTTTTCTCTGTTGGAGCCACGCCATTAATGGATACGGCTTTCATTTTGCTTGTTACGTAAGGCAGGTCGATATAACCAATCGCGTTAGGTGTTGTTTCGATGGTCGTTTTCATGTCACCGCTCGAACCTACTTCTTTGTAGTTGTCCCCTTTGCTCATGAAGTCTTTACCATCTAGTGCTTTTTGTTGGAAGTTAACACGTGTACCTGATCCGAACTTACGGTTAACCACAACGATTTTACCGTCTGAACCGCCAACTTCTTTCCAATTCGTTACTTTGCCGGAGAAGATATCTTGCAATTGTTTCGTAGTCAGATTCGTTACACCCACGTTTGTATTTACTACCGCGGTAAACACAGTTACTGCTACCGGATGAGCAACCTGTCCATCGAATTTTTTGAAGCCAGGAACATCCTTGGATGCATCCCAGTCTACCGCACCGATATCTGCAATGCCTTTACGAACGGATTGTGGGCCAGTCACGGAACCCGCAGCGGATGCCGAGATTTTAACTTTTGGATTGTCTTTCTTGAATTCACTCGCAGCTTGAAGCGTCAATGGAAGGAGTGCAGAAGATCCATTGATGACAATTTTGCCTTTCTCCGTGCTTTTGGCAGCCGATGCTGTCATTGCACCACCAAGTCCACCAACCAGAGATACAGCCATCAGCATGGCTGTGAAAGGTTTAATCCATTTTTTCATTGTAAAAAGCTCCTCTCGAATTTTGCGTTTTATTATTCATTTCATTTTTTTAATTACGCTTTTTCATTTCAAATACGCATCGAAGCGTATGTTTTTACTTCGTTACAGCTTTCCAACTGCCATCTGCCTGCACCAGCACTCGCCCGTTCTCAACGACAGCAATCTGTGAACCCTTCACAACGATAGAAGATACATCAGAGGACACGGTGTACAACTTGGATTGTTGTCCAGTTACCGTATCGATGGACAGGATCACACTGTTCTTATCATCCTGCGCAGCAAGTACGTATAAGGTACCGCCTGAAAGAACTGCTTGTTCTACATCATGCTCTTTATACACGGTGACTGGTTTCTGGGATGCATCTACGGACATCAGTGAAGCATTACCATCTTCAGACGGTACACTTACGTAGTAAGCTTTCTGACCATCTGGAGAATAAATAAATACTTTATCATCCGTGGAAGTGGTTAGCTTCACCGCCGATGGTTTTTCAGAACCGTTGTTATATGAAAATAATTGCTGTTGATTCGCCGAGAAATCAATGTCCACATTGTCTGCATCTACATTTGTCGAATCTGCGGTTACTTTACCCAGAGTAGTTACGGTATAGACGAATCGTTTGCCGCTCAGTGACACATTCAAGTTTTCTTTGTAATCGACTTTATCTTCCACCAGTTTCTTGATAGTACCGTCCGCCAGATTCAAGTTGGCGATCACCGATCCTTTATCTCCTTGAAGGAAATAGATCGAACTCTCATCTGCAGACCAGACCAGCTCCGGCTTGATGCTTGTATCATTCGTAATGAGCTTGGAAGCCTTCGTTTTCAAATCGATAACGTATACGGCTCCTTCTGCATTCGTATAGGCTGCTTGATTGCCGCTTGGAGACACAACGAGGTCTGAACCACCTTCAGTCGTTAACAACAGTTCATATTTTCCAGTGGCTGTATTCACGAGGTAGTCACTTCTACCCTGATCATCGTTCTTGGAGACAATAAGTTCATTTGCTCCGGCAAAACGCGGGTTCTCTGTTCCTTCGATCAGAGCAATCGTGCTGACTTCAAGCTGACCGTTCTTCAATCCAACGGTACCCCCTACGCCTGCCACTAGCGGACGAAGTGCAACGTAGCTTACTCCTCCAATGATCGTAACCGGCTGGTTCAGATTCACCTTAGCCCCGTCCACGACAAGCTGTTTGGACTTGTTCTGCAAGCTGACCGTGTGACCATTCAATTGAATCACCGTCGCTCCGTTTGCAATTTCAGCTTGTGCACCGATCGCTTGAATTACATCACGAACGGCTACAAGCGTTTCTCCATTTTTCACAATCGAACGTACAATGACACTGTTACCGTTTATGGTAAACGTGGAGTTTTTCACCTGAGCTACATTCGTACTAGCTACAGTTTTTGTTGCAGGAGCAGCCGATACTGCGTGAGCCACAGAGGTTGTTAAAACTGTGGCTACCATGGACACTACTAACGTCTTCTTCATTGACATTGGCTCTTGTCACCCTTCTTTTCTCCATATATTCTTGCCTGATATTGCTGTGCCCTGCTTGGTATGCTTGCATGTATCGTCTATATGAGAGCTTGTTCGCCTCATCCCCCCAAACTATCCACGTTCATAGTAAAAATGACCTATCACGTTTGTAATTATAGGAGGGATTTGTAAACGGGAAATCTTGGAATTGTTAACGCAATGTCAATGTTTTCATATAAACACATTCATATTGTAAAATTTTCATTACAATTCGGCTGGCCCCGTGATTGCAACAACAAATAACCCATACGAATTGCATGGGTCAAAGGTTATCGTATTTTTTAAAGGGAAGCAAACACCCGATCAAAGCCTGCCTTTGACTTGGCAAACCGTGTCTCCACATCCAGTTCGGAAGCAGGTGCTAGCACTTCCTGAGCCACGACATCGTCGTACCCGATAGCCTTCAGATTTTTCAGAAAACCTGTTAGATTAATGATACCTTCTCCCGGATAAAGCCTTTCTCCGTCCTTCAATTCCTCAATAGGCAGGTCATAAGCATCATTGATGTGTACATGAACCACCTGCTCCCGCTTTAGCTTCAGGAGTTCGTTCATCTCCGTCCCATTCGTGTGCCAGTGATACGAATCGACGAGCAGACCCACATTGGGTGCGTGAATGGTATCGATCCAGTCCAATGTATCCTCTACACGCCAAAGAAACGGATTCTTCCATTGTGTGCGCAGGTGATGACATCCCACAAACTCCAGTCCGAGCCGGATTCCGTAAGCATCCAAAATATCAGCACAGAGTCTTAGTCGTTTGGTCGCTGCAACCATAAATGTCGCAGCAGGCTGATCGGTAGAGGGCAGAATGTAGGTGCAGCACTTGTTCACGTTCAGTGCGGCAGATGCTTCGGCCATTGCTACCAGGTTCGGTAACCCCTCTCGGAATTGTTCATCGTCTGAACGCCATTCCACTGGAAAATCCGCTGAGCCAATAATAACTTGATTGCTTTCCAGCAGATGCTGGGCTTGTCCTATGCCATACGTCTGTACGAATGAGAGCGGATTCAAATCAACTGCCCCAAAACCATACCTCGCCGCATACATAATATATTGTTGATCGGAGTCCAGCTTGCCAAGTCCTGCCTTGGTCAATCCCTTAATCATCCCTTCGCCTCCTGACTGTTTCTATACGTGCTCATTCCATTGTAAACGAAATGCCTACCCGTCAACAGAACAAACGCAACCCTTCACCAAACCTTGCGTATGTAAAAAAATACTCATTTACAGGAAAGGATTGGTTATTCATCTGTGAATTCTCTATTAAAAAAACATGGACCTACCCTCTACACAGCCTGTATTCTATATCGATCAACATAAATATGCATCAGACCATGAGGATGGTACAAGGATCATCTATCGAAGCCAAGATGCAGACCCCATTCAGGTACAAGTCGAACAACACAAACGTATCGTAACGATTGACGAGCAGAATTATACGGTTACTCGAACCGCTTCCACACCTATTGCAACATATAATGTATTTTACCCTCAGGGGCACAAATATGAAGTCGAGCAACAGCACGGTATTTTATTGAGTTATGATGAAAAAGGAAATATGGCTCCTCCGGAAAGTGACGTTCTAAACGGGGAACGCGTAATTGCAGAGGGTGAGGAACAATATACACCGGTTATGCTCGTAACGGCTGCCTTCCCAGAGTACCACGAGAAACCAGGTATGCCTGCTTTTCTATTCCTCGCCATTGCCATATTCATTTATGGGTGGTGCACGTTTTATTACGAACCATTTCAGCGGTTTCTTTTCTGGACTTCCTTCCAATGGGTATGGGTGAATAATCCCGAACCTAGTGACTTTTATTATGTTATGTGCAAAATAGGAGGCGTCCTGTGTATGATCCTTGCCATCTGGACCGCATTTCAGGCATTTTAATCATGGTAATACAACATGAACTATGACTATATAGCGCATTGACTCAACAAAAAATGAAAATATAAACACGAATAAAACCATTCATAGATTCAATGAATGGGTCTATTCGTGTTTGTTATGTATCCATCCATAACAATTTCGGTTGTACAAGAACATGGGTTATAACATTCGAATCGGTTAGCAGTTGAAAAAAAACGCTGGAGCATATATTATGAAAAACAAATAGTTCTATAAACATAGAACAAATAGGGGGTTCTACATTTATGGATTATAAGGTTGAGGTTGATTTCTCTCCGATGTACGAGTGCGTAAACAGCTTGATTGCTTTTACGAACAAACAAAATCATAACGCCCTAGATGCGGGGAAATCTTGGATACATGAAGTCCAGAATCGTTTCACCCCAGCCAAGCTTCAACTTATGCGCGATATGATGAAAGCGACAGACAACTTTACTCTTGCTCCTTACATTTGGACATGTCCTGGAGAACGATCGGTGAATGGGTTTATGGATTGGCTTGAGAAATTGTCAACAGGAGAGTTATTCGACATTGCATCCCAGTTTCACATGTCTGTGCCCTCTAATTTATCATCACTGCGTAGCCAGACTTTAGAGGTACTAAGAGAATGGAATAGTCGCTACTTCAGTCAAGTTAAATCAGTCATCATAGATGAGCTCATTCGTGAGGCAGAGGAAAGACGCGCCCTCATTGATGGTACTAATGACAAAGAGGTGTATGAAGATGCAACACAAGGCATGCGCATTTATCCCACCTCTAAGTTGAAAAAGGTCATTCTGATTCCCCAATACCATGCTCGTCCTTTTGTCACGTCAACCATCTTTGATGAGGTCATTTTCACGAATTACGCTTGTGACATCATGCCTACAGAACCGGGACGGCCTGATCCTCAATTGCTACGCCTTACACGAGCCTTGTCCGATGAGACGCGATTAGTTATTTTACGTCTGCTTACAGGTAAGCAATTATCTTTTTCCGAGATCGTCCGTGAAGTCAAGCTTTCGAAAAGCACTATACACTATCATCTGATTTTTCTTCGAGCAGCAGGTCTAGTTCTCGTTCACTACGATCACAAAAATACGGAATATAGCTTGCGGTTGGAGGCCTTGAATAGACTCCCTCAGCAGATTAACGACTATTTTCATAACTAAGTATTCTGCATATCATTTGTTTCGTACTCACTAAGTTCTATTTGACATCTACGGAGGAATTTTCATGCTGAAACGAAGTTACTACTATTTATTAGCCACGGTTACTCTAAGCTCCTTCGGCGACATTTTTGGTCTCTTGGCCATGGAATGGATTGTCTACGAATTAACAGCTTCCAAACTGGCTATGGGTGCTATGGCACTATGTTTCAGTATTTCTGAGGTTTTATTCCGGCTACTTGGGTCTCCGCTATCCGATCGGCTGAACCGACGGAAATTCATGACCGGACTTGTAATCATTAGACTAGCGGCTCTTCTGATTCCTTTGATTATGAGTGTTGCTGGCCACCTGCACATCTGGCATCTATTCATCGCAGCAGCACTCAGTGGTGCTTGTTCTGCACTTTTTATGCCAACAGCCATGGCTGTGATCCCTGGTGTAGTAGACAAGCATCAATTGATACGCTCATTCGCTGTAATCGATGGTGCTCGTAATGCTTCTGCCTTAATCGGCCCCGCTTTGGCTGGAGCTCTAATCGCACTTGCCGGTTCCTTGCCCACATTGGGCGTCAATGCTGCATGTTACCTTTTAGCATTATCTGCATTGCTGTATATGCCTACGATCCATCAACAATCCATTTCTAACGTTACATTTTCATTCAAAGAATATATTCAAGATATTGGCGAAGCTTTCTCCTTCTATCGAAAGTTCCCCGCAATGTTAACCATTATGCTCATGGTTTCCATAAGTAATATGTCTTCTATAGCTGTCTGGACGATGATGATTCCTTTTGTGCGTGAAGTCTTACATAAAAATGCTGTGACCATGGGTACCTTGACCTCAGCTTCTGCATTCGGTACCCTCGGCGGGCTGTTAATCATATCCAAGATAGGTGAGTTTAAGAAGAGAAGAGTTGTTATGCTTTGCAGTTTAGCTACGATTGGACTCAGCTACGTTTTACTCGGGGCATTTCCCAGTTATCCATTTGCACTCCTTATTTTATGTATCTCTGGGGCAGCAGGACCTTTTTTTGGTGTGCTTAGTTCCTCGCTCCATGGCACACTTGTACCTGTCTCCCTCCAAGGTAGAGTCAATTCCATTCGATTCTTGATTGGTGGGGGGTTACAGCCTGTGGGAGCTTTTGCAGGTGCAGCAATAGCTGAGAGATTCGGTATGCCCATACTATTCCTAACGATTGGATTGCTTCCTATATTCTGTTCCATAGCCGCAGCCTTTCTGCCGAATCTGAAATTTTTGGATGGAGATTTAACAAAACTCAAGAAAGAAGAGTCATTCTCATGAATTAAATAAAGCAGGTCGTATGACCGCTATGGATGGGCTAAGTTATACATATCTTCATATAGATATATTTCCACTTATAAGTCACACCTTTTCTCTGCAAAAAAACATTGCCCCACCAGAAGTTTCTGATGAGGCAATGCCTGCGAATGAGTTCTACTAGCATAGCGCGATGCGATGTTACATTTTTTGCAAAATCCCTTTAACCAAGCCGATAAACGTTGTTTTCACTTTCGCGGCTACCTCAATAACTTCATCATGGCTGAGCGGTTGATCCAGAATACCACATGCCATGTTTGTCAGACAGGAAATGCCGAGTACCTTCATGCCGCCATGAATGGCAACAATCGCTTCTGGTACAGTAGACATCCCTACAGCATCCGCACCCATCGTGCGAATCATGCGAATCTCCGCAGGTGTTTCATAAGCTGGACCACTCCACCACGCGTACACCCCTTGTTGCAGGCTTACATTTTGCTCTTCAGCAACCTGTAGAGCGACACTGCGCAATTCACGGTTGTATACTTGAGACACATCCGGGAAGCGCACGCCCAGATCAGCATTATTTGGTCCAATCAACGGATTGTTGCCAACCAGATTAATATGATCCGTAATCAGCATGAGCTGGCCTGGTTCAAAACCGGTGTTGACCGCACCGCAAGCGTTGGTGACGATCAGTTGCTCAACGCCCAGTGCCTTCATAATGCGAACCGGGAATGTTACTTCATCTAAGGTAAAACCTTCATAATAGTGAAGGCGGCCTTTCATGGCTACAACGGTCTTCCCCATTAATTCTCCAATCACCAATTCATTGGCGTGTCCGATGGCTTCGGATTGGGCAAAGTATGGAATCTCTGTATAAGGGATCACTGTTGCATTCTCAATCTCGTCTGCGAGCGCTCCCAGTCCTGAACCCAGAATCATACCTACCACTGGCTTGGTGTTGATCCGGTTTAATATGTAATCGCGTGCTTCCTGGATGTGTGCTGATTGATGCATAATAACGTCCTCCTGATAATCTGAATTGATATTACGTATACCCTATTTATAAGCGTTACTTATCAAGTGTAATGAACAACAGCTCGGATGTAAATGGGTGTACTCATTCACTCTTCAATACACAATTCCGACAAGCTCCGCTAGACCTTAACTCCGAACTGCAACGCGCCGAAGTATGGCTTCAATATCTTATTAAAATAGTCTTCTTGCTCTTCAATCTGCTCAACATACGTCCATACTAAACGTTCTTCTGTGTCGATGTTTATTACCTCAAACTCCATCTGACGAGAGGCCCATAAGGTGACCTGCCCCATAGCAATCCCTGATTCATGAACATATCCAATGAAAGGATCAGAATTATACTTCTTCTCATCTTCAGGATTTTCTTTTCTCTCTTCCGTTGAGATCTGGAGCACCTGCAACTGTTCCTGTTTACTTTGCATCCAGCATCGAAATGAATCAAGTATAAGTGGTTGTGGTTGTGGTTGCAATCCAGCACCTCCTCTTCAAAATGATACACCAAATAGCCGATCCTTCACCAAAATCGACTCCATGGTACCCATATGCTAATGCAACGTATGACTCCTCCTGCTTTTGTACCAGTCCATCCCCATCATCAACATAAGCATCCAAAACGCAAATATCAGCGGCTTACCAATTGTTCCCTCTCCAAAAATAAAATAGGCCATCACGAAATTTCCGATAAACGTTAACGCATTATTACGGATGCTTTCCATCTTATTCAACTCCATCTTGAATTAGATTTATGACCCTTCAAAATATATCGTTTTGACTCGATCTCTTTCCATTGGATATGAACAGAGACAAGAAATTACTCAAGATCTAGAAACTTAGCACCTATCGATTACTTGACGCTGACTCACAAGACCACGCCGTATTATTGAAAATTATAACATATCAGCAATTGAACGGATGTCTTTTCTTTCTTATTTTGCTTATAACTGCGTATACCAAAAAAAGCCGGCCTCACTCGGCCGACTTCTTTAGATTCTATCCTAATTTGCTTCCTAACGATGATAACTCATCGTTTCTGCTTCTTACTATTCCTTCACACTACCTAGTTGCAATCCGTGTACAAAGTACTTTTGCAAGAACGGATACACGACAAGGATTGGCAATGCTGCAACAATGGTGATCGCTGCCCGGATCGATATCGGCGTAACCATATTACGCGCTTGCCCCAAATTTGCCCCGTTGGATACCGAAGCACTGCTGTTGGTGTTCATAGAAGAGGACAGCAGTTTCATCAACTCGTACTGCAACGTACTCAAGTTTTGCTTGGATGAAGCATACAGGAACGTATCAAACCAAGAATTCCATTGTCCTACCGCAATGAACAACGCGACCGTTGCAAGTACAGGCTGACACAGCGGTAAAATGATCGACATAAACGTTCTGAAATCGCCCGCACCATCAATCTTGGCTGACTCTATCAGTCCTTCAGGCAACGTCTGGATATACGTCCGAATAACGATCATGTTAAACGCACTGATTAGACCCGGAATGATGTATACCAGGAAGTTGTTAAGCAAGTGCAAATCTTTGATCAGGAAGTACGTTGGAATGAGACCTGCACTGAAATACATGGTCATTACAACGATAATCGTAATCGGTTTACGCAGAATGTAGTCTTTGCGGCTCAGCGTATACGCCAACATGGAGGTGAGGAACAAGCTGAGAATTGTACCAAGTACAGTTCTGGCAACCGAGATTCCAAAAGCCGCGAATATGGTTCCACCCGCAAATACGGCTTTGTAGTTCTGGCTGGTCCATTCCCTCGGCCACAAGTAGATTCCGCCTCGAATCGTATCGTTACCCGCATTAAAAGAAATAGCCAGGGTGTTCAAAAATGGATATAAGGTCACTACTGCAATAAAAATCATCAGCAAGCCGTTAAATGTGTGGAAGACAATCGGCTCAACTCGAGATTTGTTTATTCCCATCGATGTGTCCTCCTCATATTAATCGGTCTTCGCCGAATCGTTTGGATATTGAGTTAGCTGCAAATATCAGGGTGATACTGACGACGGTTTTGAATATACCGGCTGCGGTAGCAAGTGAATAGTTACCGATCTGTAGCCCGTATTTCAAGACAAAGATGTCAATGGTCTGAGACCAGTCAACAACGACACCATTTCCAAGCAAGTACTGTACTTCGAATCCGGCTTCCAGAATCCATCCCATATTCATAATCAACAAGATAATGACGATGGACTTGATGCCGGGCAACGTAACATACAACATTTTTTTATACCGGTTAGCTCCATCAATCTCAGCCGCTTCATAGAGTGAGGGGTCAATGGAAGTGATCGCCGCCAGATAGATGATTGCATTCCAGCCGACTTCTTTCCATACGTGTGATGCACCGACAATACCCCAGAAATACTCTGGAACACTGAGCCACATAATGGGTTCTTTAATGAATCCGAGCTTCATCAGCACTACGTTCACAATCCCGCCATCAACGGATAACGAGCTGGCTACAATGCCCGTAACGATGATCCATGACAGGAAGTGAGGCAGATAGGAGATCGTTTGAATCGTGCGCTTGTACAGATTGTGTTTGATTTCATTCAGCAAAATCGCAAAAACAATGGCTGTCACAAAGCCAAGAATCATGTTAATTAAACTCATCGCGATCGTATTGCGAAGCACGTTCAGAAACGCGTCGTCCGTAAGCAGAAACTTGAAGTGCTTAAGTCCGACCCACTCCTGTTGCGAGAATTTCTTCGCTGGACTGTAATTCTGGAACGCCATAACCCAGCCCCAGATCGGGTAATACGAGAAAACCAAAATATAAGCGACGATGGGCAGAGACATAAACATCAGTTGTTTTTGACTGCGCAGGCGCTTCATCAGAGGCGTCTTGGTCACAACGGTTGGAGCAGATTTTTCCTGTATGGCTCCTGGCGTATTCGCCATCTTTCACTCCTCCTATCAACGTACGCGGATTTCGAGGAAAGATTGTTCGGAAGGCACAGGGCATAATTTATATCCATATACCTGACACCTTCCGAGCCAATCTAACAACCGCTTTTATTTATTTCACGGTCCAGTTCTGAATCCGCCATTGTAATTGCTCATTGATTCGGTCTTCATACGCTTTCACGTTGATTTTCTTGTAAGCGTCCACATACTCGCCCCAGATCGAATCAAATTGATCTGCATTGGACATGATTGCTTTAGGCAAGTACTTCAGCGACGTATCGGTCATTTGTTTGTTGGCTACCGAAGCATCTGAACCTTCTTTCAAGTCCACCTGCCACGCTGGATAATACACTGGGTTCTCAGGTGCAGGAGAGAAGAAATCACTCCATGTTTTGAAACCGTATGCATCCAGCAATTCTTTATCCTCCGCCTTCAAGCTATCGTAGAATTCCTCAGGCTGGTTAAGCGCTCCTACAGCATTACCATCCTCAAAAGTCCCCTCCAGCTTCGGTGATGCTTTGTAGAAACCTTCCGCTTTGTTAGCCAGTTTCCATGCCGGGTCGTCCTGTTGAAGACGTTGTTCAGGTGTACGATAGAATCTGCCTTTATCGTTAACCATGTAGTCTACGCCCTCTTCACCCCAGGACAGCAACTTTTGATACTTTTCATCCATCAACTTATCCAGGAATTTCAGAATTGCAACAGGATCTTTAGCATCCTTACTGATACCAAAACCGTTGTTCAAGTTAATTACCGGACGATCCAGGTAATGATCCTTGATGCTTGTGTCGTAAACCAGCGGGAAGCCAACATATGTTTGAGCAATTTTGTTTTGAGCTACAAGCGGGTCCTCCCCTTGCTGGAAGTTCCAGTGCTGATCAAACATGCCGATAACACGGCCCGAAGAAATTTTCGCCAAATACTGGTCGTAGTTCTGGACGAAGGCTTCTTTATCGAGCAATCCATCGTTATAGAGACTGTTCAGCTCTTTATAGTATCGTTTTGAAATGTCTTTATCCGCGAATACGGTTGCAACACCTTTGTCATCTACAACAACACCACCATCATTTGGATGACCGGTCAAGTGCTCCGGCGGATTAAGGAGAGGGAATGTTCTCCAGTCAGAAGCCAGTGTTGTAAAACCAATGGTCGGCTGACCATCCGATGTCGTCGGGTGCTTAGCCGCATAATCACGAATCAGCTTCATATACTCATCAAGTGTTTTCGGTGTTGGATATCCGGCTTCTTTCAGCACCTGCTTTTGAATCCAGAAAGCAGGCCCGGAATAATAGTTACTAACGAATTCACCAGTATATACACCGTAGTTAGGCAACCAGTAAATATGGCCATCACTGGAATCCTTCATCCGTTCCCAGTCTTTTGCGTAATGCTTTTTAAGGTTTGGAGCATGTTGCTCGATCAGATCTTCCAGCGGGATCACCGCACCAGCCGCAACCAGCTTGGTATCTGCCGTAATCAGATCCGGGTAATCTCCACCCGCAATCATAACCCCCAGCTTCTGTTGAAGGTCACCGACCAGAAATTCCATGTTTAATTTGACACCCAGCTCTTCTTCAATCCTTTTGTATATTCGGTTATCCGCTGCCGGTGCCTGATTCGGCTCACTAATAAATGCCGAGATGTTTAATATTTCCTTACCATCGGGTGTGGTCGTTTTGGCTTCGTCTCCACTGCATCCTGCCAGTGCCAGAGTTAATGCCAGAACAAGAGAAACGGAACCCCAAAGTTTCTTTTTCTTCAATCCCCCCATGTATTGCGCCTCCTTGGAAGTGGTTTGCCTTACTGATTTCATTATGAGGAAATGTATGCGGTTTCAAAATAAACAGATTTAAGCATCTCCCCCCCTTAATTGCAGGAGGTCTTGAACCGGATCATACCTCCTTATATATGCTCTATTTAGCATGCTTAAGGCGATACTCAGCCGGTTTCAGCCCTGTTCTCCGCTCAAATTGTTTTAGAAAATGCTGGTAGCTCTTATAACCAACCTGCTCTGCAATCGCACATGAAGCATCGTCCGAATCTCTGAGCAATCTTATCGCCTCCTCTATCCTCAGATCATGCACCATATCGAGAACACCCTTGCCATATTTGCGCATAAAAGATTGACCCAGATGTACAGGGTGCATAAAGAATCGTTCGGCCAGTTCCTTAATAGTAAAGGTCTCTCTAAAATGTTCTTGCAAATACGCAGCTACCATCGCCTGTGTTCCGCCGAGCTGTTTTTGACGAAGAGATGATGCCACAGCTTGACACTTCAGGCAAAAGCTTTCCAGCATACTCGCTGAATTTTCGATGTTCCAGTGATACCGGTCATCGGAATGAAAGGCTGTATCCAGCAACAGATCCTTCGTTTCTCCTCCAAGCTCCTTGCATAGAGAAAAACCGCGGAATAAAATTTGGGTCATGAATATGTGCACAAATTCAGGTGCAGTCTTGTTCATTACAAATTGATGGAATGCTTCTCTAATCGACAGACTTAATTGTTCTGGCGAACCGTTCTCCAGACGCTCCATAATGAGATCCACTTCACGGAGAGATTCGGGATTGAATCTTAGACGTTGTTCCTGAAGATCTTCGGCGAATAGCAAATTCCCTTGGTGCAGAAACAAAAAACGCTCCGTTTCGACAGCCATACTTCTGGAAAGAGATAAGGCTTCCGGTTGAGGCACAGGTAGACCTACGGCACACTGTACTCCGTCCGGAACAACTTCATTCAAGACAGACAACAACCTTTCCGCAAAATCCCGATGGCTTCTTCCTTCCCATGTTTCTGCTTCTGAAGAACCTTCCCCCCATACAATGCCGCAGGTATCCAGTTCATTTTCCACCACATAACAGCACGGTTCACGGCTCACGGTCTCATGAATCATCGAGCGAATCTGTCCAGAATCAGCACGCTGAAATCTTATTTTCACATACGTCCATTTCTGAGCTTGTTCATACAAATCGGCGATATCATGAGCCATCTGTTCTGCATCCTCAACTTCCTGTCCAGTGGCCAGTGCAGCCAAAACATGACGGGTTTCCTGCACTTTCGCCTGTTCACGAACACTCTCACGCTGTTGCTTCTCCTTCAACTCCTGCGCCAGTCTCTCCAGCATATCGTCCGCTTCCATCGTATCCACAGGTTTGGTTAAATAATTGCTGACGCCAAGACGAATGGCCTGCCTCGCGTAATTAAAATCGCTGTAACCACTTGTAATGACAAACATGGTAGAATCATGCCCCAGACGACGTGCCTCTTCAATCAATTCCAGCCCGTTCATCGCTGGCATATGAATATCCGTGACAACCAGATCAGGTTTACTCGTACGGATCGCTTCGACTGCCTCTTCTCCATTGGTGCACACACCGTTAATTTCGAATCCGAATTTTCGCCAATCAATTAACAACTGCAGACCTTCAATCGCAAACGGTTCATCATCGACCAGTAATACTTTATACATCTCCCTGTCCCCCTTTGTTCATCAGTCACAGTCTGGCTGTCGGAATATGAAATCCCGCTTCTGTACCGCTGCCCTTCTCACTGCGTATTGTGAACGTTGCATCCCCTTCATAAAATAATTCCAGGCGGCGATAGACATTACGAATGCCCACATGTGAACCGTCCTTCGCCTGATCCGAGCGTACATCCTGTATTAATTGCCTCAGTTTATCCTGCTCCATCCCGATCCCGTTATCGATAACACGAATAACCAGACCGGATTCACCTAACTTTGCGGTAATATGAATTAATCGTCCAGTCTTGCGTGCTTGCAAACCATGTTTGCACGCATTTTCAACCAGCGGCTGAATACTCATGCGTGGAATACGTTTGCCAGCAGCCTTTGGATCAATATCCAGAGTATAATCAAACAACTCTCCGAACCTGAACTTCTCAATTTGAAGATAAAGTGTTGTGAATTGCAGCTCCTCTTCGAGCGGGATCAGGTTGTCTGATCTGCTGAGCAACTGTCTCATGAGTAAAGATAAGCTTTTAATAATTTCAGATACTTCGGTATAGCCGTTTTTGGTACTCACGACGAGTAGTGCATTCAGTGTATTAAACAGAAAATGTGGATTCATCTGGCTCTGGAGCATAGATAACTCCGTTCGGACTTGATCCAGTTCGAGATCCTTGTGCCTGATCTCCAGTTTGTATACGTCGTTAATCAGGGAATGGATTTTGCTGATCATCATATTAAACGTGCGGATTAACCCGCCAATCTCGTCCCGACCTTCCTGGATCTCGATCAGGTCAAAACGTTCATTCCGCACTTTCTCCATATGCCGTGACAATTTACGGATACGGTAGTGGTACGAGCGCAGAATAAAGTAAATGAGCACCGAAGGTACAATGACACTGATGACCGCGAGCCATAAAATAGAATTACGTGCTTCGTCCAACAACTGATCCACATGCCGCGTATCCGCAACCCCGATCAGCTTCCAGCCATCCAGATAAGCCAGATTACCAAGTGACTTCTCCATGATATATTCGGAATTCGTATCGGAAGACCATCCCTCTGCCGGGAAACGTGCACTGGAAACGACCGGACGGCTATTTCCGTCCACAAGCCTGAGCTGCAGGCTGTTTGTCTCACGATTAAGGATGCTGTAGATGCGATTCACTTCGAGATCAATTCTGGAATACTTCGCATAGTTAGCATATGAAGTAAATGTCTTCATTTTCCCGATAACACTAATTCGTTTCCCTCGGCTAAATCCAGACTGTTCTTCGTAATCAATAACTAAAATATCACCGTTCGCGTGATTTAGCTGCTCCATGCCCGGCAACGATGTCTCTTTGTCCTTCATGACGATGTAATGACTGCCCGTCTGAATCGTATCGTTATCCGTAAAAATTCGGACTTCCAAAATATTGGCCGACATATACCGTGTCAATTTATCACGCAAGAACACATGATACTCGTTGTAATAATCCACAGGTGACGCGTAGGTACGATCCAGTGCTTCATACAAGGAATCATCCGCGGCAATCATACGGCTTAGCGCCACGCTCTCGTCAATCATACCGACCAACTCTCCTGCGGCCCTGTCAATCGATTTGCGCAGATTTTCCTGTTCCCTTACTTTGATATCTGCAGATGTTCGTTGATAAAAAAACAGATTAATCGCAATAATTGGAAGAAGAATACTGACCACATAGATCAGCAGAAACTTATATCGAAGGGGGATATCGTTTACCGTATGAAAAGTCCTCTTTTTCTTATGCACATAATCACCCTTGGTTGTTGTTTTTATATAGAGATGGAAGCTCTCCTGTAAGCGCTTTAAATTTTTCCGTAAAATACTCCGCATCATGATAACCCAATTCAAATGCAATATCTGAGATTTTCATATTGGTTCGGCGGAGCATCCTGCGCGCCTCTTCAATACGAAGACGATGAACATACTCACTGAAGCTGACCCCCATCTCACGCTTGAACTGCTGGCCTAGATAAGCCGCATTGACATGAATGTGATTGGCGAGCTGCTGCAGCTTGATTTTGGTACGATAATGCTCCTTCAGATACTGTACGGCTTCCGCCACCAGCCCACTGGAACCCGGATCAGCCTGAGCCATTGAGGCAAACGTTTCCGTAATCCGAATAAACAATTTCTTCAAGTCCCCCATGAACCAACTCTCTGTATGATGCCAAGTCCGGACTTGGAGAAGAGTCTGATCTGCTCCGATCATGCTATATCTGCGTAGCAGTTCTCCATGGATGTATCTGACTGCGCTTTGAGCCCAGATCATCGCGGCCCGTGATTCTTGCATCTCCTGTAACATATCATCAACAGTGCGAGTAACGCCTGTTACATCTCCTGCCTCGATTAAAGCGATAAATTGCCGCGCGCGCGATGCCATTTTCTCCAGATCCGCCTCATCCAGCATGCCGTCCTCATCCGTATGTGTGTCCAACATCTCCATGGCATGATATTGCTCTTCCGCAAGCTTGGTCTCTGTTTCCTGCCGCTGTGTATCCAGCGGTACGATCAGGTTCCTTAATAACTCGTGAATTTCTTCTGGCACCAAAGGTTTGAGCACATATTCATTCACCCGATATCGTATCGCCTGCTGTGCATAACCAAACTCGGAATACCCTGTTACGATCACGATCTGGGAATCATATTTTAAGTCTTCACGCATGGTTCGGATCAATCCCAGTCCATCAAGCACAGGCATCTGGATATCGGTTACCACCAAATCCGGATTTACATGATTGATCAGTTCCAGTGCTTCCTCTCCATCGGTCGCGGTTCCACACAACTCATATCCGCAGCCTTGCCAATCGATCATCGTTTTCCAGCCTTCCAGCATAAACGGCTCATCATCTGCTACAATGACCTTGTACATTGGATTCACCTGCCATTTCCCCTTTTTTTCTCCAGTATGGCATCGTACCGTGCATGTGACAATGCTATTATTCGAATAAATCTGCTCTATATATAAGATACTTCAAAAAGCCTTACAGGCTTAACCCTTTTTATGGGGTCTGCATGTAAGGCTTTGATTCCAAAACACGTAGCAGAGCGCTGCATGCTTAGCTTAAACGTATAGCTAAATCGTGCCTGAACTTGTGCTTTAAGTCTTCTTCTTACTTTTCCCCGAGAATGCGCCAAAATGAACCCTTCGGTTGTTGCTTGGTATCGAACACAAATGGCCAGTTTTTGCGCCCGCGTACCGGGAAATTGTCCAACCACGTATAATGATCAGCTGCACCCCAGAATGTTACAGAAGTAATATTGGATTGATACTCCCGGAACAGCTTGAAAATCTCCTCATACCGTTTCTCCTGAAGCTCCATCATCTCAGGCGTTGGCTCTGTCAGATCAGTGCGCTTGTCATCATGTTGAAACACAGATACATCTAGTTCAGTGACGTGAAGCTGCACATCCAGTGAAGCATAACGTTCAATGGCCTCACGGATCTCTTCAATGGACGGACCATGAATACTCCAGTGACCCTGCATGCCAATACCATGAACCGGAACCCCTTGCTCCAGCAGCGATCGAACCAGATTGTAAATTTTTTCCCGTTTGACCGGATTAGTCTCATTGTAATCATTGTAGAACAGTAGTGCGTCAGGATCAGCTTCATGTGCCATATTGAATGCTTGCGCCAGGTAATCTTCTCCAAGCAATTGCAGCCATTTGGTATCTCTCATAATCAGATCGGTCTTATCTTCAATCGCCTCGTTCACCACGTCCCATGCGTAGATCTGTCCTTTATAACGACCAACGACGGTATCGATATGCTGCTTCAACCGGGACAACATCAGTTCTCTCGAAGCCGGGCCGCCGGAAGCATCCTCAAACACCCACGTTGGTGTCTGGTTGTGCCATACCAGGGTATGACCACGAACACCTATTGCACGGCCAACGGCAAAATCAACGATCTCATCTGCTGCCTCAAACGTATATTCATGCTCCCGCGGATGAACCTCTTCAAACTTCATCTGATTCTCCGCAGTGACACTGTTATAGTGCTTCGCAATAAATTCTCCTTCGGATTGTAACATTCTCGTATGTACTGCTGCACCTATTTTGAATGCATCGGCATAAGCAGTATGTAGGGACGGAATTTCGGTAGACATCCTGGTTCCTCCTCGCAGATTTATTTCTTCATCATAACGGAAAATGAATGCGCTTTCCCTGAACAAAATAAACCTTCTCCCCCCTGAAATTCTACCAATTTCAGCACAAAAGAAAGAAGTGCAGGCAATATACGTTATAACTTGTCTATCTGTAGCAAAGTCACTTGCTTCACCGTACATGCCGGGCTGACTTGTTCTTCGGAGAGAACATTAAGCTTGATCAGGCTTTTCAGCTTATGGCTGTCCACCTTGGACAGCAACCTCCAGATCTCCGGATCAGGCAACGATGCATACAGCTTCTGATCGTCATATTCCTTGCGGTGCTGGAGCACCGTTTTCACCTTATATCCGCCTACTTCGGTCTCATATACGCCTTGCTCTTCACAGTACGCCACAATCTCATCCCTCAATACAGATAACTGTTGTTCGATCTCTTTCTGCTGCTGTTTCAGTTCGAAGTAAGTGTGTACCTTCTGTTCCATTATTCATCACGCTCCTCTACTACCATAGGTATGCAGAAGATGAGAATTTAGGACAGGCTTGTAGACTAGCTTGAAAAGATATTCCGAATACCAAATCGTAATTTTAGGACTTTAAGGAAAGATTCTATAGAGGGATTATTTCAATTACAACAAGTCGGCTTGTAAGTAAGGGTTATGAGTAGCTATATCTAATACTCGCCGCATGACTTCTGCATTTCTCGGAACATCTCCTTCACGCGAGAGCAACACCCAGCGTAACCAGGCCAATGCTTCAAATCCTTCTTCCTCATCCAGCAAATTGCCGGCAACCGCTCGTAATTCGGCTTGATAAATCATTCCATACTTTTCCCCGTTATAGATCGTGATTAGAAAAACAGACCATGCCGCATCATATCTCGGGTCTCCGTACTGTCCGTTGGTCCAGTCTATAACGGTGTATTTTCCATTGATCTCTACAATATTCCCTAGGTTATAGTCACCATGAATGAAGTGATCCTGTCTGATCTTTACACGCTTCATCAGGTCATGAACAATGTGATGGATATCTTGGTGCTTAGCAATCTGAGGGAAAAAATAGTCGACGAAATTGTAATGAGGAATGTAATCTTGTTTTGCTTCTTCCGTTTGCGGCTCTTTAACACGGACTGGATACTGGTGGATACGATTTAAATTCTGAGCGATCCTTCTTAATATTTCTTGATCTAGCCGGGTCACCGGCACACCATCGTAACTTGTGAGTAGCACTTGATTCTGGTGCTGATCTATCCCCCAGCCATATGGCCTGGATACCTGAATCCCGCTTTGTGTGAGACTATGCAACAACTGATATTGTTTTCTAATATCCGGACGAGACTCCTTATTCCAGATCTTCAGTACATACGGCTGATCATGAAGTTCAACACGCATAACATCCGCTTCCATTCCAGGCTTAAGCGGGGTCATCCGATGCTCCTGTCCTATTCCCTGCCGAATCGTTTCATCCAGTTGAACCCAGCGGATACTGCTAAGTTGTATCACTTATACTCACCTCACGGCTCTTCAACATGGTCAGGTTCGATCAATCCTTTGCCTATAACATTAGCAGATACGGGCTCTCGGCCAAGTTCTCTTGCCCATACGGATAACTGCCCTATATGATGAATTTCATGTGCAATTACATGACGCATAACTTCGCCCCAAGCATCGATATGCACGTGTCCGTCGGTTCGGCGGTCGATGTAAGTTCTCTTTTCCATGCTCGGCTCCCACAATAAAACAAATGCTTCTACATTTTGGTGTAGCTTACGATCCAGTTCACGAATGGCTTCAAGCGTCTGATAATTGGCAAAATCTTCAGCACCATCGGGTTTTCCTTGTAGCAGTTGAAGCCAGCTCCACTCGACATCAATGATATGAAAAAAAGTCTTCAGGATACTTCCCACGCCACCTGTACGTGGTCGAAGCAATTCTTCTGGCGGCAGGTCTGCACACCACGCATACCACTGTTCACGCACGATCCAGTTATATCGAAAAAAGGTTTCCATACCGTAGCCTCCTATGTTGCTGTACTCAGGTCATTATAGCTTCTTGATTAATTCAATATTCGCAAAATGGGTTGATGAATGTTTTTCATCACCATGGATTCCGCCAATTTGGCTAAAACCCGATCTAAACCAGAAGCGTAAAGCCGGCCAATTTTTGAGTGCAACATTGATTCTAATCTCATCATAACCCAGAGTGGCAAGCTGCTCAGTTAAGGCATCCATCATCTCCTGGCCGTATCCTTGTTTCTGAACACCATTCTGAATATATAAAAATTCCAAATACAATATAGATTCAGCTGGATAGCCATGATACACACTTAACATCCCAATCGTCTGATTCTCCTCAAGCGTGCATATACTTTGAATTCTATAATTCTCCAATATTCCACCTGGTGGGAGGTTCCCTTGTTCTACACAATTCTTAACGTAGTTCGCATCATTTTCTTGTCCATCCCATTCCTGTATATAACGGCTTGTATCATATAGTTTCTGAAGTTCAACAATTTCGAAAGGCTTCACATCTGAAAAAATAAGCCTTTCTGAATTCCAACTTGAAGGAAGATGTTTCATTATTATTCACTCCACTGATTTCTTAGTTAATCTTTTTTTGATATAGACAATCACATGTATTCCAGCATAAATAAACAGGACATTCACGAAATATACCAGTAAATTAATATGCATATCCGATATGAACCATGTCGATCCACTCGAATTCGAGGCATGGTAATCCGTCAAAAAACGAAGCGGGAATCCATACTCGGTTCGTAAAATTTTGTTATCGTCATTCAGCGTTCCTGGAAGAAAAAATACAGCCAATACAGCAAGCCAGGCCGAAAGATTGAATATTTTTATGTGTATCTTCATTCTTCATCACCTCGTAATGTGTGCCATATCCACCACATGAGCAAATATGCTCAGCACCGAATTATGATGTTCAATAATTTGCTCTGCCCGGAGCACACTAGAGTTCCATGTACTGTGGGCATCTCGTATCAGTTGCACTGTATATCCCAAACTAAACGCTCTACGGCAAGTGGTATCCACACATAGCTCTGTCTGCATACCTGTAAGAATCAGCTTGGATACACCGAATTTCAGCAATATCGCTTGTAGATTTGTTTCATGAAACGAATCCGGGGTTTCTTTTTCAACTATCAGATCACCTTCAAGCGGTGCAATAGAGGGATGAATCTCCCATCCTGCTGTTCCGCGCTCCAGCGGACTCCCTGTCCCCTCACTGTGCTGTATATAAATGACACGATGTCCCACATCACGGGCCGCCCCAATAAGCTTCTGAATGTTTCTTAGTAACTGCTCGCCCTGATATACCGGATCTGACTCATCGAACATGGCTCTTTGCACATCAATAATAACCAATGCTGTATGATCTGCCATTATGCATTCCTCCTGTTCTACTAATAAAAACAACCTGAATTGAACTTTAGTTACAATCTATTTTACCATTTATTCAATGGCGGCTTCCCTTCATCGATCAGATGTATGAGTGTGGAACCATTTCCGCAACTGATTTATATGCGCCTGATGATAACGATTGTGGTCAGCCATGTGCCAAAGTCCCCAGCGAACAGAAGCTTGCTTTTCATTCCTATGCCCGAAAGTAACTACGAGATCCATATCCGCATCCGTAAGAATTGTGCATGTTTCCTGTAGCATGTTCATGATCAACTGATGTTGAGAAATAAGTGTGTCTCTGGATATCCCCGCTATGAAAGGAAGTTTGTTGTTTTCATCAATGATGGGACCATATTGCTCCAACATATCGAGAGGTAGCGTTTGTCCTTTGATACGATACACCCAGTTCAGGTCAACGAACGTGATATGTCTCAGTAACTGAGCTGTGCTGTTGTATAGGTTACCAGGCCCTCTGTAATCGACCTCCTCTTGTGACATGGAATCCGTGATGAATTTCAGGCGATCACTGTTCTCTTTAACCGCGGCGAAAAGCATCCCCGTCACAGAAGACATATTTTCCTCCCCTTTTAAATCATGAATCATGCCCTCACCTCTTCATTAAGTTATTGTGACTGTCTTTCTTGCAATAAAGACTTAATTTCCTTTAACTCTTCAACAAGATAAGGCGATCTCACCAGATCGCCCCTGTTCGCTAATTATTTTCTTTTTCGATACGCTTGAAGATATTTAGTGTTGTCACAAGGAACTCCTGAGAGCATTTTCCGTGAATATCGGTTAAAATGGCCACCTTCATTCCGCTTCCTCCTCAGGAATATACATCGTCTGGATCTCGTGCACACCCTGTACAAAACCCAGATTCAGATATACCGACTCGGCATCATTGCCTTCCATCACATACAGTCGCAAAAATGGATAGTGCTCCTTGAGCATCGTTAATGCTCTTTGTAACATTTGGGTAGCAATTCCTCTGCCTCTGTACGAGGGGATTACGCCTATACTGTATACCGCAGCCTGATTGTCCTGTAGACATAAGCGGCAGTTGGCGACCAGTTGACCTGATGCTTGATCGTATACCAATGTAGATGCCTGAGTCAGGATTTCATTGGTATAATTAGGATCTTCGTCAGGTGTAAAATCTTCAAGAGAGCTCTGCTTTCTGCGCGTTGCTTCTAGACTTCCACCGAAACTTTCCAGATCACACTGGGCAATTTCCTCTTCGTTTATATATTTGAAGCCACCTGATTCTTTTCCAATAATCCCTGGGCTCTTAACAATCACCCTACTGTCCCAATCCACCTCGAAATGATCCGTAGGACGCTGCATCCAGCGGCATCTGAACTCGGCCGGCCAGAATCCCGCTCTCGCAAACCAGTCTACTTGACCTGGTAGAATCTCAAATGTCAGAATTCGTTTACTCCGATCCGACCACTGCATTAATTTCTGTTTCAGCAGCTTGACGATCTCAAAGCCTTGCTGGAACGGCGGGATGAGAAACAAATGATACATCTTGTTAGGCTCCATTCGTACACCGCCTATTTTGCTTTCCCCGCGATAGATCCAGTACGCACTGCACCTTGAGGAACTGAATTCTTCTTCCCTGAAAAATCCGACGTATCCCATATCATAATAAATGGTGCAAAATAATCCCCACTCCGTAACATCCGCAAGGCGAATCGAGTATTCATCCGACAGATCATATTGAAGAATATCCGCAGACCATTCTGTTAAATGCATATGTCCTTCCTCCTAAGCCGGGTATCCAATTTCTGCAATGTCCTCTTCCAACTCGTCTAACTCGATCTCCGGGTTTAATGCCTGCAACAGTTGTTCGTTTAACGGTTTCATGTCAAAAACATGCTGTATCGGCTCTAGATCCAGTTCAACCTCATAATACTCCTGAGCCCAAGCATGGTAATACGCTGCACCGCCCACAAGAACTTGCAGCAGAGCATAAGCTTCGTCCGCGAGCTGTTGACTCGAAGTCCACCCGTTCTGTTCCTCTTCATTCCAGATGCAGAAGGTAGTCTGATCCATCATAAAAGCAGCTTCTTCCAGAAACGTCGTTTTGAATACTGCCGGCACACCCTCCAATACATCGCCAAGTTGATCTTGATGTAGGGAAGCATAAGCTTTGTCGTAACCTTTGATGATTAAACGGTTGCTTGAATCAAACAACGCGAAATAGTGATCTCCTTCCCCGTCTCGCATCGAAGCCATCTGTTCATTCTCATCCCACTGTGCATTGTACGAATAGTACCTGTACTCCCATTCTGGCATTAGAATTGCATCCAGCATTGCTACTGCCTTGAAGATTCGCTGACATTCAGAAATGCCGGGCAGTTGCTTGATAAATTCAGAAGTATTGCTCATTTTCTTACCTCCCGAGTAATCGAACTACTTATCAATGAAATAATGACATATGCAAATGCCTGGATCACAAACATTAGCGTAACAAACGCCACCGGAAGACCGCTTGCTGAACTTAAATCATTCATCAAATCGATAACAATCTGCCCGGGTCTGGACACGATATCCCATGAATTCCAGCGATTAAATCTCCCGATATATACGCCAACGCCACTTAAAAGTAAAATACATCCGACAATGATCCAGCAAACGAACCTGTGTACGAATAATTGCAACACATATTCAATTTGCCTTATGGAACACGTGGAGAGCACTAGCCCTACAATGGCTACACCAAACGTAAGGGTCAAACTGTACCAGAAATCCATCCCGAACCAAAAAGCACGCTCAGGCTGAGCAACAAAATACCGGAATGCATGCAACATTTCTGTAAACAAATAGGCCGCGTTAGGCAAAAAGAAAAGCCAGATCAAACCGAGCAAACCTGTCAACACCATGCCCAGCCATCCGGGTCTCACGGTTTTACGTCGAAAAATAAGAGCAATCATCGTTGAAATGAGAAACGGAACCCATGCCAGAAGCATGTCCCAGTCCAAAAAGGCATACATATTCGAGCCTGACTTTGCACGCAGATACGCGGCAATGCCTAGACAGCATAACGTCATAAACAGTAATGTGAACGCTAATGCAATAAATCTTTTGTTCAAAATCCGATCATGTTTATCTATCATCTTGTTGGATTAGTCCTTCTTCTATCAAATTATAGATATTTCTTAAAGGCTTTGCTGGACTCGCCATCGTACCCTAGCTTTTGATAAAATTGATGGGCCCCTTGCCTGGAAGCTCCACTAGCGAGGAGGATCTTGGATGCGCTCATCTGCATACATACCTCTTCCACATGTTCCATTAATTCTGTGCCGTATCCCCTGCCTTGCACCTCGTTAGACATAATGACCCTTTCAACCAAACCAAACGGTCGATTTCCCGCAAGAGCGTCCAAGCAGATATGTAAATGTGCCGTACCGACTACCTGCTCCCGAGCTTCGTAAACAAAAAGGAAGCTGTGTTCGTGACGTCTAATCTCTTCTATTCGTTCAGCCAGCACCTTAATATCCGTGTGGTTAGGCAGTAGTTCCCTGTACAATTTTTCAATCGTTGCTGCATCCCTGGCTTCGGCTTCTCTTATCATGTTTGCCACCTCTATTCTCTAACCTGATAACCTAAAATAATGTCACCGTTATCTTCCAATTCACCTGTTTCCTGAAACCCGCAACGCTTGTACAGTGCATTAGCCGCAACGTTATGCGGAACGTGAGATACCCTGATTTGCCGACAATCACTTCGCACCTGCAACATGTGAATAACTTCCTGGATGGCACGCTTCCCATACCCCTGTCCCTGATGTTTCCCATCAATCATAAAACGAAGAATCCAGTAATGCTCATCCCTATAAATCTCATTGTCAAATAAAATAAACCCGACCATCTCATTCCCTGCATAGATCCCGTAAGGTTTCGAAGTTACTTCCTTGGTCGCATGGAGTAAAGAATCCGCATTGCTCGCTACCAGTGTGAGCTGATCTTCCCTCGGTTGCAGACGGATGCACTCACTTTTATTTCCCTGCGTAATCGGTTGCAAAGTAACTTGTTTCTCCATGTTATCACGCATGTCTCATTCTCCCTCGTCTATCACTACTTCAATTTTCTTCATCAATATAATTTCTAATGGCTGTGTGTCTAACAGTAAAGCTCCTGCATCCACATATCCCATTCCACGATAGAAATGTTGAGCACTCTCATCAGACTGCGTGGAAGTCATAACCGTATCAAAGCCCTTCTTTTTCATTTCATTTTCCCAATACTGCACGACACGTTGCCCTGTTCCACGACCACGAAACGGCTCATCGATCCAAATCATGTTCATAAAAGGCATGTTGTCCCAAAAGTATCCATATCTCATCCAGCCAATCCTTGCCTCGTCTTCCCAGAAGATATATATTTCCTTCTCTTTTATTTTCGTATCAACAAGTGTGGGATGGATATGCCGATCTTTTTCAACGATATATGCACGGTCTGCCTGCGAAGCATATGTAATGTTCATAGGGATTAGCTCCTTCAAAAGCAAAATATAATCTATCATAACCCAGAATGTGGGTTATGCGTATAATTTCTTCCTCCATATGAGCTATATTGTTGAACTAAAACAGTTCCACACGGCTCATGCCTGTTCACGCAAAAAAGCCACGGCATCCGTGGCTTAATCTTTAACCTCTATTCTGTTTATTACATCTTACAGTGATGCCTGTTACGCTAGCGATCCACTTACCAATTGTCCATGATACCACACAGCCAGCCTTTCAGATCGCCTTGCCACCGCTTCGGCTGCACAACTCGCCTGTACCAGAACAAAGCTTGCTACATCGCCTGCCTTCGGCCATACCTTTTCCCCTGCCGCATTCAGCGGAGTCACTCCGCCCGTAATCGTAGCAAGCGACTGGGACAACGATAACTCGTCGCTATATCCATACAGTTCGGCGAAGCGGCCAGCCTTTTCAAGCATATCCCCATTGCCAAAAGGAGACCAGTGATCCGTCAGGCTGTCTGTCGCCAGTTTCACGTTTACACCCTCACGTTGCAACATCGGAAGCGGCATCATCGCTCTGCCTATCGGCACCGTTGAAGCCACACTCATTCCCAGCGATGCCATGCGGCTCGCCATCTCTTCGGCTTCCTGTTTCTCCGCTCCTGCAAACCAGAACGCGTGACTGACCGTCACCTGACCCCGAAGCCCTGCTTGTTCAGTCAGCCTCACAAGTTCCAGCAACGTTTGCTTGCCAGCTTCGCCGCCATCATGCAGATGCATATCGATCCCTGCTTGATATTTAACCGCCAGTTCGACCATGGCATGTAGCGATTTTTCGATGTTCTCATCTACGGTATACGGATCAAGTCCGCCTACATGTGTTGCGCCCTCTGACATGGCTTGTCCCATGAGTTCGACCGAGTTGGATCGCAACAGCCCATGCTGAGGGAACGCGACAATCTCTGAAGATATTTTACCTGTATAACTCTCCAGGGCCAGCTTGGTTGCTTCCAAACGCTTCAGCCCACTTACCGGTTCAATATTACAATGGGCACGAACGTGTGTAGATCCGTAACCCTGTATTCGTGCAAGGATGCTTTCCGCCTGCCGTTTCGCATCGGGTAGCAACTTGGGCAACAGCACCTTTTCCTCCTCAATGCGATCAAAGATGCTGGAGCTGCGTCTAACCGCTTTCCATGGCCCGTCGTAATAGGTTTTATCCAGATGAATATGTGCTTCTTCAAACGAAGGCAACAATAACAAACCTTTTCCATCCACTCGCGGCAATTCTTCTGTCAATTGCGCCTTTGCATCCACAATGGCAGCAATAACTCCGTTCTCAATCCGCAGATGAGCAAGACCCGTTTGTGTACCCGTCACCTCTGCTCCTTCACGAATATATCCTTGTTCCAATCTTACATTGGTCAGCCAGTATGCCTGTTGCTGCTCCATCCTCTTCCCTCATTTCTCTTTCATTAAAAATTAAACCGTGCATGTCCGCCATCTGTCACGCCTTCAATATGTTCAATATCCAGTAATCTGCGCTTCATCTCCAGACCACCACGAAAACCCGTCAGCTTGCGATTAGCACCAATAATCCGATGACATGGCAACAGCACCGGAATAGGGTTGGCCCCGTTCGCCGCACCTACAGCCCGCACAGCCGAAGGTCTGCCAATGGTAGTAGCGATGTCTCCATATGTGCGAATCTCACCATAAGGGACTTGTCCAAGCGCTTTCCATACTTCCTGCTGAAATTCGGTACCAATCAGGTCTAGCGGGATTTCAGCTGTAAAGGCTATCTTTTCTCCCGCAAAATAGGACTCCAGCCAGTCCATCATGCCCGTCTGTCTTAACGCCTGTTCATTCTCTTCAAGTTTAACAGCCGGGGCAATTTTGCCAATCCAGCCGTGCCAGTCCTCTAACGTTTCATTAGGCATCACTACCCGGCACAGCCCTTTTTCGGTTGCCATTAAGCTCCACGGTTGGCCGTCCAGTTGCATGGTGGTATACATCAACTTTTGCCTCATCCCATATCCTCCTTATCTTCTCTCAGCTCCAAGTCAGGAGGTTATCTGTTTTAGTATCTCTGCCTGTTTTTTCGCCTTGCGTTTCATGCCTCGTATCCGTTGTTTGTCCTCCGGTGTCACGCGGTACGATTCCGTAATCTTCTGGAGTGCTTTGTTGTACGTAAAATCGTCAAGTGTGTTGTGCTGCAAATAAGGCATGGTCACCTCAGGTTGCTTCACATACGCGATCGAGATCGCCCAAGCCACCGCCATTTTCACATAATAGGCCTCATGTTTAATCTGATCAAGTAACGGTAACACCTGATGAATATAAGGTTCCTCCAGATAAAAGTTCAACAGCATCACCACGCCAAACCGGATTTCATATTCCTGATCCGACTTCAAATAAGGCTGAATGAAGCTCCACATCGCATCCATATGCACTTTCGTATATTTCAGTCCGGCACAGAAGCTGTCACATACCGACCAGTTATCGATTTTGGGCACAAAAGCCGCAATGCGTGTCAGCAGCTCGTCCAGATCTGCTTGCACATGACCAATGACCATCGCTTGCAGCATGACTTCTTCGAAATAGTCATTCTGCGCCGTATCCAGGTACGTACGCCAGTCTGCTGAGACAATCTGTTTGGCTATTTTGCGGATCGTGGGTAAACGCACACCCATCACGTTTGAAATATTCGGTATAAGGGAAGCCGCAAATTTCTGGTATTCCGGCTCAGCCAGGCTGAGCAGTTGTGTTCGAATGTCGGTTTCCAAGGGCACAGGACCTCCTTGTTGATTGCTATAGAACAAGTATATCCTGAGCGCTTTCTTTTGTAAGCCCATCTCGAATGTTTGAGCAAGATTTCAATATTGTTTAGCAACGAAGGCATTCCGTTTAAAAATATGAAGCGCACCATTCAGGAAAGGAGTGTCATTATGAACGGTTCTCAAACCCATAAAGAGCTCTCCGTTGAGGAGATTACCCAGCAACTGACACAGCATGTACAGTCCCAGAATCTGCCGGAATTCTATAAACTGGTGAAGGAACTGCGTCCCTATGATCTATCACTCATCTATAAAAAATTCCCTGAAGACGATAAGAGTCGTTTTCTTCTTCTATTTAAACCGGATACACTTGCCGACCTGGCCGAGAACCTGAAGCTGCACGAGCAGGCTGAACTGTTTGAACGACTCGGGCCAGAGCGCACATTGGAAGTCATGCAGCAGATGGACAAAAGTGATCTCATTCGCTTCATGCACGATCTGCCCGCGAAACGCAGGGAAGAGTTGTTATCCAGTATGAACCTGGATCACTCCGCCATCATTCGTTCTGTACTCAGCTATCCACCAGAGACTGCCGGACGGATCATGACCGACCGCTATCGCACATTATCCACCCACGACACAGCGAAGGAAGCACTGAAGCAATCACAGGGTACGCTACACCTCTCCCCTTCCAGTTACCTCTATGTCATTGATGATGAAGGCAAGCTGGCTGGTGTCGTTAGTTACCGCTCGCTTGCTCTGGCCGATGACAAAACCAAAGTTGAACAACTGATGACCAGACGTGTTATTCATGCCACGGTGGATATGGATCAGGAAGAGGCTGCCCAGCTTCTCCAACGTTACGAATTCATCGCCGTTCCGGTCGTGGATGAAAATAATCGGCTGTGCGGGATCATCCAGATGGATGACGTCATTGACATCATCATGGATGAGGCCAGCGAAGACCTCGCCAAAATGGGCGGCGGCGGTAAAGATATTGATTTTGATACCAGACCACTCGTTGCGGTTAGACGCAGGTTGCCTTGGCTTATTTTGCTGTTATTGATCGGCTTGATCTCGGGAAGCATTGTGGATTTTTTTGAAGATACACTAAATCAGGTTGTGGCTCTTGCGTTCTTCATGCCTATGATTGCGGGTATGACGGGAAATACAGGAACACAGTCCCTTGCTGTCGTCGTACGCGGACTGATTGGACGCAAGCTGGACAAGTCAACGGTACTCGCCCTGATTGGACGAGAGATTAAAGTCGGTACGATGATCGGTCTTGTCTGCGGTCTGCTCATTACGGTCATTGCTTATTTCTGGCAAGGAGACTGGTTGCTCGGGATGATTATCGGTGTATCCCTGTTTCTCACGCTAATTATCGGTACACTGACAGGCACATGCATCCCGCTTCTACTTAGCCGTTTCAAGGTTGATCCGGCTGTAGCATCCGGCCCGTTAATTACAACGCTGAACGATATTCTATCTCTGTTTATTTACTTTGGAATTGCTACACGTTTTATCGGGGCATTGATGTAAGCCATATTGTGCAGAGTTCATTTAAACTACATCGCTTCTAATTCAGAAATTCATATTGAAACTGGCGCCTCTTGACGATTTAGATCATTATGGTATCGTAAAGAGTATCATTTAACGAAACTATGTTTCATACAATGGAACAAAGAGGTGATTATGGTGCCCATCAATTTTCATGATAAACGCAACAGAATGACGTACACGACCAGAACTGCCGATGTATCTTGGTTATCTTTGATTGAAGAGCATGTTGGTATAGCCGGTAAGGTAATTGTTGACATTGGCTGCGGCGGAGGGATTTATACTAAAGCTTTAGCAAGCTCAGGGGCAGCCCATGTTACTGGAGTAGACTTTTCAAATGAGATGTTACAAGGGGCTACTCGCCATTGTGAGAATTTGAGCAATGTCACGTTGCAACAAGGGAATGCCTACAACTCGGGACTTCCATACCATACATTTGATATCGTCTTAGAAAGAGCGCTCATACATCATTTGCATGATTTGCACGGCTGTTTTCAAGAAGCTAAGCGTATCCTGAAACCTAATGGTGTATTCATCATTCAAGACAGAACACCGGAAGATTGTTTAATGCCAGGGGATGAAAATCATATTAGGGGTTACTTCTTCGAAAAGTATCCAAAATGGATTGACATGGAACGCTCCCGTCGGCACGAGGCCGATGAAGTCCAAAGATCGCTAGTTTCTAATGGATTCGTAATCCTTTACACAGTACAGCTTTGGGAAACCAGATCTGTTCATCAGGACCTGGATGCCTTAAATAGAGATTTGGCGCAGCGGACTGGACGGTCCATTCTTCATGAATTAACAGACCATGAGCTTGGCGAGTTGATTATGTTTATTAACAGCAAACTAAAAAACAGTACAGCTCCGATTATTGAAAAAGATTCATGGACATTATGGATTGCCGTTCCAAAATAAAGACAAAAAAGGCTTGGCATTTGCCAAGCCTTTTCGCTAACTTCATATTAAAATTCGTTTAGTACACGGTACATTCAGTACATTTTACACCCATCATATTAAGCAGCACGTTTATTTTTGTTATAGATATCAAACGCTACCGCAAGCAGCAGCACCAATCCTTTGATTCCTTGCTGCCAGTCAATACCCAGGCCGATCAGGGACATCCCGTTGTTCAGGACACCCATAACCAGACCACCGATGATCGCACCAAATACGGTCCCGATTCCGCCCGAAGCCGATGCTCCACCGATGAAGCAGGCCGCAATGGCATCCAGCTCAAAGTTCGTACCCGCTCTTGGCGTAGCCGCATTCAGACGTGCGGCGAAGATCAGACCGGATACAGCTGCAAGTGTACCCATGTTCACGAACACCCAGAACGTGACTTTTTTCGTTTTGACCCCGGACAGCCCTGCCGCCTTCTCATTGCCCCCGAGAGCATACACATGTCGTCCCATCACGGTACGATTCATGACAAAGGAGTACACCACGATTAGCACAAACAGGAGCACCAGAATGTTCGGGATACCCGCATAACTTGCGAGCACGAAGGTGAACAGGTTCGTTACCGCTGCCACTACAATCAGCTTAAGCAGGAACAGTCCTTGCGATACTACCTCAAATCCATACTTGCGCTGGGAAGCACGTTCCCGCAGTTCATTCACAATGTACCAGATCGTGAGTGCAATCCCCACAATGATGGATACCAGACCCAGACCCGAGAATTGCACATCCGGCAGGAAGCCGGAGCTGATTTTTTGAAATCCGGCAGGGAAAGGGGATATCGACTGCCCTTCCAGAACAATCATCGTCAGACCACGGAACAGCAACATGCCGGCGAGCGTAACAATGAAGGCGGGTATCCGCACATACGCAATCCAGAAGCCCTGCCATGCACCAATCAGTGCACCGACCAGCAGTGAAGCAATGACTGCGAGCCAAGCTGGCAACTGCCAATCCACCATCATGATGGCGGCTACAGCACCGACAAAGGCCGCGATCGAACCGACGGACAAGTCGATATGCCCTGTAATAATGACCAGCACCATACCGATGGCGAGGACCAGAATGTAACTATTTTGCAAAATCAGGTTCGTGATATTAATTGGCTTGAGCAACAGCCCACTCGTTAATACCTCAAAGAGAAGCATAATGACAACGAGGGCAATGATCATGCCATATTGACGTATATTATTTTTGAACAGTTTAGTTACCGTTTCCATGCTTACCGCCTCCAGACTTGGTCATATATCTCATCAGTGTTTCCTGCGATGCCTGCTCCCGGCTGACTTCACCCGTGATTCGTCCGGCATTCATCACATAAATCCGGTCACACAGGCCCAGAACTTCCGGCAGCTCCGATGAAATCACCAGCACACCCTTGCCTTCGGCAGCAAGCCGGTGGATAATCGTATAAATTTCGAACTTGGCACCCACGTCGATTCCGCGTGTCGGCTCATCCAGAATGAGAATATCCGGCCCGGCAAAAATCCATTTGCTCAGCACCACCTTCTGCTGGTTGCCCCCGCTCAGATTCCCGGTTTTCTGCAGGATATTAGGTGCCTTGATGTTCATGCTTTTCTTCATCTCTTCCGCAACCAGCACTTCCTCCTGCTCGTTCACAACGGCATTACGGGTCAGTTTACCAAGTCCGGTGAGTGAAATATTGCGTTTGATATCATCCATCAAAATAAGGCCATATTCCTTGCGATCCTCCGTCACATAAGCAAAACCATTCTGAATCGCCTCGGTCACACTGTTATTCTGAATCGGCTTGCCATCCTTGATCAGTTGTCCCGAGATGTTGCGACCATACGATTTGCCGAAAATACTCATCGCAAGCTCTGTACGTCCTGCGCCCATCAGTCCCGCGATCCCTACGATCTCTCCACGTCTGATGTTCATGTTGATCTGATCCAGCACCTTGCGTTCGGCCTGATGCTCGTGATACACCGTCCAGTCTTTCACTTCCAGCACCACGTCACCAATGGCGGCATGACGTTCAGGGTAGCGGCTCGTCAAGTCCCGTCCAACCATGCCGCTGATGATGCGATCCTCGGTGACGTTGTCCTTTTTCATATCCAGCGTTTCAATCGTCTTGCCGTCCCTCAGAATCGTCACCGCATCCGAAACCTTGGACACCTCGTTCAGCTTATGGGAGATCAGAATGCAGGCGATGCCCTGCTTTTTGAATTCCAGCATCAGTTGCAGCAGATTTTCACTGTCGTCTTCATTCAATGCTGCTGTAGGCTCATCCAGAATAAGCAGACGTACTTTTTTGGAGAGCGCTTTCGCAATTTCGACCAATTGCTGCTTACCTACCCCGATGCTGGACACAAGGGTGTTCGGGTTTTCGTTCAAACCAACCTTGCCCAGTAGCTCACGTGTTCCGACATAGGTTTCCTTCCAATTCACGATGCCTTTGCTGGCACGTTCGTTGCCCAGAAATATATTTTCTGCAATCGAGAGATACGGGATCAGCGCCAGCTCCTGATGGATAATGACAATGCCCAGATCCTCGCTCTGCTTGATATCTTTAAACTCACATGTTTTACCGCGAAATAAAATGTCCCCTTCATAGCTTCCATACGGGTAAACTCCGCTCAGCACCTTCATCAGCGTAGACTTGCCTGCGCCATTCTCGCCGCATATCGAATGAATTTCGCCTTCCCGGATTTTCAGGTTGACGTTCTCCAGCGCTTTGACTCCCGGAAACGTTTTGGTAATGTTCTTCATTTCAAGAATAATGTCCGTCATGGCATGTGCTCCTTTCCTTGAATAATGCGTTATGGCAAACTAATTTCTATCATCGTATTTATGAGCACCCTATCTCTTTCATCGCACTTTAGGGCAGCCCTATTTCTTCTTTCGTGTAATACTTGCTACCCACAATATCTTTCTCCACGTTGGTTCGATCCACCGAGATCGGATCGAGCAGATAAGCCGGAACAACCATTAATCCGTTGTTATACGATTTTGTATCATTAACCTCTGCTTGTTTTCCTTGCAAAATGCTGTTGGCCATCTCCACTGTTTTCTCGGCGAGTTTACGTGTATCCTTGAAGACCGTCTGTGTCTGTTCTCCAGCCACAATGGACTTGATGGAAGCCAGTTCCGCATCCTGCCCCGTAATAACCGGAAGTGGTTTGTTCGGCTTGCCGTAGCCAATGCCTTTCAGAGATGAGATAATCCCGATACTGATTCCGTCATACGGAGATAACACCGCATCCAGATTATCACCTGAATAGTAAGCACTAAGCAGGTTATCCATCCGTGCCTGAGCAAGCGCCCCGTCCCAGCGCAGTGTAGCGATTTGTGCCATCGTCATCTGTTTGCTTCGTACGACCAGCTTGCCAGAGTCAATATACGGCTTGAGCACCGACATTGCACCGTCGAAGAAAAAGTATGCATTGTTATCATCCGGCGATCCACCAAACAACTCAATGTTAAACGGCCCCTTGCCATCCTTAAGCCCCAGCTTCTGTTCAATGTAGGAGGCTTGCAGCACCCCGACTTTAAAGTTGTCAAACGTCGCATAATAAGTCAGATATGGCGTGTTACGAATAAGCCGGTCATACGAGATGACCTGAATGCCTTCGTCATGTGCCTTCTTGATGACATCGGTCAGCGTATTTCCGTCTACAGATGCAATGACCATGACATCGACACCTTTGGTAATCATGTTTTCAATCTGGGAGATTTGATTCTCAACCACGTCTTCAGCGTACTGAAGATCTGTTTTGTAACCTTGCTCCTGAAACAGACGAACCATATTCTCTCCGTCTCCCACCCAGCGTTCCGACGATTTGGTAGGCATGGATATGCCGACATATCCTTTCTCCTTGCTTCCCACATCGCTTTCAGCCAGATTACAGGCCGAGAGCATGACGGACATTACCAGAAGCCAGATGAGTATTGCTCCTTTTTTCATATGAAGTTCCCCTTTCCTCACGTCATCGCGTTCAGTTGGAATCTTAAGATAACGCTTACATCCCATGGAGTATCGTCTAACTTATTGTGCCTCTCTGCATCTCATGGTAGCATTTCGCAACTAGCGAGGTCTTTGCAGGTTTTGAACCTTTTTTATAAAAATTTAACTTTTGATGGAAGCGCACGACGAAAAACCCACCGCAGGCGGTTAACCTTTAACGGTGGGTTGGTTTGTAACCTCTGATATCCATACTTCCGATGAAGCTTCGGAAATCTATACAGAGCCTGCGGTGGAACTTTCCGTTCCGCCATTTTTGCGATATTGGGCAGGTGAGATGCCCATCGTTTTTTTGAACGCTGTGCTGAAATAGTGCTGTGTATCATACCCTACGCGTTCAGCGATGGTATGGATCGGGAGCGACGTGGAGTCCAGCAGCTGCGCGGCTTTACGAATACGGGCATGAGTGACAAGAGTAACGAACGAGTCGTTCAACTCTTTTTTCAACACACGACTGAGGTATACGGCCGACACCTGCAAACGGGATGCCAGCGATTCCAGCGTCAACTCCCGTTCTGCGTACTCCTCCTGAATCAGCTGCCTTGCCCTGCGAACGAGCGGAGAGAGCTTCACTTCTTCATATACCTGTTCACGGCAATGCCGATACGTACCCGGCACCTCTTCCAGCGTCCCCCTATGAGGTTCAACATGGGCATGAACCGCGATGTTCAGGCAAGCACTAATCTGCTGCTCAAGCAGGAGTGCAATCTCCTCAGGGGTCTCCTGCCAGAGGCAGATCCCAATGACACTGCTGGCATCACGAAAGAGCACATGCGGCAGATCTCCAAGCAGTTCTGATATGATATTTTCCATGGCAAACAGGAACAGTTGGCGATCGTTCTCCCTCAGTATAGTCTGACGCGCCTCGGCAGCAGGCCAGCGTACCACACCTACTTGCACAGGCGATACAGACGGCAGATGTAGAAAAGCAAGCTGTTCCATCAGACTCTCGCCGGCTACCTGTCCTTTCATCCACTCTTGACAAAATCGCTGACGAAGCAGCGGAATATTTCGTTCAATCTGCTCTGCCGCCTGTCTGACATAGGCTGTCCGCTGATGCTCCTCATCCAGCCGCTGACGTAACCGCTCCAGCGCAGCTCTCAGTTGGTCCGCTTGTACAGGCTTCAGGATGTAATCCTCGACTCCGAGACGAACCGCTTCCTGGGCATAAGCGAATTCATCATGCCCGGATATGATCAGATAACGAACTCCCGGACACTGTTCCTGTAAAGCCCGAATCAACCCAATGCCATTCAGAAACGGCATATTCATATCGACCAGCACGACATGTACATTCAGCTCGACAGCCCGTTCGAGTGCTTCTTCACCGTCCTCGGCTTCACCGACAACCTCCATGCCAAGCGTAGCCCAATCCATAGCTTCGCGAATTCCCTCTCGAATAATCGGTTCATCGTCGGCAATCAGTACTCGATACAGGTTATCCGCTGCATTGGCATTGACGGGTGTCACTGTATAATCCACAGCCTTCTTCACTCCTTCTCTTGTCGATCTTGGTTATCTCGGGGCTCAACCCGGGGAGGTATGGTTACAGGCATATCCCGCATCAGTGGATGAACAATCGTAACGCGGGTTCCCTCACCCTGCCTGCTGTCCAGCCAAATCCCATAGTCACTGCCAAATGATAATCTTAATCGTGCCTGTACATTCAGCATCCCGTAACTTTTACCCGTCCACTCCGGTGAAGTCGATTCCAAACTCTCCATCGGCATATCCAATAGCTGCAACATCTCCGCCAGTCGTTCTCCGCTCATTCCGGCTCCGTCGTCCTTAATGGTCAGATATAGCTTCCCCTGCTCCACATCCGCTTCTATGACAATGTGGCCTGGGCCACGTCTGCCCTTGATGCCATGGTATATCGCATTTTCCACCAAAGGCTGGAGTAACAACTTGAGCACATACAAATTCTTCAATTCTTCCGGGACATGGATGGTGTATCCAAGACGATCCCGATATCTGGTCTGCTGGATCTGCAGATAACTGCTGATATGCTCCAGCTCAGAATGTAACGGAATATAATCCTGTCCCTTGCTGAGTCCGATTCGGAACAAACGGGACAGTGCTCCAACCATATCGGACACACCATCGGCGCCTTCTTTTCGTGCCATCCAGTGAATCGTATCCAGCGTATTATATAAAAAATGAGGCTTGATATGCTCCTGCAAGCTACGCATCTCCGCATCCCGTTTCTGACGTTCCCTCAGCTCATTCAGCGTAATCAACTGACGAATCTGGCTCAGCATTCGGTTGAAACTATTCCCCAGCATGCCGATCTCATCGGCACGATCACTCCACCGGCCTGCATTGAGATTGCCTGTTTCGGCTCTGCGCATATAAGACATCAACCGGAAGATTGGCTGCGCAATGGAACGGGAAAACCACAAGGATGCACTCAAACCAAACAAACATACCACAAAGACAAAACTGACCACGTAAAACTGAATTTGTCGCACCTCGGAGATCGACTCTTTGGTCGGGAATACCCCCACCGTTCTCCAGCCCGTAAAGGTAGAGGACTGATACATGAATAATAACGCTTCACCATCCACTGTTTTCGTAAACGTTCCACTCTCTCCAGAAGCAAACCAGCTCGCCGGAATATGTTCAATGAGCGGATGTTCGGGTCTGTACACACTTTGTCCTTCGGCATCGGTGACCATGACATACCCGGATTTTCCAAGGGTTACATTACGAGCCGCCTGCGAAACGGACCTCAGCTTGAGGTCAATCAGTACAGCTCCCTTTACAAGCCCGGTCGTTTCATCCGTGACAGAGCGGGCGACTGATACAATCTCATCATCCTTATACCGGACATGGGTGGTCATGTTGCGCTCTCGCGGCTGACCCAGTACCGTGAAAATCCCTGGCTGCATTGCAGCCTTCCGATACCAGTCCTCCTCAGTCAGACGTTGCTCCGTTCGAGGATACATCTCATTGCTTATATAATCACCGTTACCGTTCACAAGCACGATACCTGCAATTTCCGGGTACAACGTGGTGAATCCTTGCAACGTCTGTTTGATGCCATACAAACGGTTCTGCTCGGATTCCGTGTAAACTTGATTGGCTGGAGGTTGGATTCGTTCGGGTTCAAGTTCACGTTCACGTTTGCCTCCGTCTCCATCTCCGCCGATCTTCTCGTCCATAAATGCATTGACGTCTGGTTCAAACGCAATCAGATAGGTCATATTTTGTAAGTTCTCCATCTTGGTGTTCAACGCTTCATTGACCTTGCCGATCAGTTGCATCGTATGACCCTCTACCTGCCGCTCCACGACTCGTTCTACCGTCCAGTTCACGAGCAGACCCAAACCGACGGACGGTACGATGGCAAAAAGCAGAAATAGCAGCATCAATTGGTATCGTAACGGCATGTTACGCAGACGCAGGCGGCGGAATCCGTTCACAAGCTCAGAGCGCCAAGTTTTCTGTCTATTTGGCATAATAATCATCCACATTCGAACTTGTCACGACCGAGATCCCCGTATCTACCGTTACAGGCAGCGGCGCATTTTCCCCTGAAGGCGAAGGTGCAGGTACAGTCAAGTGATGGTGCAGATGGAACAGATATTGGAGCGACCAATATCCCATATTCCAGGTCCCTTGTGCAATCGTAGCGGATATCGTACCATTTTGGATCAGATCGAGTGTTGCTTTATTTGTGTCAAAAGAAATGATGTGCAGCTTCTGACCATTGCCTGAATTGGCATTTTGTACCGCTTCCCCGGCTCCGGCGCCTCCCGTTGCCTCGGTGACGAATATACCCGCCAGCTTCGGATGTGCCTTCATCATCCGGATCGTTTCATCCCGGGATTTCAACACATCTCCATGTCCATCTGCGATTTCAACAACCTGCATAGAAGGGTATCGTTGCCGAATTGTTTCGCGGAATCCGTTGGTACGTTCCTCATGGTTCTGTTGTCCCGGCGACGTTATTACAGCGACTTCTCCTTCACGACCGAGCAGCTCGGCCATTTTGTCCGCCGCCGTTACGCCTGCCTTGTAATTGTCCGTTCCCAAAAAAGAATACGCCTGACTCCCTGGTGCATCTGCATCGAACAGGACCACAGGAATATCCGCTTCCACAGCTTTATTGATCGCTGGAATTAATGATTTTGGATCGATTGCGGATATAGCAATGCCTGCAGGTTTACGCGCAATGGCCTGCTCAATTACCGTGATCTGTTCTTTGGCATCATACCGCGTAGCCCCGCGATATTCGACGGTCACGCCCAGCGCATCCGCGGCATCCTCAAAACCTTTCAGCGGACTCTTCCAATATTCCAGCCCGGACTGAAACGTAATCATCATGTACGTCTCACCCAGATCACCGCGAAGTCCACGGTTCTCCCACGAGCTGTTCACCTGACTGGTATATTCAAATCTCAATACATACAATGCAAACGCCGCAATCAACACAATATAGATCAGCAGCATTTTTTTCATCTCATTCACTTCCTCAAGTGGTCTATGTCTGTCTGTACACCCTCACTCCGTTATCGATTGTAAACGCAATCATTAAAAAAGGGAACCTCTCCGTTAAAATGTAGAAATTAGTTCAACTTATTGGTATAACCCTTTTCCAAGAGACCTTACCTAAACATGACTTCCAGCTCTGCTGCAATAATGTACTATAGCTATGGTCTACTCCGCCTTATGATTACGACAATAATCCTCTATCTTATTGGAACTACTTTTTTACACATTAACGGAGAGGACAGAAAAAACCTGAAAAAGCGAAGCGTTCGCCTAAAAGCTTTCTGCAAGAAAGCTACATCGGAAGCATACGCTTATCACCGGATTTTTCCCTTTGAAAAAGGGAATCAAAAAAATCTGGGGACAACAGCGATTGGAAGGTTATTCTGTCATCGGAGTGACTGTGTAAAATCTTTAGTTCAAATTAGATAGCATCGAAGAAGGAGCTTAAAATGAATATACTATCTTTTTTAATCTACTGTATCGTTGTAACCTTTACACCTGGCCCCAGCAACATTGTCATTCTCTCTTCCACACAAAAAGTAGGCGCACGCCGTACCATGCCCTATGTCTGGGGAGCTACCCTAGCTTTCGGTTTGTTGCTGACTGCGTCTGCTTTTCTGAATCAGTTTCTCGCTGACATTTTGCCAGGTATCTTGCAATTCATGCAGATTGTTGGCAGCATCTACATGCTTTATCTCGCCTATCAGGTCTATCGAATGGGTTCTACAGAAGGGGCTCCCCAGGCCATATTGGGCTTTTGGAACGGAGTCATGATGCAATTTGTAAATCCTAAAGTCGTGCTGTTTACCTTTACAGTTATCCCGGCTTATGTACTTCCTTACGTCGCTTCAGAATCATGGTCTGCATTTTTCTATGTTGTGCTGATTACGTGTATTGGTTTTCTGGCTTACTCCAGCTGGGTGGTGTTCGGCACGATCTTTCGATCCTTGCTGAATCGTTACCAGCGAACATGCAGTATGCTGATGGCTCTTTTTTTGATATACTCAGCCATTATCGTGTCAGGTCTGATCTAAAAATCTATTTAATCTGCGGAGGTGTGCGGTATGGAACAGTTTAGCTACAAAAGATCAGAAGACGTGCTGGCCCTATCCGCCAGCTTCACCGATTTCACCTATAAAAAGCATTGCCATGAGGAATATGCGGTAGGCGTAACGCTGCGCGGCATTCAGCAATATCATCTGGACGGTCACTATCAGGCCTCACATCCGAACGGCGTCATGTTGTTTAATCGCGAGCAATTACATGATGGAAGTTCCTATGATAAAGAGGGTATTGATTATGTGATGCTTTATCTGAAGCCCGAATTAGTTGAAGAGATTATGGGTAAAAAAGAACTTCGCTTCTCCACTCCCATCGTCTATGATCCGAAGCTTGCCCGAAGCATTCTTATGCTAAACGAGGCCGTGCAGCACAGACAGAACGAAGCCGAGTGTAGTACTCGGCTGTTTGATCTCGTGCATATGCTCGCTCAGGAGGAACAGCCTGCAAGACTCTGGAAACCTCAGGACAGTCTTGTTCGCAAAGCAAAAGAAATGATGTTTTGCAGCACCGCAGACGTGCTTAAACTGGATGATTTGTCGGCGTCATTTGACCTGTCGAAGTTTCAATTTATCCGTGAATTCAAAGCCCATGCGGGCATCTCACCGTATCAATTTTTCCTGAACTGCAAGGTCGAGCATGCCCGTCAATCGCTTGAGAAACATAGAGACATCTATACCGCCGTGGCTGACTGCGGCTTTGTCGATCTGACCCATCTGAATAGACATTTCAAACGGGTCTTCGGTGTGACTGCGCATGATTTTATGGTACAGCTCCAGCGTTAGGTATGGAGCTACAGTCCCCGAATCGGATGCTCATTACCAATCGAGATCAAAAACACTGCTAAAAAATCAACATCCCCTTAAGGAGCGTACATACGTCCATAAGGGGATCAATTTTTATGGGATATTACACCTTCCTTTTTTTTCTTTCCCACAGCGATCCACCTACCAGCACTAACAACAGAATGATCCCCCCACCATAAAGAATGATCATCCACAGATTATGATAGCCGCTGCCGCCCCTGAAATCATCAGAGCTTACGGGAGTGCCCTTACCCAGCATATTGATCGCCTCTCCAGCCTGTTCGATCTTAAGATTACCGCTACATAGACTGCTGTAAAGCCTCCCGTCTTTGTCATCCTGATGGGCAAAGATTAGATAAGACTGATCTTTAGTCAATGTTGTTCCACAGGAGCCCCCACCCAAGTTACTGATTAGAATCGTCATCTGTTTTGCATCTACACCCTTCCATGCCGTATCCACATCCAGTGTGTACGCTTCGAACTCCCCACTGATAAGTAATGAGCCTCTTCCAACATTCACCACTTCCCCCGTGAAAACTGCGGTATGCATTTCCAGCTTCTCCTTGACACTGGATTCCGCACAACTGCACGCGTATGCTCGCTCCCCCGGCCAAACGATCACACATGTTGCACATAACATTAGAACCAAAACGACCGTGACAATTCGCTTCATTCTTACGCCTCCCCCTTCATTTACCTTTGAGATGCCCTTACTTATGAACGTCTCCATTTTCGTTTTTGTTTGTTTTATTGTAAAATGTTAACACTATGTTAAAAAGCAAGTGTATATACTTCTGACCAAATCAGTTGAATGAAAAGATTGTGCTGTAGTCGAGCTTTCGGATGAACATTACCTTTCTTTCAACAGATACAGCTATAAACAGAGACATCATAGACAACGGAGGAACTCTACATTTGAAGCACAATTTGACGAAAAAAATCTCCATTCCGCTGCTGGTTGCAGCTTTATGCCTGTTCGCTTTTATCACGATCGCACTCTCCATCAGCGACAACCAGATTCATCGCTTTGATGCTGTACTCATCGACTTGATCCAAGGCATGGAATCACCTGGAATGACCCGATTTATGCAATTTTTTACCTGGATCGGTAGTGAGCTTCAGGTCGTTGTCATTACGGTCATTGTCATGCTGATCCTTTATGTTTTCCTGCGCCACAAACGCGAACTGCTCTTTCTTGCCATCGTGCTTGCAGGCTCTACGCTGTTGAATGCTGTGATCAAGCTGGTGTTTCAACGAGCTCGCCCAACCATTAACCGCATTATCGAAGTAAGCGGGTACAGCTTCCCCAGCGGACATTCCATGGCAGCGTTCAGCCTTTATGGTGGACTTGCTTTTCTGATCTGGAAGCATATCCCGACCTTTACCGGGCGTGTATGTATGATTGCAGCAAGTGCTACCTTTATCCTGATGATCGGCATTAGCCGGATCTATCTGGGCGTGCATTACCCTAGCGACGTTGTTGGCGGCTACTTCCTAAGCGGATGCTGGTTATTCACCTGTATCTGGTTCTACCGACGTTATTTGCAGCGGCTGTCTGAATTACAAGCCAGAAGCTTCGCCTAGTCGCATGTTATATGCATCATCGCAAAAACCCCAACGACCGAAAGATCGTTGGGGTTTTGTTATCTTTTTTTATTACAGCTGTTGAATTACAGCTTCTCTCCATTGGAAGCAATCACATCTTTGTACCAGTAGAAGCTTTTCTTCGGTCTACGGCTCAAGTCACCGTTGCCATCATTATCTTTGTTGACATGAATGAAACCATAACGTTTCTTCATCTCTCCAGTCGATGCACTTACAAGGTCAATACAGCCCCACATTGTATAGGCAATAAGGTCGACGCCGTCCGCAACCGCTTCTTTCATCTGCTCAATGTGACCTTTCAGATAATCAATCCGGTAGTCATCCTGGATGGAACCGTCTTCTTCCAAGACATCGACGGCACCGAGACCATTTTCCACGACCATCAACGGAACTTGATAACGATCATACAGATGATTCAGCGTATAGCGTAGTCCTTTCGGATCGATCTGCCAGCCCCAGTCGGAGGCTTCGAGATATGGATTCTTGATACCACCCAGCAGATTTCCTTCCGCTCGATCCAGAGAAGCATCCGCACTTTCCACGAGAGACATGTAATAACTGAAGGAGTAGAAATCTACACAGCCTTCACGTAGCGTCTGCTCGTCTTCCGGTTGCATTTGAATTTCAATGCCTTCTTCTGCGAAGAAACGTTTTGCGAACCCTGGATATGCCCCCCGAACCTGTACGTCGCCACAGATCATGTTGGACAGCTGATCCTTCTTCTGCGCAAGCAAAATATCGTCAGGATTACACGTATTCGGATACGTTGTCATGAAAGCAACCATACAGCCGATTTTGAAATCCGGGTTGATCTCGTGTCCCAGCTTCACCGCTTTGGCACTGGCCACGAATTGATGGTGAAGCGCCTGGAACCGGGTCTGTGGCTGGTCTACTCCGTCCGTCAACGTTTCTTTGCCTTCAAACAACAATCCACCTGCCATATAGGCACCGAGTGGCATCGTCAAACAGTTGATTTCATTAAAGGTCAGCCAGTATTTTACCTGATCTTTATAACGGTTGAACAAGGTTGTACAATAACGGATGTAAAACTCGATCACTTCACGGGAAGCCCAGCCGTTATATTTTTGTGTCAGGCCAAACGGTGTCTCGTAGTGGGAGATCGTCACCAAAGGCTCAATGTTGTGTTTTTTCAACTCGGCAAAGACGTTATCGTAGAACTTCAACCCTTCTTCGTTTGGCTCCAGATCGTCACCGTTCGGGTAAATGCGTGACCAGTTGATCGACATGCGGAACATTTTGAAACCCATCTCGGCCATCATCGCAATGTCTTCTTTATAATGTCCATAAAAATCAACCGCTTCATGGCTCGGATAATAGGTACCCTCTTCAAGAACAGGTGTAATTCGGCGAGGCGTGGTATGCGTTCCGCCTGTCATCATATCCGATGTGCTCGGCCCTTTGCCATCCTTATTCCATCCGCCTTCAAACTGATTGGCAGCCGTTGCGCCGCCCCAAAAGAATCCGTCTTTCATTTTCATCATGCATTTCCTCCTCTAATATAGACGGCTACTAGAGCACGTCTGTGATTTTCCATCTACTGAAATACGCTGAGAACGATAACGTTATAGTCCAAGTGTAGCACCCATACCCTGACAAGGGTTGTCATGATATAATTGGGTCATGGAACATAACCGATTATTCCGAATGTTGCTGCTGTTGCTGGAAAAAAAGAAAACGACCGCCCCGGAGCTTGCCCGCCTGTTCGAAATCTCGGTTCGCACCGTATACCGGGACATTGATCGTCTGAGTGCCGCAGGCATTCCCGTCTATACAACAACGGGCAAACACGGCGGCATTCATCTGATGGATCACTATGTCATGGACAAGTCGCTGCTGAGCGAGGATGAACAGAATGAAATTTTGCTGGGCTTGTACAGCGTCAGCGCCATTCCTCATCTGAACAGTGCCCGGATGCTGGGCAGGTTAACGACCCTTTTTGATCATAAACTGGACTGGATTGAATTTGAGTATTCTCCGTGGGGTAGCATTCCCGAGCAAGAGATGCAACTGTTTAATCAGGTGAAACAGGCGATTTTCGCAAGTCAGTTACTATCGTTTCACTATATCGACTCCAATGGAGAAGCGAGTGAGGAGACGGCGTTGCCGGTGAAGCTTATTTTTAAAAACAATACATGGTACTTTAAGGGTCTAAAACAGACTCAGCCTGTGACATCCAGTTCGTCCGGAACCTACGTCACTTACAAAATCAAACGGATCACGAAACTTCGCTTTGTGCCCGGCGCATATGAGAATACTCGTCCATCGACAGGGGAGGGAGATAAAGTTAAGGAAGAACCTTATGAAGGGGAAAAGCAAGACATCAAAATACATTCTAAGCAACCGTCTGAGAAACAGGCTCCGATCGAACTTCTGTTTGAACAAACGATCGCTTATCGTGTTTACGATCTGCTGGATCCCGCCATTATTCAGCAAGAAGCGGATGGGAAATTAAGGGTTTCCATTCCAATTGATGAGGGTGAACAGCTTTATTCATTCTTACTGTCCTTTGGCTCAAAAATAAAGGTGATCGCACCTTTGACGGTGCGCAAAGAGTTACTTCGCAGACATCAAGAGGCCGTCGCACTTTTACTGGAAGATGATGGGCACAAAACCGAGGATGATGGTACAATATAGTATGCGTCTATACCATTTCATTTTAAATTAGGATCGAGAGGAATTTAGCAATGTTGGGAGGACATACATGAATCAGCAGATCAGACACAATAACGTAGAACGTTTTAAAGGATTTGGCACACTGTATGATCAAAACAGACCCGCTGCTCCCCGCGAAGTCGTCGATATTTTGACTCATTATCTGGGCAAAAGGCCACGCTTCGTGGCTGATGTCGGTTGTGGTACAGGTTTATCCACCTGGATCTGGCTGGATCATGCCGAGCGAGTAATCGGCGTGGAACCTAGCGAGGATATGCGCTCCGTTGGCATTGCGAAGTGGGAAGCTGCAGGCAAACCGGATCAGCTTCGCTTTGCGGCGGGAATGTCCCATGACCTCGGCCTGCCTGATGATAGTGTAGATATTTTGACCTGCTCCCAATCGTTTCACTGGATGGAGCCGGAATCCACCTTACGCGAGTTCGCACGGGTACTGCGTTCAGGCGGTATTTTTGCCGCCTACGACTGTGACTGGCCGCCTGTATTGGACTGGCAGCTTGAAGCAGCATACCAGCAACTGGTGAGCACTGCGGATGAACTTGCTTCACGTCTATCGAGCGCAGAGCAACAAGCACATAAATGGAGCAAAGAAGGCCATTTGCAGCAGATCCAGCAATCCGGGCTATTCCGTTACAGCCGGGAAATTATGTTCCATCATCAGGAGCCATTCACAGCTGAGCGTTATGCCAACCTGGCTCTTAGCCAAGGCGGGCTTCAGACAGCTTTGAAGCTGGGCGCCACAGAATTGAATGACATGGCAGACGATTTCAGACGCCAGGCAGAGCTTGTTTTTCACGAAAAATCAAAAGAAGTGCTGTTCTCCTATCGCATGCGAATCGGTATCGTTTAAATTAAAAGCATACGAGGATATAAGAAGAAGAATATAAGAAGAAAAAATATAAGGATCATGAATCTTGAAGGGTTGTGACCACTTTGATTAACAAAGAGGTGCTGGAACAAGATCGACTTTTCATCAAAAGCTGGCTTGACACCTATTTCGATTCTCCTCACCGGGATATTCTAATGTCTCATCCGGCCAAAATGGAAGAAGCGGACTATGGCGTTCCTTCGGATATGCAAGATGGTGAGGTTGATGAAGAAGGATGGGTTCGCTGGAGAATGCTGGACTCGAAGGTTACGATAGATCAGATCAACGAATTAGTTGCTAGTTATATTAAGCCTGGCTCGGATACGTATAGCCCATCTTTCTCTGTGCCTCCGCTCTATATAGCCTATCTGAGTAGCCGATATGTTCTGAATGTGTATCTTCGCTATGAAGGATTCATGATCGAATTACCGAATCTACCTTCTGACTACCCTCTGCGGGAATTACGTAACCTCTGGTCATCATCGGAATTACTGATTAAGGCGGGATATATTCCATTTGCCTCCTATGACGATCATGCGGGGCCAGTCTGCTGGGATACGAGTAAACCAAATGATGACCATGATTATGCTGTCGTATGGTTCGATCACGATATATTAACAGAAGAGGGACAGACCAGCCGGGAGCAACTTGAACACTATGCACAGCCTCTTTTTCACTCTTTCCGGGAAATGCTTATGCGCTCTCCTTCAAGCACCCGTTCTTAATTTAATTGTAGGGATATAAATAAAGAGGGCCTTCCCCGTTCATCATCCGCTTTGACTTGGGGAGGGCGCTCGAATATATAACTTATACAACTCTATTCCTTTTTATAGACCGGATGACAACTGTAGAGCTCTATTGCATAGCTTCTTAGCGCGAAGTCAAGGCTGAGAAGATTAAAATGAGAAGCTTAGGACGAAAAAAGTTGATTCAGCTGCTGCTCCTGTACTTGAAGGGCAAGAGCCACCTTGGAAGGGTCCTGCGGCGAATAGAATACATTAATGATATGTCCCTGCTGAACCTGTGACATCGCGGAAGGCAGGATTTCTTTTTGCGTAATCACCTCAAAGGTTTCACCATTTGGCTTCGTAATACTCAGTTTAAGCTGTAGCTTGATGTTGCCATTCTGTCCACTTCCCATAGGGGTAACGTCCAGAATTTTAGCCAATCCCTTCTCTCCTGTACGTGCGATATCTACCATTTCCGGTGCTATACCTTGTTGCATCATCTTTTCATTCAACAGCTGTTGCATATGTTCTTGCGACACCGTTCCATGCTGATCCAGCCCGACTTTGCGCTCATCTTTCTCGGAAACGACAAGCGGAATAATTGCTCCCGGCTGAAACTGAGACAGTGAAGTCAAAGGAACAATAGTTCTTAATTCTGTATCATATGTTTCCCGGCCTTGACGAGACACCTTCAGCATCATTTTCACTTCCGGCTGTTCATTAATATAGGTACCCGTCTGCTGAATGCTTTGGATCACACCAACTGCTGGCAATCCGGATTTGATCTTGCGCTGCCCCAAACTCGTACCGAATATAGACGAAATGACCAGTAAACCAATTCCTCCAAAAAGCATCGGTTTAAACCACCACGCCTGCATGACCATAAACGGATCATCCCACAGCCACTGAGCTATGAACGGGGAAAATCCTGTCCCAAATACCATCAGTAAGCCAATTACTCTAAAAAAACGACTCATCTCTATCACCCTATCTATCTAATTTATGCTGTATGGATCTTTTTACTATGTGATATCTTTTGTTATATCTTTGCTGAGTATGTTCCCTTTTCGTTGTTATCTGTAATTAAAAAACTGAAATTTGTAATTATTTCCAGAAACATAATACCGTTATTTTAATTTTCTAGGCATTGGTTATTCGCCTGTTAATACCGTCAATTCGAAGTTGAACTCTTGCTACACTCCGAATTCCGTCACACCTTGCCACCTAAACCGAAAGAAGTCCCATATAGATCAGTTCAGAAGGATTCGCCGGATGCTGTCCCAAACCGACACGGTCACCCACACGCGGAATTTGTAGCTTGGACACCAGTGTTTCCATCGTGCGCTGATACGTGCGACCACCCATTTCAGTCACTTCAAGTACAAGCACCACAATGGGATCAAAGTTAATTAATTTCCCCGTATCCGATACACTGATCACGGTTCCAGTTGCTGCCAGAGGCAGTGATCCGCTTGTAGCCAGTTGTGCCTGTTTAGCCGAGTCCAAACTTTGGTTGATCGCATCCCGATGTTCCTTGGGTAGAAATCCTTTCATCATCATGCCCGTAAGTCCCTTGTTCATTACGCGATCTGCTTTGGCAACAGCATCTTCCTGTTTGTTTTTACGTGTAAACCATCCCATCATATCGAACACCTCATTTGTTTTTTATTGGGTATGATTAATTATAAACACAACATGGCCCGTATGAATACGGATCTGGACACATACAAAAGAACCAAGAAAATGACCTGCTAAAGACGACATTCCATCAGTTTATTTGTAGCTATGCTTGCCTTTCCCCAATAAAAACGTTGTTCTAACCGACTCAATGAGTAGTAAACCATTTATTTTTGTGAACTTGTCGACTGATTGCCTCTGATTACAGTTACTCAGAGTGGTCAAATCCCTACATTTAGACGAATGCACATTCTGTATCTTAGCTTTATTAAAGATGCTAATCTAGCAAACCATGCACATTCATGATGCACCTACAGCATACATCCCTCGATCAAGACACACTTATAGCAAACATTCGGAAATAAAGACATACTTACTGCATTCATCTCCCGTTCAAGACATACGCACAGCATCCCCGCCCCGTTCAAATCATGCTTACAACATATCATCTCCGACAATATTGACGCTACTGATAAGTTAAAGCGTTTCCCTCACACGTATTTATTCTAACGGTCACAGATAAGCTTATTTTGGCAAAATAAGGCCTTTCTGAAATTGTAACGATCACCAGAGAGCTTATTTCACTGAAAAACAAAGAAAAAAGTCCATTTTCACACTGATTTCCCAAAATAAGCTCCACTG